>JAEUVF010000008.1 GCA_016787265.1 Flavipsychrobacter sp. | reverse complement strand
TCAGGCGGAGCGCCTGAAACTTACGAACGTACAACTTGATTACATTCCGGGATACTCCAGTGATCTGATGGGTCTTTTTGCTTCCAATGCCCTGACAATAACATCGGATAATTTGCTTGATTTTACTCATACTGATTGGTTAATAGCCATTCATTTTTCGGTTAGTAATCACCGAAAACTAGGCTAATCATAACCAACCTTAAGCCATCATAATCAGGGGGTCAGTTTGCGCTGAACAAAGGGGGTCAGCTTCCAGCGAAAACTGGGGGTCAGTTTGACCGGATTTTACACTATCGTATTATTAAAGTATTTTTCCACGTTCATCAATTTTAATTAAACATTGCCGCAATAATCACTTTGAAAGTAATCGTCAATATTTCCAATCAGCTTCCTTTAGTATGAGTATTTAGAGGCTACTTACAATTCCTATTGAAATTCTCATAATTTACTTTTGTAGCTTTATAATATAGTTTCAAATAGCTCCAGTAATATAATAAACACAGTATTCTTAAAACAGCAACTATTTTTCTGCTTAATTTTCAAGGTCAATCGACTTTACTTCGGGCATATTCTTTAGTACTTGATGTTTTTGCGGATTGATGATTAACCTAAGCGTTGGATCGTTAGAAATAAAATTCCACAACCAGCTAAATACCAACTTTATCTTATTCTTAAAACCGGCAATAGGTAATATATGCACGACCAACCACAACCACCATGCAATAAACCCTTTGAAAAAACCGATTGGCAATTCTGCTACAGCTTTGTATTTGCTAATGATTGCCATGCTCCCCTTGTCGTTATAACGAAAGGGTTTAGGGGATTTGCCATTGACGATATTTTTGAAATTCTTTGCCAATAATGTTCCCTGTTGTATGGCTACCTGAGCAACTTGCGGATGACCGTTTGGAAATGCTTTATCTGTATTCTGGAAGCATATATCACCAATAGCAAAAACATTGTCGGTTCCGGTAACACGATTAAATTCGTTTACTGTTATGCGCCTGTTTTTTAAAACAGCACTTTGAGGCAATCCCTTCACTTCATTGGCAATTACACCAGATACCCAAATCAATGTTTTGGCAACAATCTGCTCTCCGTTTGACAAATAGACGGTATCATCTTTAAAATCTTTTACAGCTACACATAACTTTATTTTTACACCCAATTTAGTTAAAGATGCCAATGTTTCCTGCTGTGATTTTTTGCTCATAGTACCGAGCAGGGTTTGCGCCGCATCTACCAGATAAATGTGCATTGGGTCGTTTGCCAACTCCGGGTAATCCTTTTTACGGATGTTACGGTTCATCTCTGAAAGCATACCTGATAACTCAACGCCCGTTGGCCCGCCACCGGCTATTACAAAGGTCATCAGCTTTTTTCTTTCTGTAGCATCACTTGCTTTGCAAGCCTGCTCCATATTGTTTAGGATCGTGTTCCTTATTTTCAGCGCATCGTTTATATTTTTCAAAGGCAATGCCTTTTCGCTAATGGCCGACAGTCCGAAATAGTTAGGTTGTGTTCCCTGTGCAAAAACAAGGTAATCATAACTAAGTTTTCCTTCACTTGTGTGAACCTCATTTGTTTTTGTATCAATACTAATAAAAGAACCCTGATAAAATCGGACATTATCTTTTCCCTGAAACATTTTTCGGAAAGGATAACTGATACTGGAAGGTTCTATAAAAGAGGAAGCCACCTGATAAATAAGAGGTGGAAAATAATTGTAGTTGTTCTTGTCAACCAATATTACATCAGTTCCCTTTGTGCCGGCAAGGTTTTTAGCGAGGTTCATTCCTCCAAACCCGCCGCCTATGATTACTATTTTTTTCATGTCATGTGATCTTTTAAGCCCATTTAAGCTTAGGTATTGAATAATTTGAAAAACAAAAGCCTGACAGGTGTAGTCCCGCCAGGCTAAGGCGTTCAGATACAGTTTGCAATCATAAGTCGCTTATGAACCAGAAGCATCAAGGTATAGTTTAAGCGTGAGGTCCACCTCCGGTAAAATATAGAGATCCGAATTGGGATCATTATAGTTGTTCATGCCCCACGTTAGTCGGTTCAGTTTAAAATTTCCTTCCGCAGACATTTTGCCATATTCAAATTTAACTTCCGCCGGTATCTCAACACTGTGCGTTTGACCTATCATTGTAAAATCACCTGTAATCATTGTATTGACGGATGAAGATGACCCACTACTATATGGCTCTACTTTTGTAATGTGAAAAGTAGTATTCGGGTGTACGGCCATATTAAAGAAGTCGGCACTTTTTAAATGGTTCAGTAACTGTTCCCGCACATCAGGATCAGTAAGATCAAAATTGGTAATGCTTGCAACGGGGTTGGTAAAATCTCCACTGGTAATTTTGCCCTTCCCATCTGTTTTCAAACTGCCTTTTACTTTAAAAGCTCCAGTGTGAAAGTGATCTGGTGCATTACCTTTCCATTCTATGGTAGAACTTTCTTCGTTTACTTTAAAATCAGTTGGGGTTACAGTAACAACTTCAGCCTCTGGTTGGGAAGTTTCGGTTACTGTTTTTGTTTCTCTTTGCGAACACGCAGTTAACATGGTTAGCGCAACAAACGCTGAATACATCCTTGTCTTCATTTTTGTTTATTATAGTTAAAAATTGATTTACGTTTTTTTATTTCAAGGCATATATAACTCTCTTTATTAATAATCACTTACGCTTTGTTTTGAAAAATCCTTCAATTTTGACCTGTGTCCATGTCATTGATGTGCCGGAGTTTACTTGCTTGCCTGCCTTTTCCAAAATAAAACTGCCGATAATGTCACCGCCCTGAGTTTCGCTATAATGAGTGAAAGTGATTCCTCCGGGACTTGGAGTAACACTGCCACCTGCTACGTTGTATTGATGGTAGCTTGTATTTCCCCCAGTGGTTGAATAGTTAAACCAAGGCATAGTTGTTCCCCAGCTTATATACCCCCTGATGGATAACCACTCCATTTCAGACTTAATGCACCATAGGCATCGCCTGCTGAAAGCGGCTCAATCACAGCATCAAGGTTTTGAAAACCAGCAGCTTCAACTACTCCTCCCTGCGGAATAGTTCCACGCCTCCAGGGGCCGTTATCAATACGAAACGTGATGCCTTCCCCGCCAATGTATATATTGGAAACAAGCAGGTACTGGCCATTGCCCGGTCCTTTCAACGATACAGAAACTGCCACGGGGTTTTTAGAAGGCATGGTAGCCGGGGCTGTATAATCTGCTTCTGCGCCATTGGCTTTTAATACTCCTTCGTCACCAAGTTTCCATTCTTTAATGTATTTAGTGGTTGCACTATGCTGAGGCCCTATGGGTTTTTCTACGCCGGGAACCGGCGGAATAAGATCCTCATCTGACATACAATTGACTACATTCAAGGTCAGGCTTTTACCTGGCTCAACAGAAGCAGAAACCGGATTGATAGCAAAAGATTTAAACAGGCTCCAGTCGCTAAAGTGTGTAGTTGAAACAGATAGTGTATTGGCTATGGGGTCATGGATAGCACCAGATCCCTGCCATATCCCCTTATCATCTTGGAAAGCAATTCCAACTGCGCTAATTGGAGTTCCTTCAAAGTCGGCAGTGTCATAAGCAAAAGATACTGTTATCGGTGCTGAAAAATGTGTACCATGCGGCAACAAACGGTAAGCCTCACCCACACCAGCAATATTAGTATTTGAAATATGCTGTACACTAAAAGAAGTATTTTCTGTAACAGCACCTGCCGGAATGGTAAGATGCAGGTGTCCATCAGCAGATTGTATTGTTCCGCCTGAAACGCCGATTATAGTAGTAGTGCCAGTTTCCTGCACATCCCCGACAGGAGTAACTTGTCCATGCATTTCAATAATATCATCTACTTGTGAATCTTTTTCACAAGAGCTGAATAACATCAAGAAGGTTAGAAATAATAGTCCCGAAAATTTAAAAAGTGTCCTCATCTTTATATTACTTGTATATTTTTTGTCAAAGGTCATTTTTACAGCTTGCCCTACATAGCAGCAATCAAGTGAATTGTAAAAAAGGCTGGATGAATTGAAGTAGGAGCAGAAAAATGCCAAAAATGAGAGCCGAAAACGCGGTTTATAAAGTATGATAGCCAAGAAAAAAATTTCATTTTTTCTTGGCTATCATAGAAGTTGGCTCTTCTCAAAGATTATTTCACAGCTTATTATAACACTCCCCAATATTGAGACCATTAGGGCTTGTATTTAAGTTATAAATCAAGCTGCATTTCGCATGGATTTATCATATCGGCTGTTGGGTTTTTCACGCGTGGTATGGTGGGTTTTGTCGTGATAATAGCTGATGTGGTCTTGAACTCCCTCATACAGTTCAAAACCATCATCAGCGGGATTTAAGTAAACATAGTCGTATTTCAGTGATTTCCAAAAACGTTCTATCCAAACATTATCAAGTGCTCTTCCTTTCCCGTCCATTGAGATTTGGATACCGAGCGAATCAAGGTATTGGGTCCATAAGGCACTGGTATATTGGGTTCCCTGATCAGAGTTGATGATTATTGGTTTGCCATGGGTAGCTATAGCATCTTCAAGTACTTCTTTGCACCAACTGGCTGCCAGAGAATTGCTAATACCCCAGCCAACGATTTTCCGACTGTAAACATCAATGATGGCAGTCATGTACATAAATCCATTTCGCATAGGTATGTAGGTGATATCCGTACACCACACCTGATTAGCATGAGTGATGGATAATCCTTTTAGCAAGTATGGTTTAATAAACATTTTAAGCCCTTGTTTGGTCAGGTTCTTGCGGCGATAGATCGTTTGGCGTCCCATTAATTTCAATAGTCTGCGGATCCGTTTGGGGCCTACAGGATATCCTCTGGCAATGAAAAACAAGACAATGGAAAGGACACCTTCAGTTGGATGTGCAGTCAGGTGCTTATCCATTATTTCCATCATTTTTATGTTCTCAGGTTTTTCAGGAACCGGTTTGTAATAAACACGGCTTCGGTTGACACTGAGTAGTTCACATTGCCGCCGGATGGAGATCTTTTTTGTCTTGGGGGTAACCAGACTCGCTCGTTCTGCTATCCCCCAAGTTTCTTGAAACTTTTTTTTAAAAATTCATTCTCAACTCGGAGTTGACCGATCTGGGCAAATAACTCCTGGGTATCAACATCGGGTTCAGATGGACGCCTTTCCTTTTCAAAAACAACAGCCATATTGGCCTGAAATTCTGCTTTCCACCTGGAAATGACTACCTGGTTAACTTCGAACTTCTTAGCCAGCTCTGCTAAGGTATACTGGCCTTTAATGGCCTCCAATGCAACTTTTGCTTTGAAGGCGGTTGTAAATTGACGACGCGTTTGTTTTTTCATCTTGGCTTGTTAAAGTAATTAATATTTTTTAACTAAGCCCGTGGTCTGCTTTTTGGGGAGTGTTATAGGGAGATTATGAAACGGATTACAAAAAGGGTAAACTGAGTTTCGGTGTCAAGTTTGCATTTGTAAATACATATAATGACTTTAAGCGTTACAATGTTCTCGAAAATGTGAATGTCTATGATTCTGCCAGAAGCAACAGTTTTGATTATAAAGAAAACGTAAATGCTGCATATATAAATTATAATAAGCAATACAAAAGTTTTATGGTGCAGGCAGGCTTACGGGTAGAGCAAACAAATATTCAGGGAGATTCCTACGGTTATAGCTGGAATGACCAAGCAGATGATTTTGTTGACTACAAAGGAAGTTTCGACAGAAATTATGTTGATTTTTTTCCAAGCCTGGCATTTACATTCAATAAAAATCCAATGAGTCAGTGGGGCATTAGTGCCAGCAGAAGGATTGATAGGCCAGCATACCAAGACCTGAATCCTTTTGAATTTAAACTGGATGATTACTCTTATATGAAGGGCAACATCAATTTAAAACCTCAATACACCAACAGCATTGGCGTTACGCACAGCTATAAGTACAAGCTCAATACAAAGTTAAACTATAGCCATGTTAAAGATATTTTTTCTTTTCTGATTGATACGGCAGAAGTAACAAAAAGCGTCATGAGTAAACAAAACCTGGCAACACAGGATATTGTTAGCTTTAATGTAAGCTATCCATTCGTTAAAAACATTTCACTTCGTTTATAAATATCAATTCCAGTTACACGAAGTTTAAAGCAGATTATGGCATTGGAAGAAAAATTGATGCCGATGTATTTAACCTGGGTTTGTTTATGCAAAACAGTTTAAAGTTTGCAAAAACCTGGACAGCAGAACTAAGCGGCTGGTATAACTCTCCATCGATATTACAGGGAACCGTGAAGAGCAAAGCAATGGGCGGAATAGACATAGGCTTACAAAAAACTGTGTTTGATAATAAAGCCACTATTAAAGCAAGTATGGGTGATGTTTTAAAAAACATGCGTTGGGGTGGCACGAGTGATTTTGCCGGACAGATAATGCGTACAACTGGTAAATGGGAAAGCCATGTGTTCCGAATAAATTTTACGTATCGTTTTGGTAATGCACAAGTAAAATCTGCTCGTCAGCGTAAAACTGCAATGGAAGAGGAAAGCAAGCGAACACAGCAAACTGGCGGAATTGGAGTACAATAGAAATCCTTGACGAACGATGTTGGCATCTCATTTTTTCAATTATCCGTTCAGATCTTGTCTGGTTTATTACGATTCATTAAACAAAATCAACAATCTATTTCAAACTCCACTAACCAATCAACCACATATAAATAATTTTAAATTCTTAAAATAAAAAAAATGCGAAAATTTATGTTACTGACCCTGCTCTTTATATCTGCATTGATGGGTTCATGCGAAAAAGACGAAATAATCGAAAAAGATGTGTACGGGAATGGCCCACGTACTAACGTACCCGGTTCGCTAAAGGGAAACTGGATGTATGGTAATTTTTCAATGACTGAATATTGGGGACAAAACCCAGCCGATTATATTGGGAATGCTTTTGAAATGGCTATTGCGTTCACTTTAAACACCAATGGTACCTATGACCACTATTTCACTTCAAAAACAGTAAGTGGGGGTGTTACTACCTATCATCAATCGGTAACAAAAGGCACAATAGTAGTGAATGAAGCCCTAAAAACTATAACTACCTACGCTAAATCGGCACATTATAAACAAACCAAAAACGGGACTACCACTGAAAACAGAGATCTGTCCGAAAGTGAAATAACAAAAACAACAATGTACACTTATGAACTACGAACAGAGGCAAATGGCACACAAGCTCTTTACCTCAAACTGAACGGAACAGGTAATGCTTTACAATTCCTGAAGAAATCGTAATAAGCACTCATGAGCATAAGGTATTCAATCTGTATTTTATGCTCGTGCTACCTTGTACATCAATTAATCCAATATCAAACAGTGGGCATTGCAGCACTATTATTTCAAAACCATTCTTTCATTTTCTGATAAAACAGGAATATCATGCAAAGCATTTTAATACAAAAGAAAATTTTTCTGATACCAATACTTTCTTTGTTTTCCATATCCTCTATGGCACAACAACAGGTTCAGACACTACGAGGGGTTATTATAGACCAGCAGTCTAAAAATGGGATTGACTATGCGACGGTATCTATATCAGGTACAAATTTGAGTACTACGACGGATAGTATTGGCACCTTTATTATCAAGGAAGTGCCATTAGGCCGTATTATACTTTCCGTTTCACACGTTGGATATGAGCCTCGTCAGATACAGAATGTTGTCGTAGTAGCAGGAAAAGAAACCGTTCTGGAAATTGAGATGCTGGAGAGCCTCACTTCCCAAATGGACGAAGTAGTTATCGTTCATAAACGCAAGATAACGTCCTCTCAAATGGCAACAGTCAGCGCATCAGAATTTAATGCCGAAGATACCAGGCGATTTGCAGGCAGCAGGAATGATGTTGCAAGAATGGCATCTAATTTCGCAGGTGTCAATAGTGTTAATGACGGGCGAAACGACATTATCATTCGTGGTAACTCTCCTCTTGGCTTATTATGGCGGTTGGAGGGCGTTGATATTCCTAACCCAAACCACTTCGGAAGTCTTGGACTTACCGGAGGACCGGTAGGAATGCTCAACAATAATGTTATAGGGCAGTCGGCATTTTATACGGGTGCATTCCCTGCTCAATTCGGTAATGCTACATCAGGTGTGTTTGATGTATATCTGCGTAAAGGAAATGCAAACAAGCGTGAGTTTACAGCACAAGTGGGCTTTAATGGATTGGAGTTGGGTGCGGAAGGTCCCTTTAGCAAAAAAAGCAAGGCTTCTTATCTTGTAAATTACAGGTACAGTATTCCGGGATTGATAAAATCATTAGGTGTAGATGTGGGTACAGGAGCGGCTGTTCCAGCCTATCAGGATATCAGCCTTAAAATTGATTTACCAACTAAAAAAGCAGGACAGTTTACGTTATTCGGTATGGGAGGTAACAGCAATATTGATTTCAAAGGAAACTTAAAAGACACTATCAATTTTTACAACGACCCATATCACAATCTGTACAACAAGACAAAAATGGGTGTTGCCGGAATAAAGCATACTTATTTCTATAACAACAGCACATCGTCTGTATTTACATTAGCAGCAACCGGAAGTAATGTAATCACACGTCAGGACTCTCTTGACGTCAATCAAATTCCTCATAAAAAATACAGGGAAAACGGTAGTGAATGGCGTTATGTGGCAAGTTTTGTGCTAAACAAAAAATTCTCTGCAAAAGACAGGCTTACAGCGGGCATTACTGCCGACCGGTTACATTTCAGCTATAAGGACAGTATTCAGGACGGACAGCATGGCTTTATTCCTGTGCTGCAAGAAAATAACCATACTCATCTATTCAGAGGATATGCACAATGGCAGCACCGTTTCAATTCAAGGCTTACGCTTAACACAGGGGTATATAGCCAGCATCTTGCACTCAATAATAATACTTCTGTTGACGGTCGTGCAGGTATTCGTTATACAACAGGCGATAATAGCGCATTGACGTTTGCCTATGGCGGACACAGCCAGATGCAGGCTTTAATGACCTACTTCCACGAAACACGGATTGCCGGCACTAACGTACAAACCAACCGTGAGCTTGGCTTTACAAAAAGCCAGCATTTAGTAGCAGGTTGGGAACAGGCACTTAAAAACAACTGGAAATACAAGTTGGAAGCATACGGTCAGTATCTCTATGATGTACCTGTTGAGCAACGTTTAACAGATTGGTCGGTATTGAATGTCGGAGCAGGTTACGGAGCAAGTTTGGAAGACAGTCTTGTGAATAAAGGGAAAGGATATAATTACGGATTGGAACTGACAGTAGAAAAACCTTTTGCAAACGGCTATTATTTTCTTGGTACAGGCTCTTTGTTCAACTCGAAGTATGAAGGAAGCAACGGAGTGGAACATAACACGGTATTCAATGGCAATTATGTAGTGAATGCATTGTCAGGTAAGGAATGGGCTATCGGTGAAATGCACACCGTAGCAATAGATTTTAAAGGAACTGTTGCCGGAGGTAAAAGATATACGCCCATAGATGAAGCCGCTTCGCTGATTGCCAACGATGCTGTTTATATAGAAGACAGGTCTTTTGAATTACAGTCCAAACCTTACTTGAGAATGGATATTAAACTGACATACCGTATGAACAACAAAAAATTCATGCAGGAGTTCTTCGTGGATTTTCAGAACGTAACCAATACAAAAAATATGTACAGCCAATGGTATGATAACCGTTCCGGCAAGATACGTACACAAAACCAGTTAGGATTTTACCCCAACTTCAATTACCGCATCCAGTTTTAATGAAATAATGAAAATAGTTTAAAACTGAGGTCAGCAGTTAGATTGTGGGCAGCACAGAAAAATGAATATATTAAAATAATGGAAAATGACTTTTCTGAATAAGGACAAAATAGTTGCTCTCATTTTTATGATATTGACAATAACATTTTTTGGTTGTTGCAATGACAAATCAGACTTTTTTTGACTGGGTTTTTTACAGACATCACAATCAATGGAGTTGGTATTTAAGACCTGTATTTTTAATACCATTTTGCTATTTTTCATACAAACATAGTTGGGCAGGAGTTTCTATAACAGTATTCTGTCTTTTTAGTAGTATGTTTTGGTTTAGCAAGCCAGAAGTTGTAAGCGAGAGAGTGATGACATTTTTACAATTTGAGAAAGATTGGCTTTACGGAATTTGGGATTCTAAAAAAGTATTGTTGGTAATGACTATCCCTGCTTCCTTTATAGCCTTAGGACTTGCATTTTGGAAGCGTAGCTTATTAATGGGACTTGGAGTAGTAGTTTTAATGGCGACAGGAAAAATAATCTGGAGTATCTATAATGCTGGTGAAGCTGGAAAATCAATCATACTTCCTGCATTTGTCGGGCTTTTATTCTGCGTTGGACTAATTTACTATGGGTTTAAGCGCCTTGAACAAAAGAAACAACGAACTGATAAACCTGGTATGGTAAAATGAGCGGTTTCATAAGTTGTAATGGATGCTATCAAAAAAGAATATCAACAAAAATGACGGCAACTATAGATAAAGTAAAAATAATGTTTGAGGGTAGTGAAGTTATAGCACATAAACTAACAGTTGCTTCTGAGATTCATATTGACATTGATACCGCCTGGGAAAAAGTAAAGACGTATTCATTGCTTGAATTTATCTCAAAAGGAAAAGTGAAGTTCAAGCGTCAAGCAACAGAAGGGAGATTTCCCGAACTCTGGAAAGAAAAAGAAACTGTAAAAATGAGAATGCTCATTTTCGGTTTGCTCCCATTTGGCGGGCTTCACATCATATATTTTGATAAAATAGACGATGAGAGTAAAACCATGCAAACATCTGAACACGATAATATTGTAAAAGTTTGGAAACACAACATTTCAATGCACCGAGCGAGTAACCACACTATCGATTACACTGATGAAGTAATTATTTATAGTGGTGCATTGACTGGGATTATTTCATGGTGGGCGAAATCATTTTACAAGCACAGGCAAAAAAGATGGCAACTAATAACCGATAAAAAATAACGAACAATCGAATTATGCGACACCTCATGATTATGCTTATACTATCTTGTTTCATTCCTGCTTGCACTTTCAGCCAGACGAACTATGAATGCGACAGTTTAACGAAACTATTAGAGAAAGTTTATGCTGATGACCAGAAGTACAGAGTTGACGAATGGAATTCCACTATACAGAAATATGGCACTAATTCAGAAGAGTTTCTTGACCTGATAAAAAAGATGAACAGTCAGGATTCAATCAATTTGGCAATCGTCAGCAACATCATAGACAAGTATGGCTGGTTAGGTAAAGAACAGATATCGGAAGAAGCGAACCATGCATTATCATTAGTAATACAGCATGCACCTTTACAATCGCAGCTTAAATATTTACCAATTCTGAAAGAAGCAGTAAAAACAAAAAAAGCCAAAGCCACAGAATATGCTTTGCTTGTTGACAGAACAAATATGTATCAGGGGAAATTTCAAATCTACGGCTCACAGTTTTATTATGACAGCAAAAGCAATATTCATGTTTACCCTATTTCCAATGAGCCTAATGTAAATAAAAGAAGAAAATCGGTAGGATTACCATCAATGGAAGAATATATAAAAATGGTTGATACAACCCTTACATACAGACTTCCAACGACTGATGCTTATAAAAACAAAATATTAATAAGAGGTTCTATTGAGCAAAAAGAGAACAACCTGCCTTTAGCAAATGCCTTGATTTATACACCTGACAATAATTTAACTGGCAGCTCGAATGCAAATGGCTTTTTTCAAATTATCGTTGATAAAAAAATCATTTCTCATTCATTGTGTTTTAAAAAAGAGGGATTTCAGTCAATATCCGTTAAAATAGATGCTGCTGATAAAGAAGTTTTTGAACTTAATGTTGTTCTTGCCCGAACATGTCGATGAAGGTCTGTCTAAAATTCATATGTATATTCTATTTGCCCAACCATTTTTTAAAAGCAGTCACCTTTTCCCTGCTTACCAGGACTTCTTTATCTGTAGCCGGGAACAATTGTAAGATAAGCCGGTTACCAAAATAATCCTCTATCTTTTTTACGCAGGAAATAGAAATAAAAAAGGACCGGCTAATACGGAAGTAATCATCCGGATTGAGCATCTCCTCCATGTCATCCATCGTATAATCAATAATAAAGTTTTTATTGTCCTTTGTCCTAAAGAAGTTGAGGCGGCCGTCACTATAAAAATAGGCAACTTCCTGCGATTCTACAATTACAAGCTTTTGCCCGTTTTTCACAAGAAACCTTTTCCTGTAGTCTTTAGGAGCCAATTGCTGATGCAATTCTTTAACAAGCGATTGGAGTGCAGTTGAGGTGCCATCTCCTCTGAGATTTTTTAATTTTGTCAAAGCCGCTTCCAGATCTTCGGGCTGTACGGGTTTTAGCAAGTAATCAATACTGTTTACCTTAAACGCTTTTAAAGCATACTCATCATAGCTGGTCGTAAAAATAACCGGGCTGGTTACTTTTATCAAATCAAATATTGCAAAACTCTGACCATCGGCCAGCTCAATATCCATCAGTATAAGATCAGGCATTGTATTGTTTTGCAGCCATTCTACCGTATCATTGATACTGTCGGTAATGCCAGCTACTTCTATGGTGCTATCTACTGATGAAAGCGTTTTAAGTAATTTCTTTACAGCAAGTTCCTCATCTTCTACAATCAAAACTTTCATACGATCTAATTTAAACTATTGTCTAATTTTTTATTAATAATGGAAGGTCAACAACAAACTTGTCGTCAATAATATCCCATTTAAAACCTGGTTCTTTTAGCAAAAGATATTTGCTCCTGATATTTTTCAATCCGATACCTGTGGAAATTTCCTTTCTTTGTTTCAGTTGCAGGTTGTTACAAATCATCAGGGTATCTTCGGAAGTAGTATATATTTCAAGGCACAAAGGCTCTTTTTTACTAACTATATTGTGTTTTACCGCATTCTCCACCAATAGCTGGAGGCTCATTGCAGGAATGAAATAGTCATAATAAACTTCATCTATCATAATGTTTACATGAAGTCCTTTCCCATATCTTGTATGTAGTAATGCCATATAGCTACCTATAAAACGTATTTCTTGTCTAAAGCTGATTAAATCACTTTGATTAGTGTTTAAAACATATCTATACACTTTACTTAACTCATTCAGGAATTTATCAGCCATTTGTTTGTCTTCAGAAATTAAACTCGACAAGGTATTGAAGCAATTAAAAAGAAAATGAGGATTTACCTGCGATTTGAGGTTCTCAAATTCTTGTTCGGTATGCATTAACTCCAACAACTCTTTTTCCATAAGACTTTCCTTATGCTGTTCTATCATATAAATCACTTCCCAAAGTGTTTCAAAAATTAAATTAATAACGATCCCCTGTAACAGCCACAACTTGAGTGCTTCGCCGTTATAGGAATACCCAAAAAGATGGAACCCTGCATATATAGCATGAATTGCAATGGTAGAGTTGATTATGGAAAACTATGGCGTACAGGAGCAGGCAATTGTACCAAAATCAGTTTCAATCAGCCTGTAACCATTGCTAATACCTCTATACAGCCCGGAACCTATTCGATATTTACGATACCAGGCAAAACCGAATGGACCGTTATACTAAATACAGACACCTCCCTATATGGCAATTCCGGCTACAACCAGCAAAAGGATGTAATTCGTTTTAAAGTAACCCCAACAACCACCAGCAAATATTTTGAATCCTTCACCATCGATCTGGACATTGTCCCCAACAATGCCCTGCTTTATCTCTCATGGGAAAAAACCCAAATCTCCTTCCGCATAGAAACGGAAACAGAAAAGAATGTAACTAATTTTATCAGCCAGCAACTCCTGTCAAATCAATCAACCAACCCCGACGACTATGCCAATGCCTCAGAATATCATTATTATCTTGGTAAGGATCTTGATCTGGCCCTGACGCTGATTAACAAAGCTGTTCAGCTAAAGAATGAATCCTGGTATTACCGACAGAAGATAGATATCCTGGAGAAACTAAAAAAATACAAGGAAGCTATTGAATGTGCAGAACTGGCAATCGCACTTAATCAAGAAAGAGCAGACTGGGACGCGGAATCAAAAGAAAGAAGTAAAAAGGAGTATGAACAACGGATTAACTATTTTAAAAGTAAGCAACATCAAAAATAAACAGTGGTTATTTTGGTAATGCATTAAGTGGTTTACTAAATCCAATTTTGGCAAATCCAATTACTATTAAGATCCAGCCAAACAGATAAATCCACAAGCTGACCTCTATTGCCTGATCCGAGACAAATAAAATGGTGGAAGATTGCTGCATAAACAGATCATACATCCGAATGAAAAATCCGGCACCAGCAATTAGAAATACACTAGTAATTAATTTTGGACGCACACTTACAAAACTATATAATCGAGTATAATCTAAAAATGCGAGATAAATGATCGCTTGTAAAAAGAAGGGAATATTGAGCAAAAGCAGATTGACGAGATGAAAGATACAGGCTATACTTAACCAGGCAATCCACGCTCTTCTGGAAAGTAACAGGCAAACGAATGGAATCAATTCAAACAACACTGCGCAGTAATCCATTAGTTTAAAAACAAATAAGGGTATTTTTTCCCCTAGCGGCGCCAACAAATGTGTTCGTCCCATCGCATAGAAACCTGACTGATACCAAAAGGCCGAACCGCTCCTGCTTAGATCTACATTCAGCCAATTCAATGCCTTTTCAAATCCAGCGGTAAAAAAACCGAAGCATAGCAGCACCGCCAGCAAAGCAACACTTTTTTGCAGGGAATCGGATGCCTTCTTTTTGTCCGGCACTAAAGCCAATTGCGTACCCCAGCCCGAAAACGACATGCATGCCAGCATGACCAGTAACAATATATTATGGTCTATTTTGCCCAGGGAGTACTGAAAACTGTACCCTATTACAGAAAACACCACAAATAACCGCGTAAACAAGCGGGCCCGAACTCCAAGGAGTATACCTAAAATAGAAACTAGAACTAAAATGTCCAGTACGAGAAATGTTTCAGCCGGTGGGAAACCCTGGAAAAAAAAGGCGGGACTAAAAAGTGGAGGATTGTAAAAGGCTGATGGAATTTGTCCAATCCACTGAAAACCGGGAGTATAGAAAAACAACAAAAATAGGCCGGTAAGCAATCGGAATATAGCAACCGACTGCACGGTTTGCCTGGTCGAAGCTACCACCCTTGACCAAAACCAATCATTAGGCTTATTTACCCAATTCGATAACCTGCTCATGTTCGATTGTTTTTTGTCTAACCCCTGTATTGTTGGGAACCAATTGCTGCTGGTAAGTTCTAAGCATGATCACTGTGGTATCCATTTTCAATTTGAAAAGTTGTTGCTTTACCCAGTTGTTGGCATTCGTTTTTGCTAGTGCATCGGGTTGAAAACGATCCCCCATATGCAGCTTTCTCAATAAAATTGACCGGGAACTCATTGAATCTGCCTTATAAGAATTACCAATCGACCTGATCAGATGACTGCTGTATTGGACAGGGATTGGATGAAAAAATTGAGCGGGTGGCAGTTCCTGCCAATTTCCCTCCATTGTTCTAGCATATAAGAGAGAGTAGGTCACAGACGTTGCGGTAACTGCACCATCTGGCAATAAAACAGCCGGATATGGTTCAAATCCTTTGTATCTTAAAAAAAAAGGAACAGCCAATATAATACCTATTAATACTGAAGCCCTGAATGAATACATGAATTTTCTGCTGCTGATTTTGGAAATGGTTTAGAACAACGATAAAATTAATAGATTATTCTCTATAGAACATTTATTACAAAAATGCCTCTGCAAAACAGGCAATAAATACCCAACAACTTACGTTACCGATTTTTTTAATACGATCGATTAAACTTACGGCAAAAAAGCGCGTCCAAAGAAAAACCAAGTTCCAATTATTATGAAACCAATCGCCTACCTGCTGCTTATCCTTGTATCTCTGGCCGGATGCAGTAAAGACAATAACAACGGGCCAACCACGCCTCCCGAAACCATGTACTTCCCTCCTGTTTCGGGAAATTTTACCTGGGAAACCACCAGCCTGTCCACCCTGGGATGGAAGCAGAATGCAGTTCAACCCCTGAAAGATTTCCTTGCGGCTAATAATACCAAATCCTTTATGATCCTGGTAAATGGCCGGATCGTGATGGAAGAATATTTCAATGGCCACAATGCCAGCACTGAATGGGAATGGAACAGCGCCGGGAAAACCCTGGTAGCTACTACCACCGGCCTGGCAGCCCAGGATGGACTGGTGAACATCAATAATAAGGCATCCGATTATTTGGGTACGGGCTGGACAAGCATGCCGCTTGAGAAGGAGAACCTCATCACGGTAAAACATTTGCTTACCATGACATCCGGCAATGATGATACCAAACAATTAATGATCAAGTCCAACCTGACCTATGTTGCTGATGCCGGCACACGTTGGGCCTACAGCAATATTTTTCAGAAACTGACCGATGTGGTGGCGGAAGCCAGCAACCAGGAATTTGAAGCGTACTTTAATGCCAAACTCAAAAATAAAATCGGCATGGATGGCAGATGGAATTTCGGCACCATCTTTACGATCTATCATAGTACCGCCAGAAGTATGGCAAGGTTTGGTATTCTGGCTCTGAATAAAGGAAAATGGAATACAGAACAGGTCGTGAATGAAGCCTTTATTATGGCAAGTACGACTACCTCCCAGGCCATCAATCCCTCTTACGGTTATATGTGGTGGTTAAATGGTAAATCCAAGTATATGCTGCCAAGTGATCAGACGGTGTACCAGGGAACACTCATCCCGAATGCCCCTGCAGATATGTTCGCGGGTATGGGTGCCGGTGATCAACGCGTATACGTAATCCCCAGCAAAAAAATGGTGGTGATTCGGATGGGACAAGCATCGAATCCGGACAATCCTGATTTTGCAGTATCAGGATTTGACAATGCACTATGGGAGAAGATCAGTGCGGTGATTAACTGATCCGAATTCAGTAAATTAGAGTATGATATCTAAGGTGCTTGCGCTATGCTGGCTGGTGATACATTCAGTCAGCGTTTATGCCCAGGCAGAAAAGTTCAAATGCCCCTGCTCAACAATCGGCCTTGCTGATTCCTGGGCTGATAGTGCCGGCGTCAGTTGTTACCTGATCCCGGTATCCAGGGATGCATTCAATAAATCGGCGGGCAATTTCAAACTGGCAGTTGCAGTCGCATCTCCCCTAAGTGTGACTAAGGAAGAACCTCTTTTATATCTTCATGGTGGTCCGGGTATTGCCACATTAGGAAACCTCCCTAACTACCTGAAGTCAGCCACCTGGAAGCAGATCAGGGAAACGCGGTCGCTTGTATTTTTTGATTACCGGGGAACCGGTTATTCTGAGCCCAGTTTGTGCCCGGACCTGGATGATTCACTAAAACGGGTTGCTGATAAACTTTCACCGGAGCAACTAAATTCCCATAGAAATGAATTATTGAAAAAATGCCGGATTAAACATTTATCAGAAGGCATTGATATTGCCACCTTCAGCTCCTTTCAATCGGCAGAAGATGCAGAAAATATTCGAGCCAGTTTAGAAATTGAAAGCTGGAATGTATATGGA
The DNA here is from genome assembly GCA_016787265.1 of Flavipsychrobacter sp. GTDB lineage: Bacteria > Bacteroidota > Bacteroidia > Chitinophagales > Chitinophagaceae > Flavihumibacter. The sequence goes on along the minus strand of JAEUVF010000008.1, from coordinate 495,439 downwards.
GTATCACATGGAACAACAGTAGCGTTAAATCTCTTGAGAAATCATGAGAAGCGTATTCAATCCATGATACTGGATTCTCCTTTTCCTCCTAATGCACCCTGGCTGGACTTTGTACGTCCCTTTGCTGTCAGTTTTGAAGTTTTGGAAAAAAAGTTATCAGAAGATGAGACAGTGTCCACTCATTTTGCATCCATAAGAAAAGACTTTGTAAAAGCAGTGGAGCAATTGAATAAGACCCCTTATAAAATCGCAATAAACGATAGCGGGGCTACCTACCCTTTTACCGGAAATGATTTTGCATGGAGTATCTGGACTGCGCTTTTAAAGCCTGCATCGATACCTTTTGTACCACTGGCGATAAAAGAAGCGGCAAGCGGGAATACTAACTTTCTTTCAAAATGGGTGGTTGCATTCAACAACCCAAATGCATTTGGCAAATTTTCAGAACATCAAAGCAAAGCCATTTTATGCTACGAAGGAAGGCCTAAAAATGAAGCTGACAGTAAAGCTGCGTTACAAAAAGCATATCCGGATTTTACTGCCTTCAATATAGATTTCGAATCAGATCTCTGTAACGCCTGGCAGCCTAAGAGTGCAGGACAAAAGCTATTTGAACCGGTTACCAGTACCGTTCCGGTATTGGTCTTATCAGGGGAATACGACCCGGTATGTCCGCCACTATTTGGGGAACTTACTGCCAAAACATTATCGCGTTCAACTTTTATCAATGTACCTGCTGCATCACATGCAGCCATACATGTTGATGATTCTATCCGGGAGATAGCAATAACTTTTTTATCGAATCCATCTGCGAAAGTTGAAATTGCTTGTGTAGGCAAGCGTTCAAAAATCGTGTTTCTCAAAAGCGATCTGGAAAATGCTCTTTCTGATTTGCAAAAGAATAAAAGGAATTAATGTATTCAGCAATGCGCAGAGCTTTTATACTAATTGTTGCAGTATCGCTTTCCATTATAAGTATCGCCCAGGAAAAAGAAAACAAATTCGCCGCGGTTGACAGTTTTGCGAGGAAGGTGAAGTATAAAAATGATCTCACCAACATGACCAACGAACTTACCAATCGTTACCCCGATCAGCTACAAAAAGCAAGAGCAATCTTCAGATGGATTACAGAAAACATCGCATACGATTATAAATATGTCAATAAGTACACCAAAAGGAATAAAGAACCGAAAGCTTACAAATGCAAGGGAGATGAAGACTGCGAAGCGAAAAGAATTGCCTGGGAGATAAAATACATCGACAACGTACTGAAAAAGAATAAAGCGATTTGCCAGGGCTATTCTATGCTTTTCAAAAAGATGTGTGATATAGCAGGCATACAATCTGAAATCGTACCTGGTTATGTACGCACCGAATACTACCAGGTTGGCTCGGCAGGGTCCATGGATCACAGTTGGAATGTTATTTTAATTGACAGTGCCTATTATTTATTGGACCCTACCTGGGCGGCAGGGGCCTGTACCAAAAATGAAGAAGGCAAATTGCTCAGCTATATAAAAGAATTTGATGAGTACTATTGGATGACCCCTCCTTCCGATTTTGCCCGGAATCATTTTCCTGTAACGGGAAAATGGGCGCTCATCCCTAACTACACCAAAGAAAAATTCGCCGCCAACCCCTACTACCACCCAGGGGAAATTCAGCATATAAAGCTAATTAGTCCGGCTACAGGGATTATTGAAGCCAAAAAAGGCGATACGATTCAGTTTAAAATTGCCTACAAAAGACCATTCAAGTTCCTGCAAATTAACTCCAATCAATTTAGAAATCCAGATATAATGAAGGAGGAGCAATTGTCGAAGCGAAAAAAAGTAATTCAACTTGATACCCTGGCATTGAAAAAGCAACAATATATACCTTACCATAAAACCGGGGATGTTTATGAGTTCAGTTATGCTGTAACAGATGAATCTCTTTATTATATTGATGTCCTTTTTGACTATACACGGATCATGCGATTTAAAGTGGTTATTAAAAACAAATAACGAAATTCTTACCTTTCATCAAGAATCTCAATAACTTCCGTTAAGACCTTTGCTGGAATTCAATTAGAATGAAAGCGAGACATGTTCATTTTTTCTCAGGAATCGTATTGGCGCTCTTTATAGGCATTCATTTATTCAATCATTTTACCAGCATTTTTGGCATTCAGCGGCATTTAGAGCTAATGGATAGTCTTCGAAAAATTTATCGCCATCCGTTTATTGAAATCGTACTCCTGGTTGCGGTGGTTGTTCAAATACTATCCGGACTTCGGTTAATTCGAAGGAATAGCAGCAGGAACGCCAACTTTTTTGATAAACTTCATATTTACAGCGGGCTTTATCTGGCTGTTTTCCTGGTTATCCATGTCAGTGCTGTACTGGTGGGTAGGTTCTATTTAAAATTGGATACTAATTTTTATTTTGGAGCAGCGGGCATCAACAGTTTTCCGGTCAACCTGTTTTTTATACCCTATTATGCATTGGCCGTCCTCTCTTTTTTTGGACACCTGGCGGCAGTACACAGTAAAAAAATGAATCAACCTGTCTTGATGCTTAATCCGGTTCAACAAGCATGGGGCATTTTGCTTTTGGGAGCAGTACTCACCCTGATCCTGTTTTATGGATTGACCAATCAGTTTTCCGGAATTGAATTACCTGAGGAGTATCGTATCTTAACAGGGCAATAATCTGAAATGAAAATTAGTCTGGCACAAATCAGGCCGGTAAAAAGAAGTATCGAAGCGAATCTGGCTATACATAAAAATTACATCCGGATGGCAGCCCAACAAGGGGCCGACTGTATCTTTTTTCCTGAACTTTCCATTACCAGTTATGAATCAGCGCTTGCGGAACAACTGACAATGAAGGAGGAGGATAATACCCTGGATGAGCTCCAGGAACTAAGCAACCAATTATCAATAACTATCGGAGTGGGCATGCCAACAGTTGGTAGGGAAAAACCAAGAATTGGTATGGTCATTTTTCAGCCCTTCCAATCGCGGCAATACTATTTCAAACAGCAATTACATTCGGATGAGTTTCCTTTTTTTGAAGCCGGCGAAAAGCAGGTAGTAATCCCGGTTAAAAACTACCAAATCGCACCTGCTATTTGTTATGAGAGCCTGCAGCCGGATCATTCAGAGAACGCCTATCAGCTTGGCGCCAATCTCTACCTGGCGAGTGTTGCCAAATCGCAACAGGGTGTAGATAAGGCGATGGCCTATTTCCCACATATTGCCCGAAAGTATGCAATGCCTGTTTTGATGGTAAACTGTATCGGTCCCTGTGATGATTTTGAGTCTGCCGGACAAAGCACCATCTGGTCAAAAGAAGGAACAATGATTGCTCAGTTAAAAACGGAAGAAGGATTGCTAATTTATAATACGGAAACAAATCAAATAGTATGAAATCCACTGCAGCACATGACGAAAAAATTGCGAAGATGAGCTTTTCATCCGTTTATCCACATTATGTAACGAAAGTGGAGAAAAAAGGCAGAACCAAGGCAGAATTGCACCAGGTAATCGAATGGCTGACCGGTTTCAATGAGGGTAAAATTGAGGCGCTGATCGATCAAAAAGTTAGTTTCGAAGCCTTCTTTCAACAGGCCAAAATAAATCCGAATGCACATCTGATAACCGGACTGATTTGCGGCTATCGGGTAGAGGAAATTGAGAACCCATTAACCCAGCAGGTACGATACCTGGATAAGCTGGTCGATGAATTGGCTAAGGGCAAAAAATTGGAAAAGATCTTACGTGAATCCTGATATTTGGCTACAACTATGCCAGATAAACATTTCAGTCAACAATTATGGAACCAGTTTGGCGCGAGCATCGATATGCTCACGAATTGTATCCATTATATTCCCGATGATTTCTTCTCCAATCATAAGCGCGCTTATTATCTCACCTATCACACCATACTATTCCTTGATTATTACTCCAGTTTTCCACCATCAAGCTTTACACCGCTTCTCCCCTATACACAGTTACCGGAGGAAAAAAGACCCGCTGAGTCCATTGGAGACATGATACCGGATGCGATTTACACCAAAAAAGAATTGCTGCATTATATTGAAGTAATACGTGCAAAATGCATCCAGCTTATATATTCAATAACTGAAGAAACCATGCAACTCCGCTTCACGGAAGGTGCCGAAGAAGGGGACATGGACTATCCCTTTCTTGAAATAATGCTTTACAATATGCGTCACACAGCTCATCACGTAGGACAACTGCAACTGTTAATCCGGCAGGAACTGAATCAGCATATGGAGTGGTCGTTTCGGGAAGGGGATATCATTTTTATAAAAACTTCGTAAAACAACTTAATGAAACATTTCTTTTTCATTTTACTTACCCTGATAGCCGTTCAATGCACTGCACAATCCGGCCAGCCTATTAGTATCCCAGGCACCAAATGTACCATGATACCCCCGGAAGGATTTACCCTTACCAACCGTTTTAGAGGTTTTATTCAAACATCAACTGGCGCATCCATTATGCTAACTGAACTACCCGCACCCTATCAGGAGCTATCCGACGGCTTCACGGTTGAGGCACTGCGCACAAAGGGAATGGAGCTGATCAGCAAACGACTTATTGATCTGAATGGCTCTAAAGCAACCATGATAGTAGTTACACAAACCGCACAAGGCATCAGCTATAAGAAACAAATGCTGCTATTGGGAGATTCATCCGTTTCGGTTATTGTGAATGGCATATATCCGGCTGATGCAGACATAAATGAGAACCTGATAGAAAAAGCCTTGTTAACTACCCGTTATAACAAAACAGAGAAGGTTGATCCACAAGAGGCAGCGCTCTATACAATATCTCTGGAAGGTTCCGCATTTAAGCCGTATAAATACCTGTCAGGGGTTTTGTTATATACTGAGGAGGATCAATTACCCACTAAAAAGCCAACCCTGATGATCGGCAACTCCTTATCAAAAGTGACAACAACTGATCTGAATGCCTATGCTACTTCACACCTGCTTACGGTAGTAAAGCCAAACACGCCAAAAATAATTGAGAACAATCAAATCAAAATCGATGGATTAACTGGCATTGAAACAATTGCAGAAATACAAAAAAACGGTAAGCAAAGCGAATTGATATATCACCTTATTCTGTTTACAGACGATGATGATTATTTTCTTATTATGGGAAATTCTATTGTCAATTTTCCTGAATATACCAGTCGATTCAAAAATATTGCCCGAACATTTAAAAGAAAATAAGCCATCGACAACTACCTGATTTTTATTCCTCCAGGAGGTATCCCCAAAAAAACCTAAAAAAATAGCGCTGATAATTAAATCGATTAAGCAATTTGCAGCAAACAAGAACCCTTACCAATAACATGTACAAAGAATCAGTAGCACCGGGAAATCTTACAAGCAGACAACATTTTGAAATACTGGATGGGCTCAGAGGAGTCGCTGCATTAGCAGTAGTCATTTTTCATTTTATGGAATGGGTTTTTCCTGATATCAGTAAGAATTTTATCGGGCATGGATTTCTGGCAGTTGATTTCTTTTTTTGTTTATCAGGATTTGTAATTGGATATGCGTATGATAACCGGATTCAGCAAATTGGCAACACTGCTTTTTTCAAACTTCGGCTGATACGACTACACCCACTGGTGGTGCTGGGATCGGTGCTTGGTTTACTGGGCTATTTCCTCGACCCATTTGCAACTTCCTCCAATCAGGACCTCGGGCAATTGGCGCTGTTATTTATTGCCTCCATGTTCCTTATTCCACTACCGGTGATGGAAGAACGCTTTTTTAATCTTTTTGCTTTAAATGCCCCTTCCTGGTCCTTATTCTGGGAATACGTTGCCAACCTTGTTTATGCCCTGGTATTGGTTAAATTAGGACGCCGAACCCTGCTTATTCTGACTATCCTGGCTGCGGCCGGTATTTGTTTTATCAGTTACCGGGCAGGTAATCTCCTGGGAGGCTGGTCGAAAGACAATTTTTGGGACGGCGGCGTACGAGTGGCATATTCCTTTACAGCCGGACTGCTGCTTTACCGTTCCAACTGGAAAATCAAAAATGGTTTGGGCTTTCCCCTCCTCGCCATCCTGTTGTCATTCGCTTTCCTGATGCCCTGGTTTAGCTGGAATTGGCTGGTGGAGGCACTGGTAGTCATTTTCTATTTCCCACTGATTGTTGCATTGGGAGCAGGATCAAGCCTTGCAACCGGCTGGAAAAAGATTTGCAGATTCTCGGGTAATATATCCTATCCATTGTACATGACCCATTATGCCGCCATCTGGATCTTTGGAAGTTACTTTACCAACACCAAACCTGCTACCGGAGAACTAACCCTGGTTGTTATTGGCGGTACCATTTTCCTGGTCGCATTTGCTTATTTTGTAATGGTATTGTATGACGTACCGGTCAGAAAATACCTGGCGCCAAAATGAATGTATCTTTAGCAGAATCAAAACGTTACTAAAATGAAACGAAGCACGTTCATTTTAAGCGCCATCGCTGCCAGTCCCCTTGGCGCTTTTGGTGGGATCAGCCACCCGCCCTTCCAGGCATCCCACAAGCCATTTAAAGTAAATGCAGGCGAAGCCCGTTTCGGCACCCATTATAAAATGAAGGGCTTAACGTCCAACACACTGGATATAAAAATTTCCGGAAAGGACACGAATAATGCTTTAGTTGTATTTGAACAAACCGGGCAAACACCAAATGGCGGTCCGCCCCTGCATATTCATATTGACCAGGATGAATGGTTTTTTGTAACCGAAGGGGAATACCTGTTTCAGTGTGGTAATGAGCGATTTCAGTTAAAAGAAGGCGATACAATCTTTCTTCCTCGAAACATCCCCCATGCTTTTATTCAACTAACAGAGAAAGCAAAGACTATTGTATCCTTTATGCCGGCAGGAAAAATGGAAGCATTCTTTGCTATTACTGATAAATGGATAACAGTGCCAGCCAGGGAGGATCTGGCAAGGATCTTTGCTGATCATGGAATGAAAATTGTTGGTGCGCCAATAACGTTATGATTCGGACGCTTAATTCATATATCCAAACTATCACACCTCTCTCTGATAACAGTTGGAAGCTGCTCCAGTCCTGCATCACAGAAAGGAGCTACAAAAAAGCAGAACTGTTATTAAAAGAAGGGCAGGTATGCCAGTCAATTTTCTTTATAGAGGAAGGAGCCTGCAAATCCTTTCATAACCTGGATGGGAAAGAAATCAACACTGCTTTCCATTTCGAAAACGATTTCGTGACCAATATCCAGAGTCTTACCAGTCAACAGCCTGCTTCCAGTTCCATCAAAGCTCTGGAGAAAACAACGGTTGATATTTTAAACAAAAACAAACTCCTGGCTGCCTATTCAGCATCGCATGAAATTGAAAGCTTTGGAAGAAAAGTGCTGGAATTGCTGCTAACCCGCCAAACTCTTCATACTGAAAGCTTCAAATTGCTGGCACCCAAACAACGTTTTGATCACCTGGTGGCAACCCAGCCGGATTTACTCCAGCGAGTCTCCCTCACGCAAGTAGCTTCCTATTTAGGTATCAGCCGGGAATCACTTAGCCGCTTTCGTTCAGCCCGCTGATTTTGTGATTTTTGACGCAGTTATCGCTTTGCTGCCTGCTCCAATTTTGTGGCATAAAAAAATCACAATGGAACAACAATTAATCATCAAAGCATTCCTGCATGAAATTTGGAACCAGCAAGCATTTGACAAGATCGATGCGTTTTTACACCCCGATTTTGAGGATCATTCATTACCGGCTTCCTATCCGCGTGGAAAAGAAGGCACCATTCAATGGATAACACAAACAGGCAACTCTTTCCGGCACCTGAGTTTTATTGAAAGCCTGGTAACTGAAGGCAACCAGTGCATGATAAGAATACGGATGCGCTTAGTGCATATTGGTACCTGGCGAAACATCGAGCCAACCCAGGCCGAGATTGAATGTTTTGGTTACCGGCATTTTATCCTGAAAGATGGAAAAATCAGAGCGCATTATGCATTGATAGATGGCCAATCGATAGAAAGTCAAATCCGGCAAAAGAGCTCGAATAAGACATAGGCAATTAAAATTTATTTATTTTGGAGTATGGCAGGACTAGAATGCAGCCGACTAACATATAATCAATCTGATATCTTTCAACAAATAGCCAACTGGTATCAAATGGAATGGAAATTCCCTCTGGAGACGACCATATCAAGACTAACTGCCATTACTCCGCAAAAAGATCAGTTTCAACTTGTCATGACCAGGGATGGAGTTCCTATTGGAACAGCCGGCGTCTACAATACCGTTCGTATCCTGGAAAAGATACCGAGGCTGAATATCTATACACACTGGCTTGCATTGGTATACACGATTCCGATGGAAAGAGGCAAGGGATATGGTGCCTTGCTTTGTAAAAAAATCGAAGAAGAAGCCAAAAAAGAAGGGATATCAAAACTCCACTTATATACAGACACCGCCGAATCACTTTATAAAAGAGGTGGTTGGCAGGTAGTGGAAAGAATAGAGGTCGAGTCAAGAAACATTGTATTGATGGAAAAAAATTTAGTCACATGATCTCAATTAGACTTTCGGCAGTTTTACGTACACTCCCGCTTAAAGAGGGAATGAGGGTACTGGAAATCGGTTGTGGACCGGGTGTACTAGCCAGGGCAATAATCAACCAGATTGGAGATGGTTTTGTATTGGGAATTGATCGCTCTGATAAGGCAATTCAACAGGCCATTAAAAACTCCACCCTGGAAATCCAATCAGGAAAATTGGCGTTTAAAAAGATTGCCATTGAAAATTTTAAACATCATGCGAACAAACCTTTATTTGATTTGGCAGTTGCAATACGTGTAGGCGCTTTGGATGGTCGGCATCCTGAGCTTGCTCAGAAAGCATTTACCAACATAGCGAGTCTGCTTAAAAAAAATGGCCGACTATTCATTGATGGTCCTGATATAATTCAGGAAATCAATCTGACGAAGTATAAATAAAAAACCGCCCACGAGGGGCGGTTAAATTTTTTCCGGACGAGTCAACAACCTACGGTTTCATAGAATTAGGTCTTTCGATCTTGTTTTTTCGTTTAGCTCTGCTTTTCAGGGAGCCCGGACAATCAATCTACCAATGATGGACGCATTGATAAATCTTCTTCATTGGGTTGGATTCTACTCGTTTCACGGATGTCGGATTCGTTTTCTGCTGCTTTCAAAGGATTGGATTGGTTTCTGCTGTTTCTACGGTCGCTTCAGAGGTATTGGATTGGTTTAGGATCTAGGGACTACTATTCTCTGTTGCTGATACAAAGATGAAGTGTTTTTTAGCCGTTTAAAAACTCTTTCGCCCTTAATGCAAAAACCGTCGATAAATGGACATTTACGACGGTTTTTTGGAAATTTTATCAGTGCTCAAATCGACTAAATCACCACATTGATCATCCTGTTTTTCACATACACGATCTTTTTTGGCGCCTTTCCTTCCAGCCATTTCTGCACCAGCTCATTTGCCAGCACAATCTCCTCCACTTCTGCCTGGGAAGCCTCCAAACCTATCGTGATCTCCGTACGTGTTTTACCATTGATGGCTACAGGATATGCCTTGGCCGACTCCCGCACATATTCTTCCTTAAATTCTGGGAAAGCCGCATCCAAAACAGAACCTGCCTGTCCGGCCATATGCCACAACTCTTCCGTAATATGCGGCGCATAAGGAGCCAGCAATACCAGCAGTGGCAACAAGATGGCCTTCTTCCGGCATTTCAGGTCATTCAATTCATTCACACAGATCATAAATCCACTTACCCCTGTATTAAAGGAAAAACGCTCAGTATCTTCTTCAATCTTGCGGATCGTGCGATGTAACACTTTTAATTCAGCTGCTGTTGGAGCTTCATCGGTCAGGTTCAGCCCCTTGTTCTCATCCACATACAAACGCCAGAATTTCTTGAGGAATCGATGTACTCCTTCAATGCCCTTCGTATCCCAGGGTTTACTGATTTCTACTGGTCCAAGGAACATTTCATACATACGGAAGGTATCCGCGCCAAATTTCTCTACGATATGATCCGGGTTCACGGTATTGAACTTGGACTTGGACATTTTCTCCACTTCCGAGCCACAGAGATACTGCTCATTCTCCAGCACAAATTCTGCCTGGGCATATTCAGGTTTCCATTTCTTAAACGCCTCTGTATCCAGCGCATATCCATCCACGATATTCACATCCACATGCAGCTTGTCAACCAGCTTGCCTTTATACATTCCTTCCTCATTCAACAAGCCCTTCGATACAAATGTATTCGTGCCATTGATTCGGTACACAAACCGACTGCTTCCCTGGATCATACCCTGGTTCACCAGTTTCTTGTAGGGTTCATCAAAGCCGATATGACCCAGGTCGTACAATACTTTGGTCCACATCCGGCTGTATAATAAATGTCCTACTGCATGCTCCGTTCCACCGATATACAAATCCACCTGTCCCCAGTAATCACTGGCCGCCCTGGAGCAAAACTCCTTGTCGTTTTTGGGATCCATATAACGCAGGAAATACCAGGAAGATCCTGCATAACCAGGCATGGTATTGGTCTCCAGTTCTGCAGCAATCCATTCCGGAATATTCGCCAGGGGGCCTTCCCCTTCTGGTCCGGGTTTGTAGGATTCCACATAAGGTAATTCCAGTGGCAAATCAGAAGCCGGTAAGGCTTTCGCCACACCATTCTGCCATTTAACCGGGAAAGGTTCACCCCAATAACGTTGACGGCTAAACGCTGCATCCCGCATCCGGTAATTCACTTTGCGATTACCGATACCCATCTCTTCCAGTTTCTTCAGCACGATTTCAGTTGCTTCGCGCATACTCACCCCATTCAGGAAACCACTGTTCTCGAGAATCGCATCCTTCGTTGGATTGGCTTCCTTACCATCATAATGTGCGCCAATTATATTGGTGATGGGAATAGAGAAGTGTTCTGCAAAACGATGATCTCTTTCATCGCCGCAAGGCACGGCCATGATGGCACCTGTACCATATCCTGCCAGCACGTATTCAGATAACCAGATCGGAATTTCTCTTCCATCGAAAGGATTGATCGCATAAGAACCTGTGAATACCCCGGTGATCTTTTTTTCTGCCATCCGCTCCCGCTCACTGCGACTCTTCACGTAATCAAGGTATTGCTCTACAGCAGCAGCCTGTCCTTCTGATTTTAATCCTTCTACGATATCCAGCTCTGGTGCCACTACCATAAAGTCCACGCCAAAAATAGTATCTGGCCGGGTGGTATACACTCTAAGGCTGGATACCGACCCTTTCTCTGACTTCACTGCGAAATCAATCTCCGCGCCATAACTCTTGCCGATCCAGTTGGTCTGCATTTCCTTCATGGCCTCACTGAATTCGATGCGATCCAGACCTTCCAGCAGGCGATCTGCATATTCTGTGATGCGCAGGTACCACTGGCGCAGTTTCTTTTTTACCACGGGATGACCACCACGCTCACTTACACCATTCACCACTTCATCATTTGCCAAAACCGTTCCCAGTGCCTCACACCAGTTCACTTCTCCATAACCGCAATAGGCCAGGCGATAGTTCATCAGGATCTCCTGCTGGCGCTGGAAGGAATATGCTTTCCAATCGGCCGCGCTGAATTGCAGTCCCGGTTCACCCGGACAAATAACTCCTTCATTTCCCTTCTCTTCAAAAATGGTTACCAGGGAGCTGATAGATTCCGCTTTTCCGGTAGCCCGGTTATAGTAGGATTCAAATAATTGCAGGAAGATCCACTGAGTCCATTTGTAATAGGAAGGATCGCAGGTACGAACTTCCCTGCTCCAGTCGAAACAGAAACCAATATTATCCAGCTGCTTGCGGAAATTCTGGATATTGGTCTCGGTGCTCACAGCCGGGTGCACACCATGTTCGATGGCATACTGTTCTGCGGGCAATCCAAAAGCATCATAGCCCATCGGGTGCAACACGTTGTATCCTTTCAGGCGTTTGAAACGGCTGTAGATATCGCTGGCAATATAACCCAGTGGATGACCAACATGTAAGCCCGCACCACTTGGATAGGGAAACATATCCAGTACATAACACTTTGGCTTGTCCGAGTCATTGGAAACCTGGTACGTCTGCTTCGCTTTCCACTCTGCCTGCCATTTTTTTTCGATCTGCCTGAAACTATACTCCATGCTTGCTATTTGGATCAACAATATTTTAAATGTGAAATTGGCCTTAAAAGAACTGGCCAAGGGGCGACAAAAATACAAACAGAAAGGCTAAAACCGCTATTTTTGTCCGTATCGACAAGTACTGACCCATCGAAACATCAAATCATGACGCAAATCGGAAAGTCCTCCGCGAAACGTTCCCAACCTTCTTATTTCATGTCCATCCTTGGCGTATCCCTGGTATTGTTTATACTGGGACTCCTGGGCTGGATTGTGATCAATGCCAACAAACTGGGCCAATATTTCAAGGAAAATGTGGAAGTGCGGGTCTATTTGAAAGAGAATATCTCTTCCAAAGACAGCGTGGAGCTGACGCAGTACATTGCCAGCAAGCCCTATGTGCGGCAGTACACCTACGTAACCAAGGAGGATGCGAAGAAGAAATTCATGGCAGACGGGAACGACGACTGGAAAAATATCCTGGAGGCCAACCCTTTGCCGGCCAGTATCGATTTTACCCTGATTAATGAATATGTACATTCTGATTCCCTGGCAGCCATACAGGCCGACCTGGAACAGAATATAGCCGTAAACGATGTACAATACCCCCGCACCCTGGTGGATAATCTGAATGAGAATGTCAAAAAAATCAGCCTTATTCTGCTGATAATTGCGATTGTACTCTGTGTAGTGGTGATTGTGCTGATAGATAATACCATCCGGCTGGCCATGTTCAGCAACCGGTTTATTATTAAAACCATGCAAATGGTGGGGGCTACCCGGGGCTTTATTGCCAAACCGATGGACGTTCGGGCCATTTGGAATGGTGCAATAGCTGGATTGATTGCAATTGCGGGCATCATCGCCCTGATCTTTTTTGCAGAACAACAGCTTCCGGAGCTGAAAGCCATGCGGGATACCACCTGGCTGGCAATCCTGGGAGCAGGCATCATATTACTGGGAATCCTGATTTCATTGCTGAGTACGCACCGCAGCGTGGTGAAATACCTGAAGATGAAGTTGGATGATCTCTATTAATCCTTATTTTGCAATCATGTCTAAGAAAGCAACTACAACTCAAACTTCGCATACGTCCGAAAGCTTGTTCGGAAAGACCAACTATATCTGGATGCTGGCAGGAATTGCCGTAATTGCATTGGGATTAATCCTGATGGCGGGTGGCAGAAGCGCTGATCCGACTGTATTTGAGCAAAAAGAAGTGTACAGCACTACCCGGATTACCATTGCACCGATTCTGATTATTGCCGGATTGGCACTGGAAGTAGTGGCCATCTTCAAAAAGCCAACCGCCTGATCTTTTTTCCATGAGTATTCTTGAAGCCATTATCATCGCCATCGTAGAGGGCCTGACCGAGTTTTTACCTGTCTCTTCTACCGGCCATATGATCATTGCCAGCTCCCTGCTGGGTATCCATACCGAATCCTTCACTAAATTATTTGAAGTAGCCATCCAGTTGGGTGCAATTCTGGCTGTGGTGGTGCTCTACTGGAAGAAATTCGTGGACTTTAAAAGTTTCAGTTTTTATATCAAACTGGCACTGGCGGTGATTCCGGCACTATTGCTGGGTTTCCTGTTTTCAGACCAGATTGATGCCCTGCTGGAGAGTCCGCTTACGGTAGCCATCAGCCTGTTGTTGGGAGGTTTTGTACTGATTTTTATCGATCGCAGTTTTCAACACCCACGCATACACGAAGAAGCTGAAATCAGTTATGGCAAAGCCATTATCATTGGTATCTGGCAATGTCTGGCGATGATACCCGGTGTAAGCAGAAGTGCCGCCTCCATTATTGGTGGTATGCAGCAAAGTTTATCGCGTAAGGTAGCAGCTGAATTTTCCTTTTTCCTGGCGGTACCAACGATGGCAGCAGCAACCGGTTATTCCCTGGTATTAAAGGACTGGCCCGGGGCAAATGGCATAGAACAGAAAGGATATGAAATGCTGCTCAGTTCCCAGGACAACCTGATTGCATTTATCGTAGGAAATATTGTGGCCTTTATCGTTGCGCTGCTGGCCATCAAATTCTTCATTGGTTTTCTACAGAAACACGGCTTCCGCTGGTTCGGTTATTACCGGATTGTGGCTGGGGTAATTCTTCTTATATTGCTGTGGACAGGCGCCATCCAGAATGGATAAACCCCTGTTCCAAAACCAAGCAACTGCATGCAGACGGCACCAAAAAAAGTCATCAATGGTTGGGCAATGTACGATTGGGCCAACAGTGCGTATAACCTGGTCATCACCAGCACCATTTTTCCGGCCTATTTTGTAGCCATTACCTCCTCCGGAAATGGTAATGGCCAGCATAAAGTTTCTTTTTTCGGAAGAGAATTCGTGAACACAGCCCTGATGGATTATGCACTAAGTGTGGTCTTCCTGCTGGTGGCCTTCAGCAGCCCGATCCTCTCCTCCATCGCGGATTACCGGCGCAATAAAAAAGTGTACCTGCGCTGGTTCAGTTTTATGGGTTCCGCCGCCTGTTTGGGATTGTTCTTTTTTACGCCAGACCGCATTGAATTAGGAATCATCTTCTTTTCTATTGCGGCTTTAGGGTATTGGGCGAGTCTGGTGTTTTACAATTCTTATCTGCCTGATATAGCTGCACCGGAAGATCAGGACCGCATAAGTGCGAAAGGATTTGCATTGGGGTATGTGGGATCTGTTTTATTGCAGATCATTTGTTTCATTCTCATTTTAAATCCCAGCATTATTGAAAGCCTGTTTGGTTTTGATGCCAGTGATAAAACCCTGGGGCCACGGTTCTCCTTTTTGCTGGTAGGCCTCTGGTGGTTTGGGTTTGCTCAATTCACGCTGCGCGTATTACCCCTTAGCAGCAAGGCGGAGCGGAAAGCAAAAAAACATGTACTCGTAAATGGATTCCATGAATTACAACTGGTTTGGAAACAGCTCAAACAGATGGCTGTTTTAAAGCGATTCCTGCTTTCCTTTTTCCTCTACAACATGGGTGTGCAAACCGTGATGCTGGTAGCTGCAGGTTTCGGAAAAAAGGAGATCTTCCCTAACCCGGAGGATGAACCGAAATTACTGATCACCATCATCCTGATCCAGCTGGTGGCTATCATTGGCGCTATCGGTCTTAGCCGGCTGTCAAAAAAAATCGGGAACATGTGGGTGCTGATTATGGCTGTGAGCATCTGGATCCTGGTGTGCATTGCCGGCTATTACGTACAGACACAAACGCAGTTTTATATTCTCGCTGCCTGTGTAGGATTGGTAATGGGTGGCATCCAGAGTATGAGCCGAAGCACTTATTCCAAACTGCTGCCTCCCACCCAGGATACAACATCCTTTTTCAGTTTCTATGATGTAACAGAAAAGATCGCTATTGTGATTGGCATCTTTACCTTTGGTTACCTCGAAGAACTAACCGGGAGTATGCGCAATTCAATCATAGCATTAGGGATATTCTTTGTACTCGGACTGATTGCCTTATTCTATACCAAAAAAGCCTACGATAAAGCACATGCAACTCTATACAATTGATACCGGTAATTTCAAACTGGACGGTGGTGCCATGTTTGGTGTGGTTCCAAAAACCATGTGGAATAAACTGAATCCGGCAGACGAAAACAATCTCTGCACCTGGGCTATGCGTTGCCTGCTGGTAGAAGATGGCAACCGGCTGATTCTAATCGATACCGGTATTGGCAATAAACAGGATGCCAAATTCTTTTCGCATTACCACTTGCATGGTGATAGCAGTCTCGATCGTTCACTTGCCCAACATGGTTTTCATCGTGATGATATAACAGACGTGTTTCTCACCCACCTGCATTTCGATCATTGCGGGGGTGCCATCATCCGCCAGGGAGATCAACTGTTGCCAGCTTTCAAAAACGCAACGTACTGGAGTCATGCTGACCATTGGAACTGGGCCGTGCATCCCAATGACCGGGAGAAAGCTTCTTTTCTTAAGGACAATATTTTACCCATCCAGGAGTCGGGGCAACTGAAATTCATTGAACCAGCAGACACGCAAAAAGAAGGTGGTTTAGCTGAGATTCCTTTTACAGATAATTTTTCTGTGCGACTGGTCCATGGCCATACCAATTCAATGATGCTGCCCCAGCTAAACTACAAAGGCAGAACGATTGTGTACATGGCAGACCTCCTGCCTTCCGCTGCTCATCTGCCCATTCCCTATGTGATGGCCTATGATATGTTTCCACTGACCACCCTTCAGGAGAAAAAATCTTTCCTCGCAGAGGCTGTCGAAAACAAGTACCTGCTCTATTTCGAACACGATCCTACAATTGAACTGGCGGAACTGGTGCAAACTGAAAAAGGAGTGCGGGCCGGGGAAACGCTGAACTTGAAGGAACTCTAAACATTCACCGGTCGGGTGAAGATCATCGCACGCCCACCAGACTACTGAGGGGATAACGCAGGTTGCGGTAAGACATCATATCTACTTTAACACTGCCTACACTGATTGGACTCTCAACGCGCAGAGGGATTTTATTTCCATCATCACTAACCCAAACGGTCATTTTTTCGCCCCCTTCAAAAATGGTTCCTTTCACCAGGAGCGGCTTGAATTTGATTGCGCGGAATTTTCCGTATTTGGTTTTGATGGTTTCCTTACCCTGGTAACGGATGTAAAGATTATAGGTTTCATCATCCAGGAACATGGAAAAAGGAATTTTATCACCGGGCTTGTATTTACTGAAATCAATATTTCGTGCATAATAGATGGAACTCACTACATCCTGCACACAATTCGGAACATCAAAGGTGCCGTAATTGGCAACTGCTCTATTGGCCTTGTGATCAAAATTCACTGTCTGAAACTTCGTATACCCACCCTCGTACACATTCCGGATAAACTTATGCGGTTGCAATGAAAAGGTATCGATATATGATTCATATTTATCCCGCACCTTAAAGAAATTGTCATAGAAACTGTACGTCTTGCCATCTCCGACCACATGATACACAGGATTACCATTCAGATTGGTTAAGCGAACAGAAAAATTGGCTTCTCCGGCCCCGATATACATACCGGCAAGTGTATAATAAACCTTGTAGGTAGTGGATTCTCCATTCACAAAAGCAATGTTACGAACACCACAAAATTCATTGTATGCATCCAGTCTTTTGGAAAACACCAGGCTTACGAATATGAACACTAAAAGTCTTTTCATCCTACTTCTTTTCTTTGACCGGATTAGTACTTATGAGTTTAATCCGGATGATCAGTAAACTACCAACAATAGCCGGGCCAATAAGGTTGATCAGCCAGATTCCCAACGCCGCTGCAATAATTCCCAACTGGTTGGTACTGATCAAACCGAACAACTCCAGTGCCAGCTTTCCCCGTATCCCGATATCCGCCAGTGCAATGGTTGGGATTATTGCCATGATCAAAAACTGGAGACTGATCAGCCAGGCTGCTACTCCAATTGCATCCGTTACGTTAAAACTTTGCAGTAGTAAGATATATTGAATAATAAATACCGAGTACCGCAACACTGACCACCCGAACACTCTTAACAAAATTGTAACCGGTAAATGATCCACCACCTGCAAAACCGGAAGAATTTTACCTGCTCCCGGAATTTTTTCTGCCCATCTTACCACCCAGCTAATGCGAAAATACAGCAGGATGGCTGCACCACTGATAAAACTAAGCAACCAACCCAGCGCCGGCACCCAAATTTCCTGCAGGTTCCAATGCGAAGGCAGGTTTACTGATTGATAATTGGCGTACCAGATCCAGAGTGAGATGGTTCCAATTACCAGCGTTACCAATACCTGGCTGAAACTTCCGATCAGGGTAAGTGATACCGATGCTAGCCGTTTACCCTCTGGTAAATAGAGCACCCTTCCTCCATATTCACCAATCCGGTTGGGCGTATTGACAGCAAATGCGAGGCCGGCCAGCGTTGCTTTAAACGCCTTTACCATAGATATACGGTGCAGGGGCAATAAAAGTTCTCTCCATTTCAGGGCTTCCAGTCCCCAGTTCACCAGCATCAGCAGAACTACTGCAATTAGTTTCCAGGCATGCCGGGTCCTCAGGGTCTCCTGCATTTGTAGCCAGGTGGTGGCCAGATCAGGCTGCCGGCTCAGCTGTCGGTAGATCGACCAACTCAACCAAATGAATATCAGGGGTCCCAACCAGTAGTTGAGAAAGATTTTGATATTTTTGCTGGATACCATCCGGGTTAAAAATAAGCGCTCGTTGAAAAAATCCTCACAAATAATTCTGGGAATTGATCCAGGCACCATCATAATGGGCTATGGATTGATAGCAGTGAACGGTCAAAAGCTCCAACTATTGCACATGAATGTGCTAAAATTGAATGCCAAAAAAGACCAGCATATCCGCCTGGAACAGATTCATCGCCGGGTAGTCGAATTAATCCAGGAGTACCAGCCCACCAGTTTTGCGATCGAAGCACCATTCTTTGGCAAAAACGTACAAAGTATGCTCAAGTTGGGAAGAGCCCAGGGGGTGGCAATTGCAGCCGCTATCCAGGCCGGACTGGAAGTATGTGAGTATTCTCCCAAAAAAGTAAAACAATCCATCACCGGGAATGGAAATGCTGATAAAAACCAGGTATGGTCCATGCTGCAGCGCATACTCACGATCGAAGAAAAACCGGAATTCCTGGATGCCTCCGATGCATTGGCTGTCGCGATCTGTCATCATTACCAAACCACTTCTCCCATTCCCGGAGCCGGCACCAAATTAAAAGGCTGGGAAGATTTCCTTAAGAAAAACGAGCACCGGATCAGGAAACCGGTCTGAATACTTCAGGATTATCAAAATGAGCCAGGATTTTTTCCTGTGCCGTTTTCAACTCATCCGGACTCAGTTTCAGTTTAGGCCTGGTGAAATTCAGGTCGTCAGCAGATTGTAAAGGAACCAGGTGAAGGTGTGCATGAGGCACTTCCAATCCGATTACAGCAGACCCAACCCGGTGGCAGGGAAATGCCTGTTCAATAGCACGCGCGATGGGTTTCGCAAACACGAGGATCTCCGCCAGGTAAGCATCCGGCACATCATAAAACTTGTCTACTTCCATTTTGGGCACAACCAGCACATGGCCATGAGTCATGGGGAATACATCCAGAAAGGCGTAGAATTTGTCGTTTTCGGCGATCTTGTAAGAAGGGATTTCGCCGATGATCAACTTGGTGAATATGGTCATCTTGAGGTGATTGTTTGCAAATCTGCCCCCAATGACATCGTAATTTTTATATCCCGGGTTTCCCAGGTATCAAAAAATGGCTGCCAGCGGCCCATGTTATAGAACATTCCATATACTTCAGTTTCAACATTCTGGGTCCAGAGTTCATCCCTGGACGGACATTCCACATGAGTCACTTTGCCGGATGCATTGATGGTGACCACAAAGGTATGATTCCAGTTGGGAATCGCATTCGCTTTATAATAGGCAGCACTGAAATAATCGATCAGGTTTTGAGTAGCGAACATGTATACCGGCTCTATCTTCACTGCATACCAGCGCCTGAGTTCAGCCAGTTCTGCTGAGCCGAAACCTGCGGGGATATGATCCAGTTCGATCCGGAAGCGGTCTTCATTTTGCACAAAGGCACCACTTATTTTTTCACCATTGAAAAAGTAGATAAAATGTTCAAGACTATCGGTAGGGGTTAAACGAACCAGTACAGTATCCCCTTCATTAAAGAATACCCGCGGTCCTACCACTTTATCATTCTGAAACTGGCATTGCATCAGGGCATTACCTTTTTTATCAAAGAATAACCAGTCGCCCTGCTTGCGGCCTTTTTTATCAATGGTATTCAGCTGCAAGCCATTCCATTTAATGGTCTTCTGTGCCTGAATGGCCAGGGGGAAAAACAACAGCATGAAAAGGAGTCGCCAAATCATGGCGCAAAACTATCCGGCCATTGTTACCAAAATGTATCCCTAATGTTACCACAAGATTACCGAATTGTTACCTGCCGGGCGGGAGGGTATGCAGGATGGTGTGTTTGCCTTGTTTGAGGATGGTTGTTTTAAGGTTTCGCATGGTTTCAGTTGTAGGCAATTGCACCTGAACGGTAGTGTTTGCAGGTACCTCCAATACCAGCTCCAGCTGATTTCCTGTCTTTTTCCATGCTGTACTAAGCGATCCATTTTTGGTGCCCACGGTAGCTTTCGCCCAATCCAACCTCCTGGTATCCGGCCGCACGATAAACCCCTCCTCCTTTCCTCCTTCTTCCTTTCCTCCCTCCTCCTTTCCTCCCTCCTCCTTTCCTTCCTTCTCCACCCTCCTTATCCCCGCGATCCATCGGAAAAAGAATTCCGTTACTGTTCCAAACATGGGGTGGTTATGCGAAAAGGTATTATCACTGTAAGCCCAATGCTCCCACAAACTGGTAGCCCCATTATCCATCATATGCATCCAGCCGGGAAACCCCTCTTTCGTGATTATATCATAGGCGAGATCAGCTCTGCCATTTTCTCCCAATACCTCCAGCAGGTATTTCGTACCAAAAATTCCGGTACTAAGATGACCGGATTGTCTTGACGTAATATCATTTACCAGGTAATCGAAGGCTGCAGCTTTTAAATCAGGAGGCACCAGTCCGAAATACAATGCATGCGCCTGGGTGGATTGGGTTCCGATCCCGACCTTACCGGAATCCTTGCTAATATAAGTTTCCACAAACCGCTGTTTGATCTGTTCCCCCAAACCAACATAGTTCATCGCTTCTCCCTCTTTTCCCAGAATAAATGCGAGTCGCGCTAACAGGCTCACATTGTAATAATAAAAGGAAGTAGCGCTAACAGAAATATCTTTTGGCGCAACGGATTCATGGTCTCCAATGGTAGTATGAAACTGGTGACCGACTGCTTTACTGCGCAGGAACTCCACCCATTTTTTTGCATTCGGATACTGATCCTGCAGCAGTTTTTTATTTCCATAATACCGGTATAACTGCCAAAGCAATTCCGGATGTGCCGTACCCCATTCAATTGGTCCGGATCCTTCACCATATCCTTCATCCGCAATCCCAACAAAGGGTGCTGTTTCGGTGAAAGCACCATTGGGCCGGGCGGCATCTGCAAAATCGAGGACTGTTTTGGCATAGAAAGCCGACATATCAAACAGGTGGATGAAAGACTCTGCGGTTGCTACAATATCTCCTCCATATCCCAGTTTTTCTCTGTGCGGGCAGTCAGATTGAACGCCGATCAAATTACTCAAAAAAGTACGCTTACAAATCGCCATTAATTCATTGATGCGGGGGTTGGAACAGGAGAAGCTGCCGGTTTCTTTCATATCTGCATGTAACACCAGGGCTCGTATGGCAGAAGTATCCGGTTTGCCGGGATAGCCCTGAATTTCAGCATAGCGGAATCCATGGTAGGTAAATTTCGGCCGAAAAACATCTTCTTCACCAGAGCAAACAAAAACATCTTCCTGGTAAGCAGTATCGGGTGCACCCGGGCCACCAATGCCAGCAGCTTTAATCTGACCAGTTACACTGGTCATTTTATTCAGACTTCCGTCCGGATACAGGAGTTCACCGTATTGGACCTTCAGTTTCGTTCCGGCCGGAAGGCGGGTTTTAAGTTGCAATACACCGGTTTGATTGGTGCCAAAGTCCAGCAGCCATCCGGTTTTGGTTGGATGCATGGCAAGAGGAGCCAACGTATCACCAATAACAACAGATGGACTGCGATGTGCTTCCAGTTTGCCTGCTGGCGGGTCAGCTTTGATAGCCTTTCGCCATTCACTAACGTTGTAGTTCACACGCAGATCAATCCATTCTCCCAGGTAAATACTATTTCTCCGGATAGAACTCTCAGTCACCTTCCAGGATTCGTCCGTAGCGATGCGCTGCCTGCTGCCATCTGTATAAATCAGATCCAGCTGTGCAAGGAGCGCGGGTTCCCCAACAGGAAGTGATTCCTGCAGATTAAAGCGGCCGAACAGGCGAAGCGGCATAGGATTGTACCAGCCATTACCAACCACAACCTCCAATGAATTGTTTTGTCGGTTAAGCACCGACGTTAGGTCATAACTGCTGTAAAATATCCGGTGCGCATAATCTGTTTGGGAAGGTTCCAGTACGCGGTTGCCGATTTTTTTCCCATTCAGGCTGGCTTCATAATAGCCAAGTGCGCTGATATGCAGCATAGCAGAACGCAACGGCTTATCCAGTCGGAATTCTTTTTTAAAAACTGGTGCTGGATTTCCCTGGTAGGCTTTCTCATCAGTAAAAAAATGAGTTTGGGGATCACGTATCCATTTCCCCTTCCAGTTAATGGCTGAAGATGACTGGGCTGTACCGGCTCCGATAACAAAAAGATGAAACAAACAGACAAGAATCAATCGCATACCCGCAGTTTGTCTGAAATTAACAAGATCCGGGCAACTGACTGTCCTGTTCCATACAAGAAAAAAACGGTCACCTGAAAGATGACCGTTTTTTAAATTTTGCTGTCAATCTTTTTTAAAGCGATATCTGCTCTACTTTGAATTTCAGAAGGCCTGCCGGAGCTTTCACCTCGGCAACCTCACCCACTGTTTTGCCAAGCAATCCCTGTCCGATTGGAGAGGTTACGGAAATCTTTCCTGCTTTCAGATTTGCTTCTTTTTCAGAAACAATCTGGTAGGTCATGGTCTTCTTCGTATTCAGATTCGAAACGGTCACTTTTGTTAAGATGGAAACTTTGCTGGTATCAATGGAATCTGCTTCCAGAATCCTGGCAACGGCCAGATCACTTTCGAGTTTTTTGATCTTGGCTTCCAGGATTCCCTGCGCCTCTTTGGCTGCATCGTATTCGGCATTCTCACGCAAATCTCCTTTTTCCCGCGCCTCAGCAATCGCTCTGGAGGCAGCAGGACGTTCCACCGCCTTCAGCTGGTGGAGCTCTTCCTTCATTTGTTCAAGGGTCTCTTTTGACACATAAATTACATCTGCCATAATTAACCTCCTTTGGTTAAAAAGTAAAAAAAAAGAACAACGCCTTCAGCGAATAGCGAAAGCGTTGCACTCAGATAAAGCAAATATAGGGAATTTAATTATCCAAACAGCTTTTCAACGATGACCTCAGCCATCTTCAAATAGGCCTCATGACTGTATCCCGCAATATGCGGAGTGACCAGTACATTGGGTTGAGAGCAGAGCCATGAAAGACGGTTTTTCTCCTCCTCTGTATAAGTGCTGAGCTGTTCATTCTCAAGCACATCGAGCCCTGCTGCGGAAATTTTTCCAGCTTCCAGGGCCCGGATCACAGCGGCCGTATCATGCACTTTTCCACGGCTGGTATTCAGGAAAACAGGCTGATTTTCCAGATTGTTAAAAAACGAATCGTTGGCAAGATGCCGGGTTTCTTCTGTGAGGGGAACATGCAAACTTACGACCTGCGCATAGCGGGCTATCTGTTCCAGGCTGGCTTCCTTGATATAGTCTTTTGCAAAGCCAAACTTATATTTATCATATGCCAATACCGTTACCCCGAATGGCTGCAGCAAACGGGCAAAAGCAGCTCCGGTATGACCAAATCCAATAATCCCTACTGTTTTTCCGCTCAGCTCAGTCCCCCTGTTGGCATCCCTTATCCATTTTCCCTGGCGCACTTCTTCGGCGCTGGAATGCAGTTTGTTCAGGAGCGATAAGAGCATGCCTAATTCGTGTTCAGCTACTGCATTGCGGTTACCTTCCGGACTGCTTTCACAACGAATCCCCTTCTCTTTGGCATAATCCAAATCAATCAGTTCCAACCCGCTACCGAGGCGACCAATCCATTTCAAACGATCCGCTTTTTGAAGCAGGTTGCGATCTACCTTGATTCGGGTGGTAACGATCATACCGGTATAATCAGCAATACCGGCCTCCACCTGTTCATAGGTGATAGCAGGTTGATGATCAACATCAAAACCAAGCGACTTCAACTTTTCCGGCAACCAGGAATGAACCCCTGCCGTTATCAGTACCTTATCCATTTTTACCATTCATTTTAAAGGTCAGGGCAGCGAAATCAGCTACAGACAACTGTTCCGCCCGTTGCTGAAAGATCGGATCCGTCAAAACTTCAGGGGGAAACAGAGATTTAACAGCATTGCGCAGGGTCTTACGGCGTTGATTAAACGCAGTTTTTACCAGCAGAAAAAAATCTCTTCGGCTTCGCATTACCGGTACCTCTTTTCGTGGCACCAGCGCAATAACGCCACTCATCACTTTAGGAGGTGGATTGAAACAGCCCGGAGGTACATCAAAAAGATACTGCACTTCATACCAGGCCTGCACCAGCACACTGATCACTCCATACACTTTGGAACCTGGAGGTGCTGCCACCCGCTGGGCAACTTCTTTCTGGAACATCCCGATCACCCGTTCTACCTGATTCTCCCACTCCAATACTTTAAACAGGATCTGAGTGGAAATGTTGTAGGGGAAATTTCCAACCAGGGTAAAGGGTTGCTCAAAGGGGCAATCGATATCCAGGAAGCTCCGGTGGATAAGCCTGCCTTTTAAAGCAGGATAGGTGTTTTCCAGGAATTGCACTTTTTCCTCATCCAGCTCTACGGCACGGAAATCAATTCCGGGCAGTTCCAGCAGGTATTTAGTGAGTGCTCCCCCACCCGGACCAACTTCCAGAAGGCGTTCAAAAGGTTGTTCCTTCAGGGCATCCACGATTTTGCGGCAGATGTTTTCATCACGAAGAAAGTGCTGGCCCAGTGATTTTTTAAGCGTGTACATAGAATAGAGCAAAAATACAGTATTGGGCGCGGCCGTTGAATACTGTATTTTTACTGCTTATTCAACGAGATAGAACATATGTCAACAGAATCTATACGTCCACTGATTGGGATCAGTTGCGGCGATCTGAACGGAATCGGACTCGAACTGATCATCAAAACAGTTTCCAATAATAAACTGCTGGAACTTTGCACACCGATCATCTTTGCATCCAACAAGGCGATCAATTTTTACCGGAAATCCATCCCGGACAGCAATTTCAATTTTCAGCAGATCAAGGACTTCACCCGGATAAATCCCAAACAGGTTAATGTGTTCAATTGCTGGGAAGAAGATGTTGCGATCACACCCGGACAACTGACCCCCGAGGGTGGTAAATACGCTGTACTGTCACTGACAACTGCAGTGGAAGCTTTGAAAGCAGGTCATATACAAGGCCTGGTAACCGCACCGATTCACAAGAAAAATACCCAGGGAGATAGTTTTCCATTTACGGGCCATACACCCTATTTCAAAGAAGCATTTGGCGCAAAAGAAGTAGTAATGATGATGGTTGCCAATAATATGCGGGTAGCCCTACTGACAGAACACGTGCCGGTTCAGGAAATCGGGCCACATATTACAAAGGAGGCGATCGTTTCCAAATTAAAACTGATTGAAGCCAGTCTGAAACAGGATTTTGGTATTGATCGTCCAAAAATTGCGGTACTGGGCTTGAACCCGCATGCGGGAGATGAGGGACTGATTGGCGCAGAAGAAGAAAATATCATCAAACCGGCCATCAAGGAATACAAGCAACAAAACAATGCGATAGTGCAGGGGCCATTTTCTGCAGATGCCTTTTTCGCAAGAGGATATCATGAGCGATTTGATGCTGTACTGGCTATGTATCACGACCAGGGACTGATCCCGTTCAAATCCCTATCTCACGGAGAAGGTGTAAATTTTACAGCAGGATTATCCGCCGTACGCACTTCACCAGACCATGGAACTGCATTTGATATTGCAGGCAAGAATAAGGGCGATGAGAGTTCCTTTATCAGTTCAATTTTCACTTGTATTGACATCATTCGTCAGCGTACAGCATATCGTGAAAACAGGGCGAACCCCATGAAAAAACTCACCAACCGCCTCCTTGCGAATGCGGTTGATGAGAAAATTGAAGAGTAAGCAATCGTTATCTGAGAATTACCTTGTGGGTAATAATTTCCTGGTTGTTGGATACAAGTCGCAACAGGTACATTCCTCTGGCATACTTTCCTAGTCCGGTAATCTGAATTGTATTATTACCTTTCTGGAGTTGTTGTGACTGCTGATACACCAGTCTGCCGCGGTCATCCATCAACTGGCAATCCAGCCATTGTTTTTCTTTTGCGTTTATGATCACCTGCAGGTAAGATTGTGCGGGGTTAGGCATCACCGTTACCTGCTCTACAACTGACAGCTTCACGAGTACCACATCACTCAACACAAATTTTCCTGTGCGGTTAACTGCTTTGATTCGGTAATGAACACCAGAACCGATGCCAGGCTTGTTATCAAAGAAACCGTTGCTATTCTGTACGGTACCAATAACAATATAGTTGCCATTTACGTCCTTGCGCAGGATTTCAAAATAATCAACCGGCTCAGTAGTACTGATTTCCCAGTTCAGTTGAATACCATTGCTGTGCTGGCTGGCACTTACCTGAATGAAGCGGGTTGAAAGGATATAGAGATACACTCTCCAGTCGCGTTCTGTAGATGCGGTTGAATGTCTTTGCACCATGGTAAATGAACCTGGATTTGGATCACCGGTCAGGGAACCACCATTACCCATATAGGCCGATGTTCCTTTAGCTGAAGTATTATCCCGATCGAAACGATTATCCAATCCGTCGCCGTCAGTATCGTTACCGGTCAGGGTAATATTGTCATCTGCCCGGGTATTCATGTTAAAGTCGTTTGCTTCTCTTATGTCCAATAATCCATCCCCATCGGTGTCTTCATCCAGGTAATCCGGAATACCATCAGCATCTTCATCATTGGGAACAATTCCTGCTCCACCGAAACCATTCACTCCGTCATAAGCATTATCAATACCATCATTGTCTGAATCAAGCCCTGTTGGCAACTGATAACTGATTGTTGCCAGTCCCTCAATATTATCCGGTACACCATCGTCATCAGAATCTATGTCGAGGTAATTAAGCGGCCCTGTTCCATCTGAATTGGGATATACAAAATGGCGGGGTGTTCCTGCATCCAGCATTCCATTAAAATCAGTATCCGGGTAGCCAGCTTCCCGCAGATCGGTTATGCCATCACCATCGCTATCAAGGTCATATGGATTAGCCCGCATATCCCCATCCATATTACGGAAGGGATAACTATCAGCACGACCATCACCATTGGTATCCGGGCCGGTACGAAGCAACATGGCAGGATTATCAATCCTTCCATTGTTGTTGACATCAATTCCACCAGCTTCAATCACATCATAAATGCCGTCGTTATCACTATCCAGATCAAACATATTGGGGATACCATCACCATCCAGGTCAGGCAAGCCAAGACCATTTCCAGATCCTGGAACTCCAGTTGAAGAAGCATCTACATTTTGAGAGAGGCCATCGCCATCGGTGTCAGTGAAGTTATCAATACGTCCATCACCGTTTGCGTCAACTCCTCCTGCCTCCACAACATCCGCTATACCATCGTTATCACTATCAAGATCCAGTGAGTTGATAATGCCATCTCTGTCAAAATCAAACCGGTCATCTATACCATCATTATTGGTGTCTGTGAAACCCGGACTATCGGTATCACGATAATTCTGGATTCCGTCTCCATCGGTATCAAGATCACTATCCAATCCATTATTTTCTAACAGATCCGGAATACCATCGTCATCATCGTCAATATCACAACCTAAAGTAACTCTGTAACTAACGCACGAGGTCACGTTACAATCACCTTCAATTCGTACGTAATATGTTGTGGAAGAGGAAGGATTAACTGTAAGTGTTGGCCCTGTTCCAAGAGGAACTCCAGTTCCACATCCATTAGCATACCATACATATCTTGCATTGGTTCCAAAGCTCCCACCAAAAGCTGTGAGGGTTACACCTGAACCAGGACAAACAACAGCTTTATTAGAACGAATTCCAACTGGAGCAGCGGTACTTGGTGATTTCAATGGCAAGTAAAAACCTGGTGAAGCATACCGGCATTGTGCATTGTTTATATTTCCACCCGAAGCAACCAACACTCTGTAATAACGTTGGTGGGTGGCATTCATGGAAGCAATAGTATAGGTTGAATTAGTAGCACCAGAAAGATTTGTCCAGGTAATGCTGTCATTACTTACCTGCCATTGATACTGTATAGTACCATCAATAATGGTAGGATCACTGAGTGTGGCAGAAAATGTTGCTTCTCCGCCAATACAACCTGCACTCACAGCAGTCGTATTAACAATGGGCTCAGCATCACACAAACCAAATTCTATATCATCAATCGCCAGGTCATTACCACATCCACCTTCACCCTGGTTGATAACTTCTAAAATAATAGAGGAATAGCCATTGGGAAGAACAAATCGAATACCATGCTGCACCCAACTGCTACCGGTAATTTCAGGGGTGGTAAGCGTTGTCAAGACGAGTCCGGTTACAGCATCCCTTGCCCGGAATTGCAATTTCGGCGATTTAAATCCACCAACCGCAGAACAGAATGTACGCTGGTTACTATTGCTTATGTTGGCAACCCAAACATTCAGTGAATATTTCAGATTGGAACATAGATTATTGATGGTTGTGCTGAAAATAACATTTTGTGCCACATCTGCATTAACAATCATCATCCTGCCATTGGCATTACCTGTATGATCGGACATGGAATTCCAGTAATTGGAATTGCCATTGGCTGGATTACCAGTAATCATGTACCGATTCTCTGTTACCGGGGTGGATGTGGTTCCCGTATAAGTGCTGGAAGTTCCGGAAGGCATGGAAGAGGAAGAACCTCCAGAACCAAAATCCTGCGAATAAAGAACTCTGTTAATAGCAGGACAGGGAGGAGCTTCACCAGCAACTGTTACTACAAAAGGAGTTGGAACCGATTCCCCTGCATCATCCGGTTTACCATTTAGATTCAGGTCAGGATTCGAACCATTTGTTGACACATCTCTAAGACCTACTCCATAACCGGTAGCTGTGCTTCCAAAACCAGTACCAGTAACGGTAGCTGAATTGTTATAAATAACACCTGGTAAAATATTTCTTACCCTGACCGTAATTCGAATAGTAAAATTATTCTCGCTAATAGGAAAGTTTTTTAATGTCTGATTGGCGGCAAGCAGACTTGTATTTGTGGTACCATTAAATCCAGCATTGAGGGTAACCCCTGCCGGGTTGGATTGCAGACTGGCGCTGGCACTTACAACATTCGCAAGTCCATTGATATTGGAAAGTGTATCAAATACCTGCAGATTGGAAATGGGATAATTTCCATAGTTCTTTACATGCAGATCATAGACAACATCATATTCTCCTGCAGTTCCGGTAGGTGTCAAGGAAACCAGTTGCTTTGCAGAACCGATGCCAGATGTAACACTGGTGTTGTCAAAAGAGCTGAAGAATGAGTTGGAGGTTACGTTAAATCGATCTCCTGTCAGCATGTTGATTCTACTGTGAACACAGGCGGATGATTTTACAAAGGATGCAATAAACTGTCCGCCTGCATAAGCAAGTCCGATAAGGTGCTGGCTGGATGAAGGAAGCGGAATAGTATCAATATAAGTTGCATTAATTGGCAATGAACCATAATCAGTATAGTTCATGGTCATCAGCTTATTATCAAACGCAAAATAAAACTGTCCACCTGGCGTAATGGTAAAGTCACCATTTTTCTGGTAAATATTTACACCGGCAGGAAGTGTTACCGGAACCGCTGCTCCAACAACTCCGGTTGTGAAATCAATACGTTGTAATGTCAGGTTATGGCGTACAGGATTGGTTCCTGTTTGAATCATATTTACCATCCAGGCATAGCCGTCCGAATCAAAGGCTGCGGTCAGGTTTGCATTCGTAAAGGTTCGAATGGGTGCAAGTCCTCCGGTTGGACAAGTACCAACTGGCCACCGCCAAACCAGGGTACTGGTACCAACCCAGCGGAAATAATAGATCATGTTATCCTTTGGGTTGTAATCAACCAATGCACCATAAATGGAGAAGGCAGGATTGTTAGTAGTATTAAAACCTGGGCCGCTAAGACTGGGAGTACAATCTGATGTAAATTTATTCAGCCTGTTCAAAGGCTCATTAAACTCAAAATGAGTGAGACGACTGTTTCCGGTATTACAACCAGTTTGGCCAATCCCAACTACAATGGAGCGGGTAGCGGGGTTCTGTGATTGAATATCAAGGACTGCAAGCAGGCTTGCAATCAATAAATAACCAATTTTACGGATTCGGGTGGTCATAATCAAGGGTTGGAACACCTATTAAACGACCAACTCGGATATATATTTTTTCTTACACAAAAAATAATGGAAAACCCTTAAATCACCTTTTAACTACTTAAATAAGGCAGGCTTTAAGCCCGTATTTATGATGTAATTCGAATAGACCAGCGTTACCCTCCCCTTTCCATCACCCTGGGGCCTGGATGCAGCGGCTTTTTTGCTGCCTTCGTACTCCATGGTTACCCCTTTTGGAAGCTTGAATGTATTGGTATTGAACACGAAAAGAATTTTATCCGGTAATCCCCAACGGGCAAACCGACCGTATTCCAGCATGGATTCATATGTACCGTTTTCGCGTGTGGTGGTAGTAGCTTTCCATACCAGGGCGGTTTTTTCCTCCACCAACAAGGTGCTTAATACGATATCACTGTTTTCGTTTATGGGTAATAGTTTGATCATCGCCAATTTTCGGCCATTCATCGAAGTGTAGCCCCCAGGTACGGCTGTAAATTCTTTCCCTGAAATAAGGGAGTTCAGGCTGATACTCATGCCTCCTTTGGGTAAAATGGATATACCATCGGGTTTTAAAATTTTAAAATTATCGGGTTGCAGGAAGTAAACTTTCACCTTTGAATCAGGTACGTTCATAAAGGAAACATTTACAGAAAGAGTGGCTTCCCCTGTATAATCCTTAACGGATTCGAGTTTTGACTTTACAGCTGCCAGCAATTTATCTGCCTCCTGCGCCTGAAGGCCGAGGAATAACAGAAGAAAACAGGAGATCAGCAGATTTTTTTTCATATCAGGACAGAATATCTTTTTTACGGAATATCAGAATAGTGGCAACCAGAAAGGCAATGATATGGAACAGTAAAATGCCAGCGGATTGCAAAACAGGTTCCCATTGTACCGGAGCATCAAAAAAGCCCTTCCACCCGATCATATGGGTGGTAAATAGAAATGGTTTGATGGCATTGAAAATGGGAATGTCCATAGTGGTCAGGATGGTAAAAACGATAATGATACTCATCGTAGTTACTATTGGGCCAATTGAGTTTTCCGCAAATACAGAAAGCAAAAAAGAGAGCGCAGCAACCGTTGTCATGGCAATAGCTGCAAAACCAAATGCAGCAAAATACCGCCAGAGCACATCCGCTTTTTCAAGTATCACAACCTCCTCGCTTTTGAGGATCATGAGGTCACCTGTACCAAAAATCAGAATGGAAACAACCAGTGACAACAGGGCCATCCAGCAAAGCAAGAGAATCGTATAAATGGCAGAGGAGAAAAATTTAGCCAGTAATAATCTTGTTCTGCTTACCGGTTTGGTAATCAAAAGACGAAGGGTTCCCATATTGGCTTCTCCGGCAATCTGGTCGCCCGCTACTAATGCAATCAGCAACGGCACATGAATGAGGAGGGTTTGTAAAATAATAAAACAGATCAGGTAACCATTCAGCACTCTTCCCTGGATATCAAAGCTCTGCGTCAGGCTTTGCATACCAAATGCCATATAGTTATTGCCATCTGCATAAAATGCAAGTAATATCAACGCAACGATGGCACCAATTGCAGCGAAGCTGATATAGGTACGCGGACGTTTAAATATTTTAAACAGTTCAATTCGTAAAAGTTGCCACATGCTGATTTCCGGAGGTTAAGGATAAAAAATAGGCTTCAAGGGAATTCACGGAGCGGATGGATTGAATCAGTACACCCTGTTCAACGAGATAACGTGTTAGTTCGGGCACTTTGTCAGAGCCAAGGGAAACAATCAATTCATCCCGGGATTGTTCCACCAAAAGATTCCAGGGATCTTTCTGAAGGAGTTCCATCACCTGAGCAGGCTGAACTACACCGAGATGTACCTTATTACTGGCCGGCTGGAAATAATCCGCTACAGCTCCCTCCATCATTTTTTTACCCTTATCCAAAATAATCATCCGGGTGGCGATCTGCTCAATTTCAGTAAGTAAGTGGGAAGACACGACCACCGTTTTTTTAAACTCCCGACTCAGTCGCAGGATCAGGTTCCGCATATCTGCAATACCCTGGGGATCCAGCCCGTTTGTAGGTTCGTCCAGGATTACCAGATCCGGATTATGTACCAATGCAACGGCGATACCTAAGCGCTGTTTCATTCCCTGGCTGTAGGTTGCTACTTTACTTTGCGCCCGTTCAGCCAGTCCCACCATTTCCAGCTGGTCCATTAACAGCCGATCATTGGGCTTTACGCCGCTCATCCGTGCAAAAATGCGCAGGTTCTCCAGGGCGGTGAGGTATTTGTAGAGATCCGGTCTTTCAATTACGGCTCCAACCCTGCTAAGGATGGATTTATGGTTGGGTGTAAGCTCTTCTCCGAATAAACGAATACTACCGGAGCTGGGAAGTATCAGGGAGAGCAGCATCCGTAAAGTGGTTGATTTTCCTGCACCATTTTGGCCGAGGAAACCGTACACATCTCCCTGGTAAACAGAAAAAGAGAGGGTATCCACTGCTACCAGGGTATCAAATTTTTTAACCAGATTGGTTACTTCTATCAATGGTTGCATCCTGCCTGATTGGTTGTCAACTATAACAGCGGATGAATTCCATTGTTGAGCAGTTATACCATTATTACCATTAATTTCCGGTATTCAGGTATGATTGAAGGTTTTTGACATAGATTTCAAAGGCCCGCAGCCCTTCGGGGGTAATTTTACAGATCGTCTGGGGGTAATTATCTCTGAACTGTTTTACCACATCAATATAGCCCGCCTCTTTTAATTTACTGACCTGCACACTCAGGTTACCGGCTGTTGCATTGGTTTTCTCTTTTATAAAAGTGAATTCTGCTTCCTTCACGCTGATCAGTAAGGAAACGATGGCCAGTCGTAGCGGGGTATGTAATATGGGATCCAGTTCTTTAAACATGAAAACACATCTCCTTCCTCTTTAATTCACTGCTTGATTGTTATATCGCTGCTTTAACAGGTATCCCGGAATGATCCAGGCTGCCACCATCGCAATGGCAATTAAAAGCAAATGTTCGGTAACTGGTATAAATGTAGATAAAACTGCCAGTACCCAGCAAACTGCCGCACCTGTTTTAAGTGGTCTGAATTTTAGTACAACTCCCGAAATAAAAGTGGGCATGCCATAGATGGTAAGATATATCGGGTTGAGCAACTCATAGAAGCGGGTACCCATCGTTTGTCCGAGTATGAATCCCGACAAACACATAACAATACTAAAGGCTATCCAGATAGCACCCAGCAATTCATCGGTATAGGTTACCACCCTGCGCTTTTTTTTATTCTTTACCAGGTAGATTATCATATAGATGACCGCAACCCAGGTTAAGATCCACACATAATAACTTTCCTGAATCTTTAAGATACGCATACCAAGGTACTGGCCCAGGCTACAGATAAAAACCACCCATCCCCAAAGCAAATAAAGGTGCCCATTTTCACTGAACTGGTTCTTTGCCTTGTTGATCATGGATTCAATGAGCGCCAGGCTATCTGCACTGCTCATCGGCATTTCAGGTTGTACTGTTCTGTCCATTTTATTTGCATTGAGCTAAAAAATATTGAGCCGCGGCCTTCCCCCAGGTTGGATGGAGTTCGGAAGCGGGCTTGAACTGATCAAACAGGACGATAGCCTTTTCGAGCACTTGTGCCGCAGCCGCTTTACCCCCACCAAATTGCTCAGGTGTATAAAATTTGGATTGTCCTTCCAGGTAGAGCGGCCGTGGATTGGCAGGGTCCTGGGCCCTGGCTTTTTCCAGGAATGCGGTGGAGCTTTGTCCATATTGCATCCAGCGGGCAGGAGGGTCAACGGTAAGATGAGCAGTAGCGATCATACTATAAATAACATTGATTTCACTGTTGGCTCCTCCGGCCAGCGTTTCTGCCTTTTTTAACAGCGTTTCTGCTTTATCTGCAATTGGATCCACTTTGGATTTATCCTGTTCCAGCAAGGCTGTCATTACCTGGCAATAAGCCGCATAATAAAAGGGAAGCCACTGGTTTTTTTCTGCCTCCGCAATACGTTCAAATGTATTGGCAAGTGTGGCCATATTCCCGTTTTGAACAGCACCTTCTATCTCAGCAATTCGCTGCTGCATGGTTTTCTGGTATTTCTCAGA
Organism: Flavipsychrobacter sp.; assembly: GCA_016787265.1. GTDB lineage: Bacteria > Bacteroidota > Bacteroidia > Chitinophagales > Chitinophagaceae > Flavihumibacter. The sequence continues at coordinate 460,943 of JAEUVF010000008.1, read as the reverse complement.
TTGTGCAAACAATGAAAATGACCCCAGCATTAGCAGCAGTAAAAAAGCAGTTTGTTTCATGACTATTAATATTTAAAGATTACTATTAATTACATCCTGTGAACGATCCACCCCGAAGCTGATAAAACAACCTATGAAAAAAAACTGGTTGGCAGCCGGTCGAATCGGTCGCCTTGTTAAACCATCATAGGAATAATTATAATTGAAAATCTGTTTCTGATTGAGCACATTGTTCACGGAAAGAACCCATACCGTAAATGCTTTTGCATTTGTTTTTCCGATTGCAGGCAGGTAATTTATACTCAGGCTAAGGTTATTGAAGGGAATCGTTTTACCCTGATCTGCAATGACGAATTTATTACCGCCCTGATCAAATCGGATATTATAATAAGGCCGGCCAGTTGCGAAAGAATAGGAAGCATTAAACTGGGTTTTCCACTTTGTAATGAATTTCTTCACTACCAGCGATGCTGTATGATTCGCTGCAAAATTGGGTTGCAGGCTACCGGGGAAATTCAGATAATCTCTTTTAGTATCCAGGTATGAATAAGAAACCCAGTAATCCACTCCTTCAATCGTTTTTTTGTCGCGCCAGAAAAATTCAATCCCCTTTGCATATCCTTCACCATTATTAGTGGTGGATGGAAAGGTTTTAACCAGGTCTTTGTATTTTTTATAAAAGACCTCCGCCCGAAAAGTATAAGAGCTGTTTATCACCTGGTAATTGGCGATATAATGAGCGGCTTTAGTGAAGCGCAGATCAGGGTTCAACAGCAATTGATTGCGTTCCGGTTTCTGATAAAAGATACCATATGCAAGTGAGGCCTGTCCCTTTTCACCCAGTTTGTACGCCATCGAAAGTCGGGGTACTATATTGGCACGTCCCAACAACGATGAGTGCTCCACGCGGGTACCCAGTTTGGCTGCCAGGTTGTTCGTGATATACACATCCATTTCGGCAAAACCTGCTTTGAACTGGTCTTCCTGCAGATTGTTGCGAGTGATAGTATCCCTGAATTTCACATCGTCTTTAAAATACAGCCACTCACCACCAAAGCGAAGTACCGATAAACCGGAACCAAGGCGACGATCGAGCACTGTTTTGAATTGCAACAGACTGCCACGTGCATCCACATCAAAAGATTTGGAAACATAGGGCTGTTCACTGAGATTCTGGTCTTTGTTTTCCTGGTTCTGCAACCGGTTTTCAATTTCATCCCGGTTTAAGCTATAGGAAGTACCGAGAAATAATTTCCATTTTTTACCGAGTCGCTCTTTCCAGGCCAGGTTCGTATATATATTATAGTTAGACAGCCCGAATGAATTTTTTAAACTGGCGGAGTCAATATCAGGGGTTCGTATGCCCAGCTGATTGGCCTGTACGGTACTATAAAATTTCAGTATCCCGGTTTTGGAAGTTTTTATTCTGAAATTGGCATCACCTCCATGAAACGCGGGTATGCGAAAATAATCCGGCCGCTGTTTCACCAACTGGAAATAGGGATACAGATTGGTATACCCGTAATTCGCACCCCAGCTTGCTGTTTTCTTTTTATTGAGGTGTTGATAACCTCCACTTAAACCAACAGATGATATTCCCAACGAAGCGGAACGCTGATCCGGCAGATCAATGGTTTCAAGAATGAGTGCACCGGAAAGTGCCTGTCCGTATAAAGCCGAATACCCACCGGAACTAAATACCGTGCCCTTAAACAGAAAGGGAGAAAACCGGCCCCTTGTTGCCAGATCTGGCAATGCAGAATAGAAGAAATTATTTACCAGGGTACCATCAATAAAAACCCTTGCTTCTTCCCCACTACCACCACGCACAAATAAGCCTTCCTTCTCTCCTACCTGCTGCGTACCAGGCAGGGTACGAAGTGCAGCTGTTACGTCGGCATTGGCACTGGCGGTAGTAACCACATCAATTGAACTCAGTACCGTAGTACGTTTGGTGTCACTGGCTTCAAAGCTGCCCGCAGTTACCACCACGGCTTTTAATTCATCGATGGCTTCTTTCAAGGTTAACCGAAGTTCAATGGCATTCCCATTCAGTTCAAGCCATTCTTCCAACGGTTTGAACCCGATGGCTGTAATCTGAAGTAACTGTTTGCCAGTTTCTGCGGTTTCAAACTGGAACTGTCCGGTTGAATCGGTTGTGGCACCGTCATAACTATTCTTAATAGCCAAACTGGCTCCAATAACCGGTTTGCCTTTGGGTGTAAGTAATTTTCCCCTGACGGCGGTTTGACCGAGGGTCGCCAACTGGCTGATTAAAAGCAGGAGCAGCAGGACAAGGTGGTTCAATGGTCTAATTTTTATCAAATGTAAACTAGTTTACATTATAAACCAAATATAGAAAATAGAGGCCCGACTAAGACTAGCCAGGCCTTGTTGATCGTACCCTTTAAAACTATACACTTTTATTTTTGGAGCAGACTGATAACAAGGCTTAGCCAAATCACAGCCAATACACCAATTGTGATCCATTTATTTACGACAGTCTGTGGGGAAGAAGACAAGCGGTATTCTTCCGATACAGGACCGGTTTCTGAGTTATGGTTCAGGTTCATACAGTTCGGTTTAGTGGTTCAACAAATAAACAGTTCTTCGTCTCACATCTCACGTTTCACTTCATTTTCACCAGCCGGGACTGTATCGTTTCCGTAGCGGTCCGGGCTTTAAGAATATACCAGCCTGTTGCGAGGTCTGAAAGCTCCATACTAATTGTAACGGAGGCTTTGTTTTCAACCCTGGTTTTTAGCAGCTGTCCATTACCGTTATACAACTCCAATACTACCTGCTCCTGATTCCATTGCTGTGGCAGCGCCACAAATACAAGACTTTGAACCGGATTCGGATAAATGGTAAGGCGCATGGTTTCTGATGCTGCCAGACTTACCTCTTTTGGCGAAGAATATTGGATGGTTCCATCTTTATTGATCAACCTTAACCTGTAATACAAAACCTTGTTCTTAGTTGGAAAGAACTTGTCGGTATATGCGTAGTTGCATTTTAACCGCAGTTCATCTTCCGTAAAATAGAGTGCCACCTCTTTAAATTCCTCGCCATTCACACTTCTTTCAATTGCAAAATGACTAAAGTTTTTTTCAAGCGTTGCCGTCCATTTCAGAATGACCTGGTCCTTTTCCCATTTGGCAGAAAAATTTTCAAGACCAATTCGATCAGCAGCATTTACTGCCAGCATGTTCATTACCAGCATGCCTATAAGCATGAACTGTTTGTTCAGGGGGTACGATGTTTTCATTGTAATGCGTTGGGGTTTACGAATTGGAACCCACAGGCATTGGAACGATCAGGAATGTGTAATTCAGAGGAGTGGAGAGAACGTGAATTTTATTACAACTGCGAAGACCGGATGGTCAGCATAGTGAATTTCTTTTCATCAGATTGTACTTCTATTTTATATGAGCCAGCTGCCAGATCACCAATTTCTACCAACAATTGCTGAGGAGCTTTTTCTTCTATGATTTTTCTTCTCAATTCCCCCTTCTGGTTATAAATATTAATCACCACTTTTTTCTGTACCATTTCGTCCGGAATAAACACCAGCAGATCATTGGATAGTGGCATTTTTTTCAAAGTCCTGATCTTATTGGTATCCTGGATAGTGGTAACTGCATCTTCCCCAATCCATTCGGGCAGCATATCGATGTCTTTTACCAGGGATGCAAAGTGAACAGCGTTTCCGGCATGGTTAACAGGAACAGTTTCTGTCAGTACAAGGTTATAAACAGACCGTCCCCTATATGGACTACCCTTACTGTTCACTCCCATTTTTAATTTGAAGCCACTTACGTCCTGATTGGCAAATACAATTGGAGTAGAACTTAACGATAACGGTTCCTCTTCTGTACTCCATTTATATTGAGCTCTGAAAGCATCACCGTTTCTTGCAATCAACACATTCTTAGCTTCTTTATTCAGCCATACCCTGCCATTTTTTCCAATAGCACATTCTGCAAAAGCCTGCGCATCTTCTAATCCTTTTAATCCGGAGAGCGAAGCCGCCAATGCGGGGAAAATATATTTGCCATCCATATTGGTAGCCGGATCATGTGGCTTAAATTCAAAACTAAAACATACAGATGCCGCACCAATTGTTTGCTGGTGTTCCACAACTGGCTCAAAAGCCGCCAGTTGATTGGATTCCTCCAGATCGATCGACTTTAACTCAACACCTTCAGATATTGCTTCGATCCTAACTACACAGTCCGTTAATGCCTGACCATTGGAAGCTGAAATCACACCAGTGAATTTATAGGCAGCTCCTACCTGACCGAATTCACCTTCGATCAAAACAGGATGATGAAAATACAAGGAAGTTTTTGCCTGTTGGGACTGGGCCTTTAAGGAACCAACCAATAAAAACAGGCTGCTGTATAGAATAGTCAACGCGGGTAACATTGACGGGTACGTTCTTTTCATGATCAACTATGGGTGGATTATCAAAATGCCCATAGGTACTGGATAACAGGAATTCAGCAGGATTGGATCATGTCAGACGCAGAACAAAGATTGCATCCCTTTTTGACATATGCAAGGGATCGGGAAAAATATTTCGACGAATGGAACAATAAGGTCAAAAGTGAAAGGTGAAAAGTGAAAGAGGGTCAAAGGTGGGAAAATGAAAAAAGCGGCATCTTTTGATACCGCTTCTTTTATTTTATAATAGCCTGAGAGGAAGAATATAAAAAGTCAAGACCTCCCTTTCACTTTTCACTTTTCACCTTTCACCTTTCACTTCTTATTTCATCTGCGCTGCAATTCCTTTCGCCAGCTCAACCATTTTGTTCAGGCCATCTTCAGGCAATCCGCCTTTTTTGAATTCAGCCAGTACATTTGGCAGTTTGGCTTCCATCTCGTGCAGGAACTGCTCTTCAAATTCTTTTACTTTATTTACAGGCACATCACGCAGCAGACCTTGTGTACCGAGGTAAATAATCGCTACCTGCTTCTCTACTGAGAACGGAGCAAACTGAGGCTGCTTCAGGATCTCCACGTTGCGGGCACCTTTGTCCAGTACCAGTTTGGTTGCAGGATCCAGATCACCACCAAATTTGGAGAACGCTTCCATCTCACGATACAGCGCCTGGTCCAGCTTCAGGGTACCAGCAACTTTTTTCATGGATTTAATCTGCGCATTACCACCCACACGGCTAACCGAAATACCTACGTTGATTGCCGGACGAATACCAGCGTTAAACAGGTTACCTTCCAGGAAGATCTGGCCGTCGGTAATTGAAATTACGTTTGTAGGGATATAAGCAGATACATCACCCGCCTGTGTTTCAATAATTGGAAGAGCAGTCAGGGAACCACCACCTTTAACCAGGTGTTTAATGCTTTCCGGAAGATCATTCATATTACGGGCAACTTCGTCTTTTCCGATGATTTTAGCTGCACGCTCCAGCAAACGGCTGTGCAGGTAGAATACGTCACCAGGATATGCTTCACGACCAGGAGGACGACGAAGCAGGAGGGAAACCTCACGGTAAGCTACGGCCTGTTTGGACAGATCATCATAAATGATCAGGGCAGGACGTCCGGTATCACGGAAGAATTCTCCGATAGCTGCACCAGCAAAAGGTGCATAGAACTGCTGTGGAGCAGGGTCAGATGCAGAAGCTGCTACGATGGTAGTGTACTGCATCGCACCATTTTCTTCGAGGGTCTTCATCACACCGGCAATGGTAGAAGCTTTCTGACCAATCGCAACGTAAATACAATAAACGGGCTTACCCGCATCAAAAAATTCTTTCTGATTGATGATGGTGTCAATTGCGATGGCAGTTTTACCAGTCTGACGGTCACCAATGATCAATTCCCGCTGACCACGACCAATCGGAATCATCGCATCGATTGCTTTGATACCAGTCTGAAGCGGCTCTTTTACCGGTTCACGGAATATTACACCCGGAGCTTTACGCTCCAATGGCATTTCATATAGGTCGCCGGAAACAGGACCTTTACCGTCGATCGGCTGGCCCAGGGTATTAATAACACGACCTACCAATCCGTCTCCTACTTTGATAGAAGCGATCTGGCCGGTTCTTTTTACTTTATCACCTTCTTTGATTTCGGAAGACTCACCCATCAATACAACACCCACGTTATCTTCTTCAAGGTTCAGGGCGATTGCTTTTACTCCATTGGCAAATTCAACCAGCTCACCTGCACGCACATTGCTCAGTCCGTATACACGGGCGATACCATCACCCACCTGCAAAACGGTACCCACTTCTTCCAGGTCGGCAGAAGCGTTGAAGTTGCTCAGCTGCTGGCGCAGTATCGCTGATATTTCATCTGGTTTAATGTCTACCATATAGCTTTATTTAGACGTTTTGTTTTGTTATCTGATTTTCTGAATATACATGTTCTCAACGAACTGTTTTTTGATTGCCTGCAAATCATTCCGGATGCTGGCATCATAAAGTTTATCACCAATTTGTGCGAGAAATCCACCAAGTATGGATTCGTCCAGCTTTTCCTTAATCTGAAAGGTATTGGCGCTGTATTCCGGCATCTTTTTAAAATTCTCAACGATGCTTGCTTTAACCTCATCGGAAACAGCAACCGCCGTAGTCAGTTCCAGAATTTCAATTCCTTTCATCTTACGATAAGCGGCATTGAATGCGTCCAGAATTTCAGGAAGTACAATTTCACGACCTTTCTCGAACAATAAGTTGAAGAACATGCTGGTAAGCTGGCTTACTTTCCCTTCAAATATTGCAGAGAAAATAGCCTGCTTTTTGTCCTGACGAATAATGGGGCTTTTCAGAACAAGATCCAATTCGCCGGTTGTAGCAACCTTCAGCAGGTCAACATCCTTCTTGACAGCTTCCACCTGGTTGGTTTCAACTGCAATGTCCATCAGGGCTTTTGCGTATCTTGTGGCAACACGTGTATTGCGCATAGTTAATTTTTTCGAATTGTATTCCTTGATTCCTACTCTTAGTAGGTTACTTAATTGCGAGATGCAGTTCCCAACTCATTAGCGAGACTGCGGATATAATTTTCCTGCTCGCTTTTCGAACTCAGTTCACGGCGTATAACCTTCTCCGTTACTTCGATTACCATGTTTCCAATTACATTCTTCACATCAGTAAGTGCTGCATTCTTCTGCTGCTCAATGGTTGCCTGGGCATCTGCCATTATTTTAGATGCTTCCACCTTCGCCTGCTCTTTCGCTTCGTTTACGATTTTATCTTTCAGCTCCTTGGCTTCTTTCAGCAACTGTGAACGTTCTTCACGGGCTTTGGCCATCAGCACTTCATTTTCGTTTTTCATCTGGGCCATTTCCAGCTTCACTTTTTCAGCGGTCGCAATGGAATCAGCGATATTTTTTTCTCTTTCAGAAAGAGAGGAAATGATGGGTTTCCAGGCAAACTTCTTCAGAATAAAGAATACAATCAGGAAGGCTACCAGGGTCCAAACGAAATAACCTAAAGCAGGCAGTAATAATTCCATTTTATTAAATTAAAAGGTCAATTTATTTTCTTTTTTCACGTCTCACATCTCACGTCTCACTTTAAAATTTGCTGGTCCTCGGCCCTGTGCTCCGGACCAGCTAATTTTTTTGCGTGGATTAGGTGGTCAGTACCGCCAGCAGACCTGCGATTACAGCGAACAGGGCAACACCCTCGATAAACGCTGCAGTCAGGATCATGTTTCCACGAATGTCGTTGGCAGCTTCTGGCTGGCGAGCGATAGACTCAACCGCACCTTTACCGATCTGACCGATACCGATACCAGCACCGATCGCAGCCAGTCCGGCGCCAATGGCACCACCCAACTGAGCCTGACCTACTTCCAACAGGATGTTCATGATAGACATACAATTTGTGTTTTGTGTTTTATAAAAAAAAGTTCAACGCTAATTAGTGTGCTTTAGCAGCTTCATGACCATGAGCTTCATCGTGATGATGTTCACCCTCCATTGCCTGACCGATAAATACGGCAGTCAGGTTCGTGAAGATAAATGCCTGGATAAAAGCAACCAGCAGTTCAATCACATATATGAATACTGAAAATGCGATGGATACGGGAGAAAAACCCCATCCTGCAACCGTACTCATTTGTCCGAATATAAAGATCAGGGAAACAAAGCTCAGAATTACAATATGACCGGCCGTCATGTTGGCAAAAAGACGTATGATCAATGCAGCAGGTTTAATAAATACACCCAGCAGTTCTACTGGTATCAGGATGAGTTTTACCAGGAAGGGTACGCCCGGAGTCCAGAAGATATGTCCCCAGAAATGGCCATTGGTACTGAACAGGATAACAATAAATGAAACCAACCCCAGTAAAGCGGTGAAAGCGATATTACCGGTTACGTTGGCAGCCCCCGGAAGGAGACCAAACAGATTATTGATCAGAATGAAGAAAAATACAGTCAGCAGGTAAGGAAGATATTTCTGGTATTTATGTCCCAGATTGGGCTTTGCCACTTCGTCTCTTACAAAAGTGATAACAGGTTCGATCGCATTCTGCAATCCACTGGGCGCTTTATTAGATCCATTGGCAGCGTATTTTTTTGCAATGCTGGTCATAATAAGCACCAGTGTAATTACCGCCAACAGCATCTGTACCACGTTTTTGGTCATGGAAAAATCGTAGACCTTAACGGATGCATCCACATTTCCGCTGGCATCAACCGGCACGATATGATCATGATCCAGTTTATACCCCTCGTGTACGCTTTCACCGTGGTGAAATTTGGAGGAAGAAAATATGCTGAGTCCGCGTTGTGGAGAATATACAATAATGGGAAGTGGCAGGGTTACATGCGTTTCTCCAATGGTGAAAAAATGCCACTCATGTGAATCAGCAATGTGATGCAGGATGGCTTTACCGGCGTCAAATTTTTCAGCTTTCCCGTTGTCACCGCCCTCATTGGCCAGAACAGCGGTTCCGAAACATACCAAAATTGCGCTGAAAGTCGCTACCAGTAAAGATTTGACGCTTTTCCTTGCCATGCCGTTTGAAAATTTTGCGCAAAGATAGGGAGGATGAGGGAATTATGAAGTATGAATTATGAAGTGTGAAGTATGAATTAAGAATGGAAGAGGAGACAAAGGAGACTGAAGGCGGGGGGAATGGAGGGGTTTGAAGGCGAGTGGTGGGAAATACTGAAAATCAGGTTCCTTCTATAAAAGGACAACCGAACTACTGAAAAACTGCAACATATTGTTATTCAATATATTAGATAAAAGGCAGTTCCTTCTTTGTCCCTGTTACATGCCATCTTCCTTTCCCCCTCTTCCTTTCCTCCATCTTCCATGCCTACACCTTACCTTTCTCAAACTGGGATTCATACAAACTATGATAATACCCTTTCCGCTCCAGTAATTCTTCATGGGAACCTATTTCCCGGATTTCTCCCTTATCCAATACAATAATTTTATCCGCCTTACGGATCGTACTTAAGCGGTGCGCAATTACAATCGCAGTGCGGCCCGATATCAGGTTCTCAATTGCCTGCTGAATCAATTGCTCACTTTCGGTATCCACACTGGAAGTGGCTTCATCTAATATAAGAATGCTGGGATCATATAACAATGCCCGGATAAAAGACAGGATTTGCCTTTGACCCAGGGAAAGCGTTGCACCCCTTTCCATCACCTTGTAATCATAACCACCCGGCAATGACTCAATAAATTCATGCACCCCGATCATTTTAGCGGCACGCTCTACCTGATCGCGACTGATAGCGGGATTTCGCAGGGTAATATTTTCCAGTACAGATCCGGAAAAAAGAAAAACATCCTGTAGTACTACCCCCGTCTGACGGCGCAATGCTTCCAACCGGAATTCTTCCACCGCTACTCCATCAATCCTGATACTGCCTTTATTGATATGATACAAGCGGTTCAGCAGACTAATGATCGAAGTCTTGCCGCTACCCGTATGTCCCACCAGGGCCACGGTTTCACCAGGCTCTACCGTGAAATTCAGATCTTTCAATACATATTGCTCGTCCTTGTAAGCAAACCAGACATGGTCAAATTCTATTTTACCTGCCACCTTATCCGGCGCAAAGCTTCCCTCCTGCTGAATATAATCTTCATTGTCCAGTACCTTAAACACCCGTTCACTGGCTACCATACCCATCTGCAACACATTGAATTTATCGGCAATCACTCTAAGGGGACGAAACAGCAGGTTCAGGAACAGGATGAAAGAGATCATCTTCCCCGCCATCTCGGCACCCTGCTCGGGCGGTAATTGCAAGGCGTGGCTCGCAGCCCACCATACCAGTAATCCGGTTGAAACGGCCAGCACAATTTCCACCACAGGAAAAAAGACAGAATAAGCGAAAATCGCATTGATATTTGCGTTCCGGTGTTCTTTATTGATCTTTTTAAACTTATCAAACTCCCTTTCCTCCGCCGCAAACGTCTGCACCACCTGGATCCCTGTCAAATGCTCCTGGACAAAAGCATTCAGCGCAGCCACTGCATTCCTTACCCGGATAAAGGACCGGTTCACACTTTCCTTAAAAATATAAGTTGCCAGAATCAGGAAAGGAAATGGTGCCAGGCTGATCAGGGCCAGTTTCCAGTCGACCCAGAACATGACAAATAATATCGATAAAATGGAAAGGAAATCTGCAATGATGGGAATCAATCCATCTGAAAAAACTTCATTTACCGATTCAATATCATTGATGGTACGTGTGGTAAGCGTACCAATAGGTGTAGCGTCAAACTGAGAGAGATTCAATCCCACCACCTTGTTGAATACCCGCACCCGCAAATTTTTCACCACTGTCTGGCCCAGCCAGGAGGTTGTGAACGTAAAAAAGAAACGGAACAGGGTCTCAACGAGGAGCAATCCGAATTGAATCAAGGTGATTCGGATCACCCAATCGAGCATCCCGTTCCGTATGTAATTATTTACCGTGATCTGGATCAGCCAGGGTCTCACCGGAGTTAGTAGAGCCAGCAAGATTGCCAGGCCCAGTGATAACATCACTTTTTTCCGATAAGGTGCCGCAAGGCTGAATACCCTTCTCAACAAAGTCCAGTCAAATATCTTCTTATTGCCAGAGGTCGATGACATGGCGCAAAGATATTATTCTTCCTCTTCCACGCCTCTGTAAGCTTTGATAAAGATCGCACCCAGGTTCTTATAGGGTGGGATATAATCATCAAAGCGCTCTTTTGCTTCTCCGGTGAATAACTTTCCAAGCTCCATCCACATAGGCATCCATTCAATTGCAGCTCCGTTTCGAAGGGAGGTGTTAATAGAATTCAATATGGGTTCATTCACCGCACGGGCGCCGATTTGCTTGGAAGAAATGATGTGGGCATCCGGACTGATTGTCAATACATCATTCAGGTTATTGTAACCACCACAGGATCCCAGCACTACGATGCGCGCACTTGGAGTAATCTGACTGAGTGAAGACTTTACATGATAACTATGTCCGCGATGAATATACACTGTTGGGTACAATTGGTTCTGGTCCAGGTATTCCTGCAATTTGGCCTGGGCTTTTGCATCCGGATCATCCAGCCCGTAAAGCGGTTTGTTCGCAAAAATCCATACCGGCTTGCCTTTGGTGGATTTGATTGTAACAAAATCCTTATTCTCCGTAATTGCCCAATCGGGCTTGCCTTTAAACAGGGTCATGAAATTCGCAAAGGAAACCTGACCATCCTTATCGTCATCGCCATAAAAAAACACCTGTTGTATGACGCGACCGGCAGAGTCAGCAAGACGCTCAAACGGAACGGTATATACCGGAGGTATGCCCAAAGCTGTTGATAAATCGACTTTCGAAGTAGTATCTGCCGACTCAAAGAGGGTTTTTTCAATCTGGTAAATCTTCTGTCCATTAAGATCACCATTCTGAACATTGCGTTCATAATTCAAACGGGCTTCTTCCAGCATATTTGCTGCCAGTACCTTATTCTTTTCAAAAATGCTGGAATAGGCGTCTGCCACATCCACGGCATCTTCCACACTATTGATGTTCGTGGTTTTTTCCAGGCCAAACATGAAAGATTTCATCAGCACTGTTGCATTGGAATCCGGCATCAGTTTCAATAATGTATCCAGCTCATTATAAGCAGCAGCCATTTTAATAAACTTCCTGAAATAGTCAAAATTCATGCTCATGAACAGACTATCAGTAGGAGTTCCTTTCAATTTGGTAATAATTCTTTTGAAAACACCCCGGTAACTGGAAGTATAAATTTCATCTTCCCCCAGCACACAGAGATAATAGAGTTCCTGCGGATTCAAAGACTCCACCACTTTAAAGCGAACCGGATCGGGTGAATTATGCAATCCATTGATCTGGCTGATAAAATACTGACGGGCCTTGTTATCCATGCGTTCGATCAGGGCTTTCCGTTCCATCGGTGTATCCTTCTGCAGCATACGTTCTGTATGACTGAGGCGGGTTTTCACCATCAGGCGATAATATTCCAGGTCGTTATCTTTAACCTTATCCACCTCTTCAAAAGTCATTTTACCACGGTAAATTTCATCTATGAAGGGAAAATATAACTGACCACTGCGACTGGAAGCCATTTCTGCAATCACTTTCACCACCGGATCAGGGTGAATGCGGATATACCGGGCCAGCGCATCATTCGAAGCAGCATAATCATAGACCTTCCTGGGATCACGCCGGGCTTCGGCAGCGATCAGGCTATCGCGCTTCGGATAAGCAAAATTGGTTTTCAGGAAAGGCATGGTACGATCCGGATACAATTGCAAATATTTGATCTGAAGGATATCCTTACTTGCTTTTACACCGATATTTTCGGGGTAGGTAAAACAATCCACAATAATTTTTCCAACCCAGTAATGTGATTTAGCTACAACTGGATCGATACCCCTGTTCTTTTTGTCCAGCACCATGGCTTCACTAAAATGTTCCACCATTTGGGGAGCCAGGGCTGGCTGGATCTGACGGGCACGGGCACCCGAACCAAAATTTCGGGCCAGGATTTCCAACCCCTTCAGGTATTTAATCTTTTCATTGTCCTTCAACAGGGAGTCCAGTTCCACGGATTTCTGGATAACATCCAGTTGGTCCACCATTGCATACCGGACAGCTGAATTGATAGTTTCGTCCTTGCTGAGTGGGATATAACCTTTCACATAAGAACCGGGCTGCTGAAAGAGTTTCTTTTGTTCCCTGTCGATGTTTTCATGAAAGATCACACGGCTGCGTTCCACCGGATAGGTGGCAGCCGGCATGGCCTGGAAGCCAGATGCGGAGGTCTGTGCGATCGAACCCAGACTGGCTAAAACCAGGCTGGAAAAGGGTATCAGTTTGTTCATAGATCGGTGCCTTGGATTCAAATTTACACAATGCAACACCTGCATAACGTTTCAGTAACACTAAAATTGCCCTTAACAATTTCATAATCGGCTGAAAATTGGCTGCTTAGTGGTCAGCATTAACTTTGCGTAAACAAATCGTTAATGGATAACAGGGATAAAAAGATACTCATCGCCGACGATGAACCGGATATTTTAGAGATCATCCAGTACAATCTGCAGGCCGAAGGATATACCGTTTATACCGCCAAAGACGGTGAGGAAGCCCTGATGAGAGCCAGGCAGATCCAACCAGACCTGATCATACTCGACATCATGATGCCCAAAAAGAATGGAGTGGAGGTTTGTGGATTGCTGAGAGCCCAGCCTGCCTACAAGGATACCCTTATCATTTTTCTTACAGCCCTGAGTGATGAATCCTCGCAATTGAAAGGTCTCGATACCGGGGCAGATGATTATATAAGCAAACCCATCAGTCCGAAATTGCTGACCAGCAGGGTGAATGCATTGTTTCGCCGGGTGACCAAAAAAGAAGAAACAGGTAACGGTGTATTGATGATGGACAACCTGGTAATCGATCCTGTTAAATTTCTTGTACTCGTGGACGACAGGGAGATTACCCTCGCCAAAAAAGAATTTGAGTTATTATATTTACTTGCTTCCCGGCCGGGTCGGGTATTTCTTCGCAACGAAATCCTGAACCAGGTTTGGGGCAATGAAGTGATCGTGGGCGATCGCACCATTGATGTACATATCCGGAAAATCCGGCAAAAACTGGGACTAGATTGTATTACCACCGTAAAAGGGGTTGGATACAAGTTTGATTTATGATCCAATTCAAAAATTTATCTCCACGGCAGGTGAGTGCTGTTCTGGCATTCGCCATATCTGCATTGGTGGGACTGGCAAATCTGGTACTGGTAAATAACTGGCTGGTTGCTCTTGCCTCTTTTGCAGTTTTATTCCTGGTTGCCTACCTGCTCATCTTTTATTTTTTACAGCAATTCATTTATCGCCGGATCAAACTGATTTATAAGTTCATTTACCAGACCAAGGCAAGCAAACGGGAGGAGTTTTACAACAAATACATCATACCTCAGAAAAGTATTGACGAGGTGAAAGAAGATGTGGAAAAATGGGCCGTGCAGCGACAGGGTGAGATCGAGCTATTGCGCAAAAATGAAGCATTTAGAAAGGAGTTCCTGCAGAACCTTGCCCATGAATTCAAAACACCCATTTTTGCGATACAGGGATATATCGATACCCTTCTGGGGGGTGCGATGGAAAACCCGGATGTTCGGAAACGTTTCCTGGAAAACACTAGCCGTAATGTGGATCGCCTGGTTAATCTGATGAATGACCTGGATGAAATCTCAAGGCTCGAAAGCGGAGAGCAGGTTTTATACAAACAGTATTTTGTAATTCAGGATCTGATCCGGGAAGTAATTGAATCGCTTTCAATTAAATTGAATCAAAAGGAAATCAATGCATCTATAAAAAAAGGATGTGAAGCGCCAGTGTATGTATTTGCAGATAAGGAGCGGATCCGTCAGGTTATGATCAACCTGATATCCAATGCGGCTAAATACGGCAAACCTGGGGGCATCATAGTTATCAGTGTGTATAACACGGATGAATTCAAAGTATTAGTGGAAGTAAGCGATGATGGAATTGGTATTGAAGAAGCACATCTGCCACGCATATTTGAACGATTTTATCGAACGGATAAAGCACGTAGTCGTGATAAGGGAGGTACCGGTCTGGGCCTTGCCATCTGTAAACATATTGTTGAAGCGCATGGTGAATCCATGCACGTACGCAGTAAACCGGATGTAGGTACCACTATAGGGTTTACACTTTCTTCGACAAGAGGTGAGGGATAATTAGAACAATTCAGGTTCTTTTAATATTTTGGCTTCGCATGAAGCATATCCTGTATACGATCCTTCTTATTTGCATTGGAGTAGATGTAATTGCCCAGGGGCCGGTATTAAACTGGATCAGAACATTTGATAATAAAAACATCCATGGCATGAGCCTGGATAATGGCAGGGCGGTTGCTGTAGATGCAGCTGGAAATGTTTATTCAGCCGGTCTTTTTAAAGAAACGATTGATCTGGATCCCGGCCCATCCGAATTTCTGGTGACCGGTGGATATACCATAGAAAATTACGGAGTATATATCTCTAAACTTAGTGCAACAGGTGAATTTATCTGGGGTAAACAATTGCCGGTCCTGGTTGAGTTCGGCAGTATAGAAATTACTGTTGATAAAAACGGAAACCTATACCTTACAACCGAACTTAGAGATCCGAGCGATATGGACCCCGGAGCAGGCGAAAGCATCCTTTCTCCTATTGGCGCAAAGGATGTATTTGTTGTGAAGTTAGATCCGGAAGGAAACTTGCTTTGGGTACGAAATTTTGGAGGTTCTCAATTTGATACCGTCTGCAATCCATCAGGCATAGCGATTGATTTCAATGGTGATGTTTTGATCAGTGGCACATTCATCAAAACAGTTGATTTCGATCCGGGTCCGGGCACCTATACACTTACAGCCATCCGGCATTTCGAAGGTTTCCTGGTAAAATTAAATTCAGCAGGTGAATTCATTTGGGCAAAGAATTTTATTACACCCATCACAGCAGCAGCAGCCTATGCAAATCTCAGTGATATTCATACTGACAGACTTGGAAACATTGCAATTGCCGGTACATTCAGAGGGGAATGCGATTTCGATCCTGGCCCGGCGGTATTTAGAATGCAGGCTGGGGGTGAGACGGATGGCTACATATTGAAGCTTGATAAAAACGGAAACTTCCTATGGGCTAAGCATTTTGGAAATACGGCTGTCAATAGTGTGATTTTTCACACTGGCATCAGCATTGATAGCCGTGGATTTATCTACTCTACCGGAGGTTTTATCGGTACCCATGATTTTGATCCCGGTCCTGCAAATTTCACCCTTACGAACAAGGGTGTTACGGATGCATTTATTCTTGCGCTATCACCCGATGGAGAGTTTGTATGGGTGAAACAATTCGGTGAAACAGAGTACAGTCTTGGCGCAGATGTTACTCATGATTCTTCAGATAACCTTTACATGTCAGGTACCTTTCATGGCACAATAAATTTCGATCCTGGCAACAACAATACTATTCTTACTGGTTTATCAGAAGAAGCGGTTTTATTAAAATTCAGTTCAGATGCTAAATTATCCTATGCTGCCAGATTTCGAAAATTATCAGAGGCATATTTACTACCTCGACGCCTGGCAGTGGATGAAATACAGAATGTTTACATAACCGGGCATACGTATGGTCCACTTGATGCGGATCCAGGACCTGCTGAATATCCTATTGATGGCATACAGCGCCCCTATGTCATGAAACTTTCACCATGCCCTAACAATAGTTATTCAACCCTGAGGATTGAAACCTGTGAATTCTTTCAGGCAGGTCCTTTCCGGTTTGATAGCAGCGGCACCTATAAATTCAACATTCCCAACTCAAAAGGATGTGATTCTATTATTACACTGGAGTTAACAATCCTGAAAAACAAGGGTATCAGGAACATTGAAATTTGTGAAGGCGATCACTATTTAGCCGGTGGCAAATTGCAAACTGTTTCCGGAACTTATTTAGATACATTAAAAAACAGCATGGGTTGTGATTCAATCCTGATAACTCAACTGGTTGTTCGACCCAAACCTGTTCCTGTCTTAGGCCCGGATCGTATAATTTGTGAAAACAAGGACTTGGTTTTGGATCCAGGTATATTTAGTCAATATCAATGGTCTGATGGCAGCACAGACAGAACGAATTCCACCAATCAGATCGGGCTCTTCTGGGTAACAGTGATAAATGAATATCAGTGTACTGGTTCAGACACTATTGAAATTAAAAGCATACAGCCAAATCCTGCAAATTTTTTGATAACCAGAGATACCATATGCAGAGGATCCTATCTGCTCTTATCCAGTTTGCAGCAATATGAGAATTATCTATGGTCAACAGGTTTGAACCAGCAGCAAATCGAGGTAAAAGATGCGGGGGAATATACACTAACAGTTATAGATAAAAATGGATGCTCCGGTACAGACACAATTGTTGTAATAGAGAAAGAATGTTTGTCAGGTGTATTTATCCCAACAGCCTTT
The DNA here is from genome assembly GCA_016787265.1 of Flavipsychrobacter sp. GTDB lineage: Bacteria > Bacteroidota > Bacteroidia > Chitinophagales > Chitinophagaceae > Flavihumibacter. The sequence continues at coordinate 443,458 of JAEUVF010000008.1, read as the reverse complement.
AGCCCGAATGGGGATGGCAGGAATGACATTTTCCGCGCCATCACTTATGGAAAACTGGTAAAATTCAGTCTTACTGTATACGATCGCTTTGGCACTCTCCTCTTTCATAGCACAGACCCATTTAAGGGCTGGAATGGATCGTTGCGCGGTTCCCTGCTGAATACTGGCAATTTTGTTTGGGTCTGTAACTACCAGTTGGAAAATCAACAGCCCAGGAGTCAGAAAGGGAATCTTTTGTTGATCAGATAAAAAGGAGCAACAATGTAGGCCTGGACTCAAATCTATAAAAAAAATGCCCTACGCACCAGCGTAAGGCAGTAAAGAGAAATTTGTTGAAATTAATAACTGAGTTCTGCTAATACCGGGTAGTGATCAGACGGAAATTTTCCATGGTAGGTATCTGTGAGAATTCCATAACGGATAACTTTAAATGGCTTGCTGATGAAGATATGATCAATGATATCTTTTGATTTGGGGAAAGGCCGGAAGCTGTTAAAGCTGCCATTGTTTACATAGGGATCTTTTGCCAGGGTATAGGTATCTTCCAGCTCAGCACTGGCCTGGATTTGACGATACCAGTCGGATTGATGATTACCGTTAAAATCGCCCATCAGCACAACCGGTGATTTACCGGCAATGGCCTGAATTTTCTTAAGGATCAGCTTGCTGCTTTCGGTTCTTGCCACAACACCCTGGTGGTCGTAGTGAACATTAAACACATAAAATGTTTTCCTGGCTTTTTTGTCTTCCAGTTTTAACCAGGTACAGATGCGATTATGCTTAGCATCCCATCCCCAGCCTGGTGCTTCCGGTTTTTCAGATAACCAGAAATCCCCACTGTCTTTTACCAGGAAGCGATCCTTTTTATAAAAAATTGCAGAGTGTTCACCTTTGGTTTTAGCATCGTCACGTCCAACACCGTAAAATGCGTATCCCGGAAGGGCATTTTGAAGATCATCTAACTGAAGACGCAATCCTTCCTGTGTTCCAAGAATATCAAACTGGTGAAAGCGAATCAATGCTGCGCAAATGGGGGCCCTGTCTACCCAAAGATTACCCGTGTCGTTCTGATTGGCATAACGGATATTGAAACTGCCTGTAACCAGATTTTGCGCCTGCAACAGAGAGCCTGTAAGCAACAGACATAGCAATACCACTAATCTTGTTTGTTTCATGTTGATTTTTTTTATTCCCAGCCGGGGTTCTGACCCAATGCAGGGTGAATTAAGAGTTCGGCCTAAAGGTATTTTGTATTTGATATTTTTCAATTGGATTCGGGACGTTTTCGGAAAATGAAGTTAACAGATTATCCTTTGAAGATAAAAATTCAGTATTTCGGAGTTACATCACTGTTATTAAATTTCTTTCTGAAATATATCATAGAGGCAGCGGTTGCGATTAATCCTGATATACCAGTTACAAGGACCAGCTCCTGGTAAAAATTCAACCACGACAATTGAATATTGAATACCGATTTACTCAGCAATACAGTAACACTTCCCAGGTATCCGAATGAATCTGCAAGATAAATCAGGAATCCAACGTTACCGGTTATGCGAAAACTGGCAATCAATCGGTCGAATAAAATACTGTTAAACGGAATGTACACAAGGTATAATCCGAGCCCAACTCCCAGCATCCAGGAAAAAGTTGTTACGGATTGCTGCCGGTAGGCAATGGTTATTAGCAGGCTCAATAAAAATCCAGCTCCCATGATCCAATGTGTCAGCATCAGGGCTTTGAAATTCTGTTTTACCAGTACCATAGAAGCGATCAGCACCAATAAAATAACAGTAATAATCGTTTCCGTTTGAGCAAATACGCCTAGGTTAAATTGATCCCCTGAATCACGCCACATGTCTGCCATAAAGCTGTCTCGCACCTCTCTGAGAATGGTCACCAATGAATACACCAGCACCAGTAAAAACAAACCGGGACCATAGGTTTTAACCAGTTCCATACGTTGAGTACCGGTCATGGGTAAGCGCACCGTACGATGCAGTATATCCTCTTCAGATGGAGGTGGAATTTTTTCCATCAGTACTACAAAAAACACCAGTGGCAGGGCAAAGACGGCTCCTGTGGCAAAAGGCATCCAGTATTCCGAAACGCCAAGCTGTTCCATTACAAAGGAAGCAACAGATTTGGCGAGTCCGGATCCGAAAATAAAGCTCACAGCAAGTGCTGCACTGATAAAATCGGTCATACGCCTGCCTTCCACATAAGAAAACACTACCCCCCAAAGCATCCCCAGGGGAAATCCGCTAAAGAAAAGACTAGGCCAGTTATAAGGCGCGGGTATCAGCCCGAATGCAAGCCAGGAAAGCCAGGCGATGCCTGCGAGGACCAGAATCAGCCTGCCCCTTCCTATTCTTTTCATGGAAGCGATGAACCTGATACCATAAAATTTACTGGCCATATAACCGGCAACCTGTGTAATGACCAGGATAACTTTATAATCGAGTCCGGCCAGGCTAAACCCTTCAAATGCTGCCACATTAAATGCCTTACGAAAGGCAAACAGGCTGGAATACAGGCAAAACGCAATAAGTGCGGCATAAAAAGCGCTTAACCAGTCTTTTCTAGTGAACATCACTCAATATACAAAACCCGGACTATAGAAATAGTCCGGGTTCTAAACTGCATGAGAAAATCTTGCTGCTATTGAAAACACAACAACTGAGACACAAATCTCAGCATCAACTGTTACCGAATTATGAATGGGAGGTTAAATAAACATCAGATAATTAAGGCGCAATCGATTCTTGCTTCCAGGTCTGCAATTGTTGCCGGTTTGCAGGCGACATGGCAAAATGATATAGCCGGGCATTTTTAATATACCTGAAATGAGGAGTCTGGCAATCCAGGTTAAAATAAACGGTATTGTAAATTGCCCCATCAACAAAACAATAGATTTTACCCTGCCGGGTGCAGTTTACCGGAGCAATGGTATCATAGCACAGATCGTTGATCAATCCAATAATTTTTGAAGAATCCGAATTAAGCAGGATTGTAAAAAAACGATCTTCATCGTCCTTATCATAAAAAAGCAACTGTATGCTGTCAACCGAAGCCATTTGCGGAAACAGGCTGTCTCCTATTGCATTTTTCTTTTCGGTACAGGAAAGAAATGTGATCAAAAGTCCAAAAAACAAGCTGTATTTCATACGTCCAAAAATTAAATTGCCGCTTTGCAATTTCTCACAAAGCGGCAAAAACTGTTTAGGATTTATTAATAAGCATTCGCACGCGGGTTAAAGCTGGACCAGCCCTGCGCCCAGTTGGAAGTTCCGAAAGCACCAATATAGGAGGTAGTGGTGAAGAAGCTATCCATACCGGTAAAGCTTGCACCAGTTAAAGCAGGAGAACCGGCTTTAGGCAGGAAATTCGGAGCCGTTAAGTTGAACGGATCATTTAACTGAACTGCTTCGCGAGATTCAAGCGTACGATTACCTTCAGCTTCTGCCTTTGCTTTAAGAATGTCATTTGTAGCGAATACTGTCTTCGCGCCATCATCCTGTACATTGTAAGGTTTGGTGTAAACTGCTACAATATTATTCTTGAACTCAGACAAACCGTCTTTATACGCCTGTGCGGTTGCTGCAGATTCCATTGAGAAACCAGCCCGACGATGACCAATCAACAGTGAATTGTTCAGTACAAAACGCGTAGCTCTTCTCCAGCGATTGGAAAATCCATGATTTGAATTAGAACCGGTGGTATCATAAGGTCCGATCAACGTAAGGTTGGAAAGGTAAGGGCGGGTAAACGGCTCAGCATTGGAACCTGATCCATCGTTATCACACTCGATACCATTGGCCTGGTCAGTATCAGCTGGTTTGTCGCGCAGTGATACTGCAAACTGAATTTTACCCTGGTAGCCAAAATCAAAATCAAAATCGTCATCCATGGTACCAAAAGCGATCAGGTTTTTACAGTTAACTGTACCACCAAAAAATTCATACGCATCATCTGCACCATAGGATACCTGTACATTTTCAATAATTGTTCCGGAACCTACACCACCTAGTGTCAGACCATTAATCTCTGATCCTGGCTCTGCAGCAATACCGGAAAATTCAATACGCACATAACGAAGGGTCCCACTGTTATCAGCAGCATTTGTACCTCCATAAGGACGGTTAACGCCACCCTCAATGATTGGAGCAGGAGATTGCGGGCGGTTGGTGGGTGCACTACCCAGCAGGATGATTCCACCCCAATCACCAGGCGCACGCTCACCAGCAGGGCGACCTGAAGTAAATACGATTGGAGCATCCGGACGACCATCCGCCACCAGGCGGGAACCCCGCTCAATGATCAATGCACCTTTATCGCTTACATCACTTTTGATTATGGTGCCGGGCTCGATTGTAAGAACGGCTCCGTTATTTACATAAACATATCCTTTGAGTGTCCAGGTTCCACGAGTCAGCGTTACACTCTGATCAATCGTACCATTCAATACACGGGCTGTTGTATCGGTACCGCCACCGGGATTATTAATTGTATCACCCACTTCTACCTTGATACAGGAAGTAATGGTTACCGCACTAATAGCGATGAGGGCAAATTGTTTTACCAATTTCATTTTATACAGTTTAAAAAGTTGAGTAGTGTTTTTTTAGTTTTTTATTTTCTTAAATCGAAATCATAAGTAAAGCCTACAGAAATATTGGTTCCGGGACGATAAGAACTAAAGAGACGATCTCCGCTGCCCTTATTGAATTCTTTGCTGCCGCCCACATTCTCATAGAGATAAATCTCATTGTTCAGGATATCGGAGAAAGTCAGTTTCAATTCTCCTTTTTTATTTAGTATCCGCTTCGATAACTGAAAATCAAGCAGGTGACGGGGACGTTCATAAATATCCGGGAACTCACCATTACCTACCAGCGCCAGACGGGGACCAATTCGGTTATACAAAACCGTTGCATTAAATCCATTGTCAGTTGAATACTGCAATCCGGCATTGATGAGGTAAGGCGATTGTCCCTGTATTGGACGGTTAGAGTTGATAGATTGTCCGGCTGAGGTTGCATCCGGGAAACTCACATCGGAAAAGAGATAGGTAAAGTTTCCAAAAGCTGTCATGTTATCCAGAAACTTGCTGTCTCCCAGGAAATCCATGTTCTTACGAATTTCGAGCTCCGCACCATAAGTATTAGCCTCCGATGCGTTCTGATAGAAATACAGCCGACGATCTGCATTGGACCCCGGATCCAGACGAAATTCGATTGGATCGGTAAACCGCTTGTAAAATGCACCAATGGTAAAGGCCTCCCCTGCTCTTGGGTAAATCTCATAACGCAGGTCAAGGTTCAGAATTTTCGTGCGTTTTAAATCAGAATTACCGGACACGCCATAATTAGATTCATAATCGAAGAACTGGAAAGGTGCGATTTCACGAAACTCCGGGCGCGCAACGGTCTGGAAGGCAGCAAAACGAATGTTTTGCGTAGTATTGATTGAATAGGTCAGGTTTACAGAAGGTAAGAAATCATAGGTTTCAGTGTTTACATTGATTCGCTTCGCAGTTACATCTTTTGAAGTCAGGTACTGCTCAAAAAACTCAAGACGACCACCCCAAACCAACCGCAGTTTATCACTCAGTTTGTTATCAAACATCAGGAAACCGGCATTGATAGCGGAGATCCCAAAGTATTTATCAGAGTTACCGGTAAAATCATCCATCACATATCCATTGATGCCGAAATTATTGCGGTTGAATATCTGGTCGTATGGCAAGCCCACCAGGTCTTCATTGAAATTCGGCAGACTTGCTTCACGGTAACGGAAGATTCTCGATTGGAAATCACGGAATCGTATAATCGTTGATCCACCAAATTTGAAATTCTGTTTTTCACCAAACAACTCAAATGGAATGGTAAACGCACCGGAAGCAGTAACGGTATGATCCTGCAGATCTGACCAGAAACGACGGGAATCATCCGGGTCAATCTGTTTGGTATTACTGCCAAATGCCTGTGTATATTGTTGCGTACGAAGATCCGGCTGATCTCGGGTAACCAGTGAATATCCCGCATTCCAGCGGAATTTTGCTTTAGCAACCGATAGCTGATGATCTCCTTCCAACTGACTGCTGAAGAAGTTCCGCTGGTTTAAGAAGGAAGAGTAGAAGTCTACATTCTGGTTACGGTTATTGTTAACACCTTCACGAACGAAATAATTATCATCGTAGAAACGGTTATAAATATTCTTAAAGGAGATTTTATTCTTCTTCTGTGAATAGGTCAGATTGATCAGGGCACCCAGGTTAGTCTGATAACGATTCTGACGGTCTTCAAACTGGAAAATCGGGGTTCCGTCATTCTGTGTGAACTGACGATCTACATTGTAGCGAATCATTGAATTACGATATACTACAGAAGCAATCAAACCAAGTTTGGCATCATTTTTCAGAACCCTTGAACTTCCATAGGCAATATTGTAGGTCATGATTGGTAACGCGGTGGTATTGCGCTGGGCATACACATCATCACGGAATAACTTCGAATCCCCAACCTGGTCATTCAGATTCTGACCGCGGTATTCCTGTGGCGAACCTGGAAATCCAGCAGGGAATTTGCGGGTGCCATTATCAAAACCCAGCCAGTCTGTGGAAGTTCGCGGGTTGCTGATAAAATCTTTAAAAGTGGAATTGGTGTTGAATCCAAACTGAACTCCAACAGAAAGAAAGTCTTTGGTTGGAATATCTTTCGTTTGTACCTGGATCAACCCTCCGGCAAATTCACCGGTCAATTCCGGAGTGGCGGTTTTATTGATAATGATATTATCAATCATGTTTGAAGGGATCACATCAAAAGAGAACGCCTTACGGTCTGGCTCAGACGAAGGAAGCTGGGCGTTGTTGATAAAAGCCGCATTATAGCGATCACTCAGACCGCGAACAATTACAAATTTGTTATCCTGTATAGAGGCACCACTCACCCGCTTCAGTACTTCGCCAGTTGTACGGTCAGGAGTTCTTTTGATCAGATCAGCTGCAATTCCGCTTGATACAGCTGTATTATTACGTTGCAGATTTATTAACGCGGAGGTAGTTTCACGGCGTACGGATGTTCTTACTACTACTTCACCTAGTTCCGATTTTGTTTCAAGCACAATCGTAACATTGTTTTCAACACCTTCTTTCAATTCAACTTCTTCAACCAGTTTGGTATTATAACCAGCGCTGGATACTCTCATCACATACTTTTTTCCTGCCACCAGATTCAGGCTGAATCTGCCTTCAACATCAGCAGCTACCCGTTGTTGTGCTCCTTCAATTGTGATGGTGGCACCGGGCACGGGTTCATTTTGGGTATTGATTACTTTACCACTGAGTTTGATTGTTGTTTGTGCTGCAGCATGCAGGCCGTTCATCAACACCAACAACAACAGGTAGTAAAACTTTTTGCTCACAACTAAGGGATTTATTTGCGGGCAAAAGTAGAAGGACAATATTATCACCCTGTTATTGGAGCGTTAACGAATTGTAACTCCAATGTTACGGGAATATTAACGGGTCTTAAAGTCCTTATGCAGTAAGGATTCAGAAGTTTAACTGAGCCTGCAGGCGAAGTAAACGTCCGCTCTGTTTGTTATCCGGATTGGCAGCATCTTCAAAACGCCGGTTGGAAAAAACATACATCGCTACCAGTTCTACATTACGATTGATTTGCCATTCTGCCCCCAGCTCCAACTCGTTTACTTTGTAACTACGGGCATCCAGTTCAAATTTTTTACCTCCCTGGTAATAATGATAACGGGCAAATGGAATTAATACCATCTTTCCAGGCTTCACCATATAATTTGCGATAACATAACCACCCTGCAATTTTTTTTGCTCAATAGTGTTGGTCAAAGGATTATATTCTGGCCCGCTTCCTACATTGTATTCTGCCTGGATACCAAAAGGTTGAGGATACAAAGTAAAGGAAGCAGCTACCCGCTCATCTCTATAGCTGGCATCGGGGTTGATCAGCTTTACTCCGCGGGTAGTATCGGCAACCGTGTATTTACCGGTATAAGCCTGGATACCAGCTTCAATAATTTGCCCGTTCGTTAACTGTACCGGCCAGGAGAACCTGCCGACCACATGTACCTGGCGATTTTGATCTGCCCGATTGGTTGCCTGTCCGTTGAACACACCAAATCCTGCGATGCCATAGTCTCCCGACCCTTTGAGTCCATCTTCCGTAAGCCGGTTCAATAATTCTCTTTTCTCTGCCGGAGCCCAGTATAAAAATGCTCCGAGATCGCGTTCATTGACAAATGAGGAATTGATCCCATCGCTACGGTCCAATGGCAACCGGTTGGAACTGCTCTGCATTCCTTCAAATCCGTAGGGAACTTTACTTTGTCCAACTCTTATTCGCCAGGTCTTCTTATCATTAAACGCCAGGTCAAAATAAGCATCCCGTATCTGGCCGTAATTCAATCCGCCACCTGTAGATGAAGCAAAATCCGGTTGTATATATATGGATACACGATCCGAAATGTTTCCCTGGATGATCACCCGTACCCTCCGCAGAAAAAAGCCCCCGTTTCCTCCCCAGCTTCGGTCGCACTGATCACATTTCAGATTGGGATTGCTTTCCAGTAGCCGATTGTAACGGGTTTGTACATAACCTCGTATAGTGAAGGTTTCAAACCATTTCTTTTTGGAAACAGCTACAGTAGTCACCGAATCCTGGCCAGACACATTAAAAAATACTGTCAATCCAATCAAAATCAAGCCAAAAACACGGTAAATCGAAGCCATTTCAGGAATTAATTTAGTGTTACCAAATTATTAACGGCGGCAAAGGTATCCGTCAAATGCAGCCGCGACGGGCAAGCAATGTTAAGAAATTATTACCAAAGCCATCCGCATCCCTCAACAGGATAAAGCAGTCTATTTTTGCGCAAAATTTAGTTATGTCACTGTCCTCGATCCTGAAACTGTTCACTCCTAAGGATAAAGTTTTTTATTCCCTTTTCGAAGAAGTCGCAAACACGGTTGCCAAAATGGGTGCCCTGATGAAAGATGTGGTAAGTGAATCGGATTTCGATAAAAGAGCGGGACTGATTTCAAAAATGGAGGATCTGGAGCATGTTAATGATGATCTGACGCACAAGATATTTACCGAGCTCGGAAGAAATTTCATAACCCCATTTGACCGGGAAGATATTCATTACCTGGCAACAGCACTGGATGATATCTGTGATTATATTTTCGCTTCGGCCAAAAAAATAAACTTTTACAAAGTAAATCCAAATGATCCTGGCATTCAGAAGATGGCAGACCTGATTGAACAGGGGGCAGAGCATATTAAGAACGCGGTAATTGAACTGCGTAATATGAAAAATATGCGCCAGATCACTGACGCACTGGTAAAAGTGAACAGTATCGAAAATCAGGCAGATGATATATTTGACCTGAGCATTGATCGTCTCTTTGAAACCGAACCCGACGCAAAAGAAGTGATCAAAAAAAGAGAGATCTACCAGGTAATGGAAATTGTTACTGACAAATGTGAAGACGCCGCCAATGTAATTGAAAGCATCATCATTAAATATGCATAAAACAACGAAGTGAGATGTGAGACGTGAGACGTGAGACTTTACACTTCTTACTTCCTAATTTATACTTCATAATTCATAACTCATACTTCCCTCCATGACTTTCCTGGTAATTATCATTGTGTTAGCTCTGATATTTGACTATATCAACGGCTTCCATGATGCAGCCAACTCTATAGCAACCATTGTATCTACCAAGGTGTTGACTCCCTTCCAGGCAGTTCTATGGGCAGCTGTTTTCAACTTTGCAGCTTTCTTCATTTCAAAATACCTGATCGGAGAATTCAAGATTGGAAATACCATCGCCAAGTCTGTTCACGAAAACTTCATTACGCTGGAAGTGATCTTTGCAGGTTTGATTGCGGCCATCACCTGGAACCTGTTGACATGGTGGTTTGGAATACCCTCCAGCTCTTCACATACATTACTGGGAGGATTTATGGGTGCAGCTGTAGCTCATGCAGGCGGACTCGTAAAAAGCGGAGAAGATGTGATTAACTATGCAAAAGTGTTGCCTACCTTTTTGTTTATTTTTCTTGCCCCGGTTATAGGGATGCTGATAGCTTATATAATAACGGTAATCATTCTTAATATTTGTCGAAAAGTCGTGCCGTATAAAGCTGAAAAATGGTTCCGGCGTTTGCAGCTTGTATCATCTGCATTATTCAGTTTAGGCCATGGTGGTAACGATGCGCAAAAAGTAATGGGTATTATTGGCGCCGCGGTTATCTTCTTTGAAGTTCAAAATGGCAATACTGCCTACACTACACTTGACTCCGCACACCGATTCTCTCACTTTGTGGAAGATTACTGGTGGGTACCAGTTGCCAGTTTCACTGCCATTGCATTAGGCACCCTGAGTGGCGGATGGAAGATCGTTAAGACGATGGGCACCCGAATCACCAAAGTTACTCCGCTGGAAGGTGTAAGTGCAGAAACTGCTGGAGCCGCTACCCTCTACCTGACTGAAGCGCTGGGTATACCTGTAAGTACCACCCATACCATTACGGGTGCGATTATCGGGGTGGGTGCTACCAAACGGTTATCTGCTGTTCGCTGGGGTGTAACCATCAACCTGCTCTGGGCATGGATCCTCACAATTCCTGTATCAGCAATGATCGCAGCAATTGTATATTTTATTATAAAGGCAATATTTTAAGCGATCGCTTACTATTGAAAAGGGGTGTCAGTCGGCACCCCTTTTTCATGCTCACATAGAGAATTTGCCTTATATTGCCGACTATTTTAAGCACTATGAAAGGAATTATTCTCGCCGGTGGCTCTGGCACACGGCTGCATCCAATCACCTATGCCATCAGCAAACAGATCATGCCGGTTTATGATAAACCCATGATATACTACCCCCTTTCTACACTGATGCTGGCGGGTATCCGGGAAATTTTAATCATTTCCACCCCACATGATTTACCGCTGTTTAAAAAACTACTGGGTAACGGACAAGAGGTTGGATTGGAAATCAGTTATGCTGAGCAGCCTACCCCCAATGGATTAGCCCAGGCTTTTGTGATAGGTGCGCCTTTTATAGGAAAGGAGAAAGTTGCACTTGTACTCGGAGATAATATCTTTTATGGCGCAGGTCTCGGAACACAACTGGCACACAATACCGACCCCGATGGTGGAATTGTTTATGCCTATCGGGTGAGTGACCCGGAACGGTATGGCGTGGTTGAATTTGACAAGCATAACAAGGTAATATCCATCGAGGAAAAACCTGTTCAGCCCAAAAGCAATTATGCAGTACCCGGTTTATATTTTTATGATAATGAGGTAATTGAAATTGCAGCCAACCTGCAGCCAAGCCCTCGGGGAGAATACGAAATAACGGATGTTAACAAAGAGTACCTCAAAAGAGGTAAACTTCAGGTTTCCATTATGGATCGGGGCACCGCCTGGCTGGATACAGGCACGTTTGATTCACTTATGCAAGCGGCACATTTCGTTCAGGTGATCGAACAAAGACAGGGCATTAAAGTAGCCTGCATTGAAGAGATTGCCTGGAGAAAAGGATTTATCACCAATGAACAACTTGAAAAAATTGCGCAACCTTTATTAAAGAGCGGTTATGGTCAATACCTGATGACTGTTCTCAAAGAAGGTTAGACTATAACGTATATCATTAACCTAAAACGATCCCATGAGCAAGATTCTGGTTACCGGTGGATGTGGTTATATTGGTTCACATACCTTAGTTGATCTGGTTGAAAACGGATTTGAAGTTATTTCAGTTGACAATAATTCTCGTTCCACGCCACGTATCCTGGAAGGAGTTGAAAAAATCACCGGCAAAAAAATCAAAAACTACAAAGTAGATCTGTGCAACTTCGACGATACCTATGCCATCTTCGCAGAGAACAGCGATATAACCGGAATCATTCATTTTGCAGCATACAAAGCAGTTGGAGAATCTGTAGAACAGCCCCTGCTCTATTTTGAAAACAACCTGGTTAGCCTGTTGAATCTGCTTAAATGTGTTCAGGAATTCAAGGTGCCTTATTTCGTGTTCTCTTCCTCCTGCACTGTTTATGGCAACCCTGATGAAATTCCGGTAACAGAAAGCACACCGCCAAAACCAGCCGAATCACCCTATGGATATACCAAACAAATGGGTGAGCAGATCATTAGTGAATTTGCGAAAGTGAATACAACCCAGTGTATCCTGCTTCGGTATTTCAATCCGGTTGGTGCACATCCCAGTATTCAGATCGGAGAATTACCCATAGGCCGACCGGCCAACCTGGTACCAGCCATCACACAGACTGCCATCGGCAAAATTCCACAACTTACTGTTTTTGGAAACGATTACGATACCAGGGATGGATCCTGTCTGCGTGATTTCATCCATGTTTCGGATATCGCTCATGCACATACGCTTTCCTTAAAGTATCTGATAAAGGGCAAAGGGAAAAAATCCTGCGAGGTTTTTAATCTGGGTACCGGAAATGGAGTTACTGTACTGGAAGCAATTCGCGCATTTGAAAAAGTTAGCGGACAGGCCCTTAATTATATGATTGGACCACGGCGATCCGGTGATGTTATCGCGATTTATGCCAACAACGAACATGCTGTGAATGAACTAGAGTGGGAACTTAAGTACAATTTGGAAGACATGATGGATACCGCCTGGAGATGGGAGAAAAAACTCAAGGAAGACGAGAATCTCTTCCAGGTTCAACAGGCCAATCTGAATTAAGTATCTTAGCAAAACAACTCTTAGATTATGTTGAAGGATATCCAGGTGACTGGCAAAAAAGATACCCGAAGCGGGTTTGGCGATGGCATTACAGAACTTGGCAGAAACAATCCAAATGTAGTAGCGCTTACCGCTGATCTGGCCGGCTCACTGAAACTTGGAACCTTTATCAAAGAAAATCCCGAGCGATACATACAATGTGGGATAGCTGAGGCAAATATGATCGGGATTGCCGCAGGCCTGACAATCGGTGGCAAAATACCCTTTACCACCACCTTCGCCAATTTTTCCACCGGACGGGTCTATGACCAAATTCGTCAGTCGGTAGCCTATTCCGGGAAAAATGTCAAGATCTGTGCCTCTCACGCCGGTCTCACACTCGGAGAAGACGGTGCCACACACCAGATACTGGAGGATATCGGCCTAATGAAAATGCTGCCTGGCATGACTGTCATTGTGCCATGCGATTATGAACAAACCAGGCTGGCAACACTGGCAATTGCTGAGTACGAAGGACCTGTTTACCTGCGGTTTGGTCGCCCTGTCTGGCCGATTTTTACAGAAGGCAGGCCCTTTGAGATCGGGAAAGCGCAGCTTTTCAGCCAGGGAACGGATGTAAGTATTTTTGCATGCGGACATATGGTCTGGAATGCCATAGAAGCAGGAAAGATCCTGGAAGCAGAAGGAATCAGCGCGGAGATCGTAAATATTCATACCATCAAACCGCTGGATGAAAAATCAGTATTGGAATCGATTCGAAAAACCCGTTGTGTGGTAACGGCAGAAGAACACAATGTATTAGGGGGGCTGGGGGAAAGCATCGCCCGGGTTGCGGGCCAGCATGATCCGGTTCCTATCGAAATGGTTGGTACGCAGGACACGTTTGGTGAAAGCGGCACCCCAACCCAATTACTCGAAAAGTACGGACTCAGTCCCGAACATATCGTGGCCGCAGCGAAAAAAGTTATCACGCGTAAATAAACTCACCGGCTGGGAAGCCTCCTATACAGAGGCAATGCCTTCTGACCGGTTCAACTATGACAACAGACGATCTTGAATTACTGGCGCAGTTCAGGCAGCCCGAAACCAGGGAGCGCGCCTACACCTCTATTGTCAGGAAATACCAGGAAAGATTATACTGGCATATCCGTCGGATGGTGGTGAACCATGAAGACACGAATGATGTGCTGCAGAATGTATTTATCCGTGTATGGAATGGACTTGAAAATTTTCGGGAAGACGCGAAACTCTATACCTGGCTTTATCGGGTAGCAACCAATGAATGTTTAAGTTTCCTGGAACAACAGAAGAAAAAGGCCTCCGTTTCACTTTCTGACGTAGAAGAAGGTCTGGCCAACCAGGTTCGGGCAGACAAAGACTTTGATGCGAAGAAAATCGAATGGAAATTGCAGTTGGCCATTCAGAAACTACCGGAAAAACAGCGCATTGTATTCAGTTTAAGATATTATGATGAAATGCCATACGAAGAGATGAGCCGTGTGTTGGATACCTCTGAAGGAGCACTGAAAGCTTCTTATCACCATGCTGTCAAAAAAATTGAAGACTATTTACTAAATCATTAAACCTGGGCAAGCTGGCAGGGTCTAATAAATGATGACACCCGATCTGAACATAGAAATGGAACTGAAGGAGTTGGCTCCGGCGCTCGTAGGAAAGCAATCCCTGCTTCCCTACAAGGTACCGGTCGGGTATTTTGAAAATTTCCCTGAAAAAATGCTGCAACAGGTAAAAGCCGTTGAAGCTCAGGACGAAATTGCAGCTATTTCTCCACTGCTCGCCGGTTTATCAAAAAAAATACCGTTTACGGTACCGGAGGGATATTTCGAGCGAACAGAGCAGGAGTTTGGGAATATTTCAACCCTGGAAGGAAAGCAATCCGGGATAATCTCCGAACTATCTCCCGGTTCAATCCTGAACAAGGTCGGAAGAACAGGCCCCTATGCTGCACCAGCCGGGTACTTTAAGGAGCTGCCTCAGCAACTACTGAGCAAAGTTCAGTCGGGCAATAACGCAGGAAATACAACCCATGTAGCTCCTTCGAACTCCGGTTCTAAGGTAATCTCACTGGGAAGGTCCTGGATACGCTATGCTGCTGCAGCTGTGGTTACTGCGGTACTTGCGCTGGCTGGCTGGCTGTATTTTCGTCCGGATTCTGAAACACTGGGAGTTAATCCGGCTTTCGTAAAACAACTGAACAGGGAAATCAGTGAGATTAGCGATGAGGAAATGCTGGAATTCACCAATCCAACCAGTACCATCTATTATGGAACGGCTGTACTTGCGCCTGGAGAGTTATCCGGTTCGGAAGTACATGATCTTCTGGGGGATGTAAGCGATGAAGCCCTGCAGCAATATTTGCAGGAATTCAATGGCAAAAACACAAATTCAATGAACTAAAGGGAAAGGCATGAAATATATTTTTACACTTCTTTTTTTTATAGGCTCTTTTCAATTGGTAACCCAGGCGCAACAACGCGATGGCGAACGGTTGGAAGCGCTGAAAGTGGCCTACCTTACCAAGAAGCTAAACCTGAATACGGAAGAGGCACAGAAATTCTGGCCTGTCTACAATGATTATATGGCCGATCTGAAAAAGGTTCGGCAGGAGAACCGGGGGGGTGATGAGCTCAAACGTGAAGAAAAGCTGCTGGAGGTCAGAAAAAAATACCAGGCATCCTTTAGCAAAGCCCTGTCACCAGAACGGGCGAATCAATTCTTTAAAGCTGAAAAGGAATTCTACGTTTACGTTCAAAAGGAATTACAGGAACGCCGCCAGCAGCGCCAGGATAACCGGGCCCGCTTCCGCGATAATTAACTTTAACCGAAGCTGGGGGTTTTCACATCGTGGTAGAAGAGGAATTTCCAGTTGTTTTCCTGACCGGTTTTCCACCATTCCTGGCGAAGTTCCATCGCACGTTTTCCATCGTAATCATACTTCGCTACAAACTTGCTTTTCATCTGCTGAAGTTGTGGCGCATTATCTCCTCCAAAGAAGACAGTGCTTCCTCCGTCCACAATGCGAAATACCTGGTGATAAGGACAATGCCCTCCTACTAACTGGTATTGAATGTAACTGTCAATCACGCCATCTCCATCCAGCAGCTCTACCTGCGGTGCAGATCGCAAGCATTCCAGCTCATCCGGCATATAAGAGGGAAATCCCTTTTCAAATGCGAATTCCAATTCTTTACGTTGAACGAAATAGGTTGCCTGCGGAAAGGACAACTCAAAATTGCCTGTCACCTTATTTCGATGACTTACCCCTCCAGCATGATCCTTATGCAAATGAGTCATGAGTACTTTCGTGATTTCTCCGGGATTGATACCCGCATCCATCAGGTTTTTAACTAATTGAGGACGTCCATCCACTTCGAATCCCAATCCGGTATCAAGCAATAAAACATCTTCACTGGTAATAACTACAAAGGGCTGAATTTCTACCAGTAAGCTACCGGTGGGGCGATCATTCAATTCATGGGCCTGGTGATCAAAGGGTACAAACTGTTTAGTGCCATCAATCGTGAAACTGCCTTCTGAAAGAGGGATAACTCGCATAGTAGTCAAATTTAACGCAATACCATTTGCCGGTCTGCGTCTAACCGGATTAATATAAACAGTGCAGCAGTAAATGTGATCAGTGAGGTTCCGCCATAACTGATAAAGGGTAAGGGAATTCCGATAACCGGAGCAAGACCGATGGTCATGCAGATATTAATCGCAATATGGAAAAAAAGGACGGATGCTACTCCATAGGCATATGCTCTGCTGAATACACTTCGTTGTCGCTCTGCTACAGTTATGATCCGCATCAGCAATAAAAAATAAACAGCCATCAGGATAAAACTTCCCACGAACCCAAACCCTTCACCAATGGTGCAAAAAATAAAATCAGTTCGTTGTTCAGGAACAAAATCATAACGGGTTTGTGTGCCTTTCAATAAACCTTTCCCTGCAAAACCTCCACTACCGATTGCGATTTTACTTTGTTTTACGTTGTAATCGCCGCCATCATCTTTTTTCTTAGTCGTGGTTTCTTCCAATACTACCGTACCTCCGGTGGGTACATAGTCTTTACCAATGGTATCGTAGATCCTTTTAACCTGATAAGGTTGCAGGACTGATTCAAAGACATAAGGAACCAGGAACCGCTGAATACCTACGCAAACCATCCATATCCCGACAATGGTAACAAGGATTTGTTTTCTGCGCTTAATTTGTCTGCGCAAAATATAAATTGCAGCCAGTGCAATTCCGGTAAGAATCATGGCCAGCGTATTCGGCTCCATTAAAAGGGTGGCCACCACCAGTACAGCAAAAGAGAAACCGATAATCAAAATGCCTGCAGGTAATCCTTCCCGGAACATTACCAGGAAAAAAGAAAAGTAAACCAATGCCAAGCCGGTTTCCTGTTGAAGAATAGACAGTATTGCTGGTGTGAGTGCAATCGCGGTAGCAATTAACTGTGATCTTGTTTTGGAAAAATCCGTTTCAACCCGGCTAAGGTATTTGGCAAGTGCCAGCGCTACAAACACTTTACAAAGATCCGCAGGCTGCAACTGAAAACTGCCAAAGCGGATGATTGACCTGGTTCCTTTGATTTCTGTATGAAAGGGAAAAACAAGTAATAGTAATACGATTCCGAATGCATACCACAAATTGGCAGTTGCCGTAAAAAATTTCGAATCCGTTACCATGATAAAGATGGCGATGATCATGGCCAGGATCCAGAAAATCAGCTGCTTGCTGTAGTCCGTTTTGAAAGACGTAAATGACTGCAGGATAGGATCACCCTCTTTATAAGTTGCACCAAAAATACTTATCACACCTATCACACAAAGTATCATGTACAGGCCTACCAGCAACCAGTCAATTCCTTTAGATGTATTACTTGTGTGCATATTCAGGCAGTTACCGGATGTGTGAAGGAATATTGTTCGGGCACAATGGCTTCGGGCCGATGCCAGGTAGTACGGATATCCCGGACAGGCAGCGGTGAATTTTGATTCTGTTGAAGGCTGTCTTTTTTGAAGTCTCGTCTCAAAAAACGTTTAATGGCACTGGAATCTTTTGTCATTTTAAACCAGTTGTAGGCCCGGGTAGAATCAGCTTTGTATTGTTCACGAATAAGGTAACCAGGCATCAGATTCGAAGCAGCAATTCGCTCCACTTCCTTGAGCCGCTCTGTCCGAAGCGTATCATTAAGGAATTTTTCCATCATCAGAGCAGCGATCGGTCCGGCCCATGTACCACCGTAACCTGCATTCTCCACAATTACGGCAATCGCGATTTTAGGATCTTCCCGGGGGGCAAAGCAAACGAACACAGAGTTGTCTTTCAACTTGGTTCTCTTCCCCTCGATTACCCGATAGTTCTCCGCTGTACCAGTTTTAGCACACACATTAATATTTGGCAGCTTGGCCATTCTTGCCGTTCCGATTTCTACCACATCCTGCATTCCTGAAATTACCGCTTCATAAGCATCATCTGAAATGCCAGTCAGGGGTTCATGTTTGGTGCGAAACGGATTCATGATGGAATCCGCCGGTGTTTCATCTTCAATGTTTTTTACAAAATGGGGAGTATAATAGTAACCCTTATTGGCAATGATACACATGGAATTGGCCAGTTGCAGAGGGGTTGCCAGCATCATATCCTGACCAATACCCAGGGTCAGGTTGGTACAACTATTCCAACTGTTGCGATACACTTTATTATACACGGAACTGTCCGGAATGTTCCCCCTGTCCTCACTGGGTAAGTCCACTCCTACCCGTACACCCAGGTCAAATGCGTTCATGTATTCTTTCCACTTCTGATATCCGTTTTTTACCCCTTTGTATTTCCCTGCGTCTACTGATAACCGGTAGATATGAGTAAAATAGGAGTTACAGGAATTGGCAATTGCCAGCCTCAGATTAGCCGCATGTCCGGCATTGCTATGCGTACATTTTACAGGTCTCGAACATCCGTAATAGGCGCCCCCGCATCCTATCCCAAAGGACGGGGTAATGATGCCCTCATCCAATGCCACTAATGCACCCAGGGGTTTAAATGTTGAGCCGGGAGGATACTGCCCCTTGATGGCCCTGTTCAACAACGGACTACTCACATCCAGAAAAAGCTTGTTGAAATTTTGTTGCTTATTGGGACCTGTTAACATGTTAGGATCGAAATTGGGACCTGATACCATCGACAGAATTCCACCTGTTTTGGGTTCGATGGCCACTACAGCGCCAACTTTACCCTGCATTAATTTCTCTGCGAGTTGTTGTAATTCAATATCAATATAAGTATGCAGGTTTCTACCGGCAACGGCGGCCGTATCATAGATTCCATTTTCATATTTTCCTACCAGCCTGTTTTTGTTATCCTTGATAAGGTATTCCACCCCTCGTTTCCCCATCAATACCCGCTCATAAAAAGATTCCAGTCCCGTTTTTCCAACATAGTCGCCCAACCGGTAAAACCCATTGGAGCGTTTGATATTACCAGAATCCGCTTCACCGATATAACCCATGATATGTGCAGCCGCCTTAAAAGGATAAACTCTGACGGGACGTTCCACAAGTGCAAAGCCCGGAAATTTATAGATATTTTCTTCCAGTCTTGCATGCATTTCGGGAGTAAGCAGGTCTTCGAATATACTTGGCCGGTAGCGACCGTTTTTCAGGATGGCGGTGATGATTCTTTTCTTGAATTCTGCCGTATCAATTTCCACCAGTTTACAGAGAAAACCGGTATCCACTCCCTTTATCTGGGACGGAGTGACTTCCAGATCAAACATGATGGTGTTGTTCAAAATAGCTTTTCCTTTCCGATCGTAAATAATACCACGGTCGGGATACCGCACTTTCGGATATACGGCATTGTTGAAGGCCAGCGCTTCGTACTTACTGGAGAACAATTGCAGGTTCACCAACTGTGCCACAATGATCAGGAACACACCCGCCACAATCAGACGGATAACAGTTGAACGCGATTGGTTAAACACAGACATATGGGAATGGGAAATGGAGAATTATGAGAACAAAGGTAGGGAAAAGGTGAAAAGTGAAAGGTGAAAGGTGAGAGTGTGAAACGTGAAAATGAACAGTTCTTTCACCTTTCACTTTTCACCTTTCACTTCTTCTTACATATTCGTGCGAAATCTCTCCTTCCTGTAAAACAGCATTTCTGTAATAAGAATCAGCAGCAGGCTGATTGCTGAAGAAGCGCCAACTTTACCCAGAAAATACCAGAAATTTCCAAAACTCATCCATTCCAGGAAAACCAGGTAACCATGGTGTACAAGCGTTAACACAACTACCAATACCATGTAGGGCGCCCAACCCATACTATTAATTGAAGGGGCGCCGTAGCTTTGTTCCGCTCCTTCCTGCCGGATCAAGAGATTTACCAGGAAAGGTCTGAGGTAGGCTATCATTACACAGGCAGCTGCATGCAGTCCGGGCTGCATCAGAAAATAATCGAGTGCCAGTCCGTATAAAAAGGCTACCACCATCAGCCAGGTTCGGCCCATATTAAATGGCAGCCAAAGTATAAACAGGAAGTACAAGTAGGGAACAATAAACTGATGCAACGGCGGGATCTTGTGCAGTACAAAAACCTGGACCAGCAGGAAGAGCAATGCTCGCAGACTATGTTTCACAAAATCACTCATTCGTATTGCGGGTTGCGTTTTCCAGTTTGATTTGTTCTTCCAGCTGTGTATTCTGCACAACGTATACAAACTGTACCGTTGAAAAGTTGGTACCGGTTTTCAGTCGCAGGTTGTAAAAATTGGTACTGGGGTCATTCATCACGCTATCCACCGTCCCAATCAAAATGTTTGCCGGGAAAATGGAGGAGAGTTCACTTGTCAATACGGAATCCCCTTTCTGAACCTGCACACTTTTCGGAATATTCCGCATCTGCACGATGCGCGGATCCTGACCATCCCAACCAATTGAACCTCGCTCACCCGAATTCTTCAGTTTTCCATCCACTTTGAACTGCCGGCTAATCATGGTCATTATGGTAGAATAATTGGCGCTGGTATTAACCACCCGTCCAACTACACCGTTTGGTCCGATTACTGCCATATCCGGACGTACGCCCTGGTTGGAACCCCGATGAATCGTAATGAAATTGGTTTGTGTAGTGACAAAACTCCCAACAACCTTGGACTCCCGGTAAACATACCGCTGAAAGGGCTTGAGTGAATCCACCCGGATAGAATCCACGATCAGTTTTTGCGTGGTATCGGGCGACTGATAATTGGAGCGCAGCATTTCCCTGAGTGCTACGTTTTCCTTTACCAGGTTTTCGTTGGCTTTTTTCAGTTTGAAATAATAATCAACGGTATTGTACTGTTCATTTATCCTGCCGGTAATTTCGTTGGCAACACCTGCAAATGCCGCTTCGTGAAATTTGTTATAGCGAAAAAGAAAAGACAGTGCCAATGCCTGCAATGCCAGGAACGACAAAAAATTAAAATAACGCCGGATGAACAGGAAGATATTTCGCATATCTGTTAACGCATCACGAAGGGATAGCGGTCATAATTCTTCAACGCAATACCAGTACCACGAACCACGCTCTTCAGCGGATCATCTGCCACATGTACAGGCAGTTTTATCTTCTGACTCAGCCGCTTATCCAGTCCGCGCAGCAGGGCACCACCTCCGGTGATATACAAACCTCTGCGGTAAATATCGGCAGCCAGTTCAGGTGGGGTGGTTTCCAGGGCTTTCAGGATAGCCTCCTCAATTTTGAAAATGCTTTTATCCAGTGCCTCTGCAATTTCCTGAAAGCTTACCATGATCTGCTTGGGGATACCAGTTACCAGGTCGCGACCGTTTACCGGAATATCATCGGGCGGATTGTCGAGATCTTTCATCGCTGCACCAATCTGAATCTTGATCTGCTCAGCCGTACGCTCACCGATCAGCAGACTGTGGTAGCGGCGCAGGGCTTCCATAATATCAGCCGTGAATTCATCTCCTGCAATACGAATACTCTGATCGCACACGATACCTGCCAGCGCAATAACCGTAATACCGGTGGTACCACCGCCAATATCGATAATCATGTTTCCAACAGGTTCTTCCACATCAATACCAATACCCAGGGCAGCCGCCATGGGTTCATGTATGAGGTAAACTTCTTTGGCTCCTGCCTGTTCCGCACTATCCCGTACCGCCCTTTTCTCCACTTCCGTAATGGAAGACGGAATACAGATCATCATACGCCAGCTGGGTGGGAACAGCGGTTTCTTGGGATAGATCATTTTGATCATTTCCCGTATCATTAGCTCGGCGGCGTTGAAATCAGCAATTACTCCGTCTTTCAGCGGCCTTACCGTACGGATGCTTTCATGGGTCTTTTCGTGCATCATCAATGCACGCTTGCCAACGGCCAGCACATTCTTCGGATTGTTCCGGTCGAGGGCAACAATCGAAGGTTCGTTCACTACAATTTCATCGTTATGTATGATTAGGGTATTGGCTGTACCCAGATCCATGGCAATTTCCTGGGTCAGAAAGTTGAATAATCCCATGTTGTTGAGGTCAAAATTTTAGTCAGGATATAATGTCAGCAAAATTGATGCAAATAATTCGATAAATCAAAGTAAGACAGTTTGATTATCACTATTTTTTCCACAATATACTGAATTTCACCCGACCGGTGGCACCGGTCGGGTGAGGTATCAAAGGCCGCCGTGACCTGCATATAATTTGATCGGACCTTCCAGTTCAAGGGCCAGTACCGACATATAATCGTCTTTGACGTTGGCAGGAATGTCAATGTATACCAGTCCGGGTACCTGGCTCCAGGATATTTTACCTACTACTTTATGTGACAACTCCTGTCCGGTTCCTACCACCCGAATTGATTTGATCTTGTTTACCAGGCCTTTGATCCAAACCGTTCCGGAGGGCTTTCCAGCCAGAAACAGATACAGCTTAGTTGAATCTTTAGAAATCGTAGACGGACCGTAAAAATGGCCATGTGGCATACCACCCTGCGTACCGAAAATGGCCTCTTCGTGTTTGCGGTTCCATTTCCCCAGCTCTTTCAATACGGTAATCTGCTCCTGGGGAATTGTACCATCTTCCTTCGGACCAATATCCAGCAACAGATTTCCACCACTGCCAATAGCATCAGCAAAAATCGAAATGATTTCCGCTGGCGTTTTCCAGTTGGTATCGCTGTGCTGATACCCCCAGTTATTGTTGATAGTCATGCAAAGCTCCCACCAGCGCCCCTTTGGACGGTGTACCGGGGTGTTTTGTTCCGGTGTTGCATAATCGCCATAACCCTGTAATCTTGAATTAATGATAGCGCCTGGTCTGGCTTCCAGGATCATTTTTCGGATTCCGGCAGCATCCCATTCCTGAGCACTGTGTTCCCAATCGCCATCGAACCACCACAGATCCGGTTTGAACTGCTGGCTGATCTCCTGTATTTGCGCTTTGTTGAAGCGGCTGAAACGGCTCCACCGGGCTGTATCTTTTGCTATGGCATATCTGCTGCTATCCTTTAAAAACCCAGGATAATCCGGATGCGACCAGTCGATCAGGGAAAAATATGCTCCTCTTTTAAGCCCGTATTTGTCCAGCGCCTGGAAAAAAGGCGTTAGTAAATCCCTTTTTGCAGGTGTATTTTTTACTGTGCTGTAATGTTTTTGGGATGTGTTCCAAAGGGCGAGTCCGTCGTGGTGTTTGGTGGTGATCACAGCATACCGGGCACCACTTTCCTTGATAAGAGCGGCCCACGCATCCGGATTATATTTACTGGCCGTGAAGCCCTTCATTTGCTTCATGTAATCGGCATGACTGATCTTCTTATTGTGAAAACTCCAACTTTCGTCCACGCCATTCACTGCGTACATTCCATAATGAATGAAAATCCCCAGCTTGGCATCACCAAACCAGTCCATTTTAGCAGTGTCGCCACCCGGTTGTAATTGTTGGGAAGTAAGTCCGGTTACACCGGTTTGAGCCTGTACTGCTTGCAGTGAAATCGTTCCGCCTATCGCAGCAAGCATAGCAATCGTTAGTGTTCTTTTCCAGTAGCCTTTTTTCATGTTGATTCAATTCAACGGCTAATGTAGTGGTTGCAAACCGATCCCGCTGTTTCGATTTTCTTTTTTCAGTCCAATATTTTACCTATCGTACTCCTTCTCACATCTCACTTTCCATTCCCCCAAACCCTAGACGTTTCTCCATTGTTGCATCCAGCTTTGGCAGGTGCCGTCGCTCTATAAGAAAACTGGTTAATTGAGCTATCTCCCGGAATATAGCATGTTTGTCCACAGCACCCTTGAGGTAGTCCTTACCTGTACTACCTCCGGTGCCAATCCTGGTACCGATCATGCGATGTACCATATTCATGTGGCGGTAACGCCAGGTACTGAGCTGCTCATCCATCTCAAGCAATACATTCAGTAACTGAAACGGCAGTTGCAAAATAGGATACCCGCGATACAACATTATAAATAAGGCTGCCCTGGATGCCCTCGGAGATAATTGACGATCTGGCTGATCAGCGGCATCCTCGTTTTGCCCAATCCCAAACATTCGTGCATATGCATCCAGGTTGGATTGCTCTTTTTCGGATAGACTCGACCGGTAGACAGCCGTATACTCCTCAAACCAGCCGGGAGCCTGCTCCAGGAATGGCATTCGCTCCAGCCATTCATTCAGCAAACTGATCAACGATTGTTCCGATTCAATTCGTTTGATCAGAGCCACCTGCTCCGGTCGCAACTGTGACAAATAATATTCCTGGCCATGCCTTTGCTCAAATCGTAGTCCCAGCCGAGCCTCCAATCCCTTAAACTGCCAGCTCTGAAAGCCGGATGCCGGTCGCAACATATCCCTGAAATCCAGGAAATCCATGGGCGTCATCGTTTCCATCACGTCGATTTGCTGTACCAGCAATTTCAATATGGTAACGGAACGATGCAACCGATGAACCACGGTTTGTAATTCCGGAGAATTATCGTTCAGGGATGGTTGTTGAAGAATTGCATGTACACTATCCACTTCATACATGATCTGTTTGAACCACAATTCGTATGCCTGGTGAATAATGATGAACAGCATTTCATCATGCGCTGGTTGCTGCTGCAATTCACTCTCAGGTTGCTGGGCTCCGAGGATCTTATCCAGCTGCAGGTAATCAGAATAATGAACAGATTTCATCCCAATGAGTTTAACTGAATTCATAACCGATATCGGTCCGGAAATACATACCCTCAAAAGAAATTCCGGCCAACACTTTTTTAGAAGCGTTTACCGCATCTTTCACAGAATTACCATAAGAAGTAACACATAACACTCTCCCCCCGCTGGTAAGCACATCTCCATTTTGTTCCGAGGTGCCAGCGTGAAACAGTAAGGTTTCGGAATTGATTTCCTGTTCCAACCCGTTAATCTTTTTACCTTTTTCGTAATCACCCGGATATCCGCCGCTCACAGCCATAACGGTGCAGGCAAAGCGGGCATCCTGTTCTACTGATTGACGACCCAGCTCCTGGCGGGCTGTGGCCAGCATCAGTTCAACGAGATCATTCTTCAGACGCGGCATCACTACTTCCGTTTCCGGGTCTCCCATACGGCAATTGTATTCTATCACATAAGGATCCTCACCCACTTTGATCAATCCAACAAATACAAATCCTTTATAATCTATTTGCTCTTCCTGCAAACCGTTCACCGTTGGCTTCACTACCCTATCCACTACTTTCTGCATAAAACCGGCATCCGCAAACGGCACTGGGCTCACCGCTCCCATACCACCGGTATTCAAACCGGTATCCCCTTCACCAATTCTTTTATAGTCTTTTGCCTCCGGAAGCAATACATAGTTTTTGCCGTCAGTGAGTACAAACACAGATAATTCAATACCCGACAAAAATGCTTCAACGACCACCGTTTTACTCGCATCTCCAAATTTACTTTCCCGGATCATGGAAGTGAATTCCCGGATGGCTTCTTCGTGATCGTTCAATATAAGTACCCCTTTTCCCGCGGCCAATCCGTCTGCTTTCAACACGATCGGCAAACTATGCTGCCGGATATACTCCACGCCTTCTTCAAAATTATCCGCATTGAATTCCCGATAAGCTGCGGTGGGAATGGCATGCCTTTCCATAAAGGCCTTGGCAAAAGCCTTGGAACCTTCCAGTTGGGCACCAAAAGCATCCGGACCAATTACCGGCATTGCTTCCAGTTTCAATTCCCTTGCAGCATCCGCACTCAATGGAACCGGATTACTTTTAAAATAATCAACCACCCCTTTAACCAATGGCTCTTCTGGTCCCACTATAATCAAATGAATGTCATTATCAAGGCAAAACTGGCGGATGGAAGGAAAATCAGTGATGGAAAGTGATACATTTTGCCCGCAGTTTGCCGTACCGGCATTTCCCGGGGCAATATATAATGTATCGCAAAGCGGACTTTGTTTAAGCTTCCAGGCCATGGCATGTTCCCTGCCACCAGATCCGAGCAATAATATATTCATGATTTACAATTCGTTTCAGGCTGCGAAAATAGGGAAATGGAAGCAGCCTGCCGGTTTCCCATTTTATCCTTATTTTCCGGCCCTGAACTACAGCCAATAAAACCGACAAACTCATGAGTCAAACGCAGATTGCTGCCCAGAAAAGTCATCCAAAAGGGCTTTATATTCTTTTTGCAACAGAAATGTGGGAGCGCTTCAATTACTATGGGATGCGCGCCGTACTGGTACTATTCATGACCAAGGCCCTGCTTTTTGATAAGGCATTCGCTTCCAATCTTTACGGTTCCTATACAGGATTGGTATACCTCACTCCTTTAATCGGTGGCTTTATCGCGGATCGTTACTGGGGGAACAAGCGTTCCATCATCGCTGGGGGATTATTGATGGCCATGGGTGAATTCATCCTCTTTTTTTGCGGTAGTTTATATGCCTCCAATCCGGGCTTATCGAGTGTATTCTTTTTCTCGGGACTCGGTTTCATGATTGCTGGTAATGGATTTTTCAAGCCGAATATTTCGTCGCTGGTTGGCCAGTTATACCCCGATGGAGACCGTCGTAAAGATGCCGCCTATACCATTTTCTATATGGGAATTAATGTGGGTGGGGCATTAGGCCCTATCGTTTGTGCCTTCCTTGGAGATACCGGAGATCCTGCCGACTTCAAATGGGCTTTTCTTGCAGGTGGTATTGCCATGCTGCTCAGTGTGATTGTTCAATGGATTTTTCAGGAAAAATATGTTGTGGATCCCCAGGGAAAATCACTCGGACTGGTACCGGCAGACTCTCCTAAATCCTTTTCGAACCCATTGCTGGTAGGAACCGGATTGGCTATTTTGTCGGCCCTGATGATTGGACTCTTGTACATTGATGCCACTAAATTCTCCTTCCTTACTTACTTATTGTTAGCTTCTGCAGTTTTTATCATTGTATTTATCCTGTCTGATAAAACATTAACCAAAATTGAAAAAGAAAGGGTTATCGTCATCCTGATCGTCTCCTTCTTTGTGATCTTTTTCTGGAGTGCATTTGAACAGGCTGGCGCATCACTCACGTTCTTTGCAGATGAACAAACCAACCGCGATCTGAATTGGGACATCCCTAAATGGATTTTGTATATTTTTGGAATAGCGCTCATTGTTTATCTCGGGCTTTTATTGAAAAAAGCAACCGCATCGCTGGCGGGTGATTTTGACCGGCAGCTTCGGTTAACCGTGCAGGTTTTACTTGCCGCAGCCATTGCAGTACTGATATACCTGTTATTCCAGGTAGCTACCAATGGAACCTCTTCCATTTTTATTGGCACTATTCCGGCCAGTGCTTTTGCCTCACTGAATTCTATTTATGTGGTGAGTTTTGCTCCGGTATTTGCCTGGTTATGGATTAAATTGGGCAAACGGGAACCTTCTTCTCCAACCAAAATGGCTATCGGACTGATGTTATTGGCGCTGGGTTATCTCTGGATTGCACAGGGAGTTGATGGGGTTCAGCCAGGCATCAAGGTAAGTATGATCTGGCTACTTGGCATGTATGCGATGCACACCTGGGGAGAACTTTGTCTTTCTCCCATCGGCCTTAGCCTGGTTAACAAATTAGCTCCATTGAAATACGCCAGTTTGCTGATGGCAGTATGGTTCCTTGCCAACGCTGTTGCCAACAAATTTGCAGGCGTACTAAGCGCCCTTTATCCCGATGGCAAAAGCACCTATTTCCTGGGATACGAAATCAGCAACAACTACGATTTCTTCCTGCTCTTCGTAGGCATGGCCGGCATCGCATCCCTGATCCTGTTTGGCTTAACAAAGAAATTGCAGAAGATGATGCACGAGAAAGCGGAATTATGATTTATGAATTGTGAATTATGAATTGAACTCCATTTTTGTTTACTTTAAAAAATGGGAGCTAGTGAATTATTGAGAAGAACGAAGGAGTTTGATTTGAATATTATTCAAATTCTAAACAAATTGCCCTATTCAGTAGGGAACAATACAATTAAGAATCAATTAGTGAGATCTGCAACGGGGATGGCTGCGAACTATCGGGCGTCTATCAAATCCCGTTCATTAAAAGAGTTTACAGCAAGACTGGGGGTGGTAATTGAGGAAGCAGATGAATCCTGGTTCTGGCTTGACTTATTGGAAGAATTAAATCCTACCCGTCGGATATACCTAAACTTAAATCCGAAGCACATCAACTTACAGCCATATTTACAAGCTCTGTAAAAACCATCAAAAGAAACGCAAATGAAAAGGCTGCGAAAAATCCCTAATTCACAATTCCTAATTCACAATTCATAACTCATAATTCCTAATTGTTCTTAAAGGGCACTATCATTTCAAACGCCGGTATATCAACGGAAAAGTTTTTGCGGTTGTCCAGGTTTTCCATCTGGTAGGTGCCAGACATACGTCCCATTTCGGAGCGCAGGTTACAGCCGCTTACGTATTGGTAACGGTCGCCGGGATAGAGAACAGGCTGAACCCCAACCACACCTTCGCCCTCAACTTCACGATGTTCGCCATTGGAATCAAAAATAAACCAATGCCGGCGATGTAGTTTAACAGGAAAACTATTATGATTTTCAATGGTAATGCGGTAAGCGAACATGTATTCACCCGACATCGGATTAGAATAGTCAGGCTGATAAAACGTTTCCACACTCACCTCTATACCTTGTGTGGTTATACTGTTCATTCCGAAGAATTTGTTTAAAGGTATATAAAATCAACCGCTGGTGCCAGTTTTTGTTCATTTATTGACAATTTCCTGCCCCGCCGGATGTACCTTTGCGCCACCTAACATTCACTCTTCAATAGTATACATATGAAAATAGCTGTAGCCAAAGGTGATGGAATTGGCCCGGAAATCATGGACGCCGTTCTGCGTATTTTTAGTGCAAACCAGGTTCCCCTCGAATATGAATTTGTTGAAATGGGTAAATGGGTGTTTGACAAAGGTTATTCCAATGGAATGACCCCGGAGGCGCAGCAAACGATAGAAAACCTCTCCATTCTTTTCAAAGGTCCTATGGAAACCCCCAAGGGAAAAGGTGTTAAAAGTGTGAATGTAACAGCTCGGAAAACCTGGAATACCTATGCCAACAAAAGAGCTTTCCAAACGCTTCATGGTGTGGATACGGTATTCAGTAAAGCAGGAATTCCAATTGACCTGACCATCGTTCGCGAGAATATCGAAGATACCTATGGTGGTATCGAACATATGCTTACTCATGATGTGGCGCTGAGTCGCCGGTTTATTACGCGCCCGGGAAGCCTGCAGGTGATTAAATACGCCTTTGAAATGGCCAGTAAAAACGGTGCCCGCCGCATTACCTGTGGCCATAAGGCAAATATTATGAAAATCACCGATGGATTGTTCCTGGAAGTATTTTATGAAGTAGCGAAAGAATACCCGCACCTCAAAGCGGATGATGTAATCGTGGACGATCTCTGTATGAAACTGGTGAGCCGCCCCAACGAATTTGATGTAGTGGTTCTGACCAACCTGCAGGGGGATATCGTGAGCGACCTTTGTGCCGGCCTGGTTGGAGGTCTTGGTTTTGCGCCCTCTGCCAATATTGGTGACCATATCTGCATATTCGAAGCCGTTCATGGTACCGCTCCGGATATCGCGGGAAAAAATATTGCCAATCCAACTGCATTACTCTTGAGTGGCATTGCGATGTTGCGTCACCTCGGATTGATGGAAAATGCTGCCATCATCGAAAACTCACTGCTTTACACGCTGGAATCGGGTGTGCATACCGGTGATTTTGGTGATAAATCCATCCCTTCTGTAAATACAACTGAATTTGCCGATGCGATCATAACCAACCTGGGTAAACAGCCTTCGCGTATGGCCAGACCTATCCTCCCCAACAAACCTGTCACTCCTACCTCTTTCAAACTATCGGAAAATCCGGTTATCATGTCGAAGGAACAGGATGACGAAGTTATAGTGGGAGCAGATTTCTTTATCGAAACCTATGAGCAACCTACAGTAGTAGCAGAAAAATGTTTGAAACACACCGGGGATCTGTTCAAACTGGTTACACTTGCCAACCGCGGCACCCAGGTTTGGCCAAAAGGTTCCTCTTTTACCAACCTGGTGAATCAGTACAGCTGTCGCTTTGAAAGCATCGGTGATGCCGCAGTTACACAAACGGATATTTTGGAATTATACAAACGCCTCATGAGTGATTTTAAAGTCTGCTCTTCTGAGCTGTTGAATATGTGGGGTGCTAAGAAAGCGTATAGTTTAGCTCAGGGACAATAAGGTGAAAGGTGAAAAGTGAAAAGTGAAAAGTGAAAATGCCGGTTCTGATGGAGCCGGCATTTTTGTGAATATTAGAAAGGAAGTTTACGGGTGATGGCAAAGGAAACAAAAGACACTGCAACCATCGTAATAATGGCGAGTAGTAGTAATAAGCGGCCTCTTCGTTCAACATCAGGATTTTTATCGCGGCGCCCTTCATACCAGGTGTAGCCACTGTAAAGCGATAAAAATACAGCACAAACGAAAATCAACTGGTATAATCCCCAGGCCGCCCCTGCGGCATCCAATAAGAAGATGTTTAATAAGCTCATGGAATTAATAGAATTGCAGCAGGCTGATCAGCCGCCCATTTTTTTGGTTTTGGCATATCCATTTTTCAGCAACCAGGCCAGTACTTTATCCCGCTGATCTCCCTGCACCAGGATTTCCCCGTCTTTGGCGGAACCACCTGTTCCACAGTGGTTCTTCAATTGTTTCCCCAGGCTTTCCATATCCTCATTGGTTCCAACAAAGCCTGTAACCACCGTTACCGCTTTTCCACCCCGCTGCTTGGTTTCGAGCCGAACCCGCAATACCTGCTGGGCAGGAGCCAGGGTTTCCTGAAAACTCTCCTCTTCTTCCATTTTAAAATTCGGATCCGTCGAATAAACAAAACCGAATTTATCTCCCTTATTTTTCTTACTCATAGTTTCACTTTTCACTTTTCACCTTTCACCTTTCACTTCTTCTTCACCGCTTTCAAACTAAGATCCACACTTCTTGCCTGGTGTATCAACGCCCCCACACTTACAAAGTCCACACCTGTTTTCGCATAGTCGAGTAAGTTAGTAAGGTTGATCCCCCCACTGGCTTCCGTTTCAAAATCCGCTCCAATGAGTGGCAAAGCCTTTTCAATCATATCCGGACTAAAATTATCCAGCATAATCCGAAACACTTTTCCTTTTCCACAGGCCACCAGTTCTTCCACATCCGCCAGGCTCCTGGTTTCCACTTCAATTTGAAGTTCCGGTGCTTTTTCCCGAACATATTGCCAGGCTTTTTCGACGGCTTTGGTTATTCCACCACAATAATCGATATGATTATCCTTTAGCATGATCATGTCATAGAGGGCAAACCGATGATTGACGCCGCCACCGATGGCAACAGCCCATTTTTCAAACAACCTGAAATTGGGAGTAGTCTTTCGGGTATCCAGCACCCTGGTATGATATCCGTTCAATTTTTCCGTGTATTGTCGGGTTAATCCGGCTATACCGCTCATCCGCTGCATGCAGTTCAGAACCAATCGTTCACATTGAAGGATTGTATGCACCCGGGCATCCACTTCAAATGCGATTTCACCACTTCGCATGGAATCACCATCCCGTTTAAATATCCTGAAAACAGCATCCGGCTCAACTAATTTAAAGATGCGTTCCGCTGCTTCCACCCCAGCCAATACTCCGTCCTCCTTGATCTTAAGCACCGCAGTACCCGTTTCAGTTGGGGGAATGCAACAAAGTGTGGAATGATCTCCGGTACCAATATCTTCCTGCAAGGCATCTTTTACCAGTTTTTCGAACAATGCATCAAAGTTCTTCATACCCTCAAAGATAAGCACTTCCTCCCCTCACCCCGTTTTGACAGGTGCCACCCGCCGCAGCGGGGTGAGGGGAGGAAACCAGGCATAAAAAAATCCCCGCACGAAGCAGGGATCACAGCTTTCAATCAGAATATTGTATCTACTTATATATGGAGGCCCAATTCCTAATTCCTAATTCCTAATTCTCCCTTCCATTCATTCTTCCATAAACCGCATCTCCTGCAAATACGCTTTTTCACCTTTCTGTTTAAGAAACAGGGTAGTACGAAAGCGCCCATTGTTGGTTTGCAATACACCGATCAGGAAATTGGAACCATTATTTTCTCCATGATGTTTCAATTCGAAGGTTTTTACACCTCCTGTTGAACTGAAAAAATCCTTAATTACCATCACTGCCTGACTGCGACTGTAATTATCGCTTTTTTCAGGAAGGGTGATATCTACCCTTGAATCAAAATGTCGGGACAACTGTGTTGCATCCCCCGATTTTAATGCCACGAGCACGGAATCCAGTTCGGCACCGGTTTTAAAACCGGATACCAGCACCATGGTACTCAATAGGATAATTGTATAAAATGCTTTCATACCTGAACGTTTTACGGTCGCAGTATTTCAGAGGGGATCGGAAAAATTACGAATACCCAATTATTACCCAAAAGTGTGCCAACTTGCAAATTCAAGCTGTCTCTCCTCCGGATGCCTGATTTTTACCTAGTTTTACGAACCAGAAACAAGCAGAACCGAATAAAAAAATGAAAAAAGCAATCCTTGTAATTATGGATGGTTGGGGCCTTGGAAAAGTAGCTTCCAGCGATGCCATTCAGCATGCACATGTTCCCTTCGTATCCGGATTATATAAAAAATACCCACATACCACTTTAATTACCTGTGGTGAAGCAGTCGGCCTTCCCGATGGCCAGATGGGCAACAGTGAAGTAGGGCACCTCAACCTCGGTGCAGGCAGAATTGTTTATCAGGAATTACAACGCATTAATGTAGCCATTCGCGATGGACAGTTTCAGCAGAATCCTACCCTTCTGAATGCCATCCGGTATGCTAAACAAAACAATAAACCCCTGCACCTGCTGGGTCTCGTAAGCGATGGCGGTGTGCACTCCCATACCAGTCACCTGAAAGCAATTGTGAGTGTCTGTAAGCAGGAAGGACTTGAAAATGTCTTCATTCATGCGTTCACCGACGGCCGCGATACCGATCCCAAAAGCGGCCTCTCCTACCTGACCGGCCTCCAGGCACATCTGGATCAGACCACGGGTAAAATTGCAACAGTCAGCGGAAGGTATTATGCAATGGACCGCGATAAACGCTGGGAGCGGGTAAAACTTGCTTATGATGCATTGGTCAGAGGTATTGGAGAAACATCAACCAATGCCCTGTCTGCCGTTCAGGCTTCTTATGATGCCAACATTACCGATGAATTCCTGAAACCAACCATTATCACCAATGAAAAAGGTGCACCATTGGCAACCATTCATTCCGGAGACGCCGTTGTCTGCTTCAATTTCCGAACCGATCGTTGCCGGGAAATCACGGAAGCATTATCACAAAAGAATTTCCCGGATCATGGAATGCATAACCTGCAATTGCATTACACTACCATGACGGAATACGACAAGACCTATCAAAATGTACACGTGATTTTCGAAACCGATAACCTCAATAATACAATTGGAGAGGTGCTGGCAGCGCATGGCAAAAAACAAATCCGGATCGCTGAAACAGAAAAATATCCGCATGTCACCTTTTTCTTCAGCGGTGGACGGGAACTTCCATTTGAAGGGGAGTCCCGCATTCTGAAACCTTCACCGAAAGTTGCAACCTATGACCTGCAACCCGAAATGAGCGCTTTTGACCTCACCGAAGCCCTGCTGCCTGAGATCAGGTCAGAATCCGCTGATTTCATCTGCCTCAATTTCGCAAATGCTGATATGGTTGGGCATACCGGAATTTTTCCAGCTGCTATTAAAGCAGTGGAAACAGTGGATAAATGTGTTGAGCAGGTAGTAACTACCGCTTTGGAACATGGCTACACAATTTTCCTGACCGCAGACCATGGCAACGCTGACTTTATGGTGAATGAAGATGGCAGTCCGAATACCGCCCATACACTTAACCCTGTTCCTCTTTTCATAATCGACAAAGAATGGAGAGGAGAAGTAAGTCCGGGCAAACTCGGTGATATTGCCCCAACAATCCTGACCTTTATGGAAATCCCCGTGCCTGCAGAGATGACTGGAAATTGTCTTGCAAAACCTTAAATCAACATATTATGATCCGCAAAATTCTGCTGGTTCTATTGGCAATATTTGTAGTTATGCAGGCAATTCGTCCCAAACTTGACAATAAGGGAGGAGCTACTAGCAATGCAATCTCCCAATTAACCAGTATTCCGGAAGAAACAAACCAACTGCTGCGAAGCAGTTGTTACGACTGCCATAGCAATGCAACGGTCTACCCCTGGTATTCGCATGTGCAACCTGTTGGATGGTGGCTGGACGACCACGTGAATGAAGGGAAAAGAGAACTCAATTTTGATGAGTTCGCCACCTATTCACTCAGAAAGCAATATCATAAGCTGGAAGAAATTGTGGAACAGGTAAAAGAAAAAGAAATGCCCCTGAATTCCTATACCTGGATTCATAAAGATGCCGATCTCACAGATGTACAACGACAGCAATTGACAGGTTGGGCTGATCAGCTCATGGCTGATATGAAAAGTAAGTATCCGCTTGACAGCCTGATAAAAAAATAATTGTTTGAAAGCAACTCCATCCATATTTCGATGGGTCGCTGCAGCCGGACTATTAACGCTTGCGCTGCCTCTCTTCTTGTCGGTTTCTCATATGCTGCACCAACAATCCGTTAAACGAAAAATGCAGGCTGAACTAAAGGGGACGGAGCTGACTACGGTATTGCTGCAACCGGCAGAACTCCGATGGCTCAAGCCAGGAAAGGAGATCTGGTTAAATAACAGTTTCTTTGATGTACTCTCTATTGATTCATCCGGTTTACCCTGGAAAGTACTTGGACTGTATGATCCCGAAGACACCAAGCTTCACATGAAGCTGATCCGACTCCTTCATAAAGAACAAAACCAGGAAGACCGTACCCTTCAGGTGATAACCGGCTTCTGGCAACTCTGGTGTCTGCTTCCTGCTGAATGGATTCTTTCATCCGGGGTTTCCCCAGAGCCAGCCCTTCACTATCCTGTATTCCAAAGTACACTTCCGGAAACAAAGATCCCGACTGATTGCCCACCACCCTGGCCAGCCCTGATAGTGAGTTAAACAAGGATGTTCATTTCAAAAAAATTACATGAAAGATCACAGCACAACAATGGCTGGTGGAGTCTTTCGGTTAATCCTGCACGTTATTTTGTACGGATTACTTTTAGTATTACACCAGTCAGCATTTGCACAACAAACAAAAGACAGTACTCAAAAAATAGAAGAATTGGGAGAGGTAATAATCTCCTTCAATAAATGGGAACAGCAGTTAAATGAAGTGCCCAACAAAATCACTAAAATAAGTCGCACGCAGATTCAGTTGCAGCAACCCCAAACCGCAGCAGATATGCTGGCCCAGAGCGGCTCCGTGTTCATTCAAAAAAGTCAGCTCGGAGGCGGGAGTCCCATGATCCGTGGTTTTGCAACTAACAGAGTTTTGCTTGTAGTGGACGGGGTGCGCATGAACAATGCTATCTACCGAAGCGGGAACCTGCAAAATGTGATAAGCATTGACCCGCTTGCATTGGAGGCAGCAGAAGTTGTGTTTGGTCCGGGTAGCCTGATCTATGGATCCGATGCTATTGGAGGTGTGATGGATTTCCATACGCTGGAACCCCGATTCAGTTCAGATTCCAACTGGCTTGTACGTGGCGCTGCACAGGCACGATACTCCAGTGCGAACAACGAAAACACCCTGCATGCCGATTGGAATATTGCCGGGAAAAAACTATCCTGGTTATCGTCCGTTACCTACAGCAAATTCGATGATCTTAGAATGGGTAAACATGGCGGGCAGGACCGTTACCTGCGACCAGAATATGCAATCCGCCGAAATAACCGGGACACCATCCTGACCAATGAAGATCCGCGTTTGCAGCGTTTTACAGGTTATGAACAATGGAACCTGATGCAGAAACTTAACTACCGGATCACCAATAAGATGAGACTTCAATACAGTTTTATCTATGGAGGTACGGGTACCCATCCCCGTTATGATCGGTTGATTCAGTATCGTTCCGGCAGGCTGCGCTTTGCGGAATGGAATTATGGACCCATGCTGTGGCGAATGCATACACTGCATTTCCTGAGTAATCAGAAGACAGTGCTGTACGACAACCTGCGAATTACCGCAGGGTACCAGGATTATGCAGAGAGCCGCATAGATCGTACTTTCAACCGAACCAACCGGAACCGCCAGGAAGAAATGGTGGATGCCGTCTCTGCTAGCCTGGATGCGGTTAAGACAGTTGGCAAAGGTCAATTGTACTGGGGCGCCGAATACGTATACAACAAAGTGGGATCAACCGGCAGTACAACAGATATTGAAACAGGGGAAACCGTTTCTTCCGTAAGCCGCTATCCTGATAACAGCAAGTGGTATACGGCTGGATTGTATGGAAGTTATAAAATAAACATACGCGAAGACCTGACCTTAACATCGGGAATCCGGTACAGTTATAACGGCCTGAATGCACGGTTCAACAATCAGTTCATCCCTTTCCCTTATGAAAAAGCGGCCATAAAAAAAGGAGCTTTTATTTTCAACCTGGGAACCGTTTACCGTCCAACCGACAACTGGCAATTGCATGCTCATGTATCAAGCGGATACCGGATGCCCAATATCGATGATATCGGAAAACTCTTTGAGTCCGCACCCGGGAATCTCACCGTGCCGAATCCCGGTCTGGAACCCGAATATGCCTGGAACATGGAAATGGGTCTTGCCTATAACATTCCCGCTATTCCCGAACACCGGCAAGCCGGCAGGCTGGAACTAACCGGTTTTTACACGATACTGGAAAATGCCCTGGCACTCAGACCGTTCCAGTTCAATGGAAGAGATTCCATCCTTTTTGATGGAGCACTTAGCCAGGTGAATGCGCTACAGAACCTGGCCAGGGCCACTGTATGGGGTGTACAGGCTGCTGCAGTACTGCCCATGCATCGCTGGTGGGTCCTCCGATTGAACGCCAATTACACCTGGGGCCGGGAAACCGATGATGCCATGGGATCAGGAAAACAGGTTCCGCTCCGGCATGCGCCACCCTTTTTTGGCAACCTGGCCATCCAGTACAATAAATCCGATTTTTCACTGGAAGCCAACCTGGTTTATAATAGTTCAATAAGCGCCGAAAACCTGGCCCCTTCTGAACAGGCCAAAACAGATATCTATGCTATGGACAGAAACGGCAATCCATTCAGTCCGGATTGGTATTCCCTTAACCTGAAAGGAAATTACCGGATCACACCAGCATTTACCCTCAGTTTAGGTTGGGAAAATATAACCAACCAGCGATACCGCCCTTATTCAAGTGGAATTGTGGCAGCAGGCAGCAACCTGGTAGCCAGCCTGAGGGCAAGTTTTTAAGGGCTGATCGCCCGAAAGTCTTGTAGAAGGCGGGATTCAGGTCCCGCCTTCTTTTTTGAACAAAGTGCTGAAACAAGAAAAAATCCCTAAATTACGATAGTATAATCCCTCATATGACGGAAGAAGCACTCCTGCAGGCTTGTATAAATAATGAACCAATGGCACAAAAAGAGTTGTATCAGAAGTACAACGCTAAGATGCTGGCGGTATGTTACCGATTCGCCCATAACCGGGAGGACGCGGAAGATATGCTACAGGAAGGCTTTATCAAGGTATTCTCCCAGATCCATACTTTTCGCTCACAAGGCGCATTTGAAGGATGGATCCGGAGGATTATGGTGCATACCTGTATCAACCACCTCAAGCGCAACAAGAAGTTCAATGAAAATGTAGATCTGATCCATGCCACCGGTTTGCAGGTTCGGGAGGAATCTATACCATCCATAGTACAGGCAAAACAGGTTATTGAATGCATCCGGATGCTGCCAATCGGCTACCGGACTGTTCTCAACCTCTATGCCCTGGAAGGTTATTCCCACAAAGAGATCGCGACCGTACTGGACATCGAAGAAAGTACAAGTCGTTCTCAATATACCCGTGCCCGTCAGATGCTGGAAGAAATCCTGGTTAAGCGAAAAATTATGGCAAAACCCCAGGAGAAAGTGTCACTCTTAGCAGCGTTTGGACGCTAATAGTACTCTTAGTATGGGGTAGGGTTAAAAATTAGGAGTCCCTAACCGGTAGATCAATGGAGCAACATTTTTTTGAGGACGAATTTGAGCAGTTTCTTCGCGAAAATGCTGACCAGCACAGGATGTATCCTTCCGAAGCGGTTTGGACCAACGTATACCGGAAATTTCACCCTGGCAAACGCAGACTGATGATCGCTATTCTGCTTCTGCTGATTCTCTCCGGCATGTACTGGCTTTTCACTACCACTGGTTTACCTGTCTCAAATAAAAAAATCACTACTGCAGCCTCCTTTGAAGAACCCTCCTATCATGATCATTTTCCAACCGTTACGGTTGATGATATCATAGCCAAACTAAGGGCAAAATCATTCATGCCGCCACTCGCTATTGAAGCACCTGTGGCCTTGAAACCACTTGGCATACGAAGAGAACTCAGACCGTCCCTGGTTGCCATCCCGACTGTATTTTCAGCCAATTTCGGATATGCTGACCAGTTTTCTATGTCGCACTGGGACCTGGTATTACCCCGGCTTAATTTACCGGTTTATGACCTGGGTAGTGTGCCATTCAAAAAAACAGTGGTGCCTGTTGAAACCAGATCTGAACACATCCCTACACAAGAAACAGAGCCGGCAGAACTGGTATCCTCATCCATAGCTGCCAGGGAAGCGGTTGCCCAGGAAGCTATTCTTGTATCGGATCAACCTGCTGCAAAACCTTCGCTTAGCGAAGAAAGTTTATCCAAACCAGTTAGTGCTGCTTCATCCTTTGCCGGGCTTATTCCTGCCAGGGCCAAAACCTTACGCAAAACAAAATGGGAAAGTTCTATTCATTTTGTTCCTTCGGTTGGTTACCGGAATTTATTTGACAGCAAGAACTGGGTTACCTACGGTAATTCTCCGCTCATGGTCAGCAGGCTGAATGTGAACCAGTTTGTGGATCACAAACCCGCCATCGGTTTTGAACTGGGTGGAGCCATCCGCTACCGGCTGAATAAGGCACTTGTAGTAAAAACGGGTCTGCAACTGAATCTTACCCGTTATAGTATTGGCGCATTTGCGCATTCAACAGAAAAAACAACGGTTGCACTAAATCCGGAACTGGGTATTCGTCCAGACACCATGATTGCTACATCCAACCTCCGGAACCTGGCGGGCAATCGTCCTGAACGCGTTCACAATGCTTATCTGCAGGTATCCATGCCCGTTGGAGCAGAATTGAAATTATTCGGCGATGATCGTCTCCAGGTAAACCTGGGAGGTAGTTTGCAACCCAGTTATCTGCTAAACACCAACCAGGTTCAGTTGAGTGCTGATTTCAGTAATTATGTAAGTGAACCATCTCTTTTACGCCGTTGGAATATTGCCAGCAGCATGGAAGTTTTTGTTACCTATAACACTGGCAAAGTCAACTGGCAGATTGGTCCTCAATTCCGTTACAACCTCCTCTCCAACTTCAAAAAAGCCTATCCCAT
The DNA here is from genome assembly GCA_016787265.1 of Flavipsychrobacter sp. Taxonomy (GTDB): domain Bacteria; phylum Bacteroidota; class Bacteroidia; order Chitinophagales; family Chitinophagaceae; genus Flavihumibacter. The sequence continues at coordinate 403,514 of JAEUVF010000008.1, read as the reverse complement.
CAAGGAAAACTTGATGGAATACGGACTTAAAATCGGTATAACCCGGCCGATCCGTTAATTTTGCGTATGCATTTTTCAACTAGTAAACAACTGCTTGGCGGGTGGTTAATGGTCTCTTTAATGCTGGGATGTAAAGACTCCGGCAAAACAACTGCCACAGAAGAAAATCAATATTTCCCGGTTGCCGACTACGTTCGTTCGCAGTTGCATGTAATTGACTCACTGCAGTTACCAGTTACCCTTTATCGTTCCGGAGTTAATGGATCCGACACCTTGCTGCTTTCAACAAAAGAATGCCTGGAAATGGCAGCACCTTTTCAGGATCCTGATATAACTGATCCTGCGGTTGCGGCCGGGTTTACCGAAGCCAGTTTCGCGGATCAGTCCATTCCCAGTGTAACCTTCAATTATACCACTAAAGACGAAAAACTGCCTTTGAAAAGGGTGGATGTGGTACTGCATCCGGATCCGGCACTGGCAGAGAAAGTGAGAACTATCTACATGGAAAAAATGTATTCCAGCGGGGATACCCTCATTGAAGAAAAACTGTTTTGGAATAATGATCATTATTACCAGATCCTGCGAACCAGCAGGATTGGTTCTGCTCCTCCTGCACTCACCCAAATTAAAGTGGTGTGGGATCCAACTGAATAAGGAATGACCGCCACCGAATTTCAACAAATCTCATCCACTATCCCAATTGCTCCCGGCATTTACAAATATTATGATGCCGGCAATTCCCTTTTATATGTAGGTAAAGCGAAAAGCCTCCGGAAGCGGATCAGTTCCTACTTTTCGAAGACCTTCACCAGTTATAAAACCCACGAACTGGTACAGCGGATTGCCCGCATTGAATTCACCATTGTAGATACTGAACAGGATGCGTTCCTTCTTGAAAATGCACTGATCAAGCAATTCCAGCCCCGTTACAATATCGATCTGAAGGATGATAAAACATATCCTTATCTCGTAATTAAAAAGGAACCATTCCCCCGTGTATTTCTAACCCGCCGCAGGATCAACGATGGATCTGAATACCTCGGCCCCTTTACTTCCGTAGGAAAAGTGCGAGAATTACTGGATTTCATCAAACTTACCATACCTCTCCGTACCTGCAAACTCAATCTGAGTGCTGCGAATATCCAGAAAGGCAAATACAAGGTTTGCCTGGAATACCACCTTGGCAACTGCAAGGGGCCCTGTGAAGGACTGCAATCGGAAGATGATTATCGGGAAGGGCTGCTTCAGCTGCGAAACCTGATGAAAGGAAACCTGGGTCCGGTAATGCAACAATTTAAACAGGAAATGCAGAACTATGCAGCAGCACTCCAGTTTGAGAAAGCGGAGATGATGCGTCGCAAACTCGATTACCTGGAACAATACCAGGCAAGATCCGTTATCGTCAGCAAACATCTTGGCAACCTGGATGTATTTTCCATCCTTAAAGAGGGTGATTCTGCTTTTGTCAATTACCTGATGGTGCAACACGGCACTATTGTGCAAACCCATACCATTCAGCTGGAAACACACCTGGATGAAAACCAGGAGGAGGTATTGCTTTATGCAATCGGACAACTGCGCGCGTCTTTCAACAGCCAGGCTACAGAAATTATTGTTCCTTTTGAATTACCAGGCTGGCAGGATGAAACCATAGACGAAAAAGAATTTACCATAACTGTACCAAAGGGAGGCGATAAGAAGAAACTCCTTGAGCTGTCCCTTAAAAATGTAAATTACTTCCAGGATGAGATCCAACGAAGGAAAGTGCTCCATCTGGAAGGCAAATCCGATGAAGAAAAAAAACAGGTATTGTTTCAACTGATGGAAGATTTGCAGCTTCCTGAATTACCTGTACATATCGAATGTTTTGACAATTCGAATTTCCAGGGGGCATTTCCCGTTAGCGCGATGGTTTGTTTCAGGGAAGGAGTAGCAAGTAAAAAAGATTATCGTCATTTCAACGTTAAAACTGTAGAAGGGATCAATGACTTTGCCACCATGAAAGAAGTGGTTACAAGGCGCTACAAACGATTGAAAGACGAAAAAAGCCCTCTTCCGCAACTGGTTATCATCGATGGTGGTAAAGGACAATTAGGGGCCGCAATGGAAGCGATACGGGAGCTGGACCTGACCGGCAGTATGACATTGGTGGGACTTGCTAAAAATGAGGAAGAACTGTTTTTTCCGGGTGATTCGGAATCACTTCGATTACCGTATAACAGCGAATCACTGAAACTGATCCGCCGGATTCGGGATGAAGTGCATCGATTTGGTATCACTTTTCACCGGAATCAACGCAGTAAAGGCACCTTTAAAAACGAACTGGAAGGCATACCAGGCATTGGAAAAACAACCGCAACGCAGTTACTCCGGAAATTCCGGAGCATCTCCAATATCAGGAACCAACCCCTGGAGGAACTGAATCAGGAAATAGGCGCATCCAGGGCTAAACTGGTATGGGAATACTTCCATAAGAGCTAGGGGACTATGTGCTTTAAAACTCAAATTGTACATTGCACTGACATGTTTAAAACCATCCTAAATGAAATACCGAAACCCGCTGTGATTTTACTTATCACGGAGGGAAAAAAACTGTCCATCCAATATAGCAACAGGGCATTTGAACTTCTCCCCTACAAAGACTACATTTTTTTTAACAACCCGGCACTAACCGATTATTGCCTTCAATTAGTTGCTGCAAAAGATCAGGTAAGTCCGGATAATCCAATAAAAGGCAGTCAAACAATAATCATTCCCGGGGCACAGGAAGAGCTCCAGCTGCTGATCGAATTTACTGTCCTCAAAGAGACCGAAGTACCAATGTTGATGGCTGTACTTCAGGTGCCCGATGATATCCCATCTCATTTTGAAAGTCAGCCCTTAGTGGAAGATGCGGGTGATATTTGTGTAATACTTAACCGGGATGGAAACTATCTGAGTGTTTCAAGTCAGTTTACGGAGCTGATGGGCTACAAAACAATTGATGTCATTGGCACAAATGTATTTGACCTGGTGCATCCTGAAGACCGTAAAATTGTTAAAGAGAATTTCCAGCGACTGCAACAGGAAGTAAGCGTTTTTGCACCACCTTTCCGATTTCTTAAAAAAGACCAGAGCTGGTGCTGGCTGCAAAGTGTAGGCACCAACCTGGTGGAAACTGATCCGGGTAAAGCAATTGTCGTTACCAGTATGGACATAACCCAACTGGTGCAGGCACAACTGGAATTACAATTAAGCAATGAAAGATACCAGTTGATCTCCAAAGCCAGTAAGGATGCGTTGTACGACTGGGATATACAACAAGATATTTTTTATTGGGGCGATGGCTTTCACCGATTGTTTGGGTTTTCTGATTCAGGTGAAACATTTCGTTTATCAAACTGGATCGGGTTAACGCATCATCAGGATGCAAAAAAACATGAACAGAGATGGAGAACTTTTCTAGGTGATCCTGGTCAAAACAGCTGGACCAATGAATTCAGATTCAGAAAAGCGGATGGAAGTTATGCCTATGTAGAGGAAATCGCTTATTTGATCCGGGATGCGGAAGGAAAGCCGATTCGCATGATCGGCACCGTTAGAGATATTTCTGAAACCAAACTCGCCAGAAACAGAAAACAACTGGAACAAAATATCACCCAGATATTCAGATCCTCAAGGCCCCTGAATGAAATACTGCAACAGGTAGTGGATTATCTGGCACAATTAGGATATTTCGAGTTATCCGAGATCTGGCTTTGTTCGAGTCGTCAGGACAAAATGCGCTTAATCGCTTATCATTGGAATTCAGTAACAGGTCCGCATTTTTATCCTGAGAACAAAGCTGTAACAGAAATAAAAAAAGGCAGAGGAATTATTGGAAAAATCTGGCAAACCCGGCAGGCCGAACACTGGACCGGGGCGCAGATAAAAAATGAATTCTTCCGGTCGGGAGAGGCTGAAGCGGCGGGTATTCAGTCTATTTCAGCCATTCCGCTTATTGACAACAAGGAGGTAATTGGAGCGGTTGTATTTGGTCGCAGTTGGAATACAGGAGAAGAAGCCTTTACCGTATCCATTATAGAAGCAATACAGTATTCCTTAGGTGCTGAAATCAGGAGAAAACAAAGAGAGAACGAAATGCGACTTATGTTTGAAAGTTCGCCCGATATCCTTTCGATCATATCTTCTGATGGTTTTTTCACCCGTGTGAATCCGGCATTCTGTAAATTGATGGGCTATTCCGCAAAGGAGCTAACCAGCAAGCCATTTCATTATTTTGTACATCCGGATGATCTGGAAATTTCGCTTAGAACGTTCAGTGAGACATTGATAATTGAGGAAAAGGCAACCAATTTTGTAAACCGGTATGTTACCAAAAACGGGGATTATCGCTGGATATCCTGGAGTTCTTCAGAAGCCTTTGGAGACGAGAACCAGGCTTTTGCCTATGGAAAAGATATCACCGAGATAAAACAACTGGAAGAACTGATTGACAATACTTCCAAATTAGCCAGGGTAGGGAGTTGGGAAATCAATATGGCAGATAAGAAAATCTTTTGTTCAAAGATCACCCGCGATATTTTGGAACTTAAACCGAATCAACAATTACAACTTAATACCAGACTCGAATATATACGGGAGAACAGCAAGGAGACTGTCCGTAAATTGTTACAGGCAGCCATTTTCGATCGGGAACCATGGGATATCGAGATTGAAATTATTACAGTTAGCGGAGCAGCGCGCTGGGTTCGGCTGATTGGTCAGGCCAGTTTTAAAAACGGCCGTTGCGACAGGATTTATGGTAGCATTCAGGACATTCACGAAAAGAAACTGTACGAATCCTCCCTTGAGAATCTAAACCTTGAACTAAAGCGCATCAACCAGGAATTGAAAAGTTCGAACGCAGAATTGGAACAGTTTGCATTTGTGGCCTCCCATGACTTGCAGGAGCCCCTTCGTATGATCACTGGTTTTCTGACTATGTTGGAAAAAAAATATGGCCCGCAACTGGATAGCAAGGCAAACCAGTATATCTATTTTGCAGTGGATGGCGCCAAACGGATGCGTGGAATCATACTTGATCTGCTGGAATATTCCAGGGTTGGCCGGATGAATACTACCCTGGAGCAGGTGAATCCGGAATTATTAATCAGGGAAGTAAAGCAGTTATTACACAACCAAATTGAGGAAAAATCAGCAACAATCAATTACAATCCCCTGCCACGGATCCTGACTTATAAAATCCCTTTACAGCAGGTTTTACAGAACCTTGTGAGCAATGCCCTTAAATACAGTCATCCTGACCGCAAACCATCCGTTATGATTTCGGTCCTTGATAAACAATCACATTGGGAGTTTTCCGTCCAGGATAACGGAATAGGAATCGAGCCTGATGCCCATGATAAGATATTTGTAATTTTCCAACGGTTGAATTATGCCCCCGATATTGCTGGTTCCGGAATGGGGTTGGCCATCGCTAAAAAAATTATTGAATGGCAGGGAGGAAAGATTTGGGTGGAATCCGAACCGGGACTTGGAAGTACTTTTTATTTTACACTGCCGAAAACAGGAGCCGATCTAATTAAAGACCAATAATGCTGCATGAAAGAGTTCCAAATTTTACTGGTAGAAGACAACGAAGGTGATATTCTGATGACATCTGAATCCATCCAGGAACATGATCCCTCTTGTTGTATAGAGGTAGCCAGAAATGGCCAGGAAGCGATGGAGAAGCTACAGTCCTACGTTGATGATCCACTCCTTAAAAAGCCGGATATCATTTTACTTGATATCAATTTGCCAAGAAAAAATGGGCATGAAGTAGTTGCTTTTATTAAGGAGCAGCCTTATCTGGCCTCCATTCCTGTTATCATATTAACCACTTCCTCCGCCCCATTGGACATCCAAAGAGCATATCAGGCCCATGCAAATTCATATCTAACCAAGCCGACAGAAGCGGAAGAATTCAGTAAAATGGTGGTAGCGCTGATTGAGTTTTGGAAAAGAAATGTTCGTTGTCAGTAAAAAATAAAGGGGCCAGGATAGAAATCCAGCCCCGTTTTTAAAATCCAATATCCTATGAAAAACCGAGTTAAAGGTAGATGAATTTTTATTTCCTCCAATACCCGGATAGCGGTATTTTTTTCATTTTCGACGAATGGCAGCGTACGGACGACGGAGGAAGGGAAGAGGGAAGAAAAGAGTACCTGGAACCAGCATTTAGTTGGCGCACTAATCGTATAAAAGAGAAAAGGAGAACGCTGGCGTTCTCCTTTTCTCTTTTATGTTGAGAGGCATTTCTTCCTTTCCTCCCTCTTCCTTTCTTCCATTCCTCCAGTCTTAGTATGACCAGAGATCCTGCTCGTAATTGAAAATCTTTTCTTTGATGTTCTCACCCTCGAGTAACCGAAGGATTGGATCTTTGATAAAGGCTTCAATAAACTGATCACCAGGATTGTCCAGGGTGGATTTGATAATCCGGCTGGCAAACATACGGCTTTCGAATAGCTCTTCCCAGCTCATACGGGCACCGAAGTTTTTACCATTGTACGCTTCATAACGTGCCAGCAGCGGGCGCATATCCGGATAGTACACCCAGAACAGCGGAGTAACTGCACGGAAAGAACCGTCGGAATTTTTAATGGTCTTCAGAGGAGCGATACCCAGGATGCGCACATGCAAACGGGAAGACTCCTTATCAAATACCACTTCTTCCTTTACCCAGTACTTTTCAACTTCTTCAGCATTGAACTCATTAACGATGACACTGTCTTTCATGATACCAAGTGATCCATCCGGATCTCTGGTCCAGTCTGGAACCTGGATAGTTAATGGCTCACCCACCAATTGTTTGGTGATTTCCTTTAACGTGATGGGTGTGGTGAAACGGTCATCAACCGGATTGAAGGCAGTGATCTCACCACTCTTCAGAGAGCCGAGTAAAATATTGATGAAACGCTGATTACCGTTATCATCATCCGCTTTGTACATGAAAGGAAGGTTCATTTTTTCGTGAACATCAATTTCCCTCCACAAACGCTGGCGATAGACCGCATCATCTTCCCGGATATGTTCATATGCCAGGGGAATACGCTCTTTCACGAGATTACGCTCGATGGCATTATCGTTCCTGAGAGATTTACGTGTTTCACCTAGTTTCAATTCCGGTTCAACTGGTGCTGCCGGCGTAGTATCTACGGCTGGTGCCTGGGTCAACGCGGCGGCATTACCCGTATTGTTTTTGTTGGTGCTGGTTTTTTTGGTGCTGGTTCGCTTGGAGGAGGTACGGCTCGGCTTACGCTGTGCCTGTACACCTTCTGCACTGAAGCCAATCACAGCTACCAGCAAACAAAATTGGATGATACGGTTTTTCATTTTATCCTGTTTTAGTCAATTGCTTATTTCAAGTTAAAGAAGATACCGGGAAGTTCACGTACGCGGCCATCCGGACCTTTTACACGAATCTGATCAAAAAATATGCTGGATCCTGGTGTTGCTTTGTTAATAATTGCAGCAGCACCACCACTCCAACGTGGACCATCATTTGCAGACTGCTGATAGGTTTGGAATGCTCCACCATTAGCACCTACTACATAACTGATCACATCGTATTTGGCATCAAATTCAGAATCCATCAGTTTAGCCAACAGACCACCCATTGCTTTGAACTGGGCTGCAGGCATTGCACCACCTTTGTTGGCACCTACCATTGCAGTTGGATCCGGCAGCGACTTCACCCGCATTGGGAAAGAGCTGGTTTTACCTTCTACGGTGATTTTGATTTCAGCAGGTCCCATTTTGTTCGGCTTGATGATGTAACGATCGCCACCTGCAGAAGTAATAGCACCACCAGTGAAACTTACGTTCATCTTTTCTTTACCGGCAGAACCAGCAGATACCATTACCGGGTTGTCTACACCAATATAAACCACGTTCATTTTCTCCAGGAATACAGAGGCTCCGGAAGGAACACCAACGGTGTACTTGATGGTCTTATTCAAAACGGCATCCGTACCATCTGGCTTCTTGAATTTAACTTCTACGTTTACACTTCTCTCACCTGCGCCGCTTACAGTGGTTTTATAAACTGCTGTTCCTTCAGCACCTAGTGCTACCGGAGCACCATTAATAGATACAGATGGTTTAGCAGCTTTCGAGAAGGCACCAACACCGGCAGTAATTTCCAATTCCTGGCCAGGCATCAGGTAGGTTGAGTTGGTTCCGGCAAAAGCCTGGAATTCATCAAATACAACTTCTACTTCTCCGATTTCCTTATGACAGAAATCTACAATCTGAGCTTCAGAATTCTTCACATCGTTCTGAAATTTGCTAAGAATAGTCAACGCAGCGATGGTAGGAGTCATGCGGAAATACGCAGACTTCCAGTCGTTCTGAACAGTACTTCCGGTCTGAGATTTTGGAATGCTCAGGTCCAGGGGCAGTGATTTTTCAAAACTTGCCTTCTGTTCAGGAACGATTGCCAACATCTGGTTGCGGAAATCAGTCAGTTTTTTCAGTAACTCATCGCCCTTCGGACCTTCCACCAGCATACGGGTAGAAGCATCCAGGTTATCGATAGAGAATTTCTCTTCGGGAGTACCAATGTTTTCTCCTTTGGACTCTTTTTTCAGTTCTGTCTTCAGATCATCAATGTACTTTGACATTTCTGCTGACAGTTTCTGAGCTTGCTGCGCTTTCGGATACCAGATACCTGCTTTCTCTGCAGTTTCTGCCTTCTTCAGCTTGGCTTCGAACGACTCGTAAGTCGTCTTATTTTTCTCATCCACTACTGCATTTGCAGTACGGATGCTTTCATCAACGGTTTTGAATGCGTTCAGGATTTCAGATGATACGTTCAATGCAAGTAGCGCGGTAAGCACCAAATACATCATGTTGATCATCTTCTGCCTGGGCTCTTTAGGTAAGGCCATGGATCTGGGATTTAAATGTTGTCAATCTAGTTTTTCACAGTTTCAATAAGGGGTACGATCAACCTGGCTTAAGCGCGACCTTGCATGGCATTCAGCATGTTACCATAAATCTGGTTGAGGTTGCCGAGGTTTTTCGCCAATGCTGCGATCTGATCCTGTGTTTTCTTGGCATCATCCACGCTTCCCTGCATTGCTTCAGAAGCCTGGGCCAGATTACCATAGAATTTGTTCATCGCCTTTAAGTGATTGTTCGTATCCTGGAGCTCCAGTTCATAGATTGTATTCAGAGATCCCAGGTTTTTAGTCAGGGTTTGTACCTGTGTATGGAATTGCTTGGTGCTTTCAGATGCTTCGTTGAAAACTGCCATAGTAGTAGCACTTTTCTGGTAAGCTTCTTTCATTTGACCGAGTGCACCGGCAGCTTCTTTCGTTTTAGCAGCATAATCATTCGTAGCCGCTACCACATCAGAAACATCTTTCATTTGATTAACGGTAGATCCCAGTTTGCTGAAACCTTCGCTCAGTTTTTTCAGGTTGGTTGGAGTAATATCAGCTTCCTGCATCATTTTATCGAGGTTATTCAGGGCAGGGTTGCCAGCCGGACTGGTAGACAGTTTCGGCAGAGCTTCAGCCAGCGCAGCCATTTCACCACCGGGAGGCGGTAAGAATGCGTATACGATAAAGATCAGGGCTTCCGTCAGAAGACCAACGGTCAACATAATGTCGGCAAAAGAAAGGTGTAGGATTTTTGCCCATGCTCCGAAGATTACCACCGCAGCGCCCACGCATACGAAGATATTCACGAGTTTGTCAGTAGATTTTGATGCACCAGCCATAGTTGTTAATTTTTGAGTTTGAATAAGGGTTTAGATACTTGTTTGATATAGATATTAGATTTTAGATAAAAGAGTGCCTGTTCGATTTTACAATCAAATAATTACTAGTAAGATGTTGTCTTTAGAAATTTGCTATACGCTTATTTTTTGCCTTTGCCCTGTGTAGGTGGAAGATCGATTACAGAACGGAATCCGATGTACGATTTAGCTGTATCCTGGTATTCGTAAGAGCGGGTTCCTGTTTGCAGGAAGTAACCAACGTCTTTCCAGCTACCACCACGTAATACCTTACGCTTCATGCGGGGAGGATCAGAATCCTTCGCGTTGTAACGGATATCCGGGTTCATATCGTGCTGGAAATTGTAACCACCTTCATAATAGAGAGAAGAAGTCCATTCTGCTACGTTACCAGCCATATTATACAGACCAAAATCATTAGGCCAGTAGGCATCGGCGCGAACTGTGTAGAAACCACCATCTTCCGGATAGTTACCACGACCAGGCTTAAAGTTAGCCAGCAGACATCCTTTTTTATTTCTCAGGTAGTAGTTACCCCAGGGGAACATTGACTGTGAGCGACCGCCGCGGGCTGCATATTCCCATTCTGCTTCAGTTGGCAGACGGAAATCAGACTCCTGAGCGCGTTTTTTACTTTCCAGGAAAGAGTTGAGGTAATGAGTTCTCCACTCACAGAAAGCAGTAGCCTGTACCCAGCTTACACCAACTACCGGATAGTTTCCAAAAGCAGGATGTGAGAAATAACGCTTGGTCATTGGCTCATTGTACGAGTAAGAGAAATCACGGATCCATACCAGTGTATCAGGATAGATGCGAACATCTTTTTTCACGATAAACTGAGAACGGGGCTTTCCGGCGTTTTCACGCTTTGCAGCATCCTTGTTATCGAAGGTTTCAGAATGATAAATTAATTTGGAAGCATCCAGTTCCTTCTTACCGAAAATGCGGTTTTCAGGAGAAAGAATAAGCTGATCGATTTTTTCAATTGTAGCTTTATCGCCCCACTTGATGGTTTTTGCTTTTGCCCAGTCAACCTGGTCTACCCCGTCAACATTCTTCACAAATCCCATCAGCTTGGCAGCTGTAGAATCCCGAACCCAGTTAACGAACTGGCGGTATTCGTTGTTGGTAATTTCTGTGGCATCCATCCAGAAGCCGTTAATGGATACCTGCTTGTTACGGGCAGTGTACGCATAGTTGACATCTTCATCACTTGGACCCATGTGAAATGTCCCGGGTGGAATGTACACCATTCCCGGAGGTTTTGGCATAGAGTACTTGTTGCCGGGCGCTACGCCGTGCAACTGACCATCGTTTGGCATTCCTCCCTTATTGGAGTTTTTTCCAAACATTCCGCAGCTTGCCAGCATAGAAACGGCTGCAAGCGTGCACAACGTGGACAGGTTTTTCATTTTCATAATATTAAAGGGTAGTGGGCAAATATAATGTTTTGTCAACATCAGCTTCTTTTGTTTATAATTTACGTCAAGGAACTGATTTTGCTTGTTCCCGTGACAAATTTAACGGTCTATAAAAGGGGATTATTGTTTTGCCCCCCAATAAAATCTTGCCAAATAACCTCGTTTTCAGTCCAAAATCACCTACAATTGTTCCAAAAACCTCCCTACAGCGCTTTCTGGCCGAAGGCAGTTATAGCTCTGGCATAGATAGATTAGTGTATCAGGGGCGGAGGGCTTGTGACGCAAAAGCGGGTAAGCGGGATTTTCCCGGGTGGCGGATTGAAGTACTTTATACGGAATAAAATTAGCCATAATTTCATTTCGTAGTACGTCTGCTTCCGGTCCTACCACCACAATTTCTGCACATCCATCCACCCAGCCCATCATTTCCATCGCCCAGCATCCAAAAGAACCTGGATATCTTACTGCCGAACCAGCCATTTGACCTGTCATGGATTCCGACCTCCGGGACCAATCTGAACGCTCGAATACGATCCCTAAGTACCTGAGATTGAAAGCCATAACAGCATTTCCAGAAGGCTGAGCTCCATCATACACTTCTCTTTTCCGCACAATGACATCCTTCTGTTGCTGGCCCGTATAATAAAATAACGGGCTCTCCTCCGAACTAAATTCTCTAAGTATAACTTCTGTTAATTTTTTTGCCTCTTCCAGTAATTCCGGTCTGCCGGTGATTTCCTGCAGATTAATCAAAGCCTGTACCAGATATGCATAATCATCCAAAAATCCGGGTATCTGTGCCTTTCCAAGTTTATAGGTATGCAGCAGGCTGCTATCCGGCCCCGCAAAAACCCGCAGCATCCAGTCCATGTTTTTTTCTGCCAGGTGCCGATAGCTCGCCTCTCCAGTGGCAGCGCAGGCTTTTGAAAGAGCTGTATTCATAAGGGCATTCCAGGATACTAACTGCTTGTCATCCAATCCGGGACGAATTCTGCTTTCTCTTGCAGCAAGCAAACGGACACGGATTTCTTCCAAACGCGCAGCCAGTTTTTCGGAATCCTGATCGCAATATCCCATTTCTAACAATTCCTGCCTGTCGCGCGATTTTGTCATTATGTTAATTCCTTCCCAATTCCCCTCTGATGTAATCCCTAGCCAGTCACAGGACAGCGCAGCATCCGACCCCAGCAGCGCTTCTATTTCCCCCTTCTCCCAAACATAAAACTTCCCCTCTTCTCCTTCCGAATCCGCATCCAAAGCGGAATAAAACCCGCCTTCAGCAGACATCAGTTCCCGCTCCAGGAAACTGACTGTTTCCCGGATGGTTACCGCATATTCCTTTTTCCCGGTTAACTGATAAGCTTCTGCCAAAACTGTGACCAATAATGCCTGATCGTATAACATTTTTTCAAAATGAGGCACTAACCATTGATTATCTGTAGAATATCGGGCAAAACCACCACCGAGCTGGTCATAAATCCCTCCCTCAATCATTTTATCCAGGCTTAAGACCGCCTGCCGGAGTGCATCTTCCGCCTGCAGCTCAGGTGCTCCTTCTTTCCATTTCCAGTTGAGGACCTCCCGGAGGCTGGCATACCGGACAGACTTATCCATGTAACGCGCGGCATACCGGAGAAGATAAGCAATTGAAAATGTTTGCGGGAATTTTGGAGCCCGGCCAAATCCACCCTCCTTTTTGTCGGCATTTTTCAGTAAACCCTGTGCCATATGTGTGAGTTGCTCCGAATGAAAATCAGAACCTACAGTATCACCCTCCCCAATTCGGTTGGCTTGTACGAGATGCTGGGTAAGATTATCAGCCTGTTGCAACAGCTCTTCTTTTCTTTCCTGCCATGCTTTGGAAATAGCTAGAATAACATCCGTCCAGGATGGCCGGTTGTGAAAAGCTTCGGGGGGGGAATAGGTACCTCCGTAAAACGGCTTACCATCCGGTGTTATGAAAACATTGAGCGGCCAGCCACCCGAGCCTGTCATGGAAGTTAGGGCATCCATATAAATGTGATCGACATCCGGCCGCTCTTCGCGATCCACTTTAATGTTGATGAATCGTTCATTCATGATTGCAGCCACCCCAGGGTTTTCAAAACTTTCCCGCTCCATTACATGACACCAGTGACAGGCAGCATATCCAATACTGACCAGAATGGGGCGATCAAGCTTTCTTGCTGCCTCCAGCGCTTCCTCTCCCCAGGGATACCAATCCACCGGATTATGAGCATGCTGCAGGAGATATGGACTGCTTTCTTTCGCCAATCGATTTGCCATAGTATTGTGTTGTGGTGTAAAGGTATGGAACGGGAGACAGAGGAGTATGGAAGATGGAAGATGGAGGAAGGGAGGATGGGAGGATGGGCGGCACATCCATACCCCACAAAAAAAGGTACCGGACCTCCGGTACCCACTTATAATATAATCAATTAGTTCCTTTCTTCCTTTCCCCCCTCTTCCATCCCCCCTCTTCCGTCTCACTTCTCTTCCTTCACTTTCTTCGCCAGATACTGCTCCAGGGCCGCCACCATTGAGGGAGCCTGGGGCTGGGGGGCTTTTATATCCAGTGCCAAACCAGCTTCCTCTACTGCTTTGGATGTATTACTACCAAAAGCTCCGATCAGTGTTCCGTTTTGCTTGAAACCTTCATAGTTTAACAAGCTTTTTACCCCACTAGGAGTAAACAGGCAAATGATATCATATTCGTTGGAGCCGAGAATGGGTTTCAGGTCGTTGAAAATAGTACGGTACATGAATGGTGTAGCAAACTCGCATTTGTGGGTTTTCAACCAGCTCACAATATCATTATCCTGTTGATTTTCAGAACAGGGATACAAAAACTGTTCGTTTTCTTTATGCTTGTTGATCACATCAAACATGCTCTTGTTGGTGCCATCAGCGCCGTAAAAAACTTTTCTTTTGCGGTAGAGAATAAATTTCTGAAGATAAAGGGCTACCGCTTCAGTTATGCAGAAATACTTGGTGTCCTGCGATACGCTGACCTTCATCTCTTCGCAGATACGAAAAAAATGATCAATAGCATTTCTGCTGGTGAAGATGACCGCAGAGAACTGTGCGATGTCAACTTTTTGTTTCCTGAAGTCTTTTGCCGGAATTCCTTCCAGGCTGATAAAAGGGTGAAAGTCTAAGGTCACACCAAATTTCCTACCCAATTCAAAGTAGGGAGATTTGTCACTTTCAGGCCTCGGTTGGGTGATCAGGATTTTCTTGATTACAGGAGCTCCGGCTCCCTTCTTAGCCTCGTTCTTTAGCATTTGTTATTAAGCTAAATGTTCTTAAAGTTAATTAACACCTACACTATTTTCGTTAACACCTTATAAATCAACAGTAAGGGTGCTACTTCGAAGGCACAAAGGTATAAAAAAAAGTGGAAACGACTGGCTTTTAGTTCCCTGGTGATAAATCCGTAAGCGCTTACGTAGCGATAGAGGAAAAATCCCACTACCAACACATAAGAGATCGTGGTAGCAATGATTACAAGGGATTCATTGGCAAAGGCGATTAGCATCAACAGGGGCAACAGAAAGATTCCGAGCACCTTGTTGCAGAGGAAAACGATAAAAATATAGGTATCCGTAGTATCCTTCATACGCAGGCTCCAGCCAAGGAATTGAAGAATAAAATTTTTACCGGTATAGATCACCGCAATGGCCAGCAGACAATAGAGATACAATTTCCAGAAACCAGGATTAACCGGATCCGCCTGGTATTCGTGCAACAGCATAGCTGCCAGTAAACCTGCTGCTGCAACGAAATGAATATTCAGCAGCAGACTGGCCAGGGGTGTTTGCAATAGTTGTTCACGAATCTGTTTTGCTTTAAGGGAAGCACGAAAAAACACCTTGAACATATTGTCCAGATACCTTCCAAAACTGAGTTTTACCAATGCCAGCAGTAAGAGCAAGCCTGCCAGTAAATAAAACAAGCCATCCTTACCCCTTTCCTGTTTCGGTACGATAGTCCGATACACCCCTTTTTGAGTAAAATTATAATAGGGATGTGATTGCAGCAGTTTCAGATAGTCAGAACTACTGAAATCTACGGGCGCCTTTACTGCCGGTTTTTCTGCAGCAATGGCTGAATCCTTCACTAATGGTGATACCTGCAACTGGCTATCCGGCAGTACGGCAACAGAACTGTCCTGTGCCTGCAGCACAACTGCCAGCAACATCCAGCAACAAATAAAAAGAGGGGAAAGAAATCGCATGATATTCAGGATGCAATTTAGAAATAATTCACATAGCCCAGATGGATCTTGGTTTGGCGAAGATTAAACGGACTGTCATCCCGTTTTCCGGCTGCCAGTGAAAGATTGAAAAATCCGGCAGCCGTTTCAAACGCGAGGCCAAGTCCCGCTCCCAAAAGACGGTTACGATTCTGCCCCAGGGAACTTGTATTGGTTGTAAATCCCAGGTCTGCAAATCCGAAAAAATAGGAATTCAGGCCAACCAGATAGCGATACTCTACCGTATTTACCAGGTAACGGGAGGAAAAAATACTTTCTTCATCAAAGCCTCTCATGAGTTTATACCCACCAATCTGAAAGAGTTCATTACGATACAGGGATGGACTCTGTACCCAGGCGCCGGTACTCAGCAACTGTAGCGTCGCCTGCCTGCCAAGTGGAATAAATTTTGCCAGCCTGGCTTTTATCCGAAACTGATAAGATTTCAAATCAATGGTGTCATAAAGTGAGGCATAATTGAATGTCGGATCTTTGATGTCCAGCACGGCATTGCTTCGTTTGAGGTTCCTGGTTCCGGCGCTAACAGATCCAAATAATTCCCAACCGCGACGCGGATTCCTGCGATAATTAGTCGTAAACAATTCATAATCCACTCCCAGATTCACAATACTCATATCAATATCATTGGGCAGGCGTTTGGTTGCTTTGATCCGGCCCGTGTCCACATTCACCAGATTGGTCCGGAATAATTGCAAAAAAACTTTTCCGGTCTGACGCGAAGAAACCGCATACTGTACGCCTAGTTGAGCAATGATATTCAGAAAGGAACTGTCTTTTTTAAAGAGATCAAACTGGGTGCTGATTCCAAATGCTGATCCAAACAGATACGGTTGCTGATACAGCAGGTTCAGGCGGGGAGACTGCACCTGTAATTGTTGCCAGTTCACCCCGATGGTTTCTCCATTTCCGAGAGCATTTTTGAGGTTCAGATTCGCTTCACCCGTTACCTGAAATTTATTCTGTCCGGTGTTATTTGTAGTCGGTAGTAACCCGATCAGCACATTGATCTGACTGCTTTTTTTGGGTTCCAGGAACAAGTCGAGAATGGCTCCATTTCCACCAAACCGGATGGCCCAGGGTTTCTGTTCCTGCAGAAAGGGCAACTCCCTTAAACGTATGCTTACGTTCTCAAATGCCTGCTTTCGAAAGGGCGCTCCTTTTGGAAGATCCAGGTAGCGATGCAGGAAATTTTCCGATATGCTTGCTTTGCCAAGTACACGAATACTATCCAGTTTATAGGATAAGCCTTTCCGGATCGTTAATACGCCTCCAATGTAAGCGGTATCTGGTCCCGCTGACTGCAAGCCAAGGCTATCCAATTGAATGGATGCAAAGGGGTATCCGTTGTTATAGAGATAACTCAGCACTTTTTGCTGAATGGATTCAAGTAGGCCCGGGGAAAATGCGGAAGTTGTCCTGGATGATCTGGCTGACCTGTTCCGCGGGAAGGATAATTGCAGTCCCTGCATGGTGGAATCCAATTCCAAACCGGCAGAGAGAAGTTCCCCCGCTGTCAGTCCTTCCACCCGAACGGCTCCCCATCTGTACTGTTGACCAAGAAAAAGATATACAATAGTAAGGCTGTCTGATTCCCGGATACTGTCAACTGATGCGGTGGCGAATCCCTGTAAAGACAGCAGGGAATCCAATTTGAGTACATATTGCAAGCAACTGACCCGATCAGGAAAATTTGTCTGGATGGATACCGGTAATTGTGAGGAGCCGGAAGAGTCGGTCCGTTTTACCAGTAACGGATGAGCAGCGGGTTGGGCATCCAGCGCCAGGGCGAACAACAACCAACCTGCCAGCAGCAGGATATTTTTGCGGAATACGATCTTCATCAATGTTTGTCCCCTCATCTCGGCAGTAAAATAACGTTTTAGCAGGAATCTGAATTGCGCCGACTGGGTTAACTTTGCAGGCTATTATCAACTTTGGCCGGAATTTATATACATATCCCCTTTTGCCGTAAGGCATGTCATTATTGCAATTTCCATTTTTCCACGCAACTGGATAATAAACTGCGGATGGTAAATGCGATTGCCAGGGAACTGGAGAATCGTGCTTCATTATGGGAGCAGTATCCTATTGAAACGCTCTATTTTGGAGGTGGTACCCCTTCTCTCCTGAGCCAGGAAGAATTAACAGGATTATTGAGCACCGTCCGCAAGCAGTTTAATCTTTCTGCCACAGCAGAAATAACCCTTGAAGCGAATCCGGATGACCTTTCTGCAGTTGCACTCGATTCCTGGAGAAAAGCGGGCATTAACCGGCTCAGCATTGGAGTACAATCATTTCACGAATCTGATTTACAGTGGATGAATCGGGCACATTCGGCCTATGAAGCAAGGGAAGGACTGAATCGGGTGCGGGCTGCTGGTTTTGAGAACTACAGTATTGATCTGATATATGGCACACCCGGCTTATCGGATGTAAACTGGGTAGAAAATATGGAAATCGCTATCAATAATAAGGTTCCGCACCTCTCCTGTTATGCATTAACTGTGGAGGAAAAAACCACCCTTGCGCACCTGGTCAAAACCGGACGCATGCCAGATACTGATCCGGAGCAACAGAGCCGGCAATTTCTCCTGCTAATGGAATTCGCTCAGAAAGCGGGTTATGAACATTACGAAATATCCAACTTTGCCCTTCCCGGGTATCGCAGCCGTCATAACAGCTCTTACTGGAGTGGAGAACTGTACCTGGGAGCTGGTCCTGGTGCTCATTCCTACGATGGCCGTTACAGAAGATGGAACCTTTCCAATAATGCGCTTTATATCAAGGCGATTGAAACAGGAGAAAACTTCCATGAGGAAGAGTTACTGACTGAAGAAAACCGGCGCCATGAATACATCATGACTGCACTCCGAACAGCTGAGGGACTGGATTTGGGTTATTATACCAGCCAATATGGTTTGAAGGAAACTGAATTACTAGCGGAGAAACTGACTCAATATCTGAAACAAACCGAAAAAGAAGGGCCAGACCGCCTTGTTTTTACCGGAGACCGGATAGTACTTACAGATGAGGGGAAACTGTTCGCTGATGGAATAGCCAGCTTTTTCTTCTAGAGCGATATCCCTGAAAATTTCAGGAACCTGATTTTTCACCGTAAAAGTGCAGCCATGCCTGTCTCACAAGAACAATAGCCAGGAATACCAGCATCACCGATCCGTATATGGAGAAACTTACAGGCATTTCATTAAAGATACGATTTCCAGGAACTTCGTTGCATCCGCGATTTATACCAGCACTTCCTCGATCAGTCGGAAACCGGCCGCTGGAGAAAGCTGCTGCCACAGGATGCGATAAATGGACGAAGCAATAGGTATATCAGCCCCTACCTGCTGGTTGAGCAGAAAAATACTCCTGCTTGCATTATACCCTTCTGCCACCATGTTCATTTCCAGTTGCGCACTTATAACCGAATATCCTTTACCTATCATATTGCCAAAAGTTCGGTTGCGACTGTAAAGTGAATAACAGGTTACCAGCAAATCACCCAGGTAAACCGAAGCTGCATAATTCGCATCTTTCTTGTGGGTGATCGGATCTTCTTTCTGATGTGAGCCAACTTCCATACGCTGAACCCCCACTTTTTTTAAAAACCCGGCCATTTCATCCGCGCAATTCGCAATAAATACACTCTGGAAATTATCTCCGTATTCCAGTCCGTGTGCGATACCAGCCCCAAGCGCATAAATGTTTTTCAGAATGGCAGCATATTGTACCCCGATCACATCTGTATTCACCAGGGTATTGATGTACCATGTCTTAAAATTCGATGCTACCTCGTGCGCCTTCTCTTCAGCTAAACCGGAAAAGGTTAGGTAGGATAAACGTTCACGGGCAACTTCTTCCGCGTGACAGGGCCCCATAACCGTAAAATAAGAGGACAATGGCAATTGAAAACGTTCCTCTAACCATTCGTTAACCAGCATATTGCGCTCCGGCATCATTCCCTTAACAGCTGAAACAAGGATCTTTCCTTCCAGATCAGCAGCTGAAAGTCCGGTCAGGGTTTCTTCAATATAAGCGGAAGGAACAGCCAGGACCAGGCAATCACAGGCATTCACCATTTCGGTTATGGATAGATGTAAGTGAAGCTTTTCAATATCAAAACTGGCCGCTGATAAATAGTTCGGATTGTGTTTGCGCTGCAATAAATGTTGACGGATGGATTCACTGCGAACCAGCCAATGAATCGGATTACCATTATCGGTAACGATTTTGGCCAGAGCAGTTGCCCAGCTACCACTCCCAATGATTCCGAGCTGCATGGATTTATTTTTTCGTTTCGAAGAGCTCTTCCTTCTTAACTACTTTCACCTTATCGTTGTTCTTCAGTGTCTTTGAAACCAGCGAGTACGGTCCGGTTACTACTTCATCTCCTTCTTTTAATCCACTGAGTATTTCAATGTAGGTAATATCCTGTATATCTGTGCGTACTTTGACACGTTTAACGGTTGTTTTATCCGCCTGCAGCACAAACACTACTTCATCCAGTTCAGTACTGATAGATCTACGATTCTCCTGCTGTTCGTTGTTATTACTGCCACTTTCGGCTGTGGATGTGCGGGTTTCATTCACAGCTTTATCAGAATCTTTTTCCCGTGTGGTAACCGCATTGATCGGTACAGCGAGCACATCCATTTTACGTTTTGTCTGGATATCAGCACTGGCGCTCATACCCGGACGGAAAGGAAAATTCTTGGGACGCGATGGATCAATCAGATCCTGGTAGGATTCTTTCAGCAACCGGATCCGCACTTCGTAGTTGGTAACGTCATTGGTAACAGCAGTAGCTGTTGCAGAAGACAATGCTTTACTGCTGCTGGCGATTTGTGTTACAATGCCTTTGAATTTACGGTCATTATAGGCATCAATTTCAACGAGGGCGGAATCTCCCAGGTGCACTTTCGGAATATCATTTTCGCCCACTTCCACGCGCACTTCAATTTTATCCATATCAGCGATCCGCATCATTTCGGTACCGGTCATCTGGGCTGTACCAACCACTCTTTCTCCTTTCTTAACTGCCAGGAGGGAGATTACACCGTTCATAGGTGCCTGGATGGTGGTTCTTCCCAGATTTTTGTTGGCACTTTCCAGGTTGGCACGGGTACTGGCAACAGATGCCTGGTTGGCCCGGATGGTTTGCAAACCGGCATTGTAATTGGCCCTGGCCGTGTTATACGAATTTTCCGCCTGTTCAAACTCTGCACGGGAAATCACTTTTTCTTTCATCAGTTGTTCCTGGCGACGGAATTGCGCTTCCGCCTGGGATAAAGCGCTTTGAAGCGCCTCCAGCTGTGCCTGGCTGTTATCAACAAGTGCCTGTTGCTGACGAACGCTTGCAGCTACCTGATCACGCTGGGTAAGATAGATATCTGCAAAAATCTTGGCTAGTACCTGTCCCTTCCGGACACTATCACCTTCTTCCACCATCAGCTCCACAATTTCTCCCGAGATATCGGAACTAACTTTTACTTCAACCTCCGGATACACTTTCCCGCTGGCGTTAACGGTTTCAATGATTGTACGCTTTGCGACTTTTTCCGTAGTAACTTTTATACCCTCCTCACCTCCAATAACACCTGCCTGTTTCAAACCGAATAAGGCAATAATCAGTATTACCACGATTACCAGTATCCAAACTAATTTCTTGTTCATATAGATCGTATGTGCTTGTGCTTGATTGATTATAATTTAATACCCTGCCCCTTGTAAAACTCGAGTACTTTCATTCTGAATACATAATCGAATTGGGCATTCACCATATCGATTTTGGAGCGGGTCAGGTTGGTTTGCGACGTAATCAGTTCCAGAGTCGAGAGCAATCCAAGTTCATAACGGCGAAGGGTGAAGTTATACGAACGATCCGCCGCATTTACACTGTTACGGGCCGCATTGTATTTCTGCATGGCAGCCACTGCACTGGTATAGGCATTGTAAATATTATTTTTCAGTTGCAGATTGCCCTGATCAATAATTAATTCTGCGTTAGCCAGATTAAGTTTCGCTCTTTCATAATTCGTGCGCGACTGCCAGCCTCCTAATATGGGAATACTGATCCCTACCCCGATGTTCTGGCGAAAGTTATTCGACATCTGTGTTCCCCAGCCGGTCCACAATTCTCCAAAGTTTTTATTGGCCTGAACAAACTGGACATTGGGGCTTTGAACGGGTACCAGTGTTCCATTAACATTTACCGCCCCATTAAACGGACTGGGCGATTCGTAGCCTAAAAAATTTATTCCTGTTGTTTTTCTGTTTGAGCTGGCGAAGTTGGAAGCAAGTCCGCCAAATGCAAAAAAGCTGGGATACAAACCTGCTTTCGCTGATTTTATATTGTATTCAAGTGATTTTTTACGCAGTTCATTTGCCTTGATTACCGGTTGATTCTGTAAGGCCATCTGGTACACCAGTTCCGGTTGAAGTTCTGCTAAGGGTTCAACCGGGATCCTGTCTACCGGAGGAACAGAAATAGCAAAGGGGGCCCCGGCATCCAACGCCAGAAATCCTTTCAGGGAAAGCAGGTTTAGTTCATAAGTTGATCGGGCTGTGATAAGGGAAGAACTATCCCGGGCCAGCTGGGCTTCCAGATCAACTGCATTCAATTCAGGCAAAGTGCCCGCTTCCACTCTTTTACGGGTATCATTCAACTGACTCTGACTTTGTTTTACCTGCACTTCAACGATATCCACCTGTACTTTGGATAAAAGTGCTGTAAGATAGGCGGTAGCAACGTTGAGCGCCAGGTCATTCTTATTTTTCTCTACATCCGCCAGGGCTGCCGCTGCCTCGTATTTGGAAGACAGCATGGAATTCGTAATCCGGTTCCAGTTAAATATGGTAACGTTCGTATTAAACTGAAAACCCTGGAATAGCAGTTGCTGATTGGTAAACAGGTTGGTGGTAGGGTCAATGGAACGACCGAACTGATAACCGGTATTGGTATTGAAATCAGCAGTTGGTACCCATAGCTTCTTGCCCTGCTTGTATAACAGTTCGCTGATCCGGCGCTGTACGTCGGCCTGTTTGGTTGAAATATTATTTGCGATGGCGTAATCCACACATCGCCTTAAATCCCACTCTTCCTGTGCCTGGCTTTCCAGCCCAAGTCCCATACCCAATAATAAACAATAGGATAACCGTTTAAAAAATCGCATGCAAATTGGTTAAGGGGTTAAAAATAAAGAATTCAACGGCAACCTACTGACCGGTCATATAATTATCGTGAAAAAACTCCCCATCAACCGCCATAAGCGGAAAGAAAGGCCTGATCCAGATCAGCAATGAGGTAATCAGCTGATTCCTGTCCAATATATAACCGAAGCATCCGGTGCTCTTTTTTAGCCGGGTGAAAATGTTCTGGCAGTATTCCTGCACATCGCGGAATGATCAGGCTTTCATGACCACCCCAGCTCACTGCCATGAATATGTGCCGGAGTGCTTCACAAAACCGGATGATTTCCTGCCGGGATTCCGTCCTGTAAACAAAAGTGAGCAGCCCGCAAGCACCACTCATCTGTTTTTTAGCCAGTTCATAGTCCGGAAATTCAGGATCCAATGGGAAAAGACAGGCTTCCACTTTCGGATGCTGCTTAAGGTAGGTCAGCACCAGTTGGGTAGTTTCAGTAACCTGTTTAAGCCGCATCGGCAGGGTTCTTAGTCCCCTGATCAGTAACCATGCATTAAATGGCTGAATTCCGCTGCCAACGGTCAGGTATTCGGAATCAAAGATTTTACGGATCATGGCTGCAGAACCGCTGATCACTCCTGCTACCGTATCGGAATGCCCGCCTATGTATTTGGTGGCCGATTGAATTGACAAATCGATCCCAAATTCCACCGGCCGCTGATACAGGGGCGTGCAATAACTGTTGTCCACAATGGTGACTATCCCCCTTGACCTGGCAAGCGCTGCTATGCCTTTAAGATCCTGGATGGAATAAGTCCAGCTATTGGGTGATTCCAGGTAAATAAGCCGCGTATTGGGTCGAAGTGCATCGGCATATTGTTCCACTGATCCGCCATCTACATAGGTAGTTTCCACCTGAAAACGGGGAAGTATAACCGAAAATAATTTCTCCGCCCAGGTATAGGGTTTGCGAACTGAAACAATATGATCACCCGCTTTCACATTGGCAAATACAGCAGCAAAGATGGCAGCCGCACCACTGTTGAGAACCAGGCAGTCTTCCGCTCCATCCAGCGCTGCAAGTTTCTTTCGAAGAATATCAACTGTCGGATTAAGCCCTCTGCTATAGAGGTATCCCCCCATTTCATCAGCAAATGCAGCCGATAAATCATCCACCTTCCGAAAAACAAAATTGCTGGTTTGCATAATCGGAGGCGCCATCGCATTGAAATACTGTTCTCTTTCTTCTCCCAATTCATTTATGATATAAGACAGATCCATCTCAACTTTGTTTTAGGCCCTTGTTGTTCCGGACTACCAGGAAATAAATTCCCAGGAAGACAGCAAATACCGCCAGTCCGGTTAAGGCAAGTGCAGGTGTGTTAATAGCAATACTGATTCCTACAAAGGTATAAGCAATCATAAAAATAAGAGGTAATACCGGATACCACTTCATCGTATAAATTCCGGTACCATCCAGGTGCCTGGTTCGTTTGCGCAGGATAAAAATAGTTGCAGCGGAGGTTGCCATCCCAATTGAATCAAGGAATATCGTAAAGCCCAGAATCTTTTCAAATGTGTTGGCGAAAAACAGAACGACAATGCAGATGGCTGCAAATACGGTGAGGCTAACGGTAAGCACTCCACGCTTTTCATCGGTTTTGGCAAACATGGAAGGAAGGATACCATCCTTACTCATAGCATACATCACCCTGGGATTACTTAACAGCAATACATTTACATAGGCCAGCACTGCCAGGAATAGCAGGAGCGTAAAGATTGTTTTGCCGGTTGGTCCAAACATTTTTTCTGCCACTACTGCCGCGATGCCTCTTGTAGACTTCAGTGCTTCAAAGCCAATAATATGCACATAGGCCATCTGCACAAGCAGATAGAGGCCAATGATCATCAGGATTCCGATCACAATTCCTCTTGGCAGGTTTTTGCGGGCATCTTTTACTTCCTCGCCAAAATTGATGGTTTGCTGGTATCCGCCATAAGTGAAAGAAACAGCAATCAGGGCTATGCCGAAGGAGTAGATAAGGGAGGAGGGGGGTATGGAAGACGGGGAATTGGAAGAGGGAGGAAGGGAAGAAGGAGGAATGGAAGAGGGATCGGCTCCGGGAAAAAAAAGTGCGCTTATGAGCACCAAAACCATCAGGATTTTGATCAGCATCAGCACATTCTGTGTTTGGGAACTCATCCGAAGTCCGGCCAGGTTTACAAAATAAAATACCACGATAGCCGACATGGCAATCAGGGATTTCACCAGATCAGAAGAAGGCTCCTCAAAAATCAACTGCGACAGGTATTCGCTGCCTATTAAAGCAACACCCGACAAAGAAGCTGCATTTGATATAAGAATAATGCAATTGATCGCGAAGGCAACGGATGGATGATAACAGGCTGCAAAAATTTTATAGTACCCACCCGTAACAGGATACCTTGAACCGATCTCCGCATAGGTAAGCGCGCCACATAATGCGATGATGCCTCCGGCAACCCAGGCGGTAAAATAGATAGTGGGGGTAAGTGAGGCACTGGCTGCATCGGTTGCGGTTCTGAATATTCCCATACCGATTACGAGCCCAACAACAATCATGGTAAGATCAAACAATCTCAACTGATTGGATTTGCCTGAATTGTTTTGCATGTTAGTTCCGATCTTTACCCAATATAATTCCAAAAGCCAAGCCTGCAAATAAAAAATGAACCTCTTATTTGTTTTCGCCGTTACCGGAATCCAGTTCCCAGCCTCCCCAATTACGGATACCCTGCCCAACCGTCAACTGGATTCTGTTATTGTTCAGGGATTCGTGCAAAGGTCACCACTTGCAACTGTACCGGCAGCAGTAGCGATAGCCGGAACGGCTGAATGGAACCGTTTTTCTCCGGCAAGTTCAGTACCTGCCCTGAATACAATTCCAGGTGTAAGAATGGAGGAGCGTTCCCCTGGCAGTTATCGTATAGCCATACGTGGTAGTTCCCTGCGCTCCCCGTTTGGTGTACGAAATGTGCGTTTTTATTATGAACAATTTCCAATAACTGATCCGGGAGGAAACACCTACCTGAATCTTTTTGCTCCAACTGCCATCGGGCAGATGGAAATACTGAAAGGGCCTGCAGCTTCCCTTTATGGTTCAGGTTCGGGAGGTGCATTACTGGCATCCGGTTCAAGGCCTGCAGCAAACAAATCGCCCCTGCGTCTGACGGTTATGGGAGGCAGTTATGGTCTTTTCCAAATGGATGGCCAGTTGCTAACCGGAAACGAACAAAATTTCAACCGGATACAATTACATCACCAGCAATCACAGGGGTACCGCAATCAAAGTGCACTCCGCAGAAATTTTCTAAGCTGGCAAAACAAACGGCAGGTTTCGGATAAATACAACATCGGAACGCTGATACTCTACAGTGACCTGCAATATGAAACACCGGGAGGGCTTACTCTTGCGCAATACAATGCCAATCCCAAACAAGCCCGACCTGCAGGCGGCCCGTTTCCGTCAGCTGAAGCTGCAAAAGCGGCATTTAATCAGCAATCCTTTTATGGCGGCTTTTACCAGCAATATATACCAGGCAAAAGGCTTCGAATGGAAGCAACTGTATATGGAATGTATAACAGGATTACTAACCCGGCTATCCGAAACTTTGAAAGAAGGTCAGAGCCATCCTTTGGAACCCGTGCGCTAATCGGTTATACGGCACCGTTATCCAGTGGAACAATTTCACTCACTGCAGGAGCAGAATGGCAAAAAGGATATTACCAGATCAACGTTTTCGGTAACCGTGGCGGAGAACAGGATACCCTGCAAACTTCTGATGCTCTTACACCTGGTAACGCCCTGGTCTTTGGGCAGGCGCAATGGAAGCCGGATGCTAACTGGGAAATCACTGCCGGGTTAAGCTGGAATAATAATACAATCCGCATTATACGCGAATCGGTGGTACCTAATTATAGGTTCAGCACGGGCCAACAGGCAGAATGGGCACCGCGTATTTCTATCTCAAGAAAACTTCCTGGATTTTTGGTTTACGGGCTGGTATCCAGGGGCTTCTCCCCTCCCACAAGTTCAGAACTTTTGCCATCAACCAGTGTAATCAATACTTCCTTAAAAGCAGAAGGCGGATGGAATTATGAACTGGGGATTCGTGGCAGATTTGCAAAGCAACGTTTATGGTTAGACGCAAATATTTTCCACTTCCGGTTAAATGATGCCATCGTGCAGAGAAGAGATGCAGCCGGTGCTGACTTTTTCACCAACGCAGGCAGTACCAGGCAATGGGGTATTGAAATTGCTTCCCGTTACCAGGCACTCAAACATCCGTTTGGTTTCCGGTGGCAGCCCTGGATCAGTTATACCTTCCATCCTTTTACCTATAAGGATTTTCGTCAGGTGGAACAGGATTTCAGCGGAAAGCGTATTCCGGGTATCGCCAGGCAAACCGTGGCAGCCGGATTGGATTTGTACCTGCTGATGCTGCAACTTCATATTACGTACCAGTATGTAGA
Source organism: Flavipsychrobacter sp. (assembly GCA_016787265.1). Classification (GTDB taxonomy): domain Bacteria; phylum Bacteroidota; class Bacteroidia; order Chitinophagales; family Chitinophagaceae; genus Flavihumibacter. Next base: position 376,391 of record JAEUVF010000008.1, on the reverse strand, counting down.
TCCGATATGGCTGAATGATGCCAACACCGCTAAGGCAAATGCCTATCAATTAGTAGGTTCCAGGCTGGAATCCCGCATTTTTAAGCGCCTCAGCATTTTTGCAGGGGCTGATAATTTACTGAATCAACGTTATAGTCTGGGTAATGATATAAATGCGATAGGAGGCCGCTATTTCAATGCCGCTGCAGGACGAAACTATTTTGCCGGCCTTCGGCTCCAGTAATGAAAATGATTATATTCGCGCCGTAATCGGTTCCTGTTAACAAATCAACTGTTAACAGGATTAAAAGGGAAGTCCGGTTGATCCCGGCGCTATCCCCGTAGCTGTAATGTTTTCAGGATCATTGTATCCTGCTGCAGATCCATAACCACTGTTCGCCTTCACAAAAATTTTGGCAAACGGGAAGGGGGTTTGAAGAAAACGAGCCAGAAGACCTGCCGCTTACAGGAAACCATATTCCGCTTTCGGGAGAAAAGCAGGGGTATAAAAGGCCGGTTACCAGGTCGTTTATATTTCTACCATCCTTTTCCGGAAGCAGTCACGTTAATCTTTTTCACCAACATGAAAAGAACCCTGATTGTCGTGACTGCTGCAATATTCAGCAGTCCGCTCTGGAGCCAGCAAAACCCAACAGACAGCAGCTCTACTCCACTTGAAGAAGTAATTGTAACAGCCAACAAAATCACGCAGAAACAAAACAGTACCGCTAAAATTGTTCAGGTAATCAATCGTACCACCCTCGAACAAAACGCGGGTCGGTCCCTCGCACAGGTATTGAATGAACAAAGCGGATTATTCCTGTCCGGCTCTCAAAACAACCCGGGCACTGTTCCTAATCTCTACCTGAGAGGAGCAGGTAGCGCCAATACCCTGATCCTCATTGATGGCATGCCTGTAACAGATGCATCCGGCATTTCCATCGAGTTTGATATCAATCATTTTGCCGTGGATCAGATTGAACGGGTTGAGATTCTGAAAGGAGCCCAATCCACCTTGTATGGATCGGATGCTGTTGCCGGAGTAATCAATATCATTACCCGTAAGAATGTGAGTAAACGAAAAATTGGTGGTAACGGGCAGGTTGCTGCCGGAAGTTTTAATACCTATAAAGCCAATCTTGGACTAAGCGGACAAACTGGAAAAATCAACTACAGTGCTCAATACAACCGCTTTCAGTCCAGGGGATTTTCCTCTGCTACGGATGCTTCAGGAGCCGGCAATTTTGACAAAGACGGACAACAGCAGAACTTATTCAATTTGGCTGCCGGATTTCAGGCTTCTGCCAACTGGAAATGGCAGGGTTATTACCAATACAGTGATTACAAAACCGATCTGGATGATGCCGCATTCAGTGATGATAAAAACAGAACAGCCTATAACCGGCAGCAGGTAATTGGCATTAAATCAATCCTGCAGTTGCCAAAGGGACAGTTTGTTGTTCACAGTAATTATAACCGGATCAATCGTGATTACAGAGATCCGGTAAATAGTCCGGCTGGCCCTTCTGATTTCGATCCAAGCAGTGGCAATTACAAAGGCAACTCTTTTTTTGCGGAAGCCTATCTGAATAGTACTATTCAACCCTGGTTCAGTTTATTGGGAGGTGTTGATTACCGGCGTAACCAGGCTGATATCGTTACCGACTTTGGCGGTTTCGGAAGTAGCCTGAGTAAGGATTCACTGGAAGCCAGCATGATGAGTGCTTATGTTTCAGGTCACCTGCACAAAAACAACCGGTTTGGAATTGAACTGGGTGGTCGCTTTACCCAACACCAGGATTTTGGGGATGCGTTTACTTATTCACTGAATCCTTATTATTCCCCTATCGCACAATTGAAAATTTTCGCCTCGGCAGGATCTGCCTTCCGGGCTCCTTCTGTTTACAACCTTGCAAGCGAATATGGGAATACTGCGCTTGAACCGGAACGGTCTACCCAACAGGAGCTTGGAGTTCAGTATAACGCAACTTCAAATCGGTTTTTTGCCCGTGCAACTTATTTCAATAGAAAAATAAAAGACATCATCCTGTTTGCTCCGTTGTCTGTTCCTCCTTACGGGCAGTATCAGAATGGAGACAGGCAATCAGACAATGGCATCGAACTTGAAGTAAGGTGGAAGCCTGCAGATAAAATCAATCTCAGCGCCAACTATACCTTTGTGAATGGTGAGTTGAAAACCACTTCTGCAGGTGGGAAAGACACCAGTTATTTCAACCTCTATCGTCGCCCCAGGCATAGCTTCAATATTAATGGCGGTTATCAGGTAACCAGTACACTGTATGTTGGCATTCATTACCGCTGGGTGGATAAACGACAGGACCTTTTCTATAACAACAATACGTTCAGTACTGAACTGATTGACCTGAAACAGTATTATAACCTCGACCTGTATGCGAAATACCAGCTACTACCAAATCTGGCAGTGTATGCAGATGTCAGGAATATTACCGATCAGGAATATTTTGATGTTGCGGGATACAATGCGAGGCGCTTTAATATGATTGCAGGAGTGATATGGAAGTGGTAAGCAATTAATGCTGTTTACTGTTAACCTGGTAGGCTTTTCCGAGTTCAACCAGTTCCAGCAGGTTATTACAATTCAGTTTTTTAAACAATCTTGATTTATGGGTACCCACTGTTGAAGTGCTGGTACCCAAAATCATGGAGATTTCGGTGAGGGATTTACCTTCCATCATAAGGGAGGCAATTTCAAACTCTTTACTGCTCAGTTTATCAAATGGGTTGGAAGGTTCTTCCTGCTGTAAACCACTTGCGAGTTGAAGTGCCAGTTCTGAACTTATGTACATTTTATTGTTCAACAGCGTTTCCACTGCTTTTTTGAGATCCTGGATTCCGGTATTTTTTGACAAAAAACCTTTGGCACCTGCCCTGATCAAACGGGGGGCATAAATATTTTCAGCACTCATGGAAAAAATCAGCACTTTGGCTTCCGGAAACCGCACTTTAATAAATTCCATAATACCAAACGTATCGGAACCCGGCATGTATACATCCATTATGATCAGGTCGAAACTCCGTTCCTTCAATTTTTCAAGCGCAGTAACTTCATTACTGGCTTCATGGATGGTGCAGGGACGAAACAATTCAGCCAGTACATGTCCTATACCGGTTCTCACAACTTCATGATCGTCAATGAGTAGAAAATGTTTCATATATACAAATTAATGAAAATACCGGATGATTGTCAGATTTTTTCTACAGGAATTGCCAAGTTTATCTATTGTTTGATGGCTTCCTTTTCATGCATCTTTGTGTAGCAAATGGCCCGTTGATAATCTGTATCCAATATCCCTGAAGAATCCAGACCGTCCAAACCGTAAAAACCCAAAATCCAAATCTATGAAAGCAGAATCCTAACGCTAAGGATTGGTTAGTAGCGGAGAATTTATCTAAGGTTAATGAGCCAGGGGTGCGAAAACTTCTCATAAGAGAAAATTTTGTACCCTTTTGGTTTTTTCCTTTTTTTCACTGATCTTCTGATCACCTTATAACTATGAGCAAAGCTGAATCAGGCATTTTGAAAGAGTATGAGCGGATCATGGACGCATCCCCGGATATTATTTGTACAATGAACCGGGATGGTATGTTTATTCATATCAGTAATGCTGCAACCAGAATTCTTGGATATGAAACAGACGAACTGGTGGGCAAACCCTACCTTGGCTTCATTGAACCGCAGTATCAGCAGGCAACCGTTGCCGCGATGGCAAGGGCGATCAATGGTCAGACTGTCAGTTTCTTCGACAATAAGGTAATTTCCAAAACCGGGCAGTTCATCACCATCCGGTGGTCGATGAACTGGAACAACCAGGCACAGGCGCTTTTCTGTATTGGACGGGATGTAACCGAAAGGATCAAATACGAGTATAGGCTGGAGCAATCAGAACGGTGGTACCGGAATCTTTTTCATCACAATCCCCTTCCCATGTGGATCATCGATCCGGATACCAAGCAATTCCTGGAAGTGAATGAAAAGGCAATCAGCCATTACGGTTATACGCGCGAAGAATTTCTTCGGATGACCGCACATGATATTCGTCCGGAAGCAGATCGCCAACGCCTTAAAAAAATTCAAAAAATCAGGGAGGGAAACAACCTGGTTCATAAAGGAAGGTGGAAGCACATTAAAAAGAATGGTGATATAATTGATGTTGAAGTCACTGCCCATCAGATTGAATTCAACGGCAATCTGGCTTCCCTTGTGCTTTCAAATGACATCACAGATCGCCTGAAGCTGGAACTTCAGCGAAAAGAAGAGGAGCGTAATAAAATAGCACTGATCAATACCACCAGTGATATGATCTGGAGTATAGATACGGAATATAATCTATTGGCCGCCAATCGGAGTTTTATAAACATCACTGAACGAACCTCCCATCATTCTATTCAGCTTGGAGATAACATGTTACTGGAAACATCCTATCCCGTTGAACATATTAAATATTGGAAAGCACTATACGACAGGGCATTGTCCGGAGAATCCTTTCACATGCAAAGTCTTGACATTTATACGGAACCGGGAGAAGAAATCTGGTGGGAAACCAGTTTCAACCCGATCCGGGAGGATCAGAAAATTATTGGTGTAGCCTGTCATTCCAGAAATATTACACAAAACAGGAAGTACCAATCGGAACTATGGCAGTTAAATCAGAAGCTGGAAACAGCGCAGAAACTTGCCAAACTTGGTTATTGGGAACTGAATCTGCAAAACAATGAACTCTTCTGGACGCATGAGGTCTATAATATTTGGGGAAGGCATCCCTCCACCTTTCAACCAAGCTTTGAACTGTTTTTAGAAACCTTTCATCCGGAGGACCGGGAAATCTTCCTCAAAAAAAGAGCATTGGTTTTAAACGGGCATGATTCACTGGATTTTGAACACCGCATCCAGTTGCCTGATGGCAGCATCCGGTATGTACATGAAAAAGGAAACCTGTTTAAAGATCAGTTTGGGAAAGCCATCCGATACAGCGGTACTGTGCAGGATATCACTCAACGAAAACTTCATGAAGAAGCGCTGGAAAAAGCGAATCGTGAATTATCTGAAAGAGCAGACCAGTTGTCAAGATCCAATGCGGAGCTGGAACGTTTTGCGTTTATTGCTTCTCATGATCTTCAGGAGCCGCTTCGCATGGTTAGCAGTTTTCTGCAACTGGTTGAAAAAAGGTACAAAGACAAACTGGATGAAGCGGGCAGGCAATATATCAATTATGCAGTGTCAGGTGCAGAACGAATGAAAAAACTGATCAATGATCTGCTGGCCTATTCCAGACTGGAAAATACCTCCGTTGAATTTACAGAAGTGGACGTCAAAGCGGTTTTGAATGAAGTGGCAACAAACCTGCAGGAAAGCATTGCTGAAAATAATGCCGTTCTGAATATTGATCCGATGCCAGTGGTTTCACGCGGTAATTACTCCGGACTGGTACAACTATTTCAAAATCTGATCGGGAATGCACTAAAATACCGAAGGGAAATCCAGCCGGAAATCAACATTAGCGCAAAGGAAGAAGACGGGTATTGGCAGTTTGCTATCAAAGATAATGGCATAGGAATAGAACCGGATTATTTTGAAAAGATCTTTGTTATTTTTCAGCGCCTTCATAATATGTCTGAATTTTCCGGAACAGGAATAGGACTGGCCATATGCAAAAAAATTGCTGAACAACACAACGGTAAAATCTGGGTTTATTCCAAAGAAAAAGTTGGTTCGACCTTCTATTTTACCATAAAAAAATAAATCATTATATTCATTAATAATCCATCCTTTTGAAACAAACCCAGAGCGTATGAAAGACTTGCACATTTTATTGGTGGAAGACAATGAGGGAGACATTATTCTTACACGCGAAGCACTTCGTGAAATATCGGCCGTTAAAGATATTTCGGTCGTTAAAGATGGCAGGGAAGCGATCCATTTTCTATTTAAAACAGGATCTCATGAAAACGCTCCCGTTCCGGACCTCGTGTTACTGGACATAAATCTGCCCAAAGTGGATGGCAAAGAGGTATTAAAAACGATCAAACAGGATCCGTCATTACGGAAACTCCCCGTAATTGTGCTAACTACTTCTGCATCTGAAAAGGACATTATCGATGCATACACCCATTACGCCAATTGTTATATAACCAAGCCTGTTGACTACTCCAGCTTTATGAAAGTGATTCAATCCGTTGAATCCTTTTGGATGCAAACCGCTCAACTCCCCAACAGCTAAACCGGCACTTCATGATACATTCAACCGAACTGACAATCCTGATGGTGGAAGACAACCCCGGAGATCAGTTTTTGCTGGAAGAACTTTTACTAAGTTCCGGAATTGAAATCCGGGAACTATTCACAACAGAATCCATTAAAAAGGCACATGAAGTACTAAAGACACAGGTTGTTGATATTATTCTGCTTGACCTGTCTCTGCCTGATAGCTTTGGCATCAACTCATTCACCTCGATACGGAAAAAAGCGGGATACACACCGGTTGTAATCCTCTCTGGTGTGTCGGATATGAATACGGCGCTGGATGCGATCACACTTGGCGCCCAGGATTACCTTATTAAGGGTGATTTTGATGAAAAACTCCTATCCAAAACGATTCTTTACTCAATAGAACGTATGAATAACCTGCAGGCATTGCAGGAGAGTAATGAACGATACGACCTGGTAAGCAAGGCAACCAATGATATGGTTTGGGATCTTAACCTGCTGACAGGTGAAGTTTACCGAAATCCGGAAGGCTGGAAAAAAATATTCAAGACCGATTATGATGCAGTTAAATTCGGATCTGAAGAAAGCTGGGTAGCACAAATACATCCTTCAGAAAGAGAAAATGTAGTCAAAAAAATCAATTCATTCAAAGACAACCCATCTTTGCAACAATTTGAATTGGAATACCGGTTTTTAAGGGAAGATGGCAACTATGCCTATCTCCAGGATCGGGGTTATATCATTCGGAATGAACAGGGCAAAGCAGTTCGTTTTATCGGAGCTACCCAGGATATATCTCCCCGTAAAGAGGCGGAAATAGTATTGAAGGAATCTGAAGAGCAATACCGCTATCTTTTTGAAAACAATCCGGCAGCAATTATCATCTGGAACCTGGAAGATTTTAAAATTCTGGAGATCAATGAATCAACAGAAAAACATTCCGGTTATAAAAGAGAAGATCTGATCGGCAAATCAATTTTATCAGGCGGACTCGCGGAGCGATCTGAACCCATTTTTGAACTGGCCGAGAAAGCTTTAAAAGATAAAAGTTTCAGAGAAACCCATATTACCCGGATCATCAGCAAATGGGGAGATAAAATTTATATCGAGTTTGTTTCTCATCGCATTGATTACCTGGGTATGCCCTGCATCATGGCACTGGGTAATAATGTTTCTGAAAGAGTGATGCTGGAAAAGCAATTGGAAGAAGAAAGGACCAGGGCACAAAAAGAAATGACAAATGCTGTAATCTCTGCGCAGGAAGCAGAACGACAGGAGATAGGCCGGGAATTACACGACAACATCAACCAGATACTAGCCAGTGCACGTCTTTACCTGGGTCTAGGCAAAACACCCGGAGATACACAACCAATTTATCTTGGCAAATCGGATGAACTGATCCAGTCTGCCATTGATGAAATCAGAACCCTCTCCCATTCCCTGATTCCTCCAACGTTGAGCGAAGGACATCTGAAAGACAACCTGCTGCAGTTGTTTGAAAATTTGGCAAGCGGCATCGGAACTACGATTTACCACAATATGACAGAACTGGAAGAGCAGTACATGGAAGACAATTTCAAACTTTCCATCTATCGCATCTGCCAGGAACAGTTTAACAATATCACGAAATACGCAAAAGCAAATACGATCCATTTCTACCTGGGCAACAGGAACGGCAACCTGGAATTACGAATCAAAGATGATGGAATTGGCTTCGATAAAACTAAAAAAAGCAATGGGGTAGGACTAATGAATATGAAGACCCGTGCTGCCCTGTTTAACGGCACGCTTGATATTCAGACTGCCCCTGGCAAAGGATGTGAGCTGGTGGTACAGTTTAAACTACCTGTTTTGGAGCAAATACCCGGGAAATAATTCGCTGGGCTTCCAATTCTGAATTAGAAAGATCACTAAGGGTGAGTTGTTGCAATAACTCATCCAATACAAGTTGCATCATTTTCCATAGTGAACGAACCGAACAATCAACAGAGTTGGTACAGAGTTTCATTGCGCCACTATGCAGATTACAAAAACTTGTATCAAAAAGCGCACCTCCTAATACTTTCAGCAAATCATTTACAATGATCTGATTGGCCGGTCTTGCCAGCACATAACCACCTTTATTGCCAGGCGTGCTGTTGAGAAATCCCTGCTGGCGCAACAGGCGTGTAAGCTTTGCAACATAGGGTATGCTGATTCCTTCCGCTTCACTAAGTTGAGGAATGCTAAGTCCGCTTTCATTACCGCAATTGGAAATGCGCAGCATAATCCTGAGACCAATTTCTTCCTGTGCTGTAATCTTCATAGATATTTTTTAAAACATACCTAATTCCAATTGTGCAGCCTCCGACATCATGGATTTATTCCAGGGTGGATTCCAGGTCACACTGACATGAACATCGTTCACACCTTCAATCTGGCGCACTTTCTGATCCACTTCTACGGGCAGAGATTGCGCAGCAGGACATCCGGGTGCTGTCAGGGTCATTACAATCTGTACATTATTCAGAGGTAGAATATCCACTTCGTAAATAAGTCCCAGTTCATAAATATTCACCGGCAGTTCCGGATCGAATATTGTTTTGATACAATCAATCACTTCTTCTTTCAAAGCTTCTGTTTCCATATGCTTAGTGCTTTGCAGATTCGTTCTGTAATTTAAAGGCCAGTGCAAAATTTTTCATCTGCTTTACCATTGCCGCTAATCCGTTTGATCTTGTTTGAGCAAGATGTGTTGTCATTCCAATCCGATCAATAAACCCAAGTTTGGCCTGAATAATTTCTTCAGGAGTATGCCCGGATAATACCTGGATCAGCATACTGATCAGGCCCTTTACTATCACCGCATCACTATCTGCCTTAAACTCCACCAGTCCATCCTTATACGCCGCAACCAGCCATACGGTGGACTGACATCCTCTCACCTTATTCTCATCCTTTTTATGTTCATCTTCGAGCGGTGGCAGTTTTTTCCCCAGATCAATGATATACTCGTACTTCTCATCCCAGGAATCAAACAACGAAAAATTTTCTACGATTTCTTCTTCCAGTTCTTCTATTCTTGGCCTTGCTGTCATTTCTATAATAAAGTTTTAATGGAACGCTCCAGACCTGCCACCAGCGCATCAATCTCTGCATAGGTTGTATACAGGGCAAAAGAAGCACGGGTTGTACCTGGAATTCCAAATCTGTCCATCAGGGGTTGTGTACAATGATGACCTGTCCGAACTGCAATACCCTTGTTGTCCAGCAGAATACCTAAATCCTGCGGATGAACACCTTCTACTACAAATGATATCACACTGGTTTTTGCTGGTGCTTTGCCGATAATACGCAAACCCTTAACCTGTTCCAGTGCATCCGTAGCATAGGCCAGCAGGCCCTGCTCATACTGATGGATTTTTTCCTTACCGATCTCCTTCACAAAATCCAGTGCAAATTTTAATGCCACCGTATCCGCTATGTTGGGAGTACCTGCTTCGTATTTGTAGGGTAAGTCGTTGTAGGTTGTTTTCTCAAAGGATACTTCTTTAATCATCTCTCCTCCCCCATGAAATACCGGCATGGCTTCCAGCAGGGCTTTTTTCCCATAGAGTGCACCGGAACCGGTAGGTCCATATACTTTATGACCGGAGAATACAAAGAAATCACAATCGATATCCTGCACATCAATCGGCAGGTGAACTGCTGATTGGGATCCGTCCACCAATACTTTAGCACCGGTTGCATGCGCCTGCGCTGCGATATATTTTACAGGGTTGATTGTACCCAGCGAGTTGGAAGCATGTACAATAGCTACCAGTTTTGTTTTCTCCGTGAGTAAACGCTGAAAAGCCTCCATATCCAGGGTACCATCTTCCAACACCGGAATCGGGATCACTTTTGCTCCGTTCTCTTCAGCAATGATCTGCCAGGGAACAATGTTGCTATGGTGCTCCATGCCGGAAACCAGGATTTCATCACCGGCCCCAACCTGTTTGCGGGCCCAGGTATATGCAACCAGGTTGATTGCTTCTGTTGCTCCTCTGGTGAAAATGATTTCTTCCCGGTGAGCAGCACCAATAAATTCTTTCACTGCATCCCGGCTTGCTTCAAAAGCAGCTGTTGCTTCCTCAGCAAGGCTGTGAATACCACGATGGATATTTGCATTGTATTCCGAATAGTAACGCGTTAACCCTTCTATCACTGCCAGCGGTTTCTGGGTGGTAGCCGCATTGTCCAGGTAGACCAATGGCTTTCCTTTCACCATTCTTTTAAGAATGGGAAATTCCTCTCGAATGGTGTCCACATCAAATAACAGTTCAGACCGGGTAAGCGTTTCCATATTATGTTCCTAAACGTTCAGAAATTAGTTGATCCACATAAGCACGGAGGGCATCGTGACGGATCTGGTCAAGAATATCAATCGCAAAAGCATGCAGCAGCAATGATTTCGCACTTGCTTCTGTTACACCGCGGGAACGGAGATAAAACAGGCCTTCTTCATCGAGCCTTCCAACCGTACAGCCATGAGAACACTTCACATCATCTGCAAAAATCTCCAGCTGCGGTTTGGTGTAAACATTTGCATCGTCTGATAGGAGAATATTTTTGTTCGACTGGAAGGCATTGATTTTCTGTGCATCCTGCTGAACAAAAATTTTACCATTGAACACACCGGTTGATGAGCCATCCAGAATGCCTTTATAATACTCATTGCTCAGGCAATTCGGCTTTGCATTGTCTACGATGGTATGGTTATCAACATGACAGGAATCGGAAGTGAAATACAAACCGTACATATTTGAATCACAATGTTCGGCTTCCATCACCATATTAAGGTTATTCCGGACCATCGCACCATTCAACGAAATGGTAACCGCATGCACATAACTTTTGCCAACCTGGCGGAAATGCGTTGTACTAACCAGGCTCGAACGGCTGGTATCATTCTGAATCTTGTAATATTCTACGCGGGCATCCTGCTCTACTACCAGTTCCATTACCTGGTTGGTAAAATGATCAGCCACCCCAATGCTACCATAGGTTTCTACCAGTACAACACCTGCATTGGCGGCCACGTGAACCAGGGTTCTCGGTTGTGCAAATACGTTACCCGTACGGCCATCAGTAATATTGTAGATATAAACCGGATGTTCGATTTCAGTAGAACGCTTCACACCTATGAATACAGCTCCAACCATGAAAGAAGCATTCAGTGCATTGATTCCATCTTTCAGGTATTTGCCGCTATGCCCCAGGTGTTTACTTACAATCTGCGCATACTCACCCGCAGCAGCTTCTTCCAGGGGCAATACAACCAGTCCGGCTGAACGAACTGTTGATGCTGCTTCATTATACACACCATTAATAAAAACCAGTTCATTCGCTGTTTCAAACTCAGGCAAGCGAAACGCCTGCCAGTCCGCATCCGTATTGGAATGATCAACACCTAACTGCCAGGATTGATTGAATAACTGGCTGATCCGGGTATATTTCCATTCTTCGTGTTTCACAGCGGGTACACCCAACTGGTCAAAACTTGCCAGCGCAGCGGTGCGAACAGGCTGCAGGGCATCCAGTGTGGCAGTTCCCAGTTGTTGTGCTTTATCTTTTATCGTAGTTATCGTGCTCATGCAATATTCATCTCATTTTTAAGAAAACTATAGCCTGTCTCTTCGAGTTCCAGTGCAAGTTCTTTACCACCGGATTTCACAATTCGTCCATTGTATAAAACATGTACGAAATCAGGCACGATATAATCCAGCAAACGCTGGTAGTGAGTAATCACAAGGGTTGCATTTTCTTTGCTGCGGATGGCATTTACGCCGGCTGCTGCAATCCGGATAGCATCAATATCCAGACCTGAATCCGTTTCATCCAGGATAGCGAGTTTAGGTTCCAGCATCGCCATCTGGAATACTTCGTTGCGTTTTTTCTCACCACCGGAGAATCCTTCATTCAGAGAACGGGTGAGCAGGTTTTTATCAATGTTTACCAGGCTCATTTTTTCTTTCATGAGCTTCAGGAATTCTGCAGCATCCAGGGCATCCTGGCCACGGTATTTGCGAACTTCATTCACTGCTGTTTTCATGAAATTGATGGTGCTCAGTCCTGGAATCTCAACCGGGTACTGAAAAGCAAGGAACAATCCTTCTCCCGCTCTTGCTTCCGGTGCAAGATCCAGCAGATCCTTACCCAGGAATTCCACCGAACCGCCGGTTACTTCATAATCTGATCTGCCGGCCAGTACGGAAGCCAGGGTACTTTTGCCCGAACCATTGGGCCCCATGATGGCATGTACTTCACCCGGCCGGATCGTAAGATTAATGCCTTTAAGAATTTCTTTTCCTTCAATACCTGCGTGAAGATCCTTTATCTGTAACATATTGTATTATTTCTAATTTTTGTTTTCGGTTTAACCAACGCTTCCCTCAAGCGTAATGGCAAGTAATTTTTGTGCTTCTACTGCAAACTCCATGGGTAACTGATTCATTACTTCCTTCGCGAAGCCATTTACAATCAGCGCCACTGCAGTTTCGGTATCAATGCCGCGCTGGTTGCAATAGAAGATCTGATCCTCTCCGATTTTGGAGGTAGTAGCTTCGTGTTCAACCTGCGCAGTATTATTTTTCACTTCTATGTAAGGGAAGGTATGTGCACCGCAACGGTCTCCCAACAAAAGTGAATCACACTGTGAGAAGTTCCGGGCATTGGTAGCATTTTTAGCCACACTTACCAATCCGCGGTAACTATTATGACTAACTCCTGCAGATATACCTTTGGATACAATCCGGCTGCGGGTATTTTTTCCCAGGTGGATCATCTTGGTTCCGGTATCGGCCTGCTGGTGGTGGTTGGTTACGGCCACACTGTAAAACTCACCCACCGAATGATCACCTTTCAGAATACAGCTTGGATATTTCCAGGTTACTGCAGATCCGGTTTCTACCTGGGTCCAGGAGATTTTGGAATGAACACCGGCACAGATGCCGCGTTTGGTTACGAAGTTATAAATCCCTCCTTTCCCTTCTTTATCACCAGGATACCAGTTTTGTACAGTTGAATATTTGATTTCAGCATGGTCCATCGCAATCAGTTCCACAACAGCCGCATGCAACTGATTCTCATCGCGCATGGGAGCGGTACAACCTTCCAGGTAGGAAACATAACTGCCTTCTTCCGCAACAATCAGGGTGCGTTCAAACTGACCGGTGTTCTGGGCGTTGATCCGGAAATAGGTAGACAGTTCCATCGGACAACGCACTCCTTTTGGAATATAACAGAAAGAACCATCTGTAAATACAGCGGAGTTCAGGGCTGAATAGAAGTTATCCGTCATAGGCACTACCGAACCGATGTATTTTTTAACCAGTTCAGGGTGCTCCTGGATAGCTTCACTCATGGAGCAGAAAATAATTCCCAATTCCCCTAATTGCTCCCGGAAAGTGGTAGCAACCGAAACCGAGTCAATCACCGCATCCACAGCTACTCCACTGAGGCGCTTCTGCTCATCCAGGGAGATACCCAGTTTTTCGAAAGTCCGGCGTAATTCCGGGTCAATCTCATCCAGGCTGTTTAACTTTTTGGTTTGCTTGGGGGCAGAATAGTAGATAATATCCTGGAAATCAACAGGTGGATACTTGATATTCGCCCACTCCGGAACCTCCATTTTCAACCAGTGGCGATAGGCTTTCAAACGCCATTCCAGCATCCATTCAGGCTCATTTTTCTTTCCGGAAATAAACCGGATAATATCTTCATTCAGCCCTTTGGGTGCCTGGTCAGCTTCCAGATCGCTGGTGAAGCCGTATTTGTAATCACTGGTGATTTGTTGTTCAATCGTACTTAATCCGTCATTCATACTGCAAAATCTATTCGGTTGCTAAAATTGGCCACAAAGGTAAGATCTATTTATACAAAAGAGTATAAATAGTCCAAAAAACTATAACAGCGGTGGATTTGAAATGTTTGCAGGTAATAGAAAACCTTTAGGAAATGATTCGAAAGAAATGTAAATCCCAATAATATTTGGACCTTAACAAGATCAGGCACCTGCCCTGCGTTAAATTGTGTATCCTTCACGCAGCATGAAACGTTACCCGGTTACTTTAACTGTTCTAATTGCTTCCATCATTATTATGGGGGCCGGGTTATTCCTTTTTCTCAGGAATTTCTCCCGGCACCATAAAGTTGCAGCAGAGATCAGTGGTATTACTTCGGAAAACCGGGAACTGCGCAAGGCAAATCTGGAGCATCTTGCCAGGTTGCAGCCATATACGGACACAGGTAAAAAAATTCCGGTAAATGACCTGGTGGTTATTCAGTCAAGAGCAACCAATCAATTGGAAAATGATCGCAGATTAGCCAATCTCGAAAAGATAAACCAGCAGTACACCCGTATTAACCAGCTGGGGGTTGGGTTGCTGGTATGTGCTGTACTCTTTTTGGTCGGATTTAATATCCTTCAGTATAACAGGCGTTACAAGCTTAGTAAGCTGCAGCAGCAGGATCAGCAGACCATGCAGTTATTGCGGGAAACCATCAGGGAAAAAAGCCAGGTTCAGGAGGATCTGATCCGGGAAAAAGACCGGCTGAATTTCGTACTGGAGGGCACGAATGCCGCCACCTGGGAATGGAATATTCAAAGTGGTCAATTAACCTACAATGAAACCTGGGCAACGCTGATTGGCTATACGCTCGACGAAATTAAACCCATTAACCAGGGAACGCTTGCAAGGTTTGCGCACCCCGATGACCTGGAAGAAACTACTAAAAAACTAAATGAATGTCTGAGGGATCACTCGCAGTTTTATGAATCCACCTACCGGATGAAACATAAAAATGGCCACTGGGTATGGATCCTGGACCGTGGAAAAGTTGTAAAATCCACCAATATCGGGGAGCCATTGCTGATGTTTGGAACCCATGTTGACATTACGCATCTGAAGGAAACCAACGAAGAGTTGACCCGCTTTGCTTCAGTGGCTTCTCATGAAATGCGGGAACCGCTCAGGATGATCAGCAGTTTTATGCGCCTGCTAGACAAAAACTATAGTGAGCAGCTGGATAAAAAAGCACGTCAATACATTCATTATGCCGTGGACGGAGCAGATCGTATGGGTGCTATGATCCAGGAATTACTGGCATTTGCACATGCGGGAGCAGTTCAGGGGGGTGCACGTGAGTGGATTGATTGCAATGAACTGCTTCAGGAAATAACGATATTCTTAAACGGACACCTGGAAGAACAACAGGCCGACCTTCAAATCGGATTCCTGCCAACCATACAGGCAAGAAAAACACCGCTGAAACTTGTGTTTCAAAACCTGATCAGCAATGCCCTCAAATACCAGCCACCTGGTAACCGGCCCACGATCGAAATAGAAGGATCAGATGAACAAACACACTGGCAGTTTTCGGTTAAGGATAACGGTATAGGTATAGCCGCGGAAAACAGGGAGGTAGTTTTTCAATTGTTTAAACGTCTTCATACGAAACATGAATACAGTGGTTCAGGTATGGGACTGGCTACCTGTAAACGCATTATTGAGCAACATGGGGGAAAAATCTGGATCGACAGCGGTATTGATAAAGGAACAATACTTACATTTACTATTTGCAAAACCGCCTGAATCCGATGAAATCAATTCATGTATTGCTCGTTGAAGACAACGAAGGGGATATATTATTAACAAGAGAGGCACTCGAAGAAGGAAAACTGGTCAATAAGATCAGCATCGCCCGGGATGGGAAAGAAGCCATTGATTTTCTGGAGGGAAACAACCACTTTCAGTCATCCACCTTACCAGACCTGATCCTGCTGGATGTTAATCTGCCAAAGAAAAACGGACATGAAGTGTTGCATTACATCAAAACAGCAGATGCATTCAGGCATATCCCTGTTATAATGCTGACAACTTCTTCTTCCTTCAATGACATCAACAGCTCCTATCTCAATCACGCAAATTGTTATATCACCAAACCGGTGGAAGTGGAGGAGTTTTTCAGAGTAGTACTCCAGCTTGAAAATTTCTGGGTCAACGTTGTAAAACTCCCCACCTGAAATACCGGTAATAAGAATACCGGGATTTTAATATTTACGGATAATCAATACGCCTGCAATCAGCAAAACCACTCCCAGACTGCGCATCCAGCTGATGGGATGAACAGGGGTACCCAGCAGTCCGAAATGATCAAAAAGAATACTCACGAACATCTGCCCGGCGATCACGAGTCCGAATGTTAGTGCCACGCCTAACCTGGGCACCAGCAGAATGATGGCGGTAACATAGAAAGCGCCCAGCAAACCTGCAATCCATACCAGTCCGGGGGCCGTTTTAGCCTGGAAAAGATTGGTAAGCGGAACCCGACTCATCAGTATATAAACCAGCAATCCCAGGGTTCCGACCAGGAAGGAAATCAGACTACCCAGCAGGGGATGCTGGACTACGGACCCCATTTTGGCATTCAGGGAAGCCTGAAGTGGAAGGAACATACCGGCCAGGATAGCCACCAATATAAGCAGGGCTTGTTGCATGAATTTTTCTTTGCAAGTTAAAATAGTATTGACCTATGTCAAGAAATTAAAAAAATCGGGAATTGAGGCCATTTCCCATTAAACGCTTAACAGGGGCGGATAATCGATAGTTTTGAGACTGTTATCGGCATACAGCAAACCACTTATAAACTTACCCTTAGAATATACTACATAATAATACTTAGTCGGCTCCGTTATTTCGACATAAAGGCTGATTATGATTAGATATATACAATTAATCCTTGTTTTTTTACTGGCAACAACTATTGCCACCGCCCAGCCCTGTACGCCAGCGGGAAATCAGACAAGTTTCGGAACCGGGAATGTCTGGATCGGGTATGCCTATAATAACATGAATTTTACCACATATCGTGGGTACATAAATGTAGGCACAGCAGGAAGCCCCAACTTTGATATTGATTTCGGAGGCAACAACGGTAATTTCAATACCTATGGTTGTAATGTTGACCGAAACACGTTCAGTGTTCGGTTTAAACTGCGCCGGACTTTCGCCAATGGGGGCTATCGGTTTGTGGTTGGTGGTGATGACGGCTATCGGTTCAGCCTCGATGGAGGCGCAACCTGGACGATCAATAATTTCACGGATCATTCCTATCAAACCACCACTTATGACACAGTACTGAATGGCACTTATGACATGGTGATTGAATATTATGAGAACGGAACTGAAAACAGGGTATCCTTCAACGTTAGTTCTATTTGCATGGGTATGGAAAATACCTCCGTTTATGGAACAGGAAATGTTTGGAATGGGTATGTATATGATGGCACCAACTTCGGCAATTATGCAGGAAGGATACAGAATGGCTCAGCAGCCAGTCCAAATTTCGATCAGAATTTTGGTGGCTCAAACGTTACCCTGAATACCAGCAGTTGTGCTACCACTACTGAAACCTTCAGCGTTCGTTACCGGTTGCGTAAAAACTTTCTGCCCGGCACATACCAGTTCACTGTGGGTGGAGATGATGGATACCGCCTAAGCCTGGATGGAGGTAGCAGCTGGCTTATCAATCGCTGGAACGACCAGTCGTATAATACCACTATTTCTACGCCAGTGAATATGAATGGAGACTATGACATGGTACTGGAATATTATGAAAACGGAGGAGAGAACAGGGTGAGTTTCAACATGACAGTGATCACGTTGTTGCCAATCCACCTGGTTGATTTCAAAGCCGTAGTGAAAAATTCGCAACCGATTTTAAACTGGGTAATAACTGCAAACAGCACTCCCGATTATTTTATAGTAGAAAGAAGTTCAGACAATCGCCAGTTCAGTTCCATCGGAACCATTGAACCAACGATGGGTGAAGGTAAAACCAGGTTTAGTTTTACAGACAAAACTGCAAAAGGAGAACGATTCTATTATCGCCTGAAAATGGTGGATATTGACCGGTCGGTAACGTATTCCAAAACCCTTACCGTTCATCTCAACGGGGTTTCTAACAATACAGAGCTGCAGGTTTTTCCAACCGTTGTTACCGGCACCCAGGTAACTGTGAAATCAGGAAGCAGTCATAAAAATGTAGATATCAACCTGGTGGACTTATCGGGACGTGTACTGATAAGGCAGCATGTTGCGCAATTGAATTCCAGCCAGCCACAAAACATCGATCTCAGCCGGGTTCGTTTAGGCAAGGGCGTATATGTGTTGAAAATTATAAGCGCGGATGGCTTGGATCAATCCAGGAAAATAATTATTCCCTGATAGGATTTTGGAAAACTATAAGGCGGGTGGCAGAGCACACTTGATAACTTTAAGAGATATGCGGAAAATTTGTAAGAATGCCAGACATTAGCATTATGTCCTGGACCCAATCCATCTTAAATTCCGAAAGATTACAGTTACAACCTTTGCAGCCCGAAGATTTCGGGGAAGTATACGCGGTAGCCTCCGATCCTCTTGTTTGGGAGCAACACCCCAACAAGAACCGGTATCAGTTGAAGGAATTCAGCACCTATTTTGAAGGCGCGCTCAAAAGTGGCGGCGCGTATCGGATCCTTGAAAAAAAACAGGGACTTACCATGGGTTGTACCCGCTATTATGAATATGATGAATCCGAAAATAGTATACTCATAGGTTACACCTTTATAGGCAGACCCTTTTGGGGTAAAGGATACAACCAGGAATTGAAGCAACTGATGGTTGAACACGCTTTTCAATTTGTCAACATCATTCGCTTTCATATAGGCGCTGCTAATTTCAGATCGCAACGATCCATTGAAAAATTCGGCGCGATTAAAACCGGTGAGCTGGATGTTGCCTACTTTGGCGAACCTGCCAAAAAAAATTTTATTTACGAATTAAGAAATCCGATACAACGGTAAGTAATAACCATCTGTCAAGTGCGTACGGCCCAATTGCCGACGTGTATGAAATCAGTGTTATTAATACAAACTGCCTTCATTGGTGATCTTATTCTGTCGACCGTTCTGATAGAAAATCTGCATCTGCATTATCCGAATGCCCGTATTGATTTCCTGGTGAGGAAGGGCAATGAAGAAGTACTGCAATCGCATCCGCATGTACGAAAGGTTCTAACCTGGGATAAAAAAAAGAGTAAGTATCGCAGTCTGTTAGCGCTACTAAAACAAGTACGCAAAGAACAATATGATCTTGTTATAAATGTGCAGCGATACGCAGCAACAGGCCTTTTAGCAGGATTATCCCGTGGTAAAATCATAATTGGTTATGATAAAAACCCATTGTCTTTTTTATTCTCTAAAAAAGTATCACATATAGCGGGAACAGCGGCACAACCAATTCATGAAACAGCAAGATGCAATCAGTTATTACAGACCATTACAAGCACCCCTGTAACAAAACCTTGTTTGTATCCTTCACCCGCAGATTACTCTTCTATCAGGCGCTTTCAGCAGGAACCCTATATTGTTCTGGCACCCGGCTCTATCTGGTTTACCAAGCAGGTACCGGTTTCCAAGTGGACAGCCATCCTGAAACGTCTGCCCATTCGCCAGAAGATTTACATCATAGGAACAAAAAAAGAGCAGGCGGTTGCAACTGCCATTATGAATGAATTACCTGCCTATATCAATATAGAATCGCTGGCCGGATCACTCAGTATTTTACAGTCGGCTGCATTGATGCAGGGTGCCCTCTTTAACCTGGTGAATGATTCTGCACCGCTTCATATTGCATCTGCAGTAAATGCGCCTGTGATTGCATTGTTCTGTTCTACCATTCCCGGATTTGGCTTCACTCCTCTATCAGATGAATCGTATATCGTTCAGGCAGAAGCGCAGTTATCCTGCAGGCCCTGTGGCAATCATGGTAAAGCAGCCTGTCCGAAGCGTCACTTCGATTGTGCCAACCTGATCAATGATGAAAGAGTAGCCTCTATTATACTACGGAAAATTCTGCAGCAGCAGGCAGAGCGAACGCTGAAAGAACATTTTGTTACGATCTAAATAAACGACTCAAGCAATGAAACCAATTATTAAACAGGTAGCCCTGGTGATCTCAACTTTCAACTGGCCATCCGCACTGGAACTGGTTTTAGAGTCTGTAGTAAGACAAACAAAAATACCGGATGAAATACTGGTAGCGGATGATGGCTCTTATGATGCTACACGCCAGGTAGTAGCATACTACCAGCTTGTTTATCGCTTACCTATTAAACATGTATGGCAGCCGGATCAAGGATATAGAAAAAGTTTGATCATCAACAAAGCCATCCGGCAAACCAGCTGCGATTACATTATACAGATCGATGGCGATATGATTTTGCATCGCAGTTTTATTGCCGATCACCTGAGAGCGGCAAGAAGGGATTGTTTTGTTCAGGGATCAAGAGTGCTGCTGGATGCATCCTTAACAAAGCAACTCATTCAAACGGGATTGCAACTGCTTCATCCCTGGAGCCAGGGTATCCGCAATCGCATCAATGCGATTCACCTGCCCGGGCTTGCTTTTTTATTCGGTAAAAAAACCAGCAGCAATAAAAATATCAAAGCCTGCAACCTTGCCTTCTGGAAAGCCGATTATGTATTGGTGAATGGTTATAACAATGAGTTTTATGGATGGGGCTGGGAAGATGTTGAGTTCGCAACCCGCTTGTTGCAGGCGGGATGTAAGAAAAAAAGATTGAAGTTCGCCGGAGTTGCCTATCACCTGCACCATGCCAGTTCAAGCCGGGAGCACCTGCAGGAGAATGAAATCCTTTTTATCGAAACAACTAAAAACCCGCACTGGGTGTGTCCGAATGGATATTACCAGGCCTCCTGAATTTAATATATGTTGAGTATAGATGTAATAATCCCGAGTTTCAGGATGGATGAAAAAATCTTATTGCCAATCCTGAATCTCAAACATCCGGAAGAAACGGTAGTGCAGTTTTTTCTGATGTGCGACAATCCAAATGCTGAAATAAGCAAAGCGCTGAGTGAAGCCTGTTCCAAACCAGGCGTGCATTTTATAAAGAATGAAATCAACCTGGGAGTTTCGGCTACCCGTAACCGTGGAATTGACCTTAGTAAGGCAGACTGGATTTTATTCCTCGATGATGATATCATTCCTGTGGAGGACATACTGGTGCGCTATGCTGAAGGAATCCGTAGCCATCCGGAGGAAATTGGATTTATCGGACCTATTGATTTGCCAGCGCCAAAGCATCCATTTAACAAGGCTGTAATTGCCAATGGATCCATGGATATATTTGGTGTTGCCCGTGTAAAAGAAAGATTTGCATGGGGCGCCACTGCCAATATCATGTTTAGCAGACAAGCGATTGGGGAGCTTCGGTTTTCAAGCACCTTTCCCAAAATGGGAGGCGGCGAAGATGTTGATTTCAGCTACCAGGTAAGGGATCGCAATTATCGGAAGATGCTCAAATCCCTTTCCGGAGCTTCGGTTACCCATCCCTGGTGGGGAAATGAAAAACCCGTCTGGAGCCGGCCCTTCCGCTATGGAATCGGGAACAGTTATTTACCTAACCGGCATCCCGGTTATGCCTATTATGATTTCCTGACAGCACCTGAAACACTGTTGATCAGTTTCCTGTTGTTACCGGTTTTGATATTGCTGGGATTCATCAGCTGGACAGCCGCCCTGTATTTTGTACTGGGAGTACTGGTGATTGAAGCCATCGCAACCGGGATTCAGATCATCAAGCGATCCAGGTCCTTTTCACCGGCTGTAATAGTGTACGGGATCGGGCTGCGTTTCATTTATGAGATGGGCTTATTGCAGGGTTCTCTATCCCGCGGACAGTTACAGGAAATCGGGCTACGCTTCAACTTTGAAGGCAAAACAGCTAACCCTCCCTTCTACCACAGCAATACCCGCCGCCTGGTGAAATGGATACTCTATCCACTATTAATCGGTTTGCTGTGACACCTCACTCACCCGACCGGTGGCACCGGTCGGGTGAGTGGAGTTAAAACATCCTGGAGAGATTGAAGCCGAAGCGGATTTCACCTTTAAAAAAACGATCGGTTGTTTCTAACAGGCAGGCCCGTTCATTCATGCCGATTGCATTGCTGAAATGTAGTTGGAATACATGTCCACCGGTTTCAATATCAAAGCCAAATCCCAGGGGGAAATAGTGTTCATCCGGCAATTGGGTAAGCACCACCTGGTGATCAAAAGTGATGGCAAACCGCTTGCTTAGTTTTTGCCTAAGCCCAATCCCTACAGCAAGATTTGTGTTTTGCCAGCTTTCATCGGGTACAAAATTCATATGCAGAAGGGTAGCACTAAGCTGCGCTGAAAATCCGGAAGAAAATTTCCTGCCTGCGACGAGTTGGGCATAAAAGGATGCACGATCTCCAGCAGTAGGTTTATATCCGGATGAACTGGTTTCATCGGCAGTGCGAACCATAATACCTGCAACACCCACCAGGCTGACTGGCACTGATTTTGATTGCTGGAGCATCCTGATTTTCACCAACCCATCGTATTCTTTCCGATAGGTACTTCGACCAACCCCCACCGTTAGCCAGTTACTCAATCCGTAATCAAAGCTCAAACGCATGGATGCCTGATCCAGTCCGAATAATTCCTTTACACCATCCGATAGTTTTCCAAACCGGTGCAGGATTCTTACATCCAGAGAACCTTTTGCCAGCATCTCAACCGACTGGGAATGAATAACCCGGGTGGAATGAAAGGTTCCCGAAATTTTCGGAGAGACATGATCGGGTGTTACTGCTAATAACGAGTCTACCGAAGGTTCCTGGGCATAAACCGATCCCCCAAAAGCAAGTAAAAAAAGGACTATTTTTTTCATAATTCAATTAGTTGGTTTCATCCAGCCGCTATTCAGCTCTACCCTCAAATCCTTATTGATATTTTCCCGAACCAGGGCTGGTATTCGAATGGAAAAATCTTCCGGTTTTAGCTGAAAGGAAGTAGCCGCAATACAGTCACCCTCTTTAAATTCAAGAATGACCACACAGTTATGCGGTTGTTCCACACCGTGAATCGTAATCATTCCAGCGACCCTAACCGGTTGTTTACCTGATTTATGGGGAGATACAGCCCCCGGATCAAAAGCTCCGTTAAAAACTGCCTTCGGAAACTTATCCGACTCCATATAGGAATCATTGAAGTGTTGTTGCATGAGGGCTTTACGGAATAAAAATCCTTTTATCAGTACCGCTGCCTCTACCTTACCTGATTTCAAATCCAGCAGCAGCACTCCATTTTTATTTTCAGCACGGATGGTTTCCAGTGGTGTTACGGATTCAAAACGAGCGTTCATCAGTCTCGATGCAAATCGTTGTGCATAAACTACCGGTGAGGAACAGGTTAAAATAAAAAGCAGAAAGCCAATAGAAAAATTCAGTTGCATGATATATGAATTAAGGAAGCACTTGTGCTCTGGTTAACTGTACATCCATTAGATAACCTGAACAAAAACCTTTAATTGAAACAGTATCGCCAACTTTTAGTAATGCAGGTGACGACTTCAATACCGAGTCCAGTAAACAACTCACTGAGATGGCTGCTGCAGGCTCACCCAGGTACACCATACCTTCCTCCGGGTTCAGAAGGTTAATGACACCCCGGATTTCCAGCCATTTTCCCAAATAGTTATCATTGGCAGCCGCTTCATTCTGCTGAAAGGCTTCCAACAATTCAGCAGCGGTCAAACGGAAAGCAGCATCCTGTCCTTCAGCGCGAGCCGGTTCTTTTTGGTACAGATAATGACCTACTATTGCTATACCCAGCAGCAACACCAGCAGTCCGTATAGCAATGGCTTAATCACTGGTTCTGCCTCCTGCTGTAATCCAGTCGGTGATTACTTTTTTATCTGTCGCGCTTAACGCAGGGCCGCCTTTGGGCATGGCTTCCAGATCTACTGCCTGGGTTTTGATATTGTCTTTCTTTTCAACAATGGCACAATCCGTTCCGAAACTGATACCGCTGGTTGGATTGGATCCCGTATGACAACCACTGCACTTAGTATTGATCAGGGTAACAACTGCTGAAAACAAAGGCCCGTTGGCTACCGCATCAACCGTTACTGCTTTGGTAGTTTCGCAGCCAGCTGCATCTTTCGCATATACGGTATAGTTACCAGGTTCCAGTCCGGTGAAGTTGTTGGAAGCCTGATAGGTTCCACTAGCATTCAGACGATAAGTAAAACCAGTGCTGCCGGAAGCGGTAACGGTGATCGTTCCTGTTTTCCCACATTTTTCGGAGGAACTGGCATCAACCGTTACCGTGATCGTTTTTCCGGCACATGGATCACCATCGGCAACAGTAAAACTTCCGCTACCAATACAACCATCACTGTTCTTTGCACGGATCGTATGCGTACCAGCGGCCAGGTTGGAAAAGGTTCCGGAAGCCTGAAACGGACCATTATTCAGGCTATAGGAAAATCCGGAACCTCCTGTTGCAGTAGCTGTGATAGAACCGGTTGTACTACCCGGACCACCTGTATTCGTAACCGTTCCATTCACTGTTATGGTGAGGCCTTCACAAGGAGAAGCAGGTTCATCCGTACCGCTTTTGCTGCAGGATAAGAAGAATAAAAGGGTCAGGCCAACGAATGCCATTCGCCGGCAACGTAAGGTTGCTGTCAACATATTTTTGATATTAGTGCGCGATGCGCGTGGTATGATTAGTTACCTAATCGTAGCTGCATTAAAGAAGGTTGCCTTGAAATTATTTTTTCTTCCAGAAAGAATACCGAAGACCTGTAAATAGTCCGGCTGACCGGAGTTTTACAGATCCTTCACCAATGCCTTTAGTCGGCAGATTGAAATAGGGTGCAGCTTGTATATGCAGGCGATCACTGATACGGTATTCATATCCCAGGCTGAAACCGATACCTGAAAAGAGCTCGAGTGCTTTGGTCCGATAGGTGTAATAACCATTAGCAGGCTGACCAAAACGATAATAATAATAATCGTAAGATTCTCTTTGCATGAGGGCGTTTTGAATACTCAGCATACCAAAAACCTGGTGCTTATTTTTTGTGATAAACCCATATCGTACACTAAGTGGAATTTCCAGAATCGCACAATCTGCTTCAACTTCTTTGATTACAAAGTTCGGGTTGTCATAATAGGATCCTGCTTTTGGCGTGTAGGCATCACCGGGAGCTTCGTATATTTTTCTGGTTTGCGTGAATCCTGCCTGGATGGCCCAACGGTTATTAAGCTGCAAACCAAAACCCGCGCCATAAGAAGGTTTAACATCTGCAGCATGTTTACTATTGATAAAACCCAGGTCTGCACCACCGCCGCCATACACATAAAATCGATACTTCGATGGTGACTGTTTTTTTGTCAACGTAATGCTTTGTCCGGGTACAGCAGGATCATTCAATGAAATACTAACGGGAAGGATCAATTGCTGTTTTTGGGGAAGACTTGGGTATAGAGTATTATCCTCCATTTCATTAGTATACTCATAAGAAAGTGATTTTTTTGGAGTTATTTCAGGCTCGAAGGGGATATCCAGCACACTTTCTGATGATTGCTTTTTTGCGCGAATGACTGAGGACGTTGTTGAATTAATATTCAGTATTGATTTTTCAGCAGTGGCTACTGTCGAATGATCCGTATTTTTTAATTCAGCAATCGACTCTTTTGCTGTGAATTTTTGTTGCAAAACCTGTTGGCGTGCACTTGCTTTTTCGTTCAAACCCTCCCGCTCTCCTGCCTGAGGAACGAAATGACGGTGACCAGCCATAAACAATAAAAGCGGTAACCACCACCAGGCGAACCCCCGGCGGCGTTTCTGCTCCTCTTCATCCAGGAGCTGATTCATTTTTAACCAGGCATGGGCAGGTGCGGCAGGTTGCTCAGCTTCTGCGGCATGGCGGAAAAGATCATCCAGACCTTCTTCTCCCTGGTTAAGATTGAATGGCTTTTCGTTCATTGTTATGGTTTAGATGTAGTTCCTCCGCCAGCATTTTCTGCAATCGGGCGCGGGCTTTTGACAGGTTGGATTTGGAGCTCCCTACACTGATTTTAAGTATGGAAGCAATTTCTTCATGTGTATATCCGTCAATCACATAGAGATTGAAAACCAGGCCATAAGCCGGACTCAGCCGGCGGACCATCGTCAGCAATTCTTTGTGGGAAATATTGGAAAGTCCGGTTGGCGCGATTGAAGGCAACAATATCTGCTCCTCGGCTTCTGTAGGTATTGCGACCAGGTTCAATTGTTTTTTCCGAAGCTGATCAATAGCCGTATTGATAAAAATCCGTCGGATCCAGGCTTTCAGGGAGGCTTCATAAGAATCATAGCGAAGCTGGAACCGTTCCATTTCTCTGAAAATCTTCAGAAACCCGTCATTTATTACCTCCGGCACCTCTTCTTCGTTGGTAATGTAGCGATGACAAACTGAATAGGCATAGCCATAGAAATGCTCGTAAAAGCGTTTCTGACTCTGGCGTTTGAGGGAAACACATCCCTCAACCAGTTGCTTCAGCAGGTTGTCTGTGGGTGCCGTAATGTCCATGTCCTTGGGGCCTATACGGTAACCGGATCATCCGGGTTGCCTTCCTAAAGGTAAATTTTTACCCGACCGGTGCCACCCGACCGGTGGCACCCGACCGGTGAAGATTGGAATTCCCTAAAATGCCGTAATATTGCACTCCTTTTAGGAAGGCCTCGTAGTACAATGGATAGTATAAGAGTTTCCGAAGCTCCAGATCCAGGTTCGATTCCTGGCGAGGCCACATGAAGAAGTGAAAGGTGAAAGGTGAAAAGTGAAAGAGAAAACCCTTGCGCGGGAGTACCGGCAGGGGTTTTGTCGTTTTCGGAACAACTTAGATCACTACCTCCAGGAGGGTCCGATTTTTAGGGATATCCTCGGCGCTCACCCGGATCAGGGTGCCGGCGGGAGACGGGATTTCCGACTTGGTGGTGTAAATCCATTCGAAACCATTTTCATCCATAATAGCATCTCCCTCTTCGAGCAGGCTACCATCGGTAGCGTAGAGACCGAAGCTCACTTTGGTAACGCGGAAATTGTCAATTGCCTGGACAGTAAGAGTTTGTCCGGCAACACCGGTAAATCCATCCAAACGCAGTTCTGCGAGTTCCGGGCCTTTGAGTGCATCGAGCACAGCTGCATTGAAGGCGGACTGGTTCTTTTTAGCGATTGCCTGGTAGGAGGCTTTGAGCTCGGGGTTGGCAATTGCTTTTTTCCCATAGATAACTGCGAGAGAAAACTTGCGCTTAACAGCCATCAGTTTTTCACTATTTGATTTTTCCTTGCGGGACTTAGGGAGACCAGCGATGATGGATTGATCACCTCTCATGCGAAGAGAATACTGTCCGGCAACTTTACCGGTGTAATTACGCGTAAGGACATTGTTAGCTGAACGTGCCATTTTTTTAGTTTTAATTGATTAAAAAATGGGAAGCGGATTAAAAGAGTGGAGGTCGACTGGAAAGTTGGGCAGGCGGAGTTTAGCCTCGTAAAAGCAGGCGAATTTTTTTGACCGTTCAGGTACCACTCCGGGACCACTAGTTGACCACTGTTTGACCACTATTGAACCGTCAGTGAACCGTTCTGTAACCGTTCCGGCCATTCGAAAAAAAATATACCGATGCTTTAATGAAATGGGTAGGGAGGCCATCACCCGGCAAACCAAACACAGGACCAGAAGGCCAGAGTTTGTATTCAGAAGAAAGCAACTGGAAGAGAGACTTGATTTATCCCGAAGAAGTATTGGGGCCTTATCTCCCGTTACTCCATAAGGCGGTCGGGCATAACCGATAGTTGCTTTATCAACTCATTTGAAATACAAGTTTAAATAGCTGTTTTCAGCCAAAAAAATAAACTTCGCGAATCGACAAAAAACCAGGATGAATGAACAAAAAGAGGTCCTGAACGACATTGTGGGGGAGTTAAAAATCATCTTCCATTAGCCAGTAGTTGCATGCTTTCACCTTCTAACCTGGCAATATATTGTTTCCCTAACCGAATGGTTTTAGCAGCAACAGGAGCGGCCAGTAATATATCAATCTGACTGACTCTTGGAATAACTGGAACAGCTGTTTTTTCTATAAAAACCGTTGGTCCCTCTGCATGAGAAAACACATTTTTTTCGTTTTGGTAACCTGCTGTTTTCAATCCTGACTCCAACCACTGCCTTTCTGTTTCAGTCACCCGAACATGAATGGCGGTGATCTTACGAAATAATTTCCTCTGCAAACTGGTATCCCAACTATGCATATATTCTTTCATTGAGATACCCTGGTTGATTTTCTCATTCGTAAAACCCCAGTTCAAATAACTGGACCGGGAAAAGCTCAAAAAAACAGGATAGAAAGCAGGAACAACAGGGCTTGCACTATCTCTTTTGGAATATATAGCAACCTCGGAAACTTCATCACCTGCGCTGGTTTTCACTTTTCTTCTAAGGATGGAATCCGGATAAAATTCCTGCCAGGCATTAGCAATAGAATCCAGGTTATCCGGGAAGCGGGATTGAAATATAATGCCACCTCCACCTGTTCTGTTTTCCCAATAACCCTGATTTAAATTAATATGCAGAAAGGTTTCCTGTCCCAGCATATAAATCTCCGTACTGGGTTTCCCGTTGATGGAAGAACTGTCCACAAAAATATTTCCAAATACACCATTCCAGAATTTGTCTTTCCGGATTTGTTCAAAATCCTCTGCATCCACCACAAGATCCAGGTGGAAAAAATCTGCAACAGGGAGGGCTATTGATTTCTGCTGTGCAATACTAGTAGCACACCCAAGCATCGTCAGTAAACTGAAAATAAATATTCTCATCTAAGTACTGTTTATAAGATATACAGGCTAACTAAATATCGGATAATTGAACTCTAAAAAAAATACCCTGATAAGGTGATAAGAAATTTTCAACAGAATCAACCTTGACATTTATCAAGACTATTAGTTGTTTATAATCAATGGAAAGAGAATTTGGCTGAAGTAATTTTGTATAAAGCAGAAGAACGGAAATCGAATCATTGATTATAAACAAAAATTCAGCAGTATGAAAAGTTTAAAAAACAAGGTAGTTATCATAACAGGCGGAGCAGGAAGTATTGGTAAAACAACCGCAAAACTATTTTTGGAAGAAGGCGCAAAAGTATTACTGGTAGATTTAAATGAAGATGCGCTTAAGAAAATTTCAGATGAGTTAGCCAGCAAAGATGTAAAATACACCGCAGCCGATGTAACGAATGCGGAAGATGTGAAGCGTTATGTAAACGATGCCATTATCTATTTCGGAAAAATCGATGTATTCTTTAATAATGCCGGAATTGAGGGTGTGGTAAAACCTACGATAGAATATCCAGAAGAAGTATTTGATAAAGTGATTGCAGTAAACGTAAAAGGGGTATTCCTTGGCAACAAATATGTATTACCGCATATGAATGATGGAGGAAGTATCATACTTACATCATCTGTGGCAGGCATCTCAGGAAGTCCGAATGTAACAGCATACATAGCCAGTAAACATGCGGTAGTAGGCATGATGAGAAACCTGGCAATAGAAGTAGCCTCCAGAAAAATCAGAGTTAATACCATCAACCCATCACCAGTTGATAACAGAATGATGCGTTCACTTGAATCAGGATACAATCCGGGTGATGCAGAAGGTATGAAAAAAGCATTTGAGAACGCTATACCACTCGGCCGTTATGCTGAACCCATTGAAATAGCACAATTGGTAAGATTCCTTGCAAGCGATGAAAGTAAATTCATAACTGGTACTACACAGGTAATTGATGGCGGGATGAATGCTTAAAATTGACACTTCTTGCTCAGAATCAAACAAATGATTTCCAGAAATCATTTGTTTGGTTCTTACCTTTATAGACATGAAAGGGTTAAGATCTATTATAACAGCCACAGGGAGTGTTCTTCCGGAAAAAATCATCCATAATTCGGACTTTATTGCACATCGGTTTTTGCAAAAGGATGGCACCATTGTACCCGGCACCGTTCTACGAAACATTGAAAAATTTAAAGATATTACGGGTATAAACCAGCGCAGATATGCCCGACCCGATCAAACAGCTTCTGACCTGGCCTGTATAGCTGCAGAAGACGCAATAAAAAGCGGTGCTATAGACAAAGAATCCATCGATCTGCTGATTGTAGCCCATAATTTCGGCGATGTACATGCCGGCACCAATCGGACTACCATGGTGCCCTCCCTGGCATCCCTGGTGAAATACAAACTTCAAATCAACAACCCCTCCTGCGTCGCTTATGATCTTGTATTCGGTTGTCCTGGTTGGATCCAGGGTGTCATTCAAGCCGACGCACTTATCCGGGTTGGAGATGCCAAACGCTGTATGATTATCGGCGCTGAAACATTATCAAGAGTGATTGATGACCACGACCGGGATTCTATGATCTATGCAGATGGTGCTGGCGCTGTTATTATAGAAGCAGCCACTGATTCAACAGTTGGAATCATTGCACATGGCAGCCGGACCTATGCCAGCGAACATGCCCTGTTATTAAGAATGGACAGGACTTACAATACTGATTCCGATGATACCAATCTCTATATCAAAATGAACGGAAGGGCATTGTATGAATTCGCATTAACCAATGTTCCCCTGGTAATCAAAGAAACGCTTGATAAGGCGCAGGTACATTTATCAGAAATCAAAAAAGTGCTGATCCACCAGGCGAATGAGAAAATGGATATCGCCATATTGGAACGACTGTATAAGTTGTACAATACAGAATTAACTGATCTCTCAGTTATGCCCATGACAATAAGTTACCTGGGCAACAGTTCAGTGGCTACTATTCCAACCTTACTGGACCTGATCCTCAAACAGCAGGTGGAAGATCAGCACATTGAAGCCGGAGACAAAGTAGTATTCGCATCTGTTGGCGCTGGTATGAATATCAATGCCATCATTTACCAGTTTTAATCAGTGCGCAACGTTTCAGGCGCGTTTAAACAGATCATTGATCGGAATTCCTTCCAGGTAAGGAGCCAATTGCCGGGTATCACCAAAGGCCCTGTATTCCAGCACTTCCTTACTGATACCACAACAGTAAATTTCTACATAATATTCTGATAACTGAAAGAGAAACACCACCTGCTCGTTAATAACTCTTTTTGCAAGGACTACACCTTTCGATAAAACAGTTGATCTTTTTTGATCTTCCGTTAACGCAATGAATTCAGATAGTTTCATAAATGCCGGTTTTAAGTTTATTAAATCGCAATTAAAAAACTGATAAATAACAACTAAGGAAGCTGACGAAACTAAAAAAGACTGAAATCTGTGCCGGAGGCGGCACCGCAAGGAAGATGAATATACAATTCATTTCCGGATTATCAAAATTGATGCAGGAGCGAAAAATATGTTTGCGGTCGTTACTCAGTACCAGTTTTTCATTAAAATCTCCATTTTACGATTCTTTTCGTCCAATCCGAGACTGGTCAAAAATTTAATATAATATTCCATATCCTTTTTTAAAGGAATGATTTTATAACCCAAAAGAGATGACAGCTTTTCGAAGTGAAGTTCAATTGAATTTATCATAACATCCGCATCCAGGGCAGGATCAGTCATCCATTCAAAGAATTGACAACGATAGTTTTTAAAATAGGTCGTTAATCCATCCCTAAGAGCAATAAATGGCACGGAGAAATGGGATTCATCCTTATAATATCTTGTATCATATCTGAATCTTATTGAACTATTCTTTTGCAAAAAATGCTTTAACCTAAAATGTGAAGTGCTGCTTACCAAATTTGGATCCATACCTTGAACCATCAGTGTGTCTGTTTTGTAGGGGAGCAAATTGGAGATGCCCAGAAACAAAAAAAGACCGGGATTATGGATGCTGGAAACGGATTGCTCCAGTGCTTTGAGTTCGTTTTGATTATCCCAGTGAAGGGCAGGATCAGAAACCATAAAGGCATTAAAAAACCCTGTTTTAGTACGCATAAAATGTAATATCTGTAAGCCACCGGCAGAATGTCCAAATAACATCCGTGGACCGCTTCCCCCTTTAATAGAATCAATCAGCGGAAGTACTTCCATTTCCAGGTAACGGGTAAATTCAGTACCCTTCCCAGTAAACAACTCCTCTTGTCTATCCAGGTGTTTTATTCCAACAATGATAAACTCCGGTAAGACTGGGTACATTGCAAATTCTGCATACATTCTTTGCAAGTTCACGGCTGTTAAAAAAAACTCCTCACCATCCAGTATATAGAGAACAGGCATATTCTTTCGACTTGCTGTATCTGACTGAAAAGAAGCAGGATAATAAACAAGCAGTTCTCTTTTTTTATTGTAAATGCCGGAATAGTGAAGAAGCGTTTGCCCCACCGTCATGCCAGGTGCATATTCCTGGGATGCTGATACGAAAGGAAACAGAACGATAATCACAATAGTGAAAATGGATTTGACCAACCGGTAAGGCTTTATACTCATACTTTTAATATTCATAAACTATAGGATAAGATAGCCTAATTCCAATAAAAAAGCGTAGCTTATATCCGCCTAAAACAAAACTATCATGGCCACCTATACCATCCAGGTTAATGGCAAATCCCACACCGTAGAAGCAATGGAAGACATGCCGCTGCTTTGGGTACTAAGAGATCTGCTGAACCTTCCCGGCACCAAATTCGGATGCGGCAAAGCCCTCTGCGGCGCCTGCACCGTACATGTAAATGGAAATCCGGTTCGCTCCTGCAGTTATCCTATCTCTGCAGTTGGAACCGCAAGTATTACCACGATTGAAGGCTTGTCGGAGCAAGGCAATCATCCGGTACAAGAGGCCTGGGAAAAACTGGTAGTGCCACAATGTGGTTATTGTCAAACCGGCCAAATCATGACCGCGGTTGCGCTGCTGAAACAAAAGCCCAATCCGACTGACCAGGAAATTGATCAGGCAATGCAGGGTAATCTCTGCCGGTGCGGAACCTATAACCGCATCAAAGCAGCCATCCAACTGGCTGCTTCAGGTAAACCCGCACTTCCTTAATTTCAAACCTCCCGATCATGAAAAAGACCGCTCCTTTCTATACAAACGATATTGAGCAGATTGAAGCAGAAATCTTCAACGCCTCCCGCAGAGATTTTTTAAAACTGGGGAGTATTCTCTCCGGAGGATTAATCCTGGGCGTGAGTTTCTGGTCCTGCGATTCAGCAGGCAAAAAAACAGGCACACTCTCCACTACTGCCTACCTGAGAATCAGTGATACCGGTGAAGTAACTATCGTGGCACATCGTTCCGAAATGGGACAGGGCATTCGAACCTCTCTCCCACTGGTGGTGGCCGATGAACTGGGAGCCGAATGGAACGCTGTGAAAATCATCCAGGCAGAAGGAGATGAAAAAAAATATGGCAATCAGAATACAGATGGTTCCTTTTCCATTCGGATGTTTTATAAACCCATGCGTGAAGCCGGCGCGCTTGCAAAAGCGATGTTGTTGCAGGCAGCAGCCAAAGCATGGGGACTTCCAATAGAAGAACTCGATACCGAAAATGGACAGGTGATTCATAAAGGATCCGACAAGAAAGCTGGATTCGGAGAGTTTGCCGGAGCTGCTTCAGGGCTTGCTGTACCCAAGGTTGAAAGTCTACAACTCAAAGCAGACAATCAATTCAAGTTAATTGGTAAAGACACGCCCATCATTGACCTGCATGATATCGTAACCGGTAAAGCGGGATTTGGAAGTGATGCGAGACTTGAAGGCATGAAGATCGCGGTGATCAAACATTGTCCGGTTACCGGTGGTACAGTGAAATCAGTAAACGATACCAAAGCAAAAGCGATTCCCGGTGTCTTACAGGTGATCACGATCAAAGGTGCCGGCTTGCCTGCTACCCTATCCAAACCCATCGCCGGAGTGGCAGTGATTGCAGAAAATACCTGGGCGGCGATCAAAGGAAGAGAGGCACTGGAAGTGGAATGGGATCTCGGTCCGAATGCTACGTATAATTCTGAAGAACACATTGAAGCACTCAAAAAAGAAATCACCAAAGAAGGTACCCTTCGCAGGAACCGGGGCGATTTCAAAGCTGCCAGGGCAGGTGCCAAAAAAGTGATCGAACATACTTATGTGGCACCCTATCTCGCACATGCAACACTGGAGCCACCCTGTGCATTGGCGGTTGTGAAAGATGGCAGTTGTGAGATCTGGGCACCTACGCAAAATCCGCAGGGAGCAAGGGATGCCGTGGCCGGTTATATTGGGCTGGGTGCAGATAAAGTGAAAGTAAATATTACCTTATTAGGAGGTGCATTCGGACGTAAATCCAAACCGGATTTTATTCTTGAAGCAGCCTGGCTGGCGAAAGAATCAGGACATCCAATCAAAGTGCAGTGGACCAGGGATGATGATATTCAACACGATTATTATCATGCCATGAGTGTGCAGCACCTGGTGGCCACGATTGATGAGAACAACCAGTTAAGTGGATGGAATCATCATATCGCTAATCCCTCTATTGGAGCAACAGAAAATCCAGCCGCGTTACAACCGGACGATGGAGAACTGATGTTAGGCGCGAGTGATTATCCTTATAATGTACCGGCCATACGAATTGAAACACATGATGCCAAAGCACATCTCCGGATTGGCTGGCTACGTTCGGTTCGCAATATTCCACAGGCTTTCGCGATATGCACCATGATGGATGAAGTTGCTGAAGCGAGAGGGAAAGATCCTATAGATCAGGCACTCGAATTATTAGGAGAAGATCGCAATATCACATTTGCAGAAGAGATGGTGAATGGCGGCGGGTATCCCAACTATGGAGAAGATATCGCCAATTATCCCTGGAATACGGGACGTATGAAAGCGGTGATTGAAAGAGTGCGCAAAGAATCCGGCTGGGGTAAACAGTTGCCGAAAGGACATGGAATGGGATTTGCTGCGCACAAAAGTTTCCTCACCTATGTAGCCTGTGTGGTGGAAGTGCAAGTGGATGCTGCTAAAAAAGTTACGATTAACAAAGTGCACTATGCAGTGGACTGCGGACTAGCGGTTAATACGGATCGGGTGAAATCACAATTTGAAGGAGGTGCACAGTTTTCTACGAGCCTGGCTATGAAGAGTGCGATCACGGTGAAAAATGGTATTGTTGAGCAAACCAATTTTGATGGATATCAGTTGATTCGTATGCCGGAATCTCCAAAAGAAATTCATGTGCATATCATGGAGCGGACTGATAAACCAACCGGTGTAGGAGAGCCTCCTGTGCCACCGTATGCACCGGCTTTGGCGAATGCGATATATAAGGCGAGTGGGAAGAGATTGTATCAAATGCCGATGAAGATGTGAGGGAGTGAATGGGGTGAAAGAGGTGAATAAAGTGAATGGAATGGAAGAGAAGACAAAGGAGAAGGGGCCATTTGAAGAGACATAGATCAAACATGTGTAATGTATAGCGATTTTTTTCCTGATTTCGTAAACATTTTTCCGGATTCTATAAACCGTATTGGTATGGGGGGCGCTAGTTTTGCCATCCAAAATCAACGGAAAAATGTACGGATCAAAGAAAGCTACCTTATCTATAGTATTGATACTCCTATCTTTATTTTCCTTTTCGCAGTCCCAACCCACAGGTGCCGTGGAAGGTCTTATTAAAGATGCGGAAGGACAACCGCTTGCCGGGATTACCGTTCGACTCGAAAAAGCAAAAAAACAAACAACCACCGATACCAGAGGTAAATTCAGCTGGTCGGGTTTACCGGCTGGAGAAGACATTATACTGGCGGAGGGCATGAATATCCAACCAATTCGTCAGGTTATCACCATTGTTGCCGGATCCACCCTAGAACTGGTATTGCAAACAACCGAAAAAAGCAGTGAATTAAAAGAAGTGATTGTTTCCGCAGGAAGGACTATTGAATCCATTGACGAAGTGCCTTCTGCCGTTAGCATAATCAATAGAAAAGAGCTGGAAAAAACCATTGGTATTTCCACCAATCTCGGAATGATCCTTGGGAATAAAGTAACCGGACTGGCACCGGATAATGAACTCAGCAGCAATTTTGGGCAAACCCTGAGAGGAAGGGTTATGTTGATTATGGTAGATGGAATTCCGCAATCCACTCCCCTCAGAAATGGCGGTATGGATCTTAGAGCCCTTGACCCATCTGTTATTGAAAGGGTGGAAGTGGTAAAAGGCGCTACCGCCATTTATGGTAATGGGGCAGCAGGCGGACTTATCAATTATATAACCAGGAAACCAGCATCAGGGAAATTGTTTAATAGCCAGACCTCACTTGGACTGACCGGCTCCCTGGTTAAACTGCCCAATAGTTTAGGTGGAAGAATAAGTCAGCTCTTCTATGGCAGCAAAGGCAAACTGGATTATACGATCAGTGGTGCATATGAACAGACGGGCGAATTGAAAGACGCCGATGGAGATGTTTTACCCCCTGTATATGGATTAGGAGAAACTGATACCTACAATGCATTTGTTAAGTTGGGATATCAAATCAAACCTGCTCACCGCGTTCAATTCAGTTATAACTTTTTTAAAAGTCTGCAGACGACCAATTATATAACGGAAAACGGAAACTATGCAAACGGCATTAAAACCAGTGCAAAGCTGGGTGAAGGAAGCGGCGTACCACAAGGAGTAAGAGGGAATCACAATGCCAGCCTGCAATTTATAGGAAACACCGGACTCTTAAATACCACTTATAATGTTGATTTGTATTACCAATCCGTTGATAACGTATTCTTTTATTCAGAAACCTTTGTTGATGGTGGTGTATCCAGAATCCTTTCCAAAAAAAAGGGATTGCGCTTTGTATTCAATACACCCATAGCACCAAAATCGCTTGATGCGAATCTTACCTATGGTTTGGATATACAGAATGATATTACTTCGCAGCCCCTTGTAGATGGCAGAATCTGGGTTCCTGAAATGGATATGATGAATCTCGCACCTTTTGTACAGGCCAAAGCTACTCTATTAAAAGGGCTGGTACTGAAAGGTGGAGTACGATTGGAAAAAGTATCCATTGGAGTTGATGATTATGCTACACTTCCTGTAAAAAACAGAGAAACCGGAGAAGTGACACCTAGTAAAAATGTGGAAGGTGGTGAACTCAGTTACAATGCCTACACCTTTAATGCAGGTTTACGCTATAACCTGTCGCCCTATTTTTCTCCCTTTATCAGTTTTTCCCAGGGATTCAGTGTAGCGGATATTGGCCTTGCATTAAGAGCAGCACGTGCCGATAAAATTTCTCAAATAAATACAGCCGCGGTCATCATCAATAACTATGAAGCAGGATTTGTAAGCAAATGGAAAACACTTCGCTTTGAAGCCAATGCCTATATCAGCACTTCAGAGCTGGGCGCCAGCAGTGTTTACAGAAATGGCGAATTCGTAGTACAAAGAACTCCCGAAAGAATTTATGGCTTTGAGTTGGCTGCCCATGCAAAACTGCATCCAAGGTGGAATGCAGGCCTCGCTTACAGTTATGTGGAAGGGAAAACCGATATCAATGACAATGGCAAGTACGATGATCCCGAAGACAGTTATTTAGGAGGCCAGCGAATTGCAGCGCCAAAAATGAATGCAGAGCTTGATTTTGATATCATACCGGGAAAATTTGGTGCCATGCTGCAATATGTTGGAGTGATGAAACGGGACCGTTTTGAAAAAAACAGTGCAGGCACTTACAATCCTTACCAGGGGCCCGTTAAACCATACAATATTTTCAATCTCAGAATGAATTATGAACTAAACTCAACCACCTCACTGGTAGCAGGAGTTGAAAATTTATTAAATGAGAATTATTATACTGCCAGATCTCAATATGGCGTATTTAATGATAGTTTTACCAAAGGGAAAGGTGCAAGTTTCCGGCTTACGCTCAATATAAAATGGTAAACCCAACAGTCTGGAAAATAATTAAACGAATGCATTTGTGCCTGGGATTAATTTCAGGCACAATTCTTTTTTTAGTTGCCTTGAGTGGTGCACTGTATTGTTTTGCTCCGGAAATTCAAGCACTCACCCAACCCTATCGAAAAATAACACCGGCATCCGGACCGGTATTATCAGCAGCAGCCATCCTTTCGATTTGTGAAGAAATTATACCAGGAGAAAAACCGGGCAGGATTTATTATCACGGAACAAACAAGGCCCTGGAAATTGTATATTACCGAAACAAAAAGCCGGAACGTGCTTTGTTCGTTCATCCCTACAACGGAAGAATTCTAAAAGATAAAAACCTGCAATCCGATCCGATACAGGTACTTTTTTATTTCCATCGAACGCTCCTGCTTCCAAAAGGAGAACTAATCACCGGATCAGCCACCTTCCTGTTTCTTTTTCTACTTGTGAGTGGTATCTGGTTATGGTGGCCGCGGAATAAGGCAGCCAGCAAACAACGATTCCGGATAAAATGGACAGCTTCTCCCAAACGCCTGGGCTATGACTTGCACAGCACTATTGGATTTTATAGTTGCTGGCTGGGCATCCTGTTTGCCATAACGGGACTTAGTTTCAGCTTTCCCTGGTTTGCAAAATCAATATATGCCGTTACGGGCGCTTCGGAAAGTTCTATTGTGCAAACTGCGCCGGTAAGTGTTAGCGCTGATTCATCTGCTTTGCCGATTGATTTTAATAGCGCCGTTGATCTGGTTTGGAAAACCGCACAGCAGGATGCACAAAAATACAAACGTATTATGCTCGTATTACCTGCTCAACCCGGGGGGCCGATTTTATTAAGGGGCAATCCAGATCCGGATCAACTCTATCGTTCCGATTTCAGGTATTTTAATCAATTCAATGGTAAAGAAATTGTCGGCGACTATGTATGGGGGAATTATGTCAATGCAACTGTTCCGGCAGATTATTTAAAACGTATGAACTACGATATACATACCGGGGCAATTTTGGGATTACCCGGAAGGATCCTTGCCTTTATTGGTTCTTTGCTAATTGCAAGTCTGCCTGTTACCGGATTCCTGTTGTGGAAACGGCGGCCTTTGAAAGAGGTGAAAGGTGAAAAGTGAAAAGTGAAAGAGGTGAAAGGTATGGAAGAAAGATCAAAGGAGGAAGGGAAGATCAGAACAATTGGGCGATTGTTCCCATGGGTAAAAATAATTTATCGCTTTCAGGGAGTTCCAGAAAACCGTATTTCTGATAAAATTTAAAAGCATCTGCGTCAATAGGATCAACTACTGCGGCCATTGAAGCCACTTCAGAGGAAGCGAGATAACTTCTTTTTAACGCATCTATTAAAAGCAACTCACCAATACCCTGTCCCTGATGCTTACTATCTACTGCAAGTCGGCCTAGCAACGTTGCGGGTAATTTCAAATAAGAAGGAGGCAGCTTTTTTTGCATCTCAGCAGGTAAGAGATTTTGATCAATTGAAAGACCCGATAAGGTATAGTATCCTTTTATTTCAGTTTTTTCAGCCAGTACAAAACAGGCAGCCAACTTTCTTTTTACATCCTGCTTTGCCTGTTTATGCAAATAAGCATCCAATAGAATGTTACCACAACTAAAGCTTTCTTTTTTATGAGAGCCAGATAATAGAACCGTTAGCAAACTCACTTCGTCTCTTTAAGCTTGTTATATTTTTTAACAGCAGCAACCAATCGCTTGTTTGGCTGAGAAGGATTCATAACTGCGTGAAAGAAGGTCTTCTGGTCTTTTTCCGTAGCCAAAAATATCCGGTGTTTTTCTACAATCTCATCCGCCTTTTGCTGTACTGAACTTATTACAAACTCAGTAAGTGTGCGGTATCCACCCAAACCGGCAGCATATTCAAAATATTCTTTTTGATCTTCAGGAAGCCGGGTGTCAAATCTGGCTAAGCTGGTTTTCATTTTTTAAATTGTATTATAAATGCTAATGTACGTATTTTTTCCGTACAAATAAATTTTCTACTTCTTTTCATTGCTATATGCCGGCGCTTTAACAAACAACAAAAAATACCCCATCAACAACATGGTGGTGACTGCAGTAATACCAAATGCCATGCCGGCGCCAAATTGAAACCAGATCCAGCCGGTAAGGGAGCTGGCGAGTAAGGCACAGATGCTTTGAAACCCCGTGTAGGTGCCGATGGCGGTGGCGGTTTCGGTGACAGGAGTGATATTACTGATCCAGGCTTTGGCTACTCCTTCGGTAGCGGCAGCAAATAATCCATAAATAAAAAACAGGAATACAAATCCGGGCAGACTATTGACTACAATCATACCTGCATAAACAATACAAAACAATAACAGACCAATCAGGAAGACGCGCTTTACACCAATTCGATCTGCCCATATTCCAAAGGGATAGGCAGCCAACGCATAAATCAGATTGTAAAAAATATAGGCTCCGATTGCCTGCACATCTGATAGTCCCGCCTGCCGGACCCGCAACAACAGAAACACATCCGAACTGTTGATCAAAGCAAATATCAACAAGCCCAAGACCAATTGGCGATAGGCAGCAGGCGCTTCTTTCCAGTAGCGGAAAAAATAAAAGAAAGAAATTTTCTGAGTGTGCGGTTGCGCCGGCTTTTGCTTCTCCTTTAAGAGATAGGTCAATACAATGGCTAAGAACCCGGGGATAAAGGCCAGCAGGAACATAGTTCGGTACTGGCCCGGATAGAAATACAGATAGACCAGGGCCAGGGTGGGACCAGCAACTGCACCCAGCGTATCCATTGATCGATGAAAACCAAAGACACGGGCCTTGGTGGCTGGCGTAGCTTCGTCTGATAAAAGTGCATCCCTGGCGCCAGTCCGGATACCTTTGCCCAGGCGATCCAGGGTACGCGCAAAAAACACCCACAGGGGATAAACAGTCACCGCCATCAGGGGTTTGGAAATCGCGCTAAAAGCATAGCCAATCTGCACAAAAGGAACCCGCTTGCCTTTATGGTCAGACAGTTTGCCGAAATATCCCTTACTCAAACCGGCAATCGCTTCCGCCATGCCTTCCAAAACGCCAATAAGTAAAATTGAAAACCCGATACTCTCCAGGTAAAAAGGCATTACAGGGTAAAGCATTTCGCTGGCCATATCTGTAAGCAGACTAACCAGGGAAAGCACCCAGACGGTGCGGGTTATGATCCGAGAAGAAGGCACCAGGAATTATTTTTT
Organism: Flavipsychrobacter sp.; assembly: GCA_016787265.1. GTDB lineage: Bacteria > Bacteroidota > Bacteroidia > Chitinophagales > Chitinophagaceae > Flavihumibacter. The sequence continues at coordinate 335,083 of JAEUVF010000008.1, read as the reverse complement.
TTCAAAGCTCGCAGTACGATTTAATAACTGGGCGTTGAAGGCAACAATGATAGTACTCGCACTCATCAACACTGCTCCCAAAGCCGGACTCAAAACAAATTTCGGATATAATATTCCCGCAGCCAATGGAATTGCGACAATATTATAACCAACAGCCCATACGAGATTCTGGATCATTTTACGATAGGTCGCTTTTCCAAATTGTATCAAATGAACAACATCCCGAGGATCGCTATTTACTAAAATGATATCTGCTGTTTCCGCTGCCACATCTGTACCTGAACCTACTGCAATACCGACATCGGCCTGAGCTAATGCAGGCGCATCATTTACGCCATCGCCAGTCATGGCAACCAGTTCACCTTTATCCTGAAACGATTTGATTTTTTCCTGCTTTTGGTGGGGCAGCACATTGGCTAAATAACCATCCATCTTTAATTTAGAAGCCACGGAAGCAGCAACTTTATCATTATCGCCAGTCAATAAAAAGGTGCGGATGCCCATTTCATGTAAAGAGGTTATAGCCTGAACTGATCCTGGCCGCAGTTGATCTCCAAGTGTAATAATACCAGCGAGTTCATCATCGATCAACAAAAAAGTAACTGTTTCCATAGCCTGGTCCACTGTTTCAGGAATTGAAGGCAACCCGATATTGTTTTCCCGGAAATAATTTGGACCAACCGAAAAAATCATTTTACCCTCTACCTTAGCCGAAACTCCAATACCCTGTCTGTACCGAAATTCTTCAGATGGTTTTAAAGGCAGGTTTTTCTTTTTTAAGGCAGTTACAATTCCATGCGCAATATGATGTTCGGAATGTTGCTGTACAGCTGCTGCATAAATCAATAAATCTTCTTTAGAGAAATGATTACCTGCAGGGATCAGTTGTGCCACTTCATGCGCTCCTTCGGTAACTGTTCCTGTTTTGTCAAAAATAATAGTAGTTAACCGCCGGGTATTTTCAAAAGCTGTCCGGTTTCGGATGAGGAGTCCCTTACGGGCAGCCATAGAAGTACTGATTGCAACTACTAAGGGGATGGCAACTCCTAATGCATGCGGACAGGCAGTAACCATGACCGTTACCATTCTTTCCAATGCAAAAGAAAGAGTTGCACCTGAACTAAGCCAGTATAGTAAGGTTATTAAACCAACTCCCAGGGAGAGAATGGTTAACCATTTTGCCACCCGGTGGGCAAGGTTTTGTGTTTTGGACTTTGACTGTTGAGCAGAACCAACCAGACGGATCACTTTATTCAGGTAACTATCCTCACCAGTGCCTGTTACCTTTACCCGAAGAACACCATCACCATTTATAGATCCACCAATAACTTCCATATTCGCTTCCTTGATGACTGGAACACTTTCACCGGTCAGCATACTTTCATTAACTGCTGAATTACCTTGCTGAACCACTCCATCTGCCGGCACTTTTTCTCCGGGTTTGATTACCATCAAATCGCCTTTCTTTAACTGCGATAATGGAATCTCCACTACAGTATCATTTTCAACTATGTGCACTTCTGATGGCAGCAACTTTACCAGCGATTCCAGGGCACGGGAAGCTGCAACCTGTGATTTCATTTCCAGCCAATGTCCTAACAACATGATATCAATCAGGGTTGCGAGTTCCCAGAAAAAATCCATTCCTTCCAAACCCAGTACCACCGCCACACTATAGAGGAAAGCGGATGTTATTGCCACTGCCACCAGGGTCATCATACCAGGATCCCTGGCTTTGAGTTCCCTTACCAATCCTTTCAGAAAAGGAGCTCCTCCATAGAAGTATAAAATGGACCCCAGGGCCAACACAATGAACTGATCCCCCTGAAATCGCCACTCGATTTGCAACCAATGTTGAATCATCGGGGATAAGAGCAAAATCGGAACAGTCAACGCCAGGCAAATCCAGAATCGTTTCAAAAAGTCTTCTGTGTGGTGGCCTGCATGTTCGTCCACCTGAGCCATATCCTTGTTTTCTACATGCTTTTGCGGTTGACCATGTTGATGGTGATGGCTTGAATGGTCCATGGTGTTTTTATTTTAGGCTGAATGGAATTTCCCAGGCCAGTTTTTCCCAGGCCCAGCTGATGGTTCCCTTTCGTTCCTTCTCCTGGTATTGCAGGGTATATTGCAGGCGCTCTGTCAAGTCCTGCTTCTTTGGTTTTACCTTGGTGCGAACCAGATCCTCCGCCTCGTCATATTCGGATGCCAGATGTTGCTGCCAGTTTTTATTAATGATGATGATCCACTCCTTTTTACCGGGAATAGAAAAAATGGCGTACTTACCTGGAGCCAGTTCCTTACCTCCAACTACAATTGTCTGGGGAATCTCCAGCATGGTGGCATCGTGGGCACCAGTAACCCATACTTCATCATAAGGCACCAGTCCGCCCCAGATTACGCGCTTCCGCACACCCGGAGAATGATAGATAATGGAGATACTATCCGTCCCCATCAGCGCCACGGTTTTTGATTTGATACTTTTTTTGGTAGTGTCCTTAACCAGGTTGGGATTGTAACATACCTCCCCTTCTTTTGACGATTGTGCAATCGCAGTTTGCAAACCTGCCAATAGCAGGCAGCCTAAAAGGATTCTTTTCATGTGATGTTATTCTATTGTTTTTTCAATTGATCCGCAAGTAAGCATCGATGCACCAAAATACGGATTGATTACCTCATTCTCCGGACTAAGCCAAAATGCTCCCTTATCTTCCATTGCCATGGGGCAAAAAGCAACATGTACTGCACCCTCGCGAACGCCATCCATTTCCACCAGTTTAATTAGTTCCTGGCTGATTGTCGAGAAATGTACGCGTTGTTTTTCCAGGTCTGATTCCTGCAAAATAGCTGCTGCCTTTTGAGCAATAACCTGTTTGTCTTTTACCTGTCTGGCAGCTTCTTCCAACAACAGGGCCGCTTTTCTGGCTCCAAACGCATTGCTTTCAACAAGTGCAGCCTGTAGCTTCCAATAAGGATTCAGCAAAATTTCATTCGCTGGATTTTCCAAACGAAGGGGTTTTGCTAGCGGCGTCTTCTCAGCAACCAATGCTGAATCAACAACAGTTTTAGCAGCATGCTCCTGCTGCTTTGGTTCCTTTTGCTTACAACTGGCAAGCATAACCAACAAGCCAAGGATGGGTAAATATTTCATGGTTTTCATTAACTGTGTAAGGGATGTTTTCCTTTTTTTAAAATGTATTCACTGTATAAAAGATAGGCACCGGACACGACTACTTTTTCTCCTTCATCCAGCCCCTCCAGAATCTCCACGGTATCCGCATTTTCAATTCCGATTTTCACATCCCGTGGTTCAAATTTTTCATCTTCGGATTGCACCCAAACATGAGCAGATTTGCCATCGGAGATGACAGCAGCCAAAGGAAGCTGCAATACTCCGGAAGCACTGCCGCGATTGAGTAATACCTGGGCCGGCATACCCGGCTGAAACTGCCGGTTTGGATTTTTAATGGTTCCCCGCACAGTAAGCAACTGCGTACCTGCCTGCAATGCCGGTTCAATAAACTCCACTATTATGGAATATTTTTCCTCCTCATTTCCGGCAATGACAACCTGCAGGTTTTGCCCTTTGTTTACTTTCGAAGCTTCTCCCGGGTAAAGGTCTGCTTCCACCCAAAGCTGCCCATAATCTTCCAGTTTCAGAATCGGGCTACCCTCTGCTACATATTGACCTTCGGAAACAGTTAATTCAGCTACTACTCCGGATGCCGGTGCATAATAATACACATACGGATTGTCTTGTTCAGTGCTTACCAATTGACTTACCTGTGCAGCTGTTTGTCCATACAACAGCAGCTTTTGTTTAGCCGCTGCTTCAATCTCCTGAAAGCGTCGGTCTGCCGGAAATTGTTTTGCCTGTGCCACTGCCAGTCGATATTCCTTTTGTAAGGCTAATAACTGCTCGGAATAAATCCGGTACAGCAACTGTCCCTTTTGAACCAGGGCGCCGGTTTCCTTCACTGACAAGCTTTCTATTCTACCTGCTACCCTGCTGCTTACATACACCGTATTGGATGGATTCACCACCAACCGGCCATTCAGGCGCGTGATGTTATCAACACTGCCTGCACCTATTTCAAGAACTGTAACATTCGCCAGCAATTGCTGTTCCCTGCTAAGCGTTAAGAATGCTTCTTTATTGTTCTTATCAAACACAACCAAATCCATTCCGCAAATGGGACAGGTACCCATTTTGGTTTGAACGATTTGCGGATGCATAGGACAGGTATAGGTAGTTTCTGCCACTGCTGCAGCAGCTTTACCATCTTTTTCCTTGCAGGATTGCAGAACAGCCAGGGGTGATAAAACTGCAAAACCTGTCCACTTTATAAAATCTTTGCGTTTCATTTGTTTTTCGATTTAGTGTCAGGAATAAAGCTTTCACTATCGACAAGATAATAGGCACTGGAGGCCAGTTCCCAATCAGAAATACTATCCAGCACCTGCACATGCCCGTTAGCCCGGATGCCTGTTCTGACTTTAACTGGTTTATATACGTTTTGTTCTTTGCGAAATACAATGGAGCGGTTGCCCATGTCCAGCACTGCTTCCTTCGGCAGCCACCAGCCCTCCTTTCCAACTACTGCCAGTTCCGCGCGGAGTAATTGTCCAACCCGGTATTCATTCGCCGGAATATTCATTCGGGTGAGCGTGAAATTTTGTCCGGCTTTAAAAACCGGCTGTATCAACCGAATGGAACCAGTTCTTGCATTGACAGAATCACCTACCGGATAAAACAAGAGCTTTCTGCCAACTGCCGGAAGTGTGCTGATACCAGGAGCAAAAGCAAATTCAGCCACCAGTTCTGTGTTCTGGTAGATGGTGAAAACGGATTGTCCACTTGCCAGGTATTGTCCTTCGCGCACCAGCAGGGAGGTAGCTGCAGGTTGTGCGGAGGTTGCAGTTTCAGTAAGCCCGGAAGCAGCTTCACCTCCCATGCCAGCCATACCACCTGAAGCGCTGGCATTACTGCTACTGCTCAGTGTGATGGCTGATGGAACAGCAGTTCCCTGTACATCGAGAATATAACCGGTAGCCGGACTATAGACACCAATCCGATACATAGGCTCTCCGGTTGTCAGCACCTTATTGATAGCCGCAGCAGACATGCCTAATAGTTGCAGTTTTCTTTTTGCAGCATCCAGCAAAGCAGGCTCGGTAGCTGTTCGTTTTAATAATAATAATTCGCGCTGACCGGCAACCAGGTCAGGCGAATACAATTCCATCAGCAATTGCCCCTTTTGAACCGGCTGATTATTATAATGCACATAGAGACGTTCAATTCTTCCGGCCACCCTGGCTGCTACAGCAATTTGTTTGCGCGTATCATAGGTTACGAGTCCGGGTACTGAAACAGCATATAAATTGGTTCCCTGCTCCGCTTTGATACTATGTATCCCAGAAACCACCTGTTCATTCACCGGTTTAACAAGACCAGCCAGACTGGTATCAAGAGATGAATCGTGTTTATGCACGGCATGATCTGTTTTTGGCTGCTTACAGGCGGCCAATAAGATCAACGAGGCAAACAATATCTTATTTATAGAGCTCTTTCTCATAATCAACGATCATTTTATACAATCGGAATTTTTCATCTGCCAGGTTCATCTTCATCATTACCAGTGCTTCCCAGTCGGAGATTACTAAAGCCAACTGTTGTTTATTTTCCTGGTAGAGCTGGAAATCAGCCTCCAGGCTTCTTTCCAAAGCAGGAATCACTTTGGATCCAAAGTTTTCAATCCTCTTTTGCATCACCAGTATTTCAGACTGCATTCCATATAACATTCCCTGGGTTTCCTGCAACATGGCTTCTCGTTCTTTCTGCATCGCCTGAACATTCAGCTCCATTGCTTTGATTTCATTTTTATACATACGCTTACTCCAGGGAGCAATGGGGATACTAATCATTCCCATAGCACTGAAAGCATTGGGCATCATGCTGCTGATAGGTGTCATATGATCAAAGCGAATCCGGAAATCGGGTTTCTTTTCCTGGCGCATGGAATGAATACCCAACTGCATACTGTTGATCTCTGCATTCATACGGGCAATATCTCTTCTGCTTGCCGCCAGTTGAAGCGTATCAAAGACCAGCTGAGGAGTAAAGCTTGCTGTGTGAGTTGTATCAATCAGGAAAAAATCGGATCCCTTTCGATTCATCAGTGCGTTTAGCCATGCCCGTGCTTTTTGGATCTCCCCTTCATACATGCGTCTCATATTCCTGTTTTCTTCTACCCTGGATTCCGCTTTGAACACTCCACTCAGAGGGGATTGATTGTAAGGGTACCGGACCTCCTCAATTTTCTTCATCATTTCCATCAAAACAATTGCTTCGTCCAGCACCTGTATTCGTTCTACTGCCATCAACCAGGTATAATATTGTGTCTTCGCCTGTGCTTTTAATTCATTCAGGCTTACACCCCGCTGTGCCAATACTCCATCCGCCTGCGATGCGATAAATGCTTTTTTAGTTCTGAGTTTGGCGGCATTTGGAATATCCTGCTCCAGTTGCAGCATGATATTTCCTTTGTCGCGGTCTTCCATAATTTTCTGAAAAGGATAGGGTGTCATAAATGTCCCTAATCCTACCATCGGGGACATCCAGGAAGTAGCAGCTTCCGCACTGTATTTATAGCCTTCGGCTTTTAAGCCATAGGATTGCAACAAGGGGTGCGACTGTTCGATTCTTACAAGGATAGTATCCAGCGTAAGGACAGCTGTATCCTGTGCAAGAACTGGCGCCGATGCAAACGCCAATGTTGCCAGTAATAGTTGTTTAATGCGATGCATCATAGATTTCCAGTTTACCGTATTTACGTAATTCATATTCCTTCGTAAGCAAAAAGATGAGGGGTGTAACCAGGAGAATATGAGTGGAAGAAGTAATTACACCACCGATCATGGGTAATACGATAGGTTTCATTACATCTGTACCCACACCGGTTGCCCACATTACCGGGATAAGTCCAAACAGCGACACACAAACCGTCATCAGTTTGGGACGCAATCGTTTGGCAGCGCCCATGATTACATACTGTCGAAGATCTTCCCGGGTGATTGTTTCGCTGCTGTTACCTTTTGCTTTCACCAGTTGTTGCATGGCATCGTTGAGATAGATCACCATTACGATACCTGTTTCCACTGCTATGCCGAAAAGCGCAATAAAACCAACAGCTACTGCAACAGAGAGATGCACGCCGTAGAAATAGATAGCATAAGCACCTCCAATTAAAGCAAAGGGAACCGTGATCAGGCTTAAGAAAGCTTCTCGCATGGAGTGAAAAGCGAAGTAGAGGGAGAAGAAAATGATCAGTAAAACAACCGGTGCGATCCATAACAATGTTTGTTGTCCGCGAATCAGGTTTTCATATTGTCCGCTCCATTCCAGAAAGTAACCTTCGGGCAGAATACCTTTGGCTGCATTCATTTTTGCAATAGCTTCCTGTACGGTACTTCCAAGGTCGCGATCCCGCACATTAAACATAACAGCGCCGCGAAGCAGTGCATTTTCGGAGCTGATCATAGGCGGGCCTTCTTCCAGTTTTACTTCAGCAACAGCACTTAAAGGCAATTCTCCAAAGGCAGCACTTTGCAGTGGAATACGACGAATGCGATCCAGGCTGTTCCTGTACTCCTGTGCCAATCGTACATTGATGCTAAAGCGTTGACGCCCCTCAATGGTTTGTCCGACTGCAGCACCTCCAATAGCAGATTCCACCACCTGGTTTACATCCGCTACATTAAGACCATAGCGATTCAGCGCTTCGCGGTTAACCTGGATGGACAAATACTTGCCACCTGTGATAGGCTCAACATATAAATCCTGCACCCCGGGAGTTCCTTCCAATGCGGATTTCACACGCTCACTGGCTGCGGCAATGGTATCCAGATCAGGTCCATAGATCTTAATACCCACATCGGTACGAATTCCCGTTGCGAGCATGTTGATCCGGTTGATAATAGGTTGAGTCCAGCCATTCACTACCCCGGGAATCTGAAGTTTGGCATCCAGTTCTTTAATGATATCATTCTTCGTAATACCTTCCCTCCACTCTGATTTGGGCTTGAGCATGATGATCGTTTCAATCATCGAGATCGGAGAATTATCTGTAGCCGTGCTGGCTCTTCCCGCCTTGCCCAATACCTTATCAACTTCCGGAACAGATTTGATTATTTTATCCTGGACCTGTAAAATACGCTTAGCTTCTCCATTACTGATATCCGGAAGGGTAACCGGCATAAAAAGAATACTTTGTTCATCCAGCGGAGGCATGAATTCGGTACCAACAGATTTGAGCAGCGGAATGGTAATCGCCAACGCAAGGACATTGATAGCGATGGTAGTCTTTCTCCATTTCAGTACGCCCCGAATAATTGGGGTGTAGATTTTTTCAAGGAAACGGTTCACCGGGTTCGCATTATCGGGACGAAATTTTCCTTTCATAAAAAAGGAGATCAGTACCGGGGCGAGTGTAATCACCAATAGTGCATCCATGATCATGATGAATGTTTTGGTGAACGCAAGGGGATGAAAGAGTTTCCCTTCCTGCCCGGTTAACATGAAAACCGGTAAAAAAGAAGTTATGATAATGATGGTGGCGAAGAACACTCCTCTACTCACCTGCTTGCTGCTTTTTTCAATCACCTCCATACGCTCCGCTTCCGAAATCCAGTCGGGTGATTTTTTAAATATATTTTTTAGCTTTTTCATTTTGCCTCAGATTGATGGGTTCTTTGCCAGTCGGCATAGCGTTCTGCCAGGTGCTTGTAAGCATTTTCGCTCATGATGATTCCATTGTCAACAATAACACCGATAGCCAGCGCAATTCCGGTGAGTGACATTATATTGGAGGAAACGCCAAAAGCATTGAGCAGGATAAAACTGGCAGCAATGGTGATCGGAATCTGAATGATGATGCTGAGTGCGCTGCGCCAGTGAAAAAGGAAGATGATTACTACCAGGGAAACCACAATCATTTCTTCAATCAGTGTATGCTGAATACTGTCGATGGATTCACGAATGAGTTCTCCGCGGTCATAGACAATATCAAAGGTCATTCCTTCCGGAAGTCCTTTCGCCACTTCCTGCATTTTGGCTTTCACGCCATCAATAACTGCTGCGGCATTTTCACCATATCGCATTACGACTATTCCGCCTACGCGTTCTCCTTCGCCATCCTGATCAAAGATTCCCAGCCTGCTTTCTCCTGTCATCTGGATTGTGGCAACATCTGAAATGCGGACCGGCAGACCAGCCTGACTGGCAATGGAGATGGCGCCCAGCTCTTCCATAGATTTCAAATAGCCATCTGTTTTGATGATGTACCCGATATCACTCATTTCAAATTTTCGTCCGCCGCTTTCATTGTTATTGGCGCGGATGGCAGCCATTACAGTAGAGAGTGGAATTTTATAATACAGGAGTTTATTCGGGTCAATCGTAACCTGGTATTGTTTCTGAAAACCACCAAAGGAAGCGATTTCACTTACTCCCGGTACATTTTGCAAGGCGAATTTCACATACCAGTCCTGGATGGCGCGTTGTTCTCCCAGGTCCATTCCTGGAGCATCGAGGGTGTACCAGAGGATATGACCTACTCCGGTACCATCAGGACCAAGCTGTGGGCTTACTCCTTCGGGCAGGGTTCGGCTGATGGTACTCAATCTTTCCAGTACGCGCTCCCTGGCCCAATAGACATCCACCTCATCTTCAAAAATCACATAAATAAAACTCATGCCGAACATGGAGGAACCACGCACATATTTGATACGGGGGAGTCCCTGCAGGTTGGTGACCAACGGATAAGTAATCTGGTCTTCGATAAGCTGTGGTGCACGTCCCATCCATTCGGTGAAAACAATCACCTGGTTTTCAGAAAGATCTGGGATGGCGTCAATGGGATTTTTCTTTACGGAGATGACTCCCCAGATAAAGAGGCCGGTGGCCAAAACCAGTACGATGTACCGGTTTCGGAGCGACCATTCTATAATACGATGAACCATAACAATGAATTATTTGATTTCTTCCTGTATTTCGCCACAGGTCAGCATTTTCTCGCCGAAATAAGGGTTGTTGATGTCCTTGCTGGTGCTGATCCAACTGGCTCCCTTGTTATCAAAAGCCATGGGGCAATAGGCTTTATATAAAGGCTTTTCTGATCCGAAGGCTTTCACCAGCGGATACAGACTTTCTCCCAGTTTTTCATACTGCTTCCGCTGTTCTTCAATGCCTGCATTTACGATGGCGGCGGCATGCTCCTGAAGTGCAGCTTCATTGGCGGCAAATACCTGCTGTTGTTCAGCACTCATACCTGATTTATCCACTTCTGCAATAGCAACCTGCAAGGCTTTGGCACCATTACTGGTTTCTGCAGCATCATCCTTGGCCAGTGCGAAACTGATATGATGATAATGCGCATATACATCTTTCAACTGATTGGAAACTGGAGCCGGAGCAGCAGGTTGATCAGTGGCCGGATTGGCAGTTTCTGACTGGTGTGATTGATGATCGGCACTGTTGTTACAGGCGGATGCCAACAATAGAATTGCTGCAGAAGCAGTTACAATAACTGATTTCATTAGATAAATAATTAAGAATGATAGAATTAAGAATAGAATAGACAGGAAATGCCTTTAGCCTGAAAGGATTCAGGCTGAACAGAAAGGGAAAAAATCAAATACGGAAATTGCGTTGAAAGAGATAGTAGGGAACCCCTGAATTTCGAGGTGGCGCATTTGAAAATGGCAGTTGATGAACTGTTTCAAACAGCAGGTTTTCAGGAGAAATAAAAGCAAAAGGAACGGTTTGTTCGGATGCAGTTTGCACTGCCTTGGCAGCTATTTCCGCCAGTTTTTTATCCTGGTCAACCTTTACCTGCTTGTGTTCATCTTTGCAGCAGCCATCGCTGGAACTTGCCTCTATTTCCATTCCACAACCTCCACAGGTTGGTTCATCGGAATGAGTAAGATTGGACTCCACCAGTTCTCCCATGCAATAGTGAAGATGAACGGTGAACCCGGAGGAAACCGTCATATACAACAGCATTAGGAAAAAAATGGTGATACGTTTCATTCGGGAGTAAAGATAGGAATTACCGGGAATGGGGATTTATAAAATTTTGGGGGATTGTTATATAGTTATGGCGGAATATAACCTGAACCCGCGAAGCCGTATTATTGCAGAATGGACTCCATCCGCGATCTGGAAGAACTATTATTAGTGCCCGAGGAACAGCCACCGCAAACAGCTGAGGGTAACTGTACCCGCATCGTGGTGTTGAAGCAATTCCGGTTTCATAAATCGCTGTGTATTGAACTCTATGATGCGCCGCTTACGCAGGCAGGGAAAATCCGGAACCCCTTATCCCCTATCAGCGCAACTGATGCTGCCCAGCTCGCAGACAATGAGGTGGATACGATTCGATTTTATGCTGCTATCAGTCGATTTCAAACGACGCCGGCTAACAGTATTACAAGTAGCGATATACGCAGTTTGCGTACCATAATAAAAAATCCCGTTGGATTGCGATTTTTCTACCACGACCCGGAATTTTCTGAAAATGTAAGTGCCGGTTCGCTGAGGGAAGTGCAGGTAGGCGGGTTGGTTGAAAAACTTTCCCTGCATATTTATAAAGCCAGTCCGTTTTACAGGGTGAGTCCCGAACTGGAACTGGGTAAACAAAAATTTCATCCACAACAATTCTCTTTAAAATACGGACTCTTTCTGCTACAGGAGAACCAGCTTATGCTGGCTGCAAATCTGACTGTGCTGAAATTGCTGCAGGTGTTTGCAACCCGGCAACACCTGCAATTACATGAAGACCAGTTCGCGGCTTTTGAAGAGAAAATTCTTTCCAAACTGGAGAAAATGATCCGGGTTGAACGGCATTTTATTGAGCTCGGGGCAGAAGAAGAATTGAAGGAAGCGGGATGGAAAGGTGCGATTGAACGATTGATCTACCTGGCTGATCTCGGGCAATATGTAACCATCCAACCCATGATGCGCTATGGGAGTATGGAAGTACCGCTGCGCAGTAAAAAAATGGTTTACCTGCCCGATACCAAAGGCAGACTACTTGCCATGCAACGCAATGATGCCGCCGAGAATGCTTTCCTCGCGATGGTACTGAAGCAACATCCGCATTTCATGGAACAACTGGAGAATGAATTACCCTATTTATACCTTCATCGGGATCGCTTCCTCAATGAAGACTGGTTCCTGGAAGCCTTCGCGCAATGGCGGACGGCAGGTATCTCCATCTTTGGTTTTAATCAACTGAAAGAAAATAAAAAGAGTGCACATAAGGGAACCATTACCGTACGAGTGGTATCCGGACTCAATTGGTTTAATGTAAAGATCAATGCCAAATACGGCGATCAGCAGGCTTCCCTTCCGCAAATCCAAAAAGCTATCCGCAATAAAAGCAAGTATGTTCAACTGGATGATGGTACCCTGGGATTATTACCGGAACAATGGATTGATCGCTTTTCGAAGTTTTTCTTCGGTGCCTCGGTTATGGGGGAAGACCTGATACTCCCTGCCACACAGTTTGAAACAATCAGCCAGCAATTCACGGAGGATGAGCTGGATTCAACAGTTCAGGAAAAAATCCGTAACTACCGGCAACGTCTAACCGATATCAAATCCATTGAACCGGTATCAGTTCCTTCAACATTGCATACGGAGCTTCGGCACTACCAGCAGGAAGGACTGAATTGGCTGCACTTCCTGCATGAAAATGAATTCGGTGGTGTACTCGCAGATGATATGGGCTTAGGTAAAACGGTGCAGGTGATTGCATTTCTGCTTTTGTTGAAAGAAAAGGAGCAGTCCACTCACCTGTTAGTAGTACCCACCTCCCTGCTCTTTAACTGGCAGGTAGAACTACAGCGATTTGCACCTTCGTTGAAATGCCTGGTGCTTCATGGTGCCAATCGCAACAAAAACACAGAAGCGTTTGAACAGTACGATATCATTCTCACCTCTTATGGAACGCTATTAACTGATATCACCTATCTGCGGCGGTTTCAGTTTGGTTATGTATTGCTTGATGAATCACAACAGATCAAGAACCCCGACTCGCAACGCTACCAGGCAGTACAAATGCTGAAAAGCAAAAATCGTTTGGCCATCACCGGTACTCCTTTTGAAAACAATACCATGGATCTGTATGCGCAGTTTTCAGTTGTTTGTCCGGGTTTACTGGGGAATAAAAAATATTTCCAGGATATCTACTCCACTCCCATCGACCGGTTCGAAAACCGCCAGCGTTCAGAAGAGTTGCAACAAAAAATCAGGCCCTTCCTGCTCCGGCGCACCAAGGAAGATGTGATCCAGGAGTTACCTGATAAAATTGAACAGATTCTGTATTGCCCTATGGGCGAGGCACAACGTGCAGTGTACAATGCGTATGAAAAAGACCTGCGGGATTACCTGGAAGACAAACTGGAAGATGAAATCCTGCGCAATTCCATTCATGTATTGCGTGGGTTAACGCAACTCCGGCAGATCTGTGATGATCCGCGGTTATTGCAGGCTGATCAGTTGCAGGGAGAAGGTTCTTCGAAAATTGATGTGCTGATCGAGCAGGTGCAAAGCAAATCGCCCCGGCATAAAATCCTGATCTTTTCTCAATTTGTTTCCATGCTCGACCTGATTGCTATTGAGCTGAACAAACTGGGAATCGTATATGAAACACTCACCGGAGCTACGAAAAACAGGCAGGCGGCGGTGGATCGCTTTCAGCAGGATCCCGAAGTGCGGGTATTCCTGTTAAGTTTGAAAGCCGGTGGTGTAGGACTTAATCTGACTGCAGCGAGTTATGTGTACCTGGTAGACCCCTGGTGGAACCCTGCAGTGGAAGACCAGGCCATCGACCGGGCCTATCGCATCGGGCAACATCAGAATGTACAGGCGGTACGGTTGATTTGTCCGGGTACGGTGGAAGAAAAAATGCGACGGCTCCAGCAAAGCAAAAGAGAACTCTCTGCCGGTTTGGTACAAAGCGGGAAGGCCTTTTTCAGCAGCATGACGAAAGAAGACTGGCGGAAGTTGTTGGGAGGATAGAGAAAATCAAAAAAGGTATCCAAGGGTGAAACCCGCTTGAAAATGATTCACATTATCATCAGTATTCCACTGATAATTAACGGACCTGAGAAGGGATAAATGGGCAGTATAGAGCATCCTTTTGCGATGCCAGGTTTTTGTTCCCGATAGTACAAGATCTACCCAATGGGAATCATATAATTGTCTACCCGTGAAGGCGAGGTAATAAAAATCATTGTTACGGACAACTCTGTCAAAGCTCAGGCCTGATTTATTCAGCTGAGTGCCATACCAATTTACTCCAATGGTTTGGCTGTTACTTCCCGGGCCGATTCCAGCACCAAGAACCTGTCCCTTGTGCGTGTATCCATGACGAACCTGGTAATGAACATACCAGGGTTGAAGTGCTCTTACAAGTTTAGTACCCGGAGTTTCAAGTTGTGTAATTTCTCCAAAAAGTTCCAACTGGCGATTAGCTGGCAGATCTATAATTTTTTTCAATCCTAAGAGGTAGGCCCTGCTATGTTCCGGCTCCTGGACAAAATCACTAAGGTTCCCGGAATGATCATTTCTACCCCATTCACCATAGATTTCAGCTTTTTCTTTGGGAAAAACCCAACGAAAGAAAAAGGAAAGCAATTGATCCCTGCCGAATTCATTTTCATCCTGGGCATTTCCTTTGAAAAAGGCACTTAAGACTGGCAGGTATCCATTTAGGTTAGGTCTTATATTATCGGAGTACTGATAAAAGCTACGGGCGAAACCAAGATTTAAACCCTTGATCCATTTGGGTTGCCAGTCGATCACAACCGCATTAATATATCTATTTGCTGTTTTCTTAGGCTGATACAAAGGCTGGCCATTTAATCTTCGTGAAGTATCAGGAGGCAAAACACCTGAATTCTTAAGGGTACCAGCAATAAGTTGCCATTCAAATTTTCCAAGGAATGTTTTATGCGGCCGGGTAGAGTTAAAACTAATATGGTAAAAGCCAGGCGCATTATTACTCATCATGAGGGCATTTCGGGTTCCGGGTCCCCACCAAAGATTTTCTGATGATACTCCAAGGGACATGCCTTTATAATTAAACCGAATACTGGACTGTCCGGGTAATAATTTTGCAAAGGACTTTTCACCAAAACGCTCTGGCATATCGATCCAGTTCTGAAAAGTGTAATAGTGATACCAGGAGCTATCTGGCTGATTGGGAGAGAACCCTCTGAAAGCAGGATTTGCGGCGAAGACGAGTTCAGGTTTGAGTTGAATGGAGAGTATGCCAAAGTTAGCAGCAATTCCCGCGCTTGCGCGAAACTGATATCCTTTGGCAGGAAACAGGCTTCCATCATTCCATCCAAAAGCATGATGCGAATTGTACTGTTGCTGGAAATAAGCAGGAAGAAATCGAACAGAACCTTTACCATTCATAAAAGTTGTTCTTTTGGGTGTTTCCAAACCAGTGAGCACCTGCATCAAACTATCGTAATTTGTAACGTTAGGCAAATGCAAAGGCCGGATCAGCACCGACTGACTCAATCTGGAACTGTCCTGTATATCCATACGTCTCACAGCCTCTTCCAGAATAGATTGACCAACTGAAATTGATTGGCTGGTCCCTTTAAAGTGGACAAACAATAAGGAAAGGAAAAAAAAGAAGAAGCGAAGGGGAGAAAACTGCAGATCAGTTTTAAAACGCATTTTTTTCACCTTTAACCATATTTACTAAGGTCTGCACGATAATTTGAAGGTCAAGCCAGAAGCTCCAGTTTTCCAGGTACCAAACATCGTGTTCAACTCTTTTTTTCATCAGAATCGGTGCCCTTGTTTCTCCGCGGTAACCATTGACCTGAGCCCAGCCGGTAATACCAGGTTTAACAAGATGGCGCATCATATAGTTTTCAATACTTTCTTTTGAAAGTAGATTTAAAGGAACCGGGTGTGGCCTGGGGCCAACTACAGACATGGATCCAAGAAGCACATTAATAAACTGCGGCAATTCATCCATATTTGTTTTACGAAGAAAGGCTCCAATTTTTGTAATTCGGGGGTCATTTTTACGAGCCTGCTGGTAGTTGCCATGTTCATCAATATCCCTGCTATGGCTCACCATAGATCTGAATTTGTAACAAATAATTGATTTGTTGTTTAGTCCCCATCTTTCCTGTCTGAAGAAAACAGGGCCTTTTGAGCTCAGTTTAATGATTAACGCAATAATCGGGAACAGCCAACTGAACACAAACACAATAACCAAAGAAGAAAAGACGATGTCAAAAATCCGTTTCAATACCCGGTTATCAAGATTATCGAGCGGCAGATTTCTTAAGTTAATGATAGGCAAAGCACCTATTTGTTCAATATTTAATCTTCGGGGGCCAAACCGTTGATAATCGGGGATAATTTTTATTCTTTTTCCTTCTTTCTCTCCGGCTGCCACAATCTTTTCGAGCACAGTATCATCGGTAGTTTGGGTAATAACTATTTCATCTGTTTCATATTTAGCTAATACAGTGTCGATTTCTGAAATTTTACCCAGGTAACTTCCATTTAAACTAAGAAGTTGTTCTTCATGCAGAAAACCTGCCAGTGTATAACCAAAATTTTCCTTTTCCACATATTGCTGGTAAAAGTCCATACCGTTTGAACCTGCCCCAACAATCAGTACTTTCTTATTGAGACCGTTCTTCAGTTTGATTTTTCGAAAGAGGATTCTAAGTACAACTTTCTGCATCGGTAGCAGAAAAAAGATACAGCCGAGTTGCATCAGCATTTCTCTCCTGGTATAGCCGTAGTCTTTCAGTAAAAGGAAAAAGGCGAGAGAGCTGATCATTGCAAAGAAACCTAGTGTTTTGAGAAATGCAACCCATTCAATTGAGAAGGGGGTTTCTCTAAAATCACTATACAGGCCCATGATTCGGGCAGAAAACAACCAAAAAAGGAGACTAGCGCATATTGTTACAATATGATCGCCGGTTAAGGCTGATTTTAGCGGGCTTAACAGGTAAGAAGAAAGAATCATGATGCCGCAAAGGAGCAGCAAATCAAGCGTCATCTTCGTCCTGAAGGAGAATTGAGCAGATAATTTCATAGAATGGTTTTTTTTCTCAAGGTTGGTTTATTTAGTGTGGAATCTCGAACGAATGATATCTATGGATGCCAAAACGATAAATGGCGGTATGGTCAAAAAATATCGTTTCCATAAACGCCTGGGTTCCTGCACGAGCCGATACAACCACTCAAGTGAGGCGTTTTTCATCCATTTGGGCGCATGTTTTGTGTTTCCAGCCAGGTAATCAAATCCTGCACCTATACCAACCATATATCCATAGTTTATGGATGGACAATGGTTAGACATCCAGGCTTCCTGTTTGGGTGCACCCAAACCCACCCAGATAAAATCAGGTTTTTCCTGATTAATCATTTGTATATAGGTTTCATTGGGCCATTCATTTACAGGTAAAAAGGGTGGAGAAACAGCACCACAAACCTGTGCACCAGGGTATTTTTGGGAAATGACCGCCTTCATTAGGTCTAACGTTGCATGAGAGCTACCTATAAAAAAATGCTTAACTCCATCTTTCCGCCCCCAATCAATAAATTTTTCCATTAAAGTTGGACCGAAGAGGCGACTGATGCCGGAACAACCTTTTAGCTTACCAACTATTTCAAGTGGTTTACCATCCGGAATCGAGAGACTCGAATTATTCAAAATTTCTTTAAAGGAAGGATTATTGTAAGCCTCCATCATCGTGTGAACATTATTCACAGTAATATATCCAGCTTTCTTAGCCACTTTCAAAGACTGAAGGAGATGTGAATACAAAGAAGGAAAGTCAGGAAAACAATCAATTCTATTTCCAATAATATTTACCCGTTCATTCACTGAGATAAAATTTTCTAAATTCGGAAGGTGAAATTTTTCTTTTTTGTTGAACAAGTCTTCTATAAGAAAATATTTCTTTTCGATTTTTGTATATGTATGAGTATGCTCTTAATGATTTTCGTTCATTTAGAAAGCAGTAAAGAGTAATTAAAATTAACCTAGGTACAATATGAAACAGATCTTTCAAAAAATTCCACTTGTCATCATTTATTAAGATCAAAATAAACTGATTCTTAAACGCATCGTATTTAACTTTAGGATTTATTTTACCGCGTTCCTTAATGTTATTTGGTTTAAAACCTCTAGGATGAATAGCGATTGCATTTGCATTAAAATATATTTTCCAACCAAACAGTAACATTCTCCAGGAAATATCCCAATCTTCCTTGTGAGAAAAGAATAAAGGGTTGAAAAAATATCCATTTAGTAATAACTGATCTACCGCCTCTCGCTTAAATAAAGGCAATGCACCGTCAAGCCCATGTACAAATCCAGACTTAATTGAAACATCTCCTAATTTTTTTCCATGAAAATTCAAGCAAAATCGACGATCCTTCATGAGCGACATTCCAGCACTATCAATAACCGGATTTACAACTTCACTCTGAATAAGTAAACCACATACAGCACCTATTGAAGGGTCTGATTTGAAGGTTGACAATGCATTTTCAAGGTAATCAGGATACATAATAATATCAGGATTTACCAATAGAAGGTAATCAAAGTCATATTTTGAAATAATTAAATTATTTCCCCCACAAAATCCTTCGTTAAGATCAGAAGCGGACAAAACAAAGTTTGGATAATTTTCATATCGTTTTAATACATCAATAGTTCCATCAGTAGAATTATTATCATGTACAACAAGTGTAAAATTATTGAAGGATTGACGATAAACTGATTCTATGGTATCGGCCACAGTTTTTGAATGATTCCATGTAACAATAACCAAAACTACCTTTGGTAAATCAGCGAAACTCTTATTCATTAATTACTCTTATACTGAAGTATTGAAACGGCATTTCTTAACGGGGTATACCAGGGCCGGGTATAGGTATATTTTAGTTTATTCCAGCATGATGCTGCATCTAACAGGCAGCATACCGGAAATCCAAAAATTGAAATTTGAATACCTTTCTTTGAAAAGAATATTAAAGCGGACCGATAACTCAAATAAATAAACACAAGGGGTATAAACCTTTTCCTATAGTTTCTAAACAGGAAATAATATTGGTTGAAAAAATAATTTTTTGTCCAATTCATTTCTTTAGCCGCCTGGGTAGATAAATTCCCATTATGCTGAGGAAAGTGTTTGACTTTTGTGGCTGCAGAAAAATAAATCTTATATCCATTCATTAATATTCTGTGAGCTATGTCTGGTTCTTCCAGCATACTTGTACCCACGAGTACTTCCTCGAAGAAACCAGCTTTGTCCAAGGCCACCTTTTTGAAGGACATGTTTCCTCCATTTAATGAGGTAACATAACCAGACCAGGTGGAATTAGGAACATTGATAAATCTTCCATAATTCGTAATTTTCAATGGATGTGGATAATTGACTTCTTCCTGGCCTTTTTCAATGAGATGACAAGACATTGCTCCAATATCAGGATTAGATATATGAGTATTCCAATGAATATCAAGAAAGTTTGATTCAGCAATAATGTCATCATCACAAAAAAGTAAAACTTGACCGGATGCAAGTGGTATGGCAGCGTTTTTTGCAATAGACCGTCCCGCCCTGTTTATTCTGTAGTAATGAACTTTAGATCGTACATTTAAGATGCGTTCTATTTTTTCATTAGAAGGATTTTCTGATTGGTCAATTACAAGAATTTCAAAATCAACTGAACATTTTTGTTCATCAAAACTCTCTAATGTGTTGAACAGGCAATCTTCCCGATTATAAGTAGGAATTATGACACTTATCATTTAATACCTTCTTATTTTTAGTATATGACCCTTGATTATATAGCTAATAATTCCTCTGAATTTCCAGTAATAAAATCCGGAAAATAGCCTGCCACCTGAAATTCTGTAATACACTTCGAACTCTTCCTTCCAAAATTTATAAGGTAGCGACATAGTTTTAGATTGGTCATGAACCCGAAAACTTGCAAGATGATTATCAACATAAGAAAATTTCGCATTAGACATAGCGAATCGAAAAAAAAGATCGTAGTCCATTGCAAAACGCAGATGGGCATTTAATTTTCCTACCTTATTATACAAAGAACTTTTAAAGAAAGTGCTTGGTTGTCCGATACATTGAGGAGTATGAATCCAATGTTCATTCTTTATTCTTCGCTGAGGCCATATATCTACAAACGCAGAGTCCTTATCTATTACATGAAGAACCCCATTAACAACTTCAATGGAATCATCTTTATTAAACTCAGCAATCACAGTAGAAAAGGCACCGGCTGAATATATGTCATCAGAGTTCAACCATGCTAAAATATCCCCGGAACAAAGCGAAAACCCTTTTCGCAGGGCATCTGCCTGGCCATTATCCTTTTCAGAAATGATATAGCTTATATTTTCATGACCTTTATATTTTTCAATAATATCTTTTGTGCCATCAGTAGAAAGGCCATCCACAATAATTAACTCAAAGTTTTTATAATCCTGATTTAATACACTTTTGATCGATTCTTCAATAAAATGAGCCTGATTAAAACTAGGCATTACTACACTGATCTTCAATTCCCTCATTTGCAAATTTATTTTTAATAAAGACAGCTGCTGCCATAACAAAAGTTACCAAAAGAATAAGTTCTGAATAATAAACACCCCCAAATAAGGAAATAGCAAATAAACTAAACCAGATAACAACCAGTGAAAGGGATAGAAATTCGAATTTTGTATTCTTAGTTTTATAAACGTTTTGAATCAATATTTTGGAAAATTTCACAAACATGATCAAAAATGTTATTAGACCTACAAGTCCAAACAAATAATAAATTCCAACGATTCCGACATGTGGTGCGGGCTCTTGTTCAACACCCAGAAAATCATAAAGTATTCCAATATTTCCCAGAAGGATGGATTTAAGATCTCCAGTAAAATTTTGTAACACATAGATGACCTCTAGAATCCTAAAATAAATTGTCCCCCATGTAGTCTCGTTATCATAATCAATATCCAGGTTCAGGACATCTAATAGTTTAAAATCACCCAGTTTAAAAAATATATCAAATCGACTGGCAATAAACTGGTATAAATCAGTACTAATCAACGCCAGTATTGATAACATTGCCGCGCCGGTCAAAGTAAAAATCAAAATTGATTTAAACGAAAGCTTACCAGTCATTAAAAAAACGAGGATGCAAATAAATAAGCCTAATAAATTAGTTCTGACAGAAGAAAAAATAAATATTGAAAGAAAGAATAAGCCTAACAAGGCAAATTCCCAATAGTTTAATTTTTTATAATAAAATATTTTACAAATAAGATAGGTAAAGCAGATAGCAATAAAACCCATACCTGGAATAAATATTCTGAGTTTTGTAGTGTCATAATTTATAGATCCCATTCGAATATCAGTAAGAACTCCGGTTAACAAGTCAGGATTTATAAAAAATATAGCATGCAAGAGAGAGGCCAGTAAACTTAAAACAAGCAATAAATTTAGATAATCATTTATGTCGTATGATTTTTGAAATGCTTTTAGTAAAACAAAAAAATTTAAATAATTAAGGCAATAAAAAAAGGTCCAGTCGAGATACTTGCCTCTGCTAAACATATTCAATACACTAAGAAATATTGAGCATATAAAAAAAGAAACATATTTATTGTCTTTTTCAAAAAGATTCTTTGTTTGAATAAGGCCGATGAAAAGTAATAAAATAGTGATTAGCTTAAGTGGATCAAGATTCTTATAGGATAACAGCCCAATAGGTAAAATATTATAGGCACCCAATAGAATTATTGCCGGTATTAAAAGTCGCTTATTTAAAATCAGATTCATCCGCCTGTTTCTACATATTTCCGAATTATTCTATAACATGGAATTATAAAAATAATCAGATAGGGTAAAACCGGAATTAGCATATAATAATCAAGTGTATCCGGATTCAATAATAAATATTTTAGAACAAAGGATACAGCTGATGCAACGCAGAAACTAATAATATAGTTGCGAATCAGATAACCCGAATTAAATACAAGAGAAATACAGGAAATAACACCATATAATAGCGTATAAACTGAAAATGAAAATATCATTATAATAGATGGTGATTCAATATTTCCGCCAGACCAATAAAGAAATATTTTTTTCCCGAATAGGATCAGAAATACGCCGAACAAAGTTCCAAGTAAGATATTCAACTTCAGCAAAAAGTGGAACTTGTTTTGAATCCATGACTTTTCATTGATTGCATGTGCTTCAGAAAAAGATGGCCAAAAAGAGCTTGTATAAAACCAGAAAAACAAAGACAGGTTGGTGATTTTTTGAAACATTGCATATTGCGCAACATACATAACACCAATTTTTCTGGTAATTATAATAGTATCAATAAAATTCGCAATAACATTAAACAGGTTCAGTAAAAACAATATAAACCCTGCCTGGATTAATTTTTTAGTAGCAGCAAAATTTAGCTGGTCCATTGATGGTCTGTAAATTTGAAATCTGCCTCCAAATACAGTAATCCAACAAACAATTCTAATTAGTGTCTGAGTTCCGATTGTACTAAAAACCAAATAAGGCAAACCAAGCTTAAAATATGCAACCCAATATGTAGCCAGTATTGACAAGATATTCCCAACCATTACCCAGGAAATACTGATATATTGCAATTGTAGTCCCTCAAGTGTTTTTTCAACAGAAATAAACGGCAATCCAATAAGGAACAGAAGGATTAACATCTCAATTCCTTTGTAAGCTTCATCAAGGGTTTGTGAAGATAAAATACCGTTCGTTAAATTTTCATGTATTGGTTGTTGAAAAATCCAGTATATCAGCCCTATAGTGATGGACATAACAAATAGGAAAAAGAAAGCCGACGATGTAATTTCCTGAGTAGTATAATTCCCTTTTCCAGTTTTAGATATGGCAACATAGTTAACCATAGATACACTTAATCCCAGATCTGAAACAATTGATAAAAATGTAAGAATTGATGTTAAGGACATCCATACTCCAAAGAGCTCATTACCCAGATAAGGTACTGTTAACCGTACATAAAGTATTATGGCCAGTAATGAAACAACTTTATTTGTAATGGATATAAAGGTTGTTTTAAGCGCAGCCAGCTCCCGAATATTCAAATTTCTAATCAACCGTGAAATTGGATATAATTTGCCATTACCCTTCATGCTTATATAAGAGCTGTTTCAAGAATATTAGTGTGGCACCAAATACAAAACCTACCAGAATTCCTATTATAAGAAGTGTACTTATCTTTTTTTTGTTGTCAAACAGAGACTCGCCTGGCCGATCTAAAATTTGAATTACCGGAGACTGTTGAGAGAGTAATACCTTACTGGTCTCCAGATTTTTTGTCACTTCCGCATACAAGGTAGCAATAACTGTTTTATCCCGATTGGCAATTTCGGTTGGCACTAGTGTTGTTTTCAATCCCGGATTTGCATCTAATGGTGCCACACCAGCTGCTACAAAAGATTTATTGTTCAGTAAACTTAATAACGAATCAGATTTACGTTGAAGCTTTTGAATATTCGCCTCTGTAATCCCAGTTTTAATAGTATAGTATAATTCAGCTGATGAACGAATGATTCGTTCATTAAGCTCCTTTGAAAACAACTTATTTTTACTTGTTACTGTAACAATTATTATAGAGCCTTTTTTATTGGCCCGTTCAACACTTAAGTGATTTTTTACAATCTTATCGTACACAATATTTAACACACTGTCTTCTACTGAATTAAGCTTATCAAAAGATTTATCGATATTTATAGTACTTAGTGAAGTATCATTTATCCATTTTTTCCGAAGCCCTGAAAAATCAAGATATATATTCGCAAGTGAGGTGCTATCTTTTTCAGATTGCTTCACTCTTGTTAGTAAAACCTCCTGTACAATTTTTTTTGAAAGTAGAATATCTAAAATATTATCACCAGCAAATAAACTACCTCCACCGGTAATTCCACCAATATCCAGTCCGAATTGAGAGGCAATGCTGCTCAATCCGCCCATACCCGACTGCTTTTCTTCCAATATAAATGTTGAAACCGCTTCGTATTTAGGAGATTGTACATAAAAAGAGATAAGCCCGATTATTCCTCCGCCCAATCCAGATATAAGAATGAATAACCAATTTCTTAGAAGAGTTCTATAGATCCAATAAACTAATTTATTGAGATCATTAATGGTGTAATATTCTTCCTTTCTATTTTCCATTTAATTTAAAATTCAATTAATCAGGCACAGCTTCGCCACCTCAGTCCCATTATTGTTTTTTAAGACCGAATATTTTGTCGCTTTTTTTCTCCCGAACCTCTTCCCCTTATCTTGTCAGCAATGCTGCAGCTGTTATCAACGCAGTAATTGCTGAAATAAATATTCCTGCTTTACCCACATCAATCCCGTCCCGCTTAGGCCTTTGTGGTATAAATATGGTTGCGCCCGGTTCAACTTTCGGATACCGGCTAAATATTCCGAATGGATGTTTAACCTTCGCAGCACTTCCATTTGCATATATCATAAAAGCCCTTCGTCTGCTTCCCTGAGGAGTTACCCCTCCTGCATCATCAATATACTGTCGCATACTCTTGCCCTTCTCAAACATGATATCAAGCGGCTTGAATACCTCTCCATTGATGCTAACCGTGTTGTTAATGCGGGGAATTATCAGTTCATCTCCATCTTCCAGGGTAATATCATCAGCAGAGCCCGGGTGTTTTAGAATATAATCAAGATCTATCGCTACATCCCGGGTATCTTTCAATAAAGCCAGACTGTCTTGTGTAGATATCGTGGTATCCATTTGTACACTGGAAATAAGTCGCTTAAGCTCAACTGAATCCAGCTGTTCTTTCTTTTTCCGGATAAGCTTTGCTCCCTGAATATTTGCTGTATACAATAAGCCCCCGGAACGCTTAATGATGGAACTCAAACGTTCTTCCCTGTTCTCCAGTGTATAGATAGAGGGCATCAAAACTTCTCCGGTAATTTTAATTGATATCTGCTTTTTATAAAATGGATCCTCTTTAATTGTAACAATATCAAAGGGCATTAATATCAAATCTGATGAAATATCATTTAAGGAACGATCAGCGTTAACAGTAATTAGTTCAACGATTTTACTTTTAGGCTGGTTTACTTCAACATCTCTTTTTCTGCGAGAAATCTCAATTCCAAGGCCAGTTGCATTATCTGCATAGCCTCCTGCCTTCATAATCAGCGCCTTCAGGGAAAGGCTATCTTCAAACCGAAATGTACCAGGCTTTCGAACTGCTCCGTTAATAGTAACTGTAATACTATCCTTTAAATCAAAAATGGAAGCTACATGTACGCTGTCATCTTTAACCAGTGTAATTCCGGGATCCCTTCCTGTTAATACATCTTTTAAGCCGATATTGATATATTCTTTTGTAAGATTCGGTCTTGTCCGTATCAGGAAGGCAGTACCATCAAATACATCTTCTTTCACCCCTTGCGCTTTTTGGATTAATGCCACGAGAGACATACCCTGCTCAAGTGCATAAGCGCCAGGTTTAAAAACAGCTCCCGTAATCATTACTCTGTTATTAAAGCGATTAATAACGGAATCAATTACAAATTCATCACCGTTTCGGGGAACAAAATAGGAAATCGAATCACCGGCAACGTCCACGATACTTCTTGAAAAATCCAAAATCCGGGTACCAGTAATTCTTCCTTTAAAGGCCTTGCTTCTGAAACCTCCAGCAAAATCAATAGCATCCGACAGCCTGTCCTTCGGCAACAGTTCGAAAATACCCGGACGATTCAACTGACCTTTTAAAGTAACCAGGTTCTTTGCAAACGGAATACGTATTACATCATTGTCCTGCAACCGAACATTTGAACCCAAATCGCCCTTAATGAGAAAATCATACAGATCAGCAACCTGAATAACTTTATTATTCCGGATTAATTCAATTGTCCGGAATGATCCGTTTTCAGTTGGGCCCCCACTTACATACAATGCATTGAACAAGGTAGCCAAAGAGGGAAGTGTATAAGTTCCCGGACGTTTAATTGCACCAATCAGAATTACCCGTATGCTGCGTATATTTCCCAGTGATAATTGAAGCTTGGTTGCTCCATTTGAAAGAGAAGGATAAAATTTCAACAGCTTCGACTTAATTAAAGAAGTTGCCGCTTCAATGCTTAAGCCAGTTACAGAAGTCACCCCTGCATATTTAATGTTTACTGTTCCTTCCGGACTTACTTTTAGTGTTTGCTGACTAACATTTAAACCATAAATATTCAAAAGCAGTTCATCATCCGGGCCTATCACATAGCCCGCTGGAGTAGCCATCCTTAAATCGGGCTCAAAAGTCAGATTGGAGTTTTCAAACAACTCGGTTCCGAATAAACGTAGTTTTTTTTCATCTTCAAGAAAGAGAGATTGAAGCTCTTTTGACGGCCGGTTAACTTTTCTGGCTTTGGTAGAATTGTTTACGCCAAGACTATCTGTTGATGCTGATTTGGAAGTTGTTGATCCTCCAGCACGAAGCCCTAATAATTCCAAACGTTGTTTGAGTATTTCTAACTCACTGGGAGGTAAGCCTCTTCTAAGCATTTCGGATTCGACTTCTTCTAATGACACATCGCTAGAGTTAGCCTGATCCACCAGTCGCTGTAGTTGTACATCAGAAATCTGGGAAGCTCTTACAGAACTTAAATCAGCTGGTAATTGTTGGGCGTACGAGTTTGTTGCTAAAAATTGAAGAATGAATAGCAGACCCAAAAAATATAATCTCATCCTATTTTCAGATATTGGTATTTTCGATTAGTATAACACAATAAAATGACCCTCATAATTCAACATTTTGAATTATGCAAACCTTCGAGAATCAATAGTTTATATATGAATTCCCCCCTTGACAAAAATTATCAAGACAACGAAAGAACTAAAGCCGTTGCATTAATGATTAAATTTTAGCCGATAAAAAAATTTTCATAGTTAAATAAGGTTTCATCAACTGATTGATGGGGTGTGAATATCAATTGATGCTGCAAAGTAAATGCATTTTTATTTACCATCTACCCGTTAAAAAACGGGTAATCTGGAAAATATATTAAAAATACCATAGGTAATGGTAGATATCATACATATACCATCCCACCCACTGTATGATTTAAATGTAAGTTCATTTTGGGTTTATACGAGATGGGCGGTGGCGAAACAATGCACCTTTAGAACGAGCTAAGAATAGATCGGATATCTTCCAGGTACTCCGATTGATTTTTACTGATATTGTGCAGATGGATTCTCGAGGGTTGTAATGCTTTAATGTTTTCAATCCGTTCTTTTAGTTCATTCATATCCGTGATTAGAATCATATTCTCAATGATATCTTCCCGGGTGATTTCTTCTCCTGCTTCATCAAATTCTTCCGTGCTGGAGAGATTAGCCAGTTTATCCAGCCCGACCATATTCGACCTCCATTGTTCATAGGCCTGTTCCACGGCTTCTTTCCAGGAACGTGCATAACAAAATGAGAGTTGAAGATGAATGGGTTTGCTTCCGGCCTGCATTTGGAAAGCCGCAATTTTTGCTTTTGCCTCTTCTAAATTATCATCGACTGTAGTTAATAATCCTTCCGCCCAATTTCCAGCCCATTTTGAAGTTTCTTCTGACAGGGCTGCAGAGAATAAGGCGGGAGGATTAGCCGGCAGGGAATACAATCGCGCCTTGCGCACCCGGATATGGCCATTAAAATCAACCATCTCACCCCTGAACAGGGCATCCATCACTTCTTTGCATTGAAGCAAACGTTCATTTCGGATTTGTTTTTCGGGCCATTCCTCTCCCGTGATTGATTCATTAAGCGCTTCACCACTGCCCAATTCAACTATAAGCCGATCGGGAAACATGGATGTGATGGTTGCAAGCGCCTGCGCCAGAATAGCAGGAAGCAGTCGTTGTCCGGGTGCACAAACAAAACTGAAAGGTAAACTGCAAACCTGCATTGCAACCGGCAGCCAACTAAGCGTGAACCCACTTTCTCCCTGGCGTTTACTCCAGGGATGAAAATGATCCGAAGAATGAATGGCAGTAAATCCTGCAGCTTCCGCCTGCTGAACATAGTGCAGCAACTCAACCGGATCAAACTGTTCATGTGAAGCATGGTAGGAGATTAAACACATAACCTGGCTTGCATAGTATTTAATGCGGTCGATTCAATGAATCTGCTGCAGAACGGGTACTGTCTGCGGCAGTTTCTACCGTAGGCGGAACAGGCGTATTACCTGGCGGATAACTGGTAAAGGAAGTATCTTCCGGATTCACTTTTACATCGTTTGAATGTTCCCTTTCGTTGCTGCCGCAGGAAAACAGGAATCCTGCCAACAGGAGTATTATAAGCTGTTTCATATGCTTTTTATTTCCGGTTCTAAAAAGATCATACCACCCGACCGGTGCCACCCGACCGGTGCCACCGGTCGGGTGGCACCGGTCGGGTGAAGTTTGGTCTTCGGCAGTTTTTGCCAGATCAGCCAGGTGTTTATAATGTTTTTTGATTTTATCCAGATCTTCTTCCGTCAGATCCTCAATATTTATCAGCCGGTTATTTGCCTTTTGTTGTGTAGCCAGTAACTCATTCAATTTAATCTGAATAGCAAGGGTATCCTTATTCTGCGCATGCTATCACTCCATTTTGTTACTTTGGAGGATAATTTTTCAAATTTCTTCAGATACTGTTTTTTCATAACAAACTATATTTAGAAATTTCAGGCGGGAACTTTTCTCGCATCCTCCCTGCTCCATACGCGGTGGTTGGCAATCGCTTTAGAGAATGCGTTTGCAAGTTGTTCTACATCTCCATTAAATAATAATCCTTCGTCTTTCTTTTTTTCTTTTACGATAGCTGCAAAATAGGTTGATTCAAAAACCAGCATGGCCGACACATCTGCTGCAATCGCTTTACAATGCCGGTAGGCTTCATTTATAAAGTGAATCGCATCGGGATCAACTGCAAGTGCCGTCAAATGTTTATCGCCACCTGGAATATAAACTGCATCATACAATACCGAAGCAGTTGTCAGAAAACTTTGATCCGCATTCAGTTTTGATTTATTAGCTCCATTGAGCGTTCCCTGTCTAGGTGCAACAATTTCCATTTTCGCTCCCTGTGCTTCCAGCGCAGCTTTCATTTGCATGATTGCATTTGCATCAACACCATCTGCTGCCAGGCAGGCAATCTTTCTGCCCCTGATGATATTCTTAATCGTATTACTCATACTTAAGGATGATGATGCTTCTATTTCTGCATCAACCTCCATTGGTTCATAGTCCTTTTGATTGCCATCCGCCGGTACACTTTTATTGATGGGCTTTTCCGGAGCAGGTACTTTTAAACCAAGATTGGCTGCAACGGTAGCTGCCAGGCTTTCGTCCACAAGTGAGATAATACCCAGCATGCGTAGCCGGATCGCAACCGTTTCAACCTTGCCCAATTCAAAAGAAAAGGCATCGATAATATGTTTTTTTTCATAGGCCGACTGGCTGTTGTAAAACAGCCGGGCCTGACTGAAATGATCAAAGAAACTACGGCTTCTTTCTCTTACTTTATGGGAATCGACTCGTTCCGCATAACTGGTAAAACCACCGTCTTTCATAGCAGCCTGAAAGGGACATCCTCCTCCAAGTGAATTGGGATGATAACTGGTTCTGCCTTTATTAATGGTTTGCCGCATGTATCCATCGCGCTGGTTATTCTCCACAGGAACATGCGGTCGATTGATGGGAATCTCATGAAAGTTAGGTCCGCCCAAACGAATCAACTGTGTATCTGTATAAGAAAACAATCGTCCCTGCAAGAGCGGATCATTTGTAAAATCGATACCCGGAACAATATGCCCGGGATGAAATGCCGCCTGTTCAGTTTCGGCAAAGAAATTATCCGGGTTCCGGTTAAGGGTGAGTTTACCGACACGTTGTACCGGAACCAATTCTTCAGGAATCAGTTTGGTTGGATCCAGTAAGTCAAATGAAAATTTATGTTCATCTTCTTCCGGAATAAGCTGCAAGCCCAGTTCCCATTCCGGAAAAGCACCTGCCTCAATAGACTCCCACAAATCACGGCGGTGAAAATCGGGATCTTTACCGGAGATTTTTTGCGCTTCATCCCAGGCAAGGGAATGAACACCCAGCAGTGGTTTCCAATGGAATTTTACAAAATGCGCCTTCCCTTTTTCATTAACCAGGCGGAAGGTATGAACACCAAATCCTTCCATCATGCGATAACTGCGGGGAATAGCCCGATCACTCATCAACCAGAGAATCATATGGGCTGATTCCGGCATCAGGGAGATAAAATCCCAGAACGTATCATGTGCAGAGGAAGCCTGTGGAATTTCAGTATGAGGTTCCGGTTTTACTGCATGAACCAGGTCGGGGAATTTCATCGCATCCTGTATAAAAAAGACGGGCATGTTATTCCCCACCAAATCAAAATTGCCTTGCTGCGTGTAGAATTTGACAGCAAATCCTCTTACATCGCGGGCGAGATCTGTAGAGCCCCGGAAACCCGCAACAGTTGAAAATCGTACAAAGACAGGTGTTTCAACAGCAGTATCGGTAAGAAAACCAGCCTTCGTATATTTTGAAAGTGATTTATACAATTTGAAGCTGCCATGCGCCGCAGAGCCTCTTGCATGGACGATCCTCTCCGGGATACGTTCATGATCAAAATGGGTAATTTTCTCCCTGAGGATAAAATCTTCCAGGAGCGTTGCGCCACGCGGACCGGCTTTCAGGGAATTTTGATCATCATTGATTTTAACTCCCTGATTAGTTGTCATAAAGGAGTTGGAAGGCGTTTTACCAGGCGCTTTTTCAGATGGCTTTTTCATGATTGATGGAGCTGGTTAGAAAAGAGTTGTTTACTCTTTTTTGCAATAAACATGCCCCCAGCTTAAACGCCACCTGTCACTTAATCAGGCCACTCGCATTCGTAGCAAATATTTTCACTGCAATCGCCAGCAGGATCACTCCAAAGAATTTACGGATAGCGATTAGCCCAGCCGCACCGATAAGACGTTCAATATAATTCAGCGATCGCAATACAATGTAAACTACCACCAGGTTGAGCAGGATGCCCAGGGCAACGGTCCATACCGGATAATTGGCCTGGAGGGAAATGATGGTAGTGAGGGTACCGGAACCGGCGATAAGAGGAAATGCAATGGGAACCAATGTGCCGGATTTGGGATCGCCTTCACTTTTAAAGAACTCGATGCCCAGCACCATTTCGAGTCCGAGTATGAAAATCACAATGGAGCCCCCTACTGCAAAAGAGCCGACATCTACGCCGAGAATCCCCAGGAAACGTTCTCCCACCAACAGAAACAGGATCATGAGTGCCCCGGAAATTACTGTAGCCCGGAACTCACGGATTTCACCCATTTTGGTTTTTAAGGAAATCAGGAGTGGGATGGAACCCAGGATATCAATCACCGCAAACAGGGTGAAGCTTACCGTAAGCAGTTCATCAATATTGAAGTTCATAGTTGGCGCTTTGCCCTTCAATATTAAGCAAGTTTTCCCATCAAAAAAGTTGACGTTTGGCCGCGCGCCAGAAGGGACCAACCGGCAGACTGCTGATCAGGAGAAGCTCTTCCGGAATCCAGCTTTGATTATCCAGAAAGCGGAAGATGCGTTGTGCGGAATTTCTCCTGAAGAGTTTTGTGAAAATCTCTGCACCTCCCAGTTCTTTATGAACCAGCACATCCAGTAAAACGGAGTCATAAAATAAAAACCGTCCTTCATGGCTGTCATGAACCGGGCGGGGGCGCGCGTGATTCAACATGGAGTAGATGATATCATCACTGTGGCGTTGAATAAACTGAAAGGTATAACCACTGGACGGTTTGGTTTGTCCGCCTGCTGAACCAATATTTACAATATTCCCTTTACCCGGATTAAACGCGCGATTGGTCATCGGTATAATACCAAATTCCTTTTCCAGTATCGTATAGTTTTCCAGCTTAAGAAAATCCCGGATATAGCGGGCCAGCCCTTCTTCATATGTTTCATCCTGCAGCAGTTCTTCATTGAACAACGTATATTCAACCAGTGCCTTTCGGGAATCTAAAGGCATTGTATAAACGAAGGATGCCCCATGTTCCTGGCCGATCCGGAAATCCATTAGAGTACAGGCAGCAGGATCAAAAAAATCGGTATCCGATTCGATCACCCATCCCTTGAAATGCTGCAGCAGCATATGTTTACCCGGAGCCGGTTCAGGCTGTTCAAAAGGGATAGAATTAAAAAGATATTTTTTTGCCTGGTAAACTTCTCCGTTTTCAATAATCAGGCGGGCGCCTTCCTGCAGGGTTTCGATACGTTTTACTGGTTCAAAAAGCAATTGAACATTCGGTTGTTTTTTAAGGAAATCAAGACAGAAAGAATAAAAATCAACACCCCTGATCATTTTATAGCGATAGGGTTTGATTTTGTATTTTTTGGAAAAACCAGGGCCATGAAACCAGAGATGGTCCCAGGATTTATAGACCAGCTTTTCAAAAAAACCATTCTCTCTTTCCCAGAAACACCAGGTGCGATCGTTGTTCATTTTCCGGTCCTTATCCACCACCAGGAAGGTTTCATTTTTGAACCGGTCAGACACCAGCATTCTCAGCAAAAGACTCATGCTGGCGGCACCTGCACCTGCAAACACATAATCGTATTCATAGCGATAATCGTAAGGCTTGTATTGAAACAGATGTGTAGACATTCACCGTGATTTAGCTGGCAGCAAGATAGACAGCTTATCCCTTTTTATTCCGGGTGTTTTCACGGTCTTTTTTAACCTTGGCCCAATATTTTTGATGGACTAACAACATTCCAAAGGATTCTCCATCTTCTTTATCGAGATGTTTATGGTGCATCTTATGTGCCCAGCGAATCGCCCGGATATAGATATTATTACTCCTGGTGAAAAATTTGAACCGCTGGTGAATGATGATTTCATGCACCATGAAATAAGCAAACCCATAAAGCATTACACCAAATCCGATTGCCTGAATCCACCACATCGACGGATCCAGTGTACCCCAAAGGATCATACCCATACTGGGGATAGCGAAAATCACAAAGAACCAGTCGTTTTTCTCAAAAAATCCAGGCCCTTTTTTATGATGATCTTCATGCAGGTACCAAAGAAAACCATGCATAACATACCGGTGTGTGAGCCAGGTAACGCCTTCCATAACCAGGAAAGTAATCAGAACAACTCCAAGATAAATTAACCAATGCATACTTCAGATTGTTTTCTCCATTGCTGAACTTTAGGAAATGCCAGGTGAAACCAGGCTGTAAACCTTGCAGGATGCGAAACCAGTGCAGCCTCGATTTCCGCAGGTGATAAAAAGCAGTAATCGTTTACTTCAGCAGGATCAGGGTGGATGGGCCCGTCATATTCTCCCACAAACACGTGGTCATATTCATATTCCGTTAAGCCATTGTCGAAGGAGGCTTTGTACACAAATTCAAAAGCTGGCTGAATCTCTGTCACAAATCCCATTTCTTCCCTCAAACGCCGGCTGCCTGCCGCCACAGGTTTTTCATCCGGATAAGGATGACTGCAACAGGCATTGGTCCATAATCCGCCGCTATGGTATTTATTCAACGCTCTTTGCTGAAGCAACATATCTCCTGCCGCATTGTAAATAAAAACACTGAAGGCGCGATGAAGTTCAGCTTTGCGATGCGCTTCCATTTTTTCCATCGTGCCCCGCGGTTCATCCAGCTCGTTCACGAGGACCAACATATTTTTGTGCTCCATACAAGAATAATTAATTGTGAAAGGTGAAAAGTGAAAGGTGAAAGATCCACCTTCCTTTCTTCCAGGAATTTTACCGGGCGGGTGAATCCGACCGGAAAAATTCCTACCCTATCATGCCCAACTGATTTTTTACACCGGCGCGTACCACGATGGCCGCTTTCCGGTAATTAGGCACCCTGATTCTTTCCAACAGGATCCGCTGGGGTTTTACCTGCTTGATCCTTTTGAATAGGGAAAGATAATATTTATAGGCCACATAGACCCCGAACCGCGCTTTTACAGGCAATTGCATGATGCCTTTGTATGCTTCATCGAAATCGTGCTGGATATCTGCCTCTATCCTGGTTTTATCACATTCCGTGAAATTGGTGAAATCACAGCCGGGGAAATAAATCCGGTCCAGGCCGTTGTAATCCGCCTTGAGATCACGCAGGAAATTCACTTTCTGAAAAGCTGCACCCAGCGAACGTGCCTGCCCTTTTAATTGCTGGTACAGAGACCGGTCCCCTTCGCAGAACACATAGAGGCACATCAGTCCAACTACCTCGGCAGATCCATAGATGTAATCGATATAACCCTGATGGTCATACGCTTTTTTATCCAGGTCCATTTCCATGCTTCTGAAGAAAGCCTCAATCAGTTCATGATCGATTTTGTACTTATTTACAGTTGCCTGGAAACTGTGCAGAATAGGATTCAGGCTGATCTTACGATCAATTGCCTCATAGGTTTGTTGCCTGAATTCTTTCAGCAAAGTCAGCTTGTCGAATTCATGAAAGGTATCCACGATTTCATCTGCAAAACGCACGAAACCATAGATATTAAAAATCGGCTGACGAAGATCGTTGTGCAATAACTTGATAGCCGACGAAAACGATGTACTGTATCGTTCGGTGGTAATTTTACTGCTCTGCTCGCAGACTAAATGAAACAAATGCATCATAAGCGTAGTTCCGGCTTTTTTCATAAGTTAACTAAAAATTCCGAATAACTTCCTTAGCCACCAGTTCACCACTGATAAGGCTGGGGGGAACACCCGGACCAGGAACTGTTAATTGTCCGGTATAATAGAGATTATTTACCTTTTTACTTCTACAAGAAGGCTTTAAGATGGCAGTTTGTTTAAGTGTATTAGCCAGTCCATAGGCATTTCCCTTAAACGAATGATAATCCAGCTCAAAATCACGATGTGCAAAACTTCTTTTTACAATTACCGCATCACGAACCGGCTGACCCAGTTTTTTTTCCAGTCGGTCCATCAATACATTGAAATAATGCTCCCTGATTTCAGGGGTATCGTCCTTTAATCCTGCGGCTACAGGAATCAGTAAGAATAAGTTTTCACAACCCGGAGGTGCTGATCCCGGATCAGTAACAGAAACCGCACTCATATAAAAAAGCGGGTCTGCCGGCCAGGCCGGGTCCTGGTAGATTTCTTTAGCGTGACTTTCAAAAGGGGTATCGAAAAAAAGCGTATGATGATGAATGTTAGAAAGCTTACGGTTTAATCCAACAAAATAAAGCAGGCAACTCGGCGCCATCACGCGACTATCCCAGTAAGCATCTGAATAGGAACGATGACTTGCGGGCAATAGCGAAGTTTCAATATGATGATAATCCGCGCCACCAATAACCACATCTGCCTGGTAAATCTGTTTATCCGTTTTTACAGCGGTTACACGAGACTGTTGGAGGGTGATTTCTTTTACTTCTTCATTGAAATGAAATTCCACACCCTGTTCCAGCGCCAGTTGATACATGGCATTCACAATGGAATACATGCCGCCTTTGGGGTACCAGGTACCTCCGACTACATCCGCATAGTTCATCAGGCTGTATAGCGCGGGTGTATTTTCCGCCATGGCGCCAAGGAAGATCACCGGAAATTCCATCAACAATCTTAGTTGCGGATTTTTAAAAAATTTGTGAACATGTGCACGCATGGATGTAAAAACATCCAGTTTGAAAACTCCGCGCATTAGATCCCAATCGATGAATTCAGTTATGGATTGGCCGGGTTTATGTACCAGTTTGTGTATACCCACTTTATATTTATAGGCAGCTTCATCCATAAATTGCTGCAGGGCATTGGCAGCACCCGGCTCAATGGATTCGAACAATTCTTTTAATGCGGGTAATCCTGCCGGGATATCCATCACCCCATTGGGCCATACCACCTGGTAGGAAGGATCCAGTCGGTCAAGTTCATAATAATCGCTGACGGATTTGCCAAACTGCTGGAAGTAACGTTCAAACACATCGGGCATCCAATACCAGGAGGGTCCCATATCAAAGGTGAACCCCCCGGTTTTCCATTGCCGGGCTCTGCCACCGGGCTGGTCGTTTTTTTCGAGCACGATAACTTTCCAGCCGGCTTTTGCCATAAAACTGGCTGCAGACAAACCGGCGAAGCCGGCACCGATGATGATGACCTGAGGCATGGAAGAGGAAGTGAAAGGTGAAAGGTGAAAGGTGAAAATAACTCTTTCACGTAACGCCCCCACTAATTTTTTAATGTTAGAAATTTTATACGATAGCTCCTTTCACCTTTCACTTTTCACTTTTCACTTTTCACCTTTCACTTTTCACCTTTCACCTTTCACCTTTCACCTTTTTCTCACCTCTCTATCTGCGCTTTCAGCAGTTTTCTGGCAAAGTGAATCCTGCTTTTGATGGTACCCAGAGGTTCGCCCAGCATGTCGGCGATCTCATGATATTTAAACCCATCAAAATAGAGCAGAAATGGATTGCGGAAGATTTCCGGAAGTTTATGAATATACCCATGAATCTCTTTCATTTTCAGATTGGCTTCAGCAGCATTGGCTGTAGTAACCTGGTTGTAGTCGAGTAAAAAATCATTGGGCGTATGATCGAATATGGTATTCTGTTTTGCTTTCCTGCGGTAATTATTAATGAATATGTTCCGCATGATCGTATATAACCATGCCTTAATATTCGTTCCCACATTGTATTTCTCGCGGTTGGCAATTGCCCTGTACATGGTTTCCTGAAAGAGGTCCTGTGCCGCCTCGTTATCCCTGGTCAACGTGATTGCGAAAGGGCGCAGAAACTCCGCATTGTCCACCAGCATCTCATTAAAATCTACGTTAGACATGGTTATATGTTTAATTGTTAGGTATCCAAATTTAAACAGAAATCATTGTTTCACCAACGAATTCCGGAACGGATTCTGTTAAAACTTATTTAATTGCGGCGATGAATTCCATTACTTCCGGAAGGGACTTTTTAAACCGCACATTATCAGGGATTTTCTTTTTATACTGTTGGGCCAGCATACCGGAAATCACCATGGTGTGAGACGGACAACGCAACTGATAATTCGTAAGAAACTTCTCAAAATTGAAGTTATGCGCTACCGAAGTCAGGTGGGTGTAGAGGAAATCGGGCTTCTTGAGGTTGGCTACAAATTCCACATCTTTCAGTGGCACATTGGCACCCAGGTAAAGCACATTAATTCCTCTCCCCTTCAACAGATAATACATATACAACAGTCCCACTTCATGATACTCCCCTTCCGGCAGGAAGAGCAGTCCGGTTTGACTGGCTTTTACATGCGAGAAGGCTCCCTCAATTCCTACAATCAGTTTTTGCCGGATGATATTGGTTACCAGGTGTTCCTGGGCCGGATTAATATGATTGGTCATCCATAAAATTCCGATCTTTTCAAGGAAAGGAAAGATGATCTGGGTGATGGTTTTGTCGATCGTTCTGGCCCTGATATGTTCATCCAATACCTGCTCAAAAGCATCCAGATTCATATCCACCATGTGCTGGATCAGTTCATTCACAAGTCTTTCCTGCTGAGCCTGGATATTTCCCAGAGAAATAATCCGATCGCGGATCTCCTCCTGGCTCATTTTATCAATATGTGAGATTTTATAGCCGTACTTGTTCAACAACGCAATATTCAATACAGCCTTTAATTCATCACTTGAATATTTCCGGATATTGGTCTCCGTGCGGTCTGGTTTTAAAAAATTATACCGCTGTTCCCAGATCCGGATCGTATGGGCCTTGATGCCTGATAAGTTTTCAAGGTCTTTAATGGTAAACGCATTCATAACCTTGGGTTTCCTTGTTTAATATTAAAGTTAAAATAATTAAACAGAAACAAACTAATAAATGTTCGGTTTTCAGGAAAAAATGTTGAGGAAATACTGGCAGTATGTTAAACAGGCGTCTTAACAGCCTGCTTACTCCTGTCTGGCTCCTTGGCTTCTGGGACCCTGGGCTTATAGGGAGGGGTTCAGCAGCTTTCCTGAATCAAGCACCTTCTGAACAACGGGCATCAGGGAGGAAGAGCTTCTGAGCGCTGCCAGGTGCCGATCGTGGTGGAGGTCGGATCCCAGGAAAGCAATCACCCCCTTATTCACCAGCACCTGCGCCTGTTGAAGGATGGCCTTCCCATAATAACCGGTAAGAGAGTTCAGGTTAACCTGTAAAAGGATACCCATATCCAGGATTTCCTCCAGCACGGTGTTTTTCTGAAACAAATAAGGATACCGTTCCGGATGTGCCAGAACCGGCTGATAGCCCCGGATCTGCATATCAAAGAAAACCTGTTTCCAGTCGAACGGCAAGTTGATAAAAGAGAACTCAACCAACACATAATTTCCTCTCAGGCAACGAAGGGCTGCTTTTTTTTGAAGAAGACCGGAAAAATAATCATCAATCATGTATTCTGCGGCAGCGGAAAGGCGGGCCGGATTGCCCTCCGCAAGCAAAGCCTCCTTTAGTTGAAGACGTGCCGGTTCAATCGTTTCATCCGTATTCTTGTAAAGATCCCAGAGTATATGCGGAGTGGTAATAAAGTTTTGTAATCCGAGCTCCTGTAATCCCTTTATTAAATGCAAACTGGTATTTACATCGGGTGAGCCATCGTCAATCCCGGGAAGCAGGTGGGAATGCATATCGGTAGCAATGCCGGAGAGATCAATAACGGGAAAATTCCTTTTCCTGCTGAAAATAGAAAACATGCTGCAAAGATATTATATTAGAGAGTATGAGTAAATTACGCTCGCTCCTTATGCTGTCAGCCCTTTTGCTGACTACCCCCGTTTTATCACAACCTCTTATTCAAAGCTTTTCTCCGGAGACCGGACCAATAGGAACAGAAATTGTAATCAACGGAACCGGGTTTGATCCGGGTTTGTCCAACAATCTGGTATGGTTTGGTGCGGTAAAAGGCCAGGTATTGACTGCCACTACAACCAGTTTACGGGTAAAAGTACCATTGGGCGCAACATATCAACCTATTGTGGTTACAGTTGCAGGAAAGTCAGCTGCCTCCCGCATGCCATTTCATGTAACTTTTCCGAATGGGGGAAATCTATCTAATAACTCTTTGGCGGCAGCCGTAAATTTTCCAACCGGCCTGAAACCAAATGATCTGGCGCTAGCTGATTTTGACGGAGACGGATTACCTGACCTTGCTACTGCTAACAATTACAGTATACGAGGCGAACTTTCATCTGTTTCCATCCTGAGAAATAGCAGCAGGGATGGTACAATTCAGTTTCAACCCAATATTGATTTACCAACAGAGGTTATGGCCTATGGCATTGCAGCGGGTGATCTGGATGGCGATGGCAAACAGGATTTGGTAACCACCAGCGTAGCAGATAGTAAGATTGTGTTATTCAGAAATACAAGTGAGCCGGGGCAAATCAGTTTTGCTGCAAGACAAACGCTCACAAGCGGCGATAGTCCATTTGATGTAACCATTGCGGATTTCGATAATGACGGAAAAATGGATATAGCTGTTACCAATTTTTTATCCAATACAATTTCACTCTACCAGAATAATAGCACCATAGGAACCCTTTCCTTCACGCGAATTACAGACCTGGCTACCGGGGAAGACCTGACTCCGAACTGCCTGACGGCAGCCGATTTTGATGGAGATGGAAAATTTGATTTGGCTGTTACTTTCAAGTATTCAAACACATATGCCGTCTTTAGTAATCAATCATCCGGATCAACGATCCGTTTTGGCAATAAAGTAAGGTATTTTGCAGGGGAAGAAGCATTTGGAATTGCAGTTGGAGATTATACCAATGACCGCAATCCCGATGTCATTTTAACCAATAATCACCGGTCTTCTATTTGGGTTCACCGAAACAAAAGCACGGTGGGTAAATTGGAATTTCAGGCTACTGCTCCTGTAGAACTGTTCCTGACCCTGCCCAAACACCCCGCAGCAGGTGATCTCAATGGAGATGGCAAAATTGATGCAGCCCTAACCTATTTTAGCACTCTCCGGATTTTGCAGAACGGATATGTTCCGGAAGGCCGGGTATTTACCAATCAGGTGGACTATTATGGCAATTCACCTTATGCGGTAGCCATTGGTGATTTGAACCTGGATGGATTCCCTGAAGTGATTACCACCAATTTTAATTCCGAACATATATCCGTTTATAAGAACCAGGTGGTAGTACCCAGTGTGGAAGGATTTGATCCTGCAATAGCCGGTGAAGGCACCAAAATAATCATAAAGGGTAATAACTTCAGTACTGCCACTGCTGTGAATTTTGGAGGAACACCTGCAGCTTCCTTTACTATTATTGACAGCAGTACCATTGAAGCAATTACTGGAAAAGGAGCAGGTGGCGCAGTTGAGGTAATCAACACCTACGGATCAGGAAAACTGGCCGGTTTCACTTTTACAGCACCACCGGTCATCGAATCCTTTACACCGGAAATCGCTGATTCGGGTGTAGTGGTCACCATTACAGGAATCAATTTTATCGAAGTAAGTTCCGTCTCATTTGGAGGCTCCCCGGCAGTTGCCTATGAAGTTGTTTCACCAACGGTAATAAAAGCTAAACCAGGACTGGGTAATACCGGAGCCATCACCATTGTAAATGCCTACGGCACGGGTAGCAAAGCCGGATTCCGGATTGGTCAGCCGGTGATAACAGCATTCAGCCCAACAACTGCCGGCAGAAAGGATACAGTAATAATAACAGGAACTAATTTCCAGAATGTAGTGGGAGTTGATTTTGGCAATAGTCCCGCTCTTTCCTTTAGCATATTATCACCCACAGCAATCAGGGCTGTAGTGGGAGGTGGCAATACGGGAGATCTGGGGGTTACTACCGTACGACGGGTAAGCAGGAATGGCTTCAACTTCAGGTTGCCACCAGCACCGCAGCTATTGTCTGTACAACCATTGGCAGGAATTCCAGGATCAAGCATTACCATTACCGGATCCAATTTCAATTCGGATGCCGCGAAGAATCGTGTTTTGCTTGGACAGGTTGAGGCGGAAGTGATAACCGCAACGCAAAATACGCTTCAGGTAAAGGTGCCAACCGGCGCTGGCATGCATGCACTTGAAGTGATGAATCTTGAGACCGGTTTGCAGGTGCGTTCCAATCAGCGCTTTACGGTAACTTATCCTGACCGGACAGTATTTGACAGTACGTTAATGGGGCCCTCCATATTAATTACGGAACAGGAACAGGAACCTCGCTTTCTGCAATTAGCGGATTTTAACAGAGATGGAAAGCTGGATATTTTCGGTGCGTACGATATGACCAGCCTGGTACTTCGTCAGAATAAAAGTAGCACTGATAGCATTGCATTTGGCGGGCTGCTAAAAATACCGGTGCAAGGTGAAATTGGTTATGATAATCTCAAAGCTCGGGCAGCGGATCTGGACGGAGACGGATGGCTGGACCTTATCACTGTCTCAAATGATGGCTTTGCAGGTGAAGTAAATATTTTCAGAAACAATGCTATTGCTGATTCTCTATCCTTCATGCATATACGCGAGATGGAAGTGATGGAACGGGCCGGTATTTTGGAAGTGCTGGATTTTGACGGGGATGGCCGGCTGGATTTTTTAGTAATGGGAAATGGCGTCCATCATTATCGCAATACCAGTGCCGGACCCGGACATATACAGTTTGAAAGAATTAACGCAGATCTGCCCGTGGGGATGCCTTTGGATGTGGATAATGATGGAAAAACAGATCTGTTGCGGGAGGACGACACCTTTAGTTTGGCTTTTCTCAGGAACACTTCTACCAATGGCAGTATCTCTTATGCGGCACCAGTCCGAATTTACCAGGGGTATTACGAAAATTATATCCGGCACATTTTACCTGGCGATGTTGATGGAGACGGGGCCATGGACATTTTACTAATTAACTGGAGTGAGGGAAAACAAACGAATACTTTCCTGTTGAACAAAAGTGCTGAAAATCAAACCCTGTTTGAAGCACAGGAATTAGCATATCCAAATTACGGAAGCTTTGGAAATCTGGTTGATATAGACGGTGATGGCAAACTGGATTATGCAGTACTTGATTATAAGCACGAAGCCCTCGTACTTCACCAGAACATCAGCACACCGGGCAATGTGGCATTCAGGCCCGGCCTCTTTAACCAAGCAACATTTAGTAATATTTTCCTTGAGGCAGCAGATATAGACAATGACGGAAAAATGGATATGGTCATCTCCGATCATTCCATGGCATTTGAAATTGTACGTAACCGAATGAATGAAGCGTATAATATTGATGGCAAATCCGTTGGTATGTGCGCAAATGGGAGCAGGGTATTGATGTCTAATCTAAAACAGGGAAATCAGTGGTTTAAAAATGACATACTGATTCCGGGGGCAACAGGACAAACGTTAACTGTAACTGAACCTGGGAAATATTCTTTAAAGGGAGTAGTGAATGGAGTCACGTATACAAGTCCACGCCCTATAAACGTTTATGTTAGTCCGGCTCCACCAACACCTGACATAACCAAAGACAATGAAAATAATTTGATTAGTTCATCACCAGAAGGCAATCAATGGTACCTGGAAGATAAAATAATTACAGGTGCCACCGCCCAGGTTTACAAGCCGTTACAAAATGGAAAGTACACGGTTCGTGTGAGCCGGGATGGATGCACGGGACCTGCTTCCCAGCCATATATATATTTTGGAACAGGAGTAATAGAAGTTGATAACAACAATGAACTACTGGCTATTTACCCTAATCCTGCGAAGAGTAGTTTGACAATACGTTTTAAACAAGCAGGCCTGTATACAGCAAGCATCCGTGTATACAATGCAATCGGAACGGAAGTATTGCAACAAACAGGAGTAGTTAGCGGGGCGCGGGTAAACTTATCCAGCCTAAGCAAAGGATATTATCTTTTACAACTGATCAACCCACGCAACAACACAATAATTGCAACCAGAAAATTCATGAAATTATAGAAGATGGAACGCAGGGGTTTGAACTTGCATTAAACACTGATTCAAAAAATCTATCACTAACCTAAGTAGAATCTTTAGACAGAAAGTAGAAGAATGTACTTCTAATTAAATATACGTTATTACGCCTTTAGTATTGCCTCCCTATACCTATATTTGGTCGAATGGTTATTTAATCATTTGCTCTTATACTATGAAGGTACAATCATACGATTTCAACGAATTGTTTCAGCATCATCCTCTTCCCGGCTGGATATTTGATGCAGCAAAAAATGAAATAGTAGAACTGAACCAGGCTGCTATCAACAGGTATGGATACACGAAAGAGGAATGCCAGGACCTGCTTTTTTTCAACCTTCTGGCTGACCTGGAGCAACAGGTGTTGCTTACAGGAAATCCACATTCCTTTTTGGGGCAATATACCCATCCTGTAAAAACAGGGGAATTGCTGACAGTAAAATTATATGCCAGTCCGTTTTCCGCCGCCAATAAAAACCTGCACTGCATAACAGCTGTGGAAGTTTCCAATAAACTGGAGGAACAACGCCTGAAGTTGCTTGAAAGTGTAGTTACCAATTCACATGATTCGGTCATCGTAACAGAAGCAGAACCTACTCCGGGAGTCGGATTAAAAATTGTGTATGTAAACGACGCCTTCACGCGGATGACGGGTTATACAGCAGCGGAAGTGATAGGCCGATCCCCTTCCCTGCTTCAGGGCCCCCGAACAGATAAAGAAGAGTTAGCCAGACTGGCGCAGGCCATTAAAGACTGGTCAACCTTTGAAACAACGCTGCTCAATTACAAAAAAAACGGCGAGGAATTCTGGGTGAATTTTACTATTAGTCCGGTTGCAGACAATACCGGCTGGTTTACCCATTGGATTGCCATTGAGCGGGATGTCACCCATCATACCAGCAGGGAACAGGAAAACGCGCTCACCCTGAAGATCAGTACTATTTTCAACCATGCAGCAGAGTTAAGCGGTATGCTGGAAGAAATGTGCAAAGAGATTGCGAGCCATCACGACTGTTGTTTCAGTGAAGTATGGCTGCCCGACATCCATAGAGATCAGTTACAATTGCACGTGTCCTG
This sequence comes from Flavipsychrobacter sp., assembly GCA_016787265.1. Classification (GTDB taxonomy): domain Bacteria; phylum Bacteroidota; class Bacteroidia; order Chitinophagales; family Chitinophagaceae; genus Flavihumibacter. The sequence goes on along the minus strand of JAEUVF010000008.1, from coordinate 290,863 downwards.
TAGCGTGAACGCGGCAGGCGAATTGTTTTATCGGGAAACGGCTCATGTTAACCGTATCAGCCTGGATGAGGGATTACCCGGCAGAATCTGGTCCACCAAAGAAAAATTGCTGGTGGATGTGCTGGAAGATGAGCTGCCCTTCCCCCGGAAAGAAGCTGCCATCCGAACGGGCATCCGTTGCCTGGTGGGCATTCCCCTACTGTTCAACAATCAGCGGGTGGGTGTTTTGATAACCGGCACCAGTAAGCTGAGGGAGGAAAGCAAAAAACTGGCAGACACATTAACCAGGCTGGAAAACTTCATTGGCGCGAAGATTCATCGCAAGCGAATGGAACTGGAATACCAGCATCTGTTTGATTCCCTACCTGACCTTATTTGTACGGCAGATTTCAAGGGCCGGTTTCTGAAAATCAATAAAGCAGGAGCAGCTTTGCTGGAATATGAGGAAGCCGAATTAATCGGTCAGTCTTTTGACAAATTCATCCATCCGGCAGACAGGGAAACTTCGCTTGCAAATGCAGAAAAATTGATAACCGGAGGGAATCTGATCAAATTTGAAAATCGGCTTATAACCAAATCCGGTAAAGTCCGCTGGTTAAGCTGGAACTGCAATACCTCTAAAGAAGACAAGGTCATTTTTGCCAGTTCCAAGGATATCACCCGGGAGAAAAAATTGCAGGAGTTGGTGGAGGATGCCAATTCGCTGGCCCGTATTGGAGGATGGGAATTTGACCTGGCGCAACAAACGATGTTCTGGTCTGACATAGTACATAAAATGCATGGTACAGACCCCTTAACATTCACTCCTAGTCTTGCGGAAGGCCTCCGGTTTTACAGGGAAGATTTCAGAGACCTTGTTGCCACAAAAGTGAATCATACCATAGAAACGGGTGAGCCCCTTGATTTTGAGGCCATCATCATTTCCACCCAGGGAACTGAATTGTGGGTCAGAGCAATTGGAAGAGCTGAGTGGTATGATGGAAACTGTACGCGCATCTTCGGAAGTTTCCAGGATATCCATGACCGAAAGTCAATAGAACTGACGCTGGAATCTTTACGGGATGATCTGCCAGGCGTAAGTTTTCAATACCTGCGCTACCCCGACGGAACTGATGAACTGCGTTCCGTAAACAAAACCAGTTATGAGATCTGGGCGCTGGCGCCGGAGCTCTGTATGAAAGACAACGCGCTGGTTTGGGATCAGATCCGGAAGGGCGGAGACCTTGAAATGATGTTGAAGACCATTGAAAGTTCCATAGCCAATCATTCCAAATGGCATGCAAGCTGGAGAAATATATTGCCGGATGGCCAGGAAAGATGGCATGAAGGCTATGGCACACCCTATTTTTATCCGGATGGTACGGTATTGTTCAACTCGCTGATATTTGATATCACCGATGAGAAAAAAGCCACCCGTTTATACGAGGAAACCTCTCAAATGGCAAGGGTGGGCAGCTGGGAACTGAACCTCTTACATCAGCAGGATGACTCCATGTACTGGTCGCCCATGGTGAAGGAAATTCTCGAAGTGGAAGAAAACTACAATCCCTCCTTGTCTGGTGGATTTGAATTTTATGAAGGCGAAAGCCGTGAAAGAATACAGCTGGTGGTGAACCGTCTTATCCAGGAGCAGCAAGCCTTTGATGAGGAGCTCCTGATTCGAACCGCCAAAGGAAATCAGAGATGGGTACGCTGTATTGGCAAAGGAGAATTTGTTGAAGGAAAATGTGCGCGCATCATTGGAAGTTACCAGGACATACATGAAAGAAAGAGTCTGCAGATAAGAATACAGCAAATTCTGGACAGTATCGGGGATGCTTTCTTTACCATGGACCGCAATTATACAGTCACCTACTGGAACCGGAGAGCGGAAGAGTTACTGAATGTCAAACGTGATGAGATATTGGGAAAAAATCTTTGGGAACTATTCCCGGAGGCAGTAAACCTTCCCTCCTACACCTATTACCAGCAGGTATTGGAAACCCGGCAGGCAGTAAATTTTGAGGATTATTATGGCATCTGGCTGGAAGTGAATGCTTATCCGAGTGAAGAAGGGGTATCGGTTTTCTTTCGTGATATCAGCATACGTAAAGAAGCAGATATCCGCTTGCAAAAAGCATATGCAGAGCGCACCACCATCCTCGAAAGCATTGGGGATGCTTTCTTTGCGGTAGACAATAACTGGATGGTAACCTACTGGAACAAAATGGCAGAGGAAGTGCTTTTCAGGAAGAAAGCAGACATCGTAGGCAAACATTTATGGACGGAATATGCGGATGCAATTGATTCTGATTTTTACCGGCTCTATCACCAGGCCAAAGCAACGGGTGATACCGTAAGTTTTGAAGAATATTATGCAACACTGGGAAAATGGTTTGAAGTAACTGCCTATCCATCGGAAGCAGGTTTGTCTGTTTATTTCAAGGATATCACTTTAAGAAAGGAAACGGATATTCGAATCAGAGAGGCAAATGAACGCTTTGAAAAAGTAAGTGAAGCAACCAATGAAGCTATCTGGGACTGGAATATACCCGAGAACACACTGTACTGGGGTAGTGGCTTTCAGACCATATTCGGATATGACGTTGAAAGGCTAAGTCCCACCCTCGAAAGCTGGAGCAAACATATTCCAGAAGGGCAACGGGAGCAAATCATCAGCTCCTTTATTGAAGTGGTAGAGAATCCTGCACAGCAGGTTTGGGAGAAAGAATATCAGTATCTGAAAGCCGATGGAAGTATTGCCCAGGTGGTAGACCGGGCCATCATCATCCGGGATTCAAAAGGAGAGGCCATCCGCGCTGTAGGGGCATTGCAGGACATCAGCTATCGTAAAAAGATAGAGGAGGAACTGAAGGTATTGAACAATGATTTAAAAGTGAAGCTTCGCGAACTGGAACAGGCCAATGAAGAACTGGAACAGTTCGCGTTCATTGCATCACACGATTTACAGGAGCCCCTGCGTATGGTTTCCAGCTTTATGGAACAGTTAAAACGCAAGTATGGTGCACAGCTGGATAACAAGGCGCATCAATACATCCATTTTGCTATAGATGGATCGAAGCGGATGAAAAAGATCATATTGGACCTGCTCGATTATTCCAGGGCCGGCCGGGTAACAGGAGAATTGGAAAAAGTGAGCCTGGATGAAATCATTAAGGACTATCTCTACCTGCGCAACCAGCTATTTACTGAAAAACAGGCAACGCTAAAGGCAGGTCCCCTACCGGAAGTAAAGGTATATAAGGTTCCGTTGGTACAAACCCTTCATTCACTGCTCGATAATGCGGTTAAATATTCCCGGCCGGATTGTCCCCCGGAAATTCAACTTTTCGCGGTAGAAAAGGAAACAGAGTGGGTGATTGGAGTAAAGGATAACGGTATAGGCATTTCGAAACAGCATTTTGACAAAATATTTGTTATTTTTCAGCGCCTTCATAACAGAGATCAATTTGAAGGCACTGGAATTGGACTGGCCATGGTAAAAAAACACGTAGAAAGCTGGGGAGGCCGTGTTTGGGTGGAGTCTGATCCTGGTAAAGGATCTACGTTCTATTTTACAATTAACAGGTAGGAATATGCTGAAGCCCGTACATATATTATTAGTTGAAGACAATGAAGGCGATATTGTACTAACAATGGATGCTTTTGAAGAAAGTAAGATCAATACAAATATCAGCGTTGTCAGAAATGGCCAGGAAGCAGTGGACTTTCTATATAAACGAGATCGGTTTACAGAGGAAAACAAACCGGATCTGATATTGCTTGACATCAACATACCCATTCTGAACGGGCATGAAGTGTTGAAAATCATCAAGCAGGATACGCAATTGAAGAAGATCCCTGTAATCATGCTCACTACTTCATCCAATACCCGGGATATCAATCTCTCCTACGAAAATTACGCTAACAGTTATGTAACCAAGCCCATCGAGATGGAGGACTTTTTAAAAGCCATTTTAAAGATTGAGGAGTTCTGGCTGCAGTTGTGTAAGTTGGCGGATTGATCCAATAAAGCTCCATGCTTTTTAACTCCGTTCAATTCCTGCTCTTCCTGCCCCTGGTATTCGCTATTCACTGGTGGAATTCTGGCGACGATGGCATATTTCCTTATCAACCTGAAGAAGCACCCGCATACAAATCAGGAATATCTTAATCAAATTTACGGAAAGCGGATTATGGCATGGTGCCAACAGAACGATTAACAGATAGGCTGCACTTTTATAATGCGCATCATTTGAATCAGCGGGGGGTGCAAATATTTAATGAATACCTGCCCAGTCATTTCAATTTATTCAAGGCCCGTTGAAAAAAGGATTGGTTGAAAAATTCCGATAATCCGTCCAATGAAATTCCTTTCTCAACCAGTAAAGCCTTTTTTTCACTTTGATTCATCAGGGTCATTTTATTGTGAGATACAGAAATTTCCTGGTAAGGAATCTTGTTGGAAATAACTGCATGCAGGTAATCATTAGTTCGCCAGATAGAACGATGCGCATAAAACACCAGTTCACCTCCAATAGAAGATGCAAAACGCTGAAGAACCTCCGCATCAATATCTTCATCCACGGGCTGTAATCCTTGTGGATTGTGTGAGCGAAGAAATTCCTGGTGTTTTTTAGTTGGGCAGGTCAGCAGAATACTGAACTCCTTACTGAGTACTTTTTTTAGGTCCAGGTAAAAGCCGGATCTGCTCTCTGCCGGAATATGTTCAAACACATCTATCATTACAACGGCATCGTATTGATCATTGGCAATCATCCCGCTGTCTGTAAGATCTTTTTCAGAAAAGCTAAGGTTTGGAGCAGTAAATAGTTGTTTGGCAACGGTAATCAACCGATCACTTAGATCGATCCCCTTCACGGTACTGTTCTTATATAACCGGCTAAACTCATAGGAAGACCAGCCAATACCGCAACCAATATCCAATATGGACTTTGGCGGATTTGGACCAAAGTAATCTCTCACGAATTCCAACGCCGCAATAACCCTCGGGTTGTTGGAAATAAAATCTTTGAGCAGGCGGTTATCAAAATTGTTGTAATAGTCTTTTACTTTTCCCATACATTAATTTTTTTCAACAAGCTTAGTTAGAAAACTTTTTGCAAAGCACCAGACTTACCATGACTGAATCTATCTTTCAAAACTAAAAATCTGGATTCAAAAAATCTATAACTAAATCCTGCTACCAGATATGAAAACGCAAAACTTACCAGCATTGAAACCAGTATTGAATCAATAGGGAAATAAGTTTGAATAAAATAAAAACAAACAGGATGGTACACATATAATCCATAGCTGATTTTTCCAGTGTACGACAGGAAGATATTTTTTAAAGCATTTTTCAGCCAGTGATTCTCCTTTACAGAAATTACAAAACCGATAATAGAGAAAAATGCAAAGGAGAGCAAAACAAACTTGATAATCTGTATTGCATCAATAGCCATACCGGAACTTACAATCCAGATTATGACGGTTGGGATGAAAACAGCGATAAAGGAAATCAATAATTTATAGGCATTGGCTGCAATCAATTTTCCCTCACGTTCCAGTATCGCCAACAAGGCTCCTACTGAAAGTTCATCCATGCGGGAAAAAGTAAAGTAAAAAACTTCCAAATTGTTTTGCAGCAGTACAAACCGGGTGATACAAGCCAATATGATCATAATTAATACCGCTCTTTTTATTTGGTGCTGATTCAAAAAGTAAATTACAAATGGCCAGAACAAATAAAAATGTTCTTCAACTGCCAAGGACCAAAAATGGCCTGGACCAGCAAAATTCCAGTTAAATGTCAGCGCAAGATTTTGCAGATAGGTCCAGAAATAAACTTGCTGGCTAAAAGGAGGGATTGCTTTATTTTCAAGCGGGGGAAGAATAAAATAAAAGAGTACTAAAAAAAAGAAGTAAAGAGGAAAAATCCGCAGTGATCTGCGAACGTAAAAGTTTACGAAATAAGAATCATCATTCTTGGTGTTAAGTAAAATACGGGAGATTAAAAAACCTGAAAGAACAAAAAACAGGGAGACACCGGTTTGTCCAACGATTGAAATTTTTTGAATGGCAAGTAAAAGCCAATTATCAGACTGGATATCAATAAAAAAATGAAAAAACATAACCATAAGCGCTGCAATAGCCCTTATGCCATCTAATTCTTTATAATGTTTGAGATGCATCAACTATAGTGACCTGTAACAAAAACAGCACGGGAGCCTATTCGTCCCTGTTATAGGGTAGTACTCAATTCCTGCTCCTGGTATTCCGGTAACAGTGCTTTAATCTGCTGGCGGATACGTTGCTGACGGTGATGGATAGCCGATTCAACCAGCTCGTTGATCTCTTTTTCCAGCCAGGCCTGATCGAGACTGATCTTCCTTGCTTTCATGATCAGCGGATGGTGTGTAGCCAGCAATTGCTCGGATTCCTTGAAGAGTTCTTCGTACATTTTTTCACCGGGACGAAGGCCAGTGAATTTGATTTCCATATCCTTGCCAGGCGTATAACCGGCAAGGCGAATCATTTTACGGGCCAGGTCAATGATTTTGACAGGTTGTCCCATATCAAATACGAAGATATCACCTCCCTGCCCCATTACACTGGCTTCGAGCACCAGTCGGCAGGCTTCGGGGATGGTCATGAAGTAACGGGTAACATCGGGGTGAGTAACCGTAACCGGGCCACCCTGAAGGATCTGTTTTTTGAACAATGGAACTACAGAACCATTGGAGCCCAGCACATTACCAAAACGGGTGGTAATAAATTTGGTGTTTTTGGAACGATCAGAAAGACTCTGAATATACATTTCCGCCACCCGTTTGCAGGCCCCCATGATATTGGTGGGGTTCACTGCTTTATCAGTGGAAACCATGATAAATTTCTTCACCTCATATTTTACAGCAGCATCGGCTACCACCCGGGTTCCTTTAACATTGGTCAACACCGATTCACTGGGGAAGTATTCCATGATAGGCACGTGCTTGTAGGCTGCGGCATGGAATACAAAGTTCGGGCGATAGCGGTCGAAGATGGAATCAATACGTTGTTTGTCGCGTACGGAAGCAACTTCTACACAGATATCAATGTTTTTATTCAGGTATTCCAGTTCGAGCTTGAGATCATGCAGCGCAGATTCTGCCTGGTCTACCAGCACCAATTGTAATATGGGATAATTCAATAACTGGCGGCAGATCTCACTGCCAATAGAGCCGGCAGCGCCGGTAACCAGCATAACGGATTCGTTATAGGTACGCTTGGCGCTCAGATTATCAATGCTGATCTCATCGCGTTCCAGCAGGGATTCAATGGTCAGTTCTTTTAACTGGTTAATGCGGAAGATACCATTGATCCATTCCTGAAGTGGTGGAATGATGGTAACTTTTACTCCCCTGGCTGAACAGTATTCGAATAAACGTTCCTTGCGTTCAGCAGGCAGGCTGCGGATGGCCAGGATCATTTCGTCAACCTTATGAAGGGCCATCAGTTTACGGAAGGCCAGTTCCGGAGAATAAATTTTCACGCCGTCCAAGGATTTCCCCACTTTGGAATAACTGTCATCAAGGAAACCCAGGATCTGCATTTTGGTATCCTGGTCAATTTCCAACGCTTTTTTGGTTGCCAGTCCAATATCACCGGCACCATAGATCATGATGCGGCGTTTGTGCTGTTTGTTTTTATGAAAATTGCCGGAAATCTGAAAGACCTCCCGTACAAATATTCTGAAAGCAGTAAAAAGAAAGGTAACCAGGCAACAGTTAATAAGGAGCAGTTCCAGCCGCACATTTTCGAAAATGCCGGTAGATACGGTAACCGCTGTAATGATTAACCAGGAAACCAGTTGAAAAAGCGCGAAACTGAGTACCCTGGTAATGTCCCGGATACCGGAAAAACGAACGATACCGGAGAAAGTATGAAACAGGCACATACCCGTGATGCCGATGGCGGCATTCAGCAGAAATGCATACTTGTATTCCCAAAGTGTACTAAGTGAAATACTTAGCCTGTTGGAGAGGTAAATTGCACTCCAGAAAGCAAACACCAGGAAAAATGTTTCAATAAGGAACAGGATCCACCTGGGAGTCAGCTCTTTAAGTAGTTGATTTTGCATAATAAGGTTTCACGGAAAGCCACCGCAAAAATAACAATCCTTTACGTATTAAATCTACTTAAATAAGTAGTAATAAAAATCAAATAAAGGATTTTTTTGTTTTGCTATGGATAACTCCCTGTATGCAAAATTATTGCCAGAAAGGGAGGAGAAATTGGAAAATTCGCTCAAAATCTTCGTTAGAGAGGTTGGAACCGCTGGGAAGGCATAGCCCGTTTTCAAACAGGTTTTCACTGATTTTTCCCCCAAAATAGGGATAAGACTGAAATACAGGCTGCAGGTGCATGGGTTTCCAAAGCGGCCGGCTTTCGATATTTTCCTTTTCCAGGGCAAGGCGGATTTTTTCCCGATCGATGCCATGGCTTGCTTTCGGGTCTATGGTGAGGCTGGTAAGCCAACGATTGCTGAAAGAATTCCCCAATTCGGGCTGAAACTCCACACCAGGTAATGCTTGCAGGGCGATTTTATACCGGTCAAAATTGCTACGCCGCTGGGCTACCCGCTGATCCAGCACTTCCATTTGTCCTCTTCCGATAGCTGCGCAAACATTACTCATCCGGTAATTGTAGCCGATTTCGGAATGTTGGTAATGAGGAGCATGATCACGTGCCTGGGTTGCCAGGAAGCGGGCTTTCTGGATAGCGGCTGCATCATTTCCAATCAGGGCACCACCGCCGCTTGTAGTAATAATTTTATTCCCGTTGAAGCTTAGAACACCCAATTGACCAAAACTGCCACAGGCTTTTCCGTTGTAAGTAGAGCCAAGTGCTTCCGCTGCGTCTTCAATAACGGGGATCTGGTATTTATTGGCGAGCGCCAGGATCTCCTCCATTTTAGCCGGCATGCCATATAAATGAACCGGAATGATGGCTTTGGGAAGTTTGTTTTTTGAGAGGCAGAATTTTATGGCGTCTTCCAACGCGTTGGGGTCCATGTTCCATGTATCGGCTTCGCTGTCCACAAAAACAGGGATCGCACCCTGGTAGCGGATCGGGTTGGCGGAAGCAGAGAAGGTCATGGACTGGCAGATAACAAAATCATCTGTTGAAACATTCAGCATGATCAGGGCAAGGTGGATGGCGGCTGTACCCGATGAAAGGGCGGCAGCGTATTGCGTACCTGTAAAGGTAGCAAGGTCTTTTTCAAACTGATCCACATGCGGACCAAGAGGCGCGATCCAGTTGGTATCAAAAGCCTCTTTCACGTACACTTCTTCTTTTCCACCCATATGCGGGGAGGACAGCCAAATTTTATCAGACAACTTATATAATTTAAAAATTAAACGTAATTAGACCTGCCGCCATCAATTATGATGGATTGACCTGTAATCCATCTGCTTGCATTTGAAAGCAAAAAAATCACTGGGTTTGCAATATCCTCAGGAGTACCGTAGCCCAAAGGATATTTTTTTTCATCAATAGCGATCTCCTCTTTTGAAAGCCTTCCAAAAGCATCTTCAACCAACTCTGTTTTAACTATACCGGGAGCAAGGCAATTTACTCTTGAACCAGATGCAGCCAATTCATTACTCCAAACTCTGGCTAATGAAATAAGCTGCGCTTTTGATGCACTGTAATAGGCGCCACCAATAGTACCCAGATAAGCCGCTAATGAACTGATCAATACAACTGAAGCATTTTTATTAAGCTTCTTCTTTTTACAGATATGATTAAGAATATATAAGATTGAATCAACATTGATTCTTTGTAATTCATGAAAATCAGCAATTGAATAAAATTTCAAAGGAACAAACCTGGCAACTCCTGCAGCGTGTACAATTCCATCAATTTGTGAAATGTCAGCAACAAGCTGCTGCAAGTCTGTATCAATAGAAAGATCAGCCCGCAGGAATGAATGATTAGTACCTGTGCACTCTGTCAGCAGTTGCTGCAGTTTTTCTTCGCGCCTTGCCACAGCTATAAAGCTTCCTTCTGCAGTATCAATGGCTTTACAAATAGCATAGCCAATTCCAGAAGAAGCTCCGGTAACCAGTATTTTTTTACCTTTTAGCGAAAAAACAGTTGGAATCATAACTCAATGATGTCTGTTGTTACAAGTGAATCTGTACTAAGCACCACTGAACCCCACGAAAGACCAACACCAAATCCACAAAATAACCAATTGGTAACCTTGTCCTTTTGTTCTTTCAATTGATCCAAAATTGTAAGAGGTATGGTGGCAGAGGAGGTATTACCATAATCCTTTAATGAATATGGTACCTTATTTTCAGGCAGCTTCAATTTTTTGGCAATCATTTTATTCATCTTCAGATTGGCCTGATGAAAAACAAAATAATCAATCGTGTTTATGTCAATTGAAAAATGCTGAAGCAGCGCATTTACAGTTTTTGGAGCCTGGGAAATTCCAAAAGAAAATACATCCATGCCATCCAATACCAGCTGACAACGATTTCTGGAAATTCCGTCCGTAATTTCTTCCATGACCAAAGATTCAGAAACAACTGGAGACCGGGAACCACCATCTGGGATAATTATGGCTTTATAACCAGAGCCATCAGATCCCAAATGAAAATTCATAGGAGCGGCATCAGCTGCATATTCAAAGGCAGCAACAGCACCGGCATCTCCAAAAAGCGGATGACAACTTTTATCAAGATGAGAAATTGATTTACTAAGTGTATCCCCAACCAATAAAAGCCCTCTTTTAAGATGGCCAGTTTGCAATAAGGAACAAATTACAGACATCCCGTAAACAAAACCGGAACATCCAAGAGGTATATCAATTGCCAGACATTCTTTGGATAATTTCAACCTATCCTGAATAATTGCACTGGTTATTGGTAATAAATAGTCAGGTGTCTGGGTTACAAAAATGACAACATCAATCGTTTCCCTGGCCCAGGAAAGTTTGGAAATCAATTCTTCAGCGGCAGTTACACAAAGATCTGAGGTACACAATTCCCTGGGTGCAATACGCCGATACTCAACACCGGTTGTGTTAATAAATGCTTCAGCAGCCTCCTTCGGTAAATAGGGATATTCCCAATTGCTTTCCCTGGTTTTGGGAACTGCTGCGGATATACCTTTTAAAGAAACATGTTGAATCTGCAAATAGGCCATTTAGCTTATTTTGGATTCAATAATATCTTTTAAACTCTGAATGGATGTGGCACTGCGAATTTCGTCACCCGTCAGTCTCACACCGTATTGCTCATCAGCCATTGCTATTAATGAAAGTGCAATTAATGAGCTCCACTCCTCAATTTTCTTAAATTCAGTTTCCAGTGAAATTGTTTCCGGATCTGTTTCATCAAATAGTTCCGCGAATTTTTCTAAAAACTCCGCATTCTCAATAGTTGCCATAAATTAAAATTTATTTTATAAAATTAGATTTTTTGCGGGATTACCGATCAATAAAGAATTATTCTTTTTTGAAGCATACAAAATGCTACCCGGTCCCAGTGTATTATCATCACCAAGTGTTTTGCCCTGGATCATTGCTGAATTCAACCCAAATAAATTTCTATTTCCAATTTTACAATTACCAGAAATCAGTACTCTTGGATTCATGACATTATAAGAGTCAATCACTGTATCGTGCCCAACACTAACATAGGTATTAAAAATGTTGAAATTGCCTATTTTCACATCACAACTAATAATACTATAAGGCCCTATTAAATTTCCCTCACCCACTCTATAACTATCTCCATATGTTATTGTAGAAGGATGAATAATAGTAGGAAATATTAAATTGGGATTGTTTAGCTTATTCTTAACCTGCCAAACTGCTTTTGGATTTCCTATTGCTATGACAACATTTATTTTTTCCCCGGTGTTGTCTAGTTCAACCAATGTACCGAGATAAGGATAACGATTTAGAATTTTTGTCCCCTCCAAAGTACTATTATCATCATAATAGCCTGTAATTTTAAATGTTGGCTTTATTTCATTTATTGATTCAATCCAGGAACTAACTTCCCGGCCAAATCCACCAGCTCCAACGATAACAATATTTTCCATACAATGCAGATATATATAATCGAAATTAACAACTTAAAAGAATATGAAATTTTTGTTCATAACAATGCTGATATAATTTCTTCATCCTTTTTATCTGAACAGGAATCTTTCGTATCCCGATTGATGTATTTGGCCTGTGCTTATGTATTGAAAAATAAGCACGCCCTTTCCAGTCCTATAAATCTGCTAAAAAATAAATATGGTAAACCATTCCTGGATCAAACGAACATTCATTTGTCCTTTTCTCATTCTGCCACTCATATTGCATTTGGCATCAGCAAAGCTCCACTTGGAATTGACATGGAGAAAATAAGAAAATTACCAAAACCTCTTATCAGATATTTCGATATGAATTACCGAAATGCTTTGGTTGACAAAAATGAAGCCATAAATCAAATGATTTATTGGACTAAGTTAGAAGCGTTTGCGAAGGCAATTCAAATTTGTGTATATGATATACTTCAGGAGGCGAATGTGGCGGCAAAGCTGATTCAGTATCAGGGCCAGACTTATACAATAAGAAGTTTCTTAGTTTCAGAAAATACTGTCCTTTCAGCACTAGAATTAATAAACTCAGATCCAGTTATACAATTTTCCAGGATTCAACCTGGTGTAATAAAATCAGAATTTGAAATCTACCCATTTACTCCTATCAAAATTTAAGCAAAGTTGCGCCCCATGAATATCCAACTCCAAAACCTACGATTAAGACCTTGTTGCCGTCAGTAATTTTACCGGAAGAAATGGCATTTGCCAATGCAATCGGTATGGTGGAAGAAACCGTATTGCCACAATTCTCCATAAAAACGAAAAATTTTTCATTTGGAACTTTGAGTTTCTTCTTTAGATGGTCCAGCATAAATTGATTGGCCTGGTGAAATACAAACAGGTCTATATCATCAAAAGACAAGTCATTTTTAGTAAGTGTATCGGAAATTAATTTTGGAACAATATCAATTGTAAAATTGAATATTTCTGTACCGTTCATGAAAAGATAATTCTCATTAAAATTAAGGCTGGTAATTTCCTCAGGTAAAGAATCATCTGTTGTGTTCGGATACTTTGCGGCTCCTCTCTTAACAATCAGATTTTCGGCACCTCTTCCATCTGTTCCAAGTACAAATCTACCAATTGAGGCAATGCCTGATTCTGAAGATACTAGTGCAGCAGCAGCAGCATCACCAAAAAGGGTTCTATTTCCTTTATCCCTGGGATGAATATATTTAGAATAGGTTTCAGCTGTAATCAGTAGAATATTTTTAAAATCACCGGAAGCCAGTAAACCTTTTGCCAGGCTTAAACCATAAACAAATCCGGAACAACCCTGGTTAAAATCTATGGCTCCAATGGACCGTGGTAAGCCTAATTTTTCCTGAATGATACAAGCTGTAGTTGGCAAAAAATAATCAGGACTTTGTGTACATAAGATGATGTAATCAATTTTCTCTTTAGGAATATCAATTTCATTGAAGAGCATTTGAGCTGCCCGAGTGGCCATATCAGAAACAGACTCATCTTCTGCAGCAACCATACGCCTGGATATACCTACTTTTTTAGCAATTTTTTCAGCACTCCACTCTGGAAACTCCTCGCTTAGGAAACTGTTGGTAATAGCTTCAGAAGGTAGATAATAAGCGATATTTGAAATTTTAATTTCCATAAAGCGTAAATTTTATACAAACAATTTAAGCAAAGATGATACTAACTTCCACTTGTTCCATTAAATCTTTCCATAGTTGCTGCAGTTTGAGAATTGATCCCTTCTCTTTTAAATACCTTTAAAACGGTCAGGAACAGGATTTTAATGTCCAGTAAAAAACTACAATTATCTACATACCAGACATCATACTCAAATTTTTGCTCCCAACTGATGGCATTCCGGCCATTCACCTGCGCCCAGCCCGTAATTCCTGGTTTTACTTCATGACGACGCGCCTGAAATGAATTATAAAGAGGCAAATAATCAACTAATAAAGGTCTGGGGCCCACCAAACTCATATCTCCCTTAATTACATTGAGTAATTGAGGAATTTCATCAAGGGAGGTTTTTCGTATGAAATTTCCAAGTATGGTTAAACGATCAGAATCTTGTAATAATTTTCCATCAAAGGACTTTTTATCCGTCATTGTCTTAAACTTGATGATGCGGAATATTTTCGCATTCAGACCTGGGCGTAATTGCGTAAAAAATGGTGACCCTGAATTATTGATACTTAATACTAATAGAACAAGAATAAACAAAGGAAATAGTACAATAAACGCAGTTGATGCAATTACGAAGTCTAATATTCTTTTAAAAACCAATCTATACATTTTTGCTAGTATCGAAATATTATCCGAGATTATTATTATACTCTTTAACCAGTTCCTTCCACAGATATTTCTGATCATACCTATTAATTATGATATCCCGTGCATTAGACTTTAATTTTCCAAATAATTCGGGATTATCAGCAATAAGAATCATCGCCTCAGCTAATGCAGAAGTATCTTTTACAGGTACTAGCAAACCATTCTCACCATGAATAACAATTTCATTGTTACCATTAATATTCGTAGCAATAACAGGTAAACCCAAACAACATGCCTGCATTGGTACATTGGGTAACCCTTCCCGATAAGATGGAAAAACCAGGACATCGCTAACTAGAAAAAAAGGCCTGACATCTTCCTGGAAACCAAGAAATTTTATATTCTTATTATGCTCTATTTCGAAAAGAATATCATCAGGTAAAGGATTTAACTCTTGTTCCAAATAGCCAACTAACAACAATTTAAAATTTAATTTATTCTTAGAAATAATTTTGAATGCATTAATCAATTCTGAAATTCCCTTATCATAAACCACTCTGCCAACATATATATAAATAAAATCTTCGGAAGAAAGTCCATGTAAATTTCTTATTTCCTCAGACGATTTTAACAAAGCATCATTTTTAGAATAATACATTGTATCAATTCCATTTGAACTTCCATTACCAATTACTTTAATTTTATTCTCAGCACAAAATTTATTGGCAATAATAAATTCTCTCAATTGATAGGAATTCGAATACACTTTTGTAGAAAACTTATAAGTTAATTTTTCTACGAATTCCAAAACCAATCTCTTCATGCCAGTAGATTCCATAAGCGGCAATCCAGCAACCGTATGTAACCGTATTTTAACCCCAGCAAGCCAAGCCCCTATCATTGCAATAAATCCAGCCTTTGGAGTATGTGAATGTACAATTTGAGGCTTTCTTTTTTTACAAAGTCTATAAAATAGATAAATCGCTTTTAAATCAGATATAGGAGTAATTTTTCTAGTCAATGGTAAAGAAATATGAGGAGCCATTTGCTCCTTAATTATCTGATCAACTTCGTCTCCGTCAGCACTTACCATTAAAGGATCAAATCCATGTTTTCTAATGTAAGCGAGCTGCCCTTTTAATAAAGTCTTAAAAGAAATAGGCACTGTAGCCACACGTATTATTTTAATATTTTCTTTTATCATCAAAACGAAGATCAATTTTAATAATTAAATTATACAGCATACATAGCTCATTTATATTACAGGATTTTCTCCCACTCAAGTACTACTTCATCAATTCTATATTTTTCAATAACATATTGATAATTTAATTGACCGATTCTCATACGCTTATCCTCAGACAAATTCATCATTTCATTCATTGAAAATGCTAATTCTGTAGGTGAATTAGGACTTACAACATATTCAGATTGAGCATTCAAAACTATTGAATTGTCACCAACATTAGTTGCAACTATTGGTAATTTTGAAATCATAGCTTCCAAAACAGCATTAGAAGAACCTTCCCACCTTGAAGATGAAACAAATGCACTAGAGTTTTCCATAATATTTAAAATATTGTTCGAAGAACCAAGCAAGTGTATTTTCTCATTAAGCGAATAATGATTAATCATATCAAATATCTGATTCCTTAAAGAACCATCTCCTACAATAATTAACTTCCAATTAATGTTACTATTTGCATTGATAATGTTACATGCATTAACTAAATTCTTATAATCCTTAGCAACTTCAAACCTTCCAACAGCAATCCATAAAAAGTCATAATTGCCTATTTTACTTTTTATGTTTTCTATATACTTATCGGAATTCGAATGGTTAATCCCCAATTCCAAACCATTATTTATAACTAAGCACTTACTTTCTAAAATAACATGCTCATTTAAAAATTTATTTGCTACATTATAAGAATTAGGAACTGTTCTGTAATCAAGCCATTTCGTATACTTTATTGAAAGCTGTCTTAAGTTAGACCCCAAATTTGAACTTCTAATTGATGTTATTAATTTGATATTCCACAAAATAAGCTTTAACAGTCTGCCAGCTATATTTGCAGGGTAAGTGAATGTCACAAGAACATCAACTTTTAAAGATTTAATCAAACTAAATAATTTATAAAATGAACTTATCTGAATCTTACGACCTTTTAATCCAAGATTATAAATTTTAATAGCCGGATGATTAATAATATCACCGTTATCAATCATTGTAATAATAATAACATCAATCCCTTTATTTGCCAATGTCTTCGCCAAAAGTCGTACCTGCTTTTCAGCCCCACCCTGGCCTAATGTTGGAATTAAAAATGCAACAGTTTTATTTTTCATTTGCTTAGCGAAAATTCCTTTATACCATTTATATTTTTTATAATTTTTTTCATTTCTACAACACTGTTGAATTTATTAATTCCAGCAATCCACCCTAAACTCCCAATTTGCATATAAAACTCATCATTATAAAGCGCTTGAATTGCAGTTCTAAAATCCTCATCCAGCGTGTCTTCATTCAACATTAAACAATTGCTATTATTACTTAAATACAACCCTATATCCCCAATATTTGAGACTATAACTGGTTTTGATGTTTTTAAAAATTCAATTAATCTGGTGGGGAAGGAATAAATTTCCTCAGAATGATTCCTTCTAGTTAATAAAAAAGCATCTGAATCCACAAATATTTTATTCAAATCCTCATCGGAAGGACTATCATAAAGTTTAAATAAATTTTTAAAGGAGTTTTCAGATTCTAAAATTCTTAAGTACTTCTGAGCAGTTTTGTTGTATCTATATCTTCCGACTATATTTAGCGTTATATCATATTTATTTTTAGATATAAAATATAAAAAATCAATTAACAATTTAGGATTGTCTCGCTCAATTAAAGAACCTACATAAGTAATTATCCTTTTATTAGAAGAATTAATTTTTATCTCTGGTCGTGTCACATTCCAGGTTTCAATACCTGGTATTATTAACCGGTTCGAATTTATTCTGCTGTAGTAATTGTCCAGAGAAGATGTAATAAGTGTTAACAAGCTGGCTTTTTGCGGAAGAAATTTCATTCCGACTATTTGATCCAGCTTCAAAGGATTTAATAAATTAAAAATGTTTGTTGAGTAGTCATACTTTTCACAAATATCCAAAACAGTTGGTATTCTAAAACTTTTGCATAATTTGAATATCCTATTCATCATCATATAATTCCTACCATAACCCAAGACAATTGATACATTATTATGCTTCAGGTAACGTTCAAAAAGCCTGAACATTTTTTTTGAAGCTAAATAAAACTTAAAAAAATATTTGATTTTTGATATAGCTCCAGTATTAACTTTATTTAGGTTAGATGAAAATTCAAAAGTATAACCATTCTCGTTATACATCGTACCAACCTGATATGTTGAATTATTACTAGGAGATATTGAAATAATATGAACTTCATATCCATTCTGAATAAACCCACTCGCCATATTTCGAACTCTCATTGAAGGAGCAGATCCGGAAGGAAATAAAAAATTTCCTATTATAATGATCCTGTCTTTATTATCCATTTTCATCTAAAGATTTGATCAATTTAGATGGATTACCACCATATATTGAATTACTTGACACATCCTTCGTAACGACTGAACATGCCCCAATTATTGAATTCTCACCTATAACTACCCCCTTTAGGATAGTTACTCCACCGCCAATAAAACTGGATTTCCCAATTAATATTTCTTTAGTCAATACATCTTCCTTTTTATTTGCGCGTTGATCTGAATCAAGAGAATGTAAGTCAGAATCGCAGATAAGTGTACCTCCACCAATTAATACATTATCACCTATTGTTATCCTTTTTTTTACAATAATCGTACAATTACTAAATCCGACATTATTCCCAATTTCTAAAACAGAATTTTTATGTAAGACAATGGAAAATTTATTATAGTATCTGTAAGGATTAAATAAGATGCCAGAATTAATCCTACAATTTTGTCCGATTGTCAACTTTGCGGAAGGATGAATGAATATTGATATCGGACCGCAAGCCTTAATTCTAAATATTTTACCAGTCCATAAAAGTAATTTTATAATATTTATGTTTACATAAATGAAAGAGATAATGATTTTTTTAATATGGTAAGCATAAAACATTATGTTATACTTCATGATCTACCAATTTATTTAATCTTGAAAAGACAAATGCATGAATTAAAATTGTTAATGGAATTCCATAAGATTCACCCACGAATAAATTCAACAGGACATGAAAGGAATAAACATAAAATACAATCCTGTTAACTTCCAATTTTAGATGACGATACGCGTAAACCAAAAAAAGCAAAACCATCATAACAACAAATCCACCTCGAACGTAAAAAAACAAAAAAATGTTATGATCTGGAATACCAGAGCTATGTATGTAAGCCGGGTCTAATCCAAATAACAAGTTTGTGGTGGATTTAGTCTGGATCGCAATAGGTTCCAAATAAAGATCTGTTCTTCCTCCATCGCTTAAACCACCAACAATTTGTTTATCAAATCTTTGGTTTTCCTCTAAGTAATCCCTTGTAACCCTTATATTATAAAAAGTATCAAAATCTTCGTACCCTCTCCAGTTTGCAATTTTATCCCGAGAGAAAAAAGCAAAAACCAAAAAAAACAATAGACTACCATAAATCAGAAACCGTCTTTTATAAATATTCTGAATATTAAAAGAGAAGCCGCTAAAGAAAAAAATCGGAAAAGAAACATAAACAACAATCAGCCATTTTTCTAGGAAATAAAGAGAAGATAAATATAATATCCAACAAAGAATTCCGTACTTCCCTTCTCTAATATAATAAAATTTGGCAACAGAAAATATGGTCAACGAACCTACTAAAAATTTAGCATAATATGAATAATTCGTTTCATATAAGCCAGTGAATTGAAGAAACGGATTTAGAAAAATAGCGGAGAACAAAAGAATCAGGAAATCAAACCTGTCTTGTATTGTTTTTAAAAAAAAATAAAATGGAAAGAATAAGAAAACGCTAACAAAACGTATATAATTGTAATATAACTGAATGGGTGATCCTTCAGAATTCAAAGTCTTTACTAAATAAATAAAGGTAAAAATAAAAAAGAGTATAGCCGAGATTCGTACTGGCCTATGTTTTATATAAACCACGAATAGAATACAAGCTAGACTAATTAAGAGAGTCGATAATTTATAATTCTCGATGACTTGTAACATAATACAAAAGGCCCCAAAATATTAAAAAAGTCAAAACTGTTGCAAGCACTTTAGCATATGCAGCACCCGTTGATTGATAAGCATCTATTAAAAAATAGAAAGAAACCAAAGTAATAATACAACCGATTATGTTGGTAGTTAAAACCAACCATGTCTTGCTAATAACGGAAAATATAGTAATCCCCAGTTTTGTTAACGCCGAAAAATATATACTAATTGCAAGTGGTATACTGAATAAATATGAACTTGAGTAATTACCATTTGTTAAAATGTAGGCAATCGGTTTCGCCATTAAAATAAATATCACCAAAATAAAAAAATATGAAATCGCAGCCTCACCAATAACTTTTACTTGCCTGGACACAGATGCCTTTAACAGATATAATTTAGGCTCATAAAACATGAATAAGCTTGTTGTAATGGTAAAAAAGTAGTTTGCTTGAATTTGGCCAAGATTATATAAACCAAGGTCTTTTGCTGAAGATTTGCGGGATAAAATTACTTTATCAAAATCCTTTGTAAAATAGACGAGAATGCTACTAAAAATTAATGGATAGGAGAATCTTATCATTTCAGCAAAAAAATGAAAATCAAAATCAGTTACATATTTAAAAAGTCTCCTACCATTAAACCAAATGAAAAATACCAAGACTATAACAACAGGAGCAGTAAATCTTGCCAAAATTTTGTCAGAAAACAGCGTAACGAAAAGAATAATCAAAGCTTGTGTTAAGATGTTATATACAACATTCAATTTAAAATATGAAAATGGATCCTGATTTAATCTATGCTTTAATAATTCAAATGTAAAAATTGAAGAAAGAAAAGTAAATAAAATGGAAAATAAAAGTGCTATAATGAAACTGTCAAAAGTCCTTTTATAAATAAGACAACCTAAAATGATAATTAAGAGAACAAATAAATTAATTACAATAATGCTTATTACAATAGTTCCCTGTATCCTTTCAGATATATCAGGACTTAATTCGCCATTTTTATATTCGCTATATTTTTTTGAAAAGTAATTAAACGAAGAAAAATGTAATACGGGGGTTAAAAGTGCGGTGTAAGAAGAGATTAATCCTAATGTACCAAAATCTTCAGCAGATAAATAGTTTGAAATTATAGGAAGCGTAATTAATGCACAAAATGCCTGTACAAAATTACCAGCCAGATAATATAATGCCCCTTTTTTTAAGCCAACCTTTTTAAATACTCTTTGCAACAAAATTTTCATATATTTTTACATACCTGCCAGAAGAAGGGAATTTTTGCTTAGCAATCATTTCATTTCTTGCATTAGTTGAGAATTCATTGCATTTCTTATCATTTTCAATTAATTCAACTATTAAACTGGAAAAATATTCAGAATCACCTTCTGGACACAACAAACCTGTCTTATTATTTTGAATCAATGTACCATTACCTCCAGAAAAGAATGCGATAGAAGGCATACCAAACAATAATGCTTCCTGCAAACTATTTGAAGAGTTATCAGCATATGACGCAAATAAAAAACCTCTAGATTCTTTAAACACCTGCAACAACCTCGATTCATCTAGAGCACCTGTGAGTGTAACTGAACCTTCAATATTTAACTTCTTTAATAAGTTCCCAATCTTACTCAAATAAGGTGGTTCTAGTTTACCAACAACTGACAGGTGGAAATCTGGAAAAACCATTTTTACTCTTGCTACAATATCCAACAAAAAAAAGATTCCTTTAAAAGGAGATGATGAAACAATAGAGACAAATCTAGTTTTATTACTCTCTGACAATAACCACTGATTTTTTTCGAACACTGTTCTTATCTTCCGGTGATCGTCCGAAATCAAAATATTTGCCAGTGCATTCTTTGATAAAACTGCAGCTCTGTCAAATTGAGTGCGGGTAAAATAATTATTGCAAAATTTTAAAATAGTATTCTCATTTTTAACTCCTATTCTCCAAGACAGGTAGGATAGCAAAAATGATTGAAGTGTAAATGACCTGATTGAGTACTTTAATAAACTGAATTCATTAAAATCAATAAAATATTTCTGCCAAATTTTATATCGAATTCCCTGGATAGAGATAATAATTTTCGAAGCCAATCCCCGATCCTGGGCAATTAAACCATAAAAATTTTCAGTCCCATGAATGTGAATAATCTCGGGGTTTATTTTATTCACAAATTCTATAAGTGCATTGATTTCTAACTTATAATTATCCAGAAATGACCATTTTCTCTGTTTGAATACATGAAATACAACATTTCCTTCCTTTACATAACTATACGAATTTACTTTAGTATTGAAGTGAACTATGTGGAGTTCATATTTATCAGGCAAATTCAAATCAGAAATCATATTCTGGATCCAATGACCTCTATTATTTTCTAATCCAGCATATTTTTTTTTTATCGCACTTAATGGAATATTTACCGTCCAAATAATTTTCATTTAGTTCAAATTAATATTCACCCCGAATTATATTTTAATAGAGATTTTCACTTTTTAAACAATAAAAAATCTTTTCTCATAAAATGCTCATCTTCTAAGGAAAGAAGGTACGCTCTCTTTTCATTCGGCCCCATCTGTTTTGTTTTTACATTGTATCTGTTTGCTTTCACAAAAAAATCATCAATAGTACATACTATTCGTGCCGGATTCCCAGCGACAACTACATTATCAGGAATGCTTTTGGTTACAATTGATCCTGCGCCAATTACAACATTATTGCCAATAATTACTCCAGGCAGTATCATTGTTCCATTACCTATATATACGTTATCATGAATTTTTATTTTGCCAAACGAATCAAATTCCGGATCCTTATGCCTGAAAACCCATCCTCCCCCATGTGTAAAAAAACGAACATCATTTGTTATTTGTACATTATCCCCGATTTCAACCAAATATGGCTCAGATCCAAACATACGGGTAGCAATAGAACATCCTTTACCGATTTTAACACCACGTGCCCTGGCGTATGCTTCACAACTATAAATTTTTCTCTTAACCCAATCTAATATTTTATTAACCATATAAATTCTGCTATTAATGAAGAATTACACAGGCAATTCCTTTAAATATTTAATGAGTTGTTATGGAAAAAAATAAAATAATCCAATATGGAAGCGGTCCAATTATAGCTATATTAACAATCAGAGAATAATTTTACTACAAATTAATTCGGCTATGGTTAGCTAATTATTTTTTCCTATCTAAATAACCATATCCTTCACTATTATAATATCCATTGGTGTACTTATTCCATTTTTTCTCTTCAACTCCATTAAAAACAATTGAGGTATTAGGAAAATTATGAATTTTAGATAATTCATCAATTTTTCTAATCATCTTTTTGGGACTGTAATTATAGCGAACTAAATAAATTGCTGTATTTGCTAAGGATGATACTATGAAAGCATCTGTAACCGGTCCTATTGGCGGAAGGTCCATTATTATATAATCATAGGTTTCCTCCAATGAATTGAGCATATTTGAAATTTTTTCATTCATCAACAACTCAGCAGGATTTGGAGGGATTGGTCCTGAACAAATAATATCTAAATTTGAAAAGTTAGTATGTGTAATAACTTCCTCCAACGATTTTTCACCAATCACAAAATCGCTTATTCCGGCTCTCCTCTTCAGTCCAAATGACTCCATTAGTTTTGGCTTCCTTAAGTCCATTTCTAACAAAACAACTCTTTTATTGGCAATAGACAGACTTAAGCCCAAATTACTAGTAAAAAAACTTTTTCCTTCACCTGAAATTGAGGACGTAACTAATATTCTTTTATTAGACTTATTAATTCCCAAATACCCTAAGGATGTTCTGATATGTCTAAATTGTTCAGCTATAAAGTTCCCCCTCTCATTCATTGGGATTAATTGATGCCCGTTTTTGTCTAAATTTATTTCTCCCAAAATAGGAAGGCTTGTAAGTTTTTCAATTTCTTCTCGGCTTTGAATTGTATAACTAAAAAAATCCCTCAACGCAACAAAACTTACTGTTGCACCAATTGCGCCCATTATTGCAATTAGGTAAATCAGTTTTCTTTTAGGACTAATAGGATTTTCAATTGTTTCGGCACGGTCAATAATCCGGCTATCTGCAACCGTACTTGCATATGATATTGCAGCCTCTTCTCGCTTTTGTAACAAAAATGTGTATATATTATTTTTAATAGCCTGCTGCCGACTAATATCTAGAAGCGCCCGTTCTTTCTTTGGGATTGACCGGAGAAAAGATGAATAACGATTATTAGAGCTCATCAATTCTTGCCTGCTTGCAACTAGATTCTTTCGTTGATTATACAAATTCTCCAGGATATCTGGACGCAACTTTGCAATCTTATCACTTAACGCAATAGCATTCGGGTGATTCTCAGGAACAAGCTTTTTTACCCTATCATATTCAATTTCTGCCTGATTTAACGCCTCAAGTAATGTCGTTAAAATAGGATTATTAATTCCCAAACTAGCAGGAACAATGCTTCCTTTTCCCTCCTTCTGTTTAACATACTTCTCAATCTGATCTAATACTGCCAATTGAATATTTATATCTCCAATTTTCTGATCATTCAAACTTACCGTCTCCAAAAAAATCTGTCCCTCTGTACTAACATCAGTTATTTGATTCGACGTTTTAAACCGTTGTAATGCATCTTCGACAGAATCAAGTTCAGCCACAACATACCTTAATCGCTCTTCCACAAATTGCAATGTATTACTAGCCAATATGTTCTTATCTTCTATTGCCGCATTATTGTACACATTTATTAATTCATTTAAAATATCTTCTCCCCGTTTTGGAATTTCATCATTAATACTTAAATCAATTACGGTTGAACTTTTTCCACTTGACTGTACTGTGATACGGCTGATTATACTGTTCGTTGCTCTTTTAACCGTCATTAATTTAAAGTAATACGGCATCTCGCTAAGCCTTCCATTATAATATTTGTTTTTATAAAACTTTAAAACGCCATATGGTGTATTATTCCATTTATTTAAATCGTATCCCTTTTGATCTATTATTACCTTTTCTGTTAGACTATCATACTCAAAAAATATTTTATCAGTAGGCCTAATGGAGTCAGGAACAAGCACCGAAATCCTTACAGGACAAGATAAATAAGCTGATTGCTCAGTTATTCTACCATCTACATCAATAGGTGCATATAGATGTAAATTTTCAACAACCTGCCTTGCCAAACTTTTACTCTGAATTACTTCTATTTCGTTGTCAACAATTTTTTTACCGCCAAATAAATCTAAAGCTTCAAACATATTACTACTACTACCAAGTCCTTCCTTCTCGTCCTTGATAAGGATACTGGCAGAAGTTGTATAAATAGGGATTGAATATCGCAAATAGAGCCACGCAATTATCAGACTACTAAAAATCAGAATAGTCAATAACGGCCAATAGCTAAGAAATTTAAAAATCCATTCTTTAAAATCGAAAATATCTTCATTTGGCATTCGATTATGCCTTTGATTGTCGTTTTTACTCACTATCTGAAAATATTAGTTAGTACTAATGCTAAAATACTTACGCCAGAGATAATATATGGAAGCAACTGCTGACCACGTGTACCTGAAGCCACTTTTGCTTTTTCAGGCTCAACATATATTATATCGTTTGACTTTAAATAAAAAAAAGGCGATTCAAATAGCTTTGAACTACTCAAATCAAGCCGCTCAAGAATTTTCTGGGGCCCAACCTGGCGAATAAGTAAAATATTATTTCTCTTTCCATATATGGTTAAATCACCTGCTAATCCAATCGCTTCTAAAATGTTTACTTGTTCACTTGGTATTTGTACTACTCCTGGTCTAGCAACCTCACCTAGTATGGTTACTCTGTAATTTAAATACCGTACGTTTACAATTGGATCAAACAACAGCTTACTTTCTATTAATTTTGAGGCGATTTCATTCTCAACTTGACTTTTTGTTTTTCCTGAAATTTTTAGCACCCCTAATAATGGAAAATTAATTGTCCCTTCCGAGCTTACCAGGTAACCAGAAGCCTGTGCCATACTTGTCGCTGGAGCTCCAGATGGAGTCATTGGCAGGTTTGGTGCATTAAAAATAGCTGTCGCTTGAAGATCACGACTACTTACATTAATGCTTAGCATATCATTTGAGCTTATTACTGATTCTATCCCTGCTAGTGATTGTATTGCCGCTTTATTACCAATGTCATTAAAGTAGACAACCTTTTTGGTATCTATACAGGAAACCAAGTTTAAAAGCAATAGAAATAGAAATAAATTTTTCATTAACATGAGTTGATTTCAATTAGGCATTATTTTGAACTAAGTCTCATTTATTTTGCCTTCTTTATTTTTTTTGTTGCAAATACCAATCAACTGTTATATTCAATCCTTCCTCAACATTTACAACTTCCGTATAATTTAAATGCTTACGTAAATTGGTAACATCAGCTAGCGAATGCAATATATCTCCCTTTCGCTGAGGACCATATATTGGGGTCTGACTTATATTTAATTTATTTGTTATATATTCCCATATTTTATTGAGGTTTATACTTTTTCCACAAGCAACATTAAATACATAAGCTTTCTGCTCAAGACCAATATTAGTTAAGGCTGAAATATTAGCATTGATTACATTCTTAATGAATGTAAAATCTCTTGTTATACTTCCATCTCCATTTATTGTTGGTTTATCATTATTTAATGCAGCCTTTATAAATAATGGGATGACAGCTGCATATGGGCCATCAGGATCCTGGCGGGGACCAAACACATTGAAATATCGGAAACCAATCAACTGAATCCCATAGGTCTTAGCATACACTTCGGCATACAACTCATTGGCCATCTTGGTGGCTGCATAGGGCGACAACAATTTTCCAGTACGCTCCTCCACTTTCGGACTGTCTGCCAGATCACCATAAACAGAGGAAGATGATGCATATGCCATCTTCTTAACTCCAAACTTGCGAACTGCCTCCAATATGTTCAAAAAGCCATTCACATTTACATTATGTGAAGTGATAGGATCATTGATACTCCTTGGCACTGACCCCAAAGCAGCCTGGTGACTTACCGCATCTACCCCAGCTACCGCCTTTTCACAATCCTCCACAGAACGGATATCGCCTTCTATTAATGTAAACTTCGGATTGGATAAAAATGGTTCTATATTTCGTTTAAATCCGGTACTAAAATTATCCAATACCCGAACCTCTTCTACATCCTCCCGATCCAGCAAATGCTCAACAATATGACTTCCTATGAATCCGGCTCCGCCGGTTACTAATATCTTCATTTTATTTTTTAATGTTTTTACAAACGCGCATCAGCAACTCCAATAGGCAATACCGCCTTTACATCGTATAAAACACCATTTGATTTCAGTTTGGCGCGCCAGTCCATACCATTAACAAATTGCTTATGGGCTACCGCTAAAATCACGCCATCATATTCCTGGCCCAGTTCTTCATGGTCGGTATAAATGTCATATCCATACTCATGCACCACTTCTTCCTTACTTGCCCAGGGATCGTAGATATCCACTTCCACACCCTGGTCTTTTAAATGATGTACAATATCCACCACTTTAGTATTGCGTATATCCGGACAATTCTCTTTAAATGTCAGTCCAAGGATCAGCACTTTTGCGCCTACAACCGGCAAACCCCTCCTGTTCAACTGACGGATTACCTGTAATACCACATATTCTCCCATTCCATCATTGATCCGGCGTCCCGCTAGAATGATCTCCGGATGATAACCTGTTTCCTGTGCCTTCTGCGCCAGGTAATAAGGATCCACCCCAATACAATGCCCGCCTACCAGTCCGGGCTGGAAGGGCAGAAAGTTCCACTTGGTTCCCGCTGCTTCCAATACCGCACGGGTATCTATATTCAAACGGTTAAAGATCTTGGCCAGCTCATTTACAAAGGCAATATTGATATCCCGTTGTGCATTCTCAATTACCTTGGCCGCTTCAGCTACTTTTATGGACGCTGCCTGGAAGGTTCCGGCTGTGATAATGGAACAATACAGCTCATTCACTTCAGCAGCCACTTCAGGAGTTGAACCTGATGTGATCTTGCGGATTCTGGTCAGGGTACGCTCCTTATCACCCGGATTAATCCGCTCAGGAGAATACCCCGCAAAGAAGTCTTTATTAAAGGTCAAACCGCTTACCTTCTCAAGTACCGGAACACAATAGTCCTCGGTTACTCCCGGGTAAACGGTTGATTCATAAATAACGATATCGCCCTTCTTTAACACCTTTCCAACTGTTTCACTGGCCTTTTTAAGAGGGGTTAAATCCGGTTGGTTGTAGCGGTCAACAGGGGTTGGCACGGTTACGATAAATCGGGTACAGTCTTTAAGATCATCCAGAGTACAGGAAATTTGTAGTTTTCCTTTTACGGATGCCAGGTCTTCGTCTGAAACTTCTAAAGTGAAATCCTTGCCTTCATTCAACTCTTTCACCCTTTTGGTGTTAATATCAAAGCCTACAGTAGGGAATTTTTTAGCAAACTCCACGGCCAGCGGCAGACCTACATATCCCAGGCCAATAACCGCAATTTTTCTTTCTTTATTCATAGTTGGTAATAGCATTATATAATAGCTTCGCCTCCTCAGTCACATGTTCGCAACCAGGGTATGGTGAATTTTGCGAGGGCGGTGCAAAAGTATTGCCACATATCCCTTTAATTACTACTCATTTGAGTAATATTGAACAAAAATACTATCTAAAAATTCTTATTCAACACTTTGCTTATTAATTGACTCTTACTTTCGACGTTTAGCTTCTGATAGATTTTCTTCAGATGGTGGTTCACTGTATAAACAGACACAAACATTCTCTCCGCCAGCTCTTTATAGGTTAAACCTTCCTGTAATAACAACACCAGTTCCAGCTCTCTTTTCGTGAGTCTTTTGGCCAGTTGGTCCTCTACCCTGCTACCAATATGAGTTACTACCCGAAATGCCGCTTTTGGGGATAAATAAGCACCCTCCCGGCAAACGTCCACCACCGCACGGTACACTTCCGCCAGTTGACCAGGTTTCACCAGGAAGCCACTGGCCCCCAGTTTGATGCTTTCCACCACGGCTTCCTGCCGGTCATCTCCCGATATTACCAGGATTTTCACCAATGGAAAGGCCCGCCGAAGCAGGCCTATTCCTTCCATTCCGTCTTTTCCCGGCAATACCAGATCCAGCAAAATCACATCCGGATCATCTGTCTGCTGAGCGGTTGCTTCCCAGTCTTCCAGACTCTGGCAACTGAATAGCAACTCAATATCATTGTAATGAGAAAAAAATTCGCGATAATTTTCCAGCAGGTAATTATTGTCTTCAATAATTCCCACTCTGATAAGGTTGTTCATACTACTAAACTAAGGCATATTCAGCATATACCTGCCTCAACCCCTCTTCCAATCCGATCTTATGCTTCCAACCCATTGCATGTAATTTGCTAACATCCATCAGTTTACGTGGTGTGCCATCCGGCTTGGTCAAATCATGCTCAATTTCTCCTTCATATCCTACCACTTTTTTGATCAACAGCGCCAAATCCTTAATTGGAATATCATCCCCCACGCCAATATTAACCAGTCCGGGTTCATTATACTGTTCCATCAGGTAATAACAGGCATCCGCCAGATCATCCGCATGAAGGAATTCTCTTCTCGGTGTTCCAGTTCCCCACATGGTTACAGCCGGCGCATTCGCCAGCTTTGCCTCATGGAATTTACGGATCAGTGCCGGCAGCACATGACTGTTATTCAAATCGTAATTATCATTCGGACCATACAAATTCGTCGGCATCACCGAAATGAAATTGCAGCCATACTGGCTACGATAGGCATCACATAATTTGATGCCCGCAATTTTGGCTATGGCATAGGGCTCATTGGTCGGCTCCAGTTCCCCCGTCAGCAGGTACTCTTCCTTCAGGGGCTGGGGTGCCAGCTTCGGATAAATACAGGAAGATCCCAGGAACAATAATTTCTTCACACCACTCAGGTAACTCTGGTGGATCACATTGTTCTGGATCATCAGGTTATCATACAGAAACTCTCCCCGAAAGGTATTGTTCGCATGAATACCACCAACTTTTGCAGCCGCCAAAAACACATAATCCGGTTTTTCCGCTGCAAAAAAATCAGCTACTGCCTGCTGATTTCGTAAATCCAACTGGGCTGAGGTACGGGTTACAAAATTGGTAAACCCCGCCGCCTCCAGCCTTCTTTTGATCGCCGATCCCACCATTCCCCTATGTCCCGCGATATAAACTTTACTATTGATATCCATGATAAGAAATGAAAATTGGTGAATGAGGTGAATAGGGTGAATGGGGTGAATATTCACTTTATTCACCCCATTCACCTTATTCACTTACTCATATTGATTCTTTACATAGTAGCCGCTTTCCTTCAAGAGCTTTTCCTTCCGGAAGCTGTCCACATCTGACACCACCATTTCGCTAACCAGTCCTGCCAGGTCATATTTCGGTTTCCAGCCCAGTTTGGTCTGTGCCTTGGTGGGATCACCTATCAGAAGGTCCACTTCAGTGGGACGATAATATCTTGGATCCACGGCCACCACTTCTTTTCCGATTTCCAACTGGAATTCCGGATTGGAACAGCTTACCACTTTGGCTACTTCTTTCTCCTCGGAGCCGCTGAAGGCTATTTCAATTCCCACTTCTGCAAAAGCCATTCGTACAAATTCCCGAACCGGGGTGGTTACACCGGTAGCAATTACATAATCTTCCGGCGTGTCCTGCTGCAGGATCCGCCACATCGCTTCCACATAGTCTTTTGCATGACCCCAGTCGCGCTGCGCATTCAGGTTCCCCAGGAAAATCTTCTCCTGCATGCCAAGGGCAATTTTTGCTACCCCGCGGGTGATCTTACGGGTTACGAAGGTTTCCCCTCTTAACGGAGATTCGTGGTTGAACAGAATTCCATTCACCGCAAACATGCCATAGGCTTCGCGGTAGTTTACGGTAATCCAGAAACCATACATTTTAGCAACCGCGTAGGGAGAACGGGGGTAAAAAGGGGTGGTTTCACTCTGGGGTACAGCCTGTACCAGTCCGTATAATTCAGAGGTGGATGCCTGGTAAACTTTGGTTTTTTTGGTAAGTCCAAGTAACCGTACCGCTTCCAGGATCCGAAGGGTACCAATACCATCGGCATTGGCGGTATATTCCGGGGTTTCAAAACTCACGTGCACATGGCTCATGGCCGCAAGGTTATAAATCTCATCGGGCTGAGTCTCCTGGATGATCCGAATCAGGTTGGTACTATCCGTCAGATCGCCATAATGCAGGTGCATCTTCACATTTTTTTCATGGGGATCCTGGTAGAGATGGTCGATCCGGTCGGTATTAAAAAGGGAAGCACGGCGTTTGATGCCATGAACGATATAACCTTTACTTAAAAGCAGTTCCGCGAGGTAGGCACCATCCTGTCCGGTGATGCCGGTAACTAAAGCAACTTTCGACATTATTGTTTATTTGATAAGGAATTGTCCAATTTTTCTAAACGGCTTCAAAGGTATGGTAAAAAAATAGGGAGTCAAACCGTTGACAGTCCAGGCCCGGCGATCTTCACGATTGGCGCTCCAGCGGTTTTTGATACTTGCATTACTTTGTCCGCCCATCCGCATTTTCACCACCACTTCCGGCAAATAGGCCGCCGGGGCATTGTAACGCAGTAAAAACCGGAGCATCAGCTCATAATCAGCCGAATGCCGGAAACTGGTATTAAAAACGCCGCACTGCTCATACAATTGTTTACGAACGAAAAAACTTGGGTGGGGAGGCATCCAGCCGTAGAAAAATGCCTGCTGGTCATAGCCGCCGGCTTTCCAGTGCCGGATAATCCGGCTGGTATTTATTGGATCAACATATTGGAGATCCGCGTACACCGCAAGAATTTCGGGGTTGTTGAAAAGCTGCACGACTTTTTCAATTACCCGGTTATCCGCATAAAAATCATCTGAATTCAGAATACCGATGATGTCCCCCGATGCCAGCTTAATGCCTTTGTTCATCGCATCATACAAACCCTTATCGGGTTCGGAAACAAAGCGGCTTACATGGGGATAACGGGCTGCAATAGTGGCTGTTTCATCACTGGATGCTCCATCAATAATGAGGTGTTCAATATGCGGGTAGGTTTGACCGGCAACGCTTTCGAGGGTATCTGCCAGGGTAGCGGCACTGTTATACGTAGCCGTAATAATCGTTACAAGTGGTTCCATCTTCACTATTCAATCGTTCTTTGTTTTACAGGCAATGCCGGGTTTCCCTGGTAAATGGTATAGGACTCAAGGTTTGTGGTGGCAATTGAACCAGCAGTCAATACACTGTGATTATAACAAATGATACCCGGACAAACAACTGCTTTCGCCCCTATCCAGACGCCATTTTCCAGGGTGATGCCCGCTACCATCAGGTCAAATGCCGGTTTTTTATAGTTATGATTGCCGGTTAACAAATAGGCACCCTGTGAAAGACAGGCATGCGCTCCGATTTGCACCCGGCAGAGATTATCAATCCATACTGCTTCGCCGATCCAGCTATACTCGCCGATGCCAAGCAGCCAGGGATATTTAATCTGCACCCGTGGTTTGATGACCACCCCTTTACCGACTTTCGCCCCAAAAGCCCTTAGCAGCGCGGTTTTCAGGCCATTCACCGGGAGCCAGGCAGATTCAAAAAACACCAGGCTGGTATAATACCAGAGCACCCGCTTCCAGGCGGGGGCACCGATGGTAGGCGGGTACCAGTCATTGTTATACCGGGAAAGATCTGTCCTGCTCATGTAAATAATTCGCGATAGTTTGTATTATACGCTGCATTGCCAAAATAATTGTTTGCGAGCCGGTAAGCACCCTCCGACCACTGATCATAGGTTTCCTGGTCCATCTCCAGCAATCGTCCGATAGCTACAGCAAATTGCTCCGGATGCTCCAATGGAAGATCCCAGCCCGCCTGTTGGGTTTCCAGCTTTCTCCAGGGTGTACGATCACTGATCAGAACCGGTTTCCCACTAATCAGGGCTTCAAAGATAGCATGACCGAAGTTTTCACCCCGGCTGGGTAATACCAGCGCATGGGCTTCCAGCATTTTTTCAAAGGATTCCTGCTGGGGAAGCGAACCGTATTCCCTGACCTGTACATTAGGAGGAAGTTCCTTTATTATCTCCCTGCATTTTTCAACATATCCGGATGGCCCCGGTTCACCAACCAGGTGCAATTCAATTTGTCCCTTCCGGTTTTGCTTCAGCAGGTCCAATACATAATCCAGGTTTTTGGTCGGATGCAGTCTGCCCAGGAATAAGAGCTTTAATTCGCCCGGTGATTTCGATAGCGTATCTGGCCTTTTTTCTCTGAAAGCCGGAATATTACCTACCACCCGGATCTCCGCACCCGGGAAATGTTGCTTAATGTATCCGACCTCCTCTTCTGTTGTTGCCTGAAAAACAATTCGCTTCGGCCAACCCATCCAGCGAAACAGGATCAGAAAGATTTTCTTTTTAACGGATTTAAGTCCTAAAGCACCCGGATGCAACATCCCCCTTGGCGCAAGAATTATTTTTTGATTCCTGAAAGAACGCAAAACCAACAATGGCAATAGGGTAAAAGGAAACGAGAACATACTATTCAAATAAATCCTGCAGCCAGGATATTGTTCAAAGAGCTGTTTCAGCCATTGCCTGGTTATCGTACCGGGACTTGCATAAAAGACCTGTTCACCAAATGCACCTGTTATCCATTGATTGATTGGAACCTGCTCATAAGGATGTTCACTATCCAAATCCCTGTCAGAAGTGATTACATAAAACTGGTAGGCAGCTGACATTGCGTGTACCAGGTTGACACAGGACTGGATAGGTCCCCCGGCTTTATATCCAGGGTAATACCAGTCGGTAAATAATAAAACAACGGATCGGTCAGAGTTCATTTTTTTTCAGCCAGTGCGATAAAATAATAAATAACCAAAGCTCAATCCAGCGGATCGAAGTATCTCCTTTCAGAAACTGTTGCCATTGCAGCTGAAGAGCCCGCCCATTGATAAAATCACGCTTCGACAGCTCCTGGATTTCTGCTTCGCAGAAACTGCGTAAGGTAGTTTTCATCCATTGTTCCCAGGGAAAAACGAAACCCTGTTTACGGCGATGAACAACCTCATGGGGCAGGCGTTCACCCAGGGATTCCACCAGCAACTGCTTCGGAAATTCCGGTTCTTTCAGCTGATCGGGAATCTGTAATACGTACTCGATCAATTCGTGATCAAAAAATGGCTCTCTCACTTCCAGGCTAACGGCCATGCTCATCTGATCCGTATCTTTCAATAAAGTATATTGAGTATAACCCAGGTATTCGGCTATAGATACCTGTGAGTATTCCGGAAAATCGTGCAGACGTTCCAGGTTTTGAAGCGCCCGTTGAACGGGATCTGCGGCAGGCAACCCGATGCGAATTAATTTTTGATGGGCAGCGGGCGTAATGATCTGCCTGAATATGGGATAAAGGTTTTCTATTTGCGGTGATGGAACCTGCAGCAGTTGTTTCAGGCGGTCTTTACGGCTGGATCCACTGCCCAGCAGGGATGCCATCAACTTGCGAACCGGTGTCGTCAATGCCCAGGCGTATTTATATTTTTGAACCTGTCTGAACTGCCGGAAAAACGGATAACCTGCAAATAATTCATCTCCTCCTATTCCAGAAAGTGCTACTGTGATCCCAGCCTCGCGGATAGCTTTGGACACCACATAGCTGTTAATACCATCGCCACTGGGTGTATCCATAGCTGCAAGTGCCGGCAGCAGGTTGTCCAGCATATACTCCGGCTTTTGTAAAATGGTATGATGCCGGGTGTTGAATTTTTTTGCTACCAGTTCTGCATAACCGCTTTCATCAAATCCTTTTTCACTGAAGCTGATATTAAAAGTTTCAGGGGGGCGATTGCTTACTTCTGCCATCAATGCGACCACAGCACTGGAGTCGATACCACCGGATAAAAAAGCACCAACTGGAACATCACTCACCAGCCGCTGTTCTACAGCAGAGCGAAGCAGGCGGAGGATTTCCGACTGTGCTTGTTGTCTTGATGCAGGTGGGGTAAACGTACTGTGGGATTGTATATCCCACCAGCTACCACTTTCAAGTTTACCATCTTTGATTTTCATCCAGCAACCGGCTTTCAATTCCCGGATGCCTTTAATGATCGTATCCGGGCCGGGAACCGACTGGTAACGGAAAAACCCTGCCAGCGCATCGGTATTCAATTCTTTTTTAACCAACCCGCTTGCGAGTATGGAACGAATTTCAGAAGCAAATAAGAGGCAGTTAGACTGTTCAGCATAATAGAGGGGTTTGACCCCGAGGCGGTCGCGCACCAGCCAGAGTGTTTCCTCCTGGTGGTCCCAGATCGCGAAAGCAAACATTCCTTTGAATTTGGGTAGAGCAGCTAATCCCCAGCGGCTCCATGCTTCTACCAGCACTTCGGTGTCGCCGGTACTTTTGAAGGAATGATCTGTTATCGTCGCTTTTACTTCCTTGAAATTATAGAGCTCCCCATTAAATACAAGCTGGTAGCGGTTGTTGGCACTGCTAAATGGTTGGTTACCGGATGGGCTAAGATCTATGATCGACAGGCGGCGGTGTCCAAGGGCGATACGGCCTTCCACAAAATGACCATCCGCGTCCGGACCACGGTGGGCGATAGCATCCGTCATAGAGTTGATTTGTTCAAGCGGTGCAGTGGAATTCGTAAAAGAGAGTATGCCGGCTATGCCACACATTTAAAGGAAATTTGAATTCTAATTAAGTTTAATTTGCAAGCTAGGCATGAAAAAAGAATCGGACAAACTGGATTTAACTCAAAAGCTGGGAGTATTATGTATTTTTTCTGTTTTCCTGGATAAAACTATCCAGGGAGCAGGGTTTCCGTTTGATTTTTATTATTACTATGTTGCCTTCATTTTCTTTCTTTTATCTCTGATATATCAAAACAAAAAAATTTTCCTTCCCCCAAAATGGTTTTTGCTTGGTTTCGGCGCAATTGCCATTGCAGGATTTTTTGTAACGATGTACAAAGGAATACTTGGATTTACCTACCTCAAACAGTTATTAGGCATTGTGTTCACCAGCCTGGTATCTTACAATATCTTTGTAGTTTTTAAATTCAACGCCCGGCGGATTTTTGAATATTACCTGTTTTTTGCTTTTCTGGTAGCGCTTCATGGAGTCTTTGACAACTTCTTACATATTGCAGGCATACATCTGACACAATATTCAGTGGTGGCCCCCTTTATAATCCGGGAATACGGAATCATGGGGGAGCCGTTTTACCTTGCCATGGCCATTACACCAGCATTGGCCTATTATACCTGTTATTTTCAACGGACCTGGAAACATTTAAAATTCAGGTACCTGGCCTTACTGGGCTGTTATCTTGTTACCTACTCCTCCACTGCATTAATGGGCATTGGTCTGTCGGTGTTTTTTTCACTTTATCTGAATAACTTTTTCAATGCCAGAAGCAACCGTTTCGTATTTGCACCATTAATCATTGCCCCCATCGTATTACTTATTGTGAACCTGATTGATACAATCAGTCTGTTCAATAAACGATATTATGATACTACCTCCCTGTTTTTATCAAAAGAAATTGATGTTAAGGAAGCAGGCAAATCCAACTCCAGTACATTTGCGCTTTATTCAAACTTCGTAATTGCACGGGATTCATTTCTGGAGAATCCATTGTTCGGATCGGGTCTTGGATCGCATCCACTCATTTATGAAAGTACCTTTTTGAAATACTTTCCACCCAATTATCTGAAAGGCTATGGAGCCCAGAACCAGCAGGATGCCAACTCCCGATTCTTGCGGTTGTTATCCGAAACCGGTCTGCTCGGAACGGTGTTGTTCCTGCTTTTCGTCATCTATTATTTCGCACCCAAATCTGCTATTAGATCTTCCGCAGGAAAGGAAATCGCAGCAATCAATTATGCCATCTTTATTTACATTGTATTGGGACTGATTCGAAATGGCAACTATATCAATATTGGTTTCTTTTTCTTCTTCTTTATGTACTATGTTACCAACAGATTACTCGTGAACAATCCGGTACTACATACCAATAAGCGTTTGAGCCCAGGTTTGAGGTGAAATACGTGCTGCCAGTTGCATGCTGTTTGTTGCTTTATCCAGCAATTCCTCATCAGATTGTGCCGCTATTGAACGGAATGCTGAAACTATTTCGGTTTGCTGCTGAGATGGAATTAACCATCCATTCGTTTTATTCAGGAACGTATCAGCAGCACCAACCTGCGCACTTAGCAAAAGTGGAAATCCTGCAGCCGCGAATTCGTGAACGGCCACTCCCCAGGGTTCAAACTTGCTGATTAAAACAAATACGCCTGCTTTTTCAATAATTAAATCCATTTCATTGGGTTGTATAAATCCCAGATGTTTGATTTTTGGATGTAACAGTCGGGATTCATAGCCTGGTCCGGCTCCCACACACCAAAGCTCCCAGGACGAAGGTTCCTGTTCCTGCCAGGAAATAAACGCGTCCCACAATTCAGCATATGCTTTTTCGGGAACATACCTGGCAACGCATAAAAGAACTTTAGGAAAACTTGCGGCCTTCACTGGCAGTACCTTTTTCCCCTTTTCTGTGAATACTGGCAAATCACAAGAGTAAAATCCAGTATGAATCGTTTTATCATTGAAACCCAGAAAACGGGCATATTCACACTGTCTTTCACCCGGTAACCATAGTTGGCTGAAGATCTTTCTCAGAACAGGGGCTCCGGTGAATCTCCACACCCATTGTTTCAAATTTTTTTCCAGGTGATTATCAAAACAGAGTACGGTTACCGCTTTTTTTCGCCATGCAAAACAGAGTCGAACATATTCCTTTTTTATCCAGCCCGAGCATACAATATGAGAAGGTTGAACCTGGTTACACAAGGCCTTTAGAGCTGAATAGGATTCTATATCCTGAACAGACCGGAAATCTCCAATTGAGCTGAAGTCAAATAGAAAGGGCGCTTGCTTATTGACAGGAAAATGAATAACGGTAATGCTACAATCCGGATCGGAGGCTTTGAGTGCTTTTAAACAGGCGATTGTATAACCTGCCAGTTCTGTATACAAAAAAAGATAGGATCTCTTCATGGTTTCAAAACAATTTTATCCAGCTTCATAGTGCCTGATTTTAACGTAAGCTCCAGCTTACCATTCCCGGTTAATTGTATGACAACTGTTTTTTCCGGAATACCTTTCCAACTACCAGTATGCTTACCAAGTTTCCAGGCGATTTCTACCGGCTTACTACCTTTTTCCCATAAACTTAATGTTGCCGTTTTGAACTGCAGCTGCTCCATTCCATCAAACATATAACTCAATCGCGCACCAGTCCGCATGTTTCGGAAACTGGTAAAAGCCGAAAAGTCAAGTGTTCCGGAAGCATTTGTTTCAATTGTTGCTATACCTTCCTCCACGCTCATATTTTCTGCTTCCAACTCCAAATTCCCTGACCAGAAATAAGGATGTGTTAATTCATGCCAGGCATCTATTTGGTAAAAAACCGGATTGGCTTTATCTATTGCTTTTAGTATAAACATACTTCCCTGGCGCCTAATGGGGAAACTGATTTTTTTCTGTTCCAGTTCAATTGTAGTGACCCTGCTATCTGGCACATTAGCTGCCTGGTTGCTGTTGGGCTGAATGCTTCCATAAATCAACCATGCATCATGTACTTTTCGAACCAGTACCAAATCATTGATGGAACTTGCTGTAAACCGAAACTGGCTGGAGGGGTTTAGCAAGCGACCCTCACCAAAAAACTCCGACACCTGGCTTCTGATAGCTTGCGCATATCCTGGAATAGCCACCTGGTAGGCATATCCCTTCGGATCATAGGGACCAACACCATTTGGCCATTTTCCTCCAGGCCCGGTAACGTTAAAGTAACCAACATAAAAAAAATCAGCGCCTAACATCACCATTGATTTCAGTAAGGCCAGCCATTGAGCAGGTCGGATATTGTCTTTTTCATCCAGCCATCCTGCTGCTACAAAAGGGGAGAAATCCGTATCACCCAATGAAATTTCAATTACCCTTCCTCTGGCAATCATGCCATATCCATTATAGGGGCCAATCGCCAATTGCCAGTTAGCCGGTGTATAGGGATAAAAATCAGGTGTGGATCGAATACTACCATCCGGCATCCGGTTTACGCTTCTGCGAAACTTGTAAGCTCCCCAAAAATCAGGTTGAACTGCAGATACCTGGAAGATGGAAAAAAGGGTGGTTTTAGGCATCCCTTTCATTACAACAGAACGAAATTGCTCCTCCATTTCCTGTTGGAATTTCCCAAAATATTCAGTTCTGGTTAACCTGCTTTTTTGAAAATCCTCCCAGACAAGTGGATCCTGCCGCAGCAGATTTTCTCTGTATGCGGCACCAAAAACTTCTCCGTTTTCAGTAATGAGTGCAGGAGGACGTTTTAGATTCCGGGTAAGTTGGTTCAGATAAAAACGAACGGTTTCCGCATCCTGTACCATGATTTTTTTGTCCATCAATGGCGACAAAATTTTTCTCCCATTCACAATTATTGGCTTCCCCTCTTTTCCCCTTAGGTAATTTTTATCAGGCAGCTGTTGTGAAGAAATAAAAGGTTTATCGGAGTTGTATCCTGCATGACGGGGCTGAATCTGCGCCTGCATTGAAATTACCGAATAATCCCAGGAAGGCTGCCGGTTGGCCAAACGAACCAACGCCCCAGGAACTGTACTGGTATCATTATAAATTCTTGCTGCAGTTGTAGTATCTGATCTTAATAAGGGAACATCAAGATAATAATGCCAGCGTTTATACATTTCCGTTTCAATCTCAACAGCAGTATTAGCAGTACGTTCACTCAGGTAATTTATATCCATCCAAGACACATTCCTGTGCAATCCATGTCCGGATGCATAACGTGGAGCAGGAAAACGTTTTAATTGATTCAGTAGCGAAACTGAATAATTGGGGAAGCCAGGGGCATACTGGGCTGTATCCAATGAAGAAGTTAGATGCGATTTTTGGGGATTTCCGGAAAACTCCCTTATTGAAGTGCTATCCAGATACTGATTAAACAATTTCAATTCATCCAATTGAAAATTCTGCTTGAATCCATCGAAAGGCTCAAACAATACAGTTTTACCCTTTGGAAGAACTGCAGTTGGTTCATTTATAAGAATGCCATCAGCCCAGATTTCCCTTCTTCCCAACCGGCTACTGAAATTAAATACAACCGAATGCCAGTTACCATCATTGTAATGATCATAGCTTTGTGCACCGGAACCAGTCAGCTCTGTTTTATAAAATTCACGAACGATTTTACCCTGCTGACGGGTACTGATAGTAAAACTGAAATACGGATAATCAAAACTAACGGCGAAGTGTTGTTTGGGATAACTGACAAATTCAAACCTGTTTCCTTTAAAATAAAATGCCAGCGCAAATGCATCCCCTGTAACTGCATTTAATATATTGCTGGAAACCAGGCAGTTTTTCCCTTCAAACCGAACGCCTTCTCCCTTGATCCCACTTACCGGTTTGATAGTACATTCGCCACCAGCGGAGCGTAAAACATAGTTCCCCTCATTTGCCTTCTTGAAATCTGCCTGCTCGAAACTGAAGTGTACAACAGGTTTTTTTACCTGCGCCAGAGGACGGTAACATATCAACAGAAAATATATACTCAAAATTATGCGACCGACCATACCGCTTTTATAAAAGAAAACCAGGTAATTGAAGATGGGTGCCGCAGAAACTTAGGAATAGAGCTGACAGCGAAAACAAAGGCCATAAAAATGGAAGCCATCCTGCTATGATGTTTTCTTAAAAAGAGAACAATATTTCTACGCTTATACAAAAAGCGCCAATCTGGCTTTTCCTGTTCCAATAAACTCCCTCCATCATGAACGATACTATCCACCGGTAGAAAATAAATCTGCCCACCTGATTTTTTCAGGTTAAAACAAAGATCCTGTTCTTCATTGTACATGAAATATTGCTCATCGAATCCCCCTGCCCGTTTAAATGCAGACATTCGTACCATAAAACAAACACCATTAAGGCAATCTACTGCAATAGGATTATTGGCGTTGGCACTGTGATTGATGCAGGAGTATTTTTTTCTGAAAGAAAATACATTGGAAACGGTAGTAATAGGTAAAATCGTATTCTGTACAGTGGTACCATCTTTCTCTAACACTCTGGGGCCAACCATAACAACTGAAGGATGATTATCCAGGTAAGTTGACAATTCTATAAGATAATTCAGATTGTTCACCCTGGCATCACTGTTCACAACATGCATATATGCATCCTGTTCAGAAGTGGAAATAAATTCAACGGCACGGTTGACACCATATCCAAATCCACCATTTTTCTGCTGTGGTAAAACATACACCTGTTCCCACTTTGCCAGTCTGTTTTGAAGCAGGTGCAAAGCTGTTTCTTCAGAAAGGTTATCAACAATTATTATATGATGATTTGGCACACCTGCATTTATCAAATCTTCCGTTAATAGAACAACTTCTTCCGGCGTGTTATAATGAACTATTATAGTATAGATATTCACCGTTATGATTTAAAGTGCCTGAAGTTCTTATTTCCCATAAAACCCGTAAACCGTTTCGCTTTGGATCTCCAATCAGATTTCCCGGATAACAGATAAAGAAGAGCGATTCCACCCAATGCAACAGAGAAAACAATTTTATACCATAGATAATATAAAGTCCCCCGGTGTTCTTTAAAGTATAGACCGTACCCATATAAGGCATCCAACTGGAGCCAGGAACGTACCGTTGGATTTCCGGATCCGGTTCCACCTTTAGACTGGTGATGAAAAACTGCAGAAGTGGGTTCCAACAGGATTTTTTTATCATTGTTCCAGATTCTCTTACACAACTCCAGATCAGACCCATAAATAAAAAAACGTTCATCCATTAGATAGTTTGCCCGAAAAAGCAATGCAGCTCCGGCAGGCTGTTCTAATGGTTGAGATTTTGACAGATCCAGGTCTTCACAGGTATAATAACGATAGGCGGAAAATTTCTTCCACCAGCTGGCAGGCACAAAAAACTCAACCAGCAAAGCATTTATCGATGGAAATCGTCTGATATAATTCTGGATTACTCCATTTGGGTAATATAAATTGGGTGCCATCGCATCTACTGACGGATCCCTTTCAAGCTGCTCAAGCAACTTTTTCCAACTATCATCTTTGAGATAAGCATCCGGGTTAAGGAGAAAAATATATTCAGCAGCGGCGGCCTTAATACCCTGGTTACAAGCAATGGTGTAACCAAGATTATGATCATTCAGAATCAATGTTAAACGATCCTCAAATGGCTTTAATACTTCTCTGGTGTTGTCCGTTGAGGCATTATCCACTACGATTACATTTCCGGTTCCAAATTGCAGTACGCTGTTTACACATTCCCCTGCCAGGTCAGAACAGTTATAAGTGACAATAACAAAACTAACCAGCTGCTCTGTTGTCTTTCCAGACATGCTCTAATTCTTTTGTTGTTTGATTAACAGGGGTATAAAAAACAGAACGTATCCGCTTCAGTAAAATTTTGATACCGGGGAGCAGAAACCTGGAACCAACTTCCCTATTTGCTTCAAGAAAATAAATCCTGAAGGCCTTCTGCAGGTTAGCCAACAGGCAAAAATTCAGAAGAGCTTTATAAAAAGCTGCTTTTATATTGGGAAGACGAATGCTATTTTTTAGTATGGCTGTTTTATTTTTCTCTAACACCCGCACCATTGTTCGATTCATCTTTAACTGGTCACTTGTCATACTGCCAGCATGCACACGTACTTTTGACAAGATCTGCTGAACGCAGGCGAATTGAAAATCAGAAACAGCCAATCTAAGCCATAGATCCCAGTCTTCGAGCTCCTTAAAAGACTCATCAAAACCACCGGCATCTATCACCAGGTTTTTAGGAATCATTACAGAGTTAACATGTATAAAATTTCCGTATAATAGATTTGTAAGAATATCACCTTCATAAATTGGAAACCGAACCGGAAAAGTCTGTTCCGGATCATCTCCTTTGAACCATTCCGATAAACTGTACACCACGTGAATAGTTGTATTGGACCGCAGGAATTCAAGTTGTACTCTTAGTTTATCAGGAAGGATAAGATCATCCGCATCCAGGAAAACAAGGAATTCACCCAATGCTTCCCGTATGCCAGTATTCCGGGCGCCAGACAAACCCCGGTTTTCCTGGCGGATACACCTCAGGTTACCAACATTCGGGTATCTGTCGTTTAAAAAGGGAGCAACCGGTTCATTGCTGCCATCGTCCACAACCAGTATTTCAAAGGAAGAAATGGTTGATTGTAAAACTGAATCAATAGCATCGCCAACAAATTGCAAACTATTGTAACAGGGTATGATAACGGAAATATCAACGGTCCCTTTCATTATTACCGGCAAGCTAATTGAATAAACTCCTTAGTTTTCCTTCCTACCTGCTGCCAGTTATACTCATCCACTATCAGATGGCGGGCATTTTTTCTGAGCTGCTCCAATTGATCATACTGTGCCTTGCTGTAATTTATTTTTTCTATGAGTTCTTCCAGTGTATTACGAACAAGAAAACCATTTTCTCCATCTTTAATAATTTCAGCGAGTTGTCCCATATCACTGGCAATAACAATCAACTCCAGGCTTAAATAATCAAACATTTTTAGCGAGGAATTGTAGAACCCATATTTACACCAATCGTATTCATTATACAAACAAAAACCTACATGGCTCAGTTGTAAGAGTTCTGGAAGTTTGTCGTAATTTATCTCACCCAGAGAAAGCAGATTGGGAAGATATTTCTGATTATAAAAAGACCGGTTGCTGAATACGAGAAAAAATATATCCGGATCCGCTTTTGCATAATATTCCGCGAGTTCAGCGAGCAGGTTAGTACCCTGCCATCCAATTGCACCATTTCCTGCCCAACTAACCACAAATTTTCCCTTAACGATATCCGTTAAAGGATTTGCCGGAGCCGGTGCTTTTCTGCAAAAGAGCTGAGGATCTGAACCATTTGGAATGGTGACGGTATTTATTATTTTCAATACCTCCCGGCTATAGTTTTCAAGTACGGAACTAACTGAAATGCATCCATCGCATAAGGATGCAAGGCATTTTCTCTTAAAATTTTGCCACCTCATCCATCTTCTGATTTTGGGAGGAGGAGTATTTTTGTAAGCTGCCAATACTTCTTCTACAGGGGCATTCAATTCCCAAATAACTTTTATACGACCAAATGAAAAGAGTTTCAAAAGTGTAAACCAGTCGTTCCACAACCAGGGATTAATTCGGATATAAACAACATCTATGGAGCGTATAAACTGAAGAATGCCTTTAATGGACTTTGGATGATCAACCGTAATTGAATTGCTCCCAATTCCAATGGAATGCAATTCAACACCTTCCTGCTTCAGTGCCTGAAAAAGGTTAAAGCCGTGAACAGACGCGCTACTTGAAAGTGGATAAAATTTGGTGTATACGATTCCAATTTTCATGTAGCCGGTTTGTTTTTAATAACTGAATACAATTTGATTAAGGTATCTCTGGAAAAGATAAAAATCGCCCCGAGGTAAGATCCAAAAAATAATATGCCCGCAGTGACTAACCTGGGAAAAACGGGCCAATCGGATAGTTGATGTACTACCAGCCAACTGGCAGCAGCTG
Organism: Flavipsychrobacter sp.; assembly: GCA_016787265.1. Lineage (GTDB taxonomy): Bacteria > Bacteroidota > Bacteroidia > Chitinophagales > Chitinophagaceae > Flavihumibacter. The sequence goes on along the minus strand of JAEUVF010000008.1, from coordinate 246,463 downwards.
CCAGGATAACACATAAAAAGAATGGTGCCAGATTTTGAAAAAATTCTTTCAATTCTAACCCAAGAACGGGACCTATCATTAAATAAATATGAACAACCAGCAACAGCAAACCCAAAATAAACTGAACCAGGCAAACCCATACCATACCTGAAGGCATCGCAGCCAGCAGTATTACCGGCGTGATGAAAAGAATACTTAAGTTCCAGAAAAATGTTCGTTTGGGCTTACCTGTTGCCATTAGCAAACTCCCCATCGGGTTAATGATGGATCTAATCAATATGTAAAGAGATAGTACCTGAACAATTGGTATAGCACCCGTCCACTTCTCCCCAAATAAGACCAAAACAACCTCTTCGGAAAATACGGATATAAAAAAATAAATCGGAAAATTCACAAGAGAGAGATAACGTACCGTATTCAGATACAATGTTTTCATTAGAGGAACATCGCCTTTATGTTTTGATAGGAGGGGAAAATTAACCTGGGTCAGAATCGGGTTGATAACCATGTAGGGTCGCATGGCAAAATTTTTACCCTGGTTGTAGAGGCCCAATGACTGAATGCCCAGAAAATTTCCTACAAGGAGCACATCAATCTGTCGGTTTACAAAATTTATTAGATTGTCGCCCATCACATAAAATCCAAACGAAAAAAATGAGCGAATTGATGCCAGATTAAAATACCAGAAAGGCTTAAAATAAACAGCTCCCATTTTAAAAATAAAAAAACAGGAAATTACGATTCCTGTCATATGGAGTACCACTAATGAAAATACTCCCCAACCGTTATATGCTGCCCACACCCCAACCAGGAAAGAAATCGTTCTCGATATAAAATCCCGTTGAGCTATTTTTTTGAATTCCAGATTTTTTTGGATAAGGCTTAAATAAAAACTTTCAAGCGGAACAAAGAGAAAACCTGCAGAAATGATTCTGATAACCAGTGTCAGTCTGGGTTCTTTATAAAAATCTGCCAGAACGGGAGCCAGCAACATCAATAACAAAAAGAAAAAAAATCCGATAAATATGCTTAGCCAGAATAGTGAAGAGAGTTGATCCCGGCTGATTCCTTCTTTTTGAATAATCACAGCAGAGAAGCCGGCATCTAAAAATAATTGAGAGAATCCAATAACCACCAGTGCCAGTCCCATGATACCAAAATCAGAAGCATTCAGTATTCTTGCCAGAATAGCTGTTTGGATCAATTGGAACAGCACGCCGGTTAAAGAAGCCAGTCCAGTCCACTTAACACCTTTAAATACGGTTTCTGATAAACTCACGACGCAGTACCAGATTTCACCTTTACAACTGAGTTAATCGAATCAAAAATGCATTGAATATGCCGTTCCAATGTGAAAGCAGTTGCAATTCTGGATCGGGATTTTTCACCCATAGCATTTGCCATTTCCGGGTTTGCCAGCATTTTTCTCATATTACTAATCATGGTATCCAGATCATGTTCCTCACAAAGCAGTCCTGTTTCGCCATCGAGGATTACATCCGGAATTCCTGCATGTCGGGTTGAAACAACGGGCAGGCCTGCGGCGGCCGCTTCCAGGATGGCAACCGGAGTGCCTTCTGAATCTCCATTGGCCGCTGTTACAGAATGCTGAACAAATATGCCCACTTTCTGCATTAAGGAAGCAATCCCTTCACTATTCTGTACTCCGCAAAAGTGAACCGACTGAGTAATACCAAGAGATTTCACCAATGCCATACAGGATTCCAAACGTTCTCCTGAACCAACCATGTACAGAACGGAATCAGGGAATTCCTTATTCACTTCAAAAAAAGCTTTGATAGTAAGTTCAGGTGCTTTTTTTTCAACAAATCTTCCTACCGATAGAAATGCCTTAGATGAATAATTGGGATGAATTGAAAAAAAATGGTCTGCCGGACCATAGTGATTCAGTATCATTTTAGCCGGTGGGCAACCCAATTCTTCTACCATCCTCATCATATGCTTCGAAACAACAAATACACCACTTGCTGCCCTGAACATGTTCCTGTATTTAGCTTTTAACGGATCCACCACCAATCTGTTGGTAGCATCATAACCGTGAAAGTGAATAAATAAAGGGATCTTTAATTTTTCGCAAACAGCTTGAACTGCAACCCCGGTCATTCCGTATTCGGCAAGCACTGCATCGATTCTGTTTTTTTTAAGATAAGCTGCCAGGGCTTTTTCATGGGGACTAAGAAATCCTGGGAGTAAAATTTTCCAGATGCGATTAATTCGGCTGTTTCTTTTATCCAGGGGATACCTGTATTGTCCGTCTTCCGATTCAACAGGTAAAAATCCACCAAACAGATAATAAATATCCGCTGGAATCCTGGTTCTGTGAAACTGAATGAAGGTTTCAGAATATTGCTCTTGATTGGGTGAAATGATAGCCAGTCGCATTGATTCCTTTTACTACTAATAGATCTGTTGATTCTTATGCATTCCTGCCAAAAAACCGACTCCAAATTCCTTTTTTGGAGTTTGCGTTTTCATTAAAATAAACCTCGATATTTTTTCGGTGGCCGTATCCATAGCCATATCCATAACCATATCCGGCAGACTCTTTCACATCATTTAATACGATGGAGAGGTTGGGTAATTTATTTTCCTCTTTTAACGTACGCACATACTCCAGTGATTTTTTAATAGTGTAGCCCTGACGAACAACAAAAATGGTGGCATCTGCAAATTTACCCAGGGTAATACTATCACTGACAACCCCCACTGGCGCAGAATCGATGACAACCAGATCAAAATTTGATTTGGCCCAGTTGAAGAGTTCATCCATTGAAGGAAGCAACATAAGTTCAGCAGGATTGGGGGGAATGAGACCGCAGGGCAGAATATATAAATTGTCTGACCCTTCTACTTTTTTGACTAATTGAGACAATTCTCCATGCCCAATAAGAAAAGAGGTAATTCCCTTGTGTGTACCCAATTTCAAATTGGCAGCAATTCTTGGTTTTCGAATATCGAACTCAAGTATCAGCGTTTTTTTATTGGCCAGTCCAAATGCTGCTGCAATATTTGTACTTAGAAAGGATTTACCTTCCCCGCTCATAGAAGAGGTTACCAGGATAACCGGCTGAGAGGCACCCGATAACATGTAAGACATGTTTGTTCGAATCGTTCTGAACTGCTCGGTAATAAAGGTTCGGTTTTGTAAACTCACCAATAGCGGATTGGGATTTTCTGACCTGGAAACTTCCCCTACAATAGGCACATCCAGCATTTTTTCAATATCAGATCTGTATTTTACTTTATCGTTGAGCAGGTTGAGAATGGCAATAACGAAGATGGGCAGAAACAATCCGGCAAGTAAAAATTTAATAAAGACTGACACAGGTATAGGGGCCACTAATTTGGCCCTGATGGTTGCTTTTTCCAGTATCCCGGCATTCGCTACAACGGCTGCCGCACCAATAGCCACTTCCTCTTTTTTTGATAATAGAAATAAGTAGAGCTCCTCTTTAATTTTTTGCTGCCTTTCAATATTTTGCAATTGCCTTGCCTGACCGGGAATTCCTACCGCTTTTCTTTTAGTGGTAGCCAGTTCACGTACAATCTGTTTACCTGTAATTTCATAGGAATTACCAACACTTTTCAGAGCCTCAATTATATCCCTGCGCAATTTTTCAATACTGGCAGTAAGATCGGTTACGATTGGGTTAAGCTCGGTAGTTGATTTCAGCAAAGTAGCTTTTTTCAATTGCAAATCGTTATAAGCAGTAATCAGGGGTGCAAGTGCAGGTTCATCTACACCCAGATTTACAGGAACGGTTGAATTTTTATTTTCAGCCGTCGAAATATAATTTTTAAGCCATTGCAGTATTTGGTTTCGATTCTGCACATCCGCGTATTTGGTTTCCAGTTCCCGGCCGCTGGTAGCAAGCAGGGTGGAACTTTCTACAGGAGAAAGAGATTCCGCTTTTTCCTGAATGCGTTGAATCGCTGTTTCCACTCCAGAAAGTTCAGACTTGAGGGAATCTAATCGTTCATCAATAAATTCAATAGTGTTTTTTGCAATGGAACTTTTATCTTCAACTGTCAGCAACTGGTATTCCTGCATCAATTCATTTACAAAATCAGAAGCTTGTTGCTTATTCATGGATTCAAAGGAGATGCTAATGATGCTACCCATATCGGTTACCAATTTTACATCCAAATGTGGAATCATGAGTTCAGCTGCAACATCTAAAGGGTATACGTAAATATTAAAATTGAGTGTTTGAAACTTATTGATGGATTTATTTACGAGATGCAACCGAAAAACTCCCTGATTGGGTAAGGTAAAGGTTTCTCCAAAGCTGTATTTTTCTCCAGTGCTTAATTGAAAGGAAACAGTATCCAGTACAGTGAGTTCTAATGTATAGATGACTGAATCCTTTTTACCAATCACTTCCAGCAGAAGTGGATTATCTTCATACAACTGTGCTGACCGAACTTTCCCAATGCCTTCATACACAATATTCCAGTTTTTCCGCTCAACCACACGCTGTATAAAAGATGTGGATTTTAAAATGGCCATTTCATTCGTCAGATTAGGTCCTGCGTCATTAAGGAACAACCTGTTGAATTTCTCATCTTCCGAATTAATAGGATTTTCATTTCGAATGATCATTTGCCCATCTGCAGAAAACCGATCAGGAGTATATCGTAAATAAATAAAAGCACCCAATGCACTTAGTAACAGGGATAAAATAATCCAGGGAAGATATTTCAGATTCCTTTGCAAAAGCTCATACGGCGACACATCTGATTTATTACCGTAAAACTGCTCAGTATTAAATTCCATTTGAATTATTAACGCCTGATTATTGAAATTATTAACACAAGCACAGACACAATGCTGCTTCCAATCGTTACATTTCGTAATAAAACCTGCTCATTCCCGGTTGGCTTTCGCCGCGTGGGTTCTACATATACCAGGTCATTGGAAGCCAGGTAAAAAAAATCTGAAGAATAAACATCCGGGCTTCGCAGATCCAATCTTTTGGAGATTCTTTTACCTTCCACTTCTCTTACAATAAGAATGTTATCCCTTCTGCTAAAGTTGGTAAAATCACCTGCAAACCCTATCGCATCAAACACTGAAACCTTTACACCCGGCAATTCAATAACTCCCGGTCTTGTTACCTCTCCCAAAACTGTAATCCTTGCATTGGCAAAGCGAACAATTACATAGGGATTCATGAGATATAAACTGAGTTCCTTTTTAAGGCTGGCAGACAATTCCTGACTGGTACGTCCTTCTGCTTTTATGGAGCCAATTTTATGCAGTTGTATCTCACCATTATTGTCAACAAAATACCCTCTTCCCATAGAAGATACCTGGGTCCCATTCGCAATTGTAGCAGAAGCAGCCCCACCATTCTGAGGATTGTTAAACGGGTCCGTGGCTTCTTTGTTATCGCTGTAAACCAGAATGGTTAAAAGATCTCCTTTTTTAATGATTGGATCCGGAATTTTCAATGAGACTTCATTTGCGGTATCGATTCCTCTTAATAATATCCTTTCTGCATGATTCTTCCGCGATGCTCCACAGGCAATCAACAAAAAAAGTGCAGCTACTATGCCTGCACCCTGGTATAGCTTTCTCAGCATGTATAGTATAGGTTAAGTATCAAAATTGTCTGCATTACTTTATAATCACCTTCTCTTTATCCAAAGTGGCTACCAGCTTGCAGCCCAGGCTCTCGATCAGCACTTCCACCCTTTTTTTGTCGGCCGACAGAACAAGCCCCTGCTGTTCCATAAATACACCGGAAGTGATTACAACCTGATCACCGGGTTTTGGTTCCGGCAACTGCTCCACTTCCACATCATCAAACTCATTCAGGAAACGTTTGATCCGCTCGATTTCTATTTCTTTGATCTGAGCCGGCTTTCCCAGCCAGTAAACAAAATTTACCACACCATCCACAAAACGCACATCCGCCCTGTCTTCGTCTGTTACTCTCACAAAAACATAACTTTTGAACAGCGGTTCTTCTACCATTTTATACCGGTCACTCCATTTTTTACGAACCTTGTTCAGGGGGCAATACGAATGCATCCCCTTCTGAAGGAGCAATTCATGTACTTTCTTCTCCCAACGAGGTTTCGTGTAAAGTGCGTACCAGTATTTCTGCTTGGTCATAGGTCTCAGGTTTTTCAACGCTGCAATTTAGGCATAGCTTCGCCTCCTCAGTCCCATTGGCCTGAATTTTTCCTTCCCCGCCTGAAATAAAAAAGGCAAGGGAGCCCATAACTTGAACACCTTGCCTTCAACAAAAATATATTGTAATCAGAACTACCGCCAACAATGCCAGCAATTGATTCACAGGTTGAATTTTAAGGGTCCTCAAAATGGTGGTGGGTACTTCACCATTCATTAACAAATATAGGGGAAAACTATTATTAGACCGGTTGATTGTCAACGCTATTCCCTTCTTTATCAACCCATCCGATCTGCCTGGCCGGACTGCCGGCCACTTTCGCATAGGCAGGTACATTCCGGGTTACTACCGCTCCTGCACCAACGAATGCATACGTTCCAATCGTAATGCCACATACTATGGTAGCATTCGCTCCGATACTGGCACCTTTTTGCACTTTCGTTGGCTTGAATTCCTGCTTACGTTCTATAAATGCCCGGGGATTGATCACATTGGTAAAAACGACCGAAGGCCCGATGAATACATCCTCCTCCAAATCCACACCATTGTATAGCGATACATTATTCTGAACCTTGCATCCATTTCCGATGGATACCTGGTTGTCCACAAACACATTCTGCCCCAGGATGCAGTTTTCACCCACCCTGGCGCCCGGCATCAGGTGACAGAAATGCCAGATCCGGGTACCTGCACCAATTTTAGCCCCCCTGTCGATAACAGCGGTGGAATGAATGCTGACTCCCGGATATATTTGAGCTTCTTCCATGTGGTGGATTTTAACAAATATGCTAATTTTCACCTTAAATAAAGCAAATTGACAGCCAACCAACTCTCTGCTGCTGCGAGTTCATCACAGCGTTTTTTCTCATTAGATGTATTCAGAGGTGCCACTGTAGCTTTTATGATCCTGGTGAATAACCAGGCAGGTAAGGCATTTTCACCACTCCAGCATGCCCCCTGGCATGGCTGCACGCCCACGGATCTGGTCTTCCCGTTTTTTCTTTTTGCGGTTGGTAACGCCATCGCCTTTGTTTTACCTCGCCTGGAAGCCATGGACCGATCAGCAGCTGTCTGGAAAATTGTGAAACGCGGATTGCTGATCTTTTTGATTGGCCTGCTATTGAACTGGTTCCCGTTTATCAAATGGGAAAACAACGAGCTGGTTGGGAAGCCTTTTGAAACGCTTCGGATTTTTGGAGTGCTGCAACGAATTGCCCTTGCCTACCTTTTTGGTGCTCTTATCATATATTTTTTTAAGGCCCGGATGGCTTTTTACATTGCAGCCTTGCTGCTGCTGGGTTACTGGGTCATTACCGCCATGGCGGGCAACCCGGCAGACCCCTACAGCCTGGAAGGATTCTGGGGCACAGATCTGGACCGGGAAATTTTAGGAGAAGCACATATGTACAAGGGAGAAGGAGTTGCATTTGATCCGGAAGGAATCGCCAGCACCATACCTTCCATCGCACAGGTGATCTTAGGCTTTTTGATTGGTGATTATATCCGTCAGAAAGGGAAAAATGCCGAAATGGTGGCGAACCTCTTTATGGCCGGCGTAGTTCTCTGGCTGGCGGGTATGGCATGGGGACTCAGTTTCCCGATCAACAAGAAAATCTGGACAAGCTCCTATGTATTGTATACCGTTGGTCTGGCAACCATGCTGCTGGCTACCCTGGTGCAACTGATCGAATTCCGTGGCTGGAAAGGGGTGGTGCCCAATTTCTTTGATGCATTCGGCAAAAACCCGTTGTTCATTTATGTATTGAGTGGAGTGCTCCCGAAAACACTTTGGCTGATCCGCATCCCCAATGGCTTAAATGAAGCCGGCGAAGTCAAATACACCCATCCGCTCGGCTGGTATTTCCAGAATATCTGTAAACCAATCACCAGTCGCCCGGAAACCGCTTCCCTATTGTATTCCCTCTCGCTGGTATTCCTGCTCTGGGCCATCGCCTGGTTCATGAACAAACGCCGCTGGTATGTCCGCGTCTAACCCTCACCGGTCGGGTGCCACCCGACCGGTGGCACCCGACCGGTGATTATTTTACAAGAGAGGTATCTCCAGGCAGTAAGGGCAGCCGGTAGTTGCCGGTATCAATCTGGACCTTCGGGAAGAGTTGCTGCAAAGCAGACCAATCGGCCGAATTCAAGCTGCCTTTATATAAAAAAAGTTGTTGCAGGCCGGACAGGCTGCTCAGCTTCCGCAAGCCTTCTATTGAAACGTTGGAGCCAGCAATATTCAACCACTGAAGATTTTTCAAACCGGATAACGCACCAATTGTTTCGTCGGAAAGATTTGCCCTGCTAATCTGAAGCCGGGTCAATTTATCCAGCTTACCGATGGCAGCATAACCCGCACTGGTTAATTCAACCTCATCCAGTTTCAACCATATCAATTGTTCGCGGATATCAGCCAGTAATTCCAGCAGACTATCCGGAACCTGTTTCCCTACTGTTACAAAATTTACCGACAAATAATTGGAGGAAGCATTTACCGGCAACACAACGGCTCCATTGACTTTCAGCCGGTCTATGATTGCAGGATCTGCTGCTTTTACTGTTTCTGAAGGAACTGCATTCTTTAAGGTAAACACTGGTTTAACTCCTGCACCGGCTCCAGCCTTTGTTCCTGAAAGACCTGGCCGCCCTGTTGCACCGGCCGGTTCTCCCTCCTCACCTACTGCCTGTGATTGCTGTTGAAGTGCATTCAAAACAGCCCTGTCTTCCGCTGACTGGGGCAGATCCTTCACCAATTGCTTGAATCCTAATCCTGCACGCACCCACCAGTGCAGGAAACTGATTTCTGTATCCGTAAGCTGCGCCTCCCGGATTGGCGGCATGTGTTTTTTAGCATCCCCCGGAAGTAATAAGCGTTTAATTAATTCACTGTTTTCCGCATCGCCGGCCTTTACTACTACTCCGTCTTCCCCACCATTTAAAATAAAATCAGGTTGATCAAGTCGCAGTTTCCCCTTTTGTTTTCCGGAACCATGGCAGCTCACGCAGCGGGCTTCAAAAATCGGTTGTACCAGGTCGTTATAGGCATGGGCTGATTGAATATCTGCAATGGGTCCCAGGGCAGGCTTTGCTTCCGCCTTACCAAAAGACAGAAAATCTTCACCGTGAGTAAGCGAACCCCCGAGGTGTCCGGTCACCGTTACACCCGCAAGCAACAAAACGGAGAACAAGTTTGTCATCCTGGCCTCCTTCCGCTGCACAGCCCAGAACATACCTAACGACAACAAAGTGGTACCAATCCCCATCCACTGGTGCCAACCCAGCAGCTCTTCCGGATAATCTGCTGAACCGGAAATTGCCAGTCCGGTTAAACAGGCAAGCAGTGCACTGATCATTCCCAACACCAATATAACGGGCACTGATAAGCGCAGATGTGCATAGGAAGCCCTGCGTCCAATCCATTGAAACAGGATAGCCAGTAATAAAAAACCAATTGGAAGATGTACTATGACAGGATGGAAGGAACCAAGCATGGAGGTGAAAGGTGAAAGGTGAAAGGTGAGAAGATTAAAACCGTAAAACTCAGAACGTTAAAATTATGGATCTCTCATATATTGCAATTATACATTTTATATAACCAGTTTACAGTTCTCCATCCTCCCTTCCTCCATCTTCCCTTCCTCCATCTTCCATTCCCCATCTTCCATTCCCCTCTTCCATACTAGGCCACTATCTCCTCTATCACCCTTCCTCCCACATCCGTCAATCTGAACGGACGACCCTGGAACGGATAGGTAAACGTTTCGTGGTTAATGCCCATCAAATGCAGAATGGTTGCCTGGATATCAAAGGCCTCCACTTTACCACTAACCGGACTATAACCGATCTCATCGGTTTCCCCATAGGTAAAGCCTTTTTTGATACCCCCTCCTGCCATCCAGAGGGTAAATGCGTCTGTATGATGATCCCGGCCCTTATAAGGATTCTGCACTCCGTTTCTGTTTTCCATCATCGGCGTGCGACCAAATTCGCCTCCCCATACCACCAGCGTCTCATCCAGTAAGCCCCGCTGCTTCAAATCAAGCAACAATGCCGTCATGGCTTTGTCAACACTCCTGTATTTATTGATGATGCCCAGGTTCAAACTATTGCCGGCATTATCTCCATGAGCATCCCAGCCCCAATCAAATAACTGCACATACCGAACTCCCTTTTCCACCAGTTTGCGCGCCAGCAATGCATTGTTCGCAAAACAGGATTTACCTGGCTGGGTGCCATACATCTCCTGAATATAATCCGGCTCATCATTTATATTCATCACTTCCGGCGCTGTAATCTGCATCCGGAATGCCATTTCATATTGTGATATACGGCTCAGCGTTTCGGGATCCTGGTATTCTTTGTACGTTGCGGCATTCGCCTGATTAATCGCTTCAATACTGGCCTTTCGCAAATCGCGACTCATCCCTTTCGGATCATTGATAAACAATACCGGATCACCTTCACTTCTGCATTGCACGCCCTGGTATACCGATGGCAGGAATCCACTCCCCCAAACACTTTTACCCGCATCCGGAAAACTGCCCCCACTGGTCAGCACCACAAATCCCGGAAGATTCTGGTTTTCAGTTCCTAATCCATAGGTTACCCATGACCCCATAGATGGTCTACCCAACCGGGGTGTACCAGTATGCATCAGCAATTGCGCCGGCGCATGGTTGAATTGATCGGTAGTAACAGCTTTCAGAAAACTAACTTCATCTGCCATGGTTGAAAAATGCGGCAAATGATCACTGATCCAGGCGCCCGACTCACCCCTTTGCTTAAACGTAGCCTGCGGACCTAACATTTTTGGAACTCCTGTGATAAAAGCAAACTGCTTGCCCTCGAGCAGAGAAGGCGGACAATCCTGTCCATCCATTTTCATCAACTCGGGTTTATAATCAAATAATTCCAATTGCGATGGCGCTCCTGCCATATGCAAATAGATCACACTTTTCGCACGTGCCGTGAAGGGTGGCGCCTTGGGCAACAAGGGCCGGGCAGGATCAAAATCGCGGAGCGGATCAAAACCGGTGTTAGCCGCTTCTTTTGCCAATTTATCCAATGCCGGCTGGCCACAGCCTCCCAACAGAGACCCTATCGCCAGTGCCCCTAATCCCATTGCACTTTCTTTCAGAAAATGCCGGCGGGTATGCAATTGAAGATGCGCCTGTTCGGCCTCCTTCAGGAGTTTCTGTGCATGCAATTCATCTCTGGTCATAAGCTAGCAATTGACTGCTTTAATTTTTTACGATTACTTCATCCAGGTTTAACAACGCATTTGCCACCACTACCATTGCTGCGGCATGAGCAGTTGGTTGCCCAAAAGCCTCCCTTTCTTTAGGGTTGGCCTCATAGGTCGCCCTGGCTTTGGAATATAGTCCCATCAGCGCTGTTAATTGTTCCTGTTTTATTTCGCTGTATAATAATTGGCGGTACGCCCATTTAATTTGCTCCTCAACTTTCCTTTCCTCCCTCTTCCTTTCCTCCCTCTTCCTTTCCTCCTTTCCTCCTTCTCCTTTGTCTCCCTTGTCTCCCTTGTCTCCCCTTTCCATTCTTCCCGCAAAATGTGCCGCCAGATCCACGTACACCGAATCATTCAGCGTCACCAATGCCTGAAGTGGGGTATTGGTCCTTATCCTTCGCGCATTGCATACTACGCGCTGCGCGCCATCAAAATTGATCATACTCGGGTAGGGCGCAGTACGTTTCCAATACGTGTAAACCGCCCGGCGGTACTGATCCTCTCCCTTACTCATCATCCAACGGGCACCATTATACGGAGATAACCAGATGCCTTCGGGTTGCCAGGGCATTACACCCGGACCGTACATTTTTGTACTGAGTTTTCCACTCACCTGTAAATGCTGGTCGCGCAATTGTTCCGCACTCAGGCGTATCCTTGGGCCGCGTGCATAATATTTGTTGGCGGCATCCTTTTCCAATTGCTCTTTGGTTACGCGACTATCCTGCTGGTAGGTGGCACTCAGCACCATTTCTTTCAGCAGTTTTTTGATATTCCATTTGTACTCATGCATTAGTTTCCACGACAATTCATCGAGAAGTTGATGATGGGTAGGATTGGCTCCCTGCGTCCCCATATCTTCAAGGGTTTCCACTAATCCCGTACCGAAGAGTTGTTCCCATAAGCGATTCACCAGGGTGCGGGACACCAGTGGATTGCGGGGATTCGTCATCCAGGCGGCCAGGTCCAGCCGGTTTTTTGGCATATCGGTTTCTTTCAGCTGCATGTTGTGCATAAGCGATGCCGGTACCGCCGGTTTCACTTCAGCTCCCAAAGTCAGGCGGTTACCACGTTCAAAAACATGGGTAGATCTTTTCAGGCTTGTCGGATTCTCATATAAAATCGGCATGCCCGGCACATAGGTTGTCAGCAGTTTCCAATACCGCTGATAAGCAGCTGCATAACCCGGCCGATCCTTACCAGGGAAAGCCGGCACAAAGGAGAGCCAGTTAAAGGTGATGGTGAAATCATCTTTTTCGGAAGCCAGCGGTGATCTTTCATATTGCACATACAGATCATGCACTCCCCTTTGTTTGGGAAATGGAATAGCTTCAAAGCGCCATTGATCTTTTGCCTGCACAGGAGATCTCGCGATAACCGGTCCATCAGGTGCATCCAGACGAAGCGTTAATATACCTCCCGGCTTATTACAATAGAATTGCCAGATCATCTGTTCCACCCCTTCCATGTCAATACTCTTAAACCTGGCTGAGGATTTGTTCTTAAAGATCAGCGCGTAGTTCATGTTGCCAATCACCGCATTTTCAAGTTTGTCCGCTGTGGTAGAATTCACCGCCGGCTGATAAAACTTGATCATCTCCCTCACCCATTCCCCCTCCTGCTTTCCTCCATTCCCTATCCACTTCATTACATACTCCAGCTCCTGTTCCATTTCCGGCGTCAGTCTTCGAAGCAAGGGGTATTCCCCTGGCACATCTTCATCCCTTGTATTGTTGAAATAAGCCAGGAACTTATAATACTCATCGTGTTTAAATGGGTCATAGGGATGACTATGACATTGCACACAGGAAAAAGTCGTACTCATGATTGCCTCCCAACTGGTGTTAATACGATCCATTACAGCAGCTACCCTGAATTCCTCATTATCGGTTCCACCCTCATCGTTGGTCATTGAATTTCGATGGAAACCAGTTGCGATATAATTATCATCAGTGGGGTTGGGCAACAGATCGCCCGCCATTTGCTCCTTAATAAACTGGTCATAAGGCATGTTCTCGTTAAAAGCCCTGATCACCCAGTCGCGATAGGGCCAGGCATCCCGATGCCCATCCGATTCATAGCCTTTGGTATCTGCATACCTGGCAAGATCGAGCCACATACTGGCCCATTTTTCTCCAAAACGGGGCGATGCCAGCAAACTATCCACCAACTCTTCATATGCTGCCGGGGATCCTCCAGCTTTTAAAAATTTTTCCGCCTGTTCTTTTTCGGGATAGAGTCCAATCAGGTCCAGCCCAACTCTTCGAAGCAATACCGGCGCTTCCGCGCGTTGTGACCCGGTAAGACCCACTTTCTCCAGTTCTTTTTGAATATGCTGATCGATTGATTTCTTTTCTTTTGGTTCTGCAACCGGAAGGTAGGCCCAGTGATCTCCCCAGGGTGCTCCTTGTTTGATCCAGCGACGCAAGAGCGCGATTTCATCTGGCGAGAGCGGTTCATGTTCATAGGGCATACGCTCTTCAGGGTCGTCCAGGGTAAGGCGACGGATCATCTCACTGGCATCCGGATCACCCTTGATAATGGCGGGCTTGCCGGATTCGGTCGGACTGAAGGCTTCCTCTTCAAAAAGCACACTAAAGCCTGCCTTGGCTTTCACACCACCATGACAGGAAATACAATGTTTATTGAGAATAGGTTTGACTTCCGTGCTGAAATCAACCGGTGCGCCACGGTCGCGCGCGGAACGGCTGATCACCCAGGAGAGACTAAGAATGACCACTAGTCCTGCAACCAGGATAAGCGCTTTTTTATTTGATCGGATCAATCGTTGCATGGCAGGAATCGTATACTAATCATCTTAAAGTTAACTTATTCCAAGGCCAAAACTGCACCGTTTCGACCGATGCCAAAATAGTATAAGAAATTGCGTAAATCCAGAAAGAAAAGGGATCAATCGAACAGCGCTTCTGCCTGGGCCACACTTTCTGGCTTTCCCACATCAATAAAGCGATCTCCGCTATGGTCGAAACCCATAATTTTATTCGTTCCGGCAAGGTCGAGGTACACATCAATCAGCGAAAACTTGCCCTGCCTGCGGATCAGCGAAAAGATTTCATGAGAAAACACCACTACAGTGCTATAAGCCTTGGGAGTCAGGTACTGTAATGCATTTTCTGCCGTGTACGCTGATTCCGGGGGAAACCGAAATTCATTGGTAGACAGGTTGACCCAGCCCTGCATCCGGCTGTTTTCGTCAAACAGGATATTGCGGGTACTTTTTCTGTTGGTGACTCCAAAACTGACCAGGGCTTTTTCTTTTTGGTGAAATTTTATGAGCGCATCCAGGTTGAGATCCGTCAATACATCCGCGTTAATGGTAAGGAATGAATCCGTTCCCAGCAGGCGGGCCGCTTTTAGCAAACCACCCCCGGTTTCCAGCACCTCATCGCGTTCATCACTAATCAGGATAGTACTACCCCAGCCGTTTGCATTTTTTACTGCTTCCAAAATCTGGTCGGCGAAATGATGCACGTTCACCACCACTTCGGTTATACCATACCGTTGAAGATATTCGATATTCCGCTGTAATAAAGACTTTCCATTCACAGGAGCCAGCGCCTTCGGATGCTGATCCGTCCAGGGTTTGAATCGGGTACCCAGTCCGGCTGCAAAAATCATTGCTTTCATGGGTTGATCCAGTTTTTTGATTCCTGTTCAATATGCCTGACTTCCACTTTTACTTTGTATTTATTCCGGAGGTGCCTGGCCAGCGCATCTGCGGCATATACAGAACGGTGTTGCCCGCCGGTACAACCAAAGTTCACCTGTAAGCTTGCAAATCTTCTCCTGATATATTCCGCCACACTGATATCCACCAGATCAAACACACTATTCAGAAAATCCGGCATAGCTGTTCGTTGCTCAAGGAAATCTTTCACCGCCTTATCCCTTCCAGTCTGCGATTTGTATTCTTCGAAACGACCCGGATTAAAAATGCCCCGGCAGTCAAAAACAAATCCACCTCCGTTTTCAGTTGGGTCGGATGGTATCCCTTTTTTATAAGAGAAACTATGAATATTCACAACCAGAGGAGTGGACTCATCCGCCAGTAAGGGTTCGAATTTATCAATCACTTCTGCGCTGGTGCAGAAATGCAGACATTTATCAAATTCAGGAACCGCGATGCCCATTTTCCGATTTCCGGTAAACGCACTCAGATTTTTCAAAGCCTGCGGAATGCTGGTCAAAAACTGTGCTTTGCGCTGAAAGAACCCCCTGAAACCATAAGCACCCAGCACTTGTAATAACCTGATCAGTACATACCCATTGTATTGAATGGTAAACAGCACCGGATCGACCGGATTCGGTAAAATTTTATTTACCTCCCCGATATAATATTCGAGCAGGCTGTTTTTCCATTCTTCAGGAAGGTTGGCTCTTGCCTGCCATAACATGGAGGCAACATCATATTGAAGCGCACCCAGCATTCCACCCTGGTAATCGATGAAATGCACCTGCCCATCTTTCACCATAATGTTCCTGCTTTGAAAATCGCGGAACATAAAATGTTTGTTTTCCGTATGCGTAAGATAGGTACTCAGTGCATCAAAGTCATCCAGTAAGGCTTGTTTATCGTAAGGGAACTTGAGCGTATCCAGAAAATAATACTTGAAATACAGCAGATCACTCATAATTGCCTGCTTCCCGAATTCCCGGGCAGTCAGACATTTTGAATAATCAATATTTTCACCTCCCTGTATCTGCAGGTGTGCCAGTTTTGAAAGACTCTGCTGAAACAACGCATACACTTCTTCCGTAAATCCTTTTTCTTCCAGCTCATTCAGGAGGGACCGGTCTCCAAAATCTTCCTGCAGATAAATATCCTGTTCTTCATTTACGGCAAACACATTGGCAACCGGCGCACCAGCATTCTTCAATGATTCACTAAAGGACAAAAACGTTTCGTTTTCTTTAATGTGCGGATTATAGGTTGCAATAGCAGATGCAACAACTGCATCCTGTTTTCCTATCACCCTGAAATACATCCGGTCGCTGCCCGATTGTGGTAATTTGGTGATGGCTGCTGCTGGTTCCCCTGAAAACAGCTGCCAGAGCTGATCAATGCGTTCAATTATTTGTTCCATAGTAGGCGTCAAATATAAGAACGCTGCTTTCAAAAAAGTTTCATTTGTTGGCCCGGCCGGGAAAACTGACTGGTATCCAGGCTCCAGCGTTCACCATCCATCCCATACAACTGCCGGAACTTTTTAAACTGCTGGTTAATAATAGCCGCCTGCTCACCTTCACCCCGCATACGCGTCCCAAACCGGCTATCATTCACTTTTCCACCATGACCTTCCTCTATACTATGCCATACCTTATTGGCCCGATCCGGAAAATTGGAGTACAACCAATCATGAAAAATAAGTTTAACTGCACCATTTAATCGCACAAATGTATAGGCTGCAAATTTTGCCCCTGCATCGGCTGCTTTTTCAAGAATAGACGGAAGTTCATGGTCATTTAAACCAGGAATAACAGGCCCAATCATCACGCCGGTATATACTCCCTTCCTGCTTAATTCACGAATCACACGCAACCGTTGCGCTGCAGTGGTTGTTCTTGGCTCCATTTGCCTTCGCAAGGATTCATCCAGGCTGTTGATGGAAACAAGCACGGATGCCATTCTTTTTTCTCCCATGGCGGACAGCAAATCAGCATCCCGTAAAACACCCGCATTTTTAGTGATGATTCCCACGGGCTGGTTGAATTCCCGGCAAACCTCCAACAGCTTTCTGGTCAACCGGAAACGTTGTTCTGCCGGTTGATAACAATCCGTATTGCCACTTATGGAAATAGGCTGACATTCCCAGTTGGATCGCATCAAAAACTTCCGCAACAATTCCGAAGCATTTCGCTTCACGATTATTTTTCGCTCAAAATCCAGTCCAGCACTATAACCCCAGTATTCATGCGAATTCCTTGCATAACAATAAATGCAACCATGTTCACAACCCTGGTATGGATTCATGCTGTAAAACATGTTTACATCCGGACTATCCACCTTATTAACGAGGCTTTTGGCTTCCTGCTCCAGGTATTGAGTGGCCATATCGGAATCCACCCATTCATCAACAGCAGTATCCTCCATACGCGCGGTATGAGTAGCATCAAAACGGTTTGATGGATTGATCTGAGCTCCCCTGGCCCGCATTTTGGCCGACTTCCCGTCTTCCCTTTCAACATCTTTCTTCATGAACCACTTTAGTATTTGAATCGAATGAATCAGGCTTCAAACAGGGATTGCTGCTTCACGCCAACAGGAAGATCTCTTAACTCTACCCGTTGGATGATTTGCCAGTTGGGGTTACCTGCTGATCGTTTCAACAAGAGACAGGCATCCGCAAGGAACTGGGCTGAAAATGATTTTTGTGCATACTCCTGCCAGGCTTTATCAAATACATGAGAGGGCAATTTTCCGGCAACCAGAATTTTGTGTTCTGTCGTAAAAAATGGGTTATGTTCTTTGTCTGGCCGCAGCAGCGATTGTATTGATTTCAAATCGCGTATTACTCCGGTTAATCCTGTATCACCAGAACTACCAGACCGTGCAGCCACTGGTATATAAATACTATGCGAAGGCTGCGCGGCATAATCCTGCAGACGTATTTGAAAAGGACGCCATCCGGTTGCCAATTGATATACCGATTGTTTCACCCTTTCTTCCAATAGTTGCCGCTGCCTGAATTTAACCAATGGCAACAAGACCTGCTGACCAGTACCATAGGGCATAGGATATTTTTCCTGGAACCCCATCCGAACTTTTCGGATCTTCTCTTTCACTGCGTCCGGAATGGACCATATCAACTGGTATTCATGCTCCTGGTAACCCGGCATCGATGCATACCGGAAAAAACCTTCCTGTCTTCTTTCACCAACCGATTGATGTACCTGCATAACCATATTTTTTATTGATCAAAACTTGTTTGTTTAAAACCTTCGGGCAGAAGCGAGAACCTGGAAACCAACCGGTACTCATCCTCCCAACATTCCCGCGCCAACAATTGCAGTTCCATTAATTCAACTACTTCATAATAGGTAGAGGCTGAAAATGCCAGCAGCACCTCGCGTTCGATACTGCCATCCACCTCATCCAGTAAATGAAGCCGCGGATGAGAAAACAGTTCCAGCCCCTTGCATCCATTTCCCAAAAGCCAGCCTTCCAACACCCGGAAACTATCTGTAAGTTTTCGAAAAGGCTCCGCATCCTGTATCCGCCAGTATAATGGCGTACCCGGCATACTTCCATAATTATTGAAAGCAAAACGGAACCCCGACTGACTACCCAGGATCCGGTTGATCCAGCGCAACAAGGTGGCTTCCATTTCTTCCCTGGCCTGGAAACGGGCAATCGTCAGCACCGGCCTTGATAGCTTTATTAACTGCGCTTTTCTAAGCGACTCCAGTTCGGCTGCCGTTTCTTCTACTGCAACCAAAACCTGCTCCGGCAACTTTACATTCAATTCATAGTTTCTTCCATAAGGAGCCCCGGTACTGGCCGAAGCACCCGGGTGGGCAGCTTTGTTGAAGATTTCAGGCTTATTCATCGCTTTGGATTTTAAACCAATTTATTTAGCATAAATATACTAACTATTTTAGCAAAAACAAATATTTTTGTTGTCCGCTTACTAATTTTTTTAACCACCAATCCTTTTTATGGAACTAGATAATGCCTACGCAGCAGCCTACAACGGCACCAAATCATTTGAGCAACAGGATGTCCGCAATGCAAATGCTACCGGTTTCGGGGCTGCTGCTGATGACTATGCAACCCGGTCGCTCGATCTGAATGATTTTCTCATACGAAATAAACCAGCCACCTTTTTTCTTCGCATTCGGGGTGAATCAATGGAAGGAGCGGGCATCCACCACGGCGACCTTGTCATCGTTGACCGTTCCATCAGCCCTCGAAATGGTCATATTGTAATCGCCAACCTGAATGGTGAAATGTTGATTCGCCGCTACGAAAAACAATTCAATAAAATGCGATTGATCCCGGAAACAGATCGCCTCGCGCCAATTGATATTGATCCGGCTTGTGAAAGTTTTTCAATTTGGGGGGTGGTGACGCATACGGTGCACAGCTTTTAAGGTGAAAGGTGAAAGGTCAAAAGTGAAAAGAGATGTTTGCACTGGTAGATTGTAATTCATTTTATTGCTCCTGTGAGCGGCTGTTCCGGCCGGATCTGGAGAACCAGCCCGTGGTTGTGCTTAGCAATAACGATGGCTGCATCATTGCCCGCAGCGACGAAGCAAAAGCTGTTGGCATAAAAATGGGCGCGCCCTATTTTCAGTGCAAGTCCCAGATTACTGAAAACAGAGTGGCTGTGTTCTCTTCGAATTACCAGCTCTATGGCGAACTTAGCATGCGGGTGATGGATACCCTCCGCAATTTGGTGGGCACTGAAAAAGTGGAAGTCTATTCCGTGGATGAGGCTTTTCTCCAGCTCGGTCATGTTCCCGATGAACAGCTTGATGCCGTAGCAGCCGGACTCAAACTGAAGGTAGAAACCTGGACAGGTATCCGGGTTTCTGTAGGAATAGCGCCAACCAAGGTCCTGGCCAAACTTGCCAACCGACTGGCCAAAAAGAATAAGCAGGCAAGCAAAGGAGCGCTGGTCTTACAACACCCGGTTGACCTGGAGCAGGCTCTGAAAGAAACCGAAATCGGAGAAGTATGGGGTATCGGTCACCAGTATGCGGAAAAACTGCGGAAAGTTGGCATTACCGATGCATTGAAATTCAGTCGACTCCCTGTTAACTGGGTTCAAAAAAACATGGGTGGAGTGGTAGGGGTACGATTGCATAAAGAGTTAAACGGGATCACCTGCATTGATCTGAAAGATCCTCTGGAAAAGAAAAAAATGATTGGTAGCAGTCGTATGTTTGGCAGACCGGTCTATGAATTGCAGGATATCCGTGAAGCGATTGCTACCTACCTGGCAAGGGCAGCCGAAAAATTGCGCCGGCAGAACAGTGCAGCAACAGAAGTCGGCCTCTACCTGGTGGCTGCAGATGACAATCGGTTTACCTATAACCCGAAAAAATTCAGCACCTCACTGCGCCTGCCCAAAGCCTGTTCCGGAACCAATGAACTCCTCAACTATGCATTACCATTGTTACCACTGATCTACCAGGGAAAAAGAAAATATTTGAAAGCAGGTGTGCAATTATCGGGATTGGTACCTGCTTCCAGTCTCCAGGAAAACCTTTTTATTCATTCCGCTGAAAACAACCAGGCTGATGAAGCCTCTACTAAAAAACTCATGAAAGCACTTGATAATATCAATTTTAGCCAGGGTGCCAATACCATTCATTTCGGTGCTACCGGCCTGCAACCCACCTGGACCATGCGCCAGGATCAGATGAGTCCGCGATACACTACATGCTGGAAAGACCTCCCACAAGTCTCGTGAATACGAAAGTGGGATGTGAGAAAGAAGAAGTGAAAAGTGAAAGGTGAAAAGTGAAAGAGGGTCCCGTCTCCTTTCTTCCCTCTTCCATTCCCCCCTCTTCCATTCCCCCCTCTTCCATTCCCCCCTCTTCCCTGCATCAAAACAAACTTCCCTGCCTTGTCTCCTCTTCCAACACCGGAACCGCTGTTTCTACACCCGTACGTTCTTTCAACAACTGTCCGGCATATACCGAAAATTTCGGAACCAATGCCTCCTCTCCCAGGTGCAGAAAAAAATACGCCGCTTCGAGTCCGCAAGCAAACCATTGTCCCAACCGATCCGCCCAAGCCTCCATCCTGCTATAATCCGTCGCATGCCCCTGGTTACCCACGAAACGGATCATTACCTGGGGAACCGTCAGCAACATCGGATTCACATCCCGGCGGCCGGCAACATCCGTTATCACCAATCCGATTTTCAACTGAGTCAGCATTTCAAAAAAATTCTGCATTCTTGTGGTCATCTCAAACCAGGACGGATGCCTTAACTCAATCATCCATTGAACCGAAGCCGGAAGCGATGCCAGGAACTCCAGCAATTCAACCTGGCGACCAGGCCCAAACGAATCGGAGAACTGAATGAATACCGGTCCCAACCGGGTATTTCTTCCTTCGTTAAAAACCTGGACAGCAGTAGTAAATTCCTGCACCAGGCTTTCTTTTCCCTTTAATGCACCACGATGACTGATTCCCTGGTATAACTTCGGACAAAAAACAAACTCACCCGGATGGTTAACCGAATCCGCTGAATCATCCACCTGCTGTACCCATTTTTGCAATTCCTCCCGCGAATAAATTTTATAGTGCGTAGCATTTAACTCCACCGTATTCAACTGCCGGGCATAAGCCGTTAAGAATCCTGCCGGTTTGGATGTTCGTGGATAGAAAGTTCCCACCCACTCACCAACTGTCCACCTGGTTGCTCCCAGGAATAAGCCCTGATTTGCTGCAGGTTTACCCGGCAATACATGTTGAGTCAGAGGAGGATCGGGAGGCAGGGAAAAATCAACCTGTCCCAGCAATTCCGGTAAAACCCGTCCGAAATCCATTTCTTTTTACAGCAAGATAAAGAGCCTTGCATGGATTCCACACCAGTTTGTAACTTCCCGTATGCGAAAAGTTTTCCTGGCCATCCTGGAATGGATCCGATTGATCCTTCAATTCCTCTTGAAAAAACCAGTCCTCTGGACGGTTGCCAGGTTCAGTTCCGCACCTAAACAGGCAAACGTAAACCAGGCTCTTACAGAATTGTATCGGTCTATCATCACAGAGCCGGGCAAAAAAGGTCCGCTTGTTGGATTTCGCCCCGACGAACACCCTGTCATCATTTTTACCGACCTGCACAAAGGCACCCGCGATGGTGCAGATGATTTCGCGATTTGTGAAGACAATTACATCGCCGCACTTGACTTTTACCTGCAGCGAAATTTTTATTACATCAACCTGGGCGACAGTGAAGAGCTCTGGGAAAATATCCTGCCTAATGTTATTAAATACAACAAAGCCAATTTTGAAAAGGAGATTCAATTCGTCCATCGCAAAGCCTTTGTCAAGATTTTCGGCAACCACGATCTTTATTGGGGTAACGATCCCCTTGCACCCAGTTTTCTGAAAGCAATTTATGGCAGACCTCTGAAAGCCTTTGCCGGTGCAGTATTAAGAGCAGAGTTACCCTATGGTCACCTGGATTTTTTCTGTACGCACGGCCACCAGGGCGATGCACAAAGTGATGGCAACGCGTTTTCCAAATGGTTTGTCAGTTATATATGGGGTCCCCTTCAGGCTTTCCTGGAAATCAATACCAATTCTCCTTCAACAAATTCCAGCCTCAAAACACTTCACAACCAATACATGTACGAATGGAGTGCAGCTCAACAGAACATGGTGCTGATCACCGGACATACCCACCAGCCCGTATTTAATTCTTTAACCCACCTGGAACGATTGTACCTCCAATTAGAAGAAGCCCAACAAAACAAGGATCACCAAAGAATCCAGGAAATCAAAACTGAAATCCCAAGAAGGAAAAGAGAATATGATCATGTGAGTCACCAATATCGCAGGATGAGGCCCAGCTATTTCAATGCAGGATGCTGTTGTTTTGATGATGGCACCATAACCGGACTAGAAATTGCCGATGGTTATATCCGATTGGTCAAGTGGTCAAAACAAGACGGAATATCAACACGAATTGTAGCAGAAGAAGAACACCTGGTTAAGTTATCACAACGACTCAGCTCTTAACCCTAACCTCCCGGAGATTATCTGCTTAACTGATAAAGAATCCTTACAGCCTCTGGAGTCCACCCCGCTGTAGTATCCTGTAACCAGTGCCGCTTAAACGACTGCCTGGCAGCTACCGAATCACTTACACTATATCCTACCAAGCGTAAGGCCATTACCTTATCAAATGTTTCCGGCACTTCAATTCCTGTAGTATCTGCATACCATTTTCCAAATCCCCGGTCTGCCAGTTGCCTCCAGGGGAAACGCCAGTTCGGATCGTTTTTTCTGGTTGGAGCGATATCACCATGACCAATAAAATTACCCACAGGAATATTGTGACGTTTTTTTAGTGTGTCCAGCAACGTTAGTAAACTGTTTAATTGGCGATCATCGAAATATTCAAATCCATTGTTATCAAGTTCAATCCCGATGGATGATGAATTCAAATCCGTATCATACCCCCAGCTTCCCACACCGGCATGCTGGGCACGCAGGAAATCATTCAGCATATGATGGACGGTTCCATCCTTACAAATCACATAATGGGAACTCACTTTGGTACGAGGCAAAGTAAAGGTCCGCAAAGTTTGATCACAACTGTTTTGAGCCGTATGATGGATGATCACAAAATTCGGCTTGCGCATACCGAAATTGGTAGTACCTGCCCAAAATGGAGCAGTAGACATGGATTGAGCCGGAGGAAACTGTTTGAGTTGCTTCGCCAATTGCCGGACCTGCTTTTTATGCGCCCGATTGGTAACCTTATAAGGATTCGGGCTACAGGCCCAGATCATGGCTATTGAAACAAGTACAGCCAGCCAGGAATTTCGATTCAAAATATGCATGTTATTCTTCTATCGCACCAGGATTATTGCTTTTCTTTTCCAGCTTGATCTTCGCTTTAGGCTCCCCGTTAGACGCAGGCGGGTTCTCCTTCTTCCTTTCTTCCATCCTCCTTTCCCCCGTCTTCCTTTCCTCCCGTTTCCCGTCTCCATGCTTCCCTCCATGTTTCCCTCTTCCATGCTTCCCTCCTCCTTTCTTCCCATCTCCTTTCCTCCCCCCACCGCCGGGTTTGTATTCCGGTCCGGGTCCTAACTCTGCGGGGATCTCCAGCTTGGGAACTTCATTCCCTATCAGTTGTTCAATACGTCCAAACCGATGCATTTCCTGCTCACTCACAAGCGTAAACGCTTTTCCATCTTTTTCTGCCCTGGCAGTTCTTCCGATCCGGTGAACATAATCCTCTCCATCATGCGGCACATCGTAATTCACCACCACATCAATAGTGTCGATATCAATCCCCCTGCTTAGTACATCCGTTGCCACCACTACCGGAATCCGGCCACTTTTAAAGCCGCCCAGGATGTCTTCCCGCTCTGACTGCTCCAGGTCTGAATGAATTTCAGCAACAGAGAATTTGGCGCGTTTAAGGGTTTGTGTTAGCTCCTTTACCGTATGCTTACGGCTGCAAAAAATAATCAGGCTGCGATGGGGTGTATCCTGAATAATTTTCTGGATCAACGCTTTTTTCTGCGGTTCATACACCACATAAGCACGCTGAACGATCTTTTCAGGTGGTCTAGAAATCGCGATATTCACCTCCACCGGTTGCTTCAGGATCTTTTTTGCCAGGCTGCGGATCTTTTCCGGCATAGTAGCTGAAAACAACAGGCTCTGCCTTTTTTCAGGAAGATGCCGGATAATGCGCATGATATCATCATTAAAACCCATATCCAGCATGCGATCCGCTTCATCCAGTACCAAAAACTGCACCTGGCTGAAATCCACATAGCCCATATTCAGGTGGGCGATCAGCTTTCCGGGCGTACAGATTACCAGGTCTACACCATTTCGCAAAGCCTGTTTCTCCTGCACAAAAGCCCCTCCATCTCCACCACCGTAAATGGCAAGTGAACTGATCGGGGTAAAATAGGACAAGCCCTCCACATGCTGCGCAATCTGAACAGCCAGTTCACGGGTTGGTACGATGATCACGCCGCTGGTATGTCCTTCGTGGCGATGTTCGATCAATCGGCTTAGTATCGGTAATAAAAAGGCGGCGGTTTTGCCGGTGCCGGTTTGCGCAGAAGCGATCAGGTCTCTTCCTTCTAAAATGGCCGGCATAACCTGTTCCTGTACAGGCGTTAGGGTAATGTATCCGGATGCTTCGATTCCTTCCATCAGTCCCGGATCAAGGTTCAAATCAGTAAACTTCACTTATAAATCTCATTTCGTTAAGTCGTAAAGATAGTGCAATTGGCGCGAGCTTTCTCCTACCTTTAGATGGCTGAACCAATGCCCATGTTTCGTTTATTCCTAGACCCGGGTGTTGGTTACGTTGTATGTCACCCTATTTACCATGCCAACTCACACCCACTCACCCCGGCTGATGAATATCTATCAACAGCAACAATATACTTTGGCAATATATCACTGCTCAACACAATGCCCGCCCACCAGACGTTGGCACAGTTTTGAAAACATCAATTATAACTCGCTGCTTAACAGCTTAAAAGGATTAATGACGTTTCATATCACACCAGTCAGGTTAATCCTGACAATTCAACTATACATAATAATTTTTTTTTACAAATCGTGACCATTAATTAAATTATCTTTCGTATCATTAATGTCAGGTTTATCCTGACATTTCTACTATGAAAAATAAATACATCTCAACGCAATCAAACGAGATTCTGTCCTATTTCAACGGACAGAACAGAAATTGCTTTGACTATTCTTTGGCATACAAAGCCTTGCCTGACTCTAAAGCAAGTGCGGTAAGGGAGCTACTCAGTGACATGACAAAGAGAGGTTTGTTGATGCGTTTGAAAGAAGGTGTTTATTACATTATA
This sequence comes from Flavipsychrobacter sp., assembly GCA_016787265.1. Classification (GTDB taxonomy): domain Bacteria; phylum Bacteroidota; class Bacteroidia; order Chitinophagales; family Chitinophagaceae; genus Flavihumibacter. The sequence continues at coordinate 220,501 of JAEUVF010000008.1, read as the reverse complement.
CCTTATGAGCAAAATGCGGAAACCTTTATGCCCGACTGGCATTTGATAGCTGAACATTTGGTGAATGATGCCAGACATTACATCGGCTATTATTCCGCTTTGCAAATACACAACCTAATTACACAACCATCATTAAAGGAACAAATCGTTGTTTCAAAACAAATACGACCATCGGAAATAAAAATCAAAGAAGTTCCCTTTCAATTTATCTATCACAACGACAAGCATTTTTTCGGTTCAAAGAAAATCTGGATTGACAGCTTTAATAAAGTGCTGTGTTCCGACTTAGAAAAAACCTTTATTGATTGCTTATTCAAACCCGATTATGCGGGGGGAATTGTTGAAGTGGCAAGAGCAATCTACACTTCTAAAGACAAAATAAAATACGATACACTTCTTGAATACGCCAAGAAATTTGATTCGCAAGCAGTAATTAAACGATTGGGGTTTCTTTTGGAAACATTAGACATCAATACCCATATTATTCAGGAACTACAACAAATGAAAACCGATTCGTATGTGGTGCTTGATACCGAATTGCCTAAAACGGGAAATCGAATAAGCCGGTGGAGTATTCAACAAAATTTGGAAACCGAAACCATTAAATCTGCTTTTTACACATGATTAAACCGGGAGAAATACAGCAAAAAGCAAATACCGTTGGTGTTCGTGACCAGCAAATTGAAAAGGATTATATCCTTTCATGGATTCTGTTTGGAATTTCAAAACATGAACAACTTTCTAAAGCAATCGTTTTCAAAGGTGGAACAGTTTTAAAGAAAGTCTATTTTAAAGATTACCGTTTTTCGGAGGACTTAGAATTTACATTACTGAATGCCGAAATATTGAATGAACAAATTTTCGCATGGTTCAAAGAAGTTTTTGAATTCATAAAAGATGAAGCCAACATTCCGATTGACATTATTGATAACAATGAGCATGAAGATGGCGGAATCAACTTTTACATCAGTTATATCGGTCCGCTTGGCGGACAAGGAAACAACAAAAAAGTAAAAGTTGATATTTCACGTAGTGAACAACTGGTTTTTGAACCGATAATGAAAGACGTTTTTATTGGCTATTCTGATTTGGAAGAACACCAATTGTTGTGTTATCCATTAGAAGAAGTGTTAGTTGAAAAAATGCGTTCGGTAATGCAACGTATGCAAGCTAGAGATTTCTACGACATTTGGTATTTGCTTGTAGAACATAAAATTGATGTAGATTTTTATGTGAGTGAATTTGAATCCAAATGCAAAAGCAAAGATTTACTGCACACCGATTTTCCGAAAAAATTAGATGAAAGATTACCGCAATACAAAGGCAGGTGGAAAAGCTCCATGAGTGAGCAAATAAAAGACCTTCCCAATTTTGACCAAGCAGAACGTGAAGTGCAACGACACCTTAAAAAATTGAAATTTTAGAAATGAACAGTCACAAAAACCTCCAATACACAATTGAAAAATGATGATTTCAACCTCTCAAAAGTTGATGGCGAAATATTGTATAAAAAATCTTCTTCAAGCAACAGCATCATCCGGCCCGCACTGGTCCATTGAGGTTAGCAGGGTTCAATAAATCCGCACCGTCCATTGACGTTCGAAAATTTCATTTGGAGGCAGACGAATGATACCCTCTTTTTCTGTCAGTTGCTGGTTATGGTCAACACTATCCGCAATACCGCACCAGGGTTCCAGACATACAAAGGGTGCATCCGGTGCCGCCCAGATTCCGAAAAAGGGAAAATCATGAAAACCAAAATCCAGTCCGTGTGCATGCTTGTCTGACCTCAGCCGGATTTCCGTATCCTGCAGGTTTTTCAGGACGATCGCATCCTGTTTAAAGAGTTCTTTCTGAAGCTGCAACTTCTTATCCTGAAGAGGAATTTCAGTGGTTCCTTTACCAATCAATCCTTTGTCCAACGTATACCGATGCAAGGCACTGGAATCAGAAAATTCCAGGTAATAATCTTCATAACGCTGACCTTCACCCGAAACTTCCAATGGCACACCAAATGCAGGATGCGCCCCAATAGAAAAGTAGATTTCTTCCGAACCCGGATTTGTTATCATATAGGTACAGGAAAGCAGGTTATCAAGTAAACTGTACCGGATTACCAATTGAAAGTCGAAGGGATAAACTTCCCGGGTGGTGGCATCATCTGTAAGGAGAAAACTTGCACTGTCCGTTGACTGGTCAATGCATTCAAAACTTCTTTCGCGTGCAAATCCATGCCGGGGTAAGGAATACTGATGCCCCTTGTAGAAATACGTATTTTCTTTCAGGGTACCAACAATAGGAAACAGTACAGGCGAAAATTTGCCCCAATAGGCAGGGTCACCATTCCATAGGTAATTAACTCCTGATTGCAGGTCTTTCAACTCCTGTAATTCCGCACCGATCGGATGAATTACCGCCCGAACGCGTTCATTCTGAATCGTAATTCGCATACGTAAAGATAAGGGTCCGATTCCTCAAACCAGTTCGCTGCGTGTGAGAAACCGAACTCCTAATGGAATTTCAAGGCTGAAACTGCTGCCCCTTCCTCGCACTACATCCAGGATCAGGCGGGTATGTTTCCAATATTCAAACTGATCCCTGCTCATGTAAAACTTACATCCTTCTATTTCACCAAGACAAATATCACTGTCACCAATCTTAAATTCTCCTTCTACAAAACACATGGGCTGAGAGCCATCACAACATCCTCCACTCTGGTGAAACATGAGCGGACCATGCATTTCTTTGAGCCGGGCAATCAACTCATTGGCCGCAGGCGTGGATCGCACCGGTGCTGTCATGAGGAAAGATTTTAAATTAAAAAATAGCCAGGCTCCCTAAGGAACCTGGCTCCGTAACTATTCACAACTGTTAAAAAAATCCAAGTTTGTTCTGGCTGTAACTGATCAGCATGTTTTTGGTCTGGCGATAATGATTCAGCATCATCTTGTGCGTTTCGCGTCCAAATCCGGATTTCTTATATCCACCAAATGGTGCATGCGCCGGATAATGGTGATAACAGTTGACCCATACACGTCCCGCCTGAATTGCACGTGGAACCTGGTACAATTCATGCGCATCCCGGGTCCATACACCGGCTCCTAATCCATACAGGGTATCGTTAGCAATTGAGATTGCCTCTTCCACGGTTTTAAACGTAGTTACGGATACAACCGGACCAAAGATTTCTTCCTGGAAAACACGCATCTTGTTATGTCCGCGAAAGATCGTTGGCTGAATATAATAGCCATGTTCCAATCCGGAATTAATATGGAAAGGACCGCCACCGCACAATACCTGGGCCCCTTCCTGCTTGCCTATATCAATGTAACTAAGAATCTTATGATACTGGTCCTCCGATGCCTGTGCTCCCATCATGGTATCTTCCGCAAGCGGATTCCCCATCTTAATCGCCTGGGTACGACGAATCACCCGCTCCATAAATTTCTCATAGATATCTTCCTGCACTAATATGCGCGAGGGACAGGTACATACTTCTCCCTGGTTCAATGCAAACATCACAGCTCCTTCAACTGCTTTGTCAAAAAACGCATCATCTTCCGCTGCAACAGAAGAGAAGAAAATATTCGGACTCTTACCACCCAATTCCATGGTCACCGGTATCAGATTTTCCGAAGCATATTGCATGATCAGTCTTCCAGTGGTAGTTTCACCGGTAAAAGCCACTTTACTCACACGTGGTGAAGTTGCCAGTGGCTTACCAGCTTCGATACCAAATCCCGTTACAATATTCAATACGCCGGCCGGTAGCAGCTCTCCAATTAATTCCATCAGGCACATGATGCTGGTGGGTGTTTGCTCCGCAGGTTTTACCACCACGCAACATCCGGCCGCCAATGCTGGCGCTATTTTCCAGGCCGCCATCAGGAGCGGAAAATTCCAGGGTATAATTTGTCCCACTACCCCAATCGGCTCATGCAGGTTGATGCTTACCGTGGTTTCATCATGTTCACTGATCGTTCCTTCTTCAGAACGGATCACACCTGCGAAATACCGGAAATGATCCACTACCAATGGAAGATCCGCAGCCCGGGTTTCCCGGATAGCTTTACCATTATCGATCGTTTCTACACGTGCCAGGTACTCCAGGTTGTCTTCAATCACCTGTGCAATTTTCAATAACACGTTACTTCTTTGAGCAGCGCCTGTTTTACTCCAGCCTGGAAAAGCTTCCCAGGCGGCGTCAATGGCTTTTTCAATATCAACTGCATTACCCCTTGCTGCCTGTGTAAATGGCTTACCATCAATAGGGGAAATATTATCAAAATACTGACCGGAATCCGGACGAACCCAACGGCCACCGATAAAATGATCGTACCGGTCTTTGAAATTTGGGCGGGGCGCCACATTAGACACCGGCGCCGATGCTGTTGCTGTACTCATATGGAAGCTTTTAATCGTTATTAATACCCTGAATTTTCAACCATTTTCAGGGAGATGGCATCACGATTGTATTTTTTTATAGCACAATTGTACTTTGCCTTTTGCCCTCCGCAGAAAATTGAACTAACTTGAAAGAAGGAATTTGTCGACGCATGCCATCCGGAAAATATTTACAAAAGATTGATCTCACACATCCGAAATACCTCCAGACACTGGTGGAAAACAGGCGCGTATTCAACCTGCAAAACTGCGAACTGAATGTGTTCGAAAGTTATCAGCAGGCCTGGCGGGTGCCGCTCACCTTCAGTGATTTTGTTATCACCAGTATGGTTCGCGGAAAAAAAATCATGCACCTCCTGGATAAACCTTCCTTTGATTACCTGCCCGGAGAAACCGTTATTGTTCCGGCCGATGAAACCATGGTGATCGATTTTCCGGAAGCCAGTGCCGATAATCCTTCACAATGCATCGCGTTGGCGGTGGATGCACGATATGTTACCGATACCCTGCAGTACCTGAACAGTTATTACAACAACGATCCGGATGAGCAACACCAATGGCGATTGCAGTTCAATCAGTATCATTTTGAAAACGATACAGAAATTACCGAAACCATCAATAAGATCATTCGTGTTTGCAGCAGCGGGGATAAAGCCAAAAACATATTTGCAGATCTAAGCCTCAAGGAATTGCTGATCCGGCTGGTCCAGAGCCAGCATTTGATGCAGGTGAAAGTGGAATCGGATACAGCCGGCAATCACAGTCGCCTTCACCATGTTTTGCATTTCATTCACCAGCATCTGACCGAACGAATCTCCATGGATCATTTGTCGCGCAAGGCTTATCTGAGCCGAAACGCATTTTTCAGGTGGTTCAAAGAGCAATTTGGCATTACCCCTCTTGAATACATCAACCGCGAACGGATCAAACTGGCCAAGCAACTACTGGCCGATCCCCGGCAGTCCGTCACGTCTGTTAGTCTCCAATGCGGATTCAGTGATGTAAACTATTTCGTTCGCCTCTTCAAAAAAGCAGAAGGAATAACTCCAGGTTCTTATCAGGCTTGTCTGATTAAATAACTAAATTCAGGTTCTAACTGGTGTTATGAAAAAACTGATTGTCCTGCTGCTGGCATGTACGCTGCTCCTTTTTTGTCCGAATCAACTTCTTGCACAAGTGCAAAAAATAGATTCCGCACTCACGGCCCTGTATCAGTCAGGCCGTTTTAACGGGGTGGTGCTGTATGCGGAACACGGAAAACCGATTCTCTCCAAAACCTATGGGGTAGCGGATTTTCAAACCGGAAAACCCCTGAGTATTTCGTCCCCATTTAACCTGGCATCAGTAACCAAACAGTTTATTTGCGCAGGCATACTGATCCTGTATGACCGGGGTTTGTTAAAACTTGATGACCCAGCAAAAAAACACCTGCCAGCACTGCCCTATCCTGAAGTTACGATCCGTCAACTGATGACACATACCTCCGGGCTACCGGAGTATTTTGACCTCTTCAACAACAACCGGGGCAATGCGGATACGCTAACCAATGAACTGCTGCTTGAGTTACTTGCACAATACCGACCTCCGACTCAATTCGCCGCCGGCAGTTCCTGGTCGTACTGCAACACCAACTACGTTTTACTGGCATCCATCATTGAGAAAGTATCCGGCCAGCGTATGGAAGAATTTTTCAAAAAAGAAATCATTCGTCCGCTTGGCTTAAAGAATACTTATATTTTTCGCTTACCTGATACCGTTAACGACCCCAACCAGGTAAAGGGGTTTCGGGAAGAAAACGGCCAACGCAGACTGAACGATCTTACTTTCTGGGATGGCGTGGTAGGCGATGGCAATCTCTTTTCTTCCGCCGAAGACCTCCTGAAATGGGAACAGCAGTTGTATAAATCAAAAATTATTAAACCGGCTACACTCGCGATGGCATTTCAACCGGTACCACTCAATATTCCTGGCCGTGATTCCAGTTACCCGTATGGATTCGGATGGGGGATTGACAAACCGGGCGAACAATATTCGCATACCGGCGGCTGGACAGGTTTTGTGAATATTATTATGCGGGATGTTAAAAAGAAACGCACCCTGATTCTGCTTAGCAGTGGAAGCAATCCAGCCGCGATGATTGCATCCAGAAACTGGTTCAATGGGAAGCCTGTAACGGTAATACCTACCCGAATCATCACCAATGTGAAGGTAATGGATGGCACAGGTACACCTGCCCGCAACGCTGCAGTACGCCTGGAAGGCGACAGGATTATGGCAGTGGGCGAACTTCAACCTTTCCCGGGAGAACTGGTAGAAGACGGAGGAGGAAAGATTCTTACTCCCGGGTTTATTGACACACATAGCCACCTCGAAGGCTCCCTGCAATCCAAACCACAGGCTTTGGCAGCGCTCAACCAGGGTATTACCACCATTGTTGCCGGTCAGGATGGATATGGAAGCTGGATGGACAGCCTGGAGGACAACATCAAAAGGAACCCTCCGGCCATAAATGTGGCAACCTATACCGGACAAACCGGACTTCGGGAAAAAGTAATGGGCGAAGAAAACCTGCATCGTACCGCCACGAAGGAAGAACTGGAAAAGATGAAGACACTGCTGGCAGCAGAAATGAAAAAGGGCTCGCTGGGCTTATCAACCGGACTGGAATACGCAGGAGCCTGGTTCTCTTCTTATAACGAAGTGCTGGAACTGGCGAAGGTTGCAGCGTTTAACCAGGGGCGTTATATCAGTCATCTCCGGAGTGAAGACATTCAGTTGAGAGATGCCATTGAAGAAATTATCAGCATCGGAAAGGAAGCACGTATACCCGTTCAGATTTCCCACCTGAAAATAGCGTTGAAAAATGATTGGAAAACAGCCCCGGCAATCCTGGCCCGACTGGAAAGGGCAAGGCAGCAGGGAATCAATATCACGGCCGATGTTTATCCCTATGAATTCTGGCGCAGCACCTTGAAAGTTTTATTTCCAAAAACCGATTATACCAATGAAGCCAGTGCTGAATTCGCAGTAACCCAAAGCCTGGATCCTTCCGCATCGGTTTTGGTGGCATTTAAACCCCAGCCGGAATACCGCGGAAAAACACTTTCGGAAGTTGCAGCCTTGCGTAATGAAACGCCTGCCCGCACACTGATGGCATTGATCGCAGAAGCAGAAGCCTATCGCAAAGCCAATCCGGATAGTGGGGGCGTTGAAGGCATTATGGGAAAATCCATGACAGATGCTGATGTGTCTGCTTTTTTAAGCTGGCAGCACACGAATATTTGCTCCGATGGTGCTGATGGAGGGCACCCGCGAGGTTATGGATCCTTTACAAGAGTATTGACTCAATACGTGCGGGAGAAAAAAATCATGTCACTCGAAACAGCGATCAACAAAATGACCGCTCTTTCCGCAGAACATGTAGGCATCCGGCAAAGAGGACTGATCGCGGCCGGCTACTATGCCGACCTGGTACTGCTGGATCCGGATACCGTTCAGGACCATGCTACCATACAAAACCCACAAGCCCTGTCTGATGGCATTCTGAAAGTTTGGGTGAATGGAGAACTGGTATATGCCAACAAAGAATTCATGGATAAATTTCCCGGCAGATTAATCAAACGATGAATAAATGAACCGACCAAAAGCAATTGTAATTACGAATGGATTACTGGACCATTCAGATGCCAAAACCGCACACGGACTAATTCGCGGCACTGAGCGATTTGAGATTGCAGGCATTATCGATTTTAAACAGGCGGGCAAAGATGCAGGAGAAGTGCTGGATGGCAAGCACCGCGGTATCCCTGTATATTCCGACCTGGATGCGGCACTGGCAGCGCATAGTGATATCCGTTATTGTATTATTGGAGTAGCAACCGTAGGTGGCATTCTGCCTCCCGACTTTATAAGCATTATTGAAACCGCCATTCGAAACAGGATTTCAGTTGTAAATGGATTGCATGATTACCTCAATGAACGCACCAACCTGGTAGCATTAGCTGCGGAATATGGAGTTGAACTTATTGACATCCGCAGGCCTAAAAAAAGAGCAGACCTTCATTTCTGGTCCGGAGAAATCTTTTCTGTTACAGCACCCATTATTGCAGTGTTAGGCATGGACTGTGCCATGGGCAAAAGAACCACCTGCCGGTTGATCCGACAGGCATGCGATGCGGAAGGCATTCGGGCACAAATGATTTATACGGGACAAACCGGTTGGTTACAGGGCGGCCAGTATGGATTCATTTTTGATTCCACATTGAATGATTTTATTTCCGGTGAACTGGAACATGCAATTCTGCAATGTTGGAAGGAAGCAAATCCAGACATCATTTTGCTGGAAGGACAATCAGCCCTTCGGAATCCAAGCGGTCCGGCTGGTGCTGAGTTCCTGGTTTCAGGCAATGCCAAATACACGGTATTGGTACATGCACCGAAACGAATTCATTTCGAACATACACCCGCATGGGGAGCAATCCCTTCCGTACAATCTGAAATTGAACTGATCCGGCACTATGGTTCCACCGTTATTGCCGTTGCACTGAATACGGAAGATTGCTCCACAGAAGAAGCCTACGAATTTCAACGAAAACTGGAAGCGGAATTGAACCTGCCTGTGCTGCTCCCTTTACAGGAAGGAGTGCAAAAACTGCTGCCGGTTTTAAAGACAATCATATGAGAATTCTTTCCTGGCGTGCCTGGCTGGAGAATATCCCACTCTCGAAACCATATACCATTGCTTACAGCACCAGCTCCGAAGCAGTAATCGTTTTCCTGGAACTTACATTGGAAAATGGCATTACCGGGCTCGGTGCCGCAAGCCCATTTGAGGAAGTGGTAGGCGAAAACCCAACGGATACCTTGCGCCATTTGCAATCCGGTTTCCTGGATAGTTTTATTGGCAGAGATATCCGGCACTTCAATCAACTGATTGATGAAGCCACCATTCATTTTAACCACCTGCCCGGATCTCTGGCCGCGGTTGATCTTGCCTTGCACGATGTTTTTGGAAAATTTCTGGGAATACCGGTGCTGGAATTCTACGGACAAAAAATCAAACCGGTACCCACTTCGGTCACCATTGGCATCAAGGATATAGCGGGAACACTTGCCGATGCAAGGGAATACCTCGGAATGGGTTTTCAAATCCTCAAGATTAAAACAGGAGTGAATATTGAGCAGGACCTGGAACGAATGCTCCGGCTCAGGGAAATGGTGGGCCCGGCTATTCAATTGCGGGTGGATGCCAACCAGGGCTATGATCTTTCCAACCTAAAACGATTTCTTGCAGGCGCTGAAACGGCCGATATTGAACTGATTGAACAACCCCTGCCCGCTACCGCAGATGAAGACCTGCTGCAGTTAACAGATCATCAACGCGCTATTTTAGTTGCGGATGAATCCTTACTGGATGCTTCCGCCGCTTTCAACCTGGCGCATACACCTAAACGTTATGGCGTATACAATATCAAACTGATGAAATGTGGCGGAATACGGGCAGCAAAGGAAATCGCGCTGCTCGCCCAACAGGGAAGTATTGAATTATTCTGGGGCTGCAACGATGAAAGCAGGTTAAGTATCACTGCCGCACTGCATGTCGCCCTCTCCTGTCCCAATACCCGCTACCTCGACCTGGACGGAAGCCTGGAGTTGAGCAATGATATTATTACCGGTGGATTCAGGATTGAGAATGGCTGTTTGGTACCACTTGATGGTCCGGGATTCGGGTGTCAGCTGACCTGAATTCCCAGGGCTTTGGCGATTCGTTTCAAATCAGCCATTTCTGTAGGTGTCAACATTTCATTGTTATCGTATTTAGTCCGGAGAAAAATTACCCGCTTGTGTTCGGGAACTTTTTCCAGGATGGCACTGATTAATTGTCCGGCTGCTTCATCTTTCTCCGGCTCCGGTTTGCTATCACGAGGAGGCACAACCGACTTTAACCGTGTTGGCATTTTATGAATCAATGCCTCCAGGGTAGCCAGCTTACCGGGGGAAAGGCCTTCGATTTTCGAGGCCTTTCCGTATAAACCCTGTAACTGTTTTTTACTGAGGCTTCCCCTTTGCAGGTATTGTTTGTACAGGCTGATGATGAAAGAAGACACCGGATAAGCCAGTATGCAATCTTCCAGCACCTCATTTACCACATCAAAGGATGGCTTCTTTTTTTCCATTTCAACTATTAATCTAACGGCATCATTACCCTTTCAATACCCAGTTTACGGCAGAGCTGGTTAAGTGCAGACAGTGCATTTACAATGCTGGTATGTTCGGTTTTCAGTGGCTTCCAGGTAGCTTCCAATGTTTTGAATTGTTCTTTTTGTCCGTCTGTTACAAATGGAATATTGGTATCCATTTCGCCTTTCAGGAAGAAGTAATCTGCACTGAGTTTGTTTACAAAATTGATGATATCGTCATAACTCTGGCTGCGGTTCTGAATCAGTTCTTCTTCCCATTTTTCCATCCGCGAATGAAGAGTGGAAGCGGATTGTTTCAGTTCGGCATAAGCTGGCTTGTCGCCAATCAGTTGGAGTAAATCAGCCACCTGTTTTTTGGCAACCCGCATTTTATTTACCGCCCCATGGATATCCCGCAAACCATCTTCAACTTTAGTAAGCCATTCATCCTGCTCTTCATATTCTGCCTGGCTCGCTTCAATTCTTGGATCAGCTACTACTGTAAATGCATGTCGCTGTTCAGTGCCGCCAACTTTCAGTACGGCCTCATACTTCCCAGGTGCTGCGCGATGTCCGTCCCAACTGCCTTCAATATAAGCCGTAGGTACTCCCGGATAAGTGGCATGACGCAAGTTCCAGACAAACCGGTTCAATCCGGCGCGTTTGGGCAACAAAGGATCGGGGGATGGTCCGCCGGCATATTCCACAAATGTTGAATCCGGTTTACTTGAATATGAACGTACCAGTCTGCCGCGGGCATCACGGATCTCTAATGTCAGCGTCACTGAATCCGCCAGGCCTGGTAACTGATAATAGAACACTGCACCGGTTGGCGCATTTACGCCTTCATTAGAGGGTGTCATCGGTTTTGGATCGTCTGTACTTCCAGGAGCATTCAGGGCACTGCCACCGCCTACCCGATAAACATTCTCAACCCCAAACAATTTCGCAGCATTGGTATCTGCCAGTACTGCAGAATGCCGCACCATAAACAGGTCATCCAGGATCCAGAAAGACCTTCCCATAGTTGCCGCAATCAGGTTACCCTGATGGATTTTCAAATCGGTAACAGGGGTAACAGGTAAACCCAGTTGTAATTTCGTCCAGGCATCTCCGTTATTCCAGGAGACATAAAGCCCTGTTTCTGTGCCCGCAAACAACAATCCCTTTTGAACCGGATCTTCTCTTACTACCCTGGTATACGCTCCCACTGGAATACCTGCATCAATCCGCTTCCAGCTGGCTCCATAATCATCGCTCCGATAGAGCATGGGCGACAAATCATTCATTTTATACCTGGTGCACGCGATATAAACCGTTGCAGGATTGTGTGGCGATACTTCAATACTATTAACCAGGCATTCCGGTAAACCGGCCGGCGTTACATTTTTCCAGTTGGCACCTCCATCGCGCGATACATGCACGAAACCGTCATCACTACCGGTCCAGATCACCTGTCCGTCTGATGAAATTGACACATAGGCAATCGTTCCATAATTCTCTCCCCCCGCTCCTTCATTGGTATAGGGTATCCCGCTCTTCCCCATTTTAGTGGTATCATTTCGGGTCAGATCCGGAGAAATGACTGTCCAGGTTTTACCCAGGTTGGATGTCTTGAACAGGCGATTGCCTGCATGATAAAAACTTCCCCCATCGGCTTTCGACCAAACAATAGGTGCATTCCAGTTAAACCGATATTTCATCCGCTTGGGCATGATGCTCTGGTATTGCAATGGCACTACCATTACCCCTTTACCTTCACTTATTTTTTGATTCAATAATTCTATGGTCCCCTGGTAACTGCCACCCATGACATAGGTCGGCTGATCAGGATTAAATGCCAGGAAGGCACTTTCACCTCCGGCGGAATAGAACCAGTTGCGCTCCCCAATGTTTCCTCCCCATAGATTCCTGCTCTCGATTACGAGGGAGGTATTATCCTGCTGACCTGCATAAATACGATAGGGAAACTGATTGTCCACATTTATCCGATACAATTGCGCAGTTGGCTGATTATCCAGCGAACTGAAACTTTTTCCTCCATTGAAACTTACAGACGCACCACCATCATCGGCCATGATCAGGTTATTGGGATTGGATGGGTTGATCCATAACTGATGGTAATCGCCATGCGCCGTATGCATATTAGCCCAGCTCTTTCCTCCATCGATACTTTTCACCCACTCTGCCCCGAGAACATGCACTTCATTTTCATTCTGTGGATTCACTGCCAGCTCAATATAATACCAGGCACGGGTGGTTAACCGGTGATCCTTACTGACACGGTTAAACGAAGCTCCTGCGTCTTCCGATACAAACAAGCCACCCAGCTCTTTTTCGGTATCGCTTTCAATGAGTGCATATACTTTAGACGGATTGCTGCGCGATACTTCGATCGCCATCTTACCCAGGACTGGAGGAATTCCCTGATTCAGTTTATTCCAGGTCAACCCACCATCCGTAGATTTATACAAACCACTGCCCGGTCCTCCGCTTTTTACTTCCCAGGGAAGGCGATGATGCTCCCACATGGCCGCATACAGGATCCGCGGATTGGTCATATCCATGCTCAGATCCGAACATCCGGTACTGCTGTTAACATAGAGAATCTTTTTCCAGGTGGCGCCGCCATCATCGCTTCTGTAAATGCCACGCTCCTCAGTTGGACCATTCAACGCTCCCTGCACCGCCACATATACCAGTTCGGCATTTTTGGGATGGATTCGGATGGCTGCGATTTGCCGGCTCTCCGGTAACCCGATTTTTTTCCAGGTAACCCCGGCATCCGTGCTTTTGTAGACCCCATCCCCATAGGATGTCATCACACCACGAGGCGCATGTTCACCCATTCCTACGTACACCACATTCGGATCGGATTCAGCCACTGCTACAGCACCAACTGAACCGGTTCCGAAATAACCATCGGAAATATTCTGCCAGCTGATACCCGCATCGGTGGTTTTCCAAAGCCCACCGCCAGTGGTACCCATATAATAGGTCTTATCGTTTCCGGGAACTCCACAGGTAGCAACCGATCGCCCGCCCCGAAAGGGTCCGATGTTCCGGAACTTAACTGTCCGGAAGCGTTCCTCCAGGGAAACCGGGGTTGCGGTTGGATTTGCCGCGGTAGCGCGCGCTGCTTTTTTCTTCGTTTGTGCCTGGCCGGTAATTGCACCCAGTGCCAGGGTCAGTAACAGTAATTTTCTCATGATTAGATGTCAGACACCTAAACTACATATTCCTGCGATACTGACCACCAACTTCGTATAAAGCATGCGTAATTTGTCCGAGTGAACAATATTTTACTGTCTCCATTAACTCCTCAAACAGGTTTCCGTTGGCCACAGCCACTTCTTTCAGTCGCTTTAAGGCCAGATCCGCTTTGTTTTCATTCCGTTTCCAGAATGCCTGCAACTGCTGGATCTGTTGCTCTTTTTCCTCCCGGGTACTACGGATCACTTCTCCTGGAATGACTGTTGGGGAACCTTTTTTATTCAGAAAGCTATTTACCCCGATGATTGGTAATTCACCCGTATGCTTCAGGGTTTCATAATGCAGACTTTCTTCCTGGATCTTATTGCGCTGGTACATCCGTTCCATCGCACCCAATACGCCCCCTCTTTCAGAGATGCGGTCAAACTCCGCCAGCACTGCTTCTTCTACCAGATCCGTCAATTCTTCAATCAGGAAGGAGCCCTGGATAAAATTCTCTGTTTTTGCAGATCCCAGTTCCCTGTTTATAATAAGCTGGATGGCCATCGCGCGGCGCACACTTTCCTCTGTTGGCGTAGTGATCGCTTCATCATAGGCATTTGTATGCAGGGAATTACAGTTGTCATAAATAGCATACAAGGCCTGCAGTGTAGTCCGGATATCATTGAAATCGATTTCCTGCGCGTGGAGTGATCGCCCGGAAGTCTGAATATGATATTTTAATTTCTGGCTGCGGTCATTGCCTTTGTATTTTTCTTTCATGGCCTTGGCCCAGATCCGACGTGCTACCCGGCCAATTACGCTGTATTCGGGATCCATGCCATTACTGAAAAAGAAACTCAGATTGGGAGCGAAATCATCAATATGCATACCTCTGCTGAGGTAATATTCAACATAGGTAAATCCATTCGCCAGCGTAAAGGCCAACTGGGTAATCGGATTGGCTCCCGCTTCCGCAATATGATATCCACTGATGCTGACACTATAAAAATTCCGAACCTTCTGCTTGATGAAATACTCCTGCACATCCCCCATCAGTTTCAACGCAAATTCCGTTGAGAAAATACAGGTGTTCTGCGCCTGGTCTTCTTTAAGGATATCTGCCTGAACGGTACCCCGAACCTGGCTCAACGCTTCCGCTTTTAATTGATTATAGGTTTCAATTGGAAGCACTTCCTCCGCACTGAGTCCCAGTAATGCAAGTCCCAATCCATTATGTCCATCGGGTAAACGTTCTGGTGATGAAGGATTGTAATAAACCGGCTTCTGCAGGTGTTGATATTTTTTCTCCATAACCGGCCTGATCCATTGATCATAACCGCCATTGGTGGAGATCCATTTTTCAGCGGCCTGATCGATCGCTGCATTCATAAAAAAGGCAAGGATGATCGGGGCCGGACCATTAATCGTCATACTCACAGAAGTTCGCGGATCACAAAGATCAAAACCACTGTATAATTTTTTTGCATCATCGACTGTTGCGATACTCACTCCGCTATTGCCGATTTTTCCATAAATATCAGGGCGTACGGCAGGGTCCTCACCGTAAAGGGTAACCGAATCAAATGCGGTAGACAATCGTTTGGCAGGTTGCTCCTGTGATACGTAGTGAAACCGTTTGTTGGTACGCTCCGGACCACCTTCTCCCGCGAACATACGGGTGGGGTCTTCGCCCTGGCGTTTCAATTCAAACACACCGGCTGTATAAGGGAAATATCCCGGGAGGTTTTCCTGTAACTGCCAGCGAAGAATATCCCCCCAATCCTGGTAACGGGGCAATACCACTTTTTTGATTTTTGTTCCGCTCAAAGAAAGACTGGTCAATGGCTGACGAATCACCTTGTCTCTAACCTGGTATTCAAAAAAATCCTTGTTGTATGCATCCACCAAACCTTTCCAGTTCTCCAGTAGTTTTTTGCAATCAGGATGCAGGGATTCTTCGGACTTTTTTTTGAGTGCTTGTAGTTCTGTAACGTCCTCCAACCCAGGCTCCTGCATCACTCCAGCTAACTGATATAGTTTGCTGGCTATTGCACGTTGCGCTTCCACCCATTGGTTGTAGGCGCGGTTGGACTCTGCGATTTCGGCCAGGTAGCGAACCCTTTTGGGCGGGATCACCATGGATTGCTGAACGGTATCACGGTGAGGACTAGCCGCTTTCTCTTCTCCCAGGCAAACACCTGTTTTCTGCTTTACCACCTGCACCAGTTTTTCAAAGAGTTCATTCACGCCGGCATCGTTGAACTGCGCGGCGATGGTTCCTACTACGGGAATTTCTTCGTCTTTAGCAGTAAAGAGCTGGTGGTTGCGTTTGTATTGTTTGCGCACATCGTGCAGGGCATCGAGCGCGCCGTTTTTATCAAATTTGTTGATGGCGATCAGGTCGGCATAATCCAGCATATTGATTTTTTCCAATTGCGATGCTGCCCCGTATTCGGGAGTCATCACATAGAGACTGAGATCGCAATAATCCAGAATGGATGCATCTGATTGGCCCACACCGGCGCTTTCCAATATGACCCAGTCAAATCCGGCCTCTTTGACAATATCGATCGCATCCTGAACCGATGCACTTAATGCCACATTATCATCTCTTGTTGCCAATGAGCGCATGTAGGCACGGGGAGAAGAAATGCTGTTCATGCGAATGCGGTCTCCCAGCAAAGCGCCCCCTGTTTTTTTCTTCGAAGGGTCTACGGAAATAACCGCAATGGTTTTGTCTTCATAGCGGTTTAAAAAACGACGCACCAATTCATCCGTAACCGATGACTTCCCTGCTCCCCCTGTTCCTGTAATCCCGATCACCGGAGCACCGCCCTCCTCCTTTCCTCCCTTCCTCCTTTCTTCCCTTCCTCCATCTTCCTTTCTCCCCTCTTCCATGGCCTCCTCCGCTTTTGTTATCTTTCTTGCGATAACCCTTACATCCTTCACCTCACCCAATCCCATTGGTTTGGAATAATTAGCTCCATTCAATGAAAACCGGCACTGGCTGATCACATCTTCAATCATCCCTTCCAGTCCCATTTTCCGGCCATCATCCGGTGAATAAATCCGGGTGATACCATATTGGTGCAATTCCCGGATTTCTTCTGGAAGGATTGTACCCCCACCGCCGCCAAATATTTTTATATGTCCGCATTCATTCTGATCCAGCAGGTCTTTCATGTATTTGAAAAACTCCACATGTCCGCCCTGGTAACTGGTGATTGCGATTCCCTGCACATCCTCCTCAATAGCTGCCTCCACAATCTCATGTACGGAACGGTTATGCCCCAGGTGAATGATCTCCGCTCCTTTCGCCTGCAGGATTCGCCGCATGATATTAATTGCCGCATCATGTCCGTCAAATAGAGCCGCAGCCGTTACGATCCTCACTTTGGGTTCCTGTTGTTTACTCATAAAACAAGCATTGTCAATTGATTGCCAAAGTTACAACGCCAAACCCAATTACGAACACCCGTTAGCTTCACCGGTCGGGTGGCACCCGACCGGTGCCACCCGACCGGTGAAGGAAGAAATCAGAAAAAATCCTATATTGGTGGGGTGAAAAAACTAGCTGCCATACTTCTGACGGGTATGCTCCTCTATAATGTAGTGGGGTATCGTGCGGTTTTTTCATGGCTGGAGCAGCATTCTTATAAGTCGCTCAACCAACAGATTGACAATAAAAATTATAACGAAGAAAACCTGATCACGATCAAACTCCCGATCGATCAGCTTCCTTATTACACCAACTCACCCATTTTTGAACGTACCAATGGAACGGTTACCGTGAGTGGCACCACCTATCAATATGTGGAACGCCGTATTTACAACGACTCCCTTGAAATGCGATGCATCCCGAACCCACTCGCAACTACTCTTACCAATGCAAGAGACCTTTTTTTCCAACTGGTAAATGATATACAGGAAGCGCCTGGCAAAGCCAACACCCCTGCAAAGCCGATGCTTGCTTTAAAAAATGTATTTTCCGATTATACAATAACGGAGTCGGTTCCTTGCTTTGAACCAGTTTTCACTACCCGTTTATCCTCTTACAATCTTTACATACTGAAAGATTGCATGTACTCCAAAGCTCCCCAGGAACAACCTCCCGATGCTGTTGTGACGGTTTAATTTCTTTCAACCAGGCAGAACTTGCCCAGGCGGCACTGCCTGATGCAACTTCACATCACAGCAATCATAACCAAAATGACGAATCGTATTGTTAAGAATACGGTAGTTGTTGCGTCGCTGCTTTTTGGCAGCCTGCACACTATCGCACAAACTGCTTTTGACGGCTTCACCATGACAAAAGGAGAACTTTGCCTGGTAGCCGATTACGGCCAGATGACCTGGACCGAATACTGGGAGGGAAAAAGGCTCCGCGAAAATCTCAATGTGGGAAAGTTCACCTCCAAACAATTTATGCCAATGATTGGATATGGGATCACCAATCGTATCGCTTTATTTGCTACCGTACCTCATATTTCCAACAGCTCAGATGCTGGCTATATGGCCCATATGAAAGGTTGGCAGGATCTCCAGATGGAGGCTAAAATTCAACTAAGTAAATCCAGGGTCTGGAAAGGAACCTTACTCACCTTCGGTACGGTAGGATTTTCCACTCCGGTCAGCGATTATATTCCTGATTTTTTACCCTATTCAATCGGGCTGGGAGCCAGCACGGCACAGGCCCGTATAATTGGGCATTACAAACTGGATAAAGGCTGGTTTGCCACCATACAAACCGGATATATTGCGAAGGGAAAAATCAAAGTAGATCGTGAAACCTACTACTCGGATGACCAATACTATAGCAACGAGATGGCCATTCCCGATGTATGGGATGGAAGCATCCGCGCCGGATTTGACAATAAACATGTAAGGTTAGGTTTGCAGTATAACTGGTCGCTCGCAACCAGCGGTTCTGATATTCGCAGAAACGATATGCCATACCCTGGTAACCGTATGAACCGGGAGTCGGTTGCGCTAAACGGGTTATTCTGGATTCCCGGAATAAAAGGATTGGCGATCAATGCCATGGCTGATCAAACGATTGCCGGTAGAAATATGGGCAAATCATTTGGATGGATGGCCGGACTTCAATACGTATTTAAACCTTTCCAAAAGAAGCAACAATGACCAAACATATTTTAACCATCATAACGCTGTTTCTGCTGGCAGCCTGTTCGAAAGAAATCTCACAGCGATCCTTACCCGATTTTGAGCCGGCCACACTGGATCAAAACGGAGGAAACTGGAAACCAATCCTGCTTACTGCACCAACGGATATACAAATTGAAGAGCCACTCGCAGTAAACAGCGCCGCTTATCAACAGGAACTGACCGATATCCGGGATATCCAGGGCTCCATTAGTTCAGCAGATAAAAAAATCATTGAAAAATGGAAAAACAGTGGCATTATCCGCTGGAATGAAACTGCCAGAAAATTAGTTGCAATTTATAATATCCCACCCGAAGCCAATCCGGATGGAACCTATCCTGCACCCAATGCACAGAACCCTGGAGTTTATCCTAAATTCCCTTTTGCCAATCCGCCTTATGCGAGCAGGGCATATGCCTATTTGCAAGTTGCACTTTATGATGCAATGGTTACTACCTGGCATTATAAATTCAAATACAACCGGATGGCTCCTGCGGTCAATTCGCCAAACGTAGAAGCACTTGAACCCATACAGGAAACACTTCCTTCCTATCCCTCTGAAGATGCAGTGGTTGCAGATGTGGCATACCGCCTGCTGAAAGTAATGTTCCCGAATGACTCTGCGATGTTGGATAAAGAACGTGCAGAACAAAAAAGAGCCAAACTGGTATCTGGTGTTGCATCCCCCTCCGATATCCAGGCGGGTGAAGCCATAGCGGCACAGATTGCTGCAACTACACTTGCCCGTTATAGAACCGATGGAATGGGCCAGGCAGGAGGCAATCCTACCATATGGAAAGAATTGGAAGCTGCAGCAGTGAGTCGCGGTATCACGATGCCCTGGAAAAGCATGGAGCTTCCTGCAAGACCAGGCATGCTGCCGCTCTTTGGAAACGTAAAACAATTTCTCATAACTACCGCCCAGCGTGATTCGCTGCGTCCACCTCCACCTCCAGCGGTGGGCTCACCAGAGTTTAAAGCCGCCCTGGCGGAAGTCAAAAAAATGAGTGAGGTGAAATCCGGAGAAGTATGGCGAATTGCTCAGTTATGGAGTGACGGTGCCGCTACCTATACGCCTCCCGGTCACTGGAATGAAATTGCCTGTGAAGCGATTGTACAGGCAAAATTCAGTGAACTCCGTACTGCACGTGCCCTGGCTTTGATGAACATGGCCATCTTCGATGCAGGCGTCAGCTGTTGGGATGCCAAGACGTATTATTGGTATCCACGTCCATCGCAGATGGATCCCTCTATAAAAACTATTGGTCTGCCTAACTTCCCTTCTTATACTTCCGGTCACTCAACCTTCTCCGCAGCGGCAGCAACCGTTCTCGGCTATATTTTCCCTGATAAAGCAAGTGAGTACCAGGCCATGTCACTGGAAGCTGCCGAATCAAGGATCTATGGGGGTATCCACTACCGATTTGATTCGGAAGCCGGAACTGAATGTGGGAATGCTATTGGAAGTTTTGCGGTGAAAAAAGGACAGGCAGACGGATCAAACTAATAACAAACGAGATATCAATATGAAGATGAACAAATGCACCATTGGTACAAAAAAACGGCTGAAAACATGGTTAGCGGCTCTGGCTATGGTATCCCTTGTAGCTGGAGGATGTAAAACGGAAAAGGACTATGCCCAAACCATGCATGATCCTGTACTTTTCAGTAAAACTGTAAAAAAGCTGAACGATGTAGTGTTGGAAAACAATTTTCCGCCAATGATCGCTACCAGAAACTATGCATATGCCAATATCGCGGCATACGAAATAGTGGCGGCTGGTGACCCGGAAAACTATCAGTCGCTTTACCAGCAAATTACCCACATGCCGAAAATGCCGGCTCCGGAAGACACGACCAATATTGATTTTCCACTGGCATCCCTGCTGGCATTTACCAAAGTTGGCAATGCCGTTACCTTTCCCGAAGGCAGTATGATGGATTATTATGGTCAGCTACTAAATATGGCCGACAGTGTGGGTATGCCCTCGGAAAAAATATCGGGCAGCATCGCTTATTCGGATACGATTGTTACAACCATCCTTGCATGGGCAAAAAAGGACAACTACGCTGAAACAAGAAGTGCAACCCGCTATACGGTAAATGAGGAACCCGGCCGGTATGTTCCCACTCCACCAATGTATGCACAGGCAATAGAACCTCATTGGATGGAAATCAGAACATTAGTGCTGGATAGTGCATCCGTTTGCAGGGCCCAGGCTCCTCCCAAATTTGAACCCAATAACAAAAACAGTGCTTTTTACAAAGCAATGATGGAGGTTAAACAAATTGGCGACAGCCTTACGGATGAACAAAAACACATTGCCGATTTCTGGGATGACAACCCCTTTAAGATGAATGTAACCGGACATGTAATGTTTGCAACCAAAAAATTTTCACCTCCAGGTCACTGGATGAATATTGTAGGTATTGCAGCACAAAAAGCCGGCGCTGATTTCAATACTACCGTTACCGGTTATGCGAAAACGGCGATCGCTCTATATGATGGTTTTATCAGCTGCTGGGAAGGTAAATACATGTATAATTACATTCGTCCGGAAACAGTCATCAATCAATTGGTTGATCCCGAATGGAGACCCTATATCCAAACCCCGCCTTTCCCTTCCTTCCCCAGCGGACATGCAACAGCTTCCGCTGCAGCAGCAGAATCTATGACCAGTGTTTTTGGCGACAATCTCGCATTCACTGATACTTCGCTGCTCGAATTCGGTATTGCCAGCAGGGAAATCAAATCCTTCCGCCAGGCTTCAGCTGAAGCAGCCATGAGCCGGCTATATGGAGGCATTCATTTCAGGTTCGACAATGACCTCGGTATTGAATCCGGAAAACGAGTTGGTGAACTTGTTGTTCAACGACTCACTATGAAAAAAAATTAAGCAACAACCAAGACTAAAAATCATGAAAAAAATCATCCTTTCTTCCATTGCATTATTTACCATTACGGCAAATGTCAACGCTCAGGGCTGCGTGGCTATCCGTGGCGGCGGATCCAGCTGTAATATCAGTGGCCAGCAGATCGAAGCCGGATCCTGGCAGTTTAACATGGGCTATCGGTATTTTAAGTCCTTCCGTCATTTCAAAGGCCGGGATGAACAGGAAGAGCGACTGAAAGATAAAACTGAAGTAATTAACTGGCAGCACCTGCTGGATTTATCTGTAAGCAAACAATTGAATAGCCGCTGGTCTGTACTTGTTGGGCTCCCTATCGGAATGAATAAACGTTCCTCTCTATATGAACACGGCCGTATCGAACGTCATAACACCCGTTCTTTTGGTATCGGGGATATGCGGATTATGGCTTATCGCTGGATGATTGACCCCGCCAAACACAGTAAAGGAAATTTCCAGCTGGGTGCCGGGCTTAAACTACCCACCGGAGATTATGGCTATGAAGATTTTTTTGAAAATGTTGGTCCGAATGGAAATGGTGAAATGAGACCTGTAGATCAGTCCATACAATTAGGCGATGGAGGAACCGGCCTGGCAGTAGAAGTAAACAGCTTTTTTAATTTCTCCCCTTTGGCAGGATTATACGGCAACTTCTATTATCTCTCCAATCCCCGTGAACAAAATGGTACACGTACTTACCGGGAAACCCTTAGCGCAGTACTGGCCAATGAATCCATTATGAGTGTTGCCGATCAGTACATGGCCAGAATAGGATTTCAATACAATTTTATTGGAACCCTGAAGGGACTCTCTGGAAGTGTTGGAGGACGAATTGAAGGAATTCCTGTCAAGGATATCCTGGGAGGAAGCAAGTATTTTCGTCGCCCCGGTTATGTTGTTTCCGTAGAACCCGGTCTTGTATATCAGCAGAAAAAATCACTTTTCTTTCTGACCGTTCCAGTTGCGTTGGAAAGAAACCGCACCCGCAGCGTAACCGATAAAGAAGCAACCATTACCAGCGGTACCTATCGTCATGGTGATGCTGCTTTTGCGGATTACTCAATCAATCTTGGCTATGCAATCAGGTTTTAATAGTTTTTTTTGGTTTTACAGTTGAGTTACAAAAGCTGGGCGTGATGCGAACATCACGCCCTCTTTTTTTCTCAGAGTACAGATAAAAAATCTTCATAATTCTGGTAACAAGAATGATGCCTTGCATGGAATATTCCCGAATTTGTGGAAATCATTCGTATTAATATGAAGCATCTCCCGAAAAGCAGTTTTTATTTATTTGAGCTGTGTATAGCACTGATGTGCTGTATGCCTGCCTGGGCACAAAAAAATGCAAGTCCAAGCACCAGCTTCCCAAATTCCTGGATCGGCAAATGGAAAGGCAATCTTGCCTGGTTCCAGGGCCTTCAGCAACGACAGGGTATCCAAATGGAGCTGCATATTTTGCCGGGTGACAGTTCGGATCAATATACCTGGAGAATTATTTACGGAACGGGTGGACAGGATAACCGCCCCTACATTCTAAAACCTTTTAATAAGGAAAGAGGCCACTGGTTAATCGATGAACAAAACAGTATCGTCCTTGATCAGTTCCTGATAGGCTCCCGATTCTGCGGAACATTCACTGTAGAGGGAAATACCATTATGAATTGTTATGAATTGCAGGGTGATAGTCTGCTGGTGGAATTTTACAATTACCAGGAAAAACCCATCGTGATTACCGGCGGAGGTGACAGCTCTGTTCCCAAGGTCAAAACCTATGGCATGCGCAGTCACCAGCGTGCTATCCTCAAACGATTTTAAGGCTCCACCCAGGCGCCGTTTTCTTTTAACAACAGAATGAGTTCATCCACCGCCACCTCACTTCTCACACTCCGTTTTACTACTTCCTTCCCTTTGTAAAGAGTGATTTTACCGGGACCACTGCCCACATATCCAAAATCCGCATCGGCCATTTCACCCGGACCATTAACAATACATCCCATAATGGCAATTTTCACTCCCTTCAGGTGATTGGTAACGGCACGGATTTTTGCGGTGGTCTCCTGGAGATCAAACAGGGTACGTCCGCAACTCGGACAGGAGATATATTCAGTTTTGGAAATCCGGGTTCGGGTTGCCTGCAAAATGGAGAACGCCGTGTTGTTCATGAACTGATAAATGTTAGAAACCGGCAAATAGGTTCTTCCGCTTACCTGAACATTCGCCATGGGGTTCCTGGAAGAAATTCCCAGGCAGATCCCATCTCCCAACCCCTCCAGAAACAAGGCGCCGGTTTCAGTTGCAAAATGGATAAGGTGTTCATCTACGGTACTCCATTTACTATCGGTGATAAGAATCACCGGATTCAGAATCTGACGCTGTAACAACTCCATCATCATACGCCGAACCGATTGCATCGCATTACGGTTGGTACTGCTCAAACACAAGACCACCGTTTTATCTGCGGCCAATTCATCCAGCCAGGTAAAATCATTCAGCTCACTTTCATCATTGAAACAATCCAGCATCACAAAATTCATCTGCTCGCTTTTCCATTCAGCGCCCACATAACCACTATCCTGGTAAATTGGAAAATACTTGGTCTTGTCTGTCGCCCTCATCCATGCAGCCGGATAACAGATTACTTTCAGTAAACCCGGCAAAGCAAAGTCAATCAACTGGTGACCCGTAAATACAAAATCTGCTGCCGCATCACTGATCGTCCATTTATCCGTTGCTGCATCATAGCTATACCCAATCGCAACCAGGTCCGACGGCTGGATTTTCTCAAGTCCGCTCAGATCAGCCACCACCACAGGAACCTGTTTGCCTCCGATAATATCTATTGGAAAACTTTCCCGTCGCTTGTACTCAAAGGGATTGTATCCCAAAGAACCGGCCTTAACCTCAGGCACCCTGCCATTGGTTGCAGGAGGTAGATCACTGCCGGCATTGTATCGTTTCACCAGATCCCGGCATACGGGAATTTCAAATTCCGGATCTTCGGTTAGGGATACCCGTATGGTATCACCAATTCCATCCTCCAGTAAAGTCCCGATGCCAATAGCAGATTTAATCCTTCCATCTTCTCCATCTCCTGCTTCGGTTACTCCCAGGTGCAGGGGATAGATTTCTCCAAATTCCGATTGCATGGTTTGAATCAGCAAACGATAGGCCTGCACCATCACCTGCGGATTGGAAGACTTCATGCTCAGTACAATATTGTGATAATTCTCATCCCTTGAAATCCGTAAAAATTCCATCGCACTTTCCACCATACCAATGGGCGTATCACCATATCTGCTCATGATCCGATCACTCAGCGAACCATGATTGGTGCCAATCCGCATGGCGGTTCCATATTCCTTACAAATTTTTACAAGAGGAGTGAACCGCTCGCGGATGCGTTCAATTTCCTCCGCATACTCCACATCCGTGTAATCTATTTGTTCAAATTTCTTTTTATCAACGTAATTGCCTGGGTTCACGCGAACTTTCTCCACGATCCTGGCAGCAATTTCAGCCGCATTGGGGGTAAAGTGGATATCTGCAACCAGAGGTGTGCTATATCCCTGGCGTCTTAATTCTTCCCTGATAAGGAGCAATTGTTCTGCTTCCTTCTTACTTGGAGCGGTTATTCGTACCAATTCCGCACCAGCTTCAATACAACGGATAGACTGCGCAACCGTACCTGCAACATCCATGGTATCGGTAGTGGTCATGGTCTGGATCCGGACGGGATGCCCATTCCCAAGTAGCAGATCACCAATCCGAACTTCCTTTGTAATCAGTCTCTTATATCCAGTCAGCGATTCGCTGTATAATTCCATTAGTTCGATTTTAGTCAAAGATAACAACCGAAACGCCTTGGTTGTTACCAGTCTTTTTCAGGCCGGGTGGGACTTCCGCCTTTTTGCTGCATTTTTTTCTGCACTTCCTTTTCCTTCTGTTCCAATGCTTTCAACAATTGCTCCACCTGTTTTTTATTCAGTTTACTTTGCTGGGGTTTGGGTTTCTCCTCTTCCTTGTTTTCTTTCTGTTTATTCTCCTGCTTTTTCTCTTCCTGCTCCTGTTGCTGTTTCTTTTCCCTCAATGCTTTTTGCAGGTTTTCACGAGCCTGGGTATCTTCCGGATCCAGTTTCAGCGCTTCCATCCAGGAAAGTATACTTTCGTCCAATTGCTGTTGTTGCTGATGCAACACCCCCTTATCGTAATATGCTTTTTCAAGGATTCGTGGATCCTTTCCTGATTGTATCAGTTTTTCATAACCTTCCATCGCAGCAGCCTTATCTCCCTTTTTAGCAAGCGCATTGGATCGGTTGTACATTGCCGTTAAGTCCGCTGGGTTTTCCTCGAGCGCTTTATTATATCGATCAACCGCCTCGTCGAATTTACCTTCACGGAAAAATTTATTTCCTTCCCGTAAATGAGAAGACTGAGCACCTGCCCTGCAGCATACTATCAGTAAAACAATGAGAAAAGCACTTCCTTTCATTGAAGAGCTAGTTTACGTTCGCTAATAAATATTTCCGTAATCAACAGCAGCAAAGCCAACAGTAGCAACGCATAGAAATAACTGTTGTATTGAATATTATCGGAGGAATCCAGTTGTTTTTTCTCAATTCCTTCAAGCTGGGCAGCAAGGGTTTGAGCAGCTGAAGAAGGATCCTGCAGGTATACATAGGTTCCATTCCCTTTTACAGCAAGATTACGCAACTGTTCTTCATTAAGTTTACTGATCACCACGTTTCCATTCGCGTCTTTTTTAGTTTCACCGGTTTCGGGATCAATGATATTGGTTCCTTCTGTTGAGCCGACACCCACCGTATTGATCATGACGCCCGATTCAACCAGTCGCTCTACTACTTCCAACGCTTCCGGATCATGGTCTTCGCCGTCAGAAATCAGGATTACTGCCTTGTATTTTTGCTCCTTCGTATTAAAAGAACTACCAGCAAGCCGAAGCGCTTCACCGATTACAGTACCCTGGGTAGGAACAGCAGCCGGACCCGCATTCTGCAAAAACAATTTGGCTGCTGATAAATCCGTAGTCAATGGCATCTGAAGATAGGCCCTTCCGGCAAACCAGATCATACCCAACCGGTTGTTGGATAACTGATCGATCAGCATGCTCATTAACTGGCGGGAACGCTCCAGGCGGTTGGGTTTGATATCCTGCGCCAGCATGCTTTTGCTAACATCCATGATCAGCATTACATCCAGGCCCTGGCGACTTTGATCCAGGCTTGCACCTTTAAGCTGGGGATTGGCAATTGCAAGTACCAAACATACCAGCGCAATCAACACAAGCAAAAACTTGCGGATATGACGTGATGGAGAGAAGGAACCTATTAATGCCTTCACCAGTACGGGATCTCCAAGCAGTGCCAGCTTCTGTTTGCGGATACGTTGCGCAAGCACAAAAACGGCCACCAATACAGGAACCAGAATCAGGGCTGCCAGCCAGAAGGGATGTTCAAATCGAAACAAGGGCTCGGTGTTTTATAGCAATTTAGGGCAAAAAGCCGGCCAAAACCTGGTCCATGATTCTTTTTCCGGCAGCTTTCAAATCAGTACCCTCCTGCCTGGTTCTCAACTGAATAACAAAAAAATGAGGATGTTGCCGGATTTCCTTCCACCCCTGAATCCAGAGAATCCTGGTACTATCTGCATTTCTGCCTTCGGAAAACTTATACGCCAGCTTATGGTCGGCTGCCTCTTCCACCAACATCATATTGCTAACAATAGCATGGGTCCGGCGTTGAAAAGGCAATTGGTCGAAATACAGTTTCTTGACAATTCCAAGTTGTTCATCAGCAGTTATCCGGATGGAGTTATCTGTCCAGAAGCGGTCCAGGTTTGCAATCCTTGGTGTATCGTACCGGCGGGCATATCCAAGCGTATCAATCCATCGCTGCATCGTGTCGCGACCAATGCGAACAGCCAACACCTGGAAAAAGCTGGTTGAATCAGCCTTAAAAGCCTGCTCCAGGGTAATACCTTCAAGCGCTGATTTTTCATCTTTTAGACGGCCGGTTTCCACCGCAACCAGTGAGTGGATAATTTCGAAACTCGCTCCAGGAACCACAGCGGAGTCGCGAAAGGCTTTTCGTTCACTCAAAACAAAATCTCCGCTCAGGTTATGAAAAATGCCAATAACCCCATCCAGCTTTTCCGCCTCCAGTAACTTTTTCAAACCGGCATCCTCTTTAACATTATTAGGAGAACAGGATGCCAAACTAATCGAGATCAGGAACAGGCTCAGGAGATATCGCATAATTCATATTTGTGCCGCAAAGTTAGGTAGTTTTGTCCCATGAGATTTCGCATCACCCATTCCAACCTGAAAGGCATTCAGCTTATTCACCTGCACGATGATGAATTATCCTGTACCGTTTCCATAGCTCCGGAACAGGGTGCCATGTTACACGCTTTTACAGTTCAATCCGGAACCGGGCCTGTTAATATCATAAATAATTATTCCAATAAGGCAGAACTCGATAAAGAACTGACAGCCAGTTATAAAAGCAGCAAACTATCACCCTTTCCCTGCCGGATTGAAGAAGGCAGTTATGTTTGGGAAGGACATCGTTATCAGTTTGCCAACCGATTCCCGGATGGATCTGCCATACACGGCCTGCTGTTCAACAAAAACTTTACCGTTAAGGAACAAAATACAACTGAATTCTTCGCTAGCGTACTATTTGAGTATCACTATGAAGCTGAAGATTCCGGATATCCATTTCGGTATACCTGCCAGGTAGTATATACGCTTTTTCATGGAAACACCCTGCAGGTTCAAACGATCCTGCATAACAGCGATCAACAAACGATTCCTATGGCGGATGGCTGGCATCCTTATTTTCAGCTAGGTGAAACTATCAATGAATGCTGGCTGCGATTTCCAGCCAAAGGAATGCTGGAGTTCAGTGAGAAACTGATTCCAACCGGAAGAATATTACCCTATCAGACGTTTAACGCAAGCAAACCATTTGGCAGCACTGAATTAGACAACTGTTTTTTACTGGATCCTGCCGGAGGCCAACCGGTATGTGAATGGAGCCATCCGGCAAGTGGGCTTTCCGTACGATTTGTTACAGATGAGCAATACCCATACCTCCAGATTTATACTCCGCCAGACCGCAAAAGCATTGCAATTGAAAACCTCAGTTCTGCTCCTAATTCTTTTAATAACGGAATCGGATTGATTGAATTGAAACCGGGAGAAACAAAAACACTTACCCTGCATTATATAATAGATACCAAAGAAACCAATTAACTTGTTCCCAAATTTTAAACCACAGAAATGAAAAAATATAAACTCCTGCTCACCTTCCTGGTAACCGTACTATTCACCGCCTGTATCCAGATTGAAGAAGAGGTAGAAATCCGGGAAGATGGATCCGGAATGGTGGCTGCCAGAACTGAAATGGGCCAGTTGTTTGAAATGCTAAAAGGTTTTGCATCTCCGGAAGACCTTCAGAAAGAAGGCATGGACAAAGCCCTGGACACTACCATACTGATGAAAGATATTGTTGATACTGTTCAGGAATTGACTGCTGAAAATAAAGCCCTGCTTCGCAATGGCAAACTGCAACTGCAAATGAACATGAAAGAGAATCTGTTTAATATCAACATGAATTTCCCCTTTAAGAGTATTGCTGATGCCAATAAATTAACCAAAGCCATGACAGAAATGGATGTAATGGGTAAATCCCTGAAAAATTTGGGCGGCCAACAACCCGGTCCGGATCAACCGGCTGCAATGCCAGCTAGCGGCGGAGGTATTGAAAAGATCAGCTCCATGTACGACATCAGTTTCAGCAACGGGGAATATAAAAAAGTATTGAACAAAGCCCGCTACGACAGCCTGATAAGCGACCCCAAACTTCAGGAATCGAGGGGAATGTTTTCAATGATGGGTGATATGAGTCTGAACCTGACAGTAAAAGTTCCCAAAAAAGTAAAATCAGTCAGCAACCCCAGGGCAGTAATTTCCGCTGACAAAAAAACCGTTACGCTTAAGGGAGATATCGTTGCAGCCCTGGATTCTCCAAAACTTATGGAAATAATCATCCGTTATTAATGAACCAACCCATCGCTGTGAAAAAAAATGGCTGGCAAATCGGTTACCTGGCACTGTTAGGAATCCATTTGCTGGCTATTTTTTTAAACTGGGGAACGATACGTTTTGTAACGAAACCCCTGTTAATGGCCTGGCTGCTCGTTTATTTTATTTCCATAACCGGTTCAGGAGCTGCCTACCGAAAGCCTGTGATTGCAGCACTGTTTTTTTCCTGGCTGGGTGATGTATTCCTCATGCAACCAGACTCCGGTTTTTTTATGGCCGGACTAGCCAGCTTCCTGCTGGCACAGTTATTATATACCTGGATATTCCTGAATGCCAGGAAACAATTAAACATCGTAAAGCGATGGAATCCCCTGGTACTGGTTGCCATCTTGTTGTATATCATCGTACTCTACAGTGCGCTTTTCAGAACCTTACCAAATGAACTCAGGGTTCCTGTATTATTGTATGCCATCGCTATAGGCAGTATGCTGGCTTCAGCCTTTCATGTTTATGTAAAACCACTGACCAAGCCCGCCTTACTGCTCATTATTGGTGCTGCACTCTTTGTACTTTCCGATAGCCTGCTTGCCATTAACCAGTTTATAGAACCATTTCCCCTGGCGGGTGTTGGTATCATGCTTACTTATGGCCTGGCACAATTATTCATTGTTCAATCAATTTCCCGCATCTCATGATACAAACTGATTTTTTAGTAATCGGATCCGGAATTGCCGGTCTTACTTATGCACTTAAAATGGCCGAACGTTTTCCCGATAAAAGAATTACCGTGGTAACCAAGGCTGCCGCAGACGAAACAAATACTAAATATGCACAGGGTGGGATAGCGGGAGTAACCGATTTTGAGAACGACAGTTTTGAAAAACATATTAACGATACCCTTATTGCAGGTGATGGACTTTGTAATGAAAAAATCGTTGAAATAGTTGTAAAGGAAGGGGTACAACGAATCAGCGAAATCATAGAATGGGGAGCCAATTTTGATAAAGACGCGGATGGCGATTATATGCTGGGTATGGAAGGCGGACACAGTGAATACCGCATCCTGCATCACAAAGATGTAACCGGAAAGGAAATGGAGCGGGCACTGATTGAAAAAGTGCAGCAATTCCCCAATATTGAATTTCACAAACACTGGTTTGTAATAGAACTGATAACACAACACCACCTGGGTTACCTGGTAACTAAAAGTACGCCGGATATTCAGTGCTATGGCGTCTATGCGCTTAATACCAATACCAAACAGATAGAAAAAATTCTTGCAGGAACTACCTTGCTGGCTACGGGAGGAAATGGACAGGTGTACCGGTCTACTACCAACCCTGCCATCGCAACCGGTGATGGAACAGCGATGGTTTATCGTGCAAAAGGCCGGATCGAGAATATGGAATTTATCCAGTTCCATCCAACGGCCCTATATGAACCAGGAGTTGGGGGACAGGCATTTCTTATCACCGAAGCGGTACGGGGAGACGGAGGCATCCTCCGAAATAAAAAAGGCGAAGCCTTCATGGAACGATATGATGAGCGAAAGGACCTTGCCCCCCGTGATATAGTGGCCCGCGCCATCGACTCCGAAATGAAAATCACTGGTACAGAGCATGTTTACCTCGATTGCAGGCATCTCGATAAGGAAAAGTTCATCCATCATTTTCCGAACATTTATGAAAAATGTCTTTCAATAGGTATAGATATCACTCAACACCAAATTCCAGTAGCTCCTGCTGCACACTACAGTTGTGGAGGAATAAAAACCGATGAGTGTGGAAGAACATCCATTCGAAACCTGTATGCGGCTGGTGAATGTGCATCCACCGGTTTACATGGAGCCAATCGCCTGGCCAGTAATTCCTTATTGGAAGCGATGGTATTCGGACATCGCGCATTTGAAGATGCTTCCCTGTTACCTCAAACGACCATCGCCCCTGCGCTTATTCCTGACTGGGACAGCGCCGGAACTACCGACCCCAGAGAAATGATCCTGATCACTCAAAGTCTGAAAGAACTACAGTTGCTGATGAGTGATTATGTTGGGATTGTACGAACCAATGTCAGGCTGGAACGGGCAATGCGGCGGCTCGATCTGCTCTGGGAAGAAACAGAAAAGCTTTACGTAAATACCACACTCTCACCCCAACTCTGTGAATTGAGAAATATGATCACAGTTGCCTACCTGATTGTAAAGGGTGCCCAATTCAGGAAAGAGAGTCGCGGACTTCATTTTAATACCGATTATCCAGAAAAGAGCCCGATTCTTCAAAACATTGTGCTCTGACGGTTTTCAGAAAATACCGTGTTTTTCTCCCCCCTTCCTGCTTGGATGGGGAGATACAGCCCATTACATTTGTACAAACAGCCAATCAACATGTATTATTTACTATATGGATTACTCTACCTGGTATCACTCATACCATTGAGGGTTCTGTATGCCATCGGAGATTTTCTGGGTTGGCTGATCTTTGAACTTGCGGGATATCGAAGAAAGGTAATCGATGATAATATCAGGCTTTCATTCCCTGAAAAGTCAGCTGCTGAGCGGAAGCTAATCAGGAGAGGGTTCCAACGCAATTTCATTGATACATTTATTGAAACCATCAAACTCATTTCAGCAGGTAAAGAATTCATTACCAGCCGGATGCAGGGCGACTATCAAAAATTCAATGAGCTCTATGATAAAGGATTGCGCTGCCAGGTTCATATGGGCCATAATTTTAATTGGGAACTGGGTAACCTGGCTTATGGATATTATTGTAAACATCCCTTGCTGGGAGTTTACATGCCGCTTAAGAACAAGGCAATGGATAAAATTTTCCGAAAACTCAGGAGCAAAACCGGAACTATTCTGTTACCTGCAACGGACATGAAGAATAGCATGTTACCTTACCGCGACTCACAATATCTGCTGGGTTTGGTCGCTGATCAGGTGCCCTCAAAAGTTCATCAGGCCTATTGGTTAAATTTTTTCGGACATCCTACCCCCTTTATTCCCGGGCCAGAGAAGGGGGCTCGCGCCGGAAATATTCCCGTCGCATTTGTAAGTATTTCAAAACTCAAAAGAGGTTATTATTATCTGCATGTTGAAATTGCAGAAGAAAACCCGGCCAGTCTGGAAGAAGGGGAGTTAACCCGTCGATACAGGAACTTCCTGGAAGAAAACATAAAACAACATCCCGATATGTGGTTATGGAGTCATCGACGATGGAAAAAATCCTGGAAACCAGACTATGCGAAACGCTGGATTGATGTAGTTCCTGCACCTTCCCAGGCTGTTGATCCTTACAAAACAGCCCATCCATAAACCTCTGCCAAACCACTAGCAAACGATTTAACCGGAAATCCTGCTGATCTGTACCTGTTTTCAAAAACCTTAAAAACAACTACGGATGGAAAAAAATTTTAAAGTGGTATTGGTAGACGATCATGTATTGTTAAGAAACGGACTGGCGTCTACTGTTCAAAGTTTTGATCGCTTTGATGTATTGTTTCAGGCGTCTAATGGAACCGAAATGATTGAAATGCTCAATCCCTCCAATTTGCCCGACCTGGTATTAATGGATGTAAATATGCCCGAAATGGATGGATATGCAGCAGCCAGCTGGCTGAAAAGAAACTACCCGGATATTCGTACACTGGCGCTTTCCATGTATGATACAGAAAATGCCATCATCAGAATGTTCAAAGCAGGCGTCAGGGGATATATTATGAAGTATTGTGATCCCGTAGATCTGAATGCAGCGATGGAGGCACTAATGATAAAAGGATACTACTATTCGGAACTGGTTACAGGCAGGCTGATACATACCATAAACCAGTATGATGACAGTGAAATGGATGATCATCGGAATCCGCTGGCTGTATTAAACGACCGGGAAATCGAATTCCTTAGATATGCCTGTACAGAAATGACGTATAAGGAAATAGCCAGCAAGATGTACCTGAGTCCACGTACAATTGACGGTTACCGCGATACACTATTTGATAAATTACATATTAAAACACGGGTAGGACTGGTCACTTTTGCAATCCGGAATGGTCTTGTTTCTGTGTAATCGGGATGGCTTTTTCACGCTTAATAGCTTCAAAACCACCTGCTACTACACGAAGGTTATGCACTCCCTGTTTTTTAATCAGGCTTGCAGCAAGCACACTTCTCTGACCTCCTCCACAATGGAGATAAAGCTGCTGGTCTTCGTCAAAGTTTGCAATAGTGGCCAGGTCAACCAGTTCCGCCAGAGGGATATGCTGGGCCCTGGTTACATGAGCCTCTTCAAATTCTTCCTCGCCCCGAAGATCA
Organism: Flavipsychrobacter sp.; assembly: GCA_016787265.1. Taxonomy (GTDB): domain Bacteria; phylum Bacteroidota; class Bacteroidia; order Chitinophagales; family Chitinophagaceae; genus Flavihumibacter. The sequence continues at coordinate 186,272 of JAEUVF010000008.1, read as the reverse complement.
ATGACCTGGAGATTTGGGTCATGCGGAAGATCCAGTGCCAGTTCATCGGCTTCAACTTCAATGATCATGTCTAATGGATACGATGCTTTTTGCCAGGCCTCAAATCCACCCTCCAGTACCTTCCATTCAATAGCAGGAAATACCGGAAGAAACCTGTTTATCGTTTCCTCCTCTCCTCCTGCTTTACTTATTATTACAACTTCCGCCTCAGCAATTGTTTCTACAACCCATTTATCAAATTTGCTGTTGTCACCCACACTAATAGAACCAGGAATAAAACCCTGCATAAAATTGTCAGCGGGTCTGGTATCTAAAATAAAAACAGCCCCTTTTTCAATGGAGGTCTTTAGCGCTTCAACACTCATCCGGTTACTATTCATGATGCAAAATTAAAAAAAGAGGCGGGAAACCGTGTAGGTACCCGCCCCTGAATTCTGTTGTACGTGGATTTAGCTGATAATGTCCTCTACACAACGACTGATTTCTACAATTCTTGGCTCATTCAATCGATAGTAGATGAATTTACCATCGCGCTCTGTCTTTACAATGCCTGCTCTGCGCAAAATTGCGAGATGCTGAGAAGCCACAGATTGCTCCAACCTTAACCGTACATAAATTTCTGTAACAGTTAACTTGTCATTTTCTTCCAACAATTTCATGATTTGCTGGCGCAATTTGTGATTCATTGCTCTGAGCGTGAGTGCTGCTTTTTTTACATGTAAGAAATCAACTTTCATTTCAGCGCCTTCCGCCTCATTAACCAATAGATAATTTCCTGCTACTGTGTTCATGTCTCAGATGGGATTTAAAATTTCTAAGTATAGCCTTAACCTTAACAAGCAAATTTACATAGCAATTAATTAAAATACATCAGGATTTTGCTTTTACAGGGTCATAAAAAGCTTTTATGTAAAAAGGTTCCGAATAGGCAAGGTCAGCAAACTGCCCTCTATTGTACATTTCATGTGTAATTCTAATAAAATCCACCGGATCAGGTTGCCAGTCAGGAAATATCGCATTCGGCGATTTTAACATGACTTTATATTTCGCGGCTCCATTTCCAATGAAAAAAACAGGTTCAGCATTCATCCAGGTGTCAAAACTGTCTGGTTCCAATACCAGGGCAGAAGGTTCCATCAGTATTTTTACGGAGGAATCATACAATGCGGTAAATACTTCCATTCTCCTCGCATCAATCATCGGACAAACGATCCCCTCCTTCTTATGATATAAGAAAGAAGCCGCCATAAAATAGAGGTTATCTAACAGGATCAGGGGAATTTTTAATGCATAACACAAACCTTTTGCACTCGCCATTCCAACCCGCAGCCCTGTATAGGAGCCGGGGCCTGCCATAACAGCGATTGCATTAAGATCGGAAAATGAAATGCCTGTATCCTCTAATAACTTTTTCAACGCCGGCTGAAGCCAGGTGGCATGGTCTTTCTGCGAATGATTTGAACTACTTTTCAATAGTTGTCCATCACGGGAAATACATAACAGGGCGGTTTCCAGTGAAGTATCAATAGTTAATAAACAGCTCATGTAGCAAGTAAAGATTGTTCCAGCAGCCTGGATGGTTTATAGGCCGGATTATCTCCTGCCAGTATGGTTAATAGTTGTACTATATTCTTTTCGCCAATCAGGGTTGCCCACTCAAAAGGCCCCATTGGATAATTGGTACCAAGTTTCATAGCTGTATCAATCTCTTCCTTTGAACTTATTCCTTCTTCAAAGCTTATCCAGGCTTCATTAATTATCATGGCAAGAATTCTCGGCCGGATCATTCCCACCACGTCGGGAACCTTCACCCAAGTTTTTGCACATGCTTTCAAAAAAATGTCCAGCTCTTCAGGTATTTCATCCTGGATAAAAGCCAATTCAACCAATTCTGGATGCGTAAATCCGGGCCATGCATTTATGCGGATGAATCCTGGCGGCAATTCCCCGCAAGGCCAGTGGACAGCATTGACAACGATTGGCTTATTTAAATTTGCCAGTTGTTCCTTTCTGTCTTCAGCACCATCAAAGTCCAGGTCAATAAAAAGATCGGCGGCAGAATCAAGAAATGATTCCAGATCCTCCATCCAATGCAGTTCCACAGGCGCTTCACAATGAACAGGGAACTGGTCCTGTCTATGAGAGCTTAGAACTGCTACTTTAATTGAAGGAATCCTCATAATCAAAAGTACAAAGCATTTAATTTTACCAAATGGAAAAAAAGATCATCAAAACAGAACATGCACCATCGCCTATCGGACCTTATAGCCAGGCAGTGCAAATGGGCAATTTCCTCTTTATTTCAGGACAGGTGCCAATTAATCCCGCTACTAATTCCATTGAAGCAACAGATATCAACGGTGAGGCTGAACAGGTAATGAAAAACCTGCAAGCCGTGCTTGAAACTGCCGGCTACGCGTTTGCAGATGTCGTAAAGACTACCATATTTCTCACCGACATGGCTAATTTCCCGGCTGTGAATGAAGTATATGGCAGGTACTTTGACGGCAATTATCCTGCACGTGAAACGGTTGCAGTTAAGGGATTACCCCGCAATGTGAACGTGGAAATCAGCATGATCGCTTCGAAATAGGCAACAGCTTATTTAGCCAAAACACCCAGTTCCCGGCCCACTTTGGTAAAAGCTGCTATGGCTTTATCAAGGTGTTCCCGGGTATGGGCAGCGCTCAACTGTACCCGAATCCTGGCTTGCCCCTTAGGAACAACAGGGAAGAAAAACCCGATCACATAAATACCCTCTTCCAGTAAACGCGCTGCAAACTGCTGGGCCACTACTGCATCATACAACATAATTGGCACAATCGGGTGGTCGCCTGGTTTGATATCAAATCCGGCTTCCGTCATGTGTTTTCTGAAGTAACGGGTATTGGATTCGAGCCGGTCACGCAGTTCCGTGGTTTCACTTAACATATCCAGAACTGCAATAGAAGCTCCTACAATTGAAGGGGCCAGGGTATTGCTGAACAGATAGGGCCGGCTTCTCTGCCGCAGCATTTCAATAATTTCTTTTCTCCCACTCGTAAATCCACCGGATGCTCCACCCAATGCTTTACCAAGGGTTCCGGTAATAATATCCACCCTGCCCATTACACCCCGGTATTCATGGGTACCACGACCGGTTTTTCCTAAAAAGCCAGATGAATGGCATTCATCAGTCATTACAATTGCATCATATTTATCTGCCAGTTCACAGATTTTATCCAACTGGGCAATGGTTCCATCCATACTGAACGATCCATCGGTCACAACAATCCGGCTTCTCGCCCCGGAAGCAGCCTGAAGCTGCAGTTCCAGATCCGCCATATCATTGTGTTTGTAACGGAAACGTTGCGCTTTGCAAAGCCGAACACCATCAATGATAGATGCATGATTCAATTCATCAGATATGATAGCATCTTCCTGGCCAAACAAGGGTTCAAAAACACCCCCGTTGGCATCAAATGCGGCAGCGTATAAGATGGTATCTTCCGTTCCGAGGAAATCGGAAATTTTCTTCTCCAGGCTCTTATGAATATCCTGGGTACCACAGATAAAACGAACACTGCTCATACCATAACCATGGGAGTCGATGGCCTCATGCGCAGCCTGGATCACTTTAGGATGAGAGGAAAGACCGAGGTAATTGTTTGCACAAAAATTAAGGACCTTTTTTCCGCCTACCATAATCTCAGGCCCCTGCTCACTGGAGATTATCCTTTCTTTCTTGAATAATCCTGCTTCTTCGATGGATTGCAGTTCTTCTTTTATACGTTGCACAAATTTCTCGTTCATTTTTCCTGTTTAGGATGTAAAAATAAGGAAGATTGAATGCCTAACAACTGTTCGTGAAACCGATTGAACTGGCATTCGTTGATCTTTTTTTAACTTTTTTGACACGGCGATGTAACATCGCATATCTATCTTGCGTCTAATTCGAAAACCGAAGCAATGAAACGCCCGCTTTCCAAAAAAAACCTTATTCTAAGCTGTACAGCACTCCTGGCGGGTATTGCTCTCACCGGCTATTTGTTGACAATAACCGGATCTTCCTTTAATTCTACAACTACCCAAACTTCTGCCACCTGTACAGAAATAGTTGATGATGCAGCTCCTTCTTCTTTACCGGTCAGCAGTTCCATTATTTTCGAAGCGGTAACCGGTCACCTGCTTTCCACCGGATTCTAATCCGCCAGTCGCTTTCTTTAGTACTTCCGATTCTTTTTGTACCCCTATTCTTAGGGCCTCAATCGAATCCCCCATCTTCCATTCCTTCCCCTTCCATTCCCCCATCTTCCATTCTCTTTTTTCCATTTCCCTGTAACTTTATCATCTTCCTATCCGTATAACATATAGAACCACCTGAAAATTCAACAAAACTGTTTATGACAGAGAGGGAATACAACGAATGTGTGAGGGCCTATGCGGATAATGTTTACCGCTTCATTCTCAAAAATCTCCGGCACGAAGAAGACGCGCAGGATATTGTGCAGTCTGCATTTGAAAAAATGTGGCTACACCGGGATACTATTGATTATGAAAAAAGTAAAAGTTACCTGTTCACAGTCGCCTACCACCAGATGATTGACCATATCCGGAAAACCAGCAGAGTCCAGTTAAAAGAAGAATTCTCTGAACAGACCCGGATTACCGACCAGCCAGCCAGTAATCTTCGAAAAGTTCTTGAAGATGCATTGGCCCGCCTTAGCGAAACCCAGCGAAGCCTGGTGCTTCTGAAGGACTACGAAGGATATTCCTATGAAGAAATCGGACGGATTACCACATTGAGTGAGAGCCAGGTGAAAGTATACCTGCACAGGGCCAGGATTCAGTTGAAAAACTACCTGGTAAGTCCTGAAAATGTACTCTAACCGTTCACCCAAATTTTGAAACCATGAACATTAACAGAAATAATTACGAGGTTTTTTTCCTGCTGTATATAGACCGCGAGTTGAATGCGGAGGAAAGGCAGGCAGTAGAAAGCTTCCTCCGGGAGAATCCGGATCTCCAAATGGAAATGGATATGCTTGCAAGCACTACCCTCCCCGAGGATCTGTCATCCGCAGTTTTTCCTGATAAGTCGAAATTATATCGCACAGAAGATACCAGCAGTCCGGTTACCATTTTAAATTATGAGTCTTATTTTGTCCAATATGCTGATGATGAATTAAACAATGAAGAGAAAGCAGCAACGGAGAAATTCGTCTATGTTAATCCGGAATTTCAGGCGGAGTTTGAACTGATCCAACAAACAAAATTGAGTCCGGACAACACCCTGGTTTTTCCTGGTAAGGATAAATTATACCGCAAGGAATCAGCCAATATTCGTCCGCTATTTCCGGTATGGATCCGTTACGCTGCAGCAGCAATGGTTATTCTGACACTGGGTTTATTCTGGATGAGTCGACAGGAGGGTGCTTCCGATCTAAGCAATAGCCAACCCGGTGTTATCGCAAAAAATCCGGTTCAACAAACTGAACAACCTGCCGAAACAATTGCATCTGGTAAAACTCCAGGCGAATCTGTTCCGGAACAATATGAACTGGCGAAAAATTCCAGACCAGTTCCGGTAGCTACTGAAACAACAGTTGAAGTGAAACCGGAAAAACAGGGCTCCAAACTGGAAGCCAGTTTACCGGAACAATCAGCCATTGCAAAAATTCCGGGCAGTAACACCATTGCTGAAAAAATAGAAGACCCGATTGCCGGCTCACTTGCGATAAACAGTCTGGCTGCTAATGAAAAGGCTATCATACCGGTACAAATCGATGATGAACCTGTAATTATAGTAGCTGTAAATGATAATAGTGGCGATGATAATTCATATGCTCCGGGAAAAGAACTAATCCGTAAAACTCCCCTGCGTGGACTACTACGCAAAGCAGGCAGAATCGTAGGGAAAACCAATCCCTTCTCTGAAGACCGTGCAAAAGGCGGTGTATTTACCGCATCCAACGAACAATAACTAAATAAACGAAAAATCATATCTATGTTCAAGAAGATCGGCCTCATGGCCCTGGCAACCTGTGCCCTCATTAGTACGCAGGCACAAACCGATACCACTCAATCTCCGGTAAAGGAAAGCGATACCATGCGAATTGGAAATATCATCATCCTGAAAAACGGACAGCCTTCCAATCAATCACAGGAAGTTCAGGATTATTTTAAAAACAGAAAGTATCATCGAAAGTCCAACCACGTATCACATTGGTTTGCTCTTGATCTTGGCTTCAACAACTTTGTTGATAATACTGACTACAACAGTCCGGAAGCCCAGGCTTTTGGCGGAACCGATATTAACGAAGACTGGTTCAATCTGCGGAACTCAAAATCCATAAATGTTAACCTCTGGTTTGTACAGGGCCGGTTGAATATGATCAAACATGTAATCAACCTTCGATATGGAGCCGGACTTGAGTTCTATAATTTCCGGTTTGAGGAAGATATCCGGTTTAGAAAAAACCCTCCTTCTGTTTATCTGGATGAAGAGATCAATTACAACAAGAATAAACTGGCATTGAATTATATCACCGTTCCGGTAATGCTGAATATCAACTTTACGCCTGGAAAGTCGCTTGAAAGATCCTTTGGAATCAGCGCAGGTGTCAGTGGCAGTTATCTTTACGGATCCCGTCAGAAATACCGTAGCGAGGAAACCGGTAAAGAAAAACTGAAAGGCAACCTCGGCTTGAATGATTTCAAACTGGCTTATGTGGGAGAAATTCATCTGGGACCGGTGCAGGTTTATGGATCCTATGCAACAGAATCCATGTTTAAAAAAGGGCTGGATTTCACCCCTTACACAGTAGGATTACGTCTAAGCGCATTCTAAAATAATCTCCATATTAAAAAAGCAGCTCCTGGAATCGGGGCTGCTTTTTTATTGTATATTTAATCAAATCAACGTAAGGAATTATGCCATACAATGTAATTGACATCGAAGGTATCGGAAGTACATATGCCGCAAAACTGGAAGTTCATGGAATTAAAACAACCTCGGACTTACTACAGAAAGCCGGAACCAAGGCTGGCCGGGAAGTGCTGGCGGCCGGGTCTAAACTACCCGAATCACTGATTCTTACCTGGGTGAATCATGCTGATCTGATGCGCATCAATGGAATCGCAGGGCAAACTGCTGAATTACTGGAAGCAGCGGGAGTAGATACCGTAAAAGAATTGGCAACACGCAACGCGGGCAACCTCCATACTAAATTACAGGAAGTAAATGATCAGTTTGGATTATCCGGAAAGGTTCCCTCCATCGAAATGCTGGCAGATATGAGTGAAGCTGCCAAAAACCTGGAACCGAAGGTGTACCATTAATTGTGGCACAAAGCTGTCTTTTTCACCATTAAACCAGAATACAAATGAAAAGTATCAGCAGAACCCTTTGGGTATTGCTCCTTTTAGGAGCAATTACTATTACGGGGTGTAAACCCAAAGATGCAGACATCGAAAAAAAGGTAACAACAGCATTGGGAGCTTATCCTGGTGTGCAGGTAACAGTAACAGATGGAGTAGCCACGCTTTCCGGGGAAGTTGCAGATGAAGCAACCAGGGCTGCAGCCGAAACTGCTGCCAGGGGTGTAAAAGGAGTAAAATCTGTGAACAGCAATCTAACTGTAACTCCACCGCCAGCTCCTGTTGTTATCAATCCGGATACCACCTTGCAGGAAACCGCTAATTCAGTAATTGCCGGATTGAGCCTGCCAACCGTGAAAGCGGCAGTTCAGGATGGTGTTATAACCCTTACGGGCGAAATCAAAAAATCTGAATTACAGGGATTGATGATGAAGCTCAATGAGTTAAAACCCAAAAAAATTGAAAACAAATTAACTACCAAATAAAACTGCAACTATGGCACTTCAGGACAATAAATATAAAAGCCTGGTTGAGCTGGCAACCTTACAGGGTGTTGCCAATTTACAGGTCAGAGAACAGGATGGTGTATTGTATATTGACGGAGTCGCACCCAGTACTGCAGTAAAAGACGCAATCTGGGATCATTATGAAACCTTGAACCCCGAATTCAGGGACTCGGACCTGGTCATGAATCTTAGCCTGGCTGAAGGTGCCGAGGAAACTTATACCGTGAAATCCGGCGACAACCTCAGTAAAATTGCGAAGAAGTACCCCGGCTTAAGCTGGAAGGATATTTACGAAGCCAATACAGACCGCATCAAAAACCCGGATCTCATTCAACCCGGATGGCAATTAAAAATACCACGTAAATAATTGATTATAAACAAGAAAAGCCCCGAATTCGGGGCTTTTCTGTTAAGTTTTTCCAAAGTTTATCCACAGTCGAAATAAATGAATAATGGGCAACGTTTTTGTGATAATCTAACCGTTGAAGCTAGTTTACAAAAATCAATTATATGCAGCTCTCACGTGTATCCGTATCCTTGCTGGCCTTGTGCACCGTTGGCCTGCTCTCCTTTTCCGGTCATAATTACCGGAAAGTCCGATTTAACCGGTTGAACTCCGAATTGAATGGCACGCCCCGCATTCTGGTGGATAAAACCGACTATGAACTGAGTATTTTTGATGATGAAGGGTGGTTTGCCACTTATCCTGTGGTTTTTGGTGAAAAAACCCTGGACGATAAAATGTGGGAAGGTGACCGTAAAACACCCGAAGGAGAATACAAAATCGTCTCCAAGCGGCCGCATGATAAATGGGGAAAGATTATGTTGCTGGATTACCCCACTCCTGCCGATTGGGCAAAATACAAAGAAAGAAAAGCTAAAGGCCTGATTCCCAAGAATAAAGGCATCGGAAATGGCATCGCCATTCATGGTACCTGGATGCGGGATGACATGGCAGTAGATTACTTCCAGAACTGGACCAATGGCTGTGTAAGCCTGAAACGGTCAGAAATGGATGAATTATTTGAAATGATACCCATTGGAACCAAAGTAACCATCCGTAAGTAAAAATACTGGGAATAAATAAATTAGTTAAAATTATAGTCATATCTTGGATATGACTATTTTTGTTTGTGCTTTCGTCTAGTCTTCCAAATCCTTCGGAATAACCACAGTTTTCCAAATTTCTATTTAAGACTAATTTCTAAACCGTAACCAGGTGTATTACACTATGGTTATTTAGTCATTTTCAAAACTGTGTTATCCATGAATACATTTTATCACAAATACTCTACCATGAGAAGACTTGTACATTTCACAATCCTACTCTTATTTGTTTCAGTTGGTGCTATGGCGCAAAATAAATTCTGGGTTGCACCTGGAGCCAGCGGCAACTGGTCTAATGCTGCCAACTGGTCAACTACTTCCGGTGGTCCGGGAGGTGCAGGTGCTCCACTATTTAATCAAACAGCTATTTTTGATAATGGAAGTAACGCAAACTGCTTACTTGATCTACCTTCCATTACTGTCAACAACATCCTTATTCCATCTGGCTATACCGGAACAATCAGCCCGGGTAGCACAACTACTTTTACCATCAGATATGATGTGATCATGTCTACTGGTAATATAGTATTACCAGATGTGTCTTCGATTGGTGGGTTTTTAACTATTAATGGAGGTTCAGTGACTACTGGAGCTACCAGTTCATCAGTTGGCAACAACTTTACGGTTAGCACCGGTACATTTTCTGCAAACGGAAATTTGTCATTTGGAGCGAATATGGCTATCATCAATGGTGGTACGTTTAATGCAGGCACGAGCACTATTACACTAAGTGGATCAACACATACTTCCATCAACAATAACGGAGCATTGCCTGGAACTACTACTTTTTATAATCTCGTTCTTCAAAAAAGTCAAACTTCTAATAATTTAGTAATTGGATCAAGTGATCAGGTAGTTGTAACCAATGACTTAAACCTTGTTGACGGCGTGATCAGTAGTGGTTCTAACGGCTCGCTTTTGGTTGGAAGAAACCTCACCGTAGGTTCTTCATTCGATGGTGCACAAACCAATTTAACCTTAAATGGCGCATCAAATGCAATTGTTACTGTTAATGCTCCATTTATTACTACACTTTCCGGAACAACTACTATTAACAAGTCAACTCCAGCCAGTCAGGTTTCTTTTGTAACGGATTTACCCAGCAATCTGATTAATTTCAATTTGTTAAGCAATAACACCCTTAACATCACCCAGGGAACTATCAATTTTCCTGACAATGATGCCGTTGTGTGGAATTTCAACAATTTCAATATAGGAGCAAATACAACATTTAATGCTCCATCAAACACAATGACTTTTCAGGGGAATTTCAACAACTCTGGAACTTTTAATGCAAACAATGGAACAGTAGCCTTCGCATCTGCGGTGAATCGATTTTATTCTTTTGGCAACAGTGCACAAAATGGAACAACTACTTTTTTTAATGTGATCTTAAACAATACTAGTACTGATGGTAGTTTAAATATTGAACTTGGTGATCGCCTCGCAGTTTCAAATAATCTTACCATAAATGCCGGATACTTAAACGCGATCGGCGGAAGTCTTACCAATCAATCGTTCGTATCCGTTGGGGGAGACTTATCAATACAGACCGGAGCTAAACCATGGGCTATTGGTGTTCATTTAGAATTTACTGGAGCAAACCCCCAAACAGTTTCATTAGCAACAGGAACTACTTCCCATATCAATGGAAATATTTCATTGATAAAGACAGCACCTGGGCCAATTACGCTCAATTCTCCAGTTGTATTAGATGTGCTTGGGCAAGTAATTTCATTTAATGGTGGAGTTATAGCCACCACTACTACCAACATCTTAAACATTGCCTTAAATGGAATTTTTGCTCAAGGTGGTAGTGCAAATAGCCATATAGACGGACCAGTTCTAAGAACTGGAATTTCTGCCTTCACTTTTCCGACAGGCGATGAAGGCATATTTGCACCAATTCACATTAGTGGTTCTGGATTTAATTCTAACATTCCAGGCGCAACCTATCTCGCTCAGTACGTTAGAAACAATCCACATCCAATCTACCCCATTGATCAGCAATCACCTTTGAACCCACCTCAACTGAAAATAAGTGATGCAGAATACTGGATTTTAGACCAACAGGGAGCAACTACTCCGGGTCCCCGAATCTGGTTATCATATGAAGCCAGCAGAAGTGGTGTAACCGATCCTACAACGATTGGAGTAACAGCATGGGACTTCCCAGGATTCTGGCAACTGATCGGAAACGGAGGTTTGCAGAATGTAGGAGGAGTATCTTATGTTTCTTCCGCCAGCTCCAGTGTTTCAAATGTAAGCTCCGGTGATCCTGTATTTACACTAAGCACCATCGATCCAATCGCTAACCCGCTGCCTGTAACCTGGCTGAGCTTTACAGGTCGTTATTTCAATGGTTCTGTTGAGCTTAACTGGAGCACTTCCCTGGAAGTAAATAATGAAGAATACACTATTGAACGCTCTGCAGATGGTCAGAACTTCACTACCATTGGTAATGTAGCGGGTGTAGGTAATACAACAAGTATTTCACTTTATAGCTATAAAGACACAAATCCACTGTCTGGTTCCGCTTATTACCGGATCAAACAAACCGACCGTGATGGTAAATTCAGCTACAGTGAAGTGATCAGAGTATCCAACAGCGAAGTTGCCCTTAAAGGCATTCGTCTCTTCCCGAACCCAAGCTCAGGTAAAATGCCACTGACCATTGAGAACGGAAGCTGGAGCAACAAAAAAGTAACGATCACTATCTATAATGCAGTTGGTGGAATCGTACGTCAGGAACAAATAACATTCGGTTCCGATAGTCGCGCTAAAATCAATGTAGACGCATTGCAGAAAGGCAGCTACTTCATTACGACATCAATCAATAACGAACGTCAGACCTTACAATTCTTTATCCAGTAAGAATTACTGTCAACATGAAAAGACCGTCACCAATAGTGGCGGTCTTTTTTTATTATTGTAATTCATGTTATACAGGCTGGTAAAATTGCTCATGATCCTGGCTACAAGGATTTTTTACAGGAGAATTCATTTCCTGAACAGAGCTGGCATTCCAACTGAGGGTCCAGCCATCCTGATCGCCAATCACCCCGGCTCTTTAATGGATGCTGCATTGATGGGATTATTAATTAACAGACCGATTCATTTTTTTGCCAGGGGAGATATTTTTAGAAACCGGTTTATCCACAGAATCCTGAATGCATTACACATGCATCCTATCCATCATCACCAATATAACCGTTCTTCCCTGGGTGTTAATGATGATAGTTTTGAAATCGCCCTCAACCTGTTGAAAAAAGGAGAACTGGTATTGTTTTTTCCTGAAGGATTTAGCCATGTTGAATATCACCTGCTGCCTTTTAAAAAAGGCACTTTCCGCCTGGCTTTTCAGGCACTCCAAAAAAATCAGCATACTTCACTTCCTATCGTACCTGTTGGATTTCATTACAGCCATCCAACTGCATTGTTTAGTACAGTATGGGTAAAAGCTGGAGCTCCTGTAGAAACTACAGTCTTTTATTCCTATTACCAGGCAAACGCTGCCCAGGCAGTTCGCAAACTAACTGATACCGCGTTTGATGCCATAAAAGAGCTAACCATTCAGGTGCCAGCATCCTGTGCGACTGAACTCTTCCAACTGCTGTCATTGCTTAGAACCGACAGCAAATATCAAATGGCAGAGCCCGAAGCACAATGGCAAATGGAAAAATCAATCAGCAGGAACTTTAGTGCGATTCATGAAATGCAACTGGATACCTTCCGGTCATACAGACACCTGATAAAGCAATACCAGTTAAAAGAAGAATTTCTTACAGCCTCTTCATTAACAGCTTTCAACAAATATCCGGTCGTTTATGGGATTCTCGCGGTACCGGGACTTTTACTACATGCCCCACCCCTCTTTCTGGCAAAATGGATTGCCGATACAAAGGTTACCCGAATTGATTTCTATTCCTGGATCCTCGTTGCCTCCGCAGCCTTGCTGGATCTCTGCTGGATTATACTGGTATTTCTGGCAGTCACTCTTGGTCACTCCTTATTTGCAGCAATAATTGTTTTCATCCTGAGTGTTTTATTCGGGTTGATGTCCTGGAAATGCGCTCCCTATTTGCTGAAACTTAAGTTTCAGCTGGAACTAAAAAAAATACCCGGATCCGCTTTTCAACAGATCCGGGTTATGCGCGAAGAATTGATTGCTTCGCTTAAAGCTTTCCTTTCTTAATTTCATCCACCACACCAGGATCCAGTAATGTACTTGTATCTCCCAGATTCTCCATTTCTCCCTCAGCAATCTTACGCAGTATCCGGCGCATAATCTTTCCACTCCGTGTTTTTGGCAAACCTGGAACAAACTGAATTTTATCGGGTTTCGCAATGGGGCCAATAATTCGGCTGACCGTTTGCGTGATATCCTGGCGGTTCAGGTTTTCATCTCCATGAGAGCCCTGGAAAATTACAAAGCAATAAATGCCCTGCCCTTTGATATCATGCGGATAACCAACTACAGCACTTTCCACTACACCTGCGTGCATGTTTATAGCGTTTTCCACTTCGGCCGTACCAATACGGTGACCACTCACATTCAGCACATCATCCACACGACCGGTAATACGATAGTTACCTTCATCATCCCGATAACAACCATCTCCGGTAAAATACATATTCTCATAAGCCGAGAAATAATTCGTTCTGCAACGCTCATGATCTCCGTAAGTAGTCCGGATGATGGATGGCCAGGGAAAACGAATACATAGATTACCACTAACATTATTACCTGTGATTTCTTTCCCGTTTTCATCCACCAATACCGGCTGTATTCCAGGCATTGGTAAGGTTGCATAACTTGGTTTGGCTGGAGTAACTCCGGCCATATTGCTGATCAGGACTCCCCCTGTTTCTGTCTGCCACCAGGTATCTACTATCGGACAGTTGCCTTTTCCAATGTTTTCATTGTACCAATGCCAGGCCTCTTCATTAATCGGCTCACCAACTGTACCCAACACCCTCAGCGAATTCAGCTGTTTTCCCTGCAAAGGTCCCAGACCAAAGCCCATTAAGGAGCGAATGGCTGTTGGTGCCGTATAAAGGACATTTACTTTGTATTTATCAACAACCTCCCAGAATCGACCTGCATCCGGCCAGGTTGGAATTCCTTCAAACAATAAGGTGGTAGCGCCCGCACTCAACGGACCGTAAACAATATAACTGTGACCTGTAATCCATCCAATATCGGCGGTGCAAAAATGGATATCACCCGGCTGGTATTGAAATGTGTTGACAAAAGTATAATTGGTGTATACCATATAACCGGCACAGGTATGAACAACGCCCTTGGGTTTGCCGGTTGAGCCAGAAGTATACAGAATGAACAGGGGGTCTTCTGAATTCATCTCTTCAGCCGGACAATCAGGATTGCCCATGGTCTCAACTTTCCTGATCTCATCTTCCCACCAAACATCACGACCTTTGATCATAGAAACCGGAGTACGGGTACGGGTTAAAACAATCACCCGTTTAATAAAACGACACTGAACCAGGGCATCGTCAATTACCGATTTTAAAGGAATCTCTTTATTACCCCGATAAGCGCCGTCACAGGTAATTACGTATTCCGCCTGTGCATCCATCAAACGATCGGCAATACTCTGCGCACTAAAGCCCCCAAATATTACGGAATGAATAGCGCCAATTCTTGCACAAGCCAAGACGGCAATTGCCAGCTCAGGAACCATGCCCATATACAGACAAACCCGATCCCCCTTCTGAACGCCATTATTCTTCAATACATTGGCAAACTGAACCACTTTGGTATGAAGTTCCCGATACGTTAATACGCGGTGATGTTCCTCCGGATCATTGGGCTCCCAGATAATAGCCGGCTTGTTTCCTAAAGATCCAAGGTGACGATCGAGACAGTTTTCAGTTATATTCAACCGCCCCCCAATAAACCATTCAACTTTGGGATCCTTGAAATTCCAGTCCAACACTTTATCCCATCGCTTCCGCCAGTAAAAATGACCGGCAATATCCCCCCAGAACCCCTCCGGATCCATGACACTTCTATTATAAACCGACTTATATTCCTCGAACGACTTGATCTGATAAGGATATGACATATGGCATCGTTTTGTTTGCAGCTTTAAAAGTAGAAAAGTTGTTTGGCCAAAAATCAACAAAGTTTGGTAATTTGGTATATTTATTCATGAAACCCGTTACCTGTCCGCGCTGTTCCACCCCCAAACCCATCAAAAGCGGCATTGTCAAAGGCCGGCAACGATACCATTGTAAGGCCTGCCATTATTTCTTCACTGTTTTCAAAAAAGGGAAATCCATCGACCCTTATTACGTAATCAAAGCACTTCAATTATACCTGGAAGGCGTTTCCCTGCGTGAAGTTGAACGATTGCTCGGCATCAGCCACGCATCGGTTCATAACTGGATAAAAAAAGCCAATCTTCAACTACCCCCATCTCCCTCCTACCGACCAGCCTATAAGGTGCTCTCCCATGCCGAACTGATTCAATTCCTTCAGGATCCGGCCTCCCTTCACAAATCAGGCTGCATGATTACAGAACTTGGAGATAAATTCATGGTGATCCGCTGGGAACGTTTCAGAAAATAAGCGGCTAGCTATACTAATTTACATTTGGCGATGAGTAATTTGTATACTTATCAGGATTACGTAATATGTAGCAATAAGATTGCTTCGCTATGTCTCAACCAACTAACAAGGGTATCTGGAAAGTTATTGGTGCCTCGTCCGTAGGCACCCTGATCGAATGGTATGATTTCTACATTTTTGGAAGTCTTGCCACTGTAATTGCCAGCCAGTTTTTTCCGAACACCAATCCTACAGCTGCACTGCTGAGCACCCTGGCCACTTTTGCAGCAGGTTTTATTGTTCGCCCCTTTGGCGCCCTGGTCTTTGGTCGCCTTGGAGACCTCATTGGCAGAAAATATACCTTTCTTCTAACTCTTGTATTAATGGGAGGCTCCACCTTCGCAATCGGACTAATCCCTTCTTATGAAACAATTGGATTTGCTGCACCGATCCTGGTGTTGATTCTGCGGTTGCTGCAAGGATTGGCGCTAGGAGGAGAATATGGTGGTGCGGCAACTTATGTAGCAGAACACGCGCCTGCAAACAGAAGAGGTTACTTCACTTCCTGGATCCAGACAACTGCCACACTCGGACTCTTCGTGTCACTTGGTGTAATTCTGCTGACAAGACATAGCCTCGACAGCGACCCCGCAGTCTCCATTCGCAAATTTAACGATTGGGGCTGGCGGATTCCTTTCCTGGTCTCCATCCTATTGGTAGTAGTGTCGATATATATCCGGATGAAAATGGACGAATCGCCATTATTCGCCAAACTGAAATCCGAAGGAAAGATTTCCGTGAATCCACTTAAAGAAAGTTTTGGTCACAAAACAAATCTGAAAATGGTTTTGCTGGCACTGTTTGGTGCCACCATGGGCCAGGGAGTTGTTTGGTATACCGGACAGTTTTATGCTCAATCCTTCATCGAAAATGTTTGTAAGGTTGATTTCGACCAAAGCCGCACCATCCTTATCTGGGCCATTGTTTTCGCTACTCCATTTTTTGTTCTGTTCGGATCCTGGAGTGATAAAGTTGGCAGAAAGTGGATCATGATGGCAGGTATGCTGCTGGCAGTATTTTCTTATCGGCCAATCTACAAGGAACTCCTGACAGCAACGGATATCCATAACCGAATGAGAACGGAAATGCCTGTTGTTGCTTCCGTTCACCACGAAACCAGGCCATTGCCGGATGGATCCGCAAGCCTGAAAATCACCTCCTCCCGCTATGCTTTCAACACTGGCATGTCCTACACCGAAATCAAAACCGACACCCTGCGTAATACAATTACTGCTGCCGGAAAGCTTAGCTACACAGAAAAAAAACTGGACAATCCTACCTACTGGAAATTCGTATTCCTGATCTTTATCCAGGTACTCTTTGTTACAATGGTATACGGTCCGATAGCTGCCTTCCTGGTTGAATTGTTCCCAACCAAAATCCGCTACACCAGCATGTCGCTCCCTTATCATATCGGTAACGGAGTCTTTGGTGGTTTAACCCCATTTATTGCCACCCTGCTCACTACCATTTATACGCAGGATGCGCTGGTCGGACTATGGTACCCGATTCTTATTGCAGCTATCTGCCTGGTAATCGGCACACTCTACATCAGTAATAAAATTGATCCAAACGTAAACGACTAAAGCCATGAATCAACTAAAAAGATACCTGGGAATTCTTTGGATCGCACTCGCTCCAATCGCCATTTACTACCTGGTAAAGACAGCCGCTACGGAGATTGCTGCCAAACCGGTTATAGATACTAAAATCCAATGGGGCGTATTTGTAATCATCTTCATTCCAATCGCAATCGGCCTTGCCCTGTTTGGCTACTTTGCATTTAAAGGAGAATACGATCACCTGCCAGAACGATCCGATGAAATAAGCGATTAAATTTGTGGCTATGTCAGCCTCCAAAAAAAACCAGCAGGCAGTGCTGATTACAATTGCCTGCCTGTTGTTTTTTAATTTCCCCCTTCTTTCCATAGCCAATCAACCAAAATGGATTGGCGATCTTCCTTTATTGCTTGTCTATCTTTTTTCCGGGTGGCTGCTCTTTATTTTTCTGATTCGCAGGATTCACCGAACTACTCCTAAAAACCGGGATGATCATGAATAGCTGGATTATTGCCGGAACTGCAGTAGCTTATCTGCTCCTGCTCAGCCTGATTGCCTGGAGAGCCGAATCCGTGAGAAAAAAAGGGAAATCCTGGATAAACAACGGATATGTATATGCGTTATCGCTGGCCGTTTATTGTACCGCCTGGACCTACTACGGAAGTGTCGGCAGAGCTGCCACTAACGGACCGGACTTCCTGACAATTTATATTGGTCCAACTATTTTATGTGCACTGTTCTGGCCGGTACTTTTGAAAATTATCCGTATCTGCAGAACCCAGGGCATCTCCAGTATTGCCGACCTGGTATCTACCCGTTATGGAAAAAACTTTTCACTGGCAATCCTGGTTACCATCTTCTGCGTATTGGGCATGATACCCTATATCGCGCTTCAATTAAAAGCAATTGCTACCAGCTTTGATCTGCTTGCAGGCACAACAGGTAAAACAGATCAGTCTATCTGGAAAGACAGCACATTTTATGGTACGATGCTGTTAACTGTTTTTATTTTGTTTTTTGGCACCAGATCAGTGGATGCAGCAGAAAAACACGAGGGACTGATCGCAGCGATTGCATTTGAATCGGTCATTAAACTGGTAGCTTTTCTGGCAGCGGGTTTATTCATTACCTATGGCGTCTTTAATGGCTTTACCGACCTGTTTCAACAGGCAGCTGCGCAACCCCAACTGCAGCAACTATTTACCCTCCAGGAAAACAATGCTTATACGAGCTGGTTCTCCATGCTGACGCTCTCCTTTTTTGCAATGCTTTTTTTGCCAAGGCAGTTCCAGGTGAATGTAGTAGAGAACCTGGATGAAGACCACTTAAAAACAGCAGGATGGATTTTTCCGCTCTATCTTTTTATAATCAATCTGTTTGTAGTACCAATAGCATTGGCAGGTTCCGTTCTATATCCAATCACCAGTGCAAACCCCGATCTGTACGTTTTGAATATTCCCCTCGAAAAGGGGAAATACCTGCTGAGCCTGCTGATCTTTATTGGCGGCTTTTCAGCTGCAACAGGTATGATCATAGTAGAAACCATCGCCCTTACAACGATGATCAGTAATCACCTGGCGCTACCCCTGCTTTTTTCCAATAACCGGTTGCACCAGGTGCCCAGGAGCAACCTTTCTGCAATTGTTATGTGGGTGCGCAGAGGAAGCATTCTACTGGTGATCGGGCTGGCACTGTTATACGACAAACTGGTAGCCGAACAATACAGTCTTGTTTCTATCGGACTTGTTTCCTTTGCTGCAGTTGCACAGCTGGCACCTGCTGTGCTGGGAGGCCTTTATTGGAAAGGAGCTTCTAAAAATGGAGCACTGGCCGGCCTCGCTGCCGGTTTCTCCTGCTGGCTGTTCACCTTGCTGCTACCATCCCTTGCAGGAGCCGGGTTGCTTGATGAATCCATGCTGGCAAATGGATATTTTGAAATCTCCTGGTTGAAACCGCACGCTCTTTTCGGACTGAATACCCTGGATCCTGTTTCCCACTCTTTATTCTGGAGCCTTTTATTAAATAGCAGTTTTTTTTTCCTGGTTTCAATTAATAGCCGGAAAGGTACCACGGAAACGTACCAGGCAGAGCTTTTTGTAGACTTTCTGAACAAAGACAAGTATGCTGCTGAACCTGCCGTTTGGCGTGATACCGCCAGCCTTCCGGCACTCCGGGTGCTGTTGCAAAATTTCATAGGTCCTGACAGAGCAGGAAGCCTTTTACAGAAATATGCAACCCGGCATCAAATATCCCTGACTACATCTACGGCAGATCCCCGCCTCGTGCAATTCACAGAAAAAATACTGGCCGGGGTAATTGGATCCGCATCTGCCCATATCCTGGTTTCAAGGGTTGCAAAAGCGGAGGAGCTCAGTATGGAAGAAGTATTGAACCTGTTGAAGGAATCACAACAGCTGATGGAACTAAATAAAGAATTAAAAAGAAAATCGATAGAACTGACACGGGCATCGGAACAGCTATCTGCACTCAACCAGCAATTAATGGCGATGGATGAAGTGAAAGATGAATTTCTGTATACGGTAACGCATGAACTCAGGACTCCACTAACCTCCATCCGGGCCCTGACAGAACTGGTGCATGATAATCCTGAAATGCCGGAACCAAAAAAAACCGAATTCCTGGCTGCCGTGGTCCGCGAGACGGAACGTTTGAGTCACCTGATTACACAGGTTTTAAACCTGGAACGTTTTGAATCTGGCAGGCAACTATTAGACTTGCAAACAGTACAAATAAAAGAGCTGATCGGGGAAACGCTTTCAGATATTCAGCCACTCACCCAGCTAAAACGGTTGCGGATAGAATTACAATACGACAGTCCAGATTTAACCATGGAAGCAGACCCTGCACTTATACGTCAGGTACTTTACAATCTTTTAACCAATGCGATCCGGTTTTCACCTGAAGCAACTACAATCATAATAACCGCAACTGTTTCCGGGAACTACCTTGAGGTATCCGTTTCTGACCAGGGGAAAGGAATTCCGGAAACGTCTCTGGAACTGATATTCGATAAATTTTACCAGGCCCCTAATCAGACACTAAAAAAACCGGAAGGCAGTGGGCTTGGGCTGGCAATCTCCAAAAAAATCATTGAGCTCCATTCCGGAAAAATATGGGCTCAAAACAGGGAGGAAGGAGGTGCCTGTTTTATCTTTACCCTGCCATTATCCCAAACAAACCGCTGACATGCCGGAAAAAAAAATACTGGTGGTTGATGACGATCCCTATATTCTGATGTCGCTGGAATTCCTGATGCAGAAAAACGGGTATTCGGTAATAGTTGCCCGAAACGGCAGAGAAGCCCTTCACCTGGCTGAACAGGAAAAACCCGACCTGGTACTGCTCGATATAATGATGCCGGATGTAGATGGCTTTGCCATTTGTGAATATATCAAACAACAGCCGGCGCTCAAAGATACTATTGTGGTCTTCCTCAGCGCTAAAACCAGGGAATCAGATCTACGCAAAGGCCTGGAATTGGGTGCGGCAAAATATGTTTTCAAACCTTTCTCAACCCGTTCTCTTATTAAAGAAATCAATCAACTATTACACTAAGGCTTTGTTAAATGCCTTAACAATTGCTTATCTTTCAGGCTATTACTTTATTTTCGACCGCCATGAAAAATAACCTCAGAACAGGAAAGCGGAAATTTTCCGGCAGGAAAATGCTGATTACCAGCATTGCTCTGTTGTTCATTGGTTTATTGGGCACTACATTGGTAATGCTTCCATTTGTTTCCAAACAAAACAAATACTGTGTACTCAATACAGTAGAGGAAGAAGCAGGCAATAACAATCCCATTAATGAAGAGCATAAAAGCGGAAAAACATTTTCCGTTTGTAATCTGGATGTTTGCGCACTTCTGCGAACTGTCAACGCCGAAGATATTCTAAGGGTTGTTCCGGTATCTGAAAATCTGCCGGATGATCAACACTCCCAAACCCTCATACAGCCTCCGGATCAGGCCTGAGTTTTTATTGAAGTTTTCCCTGGTACCCGCCCCCTTCCCTGTTGAAGACTGGTATCCCCTTTCTATTATTCGAAATAATCAACCTGTATGTCCAAACGTTTACAAAATCCGTTTGGGAATCTGTCGTCAGATATCCCATCCTCTATCGTAGTATTCCTTGTTGCTCTTCCTCTTTGTCTCGGTATTGCTTTGGGATCCAATGCCCCCTTGTTTTCCGGTATTATTGCTGGTGTTGTGGGTGGCATTGTCATTGGCGCTCTCAGTGGCTCCCAGCTTAGTGTAAGTGGCCCGGCTGCAGGATTAACGGCCATCGTTATAGCAGCACTCGCCAAACTTCCAAGTTTCGAAGCTTTTTTAGTAAGTGTTGTAATTGCAGGTGTTTTGCAGATCATTCTTGGTTACCTGAAAGCAGGTGTTCTGGGTGATTATATTCCAGGCTCTGTGATTAAAGCCATGCTGGCTGCCATTGGTCTTATCCTGATCCTTAAACAACTACCACACCTTGTTGGCTATAATGCCGATTTCGAAGGAGATGAAAGTTTCCAGCAACCTGACGGCTCCAATACGTTCACTGGCATTTTCAACTCCCTGAACCACATAATACCCGGCGCTGCATTTATTGGAATCGTATCTCTGTTGATCCACATCGTCTGGGACAAATACATTGTAAAAATTGGCAAATTCATGCAACTCATCCCTGCTCCATTAGTAGTGGTTCTGATCGGGGTTGCCATTAACCAGTTCTTCATTTCTTCCCAGTCTGCACTTTCACTGCCTGATCACACACTGGTTAATATTCCTAAAGCTGACACAGCTGAGGAATTTGTTAGTTTCTTTCAGTTTCCCGATTTCAGCCATATTGCCAATTACAATGTTTGGGTAGTAGCCTTCACACTGGCAATTGTTGCCAGCCTTGAAACCTTATTGAATATTGAAGCTTCCGATGAACTGGATCCATACCAGCGGGTAACTCCTACTAATCGGGAATTGAAAGCACAGGGTGTAGGTAACCTGCTCTCCGGATTTATTGGCGGTCTCCCTATTACTTCGGTTATTGTTCGCACCTCCGCCAACGTTAATGCAGGTGCAAAAACAAAAATGTCGGCGATTCTTCATGGTATGTTGTTGCTTCTTTGTGTAGCATTCATTCCCAATATCCTGAATATGATTCCGCTGCCTGCACTGGCTGCTGTACTCATATACACCGGTTTCAAGCTGGCGAAACCTTCCATATTTAAAAAGTTTTATCAAAGAGGCTGGGATCAGTTCGTGCCCTTTATTGTAACTATTATAGCCATCCTGCTGACCGATCTGCTGAAAGGAATACTGGTAGGTTGTGTTGTAGGATTATTCTTCGTATTACGCAGTAATTTCCGTTCTGCTGTATTTGTGGTAAACGACGACAACAATTATTTATTCCGCCTCAGAAAGGATGTATCCTTCCTGAACAAACCTATTATTAAACATAAACTGGCCAAGGTGCCGGAAGATTCTTTTGTGCTGATTGATGCTACCCGTGCCGATTTCCTGGATAAGGATGTAGTTGAAGTCATAGAAGACTTTATGATCAGTGCTCCTTTAAAAAACATAACTGTACAACTTAAAAAAAGCGCCAATAAAGAACAGGGATTCTCCAATCATTCTGAAAACAATTAAAATCAGTTTATATGAAACAATACGAAAAACTCTTACTGGAAAATAAAGCATGGGCAGCCGAAACGGTAGAAACAGATCCCGATTTTTTCAAACGGCTTGAAAATATTCAGCGGCCCGACTTCCTCTGGATTGGCTGCAGCGATAGCCGTGTGCCTGCCAACCAGATCACCAACACACAACCAGGTGAAATTTTTGTACACAGAAATATCGCCAATATGGTGGTACATACAGACCTGAACCTGCTCAGCGTACTTGAGTATGCCGTAGTTCACCTGAAAGTGAAACATATAATTGTTTGTGGTCATTATGGTTGCGGTGGCGTAAAAGCAGCGATGACCCAACATAATTTTGGCATAATCAACAAATGGCTTAGAAATATAAAGGACGTATACCGTTTCCACCGGGAGGAAATCGATGCAATTACCGATGAAGAACAAAAAACGAACCGCCTGGTAGAACTGAATGTTATTGAAGGCGTCATGAACCTCGCCAAAACCTCCATTATTCAGAAAGCCTGGAAGTATAACCAACAACCCCATCTGCATGGTTGGGTATACGGCCTGAAAGACGGTCTGATAAATCCAGTATTTGAAATGCCGGCAAATACCCATATTGATAACATCTATGAGTATGATGACTTATAATTCTGTAGGTTTGTTGAACTATGTCAATTGCGGTTCAGTCACTTAAGAAAGAGTATGGTCAGCAAACAGCTGTTAATAATATCTCGTTCTCTGTTAATCAGGGTGAAATAGTTGGATTTCTCGGACCCAATGGTGCCGGGAAATCCACTACTATGAAGATCCTTACCGGCTACCTCCAACCAGATGGAGGCAAAGCCCTGATCGCAGGTATTGACGTAACACAGAACCCAATCGCTACCAAATCCAGAATCGGATACCTGCCCGAATCCAACCCGCTTTATTACGACATGTATGTGCGGGAGTATCTTCAGTTCATGGCCGAGATTCATGGCATAGCTGATAAAAATAATCGTATCAACGCAGTTATCAGCCAGGTCGGACTATCCCCTGAAAGTCATAAAAAAATCGGACAGCTTTCCAAAGGATATAAACAACGGGTTGGGCTGGCAGCAGCGTTAATCCATGACCCTGAGGTGCTTATCCTCGATGAGCCAACAACAGGACTCGATCCCAACCAGATCATAGAAATCAGGGAGGTCATCCGCTCCCTTGGAGCAAAAAAAACCATTCTTTTCTCCACCCATATCCTGCAGGAAGTGGAAGCCGTTTGCAACCGGGTGATCATTATCAACAAAGGAAATATTATTGCTGATAGTAACCTGAAAGACCTCCAGGCCCATCACAGCAAACCAGTTATCCGGGTGCAGTTTAAGGAAGCACTGGAAGCTCAATGGCTGGAAAGAACTATAACCAGCCTTAAAGTACTACGCAAGCTTTCTACCCATGAATGGGAGCTGGAAGCTGCTGATCCTGCGGAAGCTAAAAAACAGTTGCTTTCCCTCAGTGTTGAACAAAACCTGAACATCGTCTCTCTCCAAAGCAGCGACCAAAGCCTGGAAGACGTGTTCCGATCCCTTACAAATTCCTAACCCTCTTCCATTCCTCCATTCCTCCATTCCTCCATTCTTCCATTCTTCCATTCCTTACCTTTGCATCATGATGCACAAAGAAGAACTCCTCCAGGAGGTGGTGATAAAATTTGCAGGCGATAGTGGAGATGGCATGCAATTAACTGGTACCCAATTCACTAATAATACCGCTTTGTTGGGTATTGACCTGGCTACTTTCCCCGATTTCCCAGCGGAAATCAGGGCACCCCAGGGAACTATTCCCGGTGTCAGTGGCTATCAGCTGCGTTTCTCCAGCACCCCCGTTTATACACCGGGTGATGAATGTGATGTATTGGTAGCTATGAATGCCGCAGCACTGAAAACCAATCTCAAGGCCCTTAAAAAAGGCGGAAAAATTATTGTAAACACAGACGGGTTCGACGCCAAAAACCTGCGACTGGCAAACTATCCGGATGGTGTCAATCCGATTGAAGATGATAGCCTGGCCAATTACGAAGTGACCCGCATGGATATAACCAAGATGACCCGGGAGGCACTTAAAGAATTTCCCCTGGGCACCAAGGAAAAAGACCGTGCTAAAAACATGTTTGTGCTGGGATTTCTTTACTGGATGTATAACCGGGATATGGACAGCACAATCCAGTTCCTGACTGATAAATTTGGCAAAAAACCTGACCTCCTGAACAGCAATATCAAGGCCCTTCAGGCAGGATACAACTTTGGCGATACCACCGAAACCTTCACTACCCGGTATAAAGTTGAAAAAGCCAGGATCGAACCAGGCTCTTATCGTAATATCATGGGAAACCAGGCCCTGGCATACGGACTTATCGCAGCTTCTCAAAAAGCTTCTTTGCCCATGTTCCTGGGAACCTACCCCATAACCCCGGCATCCGATATTCTGCATGAACTTAGCCGGCATAAGAGTTTTGGCATCCGAACTTTCCAGGCAGAAGATGAGATCGCTGGCATTACGGCTGCTATCGGTGCTTCTTATGGTGGCTCATTGGGGGTAACCACAACCTCTGGTCCGGGTATGGCACTTAAAACAGAGGCCATGGGACTCGCAGTAATGCTTGAAATCCCATTGTTAATTATAAACATCCAACGAGGAGGACCTTCCACCGGTCTGCCTACCAAAACAGAACAAAGTGATCTGCTCCAGGCTTATTACGGACGAAATGGAGAATGCCCGATGCCTGTTCTTTCCGCCTCCACACCCAGTGATTGTTTTGCCGCTGTATATGAAGCAGTTCGCATATCGGTTCAGCATATGACACCGGTAATCTTCCTGAGCGATGGTTATATCGCCAATGGTGCAGAACCCTGGAAATTTCCAGTCAGCAACCAATTGGCCCCTATTGAAGTAAACTTCAAAAAAGAACTCGGCCATGGAGAAGACAAGTTCATGCCTTACCAGCGGGATGAAAAGCTGGTTCGCCCATGGGCTATCCCTGGTACACCCGGACTCGAGCATCGTGTAGGTGGACTCGAAAAGCAAAACATCACCGGAAATATCAGTTATGATCCAGAAAACCATCAGTTGATGGTAAAAATCCGGCAGGAAAAAGTAGATAAGATTGCCGATTATATACCTGAACAAAAACTCGACAGCGGTCCGGACAAAGGAAAAATTCTGGTGCTGGGCTGGGGATCAACCTATGGCGCCATCAAAAGTGCCGTGCAGGAATTGCAGGCCGAAGGGCAGGAAGTAAGCCATTCTCATCTTCGCTATATCCGCCCCTTCCCTAAAAACCTGGGAGATATCCTCAAGAATTTTGAACAGATCCTGATACCGGAAATCAACAATGGTCAGCTGATAAAAATCATCCGTGATCAATACCTGGTTGACGCCAAAGGATACAACAAGATTATGGGAATACCCATTACCAAAACGGAACTGCTCAACAAACTGAAAGAAATGCTGGGGATGACAATTCCTGGTTAAGCAGTGCGCTCCCGTAAGCGCTGCGCAAGCTTCTCCAGTTCGATACTTATTTTGTTTATATACTCAAACTGATCGGCAATGGTTTTCAATTCTGAAAACCGTTGCCTGGTTTCAGTATCCCTTTCACCTTCCGCCAATTCCTTTAAACGCAGTTCCAGCAATTGCTTCAGTTCTTCCCGAATGACAAAATTCTCCTCAGCGCTTAGCAATTTGCCTGGCGCCGGCCCCTGTTTTACCAGTTCTGCGGCTCCCTGGAGATGCGCAAGGGATGCGGAAATGATGGGTTGAAATTTTTCGGACGCATACCGCTCCGCCATTTTCCGGTAGGAAGAAAGTGTTGCTATATGTGAAGCAAGCATATGGTTATTGACCACCATCTGGTGAACCAGCTGCACCTTTTTTTGCTGGCGTTTGGGTTCGTTCAGCATTCGCTGGAAAGCATCAGACAGGTTAGCCAGTTTTACAAATGCTTCCTTTCTGCTAAGCTTATATGCTTCATTACTCAGGGAAACCCGGATGAATAACTTGCTGATACACTCAAAATAACGCGCGTTTGCTTCGATGGCTTCCTCCAGCAATTCCTGAATTTGCTCATGCTCCCATTTCGGGGGGATGGCAAACGTTGCAATGAATGCTATAACGGAACCAGCGAAAGTATCAATCAAACGATCGCGCAACACTTCTGAAAAATCACCGGGCTTCAGAAAATGAAATGCGATCAGAATATAAGCAGTCATCGCCACTACACTTACCAGGTATTTTACCCTTACCATACTATAAGCAACAACCATTCCTATAATCATAACAGTCACCAATAACCGATCATCCCGTATCAACCATAGTAGTCCGACTCCCAGCAGGGCTCCAAAAAAAGTTCCCGTTAAACGTTCAATATTCCTTTGTTTGGTTAAACTATAGGCTGGTTTCAGAATTACCAGGATGGTGAGCAAAATCCAGTAGCCGTGTCCAACCGGCAATACCCGGGTCAGGAAATAACCTGCCAGTAATGAAACTGCAACCCTTACGGAATGGCGAAAAATCGTTGAGTGAATACTTAGGTTATTTGTCAGCAGCTTGATGTTAAAGTCAGAAGGTGAAACAAATTTGGTATAATCCACAGTACGTGAAAACGCATCCCCGATTTTCTTATCAAAACTGGTATAACGGTGAATGGTAAGTATCCTGCTTTGAATATCTTTAATGCTGTTCAGAATATGCCTCAGGCTAACAAAACCCTCAATATTACTATCATCCATAGTAGCATTTCGTACTTCTACAAATTCAGCCTCCAGCTTTTTCAACAGATCCTCCAGTCCTTCTTTTGATTCGGAGATCTTTCCTTCCTGTAAGGCAAGTCCGATTTTTTCTAATTCATCCGATAATAGGCGAATTTGTGTTTGAAAAGCCAGCAATAATCCGGAAGCATCCATCAACTGATGAAGCAGCCGGTAATCCTGCTGGGATGTCATAATCCTTTCAAAGAGATCTACGCTGTCCAGGAAGATCATCATCAGGATCCTGCTTTTATGCGTAGACTCACGAACAATGTCACGGGTCTTAAACAGCATTTCACGAACCAGGCTCTGCTTGTTATGCACCAGCACCTGCTGTTCTAATACTTCCTTGTAATTTTTATCGTAATC
Organism: Flavipsychrobacter sp.; assembly: GCA_016787265.1. Taxonomy (GTDB): domain Bacteria; phylum Bacteroidota; class Bacteroidia; order Chitinophagales; family Chitinophagaceae; genus Flavihumibacter. Next base: position 158,312 of record JAEUVF010000008.1, on the reverse strand, counting down.
TACACTGGCATTATAAAATCCCGCACGGGTGCGAAGATAATCCGACATGGAAAGCAGTGAATCCCCAAGCGCCTGCTCAATCAGTTTATATGGGCGCAAACGATATAACAATAAACTTATCGTAAAATAGAACAGTCCGCCTCCGGCTACGAGCAATCCATTTCTCACTACTTCCCAACTGGTGTAACGTTCATCAATACTTAGAATCATCACCAGCAATCCCGCCACTCCAACGGCTGCTGCCCGCACTCCATACACACCAATAATGGAATAAGCAAATCCCATGAGAACAATAAGCGCTGCCAGCAACCACGGATAAGGCATACAAAAGCCTGTAACCAGGGTAGATATAAAAATCAGAATAAGCGCTGCCATCATTCCGTTCACCCGGTGATGAATGGGACCGGTATTATCGGCAATGCTCACACACAGAGCGCCCAACCCGAGTGCCATACCAACATCGAGTCGACCAAAATAGCTGGCAGTCAGTATAGGAAGCATCACACCTGCAGTTGTGCGGATGCCTTCAGACACATAATAACTGCTGCTGTACTTTTTGTATTCCCGGATATATTCAATCATACACTACCGGGTTATTTCATTCCAATAAAACTGGCAATCGCAAAAGAAAGAACAGCAATAATAAGTCCGTACATAAACACATTGTAGGAAATACGCAGAAAATGATATTTCCTTGCAAGCACTCTGCCCAGAAAATAAATATCCTTTATCATGCTGTCATACAAATACTCGCTGTCATTCATCATTTCTTTCATGCCCCATTCATACTCTTTGAGATCCATTTTAAAAAAATTTCCAAAGAACAGGAGATTGGCTTTTTTCTGGCGAATGTCTTCTTCCGTAAATACTCCACCCGTTACAGTTGGTCTTGTTGCACGAATAGCAAAAATCACAGCAGTCAGACATACCAATGCAAGTATAGCTGTCGGCAGAATGAATTGAGGATAATATTGAAGTTTTCCAAGTAAAACAGAAACCAGTATCGATAACACAATAGTATTTACTGAAATCATGATGTTCGCTTTACTGTCTGCCATTTGGCTAAGACTTACATGATTTTCACTCATGATCCGGAACATGGTAGCAATTCCCCTGTCGGTTCGTGATTGACTGACTTTATCTGCCGGCTTTTTTTCTTTCTCAGTCGGAATTGCTTCCGAAGCTGGTACATCCTCAATTTTACCTACCGGTGTTTCAACCGTTTCTCCCTTAGATGCGGCTTCCTTTTCCAGCAATGTTTTTAAATGAGCCTGTTTAACCGGCTCAAAGTGAGTACGCGCATATTCAGTAAAATACCGATGCTCTTCAAGAAACCGGATATTTGTCCTTCGCCAGGCTTTTTTACTGATATCCTTATTAAAAACAGTGTTGATTTCCTTTCTGAGCAATTTGCTTTCCTCCGGATAGTGTCCAGACCCAAGATGTGCCATATCGGCGTCACAGATTATCTGCTCGATCAGGCTGGCTGGTGATTGAGGCATGCGGGTAGCAAGGATGCAGGATGCAACTTTTTCAGTCAGTGATTCTGCCAGGTTTTGTTCGCGGCAAAACCTACGGGCAATTTCAACGCTTGCAACCTCATGCCCCTCGTATTGGACGCCGTATCCTGTATCATGAAACCAGGCAGCCAGTAACAATGCCAGCCGGTCTTCCTCCGTAAGCTGCATAGCAGCAGCCATTTGCCGGGAAGCATCTACTACCTGTATGGTATGGTGGAGATCATGAAAATAAAGCGAGGACGGGACGTTTTTTTCAAAATGTTGCCGAACCAGGCTGGTCGCCCTATCCAGAATGCCTGTGTTTGCTTCCATGTAACTGTTTATTAAACTAAATTAACGCAAATCAAGCATTGAATCTCAGGTCAAACTAACTTGCAGGTATGTTGCACCGCCTTACCTGGAATAGTTTCTTATTACTACTGAGTGTAACAGGTATTTTATCCTGCAATCAACTCAGCGGTGTTTGTTTTGCACCTTCCCTGCCTGGCTACGCGAACCAGCCAGCCAATACGCTGCTGCTGAAAAAACCACTTCGTGAAATCTCGGGAATCAGTTATCATAACAACGAAGAACTGGTCGCCATAAATGATGAACAGGGAAAACTATTCGTACTCAACACTGCTTCTGGTAAAATGAACACTCTGAGCTTTGGAGAAAAAGGTGATTATGAAGATATTGTCCGAACGCCGGAAGGATATTATGTGCTAAGAAGTGACGGAAGTCTTTATCTCCTGGATGGCCGAACCGGAAAACAAATAGACCACTATCCTCTTCATTTCAGCAGACATACTGAATTTGAAAGCATCGCTTACGACCAGGAACTGAACAGACTCTTGCTTTTTTGTAAGAACTGCGGCCTGGAGGAACCCCTGGTATACGGATGGTCCTTCAACCTGGATACACATGAACTGGAGGAACAGCCGGTAATTCGAATAGGATGGAACCTATTTCGAATGCTTGGCAAAGACGATACGATAGAATTTCAACCATCAGCGGCGGCATTCCATCCCATAACCGGCAAACTCTTTATTTTATCATCAACTGCCAAACTTCTTGCAATATGTAACAGGGAGGGACAACCGGAATCGGTATATGGACTGAACCCCGACCTTTTTCAACAACCTGAAGGCCTTTGCTTTGGCCCGAATGGAGATCTCTATATTTCCAATGAAGGCAGACAGTCGAAAGCAACCCTGTTGTATTTTCCGTTTAACCCGGAACAATCGGAAACCAACACGCAATCCAATTTAAAATGAACCTGCCATCCCTCAGACAAATATTGCTTTTACTGTTGATAACAGGCTCAATGAGGACTTTCGCACAAACTGACTCCATCCTTCAGGAAATACTATTTATTGGCGATGCGGGTGAGTTAACCAACGGTAAGCATCCGGTAATACAAAAGCTTCTGAAAAGCCAGGATTCAAAAAACAGGAAATCGCAGGCCTTATTCTTTTTAGGTGATAATATTTATCCTGCCGGATTACCGGATGAACAAAGCAGGGGATATAACAGGTACAAAGCAGTTCTTGACACACAATGGATGGCCGGCCAGCAATTGGCCGGGCAGATTTTTTTTATTCCCGGTAACCATGATTGGGCAAAAGGCCACAATAATGGATGGCAGCAGATAAAAAACCAGGGAGAATACATTCAGCAACTTAACCTTGCCAATATTCATTTTCTGCCTGCTGATGGATGCCCTGGTCCTGAAGAAAGAAGCCTGAATGATCAACTAACAGTCATCATTATGGATAGTCAGTGGTGGCTGCAGCAAACCGATAAACCCGGGATAAGCAGCGACTGCGATTGCAAAACCGAAGATGAAATCTTGTTCCGCCTACAGGAAATCCTGTATCGGAACAGAGAAAAAACAATCCTGTTTCTAACGCACCATCCGTTTGCTTCTTCGGGTATCCATGGAGGTTATTACCAGTTCAAACAGCATCTTTTCCCTTTGACGGAAATTAACCCAAAACTCTATATACCCCTGCCACTGATTGGCTCGATTTATCCATTGGTAAGAGGTGGTTTTGGAAATATTCAGGACAACAAACATCCTGTGTACAAAAATATGTCTTCCCGGATTGATACCCTTTTAACGCAGCACGGCAGAGTGCTCCGGTTTGCTGGTCATGAGCATGGCTTGCAACATATCCGTATCAATAACCAGCATTATATTGTAAGTGGAGCAGGGTCCAAATCAACCCGACACAGAAAAAACAACCTAAATCGCATTAGTTTTTCAACTACCGGTTATGTGAAACTGCAATGGTATGTAAATGGAAAGATGCAACTGGTTTTCATGGAAGCAACCGAAACAATTCACCAGGAAGTATACAGACAGGACATTTCGCTTCCCAAACCCAAAGAGATTATTACTTACGATTCAACTGATATCAGCTGGCAGGATAGTATTTCCATAGCGGCAGCACCATACTTTAAAGCAGGCAAACTCAAGCAACGGATTTTCGGTTCCAATTACCGCCAGGAATGGATCACTCCGATAAAAGTTCCTGTGTTTTCCATTGCAAACTACAATGGCGGATTACATCCAACCAAACGAGGTGGTGGCATGCAAAGTCGTTCACTCAGGCTGGAAGACAGCAGCGGTCGGGAATATGTTTTGAGAAGTATTGAGAAATATCCCGACAAAACGTTGCCCGAAGAATTACGACAAACCTTTGTGAAAGATGCTATAGTTGATGGCATTTCAGCCTCCTACCCCTATGCAGCACTTTCCGTTCCTGCACTGGTTTCGGCAGCAGGAATTCCACATACTGAACCCCGGCTGGTATTTTTGCCAGATGATCCCGTCCTGGGTCAGTACCGCACAGATTTTGGAAACAAACTTTATCTTTTTGAACCACGGGAGCCAGATGGACTGACAAAAACTTTTAGCACTGACAAGGTAATAGAAGCACTGAGAAAAGATAATGATAATACGGTAGACCAACAGGCTGTATTAAAAGCACGGCTGCTGGACATGCTCATTATGGATTTTGACCGGCATGATGACCAGTGGCGCTGGGGCAGCAGGAATACAAAAGAAGGGCGTCATTATTTTCCGATTCCCCGTGACCGTGATCAGGCATTCTTCATCAATCGTGGCTGGATTCCATGGCTTGTCAGCAGGTCCTGGCTGCTACCAAAGTTTCAGGGTTTCAAGGTTCAGGCAGAGAATATCAATCGCTTTAATTACAATGCCCGTTATTTTGACCGGAGTTTTTTAAACCGGACCAGTAGATCGGATTGGGAAAAAACGGCCACACAACTGCTCCAGGAAATAACTGATAGCGTAATTGACAGTGCATTAGCGGCACAACCTGTAGCCATTCAAATCATGCAGGCAGGTACAATTGCCGGCATCTTAAAAAAGAGAAAACAATTTTTTTTGGATGAGGTATTGGGATACCAGGATTTTCTACACAGAACGATTGATATAACAGGGTCTGATAAGAAAGACTGGTTTGAACTGGACTGGAAAAAAAAGGGAGAATTGAAACTGACCATTTTTGATATCAACAAGGAAGGAAAACCCTCGGATAAACTTTCTGAACAACGTATTGATCCGGCTGTAACCAGGGAGCTTAGGTTATTTGGCTTAAAGGGTGGCGATGTATTCCGCGTCAGGGGAGAAGTGCCAAAAGGGTTTACCATCCGCATCATCAGCGGTGAAGGCAGAGACAGCCTGATTATGGATCAATCCGGAAATCGGCCATCCGGCATAAAATGGTACGATAGTTTCCAGGAAGACAATCGAATTGCGGGGGCAGGAAAGTTGAGAAAAAAATTCTCCTATCTGCCATCTGTTCATAATTACGATCGGAAAAATTTTAAGTATAATATCACCACCCCACTCATACTGGCAACCTACAATCGGGATGATGGTATTTTTCTAGGTGCAGGTGTACGATCTACCCATCACAGCTTCCGAAAAGAGCCCTATGCATTCCAGCATCAATTCAATGCTTACTATGCGGTAGCAACAGGCGCATACCAGTTCCGCTATTTATTTGATGCACCTGCATTTCGTTTTTATGCCAACCTGAAAGCACCAAATAATACCCGAAACTTTTTTGGATTTGGGAACCAGACAAAATTTGTAAAAAACGACCAGATCAATATCACTTACTATCGATCCCGTTTTAATCTTTTTGAACTGGCTGCCCTTGCCAAATATCATCCGGCACCTTCTGTTCAGTTGAATGCAGGCCCCGTTTTTCAACACTACTGGATCGATTATGATGACAATAAAGACCGTTTCATTACCAAACCGGAGAGTGGACTGGATCAGGAACGCCTAAAACAGAAAAAAACCTACCTGGGATTGCAGGCTCAGGCGGTATTGGATACCCGAAATAATCAAACTGTTCCGACAAGGGGAGTACATTGGATGAATACGGTGAGATGGGTAAACGGAGTAAGCCGGGTATCAAATTCTTTTACACAGTGGGAAACAAACTTATCCTATTTTGTTAGTCTCCTGGCACCCAACCAGGTTGTACTGGCAGGCAGATTAGGTGGTGGCGGCAATTATGGGAATTATGAATTTTTCCAGGCCCAATACCTTGGTGGAAATGAAAGCCTTCGAGGCTACCGCAATTTCAGATTTGGCGGCGACAAGCGATTTTTCAACAACCTTGACTTAAGGATCAGGCTGACAGAACTGAGAGGATATATAATGCCGGGTACACTCGGACTATTATTCTTCCAGGACATTGGCCGGGTTTGGTTGAAGAACGAACCTTCATCACGCTGGCACCTTGGTTATGGCGGTGGTATTTGGCTGGCACCCGCTAACCGGTTTGTAGTTAGTGCCTGTTACGGTCAGTCAGAAGAAGGCGGACTTCCATTTGTCAGTCTGGGATTTCAATTCTGAACAACCTCAATAACTTCCGGTTTGCCTGAAGTGTTTTCAGCTTCATCAGGTTCCATATTGATACTAACCCGAAGTGCCTTGAGTCCAACTACTCCCTGAAGCTCTTCCAGTTCCAGTTGCTCCAGATCGTGCAGGAGCAAACGCTGATTTTGCAAAAATTCGATATAATCCAGATATTCTGAGGCTTCGCGAGATTGAGAGAATACAATTGCCAGTTTACCAGGCTGTGTAAGTCGTTCATTACTGCCCTTTACATGCACTTTGTCAATTCGTTTCTTAATTATTTCATAGCGGATATTGTATGCACCATCCACATCAAATTTCCGCTCCGCTGTTCTAAAACTGATGGAAATCGGAACACTGTGCGCCAGGATTAGTTGTGTTGTTTTTAACGGATTCACCATCCTTTCCTGCAACAGGTTAGCCAGCCTTGCCGCTCTTGTCAGGACAGTCAACTGCCACATTTTCAGATTCTTCAGATAAAATGTATCAAAAGGCTTTTCTGGTGAAATAGACTGACCGATATACATATTGAAATCCACACCATCCGTAACGAATCGCTCAAAGTAATGCGGATAAATTTTTTGTGCGGTCTCCTGTTCCGCATCAATAAAGCGGGCAAGTTCCTGGTTAATAAACGTTATACTTTCTTCAAATTCATGTCTGTGGGTAACTTTCAACCGGATCGCAGGATCAATCTGTTCAAAATAACCATCGATGAATGCTCCAAGTTCGGGCAACAAAACACGGAGATGTTCAAACAATTCCACTACTTCATTTCGAAGAAAATGATCAATGATGACTTCATCTCCTGAAAACAGAATATTGGAAACATTATAGCTGTATTTTTCGATTCGGTAAGCCACTTCCTGGAGCAGGGGCATATTTGTATTTTCCTTCGCTTTCTGCACAACCTCTCCAGCATATCTCAGCTGTTCCAGCAGATCCTGTTGAATGGCGTGGTTCCGCTCAATAGATGAGTTTCGAATATCAATAGCCCCATATAAAGGAAAAACCTGATCAAAAACAATCGGTTCAATTTTTGCTTTGCCTCCTTTTGCCTTGTTGGCGATAAACTGCAGTGCTGCTTCTGTAAACTTCCATTCGACAGAACTTTGTACGGCGGTAAAATGCTGCTTGATCACTCTATCCACTTCATTATCGAGGGTTTCTGCTGCCTGTTCCATGGCCAGTACAAAAAGCGGGATAGCTTCTGCTGCTTCACTCAGGTGATGATGTTTGATTACATTAGCTTCCTTATGAACTACAGATAAAATTCCGATCAGTTTGCCCATACTTTTTAAGGGGAAAAAAGCAGCACTTGCATACCCCATCGAAGTAAGGTTCGAAAGCATTGGATAGCGTTCCAGCCATTCATTTGTTATGCAGGAGATCAACAACGGCTGATCTGTTTCTTTAAATAATTCCTGAAATATTCGGCAGAGGTTATCCGTTCCTTTTTGATTGTCCTCTGATTTAATCAGCAGACTGTGATGGGTGAATTGTTCCGCTACGATCTGATGTTCATTCACCCGAAAGAAAGGTGTAACTCCCATTTTCAGATTTGGAATTCCCATCAGAACCTGAACCTGATTCTCGATTTGATGGAATACGAGATTCTCACCAAATCCATGTTGTTCCAATAAAATATTTTTTATGGAGTTGATGACTTCCCGATGGGTTACATCTTTGATGCGGACCACCGTAATTCCCTCAAACATGAATTTTTCCAGGGGAAAAAGCTTTCGCAACTTATCCTGCTGTAATACATCTGTTACATTACAACATTGAGGTAATCCCGAAATATCCGGAAGTTCACCCAGGGCATGTACCCTGATAAATGTAGTATCAAGATCAAGTTCGTAATAGATATCCAATCCTGTTTGAGGATTTGGCAGCCGGATAATGCTGGTTACATTTCCGTCAATGTTCTGGCCATATAAATTGGAAAGAATCAGTTTATAGGCAGAGGCGCATTTCTCTTCCTGCAGATGCTGTGTGGCAATTTCTTCCGGAATCCGGTTCAATTGGCCGGAAGCATCCAGGAATAATTCCCTAAATCGTTTACTGCAATAGATCATTTCCCTTCCAAAAGGAAGGCCTACTCCATAAAGATCCTGCTGATCAGAGTAGGAAACAGGGAAAAGGGTAGCCGTTAACATGTCTACCCATTCCTCATGTTCTTTTAAAATGGAGATATCTTCAATCGGCTCCAGTAGTTCCGGATGCCGTTTAATTCGATCCAGCAATGTTTGGTAGAGCTTGCGCGTCCCGGGCCTGCCTTCTGCTGCGGTTTTTGCCCAGGCATCTACCAGTGGGGCAAAGGATAATCTGGATTGGATTTCCTGTTCCCCGTAATAATTCGATTCCATTTTGTTGACCGTTGCCTTAATGCAAACGACTACAAAATTAACCAATTCTACATCATCGGAATGAAGGTATCGTCATACATCCACATTAGAATAGGTTTCTTGCTGTTATCAATCATATCGCTCAGTTTTTCCAAGACTTTTGGAGCAACAGACGGACAACCCTCACTCTGCCAGATGGGAAAATTGGTTTCCATATCAGGAACAGTTCCCATCGCATGTAATACGATGTAACGTTTCAGTGCATTGCTGTTACTTGACTCCAGGCCATGGAGGCGATAGGAAAGGCCGAAATCACCATTATAGGATTTACCAACTTTATAAACCCCCAATGAACTGCAATTACTGCCGGGAGTATTGGAATATTCTTTATCAAGGTTCAGGTTCTGCTTTCCTCTTCCCTGCGCAACCAGGGCACTTTTTTCAATCCGCATCGTTTTCAGATTCACAATAAAAAAACGGTATTTGTTGGATTTCACACTCATATCCAGCAGAAATGCATACTCATTGTTATAGCCACCCTTATTTGCCATTGCAGCGAGCTTTTTCGCTTTCTGGATAACATCCGTACGGTCAGCTGATTCATTTCCGATTTCAGGTGAAAAACCGTCCCAGAATGGTGGAATATATTTATATAAACTGGACTTTACTTCAGTTTTACCCCTGAAACTGTATGTCTTTTCTTTCTTTTCAACCTTTGCAACCGCAACTACATTTTCTTCACCGCTTTCAATCCGAACCTCATCAGCAGCTTCATTTCCATGAGGGAAACGATCTTTACTTGTATTAACAGTTTTATCCGCTTCTGTTTTATACGAAGTGTTTACTACAGTTTCTTCATTATCATAGTTGATAACTGTTCTTCCGGAACGGTTCGGACTGGCATTCACCAATACCTCCTCAGGTATCTCTATCTCCGGTCTGGGTGGTTTGTTTTTTACCCGACGACTAACTGTTTTGCTGGAAGCTACATAGGGGTGAAGGTTATCCTGATCAGCTTCTTTTTTCAACAAACCGGCAAGTATTTCTTCCGATTTTTTGGCAACTGGCTCAAGATCACTGATCGTTTTTTCTTTTGGCTGCGTTTTTGCCAGTATTGTTTTAACTTTTTTGGGATTTTTCCGAATCCCGGCAACTTCTGCTTTGTTTACAATGGCAACTTTAGCAGGAGTTTTTACCTCAAGCCCTGGTATGGCTGCCTCCTCATAATTCAGAACAGATCGACCAGCAGTCAGATCTTCGGTGGATTGTGCTACGGATTTAGAAGTGAATCGAACGAACGGCTGGTATATTGCAATCAGCAATAACAGACAGCCGCTAATTCCAGCTACGTAGAGCTTAGTCTTCATAAGGGGTACATTTTCGTTTTTAACAGAATGCGGATTATAACTAAAACGAAAAGTAGAAGCTTTTATGCTGGCGCGCAAGGTAAAATCTGCTGAATTTACCCTATAGTAAACTTACTATTTAACTTATTTAGCTGATTTTCAATTGATTGCATTTTGCCCCTTCGACGAACGGACTGCTTTTTTCGACGAATAAACAGCAGTTTTTTATACAGATTAGCCCTTAAACTACCTACTTACCATGAGTAGTTTTGGTTGGTTGTTTTGCTTGGGAACGTTTGTAAAAAACACAAATCTCCCTTAGGCCGCAACCGGAACATTGAGGGGATCTTGCGGTGCAAACATACCTTCCATGAAGGATTAACCAATGGTGCGCAACATGCACCAACTGTTTGGGAAGATGACGAATTAATTGCTTCTCTGCGGAAAGCGGCGTTTTGGCATTTTTTGTTAAACCCAATCTTGCCGAGACCCTGAACACATGGGTATCTACAGCCATATTTGGCTGAGCATCAATAACTGATGTTATAACATTCGCGGTTTTTCGTCCCACTCCCGGAAGGCGTACCAACTCTTCCACCGTCATTGGAACTTCACCGTTGAATTGTTCCATCAGCATTTTTCCCAGTCCAACCAGGTGTTTTGCCTTATTGTTAGGATAGGAAATACTTTTGATGAGGACAAAAACTTCTTCAACTGAAGCTTCTGAAAGACTTACCGGATCCGGAAAGCGTTGAAACAGAGCGGGTGTGGTGAGATTTACCCGTTTATCGGTGCATTGGGCAGATAATACAACAGCCACCAACAACTGAAACGGATTATCATACAATAATTCCGTTTCAGCATTGGGGGCTTGTTGTTGAAAATACGCTATTACTTTGGAGTACCTTTCTTTAATCGTCATGCGCCGGTTTCCACCACTTCTCTAGCATAGTTCAGAACATTCAATACCACCTCTGTACGGGGTGCTACGGAAGGCTGATCAAGTAGTTGGATGGATTCCTGCAAGGTAGCTAAACTCTGACGGAGTTCATAATCCTGTTGAAGTGCAGCTTCGATTAAAGCGTTTTGCTGAGCGGAAGTTTCTTTGTACAAATAAAGTAGTAAATCTTCCTGAGTAAAGATTGACATAAGCAAACCATTTTTGTCCAGTAAATAAATTACCCGGGGTCCAGTCCGGGATTTCGTCCAGTTATAAAACGATCGTTATAAATAGATTATTGCGATAACCTAAAAATAATTTTACTTTTTATTCGAAGTGTTTCTACAGTGAATTCGGGGGAGTCTGAAAAATTTCGGGAAACTTATCTCAAATCATTGATCTTCAATAATATAAAGATCTTCATTGGCTCTTTTCATGCGATATTTTTCGCGGGCATAGCGTTCCAGGGCCTGAGGGTCATTTTTCAACTGCTCCAGTTCTTTCCTGGTTTCAGCAATCTGTTCCTGGTAATAGGCTTTACTATCCTCTAAATTCCGCAACTCTTTCTTATAATGGAAATGGGTGGTAATAATATCCCGATCGTCAAAGAACACCATCCAGACAGCAAAAAAAAGCAATGTAAGAATGTATTTATTCTTAAGAAAGCCCGGAATATGGGAAAGGATCTTTTGCATGGGTATGGAACAGACGGATAGTTTTGCTATCCGCCTGTTTCAAAATTTATTTACCGAATTTAAGGTTTTTCGGATAGATAGCTGTTTCATTCAGCATTTCCTCAATACGGATAAGTTGGTTGTACTTGGCCATACGGTCAGAGCGGCTTGCAGAACCTGTTTTAATCTGTCCGCAATTCAGTGCAACTGCCAGATCGGCGATGGTGGTATCTTCTGTTTCACCACTGCGATGGCTCATAATGGTATTATAACCATTGTGTTGTGCGAGCGTAACGGCATTGATTGTTTCAGTAATGGTTCCGATCTGATTTACTTTTACGAGTAATCCATTGGCGATACTCTTGTCAATCCCCTGCTGTAAGCGGGTAACGTTGGTTACGAAAAGATCATCACCCACCAACTGGCACTTGGCGCCAACTGCTTCGGTCAATGCCTTCCAGCCATTCCAGTCATCTTCTGCCATACCATCTTCAATGGAAGCAATGGGATACTGTTTTACCCAGCTCTCCCAGTATTTCACCAGTTGATCCGGACTCATTTTTTTACCGTCGCTCTTGTGGAAAATGTATTTTTTGGTTTTAGCATCCCAAAGTTCAGAGTTAGCCGCGTCCATAGCGATCATGATCTGGGATCCGGTTTTATAACCTGCAGCAGAAATGGCTTCCAGTACTGTTTCGATTGCTTCTTCATTGCTCTGGATATTGGGTGCAAATCCCCCTTCATCACCCACATTCGTACTGTACCCTTTCTTTTTGAGAACAGATTTCAGCGTATGGAAGATTTCCACGCCCCAACGCAACCCTTCAGAAAAACTGGGAGCGCCAATAGGCATGATCATAAATTCCTGGAAATCAATTTTATTATCCGCATGTGCTCCACCGTTCAGAATATTCATCATCGGAACTGGCAATGTTTTGGCATTGGTTCCACCGATATAACGGTAAAGCGGTAATCCCGCTTCAATTGCAGCAGCTTTAGCGGCAGCCATTGATACGGCAAGCAGTGCATTGGCACCAAGTTTTGCCTTGTTTGGAGTGCCATCCAACTGGATCATCAGGTTATCAATACCAGCCTGATCAGACACATCCCAACCCAGCAGTTTGTCTGCTATTACTGTATTTACATTCTTAACCGCTTTCAATACGCCCTTTCCAACATATTTTTTCTTGTCATTGTCCCGAAGCTCTACCGCTTCATGAATTCCGGTACTCGCGCCACTTGGAACGGCAGCGCGACCAAGTGCTCCTTCATCGGTTATTACATCAACTTCAACAGTGGGATTACCGCGGCTATCCAATATCTGCCGGGCATGTACTTCGGAAATGTAACTCATTGTTTTTTGCTTGTTTGGTTTTGAGATGAATGTGTGTACAGCAAGCGGACACAAATGTAAGGAAAAGTGAAACGTGAGACGTGAGAGGTCAGATGGCTCATTAATCACTTTTCTCCTACTCCCATCGACCGATAAATGATATCCTGCACTTTAGGTCTCACACTCATTCTCAAAAATTTGTTGGGATCACCATTGTTCACCACCCGGTTACTGAGAAAAATATAGGTGAGATTGTATTTCGGATCAATCCATACACAGGTGCCCGTAAAACCGGTATGACCAAAGGTTTCAGGTGATGCATACGTTGCCGGATAGGGTTCTTTACGAATAGGATTGTCGCGCTCTGGTTTATCAAAACCCAGCGCGCGGCGACTGATCCCGCTAGCGTATACCGTAAACAGATCCACTGTGGATGGTTTGAAAAATGTTTGTCCCTGCAGGGTTCCCTTACTCAGGAGCAACTGGGATAATACCGCCAGGTCATAAGCAGTACTGAAGAGCCCTGCATGGCCAGCCACCCCACCAAACATGGCTGCTCCGGGATCATGCACATCTCCCTGCAAACGTTGTTTCCGGAAAACCGGTTCCGTTTCGGTAGGAGCCATATAGCCTGCCGGGAATCGGGTTCTTGGCTTGAAGCCTGTATTGGCAAGTCCCAGCGGTTCATAAAATGCAGACCGGGTGTAGGTGTCCAGATCCTGACCGCTGATGGCTTCTACTATCCTTCCAAGAAAGATAAAATCATTGTCGCTGTACACATACTTTCCTGCCGGCCCGAGTTCGCTTTGTAAAATGCGCTTGTGCAGGGTGTCTTTAAAATCTTTACGTAAGAAAATGTTTTCTGCCACCCGAACGGAGTAAACGCTATCAGGCCGGTTGGAGTAAATGGCGCCATTTGGACTGCCATCCACCGGATCTATTGTCTCCCGGTAAAATGGGATAAAGGACTTCAAGCCGGCTTCGTGTAATAAAATATCCTTGATTCTCAATCCGGCTTTATCAGATCCTTTGGTCCATTCCAGGTAATCGCCCAGGGTTTTATTGATGTCCAGTTTACCCTCATCCACTAATTTCATGACAGACAAAGTGGTAGCCATGATTTTTGTAACGGAAGCCATATCAAAGATGGTTTCACAATACATGGGCGTTGAGTCATTGTACGTATAGGTTCCATAGGAGCGTTCAAAAGCAATCTTACCATCTCTGGCCACCAGCACCACTGCTCCAGGAATCGCCTGCTGTTTAATAGCATCCAGGCAAACGGAGTCAATTTTTACCAGCTGGTCATATTTAAATCCAAGGTTCCCCGGCCAGGTTTCAGGTAGCAGTCGCTGCGTTACCAGCCCGGTTCCAACCGGAAACTCGGGACAAACTGAAACGGGCAATTTACCTTTGGGGCGGATCTTTCCATTGATCAGATCGGCGGCAGTTTCCTGCGTAATGGGATCATCATCATATGCTGCCAGCACAACCTGGTTTTCGCAGGCGTTTTTGATAGCATAAGGATTACCAAAAAATACCGTGATCGTTGGGATATTATCCCTGAGATGACCTAGCAGGTGTAATCCGGCAGGGTTTAATCCGAAATTGCGGGCAGGTGTCCGATTGTAGGAATGTACCCCTGCTATAACTATGTCATACTGCCCAATCATAAATTGAATGAGCGAATTGGCAGCATTTTCATCCAGCTTATTGCTGAAGAAATAGGTGTGTGCACCATAATCTTTCCGCATGCGGGCAGCCAGCACATTATCCTGATTGATACCAATGGCCACATAGGCTACCCTACGATTGGTTCCGGGCTGTAACGGGAAAATAGCGCTGTTATCATTGCGTAAAACAGTAATCGCTTCCTCCGCCACTCTTCGGCGGAGTCCTGGAATATCTTTATTAAGCTCCGCCGTCAGGTTGTGGAGATTGATAGGTTCAAGATTTGCCAGGCCGTACTTGTACTTGGCATACAGCATTTTTCGTACTTTTTCATTGATACTCGCCCAGGTGAGCTGCTTTTTACGAATTGCCTTTTTTACTGCCTGAATTCCTCCGGGGATATCTCCAGGCAGGCAAAGCAGATCGTTGCCGGCAATCAACGATTGAGCGGATGCTTCCCCATCGGGATAATAATTGGCAATACCTTTCATCTCCAGGGCATCGGTAAAGGTTAAGCCATTAAAACCAAGCTCTTTTCTCAGGAGTTCATTGATATGTTTGGCTGATACCGAACTTGGGCGGTTTTTGGCATCATCAATGGCTGGAACTGCCAGATGCCCCACCATTACACTACCCACTCCGGCTTCGATCATTTTACGAAAGGGATAGAGTTCCATGGAATCCAGCTCCTGCCGCGACTTGGGAATGAGCGGCAGATCGTAATGCGAATCAACGGCTACATCCCCATGGCCGGGGAAATGTTTGGCACAGGCCATCACGCCGTGATCCTGCAAACCTTTCATGTATTGAATGCCTAACTCAGTAACTTTAAACTTATCCTCGCCTGCAGAACGTTCTCCGATTACCGGATTCGCCGGATTATTATTGATATCCACAACCGGGGCATAGTTCACCTGGATACCCACCCGTTTGCACTGTTCCGCAACGGCCTTTCCATAATCATACATCAGGGAAGGATCATTGGTAGCGCCCAGCATGACCTGGCGCGGCAGACTCATTACGCTGTCGAACCGCATGCCCAATCCCCATTCTCCGTCAACGGTTACCAGTAAGGGAGTTTTAGCCAGTTGCTGAAAATTATTGATACGCAGGGCATGTTGAACAGGCCCACCCTGGAAAACACAGATGCCGCCGATATTGTATTTTCGGATCGCCTCATCCACTTCCTTATCGTAAAAGACGGGTATCCCGTTTTTCATGCCGGAACTTCGGACAATCATTAACTGAGCGATCTTTTGATCATTGTTCAGTGTCTTGAACACACTGTCTACCCATTGATCTGCATTCAGGGCTGATTTCTTTTGTGCCGTAAGACTGCCGGCCGCAAGCAGGGCAACTGCCAATAACCAGGTTTGTTTCATCAGCCTAAGTTATTGAAAAATCCCGCATAATTCAGCAAATTCCCGCATCCACCGGTCGGGTGCCACCGGTCGGGTGGCACCCGACCGGTGAGGTTAGAGACCGAAGGATCGGGACAGGTAATCCTGGTTGAAGTCGATGAAAGTGGGACGGCCGTTGGCCGTGATGTTGGGCTGCGCACAGCGGAGCAGGTCTTCCGCCAATCGGCGCATTTCCAACTGGGTCAGCGCAGTTCCGGATTTGATGGAATGTTGGGATGCCAGGGAACGAATCAGTTTTTCCCGCCGGGAAAATTTGACATCACTGCTGAAATGTTTGTATTGATCCAGCAATTTTTCAATGGCTGCTTTTTCATTTCCCTGAACAATATCGGCCGGACTTCCCTGAACCACAAAACTATTATTACCAAAGGGTTCAATCTGGTACCCGAGCAAAAGCATATCCTCCAGGAGCTCAGAAAGCAACGCCGCGTCCGCCGGGGCCAGTTCAAGGTTTACAGGAAAAAGACTTTGCTGGGATGGAATGGTTTTACCCACCAGGGCCGCGGCATAACGCTCATATAAAACGCGCTCATGAGCAAATTGCTGATGTATAAGTAAAAATCCCTGTAGGGTTGGAGCAACCAGGTACTGAAACTGGATTTGAAGTAATTCAGCATGTTCCAGTACCTGCCATTTTTTTCGGGGCTTTTCCCAGTCAAAATACAACTCACCTTCTTCATCGCCTGATTTCACTGCAGGTAATTCAGAAGTATCATTACCTGGAGCAGGTTTTTCAAAGAAGTCTTTCCAGGAAGGCATTGTTTTTTCCTGTGCGGCGCCGCCCGGCGTTCCTGTAGACCCGCCGATTCCTGAATAACCTCCTTTCTCAATGAAGTGCGCCTGGTTTGATTTGCTGAAAGCCTGGTACAATCCCGAACTACTTGCCGCCTGCCGATGTTCATCGGTAAATGGTTTGGCAACCGCATCGGACTGCTGAATTCCGGCATCTATATCAAACTCAAGCGTTGGTGTAATACTGAACTGGGCAAGCGCATGTTTGACGGCAGCCTGCACAAATGCATATACAATTTTTTCGTCCTCAAATTTGATTTCCTGTTTGGTAGGATGCACATTCACATCAATCTGTTCCGGATTCAGATCTATGAACAAAACATATAAGGGAAAACTATCTGCGGGAATCAGGTCCTGGAAAGCCTGCATCACTGCATGATTCAGGTAGGCGCTTCTGATAAACCGGTTGTTTACAAAAAAATACTGATCCCCCCTTGTCTTCTTGGCCGCGTCCGGTTTGCCAATAAAGCCCTGGATATTGAGGTAATCGGTTTGTTCCTGAACCGGAACCAACCTCGACAAATAGGAATTCCCCAGCAACTGAACAATCCGTTGTTTGAGTGATCCCTTGTCCAGGTGAAATACCTGTTGATCGTTATGGAACAGCGAAAAGAAAATTTGAGGAAATGCCATAGCCACCCGGGTAAACTCATCGATGATATGCCGCATTTCGGCTGCATTGCTTTTCAAAAAATTTCTCCGTGCGGGAACATTAAAAAACAGGTTCTTCATCGCGATGCTGGTGCCTGCTGCGGTTGCACATGGCTCCTGCCTTACGACCATACTGTTCTCCATTTCCAGGTAGGTACCCAGTTCATCCTGTGACCTTCTGGTTTTCAACTCAACCTGCGCAACTGCAGCAATGGAAGCAAGTGCTTCCCCGCGAAACCCCATTGTATTGATATGAAAGAGATCGTCGATCTGACGGATCTTGGAGGTGGCATGCCGTTCAAAACAAAGCCTGGCATCGGTTTCATTCATCCCTTTACCATTGTCGATAACCTGTATAAGGGATTTCCCGGCTTCTTTAACCAGCAAACGAATTTCGGTTGCTCCTGCATCCACTGCATTTTCCAACAATTCCTTTACTGCACTAGCCGGACGTTGAATCACTTCTCCTGCCGCGATCTGGTTAGCTATATGATCGGGCAATAATTGTATGGTATCTGCCAATGTTCACACTCCTTTCGGCAAAGATAACACCTGCCTTTAATACCGCTCCCAGACTTTTTGCAGGTATGCTTCCACGGACCTTCTGACTTTTACTGCACTGGTCTGGTGATTGTTTACCAAAACCGAAAAGATCAATCGCCTCCCTTTTTTGGTAGTGAGATAACCACTCAATGCAACCTGTCCGCTTAATGTTCCGGTCTTCGCTTTTATGGATTCCCCTAAATCAGCATAGTAATTCGATAAGGTTCCTTTTCCGCCGGATGCAAGTATGGCATCTACTCTATTGCGCCCAAACTCACGCTCCATTTTTTCAAGTAACCATACCATATCAACCGGCGTGAATAAATTATAGCGACTCAAACCGGATCCATCGACCCAATTTGGTGCATGAGGCAAAGCCTTGAGATCGGCTTTTAAAATTGTATCAATCATCTTTCGGGTATTCATCCAGCCAAACACCTGTTGGGAAGCCATCAGCAAAACCTGTTCGGCATAAAAATTATCGCTTCGGAGCATCATCAGTTTTAACAGGGTGTCAGTTGCCTGCGAATACAAAACCTGGTCAGCCTTTCTGGTACTTTCGCCTGGAACCATCAAAATTGAACGACCTACTGTATCTCTTAATAAATCAAGCGCGGAAAAAAGACCATTTGTTACAAACGGAGTTTCCAGTGTTTTCAAAATCTCTTTCCCTTCCGAGATAGTGAACTGGTTGGAATATCGGTCCCGGATAACCGAAAAACTGGAGGTTTTAGCCGGATTAAAACTCACCTTCCAGGAAACTTCGGGCTCGGAATAAACAAAGGCTTCATTTACCAATTGTCCGTCTTCCGACTCTGTTTTTTCCAATACCTGAGTCCATCGGATGGTGTTCCCGTACACTGGAAGCGGACTCCGCTCCGCCATATAGGAACTGTTGTAATCGTCCCAGGACCATCCATAACCCAGTTCTTTCTCCCGCCAGTTTTCCTGTTGAATGACCAGTTCTTTCTGACTGGATTTCAACCAGTCGATAACCGGTTGAACAGGAAAATCCGGATGCAATAAACTTGGATCGCCAGTTGGCAGCAGATAGATGCTGTCCAACGTTTCAGCATATCGAATGCCAGGCAGAGAATCATCCAGGTAACGCATCCCTGCATACATGGTGAACAATTTTGCATTGCTTGCAGGAATAAAGTATTTGTCTCCCTGATAGTTGTATAAATAACTTGCTTTTTGCGGATCATAAATACTAATACCCACATGCGCCTGTTTCAAGCCTTCTTCTTTCAGGATAAGATTTTGTGCAGACTGATCCAGTTTTTTGGATACCGAACAAGCCGTCAGAACAAGCACCAGCAAAGCCGGAAAAATAACATGTGTGTATAAGCGCATTTTTAAAAATAACTAAAAAACTCAGTTTCTTTCCTGTGCACGTAACCAGCGTTCGGGGATATCATTATTACTTGCAATCAGGTAATCCTTGTAAGAACATGCGATGAAGCGTGTATCCGGCAATTGCATCCACCAGCGGCCTGTTCGTTTACTTTGCAGGAACAGGGTTTCCACTTCTGCAAAAGCGGTATTGTATTCATAAAAAGAATCCCTTTCTTTCAGGGCTGCTTCAGTTTTCCCTTTGTTGATGCCATCAATATAATACCAGATCATCTGGCTGACCTGTTGCGCCGTTAACTCTTCGGGGTCTTTTGCCGGTTGAAATCCGTAAATGCCAAAACTGTTCACGACCGGGCTCATTCCTGCATACCTGGCCAGCACACAGGCTTCTTCTCCATTTAACCCATTTGGAGATATAGCAGATCCAGGTGCATAAGCGTGTGCCATTGCAGATAAATCAAAACTCACCATACGACAGTTCCGGATCACCGGCTCCATTTCGTCAATCTGCTCTTTCACAGTACCAACCCTGAAACAATCAAACCGGAGTTTATCCATGTTTTCCAGCATATAGGGATGCACAAAATAACTCTGGAAAGCCAGGTGACTGTAATGTTTCATAAAATTCGGCTCGCCGGTCAGCATCTCCATCAGGAAATGATCTGCCTGCGGTAAGGCTTCCATATCCAGATCAATTTTTGCATCGATACAAACCGCTTCAATGAGCTGCTGCCTGCTTGCATAAGAATGATATTGTGCCAGCGTTAAATCATGGGAACCGCCAATAATCAATACCCGTTTACCAGCATCCGTCAGTTCACGGATAACAAGATTCAGGGCTGCATAGGTATCACTGAGAGATGCACCCGGCTTAATATTACCAATATCGGCAATCCTGATCTCCGTGTGCCAGTAAAAACTTCTATAAAATATTTTCCTAATCTGATCTGTCCCCTTACAAAAGGGGCGCCCCATTCCCAGGCCTCTTTGCTCCCCGCAACCCACTAATACCAGGTCAACAGTGTCCAATTCCGGAAAAGCATCTTCTTCATATACCAATATCTGTTTACCCATCTGACCTGCACGGAATCCCTGGTCTTCACTAATTGCAGCCAATGAAACCGGCAAAACAAAATCCGTTAAATGTTGCATTTCACTCATGGCTGCAAGATAATAATTGGACTCTTTAGCGTTATGCCTAATTTTACGGTTTAATCGACCAACATGACTATTCACAAAGAAGGCTATAAGTCTATCGCGATTGCTACTCTGATTTTTGTTATACTCAACCTGCTGTCATTCTTTTTTATCAGTGCATCCGCACCCCTGATCAGTTGGATCATTTTTGTTGTATTGCTTGGCCTTCTGCTGTTTATCATCTCCTTTTTCCGGCTTCCTAACAGAACACATACGTTTGGTGAGGATAAAATAATTTGTCCCGCGGATGGAAAAGTAGTAGTTATTGAAGAAGTGTTTGACGAAGAATATTTTCACGACAAACGGTTGCAGGTAAGTATTTTTATGAGTCCGGCGAATGTGCATGTCAACCGCAACCCGATATCCGGCGAAGTTGTTTACAGTAAATACCACAAAGGCAAGTACCTCGTAGCCTGGCATCCCAAATCATCAACTGAAAACGAACGTCACAGTGTGGTTTTAAAAACCGGCAACACAGAAATCCTGGTGAAGCAAATCGCAGGTGCGCTTGCCAAAAGAATTGTCAATTACCTGAAAACCGGCATGAAAGTGAAGCAGAATGAGGAACTCGGTTTTATCAAATTCGGTAGCCGGGTAGATGTGCTGCTTCCGGTTGGTACCGAGGTAAATGTACAACTGAACCAGGCGGTGAAAGGTGGGGTGGATGTGTTGGCGACTCTGAAGAAGTGAAAGATGAAAAGTGAAAGGTGAAAGAATAGATTTCCATTCCTTCTTCCTTTCCTCCATCTTCCATTCCCCCTTAAAATATCTCCATTATTTCCTTTAAATTATATACTGTAAAAGTTGGTGCAAAACTTGCCGTTTCACGGATATGGTTCACAAAAACCTGGTCCATTCCTGCATTTTTTGCACCCAGAATATCCGCTTCCAGGTGATCACCGATCATGATACTGCTATTCGGTACTGCGCCGGTTTTCCTGAATGCAAATTCAAAAATTTCCTTATTGGGTTTCAGACTATTGCTACCTTCAGAGGTGATAACCTCTCCAAAAAAATGATCAATCCCTGCATTTTTCAATTTTGCATGCTGAACCTCTTCAAATCCATTGGTAATCAGGTGTAAGGAGTAACCTTTGTCGCGAAGATAGGTCAGCAATTCAGTTGCATGCGGAAACAAAATATTCCGGTGTGGGAGATGAGCGAGGAATGCATTACTTAACTTTTTTGCCAACTGTTCATCCCCGATTTTAAAATCCAGGAAGGTATGCCACATTCGCTTCCAGCGAAGTTCATCCACTTTTATAAAACCTTTACGATAACGTTCCCATAATCGGTCATTGTGCGCACAATACTGTTTATGGAAATAAGTAAAATCACTTATCCCTTTTGTCGATAAATCCATCTCTTTATAAAGATGTTCCAGGGTTTTTTTCGCGTTTTCTTCAAAATCCCACAGCGTATGATCCAAATCGAAGAATAAATGTGAATAATGCTTCATATATGACTGACAAAGGTATTGCATGATTCTATAGAATTACTATCTTGGCTGTCCGTAGCACCCTAAATATTCTGATCCCTATGACCAAAATTCTACTCGCAGGCAGCGCTCTGATTGCTTCTTTATCTGCCTATTCTGCACCGATTGATAGTGTTCAGCTGGCACCCACTGAACCCAATCAAATTCAGGCGATTTTTAAAAAACAGGCTGACTCCCTTAATCAGGTTTTGAAATTTCATTCAGGTAAACTGCGATTTACGGATCAGTCGATTCGCATGAAAGTTCCGGATGGGTACTATTTTATTGAACCAGATCAGGCCAGGTATATTCTGGAAAATATCTGGGGTAATATTCCGGATGAAGAGGTACTGGGAATGATCGTTCGATCCGACTTTGCGCCCTCCAATATTAACAGTGATTACAGTTTTGTAATCAGTTATGCTCCGATTGGTTATGTTTCAACTGAAACAGATAAAGAATTTAATCATCTTGATTTACTGAATGACATCCGGGATCAGTTACAGAAGGCTAATGAAAAAAGACTGGAACTCGGGTTCAATTCTTTACAGGTGGAAAATTGGGTAATGGTACCTTATTTTGATGAATATAAAAAAGCGCTTTACTGGGCTACCGAACTCAAAGTGAATGGAAGCAATGAGTCCCTTGTGAATTATAATCTCCGGCTCCTGGGTAAAAATGGAGTACTTAAGATTAACGCAGTAGGCACAATGGATCAATTGCCGGCTATCAAAAAGGTATTACCTTTCTTCCTGTCACAAAGTGAATTTTTGGAAGGATTCCGTTATTCCGATCATGCAGAACAGTCTTCTTCTAATAATAACTGGAAGCTTTCCGAATTGATTTCCGGGAAGCAGCAAAAGAGTACCTTGTTTGACATCCCCAAACCCATAGCAGCAGGATCCCTGTTGATGATCGGTACTTTTTTCTTTATCCGGAGATTTAGCAATTCCAAAAGAAAACCCGTTAAGGCAACTGCATAAGATGGCGTACATTTACGCATGATTATTGTGATAACGGGATCCAGTAAGGGAATCGGGAAAGCGATAGCCGAGGAATTTGCTGCAGACGCTCACCAGTTTTTTTTATGCAGCCGGAATGATTTCCAGTTATACGAAACGCTGAAAGACCTCCAGGCCAGGTTTCCAACCAGTGAATTCAAAGCACGTCCAACTGATCTTTCCAGGCGGGAAGAAGTGAAGGCTTATGCTGAATGGGTATTATCGCACGGTGTTCCTGATATATTAATCAACAATGCCGGACTTTTTATACCGGGAAGCATCTACAATGAAGAAGAAGGGGCACTTGAAACATCTCTTTCTGTAAATCTTTTATCAGCTTATCACCTTACGCGCCATTTTTTACCAGGCATGATGGCCAGAAAATCCGGACATATTTTTAATATCTGTTCCATCGCTTCAATTGCCGCCTATGCAAACGGAGGAGCCTATAGCATCAGCAAATTTGCACTGCTCGGATTTAGCAAAAACCTCAGGGAGGAAATGAAGCCCCATGGAATAAAGGTAACAGCTGTTTTACCTGGAGCTGCATATACAGACAGCTGGTCAGGCTCAGGCGTTGACCCGAATCGCATAATGGAAGCCAGGGATATTGCCCTCATGATCGTTGCATCCAGCCGCTTATCCATCCAGGCATGCGTTGAAGACATTATTCTTCGCCCTCAATTAGGTGATTTGTAATTTGTAATTGCATGCAGGTTCGTTTTTATATTATTTTCCCGGTTTGGCTGATCTTGGTGTTGCCCTTTATTTCAACAGCCCAGGTCAATTTTACTACACTTGCAGATAAACAATCCATCGGGCTAACCGATATTTTGCAGGTACAGTTCATTGCCGAAAACGCCAGTCAGATTGAAGCTTTTCAGGCACCTCCGTTTACTGATTTCAATGTTTTACAGGGCCCCATTGAAACAAGTGGGATGAGCCTCGTTAATGGTGAAATTTCCAGGTACCTGGCAATGACATTCATTCTACGCCCAAAGCGCACCGGAAAATTAATGATCCAGGGAGCCAGTGCGCTCATCAATGGGAAGCGGATGAAATCTAACCAGTTAAGGATCGATGTTGGAGATGCCAAGGCAACTCCCGCCAATCCCTATCCGATTGATCCGGGTATCAGCGCTTACCGGCGCCAGATTCAGGAGGATTATATTTTGCAACCTGGGGAAACACCCGCCGAGAAAATAAAAAAAGGACTCCTGGTGGTTTTGGATCTCGATAAAACAACCGCTTATGTTGGCGAGCCAATTGTTTCAACATATAAGTTACTGACCCGGCTCCGATCTGATTCAAGAGTTAGCAAACGCCCTTCCATGAACGGATTCAGTGTTTATGATATGGTGGAGCCAGATGGTGCAGGACCAACCATTGAAGAACGGGATGGCAAGGAATACCAGTCTCATATCATTCGTAAAACTCAATTATTTCCTTTGCAGGAGGGAAAATTTGAACTGGAACCGGTGGAACTTGAAAACAATGTGCGTTTTCTCAGGACCGACCATACAGCCGGACCAACCAATAGAAGCTCTTTACAGCGACTGATTGATGATATGATGGGTGATGCATCCGGAAGCTGGGAAGAACACCGGATCACTATTGCAAGTCCGCCCCGTACCATAACCATATTACCACTGCCAGATGGAGCCCCCGGCAGTTTCTCAGGTGCTGTCGGAAAGTTCAACATCAAGGGAACAGCTTCCACCAGCAAAATGGCTGCTGGCGAAAACCTGACTTATATCCTGGAAATTGAAGGAAGTGGCAACCTTCCGCTCATCAATGCTCCCGACTGGCTATTACCAGACAGCATCACCAGCTTTGATCCGCAAATCACAGAAGAACTGAATAAAACCATCAGCCCAATGGAGGGTAAAAAAAACATTACCTATACCATTACAAGTTCAACGCCCGGCACTTTCCAAATACCCGGGATTGAATTCAGTTATTTCGATCCGGCTGCAAAAGCTTATAAAACACTCAGGACAGACAGCATTAATCTGACAGTAACACCCTCCCTTAGCCGAAAACCTGCAGAACCCGCTACTCAAAAACATACAGAACCTGTTTTATCTCCCGGCAAACTGGCGATCATCGCCATCGGACTTTTGCTCTTTGGTGCCATGACCTGGCTTATTCTGTCAAGAAAAAAAACAGTTCAGGCTATTGAAAGTCAGGCTCCCTCCGAACCGGAAGCTGTTAAGCCTGAGCCAGTACAAAGAACAGTAGCGGATTATCTCTCACCTGCCAGATGGGCAGCAGCAAAAGGGGAACCTGTACTTTTTTTCAAAGAACTTGAAAACAGTATCTGGAACTGCATAGCTGACAGGTTTGAACTTACCCCCTCTGAAAGAAAGAAAGAAACAGTAATTCCGATTTTGAAAGCAAGGAGATGGAGCGATGCTGACCTGGCAGCATTTGAAACCATCTGGAATCGATGTGAGTGGGCCTTGTATGCGCCCGGCCTTGCGGTTGCAGATTCTTCCGCAATATTAGCTGAAGTGGAAATGTTATTGAATAAAGTGCAGCAAACCTAAAGCCTATTCGTTTTCCGAATATTTGTAACCTACGCCCCGTACGGAATGAAAATATTTGGGATTACGACTATCTTCCTCAAAATACTTGCGAAAGCTGAGAATGAAATTATCAATCGTACGTGTAGTCGGATAAACACTATAACCCCAAACAGTCTGCAGAATTTTCTCCCTTGGCACTACTTCATTTTTGTTTTCAATCAGCAGCTTAAGCAGCATTGCTTCCTTTTTGCTTAATTGAATTTTTTGTCCTTCATGGGTGGTAGCTTCCTGTGCCCTGAAATCAATTTTATTGGAACCAAACTGGTAGGTATCTCCGATGGTATCCTTATCCTTTAATTTCTTATTCTTCTGAATCAGTTTATGTACCCGCAGCATCAATTCTTCCAGGTTAAACGGTTTGGTCAGGTAGTCATCTGCCCCCTTTTTTAAACCTGTAACCCGGTCAGCACTGCTGTTCTTGGCGCTTAAGATAAGAATGGGTACTTCATTGTGCTGAATGCGAATAGATTCGAGCACCGTAAGTCCGTCCATTCCGGGCAGCATGATATCCAGAATTACCAGGTCAAAATATTCCTGTTGAACTGCCTTTACCGCTGATAAACCATCAAATGCCGAGCTCACTTCATATCCCTCCAGTTCAAGGTTCAGTTTTAATGCTTCATGCAGGTTTTCTTCGTCTTCAACCAGTAAAATGGAAATATTGTCTGCCATGTTGTTTAATTGTTGGGTAACTGGACTATAAAGTTAGCACCAGTGGGCTGATTATCTGAAACACGAATGGTACCACGATGATCTGCAGTGATTTTTTTGCAGAGATAGAGTCCCAACCCGGTTCCCTGGGTAGTTCGCACGGATTCATTTCCGATGCGATAAAATCGTTTAAAAATCCTGCCCTTTTCCGGGTCCGGAATACCAGGCCCCTCATCTGCAATTGCAAGTTCCACCATAGAGGCTCCCTGTTTTAATTTCACCAGAACAGTAGCTGATTTTGGGCTGTATTTAACTGCATTATCCAGGAGATTATTAATCAGAATCCGAATAAGTAAGGGGTCAGCTTTGAGGTGAACGTCTTCCTGTATTTCCTGAACCCAGTTACGGTCGGGAAAGCGTTGCTGAAAATCCATAATAAGTCGGGATACAACTTCTGATAAATCGAGCTCCTCTTTAACGATTTTGTAACCACCACCTTCCAATTGCGATGAAATAAGAATATTGTTGGTAAGGGTATTCAGCCGGTTGGTTTCCTGAAGGGTCATCCGGATCAGCTTGTCTTTTTTCTCTTCATCCAGCTTGTGTTTCTGAAGTGTTTCGAGGTTTAGTTTGGATACTGCGATAGGTGTTTTGAGTTCATGAGTAATAGCCATCATGAAATTCTGCTGCTGTTGTGCAACTTTAAACTGCCGGCGTACGGCACGGAACACAAATACAGCTCCAACCAGAATGATGAATAAAAAAGTAGCGCCTTCTCCACGGTACTGATGTGTTTTGCGGATAGACTCTTCATTGATTTGTTCCACTTTTTTGAGGTATTGCGGATCATCAGCAACAAGTTCCATTAACCGGTAATTGGCCATCTGGCTGCTTTGCTGCTGTAACCGTATATACCAGAAAAGCAGTGCCGCAATAATATACAATAGCAAAAACCAGTAGAGAATGGTAGCCAGGGCCAGTTTATGTTTAGGTAAAAAGCGGAAGGGCATAATTAATCTGGAGCTTTTTCGACCCGAACTCCCACATTTAAGATATGTTCCAACGGATCATCGCGCATGATCTGTTCCAGTTTGAATTGGTAAGTACCGGCTTTCAATGCAACAGGAGCCTGGGAAATTCGAACCCGATGTTCATAAATATCATCCATTCCTGCACCCAGCCAACCTTTGTCATTGGTAGCCAGCTGCAGATCAAGGGCCTGCACCTGGGCAACCGAATCTCCAGGTGTCCTTGTATGGATATTCAACCATAAATTATTGTAGCGGTAGGCATCTGCATGACGCACCACAACAAAAATGTTATACCGCGAAACCGTATCGGTTATATTGAATTCGAAGGATGGTTTATCAGCGACCTGCCAGCTATGATTTTCAAGGGTAGCATTGCGTTCGTAGACATCAATCGTATTGCAGGAAGCGAACAGCAACATACCAACCGGAAGCCATGCCAAATGGAATTTTTTCATACCCATAAAAATAGCTTATAAGACATTCAGAACCTGCTCTTTTGCTTTTTCAAGCTCATCTTTCATCAGCACTACTGATTGTTGTATCGTAGAGTCATAGGCCTTGGCACCGGTCGTATTGATTTCTCTGCCAATTTCCTGCAACAGGAAAGACAGTTTTTTCCCGATTTCAGCATCGTTATCCCGAAGCAGGGTACGAAAATAGGAACAGTGATTCTTCAGCCTAACCTGTTCTTCACTGATGTCAATTTTCTCGATATAATAAATAATCTCCTGTTCCAGCCGGTTCTTATCATATTGTTCAGCGCCTACATTATCCTCCAGCAGTTTAACCAACCCTTCCCGAATTTTCAATTTCCGCTTAGGTTCCAGTTCGGCAATCAGCTCTTCCTGTTTTTCGATATTGGAAATTCTGTTAAGCAGATCAGCCTCCAGCACTTTACCTTCTTCCAGGCGATGTTGATTCAGATCATCGGCTGCCTCATCAAGAATTGCCTGAAAAACCAGCCATTCTTCGTCTGTAAATGTATCAGAGGTAGGCGTAATCACTTCGGGAAGCTTAAGTATATTTCCCAGAATATGGGAATCATCCAACCCAAGTTCTTTGGAAAGCTCCGCAATTGGCTGGAAGTAGGCTTTTGCCAGCGAGATATTAATACTTACTGGTTTTGCATTTCCGGTTTGTTTCAGGCTGATGGTACAATCGATGGTTCCTCTCTGAAGTTTTTCAGAAAGACGCTTACGGATATCAAACTCGAAAGGCTTGATAAACGCAGGCATTTTCAGCGAACAATCAAATTGTTTTCCGTTCAATGATTTAATATCTATTAAAAATGTTTTATCTCCCACATTCCGTTCCGCTCTTCCAAATCCGGTCATTGATTTCAGCATGTGAATTTGTTTTATTGGGCAAGGTAAGGAATCTATTGGCTATGGTTGCCTAAATACCAGCGACTCTATTTCCTTTTTGGAATAAGATCTGAGTTCACCTGACTGCCACCCTTCTGCACTAAGCTTACCAATCCGGTATCGAACCAGCCGAAGGGTTGGGAAACCGGTCTGGGCTGTCATTCGTCTGACCTGTCGATTTTTCCCTTCCGTTAAAGTCAGTTCAATCCAACTGGTAGGCACATTTTTTCTAAACCGAATAGGTGGATAACGATCAGGTAAAAGCGGATCATCTTTCAGCAATTGCACCTGCGCAGGTTTCGTCAGATATTTTGCTCCATTCACAGAGATCTCAACACCATTCTGCAATTGCAGAACTGCCTGCTTGGTTATCTTACCCTCAACCTGTACCAGGTATGATCGGGAATGAGCTTTGTCCGGATGTAATAACGCAGCATTCATTGTCCGATCGTTTGTAAGCAGCAACAACCCTTCACTGTCGTAATCCAATCTCCCAACCGGATACACATCACCAGGAACCACACAGATGTCCTTCAGTGTTTTCTTATCTCCTTCCTTACTGAATTGTGATAAAACCTCGTAGGGTTTGTATAGCACGAAGTAATGTAACATGTATAAAAAAAAGCCCGGGAGTAAACCGAGCTTTATTATTATGATGGGTTAGTAAGTCGGGAACAGAAATTCCCTACACAATATTAAAAATAATTTTCTCTATTGAAAAAAATATTTACAGAAATTTTATTCACATTTTATTTCTTCCTGTGGAAAAGGATGGACTTTATCAATCCAATTCAATGCAATTACCTTTGTTCAAATTTTAAACTATGCAGTTTCCTTCACCTGTTGCCATCACCTGGATTGCCAACCTGATCAACGCAACTGTTATTGGCAATAAAAACGGACAGGCAACAGGTATCAATGAAATACATCGTGTTGAAAATGGCGACCTCGTTTTTGTAGACCACCCAAAGTATTATCAGAAATGTATTCAGTCGGCAGCTTCCTTTATCATTATCAATACAGACAAGGTTTCGGTGCCGGAAGGGAAAGCCTTACTGGTAGTGGAAAATCCCTTTGAAGCGTACCTTTCTATTGTTGCACATTTCAGACCTTTTCAGCCTGCTACAGGTTCCATTGCAGAGAGCGCTACTATTGGTGAAGGAAGTTATATCGCGCCAAATGTATTCATTGGGCACCAGGTTGAAATCGGGAAAAACTGCCGTATTCATCCCAATGTTACCATACTGGATCATTGCATTATCGGTGATAATGTAATCATACAGGCAGGAACCGTCATCGGCTCGGATGCATTTTATTACAACGGAAAAAAGGACCGTGAAGTCTGGTACAAAAAAATGGAAAGTTGCGGAAGAGTAATTATCGAAGACCAGGTTGAAATTGGCGCCGGTTGTACAATCGATCGCGGAGTTAGTCACGATACCCGCATCGGGAAAGGCACCAAACTCGATAACATGGTTCATATCGGACATGATACCGTAATCGGCAGGAACTGTTTGTTTGCAGCGCAGGTTGGTATTGCCGGAGCCACCACCATTGAAGACGGCGTAATCTTATGGGGACAGGTTGGCGTAAGTAAAACGCTCACCATTCACGAAAATGCGATCGTGCTTGCTCAGTCGGGTGTAGGCGGAGACCTGGAAGCAGGCAAAGTCTATTTCGGATCTCCTGCCGAAGATGCATCCATAAAAAAACGGGAATTGGTTTGGATCAAACGAATTCCCGAAATATGGAAGAAACTGAACTCCTGATTTTATTCCCGCTTAGGAATATAATCATAGGGAACAGCATCTGCAATTCGTTCATAGCTCCAGTATCCTGTATTGATCAGGTCGGCCTGCTCCCACCAGTAACCGTTTTCTTCAATTACAAAATCATTCAGGATATCCAATACTGTTAGTTGCACCCGGATATGCGGTGGCAGTCTATAAAACTTTACAAAAGCCGGATCAGGTAACTCTTTGTAGTACTTGATCCGGAATTTTCCCGGAAGAAGAATTTCCACCACCCCACTATCTGAAAAATAAAAGCTGGTATCATAATAATTGGACAGCCGGGCAGATTCAAATTCACGGGCATCCTGATTGGTAACCTGTTCCAACACAAAGCCTTCTTCATCGATCGTCTTAGCATGCCAGCTGCGCATGAAATGCAGCTTACTGCCATTGTATGCTTTACTCCTGTTATTTTCCCATTTTGCTTCTTCTTCCTGACTTCCGGTCATGGTTTCATAAAATGGATAACCGCTGAAAGTGGAAATTTTTGTTCCATATTCATAACTCAGCGAATCCAGTCCGAAACGAATTTTATATCCGAGCGCACGATTCACGATCCGGAGTTCTTCCCTGGCAAGCACTTTCAGCCGGTTTCTTTTTTTACTGTAGAAAAAGCGAAGTGCTTCCGGATTTTCAAGTTCGCATTCCCGGGCATTGGTGGTAGTGCCAAAAAATTGCTCTTTGAAAAAGCTGCCGTATTTATTCCAACCATCCGGCACTTCGTTACTGCCCGCAACTGTTACCGATTCCATACTGTTATCTTTTTGGAACAGTTGGATGAGCAACGGTTCGGTATTGGAAGCATTGATGCGCTGTTCGCCGGATTGATAGCCGGTAAAGGATACCACCAGGTCATACCCTCCTTTTGGAAGAGAAATACTGAATTCTCCATCATTGTTGGTAATAACTCCAAATGTGGTATTCTGGCAAAATACAGATGCCCCTTTGAGAGGTTGCTGACTGGCCGAGTCCAGCACTTTTCCGGTTACTGTGAATCTTTCCTGCGCCAGTAGCTCCGGCATGGAAAACAGGAAAATGAAAAAAGACAGAAGCAATAATCTTTTCATGCGATATTGATTTCAGGTAATTTGAACGTGAATTTGCAATAGATGGTATAACAGGAATGCAAAAAAGAAGCCATTTATCCGGAATAATGATGTAAATACCGTTCGGAAGCTGAAAGAATGGCCTGTTCAAGCGGAGTATAGTTAAAATCCGGAAGAAATTTTTGCAACTTACTATTGTCGAAATAGGTTTTACTCTGCGCGATTTTCGCAGTTTCCCTGCTCAGTAAGGGTTTTTTCCCGGTAAATGAAGCCTTGATTTTTTCCAGTCTCCAGGCCAGGCTGCTTAACAAAGGTCCGGCTTCCCGGTAAGGAGGTTTTTTATTCAACCCCTTTGCAATTGTTTCAAGTAGTTGTTTGAAACTCCAACTCTCTCCATTTAAGATGAACCGTTCCATAGTTACAGAATGCTCCAGCAAACCTACAATTGCACGGGCTGCGTCCTGCACATCAATGAAACCGTTTACACCATTGGTATACCAGGGAAATTCCTGGAAAACATTTTTAAAAATAGCGCAACTGCTATTATCCCAATTGCCAAATCCAAGAATGGTACTCGGGTTTACGATAACACCTTCAAGTCCTTCCGCAAGCCCTCTCCAAACTTCCATTTCAGCCCGGTGTTTGGTGTAGGCATAGTGAGTGTTCAACCTGCTGTCCACCCATTTTTTTTCTTCCGTAACCGACTCTCCATGGGAGGTTCTCCCAAGAGCGGCAACAGAACTTACATGAAGGAAACGTTTGATACCAGCATCGATAGAAAAATTGACAACATTCGCTGTTCCATTGATATTGGTGGCATACATTTTCTTCCGGTCCGCACGATGAAAGGAAACTATGGCTGCGGCATGAATTACAGCATCCATTCCCTGCATGGCATCTTCCAATGAACCGAGATCGAGTACATCTCCTTCCGCCCATTGAACCTGTTGCAGGATTTCTGGTGCAATAAAAAAAGGTTTGGATGAGAAGGCTCTGGCAAGTCCCCGAACCGTATATCCTTTCTGAATTAATTCCTGCAACAGATAGGCACCCAAAAAACCGGTTGCGCCAGTTACCAATACGGATTTTATTGTTGGATGAGGAGATGCTGCAATCATGATTTATAAGTGTAATAGCCCGATCCCGTTTTTCTACCGAGATTGCCTTCTTTTACTTTCTGTTCCTGTATTGCCGAGGGGCGAAGTCTTTCCGGCTTTCCAAGTTGTTCATAAACACTACAACTTACGGCAAAGTTCACATCATTACCAATCAGATCCATTAAACGAAATGGACCCATTTTAAATCCGGCTGCCTCCATTAATTCATCTATTAATGGAATAGGTACTCCCTGTTCAGCCAGGCGCAATGCTTCAATGTAATAGGGACGTGCAACCCGATTCACAATAAACCCGGGAGCATCCTTGCAAACAACCGGTGTTTTACCCATACTGGCAGCCAATTCGATGACTGCCTGAACTACAGCTGCTGATGTATAAGAAGTGGTTACTACCTCTACCAGCTTCATCAAGGGCGCAGGATTGAAAAAATGCATTCCTGCTACCTGGGAAGGATAGGGATGTGAAACTGCAATTTCTTCTACAGATAAAGAAGAAGTATTGGTAGCATAAATGGATGCCGCGCCATTCAGAGCCCCCAATTCTTCAAATAGCTTCTTCTTAACGGAAAGTTTTTCAACAATTGCTTCCAGCAAAACGGGGGCTTTGCAATGCGAGATGTCTGTCGAATATTCAATGGACTGCACTATTGAATCAAATGCAGTTGCTGAGATTTTTTGTTTTTGAACCAGATTTTCCAATCGATGCCTGATCTGCTCCTCCGCTTTTTTCAAAACCGGTTCTGAGAGATCAAATAACAACACAGACAGGCCGTGCTGTGCAGCGGACTGTGCAATTCCTGCACCCATTGTACCCGCGCCACAAATTACCAGGGAGCGATTTTTCATGGTTGCATCCATTAGATACTTGCCGTGAACTGTTGAAGAAACCGGACATCATTTACACTGAACAAACGGAGGTCGTTGATCTGATATTTCAACATGGTGATCCGTTCAATTCCCATTCCAAAAGCGTAGCCGGTATATTTATTGGAATCAATACCACAGTTTTCCAAAACCTGCGGATGTACCATACCGCATCCGAGGATTTCCACCCAACCGGTATGCTTACAAACATTACAACCTTTTCCGTTACAGAGCAGACAACTGATATCCATTTCTGCACTTGGTTCGGTAAACGGGAAATAGGATGGACGGAAACGGATTTTCACATCTTTCCCAAACAGCTCCTGCACAAAAAAATACAGAGTCTGCTTGAGATCGGCAAAAGATACCTGTTCATCGATATACAATCCCTCCACCTGGTGGAAGAAACAATGTGCTCTGGCCGAAATGGTTTCATTGCGATACACCCGTCCGGGGTTTACAATCCGTATTGGGAGTTTACCTTTTTCCATTTCCCGGATCTGCACATTACTGGTATGGGTACGCAATAACCAGTCGGGGTTCTGGCTCAGGTAAAACGTATCCTGCATATCCCTTGCCGGATGATTTTCCGGAAGATTCAGGGCAGAGAAATTATGCCAGTCGTCTTCAATTTCAGGCCCTTCCGCCACAGAGAATCCAAGCCGGCGAAAAATGCTTAGTATTTCGTTACGCACCAGGCTGATAGGATGGCGTGATCCGACGGGCAGCGGGTCGCCGGGCAGTGTATAATCAACACCTGCCGGTCCCTGTTCAGACTGGCTTTCGAGCGACTGTTTCCAGGTTTCATATTGCTCTTCAGCAAACTGCTTGAATGCATTGAGAACGGCTCCGAATTCTTTCTTCTGGTCTGCTGGAATGTTTTTCATTTCTCCAAACAAAGACTTCACGATTCCTTTAGTGCTCAGGAATTTCAGGCGATATTCTT
Source organism: Flavipsychrobacter sp. (assembly GCA_016787265.1). GTDB lineage: Bacteria > Bacteroidota > Bacteroidia > Chitinophagales > Chitinophagaceae > Flavihumibacter. The sequence continues at coordinate 123,757 of JAEUVF010000008.1, read as the reverse complement.
CAAGGGATGCCGGCCCATTTATTTCCAGGGCATTGATCTCTTCCCGGTATGCTTCAATTTGCTTAACAATCATTTCCATACTAACAAAGATAAGAAGCCCGGCTGAGAAGCGGTGCAGCGAATGGAAGCGCTTACTAAAGGATGAATAAATGGAAATAGACCCAAACAAAGGGAGTAGCCAGTAATAAGGAGTCGAACCGGTCAAGAAATCCACCGTGACCGGGCATAATTTGTCCGCTATCTTTTACACCTGCCATCCGTTTGAGTTTACTTTCCAGCAGGTCGCCAAAAGTTCCGGTGATGGCAGCAATCAGGGATATAGCTATTGCATGATATACGGGCATTTCAATCATCCAGGCCCAAACGGATATTGTTGCAACTGCCAAAACAATACCTCCAAGTGTCCCTTCCCAGGTTTTTTTTGGAGAAATCGCACTTAAAGGTGTACGTCCGATCATTGAACCAACCAGGTAAGCCATCGTGTCATTTATCCAGATAGTGAAAATTATCACCAGGGGTGCGATTTTCCCGATTTCAGGCAGGGTTCGCAAATTCATAAGCAATCCGAAACTTAGGGAAATGTAGAGAACACCCAAAAACGAATTACGGATATTTACCAGCTCAATATTCCGGGAAAAAAGCAGTTCCGTTATTGGTAATATGAACAATAATAATAGTCCCAACCACCAACCGACCGCATGAAGCGACAGATCGCCCCATACAAACTGGTCACTGGTAAAAAACAACAGCACACACCATCCTGCTATTTGAACACCCCAACGGTGAACAGGAGTTATATTGTTATAGCGGGGTTCAATTTTTCCAACCAGTTGCTGATATTCATACCAGCATCCGAAATGGATGATGGAAAAAAGAAGAAAAAATGCATACTGATTCCAGAACAATCCTGTTAGCATCACTGCAACAAAAATCAGGGCAGTGGATGCACGGGTCCAGAATGTTTTCCAGTTAAATGCCATGATAGTACATTCGGTTACACATCATTGTTAGTTCTTTGGGAGGGTAGTATAAGATCGTCATCCGTATCATACAACTCTCCGAAATGAGTATGTGAAATTCGCTGCATGTACCAGGAAATGCCTATGATTGCCAACACACTCAACATAACATAAACCGGTTCAATCACTGGTTCCTGCTCAATGAAGTTTTTATTGCGATATACCAGCATTACCTGCACGGCATTGTTCACAAAATGGCCCAGTACTGCCGGCCAGATGCTTCCACTATACCAGTAAATGACACCTAAAAGAACTCCAAGTAACAGTCTTGGAAAAAATCCAAAAAACTGGCCATGGAAGGCAGAAAACAGAACAGCAGTGATGATGATGCCAATCCAGGGACGGCGACTAATCTGGATAAACAACCGCTGAAGTACCCCCCTGAAAAAAAACTCTTCACAGATTGCCGGTAATACGGCAATGAGAAACAGCATCGCGATCAGGTCTGTCAGGCTTTTCATATCCAGGAAAGCCTTCATCAGTTTGATGGCATTGTCTTCCGCCAGCCTCATGGAGGCTTCCACTGACTTAAAAGCTGCGGGTAAATGTAGCTGCTGATTCACCATATTCAGCCAGGATGCAGCCGGGTAGGCCAGTAACATCAACGCAACCCCCAACCACCAGAAACTGGATGGCTGCGGAGCTTTATGACCAAGATAGGCAAATGGGCGGCGATCACTCAGATAAGCAAAAACAATAGCGGGCAACAGGAATATAACCAGGCTCAATACAGCCTGTAACCATTTCAAAGCAGGAACAACGCCAGGTTTATCCAGGTTCATCTGCTGGATATCTTCCAGAGACACTCCCATCACCTGAGCAATTCCATAAAATGCTACCAGACCTAATGCCAAATACATCCCGAACGTCAGGCTGCCAAAAACGACCAGTTGCAACCAGGCGGGTTTATACTTCAGATAAGTATTCATACGATGCCTGCAAGATGCGTTTTTTTGGGCAGAACTGGCATTTTATGGCGTAACTTTGCCGCTTTCAAACAGCGGCATGGTGAAAATAGGCTCCATACAACTTCCGGATTTTCCACTCCTGCTCGCTCCTATGGAGGATGTGAGTGATCCCCCATTCCGGGCAGTATGTAAACTGAATGGCGCTGATATTATGTATACGGAATTCATCAGCAGCGAAGGGCTGATCCGCGATGCTATCAAGAGCCGTCAAAAACTGGATATTTACGAAGCAGAACGCCCCGTTGGAATCCAGATTTTCGGTGGCGATGAAGAAGCAATGGCGATGAGTGCCCGGATTGTGGACACGGTTCAACCCGACCTGCTGGATATCAATTTCGGTTGTCCGGTTAAAAAAGTTGTAACCAAAGGAGCCGGGGCCGCCGTATTGAAGGACATCGATCTGATGGTTCGGCTCACTGCCGCCTGTGTGCGGTCCACCAATCTTCCTGTAACAGTTAAAACCCGCCTTGGCTGGGATGCTGATTCCATTAATATAGGTGAAGTGGCGGAGCGCTTACAGGATACCGGTATCAAAGCCCTGGCCATTCACGGCAGAACGCGCAGTCAGTTGTATAAGGGTGAAGCAGACTGGACGCATATTGCCCGGGTAAAAGAAAACCCCAGAATCCAGATTCCTATTTTCGGCAATGGAGACATTGACTCACCAGAGAAAGCACTTGACTATAAAAAGCGATTCGGTGTAGATGGTATTATGATCGGCAGGGCTGCTATTGGGTATCCCTGGATCTTCAATGAGATCAAACATTTTTTTGCCACGGGAGAACACCTGCCCCCTCCCACCATTGAGCAAAGAGTGGATGTAATCCGCAGACACCTCCACAAATCAGTGGAATGGAAAGGACTGGTTCCCGGCATTAATGAAATGAGAAGGCATTATAACAATTACCTGAAAGGATTGCCCAACATCAAGGAATACCGGCTCAAATTGGTAACCTACAAGACGGTGGAAGAAATTGATGCAGTGCTGGATGAAATCATTCGGGTTTATACCGGATTTCAGTTTGACCGCAGGCAGGTGGAAATGGACAACCTATCCTATAATTGCGGCTAATCCTTACTGTTATTTACTGCTTCAATTACCGACGCATCCAATGGTGATACACCAGGGGCAAAATAATTAATTAATATTCCGTCTTCATTTAAAAGATACTTGGAAAAATTCCATTCCGGAGCCTTGTTGCACCACCCATTTTCTGCCGGATTCGACAGCCACTGAAATACCGGATTTTGGGAGGCACCGGGAACAACACTTGATTTTTTGGCAACCGGAAAAGTAACCCCGTAATTCAATTTGCAAAATTGTTCAATAGACGCATCATCACCCTTTTCCTGTTCTTTGAAATCATTAGCCGGGAAGGCCAGTATGTTTAACTGATCCGGGAATCGCTCATACAACTGCTGCAGCTCTTCGTATTGGGCAGTATATCCGCAATCCGAAGCAGTGTTGACCAACAATAATTTTTTTCCTTTGAGTTGCTCAAGAGGCAACTGCTTTCCGCCGGTAAGGTCAACAGTTCGGTTATAGATCGGCGTAAGTGGTTTTTTTTCATCCTTATTGGAAAGAACAGCAGCCTTCATCCCCGTCCATTTCCCCAATTTCATAAGGAGTGGATAAATGAATTTCAGTAAACGTTGGCGGCCAGACTGGACTGTGCGTTTAGTATTCATCCAATTACTTTTTTATACAGTGAAAGCTTCCCTTTCATGGGGGGATATTTGATCGCGGGGTCAAACCAGGCGGGTGTTTTCATAACAGCTTTATAATGTGTGAAGCGATCAAAACTAAATTTTCCATGTGCAGCCCCAATTCCACTATCTCCCCGCCCACCAAAGGGAAGAGCCGAATTGGTAAACTGCCAGGCAGCATTATTTATACATCCGGTTCCAGCCGGCAGGGCATGAATCCACTCCTCCTCTTTTTTACTACTGGAAGTAAATACATAAAAAGCAAGCGGATTCGGATGTTGCTGAACAATTGCCAGGGCCTCATCCTTAGTGCTGAAACTGAAAATCGGAAGAATGGGGCCAAATATTTCTTCCTGCATAATTGAAACTGAAAACGATTCGGGTTTAATCAGGGTTGGTTCAATATAGAGATCCCCTTCATCAATGTTTCCGCCATGCAGCAAAACGCCTTCTTTTAAATACGATTTGAGCCGGTCAAATTGAGACTTGTTTATAATGCGGCAATAATCCCCGGATTGCTGTGGATTTTCGCCATAGAATTTCCGGATATTGAGCTTAATTGCTTTAACCAGTTTGTCGCGAACCCGCTCATGAACGAGCAGGTAATCAGGCGCGATACAGATTTGTCCGGCGTTGGAAAACTTGGCAACAGCAATCCTCCTGGCAGCCACTTCAACATTGGCGTCCTCTTCAACAATACAGGGACTCTTACCGCCCAGTTCCAGGGTAACCGGCACCAGTTTGGAAGCTGCCATTTCGTAAATTTTTTTTCCAACTTTGGTGCCTCCTGTAAAAAAAACATGATCAAACCGGAAAGATTGCATCATATCGGGAATCACTACCGCTCCATCTCCTGGTGTAAACAAAATTTCCTGCTGCAATGCGGTTTCCTCAATGATTTTACCCAGTATTTTTTCCGTTGCAGGAGCATATTCACTTGGCTTAACTACTACCATATTGCCAGCGGCCAGTGCCCCCACCATGGGACCGAGCAAGAGCATAAATGGATAATTCCAGGGAGCAATTATCAAAACCACACCCAGTGGTTCAGGATAGAGATAACTGGCCGATGGAAGATTCACGAGGTTGGTTGCCACTCTACGCGGACGCATCCATTGCTTCAGATGTCGGATGGCATGATCAATTTCGGAAATGGTGATACCAATTTCGGTAACCCATGATTCCTCTTTTGATTTATGTAAATCAGCTTTAAGGGCAGCATATATAGCCGCTTCGTTCCGAAGTACAGACTGCTTCAGCTGTTTGAGAATTTGTATGCGTGCTTTACAGGTTGCCAGCAATCCGGATTGAAAGCGCTGCTTCAATCCTTCAAGTTGTTCCGGGGTTATATCTGGTATCATACTTTCAAAATACAACAATTGTATGCAATCCTGGTTCAATCCTGTTTTCAGTACCTTCACCACATGCTTTCGGATGAACATTTTATGAAACAGGCATTATTACTTGCCCGTCAGGCGTATGAAGCCGGGGAAGTTCCGGTGGGTGCCGTGGTGGTAATTAACGATCGCATTATTGCCAGGGGTTATAACCAGGTGGAGCAGCTGAATGATCCAACTGCTCATGCTGAAATGATTGCACTCACTTCAGCATTCAGTTTTCTTGGTGCCAAATACTTACCCGATGCATCTCTTTATGTTACCGTGGAGCCTTGCCTGATGTGTGCAGGAGCCCTTTACTGGAGTAAGCTCGGCAAGATTGTATGGGGCGCTTCAGATGAAAAAAACGGATTTGCCCGTCTTACGCGCGACCAGTCTCCTTTCCACCCGAAAGCCGTTATCCGTACTGGGGTGCTGGCAGAAGAAGCTGCAGAACTCATGAAAAGTTTTTTCAGAGCCAGGCGTTGAATTGATTTTAACAAACCATTGTTAAGCCCCTAACCCGCTGTATGGTCTATGATGTATAAAACTCAAGGCCATGAAAAAAATACTACTCCTATTTATACCCTTCGTGCTAGTACTTACCTCTTGTACGCGTACCTATGTTGAACCAGGGCCGGTTATTGATGAACGTTACTGGTTAAGCCAGGAAAGAGGGGTAATTGTTTATAGTGGATTTGACTGTGATTTTTTTGTAGTGGAAACCCGTTATGGATACACTGTGATCCGCAGCTGGGGCGGATTTACACCGCTGAGAGGAGCCGTTGTTTACGGTAATTTCAGTCGCTTTGGAGTACAGTCATTTTATAACAGATCCGAAGGAATCATCCAGCAGGGAAATGTTATTGACTACTGGTTGACCTACTGGGATGCGATCGACCTGGCAGATTTTGAATGCAATCCCTTTTAACAAGTTGAATAACTATAGAAAGCCATCTCTTCACCGGGATGGCTTTTTTGTTTGATTTACAACAATATGGTAACTAGTCTGTTAGTTCATTTGTTTTGCGCTCTGGCCCTTAGCCATTAAATTTGTTACTCCTTTCGGTAGCCTCATTATTATTCATCATAAATAGTTATTCTATGGCATTTACATTACCTGCGCTCCCATATGCTCACGATGCACTGGAGCCTCATATTGACACTCAGACCATGCAGATTCACCACGGAAAGCACCACCAGGCTTATGTTGACAATCTCAATAAAGCTATTGCTGGTACTCCCAATGAAAATAAATCAATTGAAGAACTGGTTGCTGCCGCCGGATCCATTTCTGCTGCTGTTCGCAATAATGGTGGTGGTCACTGGAACCATACGTTCTTCTGGGAAAGCCTGGCACCTAACGCAGGCGGGCAACCAACTGGCACACTGGCAGATGCCATCAATGTGGCATTTGGTTCATTTGACGCATTTAAAGAAAAGTTTGCTGCGGCAGGCATGACCCGCTTTGGAAGCGGTTGGGCATGGCTGATAGTAAAAGATGGCAAGCTTGAAATCAGTTCTACACCAAATCAGGATAATCCATTGATGGATGTTGCAGAAGTGAAAGGAACTCCGCTCCTGGGTGTTGACGTTTGGGAGCATGCCTATTATCTGAAATACCAGAACAGAAGAGCTGATTATCTTTCAGCCTTCTGGAATGTTGTTAACTGGTCAAAAGTGGCTGAGCGTTTTGCCGCTGCCAAATAAAATCTGTTTTTTATACCAGAGATCCCGCCAAGGGCGGGATCTTTATTTTAAAGCGATACCATGAAAATAGTAATCTTTGGAAGTCTTGCTTTACTTGCATTTGCGTCCTGCTCCACACCTCCTCAGAAAAAAGTGGTAGTGATGGCCAGCGGAAAATTTACGGTTTCTCAAACTGGCGATGCCATTCAGTTTGAGCCCGGCACCCAGCACAATGAAGAAGTTATTACCCTAAAGGGAGATAAAATCACGTTAAATGACGGAGCCGGCAGCAAGGACCTGGCTGTTACCGAGCCTGGCGTTTACCTGTTGAACCTGAAAAAAGACACATTGATTGGATCCCTTCAATCCTTTGGAGATGCCAGTACCCGTGAATCCAGAATTACTCAGGAAGTGCTGATGAACCGGATGGACAGTCTGCAGCAATTGATGGTGGGCACCAACGTTACCCCTGAAAGAAAAAATCATTTCCTGGCTCCTGGCGATCTTAAAAAAATCAGTGCGGAAGATAATGCAATAGTAGTTGGGCCCTACAGAGGAATCCCCGCATCTCTTAGTCCGGATAAAGACGGAAAAGTTCCTGAAGTATACAAATTCATCACGAATAAAGACGCCCGCGCTACGCTGGACCGACTGACGAACATGTTGAAGCAATAAGGTGAAAGGTGAAAGGTGAAAGGTGAAAGGTGAAATAGACAGATTTAATAATAATAAAGTGGGTACCGGAAATCCGGTACCCACTTTATTTTACTCCAGTATTTTTCACTTTTCACCCTCTTTCACCTTTCACTTTTCACCTTTCACGGAACAGGATCATATCCGCTACCTCCCCAGGGATGGCACCTGGAAATCCGCTTGAGGGTTAGCCAAAAGCCTTTAATCGGACCGTATTTTTTAAAAGCTTCCAGTCCATATTGAGAACAGGTCGGGGTAAAGCGGCACTTGGGTCCCAGTATAGGAGAAATCAGCCATTGATACAACCTGATCAGAGCAATGAACGGGAAACTGAGTATTTTTTTTAATAGTTCAGGCATCTGTCAGGGTTTCAGTTTGCGGGCTAATTTTTTAACTGCTGCCTGAACCAATTCCAGGCAATGGTCAAAGCAAGGGATTTCTTTGGATGTATAAAGAATAAACAGATCGAGGTTCAAACCGGCTTCTTTAACTATTGGCAGAAAATCGAGCTTTGATAACCGTATGGCTTCTCTCAGTCTTCTTTTAATCAGGTTTCTGTCTACCGCTTTTTTGAAATAGCGTTTGCTGACACCTACTCCCAATAATAAACCTGCCTGCTCCTCAGCCTGGGTTGTATGGTAAACAACCCTGATTTCTCCAAGAGAAAATTTTTGTCCAGCCGTAAACAACGCATCAATCTTTTTTCGATGCTTGAGTCGCTCTGTTGCCTTGAGGGTGTAGAAATGTTTTTTTTGGTGCATGTTCCGGAGGGGTAAGTTAGTCAGAAAGGCTGAAAACAAAATTAGCTCTGGTCCTTATCGGATCAGAGCTAATGCGTATCATCGAAAACCGCAATGGGCGGCTTGCTTATTTCAGCTTGCTTTCAGAAGAAACAGTCAGTTTCTTACGACCCTTTGCGCGACGGCTGGCCAGGACTTTACGACCATTGGCAGTTTGCATGCGCTTACGGAAACCGTGAACGGTTTTACGACGACGACGGTGTGGTTGAAATGTTCTTTTCATTTTTCAATGTTTTTACAACTAAAAAATTCGCTTCCTGTGGAGAGCCAGTCAGCTGATTTCCAATCACATCGGGCCACCATACCCGCTTGTGTCGTGAAAGGGACGGCAAAGGTAATAAAATATTGGAATAAAAAAGAGCTTAATCTCTCAGTCCCCACTTCCGGTAACCCGAAAACCAGGAACTATTCCAATACTGATACCTGGGAATAACCGTTGTTTCGAGTCGTTTCAGAAAATCAGGATAATTTTTATTCTCCGTGGCTGTCCAGAGCGCCTCACTTACTGCCGACATACGGGGGAAGATCATATAATCCACCCTGGTCGGATATTCCATGTATTCTGTCCAGACATTCGCCTGTCCACCTATGACTTTATACGCCAGCCCCTCCCTGTGAAAAGCGGCAGGCACCGGATCGTATTGATAAACTGCCTCCAGCGGATTATAACCATGTATAGCAAGGCTATCTTTCGGGTCTTTCGACTGGTAATGATCGAAATAAAAAGGTTTTCCGGGCGACATGACCAGCGAAAATCCTTTTCGGGCTGCCGCCAGGGCCTGGCTATCATCGCCCCAGTTCATAATAAGCGTTGTTGTATCTAGCGCTCCTTCTGCAATTTCATGCCACCCGATGGCTTTTCTGCCGGATTCTTTCAAATAGCCGGCAACCTGTTCTATGAAATAGGTTTGAAGCGCCGTTTCATCCTTTAGCCCTTTCTTTTTCATAAAAGCCTGTGTGGCAGGATCCTCTTTCCACCAACGTTTGGAACATTCATCTCCACCGAGATGAATATAGCTGGAGGGGAATAATTCGGTCAGTTCATGGAATATGGTGCGCAGAAAAGTAAAAGTCGCCTCATTGGGAGCCAGTACATTATTCTGCCGGTTGTACATGCCCCAGGTGGTAGCCACCTTCCAGGTAGTATCCGGTCGGGTGCTGAATTCGGGATAAGCAGCAATGGCAGCGCGGCTATGACCAGGAATATCCAGTTCAGGTATCACTGTTATGCCCCGAACTGCTGCATACTCGAGTATCTCACGGATTTCCGCTTTCGTATAGAATCCACCATATCGTTTTCCATCATAACGTGCTGGCTGATCTTTAAAATGTCCGATCAGGGTTGCGTCTCGCCAGGAAGCGATACTGTTTAATTTGGGGTAGGAACTGACTTCCCAGCGCCAGCCCTGGTCATCTGTCAGATGCCAGTGAAAGGTATTAAACTTGTGAAAGGTGAGATAGTCTATGTATTTTTTTATATAAACTACCGGAAAAATATGCCGGACTACATCCAGGTGCATTCCTCTGTAAGCAAACCGGGGATAATCAAGTATCTCGATAGCAGGCAGCTCAATGGAGGAGACTGCCTTCAATGGCAGCATCTGCATAAAACTTTGCATGCCATTAATCACCCCACGAATATCTGATGCTATCAATTTGATTGTTTGCTCATTTATCTGAAGGATATAATATTCTTCCCGCTGCCTGGCAATAGAGTCATTTATCAAGTGAATTGCTCCCGGCACAAGCTTTTTCATGGAAGTTACAAACTGAACCGGAAGCGACAACCCCGTTTGACTGGCTATTTCCTGTTGAAAATAATATGCCTGCGCTTTCCAACTGCTGTCGGTTATAATACTGGTTGCTGCAGTAAGCAGAAAGCCTTTCTCCGGAAGCATTTGCATCCGGACAGGCTGTGGCACGAAAGATGGTTTGTTTTGTGCCGAGGCACCATACTGTAAACTTACAATTGCAAAAACTGCCAGTATCCGAATCATGTGAGCGTAATTTTTTCTGCCTTGATAGTTGTTCCGTAAAACAGGCTGGCATGTTGTTCAAAATCAGCAATATCGTCAGTGGTACAAAAGCTTCTACTACCGGTTTTGGATAAACGCTGTTCCATTTCCGGGTGTCTTTGAAGATAATTGAACAGGCTATTTGCTACAATTTCTCCCTGGGAAATAACCTGAATGCCATCCGGAAGAAATTGCCTGATTTTTTCTAACAGTAACGGATAATGTGTACAGGCCAATAATACAGTATCAATGGAGTGGTCTTTTGCCAATATTGAATCAAGATGCTTTTTCACAAAGTAATCAGCACCCGGACCGGCATGTTCATTATTTTCAACCAATGGAACCCACATGGGACAGGCTTCCTGGTAAACAGCTAATCCGGGATAAAATTTCTCGATTTCGATTGGGTACGAACCGGAACTCACAGTTCCTTTAGTTGCCAGAATACCTACTTTTCCGCTCCTGGTTACTGTGCCAATCATTTCTGTAGTGGGACGAATAACACCCAAAACCCGGTTGGAGGGTGCCAGGCTGGCAAGGTCCTGTTGCTGAATACTTCTTAGTGCTTTTGCTGATGCAGTATTGCAGGCGAGAATTACCAGCGGACAACCCTGCGCAAAAAACCATTTTACACAATCCAGTGTATAGCGATAGACAGTTTCAAAACTACGGGTACCATAAGGCGCCCTTGCATTATCACCCAGGTAGAGGTAATCATAAGCAGGTAAAACCTCAACGATTTTTTTCAAAACCGTCAGTCCTCCGTAACCGGAATCAAATATACCAATGGGTGCCAGTTGCTTATTCATGAGATTGCCAAATATAACAAACGCCGGGATGCTATCCCGGCGTTCATACAGAGCCTGTGAAAAGTATCGTTACTTAAGACCTAATTTTTTCTTAACCAGGGGCAGCAAATCATCACCGGGAGGAGAAACGATCAGGTACTCTTTAGGCAATACATAAGTATAACCACTTTCTTTTGCAACTGCCTGAACAGCATCCATTGCTTTTTTCTGGATCGGCTCGCTCAGTTCTTCCTGGCGCTTCTGCAGTTCCTGCTGGATACGCTGCTCTTCACCCTGAAGTTCAGTGAGTTTTTGCTGTAATTCTTTTCTTTTTACATCCTTAACTGCTTGCGACATCTTTGCAGAATCTGCATTGAACTTATTGATGGCTTCATTTAAAGCGGTTTCTTTATCCTGGGCACTCTGAATCAAAGCATCCCGGAATTGAACCAATGAAGAGTCGGCTTTTTTTGCTTCTGGCATCAGTGCAACAATCTCATTGAAGCTGATATAACCAATTTTGGTCTGCGCCTTTGCAGACTGACTAAACGCTACGATTCCCAGCGCTACCATCAGAACGGATAAAACTTTTTTCATGCGATGTTTTTGTTACTTTAAGTTGTTTTCGTTTTGGTTTTAGTTGTCTTAATTCGTCTAATTTAACGTTATTTAACACCTAATTCCCTAAGCACATCATCACTTTTATCGAGCTTGGGGTCGGCAAATATAACAGTAATTCCTTCACTTCTGTCCAAAATAAAGTCGTACATCCGGGCCACTGCAATTTTCTGAATAGCCGCGTAAACCTTATCCTGTATGGGTTTCACCAATTCCTGACGTTTCTTGAACAGATCTCCCTCGAACCCAAAACGCTGCCGCTGAAGTTCCCGGACTTCTTTTTCCCGGTTGAAAATCTCGTCTTCTCTTTTCTTCAGCAACTCAGGGCTAAGCATCACTTTCTCAGCCTCATAATCCTTGTATAATTTATTGAGTGCCTGCTGCTTTGAGTCGATTTCCGCCTGCCAGATTTCACTGGTTTTATTCAGCGCTTCCTGGGCCTCTTTGTACTCCGGCAACTTATCCAGAATATAACGGGTATCCACAATTGCATAGCGTTGCGCCTGTACTGCTATTGCCGATAACAGGAAAGTCATGCCAAGAATCAGTAGTTTTTTCATAACTATCTTTTTTACAGTTATTTAATAATTATTCCGGCTCGAAACCAAGCATAAAGGTAAACCTCGCCGCATCTCTCAATTTTCCATTTGGTGTAATCCGATCAAAGCCAACTCCATAATCAAACCCTAGCAATCCAAACATAGGCAGGAAAAACCGCATACCCAAACCTGCACTTCTTCTTAACTGGAAAGGGTTATAATCTTTATAATTATACCATCCGTTCGCCGCTTCAAAGAAAGCCAGACCAAAAATGGTGCTGTTCGGATTGGTGGAGAATGGATAGCGCAACTCCAATGTATACTTATTAAAAATCGTAAAGAACTGTTGAGCAGATGACCGGTCGGGGTTTACGGTGGGATCTGAATTATCATATACCGGATATCCTCTGTGCGCAATGATATCATAACCAAGCAAACCGAAGTTGTTAGTCAGACCCGCATCACCCACCTGGAAGCGTTCGAATGGTGAATATTCCAGTTTCGAATTGTACCTGCCCATGAATCCATATTTGGCAGCTGCTTTCAAAACAAATTGTCGGCTTTTGTCGGCACCCATTGGCTTTCCGATTGGCACATACCATTCCCCTGTAAAGCGCCATTTATGGAATTCCGGCAATTCATACGGGTTGGCAGATTTTACACGCCCTGGGTCAATAAGCGAATAAGGCGGAGTTGCCTGCACACTGGCCATAAAGTTTGACCCGCTCTTGGGGAAAATAGGCTGATCGATGGATGATCTGCTTAATGCTATTTTCAGACTGAGGTTATGTGCAGTGGTATTATCCAGGCCACGGAAAAGGTTCGGATAATTTCTAAGTTTATACTGCGTGAAGTTCAATGAATAAACCAGGGTGAAGAAGTCATCCGGCCAGCGCAGTTGTTTACCCAGCGCAACAGAAACACCAAGTGTTCTCAAATAAGAGGTATCACCCGCTTTTCTATCAAACAGACCGGTGAAATAATTAAAGGAGTTGGCAAAACGGGTGCTGTAGAAACTTACCGTAAAGGAGTTTCTTCTTTTACCACCCAGCCAGGGCTCAGTAAAGCTGAAATTATAAGAACGGAACTGGCGACCGTTACTTTGCAAACGTAAACTGAGTTTTTGACCGTCTCCTGAAGGCAACGGATCCCATGATTTCTTATTGAATATATTCTTAATGGAAAAGTTATTGAAGGTAACACCCAATGTACCTGTGAGGCCGATATTACCACCCCATCCTGCAGACAATTCAAGCTGGTCGTTGGATTTTTCTTCCACCTTGTAATTGATATCCACTGTTCCATCATCCGGGTTGGGTACCGGATTGATATCGATTTTTTCCTGGTTGAAGTAGCCCAGGTTGGCAATTTCACGATTTGAACGAATCAGCGCAGCGCGACTGAATTTATCACCCGGTACGGTCCTAATTTCGCGGCGGATAACATGTTCTTTCGTTTTATCGTTACCGGCGATATTTACATTTTTAATGGTTGCCTGTGGGCCTTCCCGCATCCGGATTTCGAAATCAATGGTATCGTTATAAACAGCTGTTTCAACTGCATCTACCTGGAAAAAGAGGTACCCGTCATCCATGTACAGGCCACTGATATCACCTCCTTCGGGAGACATCTGTTTTCCTAATTTGGTATTCAGTGTTTCCAGGTTATAAATATCTCCTTTCTTAATACCCAACAATACAGTTAGAATGGAATCAGAATATTGCGTATTACCTCTCCAGCCGATATTGCCAAAATAATAGCGGCGGCCTTCATCTACTTTCAGATCAATATTGAGGTTGCCTTTCTTCGTATAATACATGGTATCCTCAATAATTGCAGCATCCCGATATCCCAATGAGTTGTAATACTCCAGCACTTTTTCCTTGTCTTCCAGGTACTTGGTCTCGTTGTATTTGGCCGAGCTGAATAATTTGAAACGAAAGTAAGGATCCAGAAAATTTCCGGTTTTGGTTACGGAGAGGAAGCCAAGATCTTTTACATAATCCTGAAATGAAACCGGCTTTTGCACACCGTAACTGCTTGAATCAACCTTGGGGTAAAGGGTCAACCTGGTTGTTTCCTTGGTGCCCTTCATTTTTTTCTTCAACCGCAGTTCATTTACTTCTTCATTACCAAAAAAGCTAACCTGGTTGATCCGCACTTTATTTCCTTTTACAATCCGGAAGGTCAGTTGCTGCGTATTGACGAAGGCAGGGTCGGGAGTTTCTTCAATAGTAACCTTAGCTCCCTGAAAACCTTTTTCTACATAATATTTGATAATATTTTCAACCGCCGTCTTTTTCATATTCTCGGTAATCACACGTCCTTTTACAAGGCCGGTTTTACCGGACAGATCTTCCTGCTCTGACTTTTTTACTCCCCTGAAATAAAAATTTGAAAGACTGGGTCTTTCTGTAACATTTATTTCAATGTAGAGATTACGCCCCTCCACTTTTGTATAATAAATTTCAACATCGGAAAACAAATTCTGTTTCCAGAGGTTAAGTATAGCCTTGCTGATATTGTCACTACCGGGCAGCACTACCCGATCTCCGACAGACAGGCCGGAAATAGATAAAAGGAGGGCTTCGTCACGGTATTTGGTACCAGTAACGGTAATACCCGCAATGACATATTCTTTAGGGCTCCTGGTGTTGGCTAATTCTTCCAATTCTGGATCGATTGCAGTAGGACGGGTAGTATCGGGTTGCTGCGCCATCGCATTTCGTCCAATCAACATAAGCAGTAAAGCAACAACGACTATTCGTAAGTGCATCCAGTTGGTTTTAATAAAGTAGGCAAATTAAGAGGATTGTTTAAAAAAGCTTTGTTAAAGGGGAGCTTCCTGAACCTGGGCACTGGTTTTTCCGAAACGTCTTTCTCTTTGCTGGTAATCCAGAATTGCTTCATATAAATTTTCTTTTCGGAAATCAGGCCATCTTACATCGGTAAAATAGAGTTCTGCATAAGCCAGTTGATAAAGCAGGAAATTGCTGATCCGGTATTCTCCACTGGTCCGAATCATTAACTCCGGATCTGGGAACTCACTGGTGCACAGGTACTTCGATAGAACTGACTGGTCTATATCAGTGGGTTGCAAAAATCCCTTCTGAACATCCACGGCAATTTTTTTCACGGCTTCCACCATCTCCCACCTACTGCTGTAGCTAAGTGCCATTACCAGCCTCAGACCCGTGTTCTGTGCCGTCATTTCAAGAGCTTCCCGCAATTCCTGCTGCGCATAATCGGGCAGCATAGCCGTATCACCGATTACATCCAGCCGAATATTATTGCGGTTAAGTGTTTCCACTTCCTTGCGAATCGTGTCCACCAGTAACTCCATCAAACCGTTCACTTCATTTGCAGGCCGGTCCCAGTTTTCTGTGCTGAATGCGTATAGGGTAAGGTATCCAACTCCCAATTCAGCGCACCCTTCTACAATATCTCTGACACTCTCTACACCATGAAAATGACCGTAAAGGCGGTCCTGACCCTTTTCCTGGGCCCAACGACCATTTCCATCCATTATGATGGCTATGTGACGGGGGAGCTTTTGCCGGTCAATTTTCGCCTCTAGCGAACTCATATAATCAAATTTCAGGCTGCGAAGGTACGGAAATTGATTAACCCGACGCAGAACAGGATTTAGCCTATAGTTTTGCGGTTGGACACCGATAGCTGGTCAGGTTGAAACTTACTGTGAATTGTGCGGTTATAAACTGGTCCTTTTGTCCTGCATAACCCCGCTGACGTCCTTCTACACCAATGACTTCACCCACTTCATAACTTCTGTCCTGAAGCAAAAAACCCGGTGTGGAAGTTCCGTCCGGAAGGGCTGGAAATTTATCAGCGCCAACATATGTAGTGCTGACATCATCGAGGTAATCAGTATTGGTAAAGCGATGGAGCACCTCGAAGCCAACATTTATTCGTTCGTTGAGAGAATATTTAACCCCAACGCCAAAAGGGATCGCAAAAGCCATACTGTTGTAAGGCTTCCGGTCGGGATAAGCAGCTGAGCCCTGTCCTTCCGTACCAAGGGGGCGAAGGAAATATTTTTGTCCGCCCAGGTAAGCATACGGATCATAACTGAATATACTGGCACCGATGGTTACGTATGGTGTAAACCGGTAATCATAAGAACCCGGAACGTATTTAAAGAAATTGAAATCGCCTTGTAAGGCAAGTTCCCAGACATTGCTGTTAAAGCTCAGGTTTCTGCGGCGCTGAAACTCATTATCTGAATAATATTTATCGGCATACCCCAACTGCGCAAACTGCCCTCCGACCCGTACTGCTATATAGTTACCGAACTGTTTACGGAAAAATACACCAAAGGCAAGTTTGGCTCTGTTTACTTTGGCGGTGGTATTCAGATCGCCAAAATAATGGGCAGCACCAAGTGATACTCCAATTTCACCCTCCTGGGTTACAGATTCCATCTGGGCCCGGGCTGCGGAATGCAGGGTAAGAACTGCCACTAGCGGCAGAATCAGTTTCTTCATATTGCAATATAACGTATAATCAAATCAGGAGCAGATAAAGGAAATGCTAATTACGAGTATCCAGCCCCCATGAAAGTTTATTCCTTAAAGTGCTAAGGAAATTATTTTCATTGAGACGTACAATACTTACATCAAATTTCTCCCTTTTTACAGCCAATTGTATGTTTTTGCTAACAATTTCACGCCGGCTGTCCAGGGCACAGATAAAATTTTCAGATCGGGATTCCACCTCAAAGGAGATAATATTATCATCCGGCACCACCAGCGGTCGCACATTCAGGTTATGCGGAGCCACGGGCGTTATAACAAAACTACCTGAATCCGGAAACACAACCGGTCCGCCGCAACTCAGGGAATAACCGGTTGAACCGGTAGGAGTGCTGACGATAAGGCCATCTGACCAATAGGTGTTTAAAAACTCCCCGTTTAAATAAGTATGAATTTTAATCATGGGAGAGGTATCCGTTTTGTGGATAGCAAATTCATTCAGTGCATAGGGAGTTTCGCCGAACAGCAACTTATCCGCATCCAGGTGAATCAGGGATCGGCGATCAATCACAAACTGCCGGTTTACCATAGAAGCAACGGCCGTTTTAAGTTCTTCTTTGCCTATACTGGCAAGAAAACCAAGGCGTCCAAAATTAATTCCGAGGATGGGAATTTGTTTATTGCGAACCAGGGTTACGGTATCCAGCAGGGTACCGTCTCCTCCCAAACTGATAACAAATTCTATGGATTCATCAAGATCATCAGAACTATTAAAAGTGGTAAGTTTATCGAGATGAAAGCGAACAGCGGGTGCTATCTGTTCAAAAAATGCCTGGTAAATAACCGGCTCAATCTGCAGGCTATTGAGTTCATCGAATAAATTCTGTATTTCCGAATAATCATCCTGGTCGATTACCCGGCTGTAAATCGCCACTTTCATGTGTCTGTTTTAGCCACCGGAAAGATAGGGCATTAAAAATCATTCCGGACGTGAAAAAAGAAGCCATTCTGGCCCAATTGATTGAAGCTGTATTCAAAGCGCAGAACCACATCGTACAGCGACACGATATCAATTCCTAATCCAGCTGTTGTGAGTAATTTATTATTAAGTGAATTCTCCCTGAAATACTTCGAATAGGAATAACCAAGATCAGCATAAGTTTTAGCATAAATCCTGAATGGAATCCGGTCATGACTCTGACTGCGGATCGGTAATGGCACTGAAAAATTAAGGATTTCACGACGAAGGGTGTTACGAGTCATGCCACCCAACACACCATCAATTACATATTTCTCCATTCCCCTTAGGTAAAAATCGCCATAACCCATTAGCCGGTGCTGGATAAATGGTTGTTTGAAGGGAAGTCGTAATGTACTCGTCAACTGGGTTGAAAAAGATCCTTTGGTTCCGATTTCCCATGCTTTGGTCGTCTTTACATTCAGCTGCCACATCCCTACATCTGATCCAAAACCGCGACGAATCAACTGGGTTTCAGCCATAAATCCACGTAAGGGATAAGGGGCATAGTCAACATCCAGGAAATTCATCGTATAGCTGATCTCGGGGTATACGATCTGGGTTTTTCCGGATTTGCTGATATAGTTATTATTCACACTCCAGACAGCGCTGTCAATTTTACTCATCCCAAAACCGGCCCGCACTACATGTCGGGTTTTTAGTCCCGGCCGGTAATTCCACTGAACTGATCCGGTCATGGTTTCTTCCAGAAAACGGCCAGCTTTTGGCAAAGAATCCGCTCTCAGGAAAAACTGTTTATTATTTACCGTAAGGGGGTTCACCTCCTTCATGGCTGAATAATTGAAGTTGACACCATAACCGCTTTTGAGTGATCCATCCATAAATGGCTGGTTATAGGAAACCTGTACCTGCCTCGAATAGCCGGTAATCAGCCAAACTTTCAGGACGTCGTTTCGGCCGGTTGTGTTATAGTAATTTAGTTTGGCTCCAAAATTTATCCGATCCAGGCTATAGCCTTTATCCGCCCAGGTTTGAAGATTCCGGTCAATTGGCTTTAAGTAAGGAATGGGGAATACATACCAGCGTTCCTTTACATCGATTTCTACATCCACCAGGTATCCGCGAAAACTTCGCAGAGAAATGACCACATCATTAAATAACCGTGTATTTACAAGTTGTTGTTTCCCAAGCCGGAACTGGGCAACCAGCTGGTTAAGGGCAACCGAATCACCTTCTTTAAAAGGGAGTTCCCGTTTAATAATATAGTCTTTGGTTTTTTTGTTTCCGTTGATATAGATTTTGTCAATCATGAACAACCTTCTCGGAGGAGGGTTTTCAACGGGATTTGCTCCGGGAGGGCTTAATCCGGGGGCTGTTTTTGCTTCTTCTGTTATTGGTAAATCCGTTTGTGCTGACAGTCCTCTTCCTAAACAGCAGAAGATTGCAAGCAGACAGATTCTATATTTCCACACAATATTCATTCCTTTCATGCACGGTACCTATGAAAATACAGGATTCAGCCAAGACTGAAAATCAAAACTGATTTTTTTTACAGATTAAGATAATTCATGAGATGGTCATAGTTGTTTCTAAGTTCATTTTCGTACAATTCTTCTCCGAAATAATATCGGACCTGATATTCATACCGCTGAAAAGTGGCAACAATATCCGATAATTCGAACTTATTCAACTTAAGTGTAACATATAAAACGCCCAGGTTGTTATCGTAATAGGTATTCAATTGGGTAATTTGAGCGTCATTGGTTTCTACGAGTTTGTAAATCTCTGAGAACGCAAAATTTCTTTTATCCATTTCCAGGACAATAATTCCACCGGGCTCATCGGCTCCGATCATGTGCCCGGTAAATTTGAGCAGATCGGCGGCTGCGATTGCTCCCACCCATTCAAAATTGTTTTCAGTAACCGGTACAATCGCTAAACCATATTCATTCGCCAGCTGAACAGCTTCGGTGAAATGCCCATTGGGATTAACTCTTACCCTGGAAATTGCACCCCTGATGGATTCCAGTGTTTGGCTATCATCCTCACTGTTTAATAAATCTGATTCTGCAATCAGGCCCAGAAAAATATCTTCCTCAACAAGGGGCAAATGGATCACATTGCAGTCGTCCATCAACTGCATAGCCCTGTAAATAGGGTCTTTTATAGACAATACAGGGAGTGAAACCGATATCAGGTCCTTATTGATCACTTGTTTCGTTTATGTATAGACGACAAATCTCAGGCAACCGCTGCCGGTTCATTAAGTTTCGTCAAAAATTTATGAAGAATTTTGTTGAATTCTTCGGGACGTTCCATCATCGGGGCATGTCCGCACTTATCTATAAAATGCAGTTCACTATTAGGAATCAATCTATTGAACTCCCTGCCTACAAAGGGAGGAGTGATGGTATCATTATTTCCCCAAACAAGGAGGGTAGGTTGCTTAATCTGGCTTAATTCTTCACCAAGATTATTACGAATCGCACTTTTTGCGAGAGCAATGATCTTAATGACCTTCAGTCGGCTGGTGGTAATCTCATATACCTCATCCACCAGCTCTTTGGTGGCCATTTTGGGGTCGTAAAATGTGACTTCTGTTTTTTTCCTGATATATTCGTAATCACCGCGTTTAGGGTAAGTATCCCCCATTCCGTTTTCAAAAAGCCCCGAACTACCGGTCAGGGTCAGGCTACGAATTCGTTCAGGATGCTTCAATACATGAACGAGGCCAACATGCCCACCCAGGGAATTACCCAGCAAATGAACATTCCGGTAATCTTTGGCTTCAATGAATTTGTAAACAAATTTTTGCAGTCCGCCTACGGAAGTATGCAGGATATCCAGCTCAAACAACGGCAGCATTGGAACCACCACTTTGTAGTGATTTCGAAAGTATTCGATAAGGTCTCTGAAATTGCTCAGGGCTCCAAAAAGACCATGGAGCAGGACTAAAGGTTCCCCCTCCCCTTCCTCGATGTACTTGAATTTATCCAGCTGTTTGATCTCGTATTGCATCTCTTCGTAAAAATAATACTTCCAATGAATTGCTAAAATAGTCCATTTAGCCCAATTATTACCAGCGGCACTGCGGCCGTAGGCTTGCTAAACAGTATGTATGTCTGGATTTTTTTCTTCTGAAAATCGTTCCAGGAAACTCCCTATATCATTCAGGATATCCTTGAATATGGGCATTATCGAGGCAATCCAGTCAACCGCGTTGGGGCCCCATGGTGCAATTATAGGATAAGTAACAGAAGATTCCATTGCTTCCTGGCTGATCAGTGATAATTTATCCAGGTAAAAAATCACCAGGGACCATATCAGCAGATAGATGATGGCATAAAATACAATTCCAAATCCTTTGTTAACCCAACCTAAAAAGGCCCATTCAGTAGTTGCTTCCAGCAATTTCCCGATCATATTTACCAGGACCACCACAACCACAAACACTAAAAGGAAAGCCAAAAACGGCAGCCACCTGGTGGAAATTTCAACATTGCCCCCGAGCCATAATACGACAGTGGCAGACAGTTTCAACGCTGCAAGTACTCCTAAAAACAGCGCTACAAGTGAAAAAACAGCCATTACCAATCCATTTCGGATTCCTTTGAAAACAGCCAAAGCCAATATCAGGAACGTTACAATATCTATCAAATCAGCTGATTTATAACCAGTCCGTTACCAGACAGGGAATGGTTGCTTAGGACAAAAGTGTTTTTACCTGGGCTGAAATAGCTTTGCCATCCGCTTGTCCGGCCAGCTTTTTTGTAGCCAATCCCATTACCTTACCCAGATCCGCAACCGAACTTGCCCCAACTTCAGAAATAATAACTTTCAATGCCTCCCTAAGTTCTTCTTCAGTCAGTTGTTTTGGAAGAAACTGTTCAATAACACTGATCTCCTCCTGTTCTTTGGCAGCCAGATCCTCCCGATTTTGCTGGCGAAAAATATCCAGGGAATCCCGACGCTGCTTCACCATTTTTTGCAACATTTTCGCTGCATTCTCCTCCGTTAACTGGCCATTCGCTCCCGGCTCCGTTTTGGCTTTAATAATTTCCGCTTTGATGGCACGTAAGCTTCTTAATGATGCTTCATTTTTTGCTTTCATGGCCTCTTTCATTTCGGCCATTATTTTTTCTTCTAAAGTCATGGTAATTAATTTAAAGGGGGAGTGGAGGAAAGGAAGAATGGAAGTAGTGAATTCATAATTCTCACTTCAACTGGTTTTCCTTCATTTGTTGCTCCTGGAATTTTTTATAAAAATCTTTCGCGAAATTTCTGAGGTCGTTTACCTGTTCTTCGTTGCGGGTAGCACGCTGGTAGGTATCTGCCATGGTCAGCAGGGTTTGGTAGAAAAAATCAGCCATTTCGTCCACCATCATATCCTTGGTCCAGAGGTCAATCCGGAGGGCCGTTTTTTCTGCTCCATCCCAGAAAGCGAGCATCATTGCTTTGGCTTTCTGAGCTTCTTCGGCTGTACTTGCGGTAGCGCTCCAGTTGATCTGGGCAGGAACTTTATCGGGATCCAATTGAACATCAATAGTAATTGTAGATTGCTGCATACAAGCGGTTTATGGGTGCAAAACTAGTATTAATCAGGCAGAAAGCTGGCGGATAAAAAGGGCATACTGATCCAGCGTGACCGACTGATTAAGGACCAGCCGCCGCTCCTGTTGCTTTTCGATTAGCTTGCTGCGCTGGTGTTCGTCCTTATAAAGCAACATCATCTGGTGAGCCCATGCATCAAGATCTCCGGCTGGAGCATACCAGGCTGCTTCACCACAAATCTCTTTGGTATTGGAATGGCTGGTCGTAACCAGTGGCGTGCCAGCACTAATAGCCCATTCCAAAGGCCAGGTTACAGCACCCTCCCGGTAAGGATAAGCCACCAGGTAAGCACCCGCCAGAAGCGGACTTAGTTCAACCTGGTCCGGATCCGGCAACAGCGTAACATCTGCCCGGTATTTATAGGTTTTGAGAAGGGTCTCCAACGCCGGGGTTTCTTCTGTAGCCGGACCAGCCAGTATCAACGGCATACCGGTCATCAGCCATTTTTTCAATAGAGAATAGGATTTGAGTAACTGAATTATTTCTTCCCCCGCATGAAGGGGGCCCGTATACAGAAAATAGTCCCGCCCGCCTGAATGCCTGATTTTGATCGTTTCCTGTTCCGACCATGAAATAGTAGGACAATCGGGCTGAAGGGCAGGATACTGAACTTTTAGTTGTTTATTTAAAGCCGGATAAACCTGAAGAACCTGTTCCTTATCGGTGGTGAAAGGCAGACATATTAAACTGGCGCTTGCCCAGCCGGGCAATTTAGCCGATGCTTTTATGATTCTATTTCCTTTCGCATCAGTAAGTAGCCTGGATGCCGCGCTAAACAACAGGGTATTTCGCGTATCTTCAACCATTGCATTTTTATCAAAACTGATGAAAACCGATGGCTGATGTTGGTCAAGCCAGGCTTTCAGCCCTTTGATCAACCTGGTTTCATAGCTTGCCAGGAAGGACTTGGGAACAGTAAACTGAACCAGTTCCACCTGACCGTCCAGGTTTTCTTCCCAGGCTAAATCAGGAAAGGTACTCAGCAGTACAAAACGGTATTCCGGCAGGCGGCTGATTAAAGGGAGCAGTGCTTCCTGGAAAGCAGCTTCAGGTGTTTCCGGACCGGCAGAAACAAGGGGGTCAATAAAACAGGCTATGGA
Organism: Flavipsychrobacter sp.; assembly: GCA_016787265.1. Lineage (GTDB taxonomy): Bacteria > Bacteroidota > Bacteroidia > Chitinophagales > Chitinophagaceae > Flavihumibacter. The sequence continues at coordinate 100,362 of JAEUVF010000008.1, read as the reverse complement.
TTTCATGCTCATAATTAAAGAAACGCTGCAAATTGCTGCATTTTCCTGAATCTCAAGACTTACATTTGCAATACGACAATTTGACTGAATGGAATACAACACTACCAGAAATCACCTTGTGATGCGCGAGTACGGAAGGCATATTCAAAACATGATTGAATACCTGATGTCGCTGGAAGACACAGAAAAAAGACAGAAGAATGCCAAGGCGGTGATCGAACTGATGGGTTTTTTAAACCCTCATCTTAAGAATGTAGAAGATTTCCGTCATAAACTTTGGGATCACCTATTCCTCATATCAGACTTTAAACTGGAGGTGGAATCACCCTACCCGATTCCAACCAAGGAGACGCTGAAAGCAAAACCTTCCCCACTTCGTTATCCCAAAGGATACCCCCGGTATTCGCATATTGGAAAAAACATTGAGGTAGTAATTCAAAAAGCGCTTGCGGAGGAAAATCCGGAGAAAAGACAGGGGTTCGCCAATGCTATTGCTTATTATATGAAGCTGGCTTACAGCAACTGGCATAAGGAAAATGTGCACGATGATGCCATTCAAAGCGAGTTGAACTCAATCACAGGAGGTCAATTGGAGTTCACCAATACACCCTTTGTGAAAGCTTACCGTGCCAATGAAGGTCAGCGTGATTATCGGGGTGGCGGAGGAAAACGACCTCAGAAGTTCCAGCAACGTAGCGGAGGAAATCAGGGCCGGAATGAACAACGTGATTCAAGGGGCGGCGGCGGCGACAACCGCAATGGCGGCAACCGCGGTCAAAAGTTCAAGAAGCGGTTTAAATAACTGTCCAATCATTACCACACTAATCCATCAACTTCATGGATCGTTTTGAAGTAACCGGAGGCAAAAAGCTCTCGGGTAGTATTATTCCCCAGGGTGCCAAAAACGAAGCGCTTCAAATTCTGTGCGCTGTCCTTTTAACGCCGGAAGAAGTCCGGATTGAAAACATACCAGACATTCTCGATGTCAATTTACTGATTGAATTACTCGGAGATATCGGAGTTAAAATAAACCGGATCGACAGGCATACTGCTGTTTTCAAGGCAGATGATATAAATATAGATTACCTGAATAGTATTGAATTCCGAAATAAAAGCGGCAGGCTTCGTGGATCTGTAATGTTGGCAGGACCACTGCTAGCACGTTTTAAAACGGCATTCATTCCAAAACCTGGTGGTGATAAAATTGGTCGCAGGCGCCTTGATACACATATTATCGGTTTTGAAAAATTGGGTACCCGGTTTGAATACCATCCGGAGGATGGTTTTTTTCATCTTGATGCCTCTCAGCTGAAAGGTTGTTACATGTTGCTGGATGAACCCTCTGTAACAGGAACTGCCAATATTTTGATGGCAGCCGTGATGGCCAAAGGAGAAACAACCATTTACAATGCAGCTTGTGAGCCCTATTTGCAGCAGTTATGTAAAATGCTGAATCGGATGGGTGCGAAAATCAGGGGTATTGGAAGTAATCTCTTGACCATTGAAGGGGTAGATTATTTAGGAGGTACAGAGCACAGCATGCTGCCTGATATGATAGAAGTTGGTTCCTTCATTGGCCTGGCAGCCATGACTCAGAGCCAGATCGAAATAAAGGGAGCCGGCATTGAGCACCTTGGAATTATCCCTGAAAAATTCCGGCAATTGGGAATTCAAATGGAATTCCGGGGGGATGATATCCTGATACCAGAGCAGGAAGTATATGAGATTCAATCCTTTCTGGATGGATCAGTACTCACCATTTCAGATCATCCCTGGCCTGGATTTACACCTGACCTCCTGAGTATTGTACTGGTAGTAGCAACGCAGGCCAAAGGGTCTGTATTGATTCACCAGAAGATGTTTGAGAGCCGATTGTTTTTTGTTGACAAACTGATTGACATGGGCGCACAAATCATCTTATGTGATCCGCATCGGGCTGCTGTGATTGGGCATGGCAGGGAGCAGAAGTTGAGGGGAATCACCATGAGCAGTCCGGACATTCGTGCGGGAGTTTCTCTGCTCATAGCAGCCTTGAGTGCTGAAGGGAAAAGTATCATTCAGAATATCGAACAGATAGATCGCGGATATCAATATATAGACACCAGACTAAAAGCATTAGGAGCGGATATTAAAAGGATCTGATGGAATACAGCAATAAAAAAATTATAATCATAACTGCTCCCTCGGGAGCAGGCAAAACATCTATCACCCGTTATCTTCTGAAACAGTTCCCTCAATTGGCATTTTCTATATCCGCTGCAACCCGTTCACCGAGAGGCTTGGAGCAACATGGAAAAGATTATTATTTCATGTCGGTAGAAGAATTCAAAAATCATATCCGCCAAAATGATTTTATGGAATGGGAAATGGTTTATGAAGGTAAATATTATGGTACGCTTAAGTCTGAAATGGAACGAATCTGGTCACTACACCAGGTGCCCATGCTGGACATAGATGTAAAAGGGGCTATCCATATTCAACAGCAATACCCAAACAATTCCCTTTCGCTGTTTATTGAACCTCCTTCGGTAGAGGAACTAAAAAAACGCCTGGTAAGCAGGGGTACAGAATCAGCAGAGAGCCTGGCCGCCAGGGTAAATAAAGCGTCCTATGAAATCGGCTTCAAACATCATTTTGATCATGTAATCGTAAATGATCAACTGGAGAAAGCCTGCCAGGAAGCTGCTGCATTAATTGGCTCTTTTCTTAACCGGTAAACCGCAGGCGGCAGTTCTTTCTATGCCAAAACTATGCTTATATTCGTAGTGTATGAACTGGAACACGATCGGCCTTATTGTATTTTTTCTTTTGCTGGCAGGCTTTTTCGTAGGCATTGAAGCTGCTTTTGGAAGCATTAACCGCCTTTCTGTAGAGCTACGGAAGAAACAGGGCAGAACAGGCGGCACATTGGTCAGCTACTTTTTCGATCGATCCTCCCTCTTTATTGGCGTGGTATTAATTTGGTTAACTTTCTGTTTGGTTGCCTATGGGTTGATGATAGGCCAGGCATTGGAACCTGCATGGTTATATCTTGAAAAAGTTCTTCCGGAAGGGGCCGCCGATTTAACCCATTTGTTTGTGGAGATCATGCTTGCCGGAATTATTTTTATTTTTTTTGGCGAATTTTTGCCAAGAGCAATCTGGAGATCGAAAAATGAGTGGTTGCTAAATTCTGGAATAGCCTCGTTTGCGAATTTTTTCTTCTGGATAACACATCCGGTTGCTGATATGCTCGTAACCTTATCACAAGCGATCCTGAAGTATTTTTTTAATGTCCGGATTGATGAAAAAAAGGAAAGCTTTTTCAGAGTTGATCTGGACAGCTACTACCTGCAAGCCAGTCACGAGTCTGATGGAGATGGGCAGGATATGAATGCACACCTGATTGAAAATGCCCTTTCATTGCCAACTGTTCGGGTCAGGCAGTGCCTCATACCCAGAAAAGAGATTGAAGGAATTGAAATCAACAGTTCTGTAGAAAAAGCACTGGAAAGATTCATTGAAACCAAACTCAGCAAACTCATTGTATACGAAGGAAATATTGATCATATTGTCGGCTATATCCACCAGCTTGATATGTTTGAAAATCCGGCTACCCTGGCAGACGTATTATTACCTATTCCTGCTGTTCCGGAAAGTATGAATGCGACCGATCTGATTAATAAGTTCACAAAGGAACGAAAAAGCATGGCCTGGGTGGTAGACGAGTTTGGCGGCACATCCGGTATTGTTACAATGGAAGATTTGCTGGAAGAAATTTTTGGAGAAATCCAGGATGAACATGATACGGAAGAACTGGAAGAGAAAAAGTTAAATGACCGGGAATTCATTTTTTCCGGGCGGCTGGAACTGGATTACCTGAGCGATAAATACGATCTTGAATTTACCCGGGAAGAAGCTGAAACCTTATCAGGATTTATCATTCAGCACCATGAAACCATCCCCAAGATCAAGGACAGAATTATCATAGACAATTTTGAGTTTGAGATACTATCAGTAAGCCATACCCGAATTGAAATGGTAAAATTAAAAGTGCTGAAATAAGAAGCGTAGTTAAAACGAGAGGGTTTTCCGTTCTTTCTTTCTTGCCTTTGCTTCTTCAATATGATATACAGTTCTTGTGATGAAATGCCCCATGGCAGCACCCATCAATACATCAGTTGCCCAATGCCGGTTATCATAGATCCTGGACACGCCGGTTAGGCCGGCAATTCCATAAGCAACATATGGAACCCATTTTTTTTCTTTATACTGAAGCGCAATTGCAGTTGCTACAGTAAACACAGTATTTGCATGACCGGATGGAAAGGAGGTCCACTCACGTCCTCCCTGGAACATACTGTTTATTTGAAAAGGATCATCTGTATAGGATGGCCGTCGGCGTCTTACCAACTGTTTTGATCCGGCCGTAAGGAGCGTCGAAAAAAAAAGAGATTTTGCTGAAACAAGTGAAACATGCTCCATCCTTCTGTCTTTTGTTAATACTCCGGTCAGATACATGGCACCAACTATATAGGGAGAATATTCATTTCCAAAAGGTTCAATAATTCGGGAAGTCTGGTCGAAAAAAGAATTGCGGTTAGCCTGTACCCATTTTTTGATACTTCTGTCCAGCGTCAACACCGTCCCGGTTCCTGCAACAACAATCGCTACAGTAGTCCAGTCTTTTCTGGTATATCGGGCAGGGGCAGATAAAACCCTGGGGAAATCAGAAAAATAACTTCCAATATACCTTTTGTTAATCCGGTAATAATTATCAGAGAGACTGTCTTCCTGGCTAAAGGCAGGAAGAAAAGAAATAAAAAGAAGGGCCCAAAGAAGGCAACTCTTACATAAGGTCATTTGTGCAAAATAGGAAATCGTTAACGACCAACAAAAAGGCCGGATCTGAATATCCGGCCTTTAGTTATTTAAGATGCCTGCATTTCGGTAATTTTTTCCCTTATTTTCTTTTCGATCTCGGCCTGCAATTCCGGGTTATCACGTAATAGTTGTTTAACTGAATCCCTGCCCTGACCTAATTTGTCTGAATTATAACTGAACCAGCTACCGCTTTTTTGAACGATACCAAGATCAACACCCATATCTATTATTTCACCCACTTTGGAAATCCCCTCTCCAAAAATGATATCAAATTCAGCCGCACGGAACGGAGGAGCTACCTTGTTTTTTACCACTTTTACTTTCACCCGGTTACCAACTGCCTCATCTCCATCTTTAATCTGGCTCATCCGGCGGATATCCAGCCTTACCGAAGCATAAAATTTTAATGCATTACCGCCGGTTGTTGTTTCAGGGTTACCAAACATCACACCGATCTTTTCCCTCAGCTGATTAATAAATATGCAGATAGTATTTGTTTTATTAATGGTGGCGGTAAGTTTCCGGAGGGCCTGGCTCATCAGCCTTGCCTGCAATCCCATTTTGCTATCCCCCATTTCTCCTTCCAGTTCACCTTTGGGAACCAGTGCAGCTACGGAGTCAATAACTACTACATCAAGCGCTCCGGATAATATCAGACGATCAGCAATTTCCAGTGCCTGCTCACCATAATCCGGCTGTGAAATCAGGAGGTTATCGACATCCACACCCAATTTTTTGGCATAACTGCTGTCAAATGCATGTTCCGCATCAATAATGGCACACATCCCACCTTTTTTCTGTGCTTCAGCAATAGCATGAATCGCAATGGTAGTTTTACCGGAAGATTCCGGCCCGTAGATTTCAACAATCCGGCCTTTCGGGAATCCACCAATGCCAAGAGCTACATCGAGGCCCAGTGAGCCCGTTGATACAACTTCCTGCGGTTCAGTTGATCGTTCATTCATCATCATTACCGACCCTTTACCAAAATCCTTATCGATTTTATCCATGGTCAGCTTTAGCGCCTTCAATTTTTCTGCATTTGACATATAGCTGTTGTTTTTAGTACTGTTCAAAATTATTTGTGAAACAAAGATAGAAGAGAATTTAATATCAACACTAATATTTTTAGCAAGATTTCACTAAATTTTTTACCGTTAAAGCACGCTTGACCTTTTAGTATTTTTTTCACAATAGGCACCCTGACCACAGGACAGGTGTAGCTCCATAATTGTATCTTTGATCCTAAATCTGTAAAATCATGAGAATATTCAGCTTAGCAATAGGATTATTTTTGCTGACAGGTTCAGTTGCTGCACAATCACCTGTTTCTGCCAACAAAGGGGTTATTTATGGTGCCGGCACCAATGCAGATGGCGCTATTAGCGTAAATGAACTGCCTTCAAAAATGACCGGTTCGGGTTTTACGGGAAAGATCAGTGGTAAAGTAGTGGAAGTTTGCCAGGAAAAAGGCTGCTGGATGAAAGTTGAGAAAGAGAACGGAGAGACCCTGATGGTAAAGTTCAAGGATTATGGTTTTTTTATGCCAAAGGATATACAGGGCAAAGAAGTAATCCTGGATGGAGAAGCCGTGGTAAAAGAAGTTTCCGTAAAGCAACAGAAACATTATGCCAAGGACGCAGGCAAACCTGCTGAGGAAATCGAAAAAATAAAAGCTCCAAAAAAAGAGGTACAATTCATCGCCAAAGGAGTATTGGTGCTTTAATCAGCTATTATATTAGAATTTTGCGGCTGTCCTTGTGACAGCCTTTTTTATATTTGTTCATTATATATGACTGGCAGGTTATTCTGGAAATGGTGGTGGAAACTGAACCATTGGAAACTGGAAGGGGAATGGCCTTCCGGATTAACAAGGGCAATTATTATTGTTGGCCCTCATACAAGTGCCTGGGACGTTGTAACAGGCATGGCTGCCCGAAGTGTAATTCCCATCCCGCATGCACATTACCTGGGCAAAAAAGAATTATTTGACGGACCTTTTGGCTGGTTTTTCAAAGCGACCGGAGGCGTACCTGTTGACAGAAACAGTAAAAACAACCTCGTTGATCAGGTTGTGCAGGAATTTTCAAGGAGAGAACATTTCGTTTTGGCTTTGTCTCCGGAAGGGACCAGAAAAAAAGTGGAGCGTCTGAAAACCGGTTTCTGGCATATAGCTAAACACGCTGGTGTACCTATCGTAATGGCTGGCATGGATTTTTCTACCAGAGTATTGAAACTATCAAAACCCTTTTACCTGGGAGAAAGTCCGGAAACAGATCTTCCTCTGATTGTGGATTTTTTTGCTCTGGTTAAAGGCAAAAACCCCGAATTGGGTATGCAACATCTAAAAAAAGATTAGTCAGAACACATTATGTTTCTCATGAATACTTTGAAGTGTTGTTAAAAGTCCTCAAAATGAGGCACAAAACTTGATAGTTAGGCGTACATTTATACGAAATTTTAACTAAAAACTATAACCAAATGAAAGTTTCTTACTTAGTACTTGCAGCTTTCACATCAGTTTCCATGATCTCCTGTGTAAGCTCCAAAAAATTCAAAGCTGAACAGGCCCGTTATGCGGAATTGAGCGACAAGCACAATCAATTGCAAAACGATCTGAAAAGCTGCGAAGACGCTAAAGCAGAAGAAGCTCGTAAAAGGGCCGGATTAGAGTCTGAAATTGCCAATCTGAACAAGCAGATGGATTTCATGAAAGAGAACAACACAACCGCACTGAAACAATTGCAAGATCTCTCAGTAATTTCTGCAGCACAGGCAGAGAGCATTAAGAAATCAATGGACAACCTGGGCTTGAAAGATGCTTATATCCAGGATCTGCAAACCCAGATGGCCAAAAAAGACTCACTGAACATGGCTCTGGTTATGAATCTGAAAGGAGCAATCGGAAACATGGAAGACGAAGACATCAACATTAAAGTTGATAAAGGAGTAGTTTACGTTGACATTTCTGATAAGTTGTTATTTAAGAGTGGCAGCTATGCTATCACAGCAAGAGCAGAAGAAGTATTGGGTAAAGTTGCTACTGTGTTGAAAAACCAGCCAGATATTGAATTCATGGTGGAAGGTCACACAGATAACAATGAAATTCGTGGAAACATTGGTATCATTAAGGATAACTGGGATCTCAGCGTTATGCGTGCTACCAGTGTTGTAAAAGTTCTTCAGAAAAAGTACGGATTGGATCCTGCAAAAATGGCTGCTGCCGGTCGTGGTGAATACAAACCTGTTGCAGACAATGCAACTGCAGCAGGAAAAGCGGCTAACCGTCGCACCCGGATTGTAATTCTTCCTCAACTGGATCAGTTCTACAAACTCTTAGAAAGAAAATAATCTCACTTGAAAGAGGCGGTTTAAAACCGCCTCTTTTTTTTTATAATCAACCTGAACATTCTAATCAAACACAAGCTTGCCTGCCCTTAATCGTAAAAACACTTGATTTTTGATTTTTGCTTTTCTTGTCAGTATTTTTTTTCACTTCCCTATCGCTTGTATGTAAAATAAATTATCTTTATAGCACTACACGAATCGACCAACCTGCAATCCTACCTTATTGATTCTTTCCTGTCTCCGATTATTAGCGTAAACCGTTTGTTTTTTAAACCGTAGAAACTTCTAGGCATGAACCCCCATCGCCCCTGGCATTGCATGTCATATGTATTGGCATGTCTGCTTTCGTGTACGCTAATGGTCTCCTCGCTGAATGCGCAGGTTACCAGATTCCCGTCCGACAACCAGCTTTATCCAAGAAACATCAGTACAAACAGAGCTGCCGTAACGGTATCTGGTACAGTATCACAGACTTCCAATTACCGGCAAATGCGGCTGTATGTTTACCGGGATGGAAATTGGATTAACAGTTATACTGTCAATCTGAGTTATTCTAATGGCCGGGCCTCCTACAACTTTAGTGTGGAAATACCGGCAGAGCGAAATAATTACCGTTTTTCCCTCTACGGTGCAACGCGGTGGTCGGAAAATCATATCCGGACTGCCAATAATGTTGTGGCAGGTGACGCTTATATTATACAGGGACAATCCAATGCAGTGGCGAATTTACGCGGCAGTGGCAATACTGCTAACAACGCTGATGATCCAAGCAATGCTCCATTTAGAAATTTTGTTCGGGTATACGGCAGCGGTAGTACGACCATGAGTTATACTAAAAGCTGGTTCATTGGCAAAGGAAATGTCTGGTATGATGTGGATGGCCACATCGGTCAATGGGGAATGCGTTTGGGGTCCAATCTTGTAGGTGCCACAAACGTACCCGTAGCTATCATCAACGGCGCTTATCCAGGAGAGCCTTTAAATTATTTCCAGCGGAATGATGCCAATCCAGCATCTACCAATACTAACTATGGAAGATTGCTTCGCAGAATTGATGAAGCTGGCTTGAAAAATAATATCCGGGCATTGTTCTGGTACCAGGGTGAATCTGATAATCAGGGATTACTTAGCAGCACACAGCTTTCTACACAGCAATACAAAAACGGTTTTACGAGCCTGCAACAGGATTGGAAATCCGATTACCCCGGGCTGAATCAATTTTATATAGTACAGATCCGGCATGGTTGTGGAATAACTTCCCCTGATAATACTCTCAAAGTACAGGAAGCGCAGAGACAACTTGATAAGGAGTCAACCGAGATCGTTACCATAACAAGCAATAATACCAACCAACTTTTTGAAAACAACGGCCTTGAATTTTGTCACTACAATTTTGTTGACGGATACAGGAATGTGGGTGATTGGCTGACCTCCCTGGTCCGGAGAGATATTTACGGAGCCTCTCTGCCGGCATCAATAGAAGCACCGGAACCTGTTTCAGCCAACTTTTCTTCTTTTAACAGTTCGGGTGCTGCTACGCAAATTGCACTTACACTTAAAGATCAGCAGTCCAATTTCAATCTGTCCGGAGATATCAGGCAGGATTTCCGACTTGATGGAGGAAGTTACTCCATTCAGTCCGTAAGTATCAACGGTGCTACTGTTTATATCAGTTTCTCACGGAACTCAGGCACATTTAATAATCCAACAAGTGTATCGTATCGTAGCCACCAGGGTGGAGCGTCACCTATTATAACCAATAACCAGGGATTGGGCCTGATAAATTTTGAATATTTTCCTATTACTGGTGGTTCAGGCACACCTCCCCCTCCAACCGGTGGAACTACCTGTCCGGATACCTATGAGCCCAACAATTCCATTTCTGCGGGTAAAACGCTGCCGCATAATTCAACTATTCAGGGTTCAATTGCCAGCAGCTCGGATGAAGACTGGTTCAATATCAGAATCTGGAGTTTCCGGTATTTCAGAATAAAACTTAGCAACCTGCCGGCTGATTACGACTTATATCTCTACTCAACAACAGGAGAGCTTATCCGGTCGGTTACTACAAACGGAACAGGAGATGAGACAATCATATACAATGACGGACTAGCTGATGCCAATTACCGTTTAAAAGTAGTTGGCAAAAATGGAGCAAACGATCCCAGTCGTTGTTACTCCCTGCTGCTGGAAGCATTTTCGAGTCCACTTGCAAATCCAACCCCTCCCCCTACCACCGATCCAACACAAAATCCAACACAAGATCCAACACCTGATCCTGAACCCGACCCGAATCCTACGCCATCCAATGATCCTCCCTGCCCGGATAATTATGAACCAAACAATCTGATCATTGAAGCAAAAACACTGGGGCATAATACAAATCAATCTGCCTCTTTAGCCAGTAGTTCGGATGTTGACTGGTTTAGCTTCAGAACCTGGAACTTCCAGTATTTCAAAATCAGTCTTTGGGGTTTGACTGCTGATTATGATCTCTATCTCTATGATGTTGACGGAAATGAATTAGCGAATTCAACTAATAACGGAACAACTGCAGAAGTAATCAATTATAATCTTGGTCCGGCTAATACCAATTACAGAATCAGAGTAATCAGTAAAACAGGGGCCGTAGTACCATCCGTTTGTTATCAAATCAGGGGAGAGGCGTTTTCAAGCCCGTTAGCTGCCGCATCTCCGGCTTATGGTTCCGGAACCAATCAAGTTGGAATAGGTACTGCTATGGAAGTTTCAGATGCTGGTTTATCTGCAATAAAGGGATTAAAACTATATCCCAATCCGGTTAGCAATTATCTGATCGTTGAATTCCAGGCGGTTTCAAATTCAAAAACCACGTTCAGTATTATTGATATGACAGGTCGAATCTGGGTTGTCAAAGAAGAGAAACTTTCAGCCGGACCGATACAGTACCGACTCGCACTACCCAAACTCCCCAGAGGAAATTATGTGTTAAAAATTAATCATGGAGACATGATAATTAACCGTAAATTGATCGCAACTTATCAATAAACCTTAGGAGTTATGAAAATCAGCTATCCGGCCTTACTCCGCCATTGGCGGGGGCCAACACTTGCGCTCTTTTTTGCAGTTTTTACGCTTCAGACGATCGCCCAGATCAGCCAGTATCCCCAGAACAAACAATTATATCCAAGAAATCCAAAGAACAATAAAGCGGAGATCCCCATTGCCGGCAGTATTGATGCTGCTTCCGGGTACAATTTTCTTTTGTTGAAAATTTACCGGAACGACCGGCTTATTAATCAACGGTCTGTATTGCTGAAATACAGAAATGGAAAAGCCGAGTTTAAATTCAGGGAAGATATCAAAGCCGAGCTGGCAGAATACCGCTTTGATCTTTATGGAGTAAAGGGCCTTGCACAAACCCTGCTTCAATCAGCTGATCAGGTAGTGGCTGGAGATGCTTTTATTATCCAGGGACAATCCAATGCAGTAGCGAATCTTCGGGGTAATTTCACTCCGGAAAATGATGCGAACGCTCCCGGAAATGCACCTAATCGGAATTTTGTTCGTGTATACGGCGGTGGTAGCAGCTCCTACAGCTTCACCAAAGAATGGTTCATTGGTGATGGGAATGTATGGTTTGAAAACAACGGCAATACCGGACAATGGGGAATGCGGATGGCATCCAACCTGGCTGGTGATCTAAAAATTCCGATTGCTCTTTTCAATGGCGCAGATCCGGGACAGCCAATCAATTTTTTCCAGCGAAACGATGCCAATCCAGATGATCTAAGCTCTAACTATGGGAGGTTACTGAGCCGTGTAAAGGAAGCAGGATTCGAAAAAAAAATCCGGGCAATCTTATGGCATCAGGGTGAGTCCGATGCATTGGGCACCCTGAGCGGTACGCAATTAACAACGGAGCAGTATAAGCAGGCATTTCTCAGTTTGTACGACGACTGGAAAAAGGATTTCCCGGGACTGGAAGGGATATACCTGTTCCAGATTCGCTTTGGTTGTGGAATTGCCTCTGTTGATGGAGCCCTACAAATTCAGGAAGCTCAGCGCCAGCTGGATGACCAAAAAAAAGATATCACAGTTATGTCAACAGGCGCTACCCAACAGTTATTTGATGGCGGAATTATTAATTATTGTCATTATAATTTTCCAAACGGCTATGGCTTGTTCGGAGACTGGATGACGAATCTTCTAAAAAAAGAAATATACAATGTAAAAAATCTACCCTCTTCTATTTATGCCCCCTCACCAAAACAAGCCTCCTTTACTGCAGTAGGGGATGAAAACCTGGCAAGCCAGATTACCCTAAGCCTGGACGACGACAAAGCCAGTTACAGCGCTTTGGGTGATCTTAGCAGTTCTTTCCGGCTGGAAGGAGGTGTCTTTCCAATTACCGGTGTATCAATTACTAAAAACAACATCATTATTGATTTTATACGTGGTCCGGGTACTAATGGAAATCCTACAGGATTGAGCTTTATTGGTCACGACAACCAGGCTGCCCCACTCCTGGTGAATGATCAGGGAATTGGATTATTGTACTTTTCCAATCTGGCCATCAAACCTGCAGAAGGTCCAATTTCTCAAGACTGCTCCGATCCTTATGAACGAATCAGTTTGTTTGGTACCGAATTAAAAATGAATTCAACCATCAGGGCACTCATATCAAACCCGCTGGATACAGACAGGTTTTACTTCAATGCAAAAAACCCAAACAAAGGATTGAAAATTGAATTGACCAACCTGCCTGCAGACTTTGATATTTACCTCTATGATTCAAGAAGTAAACTGGTTTCAAGCAGTACCAATAATGGACAGAACAATGAATTGATCGAACTTGATAATCTTAAGAAAAAGGAGCGTTATACCATTTATGTAGTTGGTAAGAAAGGTGCTTTCCATGCCAAAAACTGTTACTCCTTAAAGTTGAGTTACAAAAAAGAAAATGGCGACGTGGATGACGAAGACGATAATGAAGCAAGCAGCAGTGCAGCAATTTCAAGTGAAATGGAATCCGGCACACAATTAATGCCATTGTTCAAAATCTATCCGAATCCGGTACAGGATCGTCTGCTTATCAACTGGCCTGCACAAAAAGCAGGAACAGCAGAAATCCGGATCATTGACCTTAACGGACGACAGGTAAAAGGACAACGCATGGCAGTTCAGAATGGGGCAAATCAATTGCAAATGCAGGTAGGCGGATTAACACCTGGTGTATACTTCCTGCAGATACAACAGGGCAATCAGATGGTAACCAGGAAGCTGACCATTGCTAAATAAAAGCCGTCGAACTTAGAACAGAAGCCGCTATTAAATTGCCATATCAGGTGCGCAGGTGTTTTTCAAAAAATGCCAGCGTTCTTGACCAGGCAAGAGTAGCGGCTTCTTTATTATATCTTGCTGAGGAAGTATCATTATGAAAAGCATGTTGCGCGCCTTTATAGAGATATAACTCGTAAAGGATATTATTGGCTTTCAACGCAGCCTCATAATTGGCAATACCAGCATTTACTCTTTCATCCAGTTCTGCATAATGCAATTGCACAGCAGCTTTTATCGCAGAAACCTGTGCAGCATCGGGCTGCCGTCCATAATAAGCGACAGCAGCTTTCAATTCAGGAACGGTAACTGCAAGTTGGTTGGCCATCGCACCACCCCAGCAAAAACCAACCGCACCTACACTTCCGGCACAATCAGCCCGCTTGTTTAAATAGGGAACGGCCGCACCAAACCTTGCGGTATTTTCCTCTGCTTTTAATTGAGGAAACAACTGACGGGCCTCATCCTCGTTGGAAGGAGTACCACCCAGCGGCGACAAGCCATCGGGCGCAAGGGCCAGATATCCTGCCGCAGCAACTCGTCTGGTTACATCTTCAATATGAGCATTCAAACCACGGTTCTCGTGAATAACAATAACTGCGGGAAATCTGTTACCGGTTTTTGGTTTTGCGAGATAGCCCTTCATAGTACCAAAAGGGCTGGGATATTCAACTCGTTCCGTATACAACTCATTTTCTGCTATTGTCTCAGCTACCTGGTAATTTCCTTCCAGCAAGGGAAGAATTGTTGTTGCTGCTGCAGCGCTACCAGTGAGTGCAATCAGGCCTTTCAGAAACTGTTCCCGGGTGAGCGGGCGATGTGTATACTCATCATACAACTGGATAATTCGCTGGTCCATAAGCTGGCATTTGAAAAGAAAATTTACTACTAATTGTCCACTTCAAGCGAGTGAATGATTCCCTCCAGTGAACGAAGATGTTTCCCAAAGGCCTTATTGAACATCCATTTCGCGAGCCAATAGCAAACAGGAACCAAAACGAGCAGGGTAATGGGAAGTGCATATACAAAAAGGGGCTTGGACATCAGTTCTTCAATCGTTTTTCCTGAACCAAGAATTCCACCACACAGGTACCCTCCGGCAGCAGCAAAAGGGTATACAAGCAACCCTAATTTTTGCTGAACACGCCCCCAGTCTGAGATTTCACTATGATGCATGCGCAATTCAGCTAAAATCGGTCTTGTGGCAGAAACAGTAGTTTGAATGGACGAGTATAATTTCCATGCCTTGAGCAATACGTAAACCGTAAAAGCAATTGTAATAACTATGGTTAGAAGAATTGGCCAATAGGGAAAAATGCCAACGATGAAAATATAAAACACCAGAATCAGGATACCCCAAATCATATTCATCAATAAGGCCTTCTTCAATTTCATCAAGGGATGGGCAGGCTGAATGCGCTGAATCCTGCCCGGCTTAAGGAGCCTGGACAGATCCGCATCTTCCGGATTCCAATCCTGCCAGTTTGTTTGTTCAGTCATGATGCGGTGCTTTTAAAAGATTCGATAATCGTTGACGGATCCGGTACATTTTTACGGCGAGGTTATTTGGAGAGATCCCCATCCAGTCTGCTATTTCCTGGTTCGAATAGCCTTCCAGGTAGAGTAAAATGATAGCCCGGTCAGAATCGGTAAGCTGACGAATGGCCTGCTGCAGTGCCAGCGAATTTTCGTTTTCAATCTGTACAGGAGCCTGCTGATCTGATTCCGGAAGTAATTCCTTGTATTCAATTACCGTTTTTTTACGGTTACTGGTGAGTACAGTATTCAAACTTATTCTGTAAAGCCAGGTGCTGAATTTGGAATCCCCGCGAAACTGTAACCGGCCCTTCCAACACTGAAGCAGGATTTCCTGGTACAGATCCTTTTTTTCTTCCGGATCTGCAGCATAAAGGGATACTACCTTAAAGATAATTCCCTGGTTAGCTTTGATTTCTGATAAAAACAAGTCCTCCTCCATAGTCTGTGCCGGTCAGCTATTTTTCAATTGGTATCAAATCTCCTTTGGAAATTACAACTCACGCAATTTTTTTTCAAACCAGGCGAAACCTTTCATACTTGATTTTCACCGCTTGTGCATTGAAAGAATAATATGACCCGCTATCCCAATTCGGTTCCGGTAAGCTCCAGAGAGTTGAAATTTTGCATCCAAATAACCTGACATGCTGTATCGATTCTCGTTCCTGATGCTGATGCTACTGATGAACACCATTGTTTTTGCCCAACAAACAGCAAAGGTGAAAGGACAGGCTGTGGAAGGAGCTACCATCAGTTTATTGAAGGCAACAGATTCCAGTCTCGTGAAACTGGCAGTAGCCGGTGCTTCCGGGCTTTTCGAAATTGATCAGATCAGCAGCGGAGAATACCTGGTTCAAGTGACAGCAGTTGGTTTTAAACCATTTTACTCGAACCCCTTCATCCTTCAAAATGAAAATGAAACATACGACCTGAAAGCAGTTCCGCTAACCAAAAGTTCCGATGAATTAACTGCTGTTACAGTAACAGCCAGCAAACGTTTGATTGAAGTGAAACCCGACAGAACCATCGTAAATGTAGATGCCGGTATTTCAAATGCCGGAGCCACGGCCATGGAAGTGCTGGAAAAATCACCTGGCATTTCAGTTGACCGGGACGGAAATATAAGTCTCAAAGGCAAACAAGGTGTGCTTGTGCTGATTGATGGCAAGCCCAGTTATTTATCCGGAACAGACCTGGTTAACCTGCTCAACAATATGATGGCCAATCAACTGGATCAGATTGAAATCATGACGAATCCACCTGCTAAATATGATGCTGCCGGAAACTCGGGCATCATCAATATCAAAACAAAAAAGAATAAACAACGAGGATGGAATGGAAGTCTGAATCTCTCATATGGCCAGGGAGCTTATTACAAAACCAATAACGGATTGAATCTTAATTACAGAAATGAAAAATTCAACCTCTTTCTGAACTATAGCCAGAATGCTAATAAAAATTTCAACGACCTGTATATTAAACGAACTTATTTAAATCAGGAGGGGAAACATACCGGCTATTTTGATCAGCCAACCATGTTGCGCATGAATGGAAATAACAATTCACTAAAAGTCGGTGTTGATTATAGTGTAAATAAAAAGACCACAGTTGGGATTACAAGTACCGGTTTTATATCTCCCAGGAAATACAACAGTCTCAGTGCAGGGTATTTAATGGATGCGGATCGTGTTATTGATTCTACCGTACAAACCAGCAGTAAAAACTCAAATAAATGGATCAATGGAACCATCAATCTGAGCCTGAGGCATACTATCAATAAGAGTTCAGAACTCACTGCCGATCTGGATTATATGCATTACGACATGACGAATAACCAGCTTTTTCATAATACCATATCATTAGCAGATGAAACCCTCGTCAGCGATGGATTCCTCAGAGGTGATTTGCCAGCCTCTATTCATATTTACACTGCTAAAACTGATTATAACACCACTTTGAAAGGGGAATGGAAACTGGAAGCCGGACTGAAAGCCAGCCGGGTAAAAACAAATAACCAGGCCAACTATTTCAATTCGGCGGGAAGCAACTGGATACCGGATTATGGCAAAACCAATCATTTCCTGTATGAGGAATCGATCTATGCCGGTTATGTGAATACGAATAAAAAAATCGGGAAATGGTCGTTACAGGGTGGGCTCCGGTTTGAGCAAACCATTTATAAAGGCAATCAATTGGGTAATCCGGAAAAGAACGATTCCAGTTTCCGGCGTAGTTATGCCAGCCTGTTTCCGAGTTTATATCTTACACGTGAACTGGACTCCAATCATACAGTCACTGTTCAAACGGGCAGGAGAATTGATCGACCTGCCTACCAGCAACTTAACCCCTTCCTGTTTTTTATTAATGAGTATACTTTCCAGGTAGGTAACCCTTATATACAACCGCAGTTTACCTGGAATTTCCAGTTATCGCATACCTATAAAGATTGGTTGACAACATCGCTGGAGTTTGGCGATACGAAGCAATATTTTTCCCAGATATTTAAAACGGAAGGGAGGGTAACCATTTTAACCGAAGGAAACCTGGCCAATATGAAAAACCTGAATTTGAGTTTGACGGCACAATTAAAACCAACAAAATGGTGGTCTGCAACCATCAACCTTACCGGCACCTATCAGAAAGTAAGGGGCGTTGGAATGAATACAGATTTTAACAGTGAAATGATCAGTGGGAACGGCAATATTAATAACCAGTTCAAATTTTCAAAAGGCTGGTCCGCTGAGTTATCTGGTTTTTACAACGCAAAAAGCAGGGATGCGCAATTCACCATTTATGGCTTTGGGCAAGTTGCAGCAGGTATTGGAAAGCAAATTCTGAAAGGCAAGGGTACGATCCGTCTGAATGTCAGGGATATCTTTTTTACCCAACAGATTCAGGGCGATATCCGCTATCAGAATGTACGGGAGAGATTCAATCAAAGCAGAGATACCAGGGTAGCAACAATCAGCTTCAACTGGCGTTTTGGAAAACAACTGGGTGAATCCAGAAGAAAAAACAGTGGTGCAAGCGAAGAACAGAATCGTGTTCGGGCAGGTGGGTGATCAACTGGTATGATCAGAAACGATCACCCATTTCCCCCCTATATTTCTGAACAGGAGCGTAAAGTGTCCACCAATATCACCTGCATCACGGGTAAGCTGCCATTTACCAACTATCATCCAGCAATCTGCAGCTAATTGGATAATATGAAGCAGATTAAATTTCAACTTTCCCATTTTTGCCTGGGAATTGTAATTGGTTTTATATCGTTGCAGGGTGTTGGCATGACCATAGGTAACTCCGCCTGATCCAATAAAAAGCAGGGAATCGGAATTCCAGTAACCATCCATGAAAGCGTCAATATCTCCCTTGTTCCAGGCGGTTTCCTGATCGGATAATACTTTTCGGATAGCCAGTTCATCAGCATGCTGTGCTAAACCAATGGTTGACAACCCAATCAACAAAAGACTCAGTAGGACTTTCATGGAAGTTATTTTCTGAAAGGTAGAAATGGATGCCCAATCAACAAAATTGTCTGGCTACTGTTAATTTGCAGGTATTAAGCATATGAAAAAGATCTATCACCTTGGAAATTGTGACACCTGCCAGAAAATACTGAAAGAAGTAGGTGCGGAAAAAAAGAAAGCCCAGCTGCAGGACATCAAAACTGAGCCCATCACCCCGGGACAACTGGATCAGATGAAAGAACTGGCCGGTAGTTATGAGGCGCTCTTTAGCAGGCGCGCGCTGAAATACCGAAGCATGGGACTGCATGAGCAAAGTCTGACTGAAAAGGATTACCGGCGACTTATTCTGGAAGAATATACCTTTCTTAAACGTCCGGTTGCTATTGTTGGAAATCAAATTTTTATAGGAAATACGAAGGCTGTAGTGGAAGCATTGAAGCAGGCTTTATAGAACAGCGGCATCGTCATTGAATAGCCGAATCACAAACAGGCTCAGATTTCTGTAAGGTGGCACGTATTCTGCAAAAAGATTACGGGTTGCTTCCGATTTGCTGAACTGATCGTTCAGTTTGGTCCAGAAATCCGGCCAGTAAATATCCTGTTCCTGTAATAGCATCCCATTCAACTCCTGAATCATAGGATCGTTGATCAATTTTGACCCTATTTGCTTGGTGGCCACAATCTGGGCTTCAGGACTTTTTCCCGCTACCGTCAGCAGGTTTTTATACCCGCCGCAGGACCCTAATATTGCCAGCTTCATATAAGGCTGGAGGTAACCCAAAGTGGTCGGAAGGTGGTAGCTATGGCCGCGGTGAATAATAATCCCTGGTTTTATATTTTGCCGGGCCAGGTATCCAAGCAACTGTTGTTGCGCCTTTTCATCTTCCCGAAAGGTATGGTCAAGGGGTTGGTTGGCGTAAATAGTTACAGGCTGCAGGGAATTTTTCGAACAGATCTCAACCCATTTGGGCAGCCTTGCAATTTCCCATACGGAGGTATCCCGGAACAGTTGTAAAAAATTGGAATAACTAGACTTGCCATCTTCATCACCATAAAATATAACTAGCTGATGAATTACCTGGTCTGAACCCATGATCGATTTAAGGGAGAGCAAATCATAATTTCCCAGGCGTGCAAAAAGTTCCTGACGGGAAGCCGGATTGTTTGCTACCTGGTAAATCTGATCCAAAATTTTGTAAAGCCGAATACCGTAGAAATTATCTGTATTCCTGCACCGCCGAAGGTTTTCCTCCAACAGCTCTCCGACAATAGTATTTGCCAGTGAATCGGATGACAAACTAATAAACGCATCGGCTACATCCATCGCTTCTTCAAGGCCACTTTCCCTGTCAGCTTCTATGCCGGAAACAAACCGGGATAACAGAAGCTTTCTTTCCTGCTCAGGCATATTGGCAAGAAAATCACCCAGCACATTATAATGAGAGCATATCCTGATAAATTTTCTGAACTGGTCATATGCTACCATTTCCATCAGGCTGTCTGACCGGCCTGCTGGAACCTGCTGCATCATCCTCCTATAGATTCCCAGAAAACTGGAAGTGTATAATTCATCTTCACCCGTGGTGATCAGATAATAGAGATCTATAGTGCGGAGGGGTTGAATGCTTGCAAATCTTGTTGCCTGACCATTTTCGTGCAAATCATTAATTGGTTTGATGTAAAAAGCCATGGCTTTATCGTGCAGTGCTGTACGAAGAGCGGGTTGCATACCGGCAGATGAACCGGCTGGTCTTGATCTGCGCAAATCCTGAATAGCATTCACCAATGTTTGATAATACCCGTTAACATTGGAGCTGCGCATAGCCAGCAGACTGTCGATGGTATACTTTTTCTCAACCAGTCCGGATGCAAAATGAGCCAGTTCTCCAACATTGCGATTGCCGGCCATATTTACCAGTTCCTGAATTAAAGGGTGATGAGCGCTTCTGATATAGGTTGCCAGGGGCGTTTGTTGCTGATTGATATATTGAACCAGTTTCAAGGGAATTCGCTCTGCAATAAAAACAAGTGCGGTGTCTTTATAGGGAAAATCAGGTCTTCGTTCCAGGAAAGGAATCAGGTTCTCCGCACCAACCGCCACTCTTCTAACATCTGCAAGCTGTTGCAAACGTTTTCCAACCGGGTATATCCTGAAAGCATCTGCCATTAGCTGGGTCCTTTTGGCTCCAAATCCCGCCATTATATCCTGCAGGGGAAGATTATTTACCACAGCATGGGCTATTTCCGGAAATTTTTCCAACGCATACGGGATATCATACACATCGTACAATTGCTGAAGTAAACTGGACCTGAGTGCCTGTAAAAAATACCGGAGACTGGTTATACTGTTAATCCGTTCTTTAGGTTTTTCTTCCTCTCTTTCGGAAAATGCAGCCTGTAAGCTATCGATCGTAAAATAGGCAAATTCGCGTATCCGGATTCTGATCCCCTCTTCTCCTTTGAACTGATTGAGAAATTGTCGGTACTGTATCTGCTCAGCATCCAGTAATGCATTGGCCTCAGCGAGGTTAGCCTGGGCAGATGCAGTTTGGGAAAAATAAAAAAAGTAAAATAAAAAAAGTAAAATTCTCTCGCTACAGCTCATGTTTAGATTTCAGCCTCAAGTTACGCTGAAATTTGCATTCTGCCTGCTAGCGTAGAAATTGGATCAGAATTCGGGAGATCGCCGCAGGCAGGTATCGGTAGTGGCCAGGTTCAAAGGCCAATAGCAAGGATAGACTCCAACTGTTCTGAATCAATCGCCCTGGTTAATTCTTCTATTTTAATCTGTTGATGCAGGTGATAGATTTTTTGAGCACTTACATGATAAAAAAACTTCTTTCCCCGAACCATTTCTATTGGCCTTACAATAACCAGCGGAGCTTCGGGTCCGGGATAACTGATTAATTGCCGGATTGGGATAAGCGTATCCCAAATCATGACAGGCATTGCATTATCAAGCCTGGTCTGATGAATAGACAACCGGATTCCTGCCTCTATCATCACAGGTTTATCCTTTCTCATACCAGGATCTGAAAAAATTTCAAACTGCACCTGCCCAGGAACCGGCTTGGGACTGGATGGTGATGGAGGCCGACTGACCGATTTATTGCATGACAGCATTAATGCGCATGCAAGCACATATGGAATAAGGTTCATGATGGATAGGTAAAATGGTTAATGGATCTACGTTATGAGCAGCTCCATGGTTCTTGCCGTTGCATGATTTCGACAAAATATTCGGCTTTTCACAATTGCAGCCGATGATACCCGAATAAGGACCGCTCATCCTAAAGAAATTCGTTTTTTCCAGTGAGATCTGTCAGATAAAAAATTATCCCCTTATTTATGAAAAAGATTTGTCAGTTCCTCATGGTTCTCATAGCTGGCGGCATTGTATTCAGTAGTTGCCGGAAAAATGACGATGAACCTTCTTTCCCAACACCTTTGCCTGGAAATATGAAATGGGTGAAAAAAATGGTAGCCGGGCCAAATGATTACTTCGCATATACTTACACAAGTCAGAAGCAGGTAGATTCCTATACTTCCAAATGGACCTATTCACCGGATGGACCAGTAATCCAGACGTACAAAGTAACCTATCAGTACGAAGACGGTAAAGTCAAAGAAGCCATATCCCAGGGGGGTGGCAAACAAGTCTTCTTTTATAAAAACAATAAGCCTGACCGTGCAGAATTTTATTTCCCAAATGGACAAAAATATGCCGACCACCAATACACCTTCAACAACCTGAATCAGTTGATAGAAATTGTTGAAACGATTGTAAATCCAATTGAGGTAAGCCAGGTACGAACACAGTTGTTATACAATTCAAAAGGAAACCTGATTAAAAAAATTAATCAGCAAAAACTTACAGGAGCAACCCAATTCCAGATAACATCAACGCTGCTGATAGATGAGTACGATACAAAATACCACCCGATTCCTGGTGACCTCTGGGGCCAATATCTACCCGGATTAATACTACACAGAAACAATCCTAAACGAATCAGGGAAATTCTCCCGAATGGCAATGTGAACCAGATTATTCATTTAGATTATGAATACGATGCTAATGGATACCCAACCATCCAGCAACAACACATTGAAATCAACGGTCAGCACAAGCCTGCGATACGGTATGTGTATGAATATTAATGAATCTTACCATTCATCCCCTAAAAACAACAGTTCATTAACAAATCCATTGCAGATATTCTTATCCGGTAATAGCTTTGCAGCATCAAACCTGATTTTATGAAATTATTCTATTCACTCGCAGTTTGCCTGATTTTGTTATCAGGTTTGGCTGCAAAAGCTATTCTACAGCCGCTGGAGCCTCCGGGAAGAGCATCCACAACGGTAATTACGGTTAAACAAACGAATGAGAAGGCAGCAAAGCTTTCCTGGGTTAAATCCCGAATGCAAAGCCAGTGCTGCGGCAAATGCATTTGACTATTCTTCTAAAATCCTGAGTTTCGCATAATTCAACATGATCTTTTTTTCCCCGTTCATGTCAAACTGAACAGTTGCAATGGGATTATGTGAGCTCCCTTCCATTTTCAATACTTTTCCGAAACCGAATTTCTGGTGCTCCACTTTTTGTCCGGCTTGCAGATTTGAAGTATCGCTTGGTACAAAATTCTCTGACGGCGTATGTTCCACTATCTTGGGAGCCGTTTTTGGAGGAATATATGCAGGCACTGTATCTTTCCTTTTGGCCGGTGGTGGTCCGTATAATTTTTCTGCCTGTTCACTTGCCCCAAATCCCCGCATGCGGTCAAATGCCGAACCTTGGGTATAATTTGCTCCCTGGTTCCTTGAACCTCCTCCTGCAAATGTTCGGTCCAGGTACTGGTTAGGAATTTCATCAATAAAACGACTGGGTTCGTTTTGCTGCAGTTGACCGAATTTATACCGGGTATTTGCGTAGGTAATCCAGAGTTTTTGTTTGGCGCGGGTGATTACCACATAAAAAAGCCGGCGTTCTTCTTCCAGTTCTTCTCTTGTGTTGATGCTCATCGCATTGGGAAATAACATTTCCTCCAAGCCCGCTGCAAACACTACCGGAAATTCCAGTCCCTTTGCCGCATGAATGGTCATCAACTTAACGGTGTCTGCATTCGGATCTTTTTCATCCGCATCCGTCAGGAGCGTGATTTGCTGTAAATAAGCAGATAATCCCTTGTCGCCCACTTCCCCTTCATCATTGCTGGGTGTTTCTGTGAATTCCTTGATAGAGTTCAGTAATTCCTGTACGTTTTCGTAGCGCTGTAATCCCTCAACTGTTTTATCATTGAACAATTCCTTTACAATATTGGCCTGTTTGCCTACATGAAATGCGACATCATATGCATTTTTGGAAGTCAGCATGCTTTGACAACCTTTGATCATGGTAACAAACTGTTCGATTGCCTCAAGGGTTCCTGCTTTAAATCCGGCCAACGAAGCATTTTCTATCACTTCCCACATGGTGATATTATGCGTATTGGCCATCAGGAGGATCTTATCGATCGTTGTTTTGCCAATGCCCCGAACCGGATAATTTATAATTCGTTTAAGCGCTTCCTCATCCCGGGTGTTTACAATCAATCTCAGGTAAGCAACAAAATCCTTGATCTCCTTGCGTGCATAGAAGCTTACTCCTCCATACATAGTATATGGAATTCCCATCCTGCGCAAACTTTCTTCAAAAGCCCGGCTTTGTGCATTGGTACGGTATAGGATGGCGAAGTCGCGGTTGCTGAAATGATTGCGAAGTTTTTGTTCCTGGATGGTATCCGCCACAAATTTTCCTTCTTCATTATCTGTCATAGTGCGTACCAGCCGGATCTTTTCTCCTTCCGAATTTTCTGTCCAGAGTTCTTTAGGAATCTGCCCTTTGTTGTTATTGATAACTTCATTGGCCACATTCAGGATACTTTTCGTGCTGCGGTAGTTCTGCTCCAGTTTGATCACTTTTACATCTTCGTAATCCTTCTGAAACTGCAGAATATTCTGAATCGTGGCACCGCGGAAGGAATAAATCGACTGCGCATCATCTCCTACTACGCAAACATTTTCGTGCACAGCTCCCAGTAATTTGATGATCTCATACTGAGCCGGATTGGTATCCTGATACTCATCTATCAGGATATACCTGAATTTGTGCTGGTATTTATGAAGTGACTCAGGAAAATGCTTAAGAAGTTCGTACATCTTGATCAGCAGATCGTCAAAATCCATCGCCCCGTTTTTAAAGCATCGCTTGGCATAGGCAGCATAGATCTGGGCGATAGCGGGCCGGTTGGAGCGACTATCCTCCTGCTGGATATAATAATCCTGTGCGTATTCAGCCGGACCAACCAGCGCGTTTTTGGCAGAGCTGATTCGATTGTATACAACATTTGGCTTGTAGAGCTTATCATCCAGGTTCAACTCGTTGATTACCGCTTTCAGTACGGATTTGGCATCATCCGTATCGTAAATGGTAAAAGAGTTGGGATACCCGAGATGGTGGGCTTCGCTTCTCAGGATACGGGCAAACACCGAGTGGAAGGTTCCTACATAAAGATTTCTGGCATCCGAGTTGCCGAGGATTTTCTCGATCCTTTCTTTCATTTCCTTTGCCGCCTTGTTGGTAAAGGTCAGGGCCAGGATATTGAAAGCATCAATCTTATGGAAAGACATCAGGTGAGCGATACGGGTGGTTAACACCTTGGTTTTTCCACTACCCGCACCTGCCACAATCATAAGGGGGCCATCTTTATGTAATACAGCAGCTCGCTGTTGCTCATTTAATCCATTCAGGTAATCTTGCTTCATCAAATTCGGGCGGCGCTGGTTTAGACATTCGGAAGATCCAGCGACAAGCCTGCAATTTACATAGAAATGACCCCATGCCGAAAGCGTGTTTTCCCCAGCTTTCTCCACCCGACCGGTGCCACCGGTCGGGTGGCACCGGTCGGGTGAGGAAATCAAGGTATCCGGATGCCGGTGCGGCGGGCCTGTTCCCGGAGGATTTTTTCCATTTCGGTGGCCAGGGTCTGCTCAACAGAGCCTGTTTTTTTGGCTTTTTCGGCAAGTATGAATTTTTCCCGTTGAGCCTGAATAGCTTCCAGCTCTTTCTGAATTTCTTTTCTTTTGGAGGCAAGCGACTCAATATAGGTTTTGATTTCAGTTCTGGATTTGGACCGGATCGATTCCGGGAGAGCGGATGGCGCTACCTTGTTGTAAAACTGTGGGTCAGCTTCCTGTGCATCTACCAGGTCCCACTGGGAATTCGTATATAATGATTTTTTTCCTTTTACTATTACCCGTTCTGCTGCAGCTGGTTTATTCAATTCAAAGTTCTGCGCATCTGCTTCTTCCTGTTTGACCTTGCTTTCGCGGCCCATTTGTCCATATCCAATGTAGGTTGCGTTAAGAATCTTGTTCAGTTCAAACAATCGATCGTCATAGGGAGTAGCTACCAGGTCAATGGCGGCGTTGGAGTTAATATGTGTAAAACTTCCCTTGCCGCACTCAGCTCCCAGGTTCCAATGCTCGGTTAATCCCTGCATGCGATCACCGCAATAAATAGTATTTACCACCACCTGTTTTTGTTTTGCAAGTGCACAGGCTTTTGTGAAAGGGAGATTGCCCTGTAAAAAGTCTTCGTTCCCTGCAATAAAAATCACTTTGTAGTGATCAGGGCCGTCTTCCCATTTCAATTCATTCAGTGAGTTGTACATAACCTGTCCGCAATATTCATCGCCACCCATGGTGGTTAATCGAAACAGTTGTTTAGACACCTCATCCAGGTCTGATGTAAAAGGTGTAATCTGCTCTACATATCCTGCAGAGGGCTTGTTGGAAGAGCGGCCGTATTCATAGAGCGCAATCTCGATTTTTGGCGTATATCCATCACAGTTAGATTTTCCCAGCAGGCTCACCATGTTCCAGAGCTGGGCTTTCGCCTGCGAGATGAGTCCATCCATACTATTACTCACATCCAGCAGGATAGCTACCTGAATTTTTCTGGGGGATGGTGGCAGAGTTAATTTATTTGAATTACCCGCTGAATGATAGATAATTCCGGTGCAAAGCAGCAGTGCTCCTGCCAGGAGGCTGCTTTTGATTAAGCGTGTTGGCATGGTGATGGTTTTCCGTTGAGATGACGATACCGGAAAATTTTCACATCATCCTCGCTCCCTTTACAGAATGTTTAACACCCCCCTGGTTGGCCGCTTACGAAAACCAGGTCGTTCTGGAACCAGCTTCACCGGTCGGGTGGCACCCGACCGGTGGCACCCGACCGGTGAAGTCAGAGGGCTCCGAGTTCTGCTGCGGAAATGTAATTGTCTTCCACGGATGACTTGCCAATAAACCGGAAATATCTGCAGTTTACGGGGTTGGAAAGTTGTATCACCTGCTCGATGGGATTGGCTTTGATGTTGGCAAATTCACCGGAAGCAACACTCTTCCAGTTCTTACCATCTGAACTTACCTGCCATTCATATTGCCCTACTACTCCCCATGATCCACCTGTTCGGGGCAGGTAAGTAAATGCCTTAATCATTTGTGCCTTTCCCATATCTATTATTATTTCCTGGGGAGGTGGACTCATCTCCCTTTCATTGTTCCAGGTATACCAAAGGGTGGAAGGGTCGTTATCAATTGCATGAAG
Organism: Flavipsychrobacter sp.; assembly: GCA_016787265.1. Classification (GTDB taxonomy): domain Bacteria; phylum Bacteroidota; class Bacteroidia; order Chitinophagales; family Chitinophagaceae; genus Flavihumibacter. The sequence goes on along the minus strand of JAEUVF010000008.1, from coordinate 73,182 downwards.
TGCTGCTCCTTTCGGATCCTTGCTTTCTGTAGAAACCGACACCACTTTCCAGGCTTTTTTATCCAGTGTTCCGGGAGTGCTAACCTTGGCATATGAAACATCTGGCAGCTGATCAGGTTCTTTAAAAACACCGATATCACTCAATGCAATACTCACCGGAGACTGAAGGATGCGAACCCGCAACTGTTGGGTAGTCAGGAAAGAAGGCAACCGTACGAGCCGGTTTGCACCAATGCTGGTAGCTTGTGCTACTTCCTTCCAGTTATCTTCCTCTTTAACATCAATAGCGATTCGTTCAATCCGTTGACCAAGCTGAATATTCTCGCGTATCCGGACAATATTAAACGTTACTGGCTCTTTCCAATCCAGGACAAGCTCAGCAGATGTAACACTGTCATCCGTTGCCCAATAAGAATACCGGTCATTATCAACCAGAAATTTTACACCAAATTGTTTGTTTGCATTACCGCGTGTATTGCTGGCTGTTAGTTTGGCAGTAGATGCAAGATTATTCGAAAAGGTTTCAGTCAGCAGCTTTCCAAATTTGGTCAGGGACTCCACATCATTATCATGAAGTAATCCACGTTTATCCGGAGCAAGTCCAAGATCCAGGGCTCCACCTCTGCCGACACTTTTAAAATAAAGATCAAACAGTTGAACCGGAGTTTTAACGCGGTGGTCCTGATCGGGATGATAAAACCAGCCTGGCCTAAGTGGCACATCACATTCAGCAGGTTTCCAGTAATTGCCATTCCTGGTACCTTCCGGTGATAACCAGTACTTCAATTCTCCGGGGGCAGCAACGGTTTTTCCATCCACCGGTTCAGGGGTAAAGGTTGCCCAGGAAGTTTCAGCAGCATGACCTTCCTCATTACCTACCCAACGAACATCACCCATGTCGTTGAAGATAACTGCACCTGGCTGGAGATCCCTGACCAGTTGCCAGGTTGTATCCCATCCATAGTACGTGGTACGGTCAATATTCCTTTTTTCCCGGGCACCGCCATAATAGCCGTCTCCGCCATTAGCCCCGTCGAACCAGGTGATAAAAAGATTTCCGTAATTGGTATAAAGTTCCCGCAACTGTTCGCGAAAAGCTTTTACATATTCATGTGATCCATATGCTGGAAAATTGCGATCCCACGGTGAGCAATAAACGCCAAATTGCAATCCCAGTTTTCTGGCTGCAGTTTCAAATTCCTTTACCATGTCGCCCTGGCCATTTTTCCAGGGACTTTTACTGATATTATAAGGCGTTGTTTTAGTTGGCCATAAAGCAAACCCATCATGATGTTTGGCAACCAGGATCAATCCTTTGAAACCTCCGTCGGCCGCCGCTTTTGCAATCTGATGGGCGTCAAAAGCAGTAGGATTAAAACTGGCGGGGTCAGCATCGCCATAGCCCCATTCTTTATTTTCAAATGTTGTTGGAGTAAAATGTACAAGCACATAGGTTTCCAATTCCTGCCAGCGTAATTGCCGTTCGACCGGAAGGGCTCCATAGGGAGCGGGAGTTGACAACTGGGAAGAACTGGAACAGGCAGTAAAAACTACCACAACAAAAATCAGGGAAATATACCGATGCAGAAACATATGACTGGTTTACCAAACGAAATTCAAGCATTCTGGTTTTTAGCTGCACCTGCATATCAACCGATGCTGCTTTTAAATTCACCTTAGGCGGCCTATTTCTTTGACTGCTTCGTTGCCACTTTAAACTGCCGGATCGCTTCTTTCAGCTGTAAGGGGGCTATATCAATTCCAGGTGCTTTGGTTTGCAGATCTACAATCCGTGCAACCATTATCTGTCTCCACTTTTCTTTCTTTGGTTGCCAGGCAAGCAAAACCCATGCTTCATCTTCCTGTTTTAAGGCTACCGGCAAAATTGAATACGTTTTATTGTCCTCCCCTTTATTCTGGCTTAGGGTCAGTCGAAGGATTTTTTTCTCATTAATCCCTTCGGTGAGCTGCGAAAGCCATTCCGCACCCGCAGTTCCCTGTACCGGTGGAATGTAAACCGTATTGTCTTCACCTGCCCGGGCCTTCAGTAAATCCAAAACAAACCCTGCTTCCTGCATATATTTACAATAGCGGAGAAAATTCCCCAACTGTCCCTCCGGCATTTCTTCCAGGTGATACTGATTGGTACTGGCATCATATGAAATCCGGATGCCCAGATCAGACCGAAGCGATTCCAAGAGCCGCTGAAATGTCCGTAAACTCAGCTCACAACCCGCCTGTTGAAGCGCGTTCATGAGTTCTTCCCGGTTGGCACCTACTGTTTGCTGGAGATGATGAACCAGGGTATAATACGGCAGAATATAGTCCCGAGGCGACATGGGTTTAGGTTTATTCTGAAATCTAGCCAAATTTTTGGAAATTCCGGGTCAACCAAGTGAAGGTCTGGTTGTTGCAGTTAAATACCAGGATGTAAACAACCTTTATGATCAACTCAATTAAATCAAGCTCTCTGCTTGCATCGCTCTTAATGGTAACGGTAATCATCGTAAATGCGATGGCAGTTCTGTTACCAATCAACCAAATGAGCACCGGAGCTATCTCCGACCTCTATCCGAATTATTTTGTACCGGCCGGATTCACATTTAGCATTTGGTCACTTATCTATCTCCTGCTGATAAGCTTTTGCGGTTATACGATCTGGTATGCATTCAGTAAAACTGAAACCAGCTTGCCCCAAAGAGTTATCCGTAAACTATTGTTTTATTTTATCCTAACCTGTGTCATTAATTGCAGCTGGATTTTTTTATGGCATTACCTGCAGATTCACTTGTCCCTGGCTGTGATGCTTGCATTTTTAATTACACTCATTCTCATCTATCAAATCCTGCTTGAAAATCGGTCGAAGTTTTCCAGGACAGGCTATCTTTTTCTACATATACCGTTCAGTGTATACCTTGGATGGATCAGTGTGGCTACAATTGCAAATACCACAGCTCTGCTTGTACATGCCGGATGGGATGGCGGATTTTTATCGCCGGTAACCTGGGCATCCATCATGATGACAGTGGCGGTTCTACTGGGTCTTCTGTTTCTACTAAAGTGGAAGGACAAAGCTTACGCATTGGTTATTTGCTGGGCTTTGTACGGAATTTATTTCAAACAAAATGATGAGCCCCTGCTTGCCAAAACAGCTTCAATTGGAATTATTGTTTTACTGCTTGTGATAATTTATCAGTATCTGAAAACGATCAAAAAAAATCCCGGTTTATAAACCCAGGACTTTTGCATCAACTGCAAATTTTGTGGTTATGCTGATATCCAGGTCATCCGTTATGATTTTATCTGTTGTAAGCCTGGTTTTGATTATATAGGTTCCTTTCTTCAGGTAATCTGTTAATTGAACATCAGCTGCTTTAAGAAGCAGGGTTGCATTGATCTGATCTGTAATATCCGTTTCAAAAGCGATTTTCTTTTCCGGGAGCTGATCTGCGTCTATAAACACCTCTATATCTTTCAGAAAATCCCAGCTTCTGCCAAAAGGTTGAGTAATCACCATTCTGAATTCCTGTAGCTTAACGGATTCCAGCATCTCAGCTTTGGAGTTATTAAAGGTCAGTTCGCGACTTGCTTCAGAATATACAGGAGGAGTATACAGATCATAGGGCAGCAGGGTTGCTGCACCGGCTTCAATTTTTAATTCGGTACGGTCGGTAACTGTAAACTGGGTCAGTTTATCAACTTTCTCACAAGCACCTAAACCGAATGCGGCCAGGGCCAGCACCGCTATAATGCGTTTCATGGGCAGGGATTTTATTAAGCATCTTAACGAGGCTTATTTCCCTTTAGTATCCTGAAATGGGCGCTATTACTTAATTTTTCGATGAATGGACGGTTTCAAAAAACAAACAACCCCGTTTATGACGGGGTTGTTGCAATCATCTAAACATTCCACTTATTTAACAGTAATCGCATTGTCGATCAGGAATATCAGGCTGGTCCGATGTGCGCGGGTTTGCTCATCCGGACTTGCAGCACCAGCCAGCATCGCTTTTACTTTTTTAAGCGTATGCAAAGCAGCTGCTTTGGAAGCGTTATCATAGCCAGCTTTTGCATCCACAATGGCAGCCGCACCTTTTACGAATTCAGTCTGTAGGTTCTGACGATACAGGTTTACGCTACTACCCAGATCTGCCTGGAAAATGGCTTTGGACAGATCGCCCATTACTTCTGCAACGCTATAAGAGTTCCCATAGAGGCCGCTATTGTTTATGCGGGACAGTGTTACAGGATGAAGAATATGTGCGAGTGTACTTAACTGTATGCTGGCAATGGTATTGGATGGTTTTACATCTTCTGTACCATTAAAAAATCCAAATCCGCGACGTTGCATTTGGAGGTAAGGGTACAGACTGGCATCCGCTGCAAAAGCATTGGGTGCAAACAGATAGGTATTCAGCAATGTCATCGCTTTTTTCTGATAAGCTTCCGGAACCGGTGTAAACGGTTTGGTGTTTGATTTTTGTCCCGCAAAACTGCGATCCACATAAACTCCCCCGATGTAACGACTAACCGCATTTACCATCTGAGCACGTTGTCCCATTAACTGGTAGTAGCGGGCACGAAGCTCTGCATAGCTCTGATCTGGTTTGGCAAAACGGGCCTGCAGTTTCGGTAGCATGGTATTAACCAGCCTGAGACGATCTTCTGCATACGCAACCATATCATTACTCATATCATTTACCATAACACGGGGATCAATAGCTTTACCTGGCGCTCTCATATCGTCTGCATCGTTTCCAAACGTCAATTGAGGATCGGTGCTACGGGAAAGAATTTTATTCAGGCCGCTTTCTTCTTCAACAGCGCTAAACGGCGTATAACCATACTGGATAGCCCAAACGTCATAAGGACCAACTTTTGTAGTATAGTAATCTCCTTGTTTAGCACGATTGCTGTTGACGTTCAGTGAAGGGTAATCCATTACAGAACCCTGTAAACCGATTTTGCGCGTAATGGACAGATCATGAACCTCAGAAGGGCTCAGCATCTGGCTAGCCTTCATATTGTGATTCAATCCAAGTGTGTGACCCATTTCATGCAGTATGAGGTAGTACAGGAATTGCTTGTGCAATTCTTTCACTTCTGCAGTCTGGCGATCTTCATCATCCAGTGTAGTGATCGTTGCAATACCCGTCTGGAATTGAAGGCTGAGTTCCTGTGCGATTGAACAATTGAGGTGTTGTTTCATACCATTCACCTGGAAACTACCATGTGTATGCGAAGAATTCATTGCTGCTTCCGGATTTTCCCAGGGAAGCGTTACTGCAGCACTCATTCCACCATTAAACAAATCATCCTGAACTACAGCACCGGCTCCCGATTTCCATTCTACGGTGATATCAGCTCCGAGGATCTGACCGGTACGCGGGTTGGTGAAGCTGGGTCCGATGGCCCCGTACGGAGGATTGGCTGAGCTAACCCAACGAATCACATTGTACCGGATATCTGCCGGATCCCAATCCGCATTATCAGGCATGATTTTCATAACAACCGCATTTTTGAAACCAGCTGCTTCAAAAGCCTCATTCCATTTTTCTCCGGCTTCCTTGATAATCGGACGAAGTTCAACCGGTGTGGTGTTTTCAATCCACCATACAATCGGCTCAACCGGCTCACTCAGGGCAGCACCCGGATCTTTTTTTACGAGGTGCCAGCGATTGATAATGTCTTTATAAGGAGTAGGTGAAAGAGAAGTCAGGTCATCCACTTCAGAACCAAAATATCCAACTCTTGGATCATCGCGACGAGCACGAAAATCATTCTTAGGAAGTTCCAGGAAGGAATGTTGCATTTTAACACGTACATAACGGGCATCGGTTATATCCTTTCCTCCACCATTAAACGGCATAGGATTATCGTAAGCGAGTTCCACCAGCACATCGGTATTATTCGGGAAAGAACGAACCAATCCGTATTTTGATTTGGAGGGATTCAGATTGCCCAGGTTGAAGACCGCTCCAGGAGGCAAACCTGGTGGCATCATTGGCTTCACGGGGTCGAGTTTATCACCCAACAGCAGGCCATCTGCCGCGATCAGGTAGCCAAGGCTGTCTTCTATCACGACCTTTTCGGCCAACATTACCGCATCACTCACATCAACATTTTCTGCGCGACTAACGGCGTTGTTTTTATCGTAGAAGAAATTGGTATTCATTTGTTTGAATTCCAACTTGTCGAACGACTTTTCTACTTTAAAAGGAAATGTAGCCCGAATCATATTTTGGTGCAGAAACAATGCAGTTGGTCCGCCCATAGAGAAGCTCTGGTAGAGATATTCTTTGCCTAATTGATCTTTACGGATATATAGCTGAACAGAACCAGTAACCGTATCCTGGTAAAGAGTGAACAAGCCTTCGTGTTTTTTGCTTGATTTGGTTTTGTCCTTCACGGTAGGTTTAGCAGGCGGGGCGGGAGGAGCTTTTTTTGTGGTATCAGCTGCAGGAGGGGCATCCTTTTTCCCTTTTTTTTGTGCAAATGATCCGGAGGCCAATAATAGCGCGGCCGGAATCAAAAAGGCTATTTTTCTCATGAATTCTATTTAGAATCTCAATATGCCTCATTAAAACCGGTTGAGAAAAGAATTTTATATAAATCAGAAGTACAAATGATAAGTGGCAGCAGGGAAGGATAAATTACCTAATTGTTAAAAAAATTTAACCAATTTCTTTGTCATGTGATAGGAGACCCCTATTTTCACGTCGCCATTAAAAAAAAGAAGGTCCACTGTAGACACAGTCGACCTCTAACGATTGCTTGCCATATAAAAAAATCTTCGAATCTTCTCTTTGTTCCTTTTCAGGATTCGGGATTACGACCTCTACGATGCTTTGCTTCTAACGATTGCCTGCCATATTTTTTCACCGTTTGCTTTCCGATGTAAGGCCGGGTCGTTTTTAATATTCCCGTTTGATGATGTAAAAGTAGTCCGTGAATATTCTTCCCGAAAATCATAATTTGAACCGGTTTATTACTCCAAAAAGGATATTTTTGCAGTTAAACCCTTATCCAGCAAGGATTTGCAGAAAATAAGTTAATGATGTCCAACCGATCTACCGACTCTCTTTTTCAACTCATAAAATCACTTCACAAGGCAGAAAAAAGGCATTTTAAGCTTTATATCAAGCGGAGTTCGGCGAAAGAAGACCTGAAAATTGTGGAATTATTTGATGCACTGGACAAGCTTTCCGAGTACGACGAACGGATTTTATTAAAAAAACTGCCTTCTATTCAGAAACCGCAGTTAAACAATATCAAAACCCATCTTTACAAGCAGGTATTGGCCAGTTTGCGGGATCTTAAAAGCACGGATACGCTTGAACTCCAATTGTCTGAACAGCTCGATAATGCCCGCATCCTATACAATAAAGGCCTGAAACACCAGGCTTTGAAAATCCTGGAAAGAGCAAGGGAAATAGCGAAAGCCAATGGAAAATTCAATTACCTGGCACAGGTAATCTCTCTTGAAAAAAAAATCGAAACCCTTCACATTACGCGCAGTATTCAGGAAAAGACTGAAAAACTTACGCAGGAAGCACTTGAGATCAGTGGTCATATTGATCGGGTAACACGGTTATCCAACCTGGCGCTGAGATTATACGGCTGGTATACCAAACACGGGCATGCCCGCAATGAAAAGGACGAAGCGGGTATCCGTCAGTTTTTTAAAGAACAGCTGCCATCTGACGCTTTCCAGCTGACTGATTTCTATGAGCGTCTTTACCTGTACCAGAGTTATACCTGGTATGCATTCATCCGGCAGGACTTCCTGATGTATTACCGGTATGCGCAGAAATGGGTAGATCTCTTTGATGAAAATGAGGTCATGAAAAAAGTGGAATTAGGGCACTATATCAAAGGGATGCACAATCTTTTGAATGCTCATTTTGACCTGCGGAATTTCCAGCAGTTTGAACGGGTACTGGAAGAGTTTGAGACTTTTTCACACACCTCAATAGCACTACAACACGACAACTTCAGAATTCATACCAGTATTTATATCAATAGTGCCCGACTGAACTGGCACCTGATGACTGGCACCTTCAAAGAAGGACTTAAAATGGTCGACAGTGTATTAACCAACCTGGATGAATATGCGCTTTATGTAGACCCGCATCGTATTGTAGTATTCAATTACAAACTTGCCACACTCTATTTCGGGAGCGGCGATTACAATACCAGTATTGATTTTCTGCAAAAAATCATTAATGATACTTCAGCGGATTTACGAATCGACCTGCAGAGTTATGCGAGACTAATGCATATGCTGGCACATTATGAACTGGGCAATGACGAGATAATCGAATCTCTTATCAAGTCCGTTTATCGCTTTATGGCGAAAATGAAAAACCTGACGGTGGTAGAAGAGGAAATGTTCCGGTTTATCCGGCATTCATTTGGGGTATCGCCAAGAAAAATGAAACCCGAGCTGGAAAAATTCCTGCATAAAATCAAACACCTGGAAAAAGACCGTTTTGAAACGAGGGCCTTTGCTTACCTGGATATCATTTCCTGGGTTGAAAGCAAAGTATATGAAAAGCCAATGGCTGAAATTATCAATGAAAAATACAGGAATAGCAGGAAGAGGAATTATTAGGAGAGATGGAAGAGGGAGGAATGGAAGAAGGAGAATGGAGACGGGAAACTAAGGAAACGGGAAACGCGAGACAAAGGAGGAGGCGGGAGACGGAAAGAAAGAGAATTAGGATTTCGGGGTGGGTTTGGTGGACCACATCTTATAGAAATACCGGATCATCCAGAGAAAAGAACCGAGGGCGAATATATAGCAGATATAGTTCCCTGCTTTGGGACTCTCCTCGAAGAAAAACCAGCCTGCATACAACCCGATGGTCATATTGAGCAGCATCCAGAGGGCACCAACGGACAAGGTCATTAATGTTTTATAAAGCAGCTCCCGGGCATCCTGTTCCATCTCGCTCATAAACCTGTTTTTATCAAAGCTACTACTCTATAAGCAGGTCGCGAAAATCTGTTGAATCACCATTGAAAACATTGAAATCGACCTTTCCCCGGATACCATTGACCCTGCCGGTTTCACTGTATTGCCAGAATGCCCAGTTGCGGGCGATTCTTGGGCGATCTTTCCTGAGATAATGCGCTACCCAGAGCGGGTAGCTGTCAAATTCGTCTTTCAGGTGCCGGTTGTAAAAATCCACATTGGTATAAATGATGGGCTTAACACCATAATGTGCTTCCAGCCGGTCGAGAAAGGATTTCACTTCCATTCTCAACCTGGAACTACTAACTCCGTAGGTTTGTTCAACATCCAATACCGGAGGCAGATCTCCCTTTTCCAATTCTACCCGGCGAATAAAATTCTCAGCCTGTTCAGCCCCGCTTTTGGGTGCCAGGAAAAAATGATAAGCACCTCTTGGCAGTCCGGCTTCTTTGGCCTGCTTCCAATTTCTTCGGAACTGCTGGTCCATATTACCCAATCCTTCTGTAGCTTTTATAAATACAAAACCAATTTTTACATCTTCTGCCCTCATGCTTTTTACGGCATCCCAGTTAATGCGCTGCTGGTATTTGGATACATCAATTCCATGCAGCTGAAAATTGGTCGGGATCTCAATACCAAAATCTTCATAGTGTTCGAAATCAGGCTCTGAAGCAGAAAACCACCACCATGCTAAAATTCCGACCAGTACCAGAACAAGCACTGCCAGTAAATATTTAGGTACGGATTCCTGACTTTTTTTCTTTTTTGCCATCGCGCGCAAAAATAGGTATTTCCTTCACTCCGCCCCGGCAGATGGCTCCCGACCGGTGCCACCCGACCGGTGGCACCGGTCGGGTGGAGGAAGGATTGTATCTTTGGTCAATGCCGTTTCATTTTAGAGACTCGATGAATATGCTGGGCAAGATGAGTGTCCGAAGGGCCTGGAATGCCACGAAAGTGCTCAGCAGTTATTATATCAGCAAATACAGCGGGAAAGCCATACAGTGGGGGGTACCGATTTCCATCAGTGTGGAACCTACCACCTCCTGTAATCTACGTTGCCCGGAATGTCCGAGTGGATTAAGAGCATTCACCCGTCCAACCGGTATGCTGCAAAGCAATTTCTTCCGCGATACCATTGACCAGTTATACAAGGATCTTTTTTACCTGGTCTTTTATTTCCAGGGAGAACCCTACCTGAATCCGGAATTCCTGGACATGGTGAAGTATGCATCCGATAAGGGTATTTATACAGCTACCTCCACGAATGCACATTATCTCACAGCAGCCAATGCGAGAAAAACAGTGGAAAGCGGACTGGATCGGCTGATCATTTCCATCGATGGTACTACCCAGGATGTTTATCAGCAATACAGGATTGGTGGCAATCTGGAAAAAGTGTTGCAAGGCGCCCGCAATATTGTTCAGGCAAAAAAAGAGATGGGCGCACAAAAACCATTTGTAGTTTTTCAGTTCCTGGTTGTAAAACCCAATGAACACCAGATTGATGAGGCAAAAGCATTGGCAAAGTCAATCGGGGTAGATGATATCTGGCTGAAGACTGCACAGGTTTATGATTATGAAAATGACCCCAACCAATTGATTCCAACTATTGAAAAATACAGCAGGTATAAAAAAAACAAGCAGGGTCAGTTTGCTTTTAAAAACAAATTATTGAATCATTGCTGGAGAGCCTGGCATGCAACAGTAATCACCTGGGACGGCCTGGTAGTGCCCTGTTGTTTTGACAAAGACGCACAACATCGCCTGGGCGATCTTAAAAAAGCCAGTTTCCGGGAAATATGGGAAGACCCCGCTTACCAAAAATTCAGATCCGGACTACTTAAAAGTCGTGCGAATATCGATATTTGCGCCAACTGCTCAGAAGGAACACGTGTTTGGGGATGAGCAACAACCATCAGCTTAATTCATTTTCAGTAATTTTAAACCTGAACATACCTGTTATGAGTATTAACAAAGACATCAATCAGCGGAAATTCAGGAATGAGCATCAGAAAGCCATGATTAACCTGATTTACTCCTATAACTGGTTGATGGAAAATACCCGTAAACACCTTGATCAGTATGATCTTACTAACCAGCAATTTAATATCCTCCGGATTTTAAGGGGGGCTGGTGAACCGCTCAGCACATTACAGATCAGACAGCGCATGCTGGATAAAATGAGTGACACCTCCCGTATTGTTGACCGTCTTGTCAAAAAAGGGCTGGTTAGCAAAGTGGTGTGCAGCTCCGATCGCAGGCTGGTGGATGTTACCATATCTGAAAAAGGAAAGCTTTTACTTACGGAGATGGATAAACATGAAAATGAATGGGATAGCCTTCTCAAAAACCTTAATGAAAAAGAGGCTGCTGAATTAAACAACCTGCTCGATAAACTTCGTAACAGCCAGGATTAACCGAAAACAAAACCATGTCAGTAAAACAATCATTGCTAACAGCAATCAGTATCCTTTTTATTCCTGCCCTTGTAGTTTCCCAGCAACCCGCAGCTCCCGTACCTCCACCCATGGAAGCAGGCTCTGCCACCAATGAATTCAGGGCAGCCTGGATTGCTACTGTTACAAATATTGACTGGCCAACAAAAGGCACCACTGATCCTGCAAAACAAAGAGAGGAATATATCCGGATGCTGGATATGCATAAAAAAAACGGGCTGAATGCAGTAATTGCGCAGGTTCGTCCCGCTGCAGACGCTTTTTATCCCTCCCCCTTTGAGCCCTGGAGCGAATGGTTAACCGGCAAACAGGGAAAGCCACCGGTCCCTTATTATGATCCGCTTCAGTTTATGATTAACGAGGCTCACCAACGAGGAATGGAATTTCATGCCTGGCTCAATCCTTATCGGGCTGTATTTAATGTAAAAACAACCGTAACCGATCCAAATCATATAACAAGAACATTTCCTGACTGGTTTCTTACTTATGGAGATAAAAAATATTTTGATCCGGGAAATAAAAATGCCCAGCAGTTTGTAGTCAACATCGTGCGTGACCTGGTAAAAAGATATCCCGTAGACGGCATTCACTTTGACGACTATTTTTATCCATACCGCATTCCTGGAAAAGAGTTCCCTGACCAGAAATCATATAAAGTATTCGGAGTTGGGATGAGTGTGGATGAATGGAGAAGAAGTAATGTGGATTCCATAATCCGCCATCTTGCAATTGCGATAAAATCAGAAAAGCCCTGGGTAAAATTTGGAATATCCCCTTTTGGAGTATGGCGTAACAGTGATAAGGATCCCAGAGGAAGCGCTACCAAAGCGGGACAAACGAATTATGACGATCTGTATGCCGACATACTGCTCTGGCTTAAAGAAGGCTGGATTGATTATGTTGCCCCCCAGCTGTATTGGGAGTTCGGCCATTCAGCAGCAGCGTTTGAAGTATTATTGGACTGGTGGAGCAGGAACACTTATGGTAAACATTGTTATATCGGATTAGGGATTTATCGGGCAGGTTCCAATAGCGCCTGGAAAGACCCCAATCAGCTGCCCCGAATGATCCAGGCAGTACGAAACACTCCCAATATGCATGGAGTAATTTATTTCAGCAGCAAAAGTTTTGAAAAAAACCCCAATGGCTGGAATGACAGCCTGAGAAATAATTATTACCGGTCCCCTGCTACTATTCCATCAATGGAATGGATGGCTCCCAATCCAAGATCACTCACCTATTAAACTTATTTGCCTTCAAGGGCATTTACATATTCCAATGAACCCAAACGAAACCGGAGCGGAAGCCCGGTTTTTTGTTGCAACCGGTATTCTCCTACACAGATAATACCCCATTGAGAAAGGATAAAATCGGATGCTATTGATTTTATTTCCCATGGCTGCAGGCCTGATTTGAGCAGAACTGACGGACCGCCAAATGACTCCGGTAGCCTGTTAATACTAACAGCCAAATCCCTAAAATTAGGGGTTTTCGAAGGTTTTACCTGTATGTTCCGGAAAGGAACCCGAATCGTGGTAAATTCGGAAAAATCCTTCCAAACGCCCGCTGATTGAGCGTTTGAACAGACTGTCGGCCAACAGGCACCGAGCATTATCATTATTTTAAGGAAAGATTTCACACCTACTCCAACTAATTTTGTAATTTACGGCCTGATTTTTGTGGATAGCGCGCCCTTTCAAAAAGAAGCGCATAAACCCTGAACATAACGAATGGCATTAGGTCAAAGTTTACAACAGAAATTACTACAAAAACTGTCTCCTCAGCAGATTCAGCTGATGAAGCTTTTGCAGGTGCCAACGGCCAACCTGGAAGAGCGGATCAAAGAAGAGCTGGAAGAAAATCCAGCCCTGGAACAGTCGGATGAAGCAGGTGATGATACTTTCGAAGAAACCAGGGATGAATTCGAATCTGCGGAAGAGGAGTTTGAAACAGAAGGGTCGGAGGAAGAATACGACAATATTGATATCAGCGAATATGTTTCAGAAGGGGATGATGATATTGCGGATTACCGGTTAAGGGATGAGAATTATCCCGAAATGGATGACAAACAGGTTACCCCTTTCAAAATTGAATCAACTCTTCATGACATGCTCGCCGATCAGTTGGGCATGTTAACTCTTGATGATCGCAAGCATAAAATTGCAGAACAGATAGTAGGGAGCATAGATGATGATGGGTATCTGCGCAGAGAAACCACTTCCATCCAGGACGATCTTGCATTTCGTCAGAATATTGAAGCTTCGGAAGAAGAAATCGAAGAACTTATTTCACTTATACAACAGTTTGACCCCGCCGGCATTGCAGCCCGTAATTTACAGGAATGCCTGTTATTGCAACTGGAACGAAAAAAACATGAAGGCACAGCGGTTCAGGGTGCCATTGAAATTCTCACGCATTATTTTGATGAGTTTACTAAAAAACATTACGACAAGATTCAGCGTGGATTGAATATTGATGATGAAGAACTAAAGCAGATCATACAGCAGATCATTCGCCTGAGTCCCAAACCGGGAGGCAATGTAGGGGAGGTAAACAAGGCAGAAAGTTATGTGGTTCCTGACTTTTTTATTTACAATACCGGCGGAAAGCTGGAGATAACACTTAACAGCAAAAACGCCCCTGACCTGCGGGTGAGTGAAGGTTACCGGGACATGTTGAAAGAGTATGATCGCGGAACCAAGAAAGACAAGCGGCAGAAGGAAGCAGTCATGTTCATCAAGCAAAAAATTGATGCCGCCAAATGGTTTATTGATGCGATCAAACAACGGCAGCAGACCCTGATGATGACGATGCAAACCATCCTGGATTACCAGTATGAATTTTTTCTGACAGGCGATGAAACCACCCTCCGCCCGATGATCCTAAAGGATATTGCGGAAAGAACCGGACTTGACATCTCAACCGTTAGTCGGGTTGCCAACAGCAAGTTTGTACAAACCGAATTTGGCACTTATCGTTTAAAATTCTTTTTCAGTGAAAGCCTCAGTACAGACAGCGGCGAGGAAGTAAGTACCCGGGAAGTCAAAAAGATCCTCAGTGATCTGGTGGCCGGAGAACATAAAAGAAAACCACTGAGTGATGAACGTTTAACCGAACTATTACAGGAAAAAGGTTATAACATTGCACGCAGAACAGTGGCAAAATACCGGGAACAACTAAACATTCCGGTTGCTCGCTTAAGAAAGGAATTATAATGAATCAAGCCAATATGGATCTGGGATCAGGTAGCAGGCAGGGTTGGCTCCCACGAGCCTTCGCGCATATTGTTTCCATTGTTTTTCATCCCCTTTTTATACCCAGTTATATTGCGGCATTTCTACTGTTTTTGCACCCTTTCGCATTTGCCGGAGATTCAGATCTCTATAAAAAGATCAAACTGACTTCGGTTTTTGTCAGTACGGCATTCTTTCCTGCATTTACGGTTTTCCTGCTAAAACAGCTGGGTTTTGCCACATCCATCCGGCTGAAAACACAAAAAGAGCGAATCATCCCGATCATCGCTTCCATGGTTTTTTATTTCTGGATATTTTATGTAGCTAAAAACCAGGGAGATAATCCAACAGAACTGGTTCAGGTCTTATGCGCGGTTTT
Organism: Flavipsychrobacter sp.; assembly: GCA_016787265.1. GTDB lineage: Bacteria > Bacteroidota > Bacteroidia > Chitinophagales > Chitinophagaceae > Flavihumibacter. The sequence goes on along the minus strand of JAEUVF010000008.1, from coordinate 58,134 downwards.
TGTTTCAAGCATCATTGCGCTAACGGCAAACAATTTTATAAAGATCAGTTTGCATGGAATTGCGGTGGGGGTACTATCCGGATTTTTTCTATTCCAGGCATGGATAAGTTTTATCCCGATGGCCTTACCGCTGATGATTGCCATCTTAATCACTGGCATGGTTGGAACGGCCAGACTTATTCTAGGAGAACATGATTACAAGGAATTAATAGTCGGATACCTTACCGGTCTTGTATCCATGGCAATTGCGGCGCTGGTTATATAAAAGAAAAGCCCAATCTACGGATTGAGCTCTTGCTTAGGGGTGTCCAAACCAGCCTTTGTCTATGTCCAAGCTAAACGTTAAGAATCTTTGATGAATCCAGGTATTTCTTTGAGGGATGATAGATAAATAAACAGGATCCGTTTTTGATCGTTTCAATAATTTGGGGTGCATGTTCCCTGGGAACCGCCGGACAACCAAAACTTCTTCCCGTTATTTTATTTGATTTCAGAAAATCTTTTCCCACATAATCAGATCCATGAACAACAATATGACGTGCCAGTGCCTTATCATTAATTCCTTTTTCAAGGCCGTCAATTTTTAAAGAAAGTCCATGCTCCCCATAATAGGTAGAGCGGGTTACATAAAATCCAAGGCTGCTCTGGTGTGATTCCGGGCGATTGGAAAATTTACCGGCATACTCGGAGCCCGAATTCCGACCATGTGCAACAAAGGTATGCATCAGTAATTTTTGCTCTTCCATATCAATGATATACAATCTTCTGCGTTTGGAGGACTGACTGAAATCACAAATGGACAGGACATCATCCCGACGGATTTTTCCCTTTGAAAGTAGTTTCTTATATCCTTTCCAGGCAAATTGAAAAGCTTGTCGCGATAATCCCTTGCGTGCCAGTCCCAGGTTGGCATAAACTGAATCCGCTGAAAGCAGAATAGTATCCTTTGCAGGCAATTCCAGTTTGGGGATGGAGGGTTTCAGTGTGTCTTCGATTGGAACAAACATTGAAACAGCTGCAATTGAGCTGGCCGGACCATTATTAGCGGCCATACTGGTGGTTACATTTCTAGGAACCATCAGATGAATTGACAAGAGGACAAAAAACACTGTCGCCCTTAGGGTACGTTTGGATATTGAGTAATTCATGGACAATTGGATTGTAATAACGGGCGCTATTCTGCAAATAGTGTGCGTGTTTTTACGCAAAATCTAAAAGAATTCAAAAAACTCAGTTGAAGAATGAATTGTTAAATGGATTCATTCTCCGTAAACTCAGGACTCTGTTCGGCTTCAGTAAACTCCAGTTGATAAATCCGGATGAGCAGGATAAAAACAGAAATAAGTAAGGGTCCAAAAACCAGCCCGATGAACCCGAATAAATTAATACCCAGAATTACTCCAAATACGGTGATTAATGGATGTACATCTCCGATTTTCTTTTGCAACCAGAAACGGAAAATATTATCAGAAGTGCCGATTACACCGAAACCAAATATCAGCATAGCTACCCCCATCCAGGTATTACCTTCAACAAAAAAGATAATTGCCAGCGGGATATAAGCGATGGCTGCTCCAATGATTGGGATCATGGAACCGATGCAGGTAATCGCAAACCATAAAAAGGGTTCCTTCACCCCCATCAGCAAATAACCTCCTAATCCGATGATGCCCTGGATGATGGCAATCAGCGGAATACCGATCGCATTGGAAAAAACCAGTGAGTTGATCTGATCCTGCAATTGCTGCTGGTTCCTGCGCGACATAGGCAGCCATTGAAAAATATTGTACTCTGAATTGCGGCCACCCATCAGCATGAAGTACAAAATAAAATACATCACCACCAGGGTTGTAAGCGTATTAAAAGTAGCGCCCAGCAGGATCGGCAGTTCCTGTGCCGCCACTCCCCCAATTTTCGACATGGATTGTTCACTGATTAACTGGAAGCCTAACTTCTGTTCGAGGTTTTCGATGAACCTTCCAATAGCTTCAACAGCCTGCTGCAATTGGATGCCTGAGCCTTTCAGGCGGTTAACCAGCATACTTATTACACCGGCTATTGGAAGTACAATAATCATAAATGATAGCAGCATCAAAGAAGCTGCTGCCAGCGAAGGATTCCAGCCTTTGACCACCAGTATACGCATCCAGCGGTTCATGAGAATAAATAATGTAAAAGCTCCCAGGACAGCAGGCAAAAAGGCCCTAAGCTCGAAAAAAAGGATGCCGCCCAGTAAGAGCAGCATCAATAAAAAAACAACCTGGCGGAGTTTATCAGTGTTTAAATAACTCATTACCTAATTTACCATTATATGACAACATCTTTCCATCGCCCTTTTAAAAAAAGGATCCAGGCGGCGATCGTTATGGCTGTTTCTGCAACTGGAATTGCAATAAAAACACCCACTGGCCCTAAACCCAATGGCTTGGAAAGAAGATATGCGAGGGGGATCTGGAAAAACCAGAAACCAACCAGGTTGATTCGCGTGGGTGTTTTGGTATCGCCAGCACCATTAAAGGCGTTTGCCATTACCATTCCGATACCATAAAAAACAAATCCGACGCTCATGATTTGGAGCGCCTGGGTTCCGATTGTTTTTACTTCGGGCTCGTGCGTAAAAAAACCGACTACCCACTCAGCGGCCACAAAAAATACCAGCATCACCACTCCCATAAAAATGGCATTGTAACGTGCGGTTGCATAAACCGACCGAACAGCACGATCCGGTTTTTGAGCACCGAGGTTTTGTCCCACCAGTGTTGCAGCTGCATTGGACATACCCCAGGCAGGCAGGATAAAAAACACCATGATTCGGATCGCGGTCTGGTAACCGGCGGAAGCTTCCGAATGACCGGTTTCCGCAACCAGTTTAGCCAGGAATATCCAGGAGCAGGAACCGATAATAAACTGTGCTGTTCCCGGAGCTGCTATTTTAAAAAGAGACCGGATTACTATCCAGTCAGGCAACCATTTAGCCAACCTGAGATTCACTATGGAATTTCCGCGGAATAAATAGTACAGCTGGTAACAAACACCAATTCCCCGTCCAATAGTGGTAGCCAGCGCGGCTCCCAATAATCCCATGCCGGGTATTGGCCCCCAGCCCAGGATGAGAATCGGACATAGCAGGATATTTGCAATATTGGCGATCATCAGGCTTTTCATAGCCATGGATGCATCACCGGCACCCCGGAAAATTCCATTGATCAGGAAGAGCAGGGTGATCACCAGGCTGGTGCCCATCATCAGCCTGGTATAGGGTGTACCAATCCGAACGGTTTCAGGCTCTGCGCCCATCCAGCGAAGGATATCAGGAGCCAGCATTAAACCAATCACGCTTACGGCTGCGGCAATGCCGATTCCAACCAGGAGGGATTGCATCGCCGCGTGAGCTGCTCCTTTTTTATCTTTTTCTCCCACTCTTCGGGCTACCATGGCTGTAGCCGCCATGCTAACACCTATTGCTATTGCATAAACCAGTGATAATACCGATTCGGTTAATCCGACTGTTTGAATATTATGCTGGCTGTCTGGTAATTGACCGACAAAATAAAGATCCACGATGGCAAATACACTTTCCATACCCATTTCAATAACCATGGGAATGGCCAATAAAAATACCGCACGGCGAATACTTCCGGTGGTATAATCCTGCTCTTCACCCCGAAGCGCAGCTTTGATAATGGTCCAGATACTACCCCGTTTTAAGGTAGTAGAATTATTATTTCGCATTCTATACGTACTAAAGAATAATAAATAGCCCGGGAAGGCCGGTTAAGAATGAACCAGATGGTTCCGTGTTGTATAGATCCTTTGGGATCAGTGCCGGAGGTGCCGGCGAGTTAGAAAATCATAAAACAATCAATAAGAAAACAAATCTAGTATTATTTTTTAATGCAATACAAGAGTTCATCCAAATATTGCTGAATGTAGGATTCTTTTGCTGAGCGGCGGTATTGCTGGATGAAGCGTGGGTGAGGCACTACTCTCAGTTCATCAAAAAGGTTGTGTTCATCATTAAGACCTTTCAGGAATTTCAGGTTTTTATCACCCCCGATGCAGATGGCGACCGACCTGCGGATACCAAAATCAATCTGGGCTTTTAACTGTTTAAGCGCATAAGGCCTGATCCTTTGCTGCAGGAGTGGATCATCGTAATAATTCAGGTTTTTCCCATCCCGGATAAAACCGATCGGGCTGACGGAGCCCAGGTAAAATTGGCCAAAAAATGCGGCGGGGCCACCATAAGACAGAATTACATCATAGATGAATTCCGCGGATAATTCAGAAGTATCCGGCCAGGGATGTTTTATCCCAAGGAATTGAGAAAGTTGCCGGGGTGCGGTAAAATTCACTCCGGTTATTCCGGCCCCCATACGCCCGGGATTTATTCCGATCAACAGGATGCGGGGTTGTTCATCGGAATAATAGCGATTAAAAAAGGTACTAATTACCACCTGTACTGCCGGATCTTTATGCGGATAAAGGGGATGTACACCAATTGGCAATCGATCCGGTGGTTTGATCCGGCCAAAGTATAGTATCGCTTTTTTAGCGAAGGTCAAGTCAATATAAACTTGGGTTGCTGTTTATGAAGTTTACGAGTGCGGCAGTATTCTTCAATTTCAGTTTTTTCAGAATATTGTGTCGGTGCACTTCTACGGTTTTGAGTGAAATATCCAGTTCTGCTGCAATTTCCCTGGATGAATGCCCTTTTTTGATAAAGCTGATGATCTGGATTTCCCGGTCGGTAAGGCTCTGGATATCCGGCCCCTGTGGTTCTGTTTCGGTTAATTGTTCCGAAATGATATTGCGGATTTCGTCGCAGATGTATTTATTCCCTTTATCAACTTCCAGGATTGCTTTAACCATTTCCTCGCGGCTGCTGTTTTTGGTCACGTATCCATGGGCGCCGACCTGTAGCATCTTACGGGCATAAGCAGGCTGCGAATGCATGGAAACACCTATGATGCGGGTTTCAGGGCTTACTTTTTTAATTTGTTCTGTAGCATCAAAACCACTCATGGGAATCATGTTGATATCCATCAACACCACATTGGGTTTCTTTTCAGCGGCCACTTTGATCGCTTCATCGGGATCACCACAGTCAGCAATTACTTCAAAACGGTCATCACTTCCAAGGATAAAGCTCCAGGTTTCACGGATTAACTTGTGGTCGTCAACAATCAGGATTGAGACTTTTTTCATTCTGGTATTGTTTTTTTAGTGGAATAAGGCAAATCTATAACTAAATGACATCCTTTTCCGGGTGCCGTTACAATTTCTACTTTGGCATTAAAGATAGCTGCACGGCTCATAATATTCAGCATTCCGATCCCTTCTTTTTTCCTGGCCACCTGGGGGTCAAAACCTTTACCATTGTCTTTGATCTCGAGGCGGGTCAGTCGCCGGTGATTGGAAATACTGACCAACAGGTTGCGCGCATCTGCATGTTTGAGCACATTGTTGACCTGTTCCTGTATAATCCGAAAGAACATCAGCTTTTCTTTGGCTCTCAAACGTTTTTCTATGTTCTTATCGTATTTAAACTCTGCATGTAATTGCCGCGACAGGTTAACATTATCGATGAGATCATTTATTGAAGAGATAAGTCCAAGGTCACTCAGACTGGCCGGCATCAGCGAGCGGCTTATTTTCCGGATCTCATTGATCGCATTCATGATGGTATCCGAGCTTCTTTTCAACATGCTTTCCTGCATGGAAGCATCGTTACGTGCCAGTTCAAGAAACAGTTTCGCAGTTGTAAGCAATTGGTTTACATTATCATGCAATTCCTTTCCGATCTCGGCACGTTCATTTTCCTGGACATCTACCACTGCCTGCGCGATCTGCTGTTGTTTATGAATTTCCTGTTGAAGCAGTTTTTCCTCCAGCAGTTTTCTTTCGGTGATATCTTCCGTAGAACCGATCATTCGGATTACTTTTCCCTTATCGTCATAAAGGCAATAGCCTTTATCAATTACCAGGGCATAGGTTTGATCTGCTTTCAGGAAGCGATATTCTGTTTTATACAAGCCCCTCTTCTCACCGGCCAGGTACTTTTCAATCAGTTTTAAAACCCGTTCGCGATCCTCAGGATGGATTTTATTCTCCCAATTTTGTGAAGCCCCGGTGTAAAACATGGATGGATAACCAAACAGGGTATTAAAGCCTTCACCCCAGAAAGAGACCTGCTCCACTGCATCCCAATCCCAGATAGCTTCATTGCTGGCTTTAGTAGCCAGCAGATAGCGTTCATTACTGATCCATAATTTTTCAGCCGCCTGTTTATTTTCAATAATCATTGTAAGCAGGTGAGTAAGCCTGCTCAGAATTTCCATTTCTTCTGATGTAGCACTTCGGGCATCCAGAAAATAAACGGAAAAAGTTCCTAAAATTTCATTCCGGGTGGTGATCATTGGAATGGACAGTGTAGCCTGAATACCCAGGACCTGAGCACCCTGCCGGGTTGAATCTGCAAGATCTGATGACGCAACATCCGGAATCGACACAGCCTTCTTCTGTACAATTGCTTTTCCGCAAGTGGTCAGTTCAGGTTCCAGTGGCGTATTATTGGTAAAATCCCAGAATAATTTAGGCAGACTTGGAGCAGCCATCAGTTCAGCATCTCTCAGGTTGTTTTTAACGATACATACGGCGCAGTAAAAGCGGTTGCTGATGCTTTCCACCCCTGTAAGCAAATGACCGGTAATCTCCTGCAAGCTGGCCCGTGAGCCGGTATGCATTTCCAGCACCTCCTTTTCCAGCTGCAATATTTTTTCCTGCTTTTTCCGGGTAGTTACATCCTTAAAATAAATAAATAATCCTTCATCGTAGGGGAAGGCGCTAACGTCAAACCATTTTTTCAATAAAACAATCTGTTGCTCATAGCGAATGGTAGAATTATCATTCATTGCCTGTTGGAGCGAATGGAAGCTTACTGAATTCAGTGCTTCGGGGAAAAGGCTCCATAAGTTGGCGCCGACCACCAGGTTATTGTTATGTAATAGTGCTTCCTGGGCAACCGCGTTGAACATGGTAATGTTGAAGTTTCGATCAACCGCGATAAAACCATCTGTGATGCTGTGCAGCATACCGGTAATCCGATCTGAATAATGCTGAAGCGTTTTTTCGATCCCGATATATTCAGTAATATTTCTCAGGCTCAGGATAATTCCCTGAATGGTAGGATTAGCGACTGCCGAAGCAGCTTTTAACTCCATCCATATCCATTGCTTATCATGATTTTTGAATTGAATACGAAGTACCAGATCTGACTCCTTTCTATGCAGTATGGTTTGAATTGCTTTATCAAAAACCGCAACCTGTTCAGGGTGTACCAGTTCTCTTACTGGTTTCCCTACCCAATCTGACACCGCATAACCCAATTGCTTCCCGAAACTCGGTGTAGCGTTTTCAAGCATGCCATCTTCAGAGATGATCATTACCACATCCAGGGAATTCTGAAAGAGTGCTTTGAATCGTTCTTCACTTAACCGCAATTTTTCCTCTGAGTTTCTTCGTTCAGTAATGTCACGGCTATTGGTCTGAATATAGATCAGCTCTCCATCTTCCATGATGGGTTTGGAAACAGATTCCAGCCAAACATAGTCGCCATTTTTTTTTCGAAAACGGAATTGTACAGAAGGAGATTCTATACCATTGAAATTATTCTCATGCGCTTCCCGAACAGTTGATGCCGCATCATCAGGATGAAAAAAATCATACAGCGACCGGCCAATAAGTTCCTCCCGGTCGTACCCCAGAATGGATTGTATGGAAGGAGAAATATAGATATAATCACCATTTGGGCGGTGCAGACAAATAAGGTCCCGGGAATGTTCTGCAAGAAACCTGAACTTGGCTTCGCTTTTTGCCAGTTCAAGTGCTGCCTGTTTCTGAAGGCGCATATCCTTCGCTGTTACATGAATACCTACAGGATCACCATTTCGAAAAATAACTCTTGAATTAATCTCCACGGGAATACGTTTCCCGGATTTTGAAATGAATTCCGATTCATAAAATGTGTCTGTAGTAATACCCTGTCTTTTCAGCTTACCATATGCTACAGCCTGCTCCAGTCTTTCAGGGGAAAAGAAAACATGTGATCGTTGCCCGATAATTTCCTGCTGATCATATTCTAATATATTTTCAGCCTGACGGTTATACGATTGCACAAGTCCATCAAAATCGATGGTATAAATGATATCGTGCGCATTTTCGAACAGGTCTCTGTATTGCAATTCACTAATCCGGAGATTATATTCCAGCGTTTTTTGCTGGGTGATATCTGTAACCACTATGATCATTCCAGCATAGGAATTATCAGCATATCTCACAGGCATGAACCTGCACATGTACCAGGAATTATCGTTCCAGGAAGGATATTCCACCGAGTATTTTTCCTGACTTATTCTCGCTGTCCTGTATGCGTGCAATAGTTTTTCACCAATCGGGGCTGGGAAACCATTTATAACCTCCTCCAACTGTTTTCCAAGAAATCCTGCGGGTGATAGAAAGAGTTTATTGATATCGTCTACCCAAAAATTTGAAAACACATCCTTTTCATCAATTTCAAAGACGATATCGTGCAAGGAAGAAAGTGTTCTTTCAATTTCGTGTAAGCGATTTTCGGATTCATATTTTTCCTGTGGGGGAAAGCCATACCATTGATATCCATCAAAAGACGGTTTTGGTATAATGGTCCAATAAACCGGTAATAGCACACCTGCTTCTTTCCGGATAGAAGCTCTGAAATGAACCGGTTGCCTGGTTTGAGTAGCATGCCTGAGCAATGCACTTGCATTGGCGTCAAGATGCAACAAGTCGTCGAGCCGGTTTTTGCCGGACTCCAGTGAAAAGGAAAGGTGGGGCACCAGCGAATCGGAAATATCGAGCACCCTCGATTCCTCATCGGAAAACAACTGGAAATTCAGCTGGTCCTGGTCAACGGAATGCATGGCAGCGAGGGAGTGCATGTTTAAAATTACACAAAAAAGGTCTGCCCGAGGGCAGACCATCCGCTGATTTCATTAGAATATTGTATTACTGGTTCTTCGTGATGCTTTGCATCCAGATTCCAAGTTGATTACAACTTGCAAATTGTGGATCTATAACCAGGTGAAAAGTCGGGATCTTGCTTTTGAACCATTTGTCTACTGTTTCCATCTTCTTAATTTCCAAAGCGCGATCCGCCACTTTATTATAATCGTCTTTCAGGTTTTCTCTGTGGGGTTCAGTTCGGGTTTTGAGGAACACCAGCCGAACGCCTTTTTTGCCCCTTTCATCCGTATAAACCAGCGGTTTGCTGATATCACCGGGATTTAACCCTTTCAGTGCCACTACCAGGTCTTTGTCGAGTTGATCAATAGTACAATAGGTTCCCTGACCACATTGTTTCATTCCCCCTGTAAATTTAGACTCGTCCGACTCGCTGAACCTGGAAACAGCTGCACCAAAATCATATTTGTTTGCCAGCAGGTCACTGCGAACAGAATCAAGCTTTCCAACAGATGCATTTACCTCTGTATCCGTAATAGCCGGAATGCGAAGGATGTGCCGAACCGTTGCGTCATCACCGGCACGATTCACCATTTGAATGATATGATAACCGAACTTGGTTTTGAATACGGGTGAAATCTGTCCTTCCCGCAGTCGAAATGCGTTGCTGATGAAGGTGGGGTCCATCTGTTTTTCGGTACGGTTAACCTGGTACATGCCACCGGTATTCTTACTGCCGGGGTCATCCGTATACAAGCTCGCGAGTGTTTCAAATTTTGCCTTGCCCGATTCTACCTGTTGCTTATAATCATTTAATTCTTCAATGGCATAAAGTTCCAGGTCGCGACTAGCTTTGGGGTAGATAACAATTTCGCCGATTTCAAGTTCACTTTCATAGAACATGAGGCTGTCGGTCGGGATTTTGTCAAAATACTCCTTCACTTCAGTAGGGGTGATTTTGATGTTGGCTACTATTTTGTTTCTCATCAGCTCAGAGAGTCGGCGCTCCCGGAAGTTCTGACGAAAATCTTCCTTGATCTGGTACACGGTTCTGCCGGCAATCTGTTCCAGTGCTTCTTTGGAGCCATACATGGCGATGAACTGGCGAACCTGGTTATCAAGCATGCCATCGATTTCTTCTTCACTAACCACCAGGGAGTCTTTTTCGGCTTGTAATACCAGTGCTTTTTGGGCAAGTGCTACTTCCATTATTTCGCAAGGTTCCGGAACCCGGCCTTGCCCCTGTCGTTGGGCATCTAAAATCGAATTATTTACATCCGACTGAAGAATGATTTTATCACCCACCACACCGATGATTTTATCCGCTACCACTTTTCGGGTCTGCGCCTGGCTGTTTTGAAAAAACAGCACAGCCAACAGTATTGTAAAGAAAGTTCTCATATTCTCGTAATCCTATTAAAGTTAACACAGGAGACCAGCTCCTGTGTTAATGAATTCATGATTTAACAAAAAAAAGTGAGAAGTCAGACGTGAGACGTGAGAAGAAAAAACGCATCTGACGTTTCACGTCTCAAATCTCACATTGCTCAAAGTGTTCGCTTCACTTCCTCTTCCTCAATGGCCACGATGGTATCACCCACCTGAACATCGCTGAAGTTTCTCAGTGTCAGACCACATTCATAGTTATTGTTGACTTCTTTTACGTCGTCTTTAAAGCGTTTCAGGCTGCCCAGTTCTCCAAAGGCTCCTTCCGTTCTTGGGTAAATAAGTACCCCATCGCGGTAGAGACGTACTTTGCTGTCGCGTTTGATCTTTCCTTCGGTAACAAAACATCCCGCAACAGTAGCTTTGTCAAACTTGTACACTTCACGTACTTCCACCGTAGCCACTTCTTTCTCCTGCACTTTAGGCTCCAGCATACCCTCCATTGCGCTCTTGATTTCTTCAATCGCGTTATAGATGATTGAGTAGGTCTTAATTTCAACGCCTTCGTTTTCTGCCAGTCGGGCTGCCTGTGAAGATGCCCGAACGTTAAATCCTATCAGGATAGCATCGGAAGCAGTTGCCAGCAACACATCACTTTCGGTAATTGCACCTACGGCTTTGTGTACCACATTCACTGCGATTTCCTCTGTACTCAGTTTGATCAGGGAATCGGACAGGGCTTCTACAGAACCATCTACATCCCCTTTGATAATCAGGTTGAGCTGTTTAAAGTTACCCAGTGCCAAACGGCGACCGATTTCATCCAGAGTGATATGCTTCTTGGTACGGATGCCCTGTTCACGCAGAATCTGAGCCCTGCGGTTGGCCACTTCTTTAGCTTCGGATTCGTCTTCAAAAACGCGGAAAGTTTCACCTGCCTGTGGTGCACCATTCAATCCGAGGATCAGCACCGGTGTAGAAGGAGGCGCTGTATCAAGTTTTTTGTTACGTTCATTGAACATGGCCTTGATACGGCCATAGTACTGACCGGATACAACAAGATCACCCTGTTTCAAGGTCCCGTTCTGTACAAGTACGGTAGCTACAAAACCCCGTCCCTTGTCGAGGGAAGCTTCAATAACACTACCATTCGCTTCCCGGTCAGGATTTGCTTTTAGTTCCAGCAATTCCGCTTCCAGCAGAACTTTTTCCAACAGGAGATCAACATTCAGTCCACTCTTGGCACTAAGTTCCTGGCTCTGGAATTTACCACCCCATTCTTCCACGAGGATGTTCATACCTGCCAGTTGCTCGTATATTTTCTGCGGATTGGCTCCGTCTTTATCAATTTTGTTGATCGCGAAAATCATTGGAACCCCAGCAGCCTGTGCGTGGGAGATAGCTTCCCTTGTTTGCGGCATCACCGCATCATCAGCAGCAATTACAATAATTGCGATATCGGTTACTTTGGCACCACGTGCACGCATTGCCGTAAAGGCTTCGTGACCGGGCGTATCAAGGAAGGCTATTTTTTTCTGATTAGGAAGATCCACGGTGTATGCACCAATGTGCTGTGTGATACCACCGGCTTCACCACCTACTACGTTGGCACTACGGATATAGTCGAGCAAGGATGTTTTACCATGGTCAACGTGCCCCATGATGGTAACAATTGGCGGACGTGGTTTCAGATCTTCCGGATCGTCTACAATTTCTTCCTCATCCATGGAATCGGCATCATCCACGCCGATGAATTCCACATTATATCCAAACTCACTGGCTACCAGTTCAATCACTTCCGCATCCAGACGCTGGTTGATAGACACCATCATACCCAGTCCCATACATTTTCCAATTACTTCCGCATAACTTACATCCATCAGGGAAGCCAGTTCGCTAACGCTGATGAACTCGGTCACCTGCAGGGTCATGTCTTGTGCTTCCGCACCTTCCATTTCCGCCATACCGGCGCGTTTTTCACGGAGACGGCGGGTTTTCATACCTCGACCACCTTTCTGGCTTCCACTACCACCAGCCATTTTGGCCTGTGTCTGGCGGATTTTTTCCTGTATCTCTTTTTGATCGATTTCTTTTACTTCACGAGGCTGGTTGCGTTGCTGACCGCCACGGCCGCCTTGCTGTCCGCCTCTTCCACCCTGCTGACCGCCCTGGCCGGGTCGCTGGAAGCGATTACCGCCGCCCTGCTGGCCACCCTGACCACCGCGGAATCCACTACCCTGTTGCTGGCCACTTGCCTGCTGACGGGTAATGTTTTCTCCTTTTTTATCAATCGGAATGCGTTTGCGTTTGCGTTTTTCATCATGACCTGCACCTGCACCGGCACCAGCAGCCGGACCAGCTGCTTTCGGGCGGGTGTCGCTATCCACAGGAAGCTGGATCTTACCCAGGATTTTTGGTCCTGTCAGACGTTCAGCCTGAATATTTTCAATAGCGGGTGGCTGATCAGTTTCCTCTTCTGTTACAACCTTAGGGGTTTCAGGCGCTTTCACTTCAGCCGGCTCTTCTGTTTGTACTGTTTCAGGTTTAACCGGCTCTGCAACAGGTTGCGGAGCTGGTTTTTCTGCTGGTTTTTCAGCTACCGGCGCTTTGTCTACCTGCTTTTTTATTGTTTTTTTCGGTCGTGTTGAAGAATCAATGGCAGATAAATCAATTTTATCAACAATTTTTGGCCCTTCGATTACGGAACCACCTGGTCTTGCAGGCTCTTCTTCAACAGCAGGCTTTTCAGGCTGTTCTTCTATTTTGGCACTAACCGGCTCTGGCTGAGCGGCGGCCACTGGTTCCTGGATTGGTTCTTCTTTCTCCACTTCCTTAACAGGAGGTGCCACTTCAGGCACAGGCACAGGTGCAGGTTCAGCAACTGCCGGCTTTTCAGCTACAGGTTCCGTTTTTTTGGAATCCTTCCGGAATACGAGTTCTTCCTCTTCTTTTTTCTTCTTCTCCTGCACATTGCCTTTGGGCAGGTCAATCTGATCGCTCTTGATCTTTGCCACTTTGTCTCCCTGAAACTCACGCTGGAGGGCATTGTACATGTCCTCTGTGAGCTTGGAAGTTGGTTTCAGATCTTCACGATCAAATCCTTTGCTCGCCAGGAAATCCACAAGAGTATCCTTGCCGATGTTGAATTCCTTGGCGGCGGCCATCAATCTAGGTGTTGTTGTTTCTGCCATTCGTTCTTTTTGCGTCTGCCCCTGCAGACCTTATTTTTCTTGTTCGAAACTTATTCTTTTTCGAACTCAGCCTCGAGGACTTTCTTCACTTCTTCGATCGTTTCACGCTCAAGGTCGGTTCTTCTCTCTAATTCGTCAACTGTCAGGTCCAAAACGCTGCGTGCGGTATCACATCCAATGCGTTTTAATTCATCAATGATCCAGGTTTCAATTTCATCGCTGAATTCATCCAGATCAATATCGTACTCTTCAGGTTCACCTTCGTTATCCCGGAATACATCAATTGTCATACCGGTCAGTTCCTGTGCCAGTTTGATATTAACACCCTTACGTCCGATAGCCAGGGATACCTGGTCGGGTTTCAGGAAAACATTCACATGGTGCTTTTCGTTGTCCAACTCCATACTGGTGATCTTGGCCGGCGTAAGGGCCCGCTGGATCAGGAGCTGCATGTTGGTAGTGTAGTTGATCACATCGATGTTCTCGTTTTTCAGTTCGCGAACGATTCCGTGAATCCGGCTGCCTTTCATACCTACGCAGGCACCCACCGGATCAATGCGATCATCATAAGACTCAACCGCCACTTTGGCTCTTTCGCCCGGTTCACGGACGATTTTTTTAATAACGATCAAACCATCAAAGATCTCCGGCACTTCAATTTCAAGCAATTTAGCTAAGAAAGACGGACTGGTACGTGATAAAATGATTACGGGTGAATTATTTTTTAATTCTACCTTTTTAACCACGGCACGGATGGTCTCCCCTTTTTTGAAATAATCCTGAGGAATCTGCTCACTTTTGGGCAGAATCAGTTCATTTCCTTCCTCATCCAGCAGCAAGATTTCCTTTTTCCATACCTGGTAAACTTCTGCATTGGTGATTTCACCTACGCGGTCGCCATATTTTTTAACCAGTACGTTCTTTTTGAGATCACTGATGCGGCTGGCAAGTGTTTGCTTGGCAGCCAGGATTGCCCTGCGGCCAAAGTCCAGGATTTCAACTGTTTCGTACAACTCTTCCCCCACTTCATAGTCGGGTTCAATCTTTACGGCATCCGTGTAGGCGATTTCTGCCAGCGGATCCTCCACCGCGCCGTCTTCTACGATCGTCCTTCTCCGGAAAATCTCAAGGTCCCCCTTCTCGGCATTTACGATTACGTCAAAGTTATCATCGCTACCGTATTTTTTCCGTAACAGGGTCTTGAACACATCTTCCACCACTTTCATCATCGTTGGGCGATCGATATTCTCCGCCTCTTTAAAATCCTGGAACGCTTCAATCAAATTGATACTTGCCATAGTAGTGTTATTTAGAATACTACCTGAATTTTGGTTTGTTTTATATTGTCAAATAAGAGGGAGTGGGTTATCACTTCCTTTTTTTTGTTTTTCCCTTTTGTTTCTTCCACCACGCAGCCGTCTTCTGTCACATCCAGCAGTTTGCCATTCAATTGGCTGCCATCCTGAAAAGTAATATCCACCATCCGGCCGATATTTTTCCTGTACTGGCGCCACAGTTTCAGCGGTTCATCCAATCCCGGTGAGGAAACTTCCAGTGAGAAATCACCTTCCGGAAACCAGCCAGCTTCTTCAATTTTCTTATACAGCGCACGATTGAAATTCACACACCGGGCAATGGACATTCCTGAATCTGCATCCAGGAATACTTTGAAATTATTCGTGGGCTTGATCCGTACTTCCACCAGGAAACAGTCGGGATCTCCTTCCAGCAATTCATTCATAAACTGCCCCACCGCCTGTATGTAAGTTTCGTTTGCCACGCTGCCTGTTTTGAGAATTTCGAAAATAGAAGAAGGGAACGCTTCCGTTCCCTTCCTTTGTTTCTTTTTCCGATGCAAATGTACGGGAAAAGGCCTATACAATCCAAATGTGAGGTTCAGGCTGTTTACAGGGGAAGATTAACAATTAAAAATGGCCGGAGATCGTACCTTTGACAGGCTATGTTAAAAACTGTATTATTACTGTTATTGGCGTACATCGCTTACAAATTTATTTTCGGATTTGTAATTCCTGTAAGCCGGGCTACCCGGAATGTGCGACGCCAGTTCAAGGCAGCCCAGGAAGAAATGGCTGCCCGCATGCAGGAGCAACAGGGCTTTGGTCCATATGGTGCAAATCCGCAGGGGGCCACTGCCGCCAATGCACGCACTGAACCTTCGAAACCCACATCCAAAGGTGATTATATTGAGTTTGAGGAGATAAAGTAGGGAAGAGGAGTAATGGAAGAGGAGACAAAGGAAACAAAGGAGGCATGGAGGCTGGAAACAACGGCATCTAAAGACTCGTTTCACTTCTCACGTTTCACTCCTGACGTTTCACTTCTCACGTTTCACCATTTTTCACCTTTCACCTTTCACCTTTCACCTTTTACTTCCTCAAATCCCCAGGTCCAACACCGTTTCCCCGTTTGTAAGGAAGATTCCCTTCATACCCGCCTGTTGAGCCCCTTCGATATTGGTTTTGGTATCGTCAATAAAGAGTGTAGTGGAGGGATTAATGGCTGCATCTCTGATCAGTGCCTCAAAGGCCTCTACATAAGGTTTGCGTTTCCCAAGCAGATGTGAATAATAGGCTTTTTCAAAGTGCAGGTCAAAGGGCTTTCCCGGAAATTCGGCACTGAATTTTAACTGGAAAGCTTCGTGGTGGATGCTGTTTGTATTACTGAAAAGAAATACCCGGTACCGGTTTTCAAGGCTGCGAAGCCAATTGATTCTTTCCTGGGGAAAATCCAGCAACATCGCATTCCAGGCCGTCGTAATGGCTTCATCGTCTACAACCAGGCCGGTTTCTTTCCGGAAATAATCGAAAAACTCCTGTTCCGATACTACCCCGGTTTCCAACTGCTCGAACAGCGGAGATGCTTTATACTGGGAAAAATATTGATGAAAATTGGTTACTCCAATAGACTCGAAAGCTTTTTCCGTGGCTTCAAAACTGATATTCAATAAAACTCCTCCCAAATCCAGAATGATGGTTTCAATCTTTTCCATACTCCTAAAGGTACGATATCTGATATTTTGGGGGTATCAGCGCCGAAGGATTCGGATTGCAACCCGCCGAAAATCGATCTCCTGTCCTTCCGACTGAAGCGCGATAAATCCCTTTTTGAGAGGCGTACCATCAATTTTGATGGCAGGATTGAAATTATTTACCACGCCGCCGCCAATCTGAGGTTTGGAATATTGAAGTACTGTATCGCCATTAATTATATGTTTGACCAGGCTGTCACCCATTACAATGGCTTCTGCTGTTACCCACTGATCCCCATCATAGGTATTAGACCTGGAATCAATACAGTGACGGGTATCCAGCTTCCCTTCATATACTACATTGGTACCCGGCGTACAGAGGTTACCGGTAGTCCGTGGCTTGCCATCCCCCAATCCACCCAGAAATTGCATTTCTATGGATATAGGCCAATCCTGGTCTTTCAACATGGTGCGGGGATCCTGGGAATGCAGCATAACCCCACTGTTACGATAGGTATAACCCGGTGCATCTTCCTTGAATTTTCCAGTAAATCTATACTCAACCAGCAAGTGATAGTGCGAGAAGGGGCGTTTGAAATACAAATGTGCAAACTGGTCATTATAAGCACCATACTGATCATACCGAACCTTAATAAGACCATCCTCCACCCGGAAAGTATTTCCAAAATTCACTCCCGCATCATGATGATTGACCTTCACGATCCAGTTGCGGACATGCTTACCATTGAAGAGTTCGATCCACTTCTTTTCATCAGAGCCATGCTGTGAAAAGGAGCAGACGAAGACCAGCAACGCAATGGGTGCTACTGAAAAAAGCCTGTAACGGTTCATGCGTCAAAGCTAACTATTTTACTCCGCTTTGGCAGATGGCACCGGACAAGTGGCATCCGCCAAGGCGGAGTGGAGGGATCAGCGGGACCAGCGGAAGTTGGCAGACTGGGCATCGCGGGAATTGGTTCCAATGAATACAGTAAACTCCCCCGGCTCCCAATCATAACGAAGGTTATGATCGTAGAACTTCAGCAAATCAGTAGTGATTTCGAAACTGATTTCTCTGGATTCTCCAGGCTGCAACAGAATCTTCTGAAAACCTTTCAACTCCTTCAAAGGCCGGGTATTACTCGCCACGATATCACGAAGGTATAACTGCACCACTTCTTCACCGGCGTATTTACCACTATTGGTTACCGTTACCCGGGCAATTAATTTCTCTGCACCTTTCAGCGATGATTTAGATAAAGTAACCGGACTATAATCAAACTTCGTATAACTAAGTCCGTAACCAAATGGATACAGTGGTGTATTGGAAACATCCAGGTAATTGGAACGGAACTTCTGGAATTCATCGCCCACCAATGGGCGGCCGGTATTTTTATAACTGTAGTAAATCGGAATTTGTCCCACATTTCGTGGAAAGGTGACCGGTAGTTTTCCAGATGGATTCACATCGCCAAATAATACATCACTAATCGCATATCCTGCTTCCGAGCCACCAAACCATACATTCAAAATAGCGGGAAGCTTTTTATCTTCTTCTACAATCGTGAGCGGACGGCCAGTAAAGAGCACCATTACAACAGGTTTGCCGGTTGCCATCAACGCATCCAGTAGTTTTTTCTGGCTGTTTGGCAGGTTGAGATCGGTTCTGCTGGAAGCTTCACCTGTAAATTCCGCCAGCTCTCCCATTGCAGCCACCACTACATCAGACTGCAGGGCCAACCGCACTGCTTCAGCAATCAGTGTATCCGGATGTCTCGAATCCCGCTGCCAGGGTTTTCCAAATACACTAGTGCGTGCTTCCAGTGCAGAATCCTCCGTAACATTTGCACCTTTGGCATACCGAACATTCACACCTGAACCTGCAACTTCTTTAAGTCCGGCTAACAGAGAGGTAGCTTTGGAAACATCTGCTGAAACCGACCAGGTTCCCACCATGTTTTCCTTCGCATCTGCAAGCGGACCAACCAATGCAATGGATCCCTTTTTTGCAAGTGGTAATACACCCTGGTTCTTCAGCAGCACAAAAGAGCGGGCAGCTGTTTCACGCGCAATCTTTCTGTGTGCGGATGAAAATATTTCTGTTGCGGCTCTCTGCTCATTGCAATACCGGAAGGGATCTTCAAAGAGTCCCAGTTTGTACTTGGCTTCCAGCACCATCCTGCAGGCGCGATCAATATCCGCCATGGTAATCTTGCCTTCTTTCAGGGAAGCTTCCAGGGTGGTTAAAAAACCTTCCCCCACCATATCCATATCGAGTCCGGCTTTAATAGCAAGAGCAGATACTTGCTTAAGATCACCCAGCCCATGGTCGATCATTTCATTAACTGATGTGTAATCCGACACAACCATTCCTTTGAAACCCCATTGCTTGCGTAACAGGTCGGTCAGTAACCATTTGTTGGCACTTGCGGGAATACCATCAACATCATTAAAGGAACTCATAACCGTACCAACACCAGCATCAATGGCAGCTTTATAGGGAGGTAAGTAATCGTTGAACATTTTTATGCGGCTCATATCAACGGAGTGATAATCGCGGCCTGCTTCTGCTGCGCCATAAAGGGCGAAATGTTTCACGCAGGCAAGCAGGGTATTATCTGCAGCTAAATTCTTGCCCTGGTAACCTTTAACCATTGCTACCGCGATGGCTGAACCGAGAAAGGGATCCTCCCCCGAACCTTCTGAAATCCTTCCCCAGCGGGGATCACGAGATACATCCACCATGGGGGAAAAGGTCCAGTTCAGTCCGTCTGCTGTAGCTTCCTGTGCGGCAATGCGGGCTGATTGTTCAATGCGTTGCATATCCCAGGAAGCTGCCAATCCCAATGGGATAGGAAAAATGGTACGGTATCCATGAATCACATCCATTCCGAATATGATGGGAATTTTCAAACGGCTTTGCTGTACCGCCAGTTCCTGAATTCTACGAATGCGCTGCGGAGAGGAAACACTAAAGATGCCACCCACTTTACCCTGTTTGATTTTCTCTTCCACCCCGGTACTTACAACAGAGCCGGTTGTTGCTTCGCCTCCAACAACAAGATTCAGTTGTCCGATCTTTTCCTGGACTGTCATTTTAGCCAGTAGTCCGGATACAAACTGATTCATTTTAGTTGGAGCAGTTTGAGAATGGGCTGACCAGGGCAATAATATTGACAGAACAATTATCAATCGAAGCGGGAGTACATTGTATTTCATGGCTGTTAATTTTGATCATTTTGTTTTTCTCAGATGCGGCCTGATCTGCTTTTGCCAGATCACATAACCCTGCGGGTTCATATGAAGACTGTCCTTTGTAAATATGTCGGCAATAGGACGTCCATCGGGCTTCAGCATTGCATCGTAAACATCGATATAAGAAGTAGCTTTTTGCGTGGCGAGGAAGGTCCTGATCTGCTGATTGGCTTCTTTGAATTTTGGAAGTAAAGCAGCCCGGCTAGGACTTGGCTTCATTGAAATATAACTGATGGGAACCCGGGGCAATCGGACACGTATATCCCAGAATAATTGTTTGAACCGATTAACAACAGTTGAAATACTTACTGTATCTGCGGCTGCAAAATCATTTTCCCCGCAATAGATCAGAATCTGTTTTGGGTTGTAGGGATAAATGATATAATCCTGATAACGAATCAGGTCTGGAAGGGACGAACCCCCAAAACCACGATTAATGATCCGGTAGCCCGGGAAATAATTGGCTACATCTCTCCAGTAAGTGAAAGAAGAACTCCCAATCAAAAGAATCGATTTGGATGCCGGCATTTGTAAACTGTCTGCCTTTTGAAAAGCACGAATCGCATCATAAAAAGGTTTGCCCTGATAGAATTCCAATGAAGGAGCTTTTGCATGTTCTACAGACGGCGCCTGTTGTTGCGCAAATGCCTGACAAGTGACAAGTGAAAGAAGCGCGACTACAAAAATTTTTGTCCGAAAAATTTTGAACTGAATTTGCATATCCTGTTTGTTTAGTTTACCTGTTGAACGGGAGTTTTTTCCGAAACGCCGTTTTCATTCACCGCTTCGATGGTGTAATAGTAAACTTTCTCCTTATCCATGCCTTTAAAATAGTATTCGTTTACATCATGCACCATGATACAATTGTACAATTTATCGGGCGCTGTTCCGTAATAAATATTATACGCATAAGCCTGGTCAACCGGCGACCATTTGATATAGGCGCTTCGTTTGTCCTTTTCAGTTCTAAGAACGAAAAATGTCTTTACCGCAGAAGGCCGGGCTCCATTTCCTTTCCCGAATACCCTGAAACCAGACAATGCAAATTTTCCGGTTGGCATGTGAATATTTTCCAATTTGAGGTATCGGGATTTTATAGGATCCTTTAGCTCAATATAATCGTGGGGTACATCTTTTTTATTCTGGCTTTTATCTATGAGCAGGCTCCACTTTTTTCCATCCTGTGAATGGTAAATTTTATACTGATGATAAATGTCGGTTTGTTTACCAAGAAATTCCGCATCCTGATCAGCATAGTTGAGTTGAATGGCATGTATAGTGGAAATTTCCCCAAGGTCGGTTTGTATCCATTCACCTCGATTGCCGGATGCTGCACTCCAATAGGTTTTGATAGATTCATCCACCGCGTTGTTGGCGGTATAACTGCCAAGTGTAGACGAAACCTGAACCGGTTTTTTGTAATTGAGTAACATCCAGCCGGTAAAGCGGCTTTTACGATGATCAGCCGGACCACCCGGGAGGTAATGTGGGTAATCACCAAATGCAGTATTGGCATACATGATTCCATCTTCATCAAAGCCAGCCGGCCAGATGCCATTGCGACGTTCAAATGTGTTTTTTACATTGATGCCCATGGTAGAAACATGCCAGTAATTATTCCATGGATCCTGGTAGGTGGCGCCATGTCCCGCTCCTCTTGCAAAACCTCCGGGTTTAAAGCTGACCGGATCTGATTGCGCAGTAAAGGGTCCGAGGGGTGAATCACCTACTACAACGCCATCGGCATATCCACTCATTTCCGTACCCGGACCACCCCACTGCAGATAATATTTCCCCTTGTGTTTGGTCATCCAGGCACCTTCGATGAAGCCATCTAAAAAAGTGTTGTCCATGTATTCACCAAAGCGATGCCAGCCATAACGCCAGTCTTCCAGGAAATACATTTCCTTCCGGGTACCAATTGGCTGGAATGTTTTGCGATTTAATTCAATGCCGTATAAAGGATAGCGATTACTACTGCCATTGTACATATAAAAGCGGCCATCATCGTCGAGGAAAAAAGCAGGATCCCAACCTCCTATTTCGAGTGAATCCAGTGCTTCCTTCCATTCATTCTCCTTTGGGTTGGTACTCATCCAGAGGGGGAAATTGCTGGAGTAGGTAGATCCGAAAACAAGCATGGTATCACCTACCACAACAGCTGCAGGTGCACATAGTTCATCATATACTTTGTGATAGGGTTTGAGGAATTTGCGGGATACAAAATTCCAGTTCAGCATATCGGAACTCCACCAGTACCCCCACTGGTTAGTGGAGAACAGATAGTAATCACCTTTATAGGTCACGATTACCGGATCAGCGGTAGCGCGATGCCGGCCCCATTCACTAAAATTGGGAATGGGTGTATAACCGTAATCAAGATTGATAGGATTGCAGTAGGTAGTTTGTGCGGTAGCAGCAGTTTTGTTTGTTTGAGCATAAATTGGAATCGCAGCAAAAAGGAGCAGCATGATAGCAAGTCCACGAGAATAATAACGCTGATCCAGGCTGTATTTACCTGCGCCTCTGAAAAAAAACAATAAACCGAGCAACACAAATAAAAACGGATGCTGGTCGCCATACCAGATTTTACCATTCCCCAGAATAAAAGCAATAAACAACATGGCGGCAATCATGGGCCAAACTGCCAGTCTTGTAAATAAACCAAGGGTAAGTAAGATACCGGAAACCAGCTCGGATACCTTTCCAAGATATGCCATTGCGGTTGCGGTTCCGGCAGAGAAATACGTCATCCAACCTGCATATTCCTTGATTTTCGCCGCATCAAATACTTCCCATCCATGGTAGGTCATTAATAATCCGGTAATAATTCTCACCAATGCCCAACCGGGTTCCAGCCAGATTGTTTTTTGTGTTGAATGGAAGGACGTCATGTTGTCTGAATTTAGAGATTCCCTTTTTTCATTTCAGCAGCGGCAAATTGTGCTGCTCTTGCTGTGAATGCCATATATAATATTGATGGGCTTTGATTTCCCGTAC
Source organism: Flavipsychrobacter sp. (assembly GCA_016787265.1). Classification (GTDB taxonomy): domain Bacteria; phylum Bacteroidota; class Bacteroidia; order Chitinophagales; family Chitinophagaceae; genus Flavihumibacter. The sequence continues at coordinate 35,313 of JAEUVF010000008.1, read as the reverse complement.
TGGTCATACAGGCCCCATCCGTAACAAATACATTTTTACAGAGATGCAATTGATTCCATTCATTGAGCATGGAATCGGAAGGATCGGTACCCATACGTACGCCACCCATTTCATGAATGTCCAGTCCTGGTGGTTGTTTCGTATCATTTACAACAATGTTGAATGCGCCACAGGCTTCTAGCATTTTTTTGCCTTCCGTTAAAAAATCCTGCAGCATTTTTTCATCGTTTTCATCATAGTCAACATCGGTTACCAGCAGGGGAATACCCCATTGATCTTTTTTTGTTGGATGCAGGTAAACCCGGTTGGTTGCCTTGGGAATGGTTTCACCCTGCATATACATATAGATCCGCCAGGGGCCTGGTTCTGTAAGTGCTTCTTTCAACTCTGCACCCATTTTATCAGGATGGCGATCTGCGTTTATCCATTCCCGGTAGGCACCTGAAAAAATAGTATAACCTCCCACAAAATCCGTTTCCTGTTTACCGAGGTTGCGGAAATTTGGGATCACGCACTCGGCCGGACGGCGACCTTTGTAGTATTTTTCTTCATAGCCTTTGATTTCTCCATTCATATACCCCCGATAGTTGTGGAAACAGATGTAACGTCCAAGAAGATCATGGTCATTACCAAGACCGTTGGGGAAACGTTCTGATTTGCTATTGAGTAAGATCAGGTTGGTATTAAGAGCCGAAGCGTTTACAAAAATGATTCTAGCAAAATAATCGGTGGTGGATTTTGTCTGGCTGTCTATCACGCGTACTCCAATCGCCTTTTGTTTGGCATCATCATAAAGAATGGAATGCACCACCGAATGGGGCCTTATGGTCAGGTTGCCGGTTTTTTCTGCCCAGGGGAGGGTGCTGCTGTTGGAGCTGAAATATCCGCCAAAGGGGCAACCGCGCATACAGAGGTTGCGATTCTGGCAGGTGCCTCTGCCCTGCTCCAGGTGAATAGGTTCCGGCTGGGTAAGATGTGCCCAACGGCCGGAAATAAAATGACGTTTAAATTTCTTCCAAAGCAGTTGCTTCATGTCCGCTTCCACACAATTGAGTTCATAGGCAGGGAGGAATTCGCCATCTGGCATTGCGGGGATATTCTCCTGGCTGCCGCACACCCCAATAAATTTTTCAACATGACTGTACCAGGGTGCGATGTCCTTGTAGCGGATTGGCCAGTCGGTAGCAAAGCCATATTGTTTGGGAGCATTGAATTCAAAATCACTCCAGCGCTGACAGCTTCTGCCCCAGGTCAGGGACTTTCCTCCGACCTGGTAACCGCGGATCCAGTCAAAGGGTTTCTCCTGTACATACGGATGATCTGCATCTTCGATGAAAAAATGCTGTGTATCTTCTGAATAGCCGGCTGCTTTAGAGATGAGTGGATTATTTTGACGTTGCTGCTGTGTGATATATCCCCTGTGTTTGAATTCCCAGGGATGGTTGTTCATGTTGGGATAATCTTTCAGGTGTTCCACCATCCGGCCACGCTCCAGAACCAGGGTTTTCAGGCCCTGCTCACAGAGTTCTTTGGCAGCCCAACCTCCGCTGATGCCGCTGCCGATTACAATTGCGTCGTATGTATGTTGGTCACTCATGTCAGGTGAAGTTAGACGATAGGCCAGCGGAAGCTGGATTGAAGGCTGATTTTCTGGCCGGTTTGCGATGAGGCACGGGCGGATTCAATAATATCCAGCACGTGCAATGCATGTTCGGGAGAAATCAGCGGTTCGTTTTTATCGAGCAGTGATTTTGAAATCACGGTTGCACCTTCCTGCCACACATAGGAGCCGGGATCCGGCACATGCCTTATAGGAGTTGGCGCATCCATGGTTGCAAGGTCTACACCAAAAGGAGCCCAGTCATATCCTACCAATCCCATATTGCCCTTTGTACCCCAGATAGAAATTGTATGCCGATCCTGCCCCTTACCACCATGGCCATAGGGATCGAAATAATTAAACCCGCTCTGCACATGAGACAGCACACCGCCAGCATGTTCCATAATGATCATCGCATTGTCTTCGGCCTCCACTTTGATTTTGCCCTTGTTATCGACAGTACGTTCAGACGTAACAATGGTTGTCATGGCGATCACAGATTTCGCAGGACCCAACAACCCTGTTAAGGTAGCAAGATTATAAACACCCAGATCAGGAAGACTGCCGCCGCCTTTTTCATAGAAGAAAGCCGACCAGTGCGGGCCTTCATGGCCATAATGTGCATGTGCTGCAGCAACCTTGCCGAGTTTACCTTCCTGGATAGCTTTACTCATGAAAGCAAATTGCGGACTGTTCACCACTGCAGGCGCTCCCCAGATGCGCAGTTTTTTTTCACGGGCCATATCCAGCAGTGCCTTGCCTTCCTTGTAGGTATTGGCCATTGGTTTTTCACTCCATACATGCTTGCCGGAAGCCAGGGCCATTTTATTGAGCCGGCCATGCTCCTGCATATCCGTCAGATTCACAAGCAGATCAAAAGCTGCACCGCCAAGCTGCTGGTAGATATGTTCATACACATGCGGAACATTAAATTCTTTCGCCCGGTTCTTTGCTCTTTCCAGCACAATATCGCAGACACTTACCAGTTCCACATGCGCCGATTTGGAAAGATGTGGCAGGTACTGACCGGATACACTACCACAGCCCACTATTCCAATTTTGATTTTTTTATTCTCTTTGGATGCTACTGCTTCCAAAGAAGAAAGCAGCAGTGCGGTACCTGCCATGGCAGACTGCTGAAGAAATTCTTTACGGGATTGATTTTTCATATGCAAGGTTTTAGCAATTGCTGTAACTATTATTTAAGGTGCGGGCTTTGAAAGCCCAGTTTTTTAAGACCGCGTTGTACTTCCGGGCAGGACATGAACAGGTTCCAAAGTAAACCGCTACGATGATTTTCGATCATAACTATGATAGGTCCCTGATCAATTGCAAGGTGACTGGAAGCATACCAGTTTTGTGTTTCATTGAAGGCATCTACAAAACCGTATTCCGACCAGATCTTATCACCCAATTGTTCATAAAAATGGCGAACTGCCTGCATGGAATATTCCGGTGTATAAGGAAAAGCTGAAAGTGCAGCAGTGGGTGTGATGGTGCCTTTGTCATTGGTTGGCGAATGCGCATCATAACCGTTGTAGGTATCACTGGCGGTGAGCCCCCATGATTGTGGGCCATATCCTTTGAACTGATTAGGATTACGCACACAATGTTCGCGGTTGATTAAGGTATGGTTGCGATTTTGAATCCAATAATCTGCATAACGATCCTGTAATCCGCGGGGATCTAAACCCAGAAAAGAATAATGAGAAAAGAAAAGAGGTCCGCCAAAGTCAAATCCCAGGGGTAGTTCTATCCCATAAAACTCTTTGCCATTTTTAAAGAAATTACTCTGAGCCCATCCATTGTGATAAACCGCGGGAGAAACCGGATAGCGATCTGCTGAGGCGGCCAGCACATACATGATCAGGCATTCATTAAAACCCCGCACCGGAAAATTCATTGCCCATCCGTTATTAGGACTCCAGTGCCAGTAGAGCACCTCCTGGTTATTGGTAAACCAGTTCCATTCGATATCATTCCAGAGCCAGTTGATCCGGTTTCGGAGTTCTCCTTCAACCGGATTATCTGCATTGAAGTATTGTCGTGCTGTCAACAGACCCTGGAACAGAAAAGAAGACTCTACCAGGTCGGCACCATCGTCTTTGCGACTAAAAGGAATTGTTTTACCAGTTTCCCCATTTAACCAATGTGGAAAAACACCATGATAGGAATCTGCCTTGGAAAGAAAGCGTACCATTTTGAGCAGGAATTTCGCGGCAGTATCACGCCCGATCCATTTTCTTTCAGTTGCCACAATCACTGCCATAATTCCGAAGCCGGTACCACCGGTTGTAACTACCTCACCCCCATAATTAAAGGATTCGTTGCTGCGTTCCCGTGAGAGTCCGGAAACCGGATGCGCAAAATCCCAGAAATAGCGAAAGGTTTGTTGCTGTACCAGATCGAGTAAAGCAGAATCAGAAAGATTCCGGGGACGATCTGCTGCAGAAAAAGCTAGCGGTTTCGGTTGCTTTTTCTTTTGCGCATAGGCAACACCGTTGAAGGCGCCAAACAGGCAGCAGAAAAAAACAAAATGGCGGATTTTCATCGCTGTTGTTTTAGGTTATAGATAGGGTGCAGTAAATCCCAGTTTACGCAGTGCGGCCTTTACTTCAGGTGCAGCTGAAAAAAGGTCCCAGCACAAACCGGTCCGATGGTTTTCAATCATCACAATTATCGGGGCCTGGTCAATGGCCAGGAAACTATCAGCAAACCAGGCATTGTGAAGGGAGAATGCATCAATAAAACCGTACTCTTTAAAAAGTTTATCACCAAGGACATAATAGTAAAACTTCAGAGCAGCCATTGATTCATCCGGCGTATAGGGAAAAGATGCGAGTGCTGCTGTTGGAGCAATTACACCCCGGTCGTTCTGTGGAGAACTGGCCGTATATCCATTTGGGATATCGCTGGCTGTTAGTCCCCATACACTGCCGCTGTATCCAAAAAACCGGTTCGGGTTTTGTATACTGTGCTGGTAATTAATTTTTGCATGCTGACGGTTCTGCACCTCATAATCAGCGTAGGCATCTTTAAGACCTATCGGATTGATACCCAGAAAGGAATAATGGGATAAAAACAGCGGACCACCATAAGGCTCACCCAGCGGCAAATTAATACCAAAATAAGATGCACCATTTTTCATGGCACCTTCCCTGGCCCATCCCTTATCATATACCTCTTTTGTAACCGGATGCGTGGGAGAACCGGCAGCCAGCACATAGGTAACCAGGCATTCGTTCCAGCCTCGGATGGGCAGGTTCATATCCCAGCCGAAATCAGGGCTCCAGTGCCAGAAGAGAACATTTCCATTATTGCGCAGGAACCAGTCCCACTCAACTGCTTCGTAGATTTCGGTTATGCGGGACCGTAATTCAATTGCTGCCGGGGCGTTATCATCAAAATATTCGCGTGCGGTGAGCAGGCCCATGATAAGAAAAGAGGTTTCAACCAGGTCGGCACCATTATCTTTCTGACTAAAGGGGATGGTAGCGCCGGTTGCACCATTCATCCAGTGGGCAAAAGCTCCATGGTAGCGGGTGGCTTTGGTTTTCAAAAACTCAACTATTGTTTGGAGTCGTTCCAATCCCTGTTGACGGGTAATAAATCCACGTTCAATTCCAACCAGCAGGGCCATAATGCCAAAGCCTGTGCCACCGCTGGTTACCAGGTCGCCGGAACTGTTTCGTTCCCTGGCCATCCCACTAACGGGGTGACCAAAGTCCCAGAAATACCGGAAAGTTTGTTCCTGCACTTTGGTAAGCAGTGCGTCATCCGTGAGCTCAGGGAATTTGGAGGAGGAATCAATACTGGTGAGAAATGTTTTATTTACAACAGAAATAAATCTCCCCCCCGATGCTGATTTCAGGGAAGCATTCAGTGATAATTTATACTGCGTCAGGTGCTTAAGAGGCGAAGTTGTAGCAATAACAATAACTGAGTCATTCTGACCGACAGTAAACGAAAACTGCGGGTTATGTTCGCCATCTTGTGATTTAAATTCAATTGCTCCGGTAATGGTTGATGTGGAAACAGGTTCATTAAAACGGAAAGTAAATTTTGGAGATATAGGTACATCGTATTCCTTATCTGCCATTGGTTTACTGCCCATAAGAACACTAGTAACAGCAATTGGCCGTGATGATTGAGCAGGAGGCTGCGATTCATCAGATGATTTTCCGCAAGCAAAGAAGGCCAGGAATCCTATTAATACTGAATAAAAACGAACAGCTTTCATATTTACCAGATATAAGTAGCAACTGCACCTGCAGGCAAGGACGTAAAGGCAAGTTTGTTATTATATTTAATATTGAAACCCACTGGTTCATTCCCATCATTCAAAACAATCATCACTTTTTTCCCATCAGGTCTTTTAAATACCACGTTCGGAAGATTATTAATATTGTTACTTCCTATTCGAAGAGAACCGGAAGGAAGGAATTTAGAAGCATGAGCGATTATATAATAGCTGACATTTCTTGTAAAAGAGGAGCCATTAATAGTAAGGGCACCTTTGCATTCTGTGCAGCCACCGGGAGTATGAGGTCCAAAATTTACATTGTTTGCGAGGTTCCATTCCAACGCAATCTTACTCCAGTTTCGCATAGACCCTATGATTACATTTTTAACGTGCCATTTCAGATCACCACCAAAATCCCCTTTAGAAGAAGTCCACTGCTCGGTAAAATAGAGGGATTTATCCGGATGGGCAGTATGAACTGTTGAAAGTGCGCTGATATCACCGGCATAAAGATGGAAAGCTGATCCATCTACATATTTTTTAGCATCAGGATCATTCAGAATAGTAATGGGATAATTTGGATTATCACAATTATGATCCCAGATAATGATTTTCGTATTTATTCCGGCTGACTGAAAAGCAGGACCAAGGTGATTTTTGATAAAGTCTGCCTGTTGTTCTGGAGACATAACCATACTGGGATTATTACCTCCGTGCTGTGGTTCATTCTGAATGGTGACTGCATCAATAGTAATACCATTTTCTTTCATGGCATTGATGTACTTAACAAAATAGTTAGCGTAGGTTGAGTAATACTGTGGAAGCAGACTACCTCCAATTGAACTCTTATTATCTTTCATCCAAACAGGAGGACTCCAGGGAGATCCCATGATTTTGATAGTGGGATTAATAGCCAGAATCTCCTTTAATACAGGGATCAGATCAACTGTATCCTTACTCAAAGAGAATTTCTTTAGCTCAGGATCGGTTTGTCCTTCTGGCAAATCATTGTAACTAAAAACTTCTGCACTCAGATCAGAGGCCCCAATACTTACCCGGAGATAATTGACACCAATACTGTTGGTTCCATTTCCGAACAGCTCCTGTAACAAGGCAGACCTGCCGGCTCCCATAGCATTCAACAAATAGGCACTACCACCAGTGAGGGTATAACCAAAGCCATCGATTGGCTGGTAGGTGGTAAGACTGTCAACAGCAATTACAGGATAGATATTTGTGGTATCACTAAAATACAATACAGTAGATTGTTTCTGCAGCAATGCTGCCTGGTCCCCCCTTGTCATCCACATGTCGATTTCATTTGTTCTGTTCTGGGGTGGTGGGGTGGGTGTGATACTTGCACCGGTACCTTTATCGGAGCAGGAAATAGCCATTGAGACAATAGCAAGCAAAAAAAATCTGTTACAGAGGTTCACCATATACGTTTCATTTATCTATTTAAAGAAAAGCGGCTCTTCATTATTCCGAACCAGCATTAACAAGGGAGCGCCTGATGTTTTTAACCATTTCATTTTTCTGAACTCACCACTAACAGCTGGCAACATTCCGTTGGGTTTCAATTGCTGGTTATTAAAAACCTGCAGAAAAGTTGGCTGAAATGCGTCATATCTTCCTTCATAGGGAATCGTACCATAAAAGTTCCCTGCCAGCAGCCATTGTTGAGTACCAACCGGAGCAGATGAGAAGATGGGAGAAAGCTGGAATTCCAGGGGGAGCTTATTCGGTTTAAATCCACCCTTTCCATCATTCAGAAATAAAGTGGAAGCAAGCGTTTCTGCTTTCTTTTCAATATATCCGGTAAACAAATCGTAGAACATATATTGAACGGATTTACCAGCCACTTCGCTGTATTTGAGATAGGCTTTTTTCAAAACAGGAAGGGCGCGTTCCAATTCATCCTTTGCCAAAAAAGTATATTCTTCCCCATTAATTGAATAGGTAAGAATTTGTTCTATTGAACCATTCTTGTCGAAATCTTTAATGTATAGTTTTACCGGACCATCTTTATCAGAAGAGAATTTATTATTCAAGCCCCAGTTTCCAGCTAAAATATCCGGATGCCCATCGCCATTCATATCCATTACTGAGAGCGATTGCCAAAGTCCGTTGGAAGCAGGCAATGGTGTGCTGACAAACCGACCGTTTTTATTAAGAAACAGCGTCAACGGCATCCATTCCCCCGCAACCACCAAGTCAGACCACCCATCCGCATTGATATCATGGAATGCTGCGCTGGTAACCATTCCGAGAGAATCCAATCTGACAATTTCCTGCCCCGCTATTGCGAATACACCGTTACCATCATTCAGTAATAAATAGGAATCTTGTGATACTCCATACATCTTAGCATTAGCCAAACCTCCCACAAACAGATCAATATCACCATCCTTATCAATATCGGCAATATCAACACAAGATTTATTTCGTTTTATGGAAGGAATAGAAGAGGGTGAGGGGATCAGATTTCCTTTACCATCATTCAAATAAAAATGATCGGAGAGATCCGGATGTTCATCCTCCAGTTCATTTCCCCCACTTACCACGTAAAGATCGGGATACCCATCACCGTTTGCATCAAAAAATACTGCACTGGTTTCTTCACTGGTAATTGCTGCTGAAAAATCAGATCCTTTGGAAGCGACAAATCCTGAATTCTTTTGTTGAATAAAAAGTTGTCCCGGTTGACCGGCAGCGCCACCAATATAAAAATCATCCAGGCCATCTCGATTCACATCTGCAACTGCGAGTGCCGGCCCAAACGTGGATAACTGATGTGGGATTAAATATTGCTTGTGCTGGTCATAAAAAATATTTTCTTTGTGTTTCCAGTTAAGGTTGACCTGTTGAGTTACTTCTGTCAGCTGCTTTTGTAAAGGAGGAAAAAATTGATCGTAATTGAATTGGCCACCAGCATGCATTTCCTGGAATTCCAGGGCTCCTTTTGCCGGTATATTACGAACCAGCTGGAATTTCTGGCCAGGCCAAACGATCAACATACTGTCTACATATTTTAAACTATCCAGTCCGAAATGCAAAACGGGTTCAACAGAGGACTGAAACCCTCTTGTTAAAGTCAACTGCTGGTATTGCATTTTACCATTATAAAATATCCAGACTTTCGCACCTATTCCGAATTTATTGGCATTTAACCCTTTCAGGTGGAGTTCGAGTGTGAATTTATCAGGACTATTATTCTTAAGCACAAGGGCTTTCCCATTCAGTTGATTCACAACCAGATCAAGCTTTCCATCCTCATTCAGATCAGCATATGCGGCTCCATTGAAATATCCTTTCAGATCAGCAGTGCCCCAGGCATCGCTTACATCCTGAAACTCCAAACTCCCATCACCTTTATAAAAAAATGGATGAGAAGCTCCATCTGGCATTTGATCAATCGCTTTTTTGTCAAATTGGGTGAGATCCTTTTCATCGGTTTTTGCTACCAGGTCTGATACAAACCGGACATAATCCAGGTCAACCGGTCGTTTTACAATACCGCTGGAAATAAAGAGATCCTTATACCCATCATTATCAAAATCAGCAAAAAGAGGTGCCCAACTCCAGTCTGTTGCAGAAACACCACTCAGCAAAGCAGTTTCACTAAAACTAACACCACGACCATTATTTATTTGCAGGCTATTGCGTGAGTACTGATGCTGATAACCATGGCGCGTAAGTTTGAAGTTATAGGTGTCGGGGTTTTCATCGCTGCCATAGGTTTTTAATACTTTTTCATCCGGAGGCAGCATATCAACAGTTATAATATCAGGCTGTCCATCATTATTAATATCATTGATGTCATTCCCCATACTAAAGCGACTGTAATGACGAAAATGTTTAGCGCCGCTTTCAATAAATGATCCATTACCAGCATTTAAGTAATAGTAATCATTTTCATGAAAATCATTACCTACATATATATCATCCCAGCCATCCTGATTCAGATCTGCTATTGCAATGCCAAGGCCATATCCCAATGAGCTTTGATAGATGCCTGCGGAAGCAGACACATCTGTAAACTTTCCGGTGGATACAATATCATTTCTCAGCAATCGGTCGCCTGAAATATCACTGAATTTTCTACGAGCCGAAGTATCCGTTATATTGGAGTTTGGCTTCTGGGAATGATTCAGAAGGTACACATCCAGATCTCCGTCTCTGTCATAATCAAAAAAGGCGGCCTGTGTTCCCATAGCAGCAAAGTTTAGCCCATATTTCTCTGCTGATTCTGTAAACGTGTTATTCTGATTGTTTAGATAAAGTTCATTATGGCCAGTAAGATTATGGTGCTGGCTGCTTACCATCACGTATATGTCAAGAAAACCATCACCGTTTACATCAGCCATTGTTACACCTGTGGCCCAATCTGCCTTTCCTGCAACACCGGCCATAGCTGTAATATCTTCGAATTGGAAATTCCCTTTATTCAGGTAAAGTTTATTATTGCTTTTGCTGTTGGCGGTAAAATACAAATCGGGCAGTCCATCATTGTTGATATCCCCTACTGCCACACCTCCACCGTTGTAATAGTAGAGGTAGTATAAAATATTAAAAAGCTCTTTATCCTCCAGCTTATTTTCGAATTGTATACCTGTTTCAGAAGCAGGCAGATTTTCAAAAAGCGATTTTTTCTGGTCTTTACAGGAACTTATAATGAGCATGAATAATGCCACCTGAAGAAGATATGTCCGCCTGAAAAACAACATATACAAGTTTTGATAAGGCAAAAATAAAAGGGCTGAAATGAATCCAGCCCTTTTGGTTAGTAGTATAGAAGAAGGGCTCTTTTAAAGTTTACCAACGAAGAGTTCCCGGACTTCAGCTGCTGTAAGCGCTTTCTTATAGATCCGGAACTGATCCATTGCGCCAGTGAAACTTCGAATCCAGTCATCTGTTGGACCGGCTAATGCAGCATGTTTATTCCATCCGCCTAAAACCAGATTTTTAACCGTGGAGAAATCAACGGCTCCTCTTGGAGCACCATTTTTTGTTACATTGGTAGCTCCCGCGGGCACATCAGTAACCAATTCTCCATCGAAGAAGTAATTCATTTTGGAGGTGGTTTCATCATATACGAAAGCCAGGTGATGCCAGTTGCCATCCATTAAAGGCTTTTTGAACTGGTTATTATCCGGGAATTCGAGCCACTGGTCCATGAGACCGAGTTTAAGGGTAACAGCACTTGGCGTACCTTTTTCCAGAAGCAGGAATACTGCACTATGATGCCAGCCATTGTATTTCGCATCCGTTAATGAAAACAGGAATTCGGTGCGACCTTTTTCCGTGTTCTTCATCCAGAACGCAATAGAAAAACTGGTTGCAGATCCCATGTCATTCACTGTCATGTATTTGATGGCGCGGCCTGCATCCGTAAACTGAACACCTTTACCATTTACACCTTCTGTGAGATCAAATGGAAAAACCTGTGCAGGGTCTCCGGAAACACTATCCTTTGCTTCATACCTTTTTTGCGGATCATCTCCGAAAGGAACGAAGAAACGCAAAGGGCCTTCAGGAAGAGGGGGCCGGGAATCATCTGTTTCGTATTCTCCCAATTTGGGTCTGTTTTCTTTCTGGCAAGCTGGCAGAACAGAGGCTGCGATCAAACCAAGAAATAAAAATTTATAAATTGTTTTCATTTTTCATTTATTTATTGTGAAAAATTGATTACCACTCCGGATTCTGAGTCAGCTTTGGATTCGCGTTTAGTGCTGGGGTTGGAATTGGGAAATAGCGATGCTTGTTTTGGTAACCAAGAGGTCCCAGTGCTTCAATCGCATCACCCCAACGAACCAGATCATAGAAACGTTCATACTCCATCGCAAATTCAGCCCTTCTTTCCTTTTTAATGATATCACGCATGGTAGCCTGATCCGTAAAGGTAACAGGAGGAAGACCCGCTCTGTCTCTTACCCGGTTAACCCATCCAGCAGCATCGGTACCATTAGAACCACCACCCACTTCATTGGCTGCTTCTGCTGCCAGCAACAATACATCAGCATAACGTATTACGCGATGATTGATCCAGGTGTTTTGTGCTTCATTATTAGGGGTTCCCAAACCTGCTTCCAGGTAACGTTCGTATCGGTTGTATACTTTTTTGTTCCAATACTTGGCATTGGAGAGATTGGGAAGGGTAAGGCCATAACCACCGGTATTCACACCACCGTCGTACTGATTGGAATAAAGAATGGTAGCATCTTTTCTCTTGTCATTTGGTTCATAAGAAGCAACCAATGATTCAGTTGGAGTATTCCAACCCCATCCCAGATCCCATGTACCAGAACCTCTCACACCCTGTGATTGTCCGAGACGGCTCCAGTAGATATTTCCATCACCTGAAATTTTGGAGGCCTGAATTTCGAAAACAGATTCAGCGCTCAGTTCTCCTTCTTCTTTAAACACACGCCAGTAATCTTCCAGCAAACCATAGCCTGCAGCGCTTTCCAGGTTAATCACCTCTTTTAGTAAACCCAGGGCCTGAGACCATTGCTGGTTATACATAAGCGCTTTTGCGCGCAGAGCTTTTGCAGCCCCACGGGTTAAACGACCAGCATATTTAGGTTCCCAGGAAATGGGCAGATATTGTTCCGCAAAAGCAAGGTCTTCATCAATAAAACTCCAAACCATATCAGCTGGAGATTTCTCCACTTCGTTGTCAGAAGGTTTGGTAATGATGAAGTCGATGATAGGTACATCACCAAAAGTGCGTACCAGATCAAAGTAAGTGTAAGCTCTGAAAAAGCGGGCTTCCGCACGGTTGATCATGGAGCGTTCATCATTGAAATTGTTGGCATCAGCGGTATTCAATACACTGTTACACTGACCGATCATCACGTAATGTTTGTCCCAGTACAGACCAGCACCCCAGTCATCTTTGGTGTACTGAAAATTATCATACGTCTGTCTCCAGGCAGAAGCACCAGGATCGGCTACAATTTCCGCGTCATCAGAGCGAAAACCGTTCATAGCAATCCAGGGAATATTCTGCATGCCATCACCAATATAAGGTTCGCTGGCAGAGTTCCGTATGGCTCCATACAAACCTTTTGCCTGTCCGTCCAGCGCTCCTGGGATATCTTCAATCGTTGCCTGCAGTGGCTTACGATCCAAAAACTTCTCGCAACTTATAGTGAAAGGCAGTGTTGAGATCACCACCAACGGTACTAACAGATTACGCATATTCATGGTATAATCCTTTAAACGTGAATAAATGGTATTAAAAATTTGCGTTCAATCCTACACTGATAATTCTGGGCAGCGCACTACCGGCACCGCCAAAGTCTACACCCCAGAAGGTTGCATCTCCAGAAAATTCTGGTGAATAACCCAGGTTGTTTTTCCAGGTTTTAAGGTTCTGGATAGAAGTGTAAACCCGCAAATTCTTAAGCGTCTTGATTTTATTAGAGAGACCACCAAAAGTGTATCCAATTGAAATATTCCGGATGCGGAAATAGCTTCCGTCTTCTACTCCATAAGTAGAGGGTGCTCTGTTGATAAGATGCGAAGCATTCACAATCGGAATGAAGTTGGAACTACCTGGTTCGGTCCATGCCTGCATATAGTTAGCAGGATAGTTGTACACAGAGTTCTTCTGTTCTGAAGTACCCCAAACGCGATAAATTTCATTTCCGTAAACACCAGCTAAATCAATCGAAGCATCCAGTCCCTTGTACCTGAGGTTGGTTGTAATACCATAGGTAAAATCAGGAGTTGGGTTGCCAATATTGGTGCGATCCGCATCGGTTATTGCACCATCTCCATTAATATCCTTGTACTTCAGATCACCAGGTCTTGCATTACCACCATTGATGGTATTATCGGGTGATAAAAGGATATCGCGGTTCGACTGATAAACACCTTCAACAACGAGGCCATAGAAATATCCCATTGGAAAACCTTCCTGCACCTGGCTGGCAGTTTGTTCACTGCTGGACAGCGTGCGGAAATTGGTTTCGAGGTTCAATACCTTGTTATTGTATGTAGTCAGGTTTCCACTAACAGTCAAAGTAAAGTCTTTGCTGAAGCGCTGTTCCCAACCAGCAACAAATTCGAAACCATTGTTCTGGATACTACCACCATTTCTCAATGTGGGAAGTAATCCCGGGTATCTAACCTCAACCAGAAGACCATCCGTTTTCTTATGATAGTAGTTTGCTTCGAAATGGAGTCTTCTGTTGAACAGGTCTGCTTCCACACCTATTTCTGATGAAGCAACAGTTTCCCATCTCAGTCCCGGATCTACCAGGAATTCCTCAGTAAATACGGGTTCCAGCGTAGTACCGAAAACAGCGGAAGAGTTACTGTTAATAGTTGGATAAGCCGGATAAGGACGCTGAGAGTTGAAGTTCCCTAGCACACCAGTAGAGGCCTTTAATTTCAGGTAGTCAACCACCGACTGGTTTTCCATAAATTTCTCATTGCTGATTTCCCAGGCTGCACCAACTGCCCAGAAATTCTGCCATTTGTTTTTATAGATCCTGTTGATTTGGCTGGAACCATCGCGGCGGAAGCTGGCATTCAGATAATATTTTCTCTGATAGTTATAGATCACGCGTGCGAGACCTGAAACCGTAGCAAATTCATTCTGACGGGATAAAGAAGTACGAGTTGAAAGATCACCAAATCCAGAGTTAATGTACCAGAAGCGTTCGTCATTCGGGATGATGTTAACTCCCAGTTCACTCTGGTTGATATTGGATTGCAGATAAGAATAGTAGTTGTAGAACGTAGTAAAACCTGCTGTTGCGGTCAGGGAGTGATCACCAAAATTCTTCTTATACGTGGCAATATAATCCTGCTGGAAAGAGCGAGTTTCTTCTTTATTGTTTTCAACTGCTGTCAGGTTATTCTTTGGAATCACCTGCTGACCTTCAGGCCGGGTAGGATCATACAGATCATACAATGGCGTATAAATTCTGATATCACGGTTGCTGATATTTGCATACCAGGTAGCACGGAAGTTCAGATCTCTAGTCACATTTACATCAACAAATGCACTTCCCACATAACGGTACCGGATGTCTTTTCTTTTATCCCATTCATTGTTCAGGGTTGCCAGCGGATTGGATTCCGAGTTCTGAATTATTGGGGTATTTGAATATAACTTATAGTATCCGGAATCATCTGCAACATATGGATTCCTTGAAAATATTTCCTTGGGTGAAGACGGAATGATAGGCAATGCCCTTCTTGCATTTTCCAGTGCATTGCTATTATAAGGAAGATTTTCTCTTGAACCGATGAAGTTAAAACCAACTTTAAAAGTCTTGCTGATTTTATACTCATCATTCAGGTTGAAAGTTAAACGCTCGTATTTCACATGTTTAACCAGCCCTTCATCAAACGTATAACCCAGCCCCATATGGAATCTGTTCTTTTCTGAACTGCCATCAATACTCAGGTTATTGGTAGTATAGCGAGCAGTCCTGGTTACCGCATCAATCCAGTCAGTATTACCTGTAAAGGCAGCCATACCCGGACCTCCAACATTATTTACAAAATTCAAATAAGAGTTGTTGGTTGGATCATCCTGTACGCGGTTGTTGGCTTCAAAAGTTGCCAGTTGACGGAATTGATCGCCGTTGGCAAGCTGGATTTTATCTACCAGGTTTTTGATACCATATACCGTATTGAAATTAATATTGGTTTGGCCAGCTTTGGCTTTTTTAGTGGTAACCAATACAGCACCGGCAGCCCCTCTGATTCCGAATACAGCAAGTGAAGACGGATCTTTTAACACCTCAATACTTTCAATTTCATTGGGGTTAACAAAATCCATGTTATTGCTGAAAATTCCATCAATGATATAAACCGGATTTACCGTTCCGATACTGATAGTACCTCTGATGCGCACATCCGGAGTTGAACCTGGAATCGCATTGTTTACAATAGATAGACCGGCAACCTTAGCCTGTAGTGATGCAAGAGGGTTGGTATTGGGCTGGTTAGCCACCACTTCACCCTTAACTTTCGCAACAGAACCGGTAAGGTCTCTTTTTGTAGCAGTACCATATCCGATCACTACCACTTCGTCCTGAAGTTTCGTAGAGGGCTGCATAACAATACTTAGAGTAGTCCGGTCTCCAACAGCGATTTCCTGGTCATCATACCCAACACTGGAAATTACCAATGTAGAATTAGCCGGAACAGTAATTGCGAAATTACCATCCGCATCGGCTGAAGTACCACCTTCACTTCCTTTGATCTTGATAGAAGCTCCGGGTAGGGCTTCGCCGGCAGCATTGGTAACGCGGCCGGTTACCCGCTGTTGTTGAAATTCAACCCCTTTAAACTTGATAACAATAAGGTAGTTATCAAGCACCTCGTAGGTAAGGGCTGAATTTTCCAATAATTGATCCAGGACTTTGAGAACCTCTTCATCTTTTGCAGAAAGGTTCACGGTTGCATTTTCACTGAACAATGCCTGGTTGTACAGAAACCGGTAATTGGATTTCCTTTCTATAATTGAAAGAGCCTTTTTAATATTTACCCGATCCAGTTTTAGACTGACCTTGGTTTGAGAAAACACGCCTGCAGATACCTGGAGGGCACAAACCAGCATAAACAGAGCAGTCAATTTCATAATTCTGAAAAACTTTTGTAGTAATGGTTGACTCAATAGAATGTCACCATATGAAGTTTTTTTCATATTTTGAGCAATTAGGGTTACAAAAACAGTTATTCAACAGTGCGAGCGTTGATAAATCAAATTGTATCCTGAGGGGAAATGTGAACGCATTTCCCTTTTTTTATGAGGTGTTGAGGGTCATATGCAATCGTTTTTATTTAATAGGTGAGATAATGACAGTATCTTTTTCAATTGTATAATTGAAGTTGGCAGTAATCTTTAATGCTTTAAGAGCCATTTGAAGAGACTCGCCCTTAAATGTACCGGTAAAGCGCAGCGATTGTGAGGAAGAATCTCTGAATACGAATCGGACACCATACCATCTCTCTAACTTACTAGCCAATTCGGTAAAAGATTCGTCCCGGAAAATCAACTTATTCTCCATCCAGGAAGTTTCTACAATGACACTTTCTTTTTCATCATAGTGAACTTCTTCCACTACTACCCTGGGAGGTATTGTTGTTATACGTTGCCTGGAAGTAGTAGCAGGAAAGACCGGTTTAACCGCCTTTTCTTCTTCTGCAACCACCAGCTTTTCATTGGGTTTCAGGATGATTTTTTCCTTAGGCCTGTTCTTGATGCTCACTTCCACGCTACCGCGGATGAGGCTGGTCTCGGTTGTTTTATCACCGGGGTAGGATTTCACATTGAAAGCGGTACCCAATACCCGGATATCCACATTGCGGGCATGGATCAAAAAAGGCCTGGAAGAATCCTTCACCACATCAAAATAGGCTTCCCCGGTCAGGGTAACTTCCCGCAGGCTGTTTCCAAATTCTTTTCCGTAGGTCAGTTTGGACCCGGCATTCAGCCAAACCTGGGTTCCATCGGGTAACATGATCTTGGAGCGGGATCCATTTTTGGTGGACACTTCACTATTAAGGGCAAGAGTGGGAGCGGATTTGCTGCTGCCAGGGTTGGTTTCTTTCATAAAGAAATACCATCCTGCAACAAATACAACCAATGTCATGGCCATCCATTTCAGCCATTTGAATCGGCCAGTCGCTTCCTCAAACTCCACCACCTCCTGATTATCAGCAGGTTCCATCTCAATCCCCTGAGCTTTCATGCGGTCCAGATGGCGTTCGAATGCCTGGCTGGCATCTTCGGTTACGGGTAAAGAATGAAACCAGAGGTCGGAAATTGTCTGAAGCGAATAATGCAATTCAGGATGCTGCCGCAAGGTATTTTCCAGCTCCTCCAGTTCATGGACGCTGGCTTCTCCTGCGAGCTTTTTAGCAATAATTTCCCAAATCCTGTCTTGCATGTGTAGGGTGTGAATGTATAAGACACGGAAAAGGAGGGGATACCCTGAAAGCATGGAAGAAAAAATAATGGAGGAAAGGAGGAATGGAAGATGGAGGAATGGAAGAAGGGGTAGGGAAACCTAGCGTTTGCCGGTGGGCAGGGTTTTGCGGGGGTCAAAGCGGATGGCTTCCCCAATGCGCTTGAGCGCGATGCTCATCTGGGTTTCAACAGTTTTGATGGACACTTTCAGCAACTCGGCTACTTCCCGGTATTTGAGTTCATCCTCTTTTACCAGCTTGAATATTAGTTTGCAACGGGCAGGCAGACTGTTGATCGCCTCTGCAATCATTTTTTTCATCTCGGAGGTAATCAGCATGCGCTCCGGGTCATACTGGAGGGACTGCAACTCGATGGGCAACTCACTCAGTTCAGTCACCATCACTTTATTGTGACGGGTAATATAATTGATGGCTGTATTTCGGGTGGCGGTGTACAGATACAATTTCAAATTGCTGACATGTTCCAGTCGATTGCGCTTTTCCCAGATGGTAATAAATACATCGGACACTATTTCTTCGGCCGACTGCCGGGATTTGATAAAGCCGCTGGCGAATTGTAGAAGAGGTGGAAAAAAGGCCATATAAAGCTCCCGATAGGCCTGTTGGTCGTTAAAACGCGCAATGCGTTCCTTCAGGAATTGTATTCTGGCAGGAGCAATCATGTTTAGCAGCAGCAGTTAAAAGCAAAATCGAGGTATAAATGTACAATATTGAATCAGTTGCGGAATATTTTTTTCAGGCAGGCGCAAATCGCCGGGGTTTTTATATTTTTGCGGCCTGCCAAACCATTTTTGGGATGGCGCCTCGCAAGAGGAAGGGCCCTTAGCTCAGTCGGTTAGAGCATCTGACTCATAATCAGAGGGTCGCTGGTTCGAGCCCGGCAGGGCCCACAAAAAAGAGGGGCTGCATTTAACATGCAGCCCCTTTTATTTTTTATTGTTTGATCAGCTTCAGCACCAATCGTTCTTTTCCTCTTTGTATTTCGACAAAATAATTACCGGGACGATAATTACCACCGAATTGCAGGGTTGCGTTGTCGGCTATGCCTGCACGTGATTCAATCACACGCCCATCCAGATCCAGCATACGCAGTTTCACCTGCTGGCTACCGGTTCCGAGTAAGCGAAGCGTAAAGCTGGTGGTGGTTGGATTGGGCAGCAGTTTCACCCAGTTACCAACCGGCTGACTGTTTTCCATTGCCGCAGCTTCAGTTGAAGAAGTGGAAGCAGCTGCTGAATGTGGAACGCGCACTTCAGTGGAAGCAGTAGATTCATTGCCTGCCGCATCCGTCGCAGTTACCGTAATAGTATAAATTCTGCCTGAACCAGTTCCGGAACGTTCAGCCCTGAGTTTAACCAGGTTGTTGTTGAGGATCTCCCAATCAGGTGAGGTGTTTCCATCTCCTGTTCCATTCACCGGCTCATTGCTGTTTACAGCAAGTGAAACAGTAACCGGTCCGCAATTGTCGCTCACGGTATAATTCACCGCCACCTCATTCATTTTATGATTGGGAACTTTCAATATCGTTTTATCTGTTTGCAGTCCGGCAATCAAAGGCGCAGTCTCATCCACCCTTGTCCATTCAAAACTGCAGGTGCTGGTATTACCTCCAATATCAGTAGCGCGGAGTGTAATAGTAGTAGTTCCAGCGCCTGATACAACTGTACCGGCCAAAGGCTCCTGTGAGTACGTAATATCTTCCTGAACCGGGAGACCGGCTGTGAAATCGGGCACTGCTACACTGCAGTTTTCATCCAAAACGGACTGCTGGTTAGCCGGACATACAATAACAGGCAACTGGAAAGTTGCGGTATTGGAAGGTGCACTTTCATTGTGCAGGCGATCCAGGGAAGTCACGAGGTAATAATAGGTTTGATCCGGCTCCACAGAATGGTCTTCAAAAGAAGTTTCATCCTGGTTGGTAATAGCAATCAGGTTCTCCGATGTTTCAATATCAATATTGGTACTGGAAGCACGGTATATCGCGAACTGCCTTACGCGATTCAGTTCATCTCCTGCAGCTGCGGGCTTTTTCCATTTCAGCAGGTTGTGTGATGCACCAAATTTAATCACTCTCAAATCCGTGGCGGCATCGGGAGCCACTGCATCAATCCAGGGCATGGTGGGTTGCAGTGCAGGACGACTGTAAAAATCAAGTCGCAGTGAATCCCTGAAACCCAGTTTGGTGGTGCTTCTCAGGCTAGCCGTGTTGTATACTGCCTGTCCGGATATATTGGGCAGGCTGCGGTTCAACCTCACCTGGTTGGGGATCTGGGAGGGATTGGCCCAGTTCACGCCCTGTGCAGGATCGTTTACTTTATAACCCGCCAAACCGATATAGATTCTTCTGCCGAAACTGTTGTTATTCCACCAGGGCGTAACGATGCCATAGTTGGCACCGGGCTGACCGATATACCAGTACACCTGTGGTGCCAGGTAATCGATCCATCCTTCCTGCAACCATTTTTTACTATCCGCATAGAGTTGAGAATAATGCTGCAAGCCGGAGGTAGCAGAACCAATTGAAGGATCTGTACTGTTACGATAAATGCCGGAAGGCGAAATACCAAATTCAACCCAGGGCTTGATTTGTTTAATGGTTTGATTGATCCTGGTTACGAGCAGGTTTACATTATCCCTGCGCCAGTCGGCCCGGTCAGCGATGCCGCGCGGATCAGCTGCATAAGTAGCATCATCGTTAAAAGCGGCATTGGGATAAAAATAATCATCGAAATGAATGCCATCCACATCATAACGTGAAACAATATCCGAAATCACGGCATTGATATGATCCCGTACACCCGGAATACCAGGATCCAGTGTTCTCAGCACTCCGGTGCTGATCAGCCATTCCGGATGCTGCTTAGCGATATGGTTATCTGCAAAGGAAGGCAGGTTGGCGGCATTGCCGACGGCCCGATAGGGATTGATCCAGGCATGTAATTCCATTCCTCTTTTGTGTGCTTCTTCAATAGCGAAAGCCAGGGGATCCCAAAGAGGATTGGGGGCACGCCCCTGGAGGCCGGTAAGGTCGTTGGACCAGGGTTCCAGCTCACTCGGATAGAGGGCATCCGACTGACTTCTGACCTGCAGGAAAATGGTGGTGATACCGGTTGCTTTGTGGTGATCCAGGATGGAAATCAGGGCAGCCTGCTGTTGGGCAGGAGTCTGGTTCCGGTTGGGCCAGTCGATCCCAAAATAACTGGCAATCCAGGCGCCCCGGAATTCTCTCTTAGGTGTTTGTGCATTTAGGCCAAGCATCGCCCAAATACATACTGAAAAAAGTAGTAGCGTTTTTTTCATAATGCAGTATTTATCTGGTTTATGCAGGAAAATACAGCATTAAAGAAGAAATAGCGGGCAATTACACTGAAATAAATACCGCAAAAAGCCGCAATTCTATAAATTGTACCCAAAATTTTTTACGCGTATAAAATATTTACCATATATTTTTCTGCTAAAAAAATCAGGACCTTCATTGACTATGTTTAAACATCGCGGCAAGACGCGCACTTTTCAACATAACCTGGCAATCGCCTCCCTGCTTTCTTTTGTAGCAGGCATGGTGAATGTGGTTGGATTCCTATCCATACAGCAATTAACCACCAATGTAACCGGTCATTTTGCCTTCTTCATGGAGGAGGTGATGAAGTGGAAACTCTGGGAGGGATTTGCCTATTTCCTTTACATCCTGTTTTTCCTGGCAGGATCTTTTTTTTCGAATCTGCTGGTGGAAGCGGGACTTCGACACAGTGAGAAAAAAGCCTTTCTGCGGCCCGTACTGATTGAAGCCGGGCTCCTGCTGATTGCTGCGCTGGCCGGGCCAAAAATTATTCAAACGCATCCGAATTCGCTTGCCTATATACTGCTCTTCAGTATGGGCATGCAAAACTCACTGGTGACCAGTTTATCCAATGCAACCGTACGCACGACTCACCTGACCGGTTTGTTTACTGACCTCGGAATTGAACTGTCGCAGTTATTTTTTTACAAGAAGGAAGAGCAGCAGGAAAGATTGCGATCCTCTATTCGCCTGCGACTGACCATCATTGGGTTTTTCTTTCTCGGAGGCATTGCAGGAGGATTACCCTTTAGCAGGGTTGGATTGCATATCCTGTTAGTTGCTGTATTTCTTTTGCTGGCTGGCTTATTATACGATGCCATTAAATTACGCGTGCTGGTGGTGCAACGAAAAATGAAAGCAGCCCGTCAATCAAAATAATTTGGAGCAACTCAACACTATGTCGAACGTTTCATCGGCCTATAACCAATGGGCTGAAATTTATGATAGCAATAAAAACCGCACGCGGGACCTGGAAGCGATCAGCTTAAGAACTTTGCTTGCAGATCGCCGTTTTAGGAACTGTCTGGAGATTGGCTGTGGTACCGGCAAGAATACGGAATGGCTGTTGACAATTGCGGAACAGATCACCGCAGTTGATTTGTCGGAAGGCATGCTGACCAGGGCAAGAGAAAAAATCAACTCGCCGCAGGTGGCATTCATACAAGCTGATATCACGCAGGACTGGCAATTTGCCAAAGGACCTTATGACCTCGCAACCTTTAGCCTGGTATTGGAACATATTGAAAACCTTGACAGCATCTTTGCAAAGTTGAAAGAAGTGATGCAACTTAACGGTTATGTATATGTGGGAGAACTACATCCCTTTAAACAATATACCGGAACCAAGGCAAGATTCGAAACAGCGGAAGGCCAACAGGTGGTAACCTGTTTCAATCACCATGTAAGCGAATTTTATGCTGCAGCCAAAGCACAGGGATTTGAATTGGCAGAACTGAAAGAGTGGTTTGATGAAGACAATCGCGAGCTGCCCCGCATCCTCAGTCTGCTGTTTAAGGTAAGCTAACCATTATGCACACCCGAATCGCCACCGCCGCTGATTGTGACAGTATTGTAAGCTTTTACCAGCAGTTGCAGGAAGCAACCCGCAGGTTGTATGCACCGCATCCCATGGATCGGGAAACCATCCTGCAACAGATTGCTGATCCGGCTTACCTGATGTTGCTTTCATTTGTTGATGATGAACTGGCAGGTTACCAGGTTTTTCTAAAAGGAGCCTTCACCTGGGAGCGCGATCGCTATCAGCAATATGGAATCGTCCTTGACCAGCACACCGCATCCTATGCGCCGGTACTGGGTGATGGTTTCCAGGGAAGGGGGCTCGGAGTCACAATGCTAGAGCAAGCCCTCCCCATTTTAAAAGCAGCCCGCATTACACAATTGATCCTATGGGGCGGGGTTCAGTGTGCCAATATCCGCGCCGTGAATTTCTACCTGAAAAATGGATTCCGGATTGTCGGGTATTTCGAATGGGAGGGTGCCAACTATGATATGATCAGTACAATTGATGGTTCCCATAATCGCCCCGCTTCTCTGTGATGCGTTTCAGGGGAATCTGCATCCCGCCTGTTTTTTCCAGCCAGTCCCAGAGTTCATTGCGCAGTCTTAATACGGTTTCCTGGTGATCCGGATGGCGCCAGAGATTGCGCTTTTCTTCAGGATCTGCTTCCAGGTCGTACAGCTCACTGATATCCCATACACCGGGGTAATAAATGAACTTATACTTTCCATCGCGCACGCCAAAAGTGGTAGGCGTTTGCGGGAAGGAATACTCCCAGTAATATTCATAAAAAGCTTTACTGCGCCAGGCAATTTTGGCTCCTTTCAGTAAAGGCAGAAAAGAATAGCCCTGCATTTGCGATGGCTTTTCAACACGCGCAATGTCCAATACTGTGGGGGCGATATCAATGTTCTGGATCACGGCATCAAGAATTTGTCCGCCTTTGATATGTTCCGGTGCATACACCAGCAACGGCACTTTCTGGCTCTCTTCATACATGTTGCGTTTGTCGATCAGGCCATGTTCGCCCATGAGGAAACCATTATCTCCCATATATACGAGGATGGTATTTTTATCCTGGCCGGTTTCTTTGAGGGTTTGCATAATACGACCGATGCTTTCATCCACCGCCAGCAGGGTTTCACAGTAGCGGCGATAGAATTCATCAAACCAGACGCGGCCATTGTACATGAAGTCCACTCCGTGCCAGCTATTGCGTTGCGCCCAAACCCAGGAGGGAATATCTTTCACATTGTAAGCGGGATCTGCAGCTGCGCGATGGGCTAACGGTAACAGGGTTGTATCACCGAAGATCTTGCTGTTTGGTTTCGCCGTGAGGTTTATGGTAGAAGGATAGGGAATTGGTTTATTGGCATAACGCCCACGGTGCCGGGGTGCAGGCATGAATTCATCGTGTACACCTTTATGTGAGATATAGGCGAAGAAAGGTTGACCCTTTTTCTGTTTGCGAATCCATTCCACCGCATGATCTGTCAGCAGATCGGTGATATAGGTACTGTCCTTGTATTGAATGTGTTCGCCATTGATATTGAGGCGGGGATTGAAATATACTCCCTGTCCCGTGAAACTCTCCCAATGATGAAAACCTTTTTGAGGCTGATCGCCCTGGTGACCCATATGCCATTTGCCAAAGAAGCCGGTCTGGTAACCTGCTTTTTGCAGGTATTCCGGGAAGAAACGGAGATTGGGAGGCAGGGGAGAAAAATTATCTACTACCGTATGAGTATGTGCATATTGCCCGGTTAAAATAGAAGCACGGGAAGGAGAACAGAGTGCAGTAGTAACAGTAGCATTTTTCACCCACACTCCTTCTTTGGCCATTTTATCCATAAAAGGTGTTTGCAGCCAGGGAATGCGACCAGTAAAGCCCATGGCATCGTGGCGATGATCATCTGTGAGAATAAAAACCACATTCAGTTTTTCCTGTGCTTGTGAAGCGGTAAAAAAAGAACCCAACAGGAAAGCTGCAAGCAACTGTTTCATTTCAAAATGTTTGGCAAAAAAGATAACCATTAATTCCGAAAATGTTATCTCTTTCGATTGAAGGGTGTATTTTAGAGGGCATGAGAATCATCCATACCGGCATCTGTTCCTTCGGCATGAGCGGCAAACTGTTTCATGCTCCCTTCGTAGACAATCATCCTGGTTATGAACTAACGGCGATCGTTGAGCGCCATAACGATGAATCAAGGGGCAGGTACCCGCATAGTAAACTGGTTCGTTCAGTAGAAGAGTTATTAGCGGATGATTCCATCGAGCTGATAATTGTGAATACGCCTACGCAGACACATTTTGATTTTACCAAACAGGCATTGCTGGCAGGCAAACATGTAATCGTTGAAAAACCTGTAACCACGAATGCGGCAGAAGCTGCCGAGCTGGATCAACTGGCGAAAGACAAAAACCTGCATTTGATCGTGTATCAGAACCGCCGCTATGATGGAGATTATCATGCCATCAAGGAGGTAGTGGACAAAGGTTGGCTGGGGGAAATCCGGGAAGTTGAATTCCGATATGACCGGTTTCGAACCGAACCCAGTGGTAAAGCGCATAAGGAAAAAAACCTGCCGGGAGCAGGGGTGTTGCATGATTTGGGATCGCATCTCACCGACCAGACCCTGCAATTGTTCGGCTGGCCACAGGCTGTTTTTGCAGATATTATGACCCTCAGGGATTCAGTGGAGAGCAACGATTATTTTGAGATGCTGCTGTTTTATCCCCGCATGCGGGTGCGACTCAAAGCAACTGTGGTGGCGCGTGAAACGGTTCCTGCATTTGTATTGCAGGGCATGAACGGAACTTTTATCCAGGAGCGATCTGATCTGCAGGAAACAGAATTACTAAAAGGAACGATCCCCTCCCTGGATGCCTGGTGCCCGGCGCCGGAAAAGGCAGATGGACTCCTGCACACCCTGATAGATGGTCAGTTGGTGCGTAAAGAAACCCGGTCTACCCCTGGCAATTACATGGGATTTTTTGAAGATGTATATCAAACCCTGGTAAATGGAGCTCCGAATCCCGTGCCGGTGGCGGATGCCATTAAAACAATGACCGTACTGGATGCAGCCCAGCAAAGCCATCGGGAAAAACGGGTGGTTAGTCTCTAATCGCGTTGGTCAGCAGGAAAAGCCCTATTTTTGCGCTCGCTTCAGCTGGAACCTATAACCGGCTGTGGTTTTTAATAACATTAACAACGTGAAGGAAGGACCCTGGCAGTCCAACCGATAGATTTGCGCTTTATCAACTAGTATGAGAAAAATTTCAGCCGTTTTGTCTGCCCTCCTGCTGACCCTTGCAGTTCAGGCTCAGACGGATACCACTGTAAAAAATCCAGCTGCACCTATACCTCCCATCAAGGAGAAAGTAGCATCCAAACCAAAGAAAGACTGGAGCAAAGTAAAACTGAGCAACCGTGCGAATGACCATTTCATGTTCCAGTTTGGCTACGATACCTGGACACAGGTACCGGATTCCATCAAGTTGACGGGCATTGGCAGACACCTGAATATGTACCTGATGATGGATTTTCCCTTTAAAGTGGATCCCCGTTTCAGTGTTGGGATAGGTGTAGGAATCGGATCCAGCAATATTTTCTTTGACAAACAGGAGGTAAAGATTGCAGGAACGAGTCCCACCCTGGCCTTCCGCAACCTGGCGGATACCAATCATTTTAAAAAATACAAACTGGTAAACGTGTGGGCTGAAATACCAGTGGAATTGCGTTTCGCAGCCAATCCGGAGAACACCAACAAGAGCTGGAAATTTGCCCTGGGTGCGAAAGTGGGAACCATGCTGAATGCGCATACCAAAGGGAAGAACTTCCAGACCAAATCCGGAAGCACCATTAACAATTACACGGAGAAGATCAACTCCAAACGATATTTCAATAGTTTGAGAATTGCAGCAACGGCCAGGATCAGTTATGGACCATTTGGAATCTTTGGATCCTACCAGATCAATACTCTGATCAAGGACAACCAGGGACCTCCTGTGCATCCCATGTCGGTCGGGTTAACGATCAGTGGACTCTAAGAAAAAAGTTTAGTTAGGAGGCGGGCCCGATGGCCCGCTTTTTTTGTGCTAATTTTACCGACCTGAGCAACATTTAATATAAGTGCCTTGATAGAAAAAAAGCAGATAGCAGAAAATGAACGCACCGTGCTGGTGGGTGTGGTACAGAAAGACCAGAATGAGCAGCAGGTGGCCGAGTACCTGGATGAGCTGGCATTCCTGGCGGAGACAGCCGGGGCGGAAACTGTGAAACGATTCACACAGAAACTGGCGCATCCGGATAGTAAAACCTTTGTGGGTAAGGGAAAGCTCGAAGAGATCAAGGATTATATAACCGGAAGGGAAATCAACCTGGTCATATTTGATGATGAACTGACCGGCTCGCAGATCCTCAATATTGAAAAAGTGTTGGGGGTAAAAACCATTGACAGGTCGGATCTGATCCTGGACATATTTGCGCGGCGTGCGAAAACTGCGCAGGCCAAAACCCAGGTAGAGCTGGCGCAGTACCAGTACCTCCTGCCCCGCCTGAAAGGGATGTGGAAACACCTGGAACGCCAGGGGGGTGGAATTGGAACCAGGGGTCCGGGTGAAACTGAAATTGAAACGGACCGCCGGATAGTGAAGGAGAAAATCGCGCTCTTACGGCGACGGTTAAGTGAAATTGACAAACAGTCCTTTACCCAGCGAAAAGACCGGGGAGAGTTTATCCGGGTAGCCCTGGTAGGATATACCAACGTAGGGAAAAGTACCCTGATGAATATCCTGAGTAAAAGTGAAGTATTCGCAGAGAATAAATTATTCGCTACCCTGGATACGACCACGCGAAAAGTAGTATTTGATACCACGCCCTTTTTATTAAGTGATACCGTAGGATTTATCCGGAAATTACCTCACCACCTGGTGGAGAGTTTCAAAAGCACGCTGGATGAAGTGCGCGAGGCGGATATCCTGCTGCATGTGGTGGATTTATCACATCCGCAATACGAGGATCAGTTTAATGTGGTGAATAAAACCCTGCAGGAACTGAAGGTAACCGAGAAGCCGATGATCACCATCTTCAACAAGCTGGATCAGTATGAGAAGAATGTGTTTGACGAGTGGCTGGAGCCGGAGGTGAAAACCCAGATCCTGGAGGAAGTGCGGGAGCGCTGGGAGAATATCACCCTGGGCAATTGCGTATTTGTATCTGCGACAGAGCGCCGGAACCTGGAGGGGTTGAGAGCAACGATCCTGAATAAAGTGAGGCAGATGTACCGGGAGCGCTATCCATACAAGACTGAGTTCTTCGGAACATTTCAGGCGAATGAAGGGGAATAACCGATTACATGGAACTCAACCGCGTGTATAACTGGGTCAAGGTGGCCGAATCCATTGGTCAACTGAGCTTCAGTGGCAACCAGATTGCGTTGGCGGAACTGGAGGGAAGGCCTATCTGTATTGGGCGGTATAAAGAGAAGTTGTTTGCGTTTGCGCATAAATGTCCGCATGCCAGCGGGCTGTTTTCAGAAGGTTTTATTGATGCATTGGGCAATGTGGTATGTCCGGTTCACCGGTACCGGTTCAGTATGGCGAGTGGGAGAAATGTATCGGGTGAGGGATATTACCTGAAACATTGGCCCGTGGAGGAAAGGGAGGATGGGGTGTATGTTGGTTGCTAAATTCTAATCGCATTCTAATAGATCTTTAAAACATTGGTAACATCCACATTGTAGTTTGTTCATATACGAAACACATTTTCGCTGAACAACACACACACATGAGCTGGACCGAAGAACTCATACAACTCGATTACACCATTTTCAAATTCATTCAGAGCACGGGGGTATCCAATTTCCTGGATCATTTCATGTTAGCTATGCGGGAAGCCAAACTCTGGATACCCTTTTATGCGTTTATGCTGTACTGGATCTGGAAGAATGCGCGGTCTAAAATGTTGGCATTCATTCTGTTGACGGTGGCGAGTTTCGGACTGGCGGACTTCAGCAGTGCGTCCATTTTCAAACCCTTTTTCGCGCGGGAGCGGCCCTGTTATGAGGACGAGCTCGAAGGAGTGGTACGTTCCCTGGTGGGCTGTGGTGGCAAATACGGATTTCCTTCTTCCCATGCCAGCAATCATTTCGCGCTGGCGGCCTTCTGGTACTGGGCGATTTACCTGATCAAAGGGCAGCGCTGGTACTGGTTGTTTCTATGGGCATTTATAATCGGTTATGCGCAGGTTTATGTAGGCAAACACTACCCCATTGATATTCTCGGAGGAGGATTATTGGGTATCTTTATCGGAACCGCCATGGCCAAACTCTTTGAGCTCTGGGATAACCGGAAAAAGCGGATGGCCAACCCGGATGCGGTTTCACTACCCTGATTAATTTTTTTACATGACGGAACAACTGACGCCGGTACGCTGGCGGAGCTGGTATATTGCACTGGTAGCAGCAGGCATCCTGGTAAACCTGTTGGGATTACACAGCAGCATCCTGGAGCCGGATGGCGCTCTGTATGCAAGCATCGCCAAGACGATGGTGTTGAATGGGGATTGGGTGAATTTATATGCCCATAACCGCGACTGGCTGGACAAGCCACATTTTCCTTTCTGGATGACGGCCATCAGTTATTCTCTCTTCGGGATCAATGAGATCGCGTATAAAATTCCGGCGCTGGTCTTTTGGGCGCTGGGGGGATGGTATACCTTTTTGATTGCCCGCCGCCTTTATTCTGAGCAGGTTGCACAGGTGGCCTTACTGATTTATCTGACGGCGCTGCATTTGGTGATCTCCAACAACGATGTGCGGGCAGAGCCTTATTTGACAGGATTGCTGGCGGGATCTGTGTATTATTGGCTGCCCTCACCCGACCGGTGGCACCGGTCGGGTGGCACCGGTCGGGTGGTGCTGGGGGCCCTGTTCATGGCGGCGGCGATTATGACCAAGGGGATCTTTATCCTGATACCGGTAGTGGGTGCCTTTATGCTGCACTGGGCATTGAACGGGCAGTTGAAACAGGAGTTGAGCAAGCCGAGATGGTGGATCGCACTGGGACTGGTGGGGGTATTCATCTTACCGGAATTGCTCACCTTGTACTGGCAGTTCGACCAGCACCCGGAGAAAACTGTATTTGGGCGGACGGGCGTATCGGGCTTGCGGTTTTTCTTCTGGGACAGTCAGTTTGGAAGGTTTATGAATACCGGTCCGATTAAAGGCAAGGGTGATCCAAGTTTTTTTCTGCATACGTTGTTGTGGGCTTTTTTGCCATGGTCGATATTGCTGTATACAACGATGTGGGAGAAAATAAAGGGACTGGTGCGAAGAGAAAAAGGAGAATGGGTGTTGCCAGGGATTTCGCTGATCTGTTTTCTGTTGTTTTCGGCATCGAGGTTTCAGTTACCGCACTATATGAATATCGTGTTTCCCTTCTTTGCGATATTGACGGCGGAATGGCTCCTGCGCCAGGATGCGGAGGGTAAAAAGCTTCGGGTGTTGGGAGGCATACAATTGGGCATATCTATCTTACTGCTAGTGGGATGTATTTTGTTGTGGGGATTAATGTACCTGACGAATTTCAGGCCATTGGTATATGTGTTATCGATGGCGATCTTGTGGGGATTGTTCTGGAAGAAAGCGGGCGTATCTGGCTTCGGCCGGACGGCGAGATTGATCATAAGTACCAGCCTGGCGGCGATTACGCTCTATGGATTTTTGAACCTATATTTTTATCCGGCCTTGTTGAAGTATCAGTCGGGTGAGCAGGTAGCCAAACAGGTGAATCAGCAGCAGCCTGGCAAACGCATTTATCAGACGAATCCCCTCTCCTATTCGCTGGATTTTTATTCGGATGGGCCTGTCCGTTATACTGATCGGGTGGAGCTGGTAGCAGCAGCCAAAGACAGTGCGGTATTGTATTACAGCAGCAGGGAACAGCGCGATACGCTGGTGGCGATGGGCGTACCGGTGCAGGTAATAGACAGCTTTCCGCATTATCATATCTCCAAATTGAAGATCGGTTTTTTGTTGCCGGATAAACGACCGAAGTATTTGCAGTATCGGTATTTGATGCAGGTGGGGCCGAAGCCTTAGGCCTCCATATCAACCATCGCTTTGATGACTCCGTTTGAAGGATCAGAGAGAGATTTGAACTGCTCCGCAAGGTGGGAAAAGGCAATGCGGTGCGTGATATAGTTGGCCGGTTGAATGAGATTTGATTGAAGTGAGCTGATCACCCAGTTAAAATCATCTCTCGTGGCATTTCGGCTACTCATCAACGTGGATTCGCGCTTATGAAAATCGGGATGTGAAAAAGAGAACGGTTGTTTTTGCAAACCAACCAGTACGAATCGACCACCGTGGGCGAGATATTGCAGTCCGCCTTCGATCGCCCTGAGATTACCGGTAGCATCAAAAACCGCGGTAGCCATATCACCGTTCGTGATATTCTTTATTGATTCCACAGCATCCTGATCTTTTGGGTTGATGGTATGCTGAATACCGAGTTGTTGATTGCAGAATTCGAGTCGCGATGTGTTGACATCCATTGCAATTACAGTGGCGCCTGCGATTCTGGCCATTTCCATAAGGCCGAGGCCGATGGGACCGGCACCAATAACCAGGATGGTTTCACCCGGTTGCAGGTTGGCTCTTCGGACTGCGTGGGCGCCGATGGCCAGGGGTTCAACGAGGGCGAGCTGGTCGGGGTTCAGACCTGGGCCTTTGACCAGGACGGAGAAGGGAACCTGGATGAAATGGCGGAGGCCGCCATCGATATGGACACCGAAGACCTGGATGGAGGAGCAGCAATTGGGTTTATGGGATCGGCAGGCGATGCAGGTGCCGCAACTAAAGTAAGGGAGCAGGGTGACCAGGTCGCCGGGCTGAAAGTTATCGGGATTGGGGGCAGTTGGGGGCAGCTCTACAATTTCGGCGCAGATTTCATGGCCGAGGATACGGGGGTATTGAAAAAAGGGTTGTGTACCATCGAAGGCGTGGAGATCGGTGCCACAGATACCGACCTGTTTCACCTTGAGCAGGGCGGTTGGGGTGCTGGCAGCAGGAGCAATTGGCTCCAGAAGATCCTGCCGGTAGAGGAAGGATCCGGGTTGGTCGCAAATAAGGGAAGAGTATATCATATAGTATTGATATGCAAACTACTAAGAATATGGGGGCGGGTGGCAGAAAATTCCATTTAAAAATTTTGTTCCAATGCAAAAATCCCTATTTTTGCACTCCCCAAAAGGGAAACCGGCCTGGTTTAAAAGGGCAACTTCCTCCTTAGCTCAGTTGGTTAGAGCATCTGACTGTTAATCAGAGGGTCGCTGGTTCAAGTCCAGCAGGGGGAGCGAAAAAAGAGTCATACAAACATTGTATGACTCTTTTTTTTCGGGCACAACAATACAGTCTGCATCTTCAAACATCCATTCGGGCATGTTTTCTCTAACCATTCGGGCATGTTCAACCATTCATTGTTAAGTATTTGGTAAGTGTTTCTTAACTGTTCAATCGTTCTGGCTTCGGTTTAGGTTCGGTTTAGGTTCAGTATAGGTTCGGTAATGCCTAATCTCCTGGGTAAAAAAGAAACGATAAAAAGTCATTTACCCCTTGCAAACTTGCCCGGAATATTTTATGTTTAGGCACCTTTCCTTTGATTCCAGCAATGGGACTCAGGTGGCGAAGCATTTATAAAAAATGATCTCATCCCGATTTTTTTTCAGCCTGGCAAGAACTCAAAAGTGCCACAAGGAAAAACCGTGTTTTAGCTGAATTTTTTAAAGAAGGTCCATTAATAGTCCTGATTTACTAGCTTGTTAAACAAGTAGAGAAAATCTGGGGTTATGAAACATGAATGTGGAGTTGGTAATGAGGAGAAATGGAAACAGGTATGGGTTCGGCAAGTATTCTTATCGGGTATGCATCACCGGGGGGCTGATCGGATCGCGCTTTATTTTCCGGATGATCGGAATCTGTTAGCAATATTACGACCATTAGGAATTCAGTGGTCCCGGACTCATCGGTGTTGGTATGGGCCCATGAGTGCAGTCTGGTATCGGCGATTGGAGGAGTTGGTAGCCGGCAGGTTGGAATTGGACAGGCAGGCGCTTGATTTGTATCTGCAGAAAAAGGTGATACCGGATGAGTTGCAGGAAGCGATACGTGCAGCAAGCAATGAAAAACCGGAAGGAGTAGTAGAACCATTACCCGTGGTACAGGAAAAAAGATCGTACCAACCCAAAAGTCGTTTATCGCTGGAGAATAGCCAGGCATTGGAGGCAACGAGAAGGGAATTGATATTGAAGGCGTATAGTCCCAGTACGATTCGAACCTATATAAATGAGTTGGGAGTCTATCTCCAAACATTAGGAATGCATCGTGCGGATGAATTGACAGCAGACCGGATCAAGGATTACCTGGCATATTGTTTTACGGAATTGAAGTTAAGTGAGCATACGATTCATAGCCGGATCAATGCGTTGAAGTTTTACTATGAGCAGGTATTGAAGCGGGAGAAGATGTTTTTTGAGATATCGCGCCCGAAAAAACCATCACAGTTACCCAAATTATTGAATGAGGATGAGCTAGCCCGCTTGTTTAATGCGTTGGAGAACCGCAAGCACAAGGCGATGTTGTTTACCATTTACAGTGCGGGGTTACGGGTAAGTGAGTTGGTACGATTAAAGTTAGGAGATATTGATGCGAACCGGATGCAGTTATTTGTGGAGCGTGCGAAAGGAAAGAAGGATCGTTATGTGAATTTGAGTCCGGTTTTGCTGGACATCCTGCGAAAATATATACAGTTGTTGGGCAAGCGTCCGAAGGAGTATTTATTTGAGTCGGAGCAAACGGGCACGGCCTATTCTACCCGAACGGTGCAGGACATTTTTCACCAGGCAAAGCAGCGGGCGGGGATCATGAAGGAAGTTGGCGTACACAGTTTGCGGCACAGTTTTGCGACGCATTTATTGGACAAGGGTGTAGACATCCGCTACATCAAAGATTTGTTGGGGCATTTCAACATCAAAACAACGGAGCGGTATCTGCATGTAAGCAAGAAGCAGTTGGTCAACATCATCAGTCCGTTTGATGATTTAATCCGTCGCGGCAGTGTTGAATGGTGAAGGGGGAACGGAAAATGGAGGAAAGGAAAATGGAGGAAAGGAAAACGGAGGAAGGAAAGAAGTAAACGGAAACAAGTAATTATTCGAACAATCCACCTCAACGCACCCCCACCCCCAAAATGGATTGGCGCAACCCCAATCCGCCTGAACGCGAATCTGATAATTGATAATGAAGAATTTAAATTTTTAACGGGCGCGTATAATTGCGCAAATTAACGCGTTAGCGGTAATTTTACCAAACAGAATGTTGAACATAAAAAAATATAATCCGATGAAGCTATAAGTAAATGTTCAAAATAAAAAAAGTGAAACTTTTTTATTGCTTTCAAAAAGCAGTGAGAATTTCTATTATCAACTTTTAAAAATTAGAAGAAATGACGCAGTTACAAATGATTAACAAAACAAAATCTATAGCTCAACAAGACGAAAATGTTTCCGCTGTTTTTATGTATGGTTCATTTACTAAAAGCGAAGGAGATAAATATTCTGATATCGAATTTTACATCTTTTTAAAAAATAAAGAAAATTTCTCGTCGGAAAAATGGGTAAATCAAATTCATCCTGTGGCATTATATTTTACAAATGAATATGGAAGCGAAGTTGCTATTTTTGAGAATATGGTCAGAGGCGAATTTCATTTTTTAAAAACGGAGGAAATTGAAATTATCAAATCTTGGGACGGAATTGTTGCATTTAGCGATTTTGACCAAATGAACCTAATCGACAAAGACGGACATTTAACGAAAACACTAAATCAAATCAAAACGAAATCGCCCGAAAGAATAACAAATGAAAACATCTTGTGGTTAAGTCAATCATTACTGAATGTTATACTGACAACAAGCAACTTAATTAAGCGAGAAGAATTTGCTCATGCTCATCATAGTTTATCAAATGTTCAGAAATATTTGCTTTGGCTTATTAGAGCAAGAACAAACAAAACCCAACATTGGGAAAGTCCAACTAAAAGTCTTGAAAAGGATATTGATACGACTTGCTATTTTGCGTATAAAACAGTAACATCGGATTTAAATCCTAAAAATATAATTTTAGCTTTTGAAAACTCATTAAATTTATCGGAAAAACTATTTGACGAACTAAATATTGAACCAAAAATGAAAGAAATCCTACATGAAATAAGAAAAAACTACCGCTAACAACTAAGCTTCGTCGGGTGCGAAGCGCCAACGATGAAGCAGCTGTTGCACGGAACCTCGGTAGCCGGGCTATTATTTATGGGGTTTGAATTGAAGAAGTTGATAGTGTATGAAATGAAGCGGGAGGATTTTAGTTGGATGATGCCCTATAATTGTTATGCTTTATTGTTTTGTAATCTAATTTTTTGGGTATCCGGATTTTTCTCCTGGTATTATAGACTGCTTTTCATAGGTAGTGGTTATAAGATTCCCAGGCCTGTTCGGCAATACGCTTTCAAAGGGTCGACTTTACAATGAATGTTACTTGTTTCACTATTTCAATAGGCGGTCCCCGGTGATCAAAATCCTTCACGTGTTGC
>JAEUVF010000005.1 GCA_016787265.1 Flavipsychrobacter sp. | reverse complement strand
TCAGGCGGAGCGCCTGAAACTTACGAACGTACAACTTGATTACATTCCGGGATACTCCAGTGATCTGATGGGTCTTTTTGCTTCCAATGCCCTGACAATAACATCGGATAATTTGCTTGATTTTACTCATACTGATTGGTTTATTAGCCATTCATTTTTCGGTTAGTAATCACCGAAAACTAGGCTAATCATAACCAACCTTAAGCCATCATAATCAGGGGGTCAGTTTGCACTGAAAACAGGGGGTCAGTTTGCGCTGAACAAAAGGGGTCAACTTCCAGTGAAAACAGAGGGTCAGTTTGACCGGATTTTACAGAAATGCAAGGAAAAGCACTTCGAAAATCTAAGGTTCCCAATATGGGAATATTTCATATCTTTGTGAAAAGATCCGAGTGAGAGTAATAGCCAAGAAAACGCTACGGGATTTCTGGATAAAACATGCTGACTGTGAGCAGCAATTAAAAGCTTGGTATCGTGAAGCGGAGGAGGCTAATTGGAAAGGTCCAAAAGATATTAAACGAGACTATCCAAGTGCCTCTTTTCTGGCGGACAATCGGGTTGTTTTCAATATTAAAGGCAATAATTATCGGCTAATCGTTAAAATTAATTTTGCATACGGCATGGTATGGATTCGTTTTGTGGGTACACATGCACAATATGACAAAATTGATGCAACAAGCATATAAATAGAACGTGAAATGACTATCAAACCAATAAAAACAAAGAAAGACTATCAAATGGCCATCAATCGCTTGGAGGCTATTTTTGATGCACAACCAGGAACTCCTGAGGGTGATGAGTTGGAGGTATTGGGCATTCTGATTGACAAATATGAACAAGAGCACTATCCAATTGATTACCCGGACCCGATTGAGGCTATAAAGTTCCGTATGGAACAATTAGGGTATAGTCAAAATGATCTTGCAAAAGTGGTAGGGTTAAAAAGTAGGGCTAGTGAAATACTTAATAGAAAGCGTAAGCTTACCCTTGAAATGATTCGACAGTTACATCAAACACTTGGTATCCCGACAGACGTATTAATTCAGAGTTACTGATTCAAAGGCACTTCAGCCAACAACTAAGCTTCGTCGGGTGCGAAGCGCCAACGATGAAGCAGCTGTTGCACGGAACCGGTAGCCGGGCTATTACTTATGAGGTTTGAATTGAAGAAGTTGATAGTGTATGAAATGAAGCGGGAGGATTTTATTTGGATGATGCCCTATAATTGTTATGCTTCATTTTTTTAGTAAGCAACATTTTCCGGGTCTGGATATTTCTCCTGGAAATTTGGAGTGTTTCCATAGGTAACGGATATAAGATTCCCAGGCCTGTTCGGCAATTCGTTTTCAAAGGGTCGACTTTACGATGGATGTTATTTGTTTCTTTAATTCCATAGGTGGTCTCCGGTGATCAAAATCCATCACATGTTGCATCCGACCTTTTTTGCAACAAGGACAGATCGATTCAGTGGGTACGGATTGTTCTAGAGGTGGTTCCTCTTTTTGGGTGCAGTTCTGCCCCGGTGTTAATTGTTCCCGGATCGTTGTCAGTGTTATTTGCTTTACTGCATTACTCAACATCCCGTAATGTCGGATCCGCACAAAACCTTTGGGCAGGATGTGCAGCGCAAAGCGTCGGATAAATTCTACTGCAGCTAAAACCATTTCTTTTTTAGTACCTGCCTGTCGGTAATCCTTATAGGTAAACTGAACAGTTTGGGCATCAACACCCGTGATGCGATGATTGCTGATCGCAATCTTGTGTGTATAGCGCCCCAGGTATTCAATCACCTGGTCAGGACCACCAAAAGGACGTTTGGCATACACTACCCAGGGAGTAGCAAAAAGCTGGTTGAAAAATTCCGGCGGCTGTTCCGGAAACTGTTTCCGCAGTGCTGCTACATACCGGGCCCGGAATACCGTACTCAGGGCTTTTACCGGATAGAGAAACTTCCCCTTGCAGCGGGTGCTTTTCCAATGACCGGTGGATGTGATGCCGCCTCCGGGAATGATACAATGCAAGTGCGGATGCAAGGTCAGGGTTTGTCCCCAGGTATGCAGGATGCTGATCATGCCGGTTTGAGCACCCAGGTGTTGGGGATCCGATGCAAAGGATTGAATGGTGCTCCACGCAGTGGAAAATAATAGGCCGTATACAGCTGCCGGTTGATACAGTGCCAGTTGATTGATCGCCTCCGGCAACGTAAACACCACATGGTAGTACGGAATGGGCAATAGTTCTGCCTGCCGGGCCGCCATCCAGGCTTCCCGCTGCTGCCCCTGGCACTTGGGACAATGGCGATTGCGGCAACTATTATAGCTGATACACAGGTGGCCGCAGCTGTCGCACTGATCAACATGCCCACCGAGTGCTGCAGTTCTACAGCGCCGGATCTCATGCAGGGTGCGCCACTGCCAACCGTTTAATGCTAGTTGGTATCGATGCTCTCATGGCCCAGCAGTTTTTGGATGTTCATGATATCGATGCCGGCCTCCAATAGATGTGTGGCATAGGTATGGCGCAGGGTATGAACCGACACTTCTTTTTTGATGCCGGCTTGCTTGACTGCCTGGGTAACGGCCCACTGCACGCCGCGCTGGGAATACCGGCTGTCAAAATCACCCCCTTTGCGGCCTTCAATAGCAGGATCACCTTTGCCATTGAAGAGCCAGGTAACTGGACCTTCGGCCTCGATGTATTTTTGAAGTCCGGCTGCCAGCACCGAGCCAATAGGTACATATCAATCTTTTTTGCCCTTGCTTTGCCGGATGTGCAGCATACGGCGGTTCAGATCAATGTCATTCAGTTGCAGGCTGCCCACTTCCATACAGCACAGTCCACAGTCATACAATAAAGCGATAAGAATCCGGTGCTTGAGTAACGCGGGGGTACACAGGAGTTTTTTTATTTCTTCTCTGCTAAGTACCACCGGAAGTTTATTCTCCCGTTGGATAGCCGGCAGCGCAATGCGTTTGTGATCCAGCCCTTCCAACCGAAAGACAAACCGAAGGCCAAATACCGTGTGTTTGAAATACGATTCAGAGGGAGTGTTGTGTTGCTGCTGCAACAGATACAGGTAATCCTAGATCTGATCGTCCTCGAGTTCAGTAGGCAGCGTGTTGAAATGCAAGGCCATCTGCGCCAGATGCCGGGCGTAATTGTTGAGCGTGCTCTCACTCCTGCCGGATGTTTTCATGCGACGCTTCAGGCGCTTGAATAACTCCTGAAAACCTGCTACATTAGCACATGCCTGGGCAACCAGTGTGGACGGACGCGGAGAACGGTTTGTAGTAGTCATACTTTTTGATTTTTGGTGAAATCAAAAGCTACAAACCGTTCTCTGAATTCGAAGAATAAAGGCTACCGAAGGTTAAGTGCAACATGGGATTTTATGCAGGTTGATCTTGACAAACTCAGTTCAGCTACTTGCAAAGCCTCGCATTGGTTCTTACAGGCCAAACATCGCGGGGCATTTGTTCTTAACTTCATCCAAACAAACTTAAATATGAAATTTGACAAAGCAATTCCCATTCTCTATTCTCAAGATGTTTCAAAAAGTATTACTTACTTTATTGAGCAATTGAAGTTTGAAAATAAATGGGAATGGGAGAACCCACCAACTTTCGGTGGTGTTTATCGAGACAATGTTGAAATATTCTTTTGCAAAGATCATCAAGGAAGCCCTGCAACATGGCTTAGCTTAGTGGTTGACAATGTTGACGAATATTATGAACTAATAAAAGAAAGTGGTGCAAAAATTCTTTCAAGCCCAGACAGCAAAGAATGGAATATGAGAGAAATGTTAGTAGAGTGTCCTGACGGACACATCATAAGATTTGGACACAATACGTCTTGCGACTAAACTGTAAAACTACTAATGCAGAGTTCCAAAAAAAAGCACACCACTTTTGCCAAGTATCTTTTACCGACAGATCAAACTAATTTTGTTGGCCAACAATAACGAACGCTCAACAGGCAATTTGGCAATATTGTGGGCACAACCGTTTGACACTTTTATTTTTAAGCTGCGAGATAAAAGCACAAAAAATGACACCGGAAGAATATTTAAAAATCGGACAGTTTATTTGGGAATCTTATGTTCCAAAATCAGGACAAGCGGAAACTGTACAAGGGGAATTATTGCGATCAATAGAAAAGCTTGCTGACGAAGCTCAACGTAACGGAAATATCAATTTCAACCCTGACTGTCACGGTATATTAATCTCATATTTAAGAAACTACCTGACAGACACAACCATTTTCGACAAAGAGACTACGATTCAAATAAATAAAGACCTTGACACTATATCAAATGAGAACGAGCCTTACACAGATGAAGACCTGTATGACAGATTAAGAGATAGAATTATTGATTGGTATTTAAAAAACAAGACACCAATTCCGAATGTTAAAAATCCGAAACTATATTGTTAGAAATGTACAACTAATAAACCATGTGCAACATCCAACATGTGTACTGGCAAGAATAGAAATCAACGTACAATATGCAGGTCAGCAAAAATGAGGGCCGCCCACAATACATTCGCCAATATTAAGTTGTTTGGTTGACATAAGATCCGCCCAACGAAACGCAACCGGTCTAATTAAATAACTTGCACTCTTAAATAATAATCAACACCCCTAGGGACCAGTTTTCACCGTGTATTATATATTCCCAACGCATACTACGCAGTAAAGGGGAATTTACTGGGAAAACCTATTGTTTGGACAATTTTCGATTACGGTAGTACACTATCAGCTTATAAAATATTGGAGCTGGATGAATAGAATGAATAAAAGCATATTTTTATTGTTTTTCAATAATTTTTTATTATTATTGTGAAAGCAATTTAAAATTTACCAATCATGTCAAAAACAAACAACGTAGTATTTTGGGGCTTATATATAGTGGCCTGGCTCATCTTTGTTGGCTTGTGTATTGAAGCCGGAGCCTTGCTTGTAAATTTCTTTTTCAGTCTGTATAAGCCGGAATTTGTCCAAAATCTTTATCAAAAGCTGGACTTAACTGAAATGTATAACGGCAGTAAACTAGCTTTTTTCGGCATCTATAGCTTTATTCTAATTATTTCAATTTTAAAAGCTTGCCTATTTTACACCGTTATCAGACTAATGCACAAAATGGACTTAGCAAAACCGTTTAATAGTTTTGTCTCGAAACAAATTTTACAGATTAGTTATTACACGATTCTAATTGGATTGTTAAGTTATATTGCCAGACAGTTAACCAAAAGTTTAATGCATCACGGTTTTGTCACCGAAAGCTTAAACCAATTCTGGGCAGATAGTCAGGCCTTTATTTTAATGGGAGCGATAATATATATTATTGCGACTATTTTCAAAAAGGGAGTTGACATTCAAAACGAAAATGATTTAACAGTATAAGGTATGGCAATCATTGTAAATTTAGACGTAATGATGGCAAAACGAAAAATGTCACTGAATCAGCTTTCTGAAAAAGTTGGACTGACTTTATCGAAC
This sequence comes from Flavipsychrobacter sp., assembly GCA_016787265.1. Taxonomy (GTDB): domain Bacteria; phylum Bacteroidota; class Bacteroidia; order Chitinophagales; family Chitinophagaceae; genus Flavihumibacter. Next base: position 376,413 of record JAEUVF010000005.1, on the reverse strand, counting down.
CTTTCTATTTTAAAGACAGGAAAAGCTAAGGCAATAAGATTTAGCACATTGGATGCAATTTGTAATGTATTGGATTGCCAACCAGGTGATATTTTAGAATATGTTAATGACGAACAAAATAAAACGTCCCGCTAACATTGTTTAACCACTCAATTATGGAAAACAATAAATTAACCATCCGGGCAACGATCCTGGCAAACGTTCAAAAAGTATGGGATTATTATACCATGCCGGAACATATTGTAAACTGGAATTTTGCCATCGATTCCTGGCATTGCCCAAGGGCAACAAACGATTTAAGTGTGGGGGGTAAATTTACTTCCAGAATGGAAGCGAAAGACGGCAGCTTTGGCTTTGATTTTGAAGGGATTTATGAGGAAGTTATTCAACATAAAAAATTAAGTTATGCCATGGCCGATGGCAGAAAAGCAAGTATAGAATTTATTCCCGGTCCCGATAAAACAGAAATTATTATACATTTTGACGCGGAACAGGAGAATCCTGTCGATATGCAACGCGATGGCTGGCAGGCCATTTTAAACAACTTTAAGCAGTACGTAGAAAAAAATTGATTACACCTGGCATAATTTTTTAAAACTCCACGAGATTGTACACATTTAAAACTTATTCTCATGGACAAGAAAATTGCGATTCTCGCTACTCATGGATTCGAAGAAAGTGAATTGAAGTCGCCAAAAGAACATCTTGAAAAGCAAGGATGGACAGTGCATATTGTGAGTCCGGAAATGGGCCAGATCAAAGCCTGGGCAAAATCAGACTGGGGACAAGCTTATAAAGTAGACAAGCAACTAAGCCAGGCATCCGCATCCGATTATGATGCGTTGGTTTTGCCGGGTGGTGTTATCAATCCGGATCATTTACGAACGAATAAAGATGCCATCGCTTTTGTGAAGCATTTCTTTGATGCGCACAAACCTGTTGCAGCGATCTGTCATGGACCACAGGTATTAATCAATGCAGAAGTGGTACATGGCCGTATGCTTACTTCTGTTGAATCCATTAAAATGGATCTGACAAATGCAGGTGCCCGCTGGTTGGATGAAGAAGTTGTGGTAGATAATGGACTGGTTACCAGCCGAACTCCGAAAGATCTTCCCGCCTTCAATAAAAAGCTGGTGGAAGAGATCAAGGAAGGCGTTCATGAATAAGATGCATCTATTGCTCCGAAATAAATATGACACCCAGAATTGAAACCATTAACGAAAAGAAATTAGTCGGTAAACGACTAACAATGAGTTATGCAAATTATAAAGTAGGTGAACTTTGGAAAAGCTTTATGCCAGGACGAAAAGACATTCTCAACAATTTATCAAGCGATTTAATTTCACTGGCAATTTACAAACCGACACATTTTGAAGACTTCCATCCGACCAACGAATTTGAACGTTGGGCGACAGTTGAAGTTGCCGACTTTGATAAAGTACCAAATGAAATGGAAGCTTTTGTTTTGCCAGGCGGACTATATGCAGTTTTTGACTACAAAGGTTTAAATACAGACAATTCAATTTTTCAATACATTTTGGGAACCTGGTTACCTGGATCAGACTATGTTTTAGACAACAGACCGCATTTTGAAGTCTTAGGCAATAAATACAAAAACAACGACCCGGCATCGGAAGAAGAAATATGGATACCAATAAAACGAAAATGAACTTACCGGCAACTTCTATTTACACGCTTAGCAGAACCAACTCCGAAGACAAAAACTTTCAAAGCCTCGTTTCTGAACTGAATAAGGATCTGGCCATAAGAAACGGGGAAGCCAACAGTTTCTTTGCCCAGTATAATAAAATTGATCTTATTAAAAATGTACTAGTTGCCTACAATGAAACAGTGCCAGTTGGATGTGGAGCGATGAAAGAGTATGACAAATCAACGATGGAAATTAAAAGGATGTATGTTCCTTTCGAAATGCGTGGGCAAGGTGTAGCAGTTGCCGTGTTAGCTGAATTGGAAAATTGGGCCAGAGAATTAGGTTACGAAAAATCCATCCTTGAAACAGGCAATAAAATGCCGGAGGCAATTACGCTTTATAAAAAATGCGGTTATAAAATCATTCCCAATTATGGTCCTTATGAAAATGTTGAAAGCAGTATTTGCTTTCTGAAAAACTTATAAAGCCTCATCCTTACTTATACACAATTCCCCATTTCTTATTAAGCTGGTCGTACTCCTTCTGGGATTTTGGTTTCCAGGGAGTTCCCGTTTCCTTGCCAACGTTTGTCATTGAATGCCCTATTCCCTTTGGCACCAGCGCAACGATGCCTTCCCCAGGGGCAATTAATTATTATTCACTATCGTCCTCCAGCAACTCATTATTGATTTCCGGCAACAACTGCTGTGCCTCTGCTGCCGGCAGCGCTTCTACATTTTTCAGTCTACGGGTAATAGCCCTGCTTCTTTTACCCAGGAGTTCATCTACTGTATCGCTGGCGGAGTGCAGGTTCTTCTGGGCCTTCTCCAGGAGCCCGCCAAATTTCTCAAACTCGGTTTTAACAGCACCCAATACCTTCCAGACCTCACTACTTCTTTTCTGAAGAGCAAGGGTGCGGAAACCCATTTGCAGGCTGTTGAGCAGGGCAACAAGAGTTGTAGGGCCCGCAACGGTTATTTTATATTCATCTCTTAACTGATCCACCAGGGCTGTCCGGCGAATCACTTCTGCATAGATTCCTTCAAAGGGCAGGAAGAGAATGGCAAAATCGGTTGTGTGAGGTGGATCAATGTATTTGTCGCGGATATCCCTTGCCATCTTGCGGATGGTAGCTTCCATTGCTTTAGCAGCTGACTCAATATCTTCCGCTATCGCATTTTCGTAGGCGTTGATCAGGGTTTCATATACATCCTTGGGGAACTTAGCATCGATGGGCAGGTACACAAAACTGTTTTCCTCTTCACTTCTGCCGGGCAACTTGATAGCAAACTCAACAGGTTCGGAACTACCTGCTTTGGTTTTTACATTGGCATCATATTGATTCGGAGCCAGGATTTGTTCCAGCAACATTGCCAGTTGCACTTCTCCTACCCCACCCCGAAGTTTTACATTGCTTAAAACTTTTTTAAGTCCGCCTACATCCTGAGCGATGGTCTGCATTTCCCCAAGTCCCTTCTGTACACTTTCCAATTGTTTGCCAACGATTTCAAAGGATTGCCCGATTCGTTCATTCAGTGTCTTCTGTAATTTTTCATCCACAGTAGCCCGCATCTCTTCGAGCTTTTTTTCAGTGCTCTCGATCAGTTTCACCTGCTTATCTTCCAGTTGCTGGAATTTTTCCCGCTGCAGGTTGTTCATGTTCAGGATGTTCTTTTCAAAGGCTTCCTGGAATTCCTTTATGGAAAGGGTCAGTTTATCGTTGATCTTTTCCAGTTGTTCAAGCGTTATGGCTCTGAGTTCCCTTTGTTCAAGTTTCAGGTCATCAAATTTGTTGCGTTGTTCGAAGGTGAAATCCTTTAATCCTGCAGCCAGTGATTCGCGACTTGCTTTGTTGATTCCGACAAGCGTATTGTTGATCTCAATACGATTGTCTTTAGCCAGTACTGCATTTTCTGCCCGGTTGTTTCTGAATTCTTCTTTGATAGCAGCTTCCATCCTGGTGAGGACAGAAGGGTCTATTGTCTTATTCCGGACCAACAGAAGAATCAAAATGAGGAGGTTCACAGCCAGGGAAAGATAGAGGATCAGGTCGGTATTCATAATTAATCAATTAAAGCATTTTTTAATAAAGGATTTCTTTTTAGGTCATCTATATCCATCCATTTACCATCTACCCGGATGTGTTTGTAAATGAGTCGGGCACCGTGACTGTAATCAACATACCAATTGACATGGCCTGTGTATAAAGGCTGGATGGGGTTTCCATCGAGGCGATGCCAGCCATAAATCGCCACGCGATCGGTTTTCCCTTTATAAGCCTGCTCTGGTACCTGAACAAGATCTTTTTTTATCCCGGCAATCAAACCCTGGCGGTTTTTCCGTTGGCCTTCAATGATCAGGTGGTGTTGCCACATGGTGATGGTACTATCGCGGTACGCATACATGGGAACAGGTTCCAGTTTCACTATCGCCTGCCGGTAAATATGATCCACCATTTTAGGAGTAGGCAGTATGCAGTTCAGTTGCCTGGCAATGATTTCTGCCGCCATGGGAGTGACAGGCACCCTGGCCCAGTCTTCGGCTGTGCCAATCAACAGGTAATCCGGCGAGCAGAAAAATTGAATTTTATGTTGTTCACCAGTTGAATCCTGATAGGAAACTGAAATAAGCTCAAACCTGTAAAAAAAATCCGGTACCGAACCTTTTTGGAAGGATTCCAGGAACAGGGAGTCACGTTGTTTCCAATTATAGGAAACCGCTTGTTTGTAAAATTCAGAGCCGGTTATAGTAGTTGAGGTATCGGCTGGTTTGGGTAATTTGAGTGAGCCGCTACAGGAAATAAAAAAGAAGGTAGCCAACACTGCAAATTTTTTCTTGTGCTTTAGTGGTATACTCATCCGTGCAAACATCTGGTTTATATGTGTAATTACAGGTTCTTAATTTTTAGTACTTTTAGCATGGATCAATACTGATGGGGCGACTGATATACGTAGCAGCAAATCCTACCTGCTATCCCTTCCATCAATAATTTATCCATATGCGACCAGTTGCTTTTTTGACCTGCCTGATAACTGCCCTACTGCTTAGTTGCGGATCTTCTCAAAAGATAACGAGTTCCTGGGTAAACCCCGACTGGCCATCGAACCCTGATTACAAATCGATTTTTATTGCAGTGCTGAGTAACCGGCAGAGTGTCAAGACGAAAATTGAAAATGAACTGGCAAGTTTTATCCAGCAAAAAGGTTTTACGGCCATTAAAAGTTCGGATGTTTTTCGTCCGGGTTTTACAGATGAAAAAATGCCTGCGCGCGAAGAAATGCTGGGCAAGATCAGAGAACTGAACAGTGATGTCATTTTCACTGTGGCCCTTGTGGATAAGGAGAGTGAGAGCCGGTATGTTCCGGGTAGCATGCCTTATCGCCCTTATATGGGATATTATGGAAGGGGTTTCTGGGGATATTATAACTACTGGTATCCGTTTGGGTATGATCCCGGCTATTATACTACAGATAAGACCTATTTTCTCGAAGGCAATCTTTTCGATGTGAAAACCGAGGAACAACTCTGGTCGGTGCAAACAGAAGCATATAATCCCACCAGTATTGAAAATTTCAGTAAGCAATATGCGAAGTTGCTCTGGAATCGGGCAGAAAAGGAATTGCCCTTCAAAAAGCCCTGAGGCCGGCATCCCGACTTTTCTGATTTTCAGCACCTTATCAAAGTACCAGGAAATTATTTCCAAATACTTGCTGAAATACTTGCATACTTCCTCCAGTCTACTAACTTTGTATTTCAAAGTGCTTTTTAATTAACTGATATGGAAGCAAGAATTTCAATTCAACAACTGGCAGGCTGGTTTTTCGGCCTGGTATTTACAGCGATTGGGCTGATCAACCTGTTCTGGGGAAATGATCCCGGTTATGGTGTATTCGTGGTATTGCTGGCGCTGATCTATTTTCCGCCGGTAACCTATTTTATACAGGGTATGACAGGATTTCGCATTCCGGTATGGAGCAAAGTGTTATTGGGCGCCTTTATTATCTGGTCCAGTTTAGGAGTGGGTGAATTGTTTGATAAGATTGAACTGATGCAGCAGTCTTTTTCTGCCAATGAGTTGACTGAAGGCAGATATTCCATTTATTTTTTGGTGTAAATTCAAATCAATCTTCGTACGCTTGCTTTGTAGTTAGCATAGGATGCCCCATGCTGACGGCCAAGAAATTCTTCTTCTAATCGTATCTGAATCTGAATAACGATATAACTACATACCGCAACAAAAAAAGTAATCAGGTTTGGCAGTAGAAGGAACAAGCCGAAAACACTGAAAAGCATACCCAGGAAAATCGGGTTGCGCGAGTAAGCGAATAAGCCATTTGTAACCAATCCGGTTCTATGTTGTTCATCAATACCAATGCGCCAGGAATTTTTCATTTGTTGCTGCGCGATAACAATCCAGATCAATGCGAGATGCGCGATGATTAATCCGGCCCATTTAATTTCATCCATTTCAAGATAGGGAATTGGCACTAGCCAATGATATAAACCCGGAAGGAACGCATACCAAATCACCACCAGCACTAAAAGGCTGGTGATGATTTTCATGATTTTTCCAATATAATCATGCGCAGAATCTGATTTTCCAAAAGTGACCGGGTTAATGCCGGTTTGCCTGTACACCCTTACACTGGGTAGTACAAAACTGATTAACAGATAGGCCAGTATAAAAACCGGCAGATAGAAAGGCAAAAACTGATTCATATTACAAGTTTATTTTTATTCCGCCATTCATTACAAAACCATCTACTGGCGCATAAATATCCCTAAAGCGAGGACTGGCAACAGTTCCCGTAAAGATCGTATCAAACCGGGTCTGACGGGTATTGGTGAAATTTTCAAAATTTACATAGATAGAAAAATGCTCCCAGATTTTTTCTACCATGAAGCCCATTAACCAATAAGGCTTTCCAAATTCACCATCATTCAGGTACTGACGGGTGAAATGATAGGCTTCCAAACCGATCTTCCATTTTTCTTCCACTTCATACATCAGCACATTATTGAATCGGTGGCGGGCAGTAAGTGGCAGCCAGGCTTTCTGCTGACCAAAATGTGTGTTTGCGTCTGTGTAGGTATATCCCACAAAGAGTTTGAAATCACCATAATTGAGGCGAAGATTGGTTTCCATTCCTTTGGTGTCCAGATGACCAGTAGCCTGTTCAAAGCTGGCGGTGGCATCGGGATTAGCTACCAGTACCAGGGGCCGATTCAGGCGCGTATAAAAGAAAAGTTGATTTATACTGAATCCAAGATCACCTATGTTTGTACTGTAATTAATATCCCAGTTGAGACCACTTGAACGTTCATTATTAAATTGACTGAGTTGAAGTGGACGAACACCACGGAACTGGTTGCGTTCTGCATCTTCTGTAAAGATGGAAGGAGTTTTATACCCATAACCGCCGCCGATACGCGTGGTCAATCCCCTGCTGACGCGCATCATAGCTGAGAGTCGAGGTAATAGTTCCAGTCCGAATTCATTTACATAGTCTGCGCGAAGGCCGGTTTCCACTACCAGTTTTTCAGAAATATTCCAGGCATTCTGTACAAAAAAGCCAACTGTGTTGTAATGGAAATTGCGCTTGCCTTCAACAGGATTAGTTTTTTCGTTCAGATCTTCGGTCAGGAGGTTAAGTCCTGCTACCCAATCTGCCGACGCACCTTTCCTTGTAAACGTGAGTTCAGAAAAGGAAGACTGTTGCAAAGCATCAAAGGCATAATCCGGAATTGCAATCAGCCGGTTAAAGCGGCTATAGCTGTTTTTGAATTGCAGGGTTAGATCCTCTCTGATTTTATGGGCAATGCCTACCTGGGTAGTAATGCGGTCTGTATTGTTTCGTTCGTAAAAACCTGGGCTCCCTTCTTTGATATAGGCCATACTTCCGCCCAGGCGATTTTCAGTAATATAAGTAAACCCGAAATCTGCTGTTGTTTTTTTACCATATACAAAGAACCGCGGGTTGATGGTATACCGTTCGAATTCCGGAATCGCTGAAAGTCCGATATCAGCAGGATCATAGGCCCGCGATGAATTCCTGGAAGCAAACAGCGTGAGGCCTGTTTTTCCATAACGTTCACTATAAAATCCACTAAGGTCCAGTCCGCCAGCTGTAGTTCCATTTGCGAGGAAGTTTAATTCACGCCCCTTACCGGGCGTTTTGGACACCAGGTTTACGAGTCCGGCGATTGCACCCCCACCATACAAGGTAGAAGCTGAGCCCTTAATCACTTCCACCTGCTTTAAATCAAGGGGTGCGATTTGAAGAATGGATAAGCTTCCGGCGAAACCTGCGTACATAGGGTAGCCATCGCGGAGCAATTGGGTGTAGCGGCCATCAAGACCCTGTATCCGGATACTTGAATTATAGGAGGTTGCGGACGTCTGTTGCGTTTGGATTCCGGTGCTTTCACTCAGGAGCATTCGGATATCACCCGGTTTCATGTTGGATTTTTCACCGAGTTCTTCTCCGGAGATTACTTCCACACGGGTAGGGATAGCCGAAATGGTTCGACTCAATCGGGTTGCTGTAACCACCACTTCCTCCTCTTCGTGCTCTTCTTCCGGTTCTAATGCAATTTCAACCATGCCGGTGTCTGAAAGGGGGAAACTCAAAGAAAGGGTTTGGTCTTCAAAACCAATATGTGTTACCAAAAAATCCTGTTTGCCAATGGGTAATTTTAAGAACTGTATTATTCCATTAGAATCTGCAATGGAAGACTGCTGCTGCTGCAACCATTTCATGGTGGCACCAGGGAGCGGAAGTTTATCTTCAGCGTTTACGATTTTAACTTTCAGGGTATGCTGGGCACGGACGCTCAGTAGCAGGCAGCAACTAAGGATGCCTGTTATCAGGTATTTCATTTTTAAATTAATTCTGTTAGCTAATAGAAGTTGAATTGAAAAGTATTAGCTGTACCTGGGAGGCTGGAATAAAGAAGGGAGGTATGTGTGGGAAATTGATTGAATTGGTCTAACCTGGTGTATTGGAGGAACACTTCTTATGGCAGTAATCGAAACCATTCGAACCTGCTGAACAAAGCCTGCACAGGTACCACAGGTAAAAAAAGGAGAACAGGTTCCGGTTTCCCGCTCTTCGTCCGGATCACAGGTCATGTTAATGCTACTTTCATCCTGGCAATTATCAGCCGGACAACAAGGTATCAAAGAACCTGCCATCACCAGGAGGGAAAGAAATAAAACGAACCAACTACGCATCAATGCAAAATTTAGGATTCAGTCCAACTCAACAAAATATATGATTGCAAGGATGTTGCAGTTGGTCACATTTACGCAACATCAGAGTCGTATCTTTGCGCGTTATGAAAGCAATTCCTTACTCCATTCTGGAATTAGCCGTGGTGGCCATGGATTCCACCCCTGCTGATGCATTTCGAAACAGTCTGACCCTGGCACAGCAGGCAGAAAAATGGGGCTATACCCGGTTCTGGCTGGCTGAACATCACAATATGGTAAGTGTGGCAAGCTCAGCTACCGTAGTATTAATCGGACATATTGCAGGAGGCACCAAAACCATTCGTGTAGGTTCGGGCGGGATTATGCTACCGAATCATTCTCCCCTGCTGGTGGCGGAGCAGTTTGGCACCCTGGGGCAATTATATCCAAACCGCATTGACCTGGGATTAGGGAGGGCGCCAGGTACGGATCAGTTGACAGCCCAGGCGATCCGGCCAGACCGGATGCAATCGGTTTTCCAGTTCCCGCAGGAGATCAGCCAGATCCGGCAGTATTTTTCCCCGGCGAATGCAAGCGCTAAAGTGAGGGCGGCTGTGGCAGAGGGGGTTCAGATCCCGATGTATATTTTGGGATCCAGTACCGACAGTGCTTACCTGGCGGCAGAGAAAGGGTTGCCCTATGCATTTGCGAGTCATTTTGCCAGCACGCATTTGCTGGAGGCATTGAAAATATATCACCAGCGCTTCCAGCCTTCCACTGAATTGAAAAAGCCATATGCAATCGCCTGTGTAAATGTGATAGTTGCAGAAACAGCGGAAGAAGCAGAGAAATTATCTACTTCCTATCTGCGTATGGTGCTGGGTGTTATGACCGGCCAAATCGACTACCTGCAGCCACCTGGTGAAATGACCAGTGATCTGAAAGAATTGCGGGAGCACCCGGCTTTGCAATCTTTTTTGAAATATAGTTTTATTGGAGCACGTGAAAGCGTGAAACAACAGATTAAAGAATTTCTTGAGCTGACACAGGTTGATGAACTGATGATCTCGACCAATTTGTACCACCCTGAAGACCGGTTGAAATCCTATGAAATCACCGCAGGCATCATGCAAGAACTATCAGCAACATGAATGCTCCCAACAAGGTATCAGGAATATTGATGGCGCTGTTCGCAGCCATCTTCTGGGGTCTTTCCGGCACCTGTGCCCAGTATTTATTTGAGCAGAAATCTATTGAACCCGCCTGGCTGGTGAGCTGGCGGTTATTGCTGGCAGGTAGTATCCTTGTAGTTTTTGCCATCACCAAGAAAAACAGTGATGCCTTCAGGATTTGGAAAAACCCAACAGATGTATTGTCTCTGGTACTCTTCAGCATTTTTGGAATGATTGCCGTGCAGTACACCTATTTCTATAGCATACATTTATCCAATGCAGCAACAGCTACTGTTTTACAATATATAGGCCCATTGTTTGTAGTGGCATTTTATGCAATCAAACACAGGCGTTGGCCGGTGCTGATCGAATACGCCTCCCTGTTACTGGCATTGGGCGGAACTTTTTTACTGGTTACACATGGAAGCCTGGAAACGATGGTGATTTCTGAAGCAGCCCTTTTCTGGGGATTTTTATCAGCATTCACACTGGCATTTTATACTATTCAACCTGTTCAGTTATTGCGCAAATATTCTGCTGCAACCGTTACAGGATGGGGGATGTTTATTGGCGGGATTATTTTCTCTCTCTTCACCAAACCCTGGCAGGTTCAGGGTGTATGGGATACCGGAACCTGGCTGGCATTCGGATACATTATCCTCTTCGGAAGTGTGATTGCTTTTTATATTTTTCTTCGTTCGGTTACTATAATTGGTGCACCTACCGCCAGCCTGCTCTGTTGTGTTGAACCTCTGGCAGCAGCGGCAGTTGCAGTCCTTTGGCTGAATGTTCCCTTTGGTGGCATGGACTGGCTGGGTACTTTGTTTGTACTGATTACCATTGTGCTGCTAACCTTGGGCACCAAAAAGGAAACTGCCTGATTAGTTCAACCGGATGAATGCATTGTTCACGGCCTGGTGCAAAATGGTTGCATGATTTTCATCCGGCAGGTAAGCAAAATAACATTGAATGCGCGGTGAAAGCGCTTTTACTTTTTCAAATAAAAGATTTGCATCCACTTCCATAACGCGGGGAGTAGAACCGGGTGTGAGTCCTTCCTTTCCAACGGCAATGTATACCTGAAGGGAATCCGTACGAGTCAGCGACCAGTTAGAAACAGTGCCCTGGAGCAGGGCTGCATTATTCCACCACATACTCGGGCTCACAATAATGTATTTATTAAAAAGGGCGGGTTTGGTAAGCAGAATTTCAGTTGCCAGTAAGCCTCCCAATGATTGTCCTATAATCGTTTTAGAAGGGGATGTTCTGAATCGTTTTTGAATAAAAGGCTGCAATTCCTTTTCAATGAAAGCAATGAATTTTGCGGAAGCTCCACTTGTAGGAAACGCTTTTTGTTCTTCCAACACTTTGCTAGGTTGTGTGTAATCCCTTCTTCTGTCAACTGTTGCGATACCTACCACAATCGATTTGGGAACCCGGTTTACCCATTCGAAACTGTTGAATTGTACAAGTCCGGTTATATGAATAAAATCTTCATCCGCAGATCCATCCAGCAGATAGATAACCGGGTATTGGGTGGAATCATTTTGATCATATCCTTCAGGCAGATAAATATTCAGGACTCTTTTTTCACTCAACTCTTTGGAATTGATTTCCTCGATAATTCCGAGAACAAAAGGTTTGGATTGAGCAATTGAGATTGCTGAAAATAGCAGGAAAACCTGCACTAAAAAGAAACGTATCATACCGTTAGTTCAGAATTAAGAAAGCCATCCATTTTCAATCAGCCACCCGTTGAAGATATGCCAAATCAGGTAGTGTCCAAGGCGTAGAAAAAGCGAAGCGCTGAATCCTGCTTTCCGGTAATACCAGACCTGCAGGAAATTCATCGTGAAGCCGGATAGAAATGCATACACTATAAACCATGAAGGTCCGCCTGGCAATTGCTCAATTGGTTCGCGAAGTGAACTAAGAATCGCAATGGTCCAGAATGCGGGCATCCAGTATCGACCTTCTTTAATTTTAGTGAAGAGCAATAAAACTACAGTAACCGGAACCAGGCGATAAAAGACTTCAATTTCGAAGGCACCGGAACTGTACAAGAATACTGAATAAGGAAAGGGCTGGGTATAAGGAGGCAAGCCATTATGCGGCTCCTGGCGAAGGACAAATTCTATCAACAACCAATCCGCCAGTCCAAATAACAAACCAATGAGCACTGGCTGTACAATTCTTTTTGTTACTGGAATTTGTTCATCCCAAACAGCCGGAAGTCCAACCGGCTTTTGCAGGAATACAAATGGAACTCCGATTAACAATAGTGCAATATTCGACCAGGGCCACAAGCGCAGGTTTGCATAGTCGTCAATTAACTGATCACCATATACAATTCCTGCGACTGCAATAGCCAGGAAGACTAAATAAAAAATCAGTGATTTGCGATGCTGCTCCATATATATGAAGCTACAATGCTATTCTGATCCGGTCCCGCCGCTCATCCAGTTTTAGCGGAATTCATAACCAAATCCCATTAACTGGGTAAGGAGGGAATTCGGCGCATCAGTTGCCGTGCAACGACCTTCCAACTTAGGTGCAATGGGTGAATGGACAGCCAGGTATTCCTGAATCACACTGTGCAGGGTGGCTCCCAGGCGCTTGGGTTCTTTCACTCCTTCCACCCGACAGATAGTGGTATCCGGATCACCTTCGCGTTCACAGGCAACAAAACTGTAGGTCTTGTTGCGGTCCAGCGCTTTGCTACCAACCTTGATCCAGTTTACGCGTTGCCCCATATCCTTGTTGATAGTGAAATTGACCTGCATACCCTGGAAACGAACTACCCATCCACCAAAACGTTTGGCGGGATCTTTTGCAAAAGCATTCTGCAGTTCTTTTTCCATCCAGTTCCAGACTTGCTCGCCGGTGACAAAGCCTTTTTTGGCCTCGCTGTCCACCGGCAACATATTCCAGAGATAGTCCATCGTGATATCAGCAACACCTGTTTTGGGATCTGGTACCAAGGGCGGACAAAAACGAAATCCATTACTCAGTGCGATATCCGGTTTGAATTTCCACATGATTGCATCCGTGATGAAATTATCCATCGGCGTTTCAATCACGTAGTAGCGTACCAGGGGTGTTTTTGTTTTACCAATCACACGGTGTAATGTTTTTTTATAAGGCTCCCGGGCTTCTTCAATCAGTTGTTTCATTTCAGGATTCTCCGGATATTTTTCCGGATCCACATCCAGTAGCTGGTAGACCTGGTCTTTGATGACACCGTTCTCGATTATTATATCCAGCTTTGCCAGGAAGGAACCGAAAGCACCAGGCTCGGTAACTTTCGCATGCAGGCCCTGAATTGGCTCGCGTACGCGTTCGTGTGTATCAGCACCCAGAATATAATCCGCTCCCTTTATTTGAGCCATATTAGATAAGCCGATTTGCTGGGCCAGACCCATGTGCGTTAGCAAAAAAACCATATCACATTGCTCGTATTGCTTCAGGAGTTTAATGTATTTGGCTACATTTTTCTCAGGTGGTGTGAAGGTGATGCCATCACTATAGGCAGGCGATTGCCGCTTGGGAGTAAGGGGATCATTATAACCTATGAATCCAATTTTCAAACCACCAATATGCTGAACGAAATAGGGAGGAAAAATCAGGTCGCCATTGAGATCATCATTGGTATTATGAAACATGTTCGCGCAAACTTTCACACCATCATACGCGAACATATCCTTCATCATCATTTCCTTGCCATACACTACCTCCCAGTTGCCCGGCAACATAATATCATACCCGATATTATTCATCAATGGCACGATGGCTTTTCCTTCTGTCAGTGCAGCCACACCGCTACCCTGGAAACAATCACCACCATCAATCACCAGTGTGTTGGCGGGGTTTTCGTTTTTCAGTTGCCGGATCATGGTTTTAAGGGTGGCCATCCCGCCCCTTTTTTTATACACCACTTTACCATTCTCAATAAAAAATTCATCATGCACCAATAATTGTGCATGGATATCTGCTGTGTGCAGGATCGTAAAGCGGTTAGCCTTACCAGTTAGCAAGGCTTTGTTTCTTTCAATTTCTTTGAACTGATGTGCAGCATCTTCACCTGTGAGGGCAGAAGCTGCCATGGGAGTAGCCAGCAAACCACCACCAATTCCAAGACCGAGGCCAAGCCGGCCTGCGTTTCGGAGGAATTCACGGCGACTGTTTTCACTGATCTCAACATGTAATTTTTTTTCCGCTTCGCGAACGGTTTCCTGCTGACAGGAATGGCAGGTACAATTTGAATGATTGGAAGTAGGCATGGCAATCGGATACTATGTATTATTTCTTGTTGGCGGCCTGTGCTTTACGGGCTGCTACAATTGGACCGAAGGGTCCGAATTTATGTTGTTGTTCTGAGAACCCATCTGCAAATGGACCAAAAGGATGATCCACAGGCTTTTTGGAAATATCGGGCCAATCCCCGCCCGCGTCTTTTCTAGGCCGGGACTGCGAGTTCACAAAAGCTGCCACATCCCAGGCTTCCTCATCGGTAAGAGCAGGCAGTTTGTGTGTGGCCTGGTTGAAGGGCATATTGTCTTTGATATAACCTGCAAACCTGGACAAACGATATAAACCAGCGCCTTCGTTGTAACTATGTTCTCCCCATAAAGGCGGATAGGAATACTCGTTGCCATCAAGCGCCAATAATCCTTCACCGTTTGCACCATGACAGGATTGACATTGTGCCTGGTAAATAAGTTTTCCTTTAACGGGATCAGCTGCACGCTCAAGGTAAGCCAATTCTCTAAGCCCTGAACCTGCCGGTTTTTCACCTTTTTGAACATCTTTACCAACCCAGTTAATATATGCAACAATAGCCTGCATTTCTTTGCTGGTAGTGTCCAGCGCTTTCCCGTTCAGGCTTCTTTCAAAACAATCATTTACTCTTTTCGGAATGGTTTCAAGGCTTCCGCTACGATCGCGAAATTTGGGATAGGTAGCCGATACTGCACCATAGTTATTGCCCCAGTTTCGGGTGCCTGCATCGAGGTGGCAGTTCTGGCAATTCAGACCATTGGAAATTGGAGCAACGGTTCCTTTCGGGCCCAGGTACTTAGATGTATGGGCGATGAGTTCTTCCCCATAGATTACCATCTCACGTGCTTCGCCCTCGAGTTCGTTGTCGAGGTATAAACTGGGTGCCTGCCAGCCCAGGTTTTCACCTGAGCGGACAGGCAATTCTTTCTCACCAGCCTTATCGCTGCTTCCCAGTTGATATGCAACAACAACCACTACCAATAGTACCAACAGAGCCGGAAACCAGTGTTTCTTTAGCAAGCTCATTTGTTATTTATTTAGGACTGTACCCAGCGGTTCATGCCCTCTGAGAAATTGCTTACGTTGGTGAATCCATGTTTTGCAAGCAGGGAGTAACCGATCGATGCACGGTCGCCACCCTGGCAATGAATCACCACTTCTTTATCTTTTGGAATCTGATTCAGGTGCTGTGGCAGTGTACCCACAAATACATGTTTGGCACCCGGGACATGATTCGAATTGTATTCAGCCGCACCTCTCAGATCAATGATTGTCGCAGTACCGGCATCAACAATTTTTTTGAACTCATCATATTCCACCAGCTTCACGGTATCGAGTTTACCATCGGCAACTTTTTCAATATCCTCCACAGCAATGTATCCCAGAATATTATCCAGACCGATGCGCATCAGTTTACGGGTCAGATCATCCAGCTGTGCTTCTTCTGCAACCAGGATGAAGGGTTCTTCGTAATTGAGATACCATCCTGCCCAGGTGCTGAAGGAATTGTTACCCTGGATATTGATCGTGCCGGGAATAAATCCTTTTGCAAAATCAGTTTTATTGCGGGTATCGATTATCATGATGTCTTTCTTCAACGCATCTTTTGCTGCAGCTGGATCAAGCTTTTTCAATTTTGGCACTTCGGTCAACAGTGGACGGTTCACTTTATTGAGTTTTTTCATCATCGCGAAATACTTCGGTGGCTCAGGCTGATCAGTGAGCAGGAAGTCCACGAATCCTTTTTCATTTTCGTTATAACGGAATGCCCAGCTTCTTGCTTTTTCGTAACCAACAGTAGAACTGGGAACTGCACCCAGCGCTTTACCACAGGCAGATCCTGCACCATGACCAGGCCATACCTGAACGAAATCAGGAAGGGCACTGAACTTGCGAAGTGATTCATACATCTGATGTGCTCCTTTATCCTGTGTTCCTTTGATACCGGCTGCTTTTTCGAGCAGGTCAGGTCGACCGATATCACCAACAAAAACAAAGTCGCCGGTGAAGATCATTACAGGCTCATCGCTTGCAGGTGTATCCGTTAAAACAAAGCTGATGCTCTCGGGCGTATGGCCGGGAGTGTGCATTACTTCCAGTTTGAGATTGCCCACCATCAATACATCTCCATCTTTTACACCCACATGCGGAAATTCATATTCCCATCCTTCTCCACCTTCAGCAGAGAGATACATTTTACCGCCGGTTACAGCAGCCAGTTCACGGGAGCCAGAGAGGAAATCGGCGTGAATATGGGTTTCCAGAATATGTGTGATTTTCATATTCTGTTGTTTGGCAATTTCAAGATAGGTATCGATATCGCGTTTAGGATCAATCACAGCAGCAACACCTGCTTTCTGACAGCCAATGAAATAACTGGCCTGTGCAAGAGATTTGTCGTAGATGTGTTGGAAAAACATGGTTGTATTATTTAAAAGTTTAGTGTTAGATTAACTGAGGAACAGTTCTTTTACAATGATGTAGATACCCATTACCAGGACGAACCATCCGAAGCCTTTTTTCAATCCTTCTGCAGATACTTTTTTACTCAGTTTGTTACCGATAAAAATTCCGATGATGGCAAGACCGGTTACACTCAGCAACAGGCTCCAGTCCATAGAAGCATTTTTCAAGTCGCCTGTGAATCCGATGAGAGATTTTGCAGCGATGATTAACAGGGATGTACCAACTGCCTGTTTCATGGGCAGTTTACTAAGCAGCACCAGTGCCGGGATAATCAAAAATCCACCACCTGCACCAACGAGTCCGGTTAACGTACCAACAACAACCCCCTCCAGTAAAATCACAGGATAATTAAATTTCTGTTCCGCTACTTCGTCTTCCTTTACTGTTTCTTTTTTGCTACGGATCATGGATACGGAAGCAAACACCATGAGCACTGCGAAGAGCAGCATCATCAAGAGTGATTTAGTAAATACGATGGATCCGATGGAAAACAATTCATCCGGAATTGCAGGTACAATAAATGCACGTGTTGCATATACTGCAGCGATGGAGGGAAGACCAAAAATCAGGGCTGTCTTGAGGTTAATTTCATTGCCCTTGTATTTGGGAAAACTTCCCACCAGGCTGGTTGAACCTACAATGAAAAGAGAGTACGCGGTTGCAACAACAGGTTGTACTCTGAACAGGTAAACCAGCACTGGTACAGTGAGAATGGAACCGCCACCACCAATCAGGCCGAGTGAGATTCCAATGACCAGTGAAGCAATGTATCCGATGATTTCCATATCCTTTATTTTAGAATACAAATGTGAACCATTTAAAAACCTTTTTCGGTGATGGTAGTCACATTGCCTGCGTGACTTATATCACACAAAAAAGCCGCCTGTTTCCGACCGACCGGAGGAACAGAGCGGCTTATAAACCAACTGCCAGAAAACCAATCTATAACATTGTTTTAGGAGCTTCGTATGTTGTTTTGGGAAGAGCTGTTTTAGACAACGCAGCAAATCCGCCTTTTATATTGATCAGGTTCTCATATCCTCTTGCTTTCAGAATGGAAGCAGTAATCATAGAGCGATAACCGCCTGCGCAATGGATATAATAGGTGCTGTTTTTATCCAGCATACTCATGTTAGAATTGATGAAGTCGAGCGGGAAGTTGATAGTGCCTTCAATATGCTGACTATTATATTCAGATTCGCGACGCACATCCAGTACTTTCATCTTTGGGTTCTTCTTATAGAGTTCTGAAAACTCCGGTGCTTCTATTTCATCCATCTGCTCAGTTGGGAGCCCTGCAGTATTCCAGGCTTTCACGCCTCCTTTCAGATAACCAAGTGTATTATCATACCCTACACGAGCCAGTCGAACAACGGCTTCTTCTTCCTTACCTTCATCTGTAATCAGCAGAATCGGTTGTTTCAGATCGGTTACCAGGGTTCCTACCCAGGGAGCGAAATTATCATCCAGTCCGATGAAGATGGAACCAGGCAGGTAGTCCTTCGGAAACTCATCCTTGCTACGGGCATCAATCACCAGTGCTTCCTCTGTTTCCCAAACCAGTTGAAAATCTTTTGGCTCGAGTGCAGTAGTTCCCCTTCGAATGATCTGGTCGATGCTGTTTAATCCACCTGTCACATTCATGATTACGTTGTGTGGGAAATACTGGGGAGGTGCAACCAATCCTTCTGTAACTTCTTTGATAAATTCGTCTCTTGTCATATCCGCCCGGAGCGCATAGTTGAATTTCTTCTGGTTGCCGAGGGTGTCGGTAGTTTCTTTACTCATGTTCTTGCCGCAGGCGCTACCTGCACCGTGACCAGGATAAACAATGATATCATCCGATAGCGTCATAATCTTATTACGAAGCGAATCATATAATTGTCCGGCCAGGAACTCAGGCGTAATTTCTTTTTTTACTTTCTGAACCAGGTCAGGGCGACCAACATCACCAATAAAGAGGGTATCTCCGGTAAAAATGGCTACTTCCTTACCTGCTTCATCTATGAGCAGATAAGTGGTGGATTCCATTGTATGTCCGGGTGTATGAAGAACTTTGATTTTTATCTTACCAAGAGGCAGAATTTCACCGTCTGTGGCGATATGTGCTGCATATCCTGGAGCAGCAGTTGGACCAAAAACAATCATTGCACCGGTTTTAGCGGCGAGGTCCAGGTGACCACTCACAAAATCAGCATGAAAATGGGTTTCCAGGATGTATTTGATCCTGGCATTGTCTTTTGCGGCCCGTTCGATATAGGGCCTGGTTTCCCGCAGCGGATCAATGATCAGGGCTTCTCCTTCACTCTCAATATAATAGGCTGCTTCAGCAAGACATCCGGTATAAATCTGTTCAATTTTCATGATGGTCAATTTTAGTACCTCAAATTTGACCATCTTCAACAGACAGATTTGTATCCTTAGTTACAGAAGGGAGTGATTTCCATCAGGTACAAGGATGAGAAAAATCAGGAACAATTAGGAATTATGAATTGGATATGGAAATCCATACTCAATTCATAATTCCTAATTCATAGTTCCGTTAGTTTCTGCTTTCTACAATATGCTGATCGATCTGATTTTCCAGGTCTTTCTGGTCTTTGATTTCTTTCAGCTTTTTACCATAGGCGAGTTTGGTAATCAGAACATACAATACCGGCACTACAAAGATTGCCAGTGTGGTTGCAGCGATCATACCTCCAAATACCGTCCAGCCGATTGTGCGCCGCGATTCAGCTGCTGCACCGGTGGCAAAAGCAAGCGGCAACACACCGAGGATAAAAGCCAGGGAGGTCATAACGATGGGGCGTAAACGAAGTTGAACCGCCTGCAGCGTTGCATATACTATATCAATTCCTTTATCTACCCTTTCTTTTGCAAATTCAACAATGAGGATCGCGTTTTTGGCAGCTAGCCCGATAAGCGTAATCAATCCAATCTGGGCATAAATATTATTAGACAGAGACGGCATCAGAGTAAGGGTCAGGATTGATCCGAAAGCCCCGATTGGAACTGCAAACAATACCGAGAAAGGCACCGACCAGCTTTCATACAAGGCCGCCAGGAAGAGGAAAACGAATACAACCGATATTACAAAAATGATGGTTTGCTGACTACCCGCTGCTACTTCTTCTCTTGTCAGTCCGGAAAATTCATAGGTATATCCTGCAGGCAGCGTAGCGGCTACTTCCTGTAAAGCCTGGATAGCCTGTCCACTACTGTATCCAGGTTTGGCGGAACCATTAATCTGTGCCGAACGGAAGATATTGAAGTGGTTGATCACTGCAGGTGTTTCAATAACCTGTGTTTTAATGAGCGATCCAAGAGGAATCATGTTACCCATACTGTTGCGCACATAAAATTTTTCAACTCCGGCCAGCGAACTTCTGTAACTGCTGTCGGCCTGGCTTACCACCCGGAAATTTCTTCCATAGATATTAAAGTCATTGATATAACTGCTACCCAAGAAATTGGACAGCGTGCTGTACACTTCAGAAACCTGAACACCCAGTTTTTTCGCCTGCTCCCGATCCACATCCAATTTATAAGCAGGAGTGCGGGCATTGAAGAAGGTATAGGCCATGGCGATTTCAGGACGCTGGTTGAGCTTACCTAAAAACTCATTCACAACCTGTTCAAATCGCTTCACATCATCTGCTCCGCCGGATTGCTGCAATTCAAAGGAGAATCCGGAAGTAGAACCCAGTCCGGGAATTGCGGGTGGCGCAATTACCAGGATCCTTGCTTCTTTGATATCTGCTGTTGCTGCCCTGATTTTATTCATGACATCCATAGCATGTTGTCCCTTATCTTTTCTGAGATCCCAGGCTTTGAGGTTTACGAATACAGTACCGGCATTTGATTTATTGGAAAAACTGATGATATTCAAACCTGCCAGTCCACCTACTACTCTTGTTTCAGGAATTGCACTGATACGTTTGATCAGTTCATTATTCATTTCTACGCTTCGGGTAGTAGAAGTCGCCTCCGGCATTTCATAAGTAACCAATACACGACCTTCATCTTCAGTTGGAATAAACCCTGTTGGTTTGGCTTTGAACAACAGGAAGAGTCCGACAAACAAGGCAATCATCATTCCCAGGACCCAGGGCGTGCGGCGGATCCATCCCCCTACTGATTTCGCATACCCACGCGTAGCCTTATTGAACCAGTTATTGAAACCGAAGAAGAATTTTTCCAGCAGATTCTTCTTTGCATTCTCATCTTTAGAGGGACGCAGCATCAGGGTACATAGAGCGGGAGTAAGTGAAAGTGCCACAAAAGCAGAGATCAATACAGATACTGCAATAGTGATCGCGAACTGCTGATACAAACGCCCTACAATTCCGGGAATGAATCCAACAGGAATGAATACCGCAGCCAGGATCAATGCAATCGCAATAACCGGTCCTGATATTTCCTTCATCGCTTTCTGCGTTGCCTCTTTTGGAGACATCTTCTCATGGTCAATATTATGTTGTACAGCTTCCACCACTACAATCGCATCATCCACCACAATTCCGATGGCCAGTACAAAGGCGAACAGGGTAAGTGTGTTGATGGTAAAACCAAGCGGACCAAAAAATATAAAGGTGCCAATCAGTGATACCGGAATCGCGAGCAATGGAATAAAAGTAGCTCTCCAGCTTTGCAGGAAGAGAAACACCACCAGTACCACCAGGAGCAGTGCCTCCACCAGGGTATGAAGCACCTCATTGATTGATTCCTCTACCACTGAAACGGTTTCAAGTGGTACAACATAATCAATGTCTTTCGGGAAGGTGGCCCGCAGATTATTCAATGCTTTCCGGATGCCTTCATAGGTATCCAGTGCATTTGCTCCGGGAGCCTGGTAAATCAGCAGGAAAGCGGCAGGTTTGCCATTTTCCACAAATGCATTGATACCATAATCAAATTTACCCAGCTCAACGCGGGCTACATCTTTCAGGTATACAATGGAACCATCTGCAGGGCGGGTTCTCACAATAATATTCTCAAATTGATCCTGCGTAGTCAGACGACTGTTGGTGAGAATGGTATATTCAAAAGCCTGGGTACCTGGTTGAGGATTACCACCTACTGTACCAGCAGCTACCTGCAGGTTTTGTTCCTGCAAGGCCTGGTTCACTTCAGCGGGTGTCATGTTAAGGGCAGCCAGCTTTTCAGGGTTGAGCCAAACCCGCATGGAGAAATCATCGGCACGGGTAAATACATCCCCTACTCCTTTTACCCGGGTGATTGCATCCTTCACATAGAGGTTTACATAGTTCCCGATAAAAGTGGCATCGTGGGATCCATTCGGAGAATAGAAACCAAGTACCATCATCACACTGGGATTTCTTTTTCTAACGGTAAGACCTAAACGCTTTACCGCATCCGGCAGGGTGGGTTCGGCAACACTTACCCGGTTTTGCACATCCAGTGTGGCGATATCGATATCGGTACCTACTTCAAAATTGACCGTAATACTGCTTTGTCCGCTTGCAGTACTGTTACTGGTCATATAAGTCATACCGGGTGTACCGTTGATCTGGGTTTCAATTGCGGTAGTGGTAGTTTGCTCTACTGTTTGTGCATCGGCACCAATAAAGTTACCGGTAACAGAAACAGTTGGAGGAGTAATATCGGGGTATTGGGCAACCGGTAAATTAATCAGCGAAATAATACCCACCAATACAATCACGATGGATACTACAATGGCTGTTACGGGCCTTTTAATGAATATATCTGCTATCATGCTATTCGTACTTCTTCTGATGAATCGGAGTTAATGTTTGGCTGGAGCAGGTGCTGCTGGCGGAACAGAAACAATTTTCGCGCCTTCACGCAGGTTTTGTACCCCCTGTGTAACGATGGAATCACCTGCCTGCAATCCGGATTGGATAATGATATCCGCCCCAATAGGTGTACCCAGCACAACTTTTTGTTGTGTCACCGTACTGCTATCTGTCTTTTTGTAAACGAAGAATTCACCCAGTTGTTCAACCACTGCTTTATGTGGAATCAGCAATGCCTGTTCACCGGTCTGATTCTTTACTTTCAGGGTTCCATTCATGCCGGCCCGCAGTCTTTCATTTTTGTTTGGGAATACTACTCTTGCTTTAATAGTTCCGGTTTGCGCATCTACTGCACGATCCAGTAACACAAGTTTACCCGGTGCAGGATATTCATCACTACCGAAAGCCAAACGGAAGGTGGAATCTTTGGGTGCTGTGTTCAACATTTGACTGAAGCGATAAATCTGTGATTGATCCAGGTTGAAATCAACAGCCATCTCTCCGGTAGTTGAAACCGTATTGAGAATGGTTTGTCCGGCTGTAACCGGTGCACCTGGTTTAACCAGGGAGATACCAATCAGACCGTCAAATGGGGCAGTGATGCGTGTATACCGAACACTTGTTTGCGCAGCTGAAATAGAGGCTTTGGCTGCATCTACCTGTTTTTTCGCTACTTCCAGTGCAGCATCCGCATTATCTACGAGCTGACGGGCAACAGCATCATTTTTCTGCAGTTCATGATAACGATCTGCATCTTTCTGTGCACGGGCCAGGTTGGCTTCCTGTACATTCAGGTTGGCTACTGCCTGCTGGTAATTTGCATTATAAAGTTGCGCATCGATACTGTAGAGCAGTTGGCCTTTGCGTACGCGTTGACCATCTTTAAAATGAATACCGGTAATAAAACCGCTGACCTGTGCACGCAGTTCCACCTGGTTAAGGGCAGTTAAAGTAGCAGGAAATTCATCGAAATATAGTGGATTACCCGGCTTTACAGCTTCCAGTGTTACATTCACTGCTGCAGGAGCCATGGGACCAGCCTGTTGTGGTTGCTGACCACAGGCTGCTAAAAGAATTGATCCGATAAAGGCTGTATAAAAAATGCTTCTCATACCAGTTGATTAATAGTTAAATTGTCCGAGTTCTTTCTGTACGTCCACTTTACTGGCCAGTACATTATAGAGTGCTGTATAATAATTGATGGTGGCGGTACGAAGATCTGTTTCCGCGTTGATCACTTCCAGGTAGGTTTTAATACCATTCCGATACTGCAACTGAATAACATCATATACTTCCCGCGCGAGATCCAGGTTTTCCTTCAGCGCCAGGTAATTGGTATAGGTGCTTTTATATGTTGCTATTGCCTGTGAGTACGCCGCATTCACAGAATTCTTCAGGCTGAGCAGATCCAGTTTGCTGCGCTCCAGTTGCCATTCCGCCGCATCGATGGCAGACTTTCTTTTACCTCCCTGAAAAATCGGGAAACCCAGTGTGATGGCTGCAAAAGAAGCAGGATAGTTCACATTGTACAGTTTCGAAAACTGATTGTTCAGGTAGTTCAGGTTATAGGCGCCATTCAGTGATACATTCGGCAGGTAGGCCCACTTATTGTATTTGAGATTTGCTTCCTGTAATTTGATTTGTGTGGTGATCAACTGATATTCAATCCGGTTATTCAGTTCCGGATTTTCATCAGCCGGTGCGGTGATGGATTGTTCCAGTGCTGCACTATCATATAGCAAATCGATTGGCGCATCAACCGGATAACCCATCACCGATTTCAGATATTCCTGTTTTGCTTTCAGAATTTCCGCATTCGCAATTTTAGATGCCTTTGCATTATTGAGTGCGATGGTAGCCCGCTTGAAATCTGTCTTGTCAGCTACTCCGGCATCATACTGGAATTTTGCATCCTGCAGGCTGCGTTCAATGCGACGGATATTTTCATCCGCCACCTTCACCTGCTGCGTAGTAGCCAGTACATCGTAGTAGGCTTTGGAAACTGCCACCACAATATCAATCTTGCGTTGTTTGGTGGTTTGCAGTGCCTGTTGCTGTACATCGGTGCGGGTTCTGCGGGCCAATAATACATCCCGGTTGAAGAGAGTCTGCGACATTGTAAACTGCAGGGCAGAAACATTGTCGACACCCAGCTTCACGGGGTTACCGCCAATGATATTTGTTTGTACCACGAAGTTGTGCTGCAGGTTATAGTTAAAATTCACCTGCGGATACCAGTCTGCCAACTTGTTGCGGATATTGGCTGCTGTGATTTTCTGGTCAATTTCTGACTGCTGCACCAGGGGTTGGTACTTAAGGGAAAATGCAATGGCCTTTTCCAGGTCCAGTTGTTTTGGCAAACTGTCGGGAACAGCCTGTCCATTGCCCTGTAACCACCCTATCAGGAGTGCGGACAAGAGTAACTTGGTTCTCATCTTTTGATTTGTTTCGCTTCTACTTTGGCTTGTTTAGCCGGCAATCGTCTTCAGCTTTTTGATATACTTATCAAGCAGCTCAGTGTTCAGGATGTACGTGTAATTGCGACCGGATTTTTCAGGTTCGATCAGTCCAGCTTCCACCAGGGTTTTGATGTGATGACTGATGGAAGGCTGTGCCAGGTCCAGTTTCTGAACAATAGCAGCACATTCCAAAACACCTTTTTTCTTTGAAATTGCTTCGAGGATTCGGAGGCGGTTCTGATCACCCATTGCCTTTGACACTTTCTCAAACTGTTTCCAATCCATGATTAAAATTCATTGAAGGATGCAAATGTATGGATTTACAATCGCAGGAGCTTTCTTATAAATTGAAGAATTTGTGGGAAATTTAAAAGAAAGGACAATTTAACATTTTAAATCACGGAGACAAAGGAGGCGGGAGACGGGAGACGGGACTACTCCTCTGTCTCCTATGCCTCCTTCGTCTCCTTCGTCTCCTTCGTTTCCCGTAAAACATTTTCCATGCCTTTCAGCAGCGCATCCGGGTTAAAGGAGATGGTATCAATTCCTGCTTCCACCAGGAAGCGGGCAAAGGAGGGATCATCACTGGGCGCCTGTCCGCATAAACCGATTGGTCGCCCGGCAGTATGAGCATATTCAATAGCGAGGCGGATCATTTCCCTGGCGGCGGGATTCTGTTCATTAAAGAGAGGACTTACCAGGGCTGAATCGCGATCCACACCAAGTGTCAGTTGAGTGAGGTCATTGGATCCTATAGAAAAACCATCAAAATAGCGGGCGAACTCTTTTGCCAGTAACACATTACTGGGAATCTCCACCATCATGTAAAGTTCAAGATCATTAGCACCTCTTTCCAAACCAAATAGTTTCATCTGTTCCGCCACTTTTGCTGCTTCTTCCACAGTGCGGCAGAAAGGGATCATGACTTTAACATTCGTGAGACCCATTTCTTCTCTCACACGTTTTACGGCTTCACATTCCAGGCGGAATCCTTCTCTATACTTTTCATGATAATAGCGGGAGGCACCCCTGAAACCAATCATGGGATTTTCTTCTTTGGGTTCAAATGCAGCACCGCCAAGCAGGTTGGCGTATTCATTCGATTTGAAATCACTCATCCGAAGGATTACAGGTTTAGGATAAAAAGCGGCTGCGATGGCAGCTATACCCTGTGAAAGTTTGTCAATAAAATATTCTTTCTTATCAGCATATCCTTTAGTAAGTGTTGCGATAGCCTGCTTTTCTTCTGATTCTTCCGCCAGTTCATCAAACTGCACCAATGCCATCGGATGAACTTTGATGGCATGCGTGATGATGAATTCCATACGCATCAATCCCACTCCATCATTTGGATAAAAAGATAACTGGAAAGCTTTTTCAGGATCACCGGTAATAAGCATGATGCCGGTCTTTTCGGGCTTGTTGATGGTACTGAAATCATGCTCAATCGTTTCCAGTTTCAGCAAGCCTTCATAAACCCTCCCCGTTTTTCCTTCACAACAGGATACCGTAATGAGCTGACCATCCTTTATTTGTTCCGTTGCATTCTCACATCCAACGATTGCAGGCACACCCAGCTCACGGGCAACTATTGAAGCGTGACTGGTACGCCCGCCTTTATTGGTGATAATCGCGGCAGATTTTTTTAGAATGGGATCCCAATCAGGGCTGGTAAGATCTGTTACAATGATCTCGCCGGGTTGGAGTTTATCAGCTTCAGCAGTGCTCTTCAGCAACCTGGCAGTACCCATGGCAACAGCAGATCCAATCGCCTGGCCGGATGTTATTACTCTTGCACCTGCTTTCTCAATTTTATATTCTTTCTGCAACAGTGGATTCGCACGGGAATGGACTGTTTCCGGACGGGCCTGGATGATATAGAGCTGATCTTGCAATCCATCCTTTGCCCATTCAATATCCATGGGTTTGGCATAGTGCTCTTCAATGATCCCGGACCAGGTGGCAAGCTGGACGATCTCCTCATCGGTAAGAACAAACACGTCCCGCTTTTCGGGTGGAGTAGGAAGGTTGAGAACAGGAGTTTCAGCAGTATCGCCATAAATCATCGTCTGTTCCTTTTCACCGAGCCGCTTCTGCAGAATCGGTTGCTTTGTTTTACCCAAAGTAGGTTTGAACACCATAAATTCATCCGGCGTAACGGTCCCCTGCACAATGTTTTCTCCAAGGCCCCATACACCGGAAATATGAATAATATCCCGGAAACCGGATTCAGGCTCCAACGTAAAAAGCACACCCGAGCAGGAAATATCAGAACGAACCATTATCTGAACGCCCACTGATAACGCTACTTTTTCGTGCTGAAATCCATGATCCTCCCGGTATTTAATGGCCCGGTCGGTATAAAGAGATGCAAAACATTTTTTCACTGCCTGCAACAGGGCATCTTCTCCCCGGATATTCAGATAGGATTCGTGCTGACCTGCAAAACTGGCTTCGGGTAAATCTTCAGCAGTGGCACTGCTTCTCACAGCAACAGCAATTGGTTCTTCCTTTCCAAGTTCCTTATAGGCATCCAGTACAGCCTGCTTTAAATGAATGGGCAATTCTGCTTCCATCAACAACTTGCGGGCTGCAGATCCGATTTCACGAAGATTGCTGTACTGAACATGATCCAGTTGCTGGATAAGTTCGCGCAACGGCAGATGCAAGCTGTTCTGGCTAAGAAAATCTTCAAATGCGAGGGCAGTTGTAGCAAAGCCGTCAGGAACCGGAATTCCAAAGGAAGCGAGGCGGGATATCATTTCACCCAGGGAGGCATTTTTACCACCCACGCTGGGTACATCTGTTAGACCGATTTCGCGAAAGCGTCTGATCCAGGCTGATTTACTCATAATTATACTGTTGAACACAGATTCAATAAAAACGAACCAGTGCAATTTGTCCCTGGTCAGTCAGCTTTCCTTGCTTCACAAATTCAACATCTCCTCCTGATTCCAGTACTTTTTCAATAATCTCATCCACCGCATCCTTCACATAAGAGTATGGATTGTGGGGTTGAAATCCATCGAAATGAAATCCGCGTT
The DNA here is from genome assembly GCA_016787265.1 of Flavipsychrobacter sp. Classification (GTDB taxonomy): domain Bacteria; phylum Bacteroidota; class Bacteroidia; order Chitinophagales; family Chitinophagaceae; genus Flavihumibacter. The sequence continues at coordinate 348,371 of JAEUVF010000005.1, read as the reverse complement.
CCACTACCAGCAACTTGCCATTGTGGTGCATGGCTTCCTTCCAAACTTCTGACATGCCGATTGTCAATCGTTGCGATTTAGCAGCTTCCTTCAATCGCTGCAACACTGCCGCCTCTTTCCAGTCTGACCATTTTTCAAGATAAGGTTTGAGCAGCTGGTCAATTTGATCCGAATCTTTCTCGGTACCATTAAACCTGATGAAATCAATGATGCTTCCGGTACAATTGTTTGCGTTACTGAAGATCCCAATCAACTTTTCCTCTCCCAATACAAATGCCGGCAATTGGTAAGCCCGTATTAATTGTTCAAGGGTTTGATCGGCCTGTTTAATGGAGGTAGGCAATGAATATTCAATGGGGGCAGAAAGAATACGTTGCTGTTTACCCGGTTCTCCCAGAAGAATATGCATATGCTGACTATGCAGCAACAATACCAGGAATTTCCGTGAAACTATTTTGCAATCAATCAGATCCCGGATTTCGAAGGAATCATCAATGATAATTTTCGGCACCACATCCATATCGAGATACAACAGTTTCTCAAATACCGGAGAGAGAAACAGTGCAATACTCTTTTTATGTGTACTGTAATTCAGCTGATTCAGCAGACTTCGTAAACGTTGGAGCAATAGCAACGCCAGTTCGGCGGGATATTGCTTCAGCAGGGATTTTTCCACCTTGTCACAGGTGCTTTTTAATGAGGTGGACAAACTGTCCTTTGCCGTCATTTTTGGATCAAACGGCAATACAATAGATATTGCAGGCCGATAATGAACCGCCTCCAATACCTTTCTCAGGTCTGGTGTAAGTGCTGGAATCATATCCGGTCAGATTTCGTTACGAAACTAGATAGAACTCTGTAAGCAAAGATTGATACTAATCATCGGCCTTTTTGATCTTCATCAAAAGCTCCCTCATGTCATCCATCATATCAATCTGTGTTTTCTGAATCTCAAAAAGGGTCTGCATTTGTTCTGTAATAAGCAGATCCAGTTTGCTGTGCAGGTTACGGACTTCGATTTCAGCCTTCAGATTGATCATATAATCACTGATGGCGCGCTGGCGATCCTTTTCTTCCTTTCGGTTCTGGCTCATCATGATGATGGGCGCCTGAAGGGCCGCAATGGTAGAAAGTAACAAGTTAAGTAAAATGAAGGGATAGGGATCAAAGGGTCTTGTTAATAAAAATACATTCAGCAAGATCCAGGCCAACATCAGGAACGTAAAACTTATTATAAAGCGCCAGCTGCCCCCGAAAGTGGCAACTTTATCGGCTACCCTGCTCTGGAAACCCGGATGCTGCTCTTCAAATTCTTTCAATTTTTCAGTTAGCAGTTTTTCTTCTTCAACGGATCGACGAACCATTTCATTCAGTTTCTCCAATTGAGCCGACTCTGTTGAAAAGAGTTGTTCCAGTTGCGATCTCGTCATGTTATTCATATGTGCGTATACCCGAATATAATGAGATTAGAAATATTTCGACAGATCCCGGCAAACTATTGCTGGCCAGACAACGTTAATATTGTAACCCTTTCCATTCCAGGAATTAAATCCGTACCATGAATAACTTGCCCGATTTGCAGGAAGAAATGCGACTAGCCGACCTTTATTCATTCGGCATTCTCGATTCTGAAGATGAGGAAGACTTCTCCCAATTGGTTGAACTGGCGGCCAATATTACTAATTGTCAGATGGCGGCCCTCAGCTTTATTGATAAAGACCGGCAATGGTTTAAGGCAGTAAAAAATATTTCTATCAGAGAAACCCGCAGAGAAGAAGCTTTTTGTCATTATACGATCCAGCAAAATGAAGTAATGCTGGTTCCTGATGCTGCAAGAGATCCCCGCTTTCAAAATAATCCGTATGTAAATGGCGACCCCCGCATTAGTTTTTACGCGGGTGCCCCAATCGGTACCAGCTCTGGACAGAAAGTAGGTAGCGTTTGTGTATTTGACTCCAGTTCTAATATCCAGCTTTCCCGTTTCCAGCAGGAAGCTTTGCAGATTATAGCAAACCAGGTGAGTCGCCTCCTGGAACTAAGAAGAAAAAACAAATCGCTAATTAATTACACCAATAAGTTAATAGAGTCCGAAAAGGCACTTCACCGGCTTTCCATTAAAGAAGAAGAAAAAGAAAAAAGCTTTATCGCTCACCAGTTGCATGAGAATTTTGCTCAAACACTGGCGGCAACCAAGCTCTATATAGAATTCGCTCAAACGGAAAAAGACCTTAGCGAGTCCTTCCTTAATAAAAGCAGGGAAAATATAGAACATATTATTAACGAGATCCGGCTTCTGTGTAATTATATTAAACCGATTGATGAATTTCAGGCCAATGCACAGTTGCTGATTAATGAACTGGTAGAACAGTGGGCAGTGAATCACCGGGTGGAGGTTGATTTCATAATGGAACTGGAGGAACCGTTAGCGCCTGCAAGCGGACTCACAATTTACCGGTTACTGCAAACCGTGTTACCACTTATTAAAACCTATCGCGCACAGCAACTCCAATTAACCATCCAGCAGGAAATGGATATTGAGATGAAGTTTCAGTATCGGCCTCAAACAAACAATGTGGTAGATCCTGCCAAATTACTCCTGCTGAAAAAATCAATTTCAATGGCCCAGGCAGAAGGTGGACAATTGCTGGTAAACAGAACAGCGGATGGAATACACCGGATTGATATTCGGTTACCACAGATTACATGCCCGGCATAGCCATCACATTATAACCGGAAGTCGGAAATTTTTTGCCGTCTTTGTTCACATTCACCGCTTCCAACCGGGTATTGTTACCCGATTTTTTATCGGTTGATTCCAATTTCAGCAGAACACCATTTTCAATTCCCTTCATGGAGGGCAGTCCCATGGGCTTGGGGCCGGAACTAAGCATAGAGGAAAGACTTTTGGCCAGGTTACCCATGCCGGAACCCAGTTCGGTAGTGATCCATACAAGCGACTGGCCATCAGCAGTCTCAATCAGGTATTGATCGCATTTATAACCAAGAATCGTTTCTGATTTACCTGTTTTGGAAATCTTGACATCCGATGGATTTTCTTCCTTAACCTGTCCCTTCATTTTTTCCTGCATCTTCTTAAGATCCATCACCATGGCCATTTTCTGATCTGTCATCAGGGTAACCAGTTTCTGATCTTTCAAATCCATCACCATGAAGAAACCTTTTTGCCTGGGGCTTTCCATGCCGGTATATGGCTGATTGGAGAACCACATTCCCATCTGTTCTCCTTTTTTCAGATTCCCATTTTTACCGGAACTCATTTCATAGGTTACACCCAGGGCAAATTCATAATTTTCGGGAAGGGATTGCGCAAAGGCGGAACTCATCCCCAGCAACCCAAAAAGTACGGAGACAATGTAGAGAACTAATCTGTAGAAATTAGATACGGAAGGCAATTGAACTGATTGCATGAGTTTAAATTTTAAATGAATGCCTGCCTTAACCTACACTAAACTACATCAATTCTTTAAAATGGTGAATTCAACCCGGCGATTCAGCTGTCGGCCATCATCTGTATCATTGGAAGATAGTGGTTTGGTTTCTCCATAGCCCTGGGATCTCAACCTGGATGCTGCAATTCCTTTGGATATCAGGTAGTTCATTACCGAACGGGCGCGGTTATCGCTGAGTTTATAGTTGTAATCATCCGAACCTTTGCTGTCGGTATGTGCCGCCAGTTCAATTTCGATGGCCGGATTTTCAGCCAGCAATTTCACAACCCGATCCAGTTCCATAAAACTTTCTTTACGCAAATCCCACTTGTCGAAATCAAAGAAGACATTGTTCAGTCTTACCGTCTGCCCAATTTCAATGGGTACCAGGTAGAGGTCTTTGTGGATTTCGGTATAACCCGCCTGGATCATGGAATCCAGGTTCAGGTTTTCAGACATGGAGAAGAAATGATTGGCAGTTGCCCGAATGCTGTAATTACGATTGAAAGGCAATACAATTTTAAAGGCACCATCAAACGGACTGGAAAGCGCATTGCCCACCTGAACCCCATCCGGCAGGGTTTCATATAAGAGGGATGCTGTGATTGGTTCACCAGTTTTCTTATTATATACGTTGCCAGTCACCATTACTACAGGATCCGGTTTTTTCTCTTCCAGTAGCCGAACCCGAACAATATCACTGGCTCCATACCCTTCTTCACTGGTAGTGAGATAGGCAAATTCCCCTCCCGCATCCATGGTGAAAAAAGCATCCCAGTTTTCAGAATTGATGGGCGCCCCCAGGTTTTCAGGCTCCGACCATTTGGTCCAGCTATCATCCAGCCGGCGGGCTTTCCAGATATCGTTATCACCCAAACCACCTGCGCGGTTACTGCTGAAATAGAGGGTTACCCCATCCGCAGCCATATAGGGGGTCATTTCATCGGTTTCGGGCAGGTTGATTTTCTTACCCAGGCTTTTGGGCTCGGTCCAGCTGCCATCCGCTTTCAAAAAACAAACAAAAATATCATTCAGTGAACTGCCTTCTTCCGGCGTCAGATAGAGCAGGAGGGTTTGGCCATCATGCGCCATGGAGGCACCGGAAAGCCGGCCCCGATCGTATTTGAAATAATTTTTAATATTGAGTCCTTCCGGCTCACTCCAGCGCCCATCATCTTTCAGCGTACACATACTGATTCCTTTGCCAACATATCCCCCTTTCACAAACGCGCCGCGGATCAGAATTCTGTTATTATCAGGGGAGATCCAGTATACAGCATTGTAATGCGTAGTATTCAAGGGAGCAGCAAGGTGTTTGGCCTCGCTCCAGTTACCAAGGGTATCGCGAAAAGCCACCCAGATATCCTGGCTATTGGGCACAGTGCGATACTTGGTGTTCCGGGGGTGATTTTCGCAGATAAAAAAGAGCAGATTGCCGTCAGCAGAAATGGTAGGACGCAATTCAGGCAGGTCGGAATTGATACCCGGACCCAGGTTCTCGATCTTTATAATCGTATTTTCTTTGATAACATTTTCTTTCTGGGCAATGAGTTTGGTGGTAGTATCAATTGCGGGTTGAGCGATAACGCTGTAATTTATGACGAGCAGCAAAAAAAGAAGGTAGCAGTTCTTCAAGGCCTGGATATTTGTTTCTACAACGTAAAGCCGTGAAAAATAATGTATATGCAACTCGGTTTTTTAGGAATGGTTGTTCTTCCCGGTGAACAATTGTTAGCTTTAAGGCGCATTAAACACACGATTATGAAGAAAATCTGGACGGGCCTCCTGCTCCTTTGTGCATCGGTGGCCCAGGCACAGTTAAAAGCAGATGAAGTTCAAAGTTTTACCCTTGCCAACGGGATGAAATTCCTGGTGGTAGAGGATTTTTCCATTCCGAATGCCAACATGTACCTGTTTTACCGGGTTGGATCCCGGAATGAATACCAGGGCATTACCGGCTTATCGCATTTTTTTGAGCACATGATGTTCAATGGAGCGAAGAAATATGGCCCCAAGCTGTTTGACCGCACCATGGAATTCAATGGTGGTGCCAACAATGCCTATACCCGGGAAGATGTTACCGTGTATACAAACTGGTTCCCCGCTTCGGCAACCGAAGTGATTTTTGACCTCGAGGCCGACCGGATTTCCAGCCTGACCATTGATCCGAAAGTGGTGGAAAGTGAGCGCGGCGTGGTAATATCCGAGCGCAGTACAGGACTGGAAAACTCTCCATATAGAGTATTGTTTGAGGCGGTACAGGGACAGGCATTCTCCGAGCACCCGTATCACTGGCCGGTAATCGGCTACCTCGATGATATGAAAAACTGGAAACAGGAAGACCTGGAGCGTTATTTCAAAACCTATTATGCACCAAACAATTGTGTAGTAGTGATGTCAGGAGCAGTGAAATTTGCAGATGTAAAAGCAATGGCCGAGAAATACCTGGGACCCATACCTGCACAGGCGGCGCCACCTGCGGTTCATATCAAAGAGCCCAAACAAACAGGAGAAAGAAGGATAACCGTGCAGAAGCAGGTCGCGAATCCCTACCTCAGCATAGCCTGGCATACACCGGAGGCGAAACATCCTGATTATTATGCGTTATCGCTTTTGTCAGATTTGCTCACACAAGGACAATCCTCCCGCCTGTATTCCTTACTGGTGGATCAGAAACAACTGGCTACCTCCGTATTTGCACGGTATGAAGAAAGTTTTGATCCCACCCTTTTTAGCATTACGGCAACTGCTTCAAGAGGTGTAAAAACAGAAGACATCGAAAAAGAAATCTACGCCGAACTGGAATCCATTAAAAAAAATGGCGTAAACGAAAAGGAACTCGAAAAAGTAAAGAATGCCAAACTGATTGAGTTCTATCGCCAGATTGAAACCATCAATGGAAAGTCCAATAATATCGGCACCTACGAGGTGTTCTTTGGTGATTATAAAAAATTATTTGATGCGCCCACTCTTTATAATAAAGTGACAATTGATGATATCAAACGGGTTGTTGGAGAATACTTCACCAAACCGAATCGTACTGTTGGCGTACTGGCAGCTAAAGTGGATGATTAACCTACTAATTCAAAGAGATGAAACAACTATTCAACATATTTTTTCTAACAACAGTATTAGCGATAGGTACTGCTACTGTTTTACAGGCACAAAATTTCAAGCTGCCTGCTTACCAAAAGTTCACTTTGAAAAATGGACTGACGGTTTACCTTATGGAACAAAAAGAGGTTCCAATGATCTCGGTGTCTGCTATCTTTCCTGCAGGTGCCATCTTTGATGGAGAAAAGGCGGGATTGGCTTCCCTTACAGCAGCAGCCCTGCAACACGGAACAGCCTCCTATTCCAAACAGGAACTGGATCAGCAGATTGATTTTATTGGCGCCAGCATCAACAGTTATGCGAATAAAGAATATGCTGGTTTATCTTCTTCTTTTGCAAGTAAGGACACGGAGAAAATGCTGGGCATACTAAACGAAGTATTAACTGCTCCGCGTTTTGATACGGCAGAATTTACAAAGGAAAAAAAGCGTGCGCTGATCCGGCTGGAACAACAGAAAGAAAGTCCGAGAAGCGTGATCGGTTCCTACTTCGATAAATTTCTTTATGGAGAGCATGTTTATGGAAATATTGTTTCCGGTACACCAGCAACCGTACAACCCTTAAGTGCTGCAGATATCCGGGCATTTTATACAAGTCATTATATTCCAAATGGGTCTGCCATTGCCATTGCTGGAGATTTTGATGCCAAACAGATGAAAGCACTGGTGACGAAAGCATTTTCAGGATGGAAAAAAGCTCCGGCTGTTTTGGATGTGAGCGCCAAGTCGGCTATTTTAAAGCCTTCCGGTAACCGGGTATTGCTGGTGAACAAAAATGATGCAAGAGAAACCACATTCTATATTGGTGCACCAGGTATCAGTAGAAACAATCCGGATTATATCGCCATTGATGTGATCAATACCCTGCTGGGCGGACGATTCACTTCAATGCTGAATGATGAGCTGCGTGTGAACAGTGGGCTGACTTATGGAGCCAGGAGTTCATTCAGTACATTAAAGTATGGAGGTGGATTTGCGATCAGTACGTTTACTGCAACTGAAAATACAGAAGCGGCTATTGACAAAGCGCTGGAGGTATTGAACAGACTGCATGCACAGGGGGTAACAGAGGAGTCGCTTACTTCTGCAAAAAACTATGTAAAGGGACAGTTCCCGCCGGATTTTGAAACGAGTCGCCAGTTGGCTTCTCTAATGACCCAGATGTTCTGGTATGGATTCAATGAATCCTTTATCAATAATTTCCAGGCGAATGTAGATGGCTTAACACTGGACAAGGCGCGCCAGATCATCCAGACCTATTTCCCGAAAGATAAATTGCAATTTATACTGGTGGGTAAATCGGAGGAGATTAAGAAGCTGGCGGAAAAATACGGGCCGGTAACCGAGGTACAGATAACAGGAGAAAAGAAAGCGTTTTAAGAAAATAAATTTCTGGAGGTGCCCCTGCTTTGCGGGGGCTTTTTTTATTTAGGTAATTCAGGGCGTTGCACTTTAAATGGTGCAGCAGTAATAGCATGCAGGAACGCCTGGAGGGATTTTCTTTCCCTTGCTGTTAAGTTCAGTTTTTGGATCAGGGGATCTGTTCCACCATCATTCAATAAATTGATGACATCTTCCATTTCGTTGTACCTGCCATCATGCATCCAGGGCCCGGTTCGCATGACATCACGCAGCGATGGAGTTCGGAATCGCCCCAGGTCTACTTTCTTTTTTGTAACAGCATACCTACCCGGATCTTCCTGGTGATCCGATGAATCAGAAAATCCCAGTGTATGAAATTGCTGATCCGAAAAATCTGGTCCATAATGGCAATTCATACATCGCGCCTTTGTGCGAAATAAATGAAGTCCTTCTATTTCTTCATCGGTTAGTGATTGGTATGCTCCCCTTACAAATTTGTCAAACCGGCTGGGTCTGCTAACAATCGTTTCCTCAAATGCAGCAATGGCATCCAGTATTCCTTCCATTGAAATTTCTTCTGAGTCATAGGCATTTCTAAAGAGCTGATGATAGCCTTTAATGGCCCTGATCTTCGGAATTAATTTGGTCAGGTCCTGGGCCATTTCATGAGGTTCGCTGATCGGATTAATGGCCTGTTGTTGCAGGCTTCGGGCTCTACCATCCCAGAAAAAAGTCTCCATTCGGGCTATATTCAATAAGGACGGCGTATTCCTTTTCCCCTGCTGGTGATCATGACCCAAAGCTACTGCCCGGCCATCGGCCCATGACAAATCCGGATCGTGACAACTGCTGCACGAGATTTGGTTGGAAGCGGATAAACGTGGATCAAAAAACAAGGTTTTGCCTAACAAAACCATGGGGTCATTCAATGCTTCTATACTGCCGGAATCATGCAATGGCAGGGCTTCCAGCTCTTTCCACTGCACTCCGGGATCAATGCCGGGAGCCGGCCATAAGCTGGTCGGTTTACTGTACATCCTTCTCAACGAACCTTTTTGTTCGGTCAATGCGACAGTAGCTATTCCCGTCAGCACGATGGCTGCAATCACCAGTAGTTGCTTCATTAAATAAAATTATCTCCCTTGTAAAGATAAACATGGAATTTGCCTTTCATCATATTAAGAATGATTAACAAATGTTTTCAGCTTAACAACAACATCAATTCAGCTTGCTGATTAACTTTAACCATGACTGCCATTCGACTGATCCTGACTGTTATTTTTGGATTGAGCTGCTTCCTGTATACCTCCGCACAGCAACAACTATCCGGGGCGGTTTTTGATGCGCAAACCGACTCCACGTTGCAGGATGTATTTCTGGTAAACCTGAACACCAATCAAACAACGACGGTATCAAAAACAGGGAGATACAGCATTCCGGCAGCAGAAGGTCACCGAATTGTTTTTTCTGCTATTGGATATGTGCCGGATACCCTGAAGGTAGAGTTTCATATGTTTGTGACCGGCTATGATATATCACTCAGGCAACGATATAACCTGCTTAAAACTGTTATAGTTACAGAAAGAGATTACAGCACCGATTCCCTGGAAAGAAGAGAAGCCTACCGTCATATTCTTGATGAACCGCTTCCAGGAATTACAGGCAGAAATACCCCTCAATCCGGTTTCGGAATAGTGTTGAGTCCGGCTAGTTTCTTCTCCTCCAAAAACCGCCAGGAACGGGAACTGAAGAAAAAGTTGCTGGACAATGAGCGTATTGAATATGTTGATTACCGATTCTCCAGGTCCTTCGTGCAGCGCTATACAGGCTTAAAAGGAGATTCTCTTCAGACATTTATGTTACGGTTCCGGCCAACTTATGAATTCTGTCGCCAGTCCAATGAAGAGGATATGATCAATTACATCAATGCAAGATTGAAAATTTACCTTCGAAGGGAAGAAACACAAGCGAATGAAAGAAAGCGTCAATAAGGCGGCACGCCTGGTCTGGGACTACCACCACATGAATCATTCCCTGGAAAAATCCGACTGCATTTTCGCACTGGGTAGTCACGATTTGCGGGTTGCCGAATGGGCTGCGCAATTATGGCTGGAAGGATGGGCGCCTTTGTTATTGCTCTCCGGCGGACTGGGTAATTTCACCCAGGGTATGTGGACAGAAAAGGAAGCGGATAAGTTTGCCGCCATTGCACGGAAGATGGGGGTGCCAGAGGATGTTATATTAATTGAAAACCAGTCAACGAATACAGGCGAGAATATCCTTTTTTCCAAAGCATTGCTGGCAGCAAACGGACTGGATCCTAATAGTTTTATCGTGGTGCAGAAACCCTATATGGAAAAAAGAAGTTATGCCACGTTCAAAAAACATATGCCGGAAAAGGAGTTGCTGGTGACTTCCCCTCCCCTATCCTATGATGAATACCCGAATGAGGAAATCCCGCTTGAAAGGATCATCAATATTATGGTGGGGGATTTGCAACGGATAAAGGAATATCCGGCTAAAGGGTTTCAGATTGAAATGGAAATTCCCGGAGAGGTGTGGGATGCGTTTGAATTGCTGGTAAGAGAAGGGTATGGACAGCATTTAATCAGGGAGGAAAGGAAGATGGAGTAAAGGAAGAAAGGACAACGGAAGATGGTGGAATGGAAGATGGAGGAAAGGAAGAAAGGGAAAGGGAATCATAAAATGGGAGCAGGCTTCAGGTGGTCAGAAGTCGGAAGATGATGTTGCTGGCTTTTTCGATTTGGGTAATGTCGATGTGTTCATTGGCAGTGTGCGCCTGGGCAATGGAACCCGGACCAAAAACCACACAGGGAATACCAGCTTCCTGGTAAATAGCGGCATCAGTAGCATAGTGCGCTGTTTGTAATTCAGGATGAATTCCTTCCAGCTCACAGGCATGCACAAGTGCTTTGAGATGAGCGGCATCAATAGCATTTTCAACTCCCATGGCCAATAAATAAGGCTCCTCAATGCGATAACCGGAGGGATCACCCAAATAGGGTGTCAATCCTTTTAGAATATCCTGCAGTGTCATACCGGGCAGCAGGCGATTATCCAACTCAATACTGCACAAAGCCGGCACCGTATTCACTGTTTGTCCGCCCTTGATTCTTCCAATACTGGCAGTTGCCTGTCCCAATACAGGATGCGTTCGCTGAGCCAGACTTTTTGCATATGCTTCAACTCCCTGAATGATCGAAGCCATTTTATAAATAGCACTTTCTCCGTTCCAGGGCATGCTCGAATGACAACTCAGTCCATCTGTATGAATAAAAAAACGGCAAAGTCCCTTGTGCGCATAAATCAGGTTTAGTTCCGTGGGCTCTCCCACCACTGCATAGTCAGCTTTTATTCCCCTGGCCACCAGTTCTCCTGCACCGGAAAAAGAATATTCTTCATCTTTTACAAAAGCCAGCACAACATTGTGTTGAAGCGATTTCTCTTCCTGTACGATTCGTTTTATGGCATGTAAATAGGTTGCAAGGGAAGCCTTGGTATCACAGGAACCGCGACCATATAACAATCCCTCACGGATCACAGGATCAAAAGGCGCTATGGTCATCTGTTCCTCAGAAACCGTATCCATATGCGCTTCCAGCAGTATGGTGTGCGACTTACCTGCATCTATAAACGCTACGAGATTGGGGCGCTCTTCATCAGCGCCAAACAGTTCTGCACGAATACCCAGATCTGCCAGAAAATCCTGAATGAACAGAGCCATATTGCGTTCGGTATACATGGGTCCGGTTAATCCCTTCCCCATTGGATTCACAGATGGAATGGCCACCAGTTGTCTTGTTATCCTGACTGCTTCGTGCATGTTGTTATTTTTCACTCACCTTATACCGCCACAATTCTGTATTACGTTTGAAATATAAGTCTCCTTTCTCATCCATCGCCAGCAAACTCGCTTTTTCTTCCAGCATTTTTACTTCCAGTGTCCTGGGATCGACCCTGAATAACCAGTCTCCCCCGGTTCCATAAACATATCCATTCGGATGCATCACCAGGAAAGCACTTCTCCAGATATGACCACCACGGGAAGGTGGTTCATGAATTCGTTGGGTTCGCAGCACTTCTTTCAGAACTGGATCAAAAATAAACAGAACGCCATCCGCCAGTCCCCATATTTTACCATCCGGAGTTTTCATAAGCCCAGTAATCGCCATTGCTCCAGGCAAAGGTGCAATATCAAAGACTTTCTGTTTCGTATCCGGATTCCAACCCACCAGTCGCGCTTCCACCGAAGTTGGCCTGGCACCTAATCCGCCACTTATCGAACTTCCCATGATCAACACATCATTAACCGAAACTAGACTTACAATGGATTGATCCGGGATGATATTTACAATAGCATCAAGCTGTTGTTTTTCCAGGTCATAACTTACCAGGGCTCCTCCCAACTGTCCGTAATCAGGTACAGTACCAAAGAACACTTTTTTACGCGCCGGCAGTGGAAGTACTGCAAAACCGCGACTTTGACCAGGCACCTGGCCGAGGTGTTTGGGGTTTCCCTGTTTGGGATCCCAGGTTAATTTGGTGTTGTAGTAATAATAATGGCCATGCGGATAGATGCCCATAAAAATGGTGTCGCCCGAATATGCCATGCCCTCCGTTTGTTCCAGTCCTTTATACGGGGTTGTTAGTCCAGAGGCAGGATCATAAGCTGCATGTCCGCCCGCCAGATAACCTCCCATCCAGATGCGGTCATCAGGACCCTTCATCATGGATTGAATGGGAATCGGTTGCCCCGGTACATCAAATTTGTGAGTAGTCGTCTTTTTATTTTTTACTGAAACCTGGTGATACACCGCATTGGATGTGAGCAGGCTCAGTTTCTTTTTTCCATCCCAGCGAAATGCATTGGCACTACCTCTTGTTTCGGTTATGGATTGGGGTGAGCTTCCCTTTTTTGACAAATCCAGCTGGTAAATTTTTGATTTCATCGTGTAATAGATGACTGCAGTGCCGGGTTCCTGAACAATTGTTTTCATGTCGATTCCATCAAGCTCTCTTTCCACCTGCATAGTATTCAGATTGATAACCAGGGTCAATTGTCCGCCTGTCAGCAACGCAAGCAGGTAATCCGGGCCTTTATCCTGGTAAACGATTTCCAATCCATATACAAATTCCTTCTCTTTGTATTTTTTGGGAAGCAACTCCTTCTTTGTACCCGCTTTGGTATCAATTTCCACCAGGTGAGCATGTGAGCCCACACCAGCATACAGTTTATCCGTTTTTTTATTAAATGCCAGGCTTCTCACATAATTCTCCCCTTCAATTAACGGGCCTTTACCAAGGTCTGAAAATCCTTCGGTTGGATGATATCGGAAAACCCTGCATCCCGGATAAGTGGCGCCAAATAATGCTCCATCCTTACCGGTTGTCAGACTCCAAACATAGGTTTGACCGGGCAATACCAGTCCCAGGTTCTCTACCTCCTGTGAACCTGGTCTGTGCCGGAACAGGTAACCACTAGCGCCTGGCACATATAACCAGCCATCTTCCGACCAGGCCATATCCCAGGCACCATCTGCACCCGGTAACGGCTGATCAACAACTAGATTTCCTGTAGCAGCATCATACCCAAGTAAATGGGCAGGCTCACCGCGCACCACCGTATAAATCCATTTTCGGTTATTGGTATCCGTTAAAAATATACTACCCTGGATCATGGCAGCTCGGAGTTGGGGACCAAGGTTGGTGGATGCAGATTGCCCCTTCACTGTTTGCGTACAGACAATGAATAAAATGGCAATCCAGTATATGGATCGTTTCATGTTAAGCTAACAAATCGGACTGTTGAGATAAAAATGTTGTTACAAATGCATCGTCGTTCATGTGCGGATATGCTTCATACACCCTCGTGATTTCATCCGCCTGGCCTGTTGATAATTGCTCCTTTTCATTGAGGCACCAGGTTCCTTTCAGGAGTCCCTGTCTTCTCAGAACTTCATGAATTCCAGGAATACAACCATGAAAATCATGGGCTGGATCAAAAATAGCAGCATTGACATCTGTGAGGTGTACCCCTTCCGCCAGCAAGTCTGCACGATTCAGTGAATTATCTGCCCGAACTGCTTTGATTCGTGCTAATAAGTCAACCGCTTTACTTGTCCAGATTGCCCACTGGCCCAGGAGACCGCCTGCAAAATTTTTCTCTACCCATTGGCCATTGATAGCAAACCTGAATGGCGTGATCAGATCAGCAATGATATTATCATCATTCCCTGTGTATAAGGCGATGGCATCCTTTCTTGGTGAAGCGGCTACTGCTCTTACTACATCCAGGGTGCAATACCGGTTAAAGGCAGCTACTTTAATGGCGACTACATTTTCAATAGATGCGAATTCTTCCCAGAATGCATAACTGAAAATCCTGCCACCTACAGCTGGTTGCAGGTAAAACCCGAATACCGGCATAATTGCAGCTACAGCCCTGGTTCTGTCGAGCAGTTCTTTTTCTGAATAATGTGATAATCCGCCCATACTCAGCAGTCCGATATCATACCCAATTGAAGATGCCAGTTTTGCTTCCGCTATGGCCTGATCTACCGGGCCGCAGATTCCAGCCACTGTAATAAAAGGGCGATGCAAATCAGCGGCTTCTACTTCCTCCATAGCCATGCGCAACACCTTTTCGAAAAGATTGATCTGCGGATCACGGATTTCAAACTGAGTGGAGTGAACACCAACCGCCATTCCTCCTGCTCCACTGGCGATATAATATCTGGAAAGAAGTCGTTGCCTGTTTTCATCAAGCGTACGCTCTGCTGTAAGTGCTAACGGATGAGCAGGAATTACTGTTCCCTCTTGTAGTAGCGCAGCTAGTGTCGGCTTTAATATCTTTTGTTCCATACTTAAAATTGTCCTTTTCTTTCCTGAAAATGTGTGGCTTTTCCAAATGTGTCGCCACCCTGCTTAATCCATTCTGCCGTGATATCAATGATATCCCGGATAGTAGTGCGTGGGTAACCGAATAACTGGTGACAATAAGAAGCGTTATTCAATAATGCAGTGGATTCTGGTTCGCCAACTAATACAGGATCCTTATCGAATTGCTTTCCGAATTGTTCCGCAATCCATTGAACAGATAATAGTTCAGGTCCCGTAACATTCAGTATACGTGCGGGACTGCTGCAATGTCTTAACGAACGAATTGCAATCTCGTTGGCATCACCCTGCCAGATAACATTTACATTTCCTGAACTCAGGTCAATCGCCCTGCCTTCCCATACAGCCTTAGCGATTTCCAATACCACTCCATATCTGAAATCCACCGCATAATTGAGTCGATAGATAAGGGTGGGAGTATTGTTCTTTTCTGAGAAATATTGGAAGATACGTTCGCGTCCCAGGCAGGACTGGCCATATTCACCAATGGGTTCAGGAGCAACGGATTCATCTAATCCTCCTTTGTGCAGTGGAGCAAACGGATATACATTACCGGTAGAAAAAGCAACAATCCTGGAGTCTTTGAATTTTTCGGCTACACGTCCGGGTAAGTAACTGTTCATCGCCCAGGTAAATGCCTCTTTTCCCGATGTCCCGAATTTTTGCCCGGCCAGGTAAATTACATTTTCTACTTCCGGAAGTTCATGCAGTGCTTTATCATTCAACAGATCCACAGCAATGGTTTCCACCCCATAGGCTTCCAGTTCTTCTTTCAGTCCGCTTCCTGAAAACCTCGATGCTCCCAATACTTTTTTTGAAATCCCGGCTTCCCTGATTGCTTCCACAGCCAATTTCGCCATGCTGGGTCCCATCTTGCCACCGACACCCAGCAGCAGAATATCTCCATCAATCTGTTTGAGATCTTCGATTAAAGCAGCGGAAGGCGCGAGTAAGCGCTTTTCCCAGCTTTGTAAATCAGTTTTTTGGTCAGTCATTCTTGCTATTTTATAAAGAGTTCGTAAAAATTAAAAATTGCGAGTAGAGTGATCAGCAACCATCCCATATAGCCTGCAATAGCCTGATACCGGGTATTGACTTTTGCTCCCATAATGGTTTTATCATTGGCAATGCTTAGCAACGCAAATCCAATAAAGGGTACCAGGAAGATGGTAATACTTTGCGCCAGTATGATCATTTCCAATGGCAATTTCCCAAACAACACTGCCACTGTTGCTCCTATAATCATAACTATTGCTATCAGAAATTTTACTTTTTTGTCACGGAATCCATCCCCCCATCCAAGCGCATCTCCCATCAGACTTCCACCTACGGTAGCGTTACCGACAAGAGAGGAAAAAGAGGCTCCAAACAGTCCCATATAAAACAAACCCGATGCATATTCTCCATATAATGGTTCCAGTGCTTTAGCCATTCCTGCTGCATTGCTAACCTGTATTTGCTGTGGATTCAACACAGCAGCAGCACATATCAATACCACTGCACTCATAATGCCAAGAATAAGGATACCTATAGTTGCACTTGAACTGCCATCTGATGACAGTGGCTTCAATCGCCTGCGTTCTCTTTCCAGGTAAGACTGATACACAGCCCCAACAATAGAGAAACAGGATGCAATAAAAGCAATGATCAATCCGGTTGATCCCATTGGAATAGATGGAATTAATCCGGAAACGATACCCGACATGGAAGGTTTCGCCATAAAAAGAGTAGAGGCAAAAGCAAACAACATCAAACCAACCAGAGCAATCATCAATTTTTCAAGAATCGAATAGAAACTTCGAAAAAAAAGCAACCCGATGG
Organism: Flavipsychrobacter sp.; assembly: GCA_016787265.1. Lineage (GTDB taxonomy): Bacteria > Bacteroidota > Bacteroidia > Chitinophagales > Chitinophagaceae > Flavihumibacter. The sequence goes on along the minus strand of JAEUVF010000005.1, from coordinate 331,708 downwards.
ATATTCCGGTGAAAAGCAGAATCCAGCCATTGGGTTTAGAATCCGTTGATTCAGCCAGTGAAATCCCAAGTCCGATAGCATTGCCAGCCTGGAAGGAAGCTGTTACCAGGAAGATGCCGAAACCGATTGCGATAGCAGCACCATTGCCCCACTTTTTCCGAAGCACCGACAAAAAACTGCCGGGTGCTGATGCTCCAATCCGGGCACCCATATTGGCATAACTGATCATAAAAAAGATCGCGATAACAATAATCCAGGTGAGCGTATAGCCGTATTCAGCTCCCAGCCTGGAAGTAATGGTCATTTTACTGGGACCAAATACCAATGCCGCTGTAATTATGCCGGGACCCAATCCCGATATCCAGTTTGATATTGTTTTTTTATTGGTCATTCGTATGTCTATAATTTCGAATATGCGTTGATGTTATATCTGAGGATTCATTGGACCAGGATTGCCGGATATAAGACAATACTGCGGCCAATTCATCATCTGACAAAAAAGCAAAAGATGGCATCTGTTCTTTTCCATTCAGCACAAGTTGCAGCAGCGCGGTTTTTTCTCCTGTAACTTTATCATTCTTAACAAGAGAGGGAAATATATCCTTTACACCCGTCCCATCAGGCTTATGACAGGATGCGCAATAACGTTGATAGAGTCCTGCACCATCATTGGTTTGGTGAACAAGTGCCGGCTTTGACTTCCATAAATTTCCTTTTAAATCCTTTGCCAGGCTAATTTGCAAAATACGATCATCTGCCGACTTTGGAAAACCTGGAGCCGGATTCCAGTCGCGGTTGCTGGTTGCAATAAACACTTCTCCCTTGTCAGATACAGCAATGGACCGAAGCCTGCCAAACACGCTATCCACCAGTATTTCTTCTGATAACACCTTTGTCCCTGAACGATCCATTTTAATTTTCCGCAGGCTTTGAGCCTTTAACGTAACCAGTAAAATGCTGTTCTGTAAAGCCGGTAGTCGGGACGACTCATAATAAACAATACCGGCAGGGGCAATGGTGGGTGTCCAGGCCCGCAGGGGCTCAATCTTATCAGACCGTTTATGAGGCTTTTCTTTCTCTGTATCTGCAAATCCCTCAATTTGCGGCCAGCCATAATTACCCAGAGGCTTTAAAAGGTTCAGTTCATCATCGCTGGCTTCACCGTGCTCAGAACTATACCATTGCCCTTTGGAATTTTCTGCGAGGCCCTGCATGTTTCGAAAACCCCAGGCCCAAACCGGTGAGCCCGGTATTGGATTATCAGCAGGTATAGAACCATCGCGACTGAGTCTTAAAATTTTCCCGTTCACCGAAGTGCTGTCCTGTGCATTTTCATACACGTGTGCATCACCGGTAGCCCAGTACACCAGTCCGTTTCGTGAAATTTTCACCCTGGAACCATTATGCGAGTTACTTCCTGGAATTTCAAGCAAAATCGTTGGATTTATCAGTTTGTCTTCTTTTAACTCATATCGAACCAACCTGCTCGTAATAAGACTATCCTGCTTATAAGTGTAATTAAGAAAAGCCTGGATGGTTCCATCCTTTTCCTGGTATAGATCCATGCCAAGCAAACCGGCTGTTCTTTTGAACCAGACTTCCGGAAGTACAAGCAATGTATCCAACTCGCCGGTTTTTGTATTCAGCCGGCAAACCCTGCCCTCCTGTTCCGTAAACCAAAGCTTATCATCAGGTCCCCAGCAAAGTTCCCAGGGAACATTGCGATTAAGAGCCAGTTCAAAAACTCCCAGCAGACTGCCACCTGTTTCAATAGTAGCGATCTGGGGGAACTCTTTCACATCTTCCTCATACTTCCCGGCACAAGCAAACAGGCACAGGATGCAACTAACAGTAACGAATATGCGCATCATTTTACTCTGCTGGGTTTACTGGTCGATTTTTTCATTTCTACAGGCAATTGATACACCCGTCCTTTCCGATCCGAAAAATAGAGCCTGCTGTCTGAAGGCTGACGACCATGGCCATCTGCCCAGAAAGAATAGAAATCGGGATGCACACGAACCGGTTTACGGGGATAACAATGGTTGTATTTACTGGACCTTGTCAATTGTTTGGATATCCAGGTATGACCCTGATTGGTGGATTCCCATTGCACGATCTCGCCCCCCGTGTTATAAGCCTGCGGACCTTTTGCCGTTGGACCCACTACTACCCAGGTTCCATCCTGTTCTATATAGAGGGAACCCATGTCATAATTGTTATCGGATTCGGTTATTTTTCTGATCTGCCATTCCGTACCAGTGTAAGCTGCTGTAAACCATTCCTGTGGACCACTTTTTGGTCCGGCTTCATAGGAGATACTGGTAATATATAAAATAACCGGATGGCCGTTCGCTGTAAAGGCCAGATCATTGATATAAACAAGTTTTCCTTCTGCAGCATAGTCTTTTACCAATGCCGGATTTTCAATAGCAGCTACCGGCAATGACACTTTTTCTCCTTTTGCATTCTGCCAGCTGTTGCCAAAATCACTGGTTTCCAGGTAATAGAGGTTGGTCCGGTAATTCAATCCATTTTCTTTTGGCTTTATGGGATGGTAGTTAAAGCTTGTAGCAACTTTCTTACCCCACTGTCCGCTTGTTTGGTAATGTCCCTCTTCTATGGTAGCAATATCCATCCATTCGCCATAGCTGACACCATCCGCACTTTTCATATAAGAAATCGTTCTGCGTGGCTTGGAAGGCTGACCCGGTATTACTTTCCGGTCGTAGTGTGTGAACAGATTGAGAAAACCACTATTCGGTACTACCCATGCCTGCAGATAGGAAAAATTATCCAGCGGTCGGATTGTCCCATTTACCTGCCTGGTCACAGGTACCCGTTCAAATTCAGTAATATCATAAGGTTTCTTACTCTTATGCACATACGAAACAGTACTGGTTCCATGTGAGGTGGAGAATAACCAGAGATATCCCTGCTGATCAATATTCAAAACAGGGTTATCGTGGGCATCATTGGTTTTTTTGTCCAGTACCAAAACCGGACGGGGAACTTTTCCGGTTTTATGATCAAAATAGGAAACCATGTGCAGGAGGGTCTTCCCAGCTGCATCTGTACCACCATAACAGAAAAACGTTTTGTTCACCTCCGGCGCATAAATGGAAAACGGGTAATGATTGGCAGGATAGGTGCCTAATCCGCCACTGTACTTATACACGTATTCATCACCCGATGGCTGGTTGCTGTACCAGATACCCCGATACCCATTCATTGCCTGGTTCAGGGTTATGGAAGTATCTATGTTGCCGGCGCATAGAAATGCCCGGCAACATAGAACTAGTAAAACACAAATTCTGATCAAGAGAAAAAAATTTTCGGTTATTGATACCCGGGATTCTGTGTAATCTTCGCGGGATTGATATCGATTTGCAACTGCGGAATCGGATACAGCAATTGATGAGGCTGAATGGTGATGCCATGTTCAGCCATCACTTCAATGGCTCTTCCGGTGCGTACCAGGTCGAACCAGCGATGGTTTTCAAATGCCAGTTCCACCCTTCTTTCCTGCTCAATTGCCAACCGGAAAGCTGCCTGGTCTGGCACCTGTAAGGAAGGCTCGGCATTCACCGAGGTTTTATCCGGCAATCCTGCTCTTCTGCGAACCTGGTTGAGAAAACCAAACGCTTCTCCATCCGCAACAAATCCCTGTTCATTCAACGCTTCTGCATACATCAGCAATACATCCGCATAACGTATTACCGGCCAGTTATTATCAGCATCATTTGCCTGGAAAGGAATATCCAGGTATTTGGTGATGTATTTTACTGCAACAAAATTGTTTCCGCTCATATACCCCTGCGACAATGACAAGTCCTTACGCAGATCACCGGCCTCATACGCATCAGAGATATCCTGTGTAGGAATATTATATCCCAATCCCGCACCTACTTTACTTACAATTACACCAGAACCCCTGGGAGCAAACTGGTTGGTAAAGGGACTACCTTCCCCGGTTCCACCTTTTTTGAATTGCACTTCAAAAATGGATTCCCGATGATTTTCATTGGTCACTTTCCAGAGATCGCCATAATTACCCAGCAACATGTATTTATTCTCTGCGGTATTGTCAATGATCTCTTTGAGTTTCGCAACCGCCAATCCCCATTGTTTGTTGGTCAGGTACACTTTACCCAGTAAGGCTTTTGCTGCTCCGGAAGTTGCTCTTCCAATATCAGCACCGGTATAGATTACAGGCAATTTGGATTCCGCATCCTGCAGATCAGCTATGATTTGCTCATACACTTTTGCTACCGGTTCCCGCCCATAAGCATAGCCCTCTTCAGGTGATTTGATTTCATTCAATACCAACGGGATATCACCAAAGGTGCGCACCATATTGAAGTACATCAGTGACCGAAGGAATTTAACCTCACCGATATACCTGTTTTTCAAGGTAGCATCCATCTCAATGGCATCAATCCGGTTAAGAATAATATTACACTGAGCGATCCCGCGATAATGATCATTCCACATTCCATTCAACAGGGTATTACCTGATTGATTGGTGAAAATATCAATCTCCACCACATTCAATCCGGTTTGTACATCCAGGATCTCGGTATTGTCAGAACGCACTTCTGCCACTTCATGCAAGGCGCTCCAATATTGACCACTGTATTGCAAAGCACCATAAGCAGCATTTACGGCCAGTTTCATATCATCCGCTGTTTTATAAAAATTCACGCTGTTATTCTGGGAGATAGGAGCCAGCTCAATGAAATCTTTGCTGCAGCCCGCCATACTCAAACTGATAACTGCGGTTGTATAGATAAGAATTCGTTTCATGTTTCGTCAGTTTAGTGATTAGAAGCCCAGATTTAAACCTACCGTGAACGTGCGTGCTACCGGATAACCACCATAGTCAACGCCAGGTGTCAGGGTACTTGCACCGGTTACACTCACTTCCGGATTATAACCTTTGTAGCTGGTGAATGTGTGCAGGTTTTGCGCACTTACATACAGGCGTGCAGATCGCGCACGAATCAGAGAGGCCAATTTTTCGTTCAGGTTATAACCCAATGAAACATTCCGGATACGCAGGAAGGATGCATCCTCCACAAACAGCGATGTAATATTTGCACTCGCATTGCTGCTGGTATAACGTGCCAGGTCGCGATTCAGACGAGGTACATTTCCATTACCCGGATCCTGGGGTGAACGCCATGCATTCAACATATCTGCAGAACCATTTCCGGTTCCGGCATAGTTGGCATAGAAACGGCGGCCCAGGTTCATCACTTCAAATCCCTGTACACCCTGCAGGAGAATATTCAATTCAAATCCTTTGTAGGAAAAATTATTGTTGATACCGAAAGTCATATCCGGGAAAGGATTTCCCAGTATGGTGCGATCATCTGTTGACAATACACCGTCTCCGTTTATGTCTTCAAACTTCAAATGTCCAGGCTGGGAATCTGCAAACCTGGGGCTCTTCTCCAAATCAGCTGCATCCTGAAACACACCAATCACTTTGTAGCCATAAAAATTCCCCATCGGCTGACCGATCTCTGTTTTATGACTGGAGTTCAACTGGTAGTTTCCGAAGATGGGTGCTCCTTCCGGACCCAGGGCCAATACTTTGTTCCGGTTGAAGGATACATTGATATCGGTATTCCATTTGAATGCACCTACTGTGTTTTTAGTAGCCAGACTCAGTTCAACACCATGGTTGCGGATCTTTCCAATGTTTTGTGTGGCGGTAGTAAATCCGGTGAGTGAAGGAACCGGTACATTCAGCAACAGTTTGGAAGTGCGCTTGTCGTAATAATCAGCAGTCAACACTACCCGGTTGTTGAATACTCCCAACTCGAAACCAAGATCAAGCTGCTTGTTCATTTCCCAACCCAGGTTAACGTTACCAAAAGTGCTTGGATACAAGCCATTCACTTCCTGTCCCGATCCTGTACCCAGGATATAATTCTGTGCAGACAACAAAGCAATATGTGCATAGTTGCCTATGAAATTATTACCGGTTACACCATAACTGGCGCGAAGACGCAATTCATCCATCCAGTTAATGCCCTGCATAAAGGATTCATCTGAAATTCTCCAGCCGGCAGAAACCGACGGGAACGTACCCCATTTGTTGTTAGCGCCGAAACGGGAGGAGCCATCACGACGAATAGTTGCCGTCAACAGATACTTACGGTCAAAGCTATAGTTCACACGAGCCAGGTAAGAAAGTAAGGCCCATTGCTGTTGATCGGAGCTGCCGCCATTAATTATACCTGCATTGATAGTTTGTACATTATCATTGGGAAAATTGGTAGCAGATACAAAATTACTTTCGAAATTATCTTTCTGTGCTGTATAACCGAGTAAGGCATCAAACTGGTGACGGTCGATTGATTTTTTATAAGCCAGTGTATATTCCGATAACCAGTTGATGGATTGATTGGTAGTGGAGGTTCCAACAGGAATAGAAGGCGGAGGCGCACCATCCCTGCCTACGATGGAAGGAATAAATGTTCTGTTTCTTCCAGAAGCAAAATCAGCACCCACCAGTATTTTAAATTTCAGGTCTTTCAGCAGCTCTACTTCCGCGAAACCGGTTCCCAGGAGCCGCATGCGATTCCATTTATTCACCCGCTCTTTAGCTGATTTCACGGGGTTCTCCACACTGCTGAAACCATAACCCAGATTAAGGGCGTTCGTATAGGAACCATCCGGATTATATACCGGCAGATGTGGTGCCATCAATAATGCTGAAAGGATCATCGCACCTCCACTCCAATGCCCTTCCGCTTCTACCACATCACTGGTGGTAAAACTGGGAGTAAGGTTTGCACCTACTTTAATGCGATCTGAAACCTGCGACTCAACATTCAATTTAAAACTATAGCGTTTGAAATTGCCATTGATCACTACACCGTCCTGGTCGAGATAACCGGCCGACATATAATATTTTGTTTTTTCATTGCCACCGGAGAAACTTAACTGTACATTTCTGATCGGGGCTTTCTGAAAAATTTCATCCTGCCAGTCGGTACCCTTTCCCAATGCAGCGGGGTCAGCTAAAAATGGAGGAAGACGATACAACACATTGTTGCGGACAGTGTTGTTATCTGTAACAGAACCGCCCCGGTCCACCCAGGCATTGTTGCGGGTTTCATTGATGTAATTGGCAAAGCCCTGCGCATCCAGCATGTCGATTTTCTTAGCTACTTCCTGGAAGCCGGTAAACATATCAAGGTTCACCCGGGATGTTCCCGACTTGCCTGATTTGGTTGTGATGATGATCACACCGTTTGAACCTCTTGAACCATAAATTGCTGTGGCAGATGCATCTTTCAACACCTGAACCGATTCAATATCATTCGGGTTGATGGAATTGAGCGGGTTATTGGTCTGGTTATAATCACTGGTAACAGGAAAACCATCGATAACATACAGTGGTTCGTTTCCGGCTGTCAGAGAACCGGCACCACGAACCCGAACAGTAACACCGCCACCGGGAGTACCCGTAGTTTGTGCAACCTGCACACCAGCTATTTGTCCGGCTAATGCAGCATCCATGGAAGTAACCGGCTGATCCTTGATTTTTTTTGAAGGAAGAGAAGCCACTGCACCGGTGATATCTTTTCTTTCCTGCGTGCCATAACCCACTACCACAACCGATTTCAGGCTGTTATCATCTTCTTTCAGAACAATACGAATGGGTTGATTTTTTTTAAGAACCACTTCCTGCATCAGGTAACCGGTATAGGTGATTACCAGCACCGTTCCATCCGGAAGATCAGGTATGGAAAACTCACCCTCCGCATTGGACACGGTTGCATTGTTGGTTCCCTTCACCCGAACGGTTGCACCTGGCATAGGATTACCGCGTTCATCCACCACACGCCCCCTGATGTCAACCGGCGGCAATTCAGGTAACGGATTTTTGATATCCGTTTGTTTCCGAACCACCACGATAGTTTTATTATCAATGGCATAACTGAAAGGCTGATCACGGAACAGCTCTTCCAGTGCGGTTTTCAATGGTACATTCTTCAACCGGATGTTGAGAGGTGTAGCATTTTTCAATTCATTGTACCGGTAAAAGAAAAAATAGCCGGATTGCTCGCCAATTTCGACAAGCGCTTTTTCCAGGCTGATGTTTTTACCGGCCAGTGTTACCTTTTGTGAGAAGCCGTTTGCACTAAGTTGCAGGCATCCCAATAATAAAAAAGCAGCAGTCAGTTTCATGTACAAAACCGTTTTGAGAGCCGGCATACTGATCTTCCATCGGCGCCGGCCGATAACGTTAATTTGCATACATTTGAACAGTTTGGTTAAGAAATAGATTCTTTCGCGAGACTATTTACCATCTGATCCAAGCGACCCGAAAGGGACAAACCGGTTGTGTTGGTAGCACTTCCGGTTTTTTTGTATCAGTCAGCCTGATTCGTTATTTGTTTCCTACAATTATTTTACGGTTTACAATTTTGAATTGCACTTTACTCAATTCAAGTATTCTTAGTACACCGGAAATATTTTCACTCCGGTTAATTTTACCAACAAACAGATCCGTTGGTACAGCACCCTGGTATTCGACATCCACATCATACCATCTTTCAAGCTGGCGCATGATGGTTTGTATATCTGCTTTATTGAATTTGAAATAACCATTCTTCCAGGCAATCGCTTCTTCCGTGTCTGCCTCGCTAACACGGAGAGAGCCAGGCTGCATGGAAGCTGCCTGCTCACCGGGTTTTATCACCCTGACAGAACTGCCCGTTTGCACTTTCACCTTGCCTTCCAGCAAGGTTGTTTTGGTTTGCGTTTCCTCTTCATATGCATTCACATTGAAATGTGTTCCCAGCACTTCAATTGACTGCTGCGGTGTTTCCACAATAAAAGGCTGTGAAGCATTGGAGGCTACTTCAAAATAGGCTTCCCCGGTTAATTTAACACGACGTTCCTTACCCGGAAAACTGGCCGGAAATTGCAGACTGGTAGCCGCATTCAGCCATACTTTAGTGCCATCAGTAAGAGTCAGCCGGTATTGACCAGCCCTTGGAGTAGAAATAGTATTGTATACAAGGGGAACCAGTTCAGCGCCTGTCTGGTTTTCATATACGATCTGACCATCTGCAGTTTTGTTGATGATAGCATTTGCCTGGCGGGATAACTCCCCTTGTTCTGCATCATCCAGTAATACGGATGAACCATCCGCCAGTACCAGCACTGCGCGGTTTGTACCCGGAGCAATATCAGGCCGGGATGATCTGGATGAAACTTCAGCAACCTGGGTATCCGCTGGCCTGTTCTCCATCCACCAGAAAATTCCGGATCCTGCTGCCAGCACAAGTGCCGCAGCTATCAGCCAGGTACGCAAACGGAATTTACGAACAGGAAGCACCTGCTCCTGGTGTACAATAGCCTGATCGATGGCATACTTGATTCGACCCTTTCTTTCATTGATTGCTGAATCAGAACTGGTTTGATCCGCTTCGGTTAATTCAAAAGCGTCGTAGTAGGTATGTAACAATTTGATTTCATCCGGACTGGCTTTGCCTTCCCGGTATTTTTTCAAAAGTTCACGTAAAAAAGAGTGATCCATACGCAACAACACTTTCTATATAGACCGGAAAACAGCAAAAAATCCCATCCAACCGTGAACTTTATTTCATAAAGAAGAGGATGGCCCAGAATAACAGCGACTCCTTCAACTGCTGAACAGATTTACCCAATTGGTTCTGAACCGTTTTTCTTGATAATTGCAATTGTTCAGCAATTTCTGCCGTATTCAGATCCTGTTCGTACCGCATCCGGAATATCTGCTGCTGCGCTTTTGGAAGCGTGGAGATAACGTTATCGTATAAGCGCTTTAATTCTTTTTCAATGACTGCCGCATCGGCTGCTCCTTTATGAATAGTAATTTCTTCCAGGAGTTTATCCACGGGCATGATCCTGTTTTCCTTTTCCATCCGCTTCAGTACATTGTTGCGAACAGAGGTTAACAGGTAGGATTTCAGGTACTCAATTTGCAGCTCCTGCCGCCGAAGCCAAAGTTGAAGAAATATATCCTGGGTAATATCTTCTGCTGCTGATTCATCCCGCAGCCTTTTGAATGCAGCCTGGTATACGAATAACCAGTAGCGTTCATAAAGCGCATCAAACGCAAGACTGTTATCGGTTTTCAGGGCATCGAGCAATTCAGCGTCAGTCAGTATGGTCAGATTTTCCTGGGGCATTCGGTTGTAGCATTCAAATGTATTGTATTTCCGAATACGTTCAATTCATTATTTGTTTCTATTCAACCATCGGTGCATGGCTTCGAGAAAATAATAATCCGCATAGATCAGTGGCACATTGATTTCTCTTCCTGCCGGCAGATTTCCAACACAGTTTTTTAAAACAAAATACGGGTTGGCTTTGTCGGTATTCAGATAAGGTTCCTTACTGAGTGAAGCCAGGATATCGCTTGCAGCATTTTTATAATATTGCTGCTCTTCACCACTGCAATAATCACTTAATTCCAACAAGGCAGATGCAGCAATCGCAGCAGCAGACGCATCCCGCGGTGTTTCAGGAAATTTTGCGGGGTCAAAATTCCAGTCGGGCTTAAATCCTTCTTCACCCACATTGAAATCCCACAGCGGAACTTTGTCAGCTGGCAGATTTTTATGTTTCAGGAAAAAATTGGCCAATCCTTTTGCGGTAGTTAAAAAACTGCTGTCTTTGGTAAAGCGATAAACAGTTGTAAAACCATAGATACCCCACGCCTGTCCGCGCGCCCAGGTGGATTCATCTGAAAAGCCCTGAAGCGTCTGACGATGTAATACTTCACCTGATGCGGTATCATAATTCACAACATGGTAGGAACCAAAATCAGTACGTATATGATTTTTTTGTGTGGTTTTAGCATGCTGAACGGCGATATTGTAGAAATTGCTATCCCCGGTTTCTTTGGCCGCCCAGAAAAGCAGTTCCAGGTTCATCATGTTGTCCATGATTACCGGGAAATTCCACTGGTTCTTTTTATCAATGGAAGGCCTGGCATTCCAGGATTGAATGCTCCCCACAATGGGAGAATAGCGTTCACAGAGTGATTTGGCAGACTGAATGAGGATTGGTTTGTAAGAGCTGTCACCGGTAATACGAAGTCCGTTTCCATAACTTGAAAACATCATGAAACCAATATCGTGGTGCCGGGTATTATACTGGTTGGATTCCAGTGAGGCCGTCCATTTGAGCGCCGCATCTTTCCATTTTGCATCACCCGTGTATTCATACATATACCAGAGGGCACCAGGCCAGAAACCACCAGTCCATTCGTCGATTCCAAAATAGAAGATCTCACCGGCAGGGGTAAACGAATGCGGATAACGTTTAAGGTCAGTTGCAGTTACCAGCAGGCTATCGTATCGTTCTGCAGCTACTTTAAAACTGGAATCAATACTGTCTTTCAGGGATGGCGACTGGCACGCGAAAATCATGCTGAGCAAGGCAGCCATTAGTACTAAATGGAGATTCTTCATATAACAAGCTTCTCTATTCAGACCGCCGAAATCTAAAAACTCCCATTCGATGCAAAAAAAATTATTCGCTATCCGGCACCATCATAAAGGGATGGTTGGTGAGATAAGCCATATGACGGGTAAAACTTTCAAATAGGAACTTTTGAAGAAAGTTCTTTTTTCTGCGGACCAGGGTCAGCAGGTCATAAGGAATCTCATCATCCAGTCGCTCCATAGCATCCACAATCGAAGAGGTACGGATCAATTTAAATTCCATAGACTGATCAGCGAACTCCGCCTTCAACCCGGCTGCATAGGCATCAAAACGTTCCTGCTCCAACCGGGCATCATCCGGGGTAATATGGCCATCCATCAAACGGGCAACTATAACCGAAGCATCAAATAGATTGGCAATTCCTGATAAGAGTGGTAAAGCCAGTTTATCGGCAGCCTGGTAGTCGGTTGCCAGTACCAGGGTCTTTGGCAGTTTCCATTCATATCGTTCCGGGATCATCAGCACGGGTAAATCACTCTTTTCGATAACCCGGGAGGCGATGGTACCCACCAAAGCTTTTTTCAAACCGCTGGCACCCTGCGTGCCCATAATGATCATATCAATAGCATTATGTTCGGCAAACCCCAGGATATTATCCACCACAGGCGATCGCCCAAGTACGGTTGAGACGATCAGTCCTGGATAATTTCCCTTGTATTTGTCCGCCATCCGGTTGAGTTCTTTCAACAGGTCGGCTTCCATCTGTTTGTTATACGCATCGAGTTTGGTCATATTATCAATATAACCCGACTCCACCGGGGTACATAAATGATAAAGCACAACCGTACCGCCTGTTCTGGATGCCAGTTCCAGTGCATATTTGAATGCTCTTTCGGAGGTAGGGGAAAAATCGGTGGGCACTAAAAATCGTTTCAGCATACTACTAATTTAATGATGAGCAATAAAGACGGGATTGTTCAGATCCTTTAAAAGAACATCGGCCATACTGGACTTAAACCATCTCGAAAGATCAGATCTTCTATAAGCGCCAACCACCAGTAATTCGTTGCCACTGTTGTTGCGGACATATCCTTTGATCTGCTCCTCTGATGATCCTCTCAATTGAATATAGTTAGCGTAGGGGAAGGTTCTGCTTACAAAGTCCCGCATCAGCTTGTTATTGGGCAGGTGACTGGATTCTCCCTCCGGGTATACGGTTACGATCTGTACGTTGGGAGTTGCTGCCAGTTCTGGCAGGATATAACGGAAATGCTTAGCTGCGAATACAGATGATGGTTTTCCATCATACAGAATGAATACCTCATCCACCGGTTGGTAGGCAGGGGGTACTACCAACACTGGACAAAAACTGGATGCCATCAGTTTCTGTAAAAAAACGGATGGGATCTCTTCTTCTGCAGTCGAAAAACGTTCCTGTTTGCAAATAATCAGCAGATCCGCATAGGTGCTTTCTTCAAGCACTACCCGGTCAATCAATCTTCGGTCTCTATGAATGGAAAAAGCAATTTCTGCCTTTTCACAGGCGGACTGAAACTGGCTCACAGCCTCCTCTCTTTTGGCTTCATCCAGCTTGTCGAGGTTTTGAATGGTTTGGTCCACATCAGAAGCGCCCATGATCACCCGGTACATATCGAAACTTCGATAAGCGGGCTCTTCAGGAAACAGGCCCACCAGTTGGGCTGCTTCCGACTTCGCCAGACGGATCGCAAATTCAACAGTTCCCATCGAAAGTTGAAATCCATCCAGTACAACCAGAAACTTTTTCATAGGTTTAAAAATAGAATCTACACCCTGTTTAAAAACTGATCCTGCTCAATTGTCCACTTGATTTACAATTCCTAGTATATTTGTAGACATTCAAAACAACAAACTATGGCCAAGCAACTCCGATTTGAAACCCTGCAGGTGCATGCCGGGCAGGAACCCGATCCGGTAACCAAATCCAGGGTGGTACCTATTTACCAAACTACATCCTTTGTATTTGACAGTGCTGAACATGCAGCGAATCTGTTCGGACTGCGGGAGTTTGGTAATATCTATACCCGCCTGATGAATCCCACAACGGATGTATTTGAAAAACGGGTAGCGGCATTGGAAGGAGGGGTGGCAGGATTGGCCATGGCATCCGGACAATCAGCGCAGTTCATTGCTTTTCAGAATATCCTGCAACAGGGCGATAACATCGTTTCCTCTTCTTTCCTGTATGGCGGAACCTACAACCAGTTCAAGGTGAGTTTCAAGCGTTTAGGCTTTGAGGTTAGATTTGCGAATGGTGATGATCCGGCTGATTTTGAATCCAAAATTGATGATCGCACCAGGGCATTGTATGTTGAAACAATCGGCAACCCGGGATTCAGTATTCCTGATTTTGAGCGCCTGTCAGACATCGCGAAAAAGCACAATATTCCATTAATTGTAGACAATACATTTGGGGCAGCGGGTTATCTCTGTCGCCCTATTGATTTCGGTGCGAATGTAATAGTGGAATCCGCTACCAAGTGGATTGGCGGACATGGAAACAGCATTGGTGGTATCATTGTGGATGCAGGTAATTTCAACTGGGGCAATGGTAAATTCCCCTATTTCACAGAGCCGGATGAAGCTTATCATGGCATGAAATTCTGGGACATTTTTGGCTCCGGCGGACCGTTTGGAAATATTGCTTTCATCATACGGGCAAGGGTAACAGGATTGAGAAGTCTCGGACCTGCTGTTAGTCCGTTTAATTCCTTCCTCTTCCTGCAGGGATTGGAAACACTGAGCCTGCGTGTGCAGCGGACAGTGGATAATGCCATGGAGCTGGCGGAATGGCTGGAAAAACAACCCCAGGTGGAATATGTAAACTACCCCGGACTCAAGAACAACAAATACCATGCGCTGGCGAAGAAATACCTGCGGAATGGATTCGGTGGTGTATTGTCCTTCAAGATCAAAGGTGGCAAGGAAGCAGCCGATGCGTTTGTAAACAAACTGGAACTGATTAGTCACCTCGCCAATGTAGGTGATGCGAAAACACTGATCATCCATCCGGCTACCACTACCCACGAACAGTTAAGTGAGGCGGAACAGAAATCTGCAGGTGTAGAACCCGGACTGCTCCGCATCTCCCTGGGAATCGAGCATATTGATGATATTAAGGCAGATATCACCCAGGCTTTCGGATAAGTTCTTCACTTCACCGGTCGGGTGGCACCCGACCGGTGGCACCCGACCGGTGACGAATAAATTACAACACCACAGCAATGTGGTGTTTTTTTATCCAAAGCTGTTGAATTCTTATCCACCCAACCCGGCATTTTTGCAGATTAAGGAACTTTCTGTTAATCAATCAACGAAACATGCGCCGGTATATCATTCTCATTGTGATTTTTTTGCCCGCTCTCCTGTTTGCACAACCCGTTAAAAAATATGGACAGCTGCAGGTAACCGGAACCCAACTCTGTGATCAACAGGGTAACCCTGTTATCCTTAGGGGCATAAGTTTTGGCTGGCATAATTTCTGGCCCAGATTTTATACTGCAGGTGCCGTGAAATGGCTACACGAAGATTGGAAAGTGGACCTGGTGCGTGCTGCCATGGGGATTGAACCCAAACCTAACGGATACCTGCATGCGAAAGCGACATCAATGAAAGCCATTGAAACTGTAATCAGGGCAGCGATTGAGCAAAATATCTATGTCATTGTCGACTGGCATTCGCACAATATTCAATTAGAAGAGGCGAAGGCATTTTTTAAAGAGATTGCTTCGCGATATGGCAACTACCCGCATATTATTTATGAAATTTTCAATGAACCGGACCAGGAAAGCTGGGAAGAAGTAAAAGCTTATTCTGTTGAATTGATTAAAACAATCCGGGCCATTGATACCGATAACATTATATTGGTTGGTAATCCGCATTGGGACCAGGATTTGCACCTAGTTGCAGATGACCCAATTAAAGGGCAGACGAATATCATGTACACCCTGCATTATTATGCTGCCACACATAAGCAGTTGCTGCGCGATCGGGGTGAGTATGCGCTGTCAAAAGGCATTCCTCTGTTTATATCCGAATCCGCCGGCATGGAAGCAACAGGTAATGGTCCGCTGAATGAAGAAGAGTGGAAACGCTGGATCGACTGGTCAGAAAAAAATAAGATCAGCTGGGTAACCTGGTCGGTTTCAGATAAGGATGAAACCTGCTCGGTTCTGAACCCCGCCGCCTCATCTGAAGGAGGCTGGAAGGAAAGCGATCTAAAACAATCCGGGATCCTTACCCGCTCCTTCCTCCGCCAATTCAGCAGATAACTTCACCCCGCCGCGGCGGAGTGAAACGTTTTAACAAAAATCTAAATAAGTAAGGGCCTGGGCACTAGTATCTTTGCATAACAAAATGAAAAGAATCCTAACCATATTGCTCGGTCTGTTGTTCCTGGTGGCAAGTTTGCCTGGTGCCGCACTTCAGCAGTTGGTGGATCCTGCTTCCCTTACTGAGACCACCAGCAACGGAGATCAAAGATCCGCAACGGAAGAAAAACAGGAGGAGCATTTCCTTCATTACCGTACCAGGGTACAGGCAGCCCAACTATTGTCATCAGACCTTTTTAATGCGCAACCGGTTGCCTCAACCAACCTTGTAAAACAGGCGCAGCTCAGTCCAGGGTTTCATTTTGAAACACCCACTCCCCTTTACCTGCAACATCGAAGTCTCCTGATTTAATCAAGATTTTTTCCTTCTTCTAACTGACGCATCTGATTCAGATGACGTCAGCCAATCGTATCATTTATTTTTTAATCCATCAATTAAGTAGCATGAAAAAATTAGCATGTACACTATTAATAGCAACAATAACATTCGGAGCAGTATCAGCACAGGACAAACAACCTGTAAAAACCGTACAGAAAGGATATTATTCCATGAAAAACAAAGCAACTGAACTGCCTTCCAACAAAAAACCGGTAAGCGAAACTGCAATCAGCAGAAAAGCCCCGGAAGTTAAAAAAGGCTATTACTCCATCGGCCGGAACAATGAGAAATTACCAACTCCAACAACAATTGTAGTAATAGGTGATGTCTCTCCGGTAAGAAAAGGGTACTATAGCATTCAGTAAATAGTGGTTGAGGTTGGTTCCTATATACAGAGGCCGTTCGCATTTCACGAACGGCCTCTTTCTTGCATTAATTTTTTCATCAACTATTTTGAAATCAGAAAAATTAAACCATCTTTGCATTCACAAATTTTAAAAACAGAAACAATGCCCCGCTTTAATACATATCGTAAACATACCGCTGAAAGCCTTTCTGGCTGTGCATTTCAGCGCGGGGTGTGGTTTGTTCCCAATCGTTAAGCGAACAACTTCAGTATAGAAACCCCGCCGAAACAGCGGGGTTTTTTATTTCTATTCAATCAATTTTTTATGAACACAATTTTAGCATCCGCTATTCAGCGGATAAGAGATATCGTGCGCGCAATCGTGAACGGATCAGAAGTCAATATTCAATCCGATCTGTTCTATAACAGTTACCTGGAAGTAAAATCCTATTACCTGTACAGATTCGGCAAAGCACCATCCGTACTCTTTATCAACAATATCGATCCGGGTAAAGCGCTGGAATATTTATTAACAAATGCTGCAGGAAAAGTTATTCAGGTACATCAAAGCAACTTCTATAACTGGGAGCAGCAAAGACAGGAATTCACACTGAGTATTGTTGAGTTGGAAGGAAAGATACTGGTTGAACTGGGCAGAGATTTCGCCGAGTTGGCGTACGATGTATTGGATCATGATCGTGCTGAGCAAATCATGCAAGCATTGGTTGATTTTCCAAAAGAAAAAGAAGAAGGTCAGCACCAGATTCACATAATCAATTCCAACAACTATGGATTAGATCTGAAACCGCTCAACATCCAACCCAGCGAACTGGATCTGAATTTGTATTACAACGATGATTTCATCGAGGTGGATGCAAAGATTCAGGAACGGTTACTGAAAGAGCAGGACAAAGGAATTGTACTCCTGCACGGATTACCAGGTACCGGTAAAACAACCTACCTGCGTTACCTGATCGGGAAAGTGAGAAAAAAAGTTTTGTTCCTTTCTCCTTCTGTTGCAGGCAACCTGATGAATCCGGATTTTATGGATCTGCTGATCGAACACCCAAACTCCATCCTGGTGATTGAAGATGCAGAGAATATCATCCTGGATCGCACCTATCAATCCAATCATTCTGTCAGCAACCTGCTGAATCTGAGTGATGGCTTGTTGAGTGATTGCCTGAATGTTCAGATTATCTGTACGTTCAACAGTGCACTGCACCTGGTGGATCCTGCCTTATTAAGAAAAGGACGACTGATTGCCCAATATGAATTCGGCAAACTAAGCGTCGACAAAGCAAAACAACTGGCTGGTAAACTGAACATCGAAACAAGCATCGATGCACCGGTTTCGCTGGCAGAATTATTGAACCCGGCTGCTACCAACTACGAACCCAAAAAAACACAAGTGATGGGGTTCCGAAGGGTACTGGCCACCAATTAAAAAAATGGAAAATAAATTACCATCGGCCGTTGAATCATCCCTGAATACACAGGGTATTCAATTCAATATATATGGCCGGAAACAAATTGAAGAATCTGCCCTGCACCAGATGTACCAGGCTGCGCGCTTACCCATCAGCGTGGCCGGTGCACTGATGCCGGATGCACACCACGGTTATGGATTACCGATAGGCGGTGTGCTCGCCACTAAAAATGCCGTCATCCCCTATGGCGTAGGCGTTGATATCGGCTGCCGGATGGCACTGAGTATCTTTCCTGTAAAAGGGGCTGTACTTAACCAGAAACCCGGTTTTTTTGAACGCATACTGGATGAACAAACCCTGTTTGGAAGCAGCAAACAGTTTGATCGTTCACCCGATCATGCGGTGATGGACAACCGGCTCTTTTTCGAGATCCCTTTTCTCAAGTACCTGCACACCCGGGCCTGGAAACAACTGGGAAGCTCCGGAAGTGGCAATCACTTTGTGGAATTCGGGATCGTGAAAATTGAGGAAAAAGACAGCACGCTTGGCATGCCAGCAGGTGAATGGCTGGGACTCCTGTCTCATTCGGGATCACGTGCACTGGGGGCAAAGATCGCGCAGCACTATACGCAGCTCGCAATCTCCACCCGCCGATTGCAGGGGGAAAGCAAACACCTGTCGTGGTTATACCTCGAAGAGGAAGCAGGTGCTGAATACTGGGCTGCCATGAATCTGGCCGGCGATTATTCCGCCGCCTGTCATGAACTGATTCACAAAAAAATTGCGAAAGCAATTGGAGAGAAACCAGTAGTCGCGGTACAGAACCATCACAATTTTGCCTGGAAGGAAATGATCAACGGCGAAGAGCTGATTGTTCACCGGAAAGGCGCTACACCGGCTGGAGAAAATGTACTGGGCATCATTCCCGGTTCCATGACTGCCCCCGGTTATATTGTGAAAGGAAAGGGCGCGGCATCTTCTTTGCAATCTGCTTCACATGGAGCTGGAAGACAGATGAGTCGTCGCGCTGCCAATGAATCCATCACCAGATCCGCCATGAAGCTGGCCCTGAGAGAAGCCAATGTCAGCCTGATCGGCGGTGGTGTGGATGAAGCACCCCAGGCCTATAAAAACCTGGAAGAAGTGATGGCCT
Organism: Flavipsychrobacter sp.; assembly: GCA_016787265.1. GTDB lineage: Bacteria > Bacteroidota > Bacteroidia > Chitinophagales > Chitinophagaceae > Flavihumibacter. The sequence goes on along the minus strand of JAEUVF010000005.1, from coordinate 312,570 downwards.
GTCAAACGGATCTTGTATCAATTTTGGGTAGTTTTCAACCCAGAATCGTGAAGATGGACGGACATTAAACGAACAACTATGAAGTATCATTATTTGGGAACTACTACAGAGCAGCTAAGCCAGATCGGATTTGGGTGTATGTCGCTCAAAGCGGGACAAGCCTCTGCTGCCTCCATAATTGATGCCGCCCTCGATGGTGGCATCAATTATTTTGATACGGCTGATCTCTATGAGCAGGGCGCGAATGAAGAGTTGATCGGCAGCCTGCTGAAGCCTCATCGCAACAAGGTATTCATCGCCACCAAGGTAGGTAACCAGTGGCGGGAAGATGGCAGCGGCTGGGATTGGAACCCGCGCAAGGAGTACATACTTCAGGCAGTGGAAGCTTCTTTAAGGCGATTAAAAACCGATCGCATTGATCTCTATCAGTTACATGGCGGAACGATTGAAGACCCCATTGACGAAACGATTGAAGCATTTGAAATCCTGAAAGCAGCCGGCAAGATCCGGTATTATGGCATCTCCTCTATCCGTCCGAATGTGATCAGGCAATACGTACAGAAGAGCCAGATCAGTAGTGTAATGATGCAATACAGCGTGCTGGACCGGAGGCCGGAAGAAATTTGTCTGCCTCTACTCGCTTCCAACAAGATTAGCGTATTGGCAAGAGGAACACTGGCCAGCGGTATGCTGATCAATAAACCTGGCAAAGATTATCTCGGACATACTGCCACCGAAGTAAACAGCATCCGGTTGCAACTAACGGAAATCGCTAAACGCTATGAGGTGGAACCGGAATCAGTGGCTATTCACTATGCCTTATCCAAACCGGCTATTGGAGCTGCTGTGATCGGGATTCGCACCATGGAACAGCTAGAACAGGCAGTAACCGCTATTAACCAACTAGTACCTGCTGCTGCACTGGAGGAAGTAGAAGCGATCGCGCCGGCAAAAACCTATGCGGATCACCGTTAGCCAGGCTTATCCTTCTGAATAAAAATCAAGCAGGGAAGCAACATACACTTGCTCCCAGCCTTCGGTGATTTCATCGTAGACATCATCCGGAATATTGGTCTGGCGCACTTCCATAGAAGTGCCCTGTTTGTGTTCGTGTAATTTAATGGTGACAATGGAAGAGGCTTCTGCATCTTCCCCGAAATACCATTCCTGCACAATCTTTTTACCGGGTTCGAATTCCAGGTTTTTACCCACAATACTTTCTTCCCACAAGGAAAATTCGGAATCCGGTTCTTCTGACATCACCGCATCTGCACCTGCCCACAATTGTACGGTAGCCGGGTTGGTCAATGTGCGATAGAGTTGCTCCGGATCAACCGGAATCATGAAATATTTCTTGAAGTCTTTCATGCCCTAAAAGTACAGAACCCCGGGCATCAGGCAGCCAGTTTCTTCCAGAGGCGGAGGTATTCGTATTGCAGATCCTCGTGCAGCGACTCGATCAGCTTTTTTGTTTTTTTCAACTGCATGAGATAGAGATTCATCAGGACCGGCGTTTTTTGTACCGGCAATCCGGAATCTTTGAGCAAGCGCAGGTAATGCAACAGGAGCGCGGTTTCGGATTCTTTGTTACCAATATATCGCGCCTGTTTGTTGACATTCCGGAGAATCTTGCGGAGGGTCTTTTTGGCAAAATAGACATGGGAAATATTCATCGTGGCGAACTCCGTTTCCATTTCCAGCTTGAGTTCCCCCACGTAGCGATCTGTTTCCTCCGACTCAAAAAGCAGGTAGGACAGCAACTCCTTGTTTTCCTTTTTAAATTTCGCGAGCCGCAGGGTGATATCCACCAGTTTGCCGGGCGGAAGTGCCTGCAAGGCTTCCTTGATCTCGTGTACCGTAGCCGCTTTCATTCGGTTCTGCCTGATTATTTCAGGCAATTTAGCCTCTTCCCCCAAACTAAACTAGCTTTGCGCCATGTCTACTCCTTTTTATTCGCTGGAATCGATTCTGGCCGCCTTTAAGATCAAATCACTCAATCCCATGCAGGAAGCCTCGCTGGCCGCCAACCGCGAGCAGGAAAACATCATCCTGCTTTCTGCAACCGGATCAGGTAAAACCCTGGCTTATCTCTTACCGGTACTCGACCAGATTGATCCGGATAAAAAAGGAACGCAGGCCCTGATCATTGCACCCTCACGGGAACTGGCCCTTCAAATTGAAGACGTGGCAAAAAAAATGGGAACAGGGTTGAAAGTGACGGCCTGTTATGGCGGCCATAAAAGAGAAATTGAAGAAAACAACCTGCTCGAAGCCCCTGCTATTATTGTGGGCACACCAGGCCGACTGGGAGATCATATCCGTCGCGAGAACATTAAAACCGACACCATCCACACCCTGGTGCTGGATGAATTTGATAAATCCGTAGAGTTTGGATTTGAAGAGGAAATGTCCTTCGTAGTGGGCAGTCTGCCTGCTTTGAAGAAACGCATCCTGGTATCTGCTACTGAGGCGATGGAACTGCCCCGATTCCTGAAGATGCAGCAAGCCATTACCCTGAATTTCCTGACGGGAGAAAGCTCCGGTGCGTTGGAAATCAAACTGGCCCGGGCAACCGAAGCAGATAAACTGGATTCCCTTTTCCGGCTCATCTGTCATTTAGGCAACCGCTCCACCATTGTGTTTTTGAACCACCGGGATGCGGTACAGCGAACCAGTGAATACCTGAAAGATAAGGGCCTGGTGAATGTGTTTTATCATGGGGCGCTGGAGCAGCCGGAACGGGATGCAGCACTTTGTAAGTTTCGTAATGGCACCTCCAATATATTAGTAACTACTGACCTGGCGGCACGCGGACTCGATATCCCGCATATCCGATACATCATTCACTATCATCTACCCCTAAGCGAAGAATCCTTTATTCACCGGAATGGTCGAACTGCAAGGATGGAAGCCAGTGGTACTGCTATTTTATTGATGGGCCCTTCAGAAGATATCCCTGAATATATTGCCCCTGATTCCGGCTGGGTGGATATTCCCGATACCGTGCAGGTACCTGATAAACCCCAATGGGTTACGCTTCATATAGCAGGCGGCAAGAAAAACAAGATCAACAAGATTGATATCGTAGGATTCCTCACCCAGCAGGGGGAATTGAAAAAAGAAGACATTGGCCTAATTGAGGTAAAAGATTTCTTCTCCTTTGTAGCTATCCGAAAATCCAAAATGAGTCGCACCCTGCCCTTGATTGAAAAGCAGAAAATCAAGGGACAACGGGTTAAAATTGAGATCGCCAGGTAAGTAACCTGAGCCGATTACCCCTTGTTTTGAGCCGATATTGCTAGCTAATGAGCCGATATTTTAGTCGTTTGAGCTGATTCCGAGTCCCAAAATTATGGCTCGAAAGATACTCTTTCCTGCTCTTTTTATTCAGTAAAAACTAGTTCCAGTAAGGATTTCAGGATCCTTCAGGGAAATTAAACCCTTGTTTGCTGAGCTGATTAAGAAAGTGATCCTACTTTCTTCCTAGGACCTTCCTACGAGCTTCCTACGAGATGAAATAACTAATGAAGGCATTATCAACCGTTTAATAACCGTCTAAATCGGCTCATCGGCTCAAATTCTATTATCGATTCATAAGCTGGGTAGCCGCTATATATGTTTACCCTTATATACTATCTGAATCGTAACCACTATTTTAGCTCAAACTTTATCTTATGATGGCAATTACCCTTCCAAAAATGGATCTGCTGGTTTCAGCCCTATATATACAGATAGTACTCAATTTTTAGACAGAGCGAATGAACGTTGAGCGAATGCAATCAGTGCACTATTTAATCCCATTCTTTTTATATTTTCTGTTTTCTGTTCAAGCTCTCACAGCACAGGAAATCTGTATTGACAAGAATACTACTATTCAATACAGCTCGGACGAGCTTATTGAAAAAAGCAGAACTGTTGGGATGTTTGATGGGGGTTCTGTAACATGGGGAGGTGATGTTAATCTCCGTAGCATGTATACAACTATTACATTGTTACGGCTGGATAAAATGGGTGAAATTCTTTGGTCAACCAAGCTGCAGTCAGACGAGTATTCTTTCTCCGATGTAAAGGTTGTTGCAACCGAGTCCGGGCGTATCTGGGTTGCAGGTGTTGCAATTCCTTCCGCTGCAATCGAAAATGGAGAAATATTTTATGGAGCGATCCATTCAGATGGAACACTTGAGTTTTTAAAATTTTTCAAGGCTTCATGGAATGGAAAATCAGGTAATGCTATAAGCGTTGCAAAACCAGCGGTTGATAAATCCGGCAACATTTATTTTGGTTATAATTACGAAAATACCGTAATAAACAGGAATCCAATAGCTGTTGTTTGTAAAGTCAACCAGCAAGGACTGCTAGAGTGGAATCGAAGTTTTGAAGGTACCAGTGCCTTGATTTTTCACACGATGTTTATAAAGAACGATCGCCTAATGTTAGCTAGTAATTCAGGATCCAGCATCAGCTATGTCAATTTGCAGCTGGGATCGGAAAAAGGGAATGTGATTGATTTAAGAGCTTATGAACCCTTCGGCTATATAAAATTTCCAGGCGCCAGCGAACTGGTTCAGTATGGGGCAAATAAATACGTTAGCGTTGGTTATAATAGCGCATCAAGTGGTGAACGGGATGCAGTGGAGATGAGTTTGGTAGTTATGGACAGTGCACTTAACCCAATTCAGTGTTATCAACTGCAGACCTTTGATGTATTGCACGTAAACGGTTGGGGAGCATGGGGGAAAAACCTGATAGCTGATGGAGACAACTTATTGATTGGGATAAACAGACCTACTGAAAATAGTTGGTACCTGGCTGCAATAGACAGCAATTTTCATTGGAAATACCAAAAACGGATTCAGTTTGCAGGAAGATCAACAGCTGACTTTTCTGCTTTTCCGTTGGCCTATGCGTTTGACAAAAAATTTTATTTTAGATCCATCACAGATCTGCAGCAAACTGGGAAATCAGTACTGACGATTGCCTCCATGAATCAAGGTATTCGTGGTGAGAATGACTGTTTTTCTGCCTTTGATACAAGTTTTATAAGACTAAAAGCATTCGGACTAAAGCAGGTGTCATTTCAGTTAACATCAGTTCAGGACGATGTAGTTGCACCATTATCTGTTTCCGTTAAACAGACTGCAATTCTTTTCGATCGCACGAACTTATGTGAAGAAACAGTAAACTGCGAAAAACCTATAATTACCGGACCAGCAACAATTTGTATTGATAAGGGGGAAGTTATTTTTACAGCGAATCAAGCACCTGACTGCACGAATACCATTACCTGGAATATTCAGCCTTCGGAAAGTCTCTCTATTCGTGTAATTGACGAAAAATCAATCGCGTTGCATTTTAAGGAGAACTGGCAGGGAAACCTGGTTTCTAGGGTCGAGGGAAGATGCGCTCTTTCAGACACCCTTATTGTTAAAGCAGCAACTCCGCCTACGATTGATATTTTGAGTGCCGATGGTACTGAGTTCTCAGTATGTCAACAACAAAATGACACCTTGTATGCGGCTCCAGGATTTAAAGAATATCTATGGCAAGACAGCAGTAGAAAGGAATTCTTTTCTATTCAGGATACTGGCCTGCATTGGGTTCGGGTAACCGATGCGATGAGCTGCCAGGCATATGATTCCATTCGTATTACTGCTATATATCCAGCTCCAGCATCCTTTTTACCAGCAGATACCAGTAGTTGTCCCGGTGATCCGATTGAACTTAGTTCCACAGCGTCTTTTGATACCTATCTATGGAATACCGGAAGCAGATCTGCAAGCATACGCATTGATCAGCCTGGCAGGTATTGGTTACAGGTCACCGACTCCAATGGATGTAAAGGAGTTGACAGTATCCTTGTTAGTACATCGAATTGCTCCAATACTGTTTATGTACCAAATGCCTTTAGTCCGGATGGCAATCGCATCAACGATCATTTTAAACCCATTTTTAAACGTCCGGTTAGTTCCTATGCATTAAATATTTATAATAGATGGGGACAACTGGTGTTTACTTCTGCTGATCCAACAATTGGTTGGGATGGAAAAGTGAAAGGTGTTGTAACAAGGGGTGTATTCTACATATGGACATGCCAATACCGCTTCTCCGATACGGACTCTAAGATTGCTAAGGGAACTGTATACGTTCAATAACTAAGCAAGTTATTCAAAAAAGGCCCGGACAATCCGGGCCTTTAGCTTAAGTGGGTTGGTTTTTCGAGTGTCCTTTTTTCATCCTTATGAACCGCAGCTGATACAGCCATCCTGCATAGTACACACAGCTCCTTCCGCTACCTGGGTCTGGTCAACCACCGGCGTCATATTCTGTCCGCCCTGCTTTTCCACAGTAAACTGAACCGCCTGGGCTGCAGCCTGCGTGCGCAGGTAATACATGCCGGTTTTTAGTCCCTTTTTCCAGGCGTAAAAATGCATGGAGGTTAACTTAGAGGCAGTTGGATTGCTCACAAACAGATTCAGGCTCTGGCTCTGGCAGATATAGGCTCCCCTATCAGCTGCCATATCAATGATGGTTCGCTGTTTGATTTCCCAAACGGTTTTATACAATTCACGAATCTCTTCCGGTATGCTGGTGATCTGCTGGATAGAACCATTGGCCGCAATAATCCGGTTTTTCATATCGTTATCCCACAAACCCAATGCTACCAGGTCTTTCAACAGGTGTTTGTTCACGATCACGAATTCACCGCTCAATACCCTGCGACTGTAAATATTGGAAGTATAGGGTTCAAAACATTCGTTGTTGCCGAGGATCTGTGAAGTGGAAGCGGTAGGCATTGGTGCAACCAGCAGAGAGTTCCTAACACCGTGTTCAATAACTTCATTTCTCAGACTTTCCCAGTCATGTCTGCCGGATGGCTGCACGTTCCATAGATCAAACTGGAACTTTCCTTTTGATAAGGGAGAGCCGTGGAAGGTTTCATAAGGTCCCTGCTCTTTGGCCAGATCCTTACTAGCGGTCATCGCAGCAAAGTAGATCGTCTCAAATATATTACGGTTCAGCATAGCCGCTAATTCCGATTCGAATGGGAGTCGCAGCAGGATGAACACATCCGCCAAACCCTGCACACCTAAACCAACCGGACGATGGCGCATGTTGGAACGTTTTGCTTCTTCAACCGGGTAATAGTTTACATCAATTACCTTATTCAGATTGAGCGTTACCTGGTAGGTAACTTCATAGAGTTTCTCAAAATCAAACTTGCCATCTTTCACGAAGCGTGGCAGTGCCAGGGAAGCCAGGTTACAAACCGCCACTTCATTAGGATCGGTATATTCCATGATCTCGGTACAGAGATTGGAGCTTTTTATCGTTCCCAGGTTCTGCTGGTTGGATTTGGCGTTGGCGGCATCCTTGTACAAGAGGTAAGGTGTTCCGGTTTCAATCTGTGCATCCAGGATCGCGAACCAGAGTTCCTGTGCCTTGATGGTTTTCCGACCGCGACCTTCTTTCTCGTAGGTAGTGTACAGTTGTTCAAACGCTTCCCCGTAGCAATCCTGCAGCCCCGGTGCTTCATGGGGACAAAACAGTGTCCAGTCGCCATTGTCCTCCACGCGCTGCATAAACAGATCCGGGATCCACAGTGCATAGAACAGATCACGTGCACGCAGCTCTTCCTTACCATGGTTCTTACGCAGATCCAGGAATTCAAACACATCGGCATGCCAGGGTTCCAGGTAGATGGCAAAAGCCCCTTTTCGCTTACCCCCGCCCTGGTCAACATAACGGGCGGTATCATTGAATACTCTCAGCATGGGAATGATACCATTGCTGGTGCCATTGGTTCCACCGATATAGGTACCGGTTGCACGGATATTGTGAATAGCCAGTCCAATTCCACCTGCACTCTGAGAGATCTTGGCGGTTTGTTTCAACGTATCATAAATACCATCAATACTGTCATCTTTCATGGTCAACAGAAAACAACTGGAGAGCTGGGGCTTGGGAGTACCAGCATTAAAGAGTGTGGGGGTAGCATGCGTGAACCAACGCTCACTCATCAGGTGATAGGTTTTGATCGCCTGCTCCAGGTCGTCTTTATGTATACCGATCGCTACGCGCATATACAAATGCTGCGGGCGTTCAGCAATCTTACCGTTGATCCGCAACAGGTAAGACTTCTCCAGGGTTTTGAATCCGAAATAATCAAAGCCAAAATCACGATCATATATAATGGTGCTGTCCAGTAATTCAGCATTGGCTTCAATTACAGCCATCACATCATCCGCAATGAGTGGCAAACGTTTACCAGTAGCCGCATCAATGTACTGATGCAGGGCGCGCATGGTATCGCTGAAGGATTTCTTCGTGTTCTTATGCAGGTTACTCACCGCAATCCGGGAGGCCAGCAGGGCATAATCCGGATGACGCGTAGTAAGACTGGCTGCTGTTTCAGCAGCGAGGTTATCCAGCTCAGTGGTGGTAACCCCATCATAGATTCCTTCAATCGTTTTTTTCGCTATATCGTGTACATCTACCAGCGGACTCAGTCCATAGGAAAGTTTCTGAATGCGGGCAGTGATCTTATCAAACTTTACGGATTCTTTACGGCCGTTTCTTTTTATAACAAACATGGTTAAACGCTTTAATCAATTTTAAAAATCTTCATCGAGAGAGAAGGACTGTCCGGTAGAACCGCTCATCACACCCGACTTCTGATAATCACCTACTCTTTTTTCAAAGAAGTTGGTTTTGCCCTGCAGGGAGATCATCTCCATAAAATCAAAAGGATTGGCGGTATTGAACATTTTCGGATATCCGAGTTCGCCCAGCCAGCGGTCGGCTACAAACTCGATGTATTGTTGCATGAGGCGGGCATTCATTCCGATCAGATCAACCGGCAATGCATCTGTGATGAATTCCTTTTCGATCTCTACCGCATCACCGATGATGCTATACACCTGTTCCTGGGAGAGTTTTTCAGACAGCATGCTGTAGAGCAGGCAGGCGAATTCGCAGTGCATGCCTTCATCGCGACTGATCAGTTCATTACTGAAGGTGAGTCCGGGCATCAGTCCGCGTTTTTTCAGCCAGAAAATGGAACAGAAGCTACCACTGAAGAAAATACCTTCAACTGCTGCGAAAGCAACCAGGCGTTCGGCAAAATTTCCCTGCTCAATCCAGCGCAATGCCCATTCTGCTTTTTTAGTAACAGCGGGAACGGTATCAATGGCATGAAAGAGGCGATCCTTTTCAACCGGATCCTTGATATAGGTATCAATCAGCAGGGCATAGGTTTCGGAGTGAATATTTTCCATCATGATCTGGAAACCATAGAAGCAGCGGGCTTCAGGCAGTTGCACTTCACTCATGAAGTTCACGGCCAGGTTTTCATTCACGATGCCATCACTGGCGGCAAAGAAAGCCAGTACATGCGAGATGAAGTGGCGCTCGCCATCATTCAGGTTGGCCCAGTCGGCCAGGTCTGCACTAAGGTCGATTTCCTCTGCGGTCCAGAAGCTGGCCTCATGTTTTTTATACATTTCCCAGATGGCGGGATATTTAATAGGGAGGATCACAAACCGATCCTTGTTTTCCTTCAGCAACACTTCGTTTTGCATGGTAATATATTTAGATAGATGTATCAGTTTTCCGCGGGGCAAGGGCTGATACGTCCTGGGCTTGCAGAGTCTGCAGTCCCGATGCGTGTTGCCTATGCCGGTACCTTACGCGGGAAGGTCCTAACAAAACAGAATCGGCAGGTATCTGGCTTTACGCGTATGCGCATTACAGTTGCCCGTCAGCCCACGAGTTACACGTGGTTCCCTATTAATCAGCAGGATTGGGCCCTGCTGAACCGATGCTGTGATGACAAGAACTGGACACGAAAGTAGGCTTCTGGTAAGAGGTGGGGGCTGAATCTTTTTCACACCTGTGGAAAGAAAGTGGTAATTCAGATGGGGTGCGGGATTAACAATAAAGTAATGTTCCGGGCTGTCAGCCTGTTCAAGATCAATTCAGTAATTTACCTTTCATATGTTGAACCGGATACTCAAGGGACCCGACTCCCGCCAGCAGCAGCTTGCTATTGTAACCCTGGCTTCTTTTGCTGCCTTTACTACTTATTTCTGTATGTATGGTTTTCGAAAGGCGATCAGCGCGGGAACCTTTGAAGGCATGATGGCATTTGGGATCAGTTTCAAATCAGCCATTGTGATTGCCCAGGTGCTGGGTTATATGACCTCCAAATTTATCGGGATCCGGTTTATTTCAGAGATCAATCCGGCCAAAAGGGGGCGGTATATATTGACCCTTATTGGAGGCGCGCATCTTTGTCTTTTGATGATGGCATTGATACCGCTGCCTTACAATGTCTTGTTTTTGTTTTTGAATGGAATGTGCCTGGGACTGATATGGGGACTGGTATTCAGTTTTATTGAAGGCAGAAAATACACCGATCTGATTGCGCTGATCCTGAGCATCAATTTTATATTCAGTTCGGGGGTGGTGAAAACGGTCGGCCGCATCAGCATTGAATCCTGGGGCGTATCTGAGTTGATGATGCCCTTTGTAACCGGCGCTATCTTTCTGCCGCTGTTGTTTTTATCAGTTTATTTGTTAGGCAAGATACCGCCGCCCGCGGAGACGGAAAAAAAGGAAAGGGGTGAGCGCATCCGGATGGATAAATCGCAACGGAAAGAACTGATCCGGTTGTTTCTGCCGGGACTCACCACCATTGTATTGATCAATCTGCTGTTGACTATACTGAGAGATATCAAGGATAACTATGCGGTTGAGATGTTGCTGGTACTGGAGCCTGGTGCCTCCCCTGGAATATTTGCACAGATGGAAACCATCGCCTCACTGGCAGTGTTTTTCTTATTGCTAACCTTAACCGGTATACACAATCATTTTAAAAGTTTGTACCGCCAGCACCTGGTGATCGGATTGGGATTTTTAACCATCCTGATCTGCGCTTTAGGCATAGCCAATCATTGGGGTTCTGCCATTTTCTGGCTGATAACATTTACCATCGGGCTGTATTTAAGCTATAATGCGCTGCAATGTTTATTCCTGGAGCGATTCATTGCCGCTTTCAAAGTGAAAGGGAATATCGGATTCTTTTTTTACCTGATGGATTCAGTAGGTTACCTGGGAAGTTGCTTTCTGATTCTAAACAAGGAATTATTCAATGCGCAGACCAACTGGCTTCCCTATTTTATACAGGTCAGCTGGATCTTTGGAATAGCGGGAGCTGCTATGGTAGCATACAGCTGGTTTTATTTCAGTAGAAAGTATAAATTCTATGCAACCCAAACATTTTGATTTGATCGTGGTTGGAGCAGGTGTGCTTGGCAGCTTTCATGCCTATCATGCCGCCAAAAAAGGATGGAAGGTATTATTGATTGAGAAGGATGAAAAGCCGGCCGATGCATCTGTCCGAAATTTTGGTATGATCATTCCATCCGGTATGGCAAAAGGAGAATGGAAGGAGCATGGGAGGAGGAGTACCGAGATATATCGGTCAATTCAAAGCAGATTTGACATCACGTTGCGTTCGAATGGTTCCATTTACCTGGCATCTGACAATACAGAAACTACATTGCTGGAAGAGCTTGCAACGATCAATGAAAAAGACAGTTATGCCTGTACGTTAGTAAGCAAGGAAGATTGCCTGTTGAAGATTCCGGGACTTCGGGCCTCTTATTGCCAGGGCGGGTTATATTTCCCGGATGAGATAACGGTGGAGCCTAACCGCATGGTGCACCACCTGATCGCCTATATGAAAGAACAGTTGGGACTGTTGTATAAATCCAACACCCTGGTGAAGTCAGTAGTTTATCAATCTGACCGTGCCTGGGTGGAAACCAGTAGTGGCGAGCAATTCACTGCCAATTATATTGTGATTTGTTCAGGAAGGGAGTTTAAAACGCTTTATCCCGGAATATTTACAAACGCTGGCATTGAGCTGGTCAAGTTGCAGATGATGCAGACTACACCGATGCCGGATTATGAAATAAAAGGCTCCATTTTTGGCGGCCTCAGTATCAGGCGATATGAAAGTTTTCGGGAATGTCCCTCTTTTGAAAAGATGCAGGGGACGGAGATAGATACCCGTTTTAAAAAATGGGGCATTCATGTATTGCTCAAACAGGCCATTGATGGCAGTATCATTTTGGGAGATTCACATGAATATGCGGCCATTGATCAATCTGATTCCCTGGGCTTTGAATACAAGCAGGTGATAGAGGATATTATTCTGCAGGAGGCCCAGCGAATGATCCGGCTTCCGCACTGGAATATTGCCAAAACCTGGAATGGGTACTATACGCAAAGTAAGGACCAGGATATCTTCTATGCCTATGCGGATACCAATATCCTGGTCCTTACTGCAATTGGTGGTAAAGGAATGACTGCAAGTCCGTCTGTTGCAGAAAAAACCATCAACCAATGGATCAGTTAGCCTGATGGCGATCGATAATATACTGGGTTAATTTCTGTTTCAGTTCCTCCAGTTCAGGGAGGGGTTTGCCTTCAATCTTGGCAGCCTCATCCCAGGTACGCATTCTGATATACAAATCAAAAAGCGGATCGGCTTCAAAAGCTTTTGCTTCTGCTTCTTCCATTCTTCCACCCTGGTATTCGAGTGTTTTTTTACTGGCGTCTGAAAGCTGCTCATAATAGGAAGGATATTTCCAGGTGAGGTAGCGTTTGGCATTCACATGGGAGGCAATGAGTTTGCACATACGTTCACCCATACCCAGGCTAAGCAGCCAGTCGGCCCCAACTTTTTCATGGTCCATAACACCGTAGCCATCCATCGTTTCAGAAACATCATGAACTGGCAGCAGGTGACCCACGTCGTGCAGAAAGGCAGCGAGAACAACTTCGTCGTCGTAGCCTTCTTCCATGGCAAGTTGAGCGGCCTGAACCATGTGTTCGAGTTGGGAAACTTTTTCGCCTGCATATTCTTCAGCCCCGAATTGTTCGTAAAGGGAGAAGATCTGATTGGTAAGTTCTTGAGGAGTTGTCATGGTTCAAATTTAAAAACTGTAAACTGATTCAAATCTATTATTAGCGCAAGTAAGCACCCAAAAAGCGCAAGGCGACCCAATAATGGAATCGCCTCGCGGAGTTGGTTGTTTTTAGTTTATTTGTTGATCCAGGTAGCTGTGTTTTGAGTATCCTCTCCCTGGCGGGCAACCGCTTCGTTGCGATTGGTACCATTGAGCGCCTGTTCAGATTGAGGATAGATGTAACGAATGGGAACTTTATTGTCGTTCAGGTTAGCCGGACCTGGAATTACTTCCGGCATCCGCGTACGACGCCATTCAAACCAGCCTTCCAGTCCGTTGAAATAAAGCGCTACCCATTTTTGCAGTGCAATCTTAGCCAGTTTTTCCTGCGGAGTTCCGGTATAAGCAACTCCAGCCTGGGTAAGATAACCAGCCGGCATATCCATGTTGATATTGTATTGGGCAGGAACGACCCCTCTCCAATATTCGAAGTTCGCATTGATACCATTCAGATAGTAGGTTTCTGCATTACCGGTAGTGATGAGTTCTTTTTCGCGTGCTTCAGCCAGGAGGAACTGCAGTTCTGCAAAGGTCATAAGCAGTGCCTGGGGAGCATCCGGAACCGGGGGCGCCTGGCCATTGTCATTACAAACCAGGCAGGCAAAAGTGTATCCAACCCGGCTTACACCCTGCGGACCGCCATTGTAATTCAGCGCATCCACATCACCCAAACCATTTGGAATACCTTCAATCCGGGGAGTTCCTGCAGCTACAGAAGCCTGGGAGGGTCGGCCAAAAATATTCAAACGGGGATCATTAAGCGCAGTTAAACGATCATCCAGCGTTTTACTAACCCGAAATTCATCAAAAGAACCGACCCTGTTTTCATACAAAGGCCATTGGTTGGGAGCCAGTGCCAGGTATTTCAACACGGCATTATCAGCATTACCCGTGAAGATGGGGTTATTGGCAGGATCACCTACGATCGCCTGCATTTCAGCTTTTACATCTTTTTTGGCAGAAATTCTTAACAGGTAACGTAATCTGAGTGAGTTGGCCAGTTTTCTCCATTTCAAAAGACCAGCTGGTCCGCCACCATACATGATATCTCCGGCTATGCTGGTTGTGCTTACGGCCAGAATTTCATTGGCTTTTTTAAGATCCTCCAGGATGCCATTGTAAATAGATTCCTGTGTATCGTATTTGGGAGTATAGATACCATCACTCTTAGCCTTTCCAGCCTCAGAATAAGGAATATCTCCATACGCTTCGGTAGCCTGGGCAAACATCCAGGATTTCAAAATGAGCGCTACTGCATTGTAACCATTTGTATTATCCGAACCAACTTTGGCAAAAACACTTTGCAGGTTGCGATAATTGTTATAGGTCATATTCCAGATTCCGTTCTGCTCATTCCATAAGTAACGGTCTTCATTTACAAACTGGATTTTTGCATGGTACTGAACCACAATATTTCCAATACCCCAGGCCTCGCCAACCTGCTGGTTCATGGTATTACGAATAACCCCACTTATCAAAAGATCAGGATTAACATCAATTGGTACGTTTCCATTTGTATTGATCTCTTCAAAGTCTTTGGTACATCCTGCCAACAGCAGTCCTGCAAGCAGAAATGAGTTGGCTATTTTAAACAACTTCATATAATCGAGTTAATGGATTAGGAATTATAATTTGAAACTAAGGTTGATACCGTAACTACGGGTGGAGGGGATACTCATGTATTCGATACCTGGAAGTGCTGTTCCACCACTGTAGCTCATTGTTTCAGGATCCACATGCGGAACTTTATCCCACAGGAAAAGATTTCTACCCACCAATGTTACTGATGCATTGCGGAAAGGAAGTTTTCCCCAAACCTTGTCGGGAATATTAAAGCCTAATTGAAGCTCCCGCAGTTTTATAAAGCTGGCATCATACATTACGCCTTCAGCGATGTTACGACCACCTGTCCAGGCTGTATGCCATTCGCGGGCAGTAACTTTTCTTGCGTTTGGAGAAAAAGAACCATCTGCATTCTGAACCACGCCCTCTCCAATTACACCGTTTCCGGGTTTGCTCAGGTCATATCCATCAGCACGACCTTCCAGTGTTTCGGTAATGATACCACCTTCACGACCCACAACCTGAGTTAAAGAATAGAGTTCACCACCGCTGCGGATATCAAACAGGAATCCAAATCGTACATTTTTATAAGTAAAGCTGTTTCTAAAGCCCATCAGCCAGTCGGGGTTATAGTTACCAAGGAATATCCTGTCAGTGGTACGAACAGGACGACCATTGGAACCAATCACCATCTGTCCGGCGTACTGTCCGGTTGCATCATAATATGGTGCACTGGGATTTTTGCTCTGCACACGTGCAAAACCGATCCCGTAAAGGTTACCCATTCTTTCACCTACACGAGCTTCCACACTTACACCACGACTCGCCTGTACATAAGTAGTCAGGCCATCGCTTAATTCTTCTACGCGACTTCTGTTGGCTGACCAGTTTACATCTACAGACCAGGTAAACTTGTTATTTCTAACAGGAACCAGGTTTAACATGGCTTCGAAGCCCCAGTTTTTAATCAAACCCGCATTGATCAAACGGGAAGAAAATCCACTGGTATTCGTAAGAGGAATACTCAGAATCTGGTTAATGGTTCTGCTGGAATAGTAGGTCAAATCCAATCCAACTCTATTATCAAAAAAGCGAATATCAGTTCCAAACTCAAGCGCAGAGCTGATTTCAGGCTTGAGGCTGAGGTTGGCCAGGGCGCCGGTTTCGCCATAGATTTGCGAAGAACCAAAAGGTGTACTTGGGTTATATGCCTGGGTATAAGCAAAAGGATCAGTATCGCCACCAACCTGTGCAAAGCTACCCCTTACTTTAAGGAAACTGATGAAATCAGGCAGTTTTACTACTTCGCTCACGATAGCGCTTAAAGCAATTGAGTAGTAATCATAGGAGTTATCCTGAATGCCAAATGGTTTAAGTATCTCAGGTAAAGTAAGAGCAGTACTCCAGTCGTTACGATTGGTAAGATCCAAAAACAGCCAGTCTTTATATCCAACAGAAAAGGATCCATACAAGCTATTGATTCGTTTTTCAGAAAACAAATCTTCAGATACCAATGGTATCCGGCTATTGGTCAACCGGTAAATACCAGGAATATTTAATTGACCCGCAACGTTTTCTACAAATCTGCTGGACTGTCGCATTTGGTTACCACCAAATGTTGCGGTTAAATTGAAATCACCAAACGTTTTATTAGCAGTAAGAAGGAAATCAGTGTTGCGTTCTTCATTGGTGATATTAACCTGGCGATATTGACCAAATGGGAATCGTTGCGTACTGAAAGCTCTTCTGTACTCTCTTCTTTCCTGGCTCCAGTCGGTTGCAGAACGAAGCTGTAAGTTCAGCCAATCCGTAAACTGATATTTCAAACTTACATTACCGATGATACGGTTATAATACTGACCATTGGTATTTTCCATTACCGTCAGGTAGGGGTTGTCATGGTAGTTATAGTTCCAGCTGAACTGGCGAAGCCCTTCTGCACCACGCATATAGAGGCGCTTCATGTCTTCCACTCTTACAGATGCAGGCAACCAGCAATTGAAGAGGTACATCAGACTTTCTGTACCATAGCTGATAGAAGGACGGTTATCGCTCTCACTCTTGATATAACTAACAAATGCACGGGCACTGAGTTTATCGTTAAAGTTATAACCACCGGTAAGAGAAACAGTATTGCGTCGAAGATCCGTATTGGGTACGATACCGGTTTGATCCAGATTTGTATAACTCAATCGGAAATCTCCATTTTTATTACCGCCAACCAAAGCGAGGTTGTTGGTGATGGCGCGACCGGTTTGCAAGAAATCCTTTAAGTTGTCTACATCCGGAACCCAGGGAGTTGCTGTAATAACTGAACCTGCAGGTGCGTTCAAATCACCACCCAAAAACTCGGTAGGCTGACCATTTAAGGTACGCGGAGAGTTATACTGTGGATAGGATTGTCCGCGAAATGCCGGTCCCCATCCTTCATCGGTACCGTCTGTTAAACCGGCACCTCCCCCGTTAACAAAAGCAAAATCTCCACCGTTACCATTACCCTGTCCGTAAACTTTCTGATACTCAGGTAATTTCAGGGCGGATTCTGCCGTCACGTTACTGCTATATTCAACACCAATTCCTTTCTGAGAACGACCTGATTTAGTTTTTATCAGGATTACACCATTATTAGCTCTTGATCCATAAAGCGCAGATGCTGCAGGTCCTTTCAAAACGGACATGGATTCAATATCATCCGGGTTGATGAAAGAAGCACCATTACCGAAGTCAACCTCCAGGTTACCCCGGCCTGATCCACTAACCAATGCATCGCTTACCGGAACACCATCAACCACATATAATGGTTGATTCTTAGTTAAATTAAGCGATCGTTCCCCGCGAATAGTAACACGGGCGGAACCACCAATACCGGATGGACTACCAACTACAGTAACACCAGCAACTTTACCAGCGAGCTGGTTTACTACGTTGGATTCCCTGGCAACGGTCAGGTCTTCCCCTTTTACTTCCTGGATGGCATAACCCAGTTTCTTTTTTTCGCGGCGAATACCAAGAGCTGTTACCACCACTTCGTTAAGTGAATTACTGTTGGTAACAGCGTTGATGATAATTTCTCCGGTGCTACTAACTGTCACTTCCTGGGTGGCAATACCAACGCCACTAATAACCAGTACATCGCCCTGCTTGGCTGCAATGCGGAATCTCCCGTCTACGTCGGTAGCAACTCCTTTGGAACTGCCTTTTACCAGTACGGAGATACTGCTAAGCGGTGTGTTATCCCGCTGCGATAAGACTCTACCTGAAATTTGTTCCTGTGCAAGGAGGAGAAGGGGCGAAATGAGGAGCATAAGAAGCCCAATCAGGCCCATGGCTCGATGAAGTTTTGGTTTTCTCATAAACTTTAGTAGTTGTTTTTAATTACGACCCAAAACTATCCGCCCAAAATGAAGCCTTTGTTACCAACACTTTATTAAAATGTAAAGGTTTAGGCTAAATAAACGGTTAGTTTAGGTTAACTAAACTTAACGAAAATTTCACATTGCACAAAAACTAAATAAAAGCAACCGATTGCGTAATTTTTAGAAGAGGTAAATAACAAGCAGGAGTGCCGTGCCCTTTCCAATATTTTTAATTCTGTGTGGATGGCGGCCATCAAAAGCAAGCGAGTCGCCGGCTTTCATGGAGAACTTTTCTTTGTCCACCTGGTATTCAATTTCACCCTGGATCAGGTATTTTAATTCATAGGCTTCTGTTGAAACCATCTGGCGCCGGGCGGCACCGGGTTTCATTTCCAGCAGTTCCATATCAAAGGCGGAACTGTTGACAGCCCTGGAAAAAATCCGTTTATAAGAGAAGCCTTTAACCGGCTCCCGATTAACTTCCTTCAGTTCATCTTTTCGGATAACATAGTATTTGAAATCGGTCATTTTTGCCTGCAGTCCTTCAAAAAAACCACGCATATCTTCATCCAGGGAATGTACAATACTTAAGAGTACAGGTAAAGAAGGAACAGTCCGGTTGTTTTCAATTTGTGAAATCAGGCCTTTGGTAACACCCGCTTTGTTGGCAAGTTGTTCCAGTGTTATGTTTTTTTCCTGCCGCCTCGCGCGAATGCGCTCGCCTATCAGCAAGAGTATCTCTTCTGTCATATGACAATATTAAGGCGGACTTGTCACCTTCAATATTAAATTTTATTTATATCAAAGGGGAGTCGCCTGATTCGTTTTCCGGTTGCCGCAAAAATCGCATTACACAGGGCCGGAGCGAGCGGAGGTAATCCCGGCTCACCAACACCTTTGATTTTTTCACCACCTTCCGCAAGGATAAACACTTCGATCGGAGGTGTTTCAGTTATTTTCAGAATCGGGTTATTGTGAAAATTGGATTGAATGGTTTTACCATTTTCAATGCGAATGCCATTCTTGATGGCTGCCGTTATTGCCATTACAATAGCGCCTTCTACCTGGGCTTCTACCATATCGGGATTTACCAGGGTACCCAGATCAATTACAGCATACACTTTTTCAATTTTGATGCCATCGCCTTTTTTAGATACTTCCACCACGTTGCCTGCAAGGCCGGCAAAAAACTCCCACTGTGCTACGCCTCTGCCCCATCCGGCCGGCAAGGGCTTATCCCAGTTGGAAACCTCTTTTAGTTTCTCCAATAGTCTTTTCGTATCGGATTGCTTACTATCCAGCATGGACAACCGAAACGCCATAGGATCTGCGCCAGCTTTAACTGCCATCTCATCCAGGAAACATTCATGGGAGAAAGCAAGTGTGGTAGAGGTTACCGCTCTCCAGGCAGCCAGCGGCACGTGCATATCTGCATGCACGTAGAGATTCTTCATGTTTGGTATCTCGTAAGCCTGCTCACTGATGCCTTCGGTCATGCCTCCATCGGTTTTGGTTTTATCGTAGTTCGGGTTGGTAGCCGCCCCGATCGATGGAGAGACCACCTTGTGTTGAAAGGCAACCGGTTTTTTATTGGCATCCAATGCTCCTTTGAAAGCCGAGAAAGTCATGGGGCGAAAAGGTCCCTGCTGGGTATCATCTTCGCGGGTCCAGATCGCCTTAACCGGTTTACCAGCTTTTTTGGAAAGCTGCACTGCTTCATGCACATAATCCGGATATAACCTGCGGCCAAAGCCACCTCCATTGAACTGTACATGCACGGTAATATCTTCCGGTTTTACCTTGTATTCTTTTGAAAAACTGTTTTTTATACTGAAAGGCACCTGCGTGGAGGTCCAGATTTCAATCTGGTTGTTTTCTTTCCAATGGGCCAGGCAGTTCATAGGTTCCATTGGTGAGTGAGATACCATAGGAGTTTCATAAAAAGCTTCCAGTTTGGTGGGAGCTTCCGCAAAAGCTTTATCAAAATCACCTTTGGTATGATCTACTACGCCTTCGGATTTTGCGAGCTCTCTCAATTGCTGCTCATAGGCGGTTAAAGAAAATTTCTCATAGCCCTGGTAATCCCATTTTACTTTCAATGCTTTGCGCCCCTGAACCGAAGCCCAGTAATTATCCGCCAGTACGGCCACACCTTCAAAACGGTATTTACCGATTAAACGTTCACAGGTAATTACCTGCTGTACGCCTTTTACTTTTTTAGCTGCCGCATCATCAAAGCTGATGAGTTTGCCACCGAAAACAGGGCAACGTTCGATGCTGGCATAGAGCATTCCCGGCACCTCTACATCAATACCAAATACTGCGGTACCATTGCTTTTCAGGGGTATATCCGGTCTTTTTATCCGCTTGCCCAGTAATATAAATTGAGAAGGATCTTTTAGTTTGGGATCCTTGGGTACTTCCAGTTTGGCCGCGGCGGCTGCGAGTTCCTGGTAAGTTGCGGAGCGATTGCTTGCCTTGTGCAGGACCTTTCCATTTTCGGTTATACATTCCTGTGCGGGTACACCCCAGGCCTGGCTGGCCGCAGTTACCAGCATTTCCCTGGCTGCAGCACCCACCTTTCTGTACTTGGTATAACTGGTACGGATAGACGCAGAACCTCCGGAGAATTGATCTGCCCCTAATTCTATTTGTCCGCCTGATTGGCGGATGGTAACCAGGTCGAGGGTAAGATCCAGCTCTTCTGCAATCAATGAAGGAATCGACTGGAAGGTTCCCTGTCCCAGCTCTGGTTTGGTATTATAAATAGTAATGCCTCCTTTCGGGTCAATCAGCACAAAGGGTGTAACACCTACCAGTTCGGCGTCATTGCTCAGGTTCACCAACTGTCCGAATGCTTTTCCATCTACTCCATTCAGCCCAATGATCAGGCCTGCGCCGGTAAATGAGGATAAGCGCAAAAACCGACGACGGGAAAGAGTCGTACGCATGGTAAGTAGTTTATGTTAGTTTAAAAAGGTTTGGCTTTCATCAGCTCAGCTGCTCTTTTAACGGCTTTGCGAATGCGCGGGTAGGTACCGCATCTGCAAAGATTACCCTGCATGGCCGCATCAATCTGCTCCTCGGTGGGGTTGGGATTTTTCTTCAGGAAGGCAACTGCAGTCATGATCTGACCACTCTGGCAGTAACCACATTGTGGAACCTGGAATTCAATCCAGGCTTGCTGTACCGGGTGCTCAATTGAATCTGACAAACCTTCAATGGTGGAGATTTTTTTATTGGCAGCGGCTGTTACCGGGGTGCTGCAGCTCCTTACCGGATTACCATCCATAAGTACAGTACAGGCACCGCACTGCGCCATGCCACAGCCAAACTTGGTACCTTTTAATCCTACGAAATCGCGGATCGCCCACAGGAGGGGCATCTGGGGGTCCACATCAATCTTGTATTGCTTGTTGTTTACCGTCAGTGTAATGGCAGCCATAAATCTCAATTGTAACTACCAATTTAACACTTATTCAGCAACTTTGGGGGTATGAAGCAATTGAGAATATTCAAATGGGGGATTGGTCTGCTCATGATCAGTTTGCTGGCGGGTTGCGGTGGAGCAGGCAAGAACAGCGACACCGTAGAGATTGAGATCAGAACTGCGGAAGGCACCATCATCGCTGAGCTTTACCCGAAGCAAGCGCCGGAATCGGTGAACGCTTTCCTTGCTATCTTAGACAAAGGATTATACAAACGCAGCAATTTTTACAGAATCCTGAGTGATGAAAACCAGCCCTCCAATGCGCCAAAGGCTGAACTGATCCAGGGCGGTCTCTGGAGCCGAACCAAAAAAAGGCCCGAGCTTTCGCGTATCCCGCATGAAACCACTCAGCAATCCGGCCTCACGCATAGCGCCGGAACACTTTCCCTGGCAAGAGAAGAACCGGGCAGCGCAACCTCTGAATTTTTCATCACGCTGAGTGATTTACCGGGCTTCGATTTTGGAGGCGAAAACAATGCAGACGGCCAGGGTTATGCTGCTTTCGGTAAAGTAATCAGCGGCATGGACATCGTACGAAAAATCTATCGCAAACCGGAAACAGATCAATATTTTGATCCTCCGGTTATGATTGTCGATATTCAACGCCGATAAGCCCTTCTTATGAGTTGGAAAACCCGGTTATTTGAAATCATCTTTGAAGCTGAAACCAAGGCTGGGAGACGCTTTGACCTTGCGCTCCTGGTGCTCATCCTGATCAGCCTGGCAGTGGTTATGCTGGAAAGCATTCCTTCTGTAGCTACACAATACGGGAAGGAACTGATGATTATTGAATGGATCATCACCGGGCTTTTTACCATTGAATATGTACTTCGTTTAATGGTAGTCAAAAGACCCCTCCGGTATGCCCGCAGCTTTTATGGCATCATCGATTTGCTTGCTATTTTACCCACTTATTTCAGTCTGCTCTTCCCTGCCTCGCATTTTCTGTTATCCATCCGCGCGCTACGACTCATGCGCGTTTTTCGCATACTCAAGCTCACCCATTTTGTGTCTGAAGGAAAAGGGATCCTGATGGCAATGAAAGCCAGTGTAAGACGCATCAGCATCTTCCTGAGTTTTGTACTGCTATTAAGCACCATCCTTGGAACGATCATCTATGTAGTGGAAAACGCCGACAATCCGGATTTCAGCAGTATTCCTCAAAGTATTTACTGGGCGATTGTTACCATCACTACTGTTGGTTACGGCGATATCTCACCCATAACCCCAATTGGTAAAATGGTGGCTTCTCTTGTGATGCTGCTGGGTTATGCGATCATCGCAGTACCCACCGGTATTGTTACTGTAGAGTTATCCAAACAGTTTGGAAAGAAAACAAACCTCACGGAAACTTGCCCGGGTTGCGGACACGATGGTCATGATCCGGATGCGTGGTACTGTAAATTTTGCGGACATGCACTTTAAGCCAACTGCTTAAATCATCTGGATTCCCTCGCTTTCCAACTGCTTGTATTTTTTCTTGTCGAATACATAATAGAAGGCACCCTTTTTGGAAGAGGCTTTCTCTTTTTCATCCAGGCGCTGCAAAATGCCAAGGGATAAAATCTTTCGGGTGAAATTGCGCTTATCGAAACTTCTTTCAAAGATCGCTTCGTATAAGGCCTGTAATTGTTGCAGGGTGAATTTATTTGGAAGCAATTCAAAACCAACCGGGTGATTGGATACTTTTTGCTGCAATCGCTCCTTGGCGAGTTTGATCATTCTTTTATGATCAAAGACCAGCGGCGGGAGTTTTTTTAGGTCGATCCATTTAGCCTGGTGTTCTTCCAGTTTATCATTATCTGAAGCATCGATTTTAATCAGGGCGAAATAAGCGATGGATACAACTCTACCGCCCGGATCCCTGTCGAGGTCGCCAAAGCAGTAGAGTTGTTCCATATATATTTTATCGAGCCCGGTCAGGTTCAGAAGAATCCTGGCTGCCGCATCATCTATGCTTTCATTTTGCTGCGCGAAGCCGCCCATTAGTGACCATTTACCGGCTTCGGGTTCCAGTCCTCTTTTTACCAGGAGCGCTTTTAACCCACTGCCATCAAATCCGAAGATGATGCAGTCTACTGCGAGTAAAAAGCGATCGTACTGTTTGTATTCAATTCTTCCCATAACTGCGGGCTAATTTACCAGAATTTAATGTAGAGTGCCATTAATATCAGTAGGGTAATCACAATTTGCAGCAGAGTAGACGGTTTAACCTTAAACATTCCCTCATCATGGATGAAGGCTTTGGGATTGACTTTCGGCCCGGACAAGCTGATCAGGATCATGAGTCCCATCGTCATGAAAAAGGCAAAGCCCATACAGATCAGGAAGGGGATCTCATAGGTACCATCTCCTCTTGGATAAGCCGTATACAGCCAGGTTTCATTACCAAAAAGTTTCGGAGCCAGGTCGTTGAACAGAATAGATAGGAGGAAACCGGCAACCACACCCACCACAGCAGCTGTTCCGGTGGTTCTTTTCCAGAACATGCCGAGGATGAATACTGCAAATACACCCGGACTAAAATACCCGGTATATTTCTGGATAAAGGTGAAGCCGCCTTCAGCGCCGATACCAAGCAGATCATCCCAGGTAAAGATCACTGCAATAAGCATCGAGATGATCACTACCGATCGGCCAATCCAAACCATTTTGGTTTCATCCGCCCCTTTGTTGATGTATTTTTTATGAATGTCCAGTGTATAAATGGTAGAGATGCTGTTTGCCTTACCCGCAAGTGAAGCTACAATTGCTGCAGTAAGCGCGGCAACCGACAAGCCCTTCAGCCCGGAAGGCAGGAAGGAAAGAATAGCGGAATAAGCGCTGTCCATTTTGCCGGAGAACTCAGGAAGATGGCCACCTTTGTACAACACATAGGCCGCAATTCCGGGTAACATTACAATAATGGGCATCATCAGTTTCAGGAAACCGGCAAAGAGCAGACCGGAACGGGCTGTTTGCAGATCGGCTCCCAGCGCGCGTTGTGTGATGTACTGATTACATCCCCAATAATTCAGGTTTACTACCCACTGTCCACCCAGATACATCAATACGCCAGGAAGAATCCTGTACTTGTCGATGTATTCCTGTGTGGATTCAGGTCCGGGTTTGTCCAGCATCATATGGAAGTGATCCGGAGCTTCTTTCAGAAGTTGATTAAAACCGGCAATCACACTGGATCCCAGTCCGAATTTTTCACTCACAATGGTAAGGGCCATATAGGTAGTAGCCAATCCGCCAATGATAAGTACAGCTACCTGGATTACATCCGTATAACCAATCACCTTCATACCTCCCAGTGTTATGATGATGGCTGCCACAGCCAGGGCCACCATAATGACATGCAGGTATTGCCCACCAAGCAGACCATCAATCGCGATAGCACCCAGGTAAAGAATAGACGTAAGGTTTACAAATACGTAGAGAAATAACCAGAAAATGGTCATGATAAAGGCTACTGTCGCGTTGTACCGCATCGTCAGGAACTGCGGCATTGTATAAATCTTATTCTTAAGATATACTGGAATGAACCAAACTGCAATAATGATGAGTGCCAGTGCAGCCAGCCATTCGTATGCAGCTACCGCGATACCTACAAAAAATCCATTTCCACTCATGCCAATGAACTGCTCGGCGGAAATATTCGATGCAATCAGGGAGGCTCCGATGGCCCACCAGGTGAGTGATCCTTCTGCGAGGAAGAAATCCTTTGTATCAGTAACTGCTTTCTTTTTTTTGTTGTAAATCCAGAATCCATAGGAGCCAACCAGGAGTATGTAGGCCAGAAATACCATGATATCGGCCGTAGACAGGTACTTAGTCATGACAAGCTAAACGTCGGTTTGGTTAAGAATTGATTTGGTAATATACGTCACTCCAGCGCAAATCATTCTTGAATTGATAGAGATTTGTTTTTTTGCCTATCAGCACAAATTCAATTCCGGCCATATCAGCAAAGTCTTCCAGGTGTTCCGATGTCAGGTTCTGGCTGTAGCAGGTATGGTGTGCTCCACCGGCCAGGATCCAGGCAGTGCAGCCTGTTTGCATATCCGGGTAGGGTTTCCAGAGCACACGGGCCACAGGTAATTTGGGCAGATCATGCACAGGTGTTACCGCCTCCACTTCATTTACCAGCAGGCGAAAGCGATTGCCCATATCGATAATGGAAGCGTTCAAAGCAGCCCCTCCGTCTACATTAAACACCAGGCGAACCGGATCTGCTTTTCCTCCGATACCGAGGGGATGCACTTCACAACTCGGTTGTCCATGGGCGATAGAAGGACAAATTTCCAGCATATGTGCACCCAGCACCATCTGGTTAGCCGGATCAAAATGATAAGTATAATCTTCCATGAAAGAGTTGCCTCCTTTCAGCCCCTGTCCCATTACTTTCATCGCGCGCACCAGGGCAGCTGTTTTCCAGTCCCCTTCTCCGCCGAAACCATAACCCGCTGCCATCAGTCGCTGTGTGGCGATACCGGGCAATTGGGTCATTCCATGCAAATCTTCAAAGGTATCGGTAAACCCTTTGTAACCTCCGGCTTCCAGGAACTGGCGCATACCAAGTTCAATGCGGGCCGCGTCGGTTAGGGATGAACGTTGGTCACCTCCTTTTGCAAGCGTACCCACCAGTTTGTAACTGTCTTCATATTCCTGGCAGAGTTGCTCCACTTCTGCATCTGTAACCTGGTTGATTACCTGCACCAGGTCTCCAATACCATGGGTATTCACTGCATAACCGAATTTCAGTTGTGCTTCCACTTTATCACCTTCGGTAACAGCTACTTCACGCATGTTATCACCGAAGCGAACAAAACGGGCGCCTTGCCAGTCGGCCCAACCGGCGGCTGCTCTAACCCAGGTATTAATTTGTTGCTGAACAGAAGTTTCTTCCCAGTATCCGGTAACTACTTTCCTGCGCATGCGCATGCGGCTTACCAGGAATCCAAATTCGCGATCACCATGTGCGCTCTGGTTGAGGTTCATGAAATCCATATCGATTTTGGACCAGGGGATATCGCGGTTGAACTGGGTATGCAGGTGCAGTAATGGTTTTTGCAAAATCTTCAGGCCATTGATCCACATTTTGGCAGGCGAGAAGGTATGCATCCAGGCAATGACTCCAATACAGTTGCGGGTGGTATTCACTTCCTGGCAGATACCAAAAATTTCATCCGGCGAGGTAAGAATCGGCTTATACACAATTTTTACAGGAATCATGGGAGCCCTGTCCAGTGCTTCCGCAATTTGTTGCGAGTGTGCTGCTACCTGCTGCAGGGTTTCTTCACCGTATAAATGTTGTGATCCTGTCAGGAACCACACTTCGTATTGCTTCAAACTATCCATATAAACTGTATTGAGTCTTTTAAAAATTATTGGCCGTAGTAGGCATCCGGACCATGTTTCCGTTCCCAGTGTTTTTTGATCAGGGCTTCTTTCAGGCGGGGTGCATTGGGATTGATCTGTTCCGTATGCATCGCCATTTGAGCAACGGTTTCCAGTACAGCGCTGTTGTACACCGCTTTGGCGGCTGTTTTTCCCCAGGTAAAGGGAGCATGATTGCCCACCAGTATCATTTCCACTTCGCGGTAATCAAGTTTTCTTTCTGCGAAACAATTCATGATTTGAAAACCGGTCTGGTATTCGTAATCTCCTTCAATCATGCTGTCTTCCATAGGTGGTGCACAGGGTATGTCAACTGTATTGTGGTCTGCATGCGTGGTACCATAGATTGGAATATCGCGCTGTGCCTGGGCCCAGGCAGTGGCATAGATTGAATGCGTATGTACGATACCGTTAATGGCTGTCCAGTGCTTGTATAAAACTGCATGGGTTTGTGTATCTGATGAGGGGCGTAAATCTCCTTCAACAGTCTTACCATCGAAATCTACAATCACCATGGAGGCTGGTGATAGTTGATCATACGGCACGCCACTTGGTTTAATTGCAAACAGCCCCTGGCTGCGATCAGCTGCACTTACATTCCCGAAGGTGAAGAGGACCAGTCCGAGACGGGGAAGTTGCATATTGGCTTCATATGCTTCCTGCCGGATATGCTCATATCGCATGATGCTGCTGCTTTAATTTTCTGAATCGCCGGATGGTTCTGTGAAAGCACCCAGCTTTTTATATTGTTCAAATCGATTTCGGTAGTAAACGGCAGTTGCTGTACGCGGATGGTATTCCGCATCAAAACCCTGTCCCATTGCATGCATGGCATCTTCCACGCGGTTGTAGATACCGGCTGCGGTTGCCGCGAACATGGCAGCACCTGCAGCACAGGTCTGTTCACTTTTATGAATGCGAATGGGCATTTGCATAACATCCGCCATGACCTGCATGATATAGGGAGATTTTTTAGCCACGCCGCCTAAACCAATCAGTCCTTTTACCGGAACTCCTTCTGCTATAAACCGATCAACAATGGCTTTGGCGCCAAAGCAGGTGGATTCAATCAGGGCTTTTAAAATTCTGGCAGCATCCGAGCCCAGGTGCAGGCCGGTTATGGTGGCTTTGAGTCGCTGGTCGGCATCCGGAGTTCTGCGACCGTTCAGCCAGTCGATGGCCAGTTCATCCTGTTCTGAAAGTGGTAATTGGGCTGCTTCTGCAGATAGTGCGTGAATCAGTTTGTCATTCAATTCCTGCTCCAGTTTTTCTGCCAGCGGGGCATCGATCAGCGTGGAGGATTTCAGCAGTTTGCCCACCGGCTGGGTAATCATTTTTCTGAACCAGGCATATGTGTCACCAAAGGCAGATTGCCCTGCTTCCATACCAATCCTACCGGGAATAACAGAGCCAGGTACCTGTCCGCATATGCCTTTCACCAGGATATGCTGCACTTCATCCATTGGCGCCACCAGCATATCGCAGGTAGAAGTGCCCATTACTTTACTGAGGTGATAGGGTTCTATTTGTCCGCCTACTGCACCCATATGCGCATCAAAAGCTCCCACTCCGATTATTACCTCCGTGGATAAACCAAGACGCTCTGCCCATTCGTTACCAAGTGTGCCAGCAGCCTGATCAGCTGTATACACTTTATCAAATTGACGGGAACGGAGGCCATCCAGCAAAGGATCCAATGCGCTGAAAAATTCATTGGGAGGTAAACCACCCCATTCTGCTGACCATAACGCTTTATGGCCGGCGGAACAAATACCTCTGCGTAACTGGCTAATATTGTTTCCTCCGGAAAGTAAAAAGGGGATCCAGTCGCAGTGTTCCACCCATGAATAGGCTGCGGCTCTAACGGCCGGGTCTACCCGAAGGATATGCAGTGCTTTTGCCCAATACCATTCAGATGAATAAATTCCTCCAACATATTTCAGATAATTGGTAGAAAACCGGGAAGCATGCCGGTTAATTTCTGCAGCTTCATTCAGTGCTGTATGATCTTTCCAGAGCACAAACATCGCATTGGGATGCTGTTCAAATTCAGGGAGTAATGCCAATGGTATGCCTGCCTGGTTAACTGCTACCGGAGTGGAGCCGGTTGTATCTATGGAGATGGCTTTCACCTGTGCAGCGGCAGCCGGACCAGCCAGCTTTAAACATTCACGAATGGTAGCTTCCAACCCTTCCACATAATCCAGGGGGTGTTGCCGAAACTGGCTGGTGGCAGGATCACAATAGAGTCCATCTCTCCAGCGGGGGTAGTGAAATACTGCTGCTGCCAGTTCCTGCCCGTTTGCTGTATCCACCAAAACCGACCGAACGGAATCGGTCCCATAGTCCACTCCAATCACGAATGATGTTGACATAGTTACTTATTATGACAAGCTTATTGGCACAAGTTACAATTAATTAAATTTAAGTGTATTATCAACATTTAATCTAGTCTTACCCTATTTTACCAGTTAACCCGGAATAATCATTCATAAAGTGAACAACATTTGGGTAGGTTGAGAATTCGTGTGGCTCATGCAGGGTGGTCAGCACCACGCAATCCATTCCCGCATGGAAGGCAGCTTCCACTCCCTTGGGAGCGTCTTCAAATACGAGGCAATCTTCTGTTGGAACGCCTAACGCAGCAGCACATTTGAGGTAGGTATCCGGATCGGGTTTACTGATTTCGACATCATCCGCACTGATGATGGCATCAAAATAAGACCGGAGCTGAAGGTTATCCAGCACAAAGTCAATATTAAAGGTATTGGCAGCAGAACCGATTGCCATGCGGATGCCCGCAGCTTTTGCCTGGTCAAGCAGTTCGGGTAAACCTTCCAGGAGTTTCAGTTCCGGTAGAAAAGCAGCCTGGTACCGGCGCTCTTTTTCCATGGAGTACTGCTGCATTTCTTCCCTGCTGAATTTATGCGGACCAAAAACCCGAACCAGGAGTTCTTCATTTTTACCGTACATCTGCGCCTTTACTTCTTCATAACTGAGTTCCGCACCCAGTATATTGTTCAGCATATCTGACCATGCAACGATATGGTATTTCATATCATCGATCATGGTACCATTGAGATCAAATAAGAGTGCCTTATATCGCGACAGTACAGTTTCTGTTTTCATCATTTACCAACCCCGACTTTATATACTGTTTCTGTGTAATATTTTTTTCCGGGCTCCAGGATGGTGGAAGGAAATTCCTTTTTATTGGGAGAATCCGGGAAATGCTGGGTTTCCAGGCAAAGAGCAGTATGCAATTGAACCGGCGTGCCAGTATGATTGATAAACTTTCCGTCCAGGAAATTACCACTGTAAAACTGGATACCGGGTTCGGTTGTCCATACTTCAAGGAATCGCCCGCTTACCGGTTCAGAAAGATGAGCTATTTTTCTTAAGGAACCATCTGCATTATTCAGAACATAGTTGTGGTCATATCCTCCCGGCACCGAATCAATGCGGCTGCCAATGGCCATCGGGCTTCTGAAATCAAAAGGCGTTCCAGCCACCTGCCTGATTTCTCCTGTTGGAATCAGTCCGTTGTCTACCGGCGTATAGGCATCCGCGTTCAACTGCAACTGGTGATTGAAGATCGTTTCTTTGGTATCACCCGTGAGATTGAAATAACTGTGATTGGTCAGGTTCACCGGGGTTGCCTGGTCAGTGCTCGCTTCGTACTGAATCTTTAATCCATCCTCTTCAGTTAGGGTATAGGTAACCGTTACCTGCAGATTTCCGGGGTAGCCTTCTTCTCCATCCTTACTCAGGTAAGAGAGTTTGAGAGAAGGAAGGGAATCAACAACCGGGGCAGCAGTCCAGATTACTTTATCAAATCCTACCAGTCCACCATGCAGGTGATTGGCTCCATTGTTGGTAGCGAGGGTGTAGTTTTTTTCACCAATGCTGAATTTGCCTGCTCCAATCCGGTTACCATAGCGGCCGATGATGGAACCAAAATACGGAGGCGACTGCAAATAGGGTTCAATGCTATCAAAACCAACAACAATACTGGCAACGGAGTCATTTTTATCTTTCGCCAGGAAGGAAGTAACAATGCCACCATAATTGGTGATGGTTACCGCTGTCCCATTTGAATTACGAAGGGTGTACAAGTCTACTGGTTGGCCATTGGCTGCCCCCCAGGCCTGTTTGCTGATTCCGGCTTCCGGTTTGGCCGGTTTTTCTTCTTTGCTTTCGTTGTTACAGGCTGCACTTCCCAAACTCAGGGCGGCTGCGGTTGCAAGTATGCTCATCCATTTCATATTAGTGGTGCTAAATTTTGTTCAGTAAAATAGGCTTATTTCATGGGAATTCTCCACACCGTTAGTGTTCTGGCGGGAAGATTGGCTTTCCATGCCTTCTTTGGAAGAGGAAGACTGCTTACCTGCGGAGCCACCTGCCGTGGCGCGCTGATGGAGTTGGCAGCCTGCAATGAATCCGCCTGCAACTGCATCACCTGGATAGTTCCCTTCCCTGGCTTTTTTCCTTTCAATTGCAGGGGCAGTTCTACAGCCGCATCACCTGCATTGACCATTTTGAGTACCAGTTCCTTTTTGGCATCATCCCATACAGCAGAAACATAGAGACTGTCCTGGCCGGCCAATGGCTTACCAGCCTGCAATGCCTTCACCACATGCGTTCCCCTGTTTGTTGAAAAAAGTTGCTGTACATAGTAACTGGGCGTTCCATAAGAATTGAGATTGTCCACCCAGATCAGATCGGGTGTCCATTGCCAGCCTTCCAGATGCGCAAAGAGTGGCGCGTAGGAAGCCATTCTCACAATATCCGCATTGCGTTCAAGTCCGGTCATGAAAGCTGCTTCTGAAAGTGCAGCCAGCCAGTTGTTGCGTACCAGGCCATTGGAAATACCTTCCACATGGGAAGCGTATTCGCCCGCAAAGATTTTAGGTCCCATGCGATCGTAGTTATCATATCGGTTCGCATTGCCCAGGAACCACTCCGGTTTACGATAATAATGTTCATCAATCAGATCCGCATTCATGGCTCGCAACTCTTTATCAAGGTACTCAAACAAGGCACCGCTGGAAAAGGGTCCGGCACTGCTGATCAGTTGGATATCCGGGTAACGCGCTTTGAGTGCTTTGGTGAAAACCAGCAATCGCTCCACGTATTGTGGTCCCCAGTTTTCATTTCCCACACCCAGGTATTTTAAGTTAAACGGGGCAGGGTGACCCATATCCGCGCGCAGTTTCCCCCATTTCGTGGAAACATCACCGTTAGCGAATTCAATCAGGTCCAGTGCGTCCTGTACATATTCATCCAGTTGATCCAGCGGTACCAGTTCCCCGGTATTAAACTGGCATGCCATACCGCAGTTCAGAATTGGAAGAGGCTCTGAGCCCAGGTCTTCCGCCAATTGGAAATATTCAAAGAAACCGAGACCAAAGGATTGAAAATAATCAGGAGCCGAACGATGCGCGAATTCCGTATTCCAGCGATTGATGATCACCTGGCGCTCTTCGAGGGGGCCTACTGTTTTTTTCCACTGGTAGCGGGTACTCAATTCATGCCCTTCCACAATACAGCCACCTGGAAAGCGGACAAATCCTGGTTTCAGATCTGCCAACTTTTGCACCATATCTGCCCGCAGTCCGCCTTTACGGCCTTTCCAGGTATCGGATGGAAAAAGGGAGATCATGTCGAGATCAAGCTGACCATCGCCTTCCATCCAACAGCGAAATTTTCCTTTGGGAACTGTGGCAGAAGAGAGCAGGCTGGTTTCGATTTTTTGCCATTCATCAGCAGGTGCCAGTTGAAGTTTGGTAGTACCAACAACCTGCTCCTGTTCATTCAGCAATTCCAGTTGCAGTGTGATTGGTTTCCCTTCGAGGCGGTACCAGGTGGAGAAATCGTATCGCAGGTTTTGCTTCAGTCCCATGCCGCGGAAGCCTTCATTTTCCAGGCCGATAGCACCGGCACCGGCATTTTTTACTTCCACCCTCAGGAACCTTGGATTGCGCTCAGCCTGAAGGCCTCGATTGATAATTCGGAAACCTCCTTCCTGTTTCAGGGTACCGATGGTTTTCCATCCCATCAGGGGTTTGTAAAACTCAAAGGACCTGTTTTTGATGAGTTCGGCATAGATGCCACCATCTGCTCCCAGGTTGATATCTTCAAAGAAAACACCCCACATGGTTGGTGCAATCTCATCTTTCAGGTTGGTCAGATCAATCTGCAGGGGTTGTTGTTCCTGCGCAACCAGCGTAGAGCCTGTGAGCACGAGGCCCGTCAGCAAGGATTTCCACATAGCGGTCAATTATTGAAGTTCAAGTACAATCACGGAAGCCGCGGGTAATTGAAGACTTAGTTGCTTATCTTTTAATTTGGCATCATTGAATGCCCGGGGTTTTACTTTCTCCGGTTGTTCGAAACTGTTATGATCCTTCAGACTTGCTGATTTCAGGATTCGTCCGCTTACTGATTTCATAGCCTTACCGAGATCCAGTTGTACTGCATGAATTTTGGAAGGATCCATATTCACCAGGGAGATATGTGTTTTGCCGGCTTTGTCTACCGATGCTGATATGGAAACCGCAGGCAGACTGTCCTTCCCCCGAATGAACAAGGGAGCTTTGAAATCTACCTGTATCAGTTTCGCATCCTGGTGAACATTGTACATTTCCATTACATGGTAGGTCGGAGTCAGGAGTAATTTTTCTTTATCTGTCAGGATCACTGCCTGTAATACGTTGATTGTCTGGGCCAGATTCGCCATCCTTACCCGATCTGCATGGTTATTGAAAATATTAAGCGTGATACCGGCCACCATGGCATCGCGCATGGTATTTTGTTGTTGCAGGAAACCGGGATTGGTACCGGGAAGCGGATCATACCAGGCTCCCCACTCATCTACTACCAATGCTACCTTTTTCTTCGGATCATATTTATCCATGATCTTGCTATGCTCACGCACCAGCTCTTCCATCTGCCAGGTTACCCGCATATTGGCTGCGTATTCTTCTTCATTGAACTCAAGGGAAGAACCTTTTTTATTCCAGTCGACCACCGCATAATGATGTAAGGCTACTCCTTCGAGCAGGTTCAGGGGAATATTTTTCATCAGGACTTCCGTCCATTTGTAATCACCGGAGCTTGCTCCTGAAGCGATCCGGAAAATTTTGGAACTATTGCCCCAGTCCGACATGAACGTTGCATACTTGCGGTATTCATTGGCATAGTACTCAGGAGTCATGTGTCCGCCGCAACCCCAGGCCTCATTGCCCACGCCCCAGTAACGCACATTCCAGGGTTTGTCCCGGCCATTTTCTCTGCGCCATTTACTCATGGGGCTTATACCATTAAAGTTTACATACTGTACCCAGTCGGCCAGTTCCTGCACTGTTCCGCTTCCAATATTTCCTGCCAGGTAAGGTTCTGCTCCAATGCGTTCACAGAGATTCAAAAAATCATGGGTACCGAAACTGTTATCTTCGGTTACTCCCCCCCACCACTGATTCACAATCGTGGGACGTTTCTCTTTGGGGCCCACCCCATCTTTCCAATGATAGGTATCGGCAAAGCAGCCACCGGGCCAGCGCAGGTTGGGAATTTTTAATTTTTTCAGTGCTTCGATCACATCATTGCGAACCCCATCCGTATGGGGAACCAGGGTAGATTTTTCACCCACATAAAAACCACCGTAAATACAGGTGCCAAGATGCTCCGCGAAATGACCATAGATATGTTTATCAATAACCGGAGCTTCAGGGGAGGGTTGCAAACGAACATTGATGGTTTGCGCCTGGAGGGTTGTCATCCCCATAGATAAAAGAACAACAGGCAGCAACAGACGGCTGAAAGCAGTTGATAAAAAAGACATAGGCAAACAATTCTGGTATTAAATGTACAATATACACTTTTGAAAATATCCGGCAAAGATTTTTGTAGCCTCCCTGTATCTTTACGGCATGATGGCTCCCTTGCGATTGTCAGAACTCAGCGAAATGATTCGCCTCACGCTCCAGGAAAGTTTTGCCTGGCAGCGATTCTGGGTAGTGGCAGAGATAACCAACCATACCTATTATGGTCACAAGGGCTTTCACTACTTCGATTTGGTGGAAACAGAAGAGCCGGTGGCACCCACTTCCCGGATGCCTAGGAAATCAAAAACCGCTAATTCACTGATCGCCAAAATTTCAGGTGTTGCCTGGCGGGAGGGGGCTATTCGTATCCGGGCATTTGAACAGGAAACCGGGCAGGTTTTCGGCAATGAGCTACAGGTATTGATTGAAGTTTCGGTGGATTTTCATCCTGTATATGGATTGAAACTGACGCTGCTGGACATTGACAGTCGGTTTACCCTGGGACAACTTGAACAAAAAAAGCAGGCAACCATTCAGCGATTGCTGTTGGAATGTCCGGATTTTGTTTGGGAGCAGGACGGACTGCTGCAATCAGCCAACAAAGAACTTTATCTGCCGCCCGTGATACAGCGGATTGCTGTAGTGAGTTCTAAAAACGCGGCCGGTTATGAAGACTTCCTGCATAGCCTGGATACCAATTCCTTTGGTTACAAATTTGAGATTCATGCCTTTTATGCGACGGTTCAGGGTGAGCAGCATGCGCTGGAACTGGCTGCCACCATTGCTGCCATTGAAACAAGGGCACTTGAACTGGAGCAGGATTTTGATGCAGTGATATTGATTCGTGGAGGGGGCGCGGCAACAGACTTACT
The DNA here is from genome assembly GCA_016787265.1 of Flavipsychrobacter sp. Taxonomy (GTDB): domain Bacteria; phylum Bacteroidota; class Bacteroidia; order Chitinophagales; family Chitinophagaceae; genus Flavihumibacter. The sequence goes on along the minus strand of JAEUVF010000005.1, from coordinate 277,044 downwards.
GATCTTTGACCAGTTTGAAGTGGCGGAAGCTATAGCTGCCTGCCCTTTCCCGGTTTTTACAGGAATCGGGCATCAGAAAAATGAGACCATTGCGGATCTCCTGGCCCATACCGCATTCAAAACGCCCACTAAAGTGGCTGAATTTATTATAGAGCGGAACCGGGGATTTGAAACAGGCCTGTTTACAACGCTGCACCAGGTGCAGCTGTTAAGCAGGCAATTGTTAGCAGAACAGTTTTCTTTTCTGGACCGCGTTCGGTTCTCTCTTAGTTACCGCACGCAGGAGCTGCTCAACCAGGAAAAACAACAGATCCGGGAAATGAATGCACTGGTTCGAAGACAACCACTGCGACTGCTGAGTAACCAGCAATTGCTTTTGCAGGAAGTGAAAACCAGTTTGCAGGTAAATACTACGGGATATATCCGGACCCGGGAAAAAGACCTTGCCCACCTGTTGCGCCTTTTCCGAATGTCCTCGCCTGAAAAATTACTGGCCCGGGGATTTGCCCTGGTGGTGAAAGATGGAAAGGTGCAGGCCAATGCCACAGAAATTCATCCGGAAGACAAGATTCAAATCCTATTTGCCGGCACTCAACTGGATGCTGCCGTGAAACATAAAAAAGAATATGATGGAGACCCCTTTAACCTATGAATCCGCCTATGCGGAGCTACAGGAAATTGTGACTGCGCTGGAAAATGAAACTATTTCGGTGGATGAGCTGGCACTCAAAGTCAAAAGAGCCACACAACTGGTAGCCTTCTGCCAGGAAAAACTCAAATCCACAGAAGCCGAGCTGGACAAGATCATCAAAACGCCTGAATAAGCTTAGCTATTCAGTGCAAAAATCTTTTCCATGGGAACCCATTTCTGGTTGGGAGCTGCCCAGGGAAGGCGCTGCTGGAAGGTATCCATCAGCTGTTCCCATTCCACTACTTTCGGATTGGTTGCATCGGCTGCAGCTTTGGCAGCTCCATCAAAGGCCGCACTCACTTCCATGATCATAAACAGCCGGTTTCCGGTACGGTAGATCTGCATATCCAGGATGCCCGCCTCCCGGATGGAAGCCAGGATTTCGGGCCATACCGCACGGTGGTGAGCTTCATATTGTGCAATCAGTTCAGGATCTTCCTTTAAATCAAGCGCAAGACAATATCGTTGCATAACTACATGAATATTTGCACCAATTTAGCCATCCCTGCAGGAATTCCACTGCCTTAATTTTATCCGTTTTTCTCCTTCAGCAGGAGTTGGTAACTTCCGGCTGAACAACCAAACGCTCATCAATCTATCCCTCATGTTTAGCCGAAAGCAAACCCTGATCGCATTTATTTTGTCACTGTCCCTGGGCAAATTCATCCCTTTGGCCGCGCAGGACTATGATATTTTATTACTGAACGGGCGAATCATCAATGGAACCGGGAATGCCTGGTTTTATGGCGATTTGGGTATCAAGGCCGGAAAGATCGCGGCCATCGGTCAGTTAAAAAACAAAACTGCCACCAAAACAATAGATGTGGAGAACCGGGTGATTGCCCCCGGGTTTATTGATGTACACGGACATATTGAGGGCAGTATTTTTCGCCGCCCAACCGCGGATAATTTTATCTACGACGGTGTTACCACCATCATAACAGGCAATTGCGGTTCGGCTTCAGATGATCTTGCGGATTTTTTCAGGAAACTGGACAGTGCGCGGGTATCCATCAACGTGGCCTCCCTGGCCGGGCATAATACCATTCGCCGGCAGGCGGTGGGACTGGAAAACCTGCCTATAACGGAGATGCACCAGCGAAAAATGGACAGCCTGATGGCAAAAGCCATGCAGGATGGAGCAGTTGGACTTTCAACCGGATTGATCTATCTGCCGGGCATGTATGCGCAGACCAGTGAAGTGGTGAGCCTGGCAAAAGTAGCAGCAGCCTATGGAGGTGTGTATGCTTCCCATATCCGGAGTGAAGGAGGCAAAGTGGCGGAAGCCATTGATGAAGCCATTGAAATTGGGCGACAGGCAAAACTTCCGGTACAGATCTCCCATTTTAAAGTAGCAGGCCGCGCCAACTGGGGTCGATCCACCGAAACACTGGGTTATATCAAAAAAGCCAGGCAAGAAGGATATGATGTTACCATTGATCAATATCCCTATACCGCCAGCAGTACCAACCTGAATACACAATTACCGGACTGGGCGCAATCGGGCGGACTGGATTCCATTCGCAAGCGCTTATCCGATCCCGTTATAAAAGCAAGGATTGAAAAGGAAATGCAGGCCAACCTGAAGAGAAACAACTACCCGAACTATTCCTATGCTGTGGTTGCACGTCACGAGGCAGACAGCAGTTATAATGGTAAATCCATCACGGAAATCAATCAGCTCAAGGGTAGAAAAAATAAAGTGAAAGAAGAAATCACAACCGTATTGGATTTGATCTATGCAGGTGGTGCCCAGATGGTATATCACAGTATGAATGAAAACGATCTTCGTTATTTCATGGCCTATCCTCACAATATGATTGGCGCAGATGCAGGTGTTTCGGATGGTACTGGTATGCCACACCCGCGCGGCTATGGAAGCAATGCACGTGTACTGGGGAAATATGTGCGGGAAGAAAAAATCATAACCCTGGAAGAAGCCATCCGTCGCATGACCTCTCTTGCAGCTCAGAAATTCAACCTTCCCTCACGTGGATTGTTACTGGAAGGAAAGGCAGCTGATATTGTTGTGTTTGATCCGGCTATTGTTACAGATAAAGCCAGTTTTACGAATCCGCACCAGTTTTCTGAAGGATTTCAATGGATTTTGGTGAACGGTGAACTGGTGCTGGAGAATGGCAAACACACAGGAGCTAAAACTGGTCTTATCTTGAGAAAAGGGGACTAAGCATGCAAAATTTATTACCTAAAGATGGTGAGGTATATTATTACCCGGATTTCTTTTCGAAAGAAGAAAGTGACCTCCTGTTTCAGGAACTCAAAACAAGGGTGAACTGGAAACAGGAGCCGATCAAAATCTTTGGCAGGGAAGTGATGCAGCCCCGATTAACCGCCTGGTACGGGGATGACGATAAACCTTATTCTTACTCAGGAATTACGATGCATCCGGAACCCTGGACTCCTGCGCTGGACCTGATAAAAGAGCGAATAGAGGAACTATCCGGGATAAGGTTCACCAGCGCGCTGTTGAATTATTACCGCAACCAGCAGGACAGTATGGGCTGGCACCGCGATAATGAAAAAGAACTGGGACCCAATCCAATCATTGGTTCCGTGTCCTTTGGCGAAGCCAGGGAATTTCAGTTCCGGCATTACTACGATAAAACACTCAAACAGGCCCTGTTGCTCACACATGGCTCCTTCCTGCTCATGAAAGGAAGTACCCAGCATTACTGGGAGCATGCACTGCCAAAAAGAAGCAGGGTAATGGGAGGCAGGATCAATCTTACATTCCGCAAAATTTACACCTGACCTGCCAAAACCCTGTTTCAGAACTGGTTTAATGGTGAATGGATCCGATTACTGCTTTATAAATTCAACTCTCCTGTTACTGGCCTTTGCCTCTGCAGAATTGCGGTTATCGATAGGCTGACTGCTGCCCTTCCCATCGGTACTCAGTCGGCTGGCATCAATTCCAAATTCAGTAACCAGGATATTTTTAACCGACTCCGCTCTTTGTTTGGAAAGGGTAAGATTTCCGGATGCGCTACCATCACTATCTGTATGACCAACAATAGCCACTTTTACTGCCGCATTTTCTTTCAGAACCTGAGCGATTTCTTTAATCACGCCATAACTGGAAGGTTTAACGATGGCTTTATTCACATCAAACAGGATGGCGTTGGTAACAAATTTGCCTTCTGTGATCAGTTTGGAGCGGGTATCCGGCATTCCTTCGGCTACGCGAAGCTGTGAGATGGCATAACTAAGGCCTTCTGTACCATACAGATTGGCATGAAAGAGCAGCCGATACTGCTGGGCAGGATCAAAAGCCCTGGGCAGATCAATCAGCTTCGTTTCATTCATGTAAACGCGGAGCCGTGTTTTTTGACGCCATACAGAAACTCTGGCCTTACGATTGTTCTCTGAAGTCCAGCCCGGATTTTTAGCAATATTATTATTGATAATTTCATTCCCCTCCGCATCCCGAACTGTAAAATTCACACTTCCTTCAGATGACGCATTAAAGGAAACCCAGACTGCAGAAGGCTCTTCCGGTGTAAGCAAACTCTTGTTATCCCTGACAAATCCAAAAGAGAAAGCTTCGTTTGTGGGGGTAAAATCACCCAATGCTAACAGCTCAAATTCAATCGTGCTGTTCTCCGGAATTTTATTCAGGAACTCAGGATAAAAATAACCCACCTGGGTCAGGTTCATCCAATGCTGATCCGATTCGCTAACAGTAATTACTTCGCCGGAAGCATTGGTATTCCAGCGGGCGGGAAAATCACCAATCGCATCCTGGGAAAAATCCTCGACAGCAATAATTTTTTCGCCGGGAACAAAATCAAACTTGCTGTATCGTTTGAACTCAGATCCGGATCCAGAGGCGGTGGTCTTCACCGGTTTTTGGGTAGTATCAGCGCCAGAGGTTTCTTCCTCTTCTTCATCGTCCTCTGATGTTTTTTCTGATTTTTTCTTTTTCTTGAACAGACCATTTATACCCTCCTCAATTTTGTCAAGGCCTTTGTCAATACCCTCTTCTGTGCGCTGATCTGCGCGTTGGGTGGTTTTGCGCTTAACTTTTTCTTTCGGATCAATGGTTTGAGCCCCGCTGTAAAAGTAAAACAACAGGGAAGACAGGAATACCAGCACAATAGATTTCATATATACAATGGTTTTGTTAGTAGCATCCTTATTAGTAGTGAAAATGAAAAAAGGTAAACATGGCTGGAGAAATTTTTTTTATGTTTACTTTTTCGGGATTTCAACACTAAAGAGCAGGACTTGAACCGAATCGAAGCATTAAAGCAAGGCGATCCATCCATCACCCGCATGGAATATGAAACCAACAGGGAAGGGTTTTATGCATTCCTGCGGAAACTGGGAGCTGCAGAGGATTCATTGCCAGACCGCTATCAGGATGCCTTTATTATTTTGCTCGAAAATATCCGGAAAGGCAGGCTGGATCAATTGGAGGCCAGGTTAAGTACCTATCTGTTTGCTATTGGGAAATACAGTTATTTCAATTCAAAAAAACAGCAGGACTGGATTCCATTGGATGAAAACAGTGAAGTCCGGCTAAGCTGGGAACCCTATACCAACTCCCTACCCGAAGGATTTGCTGAAAAACTGGAACAGCAATTCCAGTTATTGGGGCGTAAATGCCAGGAAATATTAAAAGCATTTTATTACACCGGATTAAAGCTGGATGAAATCGTTTCCAGTATGGGCTACGAAAATAAAGAGACAGCCAAGAGCCAGAAATCGCGCTGTCTTCAACAATTAAAAAAGCAGATGCGCAGCTAAGCAGTATGGATACACCCGATTTATTAAACCGCTATTTCGAAGGGAGTCTAAGCCCGGAAGAAAAGAAGGCTTTCCAGGAAGCACTGGATGCAGATCCTGTGTTAAAAGAGGAGTGGCTGTTCAGAAAAGAGCTGCAGGCAGGTTTGCATATCCTTCAAAGAAAGCAGGATAAAGAACTGCTCCGGAAATGGGATGCTGAAAGAAAAAATCGCTTCTCCTTCAAAAAGCTGCTGGCGGTGGCTGCCCTATTCGCCGTGATTGCAATAATTTACTGGATCTATTCAGGCCAACAGCAGCACAACAAATTATACACTGACTATTTTCAAGCTTATCCCAATGTGATTCATCCAACAGTACGGGGAGAAACAACGGATACAGGCAATGGCACCATCCGGCAGGCGTTTCAATTGTATGAACAAGCTAATTATGAAGCCGCCGGTAATTTGTTTGAGCAAGTCTATAAGCTTAACCAGGAAGACTATACGCTTTTTTATGCGGCCATTTGCCGGATGGAAACCGGCGAGATGAAACAGGCCATCCAAATTTTCGAATCTATTCAATGGAAGAAGGATGAGTATTCTCTCAAATCCTGGGCTGAATGGTACCGGGCGCTTGCTTATTTAAAATCCGACCAAACGCAACTTGCAAAGGAAATACTATCGGCACTGAGCAAGGAAAACCATCCTTCCGCAGCGATGGCAACCAAATTAGTACACCAACTAAACTGATTTTAGCTTTCTGTAAACCAGGATAGCTGCCAGCATTGCTGCCATTCCTGCCAGGATCCAAACCAGGTAATTGCCGCTTTTTTTACTGATACTATCTGTATTCCCATTCAGAATGAACCCTGCCCAATAATAGGGATGTTGTTTGGCTGGGTTGGATTTAAGAAAATCCAGTTTTGATTGTTGTAGGGCAGTTGCTTTATCGTATCCTTTTTCCAGGTATTTGTAAAAACCAGTGATAATTTCTGCAGTTTCTTTATCCGGTACTTCCCAAAGAGAATAAACGGAAGATCTGACTCCGCCTGCGCTCAATGCATGAGAGAGACTCATCAATCCCTCTCCCTTCACCATTGCACCGATACCGGTATTACAGGCACTCAATACCACCATTTCTGCAGGGAAATCCAGGTTATATAACTCATAAAAATGTAACCGCTCATTTTCAGAAAATACCAGGTTGGTGGACTCATAGGAAAGCGTGTCCAATGCTGCATGCATGGAGAAATGGTAGTAGTCGTAGCTACCAATTGCACTAAGAAAATTGCTACGGCTTGCTGCCTTACCTTCGAAAACAGTACCATCAAAAAGGGATGCAATCTCCCTTGCTTCCCTTTGGGCAAAGGGCAACTGATACAAACCCGTTCCCCTTGTAGTAATGGAGCGACTGGAAACAGGAAGTTCCGGATAGCCGGGTGCAAATGCTACCAGCCCTTTTTCTTTTATGGAACCAGATTTTGGTTTTTGGTGAATCATCCATAACGGTAAAGAATATGCGTAGGATACAGAGAACTTATCAATCAGGTGCCTGTTATCAGGAAGCAAGAGGGGCTCGAATGCAAGGAATCCCAGGTTTTCATCTGGAACTATTATCAACTGGCTAATTTCTTTGGATAGGTTTTGAATGGGTTGCGTCAGCTTTTCCGATAACTTTTTAAGTAATGGAATATAATCAGCATTAATACCCGTAACTACCCGCTGAACATCACTGATCAGCATATTCAGTTCAGCTCGCTTTTCTATCCTGTTCAATTGAATGCCCGATTTGCTGATCTGTACCAAATAAAGTGCAGTATCAGTCAGATAATACCGCAGCAGTAGCTGGTTCTTAGTCAATTTTTGCCGGAGATCTGCCAGCCTGAAATCTGAAGAAACAGCACCCTGGTTTTCTGGCAGTTGTCCAGTGTACCGGTGCAACATTTTCTTCCAGATATGCCGCGATCCATTATTTTCAATCACCTGAATGACGGAATCCAGCATAGAATCAGCAGGCCTGCTTGCTATCTCACAACTTAGCAATCCCTCCATGATGCTACGGTTCAATCCATCCAGGTATTTGTTATAGACACCTTCCTGGTAATATTCTTTGAACATAGCCGCTGCCAATAAAAAAATATTCCGGCCTTCTGTCGGAGAACCACCACCAGATAAGGATATGCGCTGTAGTACTTGTCCGGCTTTGGTCAGCACCTGTATATAGTTATAGCTCGACAGGTTTCTTAAATCAGCAAAAGAAAGCTGCGATATAGTCTTGCGTTCTACCTTTTTTCGGATCAGCCTTGATAAAAGCAATTCAATATTTCTGATCGCGGCATCCGGTTTTCCCAAACGTTCCTGCAATTCGGCTTCGAGCACCATCAGACTGTACCAACTGGAGCCCGACCAGCTTGTATCAGTTCTCGAAATTGCCTGTTTGGCGAAAGCAAGTGCAGTTTCATTGGCTCCCCGGTCATATTCAAGTATTGCATAATTAGCGGAAGCCTTCATCATATAAAATGGCTCTTTTGCAAGCCGGTTGACTTTATCATAATACTGCCGCGACTGGTCAAATTCTTTTCTATTCTTGAATGCATACCCGGCAGTTTCAAGTGCAGTTAGGAGATATCCGGAATGTTCTGCTGCAAACGCGGAGGAGCTTTGGTGAAAAAGTGCTTCCATTTTACCAACCCAGGCTTTTAATTGCAATAAGGAGTCAGTTGCAGCATAATACCGGATACAGGCCAGTATTGTTTCAGCGCGACCTGTAAACTGATCAACATCCATTTTTTTTCGGGAATCAAAATAGAAAGTTTTACTTCTCTTTTTCATTTCCTCCAGGTAATGACCGGCCTGTTTAAATGAGCCATATTCAGTATGGGCTTCTACCAGGTTACCCAGCGCAGTCAGCAGTTTTTTCTCTGGCGGGGGCTGTGTTGTTAACCACAGATCCAATGCTTTTGTATAATAGGAGATTTTCTTTTGTTGTCGCCCCAGGTTATCCATAGCAAACGCCAGGTTGTTAAAGATGAGGCCAAGTTGTTCTACATCACGATCAACCGCAGCCTCCAATTCCAATCTGGCTTTTTCATAATAATTTACGGCACTGTCAAACTGTTTTAATTCAGCGCTCATGTAAGCGATATCAAACCACAACTCAACTCTTTTATCAGAAGAAGCCTTTTCAATTGGAACCTGTTGCAATGCCTTTTTGCCAATTGCAAGGGCTTTCCCCCACTCGCCATTCCCAGCCAGCTCATGGTAATGATTGGAATAAGAACTTAGGATGCTGTCAGCAACCCTGGTTGATTGAGCACCTGCACAAGCAGGAAGTAATATGATACCTATTACAAGAATGTATAAACGCACACAAACAAAATACTACATTTCGGCAAAAGCCGCCAGCTTCGTTCAGGTTTTATCATAGTTCGCAAATTTTAGCAACCATTGATTACCGAAACGATCTGTTAATCCACCAAATAAAACACCCCAATAGGTGCGTTCAATTTCCTGTGTGCTTTGTCCGCCTTCAATTAATTTCTGATAACAGGTGTATAGCTCCTCTTCTGAACCACAATCCAGCAGGATAGAAACAGAATTCCCCCTGATCAGTACACCATCTGCTACCATATCAGTGCCCATTAGAATCCAATCGTCCTTAATTAAACTGGCATTGAGAATATATTGTTGCAAGGTTTCAGGAATTTTTTCAGAAACGGGTGTGTCTCCAATCGTTTGCCAGCTCAACTCCCCTCCCAGACAATCGCGATAAAACAGCATGGCTTCCCGGCAATTACCGTTGAAGCTGAGGTAAGTAATCATCTGGCGCATCAGCGAAATCATTTGGTTCAAAATTCACTATCCCGAACTAAAGAAAGGATTGCTGATTGCGACGTATTGCGGGGTGGTTTCCGTCAGCATTTTCGTGTAATTTCATATTATGAAATCGATCTCCATCCTGGTTCCTCCTGGTGCGGTAATGGAAGCCGTTGCAGATCCCAGGTATCTGTTTACGACTGCTAACCAGTTTCTTGAAGCAGCTGGTAAAGCTCCTTTGTTTTCCATTCAACTGGTTGGAATTGAAAAGCAAACCAGCCTGCTGGATGGTGTATTTTCCATCCAGGCCGATAAACTGATCGGTGAAGTTGATCAAACGGATCTGATCATCATTCCTGCTATTTCCAGTCCGATTGGTCCGGTGCTGGAAAAGAATAAGGCATTTATCCCCTGGCTGGTAAAACAATACCAGAAAGGCGCAGAAATCGCTTCACTTTGCCTGGGAGCTTTCGTGTTGGCGGAAACCGGTTTGCTGGATGGGAAAAAATGCTCCACGCATTGGGCTTTTTACAATGAATTCAGGGAAAGATATCCGGAGGTGACCATTATGGACGGACATATCATTACTGAAGAAATGGGAATCTATTCCAGTGGGGGTGCGAATTCCTATTGGAACCTGCTTATTTATCTCCTTGAAAAATACACCAACCGCGAAACGGCAATACTGGCTTCCAAATATTTTGCAATTGATATCGACCGGAACAGCCAGACAGTATTTGCGATTTTTAATGGGCAGAAAGACCATGCAGATGAGGACGTAAAAAAAGTCCAGGACCATATTGAAAAAAATTTTACGGAAAAATTATCCGTTGAAGAGCTTGCTAAAATTGTGGCGATGAGCCGACGAAGCCTGGAAAGACGTTTTCGCCATGCTACCAATAATACCGTTGCTGAATACATCCAGCGTGTGAAAGTGGAAGCGGCCAAACGCAATTTTGAAGCAACCCGTAAAAACATCAATGAAGTGATGTATGATGTAGGTTATACCGATACGAAAGCATTTCGGTCCCTGTTTAAAAAGATAACCGGCCTCAACCCTGTTGCTTACCGGAACAAATACAATAAACAGTTGCAGGCGATGGAAAGCTGATTATTCCACTTCAATATGAATCTGCTTTACCCGATAGGCCAGGCTGGATTGATACTTAACCTTTTTTCCATTGATGCGGATCTTTTTTGATCGCCAGCTTTCCGGCATTCGGATAACAGCAGTTCTGCCGGGGGGCAGCTGATAGTCCCACGTTAAACTTCCTCCTGTTTTTTTCCAGTTCACCTGAACCAGTTCATTATCTCCTACCGGTACTGCACCCTTTGCCCATTCAATTTTATTTCCATCATAGGGCTTAATGGATATCTGCGCATAACCGGGACTGTAAGATGTAATACCCAGCAGATTGACGGAGCAAAACAAGAGTGGAGAGCCACCCCAGGCATGACTGTAATCACCCCTGTAACCGGTGGCACTGACATCCTGCCAGTTTTCTTTTAAGGTATAGGTACTGGTATCAATTCCATTCTTCCAGCGATCTACCAGTGAAAGTCCCTCGTCTGTTTTATTCAGTTTGGACATGGCTGCCAGCACATAGGACATAAAATAAGGCTGTAATTCATAGTCCTGTTGTGTAACAACATAGCGTATCAGTGATTCCATCCTGTCAGGCTGAGTTAATCCGTATAAAACCGCCAGCGTATTAAAATGAGCACTGTAGGTTATGATGCTGGTATCAGCAGGCAGCCAGAAGGAAGGAGACACGTTACTCATTCCAGGGATACCATCGCGATACAGCTTTCTACCGGGGTCCCATAACCGAACTTCGATGCCCCTTCGGATACTGTCTGCCAGTTGATTGTACCAGGAGGCCCTTGACAAATAAGCTGTGGCAACTGATTTTTTGCTTCCCCATTCATGTAACCAGGCCAGATCCCGCAAAGCTTTATAATAGAACGCTGTCATATATCCGGTGCCAATCATAGCGGGAGGATGATGTGCATTAAACCGGTCGATTTTGATCCAGTCCATGAACATGTAATTGGGTGCATTGGCAACGAGATAGTCCCGGTTGAGATAGGTTCGAAAAAGCAGCATCAGTTGATGCGTATGAGGCAACAGTTCTGTCAGAATGGATTCATCACCAGTGTATTGGATATACTGGTGTAACATCTGTACCCAGATCAAAGAATAGCTGGTATGAAACATCCGGTACTGATTCTTTTCCATCATTTGTGCAGTCTGAACCAGGTTTTGCCGGGTTAACCAGGCATCTCCGAAAGCATACCAGGCATTGAGAGATTCAATAAAATAATCCCCAGTACATGCATTTGGTTCCTGGTGCATGGGCGAGTCGTAGTACATATCACCCATACAGAGTTGGGTGGTGTATCTGGCAATGGACCACAGCTTTGTATAGAAAGGATCCGAACAGGAAAAATTACCCCGATACACCAATGGATAACTGGTAAATATGGCTTCGAAAGCCATAAAGTTCACTGGTTTTTTCGAAGCAACCCGAACCTTCAGATACCTAAAGGCGGCGAGGTTGGGTGAGCGAAAATGATTGACACCATTCCTGGCTATGATCCTGATAGCGCGTGACGGACTGGCTACATAATCCTTCTTTTCAAAAGGTATGATTTCAATCGTATCGCCCTCATTGGCAATGAAACTGCACTGAATCCTGGCAACCCGGTTGCGTTCGAAATCCAGCAAAAACGAAGAATCTGCCAAAAAGCGTTCAGGCATGGGAGTTAGTGGCTGAATCGGTGCCTGCATCAATTCAGGAATATTGCTCCGGAACAAGCGGGTTTTGGAAAGACCTTTCTGCACAGCTGCCTTTGTCCATTTTGAAGCATTAAAACCAGGTTTGGTCCATCCTTCGGGTTCATTTCCAGTTTTCCATTCCAGCCAGTCTCCTTTTTTTTGCAGACTGGTATCAGCAATGGCCTGCCAACTGGCATCGGTGCGCAGGATGGTCTGATCTCCGGCTTTAATTTCTGCGAGAAAGCCACCATAGGTGCTGGTTATTTCAGACCATTCAAGTGCATAACTGAACACTTCAACCGCAATGATATTATTCCCTTCCTTTAAAAAGGAACTTATATCATAAATACTGTAATACCAGTAATCTGGTGCTTTTGTATCATCATAATCTCCACCTGTATTAACCGGACCCTCAGCAGAAAGTATACCGTTTATATATAACCGAAAACGCACATCTGCCGTACAATATAGGTACACCGGTGAAGTGCCGGGTTTCCAGTTCATCTCTTTCCGAAAGAACACGCGATAGGGAGTTCCCTGGTTTTCGGGGCCCAGCCAGATGGTTTTGGTGCGTTGATACGTTGGGTATTCATCAGGATTCAACCAGATCCAGTCGGCCGTCCAGTTTATTCCAGGCATCAATCGGGCGGGATGAAAATTGTAGGGTGCAACAGCCGGACTACCATCCACCTGCTTCAACTGAAATGAAACGGTGTTGGTTTGAGCTCTCAGGCTGCCGATCCCATTGAACGCAAGTAAAAAGAAAACAAAAATGCTGGCTAGCAGTATTGAACGCATGCGCATTATTTTATTGAAAGAAAGTGTATGATTCAACAATGCTGTAACCAATCAGGCTGCTTCCTTGCCCTGGTCTACCACTGTCCTGTAAGTTGGCATATCAATGGCGTCCTCCATTTTGGCAATAACGATAGTGGCAACCGAGTTCCCAATAAAATTCACGACTGCCCTGCCCTCACTCATAAAACGATCCACGCCAATAAGGAGGGCTAAACCTTCGAGGGGTATGATTTTTAAGGCTGTTAAAGTAGAGGTTAGAACGATGAATCCGCTGCCAGTTACACCTGCTGCACCCTTACTGGTTATCAGCAGGATGCCAATCACCGTTAGTTGTTGTCCCAGGCTGAGCTGGATATCAAAAACCTGGGCCAGGAAAATCACCGCCATACTAAGGTAAATGGTGGTTCCATCAAGATTGAAAGAATAACCGGTAGGCACCACCAGTCCAACTACTTCTTTTTCACATCCTGCATTAGTCAGTTTTTCCATCAGAGAGGGCAGCGCCGCTTCACTGCTGCTGGAACCAATCACAACAAAAATTTCTTCTTTGATGTATTTCAGCAGTTTCCAAAGATTGATCCGGTAGTAAAGACAAACCAGGTTGAGTACAACAAAAATGAAAAGAAAGCCAGTCAGGTAAAAGGTCATCATCAGTTTACCCAACACGGCCAGTGTTCCAAAGCCGTATTCACCAATAGTGTAAGCCATGCCGCCAAAAGCACCAAGCGGACTGAGTCGCATGATAATATGCAGAATATTGAAGAGTACTTTATTGATCTTTTCAAAAGAAACCAGCAGGCTGTTTCCGGCGGGCCCGGTCATTTTTAAACCAATTGCAAATAATATGGAGAAGAAAAGTACCTGGAGAATATCACCCTTGGCAAATGCATCCACTACATTGGAAGGAACGATATGCGTAAAAAATTCCGCCCAGTCCATTTCACCCGCCTGTTGGGCGATTTTTTCCACCTGTTGGTTAGGTCCACCGCTAAAATTTACACCGGCACCGGGTTTTACCAGGTTAGCTGTTATCAGCCCTATAACCAGCGCCAGTGTTGTTACCACCTCAAAGTAAATGAAGGCTTTTAATCCGACCCTTCCTACCTTATTCAGATCACCTGCGCCGGCAATACCTGCCACTACAGTAAAAAAAATAACGGGGGCAATGACCATCTTGATCATATTGATAAAGGTATTGCTGATCAGTTTGGCACCGGGTGCGAAGGAAGGAAACAGGGCTCCTACCAGGATGCCTGCGAGGATACCAATAATAACCTGAACGTATAAGTGTCGAAGCATGCCGAAAAACTAATAATAAAAAAGGAATTGACTCCCGAAACGCTAAAATAAATCCTGGTTACTCAAATCAATCCGATATACATCTGATTGATTTCGGGGGATGTTTTCTATGAAAAACCCACCGGGTTCAGGAATGATTTCAGCAAAATCAAAAGCCGTACATGCTTTAGGAAGCGCTTCAAACACCAGGGTAAAGCGAATGGTCTGGCCCTGTACAATGGGTGTCCAGTTGGGAGCAATCGAAATTTTGGAGGCATGCAGGAGCTGACTTTGGAAACCCGAAACCCGGTCGATCAGAAAAGTAGTTTTCCAGATACGCACCAGTTCCCAACTGGCCCGGCAGGTGATGGAAGCGTGCACAATCACCTGCCCAGCTTCATCAACGGAGGTCAGCAGTTCCTGGTCAATTGCCAGTTCGGTATCTGCAACAGGTGCCTTGGTAGGGGTATGAGTAGTCATGTTGCTGTGTCAAGTTACTATAAAAAATTTGAGGCTCTTGTAACGAAACCGGAAATTGGGCGACTATCTATAGTATCAACTGGAAGTAAATTACTGTGAACAACATACCGGAGAAAGAATTTTTAGCGCGGATTGAAGTTAACCGGGGCATCCTTATCAAGGTGTCCAGGTTATACATGGACACCAGGGAGGATCAGGAAGACCTTATCCAGGAAATTGTGCTGCGTTTATGGAGCAATTATCATCAATTTGAAGGGAAGAGCAGTTTTTCAACCTGGATGTACCGGGTAGCCGTTAATACAGCCATCACGTTTCTGCGCAAGGAGAAAAGACAGCCGATACTAGTTACTGAAACTGAAAACCTGCCAGAATTGAGAGCTGATGACCATGCTTCCGAACAGGCACAACAAATGAAGATTTTTTATAAAGCGGTGAAGCACCTTAATTCTATTGAAAAAGCCCTGATTTTTTATTTTATGGAAGGCTTGTCGCATCGCGAGATCGGTTCACAACTTGGTATAACAGAAAACAACGCCAGGGTGAAACTGAGTCGCACAAAAGAAAAATTACAGCAAATAATAAAACAACTTGGATATGAATCTTGATGAACTGCAGCAAGCATGGGGTAAGGAAGGCTCGGACAGTGAGCCATTGAACCTGGTGTTTGAAAAATTAAAAAAAGCGCATCAACCGCTTGACAGGATCCGGATTAATATGAAAAACGAGCTCTTTTATCAGAGTTTTGCAATTCTACTAATGGGATTCTGGCCCATTTATTTCAAATTCAATCAACATTTCAGCATTGCTTACTATAGTATTTATGCTTTGTTATTGATGGTATCTGCCTATTATTTTTTGCGATTTTACCGGTTTTTTAAAGAGTCGCATCTTTATACAGGCAATTCAAAAGACAATCTTTATGAGCTATATTATGAGATCCGTCTGAATATGGAAGCATACAAATCCTTCTCATTTTTACTGGTACCCTTTGCGATGATAGCAGCCCTGTTGATTGTATTTAATAGAAGGTTATTGAAGTACCCGGATAAACAATTAATGGAAGCAGGCGACTGGATTGTGATTCCAGTTGTGTTGGTTTTAATGACGGTATTTATTATTTGGGCTACCAACTGGTGGGTAGAAAAGTATTATGGAAAACATGCAAAGCAGATACGCAAACTGTTGGATGAATTAAAAGAGCCGGATTAAACCGGGCGCTGGCATAGTTTTTTTGATCAAAAGGCAGACAATCAGATCCATTAACCAATAAACCTTTTGTATGCCAACAAAAAAAGCAGCCAATAAAAAAGCAGCACCTAAAAAAGCAGCCAAAATACCCGCTAAAAAAGATGCCGCAAAAGACCTGTCTTCCCTCTTTGAAGACGGATTAAAAGACTTGTACTGGGCTGAAAAAGCACTGGTGAAAGCGCTTCCCAAAATGGAGAAAAATGCTTCCGATGTCAAACTGAAGAAAGCCATTGGTAACCACCTGGAGCAAACCCGGAATCATGTAACCCGGCTGGAAGCCTGTTTCAGCGCCATAGGAAAGAAAGCCCAGGCCAAGAAATGTGATGCCATGCAGGGATTGCTGGAGGAAGGCAAATCCATCATGGAAGAAACCGAAGCAGGTTCTGTTCGGGATGCTGGCATCATTGCAGCCTCTCAGAAGGTGGAGCATTATGAAATAGCCAGTTATGGAACGTTGGCAGCTTTTGCCAAAGTACTCGGACATAAATCTGCCTTGCAGGAGTTACTTAAAACTCTGAATGAAGAGAAAAAATGCGATGACTTACTGACTGGAATAGCTGACACCAATCTCAATACAAAAGCGATGTAAGAAGGGAAAATATTCCCCAATATGAGTCCGCCTCTGTTAAGTGGCGGACTTTTTTACAGTAAGGGATCACCTAATAAAGAAAGCACCAGCTCTTTATAACTTCTTCCTATTGGTATTTGCATGCCATTGATTTCCACTTCAGTTGCATTAAATGCCTTGATTTTATCCCTGGCAACAATAAAGGAACGATGGATCCTGAGAAACCGGGCCTTATCAAGTTGCTGATCGATATCCCCTAACGCGTATTTCGTGAGAAAGGCCTGTTGCCGGGTTACTATTGAGATATATTCCTTTTTACTTTCTATGTACAAAATTTCACTGAGTTCAATTTTGACTCTTTTTTTATTCACATTAATCAGAAGATAAGGAGCTTCCAATTCTCCAACAGGCTTACGTGCAAGCTGGGTTTGTGCAGGATCTATATTTTTCCTTACTTTATTAATTGCTGCGAGGAAGCGATTGAAGCTGATGGGTTTAAGCAGGTAATCAACAACATTTAATTCATATCCCTCCAGTGCATATTCCCGATAGGCGGTAGTAATAATAATCTGGGGTTGATTTTTAAGGGTGCGAATAAAATCATAGCCTCGTAGCTTGGGCAAATGTATATCGAGAAAAATAAGATCGATCGGTTGCCGCTGTAATAGCTCCAATGCATAGATAGCGTCTGAACATATTCCTTTTAGCTCCAGAAACGGCGTTTGCCTGATATAATCAGTTAATACTTCAGCAGCAAGTGGTTCATCCTCAACAATGATACAGCTATATTTTTCCATAACTCAGTAGGTTCAGGTCCAGGTTAATTCGAAAAGCATCGATCGAAGTTTGTTGTTGCAGGTGATGTTCGTGATATGTAAGCTCCAATTGTCTTCTTGTATTATAAAGTCCAATATTTCCGTACTGAATTTCGGTTCCTTTTTGCTCAACTGAATTTTCAATACTAAAATTCAAAAATCCGTCCTTTAACTTTAAATCAATGTGAACGAAGGAGTCAAATCGGGATTCACTTACACCATGTTTGAATGCATTTTCAACAAGCGGAAGGAATAGAAGTGGTATAATGCGCTGCGAAGGATCATCAATCTGTTTGGTGAATGAGACTGTTAATCGTTCATTATAACGGATTCTTTCCAACTCAATATAATCTTCCAATACCCTGATTTCTTCCTGGAGGGTAATAGTATCCACTCTTGATTTATACAACATGAAACTCAGCAATTCAGACAACTTCATAACCACTTCCGGGGCCTTATCAGATTTTTTCCTGGTTAGTGCGTATATATTATTCAGCGTGTTAAACAGGAAGTGAGGATTGATCTGATTTCTCAGCATCTGTAATTCTGTATTCATTTTTTCCCGGATCAGTTCTTTCTCTCTTTCTTTATACTCCAGTTGCCTCATACCAAATTCAATGGCAATCAATAATCCGGCAGAAAAAATAATATCAACCAATAAAAGCAACACACGCTGGAATCCAAGAATCGGAGCAAGTGGAAGCTGATTTTGATACGCATAGGGTGCAACTAAGCCGTGGGCAATTAACCGCATGGAATAAATCGTAATACACAGCAGCAACACTATCTCAAGAAAATAAAAAAAACGATAGCGCCCTTTTTTAATCACTCTATCCAATCCGATATTAAGTAAATAATACGCGAATACTATCTCTGGAATCAGGTACAAAATACCTGCTAAAACAGATCCACCTGCCAGTTCATTGGCTGGAATAGTAGTAATGACTGCTTTCACCCATAAATATTCAATCAGGATTTTTAAAGAAAGGTAAAGGAACCAGTAGGTAATATGAATGGGCAACTTCTTCATGCGGATCAAAAGTCGATAAAAATGCAGTAAACCGAAAATAAAGCGCCGAACAGCAGGAATCTACCCACCAACAACAGTTAAGTCTGTATTGACTTTGAATGAACTGATTTAATGTATAGTATTTGTCCACAGAAAATACTCAAACCGTATCAGACGGCAAACAGTCAAACACCGCTTTCCACTAGCTTCATTTCATTAATTCTTATTTAATGATGAAATCAATTCTTAACAATCAGCACCTGGGTATATTTTTGTTCCGCGTATTTCTCTGCCTCCAGATTCTACATGGGGTATTGGATAATATTTTAAGCTGGAATCGTATGCTGGAATTCAGGGATTATCTTCAGTCAGAAGGATTTCCATTTCCACTGATCAGCGCGATCCTTTCAGTTTACGGACAATTTTTCGCTGCTCTTTTCCTGCTGATCGGCTATAAATCCAGATGGGCGGCAGCTGTGCTGGTCCTTAATTTTTTGGTGGCTGCAGGTGTTCACCTGGCGAATCATGATCCTCTTTCAGCCCTGTTTCCCGCTCTTAACATTCTATTTGGAGCAGTACTTTTTCTTTTTAACGGGGCCGGGCGATTTGCGCTGGATGCAAACAATTAACAGGGTATCAAACAAGCCGGGACTATCTTTGTTAAAAGAAAAAAACCATGAATAGTTTCGAATATCGCAACCCCACTAAGATTCTGTTTGGTAAGGGGAAAATTCAAAAATTGAAGGATAATATTCCGGCTAATGCTACTATTTTATTTGCATACGGAGGCGGAAGCATTAAAAAAAATGGCATCTATGAGCAGGCCATGGCTGAATTGAAAGAGTATAAAGTCATTGAATTCAGTGGAATTGAAGCCAATCCCCGTTATGAAACATGTATGAAGGCTGTGGAACTGAGCCGGGCAGAGAAAGTTGACTTTATCCTGGCAGTTGGAGGAGGATCCGTACTGGATGCCGCGAAATTCATAGCAATCGCCATTCCATATGAGGGTACTGATCCCTGGGAAATGCTGGTCAACCGTACGGCTGGTCAACAGAAAAAAGCAATTCCGATTGGAACCATCCTTACGCTTCCTGCCACGGGTTCAGAAATGAACGGGAGTTCTGTGATCAGCAGGGAATCCACCCGTGAAAAGCTTTCTTTCGGATCACCACTGGTATATCCAGCTTTCTCTATACTGGATCCGCAAGTTGTAAAAAGTTTACCGAAGATTCAGATTGCCAATGGGGTAATTGATGCTTACAGCCATGTATTGGAACAATACATGACTTACCCGGCAGATGCACCTATCCAGGATAATTTTGCCGAGGGAATTTTCCGCACGCTGATTGAAATTGGCCCTAAAGTTTTAGAGAATCCGGCAGATGAAATCAGTGCCGGAAATTTCATGTGGGCCTGTACCATGGCACTGAACGGATTGATAGCACAGGGTGTTCCAACCGATTGGGCTACTCATATGATCGGGCATGAACTAACTGCCTTGTATGGTATCGACCATGCACAAACGCTCGCGATTATAGGTCCTAACCTGTACCGGGTGATGTTCTCCAATAAAAAAGAAAAACTGGCACAATATGCTGAAAGAGTATGGGGCATTCATACCGGAACAGTAGATGAAAAAGCAACCGCAGCTATTGAGAAAACGGTCTCCTTTTTCCATTCATTGGGTGTTAAAACCCGCCTCTCCGAATACACCAGTCAATACCAGGACACTGCCAGCATTATCCAGGATCGATTCAGCAAACGCAATTGGAAAGCCCTCGGAGAAAATGGCATTATTACATTAGATAAGGTAAAGGAAATAGTAGAGATGAGTTATTAATACTGAAATCGCTATTTCAGTCGACTAAAACCATCTGTAGCATTAAAAGGCCTGTTCGTTGAAATTCGGACAGGCCTTTTGTATGTAACTGTAGATTTGATTCGTAAAGCAAAAAGCTACATACTAATTTTCTCATGTTACATTTATGTGATTTGTAACGAACTCGGGGTGTTTCTACATCCCGTTTTCATTTAAAAGATATGTACGCCTTTCATAGACAGATACCGGCTTTCTGTTAGATAAACCAGTTAGCTCATTGATTCGTATGTAACACCATTCGGTGGTCGGCTAATTTCATTGGTTTAACAAACCAAATTCTAACAGTATGAGAAGTAAATGCATGATTTTTTTCATGTGCCTACTTGCATTTTTCCAGCAGGCCACTGCTCAGGATAAAAATGTCTCCGGCACAGTTACCAACAAAAATGGGGAACCACTGGCCAATGCCAATGTCCTTGTAAAAGGAACAAGGGTAGGCACCAGTACGGATGTTGATGGAAAATTCAGTTTGCTGGTTCCCAATAATGCCAAAACGCTTGTAATTAGTTCCGTCAATTTTAAAAGCCGTGAAATCGGAATCAGCACTACCCCAATTTCAATCCGATTGGAATCCAGTACTGATGACCTCTCAGAAGTGGTGGTAGTCGCCTATGGCACCATTAAGAAACCGGAACTGACCGGAGCAATCAATACCGTAAAAGCTGCAGATATTGAAAACCGGCCTTTTACTTCCGTGGATAAAGCACTGCAGGGAGCAGTACCCGGACTCCAGTCTGCTGCCGCATCCGGTGCTCCCGGAGCCATTCAGCAAATTCGGTTGAGAGGTATCGGATCCATCAACGCCAGTTCTGAACCGCTCTGGGTAATAGATGGTATTCCGGTAAACAGTGGGGATGCTTCGCGCATTACCACATCCGCAAATTTGCTAAGCACGCTCAATCCAAATGATATTGAAAGTATCTCTGTTTTAAAAGATGCTTCTGCTGCATCCTTATATGGCTCCAGAGCAGCCAACGGAGTGATCCTGATTACAACCAAAAAAGGAAAATCAGGAAAAACAAAATTTCGCCTGGATACTGAAATCGGACAGAATGATATCGCGTATTACAACAACCGGTACCGTCCTTTAAATGCTGCAGAATATTTTGAATTAACAAGGGAAGGATTAATCAACGCTAATCTTGCTACACCTGCAAATGTCAACCAGGTAATGACTGCCAATTTTGGATTTGGTAATGGAGTCGATTTTGACTGGCTGAATGCAGTTACCAGAAAAGCCAATCAGCAACAGGTGAATCTAAGTGCATCCGGAGGAAACGATCGTACCACTTTTAACTTATCCGGAGGCTATTTTCGGCAGGATGGGGTTTCCATTGCAAGTGGATTCAAGCGGTATAATGGCGCAATCAGCCTGGTTAATAAAGCCACTGATAAACTTACTTTTTCCGGTACGATAACAGCGGGGTTTGTAAACCAGGAAGCACCTCTCACAGGAGGCGCATTCGGTAATCCAATATTAAATGCATATTTTCTATTGCCTTCTAAACAAGCCTATAAAGAAGACGGATCACTAAACTATGGAGCACCGGATTTTCCCAATGGTGTAATTTTTAATCCGGTTGCAGTTTCAAAACTGGATAAAAGAAATCTGAAACAACTGGGTTTACGCGGCTCCTTCCAGGCCGATTACAAAATCCTGCCTAATCTGAAATTCACTTCCCGATTTGGCATGGATTATAACGTACTGGAAGAAAACAATTATAACAACCCATTTCATGGTGATGGTCAAACTGCAAATGGACGGGGCTTCTCCTTTTACACAAGACTGTTCAACTACAGTTTTACCAACTTACTCGACTACCAGCTTGCACTTCTTCCAGAAAAGGATCTGAAACTCAACCTGCAGGCAGGCTATGAAGCCCAGGATTCCAGAACCTTTCAGAGCAATATCCAGGCAGAAGGATTTCCGGCTACCTCGGTATTAACCCTGCCTGTAGTGGCAGCTACTCCCATTGCAGCTTCTGCAACGGGATCAGACTATTCATTTGCCTCTGCCCTCTCTTCGCTTAACATTAATTTTCAGGATCGTTTTGTTGTAAGCGGTTCTTTTCGCAGGGATGGTTCCAGCAGATTTGGCAGCAACAACCGATATGGTAATTTCTGGTCAGCGGGCATTTCCTGGAACCTGGACCAGGAGAAGTTCATACAGCAAATTGATGCCATCCAACAATTGAAAATACGGGCCTCATATGGCACCAACGGGAATGCCTCGATAGGAAACTACGACTGGCAACCAACCTATGGATTTGGATTCAACTACAACCAGCAGCCAGGCAGTGCTCCCAATAATATTGGAAACCTGGATTTAACCTGGGAACTGAATAAGCCTTTTAACGTTGGTATTGACCTGGCCATGTTCAACAACCGGGTACGGTTAAACGCTGATTATTATAACCGGAAAACAACCAATCTGTTATTAGACGCGCCATTGTCGCGCTCCTCCGGTTTTGGCACTATCCGTGGAAATTTTGGATCTATGGAGAACAAGGGAATTGAAATCAACCTGGGACTTACATTGATTAAAGCCAAATCATTTGATTGGGATCTTTCCATCAACTATGCACTCAATCAAAATAAAATTCTGGAAACAGTCAACAACCAGGATATTCTTGCAGGTGTGTTTATGCGTAGGCCGGGATATGATTTCCAATCTTTCTACCTGCGGGCTTGGGCCGGTGTAGATCCACAATCAGGAGATCCGCTCTGGTACACCGATGGCACCAGAAAAGAAACAACCAATAACTGGAACCAGGCACAACGGGTCATTTATGGCTCTGCCACTCCACGTTATTTCGGCGCGATAAACAACCGGTTCCGATTTAAAAATTTCAGCCTGGACGCACAGTTCTATTACAACGCAGGCAATTATGTGCAGGACACCTGGGCGGGTTTTTACATGGGTAGTGGAAACGGAGGCGGTTTCAATAAAATCCTTCGTCAATACACGGATAGATGGAAAAATCCAGGTGATAACACAGCTCTTCCCAAATACATTTATAATGGCAACAAGCTTGCTCAAAATGCCTCAACCCTTTATATCTATAAAGGAGATTATATCCGCTTACGCGATATAACCCTTAACTACCAGGTGCCCGGTATGGTACTCAAGCCTCTAGGGTTTAGCAATGCCAATTTTTATGTAAGAGGAACCAACCTCTTTACCTGGGTGAGAGATAAAAATCTGCCCTGGGATCCGGAGCAGGGCATCAACAGTCAAACCAACCTGAACATTTTTATTCCGAAAACCATAACTGTCGGACTCAACCTTGGCTTTTAATCCACAAATCAAGAAACATGAAACGTATACGAACTAAAATAGCAGTAGCCCTTTTGCTGGCTGTAACCGTAAGCAGTTGCAGCAAGGAATACCTGGAAAAAAAACCATACAACGCATTACCGGTGGAGGACGCTATTCAATCAGAAGCTGATCTCCTGATCGCAGTGCGCGGAAATTATTCTGGTTTGCGCACTATTGATCTGTATGGTAGAAGTATTCCATTATTAGGTGATCTTTTGGGAGATAATACTTACCAATCCGTTTCCAATTCCAACCGGTATACACAGTTTAATCAATTTGCCCAATCCATTGCGGATGGCAATGCCTTATTGATGTGGTCAAATGCGTATACCAGTATTTTACGTTCCAACAATATCATCAATTCCTCCATTCAGGAAACACCCGCGATTAAAACCTATAAAGGGGAAGCATATGCGCTCCGGGCGCTTATCTATTTTGAATTGATCCGGTTTTTTGCGAAGCCCTACACAGAATCTGCAGATGCGCCGGGAGTTCCCATAGTTCTGAATTTCAATCCAACCCTGAAACCAGGCCGGAATACAGTTGGAGAAGTATATGCGCAAATTTTATCAGACCTGAACCAGGCGTACAGCTTACTGGGTGATTATTCCAATTCTTCCCGGTTCAGTAAGCTGGCAGTTAAAGCACTGGAAGCGAGAGTCCAGCTTAGCAAAGGGGATAAAACAGCTGCACGTGCAGCCGCCCTGGAGGTTATCAATTCCAATAGTTTTACACTGGTTGGTGTTGATAATTATGTCGCCTATTGGAGGAACGCAGCACCACTAACCAATAAACTGGAAACCTTGTTTGAAGTTTCCTCTGATGCTGTAACCAATCTGGGATTTGATGCGTTGGGTAATATTTACAATCAAAGCGGATACGGTGATTTTCTATGTGCCCCTGAGTTATTTGCCTTGTATTCAGAGACAGATATTCGCCGGCAGTTATTTGAAGCTGGCGTTCGTGGTGGTGTGCCATCCATATTCGTTAATAAATATGTCAACATTGCTACGGACCGGGACGATACCAAGGTTCTCAGGCTAAGTGATGTGTACCTGATGGCTGCTGAAGCTTCCGTGGGAACCGATGATGCCGCGGCCCTTTCCTACCTGAATGCTGTGGCAACCCGTAGAGACCCCGCGTTTGCAGGATACAGCTCATCCGGTAATCAGTTATTGGAAGATATTCTTACAGAAAGGAGGAAAGAACTTGCGTTTGAGGGTCAGCGTTTTCATGATCTGAACCGATTGAAACGGCCGATTGCCCGAAGTGCAAATGCACCTGCAGCAGCAAGAAATATTCCTTATCCATTTGATAAACGAATCCTGCCAATACCACAATCCGAAATGGATGCCAACCCTAATATGACACAAAACGGAGGGTACTAATTCTTTAGGAGTACGGTATACTACTTCAAAAAACGTCAGGCAGATTTTTATAATCTGTTTGACGTTTTTTGTATATTCACTAAAACTAACTGCTGAAAAAGCTTTTTGCCATAGCATTGTTATCTATATGCCTCTTCAATCTTGCAGGCTATAGTTGGCTTTTTGATTATCTCGAGGCAAAATCAGACTCGCAATTGATTCAAAAACTAGATCTCCAGCAATACCGGGAAGAAGAATTAATAGAAATTAAAATTCCCTTTCAGGTTCCTTACAACAATGATTGGCCTGATTACCGGAGGGAAGATGGAGAAATTGAAATAAAGGGTCGCTATTATAGTTATGTAAAAATCAAAATCAGTCGCGATACCATCTTCCTGAAATGTCTACCCAATACCGGAAAAAACAACCTTGTACTTGCCCGACATGCAGTAAATAAAAAACTGAATAACCTGCCCGGAAGTGAAGAAGAAAATACATCGCTTATTAAAAAAGCGAATCTGCTATTTGGTTTTAATCAATCCCTTCCGACATATATACTGACTGCTCCTCAGTATACTATAAAAAGACAGTTCCCCCGTTACCAATCAGCTCCTGCAAATGGCTATTGCAGGGAAAAACTTCATCCCCCCACCGCCTGATTTCATTTGAATACTGTCAACAGCCTGGAACCCTGCTGGTTCCCGGCATATTTTCTATTCACCTGAAATAAAAGGCTATGCCCTATATTCCTGTAGCATCCCACCTGCCCGGGATCACCGGGTTGCTGGAATACCGGATGGACACTGCTGCACCCATTCGGGCACTCACTCAATTCTTATTACGCGGCCCCAATTCGCTCTCTGAAGGAGAGCGGGAACTGATTGCCACCATTGTATCCAATGGTAACGAATGCCAATTTTGCACCACCGCTCATGCAGCAGCAGCCGATGTATTACTGGGCAATCCGGCTATCACCAACAGCGTAAAAAACGACCATCATCAGGCACCTGTTTCAGACAAAATGAAAGCGCTGCTTGAAATTGCCAGGCTCGTTCGCATAAGCGGCAGAGCTGTAACTGATACAGCCATTCAGGCAGCCAAACAGGCAGGCGCAACCGATCTCGAAATACATGATGCCGTATTAATCGCTGCGCTCTTCTGTTTATACAACCGATATGTAGACGGATTAGCTACTGCCATGCCGGATGACCCGTCCTATTTTAACCAGCTCGCTGAAAGGCTGGTTGAACATGGTTATAACCGCCTTCCGCAGGGGTATGACCACCTGAAAAAATAATTTTAAAAAGCACCAAGCCAAAACAACGCAAATCATGAAACAACTGTTATCAATACTATTGATATGGATATCCATTTCTGTTCAGGCGCAGGATTTAACACTCCAGGGCACGATACTAGACGCAGAAAACAAACAGCCGGTAGGAACCGCAAGCATTCGCATCAAGGATAAACTAGCTGGCACCATCAGTAATGAAAAAGGCCAGTTTAACCTGATCCTTACTAAACTAAAACTCCCCGTAACCATCCTGGTTTCATCGGCTGGTTTTGAAGAAATGGAACTTGTTGTTGAAAATACAACCTCCAATCTTACCATTGAACTGGCAAAAAAATCCGTGCTGCTCAATGAAGTGGTTACAGCAGCTTCGAGAGTTCAGGAAAATATCCTGTCATCCCCGGTCACCATCGAAAAAATGAGCCAGCGCACCATCCGTGAAAATCCTTCTCTTGGTTTTTATGATGGATTGCAACATATCAAAGGAATGGAAGTGGTTACCAGCAGTCTTACTTATAAACAGGTCAATACGCGCGGGTTTAACAGTACAGGCAACTCGCGTTTCCTGCAGTTGATTGATGGAGTAGACAACCAGACACCCGGACTTAATTTTGCAGTGGGTAATCAATTCGGAGCATCCGACCTTGATATTGAAAACGTTGAAATTATCCCTGGTTCCGCTTCTGCCCTGTATGGACCGATGGCATTTAATGGCGCCCTTCTGATGCATACAAAAGATCCCTTTAAATACCAGGGACTCAGTATCCAGGCAAAAACGGGAATCAATCATATAGGTGAAGACGTCGTAGGCGTACATGGGCTTTATGATGTTGCAGCCAGATATGCAAAAGCGTTTAATAACAAGTTTGCTTTCAAGATCAATGTCTCCTATATGAGCGGACTCGATTGGTATGCCACCAATTATTCAGATGTAAGCGCTTCCACACCACCCGGACAAAGAGGCCCCAATAACCCGGGTCGCGATGCACTGAATATATATGGGGATGAAGTTTCACGAACTATTGAAGGTATCGGACTGGTATCAAGAACAGGATACGAAGAAAAGGATCTGATGAATTATGATGTGTACAGTTTGAAATTGAATGGTGCACTCCATTATCGCATCAATAATAATCTGGAAGCCATCTACCAATACAATGTTGGCAGAGGAACTGCAAGTTATACCGGGAGCAGCCGGTTTGATCTGAACAATTTCGTACTGCAGACGCATCGTATTGAACTCAAAGGAAGCCAGTTTTATGTTCGCGGTTATGTGGTTTCAGAAAATTCACACGACTCCTACAACACCCGTTCACTTGGTCAGTTTATCAACCGCACCTGGGTTCGCGATCTGGATGGAAATTCTGTACAACCCAACCAGGCCGACAATGTTTGGTTCAATCGCTACGAGGCCGCATATAATGGGGCCATAAATGGAGTAACCCCGGCAAATCATGCTTCAGCCCGGGCTTTTGCTGATCAGGGTCGTTTTTTACCAGGCACCACTGAGTATGAAGAAGCGAAAAATGCTTCAATAAAAAATTATGGATTGAGCGGATCCGGCGTTTTCAGTAACAGTAAATTTTATCATGCAGAAAGTCAGTATGATTTCTCCAAATCCATCCAGGTTTTTGATTTACTGGCGGGTGCAAATTTCAGGTACTACGACATGTTCACCAATGGCAGTCTCTTCCAGGACAAAGACCAAAAAATCACCATTAAGGAATTTGGAGGATTTGTTCAGGCTGGAAAAAAACTTTTTGAAGAAAAATTAAAACTGACAGCATCTCTTCGCTACGACAAAAATGAAAATTTTGACGGTTATTTTACACCACGGATAGCCGCTGTTTTTACCGCTGCCAAAACACATAATTTCAGGGCTTCCTTTCAAACAGGGTTTCGCAATCCAACGCCGGTGGATCAATATATTCACCTGAATGTTGGACCAATAACCATTCTCGGAGGTGTACCTAACAACAGCAAAGGATTACCTGCCTATACTAATTCCTTTACCGCTGCATCAGTAGGAGCATTTGGTGCCGCATTTGGCGCGGCTATGGCAAATGGAACTCCTTTTCCGCAGGCAGTTAACGAGAACAAACATTTGCTGGTTAAATCCGATGTGCCTTATATCAAACCTGAAAAACAAAAAGCTTTCGAAGTTGGATATAAGGGCTTGTATGCAAATAAATTGCTGGTGGACATCAACTATAATTACAGCAATTACACCAATTTTATTTTAAACGCGGTGGTACTTGCTCCGGAAAGCAATGTGTTGGGTTCGGATGGAACTCCCAATTTTGATGCCGCTGCAGATATCCTGAATGGTGATGTACGTGCATTTCAATTATATACGAACGCAGCTGATAAGGTTTCAGCACAAAGCGTTTCAGCAGGAATCACGTATATGGCTGAAAAGGGCTATCAGATTGGTGGCAATATCACCTGGGCATCCTTCAATTTACTGGATGCAAATCCGAATAATGTACCTGCCTTCAATACACCGGAATACAGCGCTAATATGACATTTGGTAACCCGAATGTTTATCGCAACTACGGTTTCCAGTTAAGCTGGCATTGGCAGGACGCCTTTGACTGGTATGGAACATTTAATGGAATGCGTCCGGGCAGAATCAATGCCTACTCCCTGCTCGATTTACAGTTTAATAAAAAACTTCCCAAAGCAAACGGAATCATCAAAATCGGGGGTAGTAATATTTTGAACCATCAGATCTATCAAAGTTTTGGTTCCCCGCAAATTGGAGCGATTTATTATGTATCCTTCACGTTCGACGGACTCCTAAAATAACCAGTTATGCATTCAACAACAATCAACAAGTCGTACCGGCTTTTGTTCCTGATCTGTTTTGTAAGCAGCGCGATTGGAGGAACTGTATCCACCCTGATGTCTGTTTATCTGCCCATGGTAGTCCGGGATTTAAAACTTCCTGACGCTGAGCTGTCCACCATCAGTGCATATATCAATGCTCTGTTTATTGCAGGATGGGCAATTGGTGGCTTTAGCTGGGGATTGATCAGCGACCGCATCGGTAGAAAAAAGGCCTTGCTGCTCGCCATCACCTGCTATGGACTGGCAACCATCGCAACCGGTTATCAGACAAGCTGGGAGGGAATACTTGCTTCGCGATTCCTGAGTGGATTTGGTGTAGGAGGTGTGCTGGTCATCTCCTTCTCCTGGCTAAGTGAAGTATGGCCCGCCTCATCACGGAATATTGTCATCGGAATTTTATCAATAGGAATTCCGGTTGGCATTTTTTCAGCGGGACTTATCAACTACCTGGTTTCTTCCTGGAGGGAAGGATTTCTGATAGGGCTCATACCTCTATTGCTGGCAGTAAGCGGGATCTGGTTGATAACTGTTCCGGATAGCCGAAGAAAAGAACAAGCTCCGGATCTTTCATTGCAAACCAGGACAACAGGATTGTTTTCCAAAGAAAATCTGCCGAATCTGATCATGGGATCGATGCTCTTCAGTAGTATGCTCATAGGCCTGTGGGCCATCTTCTCCTGGCTACCTACCTGGATACAAAGCCTGCTGCCCGGTACGGATGCTCAAAAAGAAAGAGGCCTCAGTATGATGCTGATGGGAATGGGCGGGCTGACCGGAGGCTTTGTCTCCGGTTGGCTGGCCAATGCAATAGGGATAAGAAAAATCATGGCGATCTGTTTTGGCATGTGTACCCTGCTTTCTTTTATCCTGTTCCGGATAAATACCCATTACCACCCGGTTATACTGGTGAAAATCGGATTGCTATCCTTCTTTTTCGGCGTAAGCCAGGGAGTGTTGTCGGCTTATATACCACAGCTTTTTCCATCAGCAGTAAGAGCCTCCTCTGCTGGATTCTGCTTTAATATCGGCCGGCTTTTTACTGCCATTGCTGTACTGTTTGTAGGAGTACTGGTAGCAGGACTGGGTGGTTACGGCAATGCGATTTTTATTTTCTCGCTTACGTTTCCGCTGGGCTGGCTGGTACTGGCGGCCAGTAAAAAAAGAATGAATCAAAACAACACTATTCACACTGTAACAACTTAATCATGCCTCATATAACATTACCGGATTCTGTACCAGGCATACGCAGCCTGGTGATCTATCGACCTGAAACAGGAAAATATCTGTACGAATTGGTACAGATTCTGTTAAGAGGGGAGTCGTCCCTGCATGCTGCTGATCGTGAATTGATAGCTGCCTACGTTTCTTATCTCAACAACTGTGATTTCTGTTATCAAAGCCATGCTGCCGCTGCAAGATGTTTGTATGAAGAGCAGCAACACCTGGTTGATGAGGTACTCAAAGATTTGGGTTCAGCGCCTGTATCGCCCAAATTAAAAGCGTTGCTGGCTATTGCCGGTAAAGTTCAAAAGCTGGGTAAAGAAGTGAAACCGGAAGACATTGAAAAAGCAAGAACTGCGGGTGCAGGTGACCGTGATATCCATGATACGGTACTTATTGCTGCAACCTTTTGCATGTTTAACCGGTATGTTGACGGACTTGCAACCACTACACCGGAACAGCTATCCGATTATATTGCCATGGGAGAGCGCATGAGCAACATAGGTTATGTTTTACCCAATCAAACCACTTAAAATGGCATATATAGATTTACAAAACGAACTACCCGGCATTCGCGGATTAATGGCGTATAGTCCGGATACAGCCAGACCGTTGAATGAACTGGCAGAACAACTTTTACGGAATAATGAGAACTCCTTAAGCCGGGGAGAACGTGAATTGATCGCCACCTTTGTGTCGTACAAAAACGACTGTTTCTTTTGTCAGAATGTACATGGTGCCCTTGCGGGATATTATTTAAACCTGGATATCCGGGGTATTGATACAATAAAAGAAAATCATTCCATTGCACCGATATCCGAAAAAATGAAAGCCTTGCTGGAGATCGCTGCAGCCGTCCAAAAGGGAGGTAAACACGTACATGAAAAACATATTGCAACAGCCCGAAAGGAAGGAGCAACGGATCGGGAAATCCACGACACGGTGTTGATTGCCGCCGCTTTTTGTATGTATAACCGCTATGTAGACGGCCTCTCTACCTGGGCACCGGAAGACCGGCAATTTTATGTAGACAGAGCACCTGTCAGAGCAGCAGAAGGATACATCAATACTCCACTTAATATCAATAAATGAAACCACTATTTTTTATCCTGAGCGTTTTATTCCTGGTGCTGCTTGAAGCAGCACGGGTTTATTTTATAATGCCCTTCCCAGGAAGTCAGCGGAAGGAGACGATTGATATTGCCTATTGGCTCCATAACAACATAAGCTGGTTGCGGTTGATTGGCTGGCTGGTAGCCGGATTGCTATTGTATCTTTTAGTTCGTACTAAGAAACGGGGTGGCCGCATACTTGCAGGAGCCGGTATTCTGTTGTATGCATTCGTATTTTATTTTTTCAATTTTCGCATGCTGGCTGATAAAATGTTTCTTCAGCCAAAAGAAAAAGTTTTCGCAGACAGTAATAACAATAAAATACCCGGAAATAAACTGGTAATTGGTCTTGAAATTAACGGCGTTGCCAAAGCTTACCCTATCCAGGTAATCGGATATCATCACCAGGTCAGAGACACCATTGGAAACACCCCGGTAATGGTAACTTATTGTACAGTATGCAGAACCGGGAGAGTATTTAGTCCGGTTGTAAATGGTCAGCCGGAAGAATTCCGGTTAGTGGGCATGGATCATTTTAATGCCATGTTTGAAGACAGCAGAACTGGTTCCTGGTGGCGACAGGCAACTGGTGAAGCCATTACAGGCCCATTGAAAGGATCAAGTCTTGAAGAAATACCCTCACAGCAAACCAGTCTGGCTGCCTGGATTGCTACCAACCCTTCCAGTCAGATCATGCAATTTGATCCATCCTTTGTGGAGGATTATGAGGACCTGGCCGAATTTGATAATGGTACGATTAAAAGCAGTCTTGAAAAAAGAGATTCAGCTTCCTGGAGATTTAAATCCTGGGTGATAGGTGTACATACGAAGCAGGAGTCGAAGGCTTATGACTGGAATGAATTGGTAAAACGAAGCATTATTCAGGACTCTCTGTCGCAATTACCATTGCTGATTCTACTTGAAAAGGATACTGTGAGCTTTCATGTATTCAATCGGATGCAGGGATCACAAGCGCTGCATTTTACCTGGAATGCTGCCACTCAGGAATTACGGGATGTTCAAACAGGTTCCCTGTGGAATCTTAAAGGAGAATGCATAGAAGGGCCTCTGTCTGGCATGGCAGTTCAACGAATTCAGGCCTATCAGGAATTCTGGCATTCCTGGCAATCATTTCATCCTGATAGCAAACAATATCCGGAATAGCTAACAAGAATTTAATTTAACACTAAGGATACAGCAAGTACTTCTTCCTCATTGTTTTGTATTGCGATAATCCCGGCTCCCAGCTGGCACGGATAGCTTGTTCTGAACTACCATCCCGGATTTGTTGCTGAAACTGATCTGTACCTGCCAGCTTGTTGATATCGCCCATCTGGTTGCTTTGGCTGCGGTCAAAGAACTTTTCTTTATGAGGATATGCTTTATACATTTCCATCATCCATTGAATATTGAGCTTCCGCTCTTTTCGCAGCGCAGACATATCATAGTTCATAAGATCAAGTCCATAACATACCTGGTTCATATGAAGTGGTGTTTCAGACATACCCGGAATACTTACAGGGGTAAACTGATAGGTATAACTGCCTTTGAGCGCGGGAGCGCCCAGTTTGGTGAAAGGTGTTTTGGTACCTCTGCCCTGGCTGACAATGGTTCCTTCAAATAAACAGATGGAGGGATATAATTCAATACTCTGCTGTGTATTCAGATTGGGTGAAGGAGCTACCGGTAAGGTATAGGTCATATCGTGATGGTAGTTCTGCATTTTGATGATCTTCAACTTACAGGCGGGCAAATCGCGCAGCCATTTTTCACCATTGATCATCAGCGCAAATTCTGCAATCGTCATACCATGCGCAATGGGAATGGGAAACTGGCCGATGCCCGATTTAAATTTCATATCCAGTATAGGTCCATCTACCAGGTAGCCGTTAGGGTTTGGCCGGTCAAGGATCATCAATTCCTTATTGTGCTCAGAACAAGCTTCCATTACATCCCTTAACACGTTGATATAGGTGTAAAACCGACAGCCCACATCCTGAATATCAAAAATCATCAAATCCACATCCGCCAGGTCTTCAGCTGAGGGCTTGCGTTTGGCCCCATAAAGAGAAATAATCGGCAAGCCGGTTGCAGCATCCACCTCGTCCTTCACTTTTGCGCCATTGCTGGCATTGCCCCTGAAACCATGCTCCGGTCCAAATACTTTCACTACCTGTACACCAAGTGACATCAGACTATCCACCAGGTGCTTTTTCCCTATTATGGTGGTTGGATTGGCCAATATAGCCACCCGCTTACCTTTTAAATAAGGAAGGTATTGATCTGTTTGTTCTGCGCCAGTTTTAAAACCGGACTCTTTACTAACGTTACTGTATAAACGAACTATAAATAAACAGCATATTGTCGTTATTAAAACAACGGGGAGCAATCTTTTCATACTCTAATGTATCCAAAAAAAAGCGACAACTGGTTGTACTATTTGTCACATAGATGATTTTTAAAATATTTCCCGGCTAAAACGATAAACGCCCCTTAAGGGATCCTATCTTTGTGTCCTCGTTCGAACGACTGCCTGCCTTTCACTCCTTAAATGCCTTTTCTATGGATGTTGAAATACTTTCCCGCATTCAGTTCGCTTTCACCATTGCCTTTCATTATATCTACCCGCCCTTAAGCATCGGACTT
The DNA here is from genome assembly GCA_016787265.1 of Flavipsychrobacter sp. GTDB lineage: Bacteria > Bacteroidota > Bacteroidia > Chitinophagales > Chitinophagaceae > Flavihumibacter. The sequence goes on along the minus strand of JAEUVF010000005.1, from coordinate 243,125 downwards.
GGATTGATTCTCGTCATCATGGAAGGATTGTACCTCAAAACGGGTTTGAAAATTTATGAAGACATGACCCGGTTCTGGATCCGGATTTTCGCATTGATCTTTGGGCTTGGGGTTGCAACCGGAATCATCATGGAATTTGAATTCGGAACCAACTGGGCTACCTATTCCAAGTATGTGGGTGATATTTTTGGTAGCGCGCTGGCTGCAGAAGGCATTTTCGCTTTTGCTCTTGAAAGCGGTTTTCTCGGTATTCTGTTGTTTGGATGGAATCGTGTCAGCTCAAAAGTGCATTTCTTTTCCACCATTATGGTATTCCTTGGCTCGATGTTCAGTGCTGTCTGGATTGTTGTAGCCAATAGCTGGCAGCAAACTCCCGCAGGATACCATATTGTGGGCGAAGGCCTGCAGGCAAGAGCGGAAATCACTGATTTCTGGGAAATGGTTTTTAATCCATCCAGTATGGAACGGTTAAGCCATGTATGGATTGGGGCCTTCCTTGCCGGCGCCTTCCTGGTACTGAGTGTACATGCTTATTATATCCGCAAAGGACAACATTTGGCCATTGCCAAACCAGGATTCAAAATTGCACTGGCAGTTGCTACGATTTTCTCGCTGGCTCAATTGTTTACCGGACATAAAAGTGCTGATGGAGTAGCAAAAAATCAACCGGCTAAACTGGCTGCGCTCGAAGGCCATTATGATAGCAGCGCAGTGGCCGATATGTACCTGATTGGCTGGGTAAACAACCAGACACAAACCACTACCGGTATAAAAATTCCAGGCGGACTCAGTTTTATCCTGCACCAGGATTTCAAAACACCCGTTACCGGCTTAAATGCATTTAAGCCCGAAAATCGTCCTTCACAGGTGAATGCGGTTTTTCAATTTTACCATATCATGGTGGCGATTGGTATGTTATTGATCGCACTAACTCTCTACGCCAGCTGGCAATGGTGGAGGGGAAAATTGTTTGAGAACAAGTGGCTGATGGGTGTTTTTGTGTGGGCAGTATTATTACCCCAGGTTGCTAACCAGGCAGGATGGTTTGCTGCAGAAATGGGCCGCCAGCCCTGGGTGGTATACAATCTCCTGAGAACTTCTGATGCCTTGTCCAAAGCAGTGAAAGCAGAACAGGTGCTGGTTTCCCTGATCCTCTTTACACTCGTTTACTCTATACTGTTAGTATTGTTCCTCTACCTACTGAATAAAAAGATCAAACACGGTCCGGAGCTTACTGCCCCCGCTGATGAAAAAGAAGTGGAAGCCAAAAGCATTCGCGAAAACCCGATCATGAATTAAACATACACTTATGTTTTTAGGTCTCGATTATAATACCTGGTGGTTTCTTGTTTTTGGCGCGGTGATCAGCGGTTATGCCATCCTGGATGGCTTTGATCTGGGTGCCGGCGCATTACATCTGTTTCTGAAAAAGGAAGAAAGTCGACGCATTGCTCTGAATGCAATCGGCCCGGTGTGGGATGGCAATGAAGTTTGGCTGGTAATTGCCGGCGGAGCCCTGTTTGCAGGATTCCCCGTTGCCTATGCAGCAGTATTCTCCGCTTTTTATCTGCCTGTAATGGTATTTCTAATCGGACTGATCTGGCGGGCAGTGGCCATTGAATTCAGAAGCAAAGAACCGGGTAAATTATGGCGACTCACCTGGGATATTGTATACACGTTTGCCTGTGTGGTAGTAACCTTTTCACTGGGACTCATGCTTGGAAATGTAGCACTTGGTATTCCGCTTAATGAAGAAAAAGAATTCTCCGGCTCCATGCTCTCCTTTTTCAACCTGTTTTCCATATTGGTAGGAATTACTACCCTGGCCCTGTTCATGATGCATGGCGCCATTTATCTTGCCATGAAAACAGAAAACCGGCTCTATGTAAAACTGACCGTGCTGGCTAAAAATTTTACCATATTTTTTGTGGTTGCATTTTCATTGACCACCTTATACACGTTGTTATACATTCCGCACCTCAGTGATAAAATTCGCAGCAACCCGCAGTATTTTATTTTTCCGGTGATCATGATACTTGCCATCGCAAGCATTCCGAGGCAATTAAAAAGAGGGAATTACCGGCTCGCTTTTTTGTTCTCATCGATCACCATCGCTTCCCTGTTGATCGCTGTGGCAGTGGAAGTATTTCCCTACCTGCTTTACGCCAGCAATGATCCGGCAAACAGCATCACCATTGACAATGCCGCCTCCTCCGCAAAAACCATGAAAACACTGTTGATCATCGCCCTGATCGGCACACCACTCGTAGCAACCTATACCGCCTTTGTTTTCTGGACATTCAAAGGGAAAGTAAAACTCGATGAGATGAGCTATTAAAAAAGGCAGACAGGATAGTGAATCCTGTCTGCCTTATAAGTTAAGCACCCCTGCAATTATTGCGCGGGAGTAATCGTAATATTCCGGAATTCAATCGGACCATGATCTCCCTGGAAGAAAATCGGTCCGGGTTCTCCTTCATTGCTATCCAGCGCACCACCTGTTATACCCGGGATTTCCTGGTAATAAACAATCTGCTTGCCATTCAGGAAAACAGTCACATAGCGGCCCACCAGGGTAATATCGTAGGTCTGCCATTCACCAGCTTTCTTTGCAGCCATTTCTACAGGAGAAATAAAGCCATAAATAGCTCCTAACAGATCTTTTGCAGGATCCTTGCCATAGCTGTCTTCGATTTGCACTTCGTACCGGCCTCTCAGGTATACACCACTGTTACTGCCAGCCGGACAACGGAACTCAACATGCAGTTTAAAATCGCGGAACTTTTGCTCAGTTGCCAGGTTAACACCAGATTTCGGACTTTTCAATACTCCGTTTTCTACCACCCATTGGCTGTTTTCTCCCAATGGTTTCCAGCCATTAAGATCTTTACCATTGAACAAAGCAATCGGCTTGCCCCAAACCGGCGCCTTGGCCGGGCGCAATGCAGGAGCTTTCACGGCTGTGAACGGCCATACCTTTCCATTAGCTTCCACCATGGTTCCGGTTAACTTTCCATCCTGCAGGGTTGCCTCAAATTTCTGGTCATTGTCTTCAGCCTCCCATTGCGGAGGTAAGCTGAAACTCAACTTACCATCTTTAAAAAATACCTGGGATACCGGGCGGGCACTTCCACCCATACCAACAAAGTGACCAACCAGCCGCTTATGGCCAGAATGATTGATTTCCAGCCAGGATGGCTTAGGTACACCATTTTCTATAACGGTCATATCCCAGCGCCCTTCAATTTGGGGAGCTGCTGATTTTACAGTAACATGATCCTGTGCAGTAGCCACCATACCGGCTGTCATACAAGCCGCTGCTATGCTAAAAAACTGGAAGATTCTTTTCATATTCAATCAATTCTTGTTTGTTGAGCAATTAACAGGTTCAAATTAAGCCTTTTTCGCCTTACAGGGCAACCCTTACTTTTCACCTCGAACTCAACAACTTGCTTCAGCCAACTTTTCCTGAACAAAAAATCAATGCATTACTAGATAAAATGACAACAATTTCAGCTAACCCAAACGCAACGCTTTAACAATTATAAATCTCATTTCAGGTTCAAAAATATTCCAGCAAGTACGTCCATTTCCGAACCTGCAATTCCTTCATCAATGGCAAAAAACAACCTCATCATCCAAACAAAAAGCCCTGCATTTTTCGTTTTGGTCATTTCAGCAACCGTTCTGCTTTCCTGCAAAAAAGATTCAGACAATCAGCCTCCACCTGTTAATTCAAGACCAGCAGCCCTATTAAGATCGCTGAAATGGGATGATGATAAAGAATCGCATTTTTATTACAATACAGACAGCACTATTAAAGAACGAATAGACAAATTCGGTGCTATCTCGGATAAAATACATTTCAACTGGGAAAATGGAAAAATGGTACAACACCATCAGGAAATATCCATGCATACCAACATGTATACTTATAACAACCTGAATCAACTTGTTAGTATCCGAAACCGATACAAAGACCTGCCTTCAGAAAACGGATATGAACTGAAATTTGATTACCATTCAAGTGGTCAATTATTGTTCATGACCTACCACCAGATAAATGAAGCCGGATCAAAAATGATCCAACGCACATTTTACACATTTAACCCTGACAAAACGCTGCAAAAAGCAAGTTCATTTGATGCCAGCAATAAAAAACAAATTGATTTTACCATTGAATCCTATTCAGATACCTGTGATTTTTTACCATGGGTATACATTTCTCCCAGCCTTCACGTTCTTTACCAGATTCACAATTACCCGGTGCTTGCCAATCTCCGGAAATACCCAACAAAAATCACCCAGCAACTATATAACCAGGACGGTTCAATAGCCTCTACTGTCATTTATGAAAACAAACCTGTTATAAACGAGTACAGAATCATGAAATTGAATCAGGAAATCAAATACCCTGCTAATCCATCTCATAATGGTACAGTTTCAGTAGACTATTTTTACTGAATCTCCAGCTTAATCATGCGGCAACTCCTGCAGATCAAAATAGTTGCCCCTGGTTTTATCCAGGGTATTGCTGATTAACGCAAAATTTTCCTTTGTTGGTGGCAGATTTTCAAAGCGGGCTACAATCCGCCGATGCCGGTAAATAACAAATACACCTGCTGTAGTTGCATCGATTTTGTTGAGATGTAATTCAGTTTCCTCATCCAGAACGGAAGGAGCAAAGGTTAAGGCCACACGTTGTATACCCAGTTCTTTACCCAGGTTCTCCAGTTCCCTTTCTCTTAGGGCCTTTGAATAATTCTGCTCATTGGCGTAAATGAAATAGACTTTCAGGTATTGTTGGCGGATGGTCGATTCTTTTTCAAGAAAACTCAGCCAGGATCGGATGGCCGGCCAATCGGGACGATTCCCCACAAAATAAAGCAGTCCGTGATAGCGCCCGTATTTACAAACGGGGCAGGTTCTCGTTCCCTTATCCGGGCCATACGCATGATAAGGAATAAAGGAGGGCTGGTCTTCACCCACCGCCAGTCCCGTTTCTTTTCGGGCAGCCTTTGGATGATTGGGAATGTTTAATCCCAATCTGATATCATGTTCTGCAACCTGTAATCCATCCCTAAGCAGGATCCTGGCTATACCGGAACCTCCCCGGTTTTCAGGCGGGTATTTTTTCAGATGTGCAATCAACAGGGGATCATCGTCAAAATTCAAATCTTCGGTGTAATAGGCTTCACTCGCCCCCGGTTCCAGCAGAAAAAAATGAACATGGGCAGGCATTGGTTCTCGCGGATAAGCCCCCGGACGGATGGTGTAGATCTCATACCGCCCTTTTTCATCGGTTTTTACCCAACCCCGGATATGGCCATGTAGAAGCGTACGTTGCTCCTGCCCGGCAGCAGGGGCATATAAACCAGAAGCATCCGTTTGCCAGTAATAGAGGACCACACCGGGAGCAGGACTTACACCATCAGCCTGGTAAATGGTGCCGGAAATCAACAAGCGCTGCCCCTTTTCAGTCCATCCGGCACTGGTATCAACAGCCCTTATTTCAGCAGGCATGCCAACAAAAATGAGTTCGCAGCCTTCGCAGGAACCCCCGATTTTTCCTTGTGAATTGGTCTGTATCTGTGTTGAAGCTGGCTGTCCTTTGCAGGAAACAAGACTGCCCAACAGCACTATTGCCAACGATAACAAAATCCGGGAAAGAGGTACTGAAAAAATCATAGTTATGTTTTTCAGCAAAAAAGCGCTGTCCTGCACTCAATTACAAATCAAATCAGCTATCCTGTGTGAAAATATGGGTAACCTGAGGCCCGAACTGCTGGAATACCTGCCTGAAATGGGAAACATAATTTCTGCTCAGCCGGATGACTGTCCCTGTAACCAGGTCCAGCTCATAATCACCATTGCCCCTGGAGCGAACTGCCTGAATTTTTTTACAGTTGACGATGCAGGATTTATGTACCCGGACAAATTCCGCCGGATCCAATTGCGCCTCCAGACCTTTCAGGGTTTCGCGGTGAAGGAGTTTTTTCTTCTCCAGGTACAGCATCACATAGGGACTGCTGGCTTCGAGATAAAGAATATCGGTTACCGCAACAACCACCTTCCGGTTACCATCCGCCACCAGTAACTGACGTAGTGGGCTGGATTCCTGAACAGGAGAAACCTGCTCTGGTTCATCTACAGCTTTACGCTGAACATACCAACCTTTTAAAAGTACCGGTGCCACATAAAATCCCAGCAGTACATATAAGTATTCGGTCAACCCAAACCAGAAAGTTTGCTTTACTGCAAAATGCAACTTAAAAAACAGACCTGAAAACAACCATATAAAGCCGGCATACACTAAGAGATGAATGAATATTGGAACAAGTATGGCGATAAGCATCCCGGGAACCGATACCTTCACTTTATACTGTAACCAATACCACTGTACCCACCATAGCGGAATAAAAAACAGCCAAAAACTACTGAATAACAGCGATTCCTCTATGTAGTAACCACCGCCCCTGAATGATGCAAACAGATAATCCTGTACCAGCGTGAAAAACACAAGACAGGTAATAAGCACCAGTAGTATCCTGGCAGCAGATTGAATTTTAATCGCTATAGAAGAAATGGATAACATAGAAATATGCGATCCACAAATTAAGAAAAATTCAGCTGTTTAGTCTCCGGTTGTGACAGAAACACCTGCCCCCGCCCTGTTGGCGGGTATAATAAAAGGACCTTTTCTATCCGTAATACTTCCACTCTTGTCAATTATGAAATTCATATAAACAGCATTGTTCTTATTATTTTTGTCCTGTTCTTGCGGCACCAATTCCAGCCGGATGGTATACCATAGACCCGGTACAAGAAAAATTTCCTTGTTACCGGTTTTCGCTGCAACCTTCTGAACACCCCGCAAGCCCGGGATGGGTAAGGGATATTTGACTAAAACTTCTTTATTGGTCTCCTTTCCTTTTATTGGAATCCATACCTCTGCCAGTTTACCAGATTCGATTGAATAATCCATGGTAAGCCGGGTATCAAAATGCCAGATTGTTGTGCGGTTTATTGTTGTCCTTTTCGTAAAATCAAAAAAACCTTCAAGGATAGATGCATTCATAATGCTATTCCGGAAAGCCCAGGTTTCCGTACCTAAATTGTCTACACCCACCCGCACTTTCAATTCTTCCGCAAACAGAGCTTTTTTACCCAGTTGCGATTCATAATTGGACCCAAATGCTTCCAGGTGTTTTTTCTTCAACTCCCGGTATTCGGACTTAACAAAGTCAAACGACAGATTTTCCATTAATCCAAGATCAAAATCAGCCGGACCTCTTGAAATATCCCTTACAGCTTTTCGCTCTACAGGCTTTTTAATATTGTTTGTTTTGTTTTTATCCTTTTGAGCATGCGCCAAAAAAGAAGAAACTAGTAAAATAAATAAGATGCAATTTTTCATATGCAGGTATTATTGTAATTATTCACCGCTGCGTTTGTATTTTTCCTTTACGAATTCATAGAACATATAACCATAGCGATCATACCAGTCGGGCGTGCCAAATTGTTCTTCACAAACAGCGAGTGCAATCAGGCTTTCCTGTAGTTTTCCAATAAGTTCCGTGTATTTCAAGTCGTAGGCTTTTTCCATATCCTTCACACTGCCTTCAATCTTCACTTTCTGTGCCTGCCAGGCCAGTCCGGAAATGGCATGTATACCGGATGTGTTATCACCGAAGGCAATAGCTTTCTTTGAAAAATCTTTCGTGCATTTGTAAATGACCCGAAGCTGCTCGAGGTTATACCGAACTTTTTCAAACTCCCCTCTTGCTTCGACAAAACAACGGGCACAATCACCGCGTGAATCGCTTACCGTACTTGCTGCGCCTTCTTCCTCCTCCGCACAAAAGCTGGGAATGGACGGCATACCCGGAGGCATAGGAAGATCCATACAATCGCCGATGCCCGTGTACGCTTCCAGTAGTTCCTTGATGGAGACGCCCTGCTCTTTCAGCTCTTTCAGTTTTTTCAGAATGTTTTCCGCATTCTTGCTTTCCATTATTTCCTGGATCTGCGAAAGGTGCTTCTGCATCTGCCAGCTTTGCGCAAACAACGGAGTCGGTTGCAATAAAATGGAAATCGGAGCAAGCAGGATAAGCGTCTTCCCTTTTTTATTCTTCAGCAGAATCAGGATTATAACCAGTAATAACACAATGATTCCACCTGCCATCCATAATATATTACTTTGTCCATCTGCATTTTCTGTTTTCGGTTTTTCCTTTGTACCCTCCATCTTTACAAAAGGAGATGGCAGGTTGTTTTTGACTTCCGGACTGGCATACACCACCAACTGATAATCTCCTTCATCTGTATCAGAATATACCCGAATACCAAAATCACCATAGGATCTTAATTTGAGATTGGCAATTCCATCAGGCGCATCGGTTGTCGAACCTTTCAGCTCTACATCTTCCCAGTTATTTTTGACAATTTCCATCCGGGCGTTTTTGCCATCCGGTCCCACCAAGAAAACATCAATCGGCTGAAACATGGATGCTCCTTTCACATAAAAAAATTCACCTTTAGGGGAAAGTTTCCCCACGCCTGCAATGCCTTTTGCCCCTTTCCAGTCTTTTTGATTTTCGAGCTGGAGTTTTACCATTTTCAGTTTTTTGTCCAGTGTAAACGGCTGGGCAATGGCTTCTGATACCATACAGCAACAAAGAACCAACAAGCAGGTAGTCAGCAGGATATTTTTCATGGTTAGAGTTGTTTGAGTTGAGTACCCCAATCCATTGCGAGTTGCCGGATTTCGTCTTCGTTGAAGAGTATTCCATCAATAGGTTTACCATTCTCTGGAATAGAGGTTTGAATAATGCACTTATAGGAACCGGCACGAAAAGCGGCCCGGATGATCTCTGATTTATTGGTTGTTTCATGAAACAGTGTTCCTCCATCTCCTGCATCGATCAGGCCAAGATAACCCGGCATCTGGGCAAGACTCATCATGATTCGTTTCAACTGAGCGGTGTCTTCAAATTTTTCCAGGTTGATCCACAATACCGCCTTGGTTTTCCTGTTCTCGTATCGCTGATCACAAACTTTATCGGTCTGAATAGCAAAATCAACCTGAAGATTTTGTGCCGCTAATTCCTTCTGAAGTCCGGAAGGAAATAAAAAGGAGCAATTTTCATTGGGTTGATCCTGTGCTGTTGATGTGCCTGTTTCAGCACTAGCTGCTGAAGAAGTAACAGGCGAGTCTTCCGCAAGTTTGTCTTCAGCTTCTACACAGCCAATAGAGCCAATAATCAATGCAAATAATATTCGTTTATACATAGTAGTTATTTTAAAAGTTTAATCTCTACACGTCTGTTTAAAGCTCTTCCGGTAACTGTTGAATTATCTGCAACCGGCTGGGTAGCTCCATAACCTTTAGCTCCAGGTTTTGATGCAGCCGCTGATTTTTTCAGCCAGTCTACGACTGCGTTTGCCCTTTTTTGAGATAGTTCGAGGTTATAAGCAGCATTTCCTTCAGCATCCGTATGCCCTCCTATTTCCAGTTTCCAATCCGGATGTTGCCGAATGATTGCGAGTACCTGTTGCAGTGTTTTTTCCGATTCAGGCTTCAGGACGGCTTTGTCGGTATCAAAATAGATTCCGTACAGGTCGAGTTTCCCCTTCTCTTCCAATTCAGCTGCCAGATTATCCTGCGTTTCAGGTTCGAGTTTGATTACCAGCTTTTCCAATGGCCTGGCTCCCAGTGTTTCCACCAGTTTATTATTCTTATATCCAGCTGCAGCAGCCTGAATTACCACCATGCCCATTGGCACATCGCTAAGCTGAAAAAGCCCTTCAGCACCGGTTTGAACCTCGCGGCCTCCGGATACTTTTACCATGGCTTGCCCGATGGGCGTTTTGGTTTTGGCATTTATCACTTTACCTGCAAGAGCAGAAACAGGAATGGATTTGGGATTCACCAACAGCCGGATAAAATCCACTCCGAAACCATCGCCTGAATTGGTACCCGGACCATCAATCCGGATGGTCAGCTGGCCGGTTTCTACCTCGTTCAGGAATTCCGGTAATACCTGAACAGACAATAATTTACCAATTGGTCCACCCTGTTTCAGCTCATTGAGATAACTGCTGATCCAGACGGCTTCCCGGTCATTTATCCAGACCTGAAATTTGGAATGGTAGGTAGCCGGTTGAAAATCGTCCAGGAACAGCTGCAGAAGGGCATGCTTAACCTTCATGCCCCTTAGATCAAAGGATAGTTTTAATGGTTCAGGAAGATTATATGGCCGCTCAGTGGATTTCGTATAGCCATCCACTTTATTGGGCTTGGAAAAAGTTGTTTTGTCATATTCGTATCCCGAGATAACCATAATCCGGTCCGTACCAGCCGGATCATCCGGTTCCGGATAAAAAGGATAATCATGCTTTGGCGTTGATTCACCGGAAAACGGATCAAATCCTACCGGCCATCCATAACCTAAATTATCCATATCGCCATAGCGGTATTCCAATTCAGCCAACTCCGTATTATAGGCGATGAAATTGGGCTGGTCCCACCCATCTGGTATAGTAGGTTGTGAAACTTTGAACTTAGATTTTTTACGCTGTTCAATCAGCCTGTCCTTTTGTACCAGGAAGTAAGCAAAGGCATCCGGTAAGGGTTGCCGGTAGATATTTTCCATCCGCTCTTTTCCTTTTTCCTGGTACTCTTTGATTGATCGGAAATAGAGTTTATTCAATTCCATATGACCTATGTACTGCCGGTCTTCTTCCGAGGATTGCCAATTGCTTTGAATAGCGGGAACAGCATTGTTACCTGAGGAAGCTGGTTCCGAAGCAGCAGCTGCTGAAGCAGGATTCGTTTCCGCATGCGTATTTTCCTTCGTTAAACCTGCATCCTCTTTTGGGGTTTCATTGGCGCAGGCCAGCAGCAAAAGACAAAGGGAACAGACAATTAGGGCTTTCACGATCAATTGATTTTAGCGGCGATGGCAGTACCCAGTTTTTTAAGGTTCTCCAGATCGTAACAGGGACAGGGAGTTTTAGCGCTGGCACTTTCTTTTGTTTTGATTTCTATGAACAGGTTTTTCTTTACAAAAACCAGTTGATGCTCCTGCCTGCCGGTAAGTTTGTCGGTGAAGTTCATCGTATAAGCTTCCTCACCTATTCCTTTCACTGCTTCTATGCCCTTATCGGCATAGGCTTTTTTGATATAACTCAGGTCTGCCTTTCCTGGCGTTTGGGTGGCGATAAATATCATATCATCTCCCCAGCCTTTCCCCAGCCGGTATGATCGGTTACAATTTTTTCCGGACTGTTCAACGGAAGTTACGCGTTCAACAATTCCTTTCATTTCGCAGGTCGTTTCCACCATTTCTGTTGTCAGCAGATCAGCACAGGAAATGGCAGCCGGTGATGGGGAATCAATTTGTATTGAAGCCGCAGCAGTAGTTATTTTCGGATCAGTACCACAGAAAGAGAAACAGCAGGCAACTGCGGTAAAAAGGGTAAGCAATTTAACACGCATGGAAGATGGTTTAATAGTTACCCTAAAATTCATACAAAGCCCGAAGGCCTGCAACACATGATCATGCAGGTATCTGCTAAACCAGCCGGTTGCGTAGGGCGAGGGCAACTGCTTCCGTAGCGCTGTTTACGTGGAGTTTGGTGTAAATATTCCGAATATGAAAACGAACGGTATCCAGACTGATACCACATTGCAGAGCGATCATTTTATAACTGCTGCCTTCAACCAGTGATTGCAGCACCTGCTTTTCCTTTTCTGTCAGCTCGTTGGGCGTTTGAGTTGCCCGAACAGTTGTTCCCCTGGTGAATACCTGTATTATTTTCCGGGCGATTACAGGCGTCATCGGTGAGCCTCCTGCAACTGTATCAAACATTGCCTGTACAATTTCATGAGGCGGTGTACTCTTTAACAGGTAGCCATCCGCTCCTGCCTTGATGGCATCAAAAACTTTTTCATTTTCCTCAAACACTGTCAGTATCAGGATCAGTTGCTCAGGAAAAACTGTCTTAATCTTTGTAGTAGCATCAATTCCATTCATCACCGGCATATCAATATCCATTAGTATTAATGCCGGATTAGATTCACTCACCCGATTTTCCACATCAGCCCCATCAGCAAAAGAACCAACCACCCGGATGCCCGGAAATTCCTGGAAATACATTTCCAGGCTTTGGCGATAGGCCTCATTGTTTTCAAAAATTACAATGGTCAGTTCTCTTTTTTCACTACTCATAACAGTAAGCTAATAAATTCAGGATATCTGTAGCCTGGCCCTGCATATTTATGCAGGTGGTTGCTGTAATGGAATGGTCAGCCTGATTCGACACCCGGCACCCGGCGCCGTATCCACCTGGATCGATCCCCTGAGTTCCCTGATGCGTTCCGACATATTAATCAGGCCATTTTTCCTGGACAGTGCGCTGCTGTCAAATCCAATTCCATTGTCTCCAACTTCAATGGCGAGCTGATTCTTTGAAACCGAACAAGTCAAGGTAAAGACGGTAGCCCTGCCATGTTTGAGGCAATTATTCATCGCCTCCTTCAGAATGAGAAAAATATTTCTTTTCTGCAACATGCTCAATTCAATGGAAACACAGGACAATGCAGCCTCCGCATCCAGGCGGATATTCCCGGAAGTAAGAATTGGTTCCGCATATTTAATAAAGCGCCTTATAAGCGGTTCTGCATCTCCGTTATGTGGTTGAATAGCCCATACAATGTCCGACATATTCTGCATCATATCCCTGGTGTGTTGGCGGATTTCCTGCAGGATGCTTTTCCCCTTTTCATCCTTTACCCTTGACTCCAGTAAAGTGCTGTAAATACCAATACTGCTAAGGGTAGATCCAATATCATCATGTAAATCACGGGATAACTGCCAGCGCAACTGCTCCATTCTTTTTTTGGAAAGCCATTCTTTCCGGAGGCTGTAAATAATTGGAGCCAGCATAAGGAATCCCAACAGAGCATAAAACCACCAGGATTTCCAGAAAGGCCGGTGGATTACAAACTGATGCTCCAGGCTATTCGTTTGCCAGTTTTCATTGAGCCGCCGGTATTGTATTTCCAATTGATAGGAGCCAGGCTGCAGCTGATCAAATACAAGGCTGCCGAGATTTCCGAGGTATGTCCAGTCATTTCCTGATTGTTTCAGGCGATAGCGGTACTGAATGGACTCCTGTTGGGTATAATCCAGTGCAGCAAACTCGAAGCGGTACGGATTATCCTCAATTCCTTTTTGAATTTGAGTAAATACAAAGGGGATTTTTTCCGGTTCTTTCAATTCTACATACGGGTAATACAATAATTTGTCGCGCATCAGGAAGGCCGCACCATATTGGCCAACGAAACAGGCATCCTGAAAGGCATGATAACGCTTATCATGCAACATCGTGGTATAGATATGTAAGCCGCTGGCAGTGTCAATGTAGTTTAATCCATTGGGTGTTTTAATCCATATTTTACCAAGGGAATCTTTGCTCAATTTGAGAACAGTATTGGATAACAATCCATCATTCGTACTAAAGCTGCGCAGTACAGTTCCCGACTTCGTCATCAATTTGATTCCCTCATAGATAGTGCCCACCAACCAGTTTTCACCCATTTTCAGGATACTATAACTTCCTCCCCGTAAAGGCAGCCTGACCAGCTTATCCAGACTTCTTTGCAGAAGATCAAGACGATAAACAATTGCTGCGGTATCAATAAGCAGCAATTCCGATTTTTCAGCAACCGTCCAGTCGGTAATTTGTGTATGGCCCGGACCAGCAACGATTGAATCAATAAATTCCCCTTTATCAGTAAACAGGTGGATCGCATATTTCCCTGTAAACACATGGAAACTATCCGTGCTGATTCCCTCAGGATCAAGCAGACCAAGCTTTCCTGCAGGAATGAAGGGTTCAAACTGATTCCTGCTTTCATTGAATCGCAGCACTTCATCAGTGAACCACGGATTAATGTAAAGTCCTGCTTTGTCGGAATAGAGCAGTTTCAAATAATTGGCCCATTTACCCGGATAAAGGGCTTGCGGAATATACTGTAGCTGCTTCTTTTGAAAATCCCATTTGTGTAAGCCCCTGGAACGATTGTTTACGAAAATGGAGCCGGATGGTGAAGAAAAGATCTGTGTGGCTCCATGTTGAAAGGAAAAATTAAATGACTGGATGGGAAACGAATAATTGATACTGGCTGCAGAAGGCCGGCAGATGAATACTCCCTGCTCGAATGAAATCCAGATATTTCCATTCCGATCGGAAAATAATGCGGAGATGGATTCCAGTTTATGCTGGTTTCCGTTGAGTGATACAGACGTATAATCCTGCAGCAATTGCATATCGCTATTGAACACATAAATATGTCCGCCCAGGGTCGACATCCAGATATTCCCCGAAGCATCCTGGATCATTGTATTTGGAATGCTGAAATAATCATCCAGCCTTCCCGCAGCAGCAGGCATCCATACACTATCAAGCCGGTTTCTTCGGCTATCATACCGGTAAATTGATCTGCCTTTTTGTTCGTTGATATTCCAGCAGCTAAACCAGATGGAACCATCCCGATCCATCAGGGAAGTGGAAATGTCCAGTTGCTGTTGCAGGATTTTTTTCTGAATCGGATTATAGTTTGAAGAATAGAATTGTCCGGCTGTATCGAGTTGCAAAAAACCATGGGAAGAGGAAATCCAGATATTACCATCCGGATCTTCCAGGATATTGCGAAGATTGTAGAAATCTGTTGCAGGTAAGCGGTTGTTTTGATCTTCCAGCTTTATAAATCCGGTTGGAGTCCATTTCATTAATCCTCCAACGGTACTCATTAAAATCTTTTTACGGGAAGTATGCACAATGGTGTGTGATCTCTTAAACTCTTTCTGATTTAATTGTTGCGTAAAGCTCATAAGCTCACCGGAACCAGGTGTAAAACGAACGGGCCCTTCGTGTTCGGTAACAGCCCATATGTACTGTTGGACGTCTTCTGTAATGCCAAAGTTCATAATTGAAGAGGGAAGAGAATGCCGGTGATCCTGCGGATCGTAGGACAAAGTAAAAAATCGGGTACCATCGTACCGCTGCAGTCCATTCCTGGTATTCAGCCAAATCAGTCCGTTGTGATCCTGGAAGAAGAATTTAACCCGGTTATCAGCCAGCCCCTGTTGGGTAGTGAGTTGCCTTATGGCCGGCAAATCAGCTCCCTGATTGGAATACAATTTGGCAGAAAGGATAAGCAGTCCGGTTAAAATCAGCCAACTCCTCATACATACAAGATACTACTCAAGTGGCACAAAACTGAACATCCACTTCACTGGGTTTTGCCAATCGCTGCCTTTAAAAGATCCAACGGGCGCTTTAATCAACACATCGTTCCAGCCTTTTTTAAAATAGAGACGAGTGGGTGAGCGGTAATAATAATCTTCATCAACAAGTGGCGTTTCAAGGCTGATCGTTTTACCTGAACGCTTCCATTCGGGCGCAGGTACCAAAGCGCCATTGAGCCAGATGGCAGAGTTACGTTCATCCCAATGCCCCTGAGCAGGTGCCCTTGTGATCATGGAACGGGAAAAATTGTTAAACCCGATCCAGCAATTACGCCATCCTTCCTTTTCTGAATAAAAACGAGCGCTGGCATACCAGGTGGTATTTTCTTCCGGGTCCGGAATATGACCCGTTATAGCAGGCGCCCACCAATGTCGCAATACAATGGTTGCTCCAATTGCGTATAGGGCAGGCTGGGGTTGTTTGGAAAAAAATCCGGCAATTTCCGGATCAAATACCTGCTTCAGATTTCCATTATTTGGAAAAGGACCGAATAAACTCCATTCCAGTTTCGACTGGGTAAAATAGGGAAAGGGTTCGCCAGAGAAATAGATTTTTTTATGCTTCAGCAGCCTGCGTTCAAACGCTGCGAACTGGAGCGCTTCAGGAGAATTTTTACCGCCGATTAATGAAGTCCATTTTGGTATACCTCCACCTCTCCAGCTACGTTCTGCAAACGCCAACATGGATGGATATACGCCATTTAAGAGCAGGTGATAATTTTCATTAATGAGTCGCCGGTCATTCCAGACACAGATGATTCCTCCAAGTATAGAAGCGTCTGCTATTTTACGATCACCGATCTGGCGATGGAAAAGTGTAACTACTGCTTCATGCGGATCCATATGATTGAGATAGAGGTGGCGGGAATCTATATACCGGATACCGGGTTCAATAGGAGCTTCTGACATCCAGAGTTGGTGAATGGTGGATTTGGCCAGGTTTCCGCCAGGGCTCCAGCCCAGGCTCTCCAGCCCAAGTGAATCGAGCAAACGGGTCATGGCCGGCAGAAAACCAGGGTTGGTAATTGTTACTTCATCGCCACCAATATGAATGTATTTTATGGGAAGGGTGTTAACCACTGTTCGCAGGATTTCCTGAACGTATTGAGTACCTTTTTCACTTTGCATGGATACACCCATCGCGCGCTCAAAAGCAGCACTGTGACCCGGCATATCAATTTCAAGAACGAACCGGATATAACGCTCTTCACAATACCGGATCAGTTCCTTCATTTCTGATACAGAATAGTACATTCCCGGGTCCCGAAGCATGGTGGAATCCGCTGTTAAAGCAGGAAATCCAGGCACTTCAAGACGCCATGCAATATCTTCTGTAACATGAAAATGGAACGTGTTTATTTTGTACGCAGCCATCCGGTCGATTTGAGCTTTGAGTAACTCCATGGTTTGATAGTTACGACCCACATCCACCATATAACCCCGCCAGGGGTAAGCGGGCTGATCTACTATTTCAGCCGCCTGAAAATGTTGTGATGTTTCCAGTAGTTGTTTCAATGTTTGCAATCCCCGGTAAATACCGGTATCAGAGAGGGCTTTAAGTTCTATTTTTTTAGCATCTGCTTTCAGATAATAACCTTCATTGGAAGAGATCTTTTCAAGTTTAGGGGAAATAATCAACTCAATTAAAACAGCTGATGTTTTATTGGAATTGATCCCGGCAATAATTCCTTTAGATTTCAGAAAATCCTGGAATTCGTGTGCTGCATAGGAGAGTTTATTATCCCGATACTTTATTGCAACACCTTTTTGTAAAGTTCCTTGTTCCTGTTTCCAGTTTACCGTTACAGGCAATGGAATCAATGCGGTTTCCTGTGCCTGCATACGAACCAGACCAGTAACAGAGAAAATCAGGTTGCATAAAACAAAACGTATCATCACTTAACAATTTTAAATGTAAAAGTGGAAGCGGGCATTCCTTCTGAATTTACAAGGTTACCAATTGAGTAAGGCTGCCATCCGTAGTAAACAGTGTCAGGTCGATGCTGGAATGGAAGTATTAGTTTTTTTCGTTTAAGGATCGCTGTAACAGCAGTCGATCCGTCAAAGGAAAATCCCCTGATGGGCTGATCATCACTCGTTGTTAATCTTTTACCGCTGTGTGAAAAATAAAGTTCCAACCGGTTGGATTTCAGTTTTGCTTTTTTAAACAGTGGGCCGGATGGGGATTGTTGTTTATCGCCATAATAATAATGCAATGCCCAATTAGCCAGCCGGTATCCTACGGTTCGTTTATTCCTTGGATGGACATCGGTCGGATGACCGATATCACTGCTAACTGCCATACCGCTGTATGGAATCGAATCCAGTTGGTTCCTTTGTATATTCCGGAATGCAGGCCAATAGGCCGACTGGTATTTCAGTGTATCAATGGATGATAACTGAATCCAGTAAAAGGGTAGTTGGGAGTCTTTCCAGGCATATCTGTATGCCTCTGCCATCAGCCTTAACAGCGACCCATATTCGAAAACCCGTGCTGGTTCAAGGGAATTACTTTCACCCTGGTATAATAGTATACCGGCAATGGGTAAGCGCGACAAGTGCGGAATTGCAGCCGCATAGGCAAAACCTGGTTTATAAGCATGGTTTGGACCTTCTCCCTTCGCATATGTGGCATCCGGCAGGTGTCCAAGGTTTTGCAATCCTCTCTCCCGGATCCAGGCAGGTAAATAAGGATTGTACAACCAGCTACCTTCCAGTTTTTTCCGGAACACGGAATGAGTTGCCAGTGATTCCCGGCTTATAAAGGTTTCAAGTGGAGCACCACCAATTGCCAGGTTAATGATTCCTATTGGTATACCTGTTTGCTGTGTAACCCGTTTGGCAAAATAATAGGCAACAGCAGACATAGGTTGCACTGTTTCAGTAGTACAGGGCTCCCAGGTTCCGGAATAGAATTTTCCACTTTGTAATTGGTCAGTCAGGGAATCAGCATAGGGAACTCCATAAATGTATTTCCCAATAAAACGCGTATTGTACAGCCGGATAAGCGGCTGGTTGGCATCCGGCGTTTCCACTTTTGCAAACTCCTCTCTTGAAAATGCCCATTCCATATTAGATTGCCCGGTGCAAATCCAGACATCACCAACAAGTATATTGGTTAAGCGGATGCTATCCTTCCCAGCCTCAATAAAAAGAGTGGTGGCTTTGCTGGTTGCTCGCATAGGAGGCAAATCCACTTTCCAACTGGAATCCTGCTGTATATTGGTTGTTCCCTTAAACCCATTAAACCGGAGCTCTAACTGCTGTCCCGGAACAGCCTTGCCCCATATAGAAAACGGTTTTGACCGCTGAATTACCATATGGTTTGCAAAACAATCCGCCAGCTGAAGCTGCCCGAAAACCGATCCGCTCAACAGAAATGCAAAGCTCAGAATGAAAAATTTCATTCTTAAATATATGCATTATGTAATACATATTAATCTAAAAGGAGGGTTTCAATAGTATCGCATCTGCTATGATTACCCCTTTTTCACCGGCCGATCCGATGGATATGCGGGCATTCTTACCCAATTGATAGGTTCCAATCAATTTCCACCCGCCGGAGGTTTGACCACTAACCTGCAACTGCTCCCGGTCGAGGATTACCAGGTGTTCTTTTTGTCCGTCCTGAACCACCACCTGGTAACGGGAAGCCAGGTTGGGGTATCGCGGCATTACATAGACATATACTGAATACTCACCTGCGATTTTAATGGCGGGTTGGAAAACAACCTGATCAATAGGAGTCGGTTGTTCTGCCAGCAGGTAATCAGGACCATAGCCATGCCGCATTTTTTTCCAGTTACCATTTATCGTAACAGCAGTGGCATCTGCATTATCCAGTATAATTTCAGGAGTGGATCCATCTGCAAGCGGATTGTTTTTTAATTCCAGTTGCAATTTTTTCACGTCAATATCCTGCACTGCCTTTTTTTGATCAATGGCCAGGCTGGCCGCCACTGCGCTAGATTGTCCGAGTACCATAAAAACCGGTTCCATTCGGATGGAACCATAGGCAATATGACTGGCACTTAAACAGATTGGAACCAGCAGATTGGTACACTCCGATTTTTTCGGAATCAATGAACGGTAACTGATCGGATAGGGACCGAATCCTCCCACCTGAACATCGCCTTCATTTTTGACCATACCATTGATAACGAGTCGCTGTGTGTTGTGAGAATCCATGGTATAGGCTGCCATCCCCACACCGTCTGTTACCAGTTCCCTGCCCTGGCAATTGGCCTGTGTCATCACATATTCTCCCACCATTCGGCGCGCTTCGCGCACATATAACTGGGGCGACCAATGACCGGTTTCTACATATTCATCCTTCGGATATCCCCAGGTCAGCATTTCATTCCGAATCGATTCCGGTACCCTTGGATCATTGCCGATGAAATACAAGAGGCCCTTTGTGTAAATAAGATGCTTCTGAATAATTGCTCTTCTTTTTTCATAGTCGGCTTCCGGATACTCATAATTTTCTCCAATCATATCCGTCGAAAAAGGCCCGTTGTTGTTGATATCCGTTTTGTTGTTGGGCATAAGATCCATTTTAAGGATCTGCCGAAGCGTTTTCGGTTGTCCATGCCCGAGATATCGTATCAATAATTCATACCGATCCGGCTGATAGTCGGCAGGCTTTTCGATCGGTAAGCGGTTTGCCGGATTATTCGTAAGACAGATCCTGAAATTATAGGCCTGTACTTTTTTATCACCTGAACCGATTGGCTGTAACGGGTCCGGACTAATACCCCATAACAATCCACTGGAGGGATCACCTGGTTTTTTATAGGGATCAATGCCATCCGGAAACTGGTGGTATTTTTCAATCTGCACTCCGTTATAGGTTTCACCGTACTGGCTATTGGCTTCGCGACCAATTGTATAGGACACTCCTGCTTTGGCCAGCAGATCGCCTTCATAACTGCAATCGAGATAAACTTTTGCTTTCACCTTCAGTGTACGATCGGTTTGATCAAAAGGGTGGCGCACGGAGATTTCTGAAATCGCTCCATTGGTTTTAGTCAGACTGATCAATGCTTTTTCATACCATACCTCCACTTTTGCTTTAGCTATATATTCCTTAAAAAGCGATTCCGCCACACCCGGTTCAAAAATCCAGGATTCAAATGTTCCATAGTGTTTACCTAATCTCCTGTAATAATCAAGCGCTAATCCACTAATGGCAAATTTGTTGCCGATATCCGTAAAGCCAAGGCCACCGCTGGTGAGGCCACCCAGTCGCTTTCCGGGCTCAATTAGTAACACTGTTTTTCCCATTTTTTTTGCCGTATAGGCTGCTATCACTCCAGCTGAACTTCCGCCATAAATACAGATATCTACCTGTTTTACGGATTGGGAATGCACCGCAGGGGAAAATAATATGCAAAACAGAGTAATTATGATTACTGGTAGTTTCAAAATTATAAGGTATAGGTTTCCACTAAATGTATCAAATTTTTAAATTCACCAAGTCTTATCCAATTTTCACTTACAGCCATTTGTAAAGAAAAACTTGGTAAGTTTAATTGCTTTAAACTCTCAGAGTATTGCAATGCCATTAACTAAAAGTGCTGAAAACAGGATTTCATTCTGGTATGAACAATACCGTGATCAGTTGTCGCATTTCGCTATGCGACTGGGTTTTCAGCATTGTGAATCAGAAGACCTGATCAACCAGCTTTTTCTGGAGTTGTGGGAAAAACAAACGGATCTTTCCAGCATAGAACAACCCAAAAGTTTTCTTCTTACAGCCTTAAAAAGAAGAATCATTGATCAGCATAGGAAAAAGAAAAATGCGTTGTTTATTGTTTCTGATGAGATAACAGTGGAAGGATCAGAACCAGGCACACATAGTATACTGGAAGCACAGGAAGATCAACAGCAACTGATAAAAGAACTTGAACGCAGTTATGCTGCACTGCCGAAACGTCTCCAGGAAGTAGTTTACCTAAAATATTACAAGGGATTATCCACCAATGATATAGCAGCCAGCTTTGGTATCTCCAACCGAACAGTATACAACAGTCTGTTTGAAGCTGTAAAAATGCTACGCAGCAGGTTTTCCAAAAAATAGTTGCAGTTTTTCCGGTAAATGAACGCAGTTTGTACGACTGTGTAAGTATCTATTGCTGCCATGAATTCAAACAACCGAACAGTTCAGGAATTAGTACTGGATGACAGTTTTATTAACTATTGTCATGCATCCAATGAAGAAGATGTTCTTTTTTGGGAAACTTACATGGAACTGTATCCGCACGAAAAGCCTACTATTGAATCAGCCAGAATGCTGGTACTTTCTCTCCATGAAGTGCTTGCAAAAAAAGCCGGCCATCGATTATATCATACGATGGTGATTCGTGTAGCAGCGGTTTTGCTGCTTCTTACCGGCACTTATTTTATCTATAAATTGCTTATCCCATCACCTGCAGCTTTTGAATTAACCCTTCAAACTGCTGATTCCAGTCAAACAAATTTTATTGTATACACTACCGCACCTGGTGAACGAAGAAAAATCAGACTCCCGGATAGTTCGTTAGTGGAGTTAAATGTTGCGTCCAGGCTTCAGCTTACAAAAGATTTTAATAGTTCTAACCGAGATGTTTACCTGGAAGGTGAAGCCCTTTTTGATGTAACACACAATAAAAAACTACCCTTTATTGTTCAAACGCCTTCCTATGAAGTTCGGGTTTTGGGCACGCTCTTCAACGTTAAAGCGTATCCGGGAGAAGCAGTTAGTGAAACTGCCCTGATTCGCGGAAAAGTTAAATTATTCAAGCCTGATGGAGGCCATCTGACATTACTTCCCTTACAGAAAGTTGTATTTGAAAATCAGAAACCACTTCGTTCAGCTACGGTAGATAAAAAAGCAAGTACATATGAAATCCAGCACATCATGCCGGTTAATCAGCATCTAAATGGTACAATCAGTGAAATATCCTGGATAGAAAACAGGCTGGAATTCAATAATGAATCCTTTCTTGAAATAAAAGACAAACTGGAAAGATGGTATAATGTGGAGCTGGAATGGACTGATTCTATCATAAGCACTTATCGATTTACAGGCAGCTTTCAAAATGAACCGATAGAAAAGGTATTGGAAGCATTACAATTCAGTTATCCGTTTGAATTTACCATAAATAAACAAAAGATTGTTCTGACGAAATAAAAAGGAGAGTTGGTTGCAGCCAGCTCTCCCTGAAAATGCTGCTCATCCCCTAAGCAAGAGTGAGCGCTATTGTTCATAATTAAACCATACAAAGGTATGAAAATTAACTGCCTGATGTTCAGTCCGCCCCCCTGTCGGAGCGGCCTCTACAAAATCATGAAAATCATGAAACTGACCGCCCTGCTACTGCTAGCCACCACCCTTCAGGTTTCGGCCCGATCCTACTCCCAGAAGAAGGTGACCGTCGAATTTACCAACATCCCACTCACTGAGGCGCTTCGGTTGTTAGAACGAAAAACAGATTATCGGTTTGTTTACAGCAACATGGTCCTTGCAGAAAATCAAAAAGTAAGTTTTTCAGCAAAAAATGTTCTCCTTGAAACAGTATTGGATAGTCTTTTAGGGAAGGTCAATCTTCAACACCGACAAATTTCCGGCAATCTGATAGCCATCCGATCTCTTCTGAACACAAACCTACAGGATATAATCATCAAGGGTAGGGTTACTGACAGCAAAGGAGTTCCGCTTTCAAATGTGAGTGTATTCAACGACAAAGGTGAAGGTGTATATACCAATGATAATGGAGAGTATTCTATTAGCGCATCCGAAAAAGGAAAACTCACGTTCAGTTATGTAGGTTTTGTATCCCAGAGTATTGATATAAAAGGACAAAACAATATTTCTATATCCCTGCAAGCAAGTAACAACGAGTTATCCGATGTAGTAGTGGTAGGCTATGGCACTCAGAGCCGGCGTAAAATAACAGGTGCGGTGTCAACCGTTAGTGGAGAAACATTGAACCAGCGGGTTGCAACCAACCCGGCCACGCTGTTACAGGGCCAACTTCCTGGTCTTCAGGTAATCCAGGGATCCGGTGAACCCGGCGCCGAAAATGTGAACTTTCGAATTCGCGGGGTCGGCACATTCAGTGGTGCAGGGAGTACGCCACTGATCATCGTGGACGGCCTACCCGGAAGTATTACTGCATTGAACCCAAATGATATTGAATCCATCAGCGTATTGAAAGACGCTGCATCTGCCGCTATTTATGGTTCAAGAGGAGCAAATGGCGTAATTGTGGTTAAAACCAAAAAAGGAGGTAATGGGTTTTCCCTTAGCTATAATTACAACCTGGGCGTTACAAATGCCACCTCGCTTCCAGACGTTATTACCAATTCTGCTGAATATATGGAATTGTATAACGAAGCACGTTCCAATTCCGGATTGCAGCCACAATACACGCAGGCCCAGATTGAGCTCTATAGAAATGCTACAGATCGTGTTAAATATCCGAACTATAACTGGATGAATGATCTCTTTAAAACCGCTATCGTTCAAAACCATTACCTGAACCTGAGTGGCGGGAAGGATGGAACTTCCTACCATGTTGGTATTGGTTTAACAGATCAACCAGGCACCATGGTCGGTTTTGATTTCAAGAAATATACGCTGGATTTCGGGTTGAATTCTAAGATTAATAAGCGCATAACTATTGGATCGAATATTCAGATGCAATACGGCAACAAAAACAATCCACGCCAGGGCGCAGGTGATCAGTTTCTTTCCACGCTTGCTCAATCTCCCCTGTACCCGCCAAGAGCACCTGATGGTCGTTGGATCAAGCGCGCCTTCCCTAATGAGCAGGGTAATAAAAATTCCATTGCTATTGTTCATGAAGGGGCTACCCGTCAAACAGAATCCTACTACCTCCAGGGAAACCTGAATATGGAAGTCCAATTATTTAAAGGCTTGAGTTGGGAAACGCGGGCAGGTGCCAACTATTCTGCCGGCAAATTCAATGATTTCCGGCCCACCGTTCAATTATTTTATTACAATGATATGAGTCCGGCCGGTAACCTGGATGTTGGTTCCCCCGGCCTGGAAGCAGGTCGTGATGACAATATCTATACTGTCTTCTACAGTCAGCTCAATTACAAACGCTCTTTCGGAGAGCATGCCATTAACGGATTTGCAGGGTACCAGGAAGAACACAATGTGTTCAGTAATATCGGCGCATTCAGAAACCAATTTACTACCAACCTGTTGCGTGAATTAAATGCCGGACCAACCGCAGGTATGACCAACAATGGAACTTCCAATGAATGGGCACTTCGTTCGTACTATGGCAATGTGAACTATGATTACCAGGATAAATACCTGGTAGGGTTCAGTTTGCGTAATGATGGCACCTCAAGATTGCCCTCTTCTACCAGAAGAGGTTGGTTCTATTCTGCATCTGCCGCCTGGAGGTTGAGCAATGAGAATTTCCTGATGAATGTAAAATGGCTAAATGACCTTAAGCTTCGTGCCTCTTATGGTAAATTAGGTAACCAGAACATTGGAATCTATCCTTATCAGGCAACATTACAAAACCGGGATTATGTGTTCAATGGTGCCGTTCAGCCTGGTTATTCTGCATCCACGCTGGTTGACCCATCCCTGATTTGGGAATCATCCAGCGTGTTTGATATCGGACTTGACCTCACTGCTTTCAACAATAAGCTCACAGTTATTGCAGACTGGTACAACAAGTATACCTATGATATCCTGAGAACCGCGCAAATTCCATTATGGGTGGGCCTTAACGCACCTACTATTAACAATGGAGCAGTTCGGGATAAAGGTTTTGAACTGGCCATCCAGTATCGTGATCAGATCAGTAAAGATCTTGGCTATTTTATTGGAGGGAATATACAACGCTATCGTAATAGTCTGGAAGATTATGGCAGCACTGATATTTTTTCTCGTACTATCAGGAAGGAAGGAATGGAACTGGACGCCTACTATCTATACATCTGGGATGGGATTTTCCAAAATCAGGAAGAAATTGACAAATCTCCGACCCAGCCCGTTACACCCCGACCGGGAGATCTGAAAATTCGTGACCTCGATGGAAATGGAGTTATCAATGACCAGGATCGTATGCGTGTAGACGGGAAGTACCCCAGCTTCCAGTATGCCATGAACCTGGGCTTGACTTTCCGTCAGTTTGACTTTAGCGCACAGTTGTATGGGTCTGCCGGACAAAAAATATATGTGAACGGTTGGGGGATTGAACCTTTCCGCCAGGGATCGCTTCCTACAACTGATTGGCGTAATCGTTGGACACCTGATAATCCTTCTACTACCATGCCAAGAGTTTATGTGGCGGATGGATACGCACCAGTCCAGAGTTATGCCTCTACCTATTTTTTAAAGGAAGCTTCTTTCATGCGGTTGAAAAATGTTCAACTAGGCTATACCTTACCGGCAGCACTTCTAAAAAAACTAACCATGAAATCTGCGCGACTTTATTTTACTGCTGATAATGTTTTCACGATAAGCAAGTTCCCCGGATTGGATCCGGAACGGGTGGGTGATGGAAATTATGTAACCTATCCGCAATTACGCACGTTCACTTTTGGAGCGATGGTACAATTCTAAACGATTAAAAAAACAAGTATGAAAACTTTCCATAAAATTATATTCTCTGGAATGATCGCAGCTACATTGGGAACCGGATGCAAAAAAAGCCTGCTGGATGTGAATCCCAGAGATCAGTTGTCAACTACTGTATTCTGGAAATCGGAAAAGGATGCAGATCTCGCATTAACGGGTTTGTATAACTATCTCTATGCTACTGGTGGAAACTGGGGCTGTGCGCAATACGAAATCATGGGATGGGATGGTTATACAGATGACGTATACTCTCAGCATGATTATGGTGGAGGCAGGTCCGCCACTTCCTCCGGCATAACACCAACCAGTGGAGGATATGTAGCCAACTACTACGCCAACAACTACCGGGCACTAGCTGCCATTAACAGCTTCCTTGCAAATGTTGATAAAGTGCTAAGCGGTGATAAATTAACGCAATACAAAGCAGAAGCTCATTTTTTGCGAGCGTTTAATTATCTCTACCTGGCTCAGTTATACGGAAATGTGCCACTTATTACGGAAGATCCATTTAAGCTTGATTTTAATAAGGGAATGGCAAAAACAGATAAAGCTACAATTTTACAATTCGTTTTGGATGAACTGGACCTGGCCATTGCCGGATTACCAAATCAACCTTATACAGGAGGACACGCAGTTAAAGGAACCGCCCTTGGTTATAAAGTGCGGGCATTAATGGAGTTGAAGCAATATGCAGCAGCTGCCAGCACCGCAAAACAGGTAATTGACGGTAACAAGTTCAGCCTGAATCCAAACTACCTTGCTAACTTTTACAAAAGCGGGCAACGCAGTAGTAGAGAAATCATGTTCTCCGTTGTATTTCAGGCGCCTAACATGATTCATGCAGATGCTGCCTTAAACGTGGCGATGCATCGCTGGGGAGGATTCGCAGGCACCCAAAACCTGATTGATGCGTATGAAGACGGGGATCCAAGGTTGACAATGAGCTGGTTTTTCCCCGGCGACGGTGCAGACAAAGGATGGCCTTTTGATGACCCGGCAGTTGCATCACCTGGTGCAGGGGAATGGCCGGCAAATTTTTATATTCCCAAAAAATGGTTGACCCCGGGTGTACGCAATCCTGATTATGGACTGCAAGGTGAAAATGACTTTGTATTGATGAGGTATGCAGATCTCAAACTATTGTATGCTGAAGCACAGAATGAAGCAGTTGGTCCGGATGCAAGTGTTTATCAACAGATAAATGAAGTACGCGCCCGTCCTGGTGTAGATATGCCTTCCCTTCCTGCAGGGTTATCGCAGGCTGAAATGCGTGAACGCATTCGACATGAACGTAGAGTAGAATTGCCCATGGAAGGTGTACGTTATTTTGACCTGCGTCGCTGGGGAATTGCGAAACAAAAAATAAATGGATTTGCGCCTAATCCTGCATTTCCGACTATTCAATTGAAATACGAGGATAAATATGAGTTCTGGCCAATTCCTCAAACGGAAATCGATCGAAATAAAGGTGTCCTGGAACAAAATCCCGGTTATTAAGCAGTAGCTTTTGTCAGTAGCCGTCTTCTCCGAAAGACGGCTTTTTTTATTTTGATTCGGACTTTAGCTTATCAAGCAGAAAATTTATATCGTCTTCGGTATGGCGACTACTAACTATGATCCGGGTTATTTTATCGTCCTCCGGACCAGGATAGGCAAAACTGCTGATCAATACTTGCTGTTCATACAAGTTAGAAGCAAGATAATTATCACTGCTGTAAATCACCGGATAATGTGGTATAGAACGGAGAGAAGTATGCGAAAATATGCCTTGTTGAAGTTGATCGATGTTTGCGAATAAGGTAATCCTTTCCTTTTGATAAAGCTCATCCGCATGCAGATAGGCATAAAGGAAAGCAGGAGCCATAGGCGACGCAGCAGTAAAAAAAGGCGATGTGCGTAAAGCCGAAAGCAGGCTGGATTTCGTAAGAATCACCCCTCCTGACATACCCATAGCCTTCGCAAGGGAAGAAACAATGATGATATCAACGGAATGGTCCTCAGGTAAAAGTCCGGAGACTCCTTCACCCGCTTTTCCCAGAATCCCTAATCCATGGGAATCATCGATGATCAATGTGATTTTTTTATTCACCGGCACCTGGCTAATCCAGGAAAAATCATATGAGTTCACTTTCAACGGATCAATCGAATTGGTAAGGATTACAACATTTTCATCAGGAAGTTGCTGCAATAATCCAGGCAGTGCGTTTACCCAATTCCGGTAGTCGCCAGCGATAGCATCAGCCTGATTTCTAAATAAAGCGGGATGACAATCCGGAGCATAGATAAATGTTGCTTTATCTTCAAAATACCGAACCACCAGTTGAGCAGCCATAAACCCGGAAGAAACAGTCAGGGCAGCATCCGCTTTAAAATGCTTTGCCATGGCAGTTTCAGCCTCCTCATACACCGGAATGGTAAAATTTCCAGATCTGGAACTTCCGTAATTTGATCCATAGATCCGCATTCCTTCTTCCATCAAACGGGTAAACTCCGGATTCGAATTCATACCCAGATAGGCTGTTCCACTGAAAAACAAAAATGGTTTTCCATTGAGGTTTACAACCCGGTCGGGTTTAATACTATTCGGAAGTGGTTCACGGATGTGGTTCACGCTATAAATATATGCTATTGATTAACCAACTGAAGTTCACGTTCGAGCTGATCGGCCATACGTTGACTTAGAACAGAAATATTCTTCTCATAGTTAGTAACAAAATCACCTATGTCGTCTTTTGTAACAGTAGGTCGCTTCATACGGACTTTATAATCAGGCATAGTTGCAGTTAATGAACCAGATCTGATTTCTTTCCCATTTTCCAACACCTGATACTGAACTGCCAGCATATTACTTATTGAGCTGATGGTTATTTTATCCCATGAAATAGCAGCAATCCCCAAAAAAATCATATGGGCTTCATCCAGCACCAGAAATTGCTGAGGTACTTTTTCTATAGAAATTTTCAATTGTTTGCCACCCAGCGTTTTACTTAACTTTTTGGATGCATACTTATACAAAGCATTTGAATACACAGTGATAGCATGTTCAGGATTCAGTGTGCAGGTCATAGCATAATCGAATTCCAGGTACACAACCAAAGGAAGCCAATTATAAGTTTTACCTGTTGTTGCTGATGGCGGGCCACCAGTAGACAATGGTGAACTAATACTAATATTTTCAACCGGTTTTACTTTCCTGGGAATTGGATTATCATTATAATATTTGGTAATTGTTTTGTCAATTCTTTTAGAATTCAGACAGCTGGAAAGACTCAACAGACAAAATAAAAAGAAACATAGGGAGAAGAACCGATTCTTCATTTTCATACTGACTAAGGTTTATAAAAGATTACAATAATAGGAAATAGTCACATCCATTTCCGCAGAAACTGCACCGCATTCTCATAAAACAACCCTTCTACCAGCGCATCCACATCCACTTCGGATTTGGAAATACCGGCCTGCTCCCATATTTTTTTACCCCGTTTCAACCGGCGATGGATTTCAGTCCGGAACGCAGGTAATTCCGTTGCGTTATTGCAACAATCAATCGGATTGATCAATCCATCAAAATCAGAACCAATACAAATATGCTGAATCGCTTTTCGTAGTGGAATACGTGCCTGCTTTGCAACCCGTAGAAAATGAAAAAGCTGGTTCAGAAAATAGGAATAATGGACTTCAACTGTTACGGGCTCCTGTTCCTGTACTTCATCGCCTGTTAAAGCAGCTTCGGGATCATTTATTATAGGGACATCCGCAGGATCTGTAAATGGATGAAAAAAATCAGCGGCTTCTGCTTCAGAAATATATTCCAAATCCGTTGGCAGCATATTCCATTGGTATCCGATCGTATCCGCCGGAAATCCCAGTATCCGCTGATCCATGGACAATCCAATCAATCCGCCGGATCGTATAATATCCACGATTTCTTCATCGTATAAATTAATACTGCTGTGGTTAAAGGCCGACTGAGACAGATGCCCTCTTCTCTTGACATGCCTGATTTCCCAAACACCCTGTCTCCATACCGGTTTTTCATACAGCTGTGCAGATCGGTTTCGCATACTCACTCCTGCAAAACCTGCATGTGTGCATAACAAAGGGTGAGCCGGATACGATGTTTTATGCAACTGTATCAACTGCTTTCTCGCCAGAAAACTCAGATGTTTGAGATCGGGCAATATATTTCTACTGTACAAATTTTTAATGATTCGTATCCCCGCTACCGTTATTCCGTAACCCTTCGGATAAAATAATGCATCCTCTATAAACTGGATACCAAATGCATGATTGCAAAACGGAACCGACTGCATATGTGCCAGGTTAATCGCCACAATTCTTGTCTGATACCTGTTCTGAAAGTCATCCAGGTTTTGGTAAAAAGTTTGCTCTGCGTTCTTCGCATACGGGTCATCCATAAAACAATGAATACCTTCCACCAGGCAAATTCCATGTATCGTGGAAGTGGAAGCCGGCTGGTAATCTTTCATGGAATTGATAAATCGGAAACCTGATTTACCATCAGCACTTACTGAATGCTTTTGCAAAGAATCCATATTCTTACACAACCATGAATAATAAGAAGGAGTCTGAAGAATCGATTTCAAACTGGAGGGATCCAGCAATTTTATCTTTCCTTTACTGGCTACTTTTCTAGACAACACACCAACCGCAATATTTTTTTCAATGGCATATAAAACAATACCCGCCAGGTTGATGCCCGCTTTCTGCAGTTGACTAAGATTTGCCTGCGAATTAAGGGCATGGTTGAATAAACTATTAATTCCGATTTGCGTTTCCTGTCCAAACAGTTTTCCAATAGAAAGTTTTGCTTCAATCTTGGTCCAGGGAGTCATCCCTTCTGACGGAGGCGATAATAATTCCTTGAGGGAAGGATGAATATGGAAATCAAATAGTGGCATGCTATCAGTAAGTTACGCAAACCAGCCTGATTCCTGCTTCCCTTAATGACCTTACTCATACCGGTAAACTTCAACCAGTCCGCCCGTTTCTGCCTTAAGGTTCAGCCATCCCTCCACAGTAAGATCCGCTACACAGGATTTTTGCTGCCTGATCTTCCAGTTGCCTGCGCCCAGCCATATTTTTGTTTCGCCCCCTTTTTCGGAACGAATCATAGTTTTTTTAAGACTGCCGCCATCAAATTCGGCATCTAACAGGAAAGCACCCTGCGTGCGGAAGTTTTTGAAGCTGCAGTCTGACCAGCTGGCTGGAATGGCTGGAAATAGATTGATATATCCCGCATGGCTTTGCAACAACATCTCCTGCAAGCCGGATGCATAAGCGAAGTTTCCTTCCAGTGTAAAGGGGCGGTAAGTAAACCCTGAATATCCTTTACCAGTCTGATCACCATTCAAATGAAAACTGTTGGAAGAACAAAAAGCCCTGGCAAATATATCCAATGCTGCCCTTGCCCCTTCACCGTCCCTTGCCCATGCTTTCAGGTTGGCCAGCCAGGAATAAGAATATCCGCACCATTGTGAAGGTCCCACACGATCCAGTTCAGCAATGGTTTGCCGGATAATGGACTGTGCAGTTTCACCATCTTCCCATTTGATCAGACCCAACGGCTGAATTGCCATCAAATGCGAAAAATGCCGGTGACTCTGGTTATATGGCATTGTTCGGGCGAACATTAATGCTTTATCAGCAGTAAGGGCATAATCCGGAAAAGTTGAAAGCAACTGAGTCCATTGTTCCGACTCAGCCTGCAGCCCCAAATCCTTTGCCATTTCAGCCGCAATCTGCAAAGCATATTTCATCAATGCCAGGTCGTAGTTGGTGGTTTGCCGAAACCACGCCGAAAGAGAATTATCATTGATCTCCGGGCTTGAACTGATTGGCAGGTGCCGTTCACCGAGTTCATTTATCACCGTTATATTTCCAATAAAGCGGGCCACTTCTCTGACCCATGGATAGGCCCGTTCACGCAGAAACACAGTGTCCATCGAATATTTCCATTGCAGATTATAATGCTGCGCCAACCAGGCACTAACGGTTGGGGATAAGCTATATTGAATCCAGCCTCCCATTTCGGTTCCGTCCAGGGTGGTTACACCCGGTACTGCTAATCCTTCTACTCCAAAATAAAGCCGGGTATATCGTTCGTAGTTGGGTTTATTCTCATCTAAATGATTAAGATACCCCATCGCTTCGGGCAGGTGATTGGCTGTATAAGAAGGCCAGTAACTCAGTTGGGTATTCAAATCGTGGTGATAATCGCCCTTCCATGGTGGAATTCTGCCATTGTCTGCTGTCCATACCGCCTGGAGTGAAATCGGAGGTGTATTTTCCCTTGCGGCCGATCCGAATTTATACTGCTCCAGGTACCATTGTTTTTCTATAACGGAGTCGGGTACACGAAGAGACGATTTCGACCAGAACGTTTTCCACCAGCCAAGATGCGCCTGACGTGATTTTGGATATCCTGCTTCCAAAAGAGAATCAGCGGACTGCTGTGGAGATCTTCCTGCAAGTTGTAGTGAATTGTTCCGGCATTCTTTAGAAGGAAAAGATTCTATGGTCCACACTCCTTCCAGATTCCGTTTCCCTCGCTGCTTCCATTTAACATAAACCCGATAGCGAAAGCCGCCCCATCCTTCTTGTTCGTACAGCATGCTATTTGCAGTTCGGGTGATCACACCCTGTTTATACCCTAACCGGGATAGATCATCACCTCCAACCGGATCACCTGTGTTGGTAACAGCACCCTGGTAACGAGGTGCGAGCAATTCGGGAATCAGTTCGGCTCCAACACCCTCCAATCGAAAAAACCCAGCCGGTAAAGTTGCATGCACAATGCTCTGCAGACGGGCACCGGATTGCCATTGCACGCTACACTCGGCCCTGTTTATATCCAGTTCAACCGAATTCACCCTGCCCAGCTTTTGAATATCAAATTCAAGGGCCGCTCCCGGAATTTTTGTGGGTGCAGGTTCACGGTCATAGGGATGATCAAAATAACGTTGAACAGGTGCGTAATCCTGTTGTACCACTTGACCAAATACCCAGTTATAAGAAAACTCCGGACGATGCAAACCTTTCATAGGTCGCTGATCCCAGAGATCCGACCGGTCAAGTGAGAAACGCAACCTGCCTTCTTTCTGCCAGATCAACGCACCCAGCAATCCATTCCCGAGTGGAATGCCTTCATCCCAACGGCCTGGCAGGGAGTCGAAAAGAAGGTTATGTGCCGGCAACGGTTGCGCAACGCTATCCATTCCGATACAGGATAGTCCAACCGAAATAATTCCAGCGATTATGCTCTTCTGCATTTCCATAATTTTTTGATTTTCTTCCCTACCTCCCTTCCTCCTCTTCCATTTCCCTCTTCCCTTCCTCCAATTTATCCCCCTATCCGTTTCCAACTTTCCTGATTTTTACCCTTTTAGACTTCACTCTTGTTATAGCCTGCTTTTCATACCTTATTAACCGAACAGTCAGACCGCTA
This sequence comes from Flavipsychrobacter sp., assembly GCA_016787265.1. Classification (GTDB taxonomy): domain Bacteria; phylum Bacteroidota; class Bacteroidia; order Chitinophagales; family Chitinophagaceae; genus Flavihumibacter. Next base: position 209,728 of record JAEUVF010000005.1, on the reverse strand, counting down.
AAAACCGTAACTTAAGCCCGCAAAATCATTCCAGCATTATGTCAAGCCAACAGAGAAACTCCCGGCGACGTTTTCTTCGAAACGCCGTCGGCACCGTCGCAGCTTTTACGATTGTTCCCCGTCATGTATTAGGACGTGGTTTTTTAGCTCCCAGTGACACCCTTACAAAGGGGGTGATCGGCGTAGGCGCCATGGGACGCGGGCATTTTGAATACGCCGGTACCCGTACCGTTGCCATTTGTGATGTTGATACCCGTCACATCCAGCTGGCCCTTCAGGCGCTCGGAGGCGGAAATGGAGTTAAAACCTTCCGCGATTACCGTGAACTCATCAACCTGCCTGAAGTAGATATCGTACATATCGCCACGCCGCCCCATTGGCATGGAATCATGGCTGCAGATGCAGCGAAAGCAGGAAAAGATATCTGGTGTGAAAAACCCATGACCCGCACCATTGGTGAAGGCAAACGGGTAGTGGAAGCTGTTCAGCAACACGGCCGCATTTTCCGGCTTAATACCTGGTTTCGCTTCAGTGATAATTTTTATGGGATGAATACCACCGTAAAACCCATCAAAAAACTGGTGGATTCCGGTCTGCTCGGCTGGCCCCTGAAGGTAACCGTTAGTCGCCATACCGGGTTCGACTGGAAATTCTACTGGGTAGGTAAAACTGAACTGCCCGTTGAGCCTGTTCCGCAGGAACTGGATTATGAAATGTGGCTCGGCCCCGCGCCTTATAAACCTTATAGCGCACACCGGGTTCATACTACTTTCCGTGGATACTGGGATTACGACGGCGGCGGACTTGGAGACATGGGCCAGCACTACCTCGACCCGATTCAATATTTCCTTGGCAAAGACAATGATTCACCGGTTCATGTGGCAGTAGATGCTCCGCAACAACACGATGATGCCGTAGGCACCTGGCGCAAAATAACCTATACCTATGCAGACGGCTGCCAGATTATTCTGGATGGGGATGGTAGCATGACCGACGCCGCTTATATAGAAGGCCCTAAAGGCAAACTCTATAAAGGATTCCAGTGTACTATCCCGGATATTGAACGAAAGCTGGCGGAATTCCCTGACCCTGCACCAGTGGTCACTGATTTCGTAGAAGCTGTTAAGGACCGGAAAAAATTTGCCTTGAATGAAGAGAACGGACATCGTTCCTGCACCATCGTGAATATCGGGAAGATTGCGCTGCAATTGGGCCGATCCCTGAATTTTGACCCCGTTCAACAGGTCTTTATCAACGATGAAGGAGCGAACCGATTGCTGAACCCACCGATGCGCGGCCCCTGGTCTATCTAATTAATTTAACCGACAATCAGATTATGAAACCAACATATCTTTCCCTCATACTGGCGGGAGCATTGGCTGTGTCTACTCAAAACAGCAATGCACAAACTGACCAAAACCGAACCATACCAACCAAGATCGCAGATCTGCTTGCCAAAACTCCGGCTGCCGACTCATCTGATCTTATCAATAACGCAATGGCCATGGCTGACCTGGGTGAAAAAGGCCTGATTGAGCTAATCAAACAACTGGAAGGCAGCGGCGATAAAAGTCGCCAGCATTTCGCTATCTCCGGTTTTAGTTTTTACGCTACCCAAACCGGAAGAGAAGCCTGGCGCTCGATGGCTACCAGTGCATACGGACAAGCGCTTTCACAGGTAGCGGATCCGGTAGTACAACAATTTTTATTGGCACAATTGGAGCAGGTCGGGAAAAACGATGCCATTTCTTATGTTCAACCCTTCCTTACAAAAAACCGGTTATCAGATGCTGCCAGCCGCGTATTGGCAACAATCAATACAAAGGAATCACTGTCATCCTTACACGAAGCGTTAAAAACAGCTGAAGGTAGCAGTAAAATCAGCCTGGTTCAGGCGCTCGGATATGCAAAGTACCAGCCAGCCACAAATGATATCCTGGCAATTGCTAAATCTGCAGAAGGCCCCCTGCAAAATGCAGCCTACTATGCACTTGCATCAATCGGCTCTGCTGCCGCGGAAAGCATGCTGGCAGCTGCCGCAAAACAGTCCGGTTACAGATATGAAAACAGCGAGGCAACTGCTGCTTACCTGGAACTTCTTGGTAAGCAAACAGGGAATAAAGCTGCTACGGTAAAAAAAGCCGGCAGCCTGATGAATAGTCTGACCAAACCGGAGCAGGCTGCCACCCGAATTGCGTTGCTTAAACTGATCAGCAACCTGCAGGGGGAAGCTGCAATTCCGATGCTACAAAGTGCCTTAAAAGACAAGAATACCGCTTTTCGCCAATCAGCTCTTCAATTTGCTGCTCCCTATATTACCGCATCAACAGCGCCGGCATGGTTAAAAGCGGCGGGTAGTCTGAATCCCGCTGCAAAAGCGGAACTGGTAAGTCTGCTAGCATCAAAAAAAATTGAAGCTGCCGCTCCGATGGCCCTGCAGTTACTGGATTCAAAGGATCCCGTAGTTCGTTCATCCGCAATGAATGCCGCCGTTCAGTTAGCGGGTTCAAAAGCCCTGCCAGTCTTAGGCAACATGCTGAAATCTTCCAGTGACCAGGAAGCAATTGCCATTCAGAAAGCCTTGTTACTGGCAGAACCTTCTGCCGCTATTGAAGTGGCATCAACAGCCCTTGCAAATAGCGGAACAGCCGGGAAAATAGCCAGCATTAATGTATTGGGAGAACGTGCTGCTGCCTCCCAGGTACCGATGGTATTACCCTACCTGAGCAGCTCCGATAACCAATTAAAAGAAGCGGCTGCCCAGGCGCTTTCCAAAATGGTGATACCTGATCAGCTCGAAAGTATTTTTCCGTTACTGGCTAACGGCCCTTCTGAAAAAGATCTAAAAAACCGGCAGGATATCGTGATCAGCGCATTGAAAGGAATCAGGAACCCAACACTTCAAACCAACCAGTTATTGAATGTGTACCGTTCTCTGCCTTCGAACAAACAATCCAACTATTACAGGGTAATGGCTTCCCTCGGCGGCAAAGTGTTTGAGCAGGAAGTTCTTGGCGGATTTAATACTGCCAGTAATGAGTCCCGAATAAAAATGGCAGAAGCACTCGGCGGATGGAAAGATGGCGAAGCACTCGCTTCCGTATTTCGCCTGGCAAATTCAGCACAATCGCCCGACCTTACCAAATCATTGATTGCTGCATTTATTCAGCAATTGCGTAGCAGTAATCAACCGGCTGAAAACAAATACCTGATGATCCGCGATCTCCTGCCTAAAGCGGATAATAGACAAAAGGCAACGCTGATCAGCCAGCTGGGAAATATCAGCACCTATCCCGCACTGTTATATACAGCCGGCTTCATGGATGATCCCTCCCTGAAAAACACTGCGGCCAATGCGGTGATGAATGCCTGCCTGAACAACGATCAGTTGAAAGGCACGCAGGTTCATCAGATTCTGGAGAAAGCCATCGCAACGGTATCTGGAAATGAAAGTGATTACCTGAAAGCTGCCGTAAGAAAACATCTTGCCAGCTTGCCCAAAGAAGGTGATTTTGTACCTCTTTTCAATGGACGCGATCTCACAGGCTGGAAAGGTTTGGTAGGAAACCCAATCAGTCGCGCTAAAATGGACGTTATTACGCTTGCCCGTGAACAGGATATCGCCAATGCAAAAATGCGGGAAGGCTGGTCTGTAAAAGACGGACTGCTCGTATTTAATGGACATGGAGATAATCTTTGTACCAACAAAAAATACCGCGACTTTGAATTATTCGTCGATTGGAAAATCACAAAAGACGGAGATGCCGGTATCTACCTGCGTGGTACTCCGCAGGTTCAGATTTGGGATACTTCACGCAGAGATGTAGGAGCGCAGGTTGGATCTGGCGGTCTCTATAACAACCAGAAGAATCCGAGCCAACCGACACAGGTTGCTGACAATGCGATTGGAGAATGGAACCAGTTTCGCATTCTTATGGAAGGTGATATGGTTACTGTTTATCTTAATGGCAAACTGGTGGTGGATAAAGTTCCACTTGAAAATTACTGGGATCGAAATATGCCCCTTTTCCGCGAAGAGCAGATCGAACTGCAGGCACATGGAACCTATGTTGCATACCGCGATGTACTGATCAGGGAAATCAAAACACCTGAGCCTTTTGAACTTAGTGAAGCTGAAAAAACAGAAGGATTCAACGTGCTGTTCGATGGCACCAGCCTGCATGAATGGGTGGGAAATAAATCCGCCTATATCATTGAAGATGGTAATATCGCCGTATACCCGAAAAGAGGCGGCAAGGGAAATCTGTTTACAAAGAATGAATATTCCGATTTTGTATTCCGCTTTGAATTCAAATTAACGCCTGGTGCCAATAACGGTGTTGGACTACGCGCCCCACTTGAAGGGGACGCCGCCTACGAGGGCATGGAAGTTCAAATTCTTGATAACGATGCTGATATCTATAAAAATTTGCAGGTTTATCAGTACCACGGATCTGTTTATGGAGTCATCGCCGCTAAACGTGGTTATCTGAAACCTGTTGGGGAATGGAACCAGCAGGAAATCGAACTGATCGGCAATAAAATCAAAGTGACCCTGAACGGCACCGTTATAACCGAAGGTGATCTTGCCGCAGCTTCTGCAAATGGAACAGTAGATAAGCGGGAGCATCCGGGACTTAAACGCACATCAGGCCATATCGGATTTCTCGGACATGGAGATACGCTGTTCTTCCGGAATATCCGGATTAAGGATTTGAGTGTAAAAGAAGAGCCGGTAAAACCATCCAAAAAGAAAGCAAGAAAAAAGAAACGCAATTAAAATATAAAGCCGGTTAATAGCCGGCTTTTTTTATCCGCTAACCCGATCCGCTTCATCCACTTTATTGGTGCGACGGGGTGTTGCTTTACTTTGTTTGCCAAAACGCCAGGAAAAGGCAAGATTCACTACACGGGTATCCCGCTGCAACCGAAAATATTCCGTAGCCTGGTTGAAAATCGTGAAACCTTCCATATTCTGTGTATAAAAGATATCCCTCGCAGTTAGTTTCAGACTTCCTTTATTTTTTACTACCTGTTTTGAAATACCGATACCTACTTGTCCCGTTGGCTCCACTATCTCCTGGATATCTGCCTGGCTGCGACTGATCCAATACCCGGAAGCTTCCATGGCCCACCCCTTGCCCAATTTGAACTGATTATTGACAGAAATACTTAATTGAGTGATGCTTGCCTCCAGTGGCTTCCAGACAAAGCCTTTCAACTTTTTATGTTGTAAATCTGCCTGGGTACTGAAATTCCAGAAAGGAAACAACTGCTCACTAAATGAAACGGAAAACCCCAGGATTTTTCTTCTGCCAAGATTGCCTTCCGAATAATAAAACGTGCCGGTACTATCTGATAAAAAGATTTGTGAGAAATAATCACGGGTATCACTATACGAAATACTTGTACTCAGCAGGTTTTTAAAGCGATGCGACACCTCAATTGTATAGGTGAACTGCGGCTTCATCAAAGGGTTTCCTTTCTGATATGTGTATTTGTTAATGATGAATACAAACGGATTGAGTTGCTGGTAAGGGGGCCGGTCAATCCGCTTATTCATAGTGATGCTAAGCTCATTAAGAGAGTCAAGCTCCAGGCTTGCCTGCAGACTGGGGAACAAACTTCCATATTGATTGGAAAAAGCGGAATCCTTAATCACAGTATTGCCTAATTGATGTGCATCATAAGATATATGTTCGTACCGGAGGCCTACCTGGTACCACCAGCGATTGATCTTTCTCTCCAGGCTTGCATAAGCTGCGCGTATCTGTTCGTCATAGATAAACTGATTGCTTTTACCCAGATCCTCTTCCCAGCCACCACCTTTATTAATTGTGTAAGCAGCTTTATTATTGGTGGAAGTAGCTGCCCATTTTACTCCTGTTTCAAGCTTGTATTGTTTCGGAAGTTGTAACTGGTGATCCGCCTTGAAGGATAGGATCCTGATCTTGCTGGGTAATTCTCCCAGGAAGGATTCCGTATAAGGGTTATTATCAGTCCGGATGTTCTTAAAACCCTGGCTGCCTTTGATCTGGTAACCCAACCAGTCGAGGTCAGCGGTAAGTTCCTGTTTGGCTGAAAACTGGTGGCGGAGGTTTACATTGACTGAAGCATTTTTCCAATCCGTACTATTGGAATTGCTGGTACGGATCAGTGAATCCGGCTGGCTGTTGACTGATTTCCAACTCGCCTCACCTCTGCCCGTACCGTTTCGGTCGATTTTTGTTCCAGCCAATGCTATACCAACCGATGTCTTTTTATTTAGGGTATAATCCAGCCCGGTTCTAAGCGAATGATTCTTACCGATCGACTGGATGAAAGTAGGTTGCTCCAGGGTAGACAGCAAGGTTTTATCATCTTCCGCATAATAACTGCGCAATGCATACATATCCAGCATATTCTGGTTAATGGTCATGCTATAATTAGCATACAAATTGACTTTCCCGCTGTAGTGATTGAGCGAAAGGGCATTATTCGATTTTGGATAAATCCCCTGAGCACCCGACAAACTCAGGTTACCGTTGAAACCGCGCTGTCGGTTTTTCTTTAATCTGATATTGATGATTCCACCGTTTCCGGCCGCATCATATCGGGCAGGCGGATTGTCGATTAGTTCAATTGTTTCAATGTCATTACTGCTCATTCCCTGCAACAGAGCGTTCAATTCAGGGCCTGTCAGATAGCTAGGTTTGTTATCAATCATTACCAGCACCTGGTCGCGCCCTTTTAAACTGATATTGCCATCCTTATCGAGTGTAATGCCAGGCGAGCGTTCTAAAACTTCAAGTGCCGTTGTACCAGCGTTATTAATGCTGGCATCTACCCGTATGATGGTTCTGTCAGAAAGGAACTGAACAGGAGGTTTTTTAGCAGTAACAGTAACGGTGCTTAACTGCCGGGAGGCATGCAGTACAATAGTAAGTATCTGTGGGGCAGTATTTGTATTGGTGGCAGAAATGATAAAATCCTGGCAGGCGGGTTCATAGTCAACGCGACTAACACAAAGCAAATAATCTCCGGGTTTAAGATCCGGAAGGACGAGATTTCCTGCGGAATCACTGACCGTGCTGAATACCCTAATAGAATCAGCCTTTTGCAGAATACGAACACTTACAAAATCGAGTGGTTCCTTCTTTTCATTGAATATATTTACCTGGATAGGGGGATGGTCATACACCCTGGTTCCGGCTTGCGAAAACAATGAAAACAACAAGATGGAAATGGTTAGCAATGATCCCGGTCTCATATACTATCAAAATTATTTGCTGCTGTCATTGCCAGCAGGAAAATTGGTTGAACGGTACATATACCTGACAACTAAAAAATTGCGTTATAAAGGGAACCAATTCGTCTGTACCATGATAAGATTAGCGCTCTCCTGCAGCCTGTTCAGCCTGGTTTTCATGGCCTGCAGTTCCCGCAAAACGCTCACCACAAATACTTCTACGGAACCAAAATATACCGTGCAATCCCTTGAATTGCAGGACACTGCATCTTTATCAATGGTGGAGCAACCCCTGACTGAAAATGGAAGTTTTATTTTAAAACCAGGGTTGTATACCGCCGAGTTTAAATCCTATTGTTTGCAGCCCGGCACACCCGATCCAACAGCCCGTGATGCCTACTTCCAGGCACCCCTGAATCATCCCCGGAAAGAAATTATCGAGTCCATTTTAAAAAATTCACAAACCGCTAACGAGCTTGATCAAAGGAATATTCAGCTTTTATTATGGGGTGTGATGAGCAGAACCGAATTCAGCAAACTACCTACGCCCGTGCAATACACCGGACGAAGATTACTCAATTCCAAGCAGATCTTTGAACTGAATGGTGGCGTAATGGGGATTGTAAAAACGGTTGCAGCAGTTATGCCCTCAGGTGGAACACTCGGAGACATTCAGGACATTTTCAATACTGGTGTGAATTCTTATGAGGCTTATGAGCGCATTGCGGTACCCCGCACACTTTCACAGATGCGCAATCCTGAATTCAAGCTGAATCAATGGTACCGTCATGAAGAGGGATATTATGTTCGATATTATCCGGATGGTTATAAAAAAACTACCATCCAGGTATATGTTCCGGAATCCACAGGGGATGGTGAAAACCTGATCAATTATATCTTATTTGATCCGACCAGCATTTCCATCGCTCCGGCCAATACCAACGCACAAAGGCTGGGAATCGGTGCTCCGGTGGTGATTGACATTATCCGGACCGTTATCAAAGTTATCGATCTGGATAAGCCAACCCGACCTGCAAAAAAAGACCCCCCCAAACATCCAAAGGATGCTTAGTAGATCAGAGTCGGAAACTGAGCCCACCCATTACCCAACGGCCAGGCATAACCGAACCTAACAAGTCCTGGTAAGAAATATCCATTACATTATCCACCTGGATGAACAACCGAAGTTTCTGTTGCCAAACGGCAGCCTGGAGCTTCGCGTTCAGCAGAAAATAATCCCGGTTTAATACCGATCCGATTGCAGGAGCCTCCTGAGCAAGCCGGTATTTATACAAGGCGCCCAAACTCATTGAAAATCTTCCCACCCTGTACTGCGCATTCAGATTCATGAGCCAGCGGGCATGAGAGGATAAATAAAGTGAAGGGGTAGATTCATTACTGTTGGATTCAATCCAGGTAATTCCGGCGTTCACCCAAAGCTCCTGGTGTTCACTGAACCGTTGTTGAAATTGTCCATCCAGCTCAACCCCTTTGGTATTCACACGGGCAATATTTTTAGCCAATGCATAGGAACCGGTTGGGGATAGATTTTCCTTACGCGGCATCTCCGCATAGAGTGTATTTGTCCAGTCGATCAGCTGTTCATGAAACCGCTGAAAATAAGTAGCTGCCAGTTTGAAGCGACTGTTCAGGTAATAATCAGCACCGAATTCATAACTCCAGGAGCGTTCGGGATTCAAATCGGGATTTCCAATCCGCCCACCCGTAACCAGAGCCCGGTTGTAATTATTAAAGCGCTCGGTAAAGTCGGCATCACGGATTGTTTTCCCCCCGCTGCCGCGCAATTGCCAGTTCCCGCTGTGATAAGAAATATTTAATTGCGGAATCAGTTCCGCATCTGAGCGTTCATTCCATTCCAGCCGCAATGCCGGACTCACTGTCCATTTATCCCCTAACTGCTGGTTCAATACAACAAAGGCACCACTCTGTAATACCGTATGATTACCCCTGTCATTTGAAGCGATTTTTTTACTGATAAACTGCCAGCCAACTGTAAGTTCTGTCTTTTCCGTAAAGCGGATCTCATCCCGCACCTGTGCCTGTACCAGCTCACTCACACTTCGGTTTGCCACCGAACTTTTATTAAAAGCGAATTGATCAACCAGGTGTTTATAACCGAGGTCAAACACCAGGCGATCCCGCTTACCCACACGCTGCGCCTGTACCTGTGTCCACCAGCTCCTGATTTTTTCAGTTGCCGTATCCGATGCAAATGTGGTATAGAAGTTTTGTGCACCGAAATCACGATGGTCAAACGCTGCTCTTGCACCGATTTTCCATTGGTCATTCAACCACTGGCTGGCAGATAAGGAAACCGTATTGTTGTGAAAAAATCCTCTTGTTCCTCTTTGCGGTTGTCCATCTGCGTTATTCGATAACAATCCGGCGCTGAAAGCCGTCCGACCCTTTCGCATAAATGCCCCCGCCTGAACAGATCCATATTTATATTCACCAATGGCAGCCTGTGCCTGTACTGCAAGGGTATCTGCTCCGTCAGCCCTGCTTGCATAGGTTTTTGTGATTACATGAATTACCCCACCCACCGCCTCCGCTCCATAAATCGCGGAGCCAGCTCCTTTTAAAATCTCAATACGATCGATTTCCGCTGGAGCAAGAGGGATATAACCGGAAAAATGCCCGGTATTGGGATCGTTCAACCGAACCCCATCCAGCAATACCAGCACCTGTTGAAAACTCCCGCCTCTTAGAACGATATCACCCTGGCTGCCTGCCGGTCCGCGCATCTGCATTTCCACGCCGGGCAAAAAGCGTAACAATTCATCAACTGACTGAACCGGCAATTCCAGGAAGCGGTCGCCTTTTATTACAAATACATTCCTGCCGGTACGGGAAGTCTGAATCGGGTTTACGGAAGCGGTTACTGTTACGGGATCCAGATCCGACTGTTTATTCTGACTATAACTTTCTGAAAACAAACCGGCTGCTAATGTGAGTAAGCCTGTCGCTTTAATGAATACATTCCTGGAAACCATAGCCTATGTGCAATTTGAGGCCAAAACTAGTAACTTGCCGGTCTGTACGACTGTACCAGTTTTTATATTATGGCTAGTCCGGCTAACATTCCTTTTGAGTCGATCATCCAGTTAGACCGTTCCTCAGGCACTCCGGTTTACCTGCAGATCGCGCACCAGGTGATCAATGCCATCCAGCGACAATACCTGCCTGCCGGCACTCGCTTACCTGGTACCCGGATCCTTGCAAAAGCTTTGCAGGTGCATCGCAATACGATCATTATGGCCTGCCAGGAACTGGAAGCCCAGGGCTGGTTGGAAATTCATCCTAACAAAGGCAGTTTTATTATCGGGAAAGCAGCTCCCAGGCCGACAAAATTCCAGGCCGGGCAAACGATTCAATTGATTGAATACCCTTCGGTCACCGGCTTTCAATTTAAAAAATCCAGCCTGCTGGATAACCCAATTGGACATAGCAAAGCCCGACTCCACCTGAACGATGGTCTGCCGGATTATCGGCTAACACCGCTGGATCAGTTGAGCAGATACTACAACACCAGCCTGAAACGTAAAATCAACCGGCGACACCTGGGATACCAGCAGGCCGAAAGCAATCTGTATTTCCGCAGGCAACTGGCCAATTTTCTGAATCTCACACGCGGATTGCATGTTTCACCAGACAATATCCTGCTTACCAGGGGAACAGAAATGAGCCTTTTTATAACGGCAAATCTGCTGCTTCAGCCCGGTGACACCGTAGTAGTGGGGGCACCCAGTTATTTCATCATGAACATGACCTTTCAACAGGCAGGCGCCCGCATCAATACGGTGCCGGTGGATGCAGAGGGAATTGATGTTCTGGCAGTCAGAAAACTTTGCGAAAAGCAACCGGTCCGATTACTTTACATAACTCCGCATCATCACTATCCTACGACGGTAACCCTAAGTGCTGGCCGTCGATTGGAGCTTTTGAAGTTGTCTGCCGAATTTGGATTCATCATTCTGGAAGATGATTTTGATTACGATTTTCATTTTGATAAAAGCCCCGTTTTGCCTCTTGCGAGTGCTGATACCAGTGGTATGGTTGTCTATTGCGGAAGCTTTGGAAAATCGCTGGCACCCGGATTTCGGACGGGCTTTGTGGTTGCTCCGAAAAACCTGATTGGTGAACTGCAAAAGCATCTGCAGGTATTGGATCGCCAGGGTGATCCGCTATTGGAACAGGTATTGGGAGAGCTTATTGAAGAGGGGGAGATGCATCGTTTATTAAAAAAATCGCTTCAGGTTTATGGGGCTAGAAGAAATAATACTATAGAATTGCTGAACAAATACTTTAGCGACCAACTTCAGTTTGAACCTCCGAATGGCGGACTCGCCTTCTGGCTGGAATGGAAAAAGGATTTGAACCTGGCCCAGTTCAGCAAAGCCTGTGAGGCAAAAGACGTATTCATTCCCCGAACCCTGCTGTATCAGCAAAAAAACCTGACGGCCATGCGTATGGGCTTTGGGCACCTGGAGGAAATGGAAATGGAACAGGTTATACGTTGTATGCGGGAGGTTTATGATCACCTTTCAATTAATTAAATATGCTGTCTCCGAAGAATTTTTTTTTGATTGATGGAATAGGAGCCGCTTTCACTGCGGCAATTTTGCTGTCGGTGCCTCTCCTTTTTCCGGAATTTTTTGGGCTTCCGTTGGCGGTTACGAAGATACTGGGGGGAATAGCCTTCTTCTTTGCCATCTACTCCTTAATCAATCATCTGCTTTTTAATGCGAAAAACTGGAAGCCCTTTATGCAGGCTATCGCTATCGCAAATACAATCTATTGCGCACTCAGTTTTGGTGTAGTAATTTGGCATTACCAGGAGGTAACTGGTATCGGATGGATTTATTTTATTGGTGAAATATCTATTATACTGTTGTTAGTTTTATGGGAGTTTAGGGCTGTAAAAAAATTTAACCAGCAAAAATGACAATGTCAATTCAGCAACCAAAAAAACGTTCACCATTTTTCTTTGTCATGTCTTTGATTGGATTGACAGCAGTCTTAATCGGCTTTGGCAAAACATTTTTTCTTCCTGTTTCCCAGGGAAGCTTTGTCGCTCCTTTAATAATTCATTTACATGGCGCATTTGCTTTCGGATGGATCATCCTCTTTTTTATACAAGCCTTTTTAATCAGCCGTTCTCTGTATTCACTACATGCCAGATTGGGTATCGTAGGTCTAATACTTGCTGCGGGTATTGCTAGTACATTATTTCCGACCGGAAAATTTGTGGTGGATCGCGATCTGGCTGCCGGCCTTGGAGATAGTGCCTACTCTACCATTCTGGGTACCATCGTTTCAGGCTTGCTGTTTTTCTCTTTAGTAGTTGCAGGTATCTGGAACAGAAATCGGCCGGATGTCCACAAGCGTTTTATGTTACTGGCAACAATTGTCGTTCTCTGGCCAGCGTGGTTTCGATTTCGGCATTATTTCCCTTCTGTTCCCCAACCTGAAATCTGGTTTGCACTCGTGCTGGCCGATAGTTTGATCTTGGCGCTTTGGATCCACGACTGGATCCGATTGAAAAAAATCCACCCGGTTTCACTGTATGCCGGTTTGTTTATCATCCTCGAACAAAGCTTTGAAGTGTGGGCTTTCGACCGGCCGTTGTGGAGGGTAATGGCAAAGGAAATTTATAGCTGGATGCCTGCATAAAAAGTTCGCTAACCAGGCAATTCCGCAAAAAACTCAACAAAGGATTTCTCCGTTGGTAACTGCAATTTTTTACGCAGCCTATACCGGGAGATTTCAACACCCCGAAGTGATATGTTCATCAGTTGCGCGATCTCTTTGGAAGACATATTCAATTGAAGATAGGCGCACAGCTTAAGATCTGTACCTGTCAATTGTGGATAGAGTCCTTTTATTTTTTTAAGAAAGTCATTATTGATTTCATCAAATCGCACTGCAAACCGATCCCAGTTATCATTGTTTCGCTCAATATCATTCACAAGTTGCAACGCTTTCTTTAAACTTGCATCCTGTTCACTCGACTTATATAGTTTTTGCAATTCCTCTTTCACCCGGGCCAACGCATCGGTTCTTTCCACCAGGTGCAGCGCTGCATCCGCCAGTTCTTTATTCTTGTACTTTACCTCATTCTCCAGTTTTTCTTTTTGTAACTGGATGATCGCTTTTTCATTTTGCTCCATCTCCAACTGATGCAGGATTTCCAATTGCCGCTGTTGTTCTTCAAACTTTAACTGCTGTTGTCGCAATTTATTTCGCTGCCAGCGAACCACTGCCATAACCAACAACACAAATAGGCCTGTATATAACAGGTAGGCATACATGCTTTTGTACCAGGGCGGCAATACCGTAAACCGATATGCTACCGGCTCTGATTCGCGACCCAGGTTAGTTCTTGCCTTTACTGTAAATACATAGCTTCCACTCGTCAAATTGGTGTAATCCTTCTCTGTTCTTACTGACCACTCGCTCCAGTTCGTATCAAATCCTTCCAATTTATAACTGTATTCAATGGTATTGGACAAGCCATAATAAGGCGCACTGAATTCAAACCGGAATGCGCTGAAATGACTGTTCAGTTTAGGTGATGCCCAGTTTCCAAATCCGCCATACAGAATACTATCCCTGTTACCTATTGCCCTCACCTGGCCTAATTGCACGGTTACGGGAACCCGGTTCGCCTGGTACTTTTCAAGATTCAGATGTACCAGTCCTTTCTCAGAAGCAATGAATACGTTCCGCGGATCATAAGGATATACCTGCTCAAAACCTGATAAGACCTGCCCGGTCAGCTCCGGAAAATACACTGGCTCCATCCTCCCTTCCTCTTTCAACAATACACCCATTCGTTTCCCGCTAACGAACCAGATATTTCCTTGAATATCATCTTTCAGATACCTGATTTCCATTTCCCCCAAAACATTTCCTAAAAAAGCGGATTTTACAAACCTTCCGCTGGTTGCATCAAATTCATATACACCTTTCTCAGTGGCAAATACCACCCTGTTCTGAACCCTGAAAACATGATTACCCAGATCTGATGGTAATCCATCTTTCGCAGTATACAACCTGGTATCATAACGGGCACGGTCACCTGACAATTCGATTTTGTAAATACCGCGATAAGGATGAGAAGCCCAGATTGTTCCGTCATTATCTATGGTCAGGAAACGAAGTGATTCATATAAACCTGAGAGGTTACCTTCGTTTTTGAATTGTCCATCTTTATAGGTCAATCGCTTCAACCCCGTATAATTGCCAACCAGTATTTCGCTGGATGGCAATACAGGCGAAAGGGGTTGAAAGATCCAGGCAGGTTCCGGAGCAATTTTTTCTGCCTGTTGTGCTGTTAACCGGTATGTTCCGCTATTATGAGCCATCAGCACCTGCTGATTAACTTCATCCAGTCGCCACACCTGCCCCGAACTTCCAGAAATCAACCTAAACTCTCCTCTCGAAAAACTCAGATCCTGCATTGAACTGTCCAGTTTCACCACATAGGCGCCATCCGAACTGCCTAGATACAATCTACCGTCCAGTATTCTCGCCCCAAATCCCGAAAGTTCATTCTCCACATTCGGATGAATGTATTTAACTGCCGCATTGTAAGCAATGAAGCTGATACCGTTGTTCAAACCGGTCCATAGGTTTCCATCGCGATCAATCAGTGCACATAAAATATTATTGTTCTGCAGGCCTTCCTTTCGCCCTAACTGCTGTATGATCCGACCTTTATAATCCAATACAAAAACCCCGGATGAATTCGTGCCAACCATAAACTCCCGCTGGTTTAGTGCGGAAACAGCATTAACGTCCGATGGAAAGAAGCTTTTGGGAAATGCGGTAGCGGTATGAATCGAATCACGCACCAGCCAATACCCCCCTTCCCGAACCGTTAGCATTAGTATGGAATCTGCTCCAGCCTGGAGCATGCCATTAATCGGCTTTAACTGCACCTGTTGATTTCCCTTTACTGGATGCCATTGATCCTCCTGCCATTCAAATAAACCATGTACCACATCCTGCGCAAACAACCGGTTTCCCATTTTTTTCAACCACACCCATTCAGACTGCGCTTTGAACACCCTGGCTTTCCCATTCTGCCATTCAATGATCCGGTCAAGAGCCCGAAAAAATACCGCTGACCCCAAAATTTCAATGTCCCAGATGTCTGCAAAGGTTCGCTGATCAGCGGGTAATTCTGCCAGCAACGAATGGTAAGCAAGTTGCCCTTTTTTACCCGGACTAAAATACCCCAACTCCCCCTGACCACCTACATATATCCTGTTTTCTTCAAGCGCCAGGGATCGTAGTATAGTTTTATTGGGGAGCGCATAGTCCTTCCAGAAGGTACCATCAAAAGTTAGCAGTCCCTCATTATTGGCAAAATAGATACGGCCGGCTGAATCCTGCCGGATATCCCAGGTTTGGGCACCACCGCGGAAATCTGTCTTAGTATAATTGATGATCCTGGGCAGGCCGATCGTATTCTGCGACCATGCTTTCAACGTGAAAAACAGTCCCAACAACCACCACCATTTTTTCATTAGATAAACTTACAAAATTGCTTTGATGTAGTGATGATGTAGTCGATTATCATTGATTATCAATCAACTGATCATGATTGATGTAGACGTGTTGTAGGGGTTTGCTTGCATACGGCGATTTGTCTGTCTAGATTTAAACTCCCGCAATTAACGGGCATTAATTAAAATTAGCTTGCATATGAAAAAAGTGCTGCGACGAGTATTGCTACTCTGGGTCGGGCTGCTGCTTGCAGTTATCGGCTTCTCTCAAACCAAACCCGTAACCGGACGGGTAACTGACGACAAAGGAAATCCGGTTCCAAATGCCTCCGTCCTGGTGAAGGGCAGTACCCAGGGAACAAGCACGGATGAAAATGGGAATTTTTCACTGGAAGTAGCAACTTCCGCTACTACACTCACCATTTCTTCTTTAAACTTCACTGAACAAGAGGTTCGTATTACCGGCTCAATTCTTAGCATCACGCTGATGCCGCAGTCTGGCCAGATGGACGAGGTAGTGGTAGTTGGTTATGGAACCCAGAAAGTGACCAAGATTTCTGGTGCCATCGCCACTGTAAAAGAAAAAGAAATTGAAAAGCTGCGTCCGGTTCGGGCAGAAGATGCCATTCAGGGCAGGGCTTCCGGAGTTACCGTGATTTCTCCCGGAACTCCAGGTGCTAAACCAACTGTGCTGATTCGCGGCATTCCTTCCTATACCGGAACAGATCCCGTTGTTATTGTAGATGGATCCATTCAGACACTGGATGACCTGAATTCCATTCCACCTGCCGACATCGAATCCATCAACGTTTTAAAAGATGCGGCAACTACGTCCATTTACGGAGTGAAAGGTGGTAACGGGGTGATCCTGGTGACTACCAAATCCGGTCGGCGGAATCAGAAAACCGAGTTCAGCTATAATGGAAACTATGGTGTACAGGAGGTTTTCAGTAAAATTGGCGTTTTGAATGCCACAGAATATGGCGCCATCGTAAACGAAGGGTCTGTTGCCAGTGGCGGAGATCTCATCTTCCCTGACCTGAGTGTTCTTGGAAAAGGAACAGACTGGCAGGATCAGATTTTTAAAAGAGCGCCGATCCAGTCACACGCCTTGACTGCCCGCGGTGGTTCTGAAAAAATGACCTATTTCCTCTCCGGCTCTTTCCTTAACCAGGATGGCATTGTAGGTGGCGGCGATAAATCATTCTTCAGAAGAATCAACGCCACCTCCAATATCACCTATAACCTGAGTTCCAAACTGAAGTTCACCGCCAACACCAGTTTCGTAAATATTCGAGGCTCCGGAGTTCCTGAGAATTCCATTAATGGAGTGATCTCCAATGCGCTGAACTTTGATCCCACAACACCCATATACAATACAAACCCGAATGTATATGGGAAGTACGCTACCAGCCCGAATATCCTTTCAGAAATTTTTAATCCCCTGACACAGTTGGCGGACACCTATAACAAATCCAATACAAATAAACTCTATGGCAAACTGGAGTTGACCTATTCGCCAATTAAAAACCTTAACCTGACTTCCCGTTACGGTTATACCTATACGAATGTGGTTGGGAAAAGTTTTGCACCCCTTGCATTTTATGGTGCGGGTCATATCAACTCCACCCTGAATGCAGACGGTACACCAAGAACCGGGGCGCATAACAGTGTATCTGAATACAAAAACACCTATTACAATTATACCTGGGAAAATTTTGCCAGTTATAATTTCCGCCTGAATGATGTTCACAATTTTGATGCGGTTGCCGGTATGTCGGTTGCAAAAGTTACAGGCAACGGACTCGACGCTTCCCGCCAGGACGTTCCCTTCAACTCATGGGAGTTTGCAGACATTTCTTCTGCAACCGGACAGGCAGTTAACAATGGGCTCGGAGCAGGCAGCTTCCAGTATGAGCGTCGTAACCTTTCCTATTTCGGAAGACTCAACTACGACTACGATAATAAATACCTGGCTAGCTTTACAGCCCGCCGGGATGGATCCTATGCATTCGGTCCGGCTAATAAATTCGCGAATTTCTATGCGGGGTCACTCGGATGGATAGTTAGTAACGAAGAATTTTTTAACAGTGACCTCATCAATCATCTTAAGATCCGTGGAAGTTATGGTGTTACCGGAAATGAAAATGTGAGTCCGCAGTTCCAGCGCATCTCAAACGTCGTTTACTCTTATGGGTTAGGGCAGAATGCCGGATATACATTTGGTGAGAATGCTACCTCTATCGGCGCCACCATCTCCTCTTTCCGCAATGATGCCCTGGGTTGGGAAAAACAGATCCAGCAGAACTACGGATTTGATATCGCCATCCTGAATAACAAACTGAGTTTATCAACCGATTATTATCAAAAAAACATCAGTGGCCTGCTCTTCAACCCAACACTCTCTCTTTACCTGGGAACAGCTGCCCTGCCAACAGCAAATATCGGAACAACCCGCACCAACGGAGTAGATCTCAACCTGAACTATAATGAAACCATTGGTAAGAATTTCAAGATTAACACCTATGTGAATTTCACTACTGCCAAAAACGAAGTGACTGAAACCAATAATGGTCTGATCGCTGGAGGCAACTATGGAATTCCGGGGCAACAGGTTACACGTTTTGAAAAAGGATTTACCCCTGGTTATTTCTTCGGCTATAAAACAAATGGCCTGTTTCAGAACCAGGCAGAAGTGAACGCACAAACCGCACAACCAGGCGCACAGCCAGGTGATATTCGATACATGGATATGAACAAAGATGGTCAGATCAATGCCGATGACCGCACACAAATCGGTGATCCTTTCCCGGATTTCACCATGGGATGGGGACTAAACCTGGAATACAGAGGATTCGACTTTACCACTTTTGTTTATGCTTCTGTTGGGAATGATATCTATCGTGCCTACGAACGTAACCTGGCTATGACGAATAAATTTCGTGGTGTACTGGGTCGCTGGACTGGTGAAGGCACCACGAATGATGCCCGTTATCCGCGGTATTCCTTTGTGGACGGCAACAACAATATACGCGCTTCCGACCGATACGTAGAAGATGGCTCCTTTATCAAAATCAAAGACCTTCAATTGGGTTATACACTCAACAGCGAATGGATGAAACGAATCAAAGTGAACCGGATCAGAGTATATGCACAGATTAAAAATGCGCTGACATTCACGAAGTATTCAGGGTATGATCCTGAAATCTCAGGAGGAATTTTTGATACAGGTATTGATCGCGGTGTGTACCCACAGGCGCGTACCTGGTCTGCCGGTATTGATGTAAAATTCTAACCACAAACAGAACACAATGAAAAATCGTTTATACATAGCAGTTGGCCTGTCACTGATCGTTGCCACAGCTTCCTGCTCCAAATTTATTGACTATAGTCCGAGGGAGGATTATCAGATCACCGCCGACGATTATTTTAAAACCGCCGACGATTACCAGAAGATGCTGGTCGGTGTTTACTCTCCTCTTCAGTGGCTTTGGGCAGTTCCCGTTATTGGTGATGTAGCGTCTGACAACTCCGTTTCAGGAGGTGAAAACGCAACCGATGTATTGGGGCTTCAGCAAATGGATGACTATACCACTATTCCTGTTAACAGCTACCTGACTGAAATCTGGAAAACATGTTACGAAGGGATCAACCGGGCTAACTACCTGGAAGAAAATAAAGCCAAACTGGACTTCACAGGTAAAGACCAGGTATATGCTCAGGCTTATTTCCTGCGTGCCTATTACTATTTTGAATTGGTGCGCTTCTTTGGAGATGTGCCCTTGTTTACCGATCGTCGTTTAGGCGTTGGTGATAGTAAGTCACTTGGTCGCACTCCTAAAGCAGAAGTATATGCGCAAATCGAAACAGATTTACGTGCTGCAATTGCTTCTCTTCCTACAACTGTAAACGAGCCCGGACGTGCTACCAAATATGCAGCCCAAGCTTTATTGGGAAAAGTGCTCTTATATCAGGGAAGCACCAACCAGGCAAAATTTGAAGAAGCAGCAACCGTTCTGGAAGAAGTAATCAATGGCCCTTTCAGTCTGTTACCAAATTTTGGAAACATCTTCCTGGCAAGCGGCGAAAACGGCCCGGAGTCTGTATTTGAAATCCAGTACACAAATAACAATCCCTTTTACGATTGGAGTAATCCGGGCCGCGGACAGGGCAATTTCGCAGTACAGCATTGTGGCGTACGTAACCTGACCGGTGGCAGCCCCTATGCCCAGGGATGGAGTGTAAACCTGCCCACACAGGACCTGGCAAACGCGTTTGATGCAGATGATACCAGGAAGAATATTACCATTCTGGATATTGAAGCCTACAGTGCAGCCAATCCACAGTATAATATCACTTACCTCGTGGCGCCTTATAAGAATACAGGATTGTACAACCAGAAATATCATCCGCGTAAGGGTGAAACATCCGGACAAATAGAGTTGAACTACCTGAACAACAACCGCGTAATCCGCTTCGCAGATGTATTACTGATGGCGGCTGAAGCCAATAACCGGAAAGCATCTCCCAACACTGCCAAAGCTCAGGATTACCTGAATAGGGTGAGGCAGCGTGCATTTGGCGATAATGATCACAACATCACAGCAACCGGAGCTGCATTGACGGAAGCTATCTGGAATGAGCGCAGGTTGGAACTGGCTATGGAAGGAGATCGTTTCTTTGACCTGGTACGCACGGGTAGAGCAGCGCAGGAAATTACCGGATTTGTAACCGGCAAACACGAGGTTTTCCCCATACCACAGGAAGAAGTGGATGTATCCGGATTTCCTCAGAACCCCGGTTATTAATTGATCATCCAAAAAATTGAAACATGAAACGAATACTCATACTTGGACTTTCCCTGGGGCTGCTTTGGAGTGGCTGTAAGAAAGAAAGTTTCGACGATATTTCCTTCGCAGAAGGAGCCGTTGCGCCAGACAAACTAAGCGCGATGTTTGATATCACACAGGATAATACCGGTAAAGTGAGCATTTATCCAAACGGAGAAGGCACGGCTTATTACCTGGTACATTTCGGAGATGGGACACAACAGCCACAGCGGGTTAGTCCCGGTAGAAAAGTGGAACACATGTACGCAGAAGGAAATTACAACGTACGGATATTAGGGATTGGTGTGAATGGTTTGACCACAGAGGTAACACAACCCCTGACAGTAAGCTTCAAAGCTCCTGAGAACATGGATTTTACAGCAGCAATTGACCCTTCCAATCCATTTAAGGTGAACGTAAGCGCGAGTGCTGACTATGAAACCGTTTTCCGTGTGTATTTCGGCGAAGAGGAGGAAGAAGAGCCGGTATCCCTGCTGGAAGGTGGAACTACCAGTTATACATATGCGCAGACCGGCACTTATACAATCCGGGTGGTAGCCCTGAGTGGTGGACAGGCCAGCACGGAACTGAGCAAAGAGATCACCATAGTGAATCCATTACTGCTGCCGCTGGATTTTGAAAACGGTACACTCAATTACGAATGGATCAATTTCGGCGGGGGTGTGGTAACACTGATTGATAACCCGCATGTCAAGCCGGGTAACCCTTCCGCTAAAGTAGGAAGAATGATCAAAAATGCTCCAGAGCCCTGGGGTGGATCTGTAATAACGCTGAGTCAGCCGATCGATTTCAGTGCCAACAAGATCTTCCGGATGAAGGTCTTTTCTCCAAGAGCAGGCGCTACCGTACTGCTTAAAGTGGAAAATATTTCAGATGGTGGTATTTTCTATGAATTACAACAACCTGTAACTAAAGCTAATGAATGGGAAGACCTGGTATTTGATTTCAGCGCTATTAATGCTTCGAATAGTTACCAGAAGGTTGTATTGATCTTTGATCTTGGAACCCCGGGTGACGGATCAGCGAATTTTACTTTCCTGTTTGATGATATCCGACTGGTAAATAGTTTGCCGCCAACAGCAGCACCCATCTCACTGCCGGTAACATTCGACCTGGATAATGTGGACTACACCGTAACTGACTTTGGCGGGAACAGCAGCGAAGACGCAATTGATCCAGCCAGTGCATCAAATAATGTGAAGAAAACAACTAAAGGAAATGGTGCTGAAGTATGGGCTGGTACCACCATTGGAACGCCATCGGGTTTTCCGCAGAAAATTCCCTTTACTGCAACTGCAACTAAAATGAGTGTGCGGGTGTATTCACCGGCAGCCGGCATTCCGGTACTGCTGAAAGTAGAGGACCATACAGACGGAGGCATTTTTGTTGAAAAATTAGCCACTACCACGGTTGCAAATGCATGGGAAACCCTGGAGTTTGATTTTAACACCGGTACACCTGCATTGAACCTAAGCCGTAATTATGATAAGGCATCCATCTTCTTTGACTTTGGTACCAATGGCAATGGTAAAGTGTTCTATTGGGACGATGTACAGATGGTTGGAGCCGGTGGTGGCAATGATGTATTGGCCCTGCCGTTGAGCTTTGAGTCTTCAACATTGACCTACGATTTTGTGAATTTTGATGGCGGCCAGGTGACCATTATTGATAACCCTGTTAGTGGAGGCACAAATACCAGCAGCAAAGTTGCCCGGATGGTAAAAAATCCAGGCCAGCCCTGGGGTGGTGCATTTATTTCCCTTGCTGCCCCGATTGATTTCTCTGTAAAGAAAACCTTTACCATGAAAGTATATTCTCCCCGTGTAGGCGCTAAAGTTTTACTCAAGGTAGAAAACCAGAATGATGGAGGTATAGCATTTGAAAAAGAGTTGAGCACTACCAAAGCCGGAGAATGGGAAACACTCAGCTTCGACTATTCAGCCATCAATACAGCTAACAGCTATCAGAAAGTGGTGCTGATTTTCGACCTGGGAACTCCCGGAGATGGATCAGCGAACTTCACCTGGTATTTTGACGACATCACATTAAACTAACAATTATGACTATCCGAAAATATATAACACGTGCTTTACTGGCCGGTATTCTTGGAGCCGGTATTGTAGCCTGTCAGAAAGAAGAGTATTCCTTTGGAGAAATCAAAACTCCATCCGAACTGGCACTTGATATTGTGGTGGAAGGTGCTGATGCTTCCAATCCTGAAGGAAACGGATCCGGTTATGTACAAATAGAAGCCAATGCCACCAATGCGATCACCTATAAGATTGATTTTGGAGACGGTATTACACGTATGGTTCCTGGTGGAACTGTTCGCTATCGCTATGGCACTCCTGGTACTCAGGAATATGTTGTTACTGTAAATGCCATTGGTACTGCAGGTGTGGTTTCAACCATTAGCAAAAAAGTTGCAGTGAATGTGATATTCGAAATCCCTGCACCCATCCTTTCTGCTTTAACAGGTACGGGCAGCAAAGTCTGGGTAACAGATAACCAGGCAGCTGGACATATTGGTGTTGGTCCGGCGGATGCATTTGAACCCATCTGGTACCAGGCATCTCCCGATGAGAAAGCCTTTACCGGCTGTTTCTATGATGATGAGATCACCTTTAGCCGGGATGCGAATAACCGGGTAAGTATGTCTGTAGACAATAAGGGTGCAAGTCTGATTCAGGGAGCTTCCGTTGGATCTTATGAATTCAGTGGTCCGGAAGATTGTTATCCTCTTGATGTAAGCGGGGTAAAAGCACTGACTTTCAGTGATGCTACTTCAGGAGCACCGGCTTCCGTATCTACCCGGATTCAGTTTTCCGTACCTGGCAATGGCGCCATCAATTTTGCAACAGGGGCCAATGTCTATGAAATCCTTTCTATTACGGAGAATACCATCCACCTGCGCAATATCGGTGTGGATGGCAATGCCTGGTATCAAAAATTAAAAGTAAAACCTTAACAAAATGCGAATAATCATGAACATACTACTATTAGCAAGCTATTTATTGGCTGCAACAAGTTGCTCCAAAGAGAAAGAATCTGAACCTTCGAATGGAGCACCTACTCAGTTGGTTATTTCAGCAGACGTTGCAGCTGACGGAAGCGGGTTGGTAACATTTAAAGCTAGTGCCCGTAATGCGAGCTCCTATTTGTTTGAATTTGGAAACGGCGTATCCCAAACCGATGAGGATGGTGAATTGGAATACACTTATTCAACTGCGGGCAACAACCTTTATGTTGTTACTGTGAAAGCAAGTAACACAGCAGGAGATCTTACGAAGAGCACACAAATTCGTGTGAATGTAACTTCCAACGAACCTGGCTTAATATGGAGTGACGAATTCAATTCGAATGGCGCACCTGATCCAACCAAGTGGGGATATGATATCGGTACCGGTCAGAACGGATGGGGTAACCAGGAACTTCAGTATTATACCAATCGAGCAGAAAATGTAGTGGTAACAAATGGTGTATTGAGAATTACTGCCCGCAAGGAAGATTATAATGGTAGTGCTTATACCTCCGCCCGTTTGCTTTCCAAGGGTAAATTCACCATGAAATATGGCCGCGTAGAAGTAAGTGCGAAAATGCCGGTGGGTGTTGGTACCTGGCCTGCTATCTGGATGCTGGGTGCGAATATCGACCAGGTTAGCTGGCCTGCCTGTGGTGAGATTGATATTATGGAGCATCTCGGCCGTGACCTGAATAATATCTACGGTACTTTCCATTATCCGGGCCGTTCTGGCGGTAATGCAGATGGTGGTACCCGCAAAATTCAGAATGCCACTACCGAGTTTCATAAATACAGCATGGAGTGGAGAGCAGATAAAATCCAGTTGTTTGTAGATGACCAACTGATTCATTCCCTGAATAATTCAGCAGCTGTTCCTTTTAACCAAGATTTCTTTTTCATCATGAACGTAGCTATGGGAGGTAATTTCGCCGGTCCGGTTGAGGCAGGCTTTACCAGCTCTTCCATGGAAGTGGATTATATCCGTGTGTATGAATAAGTTATGGTAATCGTCAGACAGGTGTTAATACACCTGTCTGACACCTATCAGGGAATCTCCTGACGCTCCTCATTTTTTTCGGGTTTGTTTCTTCGGAAATTAGAAGTGTTAAATCACCACTAAAAACATAAGGAGGTAGTTATGGCAAACAAACCCATGGTGCAAAAAGAAAGCACCCCTTCGATTTTTGAAGATTTCTTCAAACCCTGGAATGAATGGTTCGACAGTGGACATATTTGGAACCGGACCATGAAAGTACCCGCCGTCAATATTACTGACAATAAAGAAAACTACCTGATCTCTCTGGCTATACCCGGCATGGAGAAAAAAGACTTCAATATTGATATTGAAGGCAATATGCTTACCGTAAGTTGTGAGAAAGAAGAAACAAAAGAAGAGAAAGACAAATCCTACTCCCGCAAAGAGTATAATTACAACAGTTTCAGCAGAAGCTTCAATCTGCCTGAAGAAGTGATGATGGAACAGATTAATGCAGTCTACGACAACGGCATACTGAATATTACGCTACCTAAACAGCTTCTTCCGAAAAAAACAGGAAACGGTAAACACATAGAAGTCAAATAGTTAGGTCATTTTAACATTTTCCTACCCCCTGAGGCATAGTTATTGAATCTGTTATAGTGAGAAACGCATTGATCACTTAAATGGACTAACTATGGCAAAGAAAATAAAACAAAAAGCATTGAATTTTGAAGTGGTAGTGAATGGTCAGCCGCTGGAAGTAGTAGCAAAGCCTTATACAGCCGCCAACGAGTTACCCCGTTTTCGCGTAAGCATAAACGGTAGTCCTGTTCAGATATTCGGACTGGAACCTCAACTTAACAAAGTGGTGGTATTGGAAAAAGGAGCTGCAGAACATTCAGCGCAGGTTGAACATATCATAGGACAGCAACTACTTCAAACCATTGCGGCCTAACTAAAAAATCCGACGTTGTCGTCCTGATAGGTTGTGTGAAAAAAAGCCGCTTCATTTTGGAAGCGGCTTTTATTTATGTTCTTTCTTTTAATTCCCTCCCGCAAACCAAAGTTTCACGGCCTGTCCATTACCTCCCATTCTCGTTTCAGCAGCAGCAACTCCGGAAGTATTTCGGCTTTTCATATTATCCGTATAGGGCAATCGCTGAATAAAATTTCCAGGTGTTACATCACTGGTTGGATCATAGTTTGCCGGTACATAAAACCGTGGGAAACCAGTTCGACGAAAATTCGCCCAGGCTTCAAATCCATCCGGGTAAACGGCCAGCCATTTTTGTATGTGGATCTGCTCCAATTGCTCGGCTTCCACTTGAGAAAAAGCAACCGGTAGTACTGAAACGGGTACAGTAGTCTGTTCGGGTATCGTTGGCAGATCACTTACGCTGGAAATATACGCATTGATAATGCTGCTATTCGTAATACCAAACTGATTCATAGAAGCGCGAATTCCATTTTCATACCAGGTTTTTGCATCCCCCGGAGCTACATATCCCTTTAATTTCGCTTCAGCCAATAAAAAACAGGCTTCAGCATAGGTCAGTACAATACGCGGATTGGTAAATTGATTTTCAGGTAAAAATCGCACCCCAACATTCGAGTTGTTTTTATTCTGATTTTCTGCCAGGCCCAGATCGGTTGTAGAAGAACCATTCCGAATCCCATTGTATTTACCAATGTAGGCTGCATCACCAGTAGAACCAACCGGACTAAAATATTCTCCAATTCTCGGATCCTTGTAGCCGTTCATCACACTCTCCATAGTAGCACTCATCCGGAACTCGTTGAAACCCGTGATTTGGTTTAGGGCATTCGGCAGTTGGTTGCTCACTTTAGCAAGTGCATTGTCAGCATTGCTGGCGAACACACCGGAAGCAATTGCAGCTTCTGCCTCTGCTTTTGCTTTTACTGGATCCACATTGGAGATCCGAAGTGCAAGACGCAATCTAAGGGTGTTTCCAAATGCTTTCCATTTTGCCGTACTGCCCGCATAAATCACATCCTTGGCATCATACGAACCACCTGCATCGATTGCATTCACAGCTTCGGTCAGTTCATTAAAAAAGTCGGTATAGATTTCACGCTGGCTGTCAAACTTTTCCGGCTTGGTTGGATCACCTGCATCAAAATAGGGTATATCACCATAGAAATCTACCATCCGGTGAAACAGAAATACTTTCCAGATACGTGCAATCTGCTTTTGATTGTTATTGGCATTCGGACTCTTAATAATATCCACCAGGTTTTTAATATCTCTTGGATAAAACAGATTCCATCCGGCATCCAGCCAGGCCTGATTAACCTGGTAACGGTCGCTGTTAAAATAAGTGGCAGATGTTGCGAAATACTGACCGTATAAATCAGCATAAAGAGCCTGTACCCGCTGAAATTCATTTGATAACATTAGTCCACGTGAAACAGCTGAAGAAAATAATGCATTGGCCGCACCTGCAGCTACTGCAGGATTCTCCAGGGAGGGACTGTTAGGATCCGTATTCAGATCATCGAAATGTTTGACGCAGCCGGTTCCCACCATACCTGCGATCAAAAATGTATATATGAGTTTTGTTTTCATCTTATTTTTATTTTATACAGAGAAAATTGATCAGAAGGAAACAGTTAGATTAACACCATAACTTCTGGCTGTTGGCAAAGAATAAAAATCAACCCCCTGGCCATTCAGCGCGGAGCTCAGTGCTACTTCCGGATCAAATGGTGCATCCTTATAGAAGAAGAACAGGTTACGGCCATATAGTGAAAGGTCAATCGCATTCATCTTTAGTTTGGTAGAAAAACGCTGGGGAAGTTTATAACCAAGTGTCAGCTGACGCAAACGAATGGCAGTTGCATCATAAATCCACGCTTCTCCTATTGGATTCGCGCGACCACCAATTGCCTGCCAGTAAGCTCTTGGATTGATTGCGATGTTATTGGGAGTTTTTGTACCTGCTAATACGCCTTCCGCAATGAAGTCGTTGTTTTCTCTTCCTTCCAGTGTCTGCGGCAATTTTCCCAAACCGGCTAATACTGCCTGGGTATGAGATGCTACTACTCCGCCAACCCTTGCATCAACGAGGAAATCAAGACTCCAGTTTTTATATGAAAATGAGTTGTTAATGCCTCCGGTCCAATCAGGGAAAACATTACCTGCATAAAACGTACGGCCAGTTACCAATGGCAATCCATTCGCGCCAATCTGCACCAGTCCTTCCTCATCGCGCTGGAATGAACGAACAAACATTTCACCAATTCGGGTCCCCTCATCTGCTTTCAGATCTCCAATCCGGGTGCTACCCAACAGGAAGGTTTTTTGTTGCGGATCCAGCTCTTCCACCTTGTTACGGTTTCTGCTGAAATTGAGCGACATATTCCAATTGAGTCCGGCCGGATTTTTCAGGATCTTACCTGTCAACAACAGTTCAATACCTTTGTTTCTGATCTCACCTGCATTGATAGCGCGACTCGTAAATCCGGAACTAAACGGCAACGGCAGATTGATGATCTGGTTGATTGAAGCTGTATTATAATAAGTGAAGTCTACTGTCAGACGGCTTCCAAGAAACGCCATTTCGGTTCCAAGTTCCAGGGCCCTTGTCTGCTCAGGTTTAAGATTGGGATTAACCAGCACACCACGGTTACGCAGAATGGTTCCTGCTACGCCCACATCAGCTACCAGGGTTTGAGCCAGGCTGTAGGGTGTAGCATCTTTTCCCACAAATGCATACGAACTCCTCAATTTAAGGTAGTTTATCCAGGACGGCAATTCGGCCAGGTCACTTATTACCGCACTCAATGAGGCAGAAGGGTAAAAATAACTACGGTTCTGAGAGGGTAGGGTGGAAGCCCAGTCGTTTCTGCCAGTCAGGTCAAGGAATATTGCATTGCGATAGCCGATCTGAGCAGTACCATAAACAGATTGCAATTCCTGCTTGGTCAAACTGCTGGTACCACTGATAGCACGACCATTGGAGATAATGAACAGATCCGGAATATCCAATCCACCAGCACCAGCTGTAGCACTCTGTACTTTATTTTTCCGAACGCTGGTTCCTAATAATGCATTCAGTGAGAAATCATCAGACAGATCTGTGGTATAATCCAGGAAAGCATCCATATTAAGTTCCGTAACATTGTAACGGTCATAAGAATACTGGCCTCCGGTACTTGTACTGGTAAACGCAGTGGGAGTTCCTGAATAAACACGGCGATCATTATCATCATTATAGCGATCAATACCTACGCGTCCGGTCAGGTTCATTCCTTTCATCAGGTTGTACCGCACTGAACCACTTGCGATGATCCGGTTTCTCACTTCATTCGGCACAACTTTATTGATTACCCAATAAGGGTTAACAATCAGTGAGCTGTTGGGAAGGAAGAAATTTGAGCGGGGAAGTGTACCTGAATTATCGATATAATCTCTCAAGTCCGAATTTCTAACGGTAGTGGGCATACGCAATAAATCAGAATACGGATTCAGTGCTTCTTCTCCACCGGTTGGTCTGCCTTTGATTACCTGGTTGATATAATTCACCTTCAGGTCAATATTCAGTTTACCCAGATCGCTGGTACCTCTTAATAAAATGGTGTTTTTATTCTGGGTATTGGTTGGGATCATACCCTTCGCATACTGATTGCTGTAAGAAAGGCGCAGCTGTGCTTTTTCAGATCCTGTACTCAGACTAACGTTATTATTTACATTCAGACCTCTTTCCAGTAAGGCACTAACATGATCCTGGGCAGCAGCCGGATATTCTTCTCCTTTCCAGTTGTTAATGGCCTGGCCAGTAATTTTTGGTCCCCAGCTTTCCTCATTAGTTGCGGAATACGTGCCAATGGCATTTCCCTGCGCATACTGATCCTGTAGTTTTACTTTGTAAGATGGCTCATCCATAGAGGTATTAAGATTATACGTAATACCCAGGCCCTTTTGTTTGCGGCCTTTTTTGGTAGTAATAACCAACACCCCGTTGTTTGCACGCGCGCCATAAAGTGCGGCAGCGTTTGGTCCGCGCAATATGTTCATACTCTCAATATCATCCGGATTGAGGTTGCCAATGGCATCCCCCCCGTCTGACCCGCCGAACTCGGCAGCTCCGCCACGTACTGTATTGTCAACAGGTACCCCGTCAATTACGATTAGTGGTTGGTTGGCGGTTGCACCGGTATTCAATGATCTTTCTCCACGAAGTGAAATACGCGAAGAAGACCCTGGTCCACCGGAGGTACGATTGATCACCACCCCAGCAGCCCTGCCCTGCAAGGCATTGGCTACATTGTTTTCACGCCCGATTGCCAGATCATCATTGGAGATTTGCTGGGTGGCATAACCCAGACTTTTTTTCTGCCTTTGCACGCCTAGTGCGGTTACGACTACCGCATCCAATTGGCCGGCGGTTTCCTTTAAGCGGATTTCAACCTGGCCGGAATTGTTGATTGCTTTCTCCAGTTGGCTAAATCCGATACCACTGAAAACCAGGGTGCCGTTTCCGGGTGCCTGAATGGAGAATTGTCCTTCCGCATTGGTTGAAGTCCCCCTGTCGGATCCTTTAATCGTTACTGAAATTCCTTCCAATGGTTTCCCACTGGCTTCGTTGATTACCCTTCCTTTCACAGTAATGTCTTGTCCCCATGCAGTGATTGCAGAAATGCAAAAAAGGGACAACAAACATAGTAGTCGTCTCATAATGGTTTTTTGGTTATAGTTATGGATACTAGACCGCCAACTAAACCAATCTCCCATCCGGGACCGAAATTTATTTTCTAACAGGAAAGAATAGCCGAATTAATCCTGCTTAACGATCAGGTGGTCATTGATGATCTGTTTCAACGCTGCCTTGGGAAGTGCGCCGGGTTGCATCATGGGTTGAGACCCAACCGGAATAAAAAGAAGTGTAGGAATACTCTGGATGCCAAAAACCGCACTCAGCTCCTGTTCCGCATCGGTGTCCACTTTATAAATCAGCAGTTTCCCTTCATATTCTTTAGCCAGATCCTCCAGAATCGGGGCTACCATTTTACAGGGACCGCACCAGTCTGCATAAAAATCTACAATGGCAGGCAGCGTACCAGTATACGACCATTCCGTAGCACCCTCATAGTTAAAAACCTGCTCTTTAAACTGTTCCGTTGTTAATTTAATGGTTGCCATCTCAAATATTTGAGGCAAAGTACCCATTCTTCCCCGAATCCTTGCGTGCCTTTTGTCACTTCACCGGTCGGGTCACCGGTCGGGTGGCACCCGACCGGTGAAGGGTTAGGAGAACAAATATTGCAGATCGTCCAGCGAAAGTTGTTTGATAAAGCCTTCCTCCTCCGTAATCAATGCTTCAGACAAGTCTCGCTTCCGCTGCTGCAATTCAATGATTTTTTCTTCGATGGTATCCTTACAGATCATCTGGTAGGCAAATACGTTTTTGGTTTGCCCGATCCGGTAAGCCCGGTCAACCGCCTGCTGCTGAACTGCCGTATTCCACCAGGGATCTACCAGGAACACATAATCTGCGGCCGTTAATGTCAAACCGGTATTGCCTGCTTTCAGACTGATCAGGAAAATATTCACTTCATTATCCGGGGCCTGGAACTGTTCAACCAGTTCGGCTCGTTTCGCCGGTGGCGTTTCACCATCAAAATGATAATAGGCAAGGCCCGCCTGCTGGCAGGCCCTTCCAATGAGATGCAACATTCCCTTAAATTGTGAAAACACCAATACTTTATTAGAACGGAGATTGTGCTGCAACTCCTCCATCAGCACTTCGATTTTCACAGAGTCTGCCTGCACCAATCCGCTCTCCTTTAACAATGCAGGCGCAGCGCAAATCTGTCGCAGTTTCTGCATTCCCGCCAGAATCGAGAGTTTACTCTTACCAATTCCTTCCTGCTGGATATTCAGGAAAATACTGTCCCGGATCTGGCTTTTGGTTTCATCATACAGCGCTTTCTGATCCGGCGACATCTCACACCACATCACCGATTCTGTTTTCGGCGGCAGATCAGTAGCAACCTGCTGTTTGGTTCTTCGCAACACAAAAGGCGCCGTCAGTTGTTTTAATGCCTGCACTTTTTCCTCATTGCGTTCGCGATCAATCGGATGCGCGTATTCCTTTCGGAAAAATTCAGGCTGACCAAACAAGCCGGGAACCAGGAACTGCAATTGAGCATACAAATCGAACGTATTATTCATCACCGGGGTACCACTTAAAGCCACCCGGGCTGTAGCTTTTAGCTGATATACTGCACGGGTAATTTGAGCAGATGGGTTCTTGATGGTATGACTTTCATCCAATACTACAGCATCCCAATTCACCACCTGCAGATTTTCAATATCTGAACGAAGCGTACCATAGCTTGTAATCAGGACTTTTGCCCCTGAAGATCGAAAGCCCTCCATATCCCGGGTTGTTCCATGATATATATAAGAACGAAGGGTAGGTGCAAATTTTTCAAGTTCCAGTCTCCAGTTGTGCATCAAAGTAGCCGGACAAACAATCATGGACAACCGAAGATCAGTTCCTGGCTGCTCCTGCCGGTGGGCCAGGAAACAAATCGTTTGAAGTGTTTTACCTAAACCCATATCATCCGCCAGGCAGGCTCCGGCATCTATCTCAGATAATAAGCTAATCCATTCAAAACCTTTCTGCTGGTACGGTCTCAGTACTGCTTTCACCAGGGAAGGAATCGGAATCAATGGTGTTTCGGCAGATTGCCAGTGGAGCCATTTTTCCCACCATTCCCTTGCGATGGCTCTCCGCAAGGTATAAGATCCTTCAGTTGCTGAATTTCCCGATTGCTCACGTTCCTGGTTATCCGCATGCTCTTCCTTCTGCAAACCCAGTAAAATCCACTGCGGAACGATTAACTCTGTGCCCTTAATTTTTCCATGTTTAATGATTGCACTGTAACGCGTTAACCATTCTTCGGTAAGTACACCAATGGAGTGATCCTTGAGTAAAACCGATTTTACACCCGCCAGCAATAACTTTTGCAATTCGGCCAGCGGAATCGTTTCACTACCAAAGCGGAGTGAAAATTGAATGTGCAGGGAACTGCCAATGGTTTTTAAAATAACACATGCTGTTTCCGGAGGGAAAGGTGAATACCGGAAAGTACGCAACAACTCCATACCCAGCAGCTCTACATTTTCTTCCAGAAGCCGATGATATACTTTCAGAAACCAGTGCTTTTTTTTCGCCTCCGCAAAAGGCAGATTAAATACCCCGTTCAGTTGTTTGGCAAAATTCGGGTGCAGCGATTGCAATTTGTCGTGAAATGCCTGCTCGGCTATGCGATTTCGTTTTACTACATATACCTGGCCATTTCGATTAAACTCTTCCGTTAGTTTGAATGCGCCTTCCACCCAAAACCCATCATAGTTCCATCGGGGAGTCAGCATCAGAAAACTGCCACTGATCTCACTCAGGTAAATTGCATGTATGGGTTCCACTTCCACGATATTTTTATTCAATACAGCACCCATCTCAATGGTATAATCCGCTTCCAGTCTTTTTAGAACATGTTCGGAGAATCCTGCGGGATCCTGAGCATAAACTGCCGGATCATTCGCGGCCAGCCATTGCAGGGTCTGGTAGTCGGTCATGCTCAACAACCAATAACTGTTTTCCCTGAATAGAAAAAAATACTCTCGCTGAAATTCACTCAAGGATTCAAATTCGAAATCTACTTTCACCAGGGGAATCAGTTCAAGTCCTGCCTCCGATTTCTCCACCTTAAATCTCAGTTCGGGTACCTGCTGCATCACTTTACAACTGATCGTAAGATGATTGCCGGTTTTTGGATTAATCGTCTGGTGGTACCAGCTCAAATCAACCTCCTGTTCCAGTAATTGGGAAAACAGCTGGTGTACCTGTCGCACAAAAGAGCGATCTATATAAGCAGTAAGAGAAGTACCAGCTTTCTGTTTGGCATGGGTGCGGGTTAGTTGCTGAACCAGTTGGGTAAGGGCTTCATCACCCAAAACTGCCAGGCATTCCTGCGCTTCCCGGGGCCAGCCAGGGAAGGCTTTGCGAGCCACATCGGCGTCCAGGGCTTCACGGGCGAAATCCACGCCCCTGGCCTGTTTGGTAATATAAAAAGCTTCCACCGGCGACCAACGCTGGCGGAGGCGATTCGGTTTCAGAAAGAGGGCTGTTTGACGATCCGGTTTACTCATAGAGCCGGCAAATATAAGGTCAACAATTGAACCGGGCAGAGCATCCCTTTCCGTACCTTTGCCCCGCAAAACGCCGCATATGAAACTGAGTCATTTGTCTGAAACATTGATTGGATCCGAGATTGTGAAATTGGGTGGGGAAATCCGGGAAAAGATCCGGCTTGGAGAAAAGATTTACAATTTTACCGTTGGCGATTTTGATCCGAATGTATTTCCCATTCCAAAGGAACTGGAGGATTTCATCGTCGAGGCATACCGCGCTCACTTCACAAACTATCCGCTGGCTGAAGGTAACCTCGATTTGCGGGAATCCATCGCGGCTTTTATTAAAGAAAGAGAGGGATTGGATTATTCTAAAGCGGAATACCTGGTTGCGGCAGGTGGCCGGCCTTTAATCTATGCCATCTTCCGGGCTATTGTAGATGAAGGCGAAAAAGTGGTGTATGCAGTACCATCCTGGAATAATAATCATTATACCCATTTTGTAGGAGGTGAGCATGCGGTTGTGGAAGCGGGACCCGAAACTAATTTCATGCCCAGTGCAGAAGCCCTGAAGCCTCTTTTGAAAGGTGCCAGTCTGTTGGCACTTTGTTCTCCTCAAAACCCAACGGGAACTGTATTTACAAAGGAAGAACTGGAAAAAATCTGCGACCTGGTATTAGCTGAGAACGCCAGCCGTGGACACGAAGAGAAAAAACTCTATGTTTTATATGACCAGATGTACTGGCACCTGACGTATGGCAATATCCAGCATTACAATCCAGTTAGTCTCCGGCCTGCCATGCGCGATTACACCATCTTTGTAGATGCGATCTCTAAAGTATTTGCCGCAACAGGAGTTCGGGTTGGATGGAGTTTTGGTCCGGCCGCCATCATCGATAAAATGAAAGCTATTCTTGGCCATGTAGGTGCCTGGGCGCCAATGGCAGAACAAAAAGCAGTGGCCAGATACCTCCAGGAAAAAGATGCTATTAACCGCTTTCTCGCTCACTTCAAATCGGAAGTAGAATTCCGCTTACGCGCGATTCACGAAGGATTCCAGGCCCTGAAAGCAGAAGGTTTCACCGTTGATTCAGTTGCACCCCAGGCGGCCATTTACCTGACCATTAAAGTTGACCTGGTTGGAAAGCAGACCGCTGATGGAGAATTGCTGACCACTCAAGCCGATGTTACCAGTTATTTATTAAACAAGGCAAAGCTGGCGGTAGTTCCGTTTTATGCTTTTGGGGCCTCGGCTCAATCGCCCTGGTATCGGCTGAGCGTAGGTACCTGTAAAAAAGAAGACATTCCGGTAATGTTAGCCGGATTAAAGGCTGCTCTTATATAATAATTCCGACAGGTGCTTCACACACCTGTCGGAATCTTATTTTTCAACTGCTGAGATAGGATTACTTACCTCAGACCCGTTCAGTTCTTATTGTTGAGAAAAACAAAAGGAGGTTCACCGCTGTGGATGAATTTCATAATGCGCCGACAATCTGTTGATATTCGAAACTTGTTGCAATCAATGATCTCATACACATGTGAATAGGTTTCCTGTGTCTCAACATCCATCAACAGTTTGTTGAGTTGAACCAATTCACGCTCCATCGCGTCTTCATTGTCGCGAGCATGCTTAACCAGCACTAACAAGTCTCTGTTTGGCGCTTTCATTTAATCAGATTTTAGTAGCCTACATACCCTTTGTTCATATTGCAGCCACAACCCTTACCACCAGCCCTGTTGCTTGTGCTACAGGAAACCGCAATACTACTAATCATAATTGCCAGAACGACGTATATCAGCGTCTTCTTCATAATTTTAGCTTTACAATTTAACTATTTTTCCAAGAAAAAAGTATCCCCTGTTGAGCAATTTTTCGAATTTAATCCCAAAATTTTCACCCGGGACCCGAATCCTTCTTTCTCCCATGGAATGGGGACTAGGACATGCGAGCCGCTGTATACCTATACTAAACTACTTAATAAACAATTGCCAGGCTGATTTGGTTGTAGCTGCCAATGGACCACAGGCAGCCTTGATTCGAGCTGTTTTTCCTACAATTTCTATCGTAAATATCCCCGCCTATTCGATCAATTACCACAAAAACCGAGCCGGTACGATCTTCCGATTGGCCTTTACTCTGCCCCATCTGGCTCAGCAGATCAGGGCTGAAAACCGCTGGCTGCTTGAGTTTGCCAGGAATCATTCCCTGGATGCCATTATCAGTGATAACCGCTATGGACTCTGGCACCCTAATATCCCTTCCTACCTGATTACCCATCAACTGGGGATCAAAACTCCCTTTGGAAGATCAGTAGATGCCCTTGTGCGAAACCAGTTGTACCGGTATATTGGAAAATTTACTGCCTGCTGGGTACCCGACTTTGAAGAAAAGAAACATTCCCTGGCGGGGGAATTGTCCCACCCCAACTACCTACCGGGTATTCCTGTTGAATACATTGGACCTCTAACCCGGATAAGATCGATGGAAAAAAATGTAATCATTCCGGATCTGTCAGCTGTATCGGTACCCAGCTTTCAATCTTTGCACAGAAAAACAAATTTCCGGCTTGGGTCTGCATCGATAAAAGACAACCAGGGAAAACATATCCAGTTAGTAGTGGTATTGTCCGGTCCGGAGCCCCAGCGATCCATTTTTGAAGAATTGATTCTTCAGCAATGGGCCCAGGCACCCGGGGAGTCGCTACTGCTGGTGCGGGGATTACCGGAAGAAAAAATCGTAAATAAACCTGGAACGGAGGAGTCTGCGTCTGAGGATAGTGGCCTAAGGGAAGTAATAAATATCCCAAATGCGATGGCCGTCAATCATTTATCACCATTTGCGCTATCGCAGGCCCTTGCCAATGCGGATTGTATCCTCACCCGAAGTGGCTACAGCAGCATAATGGATTTGCTGCCTAATCATTCCAATTGCTGGATGGTGCCTACTCCCGGTCAATCCGAACAGGAATACCTTGCTCACTACCTCTCACAAAAAGGGCTGATTCAAACCCAGAGCCAGAATAGCTTTTCCCTTGGCACTATTCTCGCTCAACCCAGCCGCCACTGCGGATGAAACATTCAACCCAACTTAGGAGCATCGAAAAACAGGAAGGTTTTGCGGGCCAGCGGGAAATCCGCCCAGCGATTGGAATCCAACTGCACAGCAAAGATTCCACAGGTTGGCATATTATCAATCCTGGTGGAAGTAAGTGAATTCACAAACTCTGTAATACCCGGATTGTGGCCGAAAATCGCTACGGAAGAAACACTGTCAGGCAAAGCAGTAATTACCTCACGGTACACTTTAGGAGGTGCATGATACAACTCATCGTGTAACTGCAATTCCTCCATGTTCCTGTTATAGGTTTTAATGAAATGACTGGCTGTCTGGATTGCACGCTTAGCGGAACTAGTCACAAATGCATCAATCTGGATTTGCTTGTCGAGTAGTCGCCGGGCCATCTCTGGCGCGTTCTTTTGCCCCCTTTCATTTAAGGAACGTTCAAAATCGGGCTGGGTCAAATCTCCCCAGCTGCTTTTTGCATGGCGGACCAAATAAATGGTTTTCATTCCATAAAATTAGCCGTTTTGCATGGGTACAGATGGAAAATAAACAGGCCTGTTTATTGGTCCCTCATAGGTTGTGTATTAAAAACGGTCGGTCAGCGTTCAAGCATCAAATATGTTGCCAAAACAGGCCATGGGCGCGATTTTCACCCAGCTTTAGCGAAAGCTTGACCAAAATCAATATCCCCGCTCGTTCTTGCCTTCCATATAATTCAGAAATGCTTTATTCACAACACGATTGCCTCCTTTCGTGGGATAGTTACCGGTAAAATACCAGTCGCCTGTATTTGTAGGACAGGCCAGGTGCAGGTCTTCAATGGTTTGGAATATGAGTTCCACAGGGAAGCTGATATCAGGAGGTGTGATGAGTTCAGCAATTTTGGCTGAGATCTCTTCTGCAGAAAATGGTTGATAAATTTCTTTCACCAGGTTTCGGGTATCCAGTTGTCCAAGGCGAGCCAACTCCTTACACTCTTCATGCAGTGCCTGCAATCTATCCTCCATTCCGCGGTCCTTCATCAGCGCGATAGCTGCTCTGAAAGCGATGAAATCTCCCAACTTGCTCATATCGATACCATAACAATCCGGATAACGGATCTGAGGTGCGGATGAAACGATGATGATTTTCTTCGGTTGCAATCTTCCCAGCATACGTACAATGCTCTCTTTCAAAGTGGTACCACGTACGATAGAGTCATCAATCACTACGAGTGTATCCACATGGGCTCGCACCGTTCCATAGGTAATATCATAAACGTGCTGAACCATTTCATTCCGGTTTGCATCTTCGGTAATGAAGGTGCGCATCTTTACATCCTTGATGGCGATTTTCTCCATCCGGATTTTTCGATTGATCATTTCCGTTAGCTTCTCTTCGTCGAAATCGTTGCCCCAGGAAAGAATCCGCTGCACTTTAATCCGGTTCATATAATCTTCCATCCCTTTCACCATACCATAGAAAGCGACTTCAGCAGTATTAGGGATAAACGAGAAGATGGTATTTTTCAGATCGTAATCAATGGATTTCAAAACCGCATCGCGCAGGTTGTACCCTAACTGACTGCGTTCTCTGTAAATCTTTTCATCATTCCCCCTGGAGAAATAAATCCGCTCAAAACTACAGGCCTTCCGCTCTTTAGCTTCTAATACCTGTTCAATCTTGTAATTGCCGTCCACATCCACAATAAGCGCTTGTCCGGGCATCAGCTCCTTTACTTCATTTTCACCCACATTAAAGGAGGTTCGAATCGCTGCACGCTCTGAGGCTGCAACAATTACATCATCAGAAATATAATAATAAGACGGACGGATACCGTGCGCATCACGCATCACAAAACTTTCACCGCTGCCTATCAGTCCGCCGAAATGATAACCTCCGTCAAACCATTTAGCGGATTGTTTCAGCACTGCAGCAATATCAGGCCGGCCAGGATTTTTCTGATCTTCCTGTACCAGGAAATGATGAACCACTTCCATCATTGCTGCCAGATCACTCTGACGTTGAAATACACCCGGATCAATATTCACCAGTCCGAATAATTCTTCCGTATTTACCAGGTTGAAATTCCCGGCAAGTGCGAGGTTCCGGCTTTGAATGGTATCGCGTTTGATAAAAGGATGACAGAATTCAACATTGTTCTTTCCCTGCGTACCGTAGCGCAAGTGCCCCAATAAAAGTTCTCCAAGGAATTTCACATGCCCTTTTAACAATCCGGGATGTTTCCGGATATCCGGCTGGTATTTTTCCAGATCCGCTACTTCTTCACCAACCTGTGAAAACAGATCTGCTATTGCGCGCTGTGCAATGCTTCGGTTCCGATGCAGAAAAGGATAACCAGGCTCCACGTGCAACTTAACCGCTGCAATACCGGCACCATCCTGACCACGGTTATGCTGTTTCTCCATCAGGAGGTAGAGCTTATTCAGCCCAAACATAACCGTTCCATATTGTTGCTGGTAATAAGAGAAGGGCTTGCGTAAACGAATGAAAGCCAGGCCACATTCGTGTTTTATAGCGTCGCTCATGGGAAGAATTGAGGCGCAAAGTTAGGAAATTGCCTTTCTTTGTGCAAAAAGAGAAATGGAAGTAAATGGTAAAATTATACAACTGCTGGGTGTTCAGACCGGCCAGGGGAAAAATGGAACCTGGAAAAAGCAGGAGTTCATCCTTGAAACAGGCGATCAATACCCCAAAAAGATCTGTATAGCAGTTTGGGGCGATAAAATTGATATGAGCCAGTTCCGCATTGGTGATCCGGTTCAGGTTTCATTTGATGTAGAGAGCCGCGAGTATAATGGTCGCTGGTATACTGATGTGAAAGCCTGGAAAGTA
Source organism: Flavipsychrobacter sp. (assembly GCA_016787265.1). Lineage (GTDB taxonomy): Bacteria > Bacteroidota > Bacteroidia > Chitinophagales > Chitinophagaceae > Flavihumibacter. Next base: position 170,050 of record JAEUVF010000005.1, on the reverse strand, counting down.
GCTGCACAGGGACAAGCAGGTTCAGAGCCACCACCTTATAATGGGCCAATTGACCCTGTTCATGAAGATGATCTGCCTTTTTAACAGGCAAGAATCATTCAATATGTACAAAAGGGTGCAAACTACCTGGCTGCACCCTTTTGTATTTGAAGTGATCAGACTTTAACAGTAGTAGTGATTTTATCGGGCAGTTCTTTTTCTTTCGCGGCAAGCAGGGCGATCTGTTCTCCGCAATGATTTAAAGCCTCACGTACGGAGTCTGCATAATCGTTTGAACGTGAATGTGTGAATAAATTTTCACCATACATGGTCACTCTGATTTCACAAACTTTGTTATCAACCGGACTGATTGATGAATCTTCCCGGATGGTACATTCAATACGTGAAATTCCTTTGTAAACCTGAGTGAAACGGATGACGGAGAGTTTAACCAACCGCAGTACTGTTTCCTCAAGTCCTTTCTTTGGTGTATGAATCTCAATGGTCATATTTTAAAGTTACTACCATCCTTTTATTTTGTCCACTTTTTCGGAGATTAAAAAGCGATTTTCTTTTGTATAAATTCAGTATCTTATGAGCAGGATTATTAATCATAAAACAACAACATGAGAACAATCGGCATCATACTAATTGTAGTTGGAATAGCGATGTTCCTTTTTCGCGGATTCAGTTTCACCCAGGAAAAAAAAGTGGTTGACCTCGGGCCGCTGGAGATCAATAAAAAAGAAAAGAAAAATGTCTCCTGGCCAATATATGCGGGTGCAGTTGTTACCGCGGTGGGTGCCTTCCTTGTTGTTAGTAAAAAGAAAAAATAAGTAGCCATGAAAAAAATGTTTGCCCTCTCTGTTTTATCAATATTCCTGTTGAGTTCCTTCACATTGAAAAACGGTGCAGGATCCCTGCATGCATCAGCTTCTGCCATTCATGGCTCCTGGATTTTTGAAAAGGACCAGCTGCATCATGTGTTGCTGTTTACCAACAAACATTATTCCTATACGATCTACGATTTGAACGGAAAGAAATTCCACCATACTGAAGGCGGCACGTATTCACATAACAGTTCAAAACTGAACACGATTATTGAATTCAATAGTTCAGATCCCAAAGTGATGGGCAATCAGGCAACTGTTAATGCAACTACCGATAAAGAACAATTAAAAATTGACTGGCCGGTTCCCGGAAGCAAATGGAAACGCATAGATAATGGTGGAGGTGCCTTAAACGCAACCTGGAGAATTACCGGCAGAGAGCAGGAAGGCAAGATGAATTCAATTCAAAAATCTGCCCGTAAAACAATCAAGCTAATAACCGGTAACCGTTTCCAGTGGGCGGCCATCAATACCGCTACCGGTGAATTTTTTGGAACCGGAGGCGGAACATATACGTTTAAGGATGGTCGTTATACAGAGCAAATCGAGTTTTTTTCGCGTGATTCCAGCCGTGTTGGCATGTCGCTCAGCTTTGAAGGAAAAGTAAGCGGAAGCGACTGGCATCATCGCGGGAAAAGTTCAAAAGGAGATCCGATCTACGAGATCTGGTCGAAAGAAGATTAATCCTTTTTAGGCGCACCAGAGGATGAAAAAACATCTTCAATAGCATGTGCGATGGATGATATAGGTCCTTCCATTTTATTTGTCCGGTCATCCAATGTATCATCTTTCATGATTTCACCCAAGCCCAATTCCGGAGGTAAATGACCAAGTATTGCTTGTCGCTGGTTGCCGAAATAGGTTTGCACAACATTTGCATCGCGATTGTTTTTTATTTCCTGGTGAACAAAAAACATGGCCTCCCTTACTACTGCAGACAACATCGTGTTGGCCTGAATATCACTGGATCCTGCATAAGCAGAAAGTTGGGAAACCAGTAGCTGATGTTTCTGATTAAGCAGATAACCTAAGTTCAGATCCATAGGCGTGGTAACAGCCAGGTATTCGGCGCCCTCGGCACTCCTGGAGAATTTATAAAGTATAACCAATCCGGCTGCCATTGCACCCTGGGCCAGTTTACCAGCCATACCGTTTGAAGTGTTGGTTGTTTCCTGCGTTACCGCATCAATTTCAGGCATTTTAGCCCCCATATATTCTTCTAAATGTATAATCAGTGGAGATTTCATAACCTGATTTTTTAAGATGAAAAGATATGTGTTCCCATCGCTCTCTTGCGGGATGGTTCACCAATAAACCAATCGGTTGTTTGTTCGATCCAGTCATAAAAGGACTGCAGGAATCGACTCTTATGAGTTGAAGTAACAGTTACATGATTCAACTTCAGACATACAACCAGGCCATGGTAACGCAGTGCTTTTGCCATACCATAAGAGATTGCCGGACAGGCAGCCCATTCATCCGGACTAGTTTGAATCAAGGCTTTACCACCTGCTTCAATATAATAATCCTTGCCCTTTTCATAAAGCCGGATCCGGGCAGGAAACTCCTTCTCAAATACTCCTGCATCCTGCAGATTGGTATGGAATAAGAGCCAGCAATTCCCCTGCTCATCCGCATGAATAAGTCGCGCTATCCCATTAGGTAAACGAAACTCCTGGTCACTCAGGTTCATGAATAATCCATACTGGAAACTATTCATTCTTTCGGCGAGAGGTGTATTGCTGTTCATATCCGATGATTTTACAGATCATCGGAAAAAATAATACCAGCAAAAAGCAACAGGAAAAAGACAGGGATTTCCTTTCAGATGTGGAACAATTACCCCAAAGCAACTCGTATCTGGTCTCTCAAACGGGAAATCTCCCCGATTTAATTCGGGAGGTGAATGCTTGTCCAACATTTAGCGGGATGGAATAATAATTGAACCTGGGAATAGTCGAACTTTAAAGAACTATTCTTAAACCAAAAAACCTTTTATATGCAACCAGGTTCAAACCAGGCACAAATGAAAAGCCTCAGTCATTGTATAGAAAAAATGAATGCTGAAGGATATACAGCAAATTTTGGAGTGCAGGACCAGCATCTTCAGCATATGGACAGCGGTCATTCCTATCCGCCGGATCAGGTGCATATTGTAGACTTTTATCGCTTTGAGGGCGTTACAGATCCGGACGATAATTCCATCTTATATGTGATTGAAACCAATGATGGTCGAAAAGGTATGCTGGTAGATGCCTATGGAGCCTATTCCAATCCGGATGTGGATGAATTCATAAAGGAAGTGGAGGATATCAGGAAGAAAAGGGGGACAAAAGAGAAAGGAGACAAGGTAGACAACTAAAAACAAAAACAACGGGGTATGGATGAAACTTCCATTCCCCGTTTTACAAAACCAAACAGGCTTCAGCAATATCATCCCAAAGGATTAATAAAGCTGAAACCTGTTATTTATTTCTACTCTGCTTTTTATTTATCGGCCCTTCTTCTAATTCCTAATTCATAATTCCATTCAAACTTCTCCCCTGCGAATAAAACTCAGCAGAATAGATACAACGGCCAGTACCAGTAAAATATGAATCAAGCCGGTGGCGCTGTAAACAAAAAATCCTAATAACCATCCAATAATCAGGATTACGGCTACTAAATACAATATGCTTCTCATAACAATTTTTTTATGGTGATGAATGTTGTTGTATTGAATTGACGTATAGAAAAAACGTGCCGCGAACGATTCTGCCGGATTTTCAACCGGATTTTACTTTTTATTGTGGAAACCCTTCCACACCCGGGGTATATAGTGTAGTTTTTTGCAAGTTTATTTCCCGGCACAATTTCTTTCCATCCTACTTTGGAATGAAAAAGTTTTTTCAACAACTTTCAAAAAACAGGATCGTAAAAACGATCCGGCAAATTGCAGTCCTTCTTGGCAAAGCAGGTAAAACCTTTGTTCAGGATGATGCTATTAAACTCAGTGCTTCACTGTCATATTATACCGTATTCGCACTAGGTCCCGTACTGCTTCTGATTATTTCCATAGCTGGTATCTTTTATGGAGAAGATGCCCTTCAGGGAAAACTCTTCAGCCAAATCAAAGGGCTGGTTGGTAATTCAGCCGCTTATCAATTGCAAAGCATACTGGCTAACCTGCAGAAAGCTGACAAAACCGTTACCGGGGCCATTGTTGGATTTGTTGTATTGGTTATCGGTGCAACAGGTGTTTTTACAGAAATTCAAAGCAGCATAAATTATATCTGGTCCATTCGTGCCAAACCCGAAAAAGGCTGGCTTAAACTGATCAAAAACCGGCTGCTTTCATTTTCTCTCGTTGTTGGAATAAGTTTTATTTTATTAGTAGCCTTAATTATTAACGCAACCCTTGATTTACTCAATGAACGCTTAACCATTCTGTTTCCCGATATCGCAGTGATCCTTATTTATATCCTGAATATTTTAACCATCTTTATAGTAATAACAGGATTATTCGCCATCATATTCAGGGTTTTGCCCGATGGCCATATCGCCTGGAAAGATGCAATCAAAGGCGCTTCCTTCACTGCCCTGTTATTTCTCATTGGCAAGTTTCTGATTGGTTTTTATATCGGGCGCTCTGATTATGGCCTTACCTATGGAACGGCTGCATCTATCATGATCATCCTGGCCTGGGTTTATTATTCATCCGCCATCCTTTATTTCGGAGCTGCTTTCACGAAAGTTTATGCTATCGAATATGGTTCAGGAATCCAGCCCAATGACACAGCGGTTTTTATTATCAAACAAGAAGTAAAAGAAATAGATCCCTCTCATTAAAGCAAGAATTATGGACCTGCGCTCCCCCAACCCTTACTGGCTGATGAAAAACGGATTGATCAGCAATTATCCATCTATTGAGCAAAATGAAAAAGCTGATATCGTTGTAATGGGTGCCGGCATCACAGGTGCACTCTGTGCCTGGCACCTGGCGAAAGCCGGATTCTCTGTGATCGTTTGCGATAAGCGTCATGTTGGAATGGGCTCTACTGCTGCAAGCACTGCCCTGCTGCAATATGAAATCGATACGCCCCTCAGAGAGTTAATTACCAAAGTTGGCGAAGCCGATGCTGTACGCAGCTACGAACTTTGCGCCTACTCTATTGTAGCGCTTGAAAAAATTGCCAAACAATTCGAGGGGGCAGCCGGTTTCACCTATCGTCCCAGTCTCCAGTATGCTTCTTTCAAAAAAGATGTATCCGATCTGGAAGAGGAATACCAACTGCGTAAACGACATGGATTCAAACTGAGCTGGTGGGATGCCCAAAAAGTGAACGATACTCTGGGATTTGAAGCGCCCGCTGCTATTTATTCTCAATTGGGGGCTGAATTAGATGCCTATCGGCTGACCCACCACCTTCTGCAATCCATCCTGCGGAAAGGAGCAAAAGTTTTTGACAATACGGCCATCACTCAAATCAACCACCAGAAGCGATCTGTCGAACTGCAAACCGAACAGGGTTTTACTATCAAAGCAAAACAACTGGTCATTGCCTGCGGTTATGAATCGCAGAACTATATCCCTCAAAAAGTTGAAACACTCCACTCAACCTACGCCATGGTGAGTGAACCTCTGCCCACAGCAGATTTCTGGTACCGCAACTGCCTTATCTGGGAAACCGCGAATCCTTATCTCTACCTGCGTACTACAACAGATAAAAGAATATTAATAGGTGGGCTGGACGATGACTTTTATTCTCCCGATAAAAGAGACGCCAGAATTCCAGCCAAATCAAAACAACTTTTATCCAGTTTTCAGAAAAAATTCCCCGATATCCCTTTTCGCATTGATTTTCAATGGGCAGGAACTTTTGCTTCCACCAAAGACGGACTGCCATACATCGGCACTATCCGTCAGCGACCCAACACCTGGTTCGCACTTGGATTTGGAGGGAATGGCATCACGTTCAGCCTGCTTGCTGCAGAGCAAATCACAGCTGCACTGAAAGGCCAATCAAACCCTGACAGGATGATCTTTTCCTTTAATCGTTAACACAAACTATATGACACCCATCACCCTTGCACAGTATTTCCACTGGTATTATCCAGCGGATGGTTCCTTATGGAATCAATTAAAAGAAAAAGCACCTGAATTAGCAAAACAGGGCATCAATGCAGTATGGCTTCCTCCTTCCTATAAAGGCGCAGCCGGCGGATTTTCTGTTGGATACGATACCTACGATTTGTTTGATCTGGGCGAATTTGATCAGAAAGGTTCAGTTCGTACCAGGTATGGAACCAAAGAAGAATACCTGGCAGCTATTGAAGCCTGTCATCAATATGGCATCAAAGTGGTAGCAGATGTGGTATTTAATCACAAGGCCGGCGCCGATGAGTTGGAAAAGGTGACTGTCCGGAGAATGGATCCGGCGAACCGGAATGAATTTACCAGCGAACCATTTGAAATAGAAGCCTGGACAAAATTTACCTTCCCGGGAAGAGGCGACAAATACTCCAATTTCATTTGGGATCATCGTTGCTTCAGTGGCATCGACTGGGCTGAAGATATCCAGGAAAGTGGCATCTTTTCCATTCAGAATGAATATGGAGAAGGCTGGGAAGAATTACCGCACCAGGAACTTGGTAATTATGATTACCTGATGAGTGCAGACATCGATTTCCGTAACACCCAGGTGAGAGAAGAACTCAAACACTGGGGACGCTGGTACCTCGAAACAACTCATGTAGGAGGATTTCGCCTGGATGCAGTTAAACATATGTCGCCCAAAATAATCAATGAATGGGTAGACCATGTACAGGCAATCACTACCGATCATTTGTTTATAGTTGGCGAGTATTGGAACGTGCATGATGCCAATGCATTGAAGCAATATGTGGAAGCAACCTCCGGAAGAGTACAACTTTTTGATGCCCCCCTGCACCATAATTTTTTTGTGGCTTCACGTATGGGGAAAGATTATGACCTGCGGCATATTTTCGACAACTCACTGGTGAATATAATACCCGAATTAGCAGTTACACTGGTGGATAATCATGATACCCAACCGCTGCAGGATCTGGAATCACCAGTGGAAGCCTGGTTCAAAGCTTTAGCTTACGCGATGATACTGCTGCGCATGCAGGGCACTCCATGTGTCTTCTATCCCGCCCTGTATGGTGCACATTACAAAGACCATGGTGAGGATGGCAATGAATACGAAATATGGCTTGCCCCTGTAGAAGAGTTGCCGGCAATGCTCTATCTCCGCAAAACCAGTCTGGTGGGGGATCAGCACGATTATTTCGATCATCCTAACTGTATTGGATGGGTTCGGTCGGGCACTGTTGAACAGGCTGATTCAGGTTTTGCCGTGATACTTTCAAATGGCTCTGATGGATGGAAATATATGGAGCTTGGTGAGCATAAAGCAGGCAGAAAAATGGTTGATTTAACCAAACACCGGTCAGAAGAAATTACCCTCAACGAAAAAGGCGGTGCTGAATTTCCCTGCAATGCTGGGTCTGTATCTATATGGGTAACTTCAGAGCTGGCACAGAATTTTTTGAGCTCCTGATATAAAATCGTATATCATGAGAACAGAATGGAGAAAAATCACCCTTTTATTGGTAACAGCAGGAACCCTTTTAACAGCACAGCATGTGCAGGCACAGGAACAGGAAATCAGTGGAAACGGACTAAGTCCGCGTTTTGGTATCAAAGCCGGTTTAAACCTGAGTAATTTTTATAGCGATGAGGTGAATGATAATAATCTCAAAGCCGGATTAAATGCAGGTTTTTATGCCAAACTACCCGTAACCAGGGGTTTTTCCATCCAGCCGGAATTATTGTATTCCAACAAAGGAAGTAAACGCAGTTATGACAACGCAATTTTAGGAGAAGGAGAGTATCGTACCAACCTGCATTATATTGAGATGCCGGTACTGGGTGTGATCAATGTAGCCAAAAATTTCAACCTTCATGCGGGTCCGTATGTTAGTTACCTGGCAGGTGCCAATATTACTGACCTGGAATCAGATGGATCAGTGGAAGAGTTGGCTGAATTGAATCCCGAAAACCTGAATCGGTTTGATTATGGAGTAGCCGCAGGTTTCGGAATTGACCTGGGTCCCACTACCATCGGTGCCCGTTATACCCTGGGTATGAGAGAAGTTGGAAAATCCGGTTCCCTTGCTGGTGAAGCTTTCCGCGATTCCAAAAACAGCAATATCAGTTTTTATATAGGATTTGGATTTTAGGTTGGAGTATCCGGTTCCCGAAAAAAAGAGGCTGCCATTTTTGGCAGCCCTTTTTATTCTAAAGGCAAATGAACCAGGAAAGTTGTTCCTTTACCGGGTTTTGAATGCACTTCGATATACCCTTTGTGCGACTGTATAATGTTCATGGTAGAAGCCAGGCCAAGGCCCATTCCGTTTCTTTTGCTGGTATAATAGGGTTCAAATAACCGTCCAAGGCTGTCTGATGGAATACCACAACCATTGTCGGTCACTTCACATAACACCTGTTTATCACCTGAAGCAAGACTTAACAAAAGACGGGCATTCTCAACATGCTCCATTGCCTCAATAGCATTCACCACCAGGTTCATAAAAGCAATCTTTAGCTTGCTGCGATCAGCTAAAACCGTAAATGGTTCTGGCGGGAAATTCACCACAAGTTCAACATTCTTAAGTTGCATACTGTCCGCCGCCTGATCGATCACTTCCTGCAACAATTCCTGAACGCTGGTAGAACTCAGGTCAATTTCCGAAGGTCTTGAACTGTTCAATAATTCTGTAATGATGGTGCTGATCCGTGCACTGTTACGACGGATTACATCCAGGTATAATTGGCTTTCTTCATCTTTGACTTCCTGAATTAACTGATCTGCAGATAAACTAATATTATTAAGGGGATTTCTGACTTCATGTGCAAGCGTGCGAACCAGTCGCCCTGCGGCAGCCAGCTTTTCCGTTTGCAGCGTCAGCCATTCGGCTTTTTTCAGATTGGAGATATCATGAAGTATTCCCTGTACATAGTTACGTCCTTCAACATCTGCTTCCACAGAGGCAGAAAGAATGCAAAACCGTTGTTCTCCGCCTGGTGTTTTTATTTCAATTTCTTTATCCTGAATATCATTACCTGACTGAAGAAGTATTTTAAAATGTATGGGTAAGGCATCGTTAACCAAAAAATCAGTAAGGGCAAACTGATTGGCAGTTTCCCGGCTAATACCCAGCATATTGATTGCTGCCGGGTTCAGTTCAAGGAATTTCAATTCCATATCTGTTACAAACACGGCATCCAATGATTGCTCAAAAATATTCCGGAATTTCTGCTCATTCTTTTTAATCGCATTGATATAGGTAGATCGTTCCAAAGCATACCGGATCGTACGCTCCAGTTTTTCCGTATTCAATTCAGTCTTGACCAGATAATCAAATGCTCCGAGCCGCATGGCCTCACGGTCGATATCCCGGTTGCCCTTGCCCGTTAGCAGGATGATAGGTTGTTCACATTTAGCCGCTACGGCTTCTCTCAGAAGGTCAACCCCGGTTTTGGCACCCAGCCGGTAGTCAACAAAATATATGTCAAATGCGCCACTGCACATGGATTCAAGTGCCTTGTTATACTGATTCGCCCATTGAATTTCAAATTGCGCATTTTCAATCTCCCGGATATAATCGCTGGTAATAAAAAAATCATCCTCATCATCGTCCACGATGAGTATACGTGTCAGTTTCTTAGTAAAGGGCATTGATGTTTATTGTTTTTCGGGTAATATGATCGAGAATACAGCACCATCTCCTTCCTTTCCTGTGGCACTGATAAACCCATTATGTCGTTCAGCAATTCTTTTACAGATTGCAAGACCAATTCCGGATCCCGGGTATTCCGATTTTCCATGCAGGCGCTGAAATACCTGGAATATCCGCTGTTCGTATTCCTGATCGAATCCAATGCCATGGTCGCGGATATCGATTTGTATATAATTGGATGAGGGAGATAAAAAATGTTTTTCTTTTTCCTTTTTGCCCAGGACTTTGGAACTCACTTCAATCCAGGGCGCTTCCCCCGGTTTGTGGAATTTGATGGAATTGGAAAGCAGATTGATGAATAACTGTCTTAATAAGGAAGGGATGCCATCCACCGTCGGAAGCATGCCCATCTCAATGGAAGCACCGGTTTCTTCAATGGATAATTCAAGATCACTTAATACATCTGTAAACAATTCAGTCAGGCCTACAGATTCAAATGGCTGCCGGTTGCGGGTTACCCTGGATAATTCCAGCAGGTTATCTATCAGATTCCGCATGTGATCAGTAGCCACCTGCATGCGGTGAATATACATTTGTCCCTCATCTCCTATCTGGTTGCTGAATTTCTGAGAAAGTCTGGATCCAAACGTGGTGATTTTACGCAATGGCTCCTGCAAATCATGCGAGGCAGCATAGGCAAACTCTTCCAGTTCTTTGTTGGATCGGTTCAACTCACGCAGGTTTCTTTGCAGATCAACCTCCACTTTTTTGATATGGGTGATATCGCGGGTATTGCCAATCATCCGAATGGGGTGGTTTTTATTGTCCACCACTACAGTTCCTTTCGTGTTTACGATTTTAAGGTTACCCTTACCAGTTAGTATGCTGTATTCAATTTCAAATTCTTTCTTTTCTTCCAGGGCTTCTGTAACCACTTTCTGAACACGCTCACGGTCATCTTCTACAATCTGGTTAAAATACCAGTTCATGGTGAGTGGCGTAACCAGGGTATTCCGGTTGTATTCAAAAATCTGGAACAAGCCATCCGACCAGGAGATCATACGGGAATCTGCATTCCAGATAAAGATTCCATAATTGAGCATGCGTTCGGTTTCTTTCTGAAACTCTTTATTGGCATTGTATTCCATGGTCTGCTGATACTGATCGCTGATGTCGCGATTAATGCCATTCAGTTTCATCACCCTGCCACTTTCATCCACTACCGGTTTGGTAATGGCATTCAGAAAGAGTCGTTTGCCATCCATCCGTTCAATGGAGAAATCGTGCCTGAATTCTTTACCGGTAGATACCGCCGAATCCACTTTCGACTTTAATAACTCCAGATCTTTTGGACAAACATGCTCGTAAAATAAGTTGTTTGGTATTTGGGAATATTGCTGCCGACTCAAGCCCATTAACTGGTACATGCCATCTGACCATTCTGTTTTTCCGGTTAGCAGATCATGGCTCCACATACCTACTCCCAGCATCTGCTCCGTGTCCTGCATCAGCTTCCTGGCAGTAGTCCGCTCTTCTTCGAGCCTGAGTTGTTCAGTGATATCCTGCGAAACAAGCAGCAGACTGGCCGGCGAACCATCCTCATTGCAACGTAAAACAGTTCCAACAGTCCTGAATATGTGAAAATTTTCTTCTTTGTGTACAAGGCGGCACTGGAAACAATGTTCTGATGCGGTTTTATTGAACTTCTTTAGTTCTTCCATCACCGCATCCAGGTCTTCCTCGTAAATCAACTGCGATAAATCCTCTTTCCAGGATGCTACATCTTCCCAGGTATAACCCAGGAGGTCAGTAATTTTTCGGTTGATATAACGAATCTTACCCTTGCCCGGATCATACACATAAATAAGGGCCGGAAATAAATTGGTGATTTGTTTCACCAGCTCTTCATTGCTTTCTCCCGATGCCAGTAGTTGTCGGAGCTGCTGAATCGGGATCAAATCATTTTCTACGGTCATTACAGATTATTAAATTGCTGATACTGCTTCATCTTGTTGTAAAGGGTTTTGCGATCAATATTCAGCAGTTTGGCAGCTTTGGTTTTATTGAAGTTGGATTGCTTCAACGCTTCTACAATCATTTCATATTCCGCATCTATACTCACGGCTTTCAGACTGTTTTCATGAAATGAAGGAAGCGAAGGAGTGGACAGGTTTTCAGGGGTTGGGGAAACAACCGGGGTCGTAACAGCAACTGCAGGAGCTGAAACCGGGGTCGTTTCAGCAGACAGTTTTTGGTGATAGATGATTTCAAAAGGGAGCGACTGTAAGCCAACAGTGGAACCATCGGTTAACAGGGCCGCACGTTTTACAACATTTTTCAGTTCGCGCAGGTTGCCATACCAGGGGTAACTGTTGAATACCTGCTGAACTTCCGGTGAAAAATCTGCGATGTCTTTGCCTAGCTCGCGATTGGTAGCAGCCAGGAAATGTCTCGCATATACGAGTATGTCATCTGCTCTTTCCCGCAGTGGCGGCAGGTTGATGGAAAACTCATTAAATCGATGGTATAAGTCCTCCCGGAATTTCCCATTGCGGGCCGCATCCCATAATTTTTCATTACTGGCAACGATGATACGCAAATCCAGTTCAATGTCTTTATTACCACCCACCCGACGGATTTTTCTTTCCTGCACCACGCGCAACAAAGCCACCTGGATATCATAAGGAAGGTTTGCGATTTCATCCAGAAAAATAGTTCCACCATTGGCGAGTTCCATACTTCCGATCTTCTGATTCAGGGCACCGGTGAACGATCCTTTCTCATGACCAAAAAGTTCACTGCCCGCCAGTTCACGGGAGAGGGCACCACAGTCTATTGCAATAAACGGTTGATTGCGCCGGCTGCTCTGTTCATGGATTTTTTGCGCAATGGCTTCCTTACCACTGCCGCTTTCGCCATAAATAATCACACTGTAATTGGTTGGTGCCACCAACTCAATCTGTTTCAGAATGTTCAGCATTTCCGGCGTTTTACCAAAAATGTATTTCTCATCCGATTCAGCAGGCCGGGATTTGCGCACCGCCGGGGCAGACGAAACCGCAGAACTAGCTACCACTGCAGTCACCTGGCTGCTTTCCTGTTCCAGCGCTTTTTTGATTGTAACCAGAATTTCATCCGGGAATACGGGTTTGGTCACATAATCATAGGCACCCAGTTTCAACATTTCCACAGCCATTTTCACATCGCTGTAACCAGTGATAATTATAAAGGGCATGTCGGGATAGATTTCCCTGGTTTTGATCAATACCTGCTTTCCGTCCATATCCTCCAGCCGGAAATCACAGAGAATCAAATCGGGTTTGTCTGAGCTGATCTGTTCCAATGCCTTTCTGCCGTTGTAATGTTCTATCACCTGAAAACCGCGTTTTGTCAAAAACCGATTCAGGAGGAGGCACATGTCCCGATCATCATCAATTACCAAAATTTTCTGCATGGTCTGTTGTTGTTTTTTATTATGCCCAAATTGCGCGTACCTGTGCTACCGGAATGTGCAGGAGATCACGGTATTTCGCTACTGTTCTCCTCGCCACTTTAAATCCCCTGTTCATTAATATGCCAACCAATTGCTGATCGGTATAAGGATTGCGTTTGTCTTCCCGCTCAATCACTTCTTCCAGCGCATGCCGGATTACCCTGTTACTAATGACTTCGCCTTCCTTATTCTCAATTCCTTCTGTAAACAATTCTTTCAGGTGAATGGTTCCAAACGGCGTTTGTGCATATTTGTTAGAGGTGAGTCTGGATACGGTGGATATATCAAGTCCTACTTTGTCTGCAATATGCTTCAGAACCATCGGCTGCAATTTATTGATATCTCCTTCTTCAAAATACGCTTCCTGCATCTGAAGAATGGCCTTAGTAATTTTCATGATGCTCTCATTCCGCTGTTTGATCGCATACAATAACCAGTTAGCTGATTGCATTTTGGAACGCAGGTATTGCAAGGCAGCTTTATCTTTGGTCTGATCCATATTCTCCTGCAGGGAATCACTCATCCGGAACTGTTCACTGTGTATGCCACAAACCGTAATCGTGTAGTCATCACCGTTGCGACTGATCTCCACATCCGGAACGATATTGTTCTTCGGACTCAATGAATGGAGGTCACTGCTTACCGGGCGCATGGGCAACTTGCTCAGAAAGAGCACGAGCTCCCGGAACTCCGATTCTTCCAGTTCCAGCTTATCCATCAGTTTTTCAAAACGGCGGTTCTTGAAATCATCGTAATATTTTTCCAGTAATTCAATGGCTTTTCTTTCCATCAGGCTCTTCTGTTTTTTCGCCTGTAACTGGAGCAACCAGCTTTCACCAATCGAACGCGCACCAATGCCAAGTGGCTCCAGCTGATGAATATAGATTAGCACTGATTCAATCTCTTCGGGAGTAGTGAGGAATTGAGAAAAAGAGAAATCATCCGCGATGGTTTCCATATCCTTTTCAAGCAATCCTGTTTCTTCCAGGCAATCAATCAGGTAATTGCCAATAGCAGTTTCTCTGTCTGACAAATTGAACAGATCCAGTTGCCGTTTCGCCTCTTCACGAAAATCTACCTGTGCAGCAAGCGGCCGCTCTGGCATATCCGACTCATTAAAATAATTGGCATACTCCACTTTATAGTCAGGCACATCATTATCCGCATATTCATCCCAATCCTTATAATCGGCGGCTGCTTCTCGATTGTACTCTTCCGAACCTCCATCTTCTTTGTGCTCGGCTACTTCCTCCAGGAAAGGATTCTGCTCCAACTCCTGGCGGATGTGTAATAATAATTCCTGGCTGTTGTACTGGAACAGGTTCAATAATTGAATCTGTTGCGGTAAGATCTTTTGTGTCTGCTGCTGTGATTGGTTCTGGCTGATCATAAACAATAGTTTAACAGGTATACCAAATCAATCCAAAAGCCAGATTTCAAATAGGAGAACAGATTCCAAATTTATTTTCTAACAACTTGATTAAGAGAAACTTAAACTTTTAAATTTGTTATCAGAAAAGTGAGGTGTGGTAACCAAAAGTAATTCATCGTAGTGAATTTTCCCCAATTTGGGGAATTAATAAATATGAAGCGTAATATTTTCCTTTACCTGATGATTGGATTCACCACAACGCTCATTGTTATGGTGATTTTCAGCCTCCTCAGCTTTCAGCGAATGAATGCCATGATAAGGTATTCCAACCAGGTGGAGCATACTTATAAAGTAATCGGAAGTTTGAAAAGTTTGAGTGATCTGATATCAGGTGCAGAAACATCTATGCGCGGATATGTCATAACCCGCGATAGTAGTTATGTGGTACCTATGGATTCGGTTCGCAGGGAATACAATAAGGTCTTAACGGATTTGAGTGAAAGCGTGGCTGATAATCCCCGGCAACAAAACAGGTTGGCGATGATCCGGAGTACCCTGAATATGCGATTGCAATTATTGGAAACGCTGGAATTTTCAGTGGATAATGATTCTTCGCAGAAAGTAATCCTACAACGTGTAGCCAAAGGCCGCGACCTGATGGCCAGCTTTCACGAAAACCTGGATTTGATGGAAGCCGAAGAAACCGGTCTTCTATCGAAGCGGTTTCAGCAGAAAGAACGCTTCCAGAGACTGACTTCCCGCACCTTTCGGACTGCTGTCGCCATCGTAGGTATCATATTTCTGGGCTTTTTTATCCTCCTGGTAAAAGCCATGCTGGATCGTTTCCGCTTCCAGCAGGAGTTACAGGAACAGTTGCTTTCACTCAAACAAAGCAACGATGAATTGTCACAGCTGGCTTTCGCAGCCTCCCATGATTTGCAGGAGCCGGTCAGGAAGATCAGAACCTTTACCGACAGGCTGCGTATTCGACAGAAAGAGAGGCTGGATGAGGAGGGCAAAATGATCCTGGATCGTATCGATGCATCGGGTAAACGCTTACAGGGAATGCTGGAAGATATTTCCACTTATATGAACCTGCTTGAGTGGAAAGAAGAGACAGTTCCTATGGATATGCGGAAATTATGGGAAGAGGTGCTATCGGAGGACCAGGATAGAATCAATGAAACCGGTGCCACCATTACAGTTGGTGAAATGCCCGATCTGGATGTCTATCCTTCCCAGGTGAAAAAGATGTTCCGTGCCCTGCTTGATAATGCGCTGACCTACCATAAAGAAGGGGTGGCACCGGTTATTAAAATAACCCATAAAGAAGTGAATGTGAATGATATCGGAGCAAAAGGGCTGCCTACCCTGCAGAAAGAATACCATGCTATTACCATTGAAGACAATGGGATCGGCTTCGAAAATGATTTTAAAGAAAAGGTATTCCAGCTTTTCCGCCGCCTGCACACCCAGGAAGAACGCTCCGGAAAAGGAATCGGTCTGGCCATCTGCCAGCGGGTAATGGCTAACCACAATGGAATCATGGATGCCCATGCTGTGGTGAACCGCGGCGCAGCCTTCACCATGTATTTCCCCAAAAACTGATTTTTCCCCCTTCGGCGGATGGCATGATAATTTAAAATAATAGGTAGAGCCTTATTTCATCACCTAAAACATATTATCATGTTACGTTGGACAGTCATTTTCCTGGTAGTGGCGCTGATTGCCGCCCTCTTTGGATTCGGTGGTATTGCAGCTGGAGCAGCCAGCATTGCTAAAATCCTGTTTTACATCTTTATCGTACTTTTCCTGGTATCCCTTATTTCAGGGATGTTAAGGAAAGGATAATGGTAAAATTTTCAGAAGGGCAGTTCCGCGCTGCCCTTTCTTTGTACCTTTATGTTTATGAGTAATATTTATATCCTGGTAGCTGAAGATGATGCAGATGATCGCTTCCTGCTGGAAACCGCTTTCGCTGAAAACGGATTCAAGGGGAAATTGGAATTTGTTGAGAACGGTGTAGAGCTGCTCGAATATCTGCGTAACCTTAAAATAGATGCCAATAACGACCATCCTCTGCCCGGATTCATTCTGCTTGACCTAAACATGCCGAAGAAAGATGGGCGCGAGGTACTCAAGGAAATCAAAGAGGACCCCCGTTTTAAGAAGATCCCCGTTATTGTGTTTACAACTACCAAGAACGAAAACGAAATCAATCGTTGTTACGAACTGGGTGCAAATACTTATGTTGTAAAACCTGTTGGTTTTGAAAACCTGGTCAAAACAATTGAAGACATCCGCTCCTACTGGTTCAGCACGGCGCAGATTCCTTAAGGAGAAACTACCGTCGCTTTTCTTTTTCTGCCTTTAAATATTGATTTTATACCCGCCAGCAGGCCTGCTCCTTTTTTATCAAAAAGGTTGCTTACCAGGTTCCTGACAAGGATAGGTGCGCCTAATTTTGTCAATAATCCTGCCTGCCTGAAGAGGGTTTTGCGCATCACCATATCGATACCGAGATCCAGTCCCAGTTTCAATAATGGATTGTCAGACTTTTTGGAACTGAATAAACTCAATGAACCCAGGAATTTAGTTGCTGGCTCCAGCTCTTCCTCGATTCCTTCCCAACTGCGTCTCAACTGATTTTTCTGTATCAGTAACAGGCTTTTCAACCTTGCCTTCTCTGCCAGCAAATCAGTGTGATTTCTGATCGGATTTATCATAAATAGCTTGAATTATCTGGTTACGAATCAGCGGCACCAGGAGCGTTTTGCGAAAGAGCAGTAAGGCTACCAGTAAGATCATAAATATGCCCCCCACAATGAAAAACCCGGCTTTCATATTTTCCATCGATTCCCCAATCCACCAGGCTAATCCAATGCCGCCAAAGAATAGTACGATAAGGCCGAAGATGGCTGCTGCAATCGCAACAACGCTTACCGAACTGGCTTTGGCCACTTTTTCGGTAGCGTTTACAACTGTAAGCCGGTAGTAAGTATCCAGCAGCTCTCCGCCGTGTTCCAGCAAATCCGCTGCTTTGGATTTTAATGCGTCCATGCTGTTTTATTCTGGAATTAAAAAATGTCGCACCGCCCAACCCGACAGTGCGACTTTATCACTCAGCTCATAGAGCGCTTGGCCCTATTCCATTCCTGACCAGCTTCTTCTGCAACTTCTTCTGCCCTGGCAGACATTTTTTTGGCTGCTGAACTCATTTCTGATTTCTTATCGTTCAACCAGGAACCAAGTTCATCGGCCCAGTTTTTTGCGTTGTCGGCGATTTTATGACGAAGATCTTTTCCTTTTTCAGGAGCAATCAACATTCCGATAGCTACTCCGGCGGCTGCAGCGCCTAATACTCCCAATACAATTTTTGATGTGTTTGTCATGATATTTAGTTTAACTGGTTAGAAATTTTAATCTGAATAAATGGGTCAAAACTTCATGCCAGATCAAACTTTGCCTATTTTAGTCCCAGCCTGCAGTTCAGGTAAAATGTATGGGGAATTTGCTCCCCAACAGGATAAGGATTCACCCCTTTTTCGCTGTAAAAATTTGTGGCAATTTATTTGTGGAAGTTTAAACATGGGATCAGCCAAGAAAATACTAATCGTAGACGACGAGGAAGACTTGTGTTTGTTGATGAAGATTTATTTCTCCCGAAAACAATATGAAGTATCAATCGCAAACACCCTGCAGGAAGGTTTAGCCAAATTGGAAAACCTGCATCCGGATGTTCTTTTTCTGGATAATAACCTACCCGATGGACTCGGATGGGATCATGCTGCCGATATTCTGGAAAAATATCCCGAACTCGAATTACACCTGATCAGTGCCTTTCATCCCAATATCCCGCAAAATGTGGATAGGGCCCGGCTTCGCATCATGGAGAAACCTTTTACACAACAACAACTGAACGAACTCGGATACTAGAGGACTACCCCATGGTTTGCTCTTCATTATAATTCAAAGTCCCGCCGGGTTTGAAACCAGCGGGACTTTGAATTATAAACCAGGCTAATACTCTTATTGAATCGGCTGATAATCTTTAAACAGCTTCAGCGGATTGGCTTCTACCAGTTTGCGGTACTCCACCCACTTACCATTGAAGAAAGCATTGATTTTCTCCACCGCTTCACCCAGTTTGAGTTCCGCATCCTTAACCAACTGCTCTTCCTGTGCACCTGGCTTAACAGGTTTGGCACTGATATAACGACCAGCCTGCTGCAGCACACTCATCGGGGTAGGTGGCTGCTGTGGACGTCCATATCCCTGGCGCTCAATGGTTTTGCCATTGATAAACTCCCGGATGGATTTGATCTCGTCCTGGATTTTCTTACCCGCTTTTCGTAGAGTGTCTGCTTCCTTGCCGGTCATATCCTTTAATTGAGCATCCATCTTTTTAGTCAGGTCCTCCGCCTCGGTAAGGCGGTCCATGCCATCAATCAATTTGTCACTGCTCCTACGAAGGCGATCACTTAAGGCACGCTGCGCCATAATCACCTCCTTGCGATCTCCCAGGCGGGGGTCACCCACCACCGTAACCATCGTACTGTCTTTGACTCCGGCCAGATCCATTACCACTTTATAAGTGCCGGGGAAAACATCCAGACCACCTGGCTCGGGAGCATTTGGCCGGGGTTTAGGTGAACCAGGCCGACGGAAACCTTTCTGCTCAAAGCCCCAGTAGTTTCGGTTGTAACCTGAGTCGGCCTTCCATTTAAGGGTTCTGATCAGCTCATTTTTATCATCGTAAATCTTCACCCAGAGGCTGTCGGCTTTTTTACGTGCCGTAGTATCAAGACGGGATTTGTCCACCTGATAGGTTAGCGCTGCACCTCTTCTGCGATTTTCCGCATCCCAGATACCCCAGGTACTCCACTCGTAACCTGGAGCATTGCGAATCTCTGCCTGAACGGCTGTTGGAGCCGGGAAAACAGTGAGGGCGGATTTGGGTGCAATCCCCTTATTGGCTGCGAGTTTGCGCAGGGGGCGGATATCATCCAGCACCCAAAGAGAGCGACCAAAAGTTGCAATCACCAGGTCGGCCTCGCGCTCCTGGATCACCATATCATAAGTTGAAACGGAAGGGTATCCATTCTTCCACTGCTGGAAGCTGGTCCCGTTGTTCAGGCTCACCCAGAGGCCCTGCTCGGTGCCCACAAAGATCAGGTTGGGCTCGGTGGGGTCCTGGATTACAGAGAGTGCATATCCCACTACCTTTTTCTCATCCACCAGGCGGCTCCAGGTTTTGCCAAAATCAGTGGTGCGGAAAATATAGGGTTTGAAATCACCTCTGCGATAATCATTCACCACCACCATGGCCTCCGCCGCATTGTGGCGGGAAGGCTGGATCTGCTGCACCCAGGAGCCCAACGGCATGCCGGGAATCTTACCGCGGAAATTGGTCCAGGTTTTACCACCGTCCTGTGTCAGTTGCACATTGCCATCATCTGTACCTACCCAGATCACGCCCTGCTGTTTGGCAGAAGGAGCAATGGTCAGGATGGTACAATGGTTTTCGGCACCCGTGATATCCAGGCTGAGACCACCATTTTTATTCTGGTCAATTTTGCTGGAATCGTTGGTGGTCAGGTCACCGGAGATCATCTCCCAGGTAATGCCCTTATCGGTGCTCTTGTGCAGGTACTGGCTACCAAAATAGATGGTCTTTTTATCAAAGGGATCCTGCGCCATACCGGAGTTCCAGTTGAACCGCAGGATGGTATTCAGGTTAGGGTTGGCGGGTTTGATGAACCAGGACTCGCCAGTCTTCACATTATAGCGACCCACATTGCCCTGCTGACTCATGGCATAAACCCAGTTGGCATCTTCGGCATCGGGCATCACATCAAAGCCATCACCGCCCCAGAGATTTTCCCAATAATAGTTTTTGATGCCACCACTCATCCAGGTATAGGCTGGTCCGCGCCAGGAACCATTGTCCTGCATACCGCCCATTACATTATAAGGCTGTTCGTTGTCTACATTAATATGGTAGAACTGTCCCACTGGTAATTTTTCATCAAACACCCAGTTTTTGCCCATATCGCGCGTGATACCAATACCGCCGTCATTGCCATCAATGATGAACTTGTTGTCTTTGGGGTGAATCCAGAAAGCATGGTGATCGGGGTGGATACCATTATAAGGTATAACCACCTCAAAATCCTTCCCGCCGTCCTCACTCTTGGCGATCATCTGGTAGATCAGCCAGAGGCGGTTTTCATTCAGGGGATCCACTGCGATTTCCTGGAAATAGAAAGGGCGATTGGTAACCCAGGTGGGGTTGCTGTTCACCAGTTTCCAGTTGTAACCACCATCTTCACTTTTATATAAGCCATTTTTGGTAGCTTCCACCAGGGCATATACCACGTTGGGATTGTTTCTTGCGATAGCGAGGCCAATCCGGCCATAATCACCCTCCGGCAGTCCATTTTCCTTACCCAGCTTTTTCCAGTTTTTACCGCCATCAAGGGTCATATAAAGACCACTACCGCTGCCACCACTCATGAAACTCCAGGGGGTGCGGTAATGCTGCCACATCGCGGCAAAAAGTTTATTCGGGTTGGAGGGGTCCATGATCATATCACCAATCCCGGAGCTATCGTTGGTGTAAAGGATCTTATTCCAGGACTGGCCCCCATCGGTGGTTTTGAATACTCCACGATCGGGGTGAAAATCATAGGGGTTGCCAATCACGCCGGCATACACCGTATTGGGATTATTGGGATCAATCAGCACGCGGTGGATGTTCCGGGTCTTTTCCAGCCCCATGCGATTCCAGGATTTACCCCCATCGATGGTTTTGTAAATACCTTCTCCAATATTGATGGAGTTGCGGGGATTGCCCTCACCGGTACCAACCCAAACGATATTGGGATTGGATTGCTGGATGGCCACCGACCCGATATTGATATTTGGCTGTTCATCGAAAACAGGTTTCCATTCATGGCCCCCATTGATGGTTTTCCAGACACCGCCGGAGGCAGCGCCCAGGTAAATAATATTTGGGTCATCTACTACCGCGTCGATAGCGGTGATACGACCACTCATACCAGCCGGACCGATATTCCGGGGTTTCCAGTTTTTAAACTGGTCGAGTGAAACAGTTTCAGCAGCAGGTGCAGGGGCCGGCGCTTTCTGAGCAGTTTTTCTCTGCGCCGTTGCTACCAAAGCAGAACCAACCAGCAGGCAGCCTGCCAGTCCAATTTTTCTCCAGTGTGTCATGTGCGATTAGATTTGAACAAGGAAATTAAAGGATAATGTTGGAACCCTGTCCGGAAATTGATGAAAGGTGTATCTTAGTGTTTAACCAATAAAACCAATAAATATGCGAAAATTAAACCTGCTTATGATGACTGCAGCCCTGGCGCTGGGAATGAGTGCAACTGCGCAAACCAAATGGAAGCTGGACAAAGGCCATTCCAGTGTGCGTTTCTCCGTGAACCACATGGTGGTATCAGAAGCAGAAGGAACATTTAAGATGTGGGATGGTACAGTAGAACACAGCAAGGATGATTTCTCGGATGCCAAAATTAATTTTACGGTAGATGTGAACTCTATCAATACCGATAATGAGCGTCGGGATGGTCACCTGAAGAGCGATGATTTCTTCAATGCGGAGAAGTTTCCTACCATGAAATTTGAAAGCACATCGATGAAGCCGCTGGGTAATAACAAGTACGAACTGAAAGGCAATCTCACCATTCGTGACGTGACCAAGCCAGTAACCTTCCAGGTAACACATGGTGGAGTACTTGCGGGTAGTCGTGGCCGTAAGGCAGGGTTCAAAGCAACCACCACTATCAATCGCTTTGATTATAATCTGAAGTGGGATAAAGCAACTGAAACCGGCGGACTGATAGTAGGAAAGGAAGTAGAAGTGACCGTAAAGGTGGAGTTGGATGAAGTGAAATAACTGGAAGAACCAATCATAAACAAGAAAGCCCCCGTCCAGAGGGGCTTTTTGTTTTTTAGTAGTGTTTAGTGATCCAGATCCAGAATTTGTCCAAACGTAACAACCGAGACAATTCGTTTACTGCTGCTTCATGATGTAAAGATGCAACGGGATCCGGACTAAAAAGAATGAGTTCGGCTATCGTTCATTTTTACTCGCCGGGCCGCCTTTTTTACCCGATAAATGGAAAAAACACTTAGTACTGATTACTGCTTACCGGACTTCTCATTGTAGGATTTTTCGGCTTCTTTGGCTTTTGCGAAGTCGAGAATTACTCCATTAATACAGTAACGCAGGCCGGTTGGCGGGGGGCCATCTTCAAAAACATGCCCCAGGTGTGCTTTACAGCGACCGCATTGCACTTCGGTGCGACGCATGCCATGGGAATTATCAGGGGTATATATAATACTGGTTTTGGAGATGGGCTGGTAGAAGCTGGGCCATCCGCAGCCACTGTCGAATTTGGTATCACTCTGGAAGAGGGGGTTTCCACAGGCGGCGCAGTGGTAGGTACCTACTTCTTTGGAATGTTCAAACGGACTGGTAAAGGGTCTTTCAGTACCCTTTTGGCGGGCGATATAAAAGACATCGGAGGGCAGGATTTTCTTCCATTCCTCCTCACTGAGGTTCACTTTATCAGAGGAATTGCGGGAGTAAACAGGATTTTTGGAGCTATCCATGGTAGATATTTTTTGTGAAGTAGTTTCTTTTTTGGCTTGCGAGAAGCTGCAATACTGGAAGCTGATCAGGCAGCCAAGCAACAGGAATTTGAGATACATCGTTCGCATAATCATATAACAAAGCTACGGGTGACTGGTTCGTTTGGATTGTCGGCAGGTTGACAAAATTCAAGCTTAATCCGGTTTTAATGGACAATTTTTAGAGAGCAACCCTTAAATTTGACATTCATCTGAGTTTTTTAACAACATGTTCAATTTAATTCTATTTGGTCCTCCCGGCAGTGGGAAGGGTACACAGTCCGAAAGACTGATTGCCCGTTATGGTTTAAAACATCTGTCCACCGGTGATTTATTGAGATCCGAGATCGCGAATCAGACCACCTTAGGTTTGGAGGCGAAAGGATTCATGGATCGCGGGGAGTTGGTACCGGATGCAGTGGTGATCGGCATGATTCGGTCGGCATTGGACAATAATCCGGAGGCCAAAGGATTCCTGTTTGATGGATTTCCGCGTACTCAGGCGCAGTCGGTAGCCCTGGATGAGTTGCTGGGACAGCGTGGGGAAGCCATCAACGTGGTGTTGGCCCTGGGAGTGACAGAAGAAGAGCTGGTGAAGCGATTGCTGAACCGCGGGTTGACCAGTGGACGCACAGATGACGTGAATGAAACCATTATCCGTGCGCGGATTGCAGAATATCATAAGAAGACCTCGGCTGTAGCTGATCATTACCGCCAGTTCGGCAAGGTAGTGGAGGTGAAAGGCGAGGGAACTGTGGATGATATCTTTGATGCCCTCTGCGCCGAAATCGAAAAGCGCAAAGCGGCTTAGGGTTTTTCCGGTCGGCGGTTTTTCCGGTCGGGTAAGGCGAAGCCGTCCCGCCCGGTAAAACCAGGCAAGTTCACCCGACGGGTAAGGCGCCAGCCGTCCCGTTGGGTGAACTAAGCTCAAAACAATTATATATGTCCCCCAAGCTCACCTTCCTCCTCGAAGACCTTCCCCGTCTGCTGACAGAACTAGACCCATCAACTCCTCCGGCCTGGGGCCAGATGAACGTTCAGCAGATGGTGGAGCACCTGACAGATGCGGTGTTGGTGGCTGCGGGCAAGATACCTGTGAACCTGTTAACCCCTGAGAATCGTTTACCGCAGATGGTAGCTTTTCTGTTCAGCGAGGACCCAATGCCCCAGAATGTCAAGAATCCGATGATGGCGGAAACTCCTGCACCGGTGCGGTATCCGGATAAGGAGACTGCGATTGCTGAATTGAAGCGCGCCCTGGAAACTTTTCAGCAGGCCTTTGCAGAGAATCCGGAGCGGGAGATCATGAATCCATTCTTTGGTCCCCTTAATTATAATGGCCAGGTGCAGATCTTATACAAGCATGCGAAACATCATCTGAAGCAGTTTGGGGTGTGAATACCACAACAAACCCACCAATTGGGACCAGGCTTTTAAATTCCTGAATAGTTACCTCACAGAAAGACTGATAAAGAAACCGGGGTTTGCAGGAATAATCAATACATATATTAGGATTTGAAGCTAAGTACAGTCTGGTAATCAAGAAAAAAAGGTGGTACCAGACCTGCTGTATTTGACAAGGGGAGAATTTCTTTTGGAAGCAAAAAACCAAGTTCCTCCTGCATGAATTCTCTGCGCGCCATACATCGATCATAACAATCGGGATACATATTCTTCAATTCCTGTTGAAGCTTTTCATCCGCCACTACATATCCATCCTCCATGCGTGAAGAAAAATATTGTTTCGACCTCGGAATTATATCCAACTGAAAATACATGCCACTTCGGATAGTATCAAGGGATCCTTCATAAATAGGAGAACTGACCCATTCTTCAAAATGAATCAGGTGACCGGGATTCAAAAAAACATTGAACTGTTCAAATGGCAACAATTCCTGGATGCGTGAGTAGATCTCGCCTCCTACTGCACCAATTCGCAACATCTTCAACCATTCTGAACAGGCGCGGAAATAGGGAGCAGCAAACTCGCGGATATACGCAGCCGCTTTCTCCGGCAACTCCTTCTCATTGGCAACCACCCATCCGGCCCTGCAAATATTACTGCCCCAATAAGACAGATTGGTAGAACAGGGATCGCCCTGCCGTATTACCCCGCCGGTTGGACTCGATAACCCAATATGCTGGTTTGCGTCACTTTTTAATCCGATATGGCAACCAAGCGGATAACCCGTGTACTTATACTGCTGAACCATCTCAAAATCAGTAGCACCAACTTTAAAATTTTTAAAGAAATGAATCATCCCTTCTGATGCCATGGTATTGGAGAATTCAAACTGGGCAATTTCAAATGCAGAACAGGTAGCTTTTAATCCATATACCGGCGACATAAAAATATCTGTTCCATTTTCCACCGCGTCATATCCGCAATTATTGCGTACGGTATCTGCAATAAATCCAGGGATATCCAGCATTTTTTCCGGTTGTGAAAACTCTATGTAGCTGAAATATTTCCAACCCACACAACCAACTTTCGCTCCTTTCACCATTCCCTCTTCTGCAAAGATCGCTGCCAGCGGACGGCTTGAATTCCTGGGTTGACTGATCAATGAGAAAGGCTGGTATCGTTCATACCTGAGACGGCCTGCCTGATATAACGGGGAAACTGTCAAATGCGATACACATTCATTTCCCACCAGCAGCAAAGGGTCGCCCTCAAGTCCCAAAATAAGCAATGCCTCCTCAAAACGGGGATCAAAATGAACCAGGTAAAGCAGGTTCGCAAAATGTTCCCGATCGCCATAAATAAGCAGATGGGTAAACCCCCGGTTATGCATATACGCGCGACAAAGACTGATCCGCTCTTCCAGTTCGGAAACAGGTGGAAAAATAACTGGATTGCCTTCTCCAAACAAAGGCCATTCCATTTTTTTTAGATATACCTCTGTTGCTGCCATAGCTTATTGTTTTTTATACTTTGCCGGAATCAGAAAATGAATGATTAACCAGGCGAGCAGATACACCATTCCACAAAAAATAAATAGTGTCTGGTAACCCGGAATGATATTCCCCTGATTTTTATAATGGTCGAGCAGAAGCCCTGTTACAAGCGGAAACAGGATGCCACCCACAGAACCAGCCATCCCCCCAATACCAATTACAGAACTCAGGGAATGTTTTGGAAACATATCCGAAGCAATGGTGAAAATATTTGCACTCCATGCATTGTGTGCGGCTGCAGCCAGACTGATAACAAGAACAGCTATCCAGATATTGTCAACATAACTTGCAATCGTAACCGGCACAACACAAGCTGCAGCAATGAGCAGTGATAACTTCCTGGCTCTTACAGGTGTTTTTCCTTTTTTTATCAGGTAGGAAGAGAGATAACCTCCTCCGATACTGCCAATTGTGGTTGCTGCATATACAATTACCAGATGCAAACTGGGTTTACTCAGATTCAATGCAAATCGGCTGGCAAAAAAAGAAGGCATCCAGAAAAGGAAAAACCACCAGATAGGATCCGCCAGAAATTTTCCGGTTATAAATACCCAGGTTTCACGCATTTTGAAAAGAGACACCCAGGATATTTTCTGCTGCGGGATCAATTCCTCCGCATCGCTGTTGATATAGGCCAGTTCATCTGCAGAAACACCAGTGGTTTGGGCTGGTATTGCATACAAAGCCCACCAGAAAATTAACCAGATAAAACCAAGCGCTCCCGTTATAATAAATGCCCACTGCCATCCAAAACTAGCCAGCAATAAGGGTACAACGATTGGTGCCAGTACGGCTCCCACGCTGGCTCCGGAATTGAACAGCCCTGTTGCCAGTGCTCGTTCGCGTCTTGGGAACCATTCAGCCACCGTTTTAATAGCTGCCGGAAAATTCCCTGCTTCACCAATTCCCAGCAGCCCCCTTGCAATCATAAAACCACCCGTTGTTGAAACAAATGCGTGCACCATAGCAGCAGCACTCCATACAATCACTGAAACAATGTATCCGCGGCGGGTACCTATTTTATCAATCCATCTGCCAAACAACAGCAGTCCAATGGCATAGGTAAATGAAAATGCCATAACCATCTTACTGAAATCGGTTTCTGTCCATTGAAACTTTTCTTCCAGTGCCGGTTTAAGTAAACCAATCACCTGTCGATCGAGGTAGTTGATGGTAGTAGCAAAAAATAATAACACTACCACCACCCACCTGTAGCGACTCTTATCTTTCAATTTTTGCAAATACGATCCATTCATTTGTTAGGCATTAGTCATTTAAAATGATTTCAGTGAATGGTCACTTCCTGTCGCATTTTTTCAAGTATTCCCTGATTCACTTCAACGAGATGCCGGGTAGATCCGGCCCGGTACCATTCCGAAAATCTGTCCTGGTGATAAAATGGCTCAGGTGTAAGCAATTCATTTTCCAGGTATGTCAGGAAAGATGAATAGTAGCTGTCTGCTTCAGCCTGAATCAGGATTCTCGCCCTTAAGGCATTATACTCATTCAATTGTTTGTTGATTGTTTCGATATACCGGGGATGTTCATCGAATGGCTGATTGCAGGTTTCCATTACGGATTCAATAAATAAGCCTGACCCTCCATCCTTATTTGGGGGTTCTTTTTGCAACAAAGCAGCGATAGTCGGACTTATATCTGTATGTTCAAAGTAAGGTAATGCTCTATTTCGGGCAATTGACGGACCATGGAATAGAAGAGGAGTCAAACTGCTGTCTTTATCTATCACGGGGTGCCATCCCTTTACACTCTGGCCATGATCACCCGTTACAATCAGCAATGTATTCTGCATCCATCTTTTTTTATCCAGGAAGGAAATCAATACCCCGAGGTGTCTGTCTGCTTCCGTTAATGCGGCTGCATAAGGTGAACCTTCTCCCCAAATGTTGCGATAATATGGTTTATCCGGACTTGTCATAGTGAGATACCTGCCTTCATTGCCGGGTGTCTGCAGGTGGATGCGCATATACCGAACCGGTAGTTCATCCAGCAGCTCCATACTCCGCTTTACCAGCTTTTCGTCTGAATGACCAGGGTATTGTTCACAAATATCAAAACCACGGGTTACCGATTCGTATGCTTTTGAATTAGCCATAAAAGCAGTTAATTCATCAGGCCCGAAAACATCCTGCAACATGCGGTTACCTTTTTTTACAAAAATGGTCCCTTCCTGTAATACCGGATTTGGGAAAGAGGTAGAATGCAATTGACCATATTCTCCAACGGTGGGGTGATGTGGAACGATCATGCAGGATTGTTCTATGCTGGTTCCATCTGCAGCCAATGCATTATAATTGTTCATCCCCAGCAGGGATGGTGCCTGCCAGTGCATGCCATCAATGATAAAAACGATGACTCTCTCTATATTCATAACAACACTAAATTATCTTTTATCCCCCTCTCTTTCCAAGAACTGCCCCTTTTTCAATTGGCATTACGTTTTCTGCATATATCTTCAGCCAGTTGTTTTCGAGTGTACGAACAGGCGGCTGCCATTGTTCCATTCGTTGCGCATACAAATCCGGATTTATTTGAAGATCGATTTTTCTTGCGTGTAAATCAATCCGGATCAGATCGCCCTCTTCTACAATAGCAAGTGGACCACCACATGCTGCTTCCGGCATTACCTGTCCAATCGTGATGCCTTTGTTAAGGCCGGATAACTCACCATCCGTAACCACTGCTACCGTTGCTCCTTTTCCTGCACCACTTAATGCAGCCATAAAACTACAGGCGAATACTGTTCCCGGTCCGCCTACCGGCCCCATCATTCGCAATATAACAATGTCACCATCGTTTATCCTGCCCTCAGACAAGGCCATCATCGCAAGATCTTCATCGTTGAAAACCCTGGCCGGACCTTCAAATATCCGGTTACCGGTACCGATGCCGGAAAGCTTAACGATGGCGCCGGAAGGAGCCAGATTTCCTCTGATAATTGTCAGGCCGGGTTCTGGCCGGAAAGGCTTATCAGTGGGACGAATGATTTTATCATCGATCACAATTTCCTCTTTCAACAGGGTTGATAATAATTGACCATTCACTGTCATTACCGTTTCATTCAGCAGATGCCGTAATTGAAACAATACAGCACGCGTACCTCCGGCACGATCCAGATCCTCAATTCTATCAGGACCATTTGGCCTGATCTGTGTTATTTGGGAGAGTTGGGCTGCTTCCTGTTCAAATATTGCCACCACATCAATGTCCAGTCCGGCTTCAACAGCAATAGCGGATAAATGACGAACGGTATTGACTGAACAACCAATAGATATTGCCACCCGGATTGCATTCTCAAATGCTTTGATGGTTAATATATCTCTTGGGCGAATATCCTTTTCTACCAATGAAATAATTTGTTGACCCGCCTGTCGAACCACTTCACGCAGTTTATCGCCTGCTGCGCGAATTGGCGTGGTTCCCGAGAGTGCCATACCCAGCGCTTCGGCCAGACAATGCATGGAATTTGCTGTAGCCATTCCGGCGCATACTCCCGGTCCTTTGATTGCACAACGAGTCCACTCTTCCATATCTGCCACGTTCATTTTACCCATCAGCAGGGTCCCCACACCTTTATAAACTTCTTCTATATCCACCTGCTTTCCGTGGCAATTGCCTCCTAACTGATACCCGCATGGAATAACCAGAGCAGGAATATTCAGTCTGGCTGCTGCCATCAGATGTGCCGGTGTGGTTTTATCACAGGAAGAGAGTAAAATCATCCCATCCAGCACCGCGCCTTCCATCATTACTTCAATATCATTCACCATCAGATCGCGGGTGGGCATCAGGTAACGTGCTTTTTTTCCTGCAGATGTTACAAAATCAGATGGAGCGATCGTATTTATTTCAAATGGGAGACCACCTGCTTCGCGAATGGCATCCTGAGTAAGTTTAGAAAATTCATCCAGGTGCTGATAACAAACAGATAATCCGGATGAAGAGTTTATAACTGCAATCTTTGGTTTTGCAAAGTCCGATTCGGCAATACCCATGGCAATCCACTGGGCACGTCGTACCGCCCAGCGGGTACTCCCTTCTTCAAAATTACTTCGCAGCTTATTGCTCATATGCGTTCTTAAGTTTTTTTGATTTCATCCACTTTGCTACAGCGGATCCCGAAATATTTTTTACAGGCAGTTTCTCCTGTAATGACAAAGCAGCAGCAGCACCTGCCGCATAGCCCATTCCAAAGCATTGCGCCGTTACACGGGCAGAAGCCAGTGCTTCATGTTCGGCAGATAAACATCGTCCGGCTACCATATAATTGGTTGCACCAATCGGTACAAGAGATTCAAATGGGATCGTATAATAGTCGTTGTCCAGATAATGAATCTGCAACCTGTCTGCACCGTGTAGTTCTATCGGCCAGGATGAAAGACATATCGCATCTTTATATTTTTTAGCCTGCAGCACATCTTCATTACTAAGTTTATGAATTCCTTCAATTGACCGGGTTTGTCTGATGCCTACCTGACAACCTGTATCGTTCAGATATGCCTGTTCAAAACCATCTATTTCATCGGTAAGAAACCTTGCATATTCTTCTGCCTGACGACGTCCGTCCATTTCTGCAAAGCTCATATCTTCTGAATTAGTTCCTATTGGCACACGACCATCCGGGTAAGTAATCTTTGTCATATTACATAATACTTCGCCTGAGTGGGGTAACGGAAACAGGTAAACATGATGACGGGGCAGCTTGTATTTACCGGAATGGTGCGCTTGAGCAACCTTCCTATTTATTGAATCAGGATCTACTCTGGAAAAGCTGGCCATATCAACATTACCCATTTTAAAAATCATGGTGGGCGTTTGAACGTTTCCATTTTTTCCATAATAGGTAGCAGTTCCGATTGAATATACCAGTTCTGCATCGCCGGATGCATCTATAACGAAGCGCGGATTTACCAGGAAAAATCCATCCATTCCTTTAAGCAAAAGGCTGCTTACATTACCACTTTCGTTCAAAGATGCCTGCAGGAATTGGGTATGATACAATACCTGACAATTGTGCAACTGGAGCAAATCATCTGCCGTACGTTTCCAGGAAAAGGCATCGTGTGGCACCAATACTGTTTTGCCAAAAGGAACGGGGGCTGTAACACCGTTTCGACGGATTAATGCCTTGTAAAATTCATCTGCAAACCCAAATACAATCTGCTGAATGTTTTTCCCGCTGCTGAAAAGGCCGCAAATTGTACCACTGAGGCCTGCCACCGATGCCCCGCCACAAAAACCATATCTTTCTATAATTAATACAGACAAACCACAACGGGCTGCAGCAATTGCAGCCGATACACCTGCGGCTCCTCCGCCAATGATGCATACATCAGGCTGATATCGTACAGGTATATCAGCTAAATGAATATCCTGAGTCATGCAGCAGTTTGTCTTTTTTATCTTTCGGAAAATAGTCCAGATTACAAATATGTTTCGGCACCAGGCCTGCAAGTGTATCCATTACAGCCTGTGCTGCAGCGGTTGCAATTCGTTCATTCGATTCTGTAGTGGATCCGGCAACATGTGGTGACAATATCACATTTGAGAAAGCCATAAGGGGATGGCCTGCCGGTAATGGTTCTCGTTCAAAAACATCAATAGCAGCCCCAGCTATTTGAT
This sequence comes from Flavipsychrobacter sp., assembly GCA_016787265.1. Taxonomy (GTDB): domain Bacteria; phylum Bacteroidota; class Bacteroidia; order Chitinophagales; family Chitinophagaceae; genus Flavihumibacter. Next base: position 138,312 of record JAEUVF010000005.1, on the reverse strand, counting down.
TATGCGATAATGCTTTGACCAGGGCTTCTTCTTCAACCAGATCGCCACGTGATGCATTTATCAGACAGGCACTGGGTTTCATCATTTTCAGCAATCGCTTACCTACCATACGGTGAGTGATGGGTGTTGAGGGGCAATGCAGGGTTACAAAATCTGACGTGCTGAATAGTTCATCCAGGTCATCTGTTTGTGAAACAGCCGGCAAGGGATTCTTTACATAGGGATCATAAGCTACGACTTTCATACCCAGGTTGCTGCAGAAACGAGCAGTTGCCAAACCGGTTTTTCCCAGTCCGATAATGCCCAGGATTTTATTCTTGACATCACGTTGCATAGGTGAAAACCGTTCCTGCCAGCGCTGTTCACGTACCGCACGATCCATACCAATCACCTGCTTGGACAAAGCCATTACCATTGCTACCACATGTTCTGCAACGGTTTCATCGTTGGTGCCGGGCGTATTACAAACATATATCCCTTTTTCGCCCGCACACTTCATATCAACATTGTCAAGTCCCACACCTGTTCTAACAATGGCTTTTAATTTTAAACCGGCTTCAATTACCTCACTATCAAAGCGGGTGGTTGCCCTTAGGATAGCAGCATCGGCATCTTTGATCATTATCAGCGCAGTTTCTTTTTTAGTATCAGGTGCCAGCAAAATTTCCACCTGATCACCCAGAATGTCCATTCCGCGTTTATTGATCGGTTCAGAAATAAATATTTTAGGGATAGCAGTCATAAATGCAGATTATCCGTTTTGGTTATCAAAAATTTGAATCAGGGCGCTGAAATCCAAGTCTCCTTTGCCTGCAGAAACGAGGCTATCCATTTCATCAAATAATAATCCTGTTCCTGGTAAATGAAGGGATGCATCGGCTGCAACGGCCCTGGCTATGCGCAGATCTTTTCGGTATAGCTGTAACTTAAAACCGGGAGAAAAATCTTTCCGGACCATCTTCTCTCCACTTATTTGCAAGGCCCTGCTATTGGCAAAACCAGCCAACATCACTTCCCGGAGGCGGACCAAATCTATTCCCGCACTACCTGCAAGGGTAAATGCTTCAATAATCCCCTGCGTTGTAAGGGCTGTCGCTATCTGGTTGCAGGATTTAGTGATTTGTCCGGCACCAATGCCTCCCATATGATTCACCTTATTACCCATTACCTCCAAAACAGGTAAAGCTCTTTCAAACGCGGTTTTACTACCCCCAACCATGATGGAGAGAGATGCTTCAATTGCACCATTTTCACCTCCCGAAACAGGTGCATCCAGGCTATCAGCGCCAAGTTTTACCAGCCATTCATTTATTTCTTTTTCAGTTGACGCGTCAATGGTTGACATATCTATGAACAACTTACCGGCAGCAATACCAGCAGCCACTCCCTCCGCACCAAATACTACTTCCCTGATATGCGGAGTGTCCGGTACAATGCAAATAATAATGTCGGCGCTGGTTGCTACTTCCTTTGGAGAACTGCATGCCCTTGCGCCAAGTTTTGTGAGCATTGCAACGGATGAAGCATTTATATCATAAACAAATAATGTATAACCAGCTTTAATCAAATTGCCGGCCATGGGCAGACCCATAATTCCGAGCCCGATAAATCCGATAGCGGATGTTAGCATTTCGTCAGTTTAATTTTAGTAAAATTCTTTTTACATAGTTGTAATTGCCTGCCGCATGGTATGTACTGTAGTGCGTGCCCCTTTCATTAGAAAACCAGCTTCTGTACCACATGCAATACATCGAATGCCCAATGCCGCATATTTTTGTGTCTCAGCAGGGTCCGCAATCAGTATCCCGGTATGTTTTCCGGCTTTTTGGGCCGCCGCTATAATCGCTTTAAGTGCATCAATAAAAACAGGATGATCGGTTTGGCCGAATATGCCAAGAGACATTGACAGATCAGAAGGACCGATAAATAATACATCAACCCCTTCTACCGCAGCAATTGAATCCAGGTGGTGCAGGGAGTTAACCGTTTCAATCTGGATGATACCCAACAAATCAGTTTCAGTAACCTGGCAATACGCATCAAAATCTGATCCATACCCGGCAGCAGGTATCATTTTAGCCACTCCCCGAATTCCTGCGGGTGGATATTTCATAGCACTGATTGCCAGGGATGCATCTTCTGAATTATCTACCCTCGGACACATGATTCCTCCTGCACCAAAATCCAGTACGCGGTGAATTCGTTGCTTCTGGTGGCTTTCCACTCTGACTATTGCAGTTGTGTTTGAATTTTTGAGAGACAGAATCTGGTGAAGAGCAGCCTGCTCATCACCCATGCCATGTTCAAGGTCTATGACAACCCAATCAAAACCAGCCTGAGCAATCATTTCGGTGGTAATTGGATTTCCGAGACTTAAAAACGTACCTAATACGATGTCGCCTCTTTGCAATTTCTGTTTTATTCCTTCCATAAAAGATTTCAGCTATATGAGTAAACAGATCGGTTATTTCTATATAAGCAAATAACTATCTATTTCTTCCCTTAAGGCGTTCAATTATTTGCAAAAAGGACGACTATATTTGCCGTATTTAATATGTCGGATGGGGTTGCCGTTCATTGGTTTTTTCGGTAGATTGCAAGAACATCGTTTGCCGTCGATTATGAAACCGATTCATATTAAACAGATCACTTCCTCCAATTACTCTTTCAGTATTGAAGAGCGTATACGGCCTGGCTTCACTGTTCCCTACCATTTTCATAACGAATATGAATTAACTGCTATACTCAAAGGAAGCGGCTCCAGATTTATCGGCAATCATATCAGCGATTTCTCCGACAGGGATATGGTGCTGGTAGGAAAAAATCTGCCGCATCACTGGCATAATAATGATGACTCACACGGTACCAGAGCGGAAGATGCAGTGAAGTCGATAGTATTAAAATTTGATTCCGAATTCAATGGAATCCGACTGTTTGATCTTCCCGAAAATTATGAAATACAACAGCTACTGGAAAGAGCTTCAGGAGGCTTAAGCATAAAGGGTGATACATTTGAAAAGCTAGTTGAACTTATGCAGCAATTACTTCATGCCAGTGGGCCCGACCGGATTTCACTGCTATTGAAAATCCTGCATGAAATTGCTGTTTCCAAAAATGTGGAATTGCTTTCTACCGAAGGAAAGATTTCCAAATCATACGATTTTGAGAATCACCGTATGAACCGGGTCTATGATTATATTATGTCCAATTATCTGGATGATATCAGTTTAACTGAAGTGGCTTCTGTTGCCTGTATGAATGAAGCGGCGTTTTGCAAGTATTTTAAAAAACGATATAACAAAACCTTTATACAGGTTGTTAGTGAACTGCGAATCAGTTACGCCTGCCGTGAACTGATCAAAGAAGATTCCATTATAACCGATATTTGCTACAGGAGCGGATTCAAGACCTTTTCCAATTTCACCAAGTCCTTTAAAAAGATAACCGGCACCAGTCCAAGAGAGTACAAAACAAAGGTTAGTAAACAGAAATGATTATTTAAAAATTTCCTGACCAGACAGATTCTCTCCATTCCAGATTCGTTGTTGTGTCCATGCAGTTGCTTCTTCCTGCCAGAAAGCCTTTTCGGCCGGAATCCCCAGATGTGTAAGTCCGACCATACACATATACAGCGCACCGGTATAGTTGTAATAATCCCTAGCATTTACCTGTTCTCCAACAATTCCCGCATTCAGGTAGCCGGTTTCATCAAATGTACCAGGCATTGACATCATATTCCTGATTACTGCTGTAATAGCTGCCCGGGTTGCTCCGGGTGAACAAGTAGCAGGAATGAAATCATCCCGAAAGGCAAGGTATTCCAGAAGTTGCAGGGCAGCGATTCTATAAACCGAAGAACGTCCTGTAACCGGAAAGGTTCCTTCTGGAGAGATCATATTCTCAATCAGTTTCGAATAAAGTTTTCCGCGCTCAACACTTTCTTCAAGAGAAATTTTGACCTTCAGGCCAAGAGAGGAACATTGACGAATGGTTTCTATTAGCAATGGATGTATGACATAACTGTTGTAATAGTCGCGATGAAAATCCGGACCATCTCCATAAAGCCCATCACCCAAATACCATTCATCCATTTTTTTGACAGCGTACCGGATTGTTTTCAGGTTGGCATCTCCTGTAAACCGGAAGATAGCTGTTTCAATAATTGCCGGAAACAATAGCCAATTGCTCTTATTGGGTTTGAATAATCGATGGGTTTTTAATGCTGCAATGATATTTTTTTGCTGCTCCTGTGTAAGTGGATCCCACAATTGTTTTGGAGCTAACAGCAATGGATAAGCGATATAAGCTGCGTGTACAATTCTTTCCTGTGTAGGTGGACCAAACAGGTAATCAGCTGAGCTCGGATTGGTGGCATTTATCAGTGATTTCCGGGCAAGATCAATGTAGGCTGACCGCAGCTTCCCCTCCTTTGTTTCATCAGCCCCGAGCGAAAGCCAGGGCGCCAAACCCGATAAGGAGCGTCCAAATGCCTGAAGCGGGGAGGTTTCAATATTGCTTTCCCTGGTTTCCCAATCTTTACGCGGAAATTGTTTGTGCAGCCTTTCTTCACTCAATGGTCTGATTACCGGATCGGAAATCTCCTGTAATAACTGAATCGTATACGCACGATCTTCTTCACCTGAGACACTTTTGCTAACCAGGGGCTTTCTGCCATTTTTAAAATAGGTCACCAGCTCAGAGCCTGCCAGGAGAAAAGCACCGGTACCATAGGTTTCAGTATCATCAAAACTAACATCAGTTGGGGCATCGCCCACTTCCTGAACATAGCCAAGTTTTCCATTGGGATGCACTGATTCCTGTAAAGCCTTCCATCCTTTCTCCACTGTTATTCCAAATTTCGTTGCCGGTAATATGCCCTGATTAATACCCCAGGTCATGGCATACACATAGAAACCGGTTCCACTGGATTCTTTCTGCGGATAATTTTCCGGATCCAGCAGGCTCTGACTCCAGAAACCATTCTTCATCTGCAGCCGTTTGATCTTATAGGCAATTTCTTTGTACTGATTCAAAAAATATGGATAGTCCGGATGCTGCTTTGGAAGGTATTGCAACACACGCGCCAATCCGGCAAGTACCCAGCCATTCCCCCTCGACCAGAAAATTGGTTGTCCGTTGGTCGATTTCATGGTGAAAAAACGATCATCCCTAAAATAGAGGCTATCCTTTTTTGAATACAAGTAAGTGGAAGTACGTTTAAATTCCTGTATCATGAAATCCATGTATTTGGGCTCATTGAATACTGTTGCCATGCGCGCATAAGCAGGCGGTGCCATAAAAATTGCATCGCACCAGGACCACCATTCCCACCAGTATTTGTTTTTGTCGAAGGTAATATCCGGCTCCAGTTCTCTGCGCATGGGTGCATCCATCACAAAGCGCGATTTGTCAACATATTTTTTGTTGTTGTCTTTTTCATACAACTCAATAAATACCTGGGAAATTGCCAGCACATTGGCATCGTATGGTCGCGGTACCGTTTCCCAATTTACTCTTTCTCCCATCGCCTTGATGGAATCCAGCCAAATGCCTTCACCCGACACATTGTGCAAAGCCATCAGCCCGATATAAAAAGGTCCGTATTCCCAGGAGTTCAATTCTTTTCCCGTGGGGTTTTTTAACTGCCAGCTGGCCACTTTTTTCATTAGCTCCAGCATTTTCGAAGGGTTGGTAGAAACCTGCTGTTGTAACTGCGCTGAGGCATAACCGTAAGTAAGCAGAAAAAACAGGCAACATCCTAACCTTTTAATCATTGTTCGTATCATCTGTAAAAACTTTTTGCTTTGAATACTTCTTCTTTTGTACCGCTTTTAACGGCATAGGTAAATCCAGGCTGGATGCTGTAGCCTCCATACGCACCTGATGGAGCCAATGCAATAAAACCAACCTGAAGATCCCTGCTTTTATCCGGATTAATCTTTACTATTTTCTCCACCGCTTTTCTGCAGGCATTTTCGGGTGATAAACCCTGTTCCATATAACCGACCACCAGGTGTGCGCCGGCAATACGGATGATTTCTTCACCTACGCCGGAAGCAGTAGCTGCACCGGCACCGTTGTCAACATAAAGACCGGAACCAATGATCGGAGAATCACCCACCCGGCCGCGCATCTTATACGCCATTCCGCTGGTTGTACAGGCGCCACTCAGGTTGCCGGTATTATCCAGGGCAAGCATGCCGATGGTGTCGTGATTGAGCTCACCACCCAAACGGTTTTCAATATTTTTCTCGGGCTTATAGTTCGATGTTTTAAGCCATTCTATATAATCGGCTTCACTCTCAGGAGTAAGCAGGTTCGTTTTCTTAAAGCCATTAGCAAGTGCAAACTGAAGCGCGCCCTCTCCGGTGAGGTATATGTGCGGAGTTCTTTCCATCACCATTCTGGCAACGGAAATTGGATGCATGATCTGCTCCAGGCAGAGCACTGCACCGCAATTAAATCGACTGTCCATGATGCAGGCATCCAATGTTACTTTTCCCTCGCGATCCGGCAAACCGCCATAACCAACTGTTCTCGCGTTCGGATCAGCTTCTGCCAGTTTTACACCGGCTTCCACTGCATCTAGAGAAGAACCGCCCTTCTCAAGGATGGGCCAGGCCACAGCATTGGCTTTGCGACCATAATTCCATGTGGAAATGAGAACCGGATTTTTATTGATTGTCCGTTTGGTTTGAGCCAATGCTGCAGACATCGGACCAGCAACACCAGCAAGCAAAGCAGCTTTTATAAGTTCCCGACGTTTGATATTCACGTTTAAATTGATTTATAGTAAAAGATCAAAAGGCACCTGGCAAAAAGAATTCAATCCTGCTTTTCTGATTTAAGGAATTGTCGGTTGTTGTTAGTGTAATACGATACAACAGCTCTCCCCAGGATGCTTTCAGTTTATCATCATCCATTAATTTTTCTTCAATCTGAATTCTTATAAACCGGGCATCATATTTCATTTGCAATACAGGTAAACCCTCCTTATTCAGGAATTGCACATGACCCTCTGCGTTAGACACCGGCCTGGCATAACACATAAAATGCAGCCGGGTGGAATCTTTATAAGCAGAAAGCCTGAATTGATCCGTTAGTGTTAGTTTGGATTGTGATCTGTTTAACAAAAAAATGCGCTGCCAGGAAGAAACAGCGGCCTCAGCAGGATACGCTCCAGCTATATCCATTGAAAGAACAATATTCTTTTTTGTAACGGAAGACGAGATGGAGCCCGCTTTAAAATTTTTCCCATCCTGTTGCATAATTCCATTGATAGTGGGACAATTATGCCATTGGGATTGCATGTTCCATAATTCATATCGACGATCACTGAAGGTTTGTGCGGTATAAACGCCTACGCCGGCATCCACGAGTACAGGTTGACCCTGAGCGTAAACAATAAAATTGCCCACATCATTGTGGTTATGACTTTCCCCATTGTGTCCTGCCTGTGCTGCCACAAACAGGCCATTGTTATTGCTTCGCAGGATATACACACCCAAATCATCGAAAAACCGATTGGCTGCAGCCGGAACCGGTTTATTCAATGCTGATACACTTTCATACACCCTGGCTGTTTCAAGAAAATCAGTAATGCTTTTTTGGGTATAAAAATGCTGGTTCCGATGCAGGAGATTTCCTGCAAAGAATGCAAGGTTGTCATCGTTGAACATGCTGGCATACTGATAAACAGCTGCCGCGTTCGGATAGGATGTTGGGCTGGCATCTGCAAAATTCACATAATAGCTGCCAGCTATATGAACATCATAGATGTAGCTTCCCATGCGGTGCAATAATTTTTTATCCTTCCAATGCATTTTGCCTTCAGAAAGATCCGTGGCCAGCTCCAGCAATCTTATCAGTTTTCCTCCTGCGAGGTTCCAATAAGAAGGACCTTCATCACAGCCGCCGTCTTCCGGATATTGATTGATAAAAATATCAGTGCTTTGAAATATTTTTTTCATCAGGTGGTTCACCGAATCAGCAGAAAGATCAGCCATCAGAGCAGTTTGAAATACATTCTGGTTGATCCAGACATTCCAGTTATTAACAGACTCCCCTGAAAAACCCATCCACCAGAAATCGGACCGTGATAAATACGGATGTAATATCCGGTTTTTTAGTTCTGCATTGGTGCGCTTGACCAGCATTGGTGAAACGGCATCCAATTCATCGCGCAACATAAAAACGATGGCACTTAGCTGAACCGCTGTTTCTGCATTAATTAGACCGATCACCTCCTCCTCCGGATCAGGGAGATCCGCACCGGCTTTTTGCAAAACAACTATCGCCGGTATTTCCCAGGTTGATTCTTCCAGGGTTGCCCATAATCCGTTTACCAGTGCAGGCAGATATTTATTGCCTCCTGCAATCAGCTGTGCCACTACCAGATTTCCAAGCGCAATTCTGCGTTCATCCTGTTTTTTCTCAAAGCCGGCACGAATACCTTTTTCTTTGAATTCGAGAAAACTGGTGGCGGGTAAACCGGGCCAGGAAAAATCGAGGTACTGGTCGGCTTCCTGAAGCAATTCCGATTTGATGCTATCCGGTAATTGCCGGATACTGAGATGGTATTGCTCTTTCTTTGTTTTTTTCCAGTTTGCCAGTGCAGGCTCAGTTACAACAAAGTCTGAAGCATCCAGCGCAGCAGACAGGTAATTACGTGCTGTCTGCTGCGCCTGAGTGGCCTGCACGATCAGTATTGCTATCCACCCCAGTAAAAAGAACCTTAAATATAGATAGCGGCGATCGTACATGCGAGTATAAATATTTACCAGTTGGGATTTTGTTCCAAATTCGGATTCAATGCCAGCTCGCGGGTTGGCAGTGCCCAAAGATAATCTCTGTCGGGACTAAAGGTTCTGAATCCAGCAGCTTCCAGTAGTACATACCCGTTTTCCAGATTGGGCGTTACACCACCCGGATTTTCGGAAGTAAAATATTTGCGACCAAGAATCGCTGTTGGAAGTGCTGTTTCTGCTGTTTTCCAGCGTAACAGATCCCAGTATGCATGACCTTCAAATGCCAGTTCCACGCTTCTTTCACGACGAATCTCTGTGCGCAGATCCAACCCATTGGCACTAACAAAGGCATTGGTAAGCAAGGGAAGTTTAGAAACATCACCACCTGTTGCTCTGTTTCTCAATGCATTGATGGTAAGATTCAGATCCGCGTCACTGATGGCGCCCTCTATTTCATACGTTGCTTCTGCATAGTTCAGCAATACTTCCGCAAAACGTAAAATATTGAAATTGATATAACTAACATTCGCGGTCCAGTCACTCACAATCCAGTATTTGCGACTCCGATAGGTGGTGCCCGGAATATATTGAATCAACCCTCCGACAGATGGTGTAATCATGGTGCTGTTGTGTACTGACATTTCCAGTCGGGGATCGCGGTTTCTGAATTCTGTGAGAGTACTGGTTTGTTCATCCGTAGAGTCGAATGCAGATTTACCATTAGGCAGACCATCCTTATAGAGATACAGATCAATCATATTTCTGGTGGGTGCAATACGGGCCTGGTCGAGATACGTACGGCCAAAGCTGTGGGAGGCGATATTATTCGCCTGGTTCTGGCCATATAACCGTACCAGGATATTTTCTTTATTGCTGGCATAGTTATGATTCTTCTGTGCGCCAACAACGGCCTGAATGGGATTACCGGAAGCACCTCCATCGTACTGGAATTCGTAGAAATAGCTATTAGCTCCTTCGGCTGTATACAGTTTGTGTTTGCTTTCCGTAATAACTGTATTGGCGGCTGCTTTTGCAATAGTCAGATTGCTTTGGGCCGTTCCAATTCCCCGAAATTTATCCCATGTCCCCTCAAACAATCCTACCCGTGATTTATAAGACAATGCTGCGGCACGGGTAATACGTCCATATTCAGATGCGGGCAGCGCATCAGGCTGAGGACAGTTGGCGGCCGCAAAATCGAGATCGGCAAATATGCTGTCCACAACTGTTTGACGGGGGGTACGTGGCGCATACAACAATTCATCACTCTGCGTAAGTGTTCTATTTATAAATGGAACATCGCCAAATCGTTTTACCAGTTCAAAATAAGACATGGCGCGGAAGAACCGGGCTTCACCCACATACCGATTAATCTCTGCAGCCGTGCCGCTTACCTGTCCGGATTTTTCGATGATATTATTGGCTGCGCGGATGGCTTTATAATAGTTCGACCATTCTGCCCAGGTGGCAGGTGCCACACTGGAACCATCACCAAAACCTACTGATCTGTCGCCAAAGGATTTGTCAGAATAATTATCCTGCAACGGTGTTGGGAAACCGGAAGGATCATCGGTAGATAATCCATTCAGGAAGGTGTAGAGATAATTAGCTGCCTGTGCAAGATCAGAACTGGTTTTCCAGAAATTACTGTCAGACAACTGTGATTGAGGCTGCTGATCCAGCTTTTTATTACATCCAATTGCTAATGCCAACACCGCAATTACCGGAATCAGTATTTTTTTTCTATATATTTTATAGTTGTTCATGAAGTTCGATTTTGCTTTAAAAAGTTATATTCAGACCCAATGCCCATGTTGCAAAAAATGGATAGGAGTAGGAAACATTATTGGGACTTTCCGGATCAAAATATTTGTACCAGGCTTTGGTGGAAGTCCATACATCCTGGCCACTAACGAATACCCTTGCACGCTGAATTTTAACGGAACGGGTCAGGTTTTCAGGAATGGTATACCCCAATTGAATATTCTTCAGCCGAACATAGGCTCCATTTTGTACAAAAGCACTGTTGATTCTGGTATTGGTTCCACCGCCGGCAATAGGTCTTGGGAAACGTGCATCGCGGTTGTCTTCTGTCCAATAGTTGCCCGGATAGTTATCGAGCGGATAACGCCAGGACTGCATATAAGGAATTACCTGGTAAGGATACATCATATAATAACGCCGGCCCACACCCTGAAGGAATACGGAGAGATCAAATCCTTTCCATTGAGCACCCAGGTTAAGTCCGAAATTATAACGGGGAGCGGTGTTACCCAGATAAACCAAATCACCATGATTTTCAGGAGTTCCAACACCACCGTTAATCACCCCGTCACCATTCACATCCTGGTACCTGATATCACCCGGAGCCTGGTTGGTGGTTCCAAATTGTTTGGCACTTTTTAACACATCTTCTGCCGACTGGAAATATCCAAGGGAACGATACCCGAATATGGAATTGATGGGCATTCCGGGAAGAGCGGCGTTCAGTCCTTCCGTGTAAACAATATTACCGAGGTATTTGGTGATTTTATTTTGGTTATCGCTCAAGTTAGCCGATACAAAGTATTGAAAGGCTCCTATACGATCTTTCCATGACAGTTCCAGATCCCATCCCTTTGTTTCCATGGCGGCGGCATTGGCCGTGCTTGGAGTTACACCTAATGTAGCAGGGAGGTTTACTGGAATCAGCATATTGTCATTAACTCTTTTGTACACACTGAAGGATCCACTCAGTTTACCTTTTAAGAGACTGAAATCAAGTCCCAGTTCAGAGGTAGTAACGGTTTCCCAACCCAGCCCTTCAGAAGGCAGATCACGTTGGTAGATATAAGTAGTAGCTGCGTTATTAAACGGATATACACCGTTGATAAGCAAAGGAGTGGATAGGTAATTGTTTTCATATAACTGACCCAGTTGCGCATTCCCCAGTTTACCCCAGGAACCGCGGATTTTCAGTTCATTGATCAGGCGACTATCGCCAAACCATTTTTCCTGTGAAATTCTCCAGGCTGCAGAAACAGCGGGAAAAAGCTGGCTTCTGTGACCGGGTGCCAATCGGGAGCTGGCATCCTGGCGAAGGGTTCCTTCCAGGAAATATTTATTCGCGAAGTCGTAATTGATTCTTCCGAAATAAGACACCCATGTATTGGCCTGCAGATTATCTGACAAAGCAGTTACCGGCAAAGTGGCATTGGTGGTATAATTAAGGGTTGGCAGATTATTATTGATCAGGTTGGTTTGCGCTGTATTCGTCCGGTCAAAATCATAACTCTGGTATTGAAATCCACCGAGTGCACGGAAATTATGATCGCCGAAGGATTTATCGTATTCCGCCAGTAGGTTGGTGGTGTAGGAAACCTGAGTGGTGCGGTATTTGTAAAGTGAGTTGGAACGGTTTACCCACGAGTTTTGTTGAAAGGTACCGGTAGCTTTTACAAAAGAATACAGGGGAACGGTTTTGTTGAAAATGTTCTGATTGGTTTGCTGATAATGCGGACTATAAGTGGCGCTCAGGGTTAATCCATCAACGATATTGGTGGCCTTTAAAGTGAAAACCGCATCAAAGAGATTATCATTGATATTATTGTAACCACCTTCTTTCAGTGTGGCATAGGTATTTACTCCAGAAACCAATTTGGATTCATCACCCGGAACAAAAATGGGATAGATAGGACGCAGGTTATAAATATTATAGAGCAGCCCATAATCACCTTCCAGTGTACCGGACGGGGATTCGATTTTATTCTGGGTATAGGAGATCCGGCTATCCAGACTTAAAATTTTATTCAGTTTGGTGGTAAAGTTTATCCGCGCATTGTAGCGCTTGTTGCCATCCGGACCAATAGTGAACATGCCTTTATTATCAGTGTATCCTAATCCAACAAAATAGCGGGTAGTTTCATTACCTCCGGAGATGCTGGCATTATGATTGACAGCACCCACACGTTTTTTGATGGTCATGTCTACATAGTTCATTTCCTTGTAGTAAAATGTATTACGGGGGTCATCTGGTACCAGGGTAACGTTGGGGTCTTTGAACCAGGCAATCTGCTCATCGGTAAAGGATGGGGATCCGCCGTTGTTGATATTAGCGAGGTTCTGGATTTCTGCACTGATATGGAAGGGCACAGTTTGAGGAAGGCTAATGGGCTTTTTGGATTGCGCCATCATGGTATAATTCACCGTAACCTTTCCTGATTTTCCGGATTTGGTAGTAACCATCAATACTCCGTTGGAGGCTTTGGCGCCATAGATAGCAGCGGCAGAAGCATCTTTAAGGACTGAGATGGATTCAATATCATCCGGGTTGATGAGGGTAAGGTTGGGGTATTCTACACCATCCACCATTACCAACGGGCTGTTGGTTCCATTGAGCGATGAGGTACCTCGCACGTTTACATTCCAGCCTTCTCTGCCGGGTTGTCCGCTGCTGCGGGTAATAACGAGCCCAGGTGAAAGACCCTGTAAGGCCTGAACGGCATTGACAACGGGCCGGTTTTCGAGTGATTTTTTTCCGATTACGGAAACGGAGCCGGAGATGCTGGCTCTTTTTTGAGTGGAGTAGCCAACTACGACCACATCTGAGAGCGAGTTATCTGCGCTTTTTTGTAAAGTAATGGAATGAAATCTATTACCAGCGGTTATGGTAATGGGTGAGAAACCAACAAAGCTGATTTCAATTTTTTCGGTTAGGGCTGCCTGTAAGGTAAACTCACCATTGTCGTTGGAGGTGGTGGTTACCTGAGTGGTGGTGTTTCTGATGGATGCACCGACAAGGGGGTTTCCCGCATCATCGGTGATTTTGCCTGAAATGGTTTGTGCGAAGGACAATACCGACAAGCAAACACCACAAAGCAGCAGTAGCAGTCTTTTTACGTTTTGGTCAATGGTCATAGCCTTATCTTTTTTGAATGATAGCAAATAGATGCCTGTGTCACAAAAACAGCATTACAGTATACGCTCAAATTGAGCATTTTACCAATATGTTTTCTTGAAAGCCAGAATAACAATAGGACTATTGCCGGATGGGCATAAAAAATTCCGGAGCGTTTTAACCTATGGCAATTCAGCAATCGTGAAGACTGTATGTTACACAGTGCGTATGCTCATATTATAATTGAAATGAACAGTCTATTTAATAAGTCAAATATAGAAGGGAGTTCAGAGAGCTGCGTTTCCTAAATTTGCTAAATAAAGTAAAATTTTTGCCGGGGTTAGCTTTCTTCATATCGATGTTTCTAGTGGCCAGATTTACCTTAAAGTCACAAGATTAGAGATGTATCAATCTTAGGCGTAGCAATAATGGATGCTATACACCATTCTCATTCGCAATTAGTCTCCATTTTTTTACTTCAATATTCTTACTCTGTTGTTTTTTCTATAAATTTTTTCTTGAATAGTGTCGTGTGTACACATCCTTTTACCCTCCTTAGATATATTTTTCATCCAATTTAAGGGACTTATTATTTGTGCAATTCGGCATACTATCACCGTCCATTCGGGCACTTTCATCTATCCAGTCAGTCATCAGGATCCGAATTTTGTTCGTTGTTTGACTGTTGTTTCATCGTCCTGGAAGCGTCAGTGAAGCGTTCAGGAAGCGTTCAGGAAGCTAATCAGCAGGACTTTATAAACTGTTCATTAAAGGCAGGAGATAGCGACCTGCTAACAGGAATTCGATGGTCCTGCACCAGCAGAAAATTTTTACCAACGCCGGTCACCAGGTTAAGGTTAACCGTATAAAAGCGGTGCACCCGATAAAATTGATTCTCCGGTAGTAGCTCAAGGAGGTTTTGCATCGTAATTTTCATCCAACAGGAAAAAGAGCTGGTTATAATTGCACAGTAATCGTCCTTTACCTGAATGAAAAGGATATTATCCATTGGGATTTTGTAGAAGGTGGTTGCATTTTGGAAAGACAGGAACTTGCTTTTCATACAAAGCGGTTTGGTGATATCTGGGATGTTTTGCCACAGAAAGTTGCAACAAGTTTTTGAAAAAAAACAGCAACTGAAAATATTCCCGAAACCGTCGAAATTATTCCCGAAAGCGTGGTAAAGTATACCTTGTTTTCATTATCAGAGCAGGTTCAGTTTAGCTGCTGTCTTTATAAGGGAGGCCGTATTTTTTACTTCAAATTTAGCAAGCAGATTTTTTCGGTGCGTCTCAACTGTAAGAATACTGATGAAGAGATGATCGGCAATCGCTGCATTAGTTAATCCATCTGCTATGAGCATAAGCACTTCTCTCTCGCGCTGAGTAATAACCGGGACATCTTCGTCTGATGCTTTCCTAAGAACATCTGCAGCTTCTTCGCTCAGATAGGTTTTACCTTTGATAACGATTTGTATGGCTTCCAGCAATTCCGCCTGGGTAGCGTTTTTGAGCAAATAACCGGAAGCACCATGTTCCATCATTTTAGCAATAAAGCTTTGCTGATTAAATGTGCTGAGTCCAAGTACAAAGACCGAAGGAAATCGTTGCTTTATAATTTTGCAGAGTTCAATTCCGCTAGTGTCTGGCAGGTTGATATCGAGCAACAATACATCTGGCAATTGTCTTTCCAGAAAAGCTAGGCAGGAAGCGGCATTTGTAGCATTTCCCATCCAGTCGATAGTTGGCTCATTTTGAAGAAGTGATCGAATTCCTTCAATCACCATATAATGGTCGTCGGTTATAAAAACTTTTATGCTCATTTACAAGGTAATTCAATTTGAACGGAACAGCCATGTCCAGGTACAGATCTGATATCAAATGTGCCTTTTAGAAAATCGATACGATTCTGAATATTACTCCATCCGATGCCCTTTACGCCCTTTACTTTTGCCGGGTCAAAACCTTTTCCATTATCCTCCGCGGTAATACTAAGCTGTCCATCAGACAAGCTGATCTGAACAACGGCTTCTCTGGCACCAGCATGTTTGATTGTATTATTGATAAGTTCCTGAATGATACGATAAACGGTAATGCTCAGGGTCTGATCAAGGCTTGTAGTATCAAGTCCGATCGACTGGTATCTTACTTTCAATATACCACTGCGGTTGATTTCTTTAAAAAAATCTTTCAGTGCAGTGTCGAGTCCAAATTTCACCAGGGCTTCAGGCATAAGATTGTGTGCTACACGACGCATTTCCCTGATGGAGCTGTCCAGCATGTCCATACTGCGTTCAAAGTCCTGTGCATTTTCTTGTGTAAGGATAAGATTGCCTTTCATATTTTGAAATGAATATTTAATACCGGATAACATACCCCCAAGCCCATCGTGCAGATCCCTGGCCAGCCGGGTTCTTTCTTTTTCTTCGCCTTTTAGCACGGCTTCCGTTGCCATCTGTTTTTTTTCTGCTTCGAGTTCGTTGATTTGTTGTTGTTGCAGGAATCGTTTTTGCCGGTAATTGCGGTAACTCAGAAAAAATATAATGCCCAGCAAAACCGCAGCACCAAGCAGGAAATAATTAAGCAGCGTCTTTTGACGGAGGGATAGTTGTTGCAGCGCCTGTTCGTCTTCAAGATTTTTAATGCGCGCTACTTTGGCTGCAGAAGCATATTTTTCTTCCAGTTCCAGGGTAGTTCGCTGGATGGTGCCATTCAATAAACTATCCGACAGCAGTGCACTGTGTTGCGCATACTGATTACCCAGGAGCATATTCTGGCGGGCATGGGCAATACCGGACAATTGATCCAGCACTTTTACCCGTTGGGGTTTCAGGTCATTCGCATAGGAAATTGCCAGGGCTTCTTCTGCGAACAGCTGAGCTTTCCGATAGTCTTTTTTATACGTATAATAATAAGCATATCCCTTTAGGCAAAGCAGGTGGCTTTCCGGAATGCCCAGCTCCTTATTCAATGCAAGCGCTTTATCCATCAAAGGTTTCATGGATTCATATTCTCCCCGCTGGATCATATTGTTGCCAAGATTGAGGTAGGAACTCTGTTCCAGGTTTTTATCATCCGTAGCGACAGCTACTTTAAGTGCTTCCTTAAAAAGTGAGTCGGCAGTAGGAAGCTGATTGAGCGCGATGTAGTTGAGACCAAGGTTGTTCAGTGCCAATCCGTATATATATTGATCACCCATTTTTTTAGCCAGCGCTACTGCATGCTGACCGAATTCGATTGC
This sequence comes from Flavipsychrobacter sp., assembly GCA_016787265.1. GTDB lineage: Bacteria > Bacteroidota > Bacteroidia > Chitinophagales > Chitinophagaceae > Flavihumibacter. The sequence goes on along the minus strand of JAEUVF010000005.1, from coordinate 121,449 downwards.
CTTCTGGTACTGGTGAAGTTCGTAATACACTACTTGTAGAATATCACTTGAGAGCGCTTCTGTGAACGAGTCACCAAATCGCATGAAGAGCTGTTTGCCTTCTTCATATGCAGCAACCGCTTTCTCGTAATTACCCAGGTTGCGGTAAGAGGTGCCAGTATTAAACAGTGTTTTGGCAAGATAAACCGAGTCTTTGATTTGACGGGATAGCCTAACCGATTCGAGGTTGAGCTGCAGGGAAGAATCAAACTTTCCCTGCTGGTTCAATACGAAGGTTTGGTTGGCGATCGATTTGATAATGCCTAGCGGATACCGGATCTTTTTACTAAGCGAAGCCGCCTTATCATAATACTGCTTGGCCTTGTCGAGGTCCTGCCCCTCGAACTGCTGACCAATTCTAATCAGCAACAGCACAGCATTGCTGTCCTCCCGGGCAAGCGGGAGTAAACGCAATAAACTGTCTCTGTTTGTTGGTGTTTGTGCAGGCAACGCAATATAAAGTAACAATGCGCTGAAAAGGAGATAAATGGGTTTTTGCATGCAGTTGAGGATCGATCTAAATATACCGTAAATAACGGGTGAATTGCGCAGGTAACTACTACCCTGAAAACAGGATTTTTTATATCCTCCAAAATATACCAGTAAATGGGTATGGACCAGGCGAACAGAAGCTGACATATTTGTATCCATCTAACCGACATCAGCTAATATGAAAAAGTACATCCTCCCGGTCTGCTGCAGTTTCCTTGCACTAACGCTTACTGCTCAGAGTCCGAAACCCAAACCCAAGCCAAAGCCTGCAAAGGAACAGGCTCCCACAAGCAAGGAAATGGAAGCACTTATGAAAGAAGCACAAGAGGCGATTGATGGGCTCGATCCGGAAGAGAAAAGAATGATGGACAGTATGGGAATCAAAATACCCTCGTTCAAAAATGTTCCCAAAGTAACCGATCAGCAACTGGCCCAGGCATATGACGAAGATGGGAAAGTGATACCTGCGAAAAAGGCTGCCCTGATCAATGCAATGCCGAAAGGTATTTTATCAAATGATGCGCTCACCTCCTATGTAAAAAATACCAATACAGCCATCGCCGCACTGATCCGGCCGCAGTCAAAAGCCCTTGCAGAAAAAGCAATGGCGCAGTTTAAAAATGACCGGAATTATGGAGCGATGATTGCTGCCACTGCCAATGGGATGTGGATGATGAGTTTGAAGGAACCGGCCGTGTACCTGATGGGCAAATCTGTGGAAGCCCTTCCCAATGCGGACAACTACAATAATTATGCAGCTTATCTAACCATGACCGGAGCAGCTCATATTGCCATACCCTTGCTGCAGAAACTGAATAGCATACATCACCGTAACTCCACTATTTACAATAATCTTGGTCAGGCCTGGCTGCAACTCGGAGATGAACAAAAAGGCGAACTCTATCTGGACAGTGCCATCCTTATTTATGCCAATCATCCTCAGGCTAATTATACCAAATGTCTTCTGCTTGAATCTCGCGGGGAACTGGCTGAGGCTGCACTTGTGTTGCGGAAATCGCTGAAGCATAGTGTCACCAAAACAAAACTTGATAAATTAAACTCATTGGAGAAGAAGAAGAAGTCCGGCTCCAACTATTATCTCCCCCAAAACTATTACTCTACTTCCTTTGACCTCGGCGCATATGCGGCACTGTTACCCGGCATATACACGTCCACAATTGGAATGGATATAGAAGATCACTGGATCCTCGCGAGGCAGCAATTAAGCGAGGCAGAAGCCGGACTGGAAGACGCTATCCGGAAAGCCAGTGAACGTGAGGCCAATGAACTCAGTCTCATACAGCAGAAACTTTCAACGGGCCGAAGCATGGGCTTCTCTCCCTATTATTATCGGGCAATCAGTTTAGCCGGCAATCGGCTGGATGCTACGTACCAGTATGAAGTTGAAAAGAAGACCAGGGAAGGTGTGGAGTATGCCAAAAAATGGGCTGCCCTGAAACAGGCATACGAAGAGGAGCTCAGGAAAGAAGCAGAACGATTTGGTAAGCTGGTGGCAGGCGGGGCCAACCTGCAGGACAACTGTGCAGGTGAAACACCCATCCGGAATAAATACATCAAAGCGATCAACGAATTGAATATGGAATTCCGGAATAAGAAAATGAAAGAATGGACCACGGAGGCCTACCATCAGTATGATATCATCAGGGCAACAGCACCCAGTGCCAGCTCAGCGCTTAAAGCAATCCTGCAATTGAAAAAGGATTATATCAGTAAGTTGAAAGGACTTCCGCATGAGTATTTTGGCGCGCAGCAATGTATGCCGCCCACCGCTCCACAAAACCGCAAACCGAAAAAACTTCCTGATTATGATAAAGTGAATTGCAAAATGAAATCTACCCTGTATGTGCCCTTAACCGGACAAATCACCATCCGCTGCAACCAAATGGATGTGGAATTCAATCCGACTTATCTGCCTCTAAAAAGTAAATGGACCGAAAACTTCAACACCAATCGAATCGAAGAAGCATCTGTGGGCATTACTGTAAAAGCAGTAGATCTGGAAGTGGCGGGCAAATTTGACGAGGAAGGCCATTTCGAATCGGGGAAAGTAAGTGTGGGTAAGAATACCAAGGGGCTGGATGTAAAAGTGAACGGAGAATTTGATGCGGCCGGTTTTACCAAAGGCAGTGTGGACCTTGGCATAGATGGTTCATTATCCTTATTACCAAAGAGCATAACCGATGCAGCGCCCGTGGATATTTCACTTAAGGGCGAGTTGGGCGTTGGACTGGAATTAGGGCCTGAAGGCATTACGGATATGTATGTGAAGGAAAGTCAGAAGCTGGATATGAGTGCGACTATGGAGGCAGATTTTGCAACAGCAGGGGCTGAGACAGAAGGATTGATTAACCAGGTACTGAAAGGAGCCGATGTACAAATTGAAGCACCAAAAGTAACAACCGGAGCAACCCTTAGCGCCGATAACCGTTGGGGCGTAAACAGTGGTTACAGCGCAAGTAGCAGTAATGAATTCACAAGCTTAACTGTAAAATAATTTATCATGATGAATCGAAAGCTGGTTGTCCTACTGCTTTGCCTGTTCAGTATGAACTATGTAAGGGCACAGCGATCTGATCAGCAGGTAATTGCCGATACCGTACTTGGATGGCAAAAGGTCTATTCCTTTAAGGGTAAGAAATATGCTCCTGTCACAAAGGAGGGCCGCAGCTATACGCCTTATCAGGTAGCCATCGCCGATAGTTTCACCAGTTGGTTTCAGAAAACCTACACGCCGATTGGAGGTTGGGGAACAGTAACGAGTCCGGCTTTTCTAACCGCCCGCGAAGCAATGAGACCGTATGGCGTAGGCACTGATTTCCTGATCTGGAATGTAACCTATAGTGCTGATCGCAAGCGGCTGGAGAAAGTAAGTGAAACCTGGACTCCCGTTTATATGTACACGAATTTATTGTTTGGGATCAATCCGGTTTGGCTGCTGAATCCAAAGGAGAAAGCATATTTCACTATGCCGAAGGACAATTATGCTGCGAGTTTTGGAAATCCGGCATTTGAGAAACTCGTAAAGCCATATGGATTGCATGAAGGCGATCGATTTTCAAAGTATCTCGTGTATTTCTATGGACCTTATGTAACCGTAGTGTTGATTCCCGGCAATCAGTTACCGATAGTGGCGGTCACGAAAGGAGAGTTTCTGCAGCAGTGTGAGCGCGCGCTGGCACAGGCCTATGAAAAAGATAAAAAAGACATCATAGAAGCGAGTCCGAATAATCTCAAACAGCAGGCTGCCTTTATAAAGCATCTGGATGAAGAGAAACATCCCCGCCGAATTAAATGGCTGGCTGCGGTGAAAGAGAAATACCGCAACCAACTAGATGAGCCGGCTGTCCTAAATTATTTCAGCGGTCCGGATGCCACTGCTTTTCAGAACAATGACCCCATCTTCATAGAAGACGCAACAGGAACTACCAATGGCGGTTATCCGCTGTACAAATATGCCGAAGGAGTGATTGAAAAAAGCAGGCAGGACAAGCCCTTGTGGGTGTCTATCGCATGGCGACCGGAAAAGCCTGGAGGTGCAGTGAAAGAATCAGAGATCCATCGGGCCATGCTTCGGTATTTCAATTTTGATTATGTGTATGCTTATTTTTTTCAGCCTGAAAAAGTAAAAGGCAAACCCTATACAGTTACGAATGGAGAGGAGCAGGCAGCACGATTGAAATCCAGGAAGGAATACCTGCAGGTGAAGCCTGCGCAATTGGCAGCGGGGCAACATTTCAAAGAAGATTTTTCGGGCACTGCCATAGGCAATGCTCCAAATGGATGGTATATTCCCAACAAGAGCCGGGATGCTGTATCAGTAGTAACGAATGTAGCCGGCTATCCGGGAAACTGGTTGAAAATGGCACAGGGAACTTTCCAGGTACCAACACCGGCATTAGGTTTACCGCTTCCGGAAGATTTTACACTCGCGTATGACCTTCTGACTACGGATTTTTCAGGCCGCCAGGGACATACTGTAACACTCAAATTATTGTCATCTGATTATATTTTCCAGGGTAAACCGGCGGAGAATAAGCAGTCCACCAAGGTTTTGATCAGGGTAGCACCCGGCAATGAAGAGAACCTGGCTATTTATCCATCAGATGCCAATATCACCATCAAGTTTCCTGATCAGCTCAACAGGAGTTATACAAGTTATGGAATAGCGCCAGGCACCTACACCAATAAAAAACGATTGGTCCATGTAGTCCTAAAGAAGAAAGGGCAGCAGGTAACGGTGATGATCAATGGACAGACAGTACCCTATCTTGATTACAACAAAGCAGATAAGAGTGCGAATATGGAACTACCCAAAGGGGTAAGGTTTACTTATGTAGACTGGTATTATGATATCATGGATGCCGACCGTGGGGAAGTCTATCTCGGCAACATCAGTATAACAAATGAATAAACAGCATATATGAAAAAAATTCTGGTAATAGTAAGTTTTATAATAGGTATCGGGCAAGCCTATTCACAGACTGCTCAATTTGATCTAGTGCGTTATACGGCTCCTGCCGGATGGCAAAAAATTGAGAAGCCCAGCGTCATCACGTATATCTATGTGGATCCCAAAGACAAGAGCTGGTGCAAAATTTCTTTATACAGAAGTATTGCCAGTACAGGAACTTTGGCAGCGGATTTTGATCTTGCCTGGAAGGAATTAGTAGCGGGACCACTTCAGATAAGTGAACCTCCACTGGGTAGCACAACGGATGAAGCTGATGGTTGGCAAATACAATCGGCAGCCGGGAAGTATGTATTTGAAGGAGCCAATTCGATTGCGTTGCTGACAGCTTTTTCAGGTTATGGCCGTACCATTGATATCCTGGCTACAACCAGTGGTCAACGTTATCTTACGAACATCGAAGCATTTATTGGCAGCCTGGAAATAGACAAGCCCAATACGGCTCCAAGCCCACCAGAGTTGGCGGCTACTCCAAAAGTTTCCGGACAGTTCAGGTACAGCATCACCAATTTCGATGACGGCTGGACAAGTACTGTTCAGGAAAACTGGGTAGCAGTAGAGAAAGGCAGACTGAAGGTATTGATACATTATCCGGTAGCGGAAGAGAAGAAATATTATTCCAATACGGATGAAGAACTACGGCTTTTCTGGAATTTGCTGGTGGCACCGCGGTACAGCAGTTTAAAGAATTTCAGGGTAAGTTTTCCCTCCTCCTATGAGCCAGGTAAGATAGCGGCAGGCACTGTCACAGACAGGACTACCGGTAAATCATTATATGTAGTATTATTCAAGAAAGGCAACAGCAACTGGATGGAGTTCATTGCGCCTGATCAGCAGAGTTTCATTCAGGCCTTTGGGATTAATATCGACAATCTGGATGCTTTTTTTACTGCCTGGGATCCACTGGTAAGGATGGGAGGCTATAATAAGTTTGCTATTGCTGCGGCAGATTTAAGCGGAACCTGGAGTTCCAGCTTTAGTGGGGTAACGCAGTATGTGAATGTGAATACAGGAAACAGTGCAGGAATGGATACCCATAGTTCCTCGCAGACATTTGAGTTTCAGGGGGGTCAACGCTATAACTGGTCGATCAGTGCTGCCAATGGCTTTGTTGGAAACATTAAATTTCAGTCGGCCAAAAGTGCCGGACAGTTTTCTGTACTGAATAATTGGACGATCCGATGTTCCGAAATAGAGGGGAAGCCTAAAACCTATAATGCCTATTTCTCCTGTATCAGGGGAGCGCGGATATTATGGCTGGAGGATCAGTCTTATGCGCAGGGGTATACGGGATTTGGGAAGGTGGAGTAGGTTGCAAATACACTGCACACTATCTCACTATACTTGCAATCCGGAGTACTAAAACCCCTCCTGAACCAAGATGAAAAAATTAGTTGCAATTGTAGCTTCCAGTATTGTTCTTTATTCCTGTAGCAGTATGCAAAAAACAAGCACTGCGAAAACCATGGATATTTATGGTGGTGGTGTATTGCATTTTCCAGTGGTGGCGGATCTCGATATCCGTGAAACTAAAACTTCCGGCAGTAAGGCCGGCACTACAAGCACATCACTTGATTTACTAAAAGTTGAAGCAATTGCCGCAGCATTGAAAGCAGCCAATGCCGATGTGTTGATTGAACCCTCTTATCAAATTGAAACAGAAGGAAGTCGTGTGACTGTAAGCGTTACAGGATGGCCTGCTTCCTATAAGAATTTCCGAAAGCTTCAATTGGCAGATACAGCGCTGATAAAAGCCGGCATACTGCAAAAGCCGTTGATTGTAGATCCGGTTCCTGTAAAGAAGAAAAGAAAAGGCGCGGCGGTATTAGCTGGAATTGGAGCTGCGGCCGTCATTACCACAGGTGCTATCATAGCTGCAGAAGGCTATTAAGTCTTCTCTCTGAAACCCCAAAAAAGCCATGGCAGGACAAGTACCTGACCATGGCTTTATCATTTGCTTTTTTCTCTGGCACTTTCAAACATTACAATAAACAGGACCGTGAAGATCCAGATTGTAATGGTAGTAAGGATCGCGATCAGTTTCAGCAGGATAGCAATGGTATGGCGCAGCCAGGGCTTTTGAATACCGGCAACTCCTTCATTAATCCAGTCGTGCAACTGAGCATAGGCAAACATACAGGCTGCGGTGAAAATCATCACTATCAGAATATACATATGAGTTTATTTATCCCATTAACAATGTCTCAACTGCATTGACGATAAGCCTGAAAGCCGATGACTGCCGGCCGGTCGGAACGTTCGCAATAGAGTTCTTCGGCTGCCCATTGGTGTAAGCAATCTGCATCCGGTTGTTTATTACCAACAACCTGCTGGATGGTGAACTTTCTCTGGATATTGCGAATTTGTCCACCCGTAAGGGCGTATTGCTGATCCAGCTCTAAGAGGGTTTGGTGCTTCACAGCAGGGAATGCTGCTTTCCAGATTTGCAGGCGGGCAGCCTGGGTAGGTTTATCAAAATAGAGCTTATAGAGGAAGCGCCGGTCAAAAGCGGGATCGAGTTGTTTCGGCAGGTTGGTGGTAGCAACCAGGATGCCCTTGAAATCTTCCATCGCCTGCAGCAGGATATTCTGCAGGTTGTTTTGCACCTGGTCAACGGATCTTTCTGCCTGTAGCCGGCGACCAAAAAGTGCATCGGCTTCATTGAAAAGCAAAACCGGAAGCTGCGTATACTCACGGCAGGCTCTATCGTAGTCGGAGAAAACACGTCGCATGTTTTTTTCAGAATCGCCCAACCATTTGCTGCGGATCTGGGAAATCTCTACCTGCAAAACTGTACGACCTGAGCGTTGGGCCCATTGCAGCACAGAAGCCGTTTTACCGGTACCTGGTTGTCCATGCAGGAGGATAGAAATGCCAGGTTGCAGCCCATTGCTTTTGAGGGCAGCCTGCAGGGAAGCAAGTTGATCCTGTTGAAAAACGCTGCCGATCAGACCCAATTGTTCCTGTTGGGCAGGTTCAAAGAACAGGGCTTCGGGTGTAATGGCATCCGGTAGGATGACCCGCAGCAAGCTGGATTGGAAAGCAGCGGGAACCGGGATTTCCGGAAGCAATACCTGAAAAGCGTAAGCAGTAAGCTTAACGTGTTGTTCATCGGCGATCTCTGGACTATAGGGCTGGATGAAACCCTCCCGGAAGAGCTGCCATTGTCCGGTTCGGAAGCGGCACAGTGATTCATAGGCCTCCAGCATGTTAGGAGCGTAGTATTTTACAACATCGGTAAGGTCGATCCATTTGTGGTCCTGCTGAATAGAATGCTCCAGCAAAACGAGCAGGATAAGTCGTTGCTGAAAGTCGGGGATCAGTTGCCTGAGCTGTTGAATGGCAGGCAGGTGTGTGTTGTGGTTTTCTGCCTGAAGTAAGGATTTGTGAAAATTAGCAGCATTCAGTTTGTCGGCTTTCACCAACCCGATCAATTGAAAGGCGAATTGCAGGTAGGATTGAAAACGGGCCAATTTTACAGGCAGGAGTAAGCCTGCATTTTGGTGTAGTGCAGCCAGCAGGACCTGGGTGGGGAGCTTGAATTTGGCGAGCAGGAAGCTGTTATCAGTGGGATCTACATCAGCCTCCAGGAGGTTCATCTGGCAGAGTGCCTGTAAACTGCGCAGGAGAAGATTTACCTGATGCAGGTCTTTTCCGAAATCTTCAATAAGATCCTGCAGCATGAAATCGGATACCCGGATACCCCGGGCGATAGCCCAGGCCAGCAGGATAGCTTCTTCCGGTGCGGCACAACCGAAAAAATCAATCATAGCCTGGAGGGCAGGTTCTTTTTTCAGTTCCTGTATGGCTTGCGGAAGCGAATGCCCTTCTGAAAGATCGGCAATCAATTGGGCTTGTTGAAGGAGGGAGGTGGATGAATACATGGCGGGGAAGGTATAGGGTAAAAATAGATAGGAACTCTGCAGCCTATTTTCAGGGAGGGTTTGCAGATAGGTTGCAGAGGAAGGGGGTATCTTTCAACTTAAACTATTTTAAAGAAAATAAAATGCTTGACTTAAACAAAATTGATAAGGAATTATCATTGCTAGTTCAAACTGAACAACCCAGGAAAGATCTTTCAAAAAGTATCAAATTATTATTTGCTAAACAGTATGAGGGAAATAATGTGTTTTGTTATGCAAATGGAGTTGGCGAACATGATTATTCAATCATAAATGCTGATTCTGAATTCATATTTGACCTTATTGTAGTGGAAGAGTCGCCATTTGGTAATTCAAGCTTACCGAATGTGCATTTTATAAAGAAAACATTACTTGCTCTTGAATCAGAGCTCGATGGAAATTTACAAGCAGTGTTGGAAGATTTTCAGAAGCTCCTTATAGCGAATTCTCAAGAAAAGGTAATCATATTCAGATGTCATTCAACTGAGTTTGATTCCTGGAGTGGTTGTTTGAAAGAGCACTTAAACAATTATGAATCTGAGAAAAAAGAAACGTACCATATAATCGCTAAAATAAATGACTTAAATACATTCAAAAGAAAAACAATTAATTAGAGGAATAAATCAGAATTACTGTGGCTTTAAATTCAATGGATCAATAACCGGAAGAATGGCCTTATGTAAATATGTGCCCCTGAAGAACGTGAACATTACTCCTCTTGAGGTGGAAATGGAGATTGAGGAAAGCAGGTTAACAAAATGATCTGGCAACACTAGCCTGCCTTCTTCTTTCTTAATAATATCTTCAAAGTTTGCCACATGATATATACATAGCGTTGACAGACTTGCCAATGATTTATCAACTCCTTTACTTAATATATCCGTGTTTACAAATACAAGGATTATTTTGTTGGTTTCATCAATTTTCTGCTCTACCCCTATATTAAATGTAAATTCTTCAAAATTTAATCCTGATTGAGGTGGTTGATTTAGCACCGAACGGACAATTTCAATGCCCTTAATGGAAAAGCTTACATTTATGTTTTCAGCAATCTGCATGTTGTATTAAAGAATAATTTTTTGAATTAAGATTTATCTGTGTTGAATATTTATTCCAAACAGACTCACTGTTATAATCAGTGAATGACAAATCACTAAAAATACCTTGTAATTTTTCTGATTCATATTCTGCAGGAGGTGCCGAAATGACAATTGGTACAAATTTTACATCTACAATTTTTTGCACAACCTTAACCGGCAATAGATCAACCCCTAGTTTATCGCCAATAGCCCAAAGTGTATCAGACGTAAAAGTATGAGTACCACTGAGCCACTTAGAAATTTCTGATGGATGCTTACCCATTTCACGTGCAAATATGGTCTGGGTCCAGCCTTTCGCTTTCATTGCATCATAGATTTTCGCGGCCAGCATCATCTTACGATCAATAGTTAGCTGCTCTTCCGGAGAAATTGAATCCAGCATTGAATCCAACAGCTCACTGTTGTAATTTTCTGCTTTCATATTTTTTTTATTCTTCATCTTGATTGAAGCTTAAATCACCCTCTAATTCAAAACCATCATCAACCCATCTTATATCACCTTCCAATATTCTTTTATAGATATCATTTGATACCGTAATCATCCAATTTGCCTCTTCCGCAAGTTTTGAATCATCCTGCCAAGCAGCTACATCCTTTGGTCCACCACCTCCCAGGATTATACATGTTCTCCCAAACCTGATGCAGTATAACCGCAAATATTTATCCGGTTCGTCATAAAGGGCACAGACCAAATCACCTGGCTTTCCTTCGTTTTTCTTAAAAAAGTGATCCCTTGCACCAACTTCTGTTCCCATGGATTTAATTCTTCCGATAATATTCCACAATTCCTGTTGGTAAGCTGGTTGATTTTCAGCAATAAATCTTTCAAATAAGGTACGGTTCTCATGCTCGAGGTAAACAGAGTAAATTGAAGCCTCATTACCAGATAGCCTTTGCAATTTTACTAACTTATATTTCACTTTCGAGTTAACGGGACGTAAATTTAACGGGTTAAACTAATATTTATTTCACTTATAAGTTAAATTACTGATTTTAATCTTATAACCTATTGATTTTCAATCCCTACCTCAAAAACCGCTGCGTACTGGCCCGAAAATCCTGCTTAAAATGTTCATCCATGAGCTGCTTGGAGAACTCCAGGTGCAGCTTCCGCAGCGAGAGGGCTACATCGTCGAAGATCTTCTTATAAGCCAGATCACGGGTGTAGGAATCAGGGTTATTGACATACTTAGACTCATAATCCGGGTGGCTCTGGATGCGCTCGGTAAACGTGTAATACAATTGACGCTTATCATCGGGGGTGGCATTCCAGTTGGAAAACCACTTCTCATTGAAATCGGAAATGATTTTCTCCAGCTCTGCTTTTTCATCATCCGGATGGGCACTACGGGGATTGGAATTCACTCCCTCGAGAGCCGATTCCGCCGGATCCAGTACAATCTTTTCATTCAGGTGTACCCGCTCCAAGCCATAGGTGGAAAGATCCACGGAATTTAATAGTCCGTCAAGGGCATCCTTTTCCTTGTCTTTGATGACCATCTTGGGTATCAGGAATTTCAGGAACCAGAATAGCTTCTCCCATTTGATATTTTCAAATTCCAGAATAGCCGCAACCTGCCCATATACTTTTACAAAATGTTTGGCCTTGATTTTGAGATCGGCCTTCTCCTCCTCTCCCAACCCCAGCGTAGCATTAAATCTTTCCGCTGCCACATCTATTATTTTACTCAGCTCGCTGGCCGGGAGTTTTTTGAAAAAATGCTTATTCAGCTCATCCACCTCGGCCTGCTCATAAATACCGGAATCATCCAGGGCAGCTTTCAAATCATGCAATACATTCACATCCGTTGCTTCATTCAAAGAAGTTGATGTGTAGAACGGATCGAAGGAGGCTTTGATTTCACTGCTTTCATTGAAAAAATCAAGCACAAACAAATCCTCTGTACGCTTATTCAATTTCTGGGCAGAACGATTCAACCGCGACAAAGCCTGCACACACATAACCCCCTGCAACTTTTTATCTACATACATGGTGCAGAGTTTGGGTTGGTCGAAACCAGTCAGGTATTTATTTGCTACAACCAGCATCCGGTACTGGTCTTCATCAAATTTGTCCTTGGTTTCAGCATCTGAAAAGCCATTCATGCCAGCTTCTGTATATTCGATTCCGGCCAGCATTTTCTTACCCGAAAAAGCAATCAGGATCGCAAAGGGATTGCCTCTCTCCTGCAATAATTTTCGCAACGCCTGGTAGTAGCGGATAGCCGACTCAATACTTTGCGTAACAACCATGGCCTTGCCCTTGCCTTTCAATTTCTTTTTCTCAAACACCTGCCGGATAAAATGATCCAACATGATATCAGCCTTTGCCTGGATGGTACGTTCATCGCGCTCGACATAGGCTTTTAAAGCCTGTTGTGCTTTTTTGGTATTGAACTCCGGATTATCCTCAATCGATTTTTCTAATTGATAGTAACTGCGATAGGTGGTATAATTCGCAAGTACATCCAGGATAAAGCCTTCCTCGATGGCCTGTTTCATTGAATACAGGTGAAACGGTTTAAAACTACCATCGGGCTGCTTTACACCAAAGCGTTCAAGCGTTGCATTCTTAGGAGTTGCCGTAAATGCAAAATAGGATGCGTTTTTGCGCATCTTGCGACTGTTCATTGCCTTTAGGATAAGATCCTGGGCATCGATTTCGCCTTCTTCATTGGTCTCTATTTTACCAAGCACCTGGTTCATATTATCAGCAGCTGTACCACCCTGACTACTATGCGCCTCATCAATAATAACAGCAAACTGTTTGTCGGCCATTTCACTGATATCCTTAATTACATATGGAAATTTCTGGATGGTGGTAATCACAATGCGTTTACCATTTTCCAGCGCCAGTTTAAGGTCTTCGGAAGTATAGGCAGCGGCGATGATATTCTTTATTTCAGAAAAACTCCTGATATTATCGCGGAGTTGTTTATCGAGCACCTTTCGATCGGTGACAACAACCACTGAATCGAAAAGATTTTTACCTGCCTGATCGGCTACTTCAATAAGCCGGAAAGCTGTCCAGGTAATAGAATTGGATTTACCTGAACCGGCGGAATGTTGAATCAGGTAGCTTTGTCCTACTCCTTTAGAATAGGTATCAGAGATCAGTTTATTCACCACATCGAGCTGGTGATACCGCGGGAAGATGAAGTACTTTTTAGGAAGCGGATCACTGTCTTTCCCTTCCAGTAATACAAAATGCTGGACAATATTTGCCAGGCTATCTCGCTTAAGAATTTCTTCCCAGAGGTAGGCTGATTTATGGCCATTGGGATTTACGGGATTGCCTTTACCGAAATTATCGCCCTTGTTGAAAGGCAGAAAGAATGTGTCGTCGCCCTGCAATTTGGTGGTCATATACACTTCATCCGTATCTGCGGTGAAATGCACCAGGCAGCGACCAAACTGAAAGAGGGGCTGGTGACTATTGCGTGAAGTCATGTATTGCCTGATACCATGAACTGCGGCAGATTGTCCCGTCCAGATATTCTTGAGTTCCATGGTAGCAACGGGGATCCCATTGATGAAGAAAACCATATCCACTTCTTCCAGGGGGTTGTTCTGGTTGTAGCAGAGTTGTCGGGTAACTGAAAAACGATTCTTCTCAAAATTCTCTACAATGCTATTGGCGCTGGAGGCACTAGGCAGTTCATAAAACAGTGTGAGATGGGCATCATCCACTTCCAGGCCTTTTTTGAGGAGGCGGAGCAGGCCATGTTTTTTAATCAGGCGATCGTAGCGTTCCAGGATTTTCAGTTGCCAGTCGGGACTGCGTTTTAGTTTTTCGAGTTCTTTAGGCTGACTATCCTGGAGGAAGGTCCAGAACATATCGGTATCGAGGGCGTATTTTTTATCAAAAACTTTAGGGTTGCCAGTGAAGTAACCATGACCGGTACGGTATAGCACCTGCGATTCCTGGAAGGCGGGAATATCGAGCCCTTCGGCTTTGAGCTCTTCCAGGCTTTTGCCGGTGAGTGTTTTTTCAATCAGCGATTCGAGAGCTTGTTCGTTGTACTGTGAGGGCATACGATAAGGTTTATTAGGCCACGCGCACTTTTCCGGTTACTACGTCATTATCTATAAATTAAATAAATTGGCTCAATTTACTTTTAATAATTATTTGATCGTTTTCAATATTCCGGAGTAATCTTTTTGATCTGTTATGCCCAAATTCAGAATAGTCAAATTCAATAAGTACGATATTGTTTTGTGGAAGTAATACTCTTCTTCGTTCATCATACTTTTTTCTCTGTTCACCCCTTGACATACCTGATGCAGTTATCCTTTTATCAAAAAATCCTACTGCTTCCGTATGTTGCTTCTCACAATATTCAACTACTAAATTTAGTCTTTCATAAAAAGCATCTACCGGTAATTTTCTACCAGTATCACCGGTTAAAAAATCAAAATAATGTTGACGGCTTGCTTTTATACCTAATATTTCGTCACACAAATCAATAATATATGCTTCATCACTTAAACCTCTCGGGCGGCTGGATTTGTTTGTAGTATTTTTCAAGATAGGCTTAGAGATAGCTGTTGGTGACCCTCCTTCAACCAATTTTACAGCACGGATAAAATCATCAACCGTATATCCATCGCGCAATCCAAAATCAGAAGCATAAAAACCCAGTTTTCGAATTTTTGCTCTGATGCCTTTTTGTTTAACTGTATCAGATTTCAGCTTTTCCTTTATAAGAGAAATAATCATTTCTGATTCATGTTTAGAGAAAACTGCTTTTCCTTTCATAAAATAGTAATTCTAAGAAACTCTAATTTTTCCTGTAACAACTTCATCAATAAGGGAAGTTTTATATTGTTTCAGTTGTTCGATTTGTTGTTCTTTGAGGTGGATGGCCTCATCGGTTTTGGTGGTAAGGGCTTCTAAGTGTGCGACGATCTGATTTTGCTCGAAGAGTGGTGGGATTAAGACCGGCATTTTTTTTAATAGTTCTTGGCTTAAAGATGCACGGATAACCAGATTCATTTTTCCTACAAAAAAGGTTCGGTGAGTTTTACTTCTAAAATAGTACTTTGAAAACTCCGGTAGATAAATATTCTTAGTAAAACGAAACCGAATTAAAAAACCAGCAAATGTTGCATTTTCAAAATTTTTTAGCGCAACCGATGAAAGTCCTATTTCATCAACTGTTTCTGAAGTTCTTGTAAAAAAAACATCTCCTTTTTCGACGGAATATTGTAACATTTCATTCGAAGTTGCCTCAACTAAACCGTTTATATTTTGGGGTAAAGTTTCATTCTTATATACATCACTATAGCTAATGAATGGAGTGCCCTTGCCAAAATACTCACCGCCCTTGCTTATTCCATTTTGTGTGAACCCAATGTAATTTAAGGGAATCACCTCCCAATGTTCCGGAATTTCTCCAATCCATTCAATACCGGAGTCTTTCATTTTCACTTGATCATTCAACCCTTTGGTAACAGCCTGGTGGATGGCGATTTGCCGGTATTCTTTGAGTAAGTCAATTTGCTTTTCCTTGATCCGAACAGCTTCATCGATCCGGGCGCATTTTTCATCTAAAAATTGGGCGATAGATTCTTGTTCGGTTAGAGGGGGTTGAAGTAACCATAAACAACCTAAATCAGTTGGGTTAATTGCTGGATAACTCATACCTTTTGAACTATAAGCCACTTGTCCTGTGAAAAAATTACACCTAACAGAACTAGCTAAATATCTTGGTTTTATTTCTTTTCTAGGACTTAATATTGCAAAGCCTGTAGAGTATACATAATTGGATTTTTCACCGGTAATAAAATCAATTGCTTTTAAATAAGTCCTCACAGTTGATACTATTGTATCATTTTTTTTTGCAAGCCTCCTAGCCCGTGATGGTGCTGATTTAAATGTAAAATGCTCAGTTTTTTCTATCCCATTTATAAAAGATACGCTCCCTATATCTACATATTCAATTTTAATACCTGGATTGGTGTTTTCAGGAAGTGTATCACGATTTATTTCGCAAATAAATTTCAACTTCCTCACCTCCCAATGCTCTGGAATCTCCCCAATCCATTCAATGCCGCTATCCTTGTATTTTGAATATCGCTGTGTCATGATTGCTTTCCTTTTTTCAGTGCCTTACTGGTGGTATCCATAAACTTTATGAAATCCTTTTCCACTGCAGACAATTCATTCTTTGTTTTTTCCCTGTATTTATCATATTCCAATGCGGCCTTCTGCAAGGCCTGCTCGTGACTGATACTGCCTGCATGCTCCAATATATCATTGCCCGTCATCCGTAGAAAATCATCCAACCGGCTGATCCAGTCTTGCATATACATCGCCTTGCGATTCAGGGCCTGCAATTCAGCCATCTCCAAATAAGCTGTTACCATCCGGTTCAACAGATTCAATTCCTTTTCCGTCAGGTAGTTTTTCGCCGTTTGAACTTCCTGCCTGCTGGGTTTAGCTCCTTTAAAATGGGTAAGTCCCAGGTTCGGCTTTTCCGCATCAATGCGTTGATAAATAACTTCCGCGGCTGTATGCCCATGGGCAGCCCAATGCATTTTGTTCTGCACTGTTTTAAAAAAGGTCTGTGATAACTCAGACTTAGGGTCATAGTCAATACTCGTGGCATAGATATCCAGCACCTTTCTCCAGAACACTTTCTCCGAAGACCGGATATCCCGGATACGTTCCAATAATTCTTCAAAATAATTGCCCCTGCCCCCCTCTTTCAGCAACTCATCGTTCATCGTGAAGCCCTTTACAATGTACTCCCGCAGTCGGGCTGTAGCCCATTGCCGGAAACGAGTGCCCTGTTGGCTTTTAACCCGATAGCCCACCGAAATGATGACATCCAGGTTGTAGTACTTAACCGGCTTGTCGGAATTTGCAATGTGCAAATTTTGCACATTGCTATCTGCATCCAGCTCGCCCTCTTCGAAAATGTTGGCTATATGTTTAGTAATCACAGACCTTTCCTTCTGAAACAGTTCGGCCATCTGCGCCTGTGTCAACCAAACCGTTTCCCCCTCCAGACGTGTTTCGATCCGGATTTTCCCATCCTCCGATTGATATAGCAACAAATTAGATTCCTGCTCCATCACTTAAAAATTTAAAATATCGTGCAACAAGCCATCTGCCTGCTTCTCCAGGTTCAGCAACTCCTCCTTTACTTCTTCCAGGCTACGCAAGGGCGTATGTTTGTAGAAGTACTTATTAAACGAGATTTCATAGCCAATTTTCACACTATCCAGATTGATCCAGGCCTCTTCCACATGCGGCTTCACTTCCCGCACAAAATAATTGTAAATCGATTCCCGCAAGGGTATTTGTTCCGTATCCCGAAGATCACTCTCTGCTTCATAGGTAATGTACTCATCCTTCCTGGATGTAGGATAATAACCAAACTCCGTAAGTTGTGCCTTCTTACATCCCAGGTAATCCAACAGTTGATCCAGTTTATCGCCAGATAGTTTTTCAATTTTGCGAATCACCTTCTCCGCAGCAGAATCATAGACCGACACTGCATTCAGGATGGCCTTTTTCTCTGCGGCGGAGAGAGAAAGATCCAGGGCTTTTGCCTGCTTATCCAGCTCCTCACTAAATACATTGAAGTCCATATAAACGAGATCACCCATTTGCTTCCACAATTTAGTAGCCGCCAGGTACAGGTTATAAGGCTTATTCCAGGTTTCAGCATCCAGCAGGCGCTGCAACTGTTTTTTATTAAGGTCCCATCCCTCCTGTTCATTTAGGCGGGCAATACCCTCCGCCTTAGCTTCTAGTCCGTCATACACCAGTTCTCCGTATTCCCGGAACAGGATCTGCATTGGCTGGAACAGGGATTTCTCAAAACGCAGGGGCTCCAGGGCTGCAAGAGAAAATTGTGATCGCAAGCGCTTAGGCCTTTCAATATTCACCTTGTAATAGCCGAAATCGGAATTATCAAAAACTTTCACCTCCAACTGCGAGCCCTCTGCAGGAGCGGATTGAAAATCCAGGTAAGCCTGCACGATCTCCCGGATATGCTCAGGCGCAAATTCGGAATTCTTGTTTCCGAGATTTTTGCGCAGCTTTCGGAATAAATTATTGGCATCAATCAATTGCACTTTACCCCTGCGATGTGCTGGTTTATGGTTGTTCAGTAACCAGATATAGGTAGTAATGCCGGTATTGTAAAACAGGTTGTTCGGCAGTTGTACAATCGCATCCAGCCAATCGTTCTCAATAATATATCGCCGGATATTACTCTCACCGCCCCCGGCATCGCCGGTAAACAAGCTACTGCCATTGTGAACAGAGGCGATCCGGCTGCCGATCCTATTTTTGGAAGCTGGCTTCATCTTATCTACCATCTCCATCAGGAACAGGAGTTGCCCATCAGAGGAACGAGGTGTGGCATCTTCTACCTGATTATTACCCCAGTAGTCTTTGAGTGTTACGAGGAACCGACTATCAATAATTTCCTTGCCATCCTTAATAAATTTCTGTTCCGAGGCCCATGACTTACCATAAGGCGGGTTGGACAACATGAAATCAAATTTCTCCTCCGAGAATTCATTGGTAGACAAGGTTGAACCCACGCGGATATTTCCGGGATTCTTACCCTTGATCATCATATCAGACTTACAGATGGCATAGGTTTCGTCGTTGATTTCTTTACCATACAGGTACACATCGCCGTTATACTGAAAGCCTTCCTCATCCACCAGGAAGTTTTCACTTTCGGTGAGCATACCCCCGCTTCCGCAAGCCGGGTCATAAATGGTGATGATATTCGGAAGATTTCCTCTCAGCGGTTCAAACACCAGGTGCGTCATTAACTGGATCACTTCCCTGGGCGTGAAATGTTCACCAGCTTCCTCGTTGTTTTCTTCATTGAACTTGCGGATCAGTTCCTCAAAAACATAGCCCATACCCAGGTTACTGAGGGCAGGCATGGGCCGGCCTTCCGGATCTCTTTTTTCATGGGGCGTCAGGTTAATATAGGGGGAAGTGAATTTCTCGAGCACATCCAGGAGCACATCCTTGGTAGCCATGTGCCGGATCTGGGCGCGGAGGTTGAATTTATCAATGATCTCCTGGATATTGGCGCTGAAGCCATTGAGGTATTCCTCGAAATTGGCAATCAGTTTTTGCTGGGAGTTGGTAGCAGTACCCTTGAGTTTCTCCATCGTCCAGGTACTAGTATTGTAGAAAACATAACCGGATGCTTCCTGTAGTCCTTTGGGATCCAGTTCCACCTGTTGGAGGTCGTTACGCTGGAAGCGGACCTCTTCAAGGACAGCCTCTTTTGAAGATTCCAGGAGGGCATCGATGCGCCGGAGCACTACGAAAGGCAGAATAACATCGCGGTATTTACCTCTGACATAGACATCCCGTAGGCAGTCGTCGGCGATACTCCAGATAAAACTGACAAGTTTATTGTGAGATTGGTGGTTCATTGTTGGAAATGAGAGATTTAGAGAAGAGCGAATATACAAAATGGGATGGGGAGATGGAAGGGGGTGTAACTTCTATAGAAAACAAAAAAACATCACTTTGAAAATAGCGGTTAATAATTTACTTGTATATATATAAATATTTTAGTTATTGTATTTCAAATAGTAAAATACACAAGGAACTACTACTACCATTGCTCTAACTGAAAATGAGTGACAATTTGCAAAATAAACTTACTAAAGAAATAATACAGGAACTATACTACAAATAAGCAAAAAATGTTACAAATAAAATTGCAGCCGTCCCAATTGGAAACATGCATGGTAATCCCAAATAAAAACCAGATTAAAACTTTATAATAGAACTACATAAGATCTGCCTCAATCAAAAAAATCTTCTAAAACAGTCCTGAAATCAGGACCAAATATTTAACGTTTCGTTACTCAGGGAAGAAAAATAGTTTCTTCAAAAAAACACCTGACAAAACAATGTACTACCAACCTGTTGAAAAATCTGTAGACTACAATAGAAAGCTTTACTTTATCGTAGAATAAAATTACAAATTTTAATATCAAAAGTAAGTCTCAGATTAATAACAACAATAAGGGAATTCTTTGCTATTAGTGGCTCTGGATATATGAATTTTCACAAATCAACCAGTCCAGTTATAGTAATACATCATAAATTATTTTGCAGCGATATTATTTCAAATATTTGGTTAGAATTTGAAGAGGCTTGACAACAAGAAGAAACGTTGCTATCCTTAATATTTTTGATTTTTCAATTAATTTTGCAGCTTTAGGGCCATGAATATAATACCAATTTGTAAATTGAATCCCCCATTTTCTTTTTAGTAACCATTCATCACGAAAAACTCTCAAATCCATAACAACAGGATTGTTATAATCACCCATTGCTGCAGTAGCAATAAAACAACCGTTACCAGTTTTAACTTTTGCATTTAAAGCATCTGAGTATTTTGAATTGTCATAAAAATTATTATAAAACTGTTTACACATCAATTGGAAATTGACAAGTTTCTTACCTTCAAAATCCACATAACTATCACCATAAATTCTAATTTCAACTGAAGATGCATCACAAATTTTTTCAAGTATACTCTTGTCAATATCATAAAACGCAGATTCTTCCATTCCTAAATTGACGTTACCAGAGTAACCAAGTACATTTGAATAATTCTCATGTGCTTGAAGTTCAAATCTTTCAATATCTGCTTTTATAATCATCCTGCCACTTCTAATAAAAAGCCATTCATTTGTATTTAATTGTACATCGAAGAGTAGAGAATCAATATCTGGTGATTTAACATGTCTGATACCAATTTGAAATTTGTAAGTACTGACATCACCCAATTTAACTTTTAGTGGTTTCGATGTTGTAGTTGTTTTTTCTGCAAATTTGTCAAATGATTGTGTAATGAACTGATTTTGCATTGCATTTAGTTTATTTTGCTAATTTTATTAACTGCTGC
Source organism: Flavipsychrobacter sp. (assembly GCA_016787265.1). Taxonomy (GTDB): domain Bacteria; phylum Bacteroidota; class Bacteroidia; order Chitinophagales; family Chitinophagaceae; genus Flavihumibacter. The sequence continues at coordinate 100,514 of JAEUVF010000005.1, read as the reverse complement.
TTGATATTTTTCTTTTAAAAAGTCCCTTTTCTTAATAAAGTCCGGATTGCAAATAAAGTTTTTAGGATTAGTGTAGAAATAATAATCTTTAAAAAATTGTTTGCCTAAATACGTTACTAAAACTTGCTCTCTTAATGTCTTATCAATAATTTCGTATTCATCCAAATTACTATTCACCAAAAAACTTTTAATTTTTAAATAATCTACAAGATAAAGTTTTGTGTGCGGCGTTGGAAAAATGACAGAAACATAAAGAACAAATTCAAAACAATAATCAGCTGAAACACTTTTAAGTTGACGAATTATATACAATACATCACAAAATTTTACTGCATCAAGTACACCATTATTTGTCATGTTTTCTATGAGTAATGCTTTTGCTTTCCGGAATTTTACAATTGGATGCGCTTTGAATTTTGACGATTCAATTATTTTTAAGAAGTTTTGAATATTTAAAGTATAGAATTTTTTATCTAGCTCATCACGGAGTTTTATTAGCTCTGATGAAAAACCTGAATGACGAAAATCATTTCCGCAATATTCACAGGTTGTCATTTCAGTTGATACAATTGCAGTGCATGTATCGCAATTTAAATATTCAATCATATTTAAATTTCATTTAGTAAAACAGTTTTTTTTTCTTCAAACTCTTCTTTTGTAATTGCTCCTAATTCTAAGAGTTCTTTAAGCTTCTTTAATTTTTCTATTGAATTAAACGAAACATTATTTTGGTAACCGAAGCTAGAATTGATCACTTGTGGTAAAATCATTCCGAGAGATAAACCAACACCAGCATTAAATGCATCTCCTGAACCACCACTATTAATAGCTGAGTCACCAATTGCATTTGCAACTTTATATTTCATGTATAGATCAAGATTGCCTAAAGCACCTATTCCGCTTTTTGTATCAATCATTTTTTGAACTTCTTCAGGAATGGAAATTGATTGAATATAAAAGTCATGAATTTTCAAACCAAGCCCACTGAAATCATTTTGTAATTCTATTCGCAATACAAGATTTAGTTGGTCAACACTTTTTGCAATATCAAAAACCGATTTCAGTTCTTTTGCGATAACGACATTAAGTTTTGAAATGATAATACCTTTCAAGTAATCTTCTAACAAATTTGTTGTAAAAAAGCCTTTAGTACCTACTACCTTATTAATAAAAAGCATTGAATCTGTAACTTGAATGGAATAACTACCGAAAGAACGCAAACGTACTGCTTGTAATTCGGTATCCCGAAAAAGTATCGGTTCTCTTGTGCCCCATTTTAGATTAGCGAATAACTGTTTTCCAATAAAAACAATTTCTGCTCTGAACGGTGAGTTTTCCCCATAACCAAAAGAAGTAACCCATTTACCAACTACAGGTACATTTTGAGTTTTCAAAATGTGTCTGCCTGCACTGAAAACATCCAATGCTTTTCCGTCACGAAAGAAAACTGCTTCTTGGTTTTCTCGCACTGTTAGTTGAGAGCCCCATAAAATTTCAAGTAGCCCATTGTCCGGAAGCCGCTTTGCCATAATAGTTCCATTGTCGTCTATGAATTCTATTACCTGCATATTATTTAAATTGGTTTATAAAGTTTGTCCGATCAATAATTATTTTGTCAATATCTTTTACTTGTTGAGTAATCAATCCTGCACTCATTGTTTCATTGATATTTGCTTCAACTGTAAAAAAAATTAAGTTAACACGTTCAGTCATAGTAAGATCAAATGAATGAATTTTATCAAGTTCTAATTCTTTTAGTTGATATTCACTAAAAAATGAGGATTCTCCGTAGGTCGCATTTTTGATTTTTGTATATATTGTGTTGAGTGCTTTTCGTGAGATTTCCCATTCTTGACAAAGTTGCATTTCCCCAAGATTAACGAGTTGCTGTTGGTGACTGATTATTGTGTTTTCTGCTTGCTGAATTTTTTGTGCAAGTTCATCACGTAATTTTTTGTCTGTGTTTCTTTTTTCGTCACGGGTTGCATAACCTTTGTAACCACGAATGTAGTTTCCGATTTTATCTAAAATATTTGTTCTTCTTTGTGTCATAATGTGTTGAATAAATTTGCAGATGTTTTAAAATGTATTAGCTCTATATTGCCAATTTTTTAGTTTATTGTGATCTCCTTAAACAACGCTTATCTGGCGGTTGTTTCGATAGGATATGATCGAATAATTCTTCCGGGTTTCTTTTATAATAATTAAACGAAGACTTGATGGTTTGAGTTATTTATACTTCATTTTATAATTCTTCAGCCCTTCTTCATACATACTCTCCATTTGGTTTTGTAACAATTCTGGCTCCAACACTTTTATCTTAGGCCCCAGCCCCAGCAACTCTGAACGCAACTCATAATTATTCACCACGCAGAGCTCCAGGGTGATATCTCCGTTAGCGGCAGTTTTGATCAGTTTCTGGGAGGCGTGGATTGGTTTGGTTAGCACATAGGGCGCGAGCTCCTGTTTCACTTTGAGCAAAATCTTCTCGGGCTCGGCATCTGTTGGCAGGGTTACGCCAATCAGGGAATCGAAATAGGTATCCGGATTCAGAAGATCATTCTCGTGGAATACCCGCGAGCTGGCTTTTAATTTCTGGATCCGGTCCAGCGCCAGGGTGGTTAAACTGTTATGACCATCCTTCCGGCCAATCACAAACCAGCGATTCCTGTATTCCTTCAATAAATAAGGATGGTAATAATATTCCCTCGCTTCCTTGTGAAAAGGTTGGTATCGGATATACAGAACCGTCTTCCCTTTGATGGCCTGGAAAATATCATCCAGCCAGCTACTGCCGGAGGTCAACTCCGTATGTTCAAACTGAATAAATGCATGCCTTTTCTCCGAAGTGGTGGCCAGGGTATTCTCCAGCTTGCCAATCACCGTCTCCAATTCCTGGGTTAACTGAAAGCCATTGATCTGCATCAATACATGCAAGGCATCCCGCAAATAACCCACCTCCTCCTGCTGGAGTGGCAACTGCCGGATGCTGAATTCGGGGTTGGAATAGCGGTAACATTTGGCCCTGCCATCACGATAGGTCTCAATAGGAGCAGCATATTCTGCTTTCAGGGCATTCAGGTCCGCATACAAGGTTCTTTGCGATACTCTTTGCGCTCCCAATCCCTCCAGCTTCTCATTCACTTCCTGCAATAAAGAATCGATGGTCCACTTGCGCTGCTTCCTGCGCAGGCAAGCATCCAATACCTCAATGCGCCGCTGAAATGATTTGTTCAGGGGCATGTTGATTGGGTTTAGGGGTCAGAACTCACTAAAATAGGTGCGCTTTGTGCAGCCTATCTGCAATGACTATAAGACCTTGAGAATGAATATATTTGTTTAACTGAGAAGGACCAATAATCACGTAATAATTTAGGTGATTCAATTGGTGATTCTCAGTATCACCAATTTTCTATCACAGAAACCAACTGTTTTCACCACTAAATCCTTTTTATCTACCGGCTATGCTTAGGGTATTTTTTGGGCTCTTGTTTATTTATTCAGTTTCTCTCCATGCGCAGGTCACTGCTCCGGTTCCTGCTATTCTGAAAAAAATGGCTCAGATTCCGGGTGCCGTGAACAGCCTTTTCCTCCACAATGAACCTTTCTTTAAGGGATTGCCCTATCCTTTCGAGAGTGCCGGTTGCAGTTTTGTAAAAACCCCCAATTGCCTCTATGCCCTGGTGAATGGAACCGGCAGAATCTATGCGCTGGATACCCTAAAACAGCCAGCCCAATGGATACGTATCGACTCTACCTATTTTACCGGTTATAATCTTGGTTGCCTGAATTTCTATGCCGACAGTACCTTATATAGTTATGGTGGCTATGGTTTATGGAACAATAATGGACATCTGCGCTATTATGCATCCAATAAACACGAGTGGGAGATCAGACCCCTGAACAGGGAGGTTCCACATATCTTTCAAACCAAGGATATGTTTCACCTGGATACAGCCAACGGCTTTTTATATATGCAGGGAATTCACGCCATCAACGATGCATTGAAAAGCAATAAAGCGCTTGAAGCTGAAATTGGTGGAAGAACCTGGCGACTCAACCTGCATTCCGGCGATTGGGAAGAACTGGGCACCAGTAAGGATACCACTTTATTGATTCTTGCTTTCAGTCCCTGGGGAGCCCTTACGCTTATGAATGGAAAAGCCGGACTGGTTGACTTTGCTCATAACCGTTACCTCCATGCGAATGATCGGGGATTGAAGAAATTCAGTCAATACACCAACAGCACCCGTGATAAAAAACTGGTCTTTTTTGCGGATTCCACTTTGTTCTTTGGCGACCTTAACCAATATGTTGATTCCATCCAACTTAGCCTGGCCGATTTTACTGATACAGGAATTGCGATTTATAACCCACCCATCCACCAAACAAAATGGCCGGCCCGGAGCTGGTGGTTAGTTGCTGGTTTTGGAGTGCTTGCATTCCTGGCCTGGCTATGGCTCCGGCGCAAACCCAAACCAATTGACAGTTCTCCTAAAAGTCCGGATTTGGAAGAACGGGATCGGATTTTGTTGCAAACCTTCCTGGATGCTGCACGAAAAGGGAAGCCTTGTGATATAGACAGTCTGAATGCATTGCTCGGTGTAGGCAATAAATCTCTTGAAGTTCAAAAACGCCAACGCAGTGATGCGTTGAATGCCTTACAGCAGAACCTGAGCAACCTGCTGGAAACAGATCAACCATTTATTATCCGCACCCGATCAGAACAGGATCGAAGGAGTTTCTTCTATGAAATCAATCCTGATCTGTTACCGCTGCTGGAGAAATTTATGGCTGGCAAGCGCTGATAATACTAGTCTTCCGACTCATCCTGGTTGAATATCATGGGATCAATGCGGATACGGTATTGTTTTCCGGGAACCGCCTGCTGATGCTGCATATCCGTACATTCAAACATATCCAGTACCCGGCCATCTTTTACCTCAAAAATCATGGCTAAATAATGCGGAGTTGCTTCTCCTACAAAGCAATAACCAACCATATCAGGCAGACAGCCACTGCAGGTTTCATTCGCGCAGCTACCAGGATAGACCAGCAATTGCGTATTGCCTTTGTTTTTAAAAATCTGGAAGACAGTCCCCAACATGCTCAGAAATTTTTTACGATGCATGGACTGATAGGTACGGTGTTCATCCAGGATGAGATCCAAAAATACCAGGTCCATCTGCCGGAAATAGTGCAGGACCTGCTCAAATTGCATGTATTTGGCTTCGCTCATAGAGCTTTAAAATTAGGCGCCAACCCTGCAACCTATTTGCAGAAAAAAACCATGGAAGGGGGACCAAATCGTTCTAATATCTCTTCCAATTGCTGAACCAACTCTTTTTCATTTGTTTTCCGAAGTAAGTTGGTGACAGTTTGTAAACATTGCACATCTTCTTCCAACAATCCAGCCTTCAGTATAGAGTAATTTGCCTGTGAATACCGGTAACAGATTTTATTTCCATATTTATATCGTTCTATGGGCGCATTGAATTCATGCTGCATGGAGTGTATATCTGCATATAAAGTTCGTTTTGAAATCCTGGGGATATCCAGCATATAAAGCCTTTCATTAATGGAGTTAAGGAGTAAGGCTATCGTCCATCTTTTGTATTTTCTACTAAAACATGCATCCAGCACTTCCATTCTTCTGAGAAAAGATTTGTTTAATGGCATGATGAATCATTTTTTATTTCTACCCAATTCCTACCTCGTATGACATTCCCGGCAGCAATAATAACAGCCATCGGATTTCCGGTATTTGTTCTTTGCTGCAGCTACTGCATCCCGGCAGGAAAAATATTCACCCAACGGAATTCTGTTATGCTGAGTAGGGAAAAACCGGCAGTCGGAAATATGTACTTCCCGATAGCCATCTAATTGTGGTACCAAATTCAAATAAAAAAACTGCTTCATACACCTTTACACCTGGATGATTGGTCCAAATCTAATTCAGGTGCTCCAGCCAATTTTCCGGGAAACCGTAAAATGAAATTTAAATGATGCCCAGTTCCTTGCAGAATCCGATCAGTTGTTCATTGGTGGCGAAGTCGTGCTCTTCTCTTAGCAGGCTCAATCTTTTCTCCACGCTGCTCAGGCCAGCCGGACGAATTTTTTGCGCCTGCAGACAGGTAGGTATATCTTTCTGACGAACACCATCCGCCAGCAATTTTAATAGTGCAATATCAAAACTGCTGAACTCAAAGGCATTTTTACTGTCTAGCAATTGCCTGAGGTGCCGGGGAAAATAACGCTGGTTTTTGGATAGACTTTCCATGGCGAGTCGCAGTTCTTTTGCATCACTCCGCGCTTTCCGTACATAGCCATCCACTTCGAATTTTTTGAAGAGTTGTTGAATGGTAGCAGGTTTGTTTTCCGCAGAAAATACCAGGATTTTCAAATCAGGCTGAAGCACTCTAGCGGCCGGAATGAGCTGCAATCCGCCCCTAAGTTGCTGCGGTTGGCTATCTTCTTCAAAATGTAAGTCTGTAATCAGCAGATCATAGGATTGTTTGAGATCAACGGCCTGCCTGATCTGTTTGAGGGCATCATCACAATAGTATACATAGTCGATCTGGTTGATACCCAATTCTTCCATCACTTTTTGCAAAGAGAGATTGGAGGTTTCATGGTCTTCCGCAATTAATACCTTATTTATCATACACAGGCGCAAATGGTAAGTGAATTTCGATTGTCAGTCCCGTTGGCTGATGTTGCCCAAAACTAATGCGTCCGTTTAACTGAAGAATCCGGTTTTCCGTATTCTTCAGGCCATTGCCAAATTTGGATGCTTCCGGGAAGCCAATACCATCATCTGTGTATTTGATTTTCAAGGTCTGATGATCTTTTTCAAATTTCACAACTACCAGCGATGCCTTACTATGCTTCCGCATGTTGATCATTAATTCCTGCAGAACCTGTTCCAGGTTTTGTTTCGCGGCTGGATGCAGGTTTTCCCAATATTCCGGCTCATTACCAACAATTACCACCCGGGTAGTTTCAGACGCAAATCCTTTTAATAAATCGTTTATGGATTGGTGATAGGAAGCGGCTGCGGGTTGAGTATCCGGACTTTCATAAGAAATATCCCGCGATTTTTCATACAATTCCTCAATCGAATCGAGCAGTTCATTTTTATCCAGTTCCTCTTTGTATTCGATGGTGGTCATTATGCGATAGAGTCCATTCGCCACTACATCATGCACTTTCTGCGAGGTCTTTAATTGTTGGTCCCGGAGGGATTGCTGATACTGCAATTCAAGTTGTGCTTTCTTTTTGCGTTGCCTGTTAATGACGAAAAAAATCAATCCGAGCAGGGCTAACACCAGGGAACCGCCAATCAGTTGTTGCCGAAACAGCAATAATTCTTTTTCCGCATTTGCAGTTAAGAGCTCAAGGTTTTCGGCCTTGCTTTTTGCTGCTTCATAGCGGACCAGTGCAAATTGGTTTCTTGCGGCGTTGCGGGCAGTTTGCAAACTGTCGGATAAGCGCATATATTCCCCCACATATCGCTTTGAGTCAGCAGGCGCAGCTAAGGGAATGAGTTTCTGAAGCGCTTCCAGTTCATCATCCACACTGTTCAAACCGGATGCAACTGCATACATATTGGATGCATAGTACAAAGCAGAGTCAGGTTGGTTGGCGGAATAATAATCTGCCAGGTGCGAATAACTGGCATTCAATCCCCATTGATCCTTTTCTTTTGATCTTATGTGAAGAGCGGCCCAAAAATCAGGCAGTGGATTAAAAGAATTGTTTTGCAACCATCGGGTCCTGGCCAGGTTGGATTGTATCCTTGCCCGGTTGGATGGGTTAGAGGTAGTATCACTTTGAATAGCAGTGAGTAAGTCTATCGCTTTCGCATAATCACCCTGTTTCTGATAGGCAACTGCCAGGTTATTGCGGGCAATGTTCTTAAAGTTGGCATCGGTAGTCAGTTCCAGGGTTAGCTGGTAATAAAGAATGGCATCGATAAAATTATCCAGGGTAAGGTTGTTGGAACCCAGCAGGTTGTAGACCGCCTGGTAATAGGGCTTTTTATCTTCGGTTTCTTCTTTCAGATAACCCAATGCGGCCAGCAGGGTTTCAATGCTTCCAAAATAATCGCCGGCATTGTGCTGGATGATGGCCATATAATTCAAGGCGGAAGCGATTTCCAGGGAATCAGTGGATTGGGTAGCCACTTCATTGAAATAATAAAAGGCGGAATCGGGTTGCGAGTTGAGCAGTTCCATGGCGGTGGAAAAGCCCGGATTCGAAGTTGGAGCCGGCGCTGGTTCTGGTTGTTGGCAACCGATCAGCACCATGAATAAAAGGATAAGGCCTGAAATGTTTGAAAGAGACATGGAACGGGAAAATAAAAAAAATAAGGCAAGCTCGCACTTGCCTTATTGGTTCTTATCCTTTTCCTTTGGGAGGTGGAGGTGGAATATGCCCGGTTTCACCCCCGGTATCGCTGGTAGTGACTACACCGGGATCGTCCTGGATAGGATCGTTTACGGGTTGAGTCGAGGAGGCTAATCCCAATAAGAGGGATATCAATATGTAAAACATTTTGATTAAATTTTGAAATGATTGGAATCTTGTACCTAAGCCCTGGAAGCGCTTCCTGGAGTTGTTGGGAAGTAGGTGAGAGCAGGAGCAATGGCGACCGGAAACTGCTTCCCAGGTCAATAAACCGATGCCACCGATCCAACTCTCTGAAATCAATGCTGTACAGGAATCCAATTAGCAAGAAAGGAATCAATTGATTTCAGGATCGAAAATAGAGGGCTATAGAGGGTTGACTATCAAACGATTCCGATAATTCCGATAATTCCGGTGAGATTCCGAAAATTCGATTTACCAGTTATTTTTTTGAGATGTTTGAAGATTATAAAAAACTTATTCTATCTGCGTATAGAAAGAAAGTGGAGCAACAACTGCTGCCGATTAGCCTTGTTCTTCCAAGTCCGGCCAAGTTAAGAGACGAGTGTTGGAAAGTTTGTGAAAACCGATTTCAACCAAAGGATTTGAATACACTTCGTGACTTTTTTGGAGGGGTAAATGGAAAAGAAGATTGTCTACGGGTTATTAAACGATTTGAACTGGACAAGTTCAAGCCTCTGATAAATTATTTAAAGGGAGAGACGGACGATCCAAATGAGAAGAATATTGAGTTGCTGGCCTGGCTGATTGATTTTCAGCCAAGACCCTATGAGTTGGGAAGGAAGTATGGAAGAGGGGAGGATGGAGGAAAGGAACTTAGACCAATGAAGATTCCTGCCAGGGTGCAACAGTTGGCAAGCACAGCTCAACTTGAGCTAGTTGGTTATGCACCGAGAAAAAATCCCGGCCTATTAAAATGGTTAATCCCCAGTGCAATAGCTGTTGTATCAGCAACCGGTTTTTCTATTATGCAATTCAGGGATAAGCCACCAGCTGTACAAGCAATTGTAGATACTGCAACTTCCTGTATGTACTGGACAGGGGAGCAATACAAAGCGGTACCCTGTAATACACGGCCGGTAAACGCAACTGTTATTGGCCTTGACACATTTCAACTCAAAAATTTTAAAAAAGTGATGCAGATTGATACGATTACACTAAGATCTGCCGGTAAGCTCTGGTATTTAAAACGCAATAATTTTCCGGAAATCTTTACTGCGCCGGGTAATCATCCTGAACAACTGAATAAGCAACTTAAACCCCTTTCGGCTTATATGATTAAGAAATACATTCTTAAAAAAGACAAATGAATGAGTGACTCCAATGCCCGAAAAGCTGACATTGAAGAGTATATTTATAAAAAGGCCGGAAAGAATTCCGGCCTCGATTGAATATCTAAAACACACCTAGAGACTATTTTGTCAGGAGTATCTTCTTCTTCAAATCCAATCCCCTGCTGCCACGAACCTGTATGAAATAAAGTCCTGTACTCAGATTCTGCAGCGATTTTGTAAGTTTCAGCAAACCACGCGCGGCAGATCCATTATACAATTCCGCAACCCGCTGGCCCGTAGATGAAAATACCTGAATGTTCAGTTGCTGCGCTTCCATTACCTCTATTTCAAGATTAAGATCTCCCTGCGTAGGTATCGGGTATACGCGCCAGTTAGTTACCGGTTGCGTGCTACCCTCACTTGGCATACTCACTTCCGCCTCGCCAATCGCTGTTTTGGATTCACGATTGCCGGTTTTATCCAGGGCCTCCATATAAAAGCGATACGATTTTCCAGGATCCCCAAACAGGATGATGCTGTCTGCCTGTCCGCCTGGTATTGGCATCCACTCTCCTCCATCCTCCGACATATACAGATGGAAATAATCAACGCCCGAGCCCGCATCAACCGCATTGTAACTCAACACAATCATGGAATCCTGCAGTACCTGTGCGCGAATCTGTCCCGTTGGCTGTAACGCATCAATGGTATTCTTCCAGGTATTCGTTAGGATGGGCTCATTGGTATCAAATATGATGGAGGCACGGGATAGCATTTCTGTTCCATTGGATAATCCCCTAACCGGATTCACTGTGTAAGCAACCGAACCCTCACCCGACGGGTACTCCTTGTTCGGAGGCAGAAAGCCATCAAAATCTGGCAGATCACCGGTTGCCGGATCAATGGAAGTAAACTGCCAGCTCACCACACCCGTTGTAGTATCCAGTGATGCATTGATGCGTACCCGCATATTTCTTTCAGGCGCCAGACTCCGCTCGATCATAAATTCCTTCCGGCCTTTCGGAACACGGAATGTCTTTCTGCCAATGGTTACCTGCCCAAATTCAAAACTACTCAGGTCAAATTTGGTCCGATCCAGGGTATCCAGAATCTGTACAATCTGTGCATCTGCTTTCGCAGTATCCACATTTTCAAACAGTATCACAAATGGCTGGCGCTCGGTTTTACTTACATAACGGGAACTGCCAAATCCATTCGGACCATAAATCGCATTCGGATCATAGGAAGTTCTGGTTTCTGTTTCTTTATCTTTCGGATTAATAATGTCTTTCTCCTTACCTAACAACTCTTTCAATGCTTCCAATTGCTCCTTGTGATCGGGACAATTTTCTTCAATGTATTTGATCATCGCTTCAATCTGTCCTTTCACTGTTTTGGCATCCTTTCCAAATTTTACCGCATTCTCCAGGTATTCCATCTTTCTTAACTGATCAATGGTCATTTGCCCACTTGCCAGGGCTTCCTCGAATTTCAATGCCTCATCCGCGCTTAATGCTTCCAATGCTTCCCGGCGGTTTTTATTCTGTTTTCTACGGGAACGCGACATATATTCCCTGGACTTATCCGAATGGTTCAGCATGGATTTATTTGCAGCATCCAACTGGTCTGTAAGCTTTTCTGATCGTTTGGCCAATCCGGCTGCCCCAAAATCCACCGCCTTATCAAATGCAATGTCTTTCATTTGAGTAATAGCAAATTCGTCTGCAGCCAATCCTTCCTTATAATAATCATAGTATTCACTTTCTGTCAGATCATCCGCTCCATAATAGCTGGCCCACATGCGATGAAATAAAATTTTGGAGGAATTATCAATATGCTTCTGAGTAACCTTCAAACTTTTTACCGCCACCTGTGCCGGAATTTTTGTAGCAGGCGGAACTTTTACCTCATCAATAATTACATCCAGCGTATTGATATACAATTCCACGGCAGCCGGACCAGTAATAGCATTTCCGATATTATAGGTTTCGCAGGATCCAAACTGGTTGGGTTTCACTGTATAGGTTTTCAGTTTATGCATACCCGAACTGGTAGAACTGGCACGGAAGGGAATTTCAACTGTTGATCCTGCCGGTACCATCGGGATGGTGAAATATTTGATATAACCATCAAAGGATTCCAGTCCGAATGTATCAATAGGCCGTGTGGTATTCACATCATATATCCATTGTACTGCTTCATTTTTTGTACGTACCACTTCGCCATCATCCAGCACTACTTCTGTAAATTCATTTTTATCCGGACGATGCTCCTTGCCAATAAACTCAATCTGCACATCCTTCGGCCAGGCAAGTGCTACTATTGCTCCTCTCGCCATAGTATTACCATTATTTCCTACCACCAGGTTGAAATTGGCGGTTCTTCCTGTACGCCAGATAGCCGGACCGGAAATTTCTGACCAGGTTTCTGGATATACCATTTCATTAATGGTGAAGGCTTTCTCATATACAATAGGTGCCTGATTGGGGAATGTTATAGTTAGATCATAGACGCCAGCATTGGCAGCATGCAGATCAAATAAGACACCAAGTTGCACACCTTTTTCATCGTGTATCAATTCCTTTGCTTCCAATGCTCCTGCATTGCCCGACAAACTTACTTTTGTGTTTTCCACCAGTCCGCCTCCATAAATTGTCATCAGCAAATCACCACCGATTCCACCTTTATCCGGTGTAAAAGATTCGACTCCCGATACTGTTATTTCCTGCCGCGCCGTATCTCTGAAATTACAAACCGAATTGGTGGCAATTAACTGTATTTTATAGAAACCTGGTCTGAGTTCCTGCAGCGGATAATTCACCGTGCTGGTCAGATTGTTACCAAATCGCCATAAAACGGAATTGGTATTCTGGCTCTTATTGATGAAGCCGAATTCATTACCCGTACGGGTATACGAAAAGGCTGCTTCCGGTTTATTATCCTTAATTTCAAAATGTATTTTATACGTAAAGGAACGATTGCTGTTCTGGTACATGAGTACGTACAGGCTATCGGTACTGTTACAATTTACCACGATGGTATCGCGCAGGGTGGCGCCTGCAGCAATGGATTCACCAACCACATTTTTTGCAGCCAACTGCCGGTGACCCTTATCATAGGCGTAGAATCCAAAACTTCCATTGCTGCCACCGGTATGTTCTCCCTCAATGTATACAGTAACCGTTGATTTTTCCGGAACCGCCATTTTGAAATAATCATTCCGATCGGTTAGTGCGTTGGAAACATAACCAAGCAAACCGGCAATTGTATCCTTTGTAGTAAATACTGCCGCTTCAGCGAAAGTATTATTGGGTTCGGGATCTCCCTGCAATGCATCTGGCATCAGGTACCGTAGTTTATATTGAAAAGACAGAGAGGAGTTTTGATAGATCAGGAAGTAGATACTGTCTTTCGCTCTGGAAGGTAATTCAATGGTATCTCTGAAGGGCTCACCATAATTGATGTTTTTATTACCAAGCGAACGCTTTGCCGAAATCTGACGACCACTCCGATCATAGGCATAAAAATCGATGGCGCCTGCCGGACCGCCGGTATGTTTTCCTTCTATATAAACAGTAACTGTGCCATCCACCGGCAATAAGGTTTTGAAATAATCATTGCGATCGGTTACTCCATTAGCCACATATCCGATATGTCCGGATACAGTCTGGTTATGATCAATCGGTTTTGCCTGGGCCATTTCATTATTGGGCTCGGTATCATTTTCGCTTTGGTCCAGCAGATCAAAACTTATCTGATAGGAAAAAGACTGTGAGCTATTCTGATACACGAGAAAATATAGGGTATCTGCCGCACGGGAATAAACATTGAGTGTATCCTTAAACTGATTATACAAATTTAACGACTGCCTGCCAAGTGTGCGTTTTGCGCCTATTTCCCGATTACTGCGATCATATACATAAAGATCAAAATTACCTGCCGAACCGCCGGTATGTTGCCCACTAATAGTAATCGAAACAGTACCATCTGCCGGTAATACCACTTTGTAATAATCGTTCCGGTCGGTAACTGCGTTGGCAACATAGCCGATATGTCCCTCTCTGATTTCCCTGATTGGCAGGGAGATAGCCGAAGCCGGGGTGTTATTAGGTTCCGTATCATTGGTGCTTTGATCTTCTACCGCATACCGGATACCATAATCAAAGGACTGACTACTGTTTTGATACACATAAAAATAAACTGTATCTGCAGCTTGTGAATAAATCCGCAGCGTATCTTTAAATGTGTCATTCAGCACATGGTTTTTATTGCCAAGTGTACGTTTAACACCAATTTGCCGACCTGCTTTATCCACTACATATAAATCAAAACTTCCCGCCGTTCCACCTGTATGTGTGCCTTCTACATACAAAGTAAGCGTGCCATCTGCCGGAAGAATTGCCCTGTAATAATCATTGCGATCGGTTACCCCATTTGCCACATTTCCAATCCGGCCATACACGGTTTGATTATAAGCAGCGGGCAATGATTGTGCACGTTCATTATTGGGTTCTGCATCTTCCGCACTCTGGTAGATCATCGCATATTTAATCGTATAGTCGAAGGACTGTGAACTGTTCTGATAAATCAAAAAGTATAAACTATCCGCATCACGCGAAGAAATCAGCAGCGTATCGGAAAAGCTTTCACCCAGTGCATGGTTTTTAGTACCCAGGGTGCGTTTCGCCCCAACTTCTCGTTTACTTTTATCATACACATACAGGTCAAAACTACCTGCCGATCCTCCAGTGTGAACACCCTGAATATACACCGCAACTGTACCGCTATAGGGTAACAGTGTTTTGTAATAGTCATTCCGATCAACCACGCCATTGTTTACATTCCCTATTCGTCCATATTTTGTTTCTTCATGTGCTAACGGTAATGCCTGATCGAATACATTATTGGGCTCGGTATCTTCAATTTGCTGATCCACCACTTCATAGGAAATAGAATAGGAGAAAGACTGGCTGCTGTTCTGGTATGCCAGGATATAAATACTATCTACAGATCTGGAATAAATCAGCATGGTATCTTTAAAGGTTTCACCCAGTTCGTGATTTTTATTACCAAGCGTTCTTTTGTATTGAATATTTCTTCCGCTTTTATCATAGGCATACAAATCAAAACTGCCGGCTGGTCCACCGGTATGTTTCCCTTCCACATACACCCTTACCGTTCCACTGGCGGGAAGCAGGGTTTTATAATAATCGTTCCGATCAATTATCCCATCCGCCACATATCCTATTAAACCATTCCGCACCTGTTTGGCAGCAATTGGGGTTGCCTGCTTTAATTCTCCATTGGGTTCCGGATCACCCGGATATTTATCCTCCATGGTATAACTGAGCTGGTAGTTAAATGTCTGGCTTGAATTCTGGTACGCCAGAATATAAATACTGTCTGCCGCCCTGGAATAAACGCGCAGGGTATCCCTGAATGTTTGTCCTGCTGTGAAGCTTCTATTACCAAGGGCACGCTTTACACCAATTTGTCGTTTGCTTTTATCATACACATACAGGTCAAAATTGCCAGCAGAACCACCCGCATGAGTGCCATTGACAAAAATGGTAATGGTACCATCAGCCGGCATCAATGTTTTGTAATAAACATTCCGATTGGTTGCTGATACGGTTCCACTTAATTGCTCATCGGCTTTAAGTGGATGTGCTGAATTAAAATCAGCTTGTGCAAACAGGAACTTTGTACTAAATAAAAGAATCAGAAGGGGTAAAACTAATCGCATACAAAAAGGTTTAGGGGTTGGGGCTATAAGGAGGTAAACAATAAAGAAAAGCGGAGGGTATTGGAGAGTGGGTTCTGGTAAATTCCCGAACCGGTTGGAATGAGGTAGGAGAAATTCAGGCCGAACTGGTTATAACGGATACCTATACCTGTAGTTAAAAAGCGACGATCACCTTTATTTCGGGCTTCGGCATAATATCCTGCACGTATGGCAAGTAGTTGATTGTACCAATATTCGATTCCGGCGGAGAGACTGGCTTGTCCGGGCATATCACCAAATGAATTGCCCCAGCTTTCAATAACCGATCTACGACGATGTGCATCCAGTGCGCCTTCTTCTTCCATATTTACCATGGGCACCAGCAATTTGTTGACATCAAGTGCGAAACTGATGCTGTGCTGTTCATCCATCACTTTATTCCAGGTGGCGCCTATGGCCAGGTTGGCGGGAATAAAATCTTTCTCTGTGGCGTCTTTAGTATACGAAATTCGGGTACCCATATTGGTTAGCGCTGCACCTGCTGTGAGACCATCGCCCTCAGTTCGGTTATCGAAATAGAGTCCCAGGTCTGCGGCAAATGCTCTGCCGGTTTGAAAGTCGGAGCCGGCCATACCAGCATTTCCCAGCAGGGCGGAATGGATATACCGGAGACCAAGCCCCAATCCCAGTTTATCTGAAAGCCGACGGGAGTAACCAATATCAAGCCCCCATTCACGCGGGTTGGAGCCTCCCATATTATTTACTCCATCAGTGGTGAATTGAATAGTACCCAGGTTGAAATATCGAATTCCAACACTGATAGCCTGATCTTCATCCGGTTTGTAATACCCGCTGGCCGCTGCCAGGAATACATCACTGGTTAACTGTTTCATCCAGGGGATATAGGAGATGGAGGCGCCGGTTTTGGCTTCATTAAATGCCAGTTTACCGATATTCCAGAAAGCAGCATTTGCATCTGGAAGGGTGGCTACACCGGCATCTCCCATGGCTCCGGCTCTTGCATCAGGAGCGATGCGCAAAAAGGGAACGGAGCTGGTTGAAAGATTCAGTGATTTCTGTGCCCTGGATAATTGCCAGGTAAAACAGCCGGCCAATGTGCAGGTGAGTAAAAGCAGTTTTGGTAACATTTGCTGGGATATAAGTGTATACCTATATCACCGGCAGTCAGCAGGGGTAAACAGCAGTAGCCAATTATTTTGAGAATTTTTTTCTAAGCAGCCATCCGCATGCAGCGGTCAGCAATGCTCCTGCGAGGATCCACCACCAGAAGCGGGATGGATAAATAGGTTCGGTATCACCCACCAGGGTCATGCCCGCCCAGAAATAGGGATGACTTTGTGAACTGGTTTCTTTTATATGCTGCAGTTTGGCGTTGCGCAGTGCAGCGGATTTGCTGCTACCCCCTGCCAGTTCTTTGTAAAAGCCGGTGATTATTTCCGCGCTGGATTTCTCATCAATCTTCCAGAGACTCATTACTACTGACGGACAACCAGCATACATAAAACTATGCGCCAGGGAGATCACACCTTCGCCACCTACAAGGTTTCCCTGTCCGGTTTCACAGGCGGTTAATACAGCCAGGTCTGCCTGTAGCGGAAGACCGTATATCTCATAGGCATGCAAATAACCATCATCCTTACCCGAAGAATCCACAGGTACCGGCTTTGCCATAAAAAACCGGGACTGGAGCGGGGCCATTTGATTGACCTCGGCATGGGTGCCAAGATGCAAAATCGAATACCCGGCTGCGTTATTTTTAACCACGGATTCCTGGGCTTCCTGACCCGCATATAAATCATGGTTCAGCAGCTTGCCGATATTTTTTGCTGCCTGCAGAGTAAACGGCTGTCGCAACAGGTTGAGGTAATACGGATCGATGGAACTACTGTCAACAATAGCCTCACGGTAGGCCTTTTTCATTTCATCCGTAAATACCGGAGTCAGCAACATCGCCTTTTTTTGCCTTGTTCCTGATAAGCTATTCACCAGCTTAGCATTGGTTGCGGATAACTGATACGAGATATTGTACCTATTCAGCAGATAGGGCATGCTGGCAAAATCAGCTGCTTTGTCATCTGAGATGAGCAATTCCATGTTGAGGTAAAACAGTTCGCCATCCGGAACAACCAGCAGGTTTTTTTCGGTTAGATTTTTTTCAACAGGCTGAATTAATTGACGATATAACCGATAAGCTGGTTTTGAAAAAGAACCCGGACTGATGGTGTAAAGATCCCTGAGCACCTGAACATCTTTATGAATGCTGTTGGGCAACCTGTGTACATGAAACCTACCCGCATTCAGCGCAAATATGAAAATGTATTTATCTGTAAGAACATATTGTAACAGGGTCTGGTCCTGCTGCTTTAAGAACCTTTGTAGCTCTGGAACTGTTGCTGGCTGCAGGTTGTATTTAAACTGGAGATTCGCAACTCCGGTAGTAAGCAGGCTGTCCTGAAAGTTCCGGTAGCCTTCCATAGCAGTGGTAAGAAGGAACAAAAGAGAATCACTTTTCCGGTCTGAGTTTAGATACTGCGCATTCAGGGAACCGATCCGCTTGCGCCATTGCAAATCGGCATTTACTTCATTACCGGATTCCTTCCTTGACAGATCTGTGAGCATATTATTAGCAGATAGCCGAAGTAATAAGCCCTTGCTTCTTTCGGCAAACTCAAAAGCTTTATGAAGGTGTTGGAAATCACCGGATTGTTTATATAAATTCCAGCAGGCTTCTATTCCTGAATTATAGATGGCTTTGTGATTGGAGGAAAGCTGCATGACCGAAGCCTGTGTGCGGAGGGCCGGTAAACTGTTGGACAGAAAACTACCATACTCTCCTGCCAGCTGTATCAATTGGTGCAGAATGGAAGAATCCTTTCGCTGCTGATAGATTCCTTCCAGAATGGCTGTTCGATTCCGGATGTATTGTATGATAAACTGGTTATAGGGCAGTTTTGCAACCCAGTTTTCTTTTGGCAGGGCCGGTAATTGGAGCAGTTCCAAAAAAGTACTGTCGGAATATTCCAGGGCCTTCTCCCATTGCTTATGAAGGAGATAGGCTTTGCTGATTTTATTAAATTGGCCGGCTATCACAATATCACCTGCCGGATAATTGCTCCGGTACAGTTGCAAAACTTCCTGAAGAATGGGTAAAGCTTCGTTTATTCGTCCCTGTTGAGCATAGGCTTCTGCAAGGGTGGTGCGTGTTTGTGGAACAGTGGCGGTGTTATTAATTCCCGCTTTTTTACTATTCTCCAGGGATTTCAGATACAGGGTTTCAGCCTTTTTGTAGTCTTTCGTTTCATAAAAAAGATCACCGTATTGCGTTTCCACATAGGCCAGGTTTCGCCAGTCGTTCGGTGCCACCTCTTGCTGAATGCGGTAGGCTCTTGAATAAAGGCTGTCTGCCTCCTGAAAAGCACCCACTGCAGCTTTCATATTAGCGAGATGCGTAAGCGGACGAACAATTCCGGCACCTTCCGTACCGAAGTTGATTTCGTGTAATTTTTTTGCCTTATCGTAATAGTCGAGTGATAATTGCGCTTCACCAATACCCTGGTAAAAACTGCCCATATTATTATAGGCGATGGCCATCAGTTGCGGGTTTTTATGTTTCGCATAATCCAGCTGGATGATTCGCACCATTTCCTGTTTGTGGTAAAGCGCTTCATCATAGCGATGCATGGTTTCGTAGAGAATACCGAGATCGTTATGCACCAATCCCTTATTGGGATGATAGGCACTCAGATTAAGATTAGCCAGCCTCAACAGTTCCAGACCGTAGGTTTCTGCTTCCGTGTATTTACCGGCATCACTTGTAATAAAAAGCAGGACCTGGTAAATCCCAATCAATTCGCGTGCATCTTTTCCAAAGAGTTTTTCATTTATCTGCCGGGCACTGAGTGCGTATTGAAGGGCTGGTTCAAAATCCTGGAGGGTCATTAGTAACCAGGCAAGATTCTTATATAAGCTTGCATAAATGGAATTGGGTTTGGCAGTTTTATCGACATGTTCAAGCGCCTCTGAGAAAATCTTTTTTCCTTTTTCAGCCTCTTCATTGTGAACAAGGATCTGGCCTTTTTTATCGAGCGCGGCAACACGAGCCGGACTATAAAATGGGAGACTGGCTGAAAGCTGGATAGCTGTTTCAATAGCTGCCAGTCCGGGTGGAATCCCCTTCAGGCTCCAGATCATATCTGCTTTTTGTACCTGGGCAAAAACCAGACTATCAGTCTGTTTAAGCTTTTGATAATGGGCAACAGCTTTATCGATATAAATCATCGCGCTGTCGTACTTAAGCGCTTTGTAGGCAGTAACAGATTTATCAAAATCGGTTTGAGCGCAAAGCTGTTTGGTACAGCAAAGTAGTAACAATAGCAGGCCCTTTTTCATAAGCTTTAATCTCCAGTTAGGTGGTTAATAGCTTCCAATAAATCTGGTGCTTCAGGATAAGAGGGAATTGTTTGCAGCCATTTTTGTGCTTTCTGCGGCTGGTTGAGTTTAAGATAGGTAAGCGAAAGGTACCAGCTGGCTTTTTCTTTCCATTTGCTGTTGCCTTCTGCGAGCGGAAGTAGTTGTTGCAGGGCATCATTGTATTGATCCCTGTTAAGGTAAGCCACCCCTATAAAATATTGAAGGGTATCGGATTGGCGGTTGGTAGTGGCAATAGATTTCCAGATGGCAATGGCTTTCTCATAATCGGCTTCTTTATAACTAACCATACCATCATAAAACTGGTATTGGGAAGAACTGCTCATGGTAACTGGTAGTCCGGGGTCGGGACTAAAATACTGATTGGCCAGTTTTTGAGGTGTTGCCGTTTGGTTTTGGAAGAACCAGAATCCGCTGATAAAAATCAGAACAGCTGCAGCAGCCCAATACCATTTAGAAATGGATCTAATCTTTGCGGTATGAATTGGGGCAGACTTCGGTGCAGCATTAAAAGATTCTACAGAAACAATGGCGAGCAGCTGGCGTTGCAATTCCAATTCCTTTTGAAGGGAAGGGTCAGCTGCCAGTTGTGTTTCGAAACGGGATCTTTCCTCTGTTGTCATTGAATCCAACAAATAGGCTTCGATCTGTTCAAAAAGTTCTTGATCAATATGGTCTTTATAGTCCTCCATGTTGGCGGGATTTTTCCAGGAATAGTTGGCGCAGTTGCATCATGCAACGGTATTTAATCGTTTTAATACTGTTTTCAGTGTTGTTCAGTTCAAGCGCAATTTCATTCAGTGATTTTTTGCGATAATAATAAAGGCCGAGAATGGTACGGCACTTATCACCGAGTTCCTGAAAGCTTTGCCGAAGCAGTGTAGCTTGCTCAGTGTTTTCGTTTTCAGCGAGGTGTAAAAGGGGGGCTTCCTGTTCTGGGAGCTGGTCTGTAACCGTCGTTTTTTTTCTGGATCGGGTGCGAAGTTCATTCAGCCATTTGTGTTTGGCAATCTGCCTGAGGTAGGCATTGAACTGTTCGCGTGATCCTGAGAAGCGGCCGGTATGCAGGTTGACCCATGCGGCGGTAATGGCTTCCTGAAAAAGATCCTGCGCATCGGTTCCTGATCCGGAATTCTGCAGCACATATTGTTCCATCCAGGGAAGATTGTCTGCATAGAGTTTATTCAATACCTTATCAGGACTATCTGTAAACCAGTCGTTTAGGAGTTCCAATTCGAATACAAACTTTTCAGGAAGATACAGCTTTTAGCACCTCAGGTGGAATCAAATTTTCAATCTTTTCATAGACTTGTTTAGGTTATATAACCGAATTGGGCAAAAGGTAAACAAGAAAGTTCAACTCAATTTTTTCAACAACTGGTGCATGCTGAAGTACTAACGCTTAGCAGATGAGTGCTTTTCTTTTATTACAAAGGGAAAAGAGCTGTCGGGTTTTGAACAGCTACTGAAAACTATTCGAAGCTTATTATAACTCTAATACAGTAATCAGATTCCAGCCGGGTAAACCACTCAATCCAACAATTATAAAAAAACTGGTGACCAACCTACTCCTGTTGTTAATAGTTACTACCTTGCCTGGTTGTAAAATAGAAAAAAGCCCCGCAGCAAGCGCATCCTGAAAAAGGGATGATAAAAGTTGACATTCTTTATCCCAATGAAGATGGAAAATCCTTCTACATGGACTTCGATGAAAAAACACCTTGCCCATGATGGCAAATTTTCTGGGCAGTGAGATAAGCTATTTAAGTAAGTAATTGTATCCGTTAAGCTCCCGATACCTACCAGGTGTGAATCCCTTAAATTTTTTGAACTGAGCAGCCAGGTGGTGCACACTGCTGAAACCGGTTTCAAAGGCGATATCATTGAGCGTAAGGTTGGTGGTTCTTAACAACTCCTGCACCTTTTGTATTCGCAGATCAAGAAAATAATGCTCCACCGTAGTGCCCTCCGCCTTTGCAAACTTCTCACTCAGGTGCCCAAATTCATAACCCAGGCGCCTTGCAATAAAGGTGGAAAGTTTTTGACCCTGTGCATCTATCCCGAGATGGAGGAATTCGCCAACTGCTTCCTTGATATTCTGGATCAGACGATTAGATCTCCCTTGCATCATTTCCAGTCCCAGTGCAGCCAACACTGTGTGCAACTGATCTGCCAACTGCGGTTCGATGGGTTGCTGCAGCTCGATTTTCCCCAGGCTCACTTCGGCATCCTGGATCTCGAGGGTTTCGAGCGTTTGCTCTACCATTAAAACACAGCGGCCGCAAACCATATGTTTTACCAGGTGAGTATACATAGTATTTACAATTTAAAATACTGGTCAATTACTGTAACTATGATTACTGTCAGGCGGATTGCCATTAATAAAAAGAGGCCTGCCAGTAGTTGCCATTCCCAGGAAAGTTTTAAACGTAATTTTTTCATGTTTTGAGTTTTATCCTGCAAAACAAGACTTTTCAGGTGCAATTCGCTTGAATAAACTAGCTACCCGCTTGAATAAACTAGCTATTTCCTGATTTAGAAAACGACCATATAGAACTGCGATTTAAATGCCGCATAGGAAGAAGGTTGCGCACCAAACATTTGCGTGAAAGTGCGGGAGAAATGCGCCGGGTCTGAAAACCCTGCTTCATAAGCAGCTTCTTTGGATGACCTCCCCTCAATAAATGCACGGGTTGCGGCTGCCAGTCGCTGCCATAAGACATACTGCCGCAACGGCACGCCCATCTGCTCCTTAAATAAATGCAGAAAACGATGTTCGGAAAGATGAACGGACGACGCGAGGGTAGCTGCTGAAATCGATCCTGCAATCCCCTCACGGATATGATTAAGCGTAGCTGTAATTCTTTCATCCAATGGTGGTTCTGCAGGAGGATTTCCTAATAGGGTATTGTAAATAATATTCATCCTTTCCAGGAAGAGTTCGTAGCGATCCAATTTCACCTGCCTCAGCTCCTGCACTTCACCCATAAGCGGAGTTATTTCTTCGGTTGTAAAGTACCGGATGGCTGCTCCTTTCAATAATTCCTCCTGTACAATTTTACCCTTGCGGGCATCAGGCATGATGCAGGCCGTAATCTGCCACCCTTTAAAATCTTTCAGACTATGCGGAACGTTGCTGTTGATTAGAACGGCAGCTGTCTCTTTCCAACCATCCTTTTCAGTCCATACACAAAAAGGATTCCCATCAAGTGAGCAGGTAAACTGAATAACCGTATGCTGGTGCACTTCCGCTACCAGGTGGGCTGATACCAGCATCATGTGAACGGGGCATAAATACATCGCAGCTTTGAAGGACTCCATTGCCATTGTTTGGGATGTTAAAAATATAATATAAATCAATCCCTTCAGGATGTAAAAGCAAGGCCTCTACCCCGGAATAGCTTTGCACTATCAAATCACAATCATTAAAACAAAAAAAATGGAAACAAAAAACAAATGTACCTGCGGCGATAATTGTCCGGGTAAAAGCTGCACCTGCGGTTGCGGTGGCTGCTAATCAAATCCGGGAGAGGCAGCAAGACTGCTTCTCCCTTTTTTCAAAAATTAATAGTAACAAGATGTCATTATATACATACAACAGATCAGAAGCCTTACCGGAATTACCCTGGATAAATGGTCTTCATATAGAGGTATCTACCGATATCAGCCTTTTGATGGAGCTGGGAGAAATTTCAAAAGAGTCGGTACTGGATCGTTTTGCCAGGAATCATATCGCGTTTGTAGCCTTTTTAAATAACGTGCCGGCTGCTTTTGGTTGGATGGCCAGGAGCAAAGCATTTATCGGTGAGTTAAACCAGATGGTAGTACTGCCGGAAGGCAATCGCTATCTCTGGAATTTCAGAACAGTGGCTGCTTTTCGCGGTAAAGGGATTTATCCTGCACTGTTGCAGTTTATTCTGAAATATGAAGCAGCACAGGCAAATCAGTTCTGGATTATCCACGCACCTGAAAACAAGGCATCCCGTAATGGTATCGTAAAAACAGGCTTCAAATATGTGGGACAGCTATTTGTTGTTCCTGGCGGCCAAACAGGATTTAAAGCGTCTAAGGTAACGATTGACGAAACTCACCTCATTCAAAGCATGGGATTTAGCCCTGCTGAAGATATGGAAGCCAGTTGCTGGAACTGCAACAGTCCCTATCTGAAAAACCGAAGCGCAACCTGCTGTTGCGAAACACGAAATGAAATATGTACATCACAACTAATAACAGAATAAAAATGAAACAACTAATTTTTACATCTGCGCTGGTACTACTTTTTTGCGCAGCTACAATGGCACAGCATATAAGCGGTAGTGTAACAGATAAGGCTGGTAAAGCGCTGGATGGGGCTACGGTATCATTAATCAAAGCAAAGGATAAGGCCTTTGTTAAACTTGAGGTATCCAAATTGGGAAACTATGAGTTTGTGGCATTTGAAGCAGACAGTTTCCTGGTACAGGTCAGCTATACTGGTTTTGAACTCGCTTCAAGTCCTGTATTTTTTGCAGGAAAGGAACCGGTTGTGTTAGCGCCCATAAGAATGGTAGAAATGCCAGCAGCTCTTCAAACGGTTGTTGTAACAGCCCGAAAGCCAATGGTAGAAGTAAAGGCAGATAAAACTATTGTAAATGTAGAGGGTACTGTCAATGCAATTGGCTCCACTGGCTTGGATCTGTTACGCAAATCGCCAGGAGTGGTGGTAGACAATGACGATCAGCTAAGCCTGAA
The DNA here is from genome assembly GCA_016787265.1 of Flavipsychrobacter sp. Classification (GTDB taxonomy): domain Bacteria; phylum Bacteroidota; class Bacteroidia; order Chitinophagales; family Chitinophagaceae; genus Flavihumibacter. The sequence goes on along the minus strand of JAEUVF010000005.1, from coordinate 75,905 downwards.
TGGTAAAACAGGCGTGCAGGTTTATATTGATGGCAAACCGAGTCCGCTTAGTGCACAGGATCTTGCCAACTATTTAAAGTCGTTAAATTCTGCACAGGTGGAAGCGATTGAACTGATTCATAATCCGACTGCGCAATATGAAGCCGCAGGTACAGCGGGGATTATCAATATCCGGCTGAAGAAAAACAAATCCAAAGGCTTCACCGGAACCATTACAGCGGGAATGAGTAGTGGTCACTATACCCGACATGAACAGGGGTTATCTATCAGTTATCGCAATAACCGGATCAATCTGTTTGGCATGTACAACGGTACCGCTGGTAGTACAGGAATGGATTTCAATTTGTACAGGGTGATTCGCGATACTGCATTTGATCAGAAAAGTAAACTGGAATTTAAGAACCGTAATCAAAGTTTCAAAGCAGGAGTGGATTATACTTTAAATACAAAGAGTGCTATTGGCGTACTGTTAAATGGAAGTATTGCTACGCCCACATTGGAAAACTTTACCCGCACGCCCATTGTTGGTTTAGCTTCTTCAAAAGCAGTACGCATTTTGAATGCAGCCAATATCAATGAAATGGATAACAGGAACCTGAATACAAATTTGTGGTATAGTTACAAGGATACTGTAGGCAGAAGTCTCCTGATCAATGCAGATCATGGCTACTATAAATTACAGCAGGAGCAATGGCAACCGAATCAATATTGGGATGCCGAGGAAAAAGAACCCATCCATACGATCAATTATCGAATGGAGAGCCCGACTACCATTTCTATTTATTCGTTAAAGGCCGACTATGAACAGGCTTTGGGCAAAGGGCGATTGGGTTTGGGTGGAAAAATCGGGCATGTAAATACAGAGAATATTTTTAATCAGTATCGTGGTTCAGGTGACCAATTGAACTGGGACAGTGCAGCCAGCAGCCGGTTTAATTATACGGAAACGATCAAAGCATTGTATGCGAGATACAGCAGAGAGATGAAACGTTATGGAATTCAGGCCGGACTTAGAATGGAGCATACTTCCTGGGAAACGGAGCTGTCTGCTAAGGGGCGGGAGAGCCGGAACTACCTGGATTTTTTCCCAACGCTAAGTCTAAATTATACAGCCAGCAGTAACCATAAACTGGTACTGGCCTATAACAGAAGAATTGACCGGCCGGTGTATAAAGATTTAAATCCTTTTGAATACCGGATCAATGAGTATACCTTTCACAGGGGAAGTACCAATTTGCGCCCACAGTACAGCAATACGATCAGCCTGACACATACCTTTAAGCAGCGATTCAATACTTCACTCAGCTATAGTCATATCAGTGATGTAATTGGACAGGTAGTGGATACCGCATCCGGAACAAAAGGGTTTTTATCCAAGCGTAATCTGTCTATGCAGAACCTGGTGAATCTGAACATCAGCTTTCCTTTCCAATACAAAGCTTATAGTTTGTATGTGAACCTGAACAGTTACTATACACAATTCAGAGCATCGTATGGAGAAGATCGCTCTATTAATTTAAACAGATGGGCATCCAATATTATGTTGCAGAACACGATTCGTTTGGGTAAAGGGTGGAATGCAGAACTGAGTGGATTTTATACCACACCAAGTATCTGGCAGGGAAGTATGAAAGCGGAAGCCATCTGGAGCATGGATGCTGGATTTCAAAAGCAGGTGATGAAAGGGAAAATGAGTATCCGGGCATCGGTGAGTGATTTGTTCAATACGTTGAAGTTTAAAGCACAGTCAGATTTTGCGGGACAACAGATTTGGGTAATGGGCAAGCAGGAAACGCGTCAGTTTAAATTGTCCCTGAGTTATCGGTTTGGGAATAATAAACTGAAGACTGTTCGCCAGAACCAGGGAGGTGCAGAAGATGAAAACAAACGGGTACAGAGCAGCGGTTTAGGAAATTAACAAATTGTATTTAATAAAGCAATGTCGATTGCCGAACTTAGAAGCTGATAAAGGTATACCATATGAAGTGTCCAAATTGTAACGTAAGTTTAGTTATGACAGAACGGAGTGGAATTGAAATTGACTATTGTCCGGAATGTCGCGGGGTATGGCTCGATCGGGGAGAATTGGATAAAATCATTGAGCGGTCTTCACAAACTCCCGATACCCGGCAGCAGGAGCAGTATCCGCCTAAACAGCACTACAAATCTGATAAAGACTATCCATACAAAAAGAAAAAAGGCATTTGGGACGATTTATTTGATTTCTAATGTTGCAGGGTGCTGGCAGCATGGTACTCCCATAACCTGGCATAGTGACCTTCCTGTTCCAGCAATTCAAAATGTCTTCCCTGTTCAACTAATTTGCCCTTATTCAGCACCAGTATCTGATCACAATTCCTGATGGTGCTCAGCCGGTGTGCAATGAGAATAATGGTTTTACCCTGGGCCTTAAACCAGCCCAGGGTTTCCTGTACTTTTTGCTCACTAGCAGGATCCAGGCTGCTGGTTGCTTCATCCAGTATTAAAATCTCCGGATTTCGATATAGTGCCCGGGCGATGGCCAGCCGCTGTTTCTGTCCGCCTGAAAAGTTAGTACCCTGTTCCACCACTACACTGTTATAGGTATTGGGCAGCTTTTCAATAAACTCATCTATCCCCAATAGTTTAGCCAGAAACAAAATACGGCCCAGGTCAGGTTCCGGATCACCAATCGCAATATTCTCCAGGATTGTTCCGCTGAACAGATCAATTTGCTGAGGCACCACACCTACCAGTTGCCGAAGGCTCCGATTACTGATGTATTGTAGATCCAGTCCACCTATGGTAATATTTCCACTCTGCAAAGGATATAGGTTTTGCAGAAGGGAAAGCAGGGTTGATTTACCACTGCCGCTTTCTCCAACAATGGCGGTGCTGGCACCTTTTTTAATCCGGAGGTTGAGGTCATTAAACACCGAAGTCCGGTTACCGTATCGAAAACTGAGCTCATTGCATTCAATATCACCGATCTGATCGCGACTGAGCTCCATCTTCGTTTCATTCGTCGCTTCTGTTTCCAGATCAATGATTTCAAACAAACGATCCGCCGCAATCAACGCATCCTGGATACTCCTGTTGGCAGTGATCAGGGAGCTGGCGGGACCAGTAAAATAACCAATCAAAGCATAAAAGGACAGGAGTTCACCGGTTGAGAGTTCATTGCTGATTACAAAAAAACTTCCGGCCCATACTTCTTCAAATTTGCCGGTAAAAAATGCTGATAATCCATTGCTGTCTTTGCCAATTCCCATGCTTTTGAATAGGCAACCCGTGAAAACACGGTATTTAATACTTCCGATATTCCAGCTTGAAACAGTTATGACATTGTGCATCGATTACTGGTTGAAAATCGAAAACATAACTATTGACAAAGGGTTCATCTGTATTCCATCTTCTCAATTTCAAAGGTTGACCTGAATAGTTGGCACTAACTCTGTATCGTCCAATAGGAAGATCCTCTATTGTATCACCATCTTCAGAATTTCTGGTGATGGTTTGACCAGTAGATCCATCAATTAAATTGCCAACCGGTTCAAATCTCCAAAGGATTTCCCGCTCATTTTCTACAAATTCTCCAGGGAAATTATCAAAGGTAACCAGGCCGCCAAATGTACCTGACAGGGGCTGTGGCATAGTGCCTGTCAGTACCCAGGTAAAATTGCGAATGCCGCCCTCTCTTCCAAAACCCTGCTCTTTATCGGGCTTCAGGTAAAGCGTATATTCAAGATCGTTATATCGAACCTTATGCTGCGCAAATGCAAACCAGGAACCGATAGGAACATCTACCGCGTAACGTCCTTCTGCATTGGTTTTGGTGTTGATATTGGAATTGAACAGAATACTGTTATCCACGATTATCTTCACATTGTTTAGCGGAGTACCATCACTCTTTTTAACAAGGCCGGTAAGTTTACCTTTGACTGAATCGGGCTCTTCCGTTTCTTTTTCAGTGCAGGATATATTACCTGTAATCAAGAAACATCCAATAAATAATTGGGCAACGAACTTATTATACATACTTTTTGATTATCTGTTTGGTAATGCATTCAGGTATTGAATATCTTTCTCTCTCAGCCCCTTTCCATCAGTGAGTTGCCATATAGCATCTTGAATTTTTTCCTGGTTTTCAAACCAGACAGGATCACCATCTTCAAATTCGCGGTAATTGATTTTTTTACCCTTTAATCGGTTGATTAAATCCTTCAGGAGTTTGGAAGAAGTAACCGGACCGAACGTATACCTCGCTGTTGCATCGGAGGTACGTTTGGCACTGTTCAGGCTAAACAGCAGCAGGCTGACCTGGCATTCATTACTACCTGGCCCGGGCTGAATAGGAGGGATAGTAACTAAAATTCGTTCAACCAGCAATCCATGCTGAAAGCCTTCCGCAGCGGAGGTAATAATCAAACCGGGAGGAAATTCAACAGTGAGTGGACCAGATACGGATGAATCTCTTTTGAGTTTCATCTTGACGATAACATTAAAGCCAGGACCATCGAACACACAATCGCGGGAAGTAGGGCCATCTTCCTGGCCTTCAATTTCACCAACCAGTCGGACGCCTGCTGGCAATTTGAACTGCGTTCCTTCCGGTTCTCCAGGCATTTCTCCTAGTCCGGGTATTTGTCCAGGATTTTCCTTGGCGTTATCAGTATCCAATCTTTCAGCATCTTCTTTTTTACATCCTTGAGATGCAACAAGGCAACAATAGAGCACAAGGGAGAGTATCCATTTACTAAAACGAATTGATATCATAAGAGCAGAACTTGAATTCGATTATATTCAAAGTTGAGCCGGATGGAGCGCGGAGAAAGGTATTATCGATCAGTTGCTATTAGCAACGACCAATCAAAATTCATGATAAATTTACAGGCATCAACTTTATTGAGATACTATGAAAATTGAACACATCGCCATTTGGACCCATAACCTGGAAGAACTTAAAGATTATTATTGTCGCTATTTCGGAGGCAGTTCCAACTCGAAATACATCAATGAGAAAAAGCAGTTCCAGAGTTATTTTATACGTTTTGCTTCCGGAACAAGACTTGAGTTAATGTCACGTGCTGATATCATTGACCAGCCAAAAAGCAGCAGTGACCCAATGCATACAGGCTATACTCACTTTGCATTTGGTGTTGAAACCATGGAAGAAGTGGATAATAAGGCAAGGGAACTGGCAGCTGAGGGCTTTCCGATTCTTAGCGGTCCGCGTGTTACAGGAGATGGGTACTATGAATTTGAAACACTGGACCCGGATGGGAACAGGCTGGAAGTTGCTACTGTTTATGTAAAACAATGACCCTTTACTTTGGCTTCCTCCAGTTCCAGGGTGGTGTTGGATTGGGGTCTCTCCATAAACCAACTTTCATGGTTCTGGCTGCTTTTTCAAGGGCAGCATATTCCTTGCTCGAAGAATATTTAATGAAATGCCAGGCTAATCCGGCTTTGACCAATTCCTTATTTACATTGAGGCCCCCGGCATTTACAATTTCCCCGATCAGGCGTTTGTTTCTGTCAACCTCATTTTTGTGCAGCACCCTCACAATCTGCCCAAAACATTTATCAGATGTGAACTTTTTTGCTACAGCCCCGAAGGGTTGTTGCTTTCGGATTTCCGGGCAATCAATATGTTCAAGCCTTATACGCAAGGGCTTGTTGTTGTATAAAATATCAATCGTATCTCCATCCGTTACGCCAATTACTTTTCCGGTAAGATAGGTTGGGTATTGTTCCTGTTTAGCCGGAAAGCCCAGCAAACAGGATAGTACAGTCAATAGGAGATAAGCGACCTGCATGTTTAGTTAACTAGTGTACTGACCGAAATTAATCAAGAATCCCGACCTTTAAGGAACTTGTTCTTTTACTGCTAAAATCACCAGGCATGGCTACCAATAAGAAATCAGCTCAATTGATCTTCTGGGGAATGGTATTGTTTTTTCTTGGTTTGATTACCGGATTACAACTACCTGCTATGACCAATCAGAGAATGGGCCTGAGTGCACACCTGGAAGGAATACTAAATGGATTATTCCTGATGCTGTTGGGACTGATCTGGCCAAAAATCAAGTGCCCTCCGAGAATGCTGAATCTGATTTACATATTGGTGCTTTATGCAGGTTTTGCCAATTTCGCTGCAGTGTTGCTGGCGGGTATTACAGGTGCAGGCAAAATGATGCCAATTGCAGGTGGGGTGGAGGGATCACCTGCACTTGAATTAGTGATTAGTTTTTTACTGGTAAGTCTAACTATTTCCATTCTTGCTGCAGCTGTGCTGCTTTTATATGGGTTGTATCATACTGCATTTGAACAAAAACCAAGTTGATCATGTTTGCCACAGATATGCCCCTCCAATAAGCGCAGCATGCTCTCCAAGAGAAGCTCTTTTAACTTCATGCAAGGGGCCCAATTGTTGTTGGATAGTGGGAAAAAACAAGTCTGCCGACTTAGCAATATTCCCACCTATTACTATTGTTCGGGGTATCTCTGGCGCATAACGATTACTGATCATCTCTGCCATATTTACTCCGAATTCAGTAAAACATTCTTTGACCGAAACATCAGTATCAGACAATTCAGCCATTTCTTTTACCCCGGAAAGTTTCCTGCCGGTTTTTTGTTCGTACCGTTTTAAAAACCATCGGGTAGAAAAATATTCTTCGGCTACTGTTTCTCTAAATGGAAAGCAATACAAGTCTCCTTCTTCAAATTCACCTTTGCGATATAAGGCTGACCCTAATCCTGTTCCAAGCGTCAGACCTAACACATCTTCTGCTCCCTTTGCACTTCCCAGGGCAACCTCTCCCAGGATATATGCTGTAGCATCATTCAACATCCTGATTTCTGAAGTATCTGATTTTAATTTTCTGCACAACAGGTCTTTTACCGGAAGTTTATACAATGCATCATATTTATGCAGCCCTTTGATAAGGCTGATGCCTTTTTCATAATCAAATGGACCAGGCATAGCAATTCCAATTCTTGCAGATTGAATATTCGCCAGTTTCCAACAGGCCTCAATTGCATCAGACCATCCGGTAATAATTTCATCTGCTGATTTGTGAGGATCAACAGGATGTCGAATTAAAGTATGTGTCAACAGTTTGCCTGAATCAGCGTCAACTATGCACACAGTTATATGTGTTCCACCAATGTCTACTCCAGTTATCCAATTATTCATTTAATAAGATTACAAGCTGTTTCAATTAGTTAGCTTCCATTCCAGGCGGTAATGTTCCTACCCCCCATGCCGTATTGGGTTTCCCGCCAAGCCAGATTTCCAATGTGCCGCCTTTTGAAAAGTCTTCATGCAAGAACCAAAAGTTATTCAGGTCTTTTCCATTTAGTTTGGCAGACTGAATATAATCATGGCCGGGGTGATTGCCATGTGTTTTAATAACAAATTCTTTCCCATTATAATAGCGATTGTCAAGCTTTATACAAACCTCATCAAAGATAGGAGAAGTAATCTCATATACGGGTGTCTGCGACTGGTTACCACGAATATCAAATAAACCGATTGCCATCAAAACGCTTACAGCACCCATCTGTCCCTGGTCTTCATCATGGCCGCCATATCCCAAATCAGGTGTCACACCCCCATATGCCTGCTCTTTCACCCGGCGAACCCAATACTGAGTTAACCAGGGTTTTCTCCCATAACTGAACACATGTGCATTACTGCATCCTGGCTGATTGGCATAACTAACATAACCATCTGTATATCCATAAACAAAATCAGCGTCTTTCGATTGCTCAAATGCAAAATTCAACTTTGTACAGAAACTATCGGGCCCACCCATTCGTTTAACCAACTCAGGAATTGCGTGTGATAATCCCCAGGTTCCCTGCCATGCGTTAGCTTCAACCCAACCGCTTCCGCTTAAGAGATCTTTATGCAGCCATTTCCCATCTTTATCTTTTGGCAGGAGAAGCTTAACTGAATCTTCAAAAAGTGTTGTCCATGTTGAGGCCCTTTTCAGAAAGTAAGAATAGTCCTTTTTCTTTCCGAGTTTGGCAGCCATTTGTGCAGTTCCCCAATCCTGGAAGGCGGCTTCAATACTAATTCCGGCATTACCAGGCCACCAACCTTTTTTGATATAGAAGGCTACATCTTCTTTGGGTCCTAACATACCGCCCGGCATCTGATTTCTTTTTATTGTTTCGAATGCATGAATTGGTTTTGTTTTAGTCAGCAAACCTTTCATATAGGTACTCACAATTAAATTCGCGGCCGGATTGCCGGTCATGATATAGGAATAACCTCCTCCTGAAGGACCTCTTGGTAAGAGTCCGCCATTATTGGCATATTCAACTAATGAAGCAGAAAATTCATCCAGTAATTCAGGCCATGCAAGTCCCCATAATATGTTGACATTCCATTGAGTTAGCCAGAAAGCATCCGAACTATACATATTGAATAGCGGTTTGCCATCCGCACCCTTTGGTAATGTTTTAATTTTAAAAACAGCATCTGTAAATGTGCCCTCTCTTTTTCCGGTAGTTCTGTCGGGATAATCACCATTTACATCATTGATTTTTTGCCTGCCCAACAACACATGCCACAGATCTGTATAAAATTTGATTTTCTGATCCTTTGTACCACCACTTACCTGCATTCTGGAAAGCCACTCGTTCCAGATTCCCTGTGTGGTTCTTCTGACCTGATCAAAATCCCATTCTTTACATTCAGTATCCAAATTGTTTCTTGCATTTTCAATAGTAGTATAAGATAGCCCGATTTTCATTTGCAACTGATCACCTTTGTTCATTCGGTAAGCTGCTGCAAGTATCAGGCTGTCTCCTCCTGCCTGCTGAACCTGAAGCCGGCGATCTTTTCCAGACCATGCTTCCAGGTCTTGAAATGGTTTATCAAAACGAATTACGAAAAATACTTTCACTTCTTTTGGGCCGCCCCAATAGCGATTAACAGTACTTACGGATCCCTGAATTTCTGTATCACTGATTCGTTCAATCCTGGCATCCTTCATGGTGCTGTTTGAAATATGTCCATGCAGGTTGATAATGATCCGTGCATCTGAATCTTTCGTGTAACGATATCTGTAATAGTTAACTCTTTCGGTTGCAGTCTGTTCAACCCAAACCTGGTGATCCTGTAGCATTACGCGGTGATAACCTGGCTGCACAATTTCATCATCATGGCTGAACTTCGACTTCCAACTGTGTAATCCTTTTGATAAATCAACTTTACTGGTGGCAGGCATTATTTCTACACCTGACTGCATCCAGGCGTGCAGCTGTTCAAAACCAAGTATCTCGGTTTCATTGTAATTATATCCACCGCCATACTGATTTTTATTCCTTGTCATAGGCGCAGAACTGGCCAATCCAAAGGGCACACTTCCAGTTATGAAAAATATATAACGACCACGGTTCGTCTCAATGTAAGGATCCACCCAGGAAACAAAGTCGGTATCCTGTTGGGGTGATGCAAACACTTCAAACTCAGACAGTCCAAGTTCCCTGCCTGTACCATCATGTGTTATGAATTTTATCCATTCAGTCTTTCGTGCTGGAAAACTGACTGCTTTGCCGGTTCCATCTGCAGGAATCTGATTGACCCATACAACAGATCCATCACTGAACAATAATTTGCCACCTGCGATATTGTGCCTTAAGTCGGGACGGTCATAAATAACAACTTTATTAACGATTTGGGGCTGTTTCCATCGAAGCTCAAACCATGGTAGCCGGATATAACCCCAGTCTGTAGTATCTCCTTCACAGACCCATTCACCCATACCATCCACACCTATGATTCCATCCGTTAACTGCGATCCTTTAAATGCTTCTCCTTTACTGGTGGAAACAGTTACAGTAGCAGTTGGAGCAATGTTACCCGGACCTGCCAGCACGTAGTCAGTAGCAAGTAGCAAACTCCATAATAAAATTGTGATTCGTATCATGTTCAAACGTTTTTCAGCTTTTTTATTCATGTGGAATTTGTCCGGCTAGCTGTAAGCCCGGAATTTCCAAACTAAGTTTTGCAATATGCCATCGCCCAAGATTAGCAATGAACAAGTCGCAGTTTTCTGGCCCTCCAAATGCGATATTCGTAGGATTGCATATTGTATGGGATTCCCAATCATGCACCAGGGTGGTTAGCAGGCCCTTTTTATCCAGACAATAAATTGTGTTCGGTGCGTAACAGGAAATGAGTAGGTTTCCTTGTTGGTCAATTGCTATCCCATCCGGACAGGTTTCAGGTATTTGCACGACCACTTCTTTTTTCCCCGCTGAGCCATCAGGCAGAATCGGAATAGCTTCAACACCGGGAAGCCAGGTACTTACAACATAGAGAAGGTCTTCTGCTGCAGAAAGTGCCATCCCATTGGTAAATGGAAAAGGTCCGGATTGCCATATTTCACGTTTACCATCAACCGAAAACTTAAAAACACAACCATTCTGCTTCCTGAATTCTCCACTATCTGAAACATATAGATTTCCGCTTCTGTCAAAAACCGGGTAGTTCGGCGTTTGAAAATTTCTACCATCAGCACCATCTGCAAAAATCGTCAGCGAACGGCTTATAAGATCAAGGCGCAAGACGGCTTTTTTTTTGAGATCACAGATTGCCAGCCATCCTTCTGGAGAAAAAGCAATACCTAAGACAAACCCGCCTGTATTTGCATAGACTTCTGCCTTCCCATCAGTTGAAATCCGGTAAATCTGACCGGCTTCACCACCTGCCCACACAGAGCCATCTGGATGTATTGCTACACATTCCGGGTGATCGAGCCCATCTGACCAAATGCTTATGTCATTTATAGAATATGTTTTCATTAACGAAGTTTTGCCCATCGGTTATTATCACCTGTTATACTATACCATTCAGGTCTTTCAACATCACGATCATATCTGTAACCGCCGGTTTCTTTATAATATTCCTTGTATTGTTTTAATTTGTCCTGGTCCAGTTCTACTCCTAATCCAGGGGCATCAGGCAAGCTGATCATACCCGCTTCATATTTCATTTTGCCACCTTTAATGATATCATCTTTCAGATGATGGTAATGTGCATCTGCTGCAAAGGAAAGAGATGGCAGAGTGGCGCCAAGGTGAAGCATTGTTGCTAGCTGGATTCCCAGTTCACCTGAACTGTGTACAGCTATTCCGAGATTCATTTTCTGACAACAGATTCCTGCCATCCAGGCCTGACGAAGTCCGCCCCAGAAGGTTGTATCCAGAAGAATTACATCAATTGCATCATTCCGAAAACAAGCAGCCAGTTGTTCAAAGTTTACCACAACCGTGTTGGTTGCGGTAGGTATGGAACAGCGGGATTTCAATCTTCGCATTGCTTCCAGACCGTAACAGGGATCTTCAAAATAATCATTAGGAAGATCTTCGATCGCTTTACCCACCCGAATAGATTCTTCGACTGACCAGATAGCGTTTGGATCAATCCGAAACCTGTGACCAGGTAGCGCAGCAGCTATAGCCTGAAAAACTTCAATTTCATGATCAGGGTGAAAAACGCCCGCCTTCAGTTTATGAGAAGTAAATCCATATTGATGATGCAGGCTCAATGCATGGGCAACCATCTGGTCAACAGTCTCTTCACCACCGGCACCTGTGAACTCGTTTGGATGTCTGAAAAACAAATAGGAGGCAAATGGGATTTTGGTACGAATGGCTCCACCCAATAAATCACAGGCTCTTACACCTAATTTCTTCCCCATGATATCAAGACAGGCAAATTCAATAGCAGCATGTAATTGAAGCCGGTTGTTATAAAGCGAGGCTGTAGGGTTACAAATCTTCCAGAACAATTGCTCCAGTTGTAAAGGATCATGTCCAATAAGGTATTGTTTCAGCCCCTTGAAGGCTGCTTCCGCAGATTCACCACCACCTCCCATTTCACCTAAACCGGTTATCCCTTCATCTGTTTCAACCTCAACTATTGTTCTGATAAAACGGCCCCAGTGACACCCATTTGCATGTCTGATTGGCGCTTCCAATGGTACCGCAACCGTAGTTGCTTTGATATCCGTAATTTTCATTTAGCCTGAATTTTTAACTGTTCCTGGTAATACAATACCCAGTCCTCCATCAATTCTTATTGACTGTCCGGTCATGAAGGATGCTTTATCATCACACAGATAGAGAATCAGAGATGCAATTTCATTGGGTACTGCTATACGCTGAGACAGATGCATATGCTCACATTCCTGCAACATGGCATCAGGATTGGGCGAGAGTGCAAGGGCATCCCGCAACATGGGTGTGTCTACAGTACCCGGGCAAACTGCCATACACCGGATAGCAGGTGCATAATCAACAGCAATACTTCGGGTGAGACCAAGGATAGCAGTTTTGGAAGTGGTGTAGGCGGCAACCCGCTGCTGACTGTGAAAAGCTTGTACACTTGAAACATTAATGATAACACCTGCACCCAGTTGTTGCATAATTGGCAAAACAGCTTTACTGCAGAGGAACATGCTCTTTAGATTGACATTCATCACTTCATCCCAAACTTCACTATCTGTTTCTGTAACTGAACCATATCGCTGAATGCCAGCATTATTTATGAGTATATCAATCCTATTCCATTTTTCGTAAATGTTTTTTATTGCCTCCTTTATCGAGCTTTCATTCGTTACATCACAGGCATAGAAATCTGGTTCATGCTCCCATTTATTACTTTTTTCCAGATCCAGTACCACCACGTTTGCACCTGCCTGTTGAAAGGCCGAAACAGTTGCGGCACCGATCCCCTTACTTCCGCCAGTAATTATCACCACCTTATTTTTCATATACTAGTACGTTTAAAATGATAGTCGCATATCAGTTCCATTTCCTTTAATGTAAAGGTGATCGCTATTTAATACAACCTGATCAACAGTTTCGCATGTATCCGGAATAGAAGTCATAAATAAAAAATATGGAAAGGTTCTTGACTCCAGGGAATCCAGGAAAAGACAGGCCGGCTGTTGCTGAAATTCCCATTGGTAACCTTGTTTTAATTCTTCCCAGGAAATATGTAAGGCTGCGGTTCCAAATTCAAGTCCGCGGTACACTATCCTGTTGTCAACTTCATGAATCCAATGATGAATCCAGGGAAAATGTTTCCCGCTCCAGCAATATCCAAATAATAAACTGCTTTTTTTATCAACGGCAACCATCCATCCGGTTTCATCCGGGCTAAGGAAAAATGAGTGGATGTTTTCAACAGGCTTAGAACCATCCGGGAACTTCACCGATTGGCCATTAGAGAACACTAAAGTATCCTGATCCAGGAAGGGAGCAGCAAGGGTTGGATGTTGCACCAGGTTAACAGGCCGGAAAACGGTACTGGTATTTGTAAGTGTTTCCGTAACAATACAAACAGATGAATCAATCGCTAAGTGAACAGTTCGATGAACCATGATCTGGTCTATGAGGGACACCCCGGTCATGCCGAGTTCAGTGTCTGATTTTTTTTCGGTTTTCCATAATTGGGTTCCGATATCTCCATGTTTGATTGCACCTGCTTCTTTTTCACCAATAGTGGGATCACCCCATCGCGGTGCACATATGAAATGCCCTTTATAAAAAGAGTCTGGGTGGTCAGGCCTTGGCAATTGAAAACTTAGGGGATTGACAGAAGAGCTCACATGTATAACCTCACTCAATACACCTCCTCTTTCAGAATAGGAAAGAGATAACTTGCTGTTTTGGAGAATCCATTCCTTTTCCTTGTATGATGGTACTGTAATCAAATCTCAATTATTCAAAAAGAGGAACGAAATGGCAAGGCTGGAAACCCTTCAATATTGCCAAAATTGGTAACGGGATAATTGGTAAAAGCGTATCGTACCGCAATTGGATTTTTAACTTTGTCACTCAGCAGCAATACCTGGTTATTTCGAATAGTTGCGGTAGCAGGATAAAATTTCTTATCCTTTCCGGCTACATAAAAATGTTGGGGAGCCTGACCGTCACTCGTACCCAGGCCAGAACCCAGGCCGTTCATTTTAAAGGAAACAATAAGGGTATCCTTTTTTGTTTGTACAGATTCGTATTCCGGACCTTTATGAACCAATGAATTGAATCCATATTGTTTGGCCAATGCAATCTGAGCGAGCCGATATCCAACATCCTGTTTGTTTCTGGGATGAATGTCATTCGGATCGGCAATATCCATTGTAACTACCATTTCCGCAGCAGGAACTACCGAACGAATAGCAGACTGGGCTTCTCTCAAAACTGCATATTCGAAAGCCTCTGGATTATTTTCCTGCCAATTGTAGGGAGCTACCTGAACATAATAAAAAGGGAGATCTCCCTGACCAAACAGGTTTCGCCAATTGCGAATCATGGCAGCCATCAACCTGGTATAAATAGCACCATCATGCCGGTTGGATTCACCCTGATACCATAAAAATCCACTCAACGAAATATGACGAAGTGGATGAATCATGGCATTGTACAATAATGTCGGCCTGGCAACTTTATCAAATGTAACAGTGGCATCTATAACCTCTTTTGCTCTTGCACTGGTATCATACGGATACAAATATTTTTCATTCAGGATACGGTCTGCCTGAAGGCTATCTCTGGATGTCCAGGCCTGCGCAGTAGAAGCACCAATACTACTTACAACCAAACCAATTGGTATACGTCTTTTCAAATAGAGATCCCGTGCAAAGAAATACGCAACTGCACTGAAATCAGGAACCGTTTGTGGAGAACAAATAGTCCATTGCCCCTTACCATAACGCAAAGGAGTAGCCGAAAAATTAGTTTCCAGGTCAAACAGTCGTATGGCTGGAAAATAGGCATTGGCAATTTCCTGCTGATAATGCATAGTACCTAATAACCAGGGCAGGAAAGGTTTGAGTTGCATATCCATGTTAGATTGTCCGCTGCAAAACCAGACATCACCAATCAGTACATTCTGAATATTCAACTCCTTATCATTATTTCTAACCCTCAGATTTTGTGGATTTGCCTCGCCCGGAATTGCTGCCGGTACGGGAACCTGAAGCTGCCAGTGTCCCTTATTATCTGCAGTATCTTTTTGCCATCCTGCTGTCCAGTCAGCCTGAACTTCAACTATAGAACCCGGGGCTGCATCACCCCATACAAGCAATGGTTTATTCTGTTGAATAACCATATTGGATTGCAACTCCGTACCTAATCTGAACGACTGCGCGGTTACCTGAAAAGCAGGAATTAAAAATAGGGTAAGACCTGCTATTTGTTTAATTTTCGAGCTCATATTTCAAACGAATAAAACGGGGACGATAGAGTTGAGGAAAAGATCCGATCTCATCAAAAAACTTGAAGGAATTTATATTGTAGCTGATCAACAATTCTCCAGGCTTTGAAAGAACCGGATGGGCTTTGGCATTGTAGGGGAAAAAATTTGGTGATTCCTTTAAGTCGTCACTAACATCAAAAATATTAATGATTGGGCCAAAAGGACCATTTGGGGATGCTCCCAGTCTAATACCTACATTATTGCCGATTCCCTCTCTCTGAAAAACCATGATATATCTGCCATCTTCAAGTGGAGTTACACTCAGCTCATTGGAAGCACTCGTAGCAATGGGTTGAACAGCATTGGCGTCAGCCACCCATTCATTGCCATTCCAGAATCGCCACTTATCAAATGATTCTATGTCACCTGGCAATACGCGTGCTACCAGTACTTGTTTGTTTTGTCCTTTACATCCATAGATATAAACATATCCATCCGGTTGAGGTGCTCCTGCTTCCTTCGTATTAACAAGGATACCCGCTCCAAAACTTCCAACCGAATCAACCGGTCGCCCCAGCCAGAAAGGAATATCTACCTGTCGCATACCTGGAAAAGGAGGTTGTTCTCCGGCTGGAATTACAATCAGGGTATTGCCCATTTCTTTAAAACCAAAAATGGCCTGATTCGGAATATTTTTGATTCGGTAACCAAAGAGATAGATATTGTTTCCTTTCGCATTATTTACAAAACCATCGCCTAACCAATAATATTCATCCGCACCGGTTGCAGGTGTTTTTGGAACAAAAATGGATTGGGATTTTCCCTGGTTATCCTTATTCCAATAAAAGCGAATGGCGGCACTGTCAGGCTTTCCTCCCTGTAAAATACCAATTGAATTATTAATCATTGTAAAACCCGGCTGAAGTGAATCTCCTTTAATTTCTCCCAGCATCGTATCACTAAACCAGATAAGAGCTTCTTCGTTTTCTGCAGCCCCGGGTGTTTCTTTGCCACTTCGAACCAATGCAAATATTCCATCTCCTCCAAACCAACCTGAGTTTCGCTTCAGAAGATTTGTCCAATCCGGTGCAGGTTCTACCGAGAACCGGATAGAATCAAGATTCGAAGATGTTGGAATTGTTGTTTTGGATTTCTGGGTATTACAGGCAAATGCCAGAAATACAAACGATAAAAAAATTATCTGTTTCATAAATAGTTATAAGTTGACTAAATCATGGCGCAGGCTCATAGGTACTGACAAACACTTCCTTGTCAGATAATCCAAATATGGATAGATCAATTAGTTGTTCCAGGACCATGCGCTCACTGGAGAGAGAGCGTACTTTGAAGGTTTCTATAGTCCGGTTAGAAGGGTCAAATAATGAATAATATTCCTGGGTGAGTGTTTTTTCATCTTCACTCAATTCCCATCTGTCAAAGACATTGAATCCATCAAATGTACAGGCCGCAGTTCCAAAGTTTACCGTATAAGTGCTGTCAGAACGCCAGATAAAAACATTATCCTTCTCGCAATCCTGCATGTCTTCTGCTGGAGGAGAAATAGAAGTCCATAACCTGCTTTTAAGTACCCATCTTCTGCCATAAATAATTTGTTGTCCGGATGTGGTAGTACTAACAGTCAGATCCTTTTCCGCTGCCAGGCCTTTACTGTCTTCAAAGCGGAAGTTGATACCCACTAACTGATCTACTTCATCGTCCTGCAGCTGATAATTAAAAGTGTACACATAGGTGTCATCACCTGCATTTTGTGGTTGAGCGGTGATGTTACCAGTACCTCCAAAGCTGTTATCCCTTTGCAGGTTAACGGTTTTATACAGGGTAATCTTACCTGGACCGTTTGGAGCCTGAATGAATAAAGTGGCTTCAACCGTTCTTCCGGATTTGCCGGTAACTTTTTCAGGCGTAAGCCTCAGGACAGGCTGATTGGGATCGCCTTTATCTTTTTCGCAACTGGTGAGCGTACTGATGCCCATGATGCAAATTGCAAGAATCAAAGAAAATGGCCGCATAATCGTTCGTTTAAAAATTGAAAATCAGGTTTGCAGTTTATGTTTTTGGTTTCCATAAATCCTGGATTTCTTCCAGTGTTTTTCCTTTGGTTTCAGGTACCATCCTCCAGATAAACAGAAAGGATAGAATTGACATAATCATATATATCCAGAATGTAAAAGCGCTGCCTATTGATTCCAGCAGCATGGGGAATGTTTGGGAAACGAGATATACCGAAAGCCAAAGAAAAAAGATAGCTGCTCCCATTGCGCGTCCGCGAATGGAATTGGGAAAGATCTCAGCAATCACAACAAAAGTGAGCGGACCCAAAGAGATCGCAAAGAATGAGATATATAAAAGAATGCCACCTAAAACCCAATACCCGTCCGTTGCCTGTTGGTAAAAGGCTAAACCAACCAAAGCCAGACAAATCGACATACCAGCTGATCCGATTAAAAGAAGTTTTTTTCTTCCTAACTGATCAACATATTTAATTGCAACAAGCGTCATCAACACATTGATGCCACCCACCCAAATAGTTTGTGTCAGTGCGGAAGAAGTGCCGTCTCCGGTTGCTTTAAAAATTTCCGGAGCATAATACATGATCACATTGATGCCGGTAACCTGGCTGAAAATAGCCAGCACTACACCGATAACAAAAGCTGTTCTCAGACCCGGACGAATCAATTCAACAAATCTTCCCTGCTTTTCATTTAAGGAAGCTTTAATCGACTGGATCTCTTCCTGTGCTTTTTCCTTCCCATTCACTTTAATGAGAATATCATCGGCTGCACTCCAATTATTTTGAGCTGCCAGCCAACGGGGACTTTCGGGTGCGCGTAACAGTAACAGAATAAAAACGACGGAGGGAAGTAATCCTGAACCAAACATCCATCGCCAGCCCATTTCAACGTTCCATTGATGATCATGTAATCCTGCTATAGCAGCATTCACAAAATAGATTAGGAGGATGCCAATCACAATACCAAGCTGATAAATTGAAATCAATCTTCCCCTTATGGAAGCTGGTGCAATTTCAGAAATATACATTGGTGCCAGTATGGAAGCAATGCCAATACCAATTCCGCCGATCATGCGGAAAAAAATAAACGCATTCAGCCCTAATGGAAACATGATTCCTATTGATGATAGAGCAAATGCCCAACCAGAAATCATCAGCACCTTTCTCCTTCCCAGTTTATCACTTAATCCTCCTGCAATCATAGCACCCAGCATGCAACCGATCAATGCGCAGGAAGCAGCCCAGCCGGTCATTGCTGCACTCAACTGGTATTTTTCCTCAATGTATCCAATAGCACCCGCAACAACAGCAGTGTCATAGCCAAACAGGAGGCCGCCTATTGCTGCAACCATTGTACATTGATAAATGAATCGAAGTTGTGCTTGCATTTTTTAATTAATTCGATAATCAATCAGGTTTTCTTCTCTTACAAAGGCTTTAACCGTAGCACAGGCAGTTCCTTCAGCTGAACCATAAGGACGTATAGTGTATTCGCCAACAGAAGCCGGAACAATAAAGGTTTCTGCATAATGAATAATGAAGGATTCAAAAACACCAGCCGGACTTTCAACGATGGCTTCTCTTCCTTCCACCAGATTAATAATGTTTACAACATTTCCGGTATGGTGCTTAACTTTTTTTGTGAACCAGTGTCTTCGCGTTTCAATGAACGATTCTTTATGGAGGCCAGTGCGTTCTTCTTTCCATCCATCTCCTTCACCAACCGTTTCGAATTGATTGATAATATGGTTACGTGTCCATTCAGTAGTACGATCCCACTGAATCGCCTGCTTGCCGTGTTCAAGTGAAATGGGGCGTGGTTTACCATCAAGTCCCATTCTGCCCCAATCCCAAAGTTTAAAAGTAAAAATATATGGTGTTGCACTGATTTCCAGTACCACGCTGTTGGCTCCAGAACAATGGATAGTACCTGCCGGAATCAAAACATGATCATGTTTTTTGATAGGCCATTTTTCAACATATTTATCTGCATCGAACGAGGTAGAATTTTCCTGTGCGGATTCCAGTTCACCCATCATTTCATCAGGATTTATTTTTTCCTTTAACCCCAGGTATACAAATGAATCATCCTGAGCTTCAAGGAAATAATAACTTTCATCCTGTGTATACGGCATTCCAAATTTTTCGCGTATATATTCTTTGAGGGGATGCACCTGAAGACTCAGATTACCACCTTCCATTGTATCAAGAAAATCAAAACGTATAGGGAATTCAGCTCCAAAAGCTTCCATCACTTTTGGACCAAGCAACGATTCCGTCTGGAAAAAGACCAGGTTGATGGATGGTGTTTCAAATAAAATATGATCAAATCGAATCAGAAGGCTATTTTCTTCAGGAACACAATCAAAGCCCCACGCAAAATTCTTTTCATCCCGTTTTAAATCGCAAACTTCTTTCAGCCACTGTCCACCCCAGGGGCCAGGATCGAAAAAAGGCACTACCCGAAACGGCCTGGTAACTACCTGCTGAAGGGCCTGCATTAAAGCCGATCCTGCAACCATTTTAGGTTCATCAGGATGGGTAGTATCCAGCGCATAATCACTTTTGCTGAGCAGGGTTTTCTTTTGTTTATCGCAAACTCTCCAATCAACAAAAAAGGCTCGTTTGTATTGATAGGCAAAAGCGGCTTCTTTATTGTCTGCTCCAAGGTTGCTGATTTCGTTTCTCCGGAACCTTAATTGAATTTCCCATCGCGGCATATCAGCGTATAGTAATAAATCGGCTTCAACAGGAACCAGACTGGCACCTGTTCCGTATACTACCGTTATGCCATCAGCAGATTTAAGTTGCTTTGCAAGATTCGACAATGAATCCGCATCAAAAAAAGAGGCAAGTGTTAAGGATGTGAGATATCCAAAAACCGGATCATCTGTTACAAATGGATAAACCAATTCATCCAGCTTCTCTTCAGGCAGCAATGCTACTGACACATCCACGAATCGGGCAGTTGGAAAAACTGATTTTAACTGCTCAATAAATGGATCAATAAGAACTCCGTGATAACATTCCAGTTTTATTACAACCTGTTGTTTTGACAGGCTCTTAATATTATTTTCTAATTCCTTTGTTATCTCTTCCCAGCCCATGAAACCATTATGCCCATGAACTACCACTTCCGGAAACTTGTCAAAATTCGAATTGTACAAGATGATTTATTTTAGGTTAACAACTAAGATCAATAGCCATTGTTCTGGCCCAGATTGGGATTCAGATCAACTTCACGTTGGGGGAGCGGAAATAAATAATTCCTCGCAGCAGGGGTAACGCCAGGTTTGGCCAGTGGCACCAGCTGCTCAAGCTTTCCTGTCCGAACCAGATCAAACCAACGATGCCCTTCAAATACAAATTCCAGCGCCCTTTCTTTAAGAATAGCCTCTCTGAATTGATCCTGGGAAAGACCGGCATAATCAGGTACCGCATTTATATAGGTGCTTCCATTGTACCGTGCTCTTTTGCGAACTTCATTGATATAATTGTGAGCTACCTGTGAATTACCAAGTTCGTTCTGTGCTTCTGCATATATCAGTAATACATCTGCATATCGTATAACCGGAAAATCATTGGAGGAGTTGTTACCCTGTGGCTCCATAATGCGATCCCAGTATTTTTTCACATACGGGCGGATTGTAAACGCCCCATTCGGGCCATTAATTTCGGTAATGAACGTTACAGTTCTTCTGCGGTCATCCACTTCAAACTGATTGTATAGATGTTCAGTTGGGAATTGCCAACCCTGCGCATTCTGAACCCCTTCAACACTCAGCGCGGATGGCAGTAATCGAACATTAAATTGTCCAACTTCCCAGAATACAATCGCCCCTCCGGCATCTCCGAAGCCTACAGAGAATATTGCTTCTTTACCACCCCGACTACTTAATTTAAACACATCTGCGAAATCCTGCCACAATTCATACTGTTCCGAGTCGATTACTTTCTTTGCATAAAGAGAAGCCTGTTCCCAGTTTTTTCTGGTCAGGTATACCTTTGCCAGAATAGCATTAGCAGCACCAGATGTTGCTCTTCCTCTGCCATTTCCCGGATCATAAGCAAGAGGAAGCACCGCTGCAGCTTCAGCTAAATCTTTCTCTACCTGCTCATAAATGGCATCAACGGATGATTTACCTGCCAACAGGGGATTGTTTTCTTCCAGGAGAAGAGGCACTTCGCCAAACATTCGAACCAAATTGAAATACATTAGTCCCCGAAGAAATTTTGCTTCGCCCACTAATCTGTTCCTAAGTGTAGCATTCATCTCAATACCAGGAATTCTCGCAATTGCGATATTCGCCAGGGTAATTGTTTTATAATGCATTCCCCATATTTCCTGCATAGAAGGGTTTTGCGGAGTATGAGAAAAACTGGAAATCTGGTCGAAGTTTGCAGCACCAAGCTGGTTATTCAGCATTTCATCAGATGCCAGGCCAATGGCAAGCCAAAAGGTGCTATGGTATACGCCGGCAGTATTACCTCCTGATCCAAAATTATCAACCGAATTCAGGTATGCATATATGGCGTTGACCGCCGCGATGGCATCTGATTCAGTTTTATAAAAATTTGTAATGGTAACCTGATTTTTAGGATCCTCTTCAAGGAATTTCTTACAGGAAAAATTCATCATTACAATTGCTCCAAGCAGAAGCATTGAGATGAGTTGTATGCGGATAGATTTCATATTACTAAGCTTTAATCGTTTAGAAAGAAGCGCTTAATCCTATCTGGTAGACTTTTGCCTGCGGATAACCGCCCAGATCCAGTCCAAGAAGCGTTGTACTCTGGCCAAATGTGTTGGCTTCCGGATCGTAGCCGGAATAATTGGTAAAAGTTAACAGGTTAGTACCGCTGATGTATAACCGCAAATTACTCATGCCGATCCTGGATATCCCGGATGAAGGAAAAGAATAAGCGAGTGTCAGGTTTCGTAGACGTACATAAGATGCATCTTCCACAATAGCTGATGAAACGGTTCCAATATCAAGGCTGCCTGCGGAAACAGCGCGGGGATATTTGTTGGATGGATTATCAGGCGTCCATCTGTTAAGACCGGCTTCCGCCAGAACATTTTGCTGGCCATTGAAATTGAGGAGATCCAGGTTATTGAAATTGGCCATCTTATTTCCCTGTGAGCCCTGGAAGAATATGGAAAGTTCAAAGTTTTTAAAGGAAATATTATTTCCAAAACCCCATGTAAATTTCGGTTGTGCGGAACCGAGAATGGTTCGATCATTCGCATCAATCTTCCCATCTTTATTCTGATCTGCATATTTGCGGTCTCCAGCTCTTGCACGGGAAGCCGGGTTAGGTCCTCCAGGTTCCTGACCAACCAATACCGGACTGGATGCAGCTTCGGCATCAGATTGAAAAATACCTGCAAATTCATAGCCATAGAAAGTACCGATACTAACCCCTTCACGCAGCAGAATCGCATTCTGGAGAATCACATCGGTTTCACTGTTCAGATTAACAATTTTATTCCGGTTAAGAGAAAAATTTAGCGCTGAGGTCCATTGCACTTTACCCTTCAGATTGATCGTACGCGCATCAAGGTCTACACCCCAGTTATCAATGTTGCCAATATTCAATAGAGTGGTAGCAAATCCAGAACTAAGGGGAATCGGACTGGAAAGCAAAAGATCATTGGTTCTCTTTTTATAATAATCAGCTGTGAATGTAATCCGGTTATTAAAAAGGGAAAGATCCATTCCGATATCCAGTTGACGGGTTGTTTCCCACTTCAGATTTCGGTTCACAAAACTTAACGGTTCCCTTCCGGTAAAAACTTCATAACTATTGCCTGCATTAAAAACACCTTCACCAAACGGACCAACCAATGCGAGTGACTGATAAGGAGGAATTGCCTGATTCCCGATCACACCATAGCTGACGCGAAGTTTCATATCGCTGATAGCTTCCAGGCGCTCCATGAATTTTTCATTGGAAACACGCCATGCAAAAGCCCCTGAAGGGAAAAATCCATATTTGTTCCCCTCGGCAAATTTTGAAGAGCCATCCACCCGGCCGGTTAACGTGAAGAGGTATTTATCATCCAGTGTATAATTGACCCTGCCCAGGTAGGACATCATACTCCATTCTGATTCGTTGTTGGCAGGTTTTTGTGGATTCAGGGCTGCACCGATATTGTGATAACCTGTACGGTTATCCGGAAAATCAAATGCATAAACAAATAGCTGTTCATTTTTGAATTGCTGCATGGTATAACCAACCACGGCATTCAGATTGTGCCTGTTGCCAAAATAATTTGAGTAGGAAAGCGTGTTTTCATTTAACCATGTATTTCCGATTGATTTACCCAGGCTGGCCTCTCCATTACTGGCTTCAGTTCTTTTTAAAAAATTTGGCCCGAAACTATTTTCACTGTTCGTATACGCATCAAGGCCGAAACTTGTTTTAAAAACCAGGTTTTTGTTGAATGCATACTGCGCATAAGCATTGCCGAGAAAGCGGGACAGAATGGTTGTGGAAGAATATTCTTTTGCTTCTGCAATGGGATTGCCTAAAATTTTACCTCGATCGTTTTCAAATGTATATCCGCCATCAACAGTAGAATCATAAACAGGCAATACGGGGTTAAATAATAAAGAGGATGTCACTACACCCGGTACGATCTGACCACCATTCGTTAATACACCTGTACTTGCAATCCGTGAATAGGTGATAGCAGTTCCAACAGTAAGTTTATCATTAACTTTCTGCTCCAGATTGGTCCGGAAGGAATAACGTTTGAAATCAGAATTCTGAATAATCCCTTTCTGATCAAACAGGGAACCTGATACTGTATATTTGGTACGATCATTTCCACCTGCGAATGAAAGCTGATAATTGCCCATTGGCGCAATTCTGAATAACTCATCCTGCCAATCAGTACCCTTACCAAGATTCGGTGGATTTACATAGACCGGTATCTGGTTGGCATTCAATCTGCCTTCATTAACAAAGTCAGCGTACTGTGCAGCATTCAGCAGTTTGAGTTTGTTGGCAACCTGTTGCCAGCCCTGGTAGGTTTCAAGAGTTAGTGTTCCTTTTCCGGAGCGACCTCTTTTTGTTGTGATTAACACTACACCGTTTGCGCCGCGGGCTCCATACATGGCAGTGGCGGATGCGTCTTTCAAAATTTCAATAGATTCAATGTCACTTGGGTTGATGGAGGAAAGTGGACTAATTCTCGGGCCTCTGGTACCGCCAACACTTAAATCTGCACCATCACTGTTTACCAACATACCATCAATCACATAAAGTGGCTCATTTCCGGCATTTATAGAACTGGTACCCCGAATCCGTATGGATGTTTCTGCACCGGGTTTACCTGAGACCTGGGTAACCTGAACACCTGCAGCACGGCCTTGCAATTGCTGATCCAGGCTGGTTGCCGGAATAGCTTTTAATTCATCGGCCCTCACAGAAACAACAGATCCGGTTAGGTCACTTTTTTTGGCGGTTCCATATCCGATCACCACCACATTACTTAGTTCACCAGGATTCTCTGTAAGTCGAATCTCCATTGGTCCTGCTTCCACCGGAACCTCCCTGGTAATATACCCGACATATGAAATTACCAGGATGGTTTTACCAGGTACAATTGGCAGGGAAAATTTTCCTTCAGCATTCGTTGTAACGGAACTGGCGGCATCTTTAAGAGATACAGTTGCTCCTGACAGAGGAGATCCGGAAGTGGAGCGTACAGTGCCCGTTATGGATTTTCCACCCTCCTGGGCAAGGGTGATGGAACCAAGGAAAAGCAGCGCTAATTCTAACAGGATTAGCCGCGAGACCAGTGCAATCTTTCTCATTTAGCAAGCATTAATCGTTAATAATCGTTATTCAATTATGTTCGTATGTCTGTACATATTAACCGACAAAAACTGGCCTCGAAGAGGAACATCAATAATTATCGGGCAATATCTATTGTATAAGTAAACCGGTCGGCCCGGTAATAGCCTAGATTATATTCAAAGGGGCGGTCTCCCGGATCACATACAACCCTTTTTCTGAACAAGATGGGGTCTCCGGGTTTTACATTCAACAGCTTGCTGATTTTTGCATCAGCCAGTATGGCACTGATTCCTTCTCTCGATAAAGCCGCAACTATATGATGCTTTTTTTCCAGTGTTTCATATAGGGGCTTGGAAAAATCATCGTCTGCAGTCAAGCCGGTTCGCGGGTGAAAATAAGATATGAAATGTACTACAGGTCCTGATTCAGGTCCTTTCACACGCTCCATTTTTAGCACTTTTACGCCTTCAGCTATATTGAAAAGCTGCTGAATCTCCTTATCAGGAAGGACCATACTCACCTTAATACTATAGTTCTTGAAAACCATCCCTTTTTCATCCATTTCATGGGTGAAACTGGTCCACTTGTTGAGCCTGGTGCTGATATTGTTCTTTGCCACTTTAGTACCCACGCCTTTTTTCCGAATCAGCAGGTTTTCATAAACCAGCTTATTCGTGGCCTGACGAACTGTACTGCGCGATATACCCAGGCGTTTCGCAATATGGATTTCATTGGGCAATAATTTTCCATTCTGGTACTCCGGTTCATCAATCAGTTTACGCAGCATTTCTTCCACCTGTACATGGAGAGGAAGAGAACTATTATGGTCAATTGCGAAATCCTTCACTTGTTAGTATGTTCGTACATACCAAATGTAATAATTTCTACATTCGAAGCAAATTTATTTTTCGGTCAGAAACCGCTTACCGGGTCGATTCTGCGAATAATAGCCAGTGCCTCTTCATCCTCATAACGTCTGATCATTCCCGATAGCTCCTTCTTCAATTTGCGGGTGATTTTTTCATAGCCTGTCTTACCATAGAGGTTGTTCATTTCAGAACTGTCGGTTTGCAGATCATAAAGCTCCCAGCCCTCTACCCGCTTGTAAAACCGGATCAGTTTATACCTGCCATTGCTGATCCCAAAATGCGGAGATACCGAATGCTCCCCATTTTCATAATAATGATAATAGAGGTTTTTACGGCCCTTATAATTCGACTCTTTAAGTAAAGGAAGCAGGGATTGTCCCTGTAGTTTTTCAGTTGATTTTACCCCGGCTAGTTCCAGCATCGTTGGTGCCAGATCCAGGTTCATTACCAGGCTGCTATCCACTCTGCCTGGCTGGATCATTTTCGGAAAGCGCATAACCATCGGGGTACGGAATGATTCTTCATACATGAATCGCTTGTCGAACCAGCCGTGCTCTCCCATATAAAATCCCTGGTCCGATAAATAAACCACAAGGGTATTATCGGTCAGCTTATGCCGGTCCAGGTATTCCAGCGCCCTCCCAATATTTCTGTCTAAGGATGCTGCTGTTGCCAGGTAATCACGCATATATCGCTGGTATTTCCATTCCACGAGTTCTTTTCCCGTTAAGCTACGTGCATCCAGCTCCTGTTTGATGGGACCATAATAAGCATCAAATGCTGCCCGCTGTTCAGTTGTCATGCGCCGAATATTGCCATCCTTATCTGCAGCCTCCTTTGAGGGAAACATTTTCAGATCATAACCCATGATCATGGTCTTGTCCACCGTCATATCCTGAACCGCTGCTGCTCTCCGGCCCTGGTATTCATCATAAAAATTAGCAGGTAGTGGAAAGTTAACTGTATCAAATCGCCCCATGTCCTGAATATCCGGCATCCAGGTGCGATGGGTTGCTTTATGCCCGATCACAAGGCAAAAAGGTTTGCTGGTATCTCTGCTATCCAGCCAGTTCTCGGCCAGATCTTCTATAATCGTAGTAGCATACCCGTTAATTCTTTCCCGGCTATTATCCATCTTAATAAAGTCAGGATTGAAATAAGATCCTTGTCCGGGTAACACTTTCCAGTAACTGAATCCTTTCGGATTACTTTCCAAATGCCATTTGCCAATCCAGGCAGTTTGATAGCCGGAGCTGGTGAGATCTTTAATAAAGGTATGTTGTGAACTGTCGAAGCGACCGCTTACATTGTCTTTAAATCCATTTTTATGACTGTACCGGCCGGTGAGTAAAACAGCCCGGCTTGGTCCGCAAATGGAATTAGTCACATATGCCCGGTTGAAGAGCATACCTTCCCTGGCAATCCTGTCTATTGCAGGTGTCTGGGTAAGCTTACTGCCGTAGGCGCTAATAGTTTGAAAAGCATGATCGTCTGAAATAATAATCAGGATATTCGGACGCTTTTGTTGGGCTTGAGCCAACATGCCTTGTGACAACAACAGGAAAATAAGTAATTTTTTCATCAGGAATAATTCTATTGATAAACTCTTACCCAGTCAATACTCATAGTAACCGGTAATTGCTTCATATCCACTTTGCCAACCCAACTTCCGCCCAACTGCTGATCCACCAATAAATAAAAAGGCTGATCAAATGGCCACTGACTTGGATCAACATCCGATTTTCTTGGATACGTAAAAGTAGCTTTCCCGTTTACCAGAAATACCAGTTTGTCTGGATACCACTCCAGTCCATACACATTATAATCCGATTTGCTGATGGCTGCTTTGCCAAAGTACGGAGGATTTTGCAACTGTTTCAGCTCCCTTGTATAATAGGTATGTATGGTTTGATAAATACTATCATCAAAATTCAGGTGCTCCATAATATCAATTTCACCCCCTCGGGGATAGGGCCCGTATTTAGTAGTAGCGGGTAACATCCAGATAGCAGGCCAGGCTCCTCGAGAAGATTCCAGTTTAGCGCGGATTTCCACCCGCCGGTATTGCCAGGCAAACTTCTCCTTTGTATAAACACCCCCCGTAAGAAATGGTCTCGGATCTTTCAGGGTGTCCTTATTCACAATGCCGATTAATTCCAGTACCCCGCCCTTCAGGTTATAACAGGCAGGCTCAACCGCAGTCATATGCCGGTTCCAGTCTGATTTACCAGGTGGAATACGGGTCCATTTGGAGCTGTCCAATTCCGGTTTGTCAAACTCGTCTGACCAAACCAGTTCCCACTTTTTCTGTTCTCTTCCGGTTGATTGCACATACATATATTGGTCACTCACCGTGTAAGGTTTTGTTGTACAACCACTACCCAGAAACAGGATTGAAATTGATAGACATACTAATAATCGCATCTTACTTCAAGTTAACCGAATAATTAAAAATGGAGCCGGCAATTATACCGGCTCCCTGTTATAAGAAAAACCAACTGCTAACCAACTAGCTTATTCTGTAGCTCCTACATTCGCCTCCATTGGCCAACTCGGATTCTGATAGATGACAGAACTAGCGATCTCTCCCTGTGTTTGCGCTGACTGCAGAAAATGATTTATCGCGATAGGTTCCAGATAATGCGCATAAGCCCATTTGTAACCATCCACCCAAAAATTACTGGCACTCAGATTTACCCGATATGGACGCAGGTATTCACTTTCTGATTTTTTGGAAACATTGGCAGTACGTCCGGGTGTGCCAGCTTCAATCAGTCTGGAATCTCCTGTAGTGGGATTATTATACCAGTCCTTCATTGGTCCCCATACCTTGAAGCCTTCAATGTGATAAGGCTTTGATTTTAACTGATCCAGTGCACGCCAGCGTTTAAGGTCAAAATAACGCATGCCTTCGGCAATCAGTTCTGATCTCCTTTCTCTGCGGATATTATACAATATGGGATCACTTATTAACTGACCTGCAGAGTAGGCGCCAAAATCATTTTTTGCTTCCTCTGTCATATCTGTTGCCGCTACGGTTATCATATAATCCGGATTCACACCTGCCCGATTGCGCAAGGCACGCCAGTACTGATCAGCTTTTCCATTGATCGTTTTTTCCTTCAGGTAGGACGCTTCAATGTAATTCAGATAGGCTTCTGCAGCGCGAAATACAATACTTCCCGTTGATCCTACATTACCTTCCGCCTGAGCCGACAGGTAAGACATTCCCTTTTTCAAGGCATATCCGGTTACATATCGGGTTTCTGCTAATCCAATGATATCAGGATTTCCTTCTACAATAGCTGCTCCTCCGGTTAATTGCTTATCTGTAAAGCGCAGTTCACCAGGAACCTTCATAAAGAGCTGTAATCGATTATCTCTTCCAACTTTCACATCACTCACCCACTCATCTCCCTGATAACCTGATCCGGCAGCATATATTGGAAGTCCGTTTGCCATCAGGAAATTATCTACCAGGCCTCTTGTAAATCCGGTGTTACCACCATTCTGATTTACATAATGGCCCACATTATGATTGATTCCCTTGGTTGCATCATAGGCTCTCCACAACAATACTTCGGAATAACCTCCCAGGTTCATATCCCCAAACATTTTAAAGTAAGGGTTGGAGGAAGAATTATAACCATTATCCTTTGTGTTGGTAACCAGCTGCACAGCATCCGCTACCTGGGAAGCAGCATCCATTGCATGTGTAAGGAAAAAGTCAATTTCCGCATCAATATTAATGTTGAAATTCTCCACCTTTCCTGTTCCCGGCCAGCCTGGTCCGCCAGGCACCTGTGCTGTTCCTTTATGATAGGTTAACCAGCTTGCTTCATGTAAAGCAACTCTTGATTTGAATAGTAAGGCTGCATTTTTATTCAGGCGATTCTTAGCTCCCTGTGGTGCGGTTGCCCCTAACAGTGAGATAGCAGAATCCAGATCACTTATGATAAAACGTGCTACCTCATTTCTTGGGCGGCGTTTGGAAGCTTCAACCAATGCTTCTCTTACATCCGGAAGCGTTTGTTTGATAATGGGAAAATCTCCGAATGCCTGAACTTTATTGAAATATTCATAGGCTCTAAGGAAATAACCTTCCCCAACATAGTGTGCAATAGCAGCAGAATTACCGATTAGCGTTCCGGCTTTCCATCTCGGTACAACCGTTTCAAGAAAGTAATTATGTTGTCTGATATTTCCAAAGTTCCAGCTGCCTCCATCCTGTGGCACCCTCCATTCACCTGGTGCCCAACGTGTTGCAGCACCGCTGGTTGCCTGGTTATCGGTATGGTTATCAGCACTGTGCATACCAGGCCCCCAACCTTCATGCGTTGGAAAACTATAACGGGCAATAGTATACGCAGCCAGATCTGCCTCTCTTAGCAGGTATTGATCTGGAGTAATATTAGAAAGGGGCGGACGGTCGGTAAATTTATTACAGGAAGCTGCTGCCAGTGCCAGCAATGCAATTAAACCTGATTTCTTTATACTTATGATAGAATGTTTCATGATGTTTCTTTTTCCGGATCAGGATTAAAAATTCACATTAATTCCACAGGAGATCACTTTGGCCAGGGGATAGGTTTTCCCATCATTCCAGCCACTCAGCGCTACTGTTTCTGGATCGAAGGTTTTGATCATTTTTGTAAACGTGAGCATGTTCTCTGCAGAAACGAAAATGCGGAGGTTGCTGATTCCCAGTCGGCCAAGTGTTTGTTTGGGGAGTGTATATCCCAGCTGGATATTTTTCACTCTCATATATGCTGCGTTCTGAAGGTAGCGGGTTTGTGTTTGCTGGTTTTTCCCTGTATTAAAATAAGGACGGGGGAAATAGGAGTT
The DNA here is from genome assembly GCA_016787265.1 of Flavipsychrobacter sp. Taxonomy (GTDB): domain Bacteria; phylum Bacteroidota; class Bacteroidia; order Chitinophagales; family Chitinophagaceae; genus Flavihumibacter. The sequence goes on along the minus strand of JAEUVF010000005.1, from coordinate 45,145 downwards.
GGTATTCACACCTGCTACACCAGCCTGCACCATCGTAGAATTTTCATCGCGGAAATAATCCATATGGGTTTGGAAAGCGGCAGATTGCCACATACCACCATTGGCTCCCCAGAAATAAGGACCATTTGGCATCCAGTCGCGCTTAGCCACCCCTTGCAGGAAGATCCTAAGGTCAAAGCCTTTATAGTCGGCTCCGATATCAAAGCTGTATCTGTATCTTGGAGCAGATGAACCAATAATTCTGCGATCACCCGGATCTGCAAGTGTATTGGATCCGCCATCCACTTTACCATCTCCGTTCAGATCAGCATACATGATATCGCCCGATTGCCAGTTACCACCCATTGGCTGTTTGATTTTTGCCAGATGTGCATCCATTTCTTCTTTCGTCTGCGCTATACCGATAGTTGTATAGCCCCAGATTTCACCCACTTTTCTACCGTTATACCAGTTAGACAAGGAACCGGAAGTATTGGGGTAACGGGTAACCCGCTGCTGATCATCTGCCAACACTGCACGTACTGAATAATTCAGCTTACCTATTCTGTCTCTCCAGGTGGCTTCCAGTTCAAATCCATAAGACTCCATATCCGTATTATTGATTTGAGGTACAGCAGTACCAAGGGTTACCGGCAGTTCTGGTGCGGGACCCACCATATCAAATGTCTTGCGGATGAAGTAATCGAAATTCAACTGCAGACGATTGTTCAGCATACCCAGATCCAACCCATAATTCCAGGTTTGAACTCTTTCCCAGGTTAAGAAGGTAGAAATAAGTCCGGGTGCACTAGCAGTATTCGGACGCTCACCATTAATCAGCCAGCCTCCGTTGTTTACACCAACGGGCTGTGTCAGATAAAAGGGATACCAGCTGTTCGTATTCTGATTACCAAGCTCTCCAAAAGAAGCACGGAGCTTGAACACATCCATTTTATCCAGGAACCAGAATTTTTCTTCTGCCACATTCCAGCCAACAGATGCGGAAGGGAAGAAGTTCCAGCGCTTATCACGCATGTACCTGGAAGTACCATCATAGCGGGAATTGATTTCCAGGAGGTAGCGACTTTTATAATTGTAATTGATCCGGCCGAAAAAACCTGCAGTAGACCAGTGTTGGTATTCCCCTCCAATGCCCCGGTTTTCACCAACTGCCAGATTCAGTACCGGAATATCCGGAGAAATCAGGCCATTCCGGCTTACATTGATTGTTCTGTATTTATTCAGTTCAGAATTGAAACCAGCCATCACCTTAAAGGAGTGATCCTCTTTCAATTTGAATTCATAATCAGAATAAATATTTGTATTGAAATAGTTGCCTTTATTGTTGTATTCAGCTACCGAAGTATAATTAGCCGAGTTCCAGCCTACTGCCAGTGGAAATGGGTTTCCGCTTACATCATAGGAATAAGCTGGTTTATAATCCTGATGCCAGTTATTATTCGTGATGCGGAAGTTCCCGTCAGCTACGATATTCCATCCTTTTTTGGGAGTAATTACTAACTGCGCCTGCTGGTACAACCAATCAGTTTGATCCATGGTTCTTCCACCTTGTTCAAGTTGAGCAATCTCACTCGCATCTGTCCAGTATCCATTGGGATCTTTAGCCGGAACCGTAGGCCACCTGCGCGCTATGTTATGGTAGAAAAGATCAAACATATGCGTCGCTTTCTGATAATCTTCCCGGATATAGCGACTGGTATAATTCAGTTTGATGTACTGATTCAGCTTCATGTTCAGCTTACCGGTAAGTGTATAACGCTGAAAGCCATCTTTGGCATGCCGGCTTAAGCCATCCTGATCCAGGTAACTGCCACTGAAGAGATAGGTTACCATATCATTCCCGCCACTCAGGTTAAGCGCGTGCTGTTGGGCAAAAGCAGCTGATTTGTATTGTTCTTTAAACCAATCAGTATTGGCATGAGAACCGGTATACATCTGCCAGCGATCTCCATTGGGATTGGGTACTGTTGCGTAATCGATCTCCCCTTTCTGATAAGCAACAATTCGCTTCAGCACTTCCTCATCAAATTTGGGAGCTTCGCCATCATTTGCTGCTGCTTCATTCCAGTAAAGCGCAAACTTGTAAGAGTCCAGCATATCTGGCAGCCCAATCGGTTTGGTCCAGCGGAAGTTGTTGTTATAATTCAAGGTTGGTTTACCGGCTTTCCCTTTTTTGGTAGTAATCAATACTACGCCAAAGGCTGCACGGGAACCATATACAGCTGAAGCGGATGCATCTTTCAATACAGAAATGCTTTCCACATCCTGCATGTTGATGGCATTCAGGTTTCCTTCCATTCCATCAATCAATACCAGGGGAGCCGAGCTGGTATTACCAATAGTACCACCACCACGAATATTAAAGCTCATGGTATTATTCAGCTCTCCGCCTAAACCGGATACCTGGAGATTGAGCCCCGGAATCATCCCCTGAAGCGCCTGACCCATATTCTGTACCGGCCTGGCTTCCAGGGCTTTGGCGTTTACCGTAGACACTGAGCCAGTCAGGTTCACCTTCTTCTGGGTACCATAGGCTACGACCACAACATCATCCAAGGTGTTGGTTTGCTTTTTCAGTCGGGTTACAACTGACTGTGTTGCATTGGAAACCTTAACGGTCGTTTTTCCATAACCGATGATGGAAAACTCCAACATATCACCTGGTTGCGCATTAATGGTGAAGCGGCCAAATGCATCTGTGGAAGTACCACCTGATTTGCCAATCACCGTTACAGATACGTCTGCCAGGGGATTGCCTTCCTCGTCGGTAACTGTACCGCTGATTTCAGCAAATCGAATCACATCTGAATAGGTTTCCGGAGGAGCTGCCTGCAGGATCAGTGGCGATCCACAAACAAGAAGAGGCAGCATTTTCAAATAAAGCAGCGAATGGCGTAGCGTTCTCCTGCGCGAGGAGGTGCTCATGCAAACAATGTTTTGCATAATTTTGGTTGCGTTTTAGTTTTCAATAGCGATTCTAAAATCCGGCCGTCCTGTCTCTCACCACAGGGCGGCTTTTTTATGAATCAAAAGTTAAAATAGCGATTATTATGTATTACATTATCGGAAAGTTAAATAATTAACTCCACCTAAAAATGCTCGAAAGTACATCAAACGTTTGCGTAAAATTTGATTATTCTTAATCCCAAAAAAGCAATAAAATGAAAGTATTGGTTCTGGTAATTAGTAGTCTTGCGATGATATCGGCAGAGCTTTTACATGCTCAGGAATCGAAAGCGGATAAGCTATCCTGGAGCGCAACTCAAAAATTGCAACTGTCAGACTTCAGCATTAAAACTGCCGCGGCCAATGAACCTTCGTCTCATGCGGAATTTTCTATCACCTATAAAGCGGGTGGAAAAGAATTGCTCTCTTCCAATCTGAACAAAAGAGTATTGAATGAATTCATTCGTAACGGATCCTGGATTGACACCACCCAGGATGTGCAGCAGGCGCTGCGGTATCAGCAGGCTTCTTTCGATCTCTGTGAAGTCTATGTACGCCAATTCAGAAAAGCCTTGTACGATAACAAACCCAAAATCAAGCGGCTCTCTTTTGTGGATGAGCTCAATGAAACTTACACCAATGCCTATTCGAAACGTAGGCTTGAATACGACCTGGAAACCAAAGCCGGCACAGATCAGGTTGCACAGGAAAAATGGGAAGCTATTATAAAAAAGGAGCTCGATCAATTGAAAGAATACGCTGTTGAAAAATAATCTGTATGTTTTCAGCTTTGTTTCAATATAGCGCAGAACTGGTTTCTTTCACAAGGGAAGAGCAGAAAATCATTGAAAGTTATTTTAGTGTCAGGCAGGTGCCAAAAAAATTCACACTTATCCAGCATGGTAAAATAGCCCGGGAACTGTATTTCATTAATAAGGGATTGCTTCGCTTGTATTATACCAAAGACACGGAGGATATCACCGCTTTCATTTTTCGGGAACAGCTCTTTGCCAGTTCCTATGATAGTTTTCTAAGGCAGGCTCCCAGTATACAGGGGTTAGACACACTGGAAGATTCTGAATTACTGGTGATCACAAGAGATGATCTCAATACACTCTACAAAAAAGTACCCCGCATGGAAACCCTGGCAAGAAAGATTGCAGAACAGCGGTTTATAAATGCTCAACAAATTTTATCTTCTTACATATTGGACAGTCCGGTAGAACGCTGGAAAAAATTTGAAGCAATGAACGGCGATCTCCTGTTAAGAGTGCCACATCATATGATTGCTTCTTTTCTGGGAATTACCCCTGTATCACTTAGCCGTATCCGCAAACGGCTCAAAACTGAATCCGGTAATTAAAATTCGGCCAGAATCCTAATTGATTTTGTGTTCGGATTATTTCATTCCTGCTATCATACCACTGATTGAAAACATTTTTTCTGTTCGTTACATTCTGAAAATCCACAAAAAACTCCTGCATAAATTTCTTGTTATTCATGCGATAACTAAGCTTTATATCCAACCGGAAATAACCCTTTGTTTTTAACTCAAACGCGCGGGACTCATTATAAATAGCCGCTCCGGCCTGCCTCGATGCGTCCACGTCTATTGGTGTATACCTTTTTCCTCCGGCAAGCACCGTTTTAAAATCCACAGCTATGGTATGCATATCATTTAGCCGCCATTCCTTACCTCCTAACAGGTTCAACAAATAGCTGCCATTAAATACCGTATTATGCCGGATCTTATTACTCCCTTTGTACTTAGAATCATAGATCGATATTGTACCCAACGCATAATAACCTTTTGAAAACGGTTTTTCAGCCGTTATTTCCAGTCCATAATTATATCCGCTACCCTCATTCACCAAACTATCTTCCAGGCCGGAACCGTATCCTGCCCCGATATTCAAAGCCGACCAATGGGACCCATGCTTTTCCACCGGTACCTTTTTCAACAATTGTCCATAAGCTTCCAGTTTGTATTTCCATTGATTGACAGATTGTTCCCAGCCGGCTACCAGGTGATGACTTTTAGTAAATTCCAATTCCCGGTTCGTTTGTGTATAAACCCCATTTTCCAGTGTTTCATGGAAATAGGTCATGAGCGTTTGAATCTGTCCATGTCCTCCATAAGCCAGAGTAATCGCAGAATTCGTACCTGCCACATATCGTAAGCCAACCCTTGGGTCAATCGTACTGGTCTTATTAAGTGTGAGGTATTGACCATATATACCACTGTTTAAGGTAACTCTTTTACTGAACCGGTGCTGCCATTGCAGGTAAGCCCTTGTCAAAACAGTTTTATTTCTTTCCTGCAAAAAGGGAATGAACCCATGTTGCCAGTGCCGGATACTGTCACGATACTGATAGTGAAGCTGATCTGCAGTTATACCAGCCATTAGCCGGTCGCTTGCTGAGAATTTTTTATTGATTACCAAACTGGCAACATAACGCCACTCTTTTCCATTTTCCCGATAATTTTTATGAGGAAGGCGGGCATCATCCAGAGAGTCCTGTCTCGTAATCACCTGACTTCCGGTAGCTGCCAGTGTAAATACAGAGGATGTACTGCTATTGAAAAAATAAGTATGCTTAAGGCCAACAGCACCCATTTTTGATCCGTTGTACAAATTGCTGTATGGATCATTGTAGAAATTACTGGTATCTTTTAAATCTCCTTTAAAATCGATATTACTTGAACCGCCCATTCCGAACAAACTAAAGAGTCCCGCTTTTTTTGTAGGCAGTTCCACTTTTAAACTGATATCCTGATAGGCAGGAATAGCAGCACCTGTACCCACATCTACACCAAGTGCACTTATCAAACCGGGTATGCTGTATCGGTAATACACCAGGTAGGAAGCCTTACTGTTTTTCCTGAATGGCCCTTCCGCCCCCAGTTCGAGTCCATTGAATCCGACCTGGGCGGTGAATTCCTTTTTTGCACTATTTCCTTTTCTCAACGACAAATCAAATACTCCTGCCGTGGCATTTCCAAACTGGGCAGGGAATGCACCTGTATAAAATGCAGATTGCCCGATAACATTGTTATTAAGCATTCCGACCGGCCCGCCGGTTGCCCCCAAACTCCCGAAATGATTTGGATTGGGAATATCAACACCCTCCAGCCGCCACAATAACCCCAGCGGCGAATTGCCCCTTATGATGATATCGTTCCGACCATCATTTACACTGTTCACACCGGCATAGTTGGATGCCATGCGCGCAATATCATTCCTGCTTCCTGCAAACCTGCGGGTATCTTCGGCATTAAATTCAATTGCACTTAGTGTAGCCATCTGCCTGGTAGTGAATTTTTCCTTTCTTGCCAGCACCAATACACTGTCCTGCGTTACTCCCAGGCTTTCCAATAATTCTATCGTTAGTACCGTTTCCTTACCTGCTTCTAGTAGAATATTTCTTAAGCTGGCTGGTTCATAGCTTAGATGAGTAACTGAAAGTTCAATTCTTCCCAGTGGAACTTGAGTAATCACAAACTCCCCATTAATGTTACTGGTAGCAGCAAGCTGCGTACCGGCAACAGCAATCGTTACACCAGATATTCCATTTTTTGATTGCTGATCTATTACTTTCCCCCTGAGGGTCTGTACCTGGTTTTGTGAGTTGGCCGCTTTCGTTACCAGAATCATCATGATAAAAAGAAAACAGCTTTTACAATTCCGAAAACTCTTACCTGTCTGAAATTTCATGGCGCAATAATATAGTCGGTTTTTATCCGGGTTTTGTTAAAGCCGGATGAATTGCAGTATTGAGGGATGAATTGCATTTTGGTTCGATTAATGACAGATTTCTTTACAATTGTTAATGGTGTTCATCTCCAGGTATTGGTAGTTTTGCTCTACCAAAAGATGAGTTATGAACAAAGAAATAAAAACCGAAATTATCATCCATGCCACCCGGGAAAAGATCTGGCAGGTATTAACCGACTTTGAGCAATACACGCAATGGAATCCATTTATAGTCAGTATTGAAGGTAAGCCTGTTAAAGGCACCCGGCTGAAAAATACACTCCAAAATGGCGATAAACAATTTCAATTCAAACCGGTAGTTACCGTTGCAGAACCGGGTAAATCTTTTGCCTGGCTGGGCTCCTTATTGGTAAAAGGAATATTTGACGGCCTTCATTCTTTTGAATTGGAAGATGTTGGGAACGGACAGGTCAAACTCATACATGCAGAACAATTCAGTGGTCTGCTCAGTGGCTTCATTCTGAAAAAAATCGGGCAGGATACACGTAACAATTTCGTAAAAATGAATACCGCAATTAAGAAAAGAGCGGAAACAATTTAGATCACTATTTTATTTCGATTCCATCAACCGGTTCAACGCCGCAATCACTGTCTGCGGTTTTTCATTCTGTATGAAATGGCCACTTTCTACCAGCTCAAATCGACTGTTTTTATTTTTTTCTGACCAGCTGCGAAGTTCATTGATCCAGATTTTCTTCAATGGCACTTCGGCCTCTGACCATTCTTTAAAACTTCCGGCAGCCAGCACTTCTATCTTTCCTTTATACTGCTGATCTGAAATGGAAGCCTGCATCATGGTTGGCGACATCGCATCGAACTCATCCTGCGCCGCCTGGTTGTTGGCAAATCGGGTAGTAAAAATTCCGGTGTAGATATCCGGATATTCTTTTGCCATCCGGTCATAACTTTCTTTCGATACAGGATCTACCAATAAGAGTCCTTTTGTTTCAGTTGGATATTTCCCGGCAAAAGTCCTTGCAAACGCACCTCCCCAACTCCAGCCTCCAATTATATAAGGTCCTTTTATTCCGGCCATTTTAAGTGCATCATATAATTCTCCTGCCACCCGGTCAGCAGTTCTTGGCTGTGAACAGGGAACTGACTGCCTATAACCCGGACGGTCATACGTAATTACAATGGCTTTTTTTGCCAGTTCCGGAACAATCATACTCCAACTGGTATGGTCACTGTTACCTCCGGCTTCCAACACAATAACCGGACCTTTAGTGCCTGATTTATACAAGACCATCTCATGCCCATCCACGAGTACACGAATCGTATCTGGCCGGTTTGAAAAAGCCGCAATTCTGACCGAGGTTCGTCTGTAGCGACTCGAATCCAATTGTACAGACTTCTGATAATTCGCTACCGCCTGGTCATATTTTCCAGCGTTCGCCAATGCTTCTCCATAACTGTCATATACATTCGAAGAACCAGGAAACAACTTCGTATTCAACTCAAATAATTTCAATGCCCCAGGTAAATCGGTTTGCTCATTCATACGCTCATAACCCCATCTATTGATAGCTCTTTCTGTACCTGCCAGCGTATATTGTTTCTTTTCCGCTTCAGGAATTGCCGCAAAATAATCAGCCGCTTCTGCAATTGAACTGCTTTCTATCTTTTTGCGAATGGCATGGGCCAGCGTTGGCATTTTTGGCTGCATGGGTAATTTAAATACGGTCGCGATTATATCCCTAAACAACAATGCAGTATTATTGGAAGCATTGTCCAGTACTACAATAAATATCTTCTCTTCCGGAAACCTGGCTAACTCAGATCTGAACCCGTTTATTCCACCACTGTGCCAGATCATGCTAATCATCCTGGTACTATCCGGTGTTGGAATTTTTTCATTAAACCAGCCATAGCCTGCCTTCATATTTTTATCCATTTCCAGGTAGCCATCAAACATTTTTCTCTTCAGGGAATCAGCCAGAAGTTTATTGCCATACAATGCCTCGTTCCAGATCATCAGATCCTCAACGCTTGAATACATAGAACCTGCTGCATACGGCAATCCCATATTCAGGTAAGACGCATGTTTATAACCGGATAATTTATTTTCATATCCGGATGCTCTTCCCGGTATGATATATTCATGCATATCATAGCCCGTTTGCTTCATGCCCAACGGCTCCAGAATTCTTTCCTTCAATACCTGCTCATAGGTTTTACCCGTCATTTTTTCAAGAATAGCCCCCAGTATAAAATAACCTGAATTGCTATAGGAGAATTGAGCACCTGGACTAAACTCCAGATCTCCGCTGCAATAAATGCGAGTAAAATCGGTTACTGTGTACGGCTTAACGGAGTTAGGAAAAAAAGATTCATTATCAGTATAGTTTGGAATACCCGAACTGTGTGTCAACAAATGATGGATGCTTACCTGGCTTCCGGTTTCCTTCCTGTAATTGGTTAGGTAATCGGTAATTTTTCCATTGAGCTTCAATTTCCCTTCCTGAACCAATTGAAGTATCAATACTGCAGTAAATTGTTTGGTTAAGGACCCCAGCCGAAAGCGGGTTTGAGTAGTGTTGGGTAACTGCCACTCCTGATTTGCCATCCCGACTGCACCCTTATACACTATATCGCTTCCATTCGCCACCAGCACTGCCCCGCTGAATAGCCCGTTTTCATTATAATACTTCACCAGATTGGCAATACTATCTGATATCGATTGAGGTTTTGCTGCCAGTACAGTTACTGTAAAGCACAGCAGGAGCAGACTTTTTTTCATGGTACTTTTAAGGTAACCAAAAACCATGAGTATTATAATTATATATCATATTTTAATCTCCATTTACGCTTACCTTCGGGAATATGTCAGCTATTTTACCAGGCGGATATGGAAATTTCAGTCACTCAGAAATGGACCTGCTGCGATCCGTTTTATTGTCAAAAGAAGTTAGAAAAGGAATCAGTTTGCTGAAACCCGGACAAATCTGCCAGTCGCTCTATTTTATCAGCTCGGGATCTTTCATTCAGTTTAAGGAGAAGGATGAAATCGACCAGAATGTAATCGACCTGCATGTGGAACAGGAATGGATGCTCAACCAGCAAAGTTTTGTAAAACAGCAACCCTCCGAAACTTTTATCCAGGCTTATACCTATAGCACCGTACATGAATTAACAATTACTGAGCTTCATAATTTGATCAACCGATCCCCTGTTTTTTTTCAACTCGCGCGCTTACTTGAACCAACCCCCTCCCGGATCACACTGTTTGATGATCAGTTGAGTCCGGCTGAGAAATACAAATTTGTTTTAGAAACCCGGCCATTCCTGTTGCAGGCATTTCCACTTAAACTAATTGCTTCCTATCTCAAGATCACTCCTGAAACTCTCAGTCGTGTACGTGAAAAATTATCCAAAAACTGATGCTTCTTGATTTGAATCAAGGTACTGGCTCAGCCAGTCCTTATAGTTTTGGTTTCAAATCATACATCATGGCTCCTGCTTTCAGAAAATTATCCGGTTATTCATTGCTGATCGGCTCTTCATTGATGGTGCTTACGATGTTGCTGCATCCTTCCGGCGGTGATATACAGCATATTTTGAAAATTTCAAGGATCGCCATCATCTCCCACTCGCTTGGTTTATTGAGTACCGTATTTACAGCATTTGGATTTTACGGATTGGCCAGTGCCGTGATGACGCAGAGCAGAATTTCCTTTCTAGGTTTAAGTTTTGCAGGATTTGCCCTGGTGGCAGTACTACTTGCCGCTTTATTAAACGGGCTTGTACTTCCTATGTATGTTATGCAACAGTCAGGAATAGCCGAAGAAAACCTGGAGATGGTAAAACTCATTATCAATTATGGAATTACCATCAACGCCACACTGGATTATGTTTTCATTGCAGGTTATTCTATTGCCATGCTGATCTGGTCAATTGGCATGCTCCGTGCTGGGAAATTCTCTAACTGGCTGGGGATTTGGGGTATTACTTTAGTAGGAATTTCCGTGGTAGCGGCTTTGTTTCAGCTTAATTTTATCAGTGTAACTGGTTTTACTGTGTATGTAATCGTTATAGTGAGCTGGATTGTTTCTGCAGCCATCATTTTAATTAAAAAACCACTTCAATAGTAAAAAATGACAGATAAAGTCCTTAGCATCCGCCCCTTTATTGGCGCTAAAGATTATGAACGCTCCCGCGAATTTTACCGAGATCTAGGCTTTGAAGAAATGGTGCTGGAAAAAAATCTCTGCGTGTATAAACTCGGCAAACTCTCCTTTTATTTACAGAATGCCTATGTGCAAGATTGGGTTGACAATACAATGGTGTTTATGGAAGTGGAAGATGTGGAAGCATTTTACCAGGAACTCAGCCAGCTCAATCTGCCCTCCAAATATCCGGAAGTTCGCCTGTTACCCATCCGCTACAACCACTGGGGTGATGAATGTTTTCTACACGACCCATCGGGAATTTTATGGCATTTCGGAACCTTTAAAGTTACTTCTTAAACAAAGAGTCCGCAACTCGTAAGCTTTCCAAAATCGCATTTTTTACCTTGTCTACTTTTTCCTGTTCTGTTTTGAGATAGGTGAGTCGAACTTCCTGGTTGTCGCGTGCAGAATCTACATTGAATTCCTCCATCCAGGTATTCATGCCGTATTCTGCATAGTTTAAATCCTCCTGTAAGTCCATCAGCGCCTGTTGCAGGGTCTCCTTGCTGGCACCGGATGTTTTGTTCAGACTATCCAATGCTGCCTGGGCCTTTTTCTGGGCTTCTTTGATCTTGCCCATTTTTGCCATCCCTATATCATGACCCTCCATTACCAGTTTGAACAGGCTATCCTCAGGGGTTTTAGCCACATCCGAAAAGCCATCGGTACGATGTCCTGCATGCTCATCCGCATTATTACAGGCAGTTAACAACAAAATACCGGCGGCAAAAAGGAGGGATGCTTTCATAATTTGTGGTTTTCAATAGTGCAAATATGCAAGGTTTTAGCATTTCATCCCACCCTAATCCTTCCATTATGAACTATTTTGCAATTTCAAATGCTTGCTATGAATAAATTGGAAAACTTTGTTACCGGCCGATGGATTACCGGCGACGGAGCCGGCCAGGCCCTGTTTAATGCTGTTACCGGTGAAACGCTGACCCATGCCAGTTCCAAAGGGCTCGACTTTAAAGCGATGACGGAATATGCCCGCACTGTAGGAAATCCTGCCCTTCGCAAAATGACCTTTCACGAAAGAGGCCGCATGCTTCGTGCCCTGGCCCTGCATCTTCAGAAAGAATTACCCCGTTTTTATGATATTTCTTACCAGACCGGCGCCACCAAAGCAGATAGCTGGATCGATATTGAAGGCGGGATTGGCAACCTGTTTTCATATGCTTCCCTGCGAAGAAAATTCCCCAACCAGCCCTATTCGATCGATGGCGAAAGCCATAACCTGAGCAAAGCCTCCACTTTTATGGGCACCCACCTCCTTGTTCCGAAAGAAGGGGTGGCCATCCATATTAATGCATTCAATTTCCCTGTTTGGGGCATGCTCGAAAAAGTGGCCGTCAACTGGCTGGCTGGTATGCCTGCCATTGTCAAACCCGCCACGGTTACCTGTTTTCTGACAGAAGCAGTTGTACGCTCCATTGTTGATTCCGGCATCCTGCCCCCCGGTGCCCTCCAACTGATCTGCGGTTCCGCCGGCGACTTGCTGGACCATGTGCAAAGCCAGGATGTGATCACCTTTACCGGATCTGCCTCCACCGGATTGAAACTCAAATCACACCCGGTTATCCTGCGCGAATCAGTTCCTTTTAATATGGAAGCCGATTCCCTGAACTGTATTATCCTGGGTGAGGATGTGGAGCCCGGATCACCTGATTGGGATGTCTTTATTAAAGAAGTACGCAAGGAAATGACGGTAAAAGCAGGACAAAAATGTACTGCCATCCGTCGTGTTTTTGTACCTGAAAATAAGATGGAAGCAGTCTGGAAAGCAGTGGCTAACGCCCTCGAACAAACGCCGATAGGAAATCCCAAAAATGAAAAAGTAAGAATGGGTGCGCTGGCCGGACAAACACAAAAATCCGAAGTACTGGAGCAGGTAAGCAAACTGCTGGCAGGTTCTCAGCTTGTATATGGTTCACTCGACAGCGTGCAGCTAATTGATGCCGATCCTGCCAAAGGAGCTTTTATCAGTCCGCTTTTACTGGTGAATGATAAACCTTTCCAACAGTCAGCATCACACGAAGTAGAAGCATTCGGCCCGGTTAGTACCATCATGCCTTATAAATCTGCTGATGAAGCCATTGCGTTATCAAGATTGGGTAAAGGATCGCTGGTGAGTTCTATTGTTACAAGTGATCCCAGCCTTGCCCGCGATTATGTATTGGGTGCAGGTCCCTGGCATGGCCGCATCCTGGTATTGAACCAGGCCTGCGCGAAGGAGTCAACCGGACATGGATCACCCCTGCCCTTGTTGGTGCATGGCGGTCCGGGTCGTGCAGGAGGAGGAGAAGAGATGGGCGGTATCAGAGGAGTCAAACATTATATGCAGCGCCTGGCCATACAGGGTAGTCCGGATATGATTACCGCCATCACGCAGGTGTATCAACCTGGGGCCAGTGGCAGTGCAGACCGGATCCATCCCTTCCGGAAATACTTTGAGGAATTGCAGGTAGGAGATCAGCTGCTAACAGGAAAACGCACGATCACTGAGACGGATATCGTAAATTTTGCTAACTTAAGCTGGGATCATTTCTACGCCCATACAGATCATACTTCCCTTGAAGGAACCTTGTTTGAAAAACCGGTTGCCCACGGATACCTGATATTGAGTGCCGCAGCCGGTCTTTTTGTCGACAGCAGTGCCAAAGGACCCGTACTCCTGAATTATGGAATCGACGAATTGCGCTTTGTGAAACCTGTGTATGCGGGTTCAACCATCCAGGTGCGCTTTACCTGCAAGGAAAAAATTGACCAGGAGAAGAAACTGGATACCGATTTGCCAAAAGGTATCGTTAAATGGATGGTGGAAGTGATGGATGAAACCGGAGAACAGGTGGCCATCGCAACCATTTTAACAATGGTGCAGAAGCAGGCGGATGAACCAATTAAATAAGCAAGTGTTTAAAATTTAAAATAGGAACCTATGATTCATGAAGTTAAGGGCGGCCATGTACAGGCCGAAATACATAAGGGCATCGCAACCATTGAATTCTTCCATCCCCAGGGAAATTCATTACCTGGTAAGTTATTACATGAACTGGCAAAAGAAATTCACTCAGCAGGTCATAATAAAGAAGTACGTGTGATTGTCTTGCGATCTGCTGGAGAGAAAGCATTTTGCGGTGGTGCTTCCTTTGATGAATTAATGGCGATTACCACCCCGGAAGAGGGGCAGACTTTCTTTAACGGATTTGCCCAGGTGATCAATGCCATGCGCAAGGTTCCGGTGCTGATCATAGGAAGGATTCACGGAAAATGTGTGGGTGGTGGAGTCGGCCTGGCAGCTGCCTGTGATTATGCTATCGCAGTGGAAGGGGCTGAAATTAAACTGAGCGAACTGGCTGTTGGAATCGGACCCTTTGTGGTTGGACCAGCAGTTGAAAGAAAAATAGGAACTTCTGCATTTTCGCAGTTGGCCATTGATGCCGCGATGTGGAGAAATGGCGACTGGGCCCGCAGAAAAGGGCTCTTCGCTGAATTGCATCCAAATGTAGACAGCATGGATGAATCCATCTTCAGGCTCTCTTCCACCCTGGCTGGATCCTCACCGGAAGCGATGCTGGAAATGAAAAAAATGTTCTGGAAAGGTACCGATCACTGGGACCAGCTCCTGACCGAACGGGCTGCCATCAGTGGCCGCCTGGTGCTGGGTTCCTTCACACGATCTGCCATCGAAAAGTTCAAAGCCAAAGCAGTTAAAGCCTGATCCTCTTTTCACCGGTCGGGTGGCACCGGTCGGGTGGCACCCGACCGGTGAGGGTCACCAGCGATCTTCTTCATTGTCCGGCGGCGGTTGTTGAAACTGCTGCCGGGTTTTTATTTTCTGGATTTGTCTTTCAATGATCAGGTCGGCAATGATGAATGCCGCATCCTCTCCAACTTTTTCACGAAGCAGAAATTTTAACTTGTTTTCACTGATATCCACCCGGTACAGGACACGAATCAGCTCAGAAAGATTATGTTGAATCAGTTCATTCACCCATTTTGCCAGGGCAGTCCGCAGTTCTGACCAGCCATCGGTCTTGTGAACCATTTCCTGTCCGATTAGCTTTTTCAGCTCCTGCTGAACTACCTGAATATCGTTTAAAGGATCTTGCATTTCCAGTTTCACCCGACCGGTGGCACCGGTCGGGTGAGGAAAGTTAGAATTTTTCGATGATGCCGAGGGCGAAAAGCGCATAGTCGTATTTGACGGGGTCTGCTGGATCGAGGCGTCGGAGCCAGGCGGTCAGCTCGAGGGCTGCCTGCCAGTCGAGCGGCTCCCGTTGCAATAGGCCAAATCGCCGCGCCACCCGGGCTACATGCAGATCAATGGGGATCACCAGCTGCGCCGGAGAAATCCTCTTCCATAGCCCAAAATCCACACCCCCATCTGCCGGCCGAACCATCCAGCGCAGGTACATATTCAGTCGCTTGCAGGTGGAGCCACGAAAAGGGGCTGCAATATGTTTACGGGTACGGGCAGGAATTTCACAGGCCTCATCCACCCCTTCCCAAACACCTCCAAAAAAATAGCTGTAAAATCCGTTCAGGCTTCCTGTCATATCCTTATCGCGACTGCCCATGCCCGTTAGAAAGGCTGTTTCGAGTGAATTATGCCTGGAATAATGCTGCTTCAGGACCTCCACGAAATAAAGCAGGTCGGTAGCATTGAAAGTGCGGTGCTTAAATGAAAGCAATCCCCTTAGATCCTCCTCACCATGGTTAAGCACAAACTCATGCGGCCGCATATCCATCCGCTGCATCAGTTCCCGGCTTTTGGCGATGATGGTTGTCCGGTTGCCCCAGGCAAAAGCTGCAGCAAATAAACCTGCAATTTCAATATCCGCCTGCGCAGTAAACAAATGAGGAATACATACCGGATCCGCCTCAATAAACGAAGGCCGGTTGTATTCCTCTACTTTTCTATTCAGAAAATCAATTAGGTTTCTTTTCACCCAATCGCTCTTGCCAGGTCTTCAATCAGGTCCTCCGCATCTTCTACTCCCACACTCAACCGAATCAGCGAATCTGACAATCCATTTTTAATCCTCTCTTCCCGCGGGATGGAGGCATGTGTCATGGAAGCAGGATGATTAATCAGCGATTCCACCCCACCCAGACTCTCAGCCAGGGAAAACAAATGGGTGGAGGATAATACTTTTTTCGCGGCCTCTACCGAATTGTCTTTCAGTTCAAAACTCATCATACCACCGAACCCGCGCATCTGTTTTTTCGCCACCGCATATCCGGGATGATCTTCAAAACCACACCAGAACACTTTTCCTACCTTAGGATGATTGCGCAACCAATGTGCAATTTTCTCTCCATTTTCACAATGCCGCTGCATGCGAAGGTGCAGGGTCTTGATGCCGCGGAGCACAAGGAAACAATCCATTGGTCCGGGTACGGCACCACAGCTTTTCTGGATAAAATACAATTGGTCATACAATGCTTTATCATTCACTACCAGGGCTCCCTGGATCACATCACTATGTCCACCAAGGTATTTGGTAGAAGAATGCATCACGATATCCGCACCATTGTCCAATGGGTTTTGCAAATAGGGAGAGGCAAAAGTATTGTCGACGCACAGCAGGGCTCCCCGGCTCCTGGCAATATTGGAAATCGCTGCGATATCTCCAATATTCATCAGGGGATTGGTAGGTGTTTCCAGCCAGATCAGTTTGGTAGCTGCACTCATGGCAGCTTCTACCGCCTCCAATGAACCCATATCCACATACCTGAACTTAATGCCGAAGCGCTCAAATACTTTAGTAAAAAGGCGATAGGTTCCTCCATATAAGTCATTCCCCGTTACCACTTCATCTCCTGGAGCCAGCAGTTTCAATACCGCATCGGTTGCTGCCACACCACTTGAAAACGCGAGTCCGTACTGACCATTTTCAATAGTAGCCAGGGCCTCCTCCAGTGCTTTACGGGTAGGATTCTGCGATCGCGCATATTCAAATCCCTTGTTCACACCAGGTGCTTCCTGCACATAAGTGGAAGTCATGTATACCGGGGTCATGATCGCCCCGGTTGATGGATCCGGCTCCATGCCGGCATGAATAAACTTGGTAGCAATTTTCATGAGAACTATTTAAAAAGGGCCATTAATATCAAAAAAAGCCGATGGGCACGCGCACCATTTCAGTGTCCCATCCTATGAAAAGATTCACACTGCCATTGGTTTTATCAAAATACATACTGAAGGATTCCAACGCATCGGCATTGTGCTGAACAGGCACTTCCGTGCGAACCACATCCTTCTTCGGATCATATAAAAAAGCACCCCAAACATCCGTTTCCTTATTCAGAATGATGGTCCATTTATCAGTAGTTGGGATCGCATAGATTGTATAGCGGCCTTTCTTAACCCGGGCTGTTCCAATCTTTGCATCGCGGTACAACTCAATTTCCGTAGCCTCATTGGCTCCCAGTCGCCAGATACTTCCGTATTCTACTAATTCGCCAAAAACCTTTCTGCCATTTTTCTGAGGGCGACTATACGTAACTCTTGCCATCAGGGGTTCATTGGCCTTTTCCTGGATCCGCAGAATCGGATAATTCGCCGGGTAATAACTGTAATCCAGGGGCGATTTATCAACCGGAGGAAATTTGGATTGGGCTGTAACACTTAGCTGTATACAGCAAACCAATCCTACTAATATTCCTGTCTTGCGCACTTGAGCTCTGGTAATCATGCAATTCTTCCTTTTCAGCACCAAAAATAAGGATGCGTTCCAACAATGCTCGCCGCTTTTTATGACAAGAATCAGGAATCCCCCGCTTTTCGTCTTATATTTTTGCAAAAAAATTCGAATGCGACCTCCAATCCACTACGTATCCGCTGAAGAAGCCCTTTCTGTTGTGCAGTCTGGTAATCGTGTATTTGTCCAGGGAAGTGCCCAAACACCTTCCTATATGATGAAGAAACTGGCGGAACAAAAAGACCGGCTTCATAATGTGGAACTGGTTAATATCTCCGTCTATGGCGATATGGTGGTGGACAAACCCGAATACCAGGGCCATTTTCACATCAACTCGCTGTTCGTTTCAGCCAGTATCCGTGAAGCCGTGCAGGCTGGTCGCGCTGATTATGTACCTGTTTTTTTAAGTGAAATCCCGGAACTGTTCAAGCAGGGAATCCTTCCGATTGATGTTGCGATTGTACATGTTTCAGTTCCCGATACCCACGGTTATTGCTCCCTGGGTGTTTCTGTTGATATCGCCCGTTCAGCGGTTAATACTGCCCGTTATGTGATAGCCCAGGTGAATCCCAATGTACCCCGCACCCACGGTGATGGACTCATTCATGTGAATCGTTTTCATGCCATGGTTTACCAGGAAGCAGCCCTGCATGAAGCCCGTTTCGGAGAAAAATCTGGAGAAGCAGAAAATAAGATCGGAGCATATATTGCCGGCATGATTGAAGACCGGAGCACCCTGCAAATGGGCATAGGAGCGATTCCGGATGCAGTACTTCGATGCCTGGGTAACCATAAAGACCTGGGAGTTCATACAGAAATGTTCAGCGATGGTATCATTGACCTGGTAGAAAATGATATTATCAACAATAAATACAAAGCCATCCACCCAAATAAATCAGTGGTAGGATTTGCGCTTGGAACAAAGCGTTTATACGACTACGTGAATGACAATCCGGCTTTTGCTTTTCTGGATATCGATTACGTAAACGAGAGCTCGGTAATCAGACGCAATCCCAAAATGGTTGCGATCAACAGTGCAGTTGAGATTGATTTAACCGGACAGGTTTGTGCGGATAGTATCGGAACCTTTCAATATTCGGGAATAGGGGGACAGATGGATTTCATGAGAGGTGCGGCCCTGAGTCCGGGTGGCAAACCGATTATTGCCCTGCCAGCACGAACCGCAAAGGGTATTTCCAGAATCGTTCCTTTTCTTAAAACCGGAGCGGGTGTTGTAACTACGCGTGGACATATTCACTATGTAGTAACAGAATACGGTATCGCATATCTGTATGGAAAGAATCTCCGGCAGCGCGCCAAGGCATTAATTGATATCGCTCATCCGGATGATCGGGAAGTGCTGGAAAAAGCAGCTCATGAACGATTTAAGATATTTCCGGTCGAGTAAGCTGGCGCCGGTACTCATCACCTACATGCAGCAACAATTCGGGGAAAAAGCGCTGGAAGCAGGATTGCAATAATTCATATTCTGCTTCAAATGCTTCAAAAGCGGGTTTAAAGTTATCTAGGTATTTCGCCCTGCGAACCAGTCCTTCCATACTTCTTTCGATCCCCCATTTCTCTTTATAATTCAATAACCAGTTCTGTTCTTTCATGTAGGGAAACATACGGCTGAACTGATCCGGGAAATGAACCGTTTGTCCTTCCAATTCACCGTATACCCACTGACTAAAATCATGCAGGCTGTTTCCGGGAAATACCAATTCATCCGTAGCCAGGAAATGATCGTATACAACATCTACAAATGCGGCTGCATATAAACCCACGGAAGGCTTAAAAACCTTTTTAGCGATTGCATTCACTGGATGATCATCGGTAAACTTATCAATAGCCCGATGTAATTCAATGCCTCTAAGCACAGGTGAGGGATATTCAAACTTCTTTTTCCCCTTCACAAAGTCGCTGATCAGATTACCCAACAACAACTCGGGCTGGCGAAAAGAAAGATAGGCATGTGCTAAAAAGTTCATTCTTAAATATAGGTAGTTTCCACTTCTCTATTTTAACCATGGGTTAACCGTGTTTTACTTTTTATTTAACAAATTTTATCAACTGCCCGTCCAGCCTGCATTTCAGAGGATTTTTTACCACCCTGAAGAGCTAATCTTTCCAGGTACTTATCAAATATTTACTTTAAACAACCACCAATCACTATTTGCTTGACATGGGTCTGTAACCTTTCTACTTTTACATCGTCAAACTATTCAAACAGACATTAATCATTAAACCTTTCAAATTTTATTTTATGAAAAAGTTCATCTTAATCGCCGCTACAGCTTTTGTTAGCCTGGCCAGTTTCGCAAGTGTTGATCCTATTACAGGAAAAGTTCTGGAAGCATTCCGCACTGAATTTGCCTCTGCAAAAAATGTTCAGTGGAAATCCCTGGATGATGCCGGATTGTATCAGGCAACCTTCTCTTTCCGTAACACTGAACTGAGTGCATTCTATGATGCAGAAGGAGCCCTGGTAGCAACTGCACGTTACATTGATAAAGCAAGTTTACCTATTATGGTAGCAAAAGCTATCCAGGAAAAATATCCTGAGCATGTAATGAAGAATGTGATTGAGCACATTGCAAACGGAAGCACTACTTATCATGTAACCTTACATGGTGTGAAGTCAAGCATGATCGTATCTGCTTCACCTGCAGGAAATCTCAGTGTATTCAAAAAAATTAAAAACAAACTGTAACCTTTATTGACGTTCTGCGTCAAATATGTATCACTCAAATATTTAAACCTTAAGCAATGAAAAAGTTCATGACTACTCTGGTAGTAGTAACACTCAGCCTCACCAGCCTCTTCGCAAACAACAGCAAGAATCGCAACAACGTTGACGAGCGTGTAGAGAAAAGTTTCAAAAAAGAATTCGCATCGGCAGAGCAGGAAAGCTGGAGCCGCGTAAACAACCTGAACAAAGTTCAGTTCACCATGAATGGTCAGGTATTATTTGCCTACCTCGATGATGAAGGCACACTGGTTGGTGTATACCGGAACATTCTTTCTACGCAGCTTCCTATTTCCCTTATGACGGAAATTAAAGAAGAGTACTCCAACTACTGGATCTCTACCCTTTTCGAAGTAGCCAATGAAGGCATAACAACTTATTATATTACCCTGGAAAATGCAGACCATCAACTGGTTCTCAAAAGTGAGAACAGTTCCAACTGGACTATATTCTCCAAAACAAGAAAGTAAACAGGACGGTTTTTTCTCTGAGGTTTTGTTGGAAAGTCAGCCCCACCCCGTAAGGTGGGGTTTTTTATTTTACCTTTGGCCTCGATTAAATTTAGAAAACATGAGTAAAGGTCCCGTTTCTCAATTCATCCAGCATCATTACCGGCATTTTAACGCTGCCGCCCTGGTGGATGCTGCCAAAGGTTATGAACAGCATTTGCTGGATGGAGGAAAAATGATGATTACCCTGGCGGGGGCGATGAGTACCGCAGAGCTGGGTGTTTCACTGGCTGAAATGATCCGCCAGGACAAAGTGCAGATTATTTCCTGTACTGGCGCCAACCTGGAAGAAGATATCATGAACCTGGTTGCCCATAGTCATTATAGAAGAATTCCCAACTACCGCGATCTGACTCCACAGCAGGAATGGGATTTACTGGAGCAGGGATTAAACCGCGTAACCGATACCTGCATCCCGGAGGAAGAAGCTTTCCGTAAGATCCAGCAGCATATTGCCAAATTATGGAAAGATGCAGATGCTGCCGGTGAACGCTATTTCCCGCACGAATACATGTATAAACTCCTGAACAGTGGAGTAATGAAGGATGATTATGAGATTGATCCCAAAGACAGCTGGATGATCGCTGCCGCGGAGAAAAATCTGCCCATTATTGTTGGTGGCTGGGAAGACTCCACAATGGGTAACATTTTCGCTTCCTATGTGATTAAAAATGAAGTGAAAGCTACTACCATGAAGAGTGGTATTGAGTACATGGTATGGCTGGCCGACTGGTACCGTCACAATTCAGGCGGTAAGGGTGTTGGCTTTTTCCAGCTGGGCGGTGGTATTGCGGGTGATTTCCCCATCTGTGTAGTACCTATGATGTACCAGGACCTGGAATGGCATGATGTTCCGTTCTGGAGCTATTTCTGCCAGGTGAGTGATTCCACTACGTCTTACGGATCCTATTCCGGTGCAGTTCCCAATGAAAAGATTACCTGGGGTAAACTGGGAATCGACACTCCTAAATACATAGTTGAAAGTGATGCTACGATAGTGGCCCCGCTGATATTTGCGTATATTCTTGGATGGTGAAAAGTGAAAGGTGAAAAGTGAAAAAGCGGAGTGCTTCATTCACCTTTCACTTTTCACCTTTCACTAAAAAAGCCGCTCGCAATTGCGAGCGGCTTTTTTTAATTCTTCCTGTCTCTCCGGTCTTCCCGGCGATCACGGCGATTTTCTTTTCTATCCCGCACATCTTCTTTGCGGTCTCTTACATCCTCCCGACGATCCCGGACATCTTCTTTCTTGTCGCGGCGGTCTTCCAGTTTGTCAAGGGCGCCTCCATCATGACGGGCATCTCTGACATCTTCCCGCTTATCGCGAACATCTTCTCTTTTATCTCTGCGATCCTCTCTGCGGTCGCGGCGGTTTTCTTTACGATCTGCCACATCTTCCCGGCGATCTGCCACATCTTCCGCGCGATCCAGTTTTTTGCGGGTCGACTGTGCCTCCGCATCATTGGAAATTCCGGCAAACAGGGCTACAGCAGTAGCTAATACAATTGTTTTTAAGGTGGTTTTGGTGTTCATGGCGAATGTTTTCTAAGGTGGTTATTATCGTATTTACGTATATATTGACCGCCTATTGTTCGCCAGGTTTAAAATCCACCAAAAAAATTTTATCGGGTCATGGTAGGAATTTCCAGGTCGCGTTTCATCATCTGCTCGCGATTGGCCATTTCCCAGGCGGTATAAAATACCAGTTGTGCCCTTTTCTTCAGCAGGGTATAATTGATTTTGTCGGGGGTATCAGTTGGTTTGTGATAATCCGACTGCAACATGCCATCGTAATAAAATATTACAGGAACGCCTTTGCGGGCAAAGTTGTAGTGGTCGCTGCGGAAATAAATCCGGTTGCGGTCATTGGGATCATTGAATTTATAATCCAGGACCATTTTAGCATACTTCTTATTCACCCCTTCACTCAGTGGTTTCAATTCGGTACTCAGTTTGTCATCACCAACTACATACACATAATTCAGGGTGTCAGCAGATGTACGCTCGGTATCCACCCGTCCGATCATGTCAATATTCAGGTTCGCAGTAGTTTTTTCCAACGGTACGGCGGGATGATCACCATACCAGGCAGAGCCCCAAAGACCTTTTTCTTCACCACTAACTGCCATGAACAGGATGCTTCTGCGCGGACCGTGACCAGCAGCTTTTGCTTTTGCGAATGCTTCGGCCATTTCAACTATCCCAACTGTTCCGGAGCCATCATCATCTGCTCCATAGTAAATGACATTGCCTCTTTTACCGAGGTGATCATAGTGTGCGGTAACAACCAGCCATTCGTCTTTTTTATCACTGCCCTCAACATACCCCAGCACATTGGTGCTTTCCAGAAACTGTACCTGCTTGTTCATCTGGAGCATCAGGTTAGCCTTGTAAACTTTGGCGGGTGATGCGGTATTTTTTGCATTGGCGGTAATGCCAGACCAATCGCTACCGATCAGTTGTTCAGCAACTTTGGAGGAAACATTATAGAGCGCAGCATTTTGCTCTGGTGCATACAGGTTCACATACATGTTGGCGGGGGCCGCACCTACTTTACGAGGAAAATCATTGGAAACAATCAATACTGCAGCAGCACCTTTTTCAACGGCTTTCTGGTATTTGCCAAACATACCGGAGGGAGCCATCATGCCTTTCTGTTCGGACTTGTAATCTGACGGTGCACCGTCCAGAACCAAAACCGCCTTGCCCTTTACATTCAGCCCGTTGTAATCATCGCGGCTGCCATCCACCAAACCATGACCTGCAAATACAAATTCAGAGAAATAAAAATCACCATTGCGGGTCATGCGGGGATTGGGCTGGAAATCCTGGTAAAGACTGAAATCCTGGCCATTTACTTTCATGGCGGCGCCAATCAGGGAGTCTTTGTATACAGGGAAACTCATCTGATAAGACCCCTTATTACCGGGTTGCAGCCCCAGTTTTTTAAATTGTTCTTCCAGGTAGGCGGCTGCTTTCCGCTGGCCTTCTGTAGCTGTTTCCCGGCCTTCCATTTCTGGTCCGGCAATGATGTACAAATGTGTTTTCAGATCTTCTTCGGTAATGGTGGCCGCATACTTCTGCGGATTAGCCTTTTTTTGCGCGAATCCGATCGCCGCAGGGAATAGTCCCAGTACTAATAAGATTTTTCTCATTGCTTAAAACTGTTGAATGGGCAAGATAGGGAGAATGGAAGAGGGAACAAAGGAGACGGGAGACAAAGGAGAGGGGAGACAAGGGAAATAGGAGACAAAGGAGAAGGGAGGAAAGGAAGAATGGAGGAGAGGGCAGAGGAAGATGAAGGAGATTTTTCTCAGGTCTCACCTTTCACCTTTCACTTTTCACCTTTCACCTTTCACCTTTCACCATAAAAAAAGTCCCGCTGGACAAGCGGGACAAGTTCTTTGAGACGATACATCAACTGGTGGTTGCTTTCAATGGTATCGGATTGGACGGTTTGCTTAAAAACAACTGGACTGCGATTTTTCAATGGTTTGGATACAGGTTTTCATGAGATGGAATCAATTTTTCATTGGATGGATTTCAACACAGTTTTTCATGGTTTGGGGTCGATTTTTCAAAGGGTTGGATTCACATCTACGGATTCAGGGCGGGGCTTCGATAGGGATTGGTTGGTTTAGAGCTTAGGGGCTAACCCCGTTGCTGATGTAAAGATGCGAAGGGATTTTCGCGGTGGGAAATCATTTCGGCCCATATACAAAAACCGTCGATAAACGGGAGTTTATGACGGTTTTTTGGAAAATCTGGAACCTGCAAATCAACTAGCTGCAGGCAATTTTATTCACCCGGTTGCCATGTCGGCCCCCTTCAAATGCAGTTGTGTAAAAGGTTTCAACCATCTGGATCGCGTAGGCAAGAGCAACAAAGCGTGCAGGCAGACAAATGATATTCGCATCATTGTGCCGGCGCACCAGCTTGGCCACTTCATTATCCCAACAAAGTCCGGCTCTTATTTGCTGGTGTTTATTTGCCGTGATGGCAACTCCATTGGCAGACCCGCAAATCAATACCCCAAATGCTGCTTTTCCTTCCTCCACAAAGGAGGCTGTAGGGTGTGCGAAATCCGGATAGTCAACAGAATTTGGAGTCGTAGTACCAAAATCCTTCACGGTAAAACCCTGGCTTTCCAGATAGGTTTTGATTGCTTCCTTGTATTCATACCCGGCATGGTCACAACCAATCGCCACCGGTAAAGATTTATCAAAAACTGTCATATACTTTCAGTTTAAATTATTTACCAATCCTCCTCTCCTCCCTCTTCCATTCCTCCCCGTCTCCTTGTCTCCAGTTTCCTTTGTCGCCTGTTCCATCCCTCAGCTCCATTCATCTGTCGGCTTCACAAAAAACTCGTCCTTTTTATTTACACGTGCCGCGATTCCAATACTAATTTCATACAGGAACCATAAAGGAACGGTTACAATCAGCTGACTTAAAACATCCGGAGGAGTAATTACTGCCGCCAGCACAAGGATGATCACCACTGCAAATTTACGGTAGGTGCGCAGGAACTGTGCCGTAACCAGGCCAATTTTTGCCAGGAAATAAACCGCCAGTGGTAATTGGAAAACCACCCCGGTTCCCACAACCAGTGAAACAATATTATCGATATAATCGGCCACCGTAAAAGTGTTGGCGATCATCGGGCTCAGGGTATACGCTGCAAAGAAATTCACGGTATATGGAGCAATCAGAAAATAGCCGAAAGCCACACCGGTAAAGAATAACAGGGAAACCCAGAAAATCATTCCACCGGTTTTCCTGACTTCTTTTTCCGTCAAAGCCGGACGAATAAATTTCCAGAACTCCCAGAAAACATATGGGAAAGCGATAATGAAACCACCTACAAATGCGATGGTAAAACTCATCATAAACTGGCTGCTCATCTGGGTACTGATCAGTTTCAGATTAATTTCCTCCATACACATGGCATCCCCCAGTCCAACCCAGTTGCTGAACTTGCAGAGCGCCCTGTAGGTAATAAAGTCTTTATTCGCTGGCCCCATCACCACCTTTCCAAAGAAAAAGTCCATTTTCACGAATACGGCAATCGCACCAATAAGGATTGCCATCAAAGCCCGCATGATATGCCACCGGAGCGCTTCCAGGTGGTCAATAAACGACATCTCTGCACCCGTTTCTGACCTCCGCCTAAAGATTGATTTTGCCATAATTTTATAAGGAGCCCGCTAAATTAAGGAATCAAAGCCTGCATATCACAGGAATCCGCATTCCATGCAATAAATTCGGTACATATTCGTTTTTTTGAGATAAATCACCCAAAACCAATTGACCTATGGATAGAAAAGCCATGTACTACAGTACGCACGCGATTAAGATCAATAAGGACAGTTATCGTCAAAATCTGCAGATTTTCCACTTTTTACGTTACCTGGTTTGTGTTTTGCTGAAAGGTGAATCACCCATCGAGCACCGCCCGGGATATGCCCGTAAGTCGCGCAGGTTCTGAATTTTTCACTAACCCATCCCCCATATTCGAAGCAAAGCTCCGCGGAAAGCGGGGCTTTTTTATGGTGAAAAGTGAAAGGTGAAAGGTGAAAAATCTTGATCCCTGTTTCACCTTTCACTTTTCACCTTTCACTTCCTAAGAGAACAGGTACTCCACATCCTCCCTTGTCAGATTCTTCACAAAGCCTTCATCATCGGCAATGAGATCACGCGCCAGGACACGCTTACGTTCCTGTAATTGCAGGATCTTATCCTCAATGGTATCCTTACAAATCATGCGGTACGCAAATATGTTCTTGGTTTGCCCGATCCTGTGCGTCCGGTCAATGGCCTGCTGCTCAACAGCCGGGTTCCACCAGGGATCTACGATATATACGTAATCAGCGGCTGTCAGGTTCAGCCCCACACCACCTGCTTTTAAAGAAATCAGGAAGATCCTGCACTTATCATCATTCTGGAAGCGCTGAATTGCTTTCTCCCTGTCAATTGCAGAAGTACTTCCATCAAAATATTCAAAATCCACTTCCAGTTCTTTCAGTTTCTGCCGGATCAATGCCAGCATCCCAAGGAATTGGGAGAAGACCAGGGCCTTGTGATTGCTGATATTTTCAGTAATCTCCCTGCCCAGTTCTTCCAGCTTGATGGAATGGTTCTCGAACTTCTCCTGCTCGTTCAGAATTGCCGGTGAATCACAGATCTGGCGAAGTTTCATGAGTCCCTGCAGGATGGTCAACTGTGATTTCTGCATACCCTGCGCTTCAATCGTACCCAGGATCTTATCCCGGAAATCATTACGATAGGCATCATAAATCTTTCTTTGTTCGTCTTCCATCTCACACCAGAGAATGGTTTCTGTTTTTTCCGGAAGATCCTTGGCAACCTGCTCCTTGGTTCTGCGCAGGATAAAAGGAAAAAGAATTTTTCTCAGGTGGTCTTTCCGGTCCTGCTCTCCGAACTTGTCAATAGGTATGGCAAACTCCTGGCGGAAAAATTCCATACTACCCAGCATGCCCGGATTCAGGAAGTTCATCTGCGCATAAATATCAAATGTATTGTTCTGTAACGGGGTACCACTCATGCACAACCGATGTCGGGCCCTCAACAGGGAAGCCGCTTTGGTCACTTTGCTGGATGGGTTTTTAATGGCCTGTGATTCATCCAGCACTACCGCATCAAATTCCATATCCACCAGCATTTTTATATCGCTGCGCAGAGTACCATAGGTAGTGATGATCACATTTTTATTTTCCAGCAAAGCCTTATTACGCGTTCGTTCGCCACCATGATGAATATGATAGGTGAGCGTAGGAGTGAACTTTTTGATCTCATTTTCCCAGTTGAACATCAGGGTTGTCGGACATACAACCAATGCTTTCAGCCGCTGATGATGATCCCGGTAGTGCTGTAAAAAACTCAATGCCTGGATGGTTTTACCCAAACCCATATCATCTGCCAGAATTCCACCCCAGTTCACTTCACTCAGATAGTTCAGCCATTGAAATCCAAATACCTGGTAGGGCCGCAGAATTGGCTCCAGGTGTGATGGTGGGTCCACTTTGTGGATGCTTTTAAACCCACGGAGGCGATCGTATTTTTCTTCTAACTGTACAAAGAGTTCTTCTTCATTGCGCTCATTGTACAATTCATCGATTACACTCATGTGGTATTTCGACAAACGGAGGTTCTGGGCCTTGCCTTCACCTATTCTGAACAGAAGTGAATAGCGCTTGATCCATTCTTCCGGAAGAATACCCAATGAACCATCATCCAGTTGTACAAACTGCTGCTTGTTGGCGAGTGCGCGTTTCACTTCTGCAACAGTAACTTTCTGGTCGCCAAAAACAATATCCACCTTTGCATCAAACCAATCGGTATTACTGCTGATCTGAATCCGTGTCTGTGGTTTGGCAGTATTGAATCGGAAGTTCTTAAGTGCTTCAAATCCATACACCGGGATCTTCATTTCATTCATGGCATCCACGAAGAGGAAGAACCAGTTGTTGCGTAATACATCGGCACCCTTGAGTACAAGGTTTTGAGAGCCATCCGGACGAATAAAGTTGGAGTGCAGTGCCTCGAGTTTGGAAAGAAATTGTTGTTCCACTTCTTTATTGCGATGCACGATCATCACCTTATCTCCATCCGGCACAACAATTTCATCCTTGTCGCCCGGCTTTGTTTCATATCCCTTATAACTAAAAATTGGCTGGAATACAAGGTACTCCCCTTTCTCCTGAAGCATGAGCCGGCGCTCCGGATCTCCGTCTTTATAAGAAGAAATCAGAGATGGATCAAACTCAACGTGATACTGTTTAGCCAGTGGCAGCACCATCTGTTTTAATTGTACCGGCCATACAGATTTGGTAATGGTGATGGTCCCTTTGGGCATGAAGGTCTCTACTACATTAACATCCTCTTCACTTCGCCAGGTATATATATGTTCGTTGTACAGAAACAGCAGGTTGCTGTTGATTTTATTATCCGTCAGCTTTAATTCTGCACCGTTGATTTTCACCCAGCAACTCAGTTCATACTGACGGTTTTTGGGCTGAACTTTAAAATAGGGAGCCAGGGGCTCTGTAACAATCCCGATTGAAATCAGGCTATCCGTTTTAAAGGTTTTACCGGAAGGCAAAAGGTAAACAAAGGGACTGTCTGCCACATCGTTCATTAACTTTCGCAATTTGGGCTGCAGGTATTCCACCACGAGGTGTTTGGTTTCCGCAGGTAATTCTTCACTTTCATGATGAATGATATTTTCCCAGATGCCACTAAAGGGTGAGTTTCGGTTAAGGTACTTTGTCAGTTCCGATTCCTGCATTCTGCGAAGCGCAGGAATAAGGGGGCGATCCGCTTCCGGATACAATTCCAGGTTCACATATTTGGAAAGATCCAGTTTCTCAACTTTACCAAGGAAACGTTGTTGTGATTCTTCGGTTTCTCCCTGTATAGCATCAATGCTGAATCCCGGATAAGCCTTCTGCTGGAGATTAATCACAACTCCAATCCGCATGGCTGCGCCTGGTTCAATTTCTTCTGTTTCAACATCTGATAATTCAGCTGCAGGCGCCAACTGTTCCTGTGGTTTAGGACGCAGGCCTGTCTGCAACGGATTGATCCGTTTGATCGAAGTATCCAGCACACGTAAAAAAGGTTTGCCCTCTTTATAGGCAAATTCGAATTTTCCTTTCAGATCGTCATTCAGGCTGTAACCATAGGCTTCCAGCAATTTGTTTTTTTCTTTATCCCAGTTTCGTATGGAGTCGAAATAATTAGGGCCGTAGGCATTCAGCAATTGAAGGAAAACAACCACTTTAGGCAAACAAAGCGGATGTTTGGTATCAACATAATCACAGCTGGTATCAAAGTTCCTTTCTTCATTTTTTCGAATCACCACCTTATAGGTATTGCCATCCAGCTCTACAGTTGCCTTTACTACTTCATCTGCTGCGGATTCAATATTAGCCTTATTGGTGCGCATGTATTGTTCAGCATCCGTGTACGTTTCTGGTCCGCTTAATAGCTTGATCGTTTTCAGATCAATATTTTTCATCTTGATGACTGTATGCCGCTGATCATATTCAACCTCTTCAGCCTGTAACAGATTTTTGTCAAGCAGCTCCTGCAGCTGGATTAAGGCAGCTGCTTCATGCCGGCAGATATCACCCAGATTATACGGACAACTGCACCTTACGGAAAGTGCTTTAGGATCGGCAAATTTTTGAACATATACTTTATAGAAAGTACTGTAACTATCATCTTTTACACGGAAAGTCACAGAACCCAGCAATTCATCATATTCCACCAGTTCTACATAACCAATTGCATGAATTTTTTTTCCTCTGCGGATCACTTCCTCAGTCCCGTTCGTATAAACATATTTGATAAGGTGCGGTAACGCCATTCATCGATTTTTAAGTTATCCTGTTTGCGAACAGGCCAATCTGCAAAAGTAACGGAAACTGGCGCAGATAACCATAATAAATATTCCCTAATACGGCACGGTATTCGCATTGGCATAGATAACTTTGTGCATTAAAGACTGAATAGATATGAACTGGTTTCCCCGACTGCTGCTGGCCGCCAGCCTGGCAAGCTCCCTTCCCGCCCATAGCCAACGACTGAAAAAAGCTGAAAAGGTGGTGGTAGCACAACTGAAAGAGCATGTATATTTTCTGGCCGATGATCGTCTGGAAGGAAGAAGAGCAGGCTCAAAAGGAGAACAACTCGCTGCTGATTATATTAAAAACCAGTTTACCAATATCGGGCTTTCACCAAAAGGAAGCCAGGGAAATTGGTTCCAGGAGTTTCCTATATATGACGGAAAGGATTATAGCCAGGCATCCTATCTGTTCATCAATGGGAATGAAATCAACAGAAAAAATTTTTTCCCTCACCCCTTATCTCCCGAACGAATGCTGGAGGCAATGCCTTCTATCGCCCTGAAAGAAGCCGGTGTTCCCTGGTTCCTTGATTTTGGAGCAGAGCTGGAAGCCAACAAATCAAATCCGCACTTCGACAGGGAAGCTGTCCTGCTGGCAAAAGTGAAACAGGCCGCGGAAAACGGAGCAACCGCCCTCCTTGTTTATAATGACCCTGAATTCAAATACCAGCCCAAACAACGCGGCGAAGAATTGCCCATACCTGTACTGTTCATTAATAAGACAGAGTCTGACAAATACCTCCATGATGAAACCGATATGCTTGAAATCAAACTCAAAACAGTTTTCAGCAAACTGGAGCGAACTGGCCGCAATGTTGTAGGATTTATGGATAATGGTGCTACTCATACGGTAGTAATCGGCGCACACTTTGATCATTTAGGCTATGGAGAAGATGGGAATTCCATGATTCGCCAGGACAACCCCGGCCTTCATAATGGAGCAGACGATAACGCCAGTGGTACAGCTGCTCTTATTGAACTGGCCAGAATGCTGAAAAAAGAAAAGAAAAATCCTTTCAATTATCTGTTCATCGCGTTTTCTGCTGAAGAACTGGGACT
Organism: Flavipsychrobacter sp.; assembly: GCA_016787265.1. Lineage (GTDB taxonomy): Bacteria > Bacteroidota > Bacteroidia > Chitinophagales > Chitinophagaceae > Flavihumibacter. The sequence goes on along the minus strand of JAEUVF010000005.1, from coordinate 13,800 downwards.
GTTTGGATCAAAGTATTTTACAGAGAATGCTACTGTTCCACTCTCCAGCATAAATTATATGGTGAATATGGATATGGTAGGCAGACTGAATGACAGTAGTAAAACCCTGACTGTTGGCGGATACGGCACCTCTCCAGCCTGGGGAAATACCTTCACTTCGATTAGTGATAACCGTTACCTGAACATCAAATTTGACAGCAGCGGAACTGGTCCCAGCGATCATTCTTCCTTTTACAGAAAGGACATTCCGGTACTATTTTTCTTTACGGGATTGCACACTGACTACCATAAACCTTCTGATGATGCGGATAAAATCAACTATACAGGCCAACTAAAAATCATTCAACTTATTCGTAATCTGATACAGGCTACTGGAGAGCAGCCCAAGCTTGTTTTTACCAAAACAAGAGAGCAGCAGATGGGAACAACTACGAGGTTTACTGTCAGCATGGGTATCATGCCAGATTATGCATTCAGTGGAAATGGCGTGCGGGTGGATGGTGTTACAGATGGCCGGCCAGCTCAGAAAGCCGGCATCAGGGCCGGTGATATTATCACCAAACTGGGCGATATCACCATCGCTTCCATGGAGCAGTATATGAAAGCACTCGGCAGTTTCAAAAAAGGAGATAAAACCACGGTTATTTACAAAAGAGATTCAACGGAATATTCTGCGTCCATAGAATTTTAATACTTTAGAGATGAAATTGAAGCTGGATGTTACTGAAATGACCGAAGACTTTTTCGGTGACGCCCATTTGCTTGGTATTGTTGCACCAGTAAAAGATTACCAGTTTTGCTGGCAGCTCAACCGCCAATTCCATTTTAATTTCAGAGTTAATATTGGGCTGGAAATACAGCTTAACAAGAAAAACCGGAACTATTATTTTCCGGTGTACGAACACAAGGAACCTCAATTCTATCGAAATCACTACATCTACAAGAATCAACACGATGGAGAATATCTGCTGCCGGAATTCAGGCACCTGGACTTTCTCTGGCTGATTAAAGGAGATGAAGTGCCTTCTCAACTGATTGCTGAAATACAGCAGGGCATTCGGACTATTACCGGAGTTCAGCTGGTAGTGGAATTAACCAATGAAAAAATAAAACACAAAGAACACCTGATATTTTAATATGGCCATTTTCAGCCAACTCAAGAGCGCCTTAAAGCAATATGGATTTTTGAATGTACTCTATCTGGGTAGTACTAAACTCGCGGAGCGGTTTGGATACTACCGGGATAATTACACCCTGTTTGAAAAAGAATTAATCAGTTCAGAACCCGTTAAGCCTTTAGCTTCCGGGTATTTTTTTAAAGAACTGTCACCGGCATTGTTAAACAACCTGAACGCCACCTGGATCAGTCCTGAGCAGCTTTCGGTTTTTAAGTCGCGATTAGCAAAACCCGGTTATTTTGGATTGGGCATTTTTAAAGAAGGAAGTTCAGAACTGGTGTATTATTTCTGGCTGAATTTTGAACGAATTGAAATGCCGGAATACTTTGATAACTGCCATAGCCTGAAGCTTGGTAAGGACGAGGCTTATCTGTACGATGGATTCTGCCATCCGGACCATCGCGGAAAAGGATTTCACGGTTTTTCAGCGCAAATGCTAATGAACCTTGCCTGCGCAAATGGAAAAGTGAAAACGGTTACCATTATCCGGACTATAAACAAAGCTGCAATTGCTTCCCAGGAAAAAGTAGGCTTTACGCCAGTAAAAGAAATACAGTTTTCCGGCTTTCGGTCCAGGATATCCTGCAAAATCCGGAATCTGTAACTTGCTGTAATAAAACCTTTGTTATGTGGCAGGAAAAAGACAATACCCTTTATCAAAAATTCAGTTTTGTAGACTTTTCTGAAGCTTTTGCATTTATGACCAGGGTTGCCCTGCTCGCTGAATCCATGAACCATCATCCCCGCTGGACAAATGTTTGGAATACAGTGGAAATCTGGCTGAACACCCATGATGCAGGTAATATTATTACGGATAAAGATCGCCAACTGGCTGCAGCCATTGATAAACTCAGTGCCTGATCAAACCAGTTTTACCCGCATTTCACCGCTTTCAGTAAGTTTTCCAATTGGTTCAAGGTATTCACCAAGTCCAAACTGAACCAGTACTTCCTGTACCCGATGTTTTTCTTCGGGAGCAACAGCAATTAATAATCCTCCATTGGTTTGAGGATCGGCTAATAATCCGGTTACGTAATCGTCTGAATGACTGGTTGAATTTTGAACTTTGTGATAATAACTGGCCGCATTTCGTTTGGTTGCTCCCGGCTGAATTCCCTGCTCCAGATAGAATGTGGTTCCGTCCAGTAGTGGGATATCCTGCAGGCGGATTTCTGCATGCAGTCCGGCTCCTTCTGCCACTTCAATTAAATGACCGAGTAAGCCGAAACCCGTCACATCGGTCATGGCATGAACCCCTTCCAACTCGCCCAACGCTGCCCCTGCTTTATTCAATTGAATGAGCTGGTTCAGCAACCCTGCATAATGAACGGGCGAAAGTTTTTTCCTTTTCTGCGCGGTAGATAAAATGCCCGTTCCGATGGATTTTGTAAGAAACAATAAGTCACCCGGTTTTCCAGTATTGTTCTGCTTGAGATTTTGAATACTGACCAGGCCGTTTACTGCCAATCCAAATATGGGTTCGGGTGAATCAATACTATGTCCGCCTGCCAATGGAATGCCCGCTTCTTCACAGATTGCTCTCGCACCTTCCAATACTTTATTTGCCAACTCAGCAGGAAGTTTTTCAACCGGCCATCCCAGGATAGCAATAGCCAGTACGGGTTTTCCACCCATCGCATATACATCACTGATCGCATTAGCAGAGGCGATCTTCCCAAAGTCCACCGCATCATCCACAATCGGCATGAAAAAATCAGTGGTGGAGATTAACGCCTGGCCGTTACCAAGATTATAGACAGCCGCATCATCCCTGCTTTGGTTACCTACCAACAGGTTTTCATTTGGCTGAGCTGGTCTGGCCTGATGAAGTATGGTATCCAGTACACTGGGAGCAATCTTACAACCGCAACCGCCTCCATGGGAATAGGCTGTTAATGCATAATCCGATAAATTCATGATACGCTACTGATTAGTTAAAAGTAATTGTGTAATTCGGTCGGGGTCTGCTGAAGCTGCTTCCAGTTTTATTATGGGTGGTGCATCAGCAGGTCGACTTAATAATCCTTTCCGGTAAAACTTATCGTAATACTGAAGAAGTATCCGGAAGGCTTCTTTTATATTGTTTTCTATCAGTAAACCGATAGCTGTTTTTGTTTCCAATCCACCCAGTCGTTTCTGGATTTTTAATACCGCATTGATCAGTTCCTCTTTAGAAGCATTTCCATAGTCCTGCAGAATATAGTTCAGTCGCTCTTCAAAGGGAATATCAACAAAATAACAGGGCGCCAGGCGCATTTGTTGATAGTAGGGTTGAGGAATCAGCAATGACCCGATCCGCCAGCTTTCATCTTCCAGCCAGCAGGTGGAAGTACCGATGGACCGAATAGCAGTACCCAGCAAATTTTCAAACATTTCCTGGCTGGGCTGATTGGGAAGCCCAATATGCCCGAAAGCAGAACCTTTATGGTTCGCCAGTTTTTCCAGGTTGATAACGGGTTCGCCTAAGCGCTGTAATTTTTCAAGAACTGCTGTTTTAGCGCTGCCTGTATAGCCTGCAAGAATGTTGATGCTGGCAGGGAGTTGAAAGCTTTCAACGATATATTGGCGATAGGTTTTGTATCCTCCCTGTAGTGTGAATACCCTGAAACCATACAAATCCAGTAACCAGGCAACTCCGCCTGAACGCATGCCACCTCTCCAGCAATGAACCAGAACGGTATCGGCTTTCAAAGCTTCCACCTGTTCTACCATTGCCCGCATCTTCGGTCCGAAAAAGTCCAGCCCGATTTTGATGGCCTGTTCCCGGCTTAGTTGCTTATAGGCGGTACCTACCTGGGCGCGTTCTTCATCTGTAAATAACGGAAAGGAATAGGCGCCAGGAATATGAGCATGGGCATATTCACCCGGACTCCGAACATCCAGTACCGGAAACCTGGAAGACAAGTCCACGAAGTTGGAAAGTTCAATGGATTGAACCGCCATCGTGCTTACCCATTCATGCTGGCAAGAAATTCTTCATTGCTTTTTGTTCCACGCATGCGTTTCAGCAACTCAGACATGGCTTCTTCTGTATTCATATCGTTCAGGTACAAACGAAGCAGGTTCATGCGCTGCAGCACATCGCGGTCGAGCAACAGATCATCCCGGCGGGTTGAAGAGGACACCAGGTCAATAGCCGGGTACACCCTGCGATTGGCCAGACGGCGATCCAGTTGCAGTTCCATGTTACCGGTTCCTTTGAATTCTTCAAAGATTACTTCATCCATTTTAGAGCCGGTATCGATAAGCGCTGTTGCTATAATAGTGAGTGATCCGCCATTTTCGATCTTACGCGCCGCACCAAAAAATTGCTTTGGCTTTTGCATCGCATTGGCTTCCACACCACCACTTAGTACCTTACCGGAGGATGGTGCTACAGTATTGTGCGCACGCGCCAAACGGGTAATAGAGTCAAGCAGGATGATCACATCATGACCACATTCAACCAGGCGCTTGGCTTTCTGAAGTGCCATTGCAGACACTTTTACGTGTTTTTCAGCAGGCTCATCAAAAGTGGAAGCGATTACTTCTGCTTTTACACTGCGTTCCATATCGGTAACTTCTTCCGGACGCTCATCGATCAGAACCACCATCAGGTAACATTCCGGATGGTTGGCAGAAATTGCATTGGCAACTTCTTTCAACAAAACGGTTTTACCGGTTTTCGGTTGTGCCACAATGAGTCCACGCTGACCTTTACCAATAGGAGCAAACAGATCGATGATCCGGGTGCTGTATCCATTGGGCTCAGTGAACAGGTTCAGTTTTTCAAATGGGAAAAGTGGTGTCAGGTAATCAAATGGTACCCGATCGCGCACATCTTCCGGTGAACGACCATTAATAGTATCAACCTTCAGCAGGGCGAAATATTTCTCGCCTTCTTTTGGAGGACGAACCGATCCGTTTACCGTATCACCGGTTTTTAAGCCGAATAATTTTATCTGGGAAGGAGAAACATATACATCGTCTGGAGAGGAAAGGTAATTATAATCACTGCTGCGAAGGAAACCATATCCATCGGGCATCATTTCCAGTACACCTTCAGCGGGAATGATACCATCAAATTCGATATTGAAGATATCGCGCTGTTCTCTCCTGGGTTGTTGCTGATAAGTAGGCTGACGTGGTGCAGGTGGAGTTTGAACCGGATCTGCCTGAACCGGTGCCTGGACAGGTTCAGCAACTGGTTCATTTATCACACTTGTTGTAAGTTCTTCGCCATTTGGCTGAGATTCATTCGACACTTCTTGCGGAAGATTTAACCGCGGCGCAGCTTGTTTGTCATCCTGCTTTTTTCTGCCTCGTTTTGCAGCCTGTTTATCCTGTGGACCGCCTGCAGATTCCTTTTGTTCTTCGGATGGGGCAGGAGTCTCATCTTTTTTGGCAATAGGCTTACGGGACTCCGTTTTACGGGGTTTTTCCGGTTCTGATTCTACAATTGCTTCTTCTGTAGTGTTACCGGTAGTAGCTTTTACAATGCGTTTACGCTTTCCTTTTTCAGACGAATCAGTGCCTTTGTTTTCACTGGCCATAACTGCCTGCCTGTCGAGAATTTTGTAAATTAATTCCTGTTTGTCAAGTTTTTTCGCATTGGATATTTTGAGTTGCTCTGCAATATCGAGCAACTCCGGAACGAGCATGTCGTTCAGTTGCAGAATGTCATACATACTAAGACTTGTGCGTTTTGTGAGATTTCAATCAGCCTACTTACTTGTTGAAAAAATCGAAAATTGATGATTGGTTGGGCGTACTACAAGTGAGAAGTTGGTGAGCTGGAGAAGAACTAATCAGCTTGTTTCCGTCTGCAATTTTATGCTAAAAAGGGCAAAATCAAAAAAAATACTGCCGTTTTTTTCGTCAGACGTTGAAATTCAGCACTTCCAACAGGTCACTGACTATCGTCAAACACTGATTCGGTGTATCTTTGCCGACCTTAAATATGTGATCATGTTCAACAATCGTGTAAAAATCAGTCAGCTGCTGACCTGGGAACCAGACCAGCAGGAAGTTACGGTAATGGGATGGGTACGTACTTTTCGCAATAATCAGTTTATCGCACTGAATGATGGCTCTACCAATACCAATTTACAGGTGGTTGTTGAATTGGGTAAATTTGAGGACGCCCTCCTGAAACGTATTTCGACCAGCGCAGCACTGAAGATCCGTGGGGTGGTAATCCCTTCTCTTGGAAAAGGACAGAAGCTGGAAGTGAAAGCAGAGGGCATTGAAATACTGGGAGATTCTGATCCGGAGAAATATCCCCTTCAACCGAAAAAGCACAGCCTGGAATTCCTGCGGGAAATTGCGCACCTGCGCTTCCGCACCAATACTTTCGCATCCGTTTTCCGGATCCGTCACAGTCTTGCTTTTGCCATACATAAATTTTTCAACGAGCGTGGCTTCCTGTACCTGCATACTCCCATCATTACCGCATCGGATGCAGAAGGTGCCGGAGAGATGTTCCGCGTTACAACTTTACCCTTTGACAATCCGCCACGTAACGAAGATGGCAGCATTAATTTTAAAGAAGATTTTTTTGGCCGGAGCACCAATTTGACGGTTAGTGGTCAACTGGAAGGTGAACTGGGCGCTACTGCGCTTGGTGATATTTATACTTTTGGTCCTACTTTCCGTGCAGAGAATTCCAATACTACCCGTCACCTCGCCGAGTTCTGGATGATCGAACCTGAAATGGCGTTTAGTGACCTGGAAGACAATATGAACCTGGCCGAAGAGTTCATCAAGTATATTATCCGCTATGCGATGGAGCATAATAAGGAAGACATTGAATTCCTGGCAGCCCGGCTCGCAGAAGAGGAAAAGCAGTTACCTGCTGATAAGCGCAGTGATATGGGCCTGGTAGAGAAGCTGGAATTTGTTGTAAACAATGATTTCGAAAGGATCACTTACACGGAAGCCATCGATATTCTATTGCAGTCTACACCCTACAAGAAGAAAAAATTCCAGTACGAAGTGAAGTGGGGCGTGGATATGCAAAGTGAACATGAACGTTACCTGGTAGAGAAACATTTTAAAAAACCGGTAATCGTAACCAACTATCCAAAAGATTTCAAGGCATTTTACATGCGTCTGAATGAGGACAATAAAACAGTTGCCGCGATGGATATTCTTGCTCCAGGTATTGGAGAAATTGTGGGTGGCAGCCAACGGGAAGAGCGCCTTTCTGTATTGGAAGCCCGGATGAAGGAAATGAATATTCCTGCTGATGAACTCTGGTGGTATTTGGATACCCGTCGTTTCGGTACGGTTCCACACGCAGGCTTTGGTTTGGGTTTTGAGCGCATGGTACAGTTTGTGACCGGCATGGGAAATATCCGCGATGTGATTGCCTTCCCAAGAGCACCCAAAACTGCGGAGTTCTGATTTATTGAAACATCTATAGTTGACTTTTCAGCCTTCTTCTGCCTCCCGGAAGAAGGCTGATTTGTTTTATGGATTTCAATCGTGATAGCATCTCAGAAGAAACCACATCATATGGCTGAAATGCAAACCAACGCTGTGCAAAACAGCAAGCGGGCAGGTGTTGCCCGTAGCAAAAAACTATCAACACGGGTTGACTTAACGCCGATGGTTGATCTTGGTTTTCTGTTGATTACCTTCTTCATATTTACTACCACCATGTCGGAGTCAACTGCCATGGGTTTTAAATTACCCGCTGCTGGTCCCCTTACCAATGTTGGTAACAGCACCACACTTACTGTAATACCAACAGAAAATAATGAGCTGTACTATTTTCATGGACAATTAACAGTTGCGCTTCAGAATGGGCTGTTTGGTAAAACAGGTTTTCAGCCAGCTGGTGGTATTGGTGATCTGCTTCGTGAAAAAAGAATGCAACTAACGGCGATGAATAAGGTAAAAGATTTTACGGTGCTGGTTTATCCGGACAAATCTGCTTCCTATAAAAACATTGTTGATCTGATGGATGAGTTAGTCATAAATGCAGTACCGGTGCAGTGTTTGGCAGATGATCCTGCAACAATAGAAAAATTGAAAATCTCACTTATGAACCATCAGTAAACAATCAGCCTCCCGTATTCTTAATTTTAAAGGCCCGTACCCTTGCCCTTAAATTCTCCCGGATATTCAGGTAGAACAGGTTGATATCTCCAATATGATAATTTCTGGATTTATAGAGTCTGCTGCCCGGAAATTTAGGACGACTGATCCAGAGCAGATCCTCATGTACCTGCGCATCGCTTACCTTGTAATATACTTTATTGAAATTACGCAGAATGGCTCCTTTATGCAGTTGAACAGGTGCATAACTGGTATCTGCCTTCCAGTTAAGCGGGTTCACGACAACAGACCTTCGAAAGGATAAATCATAATCCGGCTCAAAATCGCGACGAAATGTACGCCATCCAAGGTAACAACCATTTTGAAGAGAATCTTCGCATATGGGTAATTGTGAAAAAAAATCTGGTTCCACCTGCAGTCCGATAACATAGGCTGCCACCAGTTTTTCCTGCAATGGCTTGCCTTCAAAGAATTCTCTCAGCAGGTATTTTGCATGAAAGGCTCCCTGGCTATGAGCAGCCAGTATAATGGGCTTTCCATTGTTCCAGTTTTCGAGGTAATACAGAAATGCTGTCCGAATATCTTCATAAGCAGCCTTCAACGCAGCTTGCCCTCTTTGCTTTTCCTCAGTATAAAAGCTTTGTATATGTGCCTGTTGGTAACGTGGCGCATACACATTGAACTCATTAAACACGCTCGCCTGGAAACGAATGCTTGATTCATCCGTTTTGGTATTCAGTTTTTCATCATTCAGATCGGCCATCCATCGCCCGTGAAACTTTCCCGTATATGTAGTTGGATGAATGAAAAAAACATCTACCGAACTGTCTTTTTTGTAATCAGTCAACAAGGGTTGAGGGATTTCATCCGATGGATCCAATTGCTGGGGAAGTGCTGCCCAATTTTTTTCCAACGCATAGGCTGCTGGTCGCCATACCTCAGTTTCGTATTGCGTGGCAGCTTTATTAACCGAACAACTTGCAAATAAAAGGACTGAACTTAGTACCGGAATGAATGATTTCAAGGATTTAGCTATTTTCACAACTCAAAATATCCATTCTTTTCCATAAACGCTTGCATATGCCCATTCCTGTTGTAAACCTCGCCGATTTCCTGAGTAGTGACGCCTCCCTTAAACAACAATTTGTACAACAACTTGGTAAAGCATACGAAGAGGTAGGATTCGTGGCTGTCAAAAATCACGGTATCCCGGATGAACTCATTAAACGGATGTACCAGCAGGTACAGGATTTTTTCTCTCTTCCTTCGGAGAAAAAAAAGAAATATGAAATTCCGGAGCTGGCCGGACAAAGAGGCTATACTTCATTTGGTAAGGAACACGCCAAGGGAAGTGATGCACCTGATCTCAAAGAATTTTATCAGCACGGACAAACAGTAATTGGAGATGTTCCGGAAAAAGCAGAATACCCGGATAATGTTCAAATCGATGAAGTCCCCGGTTTTACGGAAACATTCAACCAGGCTTACCGTGCTTTCGAAACCTCGGGAAAAGCCCTGTTGCAGGCCATTGCACTCTACCTCGGCCTTGATGAGCATTATTTTGATGAACATATTCACAATGGCAATTCCATCTTGAGAGCAATTCATTACCCACCCATTCAGGAAGAACCGAAATCAGCCATCCGTGCAGAACAACATGAAGATATCAACCTGATTACCCTGCTGGTTGGTGCCAGTGCCGACGGACTTCAGATTCTCTCCAAACAAAATGATTGGGTAGCAGTTACCTCCCTGCCGGAACAGATTGTAGTAAATGTGGGGGATATGCTGCAGCGCTTAACCAACAACAAACTACGTTCCACCACGCACCGGGTAGTTAACCCACCCCGCGAAATGTGGGGCACCAGTAGATATTCCATTCCTTTTTTCCTGCATCCGAAAAGCAAGATGAGCCTGGCCTGCCTTGATTCCTGTGTAAATGCCAACCATCCAAAAGCCTACCCGGATGCAACCGCCGGCGAATACCTGGATGAACGCCTGCGCGAAATCGGTCTGAAAAAATAAAACATTCTTCGGCCTGTTACATGGAGGGTAGCTTCCATTTGGTTTTTAATCCTTAATTTCTGGGATTAAATTCCCCTTTATGTCTTTGATCAAATTGTTGACCGCTGGTCCGGTCTGCTTCACCCTGTTGTTGGGTGCCAAAACCGTATCCGCTGATCCCGCCCGGCCTTTTCAAAACAGGCAGGCTATCACCGATACTACCAAAAAGGATAGCCTGTTGTACACCCCTTTCAAAAACCTGCCCCTCAAAACTGCGCGCAATATTCCGCTGTCAACCACCGAAGGCACCTGGATTTCGGTGGATATGAGTCCCGATGGCAAAACCATCGTTTTTGATCTGCTCGGCGACCTCTACACCATTCCTTCCACAGGCGGAAAAGCGACCCAACTCTCCCGCGGTATGGCCTTTGATACCCACCCGAGATATAGTCCGGATGGCAAACGCATTTTATTTACCTCCGACCGAAGTGGTTCTGAAAATCTTTGGTATATCGACCTGGAAAAAAAAGATACCGTTCAGCTTACCAAAGACAGGAATATGAATTTCCCAAGTGCAGCCTGGACACCCGATGGAGAATATATTGTTTTCTCCAAAGGCCGTATCAATGTGCAACTCTACATGATTCATAAAAATGGTGGAGGCGGTGTTCAACTGATTGAAGCCCCGGCTACTCTTAAAACCATCGACCCTGCTGTAAGTGCTGATGGTAATACCATCTATTTTTCTGCCCGCAATGGTGGCTGGAATTACAATGCGGCGATGCCCCAGTACCAGATAGGTGTGTACGATCGCCAGAAAGCCCGCCACCATACTATCACTGACCGCTATGGTTCAGCCTTCAGTCCTGTTCTTTCAAAAGATGGAAACTGGATGGTTTATGGAACGCGCTATGAAGAGAATACCGGACTCATACTGAAAAACCTTAAAACCGGAAAGGAATCCTGGTTATTATATCCTTTTCAAAGAGATGAACAGGAAAGTATTGCCACCATGGGTGTTTTGCCAGGCATGTGTTTCACGCCTGACAGTAAAGCCCTCATCGCTTCAACCGGTGGGAAAATCAAACGGATTCCCCTGGATGGCTCCAAACCCACTGATATTCCTTTCCAGGTAGAAACAATTTTGGAACTGGGACCTCAACTTGATTTTCAGTTTCCCATCACAGATACATCTCATGCACTTGTAACACAAATCCGCCAGGCAGTTCCATCTCCGGATGGGAAAAAACTTGCCTTCACTGCATTGAACAGACTCTATGTGATGGATTACCCCAATGGACAACCGAAAAGAGTAACCAATAATGATTTCACAGAAGCTATGCCGGCCTGGTCGCCGGATGGCAACAGCCTGGTCTTCAGTACCTGGACACCCACAGGCGGACATATATTCAAAGCCACTATCATTGGCAAGCCTTCTGTTCAGCAACTGACCCGTGAACCTGGCCTTTATCAGTTTCTGGCCTTCTCACCAAAAGGAGACCGAATCGTATTTCAACGGGCCTCTACAGCAACCTATCAGCAGGCTATTAGCCCAGGATATAACAATGCAGAAGAAGAGCTGGCATGGATTTCTGCAACCGGAGGAGAGATAACCGTTATAGATAAGGTAATGGGACGTTACCAGCCTCATTTCACAACAATGGATAACCGGATTTACCTCAACAATAATGGTCAGCTGGTTTCCATTCAATGGGATGGAAACGATGAAAAGATTCATGCAAAAATTACAGGAATCACTACCTATGGTATGAGCCATTTTCAAAATGGCAATCCGGGTGTAGATGCCTGTATCCTTACTTCAGCCAATGCGGAGGCGATGGAAATGCAATTGCCATCCAATGCCTCCCAGATAAAAATTGCACCCGATGGCAAAAGCGCACTGGCACAAATTAATAATGAAATCTATTGGCTCACGCTGCCGCAAACCGGTAAGACTGTTACCATCAACCTGGCAGATGCAGAGAACGCCAACTTCCCGGCAAAAAAGCTGACTTCCCTGGGAGGTGAATTTCCCGCTTGGGGAAAGAATGGCAAACTGGTTCATTGGAGCCTGGGTAATGCGCATTTTGTGTACGACCTGGAGGAAGCCCAACGAATGGAAGACAGTATTGCTGCTGCCAAAAAGCTGGCTGCTGCTAAACCCCCTACGGATAGCACACGCAAAGACAGCAGTCTTGTTGCCAAAAAAGATTCCAGTAAAACAGCAACCGGCTACCAGCCAATTGAAACAGCTATCAAAATTTATTATCAGCGCGATCTGCCTCAGGGTGCTGTAGTATTCCGTAATGCTCGCATCATCACTATGAAAGGCGATGAGATCTTTGAAAAAGGAGATTTGCTCGTAATGAACAACCGCATCAGGGCGGTAGGTCCTGCCGGAAGCCTGGCCATCCCCAAGGGTACCAAAGAAATGGATGCAACTGGTAAAACCATTGTGCCCGGATTTATAGACACCCATGCCCATATGTGGCCTAACTGGACCATGCATAAAAACCAGATCTGGATCTATGCTGCCAACCTGGCCTATGGGGTAACCACCACTATGGATCCCCAAACCGGAACAACCGATGTACTTACTTATTCTGACCTGGTGGAATCGGGACAAATGGTCGGGCCCAGGGTTTATTCAACTGGTCCGGGCGTAGGGTTCTGGTCATATAATGTAAAAGACTCCGCCCAGGCAGAAAGCATCCTTCAGCAATATTCAAAATATTATCATACCAATTATATAAAGATGTACCTGACGGGCAACCGCCAGCAACGCCAGTGGATCCTGAATGCTGCCCGCAACCAGGGTTTACATCCCACAACAGAAGGCGGGTTGAATTTTAAACTGAATATGACCAACCTGATTGATGGCTACCCTGGTCACGAACACTCCCTCCCGATTTATCCTTTATACAAAGACGTTACTTCCACTATCGCGAAAGCCCAGATGGCGGTGACACCCACTTTGCTGGTATCTTATGGCGGACCATGGGCAGAGAATTATTATTTCCAGACGGAGAATCCTTATCACAATAAAAAGATGCAGCATTTTATGCCATATGAAGAACTCGCATCCAAAACCAGGCGTGTGCAGGGCTGGTTCCTTCCCGAAGAACATGTATTTAAGAAACATGCGGAGAGTATGAAAGCCATGGTTGAGCAGGGTGCATTGGCAGGCATTGGAAGTCATGGCGAGTTCCAGGGTTTGGGTTACCATTGGGAACTCTGGTCGATGCAAAGTGGTGGGATGAGCAATCACAATGCACTGAAAACCGCAACTATCCTGGGCGCCAAAACCCTGGGCCTCGATGCCAGCCTGGGCAGTATTGAACCAGGAAAAATTGCGGACCTCGTGATACTTGACGCCAACCCCCTGGAAAATATCCGGCATTCTGACTCTGTGCGTTGGGTGATGAGAAATGGCCGGCTCTATGAGGGTAATACCGCGAATGAAATTCATCCCCGCGCCAAAGCACTCAACCGCGATGAGTTTTCCTACCCCAAACCGCTGAACTGATCATTCCCTCCTCCACCGGTCGGGGGGCCCACCCCCCAAACCCCGGGGCAC
>JAEUVF010000014.1 GCA_016787265.1 Flavipsychrobacter sp. | reverse complement strand
CTTGATATTCTCAATGCTGTTGATGATTTGTCGTACTTCATCGGTGCTCATTACGGCAGGCAATTTATTGCTGTGTGCCGGATATAGCACTCCTGGTATTTGATAAGGCTTGCACAAGACCTGCTTGAAAAAGAAAGCAATGCTTTGTGCTGCCATTTTTGCTTTAACCCTGCTGCACTGTAAGGTCTTAGTCAAATAAAAGAGATACTGCAGCGTCATTTCATAGGTAATGTCAGAAGGCTTTACATCAGGGTAGTAAGCGAATAAAAACCGCAGCTCCTGCAAGTAATTGCGTTGTGTGGCAGGGCTGTAGTGGCCTAAGCAAAGTAAATCTGATGTCCGTTGCAGTCCGTTGATCGCATACTGCGATAGTGTTTTTTTTGCATGATGAAAAAATTTTATTCCAAAAGTTACAAATCATCGTGCAGTTTTTCATTGCGAAGCAATGTTAGTTCAACACGTTAATTTACGCAATTAGACGAAGTTCTTAAAAATTAAATCCCTCATTATCAATCACCTTCTTCTCGTTTAGATGGATTGTGGTTGCGCCAATACGTTTTTCCAAGTATTGATGTGAAAGTGATTTGCAGTTGCGTTTCATCAAATTGTAACTATTAGAGGATGACTTGCAATCTGCTTTTTACTCCATAGCTTCGCCACATCACTCCCATCCAGAAGTCACAGAATAAGTACCAACAATATAATTATTTTGAAAATCTTTTTATTCCGGGAAACCGTAATTTCTCAGAGTTACGGGAAAAAGACCCCCTTTCCCCCCCACCGGAACGCTTAATGAAGGCTTCACGGACGGCTCAATAACAGTAAAAAAACAGTCAACTTTCGGTGCCGGAATTATCCCGGATAACTGAACGAACGATCAACTACTGCCGAATGGATGATACTCACACCAGAATGGTAATCGAGTAGGAAGATAGCCAATCAAGTGTTGGCTATCTGTCCTCTCACACCACCAAACATATTGCTAGAATAAGGCGGTTCCTTAAGGAAGTTTTTGTACAGCCAGGCAATATCTATTAACATGATATTGTACTGGGCGTTCCAACCTTGTGAATTGTGTCAATGCATTTAAGTTTGTCAGCAATATTTTCCTTCAAAAAAAACCATTTCGGTTTTTCATATAAAATCTGAATACAGCTATTAATATCAGTGTATTCCATTTCTGGAGTGTATCAATTGGTGGCGTGTATCGAGTAGAGCTTGGCGTTGTTTGGAAATTAGCCTTTCAAAATTACGGCAATGAACACCGGCCAAATTAATTCCGTTAGTATTACTACGAATGATAAAAAATGGTCAAGCCAGTTTTTCTTCCCTGTATAAAAATAACGTGCACCTCGCCATGTTGCTCTAAACTCTCGGTTGTTTACTTTCCATGAAACAAAACCGGAAAATTTGAAAACTAAGAATGCTAAAATTGGTAATGTTAGAAAGCCGTAGTGAAGATTTGAAAATTGTTCATGGCTTGAAAATACTAAATAGATCAAAAAAATGGCGATAGCTAATACAACACCTATAAATTGGAATCTTTTTTCTAGTCCATGATCAATTAGATAAATAAGTAATCCGCTAAAGGCATAACTATATATTAAAATGGCTATATCTAATGCTGTCATTCGCTACTTTCTTGTTTTATTCATCCAATTTAATCGTCCTGCTTGGCAGCCATTTTAGCATTTTCAAAATTGTCTCTTTGTCATTGTCCTTATTAGTCCATCCGTATTGAGTTTTCATTACATTTAGAATATACGGTCTGTAAACTTTTTGCAAGCGCCAATTAGTTATAAGTTTTGCTGGTATAACAATGCATACATTTTTTCTTGTCTTACGGTGTCTGCCTATTACTTTAATCTTTTCGTATCCATCTCCCCATTGTGACGGAAAACAGTAAACCTTTGTGTTAGGAGAAAAATGCTTCGTCCCAGGTTTTATTTCTTTGTCAATACCAGTAGGATGCTCGTCAACGATATTGCCAACTAAACACCAAATAAATTTTGACTGGTCTTCAAGAGGTTGGTTGTCAATTTCAGAATTGATATTGTCAACTCTTTTGCCCTTACTAAATATGTTTTTTATCCAGTCAATCACTGTATGTCGGTCGTTCTAACATTATCACAATTTACTCGCTCCCTTCCCCCCATTGCTTCGCCACATGAGTCCCATTGCGGGGAATCACAGGACAAGTATCTCTAATATAACTATTCCGCTATACTCCTGCAATACGGGAAACCATAATTAAAAAAGAAAACCCCGCCCGAACGATCCATGAAGGCCTCACGAACGCTTCAATAACAGTAAAACAACAGTCAAGATTCGGTGCCGGAACAGTGCCGGATGACTGAATGGACGATCAACTTCTGCCGAATGGACGGTGCACACCCCCCCGAACGGCATAAAAAAATGCAGCCTTCAAAGAAGACTGCATTTCCTGCGGTGAGGGAGGGATTCGAACCCTCGGTACAGGTTTAAGCCCGTACAACGGTTTAGCAAACCGGCCCTTTCGGCCACTCAGGCACCTCACCTACCGTCCCCGAATTGCATTCAGGGAGCGCAAAAATAGCTATTTCCAGGGTTTCCACCCAAATATTTCACCCTAAATTTTATAAGCTGGCTAACTGCACTTTCTGCTGCAATTCCATCACATTCTCCCGGAAGATTGTGTCCGTATCCATCAAATCCTTAACGGTCTGGCAACTGTGGATCACCGTGGTATGATCCCGGCCCCCAAAATGCTCACCGATCGTCTTCAACGAATTCTTGGTAAAGGATTTCGCCAGGTACATCGTGATCTGCCTGGCCTGCACAATCTCCCGCTTCCGGGTCTTCTGCAGCAATTTATCATACGGAACATCAAAATAATCGCAGACCATCTTCTGGATCGCTTCAATAGTGATTTCCTTGGAAGAGGTCTTCACAAAGTTACGGAGTACTTTCTTGGCCAAATCGAGGTCAATTTCCCTACGGTTCAGCGAAGATTGTGCCAAAAGCGATATTAACGCCCCTTCCAGCTCCCGCACGTTATTATTGATATTGTAGGCCAGGTACTTTACTACCTCCTTCGGCATGTCCAATCCATCGTTCTTCATCTTCCGCTCCAATATCTCTATCCGCGTCTCATAATCCGGCATCTGCAAATCTGCACTCAATCCCCACCGGAACCGACTCAGCAATCTTTCCTGCACCCCCTCCAGATCCTTCGGCGCCTTGTCAGAAGTTAAGATCAACTGCTTGCCACTCTGGTGCAAATGGTTGAAGATCGCAAAAAACGCGTCCTGCGATTTCTCCGCCCGATTGAAGAACTGTACATCATCAATAATCAATACATCAATCAACTGATAAAAATGAATGAAATCATTGATCGCATTGTTCCGGCTATGATCCACAAACTGGTTGATGAATTTCTCCGAACTCACATACAATACCACTTTGTTCGGATTGATGCGCTTTACCTCATTCCCAATCGCCTGCGCCAAATGCGTTTTACCCAATCCTACGCCACCATAAATGACCAACGGATTGAATGAATTCGCACCCGGTTTCTCCGCCACCGTTTTACCGGCCCTGCGTGCCACGCGATTGCAATCACCTTCTATATAAGCATCAAATGTATAAATGGGATTTAACTGCGGATCAATTTGCATCTTCTTCAATCCCGGTATTACAAAAGGATTCTTTACCGGATTGTTGATCACCAACGGGAAGTCCATTTCATTATTGGAATAGGTCTTGTAACCATGTGCTGGTACATCCACTGTTAATGGCTTGCTTTTATGATTACCACTATCCACCATGATGCGATATTCCAACTGTGCGTCTTTCCCTAACACCCTGCGCAATGTTTTTGCCAACAGGTTTACATAATGCTCTTCAAGATACTCATAAAAAAATTGACTGGGTACCTGAATCACGAGTACGGTGTTCTTGAGTTCAACGGGTTTGATTGGTTCGAACCAGGTTTTGAAATGCTGCCACTCCACGATATCCTTGATGATCTCCAGACAACTATTCCAGACTGTATCTAAGGTTTTGGTCATTTGTGAGCGTGAAGTTTTTTTGTTAGTAGTACGTTGATAAAAAATTAACGTAGGGGGACGAATATCAAATTTTTTCGTTGAAAAAAAAATTTTTTACTCACTTGTTTTTTTGCCAATAATAACACTGTGAGATCGCTCCAAATTTTTCTTTTTATTCCGCTGAAACTCAAAGTCCATGCGGCCTAGAACGATTCCAGCCCACCCTACCTGATTCACTATTACATCCGATCCAAATTTATTTTTATACACAACAGGTGCATCTAAAAACGTATGTGTATGTCCACCTATAATCACATCAATATGTTCTGTTTCGCGCGCCAGTATTTCATCACTCACTTTATTCGCTTCCCGATACTTGTATCCCAAATGTGACAAACAGACAACCAGGTCACATCCTTCGTTTCGCTTCAAATGCGCTGCCCACTTGTTTGCTGTTGCAATCGGATCTAAATAAACTGTGTTTCCAGCCAGGTTGTCAGGCACCAATCCTTTCAACTCAATACCAACACCTGTTAGTCCGATTTTCAATTTTCCTTTCTTTACAATATGGTAAGGTCTTGTTTTACCTTCCATCGGTGTATGCGTGAAATCATAATTGCCTACCACGATCGGAAATTGCACATGTTGTAACTGTGTTGCAAAATTTTCCAGTCCCGCATCAAAATCATGATTGCCCATCGTTGCTGCTTCATATCCCATTGCCTGCATGGCTTTCATCTCCGGCTCCCCTTTGTATAAATTAAAATAAGGTGTGCCCTGAAAGATATCGCCCGCATCTACTAATAATACCTGGTCTGCTTTTTCCCGTATGGTCCTGATTGCTTCCGCTCTTGCTGCTACTCCTCCCAATCCCTGGTTTCTGCTGCCATCCATCGGAAAGGGTTCCAGCCGGCTGTGTACATCATTGGTATGTAAGAGAGTCAATTGTTGTACCGGATTTTCTTCCAGTCCTTCCTGTCCCAGTACCCGCTGTGTCAGCAAGGCTCCGGTTGCCATTCCTGCCGTTTGTAAAAATTTTCTTCTATTGAGCATAGCGAATTCTGTTTTCCAATTCTGCATTCAATTTTTTTCCCGCTTTGGTCTGCGCTTCGAAATACTGCAGGAATGCATCCCGCATCAATATGCCTTTATTGATTTGTGGCAACTTTCGCAGCATATCACAATCATCTCCTCCATTCGCGATATAATCGGAATTGGCTACCCGATAGGTAACCTGCGGATCCAGTGGCTTGCCTCCTACGAGTACATCAATCGCTTTTTTATCCTTTATCACAAATTGCACGCCAGCTACCGGCCAGCCTCCACGTTCCGCAATTCTGTTCAGGAATTCCTGGAACACGCTTCCTTTCAGCTCCTGGATGATTAGCAGGTTATCAAAGGGCATTAACTCAAATACTTTTCCGATGGTGATGGGTCCGGCTGGTATTTGTGAGATGCGCACGCCACCATAATTCACGAAAGCCGCATCCACTGCACCATAGGCCTGATTGGCTTCTGCCAGCAAGGCATCGGCTACCAGGTTGTTCAGCGTGCCTTCCGGCATTTTTTTCTCCATGGATATAGCCAGCTCTGCAATCACTTTGTTCATGCTGCTGTTGACGCTATCGGCGTAGGGACTTAGTATTGCTTCAAGTTTGGGATCCCTTGGCGCTTTATCAGTGATTCGCACGGAATCATACTGAACCTGCGAGGGCTGGTAGGAGGTGGCACAGCCTGTTATAGCAAATACAGCTAGCAGGACTGCCACTCGTATGGAGGCAGACGAATACATGGACATAGACGAAAACTTAAGATACAACTTTATTAAGGTGTTGCTACCTCAATAAAGGGGTGCAAATATAAATGAAGTGTTTTTACGCAGCGGTTAAATTTAGACGAACTACTTTTGCCTTGTTTTAGGACAACTACCTAACCATGCAACAAACCTTCACGATACAGGTGAGTCCGGCGGAAGCTGCTCATCCCGAGTCCATTCTTGACTACCTGGCCGCTGCCAGTGGTCAATCGCGACAGCAACTCACCGGTTTTCATATTCTAAAGAAATCCATCGATGCCCGTGGCCGGCAGATAAGGATAAACCTTAGTCTACGTGCCTTTATCAATGAACCTTTTGTGGAACGTCCGCACCAGGTATTTCAGTTCCCGGATGTACGAAACGCCCAACACCAGGTAATTATAGTAGGTGCGGGGCCCTGTGGCATTTTTGCCGCCCTGCAACTGATTGAGCTGGGCATACGCCCGGTGATCCTGGAAAGAGGCAAGGATGTCCGGAGCCGCCGGCGCGATTTGGCTGCCATGAATAAGCAGGGTATTGTCAATCCCGAGAGCAATTACTGTTTTGGTGAAGGCGGTGCCGGCACCTATAGTGATGGTAAACTCTATACCCGTTCCACCAAAAGAGGTAATATCGACCGCATCCTGCAACTCTTTGTGCAGTTCGGGGCGGATGAGCGCATCCTGTATGAAGCGCATCCCCATATCGGCACCAACAAACTGCCGCATATTATGGTGGCCATGCGGGAGCAGATCCTGCAGAGTGGTGGTCTCTTCCTCTTTGAAGAAAAGATGACCGGTTTTGAGCTGGTCAATAACCAGGTAAAAGCAGTCCTAACAGCATCGGGCAACCGATTTGAAGGCGATGCCGTGATCCTGGCTACAGGCCATTCGGCCCGGGATATTTTTGAACTGCTCCATCACCAGCAGATCCTCATCGAAGCCAAGCCCTTTGCCCTGGGGGTGCGCATCGAACACCCGCAGGAACTGATTGATCGCATACAATATCATTGTCCCACCCGCGGAGAATTCCTCCCCCCTGCTTCCTATAGCCTGGTGCAACAGGTCGAGAACCGCGGGGTATTTTCCTTCTGTATGTGTCCGGGGGGTATCATTGCGCCCGCGTCTACTGCTCCGGGTGAGTTGGTGGTCAATGGCTGGAGTCCCTCCAAACGGAATAATCCTTATGCGAATTCCGGGATGGTGGTGAGCATAGAAGAAAAAGACTGGCAACGGTTTAAAGGTCCCCTTGGTGCGATGGAATTTCAGCGCCAGGTAGAACAACGTGCTTTTGTTGCGGGTGGAGGGCAGTTGGTGGGTCCGGCTCTGCGCATGACAGATTTTGTACAGAAGAGGGTTTCGGCTGATTTACCGGAATGTTCTTATCTGCCCGGGATCAAGGCCGCGCCCCTTTGGGAAGTGTTACCGGATTTTGTGTATAAAAGCCTGGCCGGTGGTTTCCAGGCATTCGGAAAAAGGATGAAAGGCTATTATACCCGCGATGCTGTGGTAGTAGCTACCGAGTCGCGCACCTCTTCCCCGGTGAGAATACCCAGAGACCCGGAGTTGCTGAATCACCCGCAGGTAGGAAATTTATACCCTGCTGGTGAGGGCGCTGGTTATGCAGGAGGCATTGTGAGTGCAGCCATGGACGGAGAACGCATTGCGCGGGTCCTGGCTGCCATCTACCACTAATAATATTTTTGGTGGCGCTTGTAATGTTTTGGTTTTTCCGGCATCCAATAGACAGCAACTATAACTTTCTAAAACAACAACACCAGATATGCCTTTATTGGAGGTTCAACACCTGAAAAAACATTACGGCGCACACAAAGCCGTAGATGATATCAGTTTTTCCATTGAAAGAGGAAGCATTTTCGGTTTACTCGGACCTAACGGTGCCGGTAAAACGACCTTACTGCGCATGATCACGGGAATCTTTTATCCCGATGGCGGACAAATTACTTTTGATGGCCGGCCCTTCAAAGCCGAGGACGATATCCTGCACATTGGTTATATGCCCGAGGAACGCGGACTCTACAAAAAAATGAAGATCGGCGAACAGGCCATGTACCTGGCGCAGCTAAAGGGACTCTCCAAAGCGGATGCCCTGGAGAAAGTGAAGACCTGGTTCGAGAAATTCGAAATGCAGAGCTGGTGGAACAAAAAAGTGGAAGATCTCAGTAAAGGGATGGGACAGAAACTGCAGTTTGTAACCACTGTACTGCATGAACCCAAGCTGATCATACTCGATGAGCCTTTCAGCGGATTGGATCCCGTAAATGCGAACCTGATCAAGGAAGAGATTTACAACCTGGCGAAAAGAGGCTGCACGGTGATATTCAGTACCCACCGGATGGAGCAGGTGGAAGAAATCTGCGACCAAATCATCCTGGTGAACAAGGGACAAAAAATCCTGGATGGCACGGTACACGGGGTGAAACAGGAATACAAGAAAAACCAGTTCAAGGTATTGACCGAAGAAGGGAAGACCTTGCCTGCTTCTGCGCATTTCCAACTGGTGCAACATAACGGTGCACAACACACGATTCAGCTGGCTGATGGCAGTACTACCAATGCAGTACTGGAAGACCTGATCCGCAACCAGGTTCCCATTCTTGGCTTTACCGAGATCCTGCCTTCCCTGAATGATATTTTCATTCGCCTCGTAGAAGGAACTCATGCCACTACCCGTGCCTTTCAGCAGTCTGCTTCCTAACCATTAACACTTAACCATGAACAAGACATTTATCATTATAAAACGCGAGTTTCTGAGTCGCGTGCAGAAAAAAACTTTTTTACTCTCCACTATTTTACTGCCGATTTTGATTTTTGGTTTATACGGACTGATTATCTACTTCAGCATGAAAGGTGAAGAGAATATTCGGGTAGCCATAGTAGATAGTAAGGGCGTATTGGAAAACAAGATCCAGAGCGATGATGCCCTCAGTTTCACTTTTTTGAAACAGGCCGATACCGCGCAATTACAAAAAGACCTGGTTGATAAAAAATACTCCGGTTATATTCTGCTGCCGGATAGCATCAGCAAACGCGATAGTCTGAAGTATTACAGTCGCGCTAATGTGGGACTCATGACCCAGGGCAAGATCGAAAGCCGCATCAACAAAGCCCTGGAGAAAAGCAGTCTGCAAACCCTGCTGGCTCCCGGTATTACGCTGGAGCAAGTAGAAACCAGCAAGACCAAAATTGATCTGAAAGTATCCAAGACCGATGGCAAAACCGGTAATGCGGGATTCGCTACCGCCCTCGGTTTCATCTGTGGTTTCCTGATTTATATCGTACTCTTTATTTATGGTACCATGGTAATGCGTGGAGTGATGGAAGAGAAGACCAACCGGATTGCGGAAGTGATGGTGAGCAGTGTGAAACCTTATCAGTTGATGATTGGAAAAATTGTGGGCATTGGCGCCGTGGGACTGGTACAATTCCTGATCTGGGGTGTATTGATGTTGTCTTTGCAGATGCTGATTCCTGTAATATTCCCGCAGGTACTGGAGCAGGCAGGTGCTGCACAGGCTGCAGTGGATCAGGCAGATGCCGGCAAGTCGTCCATGGTTACAACCATTATGAACAATTTGCAGTCGGTGAATATGTTCATGATCGTCGGACTCTTTATCATTTATTTCCTGGGTGGATACCTGCTGTATTCGGCATTGTTTGCAGCCGTAGGCAGTGCGGTGAATGAAGATCCGCAGGATGCGCAGCAGTTGATGTTGCCCATCACGATGCCTATCATCTTTGCTTTTGTGATTATGATGCAGGCGATTAATAATCCGGATGGCGGACTCGCGATCTTCGGCAGTCTCTTTCCCCTGACCTCTCCTATCGTAATGATGGCCCGGATTCCCTATGGCGTACCGGCCTGGGAACTGATCCTCTCTATCGCCCTCCTGATTGGCGGTTTCCTCGGCACCACCTGGCTGGCAGCTAAGATTTACCGTACAGGGATATTGATGTATGGAAAGAAGGTGACCTGGAAGGAGTTGTGGAAGTGGGCAAGAATGTGAAAGGTGAAAGGTGAAAAGTGAAAGAGGGTGAAAGGCATGGAAGGTGAAATACATGGAAGGTGAAAGTCGGAAACGTCTTTCACCTTTTTCTTTTCACAACTTTCACCTTTCACTTTTCACCTTTCACCGTATTGTTAAATCTTACAAAATTACTTGGGTTGTTTTTCGTATTACGAACTACTTCGTATATATTTACGAAACAATTCGTAACACAAAACACCTTACCATGACTCAATTCAAACAACTACTGCTTGCCGCAGGTTTAGTCCTTAGCATAGCCAGTGCACAAGCCTTTCCATTTACCAACACAGGCGGACTCCTGGGAGAGCTCCTGGTGGAGGAAGCGGTGGTGGATACCGTGCCGGGCTCCCTGGATGATCATTTAAAATCACTCGATAAGGCAGAGAAATCGCTGACAATGGAACTCGGCAACAAAAACTGGGAGTCGGTTGAGAAGTCCATGCAATCTGCCCTGGCGAAACTCAATTCCGGAGAAATTGAACGCGAACTCGCCAAAGCCATGAAGGAAATCGAGGCTTCCAAAAAACAGATTGCGGAAGAGTTGAAGTCGGCTTTTAACAAGGAAGAAATGCAGGCGCATTTAAAGGAACTGGATAAAGCGCTTGCCCAATTGAAACTCGAGCAGGCCAACATGAAAGAAGAAATTGAAGCCCAGCGGGAGGCAATCAAAACAGAGCTTAAAAGCTCTCTTCCCAATATGGAGAAGGAATTAAAAAATGCGAAAGCAGAAATCGCGAAAGTGAGAGTACTGTTGACAGGTTACAAAGAAATGATCGGTAAAATGAAAGCAGAAGGGTTAATCAAAGACGAAGGCAATTATCGCATTGAATACACTGGCGAAGAACTGATTATTAATGGTCAAAAACAATCCGAAGCCACTTTCAAAAAATACCGTTCCTATTTCCCAGATAAAAACACAGTGATTGAAAACAAAAACAATCGCTTCGATATAAAAAAGGACTAAACCTTGTCCGCATGAAAAAAAAGAGAGGCTGCTTCCAAAGAGGCAGTCTCTTTCTTTTTAGTAAGGGTACCCCTAGGGGGCCAATAGTATCTGAAGGGGTTGATGGAAAATTCTTTTGTATATTTGAGATATGTCCAGTTTAAATGTGGAAATATTGAATCCTAAAGCGAAAAAGCTACTTCAGGACCTTGAGGATCTGAACCTGATCTCAATCAAAAAGGCCGGAGAGAATCCCTTTTTAGAGGTTGTCAAGAAAATCCGCTCAAAAAGGGCTGAGATTTCCCTGGAGGACATTACAAAGGAGGTAGAAACAGTTAGGGCAAAACGTTATGCCAAAAAAGCCTGATTTAATAATTGTTGACACCAACCTTTGGTTGAGTTTTTTAATTAAAAGGACTTATTCTCAACTCGATAGAATTTTGGTTTCTGGACAAGCCAAGCTTGTTTTTAGTGAAGAATTACTCACTGAATTTATAGAAGTAGCAAAAAGACCTAAATTCAAAAAATACATTTCAGCTGCAGATATTGCTGAGCTATTGAATTCCATCAATGAATATGCATTGTTTTTTGAAGTTCTTGAAATAAAGGAAATTTGCAGAGACCCCAAGGACGATTTTATTTTAGCACTTGCTAAAGTCTCAAAAGCCAATTACATACTTACTGGAGATAATGATTTATTAATTCTGAAGAAAATTGGCAAGACAAATATTACAACTCTTACATCCTATTTAGCAAGGAAATAGATAGGCAAATCAAAATATTCCGTCTAACAAGCGCAGTACGGGATGTTCATACACTGTATCCAGCTCTTCTTCTTCGCGTAAATCAATGGAGAGTTTGGTGACGGTTTTTTCTTTGAGCACCACGGGAGATTTTTTCAGCATGCGATAGCCTTTCTTGTCGAAATAAATCAGCACTTCTCCTGACGGCATTTCATCTAACTTGAAATAACCACTGGCATCGGTTGATACTTCTTTCTTGAAATTTTTCTTCTGATTGGAAGCGGATACAATTACTCCGGATACCGGCTTTTTGGTGTTGGCATCTACCACATACCCATGCACTGTTGCATCTTCCTTTGGTAATTCACTGCCTGGTTTAGGCGAACCTCCCGTATTGGCGAAAGCTGATCCGGAAGCCAATAAGCTTGCACTGATAAGCAGTGTGCTGAATAATTTCATGGTTGCAGTTTTACTAGTATTTGGTCTCCACAGCCGCCCGGAACTCAGTTATTAAATTACGAATTATTTCGTTAGCTGGTAAGATTTCTTTTATCAGGGAACTCACCTGCCCGATCTCCAGTTCTCCCTCATCCAGATCCCCCTCGAACATGCCTTTTTTGGCTCTAGCTCTGCCCAGGATTTCCTTGAGTTCCGCAGGATCTGCTCCTCTCTGCTCCGCCTCCCATACCCGCTGGTAAAATGCATTCTTCAGCAATCGAACCGGCACCAGTTTTTTCATACTGAGTTGGGTATCTCCTTCCTGTGAACCGATCAGCGCCTGTTTAAAGGCAGCATGACTGCTTGCTTCTTCACTGGCCACAAAGCGTGTTCCGAGTTGTACTCCATCTGCTCCGAGCACCATGGCCGCCAGCATCTGCCGGCCGGTTGCAATGCCCCCGGCGGCCAGCACCGGAATATTCACTGCTTCGCGTACCGCAGGGATCAACACAAAACTGGTGGTTTCTTCTCTTCCATTATGTCCGCCTGCTTCAAAGCCTTCCGCCACCACAGCATCACATCCTGCAGCTTCTGCTTTTCGCGCAAACTTGCTGCTACTTACCACATGCACCACTGTAATGCCTTTCTCTTTCAGCTTGCCCGTCCAGGTTGCCGGATTACCCGCAGAGGTAAATACAATCTTCACTCCTTCGGCAATAATCAACTCTATCAACTCTTCAATATTGGGATACAGCAATGGAACATTCACACCAAAGGGGTTTTTGGTGGCCGCTTTCATCTGTTGTATATGCTCTCTCAAAACATCCGGATACATACTGCCTGCACCGAGTAATCCGAGTCCGCCTGCATTACTAACGGCACTGGCTAAACGCCATCCGCTTGCCCAGATCATACCGCCCTGTACGATGGGATATTGTATCCCGAACAAGCCGCAGATCCGGTTATTGCTAAAGAGTTCCGGCATAAAAAAGCTTTATCGTTTTCCGAGATCGATTTCTGTATTGTCGCCAATATTCAAACTGCGACTCTCCCCTCTCACCTCTGTATCGGAGCCGATAAGAGATTGTGTGAGCACGATATCCCTTAAATCGGCAAAGGATCCAATGATGGAATCCTTGATAATGGAATCGCTGATGGTAACACATTCACCGATGGCTACATTCGGACCAATGATGCTGTTGGAGATATCACATCCCGCAGCAATACTTACAGGCGGAATGATGATGGTATTTTCAAATGGCTTGTCTGCCGCGATACTTTGTCCCATTTTCTTGAGCAGGGTAGCATTACTGGCCAGCAGGCTTTCCTTTTTACCACAGTCAAACCAGTTCTTGACTTTATAGGCCCGGATGGTGGCACCCCCGCCGATCATACATTCCAATGCATCGGTCAGATTGAACTCCCCATAAGAAGTCACATTTCCGCGGAAATTAGTATCCAGGCATTCAAAGAGTAATGCGGTTTCCCGGATTCTATAAATACCGGTCAGGGCCATATTGCTCTTTGGAATCTGTGGTTTCTCCACAACCCGGGTAATCAATCCTTCTTCGTTAATTTCGGCCACCCCGAAATCGCGGGGATCATCCACGCGTTTTACTGCGAGCAGGGAGGTAGGAGACTCAATCACTTCTTTTACATCGTATTCACAGATGCTATCGCCCAGTACCACAATGATTTCATCCTCTTTCACGATCTCGCGGGTCAACAGAATCGCATGACCAATTCCCATGCGTTCATGCTGTTGTATAAAATGCGTTTCGAGATATGGATATTTCTCTTCCACAAAGTCCTGGATTTTATCACCCAGGTACCCGATGATGAAAATAAATTCCTTAACACCGGCTTCCACCAGTTGGTCCACGATAATAGAGAGAATGGTTTTCCCGGCCAATGGAATCAGCGCCTTGGGCTGGGTGTAGGTATGAGGACGCAGCTTGGTGCCTGCACCGGCTACGGGGATAATCGCTTTCATAACAAGCTGTGAAATTAGGGAAAAAACAATCGCCACTATAATAAAGGTGCCAATTGGAAGCGATGCTGTATTTTTGCGGCAAATTTTGATTTCATGATGCATGATTCACTGGTTTTCGACCTGATAAACAAAGAACTGGAGCGCCAACGCCATGGCATTGAGCTCATCGCTTCTGAAAACTTCACGTCCCTGCAGGTGATGCAGGCTATGGGAAGCGTGTTAACCAACAAATACGCAGAAGGTTATCCAGGGCGTCGTTATTATGGTGGTTGTGAAATTGTGGATCAGGTAGAACAACTTGCAATTGATCGCATTAAACAGGTTTTCAATTGTGAGTATGCGAATGTTCAGCCACACAGTGGTGCGCAGGCCAATGCGGCCCTGATGCTGGCCATTCTTCAACCGGGTGATAAAATCCTCGGCCTGGATCTCAGCATGGGTGGTCACCTTACCCATGGTTCCAGTGTGAATTTCAGCGGTAAACTTTATCAGCCTCTGTTTTATGGAGTAGAGAAAGAAACCGGACTGGTGGATTATGCCATGCTGGAAAAAGTAGCACGCGAAGAAAAACCCAAACTGATTATCTGTGGTGCTTCTGCTTATAGTCGCGATTGGGATTATGCCCGCATCCGAAAAGTGGCAGATGAAATCGGTGCATTTGTGATGTGTGATATGGCACATCCTGCCGGATTGATCGCCAAAGGATTGTTGTCTTCTCCTTTTGAACATTGTCATTTTGTAACTTCTACTACACATAAAACATTACGCGGTCCACGTGGTGGTATCATCCTGATGAAACAGGATTTTGAAAACCCCTTCGGATTGAAAGATCCAAAAGGAAATATCCGCATGATGAGCAACCTGATTGATATGGCGGTATTCCCTGGAACTCAGGGTGGTCCGCTGGAGCATGTGATTGCAGCGAAAGCGGTTGCCTTTGGTGAATTACTGAGTGATGAATTCACTACCTATGCAAAGCAGGTAATCGAAAACGCACAGGCGATGTCTGCTGCACTGGTTAGTCGCGGTTACCAGATCATCAGCAATGGTACCGACAACCACCTGATGCTGATTGATCTTCGCAATAAAAATATCAGTGGTAAAAAAGCCGAGCAGGTATTGGGCAAGGCAGATATCACCCTGAATAAAAACATGGTTCCTTTTGATGATAAATCTGCTTTTGTGACTTCGGGTATCCGGGTAGGTGTACCTGCGATTACCAGCAGAGGCATGAAAGCAGCGGATATGGAATTTGTGGTGGATGCGATTGACACGGTACTGATGAATGCGGATGATGAAGCCAAACTGGAATCGGTTCGTAAGAAAGTAAATGAATTCATGGCGCAGTTCCCCCTGTATCCCGAATTAGGATAAGGGCATGCAACGAATTAGTAAAAAAGCGACTCAATGAGTCGCTTTTTTTATTGTAAATTTAAAGTACTTCATCACCCTAATAATACACCCAAATGAACCCGATCCTCTTACTGATCTGGAGCTTCCTCTTCGTGCCGGAATTCCAGACTGAAAAAAAACTCTTCACCCTGCAGGAAGGAGAAACCATCGTTTATAATGAATCCCGTTTACTGGTGGGCGGCAGTGCATCCGCCTATACCATCGTTACTAAAATCAAGGGGAAGTTTTACATCAATACAGAGAAAGGTAGAACCGGTCCGCTGGATAAGTTGCCGGAGGATCTGTTACCCAAAGGCGGATTATCTTCCAGTTCCATGCAACAATTCCAGGATACAAAAGGGCAACCTGATATGGGCTATACCTCCGATGGCAGAATGCAAATCAAACTGGGTGGCAAAGTGGTGGGCACCCTGGAGCCGGGAGAAATACCAGCCGCAGTGGCAGAAGATCCGGTTAAAAAAAGAGTGGCTTTTATATCTATGAAAAGCGATGACAACACCGGTGGTATGAATAGCACCGTGCATCTGCCCGGAGGCAAAAAAATTCAACTGCCCGGTGTGATAATGAGTAAGATTCTCATACATCCAGCTACCGGCGCTTTTCTTTTTGAAACTATGGATGCCAATATGCAAAAGGTATATTATACCGAGGCGGGCAGCAAGTTTGGTCCCTATGGCAATTATGCCCAGCCATACGACCTCAATGGCAGCTCGGTTATAATAATGGAGCCTGATCAGCAGTCTGATGTTCAGAAAGTGTACCGCGACGGGAAATCACTTTACTCCCTGAAGCGCCTCAATTCCAGTGCCTCCTACATCTTTAATGCGGATGCCAGCAAATACGCCGAAATCAATTACAAAGGCATCAATTTTTCGGATGGCAAACTGATTGAACGTGCTTTTGTTCCGACAGTTGAAACAAAGGGCAGTTCCAGCACCCTGCATTATTTGCAGGTGAATGCTTCCAAAGAGGTAGTACTTAGCAGTATGCCATGGTAAGGTTTATTACCATACTGCTCCTGTTGCCTGTCTGCCTGCTTGCACAAAACAATACAGATCCGGAATTCCGTGATGCTGCTGCCAAAGCCAGGCAGTGGATGCAACAGGAAACGCAGGGATGGGAAGTTTTGCGCAAAGCGGGATATGATCCTGCTTTTGCCAAAGCGATCATCTATCCTGAATTGCTGCGTTATTCGCAATTCCGGGATCAGTTGGAAACCATTGCGCTTCAGGTCCTGTATATTCAGCTGGGCCCTGCCTATGCGGATTTCTCTATCGGCCCCTTTCAGATGAAACCCAGTTTTGCATCCCGACTGGATGATTTGAAGGAGACCGAACCCGATCGGGAGAAAAGAATTGCAGCGTTGACTACCACAGCCGGACAGTTTGCCTACCTGAGTAGTTTTCTATCTGCCATGGACAAACGATATGGTGCTATCCGATGGTCGTCTACCGCAGAGAAATTGCGCTTTTATGCTGCAGCATACAATGCAGGCTTTCATCGCAGTTATGAAGGCATCGTGAAGAGTGCAGACAAGGCTCAATTCAAACTGACCGAATGGAGCAGGAAAACCTATCGCTATACGGATCTTGCCCTGGGCTTTTATCAGCAGGAGTTGCAAGCCGGCAATTAGCAATTTCTATATCTTTACGCCCATCAATAGCTGTATAATATGATTCAACGTATACAATCTGTCTGGCTGGCATTGGCAGCGGTATGTGGATTTGCGATGGCGAAAGTGCCTTTGTTTGCAGCCACCCTGCCGGATGGCACGGTTCGGCATTTTCTGGCCACAGAGAGCCTGCTTTCTTTTGCACTGGCAGTAGGAATTGCCGTGCTGGCAACAGTTACCATTTTTCTGTTTAAAAACCGGAAGACCCAGTTGCAACTGGTTTGGATTGGCATATTACTTTCCGCAGTTGTAATCGGTTTGCAGGTGTATTCCGTGGAGGGCTTCAAAACTTCCACCAATATGACCCAGGGTACCTATCAGTGGGGTGGCCTGCTGCCCATTGCGATGCTGATTTTCCTGATACTCGCGGCAAGGGGTATCCGTAAAGACGAGAAACTCATTAAAAGCCTGGACCGGCTCAGGTAAGAAACCTGGCCGTCCAGCTTTTTTTATTCTTTTTAAGTCCGGATGGCAGTCCGGCATAAACCAGATTTCCACCTTCATCACCGGCTTCCGGACCCAAATCAATTACCCAGTCAGCGGATTTGATCACATCTGTATTGTGTTCAATCACGAGGATGGTATGTCCCTGTTCCACCAGGGCATTAAAGGAAGCCAGCAGTTTCTTGATATCATGAAAATGGAGTCCGGTTGTAGGCTCATCAAAGATGAAGAAGATATGTCCGTGTGAACGCCCGCGTCCCAGGAAGGAAGCCAGCTTTACACGTTGTGCTTCTCCACCGGAAAGGGTATCCGAAGACTGGCCGAGCTTCACATAACCGAGTCCCACATCACTCAATGCTTTGATTTTATTCACCACATCTTTTTCTTTCGCGAAAAACTCGAGTGCCTGGTCTACACTCATCTCGAGTACATCATGAATGTTTTTTTCCTGGTAGGTTACTTCCAGCACTTCTTCCTTAAACCGTTTGCCACCGCATACATCACAGGTAAGGTGTACATCGGCGAGGAACTGCATTTCTACAATCTGTTCGCCCTCACCCTTACAGGCATCACATCTTCCGCCATCCACATTGAAGGAAAAATGTTTGGGTTGGAAACCGCGCATTTTGCTCAGTGGCTGGGAAGCATAGAGATCACGTATTTCATCGTATGCTTTGATATAGGTGACAGGATTCGAACGCGAAGATTTACCAATCGGGTTCTGATCCACCAGTTCGATCTGTGTAATAAAATCAAGATCCCCTTCAAGGGATTTATGCATGCCTACTTTGGGAGAGGATTCTCCTTTGATTTTCTGCAGGGCAGGATAGAGAATCTGTTTTACGAGGGTAGTTTTACCAGAGCCACTCACGCCACTAACGGCGGTGAATACCCCAAGCGGAAATTCTACATCAATATTTTTCAGGTTATGCTGACGGGCACCTTTAACCGAAATGGAGCGGATCCATTTTCTTGGTTTCTCGGGTGCATCAATGCTCAGCGCACCACTGAGGTATTTTCCGGTCAGACTGTTTTTATTGGCGATGAGTTCATCATAGTTGCCGGCAGCAACTACTTCACCACCCAGGTGAGAAGCAAGGGGACCCATATCGATGATATAATCCGCTTCGCGCATCATCATTTCATCATGCTCCACCACCACTACCGTGTTACCGAGATCGCGTAAGTTTTTCAGCACCCCGATCAAACGTTCCGTATCGCGTGAATGCAAACCAATGGAAGGCTCATCCAGTATGTAGAGAGAATTGGTGAGATTCGAACCTAAACTACGGGTCAGTTGAATCCGCTGGCTTTCACCACCACTGAGGGAATTGGCCAGGCGTGATAAGGTAAGATAACCAAGTCCCACATCCATGAGCGTACCGATCCGGGTTTCAATTTCAAGCAGGATACGTTTGGCGATCTGTCGATCATTGTCGGAGAGTTTCAACGCATTAAACCATTGTTGCAGATCACGTACCGGCAGTTCACAAAGTTCACCAATATGTTTTCCTCCCACTTTTACATAGAGAGCTTCCTTGCGGAGGCGATAGCCTTCACAATCGGGACAGGTAGTGCGCCCCCGATAGCGTGATAACAATACGCGGTATTGCACCTTGTATAAATTGGATTCCACTTCCTGGAAAAAATCATCAATACCCAGTGCGGGTGAAATGCCTTTCCAGAGTTGGCGGTATTGTTCTTTGGTAAGATCTGCAATTGCTTTATGAATCGGGAAGGCGGTAGCTCTGGAAGCTTTTACAAACTGTTCTTTCCACCAGCCGAGTTTCTCTCCTTTCCAGGGAGCAACCGCACCTTC
Source organism: Flavipsychrobacter sp. (assembly GCA_016787265.1). Classification (GTDB taxonomy): domain Bacteria; phylum Bacteroidota; class Bacteroidia; order Chitinophagales; family Chitinophagaceae; genus Flavihumibacter. Next base: position 195,979 of record JAEUVF010000014.1, on the reverse strand, counting down.
GTATACACTTAACCGTTTGTCGGGGATAACCAGGTCTTCATCAATGCCGAGTACCTGGCTGAAACCTTCACAGGTGGGACAGGCACCAAAGGGATTATTAAAAGAAAACAGATTCGGTACGGGCTCTTCAAAGGTGATGCCATCCAGTTCAAAGCGATTGGAAAAATGCAGGTGTTCTTTTCCATCCACCTGCAATTCAACTGCCCCCTCTCCTTCATAGAAAGCAGTGCCGATGGAATCCGCGATGCGATGCAGATCATCTTCATCAAAAGCTTTAACCACAAGCCGGTCAACTAAAAGATAAACCGGTTTTTTAGGTGAAGGCTTCCAGGGTTTGCCACCGCCTTCCTGGAAAGAGTCGAGCAGGTCTTCAATGCGCAGTAGTTCACCATCGTAGAGGCGACTGAAACCTTTCTGTAATAATATATTGAGTTCTTCCGGAACCGAACGATTGGCATGTAAATGAAAAGGAACCAGTACTAGCACTTTGGTGCCTTCATGTAAATTGCGAATGGCATCCACCACATCGGCCACATCATCTTTACGCACTCGTTTACCGGAAACAGGAGAAATCGTATGACCGATGCGTGCAAACAGGAGTCGCAGGTAATCATAGATTTCAGTCATGCTGCCCACCGTGGAGCGCGGGGTTCGGGTGATTACTTTCTGTTCAATCGCGATAGCCGGACACAGCCCTTTAATAAAATCTACATCGGGCTTGTTCATGCGCATCAGGAACTGGCGGGCGTAGGCGGAGAGACTTTCCGCGTAGCGGCGCTGGCCTTCTGCAAATAAGGTATCAATGGTAAGGGAGCTTTTACCCGAACCGGAAACACCTGTAACCACTACCAGTTTATTACGGGGGATGGTAACATCAATATTCTTCAGGTTGTGGACACGTGCACCTTTTATATAGATATCCTGCGTCAGGGTTGACGCGGGTTTGGAAGCTGATTTCATAACCATACAAAAGTAAGGTAACGTGCTGCCAAAAAAATAGTTGGGAAAACAAACTCCTTTTTAAGCCTTTTCGTATGTAAGTAGGTAAATTCCATTAGACTATTGGGCGATATTTTTCGATAACTGGAAAATAATTTTAACAAGCCCTTGTTTATTCGAATAAATTATTATTTTTATTTCACAATTGTCCGAAACAAAAACCATAAATACTTCGCCTATCGTAGAATTACTAATACACTCGTAGTTTTCCCAATAAAATCCAAGTAACCAATATCCCATTTAATACTAAAACCGTAGATGTTTATGAAATCACTTTGCGTTAAAACCGACAATGAACTCATCCATATGTTCATGGATGGTGACATGGCAGCCCTCGAAACGCTTATTCTCCGCCACAAAGACAAACTTTACACATCCATTCTTTTCCTCGTGAAAGACAAGTATCTGGCAGAAGATATTTTCCAGGATGTACTCATTAAAATTATTGACACGCTGCGCGCAGGTCGCTATACTGAAGAAGGCAAGTTCCTTCCCTGGGCGATGCGGATTGCACACAACCTTTGTGTTGACCACTTTAGAAAAGTGAAGCGTTCTCCAGCCATCAAAACAAGTGATGACCGCGACATTTTTGAAGTGATCAATTTTACGGAAGAAGGTGCGGATGCAAAAATGATGAAACGTCAGAGTCATGACCGTGTACGCCAGATGCTGGATCGTTTACCGGAAGACCAGCGTGAAGTAATCATTCTGCGTCATTATGCGGAATTGAGCTTTAAAGAAATCGCCGCGTTGACAAACTGCAGCATCAATACTGCGCTGGGTCGTATGCGTTATGGTTTGATCAACCTGCGTAAGATGATGACAGAGAAAAATATCGCGCTCTAGTTTTAATGATTTTTTAAACAATAAAGAAGAACTGAATCCTTTTTACACTGTAATATTGCTATAGTAAAAAAACGATTAGCAAATCAAAATAATGTCATTCTGTAGCTCCCTCTGACATTTCCGATGTTTCGCTTGCCAGCCAGAAGGTTGTTACAGAATGACGCCAAACTGAAGCCCCCACCCGGGGGCTTTTTTATCCCCCCCTTCCTCCATTGTTTCCTTTGTCTCCCTTGTCTCCTGCTCCATGTCTCCTTTGTCTCCTTTGTCTCCTTCGTCTCCTTCGTCTCCTTTGTCCCCGTCTCCTTTGTCCCCGTCTCCATGCCTCCCTTGTCTCCTTGTCTCCTTCGTCTCCTTGTCTCCTTTACCCCGTCTCCTGGTCCATGCTTGTTTCCCCAAGTTTCCTTGAGATTTTCTGCAATTTTTTGCTGGTTTTTGCAACAATTGAATTGAAATATTAGTTAATTTCATACACTGCTTAAACTGAGAAGAACTGTACTGCCACCTCCGCCCGTATCCCATACCAAGGATAATTGCTGGTGCTTGCCTGTTTTCCGATGTTTTGCAGAAGGTTTTCAAATCAATATTCATTTCAACTAAACACTGCTTTATGAACACAAGAAAATGTGCAAAACGATGGAGCTGGAAGGCGCTCTTACTTGGCCTGCCGCTTCAGTTGTTTGCCCTGGCAGTCATCGGACAGGTCAGCATTTCAGGAACTGTAACCGATGAAAACGGTCTGCCACTGCCCTCCATTTCCGTGCAGGTAAGAACCACTTCTGCCGGTGCAACTACAGATGAAAATGGTAGCTATACCATCACCAGCGATTTAAAACCCGGCCGGTATGTACTGGAGTTTTCAGGTATCGCTTTTAAAATGCTTACTCAATCACTGACTATTTCAGCAGGTGTTACCACCTATACGCTTGATGCCAGCCTGAAGTCGGATGCTACCAGCATGGATGAAGTGATTGTTACGGGTACTTCCCTGGGAACCACCCGCCGGCAATTGGGTAACTTTGTTGCTACTGTAAAGGGCGATGAGTTGACCAAAGGAACTACCGGTAACGTACTGGCCGCCATGCAGGGTAAAACACCAGGTGCCCAGATCATCCAGAATAGTGGAGATCCAGGCGGAAGCATTTCCGTTCGGCTGCGTGGTACCAGTACCATCAACGGATCCAGTGAACCGCTTTATATCATTGACGGGGTTATCGTCAGCAACAGCTCCCGCCGGGTTACCAATACGCAGGCTGCCTATGACGGACTGATCTCACCTGCGCCCAACCGCCTCGTGGATATCAACCCGGCAGATATTGATCGGGTAGAAATCCTGAATGGTGCCGCTGCTGCAGCTATTTATGGTAGTCGCGCGAACGCCGGTGTGGTTCAGATTTTTACCAAAAGAGGTAGCTCCGGCGCTCCGGTGGTTAGCTTTAATACCTCGGTTAACATGAACCAGCTCAGAAAAGATGTGGGTTACAACAAGGCCCCTACGAAATTCGGCGGACCTACTGATGGTCCGGGTGCTGTTACCCAGGACATTCTGTTAACCGGTTTAACCAACACCACTAATGTTACCCGTTATAATTACTGGGATTATATTTTCCGCACCGGTATTGGAACAGACAATAATATCTCGGTACGTGGAGGAAAAGACAAGACCAAATATTTCATGTCGGCTTCTCATTTGTACAACCAGGGCATCATTAAGAATACCGATTTCCAGCGTTTCAGTTTCAGAGTAAACCTGGATCAGGAAATCACCAAATGGGCAAGTGTAAATGCGGGACTGAACTATGTGAATAGTATGGCCAATGAAAAGCCGGATGGCAACTCTTTCTTCTCTCCCATCAACAGCATTACCATCATTGGAAATTTCCATGATATCTGGAAGCGGGATGCGAATGGCAATCTGCAGGCTGTAGGTGAACGCGGACGGATCAATCCGGTTAGCATCATTGAAGATATCAAACAGCGCAACCAGACCAACCGCATCATCAGTTCTCTTGGGCTGAAACTCAAACCCATCAAGGATCTGACCATTGATTATACCATGGGTATTGATAATATCTCACAGGTAGGAACAACCTATATTCCTCCTTATACCTACAATGCGAGTCCGGATTTCTGGGGCGGTGGTATTTCCCTGGATCCAACCCTCAATGGATATGCATCCGTAGGTAATAACCAGCAGTTCCTGATCAACCATGAGATCAATGCAACGCTGAACAAGAATATTACGGAAGATTTTATTTCCACTACGCAGGTTGGTTATTCCCTGCAATACGAGCGTTCCAATTATTCGGTTGCACAAGGCCGTGGGTTGGCCCCCTTTGTACAAACAGTAGGTGGAGCCAGTACGGTATTACCAGGTGCAGATGCCCGTTCTGAAATTTCCATTTCAGGAGGATACCTGCAACAGAACTTCAAGTTCAAAAACCGTTACTTCTTAACCGCGGCAGGAAGGATCGATGGTTCTTCCGTATTCGGTGAAGATCAGCGGAACCAGTTTTACCTGAAACTCAGTGGATCCTATGTGATGAGTGATGAAAATTTCTGGGAAAAACTGGGACTGGCAAAAACCTGGAACTATTTCAAGTTACGCGCAGCTTATGGTGAAAGCGGCAACCTGACAGGTATTGGAGCCTATGATCGATTTAATATTTACAATGCTTCTCCCCTGGTGGGAAGAACAGCGCTCTTATCACCCGGACAATTGGCGAATACCAATATGCGTCCGGAAGTGCAGAAGGAGCTGGAGATTGGAACGGATATGGCATTCTTCAACAGTCGCCTGAATGTTACATTCAACTGGTACAATAAAAAAGTAACCGACCTATTGATTGGTCGTTTCATTGCTCCGAGTACGGGTTACAGCAGTCTGCTGGACAATGTTGGAGTAGTTCGTAACAAGGGTATTGAACTGATGATTGGAGGTTCACCCATCCGCAATAAAAATTTCCGTTGGGATGTGGATGTGATCTTCAACCGCAACAGAAATATTGTGGAAGAAATCCCACAGGGATTGATCCAGTTTAACCTGCCTGCAGGATCTGTTTCCCTGTTGCGTGGTGCACCCATCGGAGTATTCTATGGTTTCTTCTTTGCGAGAGATGAAAATGGTGGAGAGATCAAAAATGCCAATGGCATACCGGTTCAGGAGAGAGGAACACAGAACAGTCCGAATACTTATACCACCCAAAGAGGAACGGATGGTTTACCAACCGGAACACCACTCCGCAGAATCATTGGCGATCCCAACCCAGACTGGACAGGAACCCTGGTGAACACATTTGAGTACAGGAATCTTTCCCTTCGCGTACAGTTGGATGCCGTGCAGGGTGTGGATGTATTCAATGCTGATTTCCGTACCCGTCAGGGTGTTGGAAACGGAGCTGAATTTGCAGAGAAAGAACACCGTGGTCAACTGCCAAGAGGATATGTAAGTGGTGTATATGCCATTGAAGAATGGAGAATTGATGACGGAAGTTTTGTAAAACTGCGTGAAATATCACTGAGTTATGGTTTGGGTAAAATCGGTAAAGCCATCAGCGATCTGCGGGTAGGCCTCTCCGGTAGAAACCTGATCAGTTGGGATAATTACAAAGGATTTGATCCGGAAACCAATGCCGGTGGCGGAAGTAACCTTGCCCGTGGTATCGACTTTGGTAATGTGCCCATTCCCCGGACATTCGCTTTCAACATCAGTGCAAGATTCTAGTACCTAACCTCCAATTAAAATGTATGAAAAGAATTATTTATAAAGGATTCCTGCTCTCCTCCCTGGCACTCAGCCTGGTTGCCTGCAGCAAGAATTTCAATAACCCGAGCGCTACGCCAGTAGACGATGCGCTGTCCAATTCAACCGGACTTACCGGTGTGGCAGTAGGTGTGCAGAAACAATACAGTGTGGGCCGCCAGTCGGCTTTGTACAACCTGGTAACTGCCAATGGTTTCTCTACTTATGAATTGAGTTTAAGAAACGAAGGAAATGTGGATGAATTCAATTTATCCAAAGGCGGGATCAATGTAGACGGCAACAACAACGTGCTGGGTAATTTATGGACCAGCAGTTTGAAAGTGATCTTTGATGCCAACAATGTGATTAATAATGCTGCCAACCTGGGTGATAAAGCATATGCATCCGGACTCATTGGTTACGCATCCATCTTCAAGGCAATGGCATTGGGTAACCTGTCGATGTATTGGGAACAACTCCCTGCATCCATTGGAACCAATGTGAACTTTAAGAGTCGCGCTGAAGGATTTGCCGAAGCAATTGCAACACTGGATGCAGCTTTGGCTGCCATCGCCACTAACCCTATCAGTGCGCAATTCTTAACCAACCTGCCGGCTGGTATCGAAATTCCAAATACCCTGCAGGCATTGAAGGCCAGGTATTCACTTTTCAGTGGAAACTACCCGGCAGCCCTTACCGCTGCCAATGCGGTTGACCTGACAAAGAAGAGCACCATGAATTTTGACGCGGTATCACCCAACCCCATTTTCAATGTGTCTACCGCCACCAATAACGTGTTCCAGGTAATTGACTCCACCTTCGGCTTACCGGAGGCGCTGAGACCTGATATGTCGGATGGTCGGGTTGGATTCTACATGAGTGTAAACGCAACCATTGCACCTCGCTGGCGCATTAAAGGTTTCGGTGCAGAGCTTGCAACCCCCTGGGCGATTTATGTTCCGGGTGAGATGACTCTTATCAAAGCGGAGGCCCATGCAAGAGCTGGTGCTGCTTCTCTGCCGGATGCTGTTGCGGAACTGAATAAGATCCTGACCAAAACCAGTGCAACGGATCCCTTTGGCATCGGTGCCAACCAGGGTCCTTATGGCGGAGCAGTTACGCAGGATGCAATACTGACAGAGATCTATCGGCAGCGCTGTATCGAGTTATACATGCAGGGTTTCAAGCTGGAAGACATGAGAAGATTCAATCGTTCCAATGATCCGAATGTAGAGAAGAAAAGAAACTTCTTCCCTTATCCTTTCCGCGAGCGGGATAACAATCCGAATACGCCCACGGATCCTTCCTTCTAGCAGTTAGTTTGGTTATACTTATAAAGGTTAGGCTCCTAGCAGTAAGAAAAGAGGCTGTCGAAATCGACAGCCTCTTCTTTTATTTCTTTTCAAATGCGTTTAGTCCGCATTGCAGCCAGTCGGCATATGCATCCGCATCCGGCGTATAACCAACAGGGTTATTCATCAGTTTTTCATCCGGTGAAAGAATCACATACCAGGGCTGAGAAGCATTTTTAAAATTCTCTGTCTGGAAGGTGACAAATTTATCACCAATGGTTTTGATTTCTTTCTGTAGGCCTTTTTCATTCGTGTAGATAAACTGCTCTGCATCCGGCAACTGTTTTCTGTCATCCACATAGAGAGATACCAGGATAAACTTCTCCATTAAAGCAGACACTTTTTCCTTTGGCCAAACATTCTCTTCCATTCTCCGGCAGTTCACACAGGCCCATCCGGTAAAATCAATCAGCAAAGGTTTATTCAGTTCTTTGGAAAGCTTCAGTGCTTTTTCGTAATCATTTACGATTACGGTTTCTTCATGATGGTACACACTATAGGTCAGTGGCGGAGGAAATCCGCTCAGCAATTTCAGGTTGGCGTAGGGTGTATTTGTGAGGCCGGGAATCAGGTACAAAGTGAAAACGGCAAACAGGGTTCCAAAAACTTTACGGGTAGTGCCTAATTTTTTAACAGGCGCTTCATGTGGAAAGCGTATCAGACCAAAGAGGTACAGACTGGTCAGGAGTCCGACTACGATCCAGATGCCGAAGAATACTTCTCTTTTGAGAATACCCCAGTGCATTACGAGATCTGCATTGCTCAGGAATTTGATCGCCAGTGCAACTTCCACAAAGCCGAGCACAATTTTAACCGTAGTGAGCCATCCCCCTGATTTCGGGATCGCGTTCAGCCAGTTCGGGAAGAGTGCAAAAAGGGCAAAAGGCATAGCCAGTGCGAGTCCAAATCCGCCCATACCTGCAGTCAGTTGCATAGCTCCACCATTGGAGGAAAGAGAGCCTGCCAGCAGGGAGCCGAGAATCGGACCGGTACAGGAAAAAGAAACCAGGGCAAGGGTAAGGGCCATAAAGAAAATGCCCACGCTGCCACCTACACCGGTCTTGGAATCCACTGAGTTGGAAATGCTGCTGGGCAAGGTGATTTCAAACAACCCAAAAAACGAAAGGGCAAATACCACGAAAATCACAAAGAAGAGCAGGTTGAGCCAAACGTTGGTGGAAATATTATTGAGTATTTCCGGATTGAGAGTATCCAGGAAATGAAAGGGTGCTGATAACAGGAGATAGATCAGGAAAATGAAAAAACCATACAACATGGCATTGCCGATTCCCTTTTTCCGATCCTGCGATTTTTTGGTAAAAAAGGAAACGGTTAATGGAATCATCGGGAATACACAGGGCGTAAAAAGGGCAATCAATCCGCCCAGGAAACCAAGCACAAAAATATTCAGCAAGCCATCTTCTCCTTCTTTCACCAGGCCGGTACCACCACAATCTGCTGCGGGCTGGTCGAGCTGAATGGCCTCTCTTTTAATAATACCCTGGGTGCCATCCACTGTTTTAAGAGTAGCAACTGCAAGGGAGCCATCGGCTCCCAGATCAAAGCGGAAAGGAACTTCTTCTGGACCAATGATCTCCTCCCCTTTTAGGGCCATATAATTAATACTGCCCTTGAGCAGTTGTTTGCCACTCAGGTTTTGAACGGGGATGCGTATTTCCAGTTCATTTTGGAAGTATGGAATCCGGTCGTTTTCAAAAAGGGGTTCGGGTTGATTTTCCAGCTTTCCTTTTTCGGCTGGTGTTCCCATATTGGCTGCCCAGGCAGAATCGGGAACAATCCGGGTATTGGGTTGCTCATCCGTGGCTGTGATGGAATACAATTTCCAGCCGGGAGCAATTTTCGCTTTCAGGATTATTTCAGGCGTTCCGGAACTGTTGGAACCTGAGAAGGTCCATTCCACGGGCTTCGGACTTTCCTGTGCATGCAGGGGCAACTGGAGTACCAGTAAAATCAGGGGAAGTAAAATTCGATTGAACATACCAATCAGGGTTTATTAACCACCGAGCGCTACCTTGAAATTGACGGTGGAGGGGGGAAGGCATTCTTTATCGTTGCAGACCATGAATTCAACTTTGCCTGCGAGGGTAGGTTTTGCCTTGCCTTTCACTTTGACAACCTGAATAAAATCCACTTTTTTTTCATAGTAACGAACTTCTGAGCCAAATGCCTCTTCGTATACTTTTTTGAGCTTGCCCTGCTCTTTTACCTGTCCGTCGAAGCTGATCAGGGGATTTTTGGTAAAATCAAAGCTGGTTGAAACCGGACCATCACCACCATCCTGGGCATACATATGAAAATTACCACCGATATCAGCGGTCATACGTACCTCGTAGGTGTTTTCGGCGATTTTCTTAGTTTGAAAGGTCCAACGAACCTGTTTTTCGCTTTGGGCAAAGGTGGCTGTTCCCAGTACCATAACCAGAAATGAGAGTAACATTTTTTTCATGGCTCAAAATTCAGCGAAAAAAATCAAATGTTATGTTAACCAAGTCACACAAGGATCCAGATTAACAGTTAGCTGTTTATCTGACACCCAGCAGGGAGGCAAAAACGGAACGGCCATCTTCATTGCCAAGCGCAGCTGAAGTAGCTCTTTCGGGGTGGGGCATCATTCCGAATACATTTCCTGCGGCATTCCGGATACCGGCAATATTCCTGAGGGCCCCATTGGGATTGGCTTTGGTATCAATAACACCACCTGCATCACAATAACGGTAGATCACCTGGTTATTGGCTTCCAGCTGATCCAGGGTTGCTTCGTCCGCAAAATAACGTCCTTCGCCATGGGCGATGGGAATCTTGAGTGCCTGGTCGGAATCGCTTCCTTTCAGGAAAACATTTTTACAGATGAATTGCTGGTTGGCATTTCTTAATAATACACCGGGAAGCAGGTGGGCTTCACAGAGAATCTGGAAACCGTTACAAACTCCCAGCACTTTTCCACCTCTGTTGGCAAATTCTATCACACTTTGCATCATCGGGCTGAAGCGGGCAACTGCACCGCAGCGCAGGTAATCGCCATAGGAAAAGCCACCGGGCAATACAATACAGTCGTTGGTGTTGAAGGCAGAGAGATCCTTGTCTTTATGCCAGAGCATGATGACTTCCTGCCCCAGGTCATTCTGCAGGGCTTCCTGCATATCGCGGTCACAGTTGGATCCGGGGAAAACGACTACACCAAACTTCATGTACGAGAATTTAAGGCGCAAAAGTAATGAAATTGATGGCCATCACAAAGGCAAACAGAAGCCAATGTAAAATCAGGGGAAACAATTTTTTATTGGGATAAAAAAAGGCTGCCGCATGAAAACAGGCGATGGGAATCACGCTCAGCATCCAGTGCTGGTAATTATCACCGGGATTCACCAGGATAACGATGAGCCCGACCAGCAGAATCAGCAAGAGCAGACTCCAGTTTTTCCGCACCTGGATCAGCATCTTGTTCAGGTTGTCCTGGACAAAAAACGCACCTACCAGAAAGGGAATCACCAGCAGTAACATGCCACCTGTAGTCCACAGGGATTCCGGCAATTTGGGGAGGTGAAACTGGATAGCCGGAATCAGCTCCTGGGGATGCCAGTTATCAGTCAGGTACATGATCACCAGCAAAAAATAAAAAGGTGCCATATAACCGATCAGGGCTACTACAAATTCACCGATCCGGAGTGGCCGGGTAATAAAAATACCCAGGATCACCATCAGCACAAATCCTATGGAAGGGGTATACAGTAAAGGCAGGATGCCAGCCAGCAGGGAGGTATTAAAAATAGCCCCCATCGCCCGCTGGTTGTTGTACCAGCGCACCATGCCATACCAGATCCAGATCAGCGCAAAGTTTACCAGGAGGGTACTGGAGAACTGGTTCCATTCCGGCAGCAGACTGCTGACCAGCAAAAAGGCCATCCCGAACAGGTAATTGGGCCTTGGCAGCAGTTTGATGGTATTGGCGATCCGGTTCAGCAAACTGGCCTGTAAATAGAGCAGCAGAAATGCCATCAGGGGATAAAAAAAACCCTGCTCACCAAGGAAGGGAGCAAGGGTATTAAGTAATAGTTTATAGAGATAATTATCATCCGCCTGCTTCAACGGAGCAGTGGCATGCAGAAATATCGGGAATTTTAGCACGAAGGCATAAATCAGCAAAATGAGCGCATTGCCTGGATTCTTTTGCCGGAAAACTCCTATCACGTTGGCTGGGTTGTTTGTTAAAAGTCGACCCTGGCAAAGCACAGGTAATTCCTGTACAGGCAGGGTATGATAATCTGCCGGCCACTGATCTGCTTGGCGAATCTTGGCATAAAATCATATCCCTTATCCAGGTTTTTCAAAGTTGGATAGCGGGTAATCTTCCCCGTCGGATCCAGGCTTTGGTCGGTAAGAACAAAGGTTCTTCTTTCGAAAGTATTAAAAAGAAAGTGAACTTCGCCACCGGTATTCATGATTCCATAAGAAATCAGGTTATCACTTTCATCGTCGAACTGGCTTTTCGTAATCACATTACTCCATTCCCGGGCGCCATCCTGGCTGAAGGAAAGCACCAGAACATTCTCAGCAAAGTAGCGGTTCATGGGACTGTTGTTCCAGCCGTAGCGGTTCCAGGGCATGCCATAGGGCGTGTATATCGGAGACCAGTATCCGTAATTCATGGGACCAAACCAGGGGTTACCCCAGCCCATATAATCCCAGCGGTTAAAACTGTTGTTGCGGGAGGTTGTATAAAGCGATTCACTTACGATAACAAAACCACCATCCTTCCTGGTAAAAATGTTTTTAATGAAGAAATCATTAAACGTTGTTTTTTTATTGGCATCTGTACCCTTTGCCATCACCCGGAGTTCATCATTAAATACGATTGCCGTGTCCATTACTTTGGCATTGCTGCCTTTGTCCCAGTTGACAAGGTAGAGTCCTTCTATATTGCCTCTTTTTTGTCTTGAGAAAAAGGAAGCCAGCAATACCCGGTTATTGTTATTGTCAATTTTCATGAGCAGGTTATCCAGGATCTGCTTTCCAATTTCAACATTCCGGATGCTGAAGCCCAGGGAATCCGGGTGTTTGATCATCATGTTGACACCGGATATAAAATCTGAATTGCCGGCTCTTGAGAAGCGGGCTACCACCAGTTCGCCGGAGTTGCTAAGATGGAAATCAGAGAAATAATCTCCTTTTTCGTCCATATCCACCTGGCTGAAATTTCGGGTAACCAGGGCCAGGCTCTTATCATAAAGGAAAGAAGTGATGAAGAATTTACGCGGATTACTGCTGTTAACTTTAAACAACATGATCTTTTCCTTATCATCACTATTGATAACCGTATAGATCTTGTTGCTGGAGGTATAACCGATTTCGGTGGTATCCAGGGTTACCGGATTACCGAGTGGTTTTCCATTTGCACCAATAGCGATATAATCACAGTATACAATCCGTTTGCGCTGGTATTGGTAAAAGAAGAGGATTTTCTCAGGGTAGGTAATATAATCCACATTAATCACCCGGTCGGGCATAAAATCCATGAGCACCCGGTCCCGGGCTTTCATTTCATCATCATAGATGGAAATCGCATGCTCTGTCCTGTTATTTTTATAGATCAGCAGATTGCCATTGATTCTACCCAGGATCTCAAAGGAGGTCCGGCGTGAGTCTTCCTTTTCAGGCTCTGTATATACTATCCGTGGGGCCTGAGCGTTAACATTAATAAGGGCCAATAAAAAAATGCCAAACAATACGAGTTTGATTTTCATTTCGTACGCTTTAGTTAAAGGTAATATCCATTGCAGATATTTATAGGACAATTTTACACACCCATGGGTTGTTTAAGTTCACAACATATGTATAAGGTATGAATATTTTAACTATACCTTTGCAAGACAGCCGGAAGTATGTCTGGCCATTTCTGAATACCAGCTGGCAAATGAATGCCGGCGCAATAGTCCAACAGTGGGAAAAAATTTAGACAAAGTCTCTTTAGGAGGCCTGTTAATTGCGTTAGGAATTATTTACGGTGATATCGGAACCTCTCCCCTCTATGTATTTAATGCAATCATCTCCGGAAGGAAGATTACGGAGGAATTGATTTTAGGATCCCTGTCCTGTATCATCTGGACACTGACCCTGGTAACAACGGTTAAATATGTCTGGCTCGTGTTGCGGGCCGACAACAAAGGTGAAGGTGGAACTTTTGCTCTCTATGCACTGGTTCGCCGCCGCAAAAAATGGCTGGTTTTACCTGCCATGATTGGGGGTGCCTCCCTGATGGCAGACGGGATCATCACCCCTCCCATGACCATCACTTCTTCCATTGAAGGTTTAAGAGAATTGCCGGTCTTTCATGAATTACAGACTTCCACTATTGTATACATTGTATTGGCGATCATTTCCCTTTTCTTTTTCATGCAGCAGTTTGGAACCGCCTCCATTGGCAAACTGTTTGGTCCCATTATGATGATCTGGTTTACCATGCTGGGTATCCTGGGAGTTTTGCATATTACAGATGACATCTCTATTTTAAAGGCGATCAATCCTTATTACGCGGTTAACTTCCTGGCAACCTATCCGAATGCGATCTGGTTATTAGGCGCGGTATTCCTTTGTACCACAGGGGCAGAGGCATTGTACAGCGACCTGGGACATTGTGGCCGGGACAATATCCGCTTTTCCTGGATGTATGTGAAAGCATGCCTGTTGCTGAATTATTTCGGACAAGGTGCTTTTTTGCTGGCCAATCGTACAGGCATAGTCGTTACCCCGGTAGTGAAATCGGAGCTGGGTATTAATGCCTTTTATGACCTCATGCCCCAATGGTTTATTATTCCCGGGGTGATCATCGCCACCACAGCCGCCATTATTGCAAGCCAGGCAATGATCTCCGGCGCCTACACCCTGATCAGTGAAGCCATGCGTCTGAATCTCTGGCCCCGGCTTAAGATCCGGTACCCTTCGGAGGAAAAGGGACAATTGTTTATTCCCGGTATCAACACCATGATGTTTCTGGGTTGTGTGGGAATCGTATTGTACTTCAAAGAATCTTCCCGGATGGAAGCAGCATACGGACTGGCGATAATCGTTACCCTGATCACCACCACGATCTTGTTTTCAAATTATATGGTGGCGCGCCGAATTCCTTCCGCACTGATCTACCTTTTTCTGATCTCCTTCCTGATTATAGAAATCACCTTCCTGGTTGCCTTGCTGGAAAAGTTTACCCATGGCGGTTATATCACTCTGATCATTGGCCTGGGCATGTTCATTATCATGTATGTATCTTACCGGAGTCGCAAGATCAAAAACCGCTATGTGGAATTTGTACGGCTGGAGCATTATGTGCCCATGATCCAGGAACTCAGCAATGATAAAACGGTTCCGAAACATGCCACCCACCTGGTGTACATGACCAGTGCGAACAATCCCAAAGAAATTGAACATAAGATCATTTATTCCATACTGAACAAGAAACCCAAGCGTGCTGATATATACTGGTTTGTACATGTGGATACGCTGGATGATCCTTATACCTGCGAATATGTGGTGGATCATATCATACCCAATGATATTATCCGGGTGGAGTTCAGGCTGGGATTCCGGATGGAACCCAAAATCAATCTCCTGTTCCGCAAAGTGGTGGAAGAGCTGGTGAACAATAAGGAAGTGAATATTTACAGCCGTTATGAAAGTCTGGAGCGTAACAATGTGGTAGGCGATTTCCAGTTCATCGTAATGGAAAAATACCTGAGCCAGGACAATGAACTGCCTTTCCTTGAGCGCATCATTATGAAGATCTATTTCTGGTTAAAAGAGATCAGCCTATCAGAAGAAAGAGGTTTTGGTCTTGACCCTTCCAATGTGGTGGTAGAGAAGTTCCCGCTGATTGTTGCACCTGTAACCACGATACGGTTGAAGAGAGTGTATCATGAGGAGGAGTGAGCATGGAAGAGGTGAATGAGGTGAATAAAGTGAATGAGGTGAATGGAGCAATAAACATTGGAACCGGGTGAATAGTGAATATGACAATTACCATTCACTTTATTCACCATATTCACCATATTGACTCTATTGCCCTCATTCACTGTTAACTGCTCCATACCATGGTTCTCCTATACATCTTCCTTACCATACTGTTCCTGAGCGTGCTGGGATATTTCCTGCAGGAGAAGCTGATCTTCAAACCGGAGAAACTGTCGGCGGATTTTGAGTTTAAATACGATAGTCCCTTTCGGGAATTATTCTTTCATCCGGAGCCGGAAGTCAGTATCAATGGACTGCATTTTTATCGCGATAAACCAGATGGTTTAATTCTGTACCTGCATGGTAATAGTCGCAGTATTAAAGGCTGGGCCAAATATGCCAGAGATTTTTACCGCTACAATTATGATGTAGTGCTGATTGATTACCGGGGATTTGGAAAAAGCACGGGCAAGAGAAGCGAGAAACAATTGCTGTCGGATATCCAGCATGTTTACTCAGAACTTACCCGCCAGTATCCGGAGCACCATATCATCGTTTATGGAAGAAGTATCGGAAGCGGTTTTGCTGCCAAACTGGCTTCGGATAATCGTCCCCGTTACCTGATCCTGGATGCCCCTTATTATAATTTCAAAAAGGTGGTGGAACGCTTTCTACCCATCCTGCCGGTATCAATGGTATTGCGTTATCATCTCCGGACAGACAAATGGATCCGGCATGTGAATTGTCATACGTATATAATACACGGCACGCGCGACTGGCTGATTCCTATCCGGCACAGTGAAAAATTGCAGGCGATTAATCGCTCCAAAATTACACTGATCCGGATTGAAGGAGGAGGCCACAATAACCTGCCCTCCTATCCTGAGTATCATAATTTCCTGCGTGATATTCTGAAGTATTGAGAAAGCGCGTTGCTCTGTATTTAGTCGTTCGTTGAAAATTGTTTTTCCACCTGTTTCAATTCATCGATAATAGACTGCAACCGTCCGGTTTCTTTTTTTATACTTTTCCTTCCGAGATAAAAATAAGCAAAGAGGATCCAGGCAATGGTTAAGATAATAATAATCAGGGAAGGCCAAAAAGGACGACCGCTCAGAATTTCGATGTAGTAAATTCCTAATGCAATACTGAGCAGAATGGAAAAAATGGGTCCTTGAAAATTCAACTGTTTTTTCCTGATCGCGTAGTATTCTTCCCATTGCCGAAGGTGTTCAGCCGGACTAAGACTTTCATCAATTGCGTTGACTTTCCCATAAGAATAAAACATGAAAGCGGCCTGCATCAGACTTAACAACACAACTAAGCCCATGGATAAATAGGTATACCAGAATTTGAAACCAAAATTTCCATAAAAGATCATCCAGGTGATGAAGGCTCCGGTAAAAATCTGCCCGATGGCACCAATCAGCTGGATATTCTTCAACCACTTGCGGTTACGCTGGGAGGTACTGCTGAGTTCAGCAGGTGTAGAAATCTGCCTGGCTTTACCTGGCTCCTCCTGCCAGATTTTTTTCAGTGCATCAAAGTCTTGCATATTGATTATAGATTTCTGTCAGTTGTTTTTTAATACGATGAATTTTCACGCGCAGATTGTTCACACTGATGTCAACCACTGCCGCAATTTCTTCATAGGACTGATCTTCCAGTACCATGGAAATCAGCAGACGGTCTGCCTCCGGAAGTTTGCTGATACAGGTGTATAAAAGCTGTATTTCCTGCTCGCGGTTCGATTTCTCCTCCTGTAACAGAGCCACCGGATGATCCTCAATATCAACGGTTTTCAATTTACGTTTGCGTAGATAGGTAAGGCAGGTGTTAACAGCAATTCTGTAAATCCATGTTTTCCAGGAAGCTTCCTGCCGAAACTTGTGCATGTTATTCCAGACAGATAAAAACACCTCCTGCAAGAGATCTTCCGCCTGTGCACGGTCTCCGGTATAACCCATACAGAGTTTTAGGATACCCGGAGAATATACCTCGTAGAGCTCCGTAAATTCTTGTTGTTGCTTCACCTGCTTATTTGTTTAAAAATGCAGTTAATTCACTGATAAACCAATTCGGCTGATCATACATGATGAAATGTTTGCTGTCTGCAACTTTAATCAGCAGGTTGGGTGTTTGCTCATATTGCAGTTTAAGCCAGCGTTCGGATTGCTCTTTTGTCTGATAAATACTGCCCATCACAAATACCGGCTGAGGTATTTGCTTCAATGCCGCACGAAGATCGGTGGTGGACATTTCAATGAGGGTGGTGGCAAGCGTTTTACGGTCACTGTTATATTGCCAGACAGCGATCTGCCTGGCCCTGGCAGTGTCCTCCACCTGCCAGCGCATAGCCATGGCTGTTCGATCAACAAAACCTTTATCAGGCAGGTTCTGAAAATTACGGATGACCATTTCCGGATTGAATGCGGGATTGTTCTTTATGGAATCAACAGTTATCTTAGGTTTGCCCAGCGCAGAAATGAAAGGCACGCCATCTACACAGATAAGTTTTCCGAAAAGTCCGGGTGCTTCACTAGCTACCCAGATACTCATAAAAGCCCCCAGGCTATGTCCCACCAGAGCAGGCTTTTGTAAGTTTTTATCTTTGACATAGCGAATGATATCTCCTTTTACTGTTTTCAGTACAGGTGTATCAATAGCCGGTTGTCCGGCAAAACCGGCAAGTGTCAACACATGACACTCGTAAGAAGTACTGAGTGCTGCTACTGTTTCTTTCCAGACCTCTCCGCTACAGCTATAGCCAGGGATCAGCAGCAGTGCCGGGCCTTTTCCACTCACTTCTGATTTAAATGCATATTGGGCAAGGGAAGTAAACTGTATTCCCAAATAAAACACCGTACAAAGCAGGATTCGAAGGTTCATATTTCCAGGTTTTATACTTCTATAGATGCAGTACCTGATCCTGCATTACAGAATTCCCGATTTTTTTTTCAGCCCCCGGCTGTACCTTTCATTCATGAAAAATATCACCCTGCGGATACTACTGCTTCAATTGACAATTACCTGTTTGGGGCTTTCTTCCTTTGCGCAGCAGCTATACTATCCCGACAGCAACTGGATCCGGCAGCCGGCCAGTAAACTGGGCATGAACCAGCAACTGCTGGACAGTGCCGTTGCGCTGGCCAAACGGTCTGAATCAGATCTGGATACCGACCTGCGTATTGCGGCTTACAAATCCTATCAGCGGGAGCCGGGGTATCAGATACTGGGACCAATGAAAGATAGAGGAAAAGCAGCCGGACTGGTAATCAGAAAAGGATATATTGTTGCCAGCTGGGGAGATATTGAACGGGTGGATATGACCTTCAGTGTTACCAAAAGTTATTTATCAACTATTGCCGGACTTGCAGTGGACCAGGGACTGATCCGTTCTACCAATGACAGAGTGAATAAATACGTATGGGATGGATCCTTTGAAAGTCCGCATAACAGTAAGATCACCTGGGAACATTTATTAAATCAAAGCTCTGATTGGTCGGGTGAATTATTCGGGCAGCAGGACTGGGCCGACAGGCCTCCCCGCGAAGGAACCATTGACGATTGGAAAAACAGAAAACTCCATGAACCGGGAACATTTTATAATTACAATGATATCCGTGTAAACCTGCTGGCGTATTCTCTCCTGCAGGTATGGAGGAAACCATTGCCACAGGTATTAAAAGAACAGATCCAGGATCCGATTGGCGCTTCCACCACCTGGAGATGGTATGGATACTCCAATTCCTGGGTGACGATGGATGGATTTCAGGTTCAGTCTGTGAGTGGAGGTGGTCATTTTGGAGGAGGTATGTTTATTCATGCATTGGACCAGGCGCGTTATGGATTGCTCTTCCTGCGAAAAGGAAAATGGAAAAACAAACAGTTGCTATCGGAAAACTGGATCAGGCAGGCGCTGGCACCATCACCGGCAAACAAGGCTTACGGATATCTATGGTGGAACAACAGTGATCAGTCATTGAAAGGAGCGCCTGCTGAATTATATTATGCAGCAGGATATGGTGGTAATTATATCATAATTGATTATAAAAATGAACTGGTTGTTGTTACCCGTTGGGCGAATCAGCAAATTGGTGAAATCATGAAACTGATTACGAGGTCATGTGAATAACTGCTTGCCACTTACATCCCGAGTAAACCGTTGCTGTAGTATATTGCGCACTGTTTGTGAAACTATCCGAAATTACCGTACCCAAAAGCAAGGTCCAATATGAAAACCATGGAAGGCTCTATTGAAAGAGATGGCTTTACGCTACACTATATTAAGGAAGGCTCCGGTGAACCAGTTCTTGTAATCGGGAGCAGACTTTTTTATCAGCGACTGTTCTCCGCATCCATCAAAGAAAAACTGGGATTTGTTTTTGCCGATCACCGGGGATTTAGCATTGCTCCGGAAAGCACAGAAACTGTAGAAGAGTTGTATGCGCTGGATGAGATCATAGAAGATATAGAAGCGCTACGCAGTGATCTGGGATGGACCAGGTTCTGGATTGTTGGTCATAGCGGGCATGGTTATATGGCATTGGAATATGCTAAAAAATATGCTGATCATGTCAAGGGGGTAATACTATCTGGTATGGCCACCTCCCTCTCTACGGAGAATCATGCACTGGCAGATCTTCATTTCGAAACCCTGGCAGAGCCAGAACGGATCAACACATTCAGGGCTAATATGGAAGCCTTGCCAGCAGCTATCGAAGCCGAACCGGATAAATCATTCCTCCTGTACAACCTGGCACTTGCACCCAAGAGCTGGTTAAATTTGGAAATAGATGCCGGCGAATTCTGGAAAGATGTGTATACCAATATGCCGGCCATTGATTATTTGTGGGGCATAGTTTTCAGAGATATTGAAATGACTCAGGGCCTCAATGATTTCTATGTACCGGTATGGCTTGCACAAGGCAAATACGACTACCTGGCGGGTCCTGCTGATCAATGGACCAGCATAAGTAAACAGTTTTCCGACATCACACTTGAAATATTTGAACACAGCGCACATAACCCTCCATATGAAGAAGCCTCCTTATTTGAACAAAAACTCCTTGCCTGGATGGACCTGTATTTGTAGCATATTACTGGTTGCAGTTTGGCTTTTAACAGGCTATAACACACAGGCACAACCGAAACCATATGAATCCGCACACCTGAAGATCACCAGGATTCAGCCTAATCTTTATGTGCATGAATCATATCTGAAAACCGATAGCTGGGGAAAAGTTGGTTGCAATGGGATGATCTATATAAGCGGAGATTCGGCTATTGTTTTTGATACACCCGCATCCGATACAGCAAGTATTGAGCTCATCCGGTTGCTTCGAAAAAAATGGAAGATCCACGTAAAAGCGGTTGTTGTGAATCATTTTCACAATGATTGTCTGGCTGGATTGGAAGTGTTTCATAAAGCAGGCATTCTTTCCATTTCAAATGAACGGACCCGAGCCCTTGCAAAAGCAGCTGGCAGTCCGTTACCTCAGCAGGTTTTCAAAGACGAACAACAACTCCAGTTGAATGGCAGACAGGTTATAAACCGCTATTTCGGAGAAGGACATACAAAAGATAATATCGTCAGTTATATTCCTGAATACAAGGCTTTATTTGGAGGCTGCCTGGTTAAAGCGCTCAATGCGGGATTTGGGTTTGTAGGTGACGCCAATATTACCAGTTGGTCAAAGACCATTCGGGCTGTGCAGACTGCCTATCCGGAACTAACAACCGTAGTGCCCGGCCATGGTCCTGCCGGAAATGGGGCCCTGCTTGAATTCACCGCCACCCTGTTCGATGTACCTGTCACCGAAAAAACTACTGCCATACACCAACAGGATAGTTTATACCAGTTGATTCAGAAATTGGACAGTGCCTTTTTCGATGCATTTAATCGTCGTCAGCTGGAAGAGGTCATGACCTATTTTTCAGCAGACCTTGAATTCTATCACGACAAAGGGGGGAAGGACAATTATGTTCAGACCCGGATAAAAATGAAACAGCTATTCGAAAGAAATACAGAGACCGGATTTCGCCGGGATATGGAAGCTGGTACACTGGAAGTATATCCTGTTCCGGGTTCAGGTGCAATCCAGATCAACCGCCATCAATTCTGCCATATAGAAAATAAGAAAATGGATTGTGGCAGTTTTAAAAATATTATGGTGTGGAAAAAAGAGGGTGACCAGTGGCTGATCACCCGCGTTATCAGTGTGGATCATTAACCTCCCTCACCCGGTTTCTTTGCAGGTCGGGCGGCCGGTTTTGCCGCCGGACGTGTAGAGGGTGCAGGCTTCGTAACTGGTCTCGTGGGCCTGGTAGCCGGACGTTCCACTCCAGGTTTGGCGGGAGTCGGTTTGGAAGGCGCGGGTCTTGTCGGACTTGGTCTTGTTGGACTTGGTCGTTCCGGCGCAGGCCTGGTTACAGTAGGCTTGCTTGGTGTAGGTCGGGGCGCTGGCCAGGGTGGATAATAGCCATAATACCAGGGTGAATGCCACACTACATAGGTAGGCTGATACATATATACCACCACCGGCCAGGTAGCAATTTCCGTTTGAGGAACGGAGTTGGCAACAATGATCTTGTCTTCTATTTTTTGAGTTTTGCCGGTATAACCGGGATTGGGTCGGCCATTGGAAGCGCCTTCGGTCATATTGGGCTCAATGATATAATCCTTGCCATATAGTACTTCATCACCGGTTAACATCCCCATCTACCTCATCCAGTACCCTGATATAATCAATTTGATCATCTCCATTCAGGTCCAGGTTATTGATCCGGTTATCTTCTTCGTTCAGTTTCTTTTCAAATATTTCAAGTGTTTCCGATTCCTGGAACATTTTCATCACCGCATAGAGGTTGAGGTTATCCCCCGGCAGATTAAGTTTCTCCTCCTGCCCTTCCGTTTGCGCATGTACCTGCAAAACAGCCATAACGCCGATTACCAACAGCAGGAAACAAAAACCTCTTTTCATATAGTATAATTTTCATATTCAAATTAGCATTAATTCATTTACCTGCAAGACGAGCAACAGGCTTTCCTATTTTTGCCGGATGAAATGGATGAGAGGAATTCAAATTGCGGTGGTGTTGTATGCAGTGATTGGAATCGCAGTCTATTATCTGCAGGATTATTTTTTGTTTCACCCGGAACCGCTAACCAGGGCGAAACCCTATTCATTTGAGCAACCTTTCACTGAATTGAATATTCCTATGGAAGAAGGGGTCAATATGAACCTGGTACGTTTTTTACCAGGGGCAGACAGCAACAAACGCGCAGCCGGGGCGGTGCTTTATTTTCATGGCAATAAAAAAAATATCAGCTATTACGCGAAATACGCCAGTTACTTTACCAGCAGGGGATTTGAAGTCTGGATGCCCGATTATCCGGGTTTTGGTAAAAGCACCGGAACATTAACCGAAGAACAGCTTCACCAGTTCGCGAGGCAAACCTATAAACTGGCAAGATCCCGATACAATGCTGACAGCATTTTTATTTATGGTAAAAGCCTGGGGACCGGAATCGCCACCCGGCTTGCAACCGAGTCGGCCACCAGAACACTGATTCTTGAAACGCCCTACTACAGCATGACTTCCCTGTTCAGTCGGTACCTTCCGATTTACCCGGTGAACCGGATGATTAAAATGAAATTTCCAACCTATCAGTACATCCAACAGGTCAAAGCTCCCATTCTGATACTACAGGGCACAGATGATGGTGTTGTTCCTTATTCCAATGCGAGCAGGCTGAAACCGCTTTTAAAAGCTGCCGATAAATTTGAAACAATAGAAGGGGGAATTCATAATGATCTTACAAAATTTCCCGTATATCAAGCCGCGATCGATTCTGTTTTAAAATACGAGAACTAATTATACCTGGACCAATATGAGCGTTAGAATGAGAAGAGTGGCAATAACAGCAGGTATTTCATTAGGCAGCATATTGGCACTACTATACCTGCTTCCTTTGCTTTTCGCAGATCGGATCGAACAATCAATCAAAACCTGGATCAACCAAACGGTGGAAAGCCAGGTCGATTTTAAAAAAGTCCAGATTGGATTTTTCAGCCATTTCCCGAGGCTGACACTTACACTAAAAGATTTCTCCTTAACCGGGGCAGTACCTTTTGAGAAAGATACCCTGATGGCAGGTAAAAGCCTGAGTTTTGGGATTAATCTGGCGTCGATCTTTCAAGACGATCTCGAAGTTGATCAGTTTTTTATTGAGCGGGCCCAGGTGAAAGTTTTAGTTGACAAAGATGGAAGAGCCAATTATGCAATCTATAAAGGAAAAAAGGTAACGGATACTACAGCAGTGAAAACGTCCGGAGGAACGAGTTTACAGATACAGGGAATATATTTTTCGGATTGTTCGCTTTATTATGAGGATGCCTCTATTCCCTTGTTAATAGAATCCAATCAATTTTCATATGAAGGAAGAGGCATGCTGGACCAGGAAGAGTTTGATCTCACCTCCTCGCTTCACGCAAAATCCATGAGTGTTGAATACAATGGTACCCGATACCTGGATCAACGCAGTGTGGATGCTGAATTAATTACAGGTGTAAATACCTATTCACTGGCCTTACGCTTTCAAAAAAATGATATCCTGATCAATCAATTACCGGTTGACTTTTCCGGAACACTTTTTTTCGTGCGGGATGGCTATGCTATTGACCTAAGTCTTGTATCGGGCTCAACAGACTTTAAACATATATTCTCAGTTTTACCACCAGGGTACGACAGCTGGTTTAAGGATACCCGCATCACCGGAAAAAGTAAAGTAACCCTGGATCTGAAAGGCGCTTACAGAGCCGGTACCGGCGAAGCACCCGACATGCATATTTCCTGTCTGATTAACGATGGAAGTATACAACATAAAAGTGCACCTAAGCCTTTACGGAATGTTCAAATGAAGACTGAGCTCTACCTGCCCCGGCTGGATCCCGACAGCATGCTGGTAAAAATCGATCGCTTATTTTTCACACTGGATGGAGATAGCAGCCAAATCAAAGGACAGGTACTGGGATTCGAAAACCCAATCATCCAGGCGGATATCAAAAGCACGATGGAACTGCAGTTATTAGACCAGGCGCTTGGACTGAACGATGTTGACATCGCTGGTAAATTAGCAGTTCAGGCAAACATCGATGGTCAACTGAAAAGAGGACAGAATCCTTCCAATTTTCGCCCGGACACTATATTGCTGTCTGTACCCTCCTATCAGCTCAATGCGCGCCTGGAAAAAGGCAAGATTAAATTCCAACAATTGCCTTTGGCGGTTGCTGAAATTTCTGCCAGCATTGAATCTAACCTTAAAGGATCCAATTGGCAGGACATTCATTTAAAAATTCAGGAATTCAAAGCAAAACCAGGCTCTGGTCAGATGGAAATGACAGCACAGCTGGATGGGCTGTTTCCTTCAAACATGAAAATTTCCGGAAAGGCAACCCTTCCCATGAAGGAAATGAACCAGGTATTTCCACTTGAGGGTTACCGTTATGAAGGGGAGCTTAACATGCAAATCGATGCTACAGGTGAGCTAAACAAGGATAAAAATGCCTTCCCTGTAACGGCTGCTCAGCTCCAATGGAAAGCTGGACGAATTCAAACCCCTTTTTCAGCAAGCGTCCTTGATAATATTTTTATTAAAACATCCATTGAATCCAGTACTGGCAATTCCAAAGACCTGAGGATTTCGATTCCAACAGCCAAATTTGAATTCAATAATCAACCTTTTGAATTGACAGGTAATCTGGAAAACCTGCAAGACATCCATTACCAAATTGCAGCAAAAGGAACGCTGAACCTGGACAGCCTTTACCAGCTCCTGGCACTTGATGATTTCCGGCTTGGTGGTAAGCTGGAAATGAACCTGGATCTGGGCGGACGCGTATCGGATATAGAGAAAAAACGATACAGAAACCTCCGGCAAAAAGGATACCTGCAGGCAGAACAATTACATCTGCGCAGCATTGCCTATCCTGCGCCCTTTGTATTCCCATCGCTTCGATTGGAATTCAACCAGGAACATGCCTGGCTGAAAAACACCATCCTGCAGTATAAAAAGAATAAACTGAATTTGGAAGGAGATGTGCAGCAAATAGTCGGGTATCTTATGAATCAATCTGAATTAAAAGGCATTTTAGCAGTTACAGGCAAACATTTGCAACTGGATGATTTCACAGCTTTTGAAGCAACAACTCTGTCAGACAGTACTTCAACGGCCAAAGAAGGTTCAGGGGTTTTATTATTTCCGGACGGAATTAATCTTATACTGAAAGCCGCCATCGATACCGTTCAGTTTGGAGCAAGCAGCCTGCATCACCTAGCCGGCCAATTGCAAATACAAAAAGGAGTAGCCAAGCTTAGTCAGACAACCGCCCGGATTGCAGGTGCCAGGGTGTTCCTGGAAGCTGACTACCAGCCTGAAAACCCTTACTCCGCAAGGTTTTCAATTCAAACCCGCGCCGATTCTTTCGATGTCAAAAAAGCTTACGAAGAAATCAGTCTGTTCAGAGAAATGGCACCATCCGCTGCCTATACCAAAGGGCTGATTTCAATGGATTACTTTTTATCCGGACGAATCAATGAACAAATGGATCCGGTATATCCATCTTTGAAAGGAAAAGGTAAACTCATCCTGGAAAATGTTGAGATAAAAGGATTGAAACTATTCAATGCGGTTAGTAAAGCAAGTGGCAAAGACAGCATCAATAATCCGCAACTGAAAGCAGTTGTAATTAATTCTTCTATAAACAATAACCTTATAACAATTGAGAGAACGAGAATGCGGATATTCGGATTCCGCCCACGGGTAGAAGGACAGGTTTCACTGGACGGACAATTGAATTTGCGCTTCCGCCTGGGTCTGCCTCCCCTGGGTATTATTGGTATACCCATGACCGTTACCGGCACTTCAGAGAATCCGGTTGTACGTGTCCGCAGAGGAAAAGATTCCGAAGAACTGGAGGAAACGGTAGACGAAGCAGTTAACCCTCCTGAACAGGAATGACATTCCGGGGTTTGTTCTTCCGGATTTTTTCAGGCAAACTGGTTAATACACATTCCTTAAGCGCCTCCAGCAATTTTTCCTTTACAAAAATTTTGCTGGTGATCAGACTGACTTCCCGCATGGGTGGCGGTGTTTTAAAATGCCTTAGCATGCGTTGCTGTGATGCAGTCAGGTCGTAGGTGGCCAATTCGGGCAGGATGGTAATACCGCGATTGGTTTCTACCATTTTCTTCAGCGTCTCCAGGCTTCCGGCTTCGTACTCGAATAAGAGGAGGTCTTTGTGTGCCTGCCGCAATTCACAAAGATTCAGGATCTGATCCCGAAAACAATGCCCTTCCTCCAATAGCCAGAGATCATGCACATCAATGTCCTTGGCCAGCATGTAGGTTTTTTTATAGGCAGCATTTTTGCGCGATACATAAGCCATCATCTCTTCATAAAACAGGGGATATTCATCAATGCCCTTATGATTCAGTGGTGTTACTACCAGGGCCATATCCAATCTTCCTTTGGCAACCGCATCCACCAGGTTATCAGTTGTCATCTCTTTGACTTTTAATTGCAGCTCCGGATATTTTTCCAGAAAAGAAGGCAGGAAAATAGGCAGGAGATATGGTGCCAGCGTTGGGATAATACCCAGACGTAATTCTCCATGTATCAGTCCCTGTTTTTCCTTTATCACATCTTCCAGCAATTTCACCTCCTGCATTACCCGCCTGGCATGCTCCAGCACCAGTTCTCCAAGGGGTGTTGGAATAACCGGTTGTCTGCTGCGATCAAAAATCTTTAACCCCATTTCATCTTCCATTTTCTGAATCTGCATACTCAGTGTAGGCTGGGTTACATAACAATGCGCAGCTGCTGTAGCGAAATGCCGGTGCTCATCAACAGCCAATATATATTCAAGCTGGGTTAGTGTCATTTAATAGAAATAATCGATGAAAACATAAAACTAATCAATCCTCACAATTAAGCCACTCGCCTGCACGGGTAGCTTTTTTGATTATATTGGGACAAATTTCCTCCAATGCATAGAATCCACTTTATTGCCCTGCTTGCCCTGGGCTCGCTGGCCTGTAATGATGGCATTGAAGTAACTACTGATATTACTGTTCCGGAAACCCGGGCTGTCATTTCCCTTTCAGAACTGGCAACCTACTATTCAGACACTTTACCCTGCGCCAGTTGTGAAGGCATTTATACTGAATTGGCCATACTGGATGACAGCTCCTATTTTCTCTCGGAAGCCTACCTCGGGGAACAAAGCCAGTCCTTTGGCAGCTTTGGACGATATAGTCGGGAAGGCGATGTTCTTACACTCGGGGCTGCTGATGACAGCGCCCGCAAATTCAGGATCCTGGAAGACCGGTTAATGCTACTGGACAAAGATGGTTCCGAAATTGTGAGCGGACTGGATTACAGTCTTGAACAATCAGATCAGCCCACCAATCTGATGACCCGTCCTTTTTTGGCCAGCGGATTACTGAAAATTGATAAAACCCAGGGAATCTTTCAACCCTGTGGACTATTAAAAACCTGGGAACTGATCAATGATAACGGCGTTAAAGAGGCGAATCGATTTTTTGCCAAACAGGCAGGCAAACTTGCGGAGGGTGTTTATGTTCGTACTTCACTGGAATTGCAGCCATTCACTGATAGTACCGGATCCTCCTATAAAGTGAAACTGAATAAAATTTCAGAACAGCTCACAACCGGCTGCCAGTAATCATTCTTTTTCCACCAGACGCACTTCTGAAGCAGATACCGTTAATTGATACCGGGCTCCAACTTTCAACGCGTAATTTTCTTTTTCATGGCTGACCGGGAAACCAAAACAAACCGGGTAGTCGCTATCCCTGACCAGGTGATGCAGGATTTCATCCACTGTTTGACCAAAGGGACGTTCTGTATCCCGGTTATCTGTAAATCCTCCCAAAACAAGTGCGGCTAATCCATCCAGTACACCTGCCCTTTTCAACTGATAGAACATGCGGTCTACATTGTACAGGAGTTCTCCAACGTCTTCCAGGAAAAGAATCTTTCCTTTTGTTTTAAAAGCCGACCGACTACCGACCAGGTGTGCAATCAAAGACAGATTCCCTCCAACCAAACGTCCTCGGGCTGCTCCGGAAATATTAAATGGATGAGGGGCTGCCTGGTAAACTGCTTTTTCACCAAGCAGGGCCGCTTTGAGTGACTGAACATAGGGATTTTCATCACCGCCTTCATTAAAGGCAGCAGCCATTGGACCATGTATACTTGCAATGCCACAGACCCTGTTCAGGTGCGCATGAAGCACCGTGATATCACTATAGCCAATTATCCATTTTGGGCGACGCTGAAACTTTTTAAAATCGAGCTGATCAATGATTCGCCCCATCCCATAACCACCTCTTCCGCAAAGAATGGCTTTGATTTCTTTATCATCCAGCATTCGCTGCAAATCCAGTTTGCGTTCTTCATCCGTACCGGAAAAATAGGTAGCCGAAGCGCTGTTCATGGTAGCTCCTGGTTTGACATTAAATCCCCAGTCCCGCAGGGTTTGCACACAGGCCTGCCATTTTTCAGGAGCCATAAATCCAGCCGGACAAACCATTCCGATGGTATCGCCTTTCTTTAAATAAGGAGGGAAAATCATAGTATTCAGTTTTCAATTCAAGGATGCCTGTCAAATATAGCGCAGTAAATTACATTATATTCGACCCATACTAACACCCTGCTAACGGAGCATACAATTGATGAAAAAATCTTTCAAATCATTTGAACAGATTGGCATAAGCTGGTTCCTGATTCGATGGACACTGCTTGCCATGCCTTTAGCGTTACTGGTGGGAAGTCTGGTTGCTTTCTTTCTCTGGTCCCTGGATGAAGTCACCAGGCTTCGCCTTAATAACCCCTGGCTACTGGCATTTTTACCCGCCGCCGGTGTATTGATTTATTTTCTATACGAGCTCGCAGGCAAAAAAACGGAAAAAGGAAATAACCTGATCCTGGATGAAATCCATGAACCCGGTACCGGCGTTCCCCTCCGGCTCGCCCCTTTGGTATTGATAGCAACCCTGATCACGCATTTGTTTGGTGGATCTGCCGGCCGGGAAGGCACTGCGGTTCAGATGGGTGGGAGCCTCGCCGATGCATTGGCAAAACCATTCCGGCTGGATCAGCAAGATCGCAAAACCCTGCTCCTCTGCGGGATGGCTGCGGGATTTGGAGCTGTATTCGGAACTCCTGTAACGGGTGCCCTTTTTGCCGTGGAAGTCTTATTCCTGGGCCAGATATTGCATACTGCCTTACTCCCCTGCCTGATTGCCAGTTTGCTCGCTGATATAACCTGCCAGTTCTGGGGTGTAGGTCATATCAGTTATTCCATTTTATCTGAAGCGATCACACTCACAGCACCGGAAAACTGGTGGAATTCGGGTATGCTGCTGGTCAAGGTAATTCTACTGGGCGCCTGCGCCGGTTTGGTGAGTGCCTGTTTTAGTGTCCTCACCACCCAGGTTAAATATATCTCCAATATGCTGCTGCCACGTCCCTGGCTTATACCGATTGTTGGCGGTTTGCTCGTAATCGGGCTGAGCATGATACCCGGAAACCAGGACTACCTGGGCCTCGGTGTGTGGAATGCTGACCCTTCCGTGGTCACGATCAGTTCCTCTTTCAGTACGGGAGGTGCGGATAGCTTTAGCTGGGCCTGGAAGCTCTTATTTACAGCTGTTACCATTGGGATGGGATTCAAAGGAGGTGAGGTTACTCCCCTGTTTTTTATAGGCGCCACCCTGGGAAACGCCCTGGCAGTATGGATGGGCGCTCCGGTGGATCTGATGGCCGGACTAGGTTTTATTGCAGTGTTTGCGGCTGCCACCAATACACCCATAGCCTGTACCATTATGGGAATTGAATTGTTTGGGGGTGAGCATTTTCTGTTCTTCGCGATAGCCTGCTTTACTGCCTATTATTTCAGTGGACATACCGGCATTTATAGTTCACAGAGAAGGATCTCCTATAAAACCGGTAAGAATTTAAAAAATAGCGAAGGCGAACCGTAGGATTTTACAGGAATCAGCGTCCAATACTTCACAGACCTATATTATATGAAGTATTTTCTCGGATTCGCGTTGATTATTTTTTCGATTTTCAGTTCCTCTGCTCAAAACCGGGTCACAGGAAAAATTGAAGACAGTGTTGCCAAAGCTCCTTTAACCGGAGCAACGGTACAGCTTCGAAACAGCAATTTCAGCCGTAATGCGGTTACCGACAAAACCGGTGCGTTTAGTTTTTCAGAGATCCCTAATGGATCCTATAAGATTTCTGTTTCTTTTATTGGATTTGCCCCATTTGAAAAATTGGTAACCCTGCGGGGAGGTGAAACCAGTCTGGGTTCCATCCGACTGGCAAAAGGGGAAGATGCCCTGGAAGAAGTGGTGGTAAAAGCAACTACTCCACCTGCGCAGCAGAAAGGCGATACGGTTCAGTTCAATGCGAGCCAGTTCAAAGTGAACCCGGATGCAAATGTGGAAGATCTGGTTAAAAAAATGCCGGGTGTATCTATTGAGAATGGCCAGGTGAAAGCCCAGGGAGAACAGGTTCGGAAAGTAACAGTGGATGGCCGGGAATTCTTTGGAGATGATGCCACTGCTGCATTGCGCAACCTGCCTGCAGATGTAGTGGATAAAATCCAGGTATTTGATCGCCTGAGCGACCAGGCACAGCTTACCGGGTTTGATGATGGTCAGGGGTATAAGGCCATCAATATTGTAACCAAAGAGGATCGCAGAGCCGGACAATTCGGCCGGGTCTATGGCGGTTATGGAACCGACGATCGTTACCAGGGCGGAGGCTCAGTCAATTTCTTTAATAAGGAACGCCGCATTTCTGTGGTGGGACTTTTCAATAATATTAATCAACAAAATTTTTCCAGCTCTGACCTGCTGGGTCTTTCAGGAGGCGGCAGTGGCCGTGGTGGTGGTGCTGGTCGTGGTGGTGGAGGCGGCGGCAACTTCCAGGTCCCTGGCTCCAATGGAATTACCACTACCAATGCTTTAGGCATCAACTTCAGTGATCTCTGGGGTAAAAATTTCAATGTGAGTGGCAGTTATTTCTTTAACAATGCCAACAATGAAAATAATTCCAGATCAAACCGTGAGCAGTTTATCCGTCCTGATTCCAGCACTTTTTACAACGAAGAATCACTCAGCGAAAACAAGAATTTTAACCACCGCGTTAATATGCGGATGGAATATAAAATTGATTCCAACAATACCCTCCTGATCATACCAAGTTTCAGTTACCAGAAGAACGATATCCAGAATACGATCAGTGGTATTCAAAAACAACAAAATGGCAGCCCGATCAGCGAAACTGAAAACCGGAACCGCACTACAGGAAATGGCTACAACTTCAACAACACGTTGTTATACCGCCATTCCTTTGGAAAAAGAGGAAGATCTATTTCAGTAGGAATTACCACCGGCTTCAATGATCGAAACAGCCAGAAGGATGTATCCGCGATATCTACCTTTTATAAAGCCGGAATACCGATTGATGACTCCCTGTTGCAGCAGCAACTTTCGGATACGAAGGGATATAATTTATCCGGAAACATCAGCTATACAGAACCTATTGGTAAACGCGGACAGTTACAATTCAGCTATAATCCTTCTTTTACCAAAAGTGATGCCGATCAGCGTACCTGGGTATTCGACAATACAACAGACAAGTACAGCATCCTCGATACCAGTTTATCCAATGTATTTGTAAATGAGGTTACCACGCAGCGTGGTGGGGTCACTTACCGGATCGGGGATCGTGACATGAACTTCAATATCGGACTGGATGCACAACATACCACGCTGGATAATATCCAGACGTATCCGCAAACAGGCAATCTGAAGAAAACCTTCAGTAATTTATTACCCAATGCCTTCTTCCGCAAAAAAATAAGCGACAAAAGTAATATCCGCATCTTTTACAGAAGCAGCACCAATAACCCTTCCGTAAACCAGTTGCAGAATGTAATCAACAACACCAATCCGCTGTTCCTGAATACCGGTAATCCGGAACTCGAGCAGACCGTGAGTAACCGGGTTGGTGGCCGTTATACCTATACCAACAGCAGGAAAGGAAACAGTTTCTTTATAAACTTTTTTGCTACACAGTCTGATAATTTCATAACCAACGCAACCTATACTGCCTTTTCTGATTCCGTACTAACGTCAACAGTTACACTAAGACAAGGAGCACAGTTGTCCAAGCCCGTGAACCTGAACGGATACTGGTCTGCCAATACGATGTTCACTTATTCCTTCCCTTTCAAAGCAATAAAATCGAACCTGACTTTTAATGCAGGCGGGAATTTCAGTAAAACTCCAGGCATCATTAACAATGTATCGAACATTGCGAATAATACTACCTGGAGCGGAGGCATGATCATCGCCAGTAATATCAGCGAGTTTGTTGATTTCAACCTGAACTACAATGCGAATTACAGTACGGTTAAAAACAGTTTCCAGCAATCTCTGAACAATAATTATTTCAGTCAGTCTGCCGGCATGGGTGTAAACCTGCTGAGTAAAAACGGATGGATCTTCAATACCGATATCAACAATCAGTTGTTCCGGGGATTGACAGCTGCATTCAATCAGAATTTCTGGTTATGGAATATGGGAGTTGGAAAAAAATTCCTGAAAGACCAGAAAGGAGAACTGCGCCTTAGTGTGTTTGATTTACTGAAGCAGAACCGAAGCATCAGCAGAACCATACAACCGAACTATATTGAAGACAACCAGACACAGGTGCTGACCCAGTATTTCATGCTTACCTTCTCTTACCGGATCAAGAATTTTGGTAAGGCATCTGCTCCACAACGCAGGCAGGGTCCATGGGGTCCGGGCGGTCCGGGCGGATTTGGTGGTCCGGGTGGATTTGGCGGAACGATGAATTAACCTGTAAATTGGGGTTGAAACAGGAATCAGCAAAAAACGTGACCGATCCCCAATTTATAGAACTGCTCCGCAAGGGAGATGAAACAGCGTTTCATCAACTGGTGGAAGACTGGAAAGACAGGGTCTACAATACGGCACTGGGATTGGTTCAGCAGGCAGAGGACGCAGAGGAAATAACGCAGGATGTATTTATCATCGCCTGGAGATCGATTCAAAAATTCAGAGGCGAATCCAGTATCCAGACATGGCTGTATAAAATAGCGGTACACCAGTCGCTCGATTGCCTCAGAAGAAGAAAACGCAAGAAACGATTTGGCTTTCTTGTACCGCTCATGGGTTCGGAAGAGGAACAGGAACAGGAGCCGGGTAATTTTTTTCATCCGGGTGTTCAGCTGGAGAAAAAACAGGAAGCACAGGTTTTGTTTAAAGCGATTCGTAAATTACCGGAACAGCAACAAGTGGCATATAGCTTGCAGAAGATTGAAGGCCTGGCCATAAAGGAAATTGCACAGGTACTGGAAACAACAGACGGAGCAGTAGAAGCATTGTTGAACCGGGCAAAAAACAACCTGCAGAAAACATTGACGAATTACTATCAAACGCACAGAGATGAATAAAAAAAATCAGGTACAGGAGCAGGTCGCGAAAGCGATGAGCAGCCTGGAGGGAATCCAGCCCGCCACTGCTAACCCTCATCTGTATACGCGCATAAAAGCGCGGCTGGAGCAGGAGAAAAGCAGTTGGGGATGGCTGGCAGCCTTTCTTTCCAAACCTGCTGTTGCCATTGCATTGGTGGCCACCGTCATCCTGTTAAACATTCTAACCCTTACCGCAAATCGTCCGGTTCCGGAGGAAACTAATGACCAAATGGTAAGCCTGTCGCAGGATTACAGTTTTCAGCCCTCCAACATTTTGGAGAATGGTTTTAATCAACCCTGATTCGTATGCAGAATAAAACATTAATTATTGTCATAGCCGCCCTGCTGATCAGTAACCTGGTGTTGCTGGGTGCCTATTTCTGGGGGCGGGAGAAAAAAACGCCTCAAGCCAACCGGAACGACCGGTCGCCGGTAGAATATATGACCAGGGAAATAGGATTTGACAGTACGCAAAAACAACAGTTCCGGGAATATTGGGAAAAAGTATCTAAAAATAACAGGGATCTTTATGATTCCATTCGCCACCATCGGGAAGCAATGTATACTAATCTTAAACTGGAACCCCAACCTGAAACATTGATCGACTCATTGGCTGGTAAAATAGCTGGTTTTGAAAAAC
The DNA here is from genome assembly GCA_016787265.1 of Flavipsychrobacter sp. GTDB lineage: Bacteria > Bacteroidota > Bacteroidia > Chitinophagales > Chitinophagaceae > Flavihumibacter. Next base: position 161,836 of record JAEUVF010000014.1, on the reverse strand, counting down.
AAATCAGTTTGAATAATTACCAGCATTTCAGAAAAGTTCGTGCTATCTGCACGGAAGAACAACAGGTAAAATTAGACACTGTTATCAACCGATTGGCAAAAAAAACAAGAAGGCGTTAGATCTCATTGGCCGCTGTGAGGATCAGTGGCTCTTTTTCTGTAACCATGATGGTATGTTCGTGCTGGGCAACATAACTTCCATCACCTGTTACCAGCGTCCATCCATCTTTCAATTCCTTCGCCCGCTGACCACCTGTTGAGATAAAGGTTTCAATAGCCACAACCATATTTTTCCGGAAACGATCCCGGTTAAACGGATCAAAATAGTTTGCAATGGAATGAGGATATTCATGCAGACTTCTTCCAATACCATGACCGGTCAGGTTACGGATTACGCGAAAGCCTTCTTTTTTTGCTGAAAGCTCAATCATTCTACCCATTTCGGCGATTTTCATTCCAGGCCTTATCATCGCAATGGCTTTGCGCAGAATTTCTCGCGAGGTGTTCACCAGTTTAGCATGCCCATGCAGATCATTCCCTAAAACAAAAGAACCACCATTATCACCCCAATAGCCGTTTAATTCGGCGGATACATCGATATTCACCAGGTCACCTTCTGCCAGGATTTTATTCTTACCAGGGATTCCATGAGCCACTTCCTGGTTCACGCTGATACAGGTGTATCCGGGAAATCCATAAGTGAGTTTAGGAGCAGGTTGCGCACCAAAACCAGCCAGCAGGGCAGCACCATATTCATCCAGCTCGGCGCAATTCATACCCGGTCTGGCAAACTCTCTCATCTTTTTTAATGTAAGAGCAACGGCCGTGCTAACCGCTTGCATTCCTAGTAAATCAGACGCATTTGCAATTGACATAATGTAAAGGTAGGCTGTGCAAACAAATCTGAGCTTGTTATCTTCCTTTTATCAATCGGGCGGGCAAAAAAACGATCGCTTTGATCAATTCCAACACCCCTCCTACCGCAATTCCCAATAATCGGAATGGCAACAGGAGTAACCAGACAATCGGGTAAAGCAATAGTGCGAGTATTGCCAGGGGCCAGCACAATACAAAAAGAATCAACCAGAGAATAAAACTGATCATTGTAACGGGTTTAATTCAGTTAATCTGACTATGGATCCGGTTACTTCCAGGCGCACCCCGGCTCCGCATTTCAGCGCGAAATTATTTTTCTGATGCCCTACCGGAAAATCAAAACAAACCGGGTACCGGCAATCCTCCAGTTTTTCCAATACAATCTGCTGCAGGTTCTTACCAAATTCTTCCTCAGGCTTTTCAGCCGGCTTGTGTTTGAATCCGCCGATTATGAGTCCGGACAGGTGTTCCAGCTTCCCGCTTCTTTTAATATTCCAGAGCATCCGGTCAATACTGTAAAGGTATTCGCCTGTGTCTTCGAGGAAAAGAATTTTACCCCTGGTTTGCAGATCAGACGCGGATCCGGCCAGCGACTCAATAGTCTTGCAGTTTCCACCAACCAGTTGTCCCACTCCTGTACCCATCTGATTGTAGGCACCTGCAGCATATTCAAACTTCATGGGTGTACCGAATAACATATCCCGAATCGAAAGAATAGTAGCTTTTTGTAATTCATCGGCTTTAGACCAGTCGTCGGGAAAACTGTTGCACATTTTGGAATGAATTGAAGCCAGTCCGGTTTTCCGGAACAGGTGCGCATGCAATACGGTAACATCACTGAATCCAATCAACCATTTAGGATGCCTGCGAAGAGGTCTGAAATCAATTGCATCAATGATCCGAATCAACCCATATCCGCCTCTTGCACAGAGTATCGCTTTCACGGAAGGATCGTTGATAAGCTGTTGCAGGTCGGCAATCCTTTCCTGATCGGTACCTCCAAAGGTTCCATCCCGTTTGCCGATGGTGTCACCTATGCGAACGGTCAAACCCCAGGACTGCAACTGCTGAACTGCGGGAGCTATTTCTTCCCTGGTAATATATCCGGCAGGAGAACTGATGGCGATGGTATCCCCTACCTTTAAAAAGGGCGGCTGAAAAACAGCTGCATTGTTGGGGTCCATGGAAAAACTTTCATAAGGAAGGCTGGCACCCAGTGTAAGTACCCCCAGCTGCCGTAGAAAATGGTGACGTTTCATAGGCTAAAGATAAGGTTGCCTGCCTTTCCGTATTTTTGCGCCATGCAAGAACCAAAAAGATACCTGATCACTGCAGCCCTACCCTATGCAAATGGTCTGAAGCATATTGGCCACCTGGCAGGCGCCTACCTGCCTGCGGATATCTATGTCCGTTACCTCCGGGCACAAAAAAGAGATGTTGTATTTGTATGCGGAAGTGATGAACATGGCACTGCCATTCCTATCCAGGCGATGAAAGAAGGCACCACGCCCCAGGCGATCATTGATAAATACCACGAGATCATCAAACAGAATTTTGCCGACCTGAGTATCTCCTTTGATATTTATGACCGTACCAGTGCTCCTATCCATCATGAAACATCGCAGGAATTTTTCACAGCTCTGAATAATGCCGGTGAACTGGAAACAAAAGAAACAGAACAATATTTTGATGAGCAGGCCGCTACCTTCCTGGCCGACCGATATATCAAAGGAACCTGCCCGAATTGTGGATTTGACAGCGCGTTTGGCGATCAGTGCGAAAAATGTGGTACGGCGTTGAGTCCGGATGAACTGATCAACCCGGTTAGCACCCTAAGCGGATCGGCTCCGGTAAAAAAGAAAACAACTCACTGGTACCTGCCCCTGAACCGGCATGAAAACTTCTTACGTCAATGGATACTCGAAGAACACAAAGACGACTGGAGAGCCAATGTACTGGGACAATGCAAGAGCTGGATTGATGGTGGTTTGCAGCCCAGGGCAGTAACCCGGGATCTCGACTGGGGGATTGCCGTTCCGCTGGAAGAAGCCAAAGGAAAAGTATTGTATGTATGGTTTGATGCACCCATCGGTTATATCAGTGCCACCCGTACATGGGCAAAGCAAAATGACAAAGACTGGGAACCTTACTGGTATGACAAGGATACCAAGCTGGTGCATTTTATTGGAAAAGATAACATCGTGTTTCATGCAATCATCTTCCCGGTGATGTTGAAACTGCATGGCAATATTCTGCCTGAAAATGTTCCAAGCAATGAATTCCTCAACCTTGAAGGAGACAAAATGAGTACCAGCAGAAACTGGAAGCTGGACATGCAGGATTTTATCGACGATTTTGTGAAAAAGGAAAATGGAGGTCCGCAACTGGTGGATGCGCTGCGGTATTACCTGACACAAATCGCTCCCGAAACAAAGGACAGTGAGTTTACCTGGAAAGGGTTCCAGGATGCAGTGAACAGTGAGCTGGTGGCTATTTTCGGAAATTTTGTGAACCGGACTTTTGTGCTGATGCATAAACTCACCAATGGTAAAGTGCCACCCGTTCATGCAAATATCCTCGATGATAAAGACCGGGAACTGGCCAATGCCATCCAGGCGGCCAAAGTAAAAATAGAAACCCTGCTGGAAGGCTATAAGTTCAGGGAGGCGCAGTTTGAACTGATCGACCTGGCCAGAAAAGGCAATCGCTACATGCAGGAAAAAGAACCATGGATCAAAGCAAAAGCGGGCGAATCAGCACAACCTGAAATTGACAATTGCCTTCATTATTGTTTGCAGTTGTGTGCGAACCTGGCTATCCTGGCAAATCCATTCCTGCCGAATACTTCCAGGAAAATGTTGCACCAGATGAAAGTGGTGGAACGTTTGCTGGATTGGGAAAACGCGGGTTCACTGAAATTGTTGAGTGTTGGTTATAGTTTAAGAGCACCGGAATTATTATTCAGAAAAATAGAAGACATGGAAATACAACAACAGATTGAAAAATTAAAGAGCAATAGTCAGCCTGCACCGGAAGTACCGGCAGCAGTACCTGCAGAGCAACCCGCACAACCGGCAAAAGCAAGCATTCAGTTCGATGACTTTGCTAAAATAGAATTGAAAGTAGGCACAATAGTTACTGCCGAAAAAGTGGAGAAAGCAGATAAACTTTTAAAATTATCTGTAGATATGGGAACCGAAACAAGAACGATCGTAAGTGGTATTGCACTGCATTTCAAACCTGAAGACATCATTGGACAACAGGTAGTAGTAGTGGCCAATCTGGCACCGCGTAAAATGCGCGGCATCGAAAGCAATGGCATGATCCTGATGGCTGAAGACAAGGAAGGAAAATTACATTTTGTACAACCAGGTACGCAAATTAATCCTGGTGCAGGAGTAAGTTAAACTTGTAACATTTAATTATAAAAAGAGGTTGTTCGGGTCTACTTGAACAACCTCTTTTTTTTGTTTAACTTGTACGCCATGGGCAGGATCTTGCGTAAACACTGGATATTGATGGGAGCCGGGATCACTTTGTTGACGCTGGGATTGGTGATGGGGTATTTGCTTCGGTACCGGTCTGTGGAAGCGGTAGAACAACTGGTGAATAATTTATCGGGTGGCCAATATAAATTATCCGCCACCAGTTTCCGGTTTAATCTGTTCAAATTTCAGGTCAATGCACGGAATATCCATGTTGCTCCAACAGCAGACAATAACGACAACAGCCTGTTTGAGTTCAAGGCCGATTCACTTTCCATCCAGATCAACAATCCCATTCAACTCTTACTCTTCAAACGGCTGGCGGTAAACCGGCTAATCCTGAAATCGCCTTACCTGGAATTAAAAAGGGTAGAAAAAGACAGTACCCGGGAACGGCCGCTGCGACCACTGCATATTGAAATCGCAGCCGTTCAGGATGTGTTTTTTAATGTATTGTCTTCCCTGGAAGTGCAACATTTCAGAATGACGGATGGGAGTGTCTCCATTTATCCGGAAACCAGTATACACCAGCGTCGATTTTTCCTGAATCATATTTACCTGGCGCTGGATGACCTGCACCTGCTCCGAAAGATCAAACAATGGGACAATACCAATCGGGTGGCGGTGGACTTTCGATTGCTGCAGCCAACTATTGAATATCCGGACACTACACTACAGGTAGTGCTTAACAAACTGATCTGGCAATCCAAAACAAAAAGATTCGAATTAAGCGGACTTGATTTCCACAAACGAATGGAAGATTCGAAGGAAAAATCAGGTTTCCGTTTGGAAAATATTGAACTGGAATCCTTAAACTGGAATAAATTATTGACAGAAGGACGAATTGAACTCGGCTTATTAAAAGCAGGAAAAGGTTTTTTCACCAGCAATAATATCCGGTTTCGCAGAGCCCGGAATAAGGATTCCGTACGCATAGATAACAGTTTCCTGGATGTGATGGGGCCAATTAAAATCAAAACGGTTCAGATCGACAGCATTCAGTTCAGGGGCAGTACCATCACAAGAAGAGGTAATGAGAGCCTTGAAATATTGGGTGATAATTTTTATGTTTCCAACCTGGTGGTTGACAATACCCTGCCTAATAAAATTGAATTAGATGATCTTGAATTCAGTGTTCGGGGCTTCCTTGAATCAGACAGTAGTAAAACATTTCAAACCGGGTTTGATGGGATGCGGATCAAAAAAAACCAGCTGACACTTCAAAATTATTTTCTTCGTGCCTCCAACCGGAACAAAACAGCCAATACCAGTATTTCAACCAGTGAGCTGATTTTACAGAACCTGTCGATTCCGGCTCTGCTGAACGGACAGTTAAAAGCCGACGAACTCTACCTGATCAATCCAAATGTTCGGCTTCAATTAGCAGGTAAAGCTTCACCTAAAAAAGCAAATCCCCTGCGTGAAATCCAGCGAACCATACGTCGTAAACTCCATATTGAAACCATCCGGGTGTTTGATGCAGATCTTCAGATAACAGAAGGTACAGCAAAAAGAACCATGCTCAGCTCTAAAGCTTTTTCTGCCATCATCTCCAGCAACAGTGTCTTACGGGCAGGCACATTGGAAGAATTATTTGATGGGAAGAACCGGTTGGAGATGCCCCAGCTGGCACTGCGGCTGAAGAATTTCAATGTGGATTTGAAAGATGCAGTGTACGAAGACAATGACCTGCGCGCCGGCCAGGCAATCGGGAGTACCACTGAAAACAAAATCCGCTTTGATCTTAGAAACATTCATGTGCAGGACATCAATGCGGCAGGCATCATTGAGGGAAAGGATACCAGCTGGGTTCGGCTGATTGAGTTGGGAAGTGGTAAGGTTTACTTCGGACATTCATCCGGAAAGAATATAAGCTCCGGTAAAATCAGGATTCCCAAGGAAATGATCCGGAATATAAGAACAGGAAAAATTGACCTGGTAATTGAACAACCAAAACTAACCATTCATACAACAATTGATAGTCTTGCAGTTGACAGCCTGCGGTATCAGAACCAGGAATGGAATTGGTATCGTTACTACCTGGCGGGAGAAAAAATGAAGCTGAATCTGGACAAGCTGGCGCTCGGTATTGGCCGATATAAGCTTTCATCCGAGCAAGCCAACCTTCAGGAACTGCAAATACAAGCCAGCGGAAATCGCTATCAGCTATCAGGTGTCATACCTGCATTACAATTGTCAGGAAGTCCGGCATCACTGAAAGATCCGGTTACCGGTATTAAAAAAGCAATGCTGACCAGGCCTGAGCTAAAAATTGTATTGCAGGAGGCAACTCAATTCGAGGAAACTACAACTGATGATCAACGTTATACAAATCTGCCAGCCCTTGAACTGTCAGAACCAGAATTGAGTATTTCGAAGAAAACAGAAGGGCAATTGACAGCACTGTTCAGCAGTAAGGGCGGGCATCTCCGGACAGCACCAATACATATTCAGGGAGGTCAGCTATCTACTCCCCTGCTTGATTTATCGCTGCATCAGATCATAGCAATGCCGGAAAAAACTAACCTGCGGATTGGAAATTTCCAATTACAGGGAAATGATTTTAAGCTGGACAGAAACCTCCAGACAACCATCCATAAGATTTTACTCAGGGAGGGAAATATTGCTCACAAAACCGACAACTACCAATTGCGGATCAATGATATAATGGTCCGCAATAAGGAACAGATTTTCTTCTCCAGCAAAAAAGAAGAACTTCAGAAATTCCTGGAAAACCTGCCCAATATTAACCTGGAAGCCAAAGAAGTCTTCTATCAAAATAAAGAGCGCAAATGGGAAGTATATAAGACGCTGCTGGATGCTGATAAAAAGATTATCGGATTCGACAGTATCAGCTATAGCAGCCTGATCAGCAAAGACAGTTTCCTTTCGAGAGCACCCTACCAGACAGATTTTATTGAGTTTAATGCCGGTAAAGGAAGCATACTGGGATTGGACCGGCAAATCAGAGAGAAAGATACTGTCTGGCTCGCGAATCGTATAGAACTGGATCAGTTTCAAATGCAAGTGGATCGTGATAAAAGGCGCCCCGAGGATAGTGTCCAATATCGCCCTATGTTACCCGGACTCATCCAAAAAATTCCTTTGAACCTGGAAGTTGGTGCTGCATTACTCACCAGGTCTCGCATTCAGTATAATGAAGTCAGTGGTAAGACCGGAAAGCAGGGATCCGTCTGGTTCAATGATCTCAACCTGGTAGTGGGACCGATTAAAAATTATGCATTACAGCCAACTGATTCCCTGCGGTTAACTGCCACCACTCTTTTTATGGACAGTGGAAACCTTCGATTTGGATTTCAACAAGCCTATCCTGACAGTCTGTATGGATTTTTATTATTAGCAAGAATGGGAAAGATGGAATTAAAAGCCTTATCCCCTTTGCTCATGCCATTATTCAACCTGCATATCAAACAGGGACACGCGGATAGTGTCTGGCTTCGTGTTAAAGGCAATGATCATTTTGCATATGGTCATATGGAACTGGATTACCGAAAACTAAAGTTTGAAATATATGATGAGAAGGGGAGAAAAAAGAAGTTCACCAGCTTTCTTGCCAACCTGGTTATAAAAAACAGAAATGGGAAAAAAGGATTGGTCTACCAGGAACGGATTCGGAATAAATCCACTTTTAATTACTGGGGCAAGATTGCATTGAGTGGATTGATGACCAACCTGGGCGTGAAATCCAACAGAAAATACATTCGTAAATACAAAAAAGAAGCAAAGCGACTGGAAATTCCAATTGAATTGCTGAATTAGCCATATGAGTTCATCCATCTATTTACTGCTCCTGTTAGGCATTGCAATTGCATTTATCATTGTTGCCTGTGCCCGTTTGAAATGGCACCCAATGCTGGTATTGCTAACCGCTGCATTATTTGTAGGAGTGCTGAGTGGGATTTCTCCCAAACAAACCATGGAAACCATCTTAAGCGGAGCGGGTTCCATATTTGCAGGCATTGGCTTTCTGATCATATTTGGCAGTTTTCTGGGTGAAATATTGGAAAGAAGCGGGGCTGCTGCCAGAATTGCAAGCCAGCTAACGGGCAGTTCCAGGCAGAAACAGGTTCCCTATCTGACACATATATTGGGGTTACTGGTCGGGATTCCGGTTTTTTGTGACGCAGGATTCATCCTGTTATCAAGGCTCATTCATTCCATGCAAACGATTCAGGGCAGCACGGTATCAGGCTTACAATTATCACTAGGTACCGGGCTCTATGCCTCGCATGTACTGATACCTCCCACACCGGGACCAATGGCCGCAACGGGCAACCTGGGACTGGAGAACCAGTTGGGTTGGGTAATACTGCTTGGACTAATCGTACTGATACCTGTTGGCATACTAACCAGTATGCTTATTCGAAAAATGGACCAACAACTATTTATCATAAATCCTCCGTCCGTTACAGCCGATTCTGTTTCAGATGTTACAAAAGCAAATCAGCAATCATTGTTCTCATCACTATTGCCGCTGCTTTTACCACTGGTATTGATCACAGTTGGTTCAGTTGCCCCCTTTTTTATCAGCAACGAAAAGCTGCAGGGTGGATTCCAGTTATTAGGGCACCCGGTACTTGCTTTGGGTATCAGTGCTTTACTGGCACTGCTTTTACTGGCACGTAAAGAACACGGGAAATGGGGTGAATGGTTTCAACAGGCATTGGTACAATCCGGACCTATCATTTTTATAACAGCTGCCGGTGGAGCTTTCGGAGCTGTATTAAAAGCTACGCCTATTCAGGAAATACTTTCGGGATACCTTCAAACATCCGGCATACCAAACTGGGGAATTTACCCGATTGCATTCTTACTGGCAGCCCTTTTGAAAACCGCACAGGGGTCTTCCACCGCATCATTGATTATCACATCCGCCTTACTCTTCCCCGTTATGGGATCTTTTGATCTGAATACGCCGCAACAAGCGCTGGTAGTATTGGCTATAGGCGCGGGAGCAATGACTGTAAGTCATGCCAATGACAGCTATTTCTGGGTCATCCATCAATATGGCAAGATTCCCGTCAATAAACTTTACCGCAGCTACACTTTACTTACAGCCGCCATGGGAATCAGTACGCTGCTCGGAGTTTTGGCGCTTTATGTTGTAACAGGATAAGCAGGATATCCATCACATTGGTTTGGGTGGGACCCGTTTTCAACAAACCTCCGGCAGCAGAAAAAAACGTGTATGCATCCTGGTTCGTAAGAAACGAATCTGGTTTAAGTTCACCTTTTCGAACCTGCTCCAGTATTGCAGCATCCAGCATTGCGCCTGCAGCATCGGTCGGTCCATCGGTTCCATCCGTACCACCACTCAATACAGCAAATGAATACGCTCCCAGTTGTTTGGCCAGCCCTTCATTGTTGAGGCATTCTACCAGTATGGAAAGGATCAGTTCCTGGTTTCTTCCACCCTTTCCTTTACCAGTGAGCGTAACAGTAGTTTCTCCACCTACCAGGAAACACCGGGACGAAAAATCACCCTGGCTTTTATATTCCTCCATCTGGGTGATCGCCTGATAAAGAAAACGGAGTCCAACTTCACGGGCTTCTCCTTCAAGGGGTGCATGAAATGTTATTGGTTCGAAACCCAGTTCCAGGGATTTTTCAGCACAAGCCTGTAAAGCAAGTTGATTGGTAGCCAGTAAATGATGATGCACCCGGTCAAATAGCGGATCTCCGGGCTTGGGGGTTTCCAGAATACCCTTTGGTAAATGTCCGGTTATACCAAAGCGGTAGAGCAACTGTTCCACCTCTGCAATGCTAGTGGTATCGGGATAAAAAGGTCCGCTTGCAATGACCGACAGATCATCACCCGGAACATCACTCAGAACACCCACTTCAATTGAAGCACCATTGGCAAGCCGGGCCAGTTGACCACCTTTTATCGAAGAAAAATGCTTTCGAACTGCATTCATTTCTGAAATGGAAGCACCTGATCCCAGTAAGGACTGGTAAAATTGCTGCATATCTTCCTGGCTGCAGCCTTCAGGAAGATCCGTTACCAGGGCACTGGCACCACCACTGAGCAATACCACCAAAAGATCTCCTGAATCCAGGCTACTAACCAGGCTTCGAACCGCCTGTCCCGCTTCAAAACTCTTGTCGTTGGGAACCGGATGTCCGGCTTCCAGCAGAGGCCATGTCAATGCAGGCAGCGCGTGCTCTACCTTGGTTACTACCAGTGCCTGATCTACCCATTCACCCAGGATTTTTTGTGCTTCAAAAGCCATTGCGGAAGCAGCTTTGCCCATGGCCAGTACTACCAGCCGTCTGATCTCCTTTCGGGAATACCATTGAGTACCAATCCGGAGGGAAGTTTCTTTTTTCTCCAGAAAATCTGGCATGAATACCGAAGGAAGCACCGCCTCTACTCCTGCCTGGAAGATGGATTTTGCTGTAGCACAGTTCATTTCCTCAAGATAGGACTTAAATAAAACGAACGACTGTTATTGAATTTCCAATAAATCACTAACTTCGACACAATTAGTTGTTTAACTAACTAATTTTTACCTGAACACGAACCTTCAACTTGTTATATGAAAAGAACGATCAGAAAAGTGGCGGTACTGGGCAGTGGAGTCATGGGCTCCCGGATTGCCTGTCATTTCGCGGGTGCAGGCATTGAGGTATTGTTATTGGATATGGTACCCAAAGAGGCACAGGATTCACAGGATAAACCAGCCCGCAACAAACTGGTCAATGATGCCTTGCAGGCGGCACTGAAATCCAATCCTTCTCCTGTATATAGCAAAGAAGTGGCGAAACGGATCCGCACCGGCAATTTTACTGATAACATGAAAGAGATCTCCGGTGTGGACTGGATCATCGAAGTAGTGGTAGAGCGATTGGATATCAAACAACAGATTTTTGAGCAGGTTGAGTTATATCGAAAACCAGGCACACTGGTTAGTTCTAATACCTCCGGCATCCCCATTCACATGATGGCAGCCGGCAGATCAGAAGATTTTCAACAATATTTCTGCGGTACCCATTTTTTCAATCCGCCCAGATATCTGCGCCTGTTGGAAATCATTCCAACACCAAAGACCAAACCGGAAGTAGTAGAATTCCTGATGCAGTTTGGCAGTTTACAATTAGGCAAAACAACTGTACTCTGTAAGGATACACCGGCATTTATCGCCAACAGGATAGGTGTATATGGCATCATGGCTATATTCGGACTGGTAGATAAACTTGGGCTCACCATTGATGAGGTAGATGCGCTGACCGGCCCCATAATCGGTCGGCCTAAATCAGCCACTTTCCGCACGGCAGATGTGGTAGGCATTGACACCCTGGTGAAAGTAGCCAAAGGGGTGGCGGATAATTGTCCGGATGATGAACAACGTGCCGTATTTACCATACCCGCCTGGCTGGAGAAAATGGTAGGCAACAACTGGCTGGGAGACAAAACCGGGCAGGGATTCTTCAAAAAAACAAGGGGAGCAGGCGGGGAAAAAGAAATCCTCACCCTCAACCTTTCAACGCTGGAATATGGTCCAAGGCAGAAACCAAAATTTGCCGGACTAGAGGCAGCCAAACCCGTAGAAGACCTGGCAACGCGGCTGAAAATGCTGGTGCAGGCATCCGATAAATCGGGAGAATTCTATCGTCATTTTCATTATGGCCTGTTTTCGTATATAGGTCACCGTATACCTGAAATCTCTGACGAGCTTTATCGAATTGATGATGCCATGATGGCTGGATTTGGCTGGGAAATCGGAGCTTTTGAAAGCTGGGATGTACTTGGGGTAGGCAAGACTGTTAGTAAGATGAAGGAAGCGGGATATGCAGTTGCCCCCTGGGTGGAGGAAATGCTTGCGGCCGGTCATAGTAGCTTTTATAAAGTAGAAAACGGCAAACGGTATTATTATGATATCGCAACAAAAGCCTACCAGCCAATTCCGGGTGGAGAAGCCTTTATTGTGATGAAGAATTTTGAAGGGCAAACCGTCTGGAAAAATGCAGCCTGCAGGGCGTATCACCTGGGCGATGATGTGATCGGACTGGAATGGTCCACCAAAATGAACAGCATTGGTGGCGAAGTGCTGGAAGCCATTCAAAAGTCCATCGGGCTTGCTGAGGAAAAATATAAGGGACTGGTAATCGCCAATGAAGGTGCGAATTTCAGTGCCGGAGCCAATGTAGGTATGATCTTTATGCTGGCAATTGACCAGGAATACGATGAACTGGATATGGCTATCCGGCAGTTTCAGCAGACCATGATGCGTGCTCGATATTCCTCTGTACCGGTGGTAATAGCACCGCACGGTCTAACATTAGGAGGAGGCTGCGAACTGAACCTGCATGCCGATAAAATATGTGCAGCTGCCGAAACCTATATCGGGCTGGTGGAGTTGGGTGTTGGGCTGATACCCGGCGGTGGAGGCAGTAAGGAATTTACATTACGCGCCGCCGATGAAATGCATGAAGACGAGCCGGAGAACATTACACTGAAAAATCGCTTTTTGTCTATTGCTACTGCGAAGGTAGCCACCTCCGCGCAGGAAGGAATGGAGATGGGGATCCTGCTGAAAGGCAGAGATGAAATTGTGCTGAACCAGGGCCGCAGAATCAGTGAAGCGAAACGTTCGGTACTTGAAATATTCGATAGCGGGTATATCACACCGATACCAAGAACCGATATAAGAGTATTGGGAAGATCCGGTTTGGGCACATTATTAACCGGTATCAATGGTATGCTGCGGGCTAATTATGCAACCGAACACGATGCCCTGGTGGCGCGCAAGCTGGCCTACGTGATGTGCGGAGGCGATCTGAGTGAACCCACCCTGGTATCTGAACAGTATCTGCTGGATTTGGAACGGGAAGCATTTTTATCTCTATGCGGCGAAAGAAAAACATTGGAAAGAATTCAATCTGTTTTAAAATCAGGCAAACCGATTCGCAATTAATAAAAGATGCTACCAGCAGCTATTTCGTAACACACATAGGAATGCCGGCCTTCGGGCCGGTTTTTTTTTGCCGGTTGTCCCATAGTTTTTTGTTCCTGCCTTGCTTAGCTTATCTTGTTAAAAAAAGAAATGGATGTATTGGCATTGGATTCCATCCATAAATCCTACGGACCCATCCAGGCACTGAAAGGTGTGAGTTTGAATGTACCACAGGGTACTGTGTATGGCATTCTTGGTCCGAATGGAAGTGGAAAAACTACACTTCTGAGTATTATACTGGATGTATTGTCTGCAGATAAGGGAAATTACAGTTGGTTTGGTACTATATCCTCCAAGTACCAGCGCAGAAAAATCGGATCCTTACTGGAAACTCCGAACTTTTATCATTATCTCTCAGCTGTCAACAATCTGAAAATCACTCATAGTATCAGTGGCAGAGGCAGTATTGCCGAAATTGATGAAGTACTGCACAAAGTGAATTTATATGAGCGCAGGAACAGTCGGTTCAGCACGTATAGTCTGGGTATGAAACAGCGATTAGCCATTGCTGCTGCACTGCTTGGAAATCCATCCGTACTGGTACTGGATGAGCCCACCAACGGCCTGGATCCGGTTGGAATTGCGGAGATCAGGGCACTCATCCGGCAATTAAGTTTAACCGGCACTACCATCATTCTGGCCAGTCATCTGCTGGATGAAGTGGAAAAAGTTTGTACGCATGTAGCGATTTTAAAAACCGGGCAATTGATTGCCGAAGGAACTGTAGAAGATGTGTTGGCAGATGAGGATATCCTTGAAATTGGCGCCAGTGAACCTGAACAATTAAAATCCATCTTATGGTCGATGAAGGATATTGGCACCATAGAAACCGGAGAATCACTAATACTTGTCAAGGGCCCCAAAGGAAGCATTGATCCAGCTGCGATCAATGCCTATTGCCACGCCGCCGGGATTACAGTCAACCACCTGGTGATGCGTAAAAAACGGCTGGAAGCCCGCTTCTTTGAATTAACCAATAATTAATTAGTATGCGATCACTGTTATATACAGAGTGGTTAAAACTCTACCGATATCCGGCTTTCTGGCTTTTATTGGGAATTTGTCTGATTACCTATCCTGGCATTAATATCATTGGTTTGAACATTTATTATGATGTTTCTTCCAAGGAATCTACAACGGGACAAATTGTTACCATGCTAATTGGAAATCCATTTGCTTTTCCCGAAGTATGGAAAACCAGCGCCTACCTTTCTTCGATTTTTATATTTATTCCGGCAGTTTTGGTGATCATGCTCATCACCAATGAATACAATTACAAAACATCAAGGCAAAATATTATCGATGGCTGGAGCCGAAGTGATTTCATGTGGGCAAAAGCAATTGATGTTTTGCTGATTACACTGATCGTAACACTGATGTTTGCATTGGTTGCATTTATCATGGGACTCTATAATACCAAAGGAGGTGAGTCTTCCATGTTCGATCAGATCTATTATGTAGGGCTCTTTTCATTGCATACTTTTTCTCAATTATCCCTTGCATTTCTTACCGGCCTGCTTGTTCGAAAAGCATTTCTTGCCATGGCGATTTTTGTTTTTTATGCCATGATTGCAGAACCCATAGCGGTAGGTTTGCTGAGATTTAAATTTAAATCAGAAATAGGTCGATTCTTTCCGCTGGAAATTGCCGACAGAATGTTACCGCCTCCAAGTTTTATGAACAAGCTGGATGAAGCCAAATACCAGGCTGCCCTGGATGCGATCCCTACACATATTGCGCTTACTGTTGTCTTGCTGGCCCTTACCTGGTTCATCAATTACAGGGTCTATCTCAAACGTGATTTATAAGTCTCATAGTTAGTCTGTCATCAATCCGGCGGAATGGACTTGCAAACATGGATTCACTCTATTATTTTGTTGATACAAACACAATATGGAAAATACCACAGACACTTCCGACCTGTTACTGGATTTTCATGATGTCACCAGTTTTGAAGAGACGGCCCCTCTGCAAATTAATCACCAAAACAATGGTCATACAGGCAGATGGAGCCAATTTGAAATTCAAAGATTACCTGCTTGGAAGTTTAGCAAGATTGCTTCCCTTTGATGCTATTGCTGCGCTCGGCGATTATCCGTTACACGACAAGTGGACCAAAACCAGGGTGGTACAGATGCGCTAAGCTCAATGATTTTTTAGCAGTGCGGCCAAAGCCGGCCCAATCGCTGGAAAAGCGAATTGAAATCCTGCATTTGAAATTTTCGCACAACTGACGGTGGTACTCTTCAATACTTCAATACTCATTTCACCCAGCCCTATTTTCAGGAAAATACCTGGAACATGGATGGGGATAAATGCTTTTCCACGAATTTGTTTCGCCAGCTCCAGCACCAGTTCTTTATTTGAAACCGGATGTGGCGCTACTGCATTATAAGCTCCCTGCCACTGTTCATTTTCCATTGCCTCCAGGAACATCCGAACCAGGTCCTGGATATGAATCCAGCTGATCATTTGTTTACCATTACTTAAAATGGCGGCAATACCAAACCTGACAGGTTTCACAAATTCAGCCAGTGCGCCTCCCTCTGTTGCCAGTACGATACCGGTTCGAAGAAATACAACGCGTTTATCCATATCCGTTAGTGGGATCAATGATTGTTCCCAGGCTTCGCAGGTTGAACCCAGGAAATCATCATATGCAGGCGCTGTTTCAATAAATGGCTTAGGATTGGGGAGCTGCGGATCTGGTCCATACCAGCCGATTGCCGATGACGAAACCACAACCGAAATTTCATTGGGGATAGTAGCCAATGCTTTGCAAAGCAATTCCCCTCCCTTCAACCGGCTGTCGCGGATCTCTTTTTTTCTTTTGTCTGACCAGCGTTTATCCGCCACTCCGGCACCTGCCAGATGCAAAATCGCATGACCACTTCGAATAGCAGTTTCATCGATGGTTCCCTTTGCAAGGTCCCACGCTGCATAACTGCAATTTCCTGTTGCTTTGAATTGTGCAGGATTACGGGTAAAAATTATCACCCGATGCCCCGCCGCCAATAATGCATTGGTAAGGGCCCTGCCAATCATGCCAGTCCCCCCTGTTATAAGTATTGTCTTCATGTCTCCTTTGATTCCTTCTTCCATTCCTCCCTTCTCCTTTGCCTCCCTGCCTCCTTCGTCTCCTTCGTCTCCTTCGTCTCCTCTTCCATGCCCAGTAAAAGGCCCCTCGCAAAAACGAAGGGCCGACTATCCTTTTCGGATAAACAACTAAAAACAAAAATCGTTGGCAAAATCCGGAACAACCAGATTAATCCGGCTTCTTGCCATCCAGAAACGTATTGATCGTACTGATCTGGGTATTATTATGTTCATCTGTTTTCACGGTGTAATTGCTGTAAAAGTTTTCCGCCGGTGAAACAGTGTTATAGAGTTCAAGGTTGCGGCGGATATAAGCCGGCACAGTGTCAAACTCATTGTTCGGGTCCGCTGCATTGATGTTGAAAGACAGATTACGTAATTTCTGAATTCTTTCTGCTGCTTTCCTTTTTTGTTCCTCCACTTCGTCCAGCATCGCCGGCTCCTCAGCCGAGGGGTTAAAAGAAGATTGAGTTGATGGTGCCAACGGCTGCTCCGCCGCAGGGGTTTCATCTTTTATCACCAGTTGCATATCGAAAGAAGTTGTGTCATCTTTCTGTGGCGTTGCCGGCAACTGCTGACGGATGGGTTCGTTCACAGGAGAACTGTTTTCCTGGCGAGAACTGGGTTCAGGCCCTTTTGCCGGTTCGGCATAAATATTGGATGGCTTGGCCAAGTATCCTCCAGATGCTGCAGACACCGGAGAATTATTTTCCGACAGGTCGAATTGAATTTTTGCTTCGGGTACGGATGAGTGTGAGCCGGACGAAACTAAGGTTTGATTATCTCTTTCACTTGCTGAATTATCCCCAGTAATTGTACGATCTTCTTCTTCCGTAAATGTAATAACCGAACTCGTAGTTTCACGAACAGATGGCTCTTCCATCAGCCTTGGCTGCAATCTATCCTCCACCTGTGGCGCTTGCGTTGATGCTGTTGCTGGTGCTGGTGTTTCTGCTGGACGCAACACGGAAATCGCTGGCTTCACTGCGGGTGTTGCAGCTGGAGGTGCAGTTTGTACCGCAGCATTGGGAACCGGATTATAATAGGCTTTATCATCTGTTCCAAATGGCAACACGGATTGATCCAGGGTCATGACGATCTTTTCGTCCTTCTTCGCCTCTGGCTGTTTCGCAGCACGTTTGTTGAAGGGATCCTTATATTCAAATCCAGTTGCAATCAGGGTTATACCAATCTCGTTTCCGAGAGAAGCATCATAACCCAGGCCAAGAATCACATCGGTATCTTCACCAGCCTGGCTTAATAAATGGTTCTGAATAATATCCACTTCATCCATGGTGAATTCATGTTCTCCTTCTGCTGAATTGATATTAATCAGGATCCAGCGTGCACCACGGATATCATTATCATTCAGGAGAGGTGAATTCAATGCCTCTTCGATTGCCCGCTGTGCCCGGTTTTCACCAGATGCAGTTGCATTACCAAGAATCGCAACACCGCCATTGCGCATAACCGTACAAACATCCGCAAAGTCTACATTGATCTGACCGGTACTGCCAATAACATCCGTAATACATTTTGCCGCTGTTGCCAAAACATTATCTGCTTTTGCAAATGCCTCTTTCATTTTGAGATTGCCATACTGGTGCCGCAATTTATCATTGCTGATCACGAGCAGGGTATCTACATGATCTTTCAGTTGCAGAATACCTTCTTCAGCCTGTAACTGACGTTTTCTTCCTTCATAGGAAAAAGGCGTTGTCACAATACCAACAGTCAGCACTCCCAGATCCTTGCATATCTTGGCAATGATCGGTGCACCACCAGTTCCGGTTCCACCACCCATGCCGGCAGTAATGAAAGCCATTTTGGTATTGACTTCCAGGATGCGCTTGATCTCTTCCAAACTCTCTTCCGTTGCCTGTTTGCCGATCATGGGATTTGCACCGGCTCCAAGTCCCTGAGTAAGGTGGGGACCAAGTTGTATTTTATTTGGCACTTCACTTTGCGCGATGGCCTGTGCATCTGTATTACAAATAATAAAGTTCACCCCGTCAATACTTTGACTGAACATGTGGTTTACAGCATTGCTGCCACCACCTCCTACACCAATCACCTTAATGATGGATGATTTTTCCTTCGGTAAATCAAAGTGTATCATAACACGTTTTTGTTTTAGAATAGTTGGGTTAGTATGCGATCCTTAAAAATTCTTATCTTCTTCTTCCTTAAAAAGGTCGATCAGGTTGTCTTTGAATTTGCCCCAGAAACCATTTAATCCGGCCAGCTTCTTCGTTCTTGCAGTCACTTCTACAGGCTCCTCCTTTATATCTCGTACAAAGGAATCCTGTACCGGAATTTCCTGGATTTCCTTCTTTAGTTCTTTTGGAATCTCAACCATTTTGAACTGCTTGGTGAAGAGCTTCCTGTTGCGTTCGTAGTCGTCGTACCCTTTCAGGATCAGTCCAATACAGGTTGCATACATGGGCTTGGTCAACTCATCAGTATGATTGGGTGCCAGGTGTTCATTCGGGAAACCAATTCTTGCATTTAAACCCGTAACATATTCAGTCAGCTGGATCAGGTGTTTAAGTTGAGAACCACCTCCCGTTAAAACGATACCCCCATTCAACATGCGGCTATCCATACCCACCTGTTTCAGGTGATAGGTTACAAAATCCATGATCTCACTCATTCTTGCCTGGATAATATTGGCAAGGTTCTTAACGCTGATTTCCTTTGGAGGCAAACCGCGCATACCCGGAATCGTTATGAATGCATTGGCTTTCGCTTCATTGGAAAGTGCTGAACCAAACTGCACTTTCATTTGCTCCGCCTGGGTTTTCAATACTCCCAAACCGGTTTTGATATCATTGGTGATATTTTCACCACCAAAAGGGATGACAGCCGTATGCTTTAGAATGCCCTCATAAAACACTGCCAGATCTGTGGTACCACCCCCGATGTCCACAATGGCAACACCAGCTTCGATATCTTCCTGTCCCATTACTGCGGCAGCGGATGCAAGGGGCTGGAGCACCAAATCCTTTGTTTGTAATCCACTCTTTTCAACTGCACGGTTAATATTTCGGATCGCATTCTTATCACCGGTGATGATATGAAAATTAGCTCCAACTTTCACACCGCCATATCCAATTGGGTTGGGTATATTCTGAAAATTATCAACGGTAAATTCCTGAGGAATCACATCAATGATCTGGTCACCGGCAGGGATATAGGTTTTATACTGATCAGCGATCAGCTGATCAATCTCGCGCTGAGAAATCTCCTCTTCATTCGACTGACGCACGATATCACCCCTTGTCTGTAAGCTTTTGATATGATGACCGGCAATACCAACATATACTTCCTTGATCTGTAAATCAGGGTTGGAGGCAATGCAATTATCCAGTGCAACTGCAATTGCCTTGATGGTTTCGTCAATATTCAGTACCTGTCCGTGTTTGACTCCGTTGCTATTCGCACGACCGAATCCCAAAATCTCCAGTTTGCCAAACTCATTTTTGCGACCCGCAATGGCAGCAATCTTGGTTGTTCCAATATCGAGCCCTACAATAATGGGTTGTTCGTTGTTCATTCTATCTTGTTTTTAGTTGTTTTAAAGCAGTTGTCACAGGGGCTGGACCGGATATAAGACGGGCTTCGGAGGATACTGGATTACTAACCTGTAAAGGTGCTATAGTGAGTTTGTACGGAACTATATTTTTATCCACGGGTGTGGATATTCCCGCAGCTCTTGTTGCCACTACCTGGCCTGAAAAACCAAGATCAATCGTAGCATAATAATTCATACCAGTTTTGATCAGCACTTTTTCGTAAAACAGTTTGAGTCGTGCGAACTTTTTGGCCGCCTCACTCCCATTACCAAACAGGATCCGGTGGTTGCCTACCAGGGGTATCAGTTCAATTTGTTTTTCCGGTGTATACACCACCTGTTCGATTTGTGCATCCCAGAAAGGATCCTTATTCAGCACTTCCACAATTCCCAGTACCCGTGCAATCAGGGCACTGTCACCCGATCTTCTTTTCAACAGCTTCTCCGGCAGACCTGTCACAACCGGCAACTTCACCGGCGTTTTTCCATACACAACCGGCAAATAAGCACCCGACGTATCCATATACCAGGATGCGCCATTGGCAGTAAACACCCGTACCACCGGTGTACGTTCTTTCACCATGATCTCCAGTTCCCGATCCGCATTGAAATAGAGCTCAGCATCTCTTACCCATGCATTTTTCCGGATGCGGTTTTCCAGGCTACGGAGATCAATTGACTGCATCGGTATTCCTGCAAAGGATCGGGTGGTTTTGGCACCAATAATGGAAAGCACATCTCCACGCTCTACAAACTTCCGGTCACCAGACCCTTCAATGGTTATTTTAATTACGGAACAATTGGCATCATTGGTCCGGTTGATCGCTGCTATCAATACAACGAGCAGTATCGCTCCCACCAGCATCCAGCTGAGGGCTATCAACACTTTTCGTATACTGATTTTTTTACCCGGCATTTTCTTTCAATAGTTTTGCGATCGGTTGAACCAATGCATCTATGTCTCCGGCTCCGGCCGTTATCAATAAATGCAAGTGATCTTTATCGTTCAGAATTGTTTCTTTTATATGATCAAGTAAAGCAGCTTTCTCTGTCAGCTGAACCTTACCCTCCTGCATCTGATTTGCGATCAATGCACTTTCCACTCCTTCCATCGGCAACTCTCTTGCCGGATAAATTGGCAACAGCAGCACTTTGTCTGCCTGGTTTAGTGCCTTTGCAAATCCTGTAGAAAGATCATTCGTTCTTGAATACAAATGCGGTTGAAAAATTACTGTGCATACACGATCCGGAAACAATGCTTTCGCTCCGTTGATCAACGCATTCAATTCCTCCGGATGGTGTGCATAATCATCTACAAAGACCATGCGAGAACTTTTCACTACATATTCAAATCTTCTTTTCACTCCTTTGAACTCTGCTATGGCTTCTTTTATTTTTTCCGGATTTATTCCCAACTGCTGCGCGATGGCGATCGCCACCAGGGAATTCTCCACATTGTGGAGTCCTCCCATATGTAATTGCACATCCCGCAATTCCATATCGGGTAGCTGCACAGAAAAGTTATAACTGCCATCCTGCATGCGGATATTTTTCGCATAGATATCGGCGTTAGCATTATCCAGGCTGTAGGTCAGCTGTTTACCTGCCCTCAATTCCGATGATCTTGGCAATCCATATTTACTGAAAAGCAGTCCCTGCGGTTTCAATTTATGAGAGAACTCAATGAACGCGTCCTGTAAGTTTTTCTCCGTTCCGTAAATATCCAGGTGATCGGGATCCATGGAACTGATCACAGCAATATCCGGATGCAGGCGTAAAAAACTGCGATCGTATTCATCGGCTTCAATCACAGCAACATTTCGTGGATCGCTCCAGAAATTGGTCTGGTAATTCACACTGATACCTCCCAGAAAAGCATTACAGCCATAACCCGTATGTCGCAACGCATGAGCTGTCATTGTAGTAGTGGTGGTTTTTCCATGGGTTCCACCTATACAGATATTGAAAGAGCTGTTACTTATAATACCCAATACTTCACTCCTCTTCAGCACCGGCACAGCCTGCTGCTGGAAGTACAGTAACTCGGCATGTTGTTTAGGCACTGCAGGCGTATATACAACCAGATCAGGATGCTGAGGAATCAACTCCAGATTTTCCTCAAAATGGATGGCTATCCCCTCCGCTTCCAGTTGTTGGGTAAGTGGTGTTGGAGTTTTATCGTAACCGCTAACCTCTTTTCCGAGAGCTTTGAAATAACGGGCAAGCGCACTCATGCCAATACCACCGATACCGATGAAATAAACTGATTGTATGTCTTTTACGGATAGCAAGTTTATTGTAATAAATGTTTTGCAATTAATTCATCGGCATCCCGAATCGCCAGGACTGCCAGTTTTTTTGTCATCTCCTCCCGCTTTTCAGCATCCTCCAGCAATCGGATGGCTGTTGCCACCAGTTGTTTGCCGGCTTCTCCATCTCTTATCATAATGCCTGCGTCTTCTTTAACCAGGTAACCGGCATTCACAGTCTGGTGATCTTCTGCCGCAAAGGGATAGGGCACCAATACAGCCGGCTTATGTACCACGCAGATTTCAGCAATACTCATGGCACCGGCCCTGCTTATCAATGCATCCGCCGCAGCATATGCATATTCCATCTCTTTTATAAAATCATTCACCCAGATTCCTTTTCGGTTAGCCGTTACCGTTTTAGCAGTCTCAGCAAAAGGTTTACCTGTTTGCCAGATTAACTGAATACCTGCCGCCTGCAACGCATCCAGTCCGGCCGCAATGGCTTCATTGATACTTTTAGCACCCAGGCTGCCACCTAGCGAAAGCAGGATCGGGCGCTCCGGATCCAGTCCAAAAAACCTGGCTGCATCCGTTTTCGATAATTGGCAGTTCACAATATTGGAACGCACCGGATTTCCGCTTACCACAATTTTATCTGCCGGAAAAAATTTCTCCATGCCAGGTGTTGCCACAAATACAGTTGTTGCATTCTTTCCAAGCAACTGATTGGTTTTCCCGGCAAAGGAATTTGCTTCATGCAAATAAGTTGGAATTCCTTGTTGCTGTGCATATTTCAATACGGGGAAACTGGAATACCCTCCTACCCCAAACACCAGGTCGGGTTGAAACCGGGAAAAAATCCTGCGCACCTGGTAAAAACTTTTAATCAGCTTAAAGGGTAACGAAATATTTTTCCAGAGTGCCGTACGATTGAATCCTGCAATATCAAGGCCCTCAATCTGGTATCCCGCCTGTGGCACTTTTTCCATCTCCATCTTGCCTTTTGCGCCAACAAACAGGATTTCGGTGGAAGGTGACAGTTTTTTTATAGCATTGGCCACCGCAACTGCTGGAAATATATGTCCGCCAGTTCCTCCCCCCGCTATGATAATCCGCTTAGGCATGGGCTACCTCCTTTTCATCTTCCGTTTCTTCTTCATCGTCTTCTTCTTTGCCTTCCAACTGGTTTTTCTCAACAAACCTGGATACACTCAGAATAATTCCGATTGCCGTACAGGTAAACAAAAAGCTGCTTCCTCCCATACTCACCAACGGCAATGTAACGCCGGTTACCGGAAACAGGTTAACGTTTACTGCCATATTCGTCATCGCCTGAATTACGAGCGTAAAGCTGAGGGCAAGCGCCAGGAAAGCGCCAAAAGCAAACGGACATTTTCGGAACAATTGAATACTCCGGAATAAAAACACGAGGTAAACAAACAATACAAACGCACCTCCGACGATTCCATACTCTTCTATGATGATCGCATAAATAAAATCAGAATAAGGGTGTGGCAGAAAATTGCGTTGTTCACTATTACCCGGACCCAGTCCCAGCCAGCCGCCTTTGGCGATGGCAATTTTTGCCTGGTTAACCTGGTAATTGTCCTCATCGTTTTTCTGATCACTTCCATACATAAAGGTTTCCACCCGGTTTACCCAGGTAGCTACCCTTGCTGTTAGCTTATTGCGATTTTCCACTTTAGGGGCAACTCCATTTCCTTCCTTATGTTGCCACACTGCCATCAGAATCAGGATCACTACCGGCACCATCGCAATCAGGCCGGTATAAAACAGGTGCTTCATACTGGCTCTTCCGATAAAGAGCAGGAGCATACTGGTGGCCCCCACCAATAAGGCTGTAGACAGATTGGCCGGAGCAATGAATACACAGACCAGGCCAACCGGTATGATCAGCGGCAGAAATCCTTTTTTGAAATCCTTGATTACTTCCTGCTTTTTACTCAACATCCGGCTCAGGTACATGAACAGCACCAGCTTTGCGAGGTCGGATGTTTGAAAGGTCAGATTGATGATCGGGAGTTTGATCCAGCGACTTCCTTCATTCAGCCGAACACCGAAAAACAGGGTGTAGACCAATAACGGAATAACCAGCCAGAACAAAACTTTCGACACGCGGGAATAAATGGTGTAATTAACCTGGTGGAAAAAATAAATCAACACTAACCCCACACCGATAAATACCACCTGCTTGAACAGATAGATTTCCGTATTCCCTTTGTACATTTTATACGCCAATGAACCTGTGGAACTATAAATCACCAGCAACGACATCAGCGCCAGGAGCACTACCAGTGCCCAGATCACTTTATCGCCTTTGGTTTTATTTAAGAGTTGGTTCATGTTTGTTGTTTTTACTTCGCTTCACCGGTTGGGTGGCACCGGTCGGGTGGCACCGGTCGGGTGAAGTGTTAGAGCGCTAATACCGCTTCCTTAAACTGCTTGCCGCGGTCTTCATAATTTTTAAACAAATCGAAGCTGGCGCAAGCCGGACTCAGCAACACCACATCTCCTTTGTTCGATAGCTGGAAAGAGGAATGCACGGCTTCTGCTGCACTACCTGTATTCACCATTACGGGTACGTGGTTCTGAAAAGCCTCCTGGATTTTTCGGTTATCCACGCCCATACACACAATCGCTTTTACTTTTTCCTTCACCAGCTCGAGCAGCAGGGAATAATCATTTCCCTTATCCACACCACCCAATATCAGGATCACCGGCTTGCTCATACTCTCCAGCGCATACCAGGTACTGTTCACATTGGTCGCCTTACTGTCATTGATGAATTCCACTCCACGCACTGTGGCTACTGTCTCCATCCGATGCTCCAGTGCTTCAAAAGACTGAATGGCTTCCCTGATCTTATCCTTGCGCAATCCGATAACGGACGCGGCCAACCCTGCTGCCATAGTATTGTATTGATTGTGTTTGCCTTTGAGCGCGAAATCGTAAATGCTCATCTGAAATTTCTCTTCTTTTGTCGCGATGTTCATTTCCTGGTCTTTGATAAATGCGCCCTGCAGTAATTCTTTTCTCATACTAATAGGTAATGGGTTAGATAGTAGTTGGAATTCGTTTATATGTTGCATCGTTACCTCATCATCCTCACAGTAGATGAAATAATCGGATGGTTCCTGGTTCATGGCAATCCGGAATTTGCTCCGGATATAGTTGATAAACTGGTACTCGTACCGGTCTAAATGATCTTCTGTGATATTTGTCAGTACCGCTACATGCGGTTTGAAATCCTTAATATCATCCAGCTGAAAACTGCTTATTTCAGCCACATACCAGGGTTTGGGATCCAGGGCAACCTGCCGCGCAAAACTGTAACCAATATTCCCCACGAGCGCACAATCCAACCCCGCATGTTTACAGATATGATAGGTCAATGCTGTTGTAGTTGTTTTCCCATTGCTTCCGGTGATCGCAATTACTTTCCCATCACCTATGAATCTCCAGGCCCATTCAATTTCACTAATCAGCTCAATGCCTTTCTCGCGAATCTTTTTTACCAGTGCATTTTTTTCCGGAATACCCGGACTCTTAATCACAATATCAGCCGTGAGTATGCGTTCTTCACTATGATGGCCCTCTTCCCATTCTATATCAAATTGCTTCAGTTCTTCGCGATGAGGCACCTGCAATTTTCCGGCATCACTTACCAGGCAGGTGAACCCCTTTCTTTTGGCAAGAATGGCAGCCCCTACACCGCTTTCACCGGCACCCAATATGACTACAAACTGATTCATTCGCTGATTCACGCTAACCCACAAATCGGGGGCTTTTCATAAACATAGGATTTACTGCACCACAATATCAATTTCTCAGGCAGGTGGTTTTTCGCTACTGTCTTAGCGGATTTTCAAGGTTACAATCGAGAAAATCACGCAAAATATAGTGACGATCCAAAACCGTGTTACGATTTTGCTTTCGTGATAACCAAGTTTCTGATAATGGTGATGAAGCGGACTCATTAAGAAGATTCGTCGCCCCTCACCGTATTTCTTTTTAGTGTATTTGAAATAACTCACCTGTATCATTACACTCAGATTCTCTACCAGGAATACACCACAAAAAATAGGTATCAGTAATTCTTTTCTTACAATGATAGCCAGCGCTGCGATTATTCCTCCCAATGTCAAACTTCCTGTATCTCCCATAAATACCTGAGCGGGATACGCATTGTACCAGAGAAATCCAACACAGGCCCCCGTCATCGCGCCAATAAAAATCGATAGTTCACCAAGATTGGGGATATACATGATATTCAGGTAATCTGCCAACAAAAGATTACCACTCGCGTATGCAAATACACCTAAACAAACACCAATTATCGCACTGACTCCCGTTGCCAATCCATCGATTCCATCCGTGATATTTGCTCCATTAGAAACGGCTGTTACTATAAAAATCACAATCAGCACATACAACACTGAGGTAAACCCTCTCACTGCCTGTGGCAACAGCTTCGCATAGTTGAACTCATGTCCTGCTACAAACGGAATAGTTGTAATGGGCTCATTTGCTTCCACGAAATACCGTTCTGTATTCTGCTGCTTCACTACTTTCACATTTTCATTCGAACCCGGCACACCTTTATACTCTCTCCATACCTTGGTATTGTCGTTGAATAAAAGTGTGAGTCCGATAATCAGCCCCAACCCTACCTGTCCCAGTATTTTAAACCAGCCTGCCAATCCATCCTTGTCTCCTTTTTTATATGCCACGCCCTGTTTCTGAGCGATTTTTTTGGCTCGCAGTTTCAGGTAATCGTCCACAAATCCGATAATACCCAGCCAGATGGTTGAAAATATCATTAACCGTACATAGGCTTTATTCAGATCAGCGAGCAAGAGAGTAGGCAGCAGTATTGCCAGAATAATGATGAGTCCACCCATTGTTGGCGTTCCCTTCTTTTGCTCTTCCCCTGCTAATCCAAGATCCCTGACAGATTCACCTACCTGTTTATTCCGTAAAAAATTAATCAGCTTTTTTCCAAATACCGTTGTGATGACGAGTGATAAAATCACAGCCAGTAACACCCGGGAAGTGATAAACTGCAAGAGCGCACTTCCCGGGATTCGGATGTCCATTTCCTTTAACCAATCAATTAAGTGGTACAGCATGATGGTTTTGTTACTGGTGTCACCGGTGTCCAGCCGGCGACTGTGATTGAATGTAACCGTCCTAAGAATTTGGAAGTTTGAATTGGGAAGTATGAATTGCCCTTTTCAAACTCAAAATATCTTTATAAAATCCCCTTTGTTTCCTTTGTTTCGTCTGTCCCCCGAATTTTACCGGTCGGGAACATGTTTCTGTATTACATCAACTCCCGCACCCGACCGGAAAAATTCATCTTCCCAACTCCCTTATCACCCTTTCCATCTCCTCTTTATCATTAAAGTGATGTTTCACGCCATTTATTTCCTGGTAATGCTCGTGTCCTTTACCTGCCACCAGTATGATATCACCCGGTTGCGCCAGGCTAAATGCTGTTTTTATAGCCTGTCTCCGATCAGCAATGGAGATATATTTTCGTTTTGCTGCAGAGTTCAGATCCGCTTCCATATCCCTCAAAATCGCTTCCGGATCTTCTGACCTTGGATTGTCAGAAGTAAAAATTGCTTTGTCGCTCAACTCACAGGCTACCTCTCCCATGATCGGGCGCTTGGTTTTATCCCGGTCTCCACCACAACCCACTACCGTAATTACTTTCTCCTCTCCCTGCTTCAGCTGCTTAATCGTTCTCAGCACATTCAGCAATGCATCCGGTGTGTGCGCATAGTCCACAATGCCAATGATCTTATCAACAGGCGACACCTGGTAATCAAATCTTCCTTCGGCTCCCGATAATCTGCTCAAACACTCAAGCACTTCCAGTTTATCTTCTCCCAGGTTCACCGCAGCACCATATACTGCCAGCAGATTGTACGCATTGAACTCTCCAATCAAACGGAAATGAACTTCCTGATCATTGATCGTCATTAGCAAACCCGTAAGTCCATTCTCCAGGATCTTCCCTTTGAATTCAGCCAGTGAACGCAAACTGTAGTACTGTTTTTTGGCAACGGTATTTTGTAACATTACCATTCCCCGTTTGTCATCCAGGTTACTGATTGCAAAAGCCGAAACAGGCAACTCGTCAAAGAACTTTTTCTTTACCCTGATATATTCATCAAAGGTTTTATGGTAATCAAGGTGATCATGCGTGATGTTGGTGAACATGCCACCAGCGAATTCCAATCCTGCAATTCTGTTCTGATGAATGGCATGTGAACTCACCTCCATGAAGGCATACCGGCAACCTTTATCTACCATCCGCTTCAGCAAAGCCTGCAGCTGGATAGCATCCGGCGTGGTATGGGTTGCTTCGATCACTTCACCGGCGATTACATTATTCACCGTACTGATCAATCCGCAATCATATCCCAATGATGTAAAGAGCTTGTACAGAAGGGTCGCAACAGTGGTTTTTCCATTGGTACCGGTTACGCCAACCAGTTTTAACTTACCGGAAGGCTGCCCGTAAAAATTGGAAGCCATCACTCCTGCAGCTACTGAACTATCTGCCACCTGTACATACACTACTCCTTCTTTCAATTCAGCAGGAAGTACTTCCGCAATTACTGAACCCGCACCTGCTGCAACCGCTTTATCAATGAACTGATGGCCATCCGCCTGCACTCCCTTAATGGCAATAAAACAGGAGCCCGTGGTTATTCTTCTTGAATCAATCTGCAGATCCAATGGTGCTGTCTGCAGATTTCCCTGCACTGAGCGGATCGATACCCCATATAATATATCCTGCAAACTGGTCATCAATTCAATTCAATCGTAATCGTTTGTTTTGGTTGAATCGGGCTTCCTGGTGCCAGCGACTGACTAAACACTTTCCCTTTTCCTTTCACCTGCACTTTCAGCCTTCTTTCTTCCAGCAGGAAGAGCGCATCTCTCAATCCCATTCCTTTCAGATCCGGCATTTGTCCTGAGCTTTTCGTATCCAGCGCTTTTACAACCGAGCGATAATCTTCATCTGACTCAAGTACTGCCCAATCCTTTTGCATTGCACTGTCTTTATAGGGTAAACTCAATGCTTCCATCACCATCTTCATCTTTTCACCTGAACCCGTATACCGGAACTTACTGCTATCTGGTTTTGGCAATGACACTGTCTGAACCGGAATCTGTTGTGCCTCCATTGCAAAGAGCTTATCGGCTATTTCCCGGAAGACCGGACCGGCTACCGTTCCGCCGTAATATTTTGCTGCAAATGGCTTGTTTTTGATTACCACAATGCAACTGTATTTTGGGTTGTCTGCCGGAAAATACCCGGCAAAAGACGACTGATAAATATGATCTGCATACCCTCTGCTTCCATTCGCTACCAAAGCAGTTCCTGTTTTCCCTGCGATACCATAATAAGGACTAGACAGCGATTTTGCAGTTCCGTTTAATACTACACCTTCCAGACTCGTCTTTAATTGCTTTAGCGTCGTTTCCTTGCAAATCGATTCCACCATTATTTCCGGCTCCCTGTTCCAGATCGTTCTGCCATCCTGTTGCACTTCCTGTAGCAGATAGGGTCGCATCATTTTCCCATTATTGGCTACTGCGTTATACAACATCAGTGTTTGCAGTGGGCTCACCAGTACTTCATATCCGAACGACATCCAGGGCAGCGAAGTAGCACTCCAGGTTTTGGATTTCGGGGTTTTAACGATGGGTTGTGTTTCGCCAACCAGATCAATCCCTGATACTTCGTGTAAGCGTAACCGTTTCAAATGTCCGATGAACTTCTCCGGATTACCGCTGTAATGCTGCATCACCATTTTTGCCATTCCCACATTACTGCTCAACTCAAAAGCCTGCTGCAGTGATACATTGGTCCGTTTGTGACGTTCACTGTCGTATACCGTTCTCCGGTTTACCTGCCATACACCGTTTTCGAGGTTTACCTGTGATCCGAGATTCGCTTTCCCGTCTTCCAGCACCGCCAGCATGGTTGCCAGTTTGAATGTGGATCCAGGTTCAGAAGCACGGATCGCATAATTCAAATCTTCCCAGTAATCACCCTCTCCCCGTTTTCCAAGATTTGCGATTGCCTTTATCTTTCCCGTGGCCACTTCCATCACGATGCAGGTTCCGTTTACCGCTTCATTCTCGATCATCATTTTCAGCAAAGCCTGCTGAGCAATGTCCTGGATATTTACATCCAGCGTGGTGATCAGGTCTTTCCCGTTTTCCGGCTCCACTTCATAACCCTCCACGGGAACTGCAACTCCTCCTGCAATGAACCGAACCAGTTTCTTTCCTGTCTCGCCTTTGAGCAAACTGTCGTAGGTTCTTTCAAGTCCCACATTCTGCGCATTCTCCCTGGCCAGCCCGATCGTTCTGTTCGCCAGCATACCAAAGGGATTCAATCGTTTGCTTTTTACTTCAGCGATGAACCCGCTTTTATTTCTGCCCAGCCGAACCAGCGGAAATTCACGCAGTTGTTTATACTGCTCGAAATCGATATTTTTCTTCAGCAAAAAATAGCGGTCCTTTTTTCGGAATCCGGCCTGCAGCAGTTTTTTGTAACCATCTGCAGATTTATCCTGAAAAAGAACTGCCAGCGAGTAACTGAGTGAATCGAGGTTTTCACGAAAGCGTTTTCCGTTTTTGTCTCTCAAACCTTCGGCACCGAAATCAACATAAATATTGAAAAAGGGGATCGAAGTACTCAGCATACTGCCGTCTTCACTGTAGATGGTACCGCGATCTGCATCCAGGTTGATGATCCGTGTATGCAAGCTGTCGCTTTTGCTTTTCCAGTAGGCACCTTCAGCCTGTTGTATGTAAAGAGCTTTTCCAATCACCAGAAAAGAAAACACTACCATACCGATAAAACACAGGTACACTCTCCACAGTATGTCGCGTTTTACTTCCACAGCGCCGGTCGATTAGGTTTCTGTTTTTATTATTTTCCGGCATCTTTTTTAATGACCACCGGAGGCGTTGTTAATTCCATTAATCCAAGTGGAGCTACCGCTCTCGCAACCTCCGTCTGCTTGCTGCGAAACATCACTTCACTTTTAATCGTTTTATATTCAAACTGCAGTTCCTTTAATTCCTTATTGGTTCTGCTGATGGATTTGATGATCTTATCAGAATAGTGTCCGTTATAGATATACACTACGGCCAGTGCACTTAGGAAAAGAAAAAAAGGCAGATTTTGCACTACCGCCTGGTAGTTGATCCGGAATTTTTTTTCTTTTTTGTCGTTTTTCTGTTTCATACGACTGGCTGGTTGATCAATAGGACATTAACATTTCACTACTACGATATAGACCGTCTTTATATTCTTTCTGCCACCCTGAGTTTTGCACTCCGGGAGCGACTGTTTCTTTTTTGTTCTGCCATTGTTGGTACAATGGGTTTTTTCGTTATCACTTTCAGCTGACTCACCTGTTTCCTGTTTTCAAACGGATGATCTTCTTCTTCTTCAAAACTCCCCTGTTTAAAAAACTGTTTCACCAGGCGATCTTCCAGCGAATGAAACGTAATGATCGCTGCTCTACCACCCTGCACCAGCACTTCAGGCAACTGCTCCAGTAATTCTTTCAGTGCCCCCATCTCATCATTCACCTCAATCCGCAGCGCCTGGAAAACCTGCGCGAGGTATTTGTTCGGATTGCCTTTCACCACACCCTGAATGGCAGCTTTGAATTGCTGAATGGTTTGCATCGGCATCGTAGCCCTGAGGGTAGCAATGGTTTTTGCAAGCGTTCTGGCATTCGTTACTTCTCCGTACTGCTCAAATAATTTATGCAGTTGCTGTTCGGAGTAGGTTTGTAAAAGGTCCGCAGCTGTTTTTTCTGAACGGGCATCCATGCGCATGTCCAGGTCGGCATCAAACCGAATGGAAAAACCACGCTCCGCTTCATCAAACTGGTGACTGCTTACACCCAGATCCGCCAATACTCCATTTACACTGCTTATCTTATGCAAGCGCAGGAAACGTTGCAGGTGCCGGAAATTATGCGGTACAAACAAGACCCTCGGATCATCCGGAAGATTTTGAGCGGCATCCGCATCCTGATCAAAGGCAACCAACCGGCCATCCGGACCAAGCTTTTCCAGTATGGCACGGGAATGACCACCGCCACCAAACGTGCAATCCACATACGTGCCAGCCGGATCAATCTGCAGGGCATCCAGGCATTCAGTAAGCAGTACCGGTATATGGTAAGCTTCCTCCTGCATATTAAACCCCGTTTCCATTTCCACCACCCATTACCTGTTGTGCCAGGCTGCTGAAACTGTCAGCTGAAAACGATTCAAAGAACTTCTTATAGGTATTACTGTCCCAAATCTCAATCTTGTCTACCGCCGATACCAGTACAATATCCTTGGTTAACCCTGCATAGTCTTTCAGATTGGGAGGCAATAGCAACCTTCCGGCCGTATCGGGCTCCACTTCTGTGGCCCCATTCATGAAAAACCTTCTGAATTCACGTACTTTGGGGTCAAAATCATTCAGTTTGCTGATCTGCGCATATATCGGTTCCCAGCTTTCCTGGGGATATAAGGTGAGGCATTTTTCAAACCCACGGTTGATGACGAATGGCATCGCATTCTCCGGCAGTTGCTTTTTCAGCCCGGCCGGGAGGAGGAAGCGCCCTTTGGCGTCCAGCGTTGCTTCGTATTCGCCCAGAAAACCTTTCATTTATCTCTATATGCCCTGATTTTGACATTTATTACCACAAAATAACACTTTTTCCCACTTACGGGAGAAATTTCGGATGCTTTATTTTATCCACATGGGATATTTACGCCAAACCCTTAGTAGATCTACGTTTCAGCCCAAAATGTGGGTAACCTGGTTAGCCTGATGTGAATTGAGTGTGAATAGCTGTGGATAAGCGGGATATTCAGCTATTTTGTTGCAACTTGCGACCACATGGCAACCCGAGAAAATCCCCGTTCCATCCGCATTGAAGCCTACCGGTATGAACTGCCGGAGGAGCGGATTGCCCTTTATCCCCTGTCCGAAAGAGATGCCTCCAAACTCCTGGTATACCAGGAGGGTTCGATCAGGGAGTCCGTTTACCGTAACTTACCCAACCTGATTCCATCCGGTTATACACTGGTATTTAACAACACCAAAGTTGTACAGGCCCGCCTCGCATTTCGTAAACCTACCGGCGGAGCAATGGAGTTATTCTGCCTGGAACCGGATAAACGGTACCCTGATATCACCACTGCAATGCTGCAAAAAGGGGATGTTTACTGGGTTTGCCTGGTAGGCGGGGCAGCCAAATGGAAAGATGGGCAGGTACTGGAACTGGTAACAGAGTCCGGCCTGCTACTGAAAGCCTCACTCGCTGAAAAACGATCCGGAGAATTCCTGATCCGGTTCAGTTGGAATCAGCCTTCCCTCAGTTTTGCAGAAGTATTACACCTGGCCGGAAAAGTCCCCATTCCTCCCTATATCAAACGTGCTGCTGACAGTACGGATGAACACCGGTATCAGACCGTGTATGCAGCGGCTGAAGGTTCCGTAGCCGCTCCAACAGCGGGCTTGCATTTTACAGATTCGCTGCTCGAACAGCTAGCGGCAAAGAATATACGAAAGGAAATGGTTACCCTGCATGTTGGCGCCGGTACTTTTCAACCAGTGAAAGCTGTTACCATGCAGGACCATGCTATGCACGCCGAGTTCATTGATGTTAGTCGCGCATCGATTGAAAATCTCCTCCAACAGGCTGATCACCTGGTTGCGGTTGGAACCACTTCTCTCAGAACACTGGAAACACTTTACTGGATGGGCGTAAAAGCGCATTATCTGCCCGAAGCTGCTATTGGTGAACTCAGTATCGATCAGTGGGAGGTATACGACGACTGGATGCAGAAAGCAATTCCTTCAAAAGAGGCCTTATCTTCATTACTAACCTGGATGGATAACCGAAAACTGGATTGCCTTATTTGTAAAACACAAATTCTGATAACTCCCGGTTACACGATGCGTATGATCAAAGGACTGATCACAAATTTTCACCAGCCGCAGTCTACTTTATTGTTATTGGTGGCAGCTGCTGTTGGAGAAGATTGGAGAAAAATTTATCAATATGCGCTGGATCATGGATTCCGATTCCTGAGTTATGGCGATGGCTCACTGCTTTGGTGCAGGCAGTAATCAGGACTCTTTGCCATAGGGCATTTCAATGGTAAAAGTAGTTCCCTTGCCCAGTGTGCTGTCCACTTTTATTTTTCCCTGGTGCGCATCCACAATGGTTTTTACATAACTTAAGCCAAGTCCAAAACCTTTTACATTGTGCAGATTGCCGGTATGTACGCGGTAGAATTTTTCAAATATTCTTTTCACACTCTCCTTACTCATACCAATGCCATTGTCTTCTATCCGAATCACCAATCCTTTTGCATTGGAACTGGTAGAAAGTTTTAACACCAGGTTATCTTTGGAATACTTTACAGCATTGTCGACCAGGTTATTGATCAGGTTTGTGAAGTGAACTTCATCCGCCATGATCAGGTCGTTTTTTGCATTCAGTTGAATATCCGCATATCCATTCTTATGCTGCAATTGCAGATCAAAATTTTCCAGCACCTGTTCAATTACAGCATGCACATGAACCGGCTTTTTATTCAGGCTAATTTCCTGTCTTTCCATCAGGGCTGCCTGCAGAATGGTTTCCACCTGCTTGTTCATCCGTTTATTTTCTTCCTTGATGATGCCGGTGAAATATTGCATCTTCTCTTTATCGTTGGAAACCTTTTCCGTTCTTAATGCATCAACAGCCAGCGAAATAGTGGCAAGTGGCGTTTTAAACTCATGCGTCATGTTGTTGATGAAATCGTTCTTGATTTCACTGAGTTTTTTCTGACGCAACAAGGCACTTACCGTAACATAAAAGGCAGCCAGCAGAATAAGTGTAAACAGGATGGCACCACTCAACATCCAGCGCAACTCCTTAAACACAATATTTTTCACATTGGGCACCACCACTACCATCGCTTCCTCCGGAACCAGTCCTTCCATATTACTGCCACCCGGAACCAGTAAGGGATAAATAAACCGACGATTTCGTACGGTATCTTCAAATACTTTGTCGAAACCCGGCGAGCGAAGTTCATCGTATGTAAGAAAACCCGCGTCAGATGTGATCAGGAATTCAAAACGGGTATCCTTTAATCCAAATGCATTGAAATTTTTTCTCAATTTCTCCTGCACTTCGAAGGGGGTGAATTTTTCGGAAATCGTTGAGGGCTTCATCAGTTCCATCATTAACTGATCGGATGGCCAGCTCAGATTGGGGCGAAGTCTCCTGTTTTTCAGGGATGGCAAAGTGCCTTTCTGGGCCATCAGTTCTTCGCCTGTTTGTCCCATTGCCTTGACAATATTATCCGCCAGCTGTTCTTCCTTTACCACCAGCATACTGCGAAACCAGGATATCTGGATGACAATGATGCCAACCAGGGAAAGAGCCACCAGTAAAATGATCAAAGGAAAAATTCGCTTCATTCCGGCAAAAATAGCGTTGGTTAATGATTTGGCCTATCTGCCCCTGCATTCCCGCTGTGAATTAACAGTTGTTTATAGGCGATCCTGAACAAATATTGTTCTATTTCCCAATATTCCATAAATTAACTGTATGACACAAATCTTACCTGCTGCAGGAACCCTTTTAATTGCGGATCCTTTCTTGAAGGACCCTAATTTCATGCGTACAGTGGTTTTTCTTTGTGAACACCAGGAAGAGGGCAGTTTCGGGTTTGTTTTAAACCGTTTGTATGATTTCACGCTGGATCAGTTGATGGCCAGTGCGGAGGGCATGCCCTTACCCGTTTATTACGGCGGACCAGTACAGGTTGATACCATTCATTTTTTGCATCAGTATCCGGATCTGATTCCCGGAGGTTTTGAAGTAGCGGAGGGTATTTATTGGGGAGGAGATTTCGAAACTGCCGTACAACTTTTACGCGATAACGAAATAACACCCCAGGGTATCCGCTTTTTTATTGGATATTCCGGCTGGTCCGAAGGACAATTGCTAAATGAGCTGAAAGAGAAGTCCTGGATCACCTCCAAAGGCAACCAGCGACTTGTTTTTGAGATAGATCAGAATGCCATCTGGAAAGAAGCCCTGAAAGACCTGGGAGGAGAATACGAGCAGCTGATCAATTATCCCATCGATCCGCAACTTAACTAAACAAAAAACCGGAACTTCTTTGAAGTCCGGTTTTTTGTTCCACTTACTACCCCTCCAACCAATTTCCTTCTCACGTATTCACTCTTCATCTATGGCTGGTTCCCGGAGTGAAAGTACAAAGGGAACGAATCACCTGCCAGCGTGATAAAACGGTTTATTCAGACGTGTTTGAACGGTTTTGGTATACTTACGAAATCAATCCAGTTGCAGTCGTTTTTCTTTTGGATATTTTACCGTGAACCGAATTGTTTTCTTTTGTTCTGCTCCCGGCGCAACCGTTAGGTTCCAGCTTACCAGTCCGTTTTCATTGTTCAACCGGCCGCCATCATGTCCATCCCGCTCCACTTCAATCTCTTTCATGGTGGAAATCGGATATTGATCTTCCAGTAAAATCGTAATGGGTTGTTTTTTGTTATTGCGTACTCTCAGCTCAAATTGTTTGCTTTCCGATTTGTTTCCACCCATGAATCGTTTCGAGCTGAAATCCTTTAGCAGCGTTCGTTTCACGATCACGTTCGCGTCCCGTCCGAGTGACAGATACAGCGTATCTTCCGCCAGTGCAGGATCTATAAAACTCTTGCCCAGGAACGTGCCCTCAAAAAACAGGTTGGCTTCGCCAGCCATCAACTCCAACTCCTGCCAGTTTGTGAGTCGGGCTGTCAGATAAGCCGCCTCCTCCAGTTTAGGTGCAGCATAATATTCATACACCGCCGGCAGTGAAGACTTCTTCACATCAATGGTATTTACTTTGCCATCATTGGGAATGGTATAAATTTCTTTGATCTCGTATTTGGTGGTAGTGGGTTGGTAGGTGGTGGTTATTTCAAGTGGTTTGGGGGAAATTTCCCGTTTACTCCTTTGAACACCCGCAACTTCTCCTGCCAGGGCATCGCTCGTGCCACCATATCCCATCACTACTACTTCCTGCAATGCATTCTCCTGAAATGCCAATGGAACACTCAGGAACCCACCTGTGAAAATCATCTCCCTTCCCTGGAATCCGACGCTACTAACCACCAGTGTTGCTCCTCTGGGTACAGCATTTAAAGAAAAATAACCATTCGCATCTGTAGTCGTTCCTGTTGAACTTCCTTTTACCAGTATTGTTGCACCCGTAACAGGCACCCCACGTTCATCCACCACCCTGCCCTGCGCAGCAGTTCCATTCAGCACATTTCGAAACTGTGCGGAACTCATTCCAGGAGTCATATACCTCAAATACCAGGGCTCCAGCTGTGGCTTCTCATTGTTCTGGGACGGATTTCCACTGGATAAAGCCAGCTTAATATCCTTCCATACTTCTCCACTCGACTGATACACATTCGCCACAAACTGAATGTCAAGAGGAGCGCTGATATCTTTCACGGAAATCGAATAGGATGGATGCCATCCCGCTTTATTTACCAGGTAAGTTGCCGATAAGGGAACGGATCCGGCACGCCGACATTCCACAACTGCATAAATCTCATTTACTGCCAGGTTTCGTACATTGTTCATCTCATTGACCTGGTTCCGCAACGATTGTTTATCCTTCTCCAGTTTCACCTGGCTCTTTTCAATTTCCAGTTGCTTGTTATACAACTCTTCCAACCGCTCCCGCTGGAAATCCAGGGCGGCTTTGAGATCAGCCGGCTTAACAGCAACTGTTCCCGTTTTCAATTCCTGGTTTCTCACCAGCATGGCTTCTTCCTGCTTCAATACGTCCAGCATTTTGCGCTGGCGCGATTGCTTATCTTCAATGCCATCAATCTGGTCCTGCAATTGCTTTACTTCCTCACGTATCTTTTCTTCCTGCAAAAAATTCTTTCGAACGCCAACTGAAAGAATGGTAAGATCTCCTTCCAGTTTTACCTGAACACTGGGCGATTCAATATCTGTAGAGATTCCCTGCAATACCAGTTCTGATTTACCAAGTGGTACTGCAACTGTTCCGGTTCTTTTAACCTCCGCTCCTTTCAGAAAGACGGTTACGGATTCAATTTTAGTATCCGCAGTTACCCGTTTCGGTTGTGTATAACTGTTAAAGCCCCAAAGGATAAGGAAAGGCAAAAGCAGGTGTTTCTTCATACGGCCTTTTCTTACAAGAGCAAAAAAATGAAAATATAGCTGCAACCAGTAACCGAAAAAAAATCCCGCAGCTGTTAACTGCGGGATTAGTTATTCCAAAAGACACTTGGTGTTAATCATTCATAGGTATGGCCCCTTCCACTAAAACGGTCACCTTGTTCTGAAAAACTTCCACAAAGCCACCCTGGATGGAATATTGCTCGGTATCAGCTTGCTGCTTGTCTTTCAACACTTTCAGTTTACCTGCCTTGAGCGCACTTACCATAGGTGCGTGTTTTTCGAGAACCTCAAACAATCCGTCCACACCAGGCAACTGTACTCCGTACACATCACCTGAATAGAGCTTGCGTTCTGGGGTCAATATTTCTAAGTTCATACGTTCGTTTCAATGATTCGGAACAATTCCTGTCTTATCCCTGCGCCTGTGCCAGGAGCTTCTTACCTTTTTCGATCGCGTCTTCAATGGTACCTACCAGGTTGAAAGCAGCTTCCGGATACTCATCCACTTCACCATCCATGATCATGTTAAATCCACGAATTGTATCCTCGATGCTTACAAATACTCCTTTCAGACCAGTGAACTGCTCAGCCACAAAGAAGGGCTGGCTAAGGAAACGCTGCACTTTACGGGCGCGCTGTACGGTCATTTTATCTTCATCGCTCAATTCATCCATACCGAGGATCGCAATGATATCCTGCAGTTCCTTATAACGCTGAAGGATCAGCTTCACGCGGTTAGCAGTATTATAGTGCGCATCACCAACAATCAGGGGAGTCAGGATACGGCTGGTTGAATCCAGGGGATCCACCGCAGGGTAGATACCAAGGTCAGCGATTTTACGGCTCAATACCGTTGTAGCATCCAGGTGGGCGAAGGTAGTTGCCGGAGCGGGATCCGTCAAGTCATCCGCAGGTACGTATACCGCCTGTACGGAGGTAATAGAACCATTTTTTGTGGATGTGATTCGTTCCTGCATCAATCCCATTTCTGTAGCCAGGGTAGGCTGGTATCCTACCGCGGAAGGCATACGTCCCAGCAGCGCCGATACTTCGGAACCTGCCTGGGTGAAACGGAAGATATTATCAACGAAGAACAGGATGTCTTTTCCTTTTCCGGTACCATCACCATCACGGAAGTATTCCGCAATCGTCAGTCCGCTCAATGCCACACGTGCACGAGCCCCGGGAGGTTCATTCATCTGTCCGAATACGAAAGTCGCTTTGGAATCTTTCAGTTCTTCGAGGTTTACTTTTTCAAGGTCCCATCCACCTTCTTCCATGCTATGCTTGAAGGCTTCCCCATATTTCATGATACCAGCTTCGATCATCTCACGCATCAGGTCATTTCCCTCACGGGTACGCTCACCCACACCAGCAAACACGGATAAACCACCATGTCCTTTTGCGATATTGTTGATCAATTCCTGGATCAATACGGTTTTACCCACACCTGCACCACCGAACAGACCAATCTTACCTCCTTTCGCATAGGGCTCGATCAGGTCAATTACTTTAATACCTGTGTACAATACCTCAGTTGAAGTACTCAGGTTTTCGAACAGGGGTGGTTTGGCGTGAATGGCACGGCCATTACTTTTATCAATTGCTGGCAATCCATCAATAGGATCACCGGTTACATTAAACAGACGACCATAGATTCCGTCTCCAACCGGCATAGCGATCGGCTTGCCGGTGTCAACTACTTCCATTCCCCGTACCAGACCTTCGGTACCATCCATTGCGATACAGCGTACACTGTCTTCTCCAAGGTGTTGCTGAACTTCCAGCACCAGCGGATCCGCATTCGGACGCTTGATTTCAAGGGCATTGAGAATTTCTGGCAGTTTGCCATCGAACTGCACGTCCAGTACGGCCCCGATGATTTGTTTGATCTTTCCTTTCGTTGACATATATGAAGACCTTTTAAGGTGAGGTTTTCGAATTTTGCCGCAAAGGTAAGGGTTGGCAGCTAAAATCCATCATTTCCAAAAGGAATTTGAAGGATTCCTACCTTTACCTCAAACCATTGACTTTTTCCTTTTATGAATCGGCGCCAAAGATACCTCACCAGCATCGGCTGGACCTGCATTTTTTTTATCTCAGTACTCTTTTTATTCATTTTTTCCGCCTGCCAGGAACCGTCCGCCAATGGGCAGGGTCGAGCTATCCGGGATACCGCCATCACTGGCCAGAATGCCTTTTCCACCCTTTTTTTCGACAGTATATCACTGGAAAAATTCCTCGAGGGCCGTTCCATGCCAGACACCGCCCGGCAACTGGTACGCAATTTTTATAACCAACGTAACTTTCAGTATGCCTGGTTCGATAGCACCGGTTTAGCGGAGCAGTCACTTCATTTCTGGAATCTGCAGGCGAATTACCTGGAATACAGTCGCGATAGCTCCATATACAATCCTTACCTGCAGGCCTGGGCAGACTCTGTACAGGCAAACGGCATGAATGCTGTGCCGGATTCAGCCCGCCAACTGGTGGAATGGCAACTAACCCTTCAATTTTTCAGGTATGCAAACAAAGCCTATATGGGCGACAGACGCCTGAATACCCATGATCTGAACTGGTTTATTCCCAGAAAGCGAGTAAATATGTTGTCCATGCTCGACACCCTGGTGAAAGAAAAAGGAAAGGACATCAATCGCTATGAACCGGTGAACAGGCAATATGCCCTGCTCCGCGATCAGCTGAAGAAATATTATGAGATCCAGCGACTCAGCACCTGGGTGCCACTCGATCTGATAACCAAAAAGCTGGTTAAGGGCGATACCGGAAAAGCTGTCATCCAATTAAAAAACAAGCTTTCTTTATTGGGTGATCTGCCGGTTGCCGATTCGGGAAACATTTTTGATGAAAGCCTGGAACTTGCAGTAAAGAGGTACCAGTTGCGTTATGGCCTTAAGGAAGATGGCGTGGTTGGAGGCGGCACTCTTAAGGAGTTGAACCAGCCCCTGGATTACCGCATCCGGCAAATCCTGGTGAATATGGAAAGAATCCGATGGGTTCCCCAGGAACCGGAGTCGGATTTTATCCTGGTCAATATCCCGGAATTCAAGCTACACGTCTTTGAAAATGGTCAATATGCCCACAATATGAATGTAGTTGTTGGCACTGCTACCAACAGTACGGTAATATTTACCGGCAACCTGAAATACGTGGTTTTCAGCCCCTATTGGAATGTACCACCGAGCATTCTTAAAAAAGAAGTATTGCCCGCTATGGCCAAAGACCCCTCCTACCTCAAACGGAACAATATGGAGCAATATGGGAATGGGCAGGTTCGGCAAAAACCAGGTCCGCAGAACTCATTGGGACTTGTAAAATTCCTGTTTCCAAACAATTTTAGCATTTACCTGCACGATACCCCCAGCAAAAATCTCTTTAAACAGGATAAGCGTGCTTTTAGTCATGGTTGTATCCGGATAGCTGAACCGACATGGCTGGCAAGCTGGTTGTTGCGATCAGACAGTAGCTGGACAGATGCCGCTATTTCAAAAGCGATGAATGCCGGTAAGGAAAGATTTGTTACCCTGCAGAAAGAGGTGCCGGTTTTTATTGGCTATTTTACTGCATGGGTAGACCGGGAAGGCAGACTCAATTTCCGCGACGACATCTACGGCCACGATAAAAAAATGATGAAAAAGATGTTTAACTAGCCCGTTTTTTACGGCTCAGCAGTTTAAGCAACACCGGAGCCAGCGCAACCAGCCCGTTTTTAACGAGTCCCGCCCCGGCCTTCCCCGCAACTGCAGCTGTTGCTTTTTTCGTAAGAAAAGTACCCAACAGTGCGGTTCCGGCAGTAACAGCAACACCGGTTAAAGCCCCCTTCCACCCCAATCCTTCACCGGGTTTACCTGAAAAGATCCGGCTGGTTCCTGCCTTCAGCGCTTCGGAGGGCAGGGCTTTCACCTGGTCTCGCAGTTCTCTTTCCTGGTGCCGGACAGTAGCACGCAAATCACGCGTTAGTGCTGTCAGTTCCGCCATATTACTGATGTGTGAATAGTCTTTATGATGCGCTTTCTTCTCTTTCATCATCATCGTTTTTTTTCTCTAAAAAAAGCCGGATTAGCATATTGACAAGGAATGGGCCGATATAATTCTTACGAAAAACCAGAACAAGTATCAGCAGGAGCAGGTAGATACCGGCAACAATGCTAAACCCATAAAACAAACTGCCGGTCAGTTCTGCGAAAAAATAACCCGCCATAAGGCTGATGAAAAAAAGGACAAAAAAAGCGAGGCCGGCAAGCACCAGCAGGATAAGAGCCAGTGAAGACAGGCGGGCTGCTTTTTCAGTTGCCTCCAGTTTGACCAGCCAGATACGGTTATTGATATAGTCCTGAAACTGGCTTTCCAATTTTTCGAAGTATCCGGGTTCCTGTGGTTCGCTCATAATATTTCATTCAGGAGGTAAAGGAATCTGTTCGCGATTGTAAATCACTGGCCCATTGCCTGCCTTTTTCCAGGGCTTCATTTAGTTCTGTTTCGATCTTACCCGCAGCCGCTTTCACTTCTTCACCCGCTTCCGAAGCTGCAGTTTTAATTTCCTCTACAATTTCCTTGCCCCGGTCAGTTGTCAACAGGTAGGCCAACGCTGCACCGGCTGCGGCACCCAACAACAATCCTGCTATAAATTTTGATTGATCACTCATGGCATACTATTTTATAGAATTAACTTGTTTAAAATTACGACTTCCGAACGGACAAACCCACCCAACATGGAAATAAGGCAGGACCACAAAATCAACCGGTATTTTTTTCTGGCTATCATTATCGTATTTGGACTGATGCTGTTGTACAGCCTGATCCAGTTTTTTACTGCCTTCCTGGGAGCCGTCAT
Organism: Flavipsychrobacter sp.; assembly: GCA_016787265.1. Taxonomy (GTDB): domain Bacteria; phylum Bacteroidota; class Bacteroidia; order Chitinophagales; family Chitinophagaceae; genus Flavihumibacter. The sequence continues at coordinate 118,420 of JAEUVF010000014.1, read as the reverse complement.
GTTTTATGTTTTAAGCAAACCCACAGTTGAATACCTGACCAAGAAAAAAGGATGGGGCAAGTCCATTACCGCTGTTTTCGTAATCCTGATGACACTTATTATCATCATGGGCCCCATGACCCTTTTTGTAACGATGGTGTATAAAAAAATAGGAGGCTTTCTCGAAAATCCCGACCTCATTTTTCAAACCCTCAAAAAATTTGATGCACAGGTTTCCAAACAGATCGGCATTCAGTTGTTATCGCCTTCCAATATGGAAAAAATACAGACCAATGCCACCAACCTGATGACGGCTGTGCTAAATAACAGTCTGAACTTTTTCAGCACCATCACCATGATGTACTTTTTCCTGTACTTCATGATTATGAATGTAAACCGGATGGAAGCGGCAATTATTTTTTACCTGCCTTTTCCACGGCATAAAATTGAAATCTTCGGACGTGAATTAGTAGCACAAACCTTCAGCAATTCTGTAGGGATTCCATTGATAGCAATAGCGCAGGGCTTAACCGGATATGCTGCCTATAAAGTGGTTCATTTACCAGAAGCCGGCTTCTGGGCCATTATAACCGGATTCGCCTCGATCATTCCCATAGTAGGGTGCGCCATCGTTTGGATACCGGCAGCCATTTACCTGATGGCTACCAGTCATGTCGGACAGGGATTTTTCATTATCGGATGGGGAGCCATTATCATGGGCAGCGTCGACAATGTAGTACGTTTCCTGCTGGCAAAACGTATGGCAGATACGCACCCCATCGTTACCGTATTAGGCGTTATAATGGGATTAAAATTCTTCCAGTTGCCTGGTCTTATCTTTGGGCCGCTACTTATTTCCTACTTCCTCATATTGTTAAAAATCTATTATTGGGAGTACCAGCAAACTACACCGGTGGTAAAAAGAAAGAAAAATAGGCCTGTTCGTTTTAACTTGCCGTTTTTAGGCAAGGATCATAAATGAACAGTATGAAAATAGTACCAGTAGAAGATCCGGCACTCGCAAAAGCATTTTTGCAGGTACACCTGCAGCTTAATCAACAGAATCCTGATTTTGTACAACCCCTGAATCAGGATGTGATGGCTGTGTTCGATCCTGCAAAAAACAAACTGTTTCGCCAGGGGCAAGCCAGACGATGGCTGCTTCAATTGGATAATGGAAAATTTGCAGGCAGAATTGCTGCTTTCATCAATCCGAAATACAAATCAAAAGGCGATCCGGGACCTGTTGGCGGATTTGGATTTTTCGATTGTATCGATGACCAGGAGGCTGCCAGTCTCTTGTTTAACACAGCAGCCGGCTGGCTGAGAGAGAATGGCATGGTTGCCATGGATGGCCCTATCAATTTCGGTGAACGTGATAAATTCTGGGGTATGCTGGCGGAAGGATTTCAACCTCCCCCCTATGGAATGAACTATAATCCGCCCTATTACAAAAGCCTGTTCGAAAATTTTGGATTTGAGATATTTTACAACCAACTTTGTTTTCGCATGGACGTGGCCGGTAGTGCTACCCAGCTACAACCCAAATTTTACGAAGCGCACCGGAAATTTGCTGCAGATCCGGCTTTCCAGGCAAAAATGATTGAGAAGAAAAACCTGGAGAAATACGCGGTCGATTTCTGCAAAATTTACAACGAGGCCTGGGCCAAACACGAAGGCAATAAGGAAATGCCGGAGCGTCAGGCCATTGCATTGTTTAAAAGCATGCAGGCAATAATGGATGAAAAGATTGCATGGATGACCTATCACAACAATGAACCGGTTGCCATGTGGATCAATATTCCGGATCTGAACCAGATTTTTCGCTTATTCAAAGGCGAATTGAACTGGCTGAATAAACTCCGGCTGATCTACCATTTAAAAACCGGAACCTGTAACCGCTTTATAGGAATCATATATGGAATCGTACCTGCATTCCAGGGAACCGGCATTGATTATTATATGATTGTAGAGGCCGAAAAAGTAATCAAGAAACAAGGGCGTTATAAAGAACTGGAATTATTATGGCAGGGCGATTTCAACCAGAAAATGCTGAACATCTCCCGTAATCTTGGCGCTACCGAAAGCAGGCGATTAATCACCTGGCGGTATATGCTGGATCCCGCACATACCTTTTTACGTCATCCTTTTTTAAACTAACACTAACCATCCCAGAGCCGACTGATGAAGATCGAAATTGTTCAATCCGCCACTCAAATCAACGAGTTTCTGCAATTACCTGTCCGTATCTATAATGGAAATCCAAACTGGATTCGTCCACTGGACAAGGATATCGAAGCTGTTTTTGACCAGAACAAAAACAAGGCATTCCGAAATGGGCAAATCATCCGGTGGATCCTGTACAATGAGCAACAGAAAGCCATTGGTCGTATCGCTGCATTTTACAACAAAAAGTACCGCAACAAAGGGGATGATATGCAGGTGGGAGGTATTGGCTTTTTTGAGTGCATCCATCAACAGGAAGCAGCCAATCTGCTGTTTGATACTGCCCGAAACTGGTTGATGGAACAGGGCGTGGAAGCTATGGACGGCCCCATTAATTTTGGAGAACGTGATAAATGGTGGGGACTGGTAACACAAGGCTACCAGCCACCACTGTATTGCATGAATTTCAACCCGCCATACTACATTGAACTCTTCGAGCAATACGGGTTTCTACCCTTTTATAACCAGATCTGTTTTGGCATGCACCCGCATGAACCTTTGCAGTCCAAGTTCTACGAACGACATGCAAAACTGGAAGCCGACCCAAATTTCACGGCCAGGCACATACGAAAATCAAATCTGAAAAAATACGCTGAGGATTTTTGCACGGTTTACAACAAGGCCTGGGCGGGTCATGCGGGTAACAAACAACTGAGTCCGGGTCAATGCCTTCGGTTATTCGATCAGATGAAACCGGTAATGGATGAAAAGATTGTCTGGTTTGCCTACTACAAGGAAGATCCCATAGCCATTTTTATCAACCTGCCGGATCTCAACCAATGGTTCAAATACCTGAACGGACAGTTTAATCTGCTGGCCAAATTAAAATTCTTATGGATTAAGGCAACCAAACCCAACCGGCGTTTCGTTGGACTGGTATTTGGTGTGGTGCCGGAATACCAGGGCATGGGAGTTGACAGTTTCCTTATTGTTGAATCAGCCAAAATAATCCAGCACAAACTGCCCTACGATGAATATGAGATGCAGTGGATAGGTGATTTCAATCCAAAAATGATTGCTGTGGCAGAAAATCTTACGAACGAAAGAAGTCGCATCCTTACCACTTACCGCTACTTATTCGACCGTACCAAACCTTTCCACCGCCATCCACCTGTTGGGTAACCGTCGGGTGGGGGGAATTCCGTAATTTAGCCGCTGTATGGAGCAGTTTATAGTATCAGCGAGAAAGTATCGTCCACAGAACTTTTCAACAGTAGTGGGCCAGCAACATATCACTACCACCCTAAAAAATGCGATCCGTAATCAGCAGTTGGCGCATGCCTTTCTGTTTTGCGGTCCGCGAGGGGTTGGAAAAACCACCTGTGCCAGGATCCTGGCCAAGACCATTAATTGTGAACATCCCACACCGGATGGGGAAGCCTGCAATACCTGCCAGTCCTGCGTTTCTTTCAATGAAGGCAGCTCGCTTAATATTCATGAACTGGATGCTGCCAGTAACAACTCGGTAGACGATATCCGCTCCCTGGTAGAGCAGGTGCGTTTTGCACCACAGGCAGGAAAATACAAAGTATACATCGTGGATGAGGTGCACATGCTCAGTACCAGTGCGTTTAATGCCTTTCTGAAAACCCTGGAGGAGCCACCTCCCTATGCAATATTCATCCTGGCAACAACTGAAAAACACAAGATCCTCCCAACCATACTTTCCCGTTGTCAGATTTTTGATTTTAAACGAATTACTACCCAGGATACTGTGGACCACCTGGCAGAGATCTGCCAGAAAGAGGAAATCAAGGCCGAATTACCGGCGCTGCAGGTAATTGCACAGAAGAGTGAAGGCTGTATGCGGGATTCCCTGAGTATTCTTGATAAAATTGTCAGCTTCACCAATGGAGAGCTCACCTATAAAAACACCCTGGAGCACCTGAATATCCTGGATGCGGACTATTATTTCAAACTGATGGACTGCATGTTGAATCAGGACCTTTCAGGAGCTCTTCTGCTTTATGAAGACATTAACCGGAAAGGGTTTGAAGGCGACCTGGTATTAAACGGATTTGCTGAATTTATTCGCAACCTGCTGCTCAGTAAGGATGAAAAAGTGGCCAGCCTGGTTGAAGTAGTGGAAAGTTTCAGAAAACGTTACCTGGAAATATCGGCATCCTGTAGCACAGGTTACCTGGTTAGTGCCCTGAATATCCTTGCGGAAGCAGAAATCAATTTCAAGTCTGCCCGTAACAAACGCCTGCATGTTGAACTTGCTTTGATCAAACTCTGTTATTTGCAACAGGCCCTCAGTGTAGTGGCAGATACTGATAAAAAAAAACAAACGGACCTGAGGCCGCTTAATTTTCGGGTAATCCAGCCCGTTAGAGTGGCCGATACGGCACCTGCTAATCCGGTTCAGGAAAAACCGCAGATACCCGTTCAGGCACCGCCGGTTCAACCAGTACCAAAAACAGCATCCGGGCCCAAATTAATCATCGAGGATCAACTGATTACAGAGAAAAAGACAACAGCCGGCAAACTTGGATCCCTTCAGAAACTCAGACAGCAGGTAAGCTCAACTACCCAAAGCAGTAAGGAGCGGTCGGTCATTTTCATAACATCCGAATTGTTACAGGCCGCCTGGCAGGAATTTATTGAACAGCTGAAAATGAATCGAAACCCTGCCGCCCAAAGTTTTGAAATGGCAGAATTAAGGGTTGTGAATGATGAACAGTTTACCGTTGTAACTCCCAACAATCTGCAACAGAAATTTATTGACGGAGAGCGAATCGCACTGACGGAATACCTGCAACAACGGTTTCACAACCGCCGTCTTTCCTACCAGGTAGTGGTGGAACAGCGGGAGGACCTGAGCATTAAAATTGAAGCTCCGCTTAATTCACGGGAACGATTCCAGCAACTGGCGGAACAGTTTCCATTAATTAAGGATCTGAAAGACCGGCTGAAACTGGAACTGGATTACTAGAGCCGCAAGAACAGTTTGTTTAAGCGAATGAGCTAAAAATAGTTTCCGGAAATTAAAACACCTGTCGGCCTGGCTACAAAACCTGTTACCTTTGCGCCAATGAATAATCCCCTTCCACACGATACCATTGTGCCCTTTGGCGATGAGACCAAAAGTAAAAAAGAGCAGGTAGCGGAAATGTTCGACCAGATCGCATTTCGATATGATTTCCTGAACCGGTTTCTCAGTGGGGGTATAGATGTACGATGGAGAAAAAAAGCCATCCGGGAATTGCAATCCCTCCAACCCAAAAAAGTGCTGGATGTTGCAACAGGTACAGCGGATGTGGCCTTAATGACCTACAAATACCTGCAGCCGGATCATATTACGGGTATTGATATATCTAATGGCATGCTGGATATCGGTCGTCAAAAAATAGCCCGGCTGGGCCTGGAAAAAATCATTACCCTGCAACAGGCAGACAGTGAGGCACTACCCTTTTCAGATAATTCATTTGATGCGATTACTGTTGCATTTGGCGTTCGGAATTTTCAGCACCTGCACAAGGGACTTTCAGAAATGTTGCGGGTGTTAAAACCCGGAGGCAAACTGGTGGTACTGGAGTTTTCCAAACCCAAAACAGTTGGGTTTAAATCCCTTTACAAATTTTATATGAACCTGGTAACACCGGGTATCGGCAAACTGATTTCAAAGAACAAATCAGCCTATCAATACCTCAATGATTCTGTACAGGCCTTCCCCGAAGGGGATGATTTTCTGAAAATTTTAAGAGAAACCGGATTTCAAGCAACTTACCGCAAAGCACTGACCATGGGCATCAGTACCATATATGCAGGTACTAAAGCAATGTTATAATCAGCTCAGCCGACAATAGAACCAATTTTTGGCCGTTTATTTGATTATTGAAGCACAAACACCAGCCTATAGTTTGATTTTTACGTATGTATGCAGTTAAGAAGGTTAGCCCGATCAGGATACCGGGTGTTTGTTTTACCCTAATAGTAAGTGTGTTGCTGCTTTTCCAGGCAATTGAGGGGCATGCGCAGTTGCGCAATACCATCAACCTGCCCGATAACGATGACAAATGGTATCATATAGGAATTGTGATCATGGGTACTTCCAACCGGTTTCAGTTCAATCAGCATCCCCGTTTCCTGCAGTACGACAGTGTAATGGTTAGCAACCCTAACAATAGCTTTGGTTTCGGAATAGGTGGAATGCATACTTTCCGGATCAATCATCGTTTTGAAGCAAGGGTTGTTTTCCCGCAATTATTGTTTGTGAACAAATCCATTAATTATAACCTGAAATATCCCAATACCAGCAATGATGAGGCACCGGTGATGAACCAGCAGGTTGAATCCATTCTATTGGGAGTTCCCGTACAGTTAAAACTCAAATCCGACCGTATCGGTAATTTCCGGGTATATATGATGGGTGGCGTGAAATTTGAAACAGACCTGACGTCCAAAGCCAATAGCCGAAATGCGGAAAATTTCGTAAAACTGAAAAAAGCCGACATGGGTATTGAAGCTGGTATCGGGTTTAATTTCTACAACAAGATGTTCATCTTTTCACCGGAGATTAAAATCAGCAATGGTATCAGCAATGTACATTCGCGTGATCCGGACCTGAAGTTTTCGAATGTGATTGACCGCATCCAAAGCCGGCAGATCATTTTTTCATTAATCTTCGAAGGCTGATTTCCGCCCATTTTTTTTACTGCCTTAAATACCTTATTTTACTGGTACAAAATTTTACTGAGATAGCAGGTATCTCCCTTCAAGCCATTTCATGCTTTTTCCTATTTCAGACGATAACAGCGACCGGCATATTACTCCATTCATTACCTATGGATTAATAGCACTGAATATATTTGTCTTTGTATTCCTGCAGGGACTGGGAGGCAATATCGGTTTTACCTATGCTTTTTCCACTGTACCAGCAGAGATACTTACCAATAATGATCTCGTTACCGATGGCAAACTGATACGAGATATGGCGAGTGGAGAAACTTTTCAGATCCCGGGTCTGCAACCCACCCCAATTCCAGTTTACCTTACCCTGATCACCTCCATGTTCATGCATGGAGGTATTGCGCATATTGCCGGTAACATGCTGTATCTCTGGATCTTTGGAGATAACCTGGAAAACCGACTGGGACATGGTCGTTATCTGCTCTTTTATTTACTTACAGGAGTTATTGCATCGCTTTCGCATGTATTATTCACCCAGTTTGCCGGTGCCGACCCGATGGTTCCCAGCCTGGGAGCATCCGGTGCCATATCCGGCGTAATGGGTGGTTATTTACTGCTTTATCCAACCAGAAGAGTGAACGCCCTGGTAGGCTGGTTTATCATCGCCATTCCATCCTGGATTGCGCTGGGCATGTGGATTGTACTGCAGGTAGTAAGTGGTTTCGGCAGCTTGTCCGGCCAGTCAGACGGTGTAGCCTATGCAGCGCATATCGGTGGATTCGCAGCAGGATTTCTGCTGATTAAATTCTTCGACCGCGGCAAACCAACGCCCCCCAGGAAACTCCAGCAACACTGGGTATACCGGAGACGATAAATGCAGCAATTAAAAACTTACGCCACTGTTAATCCTGCTTAAGAGTCGCTGATAGGTGGCCCGGATCAACTGATCCGCTATTTGTTCCCGGGTTGGAGGGTAATCATTCCATCGATTGTTAAGCAGCGCCAGATCCGCAGGCTCCAATGCCCGGCGATCTCCAGTGAAACGGGCGCGCTCCTGCGTCCAGTTGATACGTTCCGGAAAACGGTCGTATAAACTATTCTGATTGCTGAGCCGGTCATAAATCCGGCATTCCAGCGTCGCATAACTGGTCATATATTGGCGTTCCACAAAAACAGTTGCCCGAACAGTAGTATAAACCGGTTGAGGTGGTTTGGATTTGGTTTCACCGGTTTTGATTTGCTTCACTCTTTCATATTCACGGCGTTCTCCATGCACCCGGTCTACAAATAATTCAACAAAATCAAGGTCCACAATTTTATCGGGAACCAATTGTTGCGACCTTAATTCCCACTCTGTGAAAAAGCGAACATTTCGAAAGGCACGCGCATTCAGATCCCTGACCATCTGCTGCTGTAACCAATCGTTCTGAAATCCCCAATAACCAAAACCATATCGGTTGTAATTAACCGGGTTAACCAAAACCCGTGTCAGTGCTCTTTCCGCTGCCAGCTGTAGTTGCTGGTTGACATCTTTATAACCCGGCCAGGCTTTGTTGGCTTTATCAAAATAATCATAGGCCTGTTGTGCCTGCTGGCGGGTATTATATCCCAGGTAGGCCCGACCCGCCTGGTAGTATTGTTCCGCTGCCTGTTGCCGGACCTGCTGTTCCTGTGGCCCTGGGTCAGGCAGACCCGGCAACTGTTTTGCGACCTCCGGAATAGCCCGGATTTGTTCAAACATCTGCCCTACAACCTGCCACTCCTTAACCTGTTGCATATACTGATCTCCCGCCTGACTTCCCGCATAAGGCTGCGCCATTCTTGCTCTTTTCTGAAAAGCGGCCTCATAGGCATCCGATAATAACCGGATACTGGCCTTGTCAGTGGGCTCTTTTTTGACCTGTGCGATGAGATCAAGCACCGAACGATCTTCTTCTGTATAGTATTTATTTAACCGGCCCGAGCCACCACAACCCAAAACCAGGATGGCGATGATGGTGTTTAGAATCCGCCAACAGTTCATATATCCTTTTTTCGTTCTATACAAATTACAACATATCAGTCATGCCGGATCAAACTTCGGTTTCTGGCATGAAAATTCGATTAAATCCGGGCGTCCTGCCCGTTAAGGCGGATCTGTCGGTGTTATTGGCGATAACTTTGACCGGAAGTATTAAAAACCTTAGCTATGATCTCTGTTGTAATACCCGTTTTGAATGAAGGCGCTACGATCAGGAAAGTGATTAAAACCATTCGTAAAACCAGCCTTCCACATGAAATCATTGTTGTAGATGATAATTCCACCGACAATACGATAGCTGAAGCCTTGAAGGAATCGGTTCGGCTACTTACCAGTAGCCGGCGTGGCAAGGGACTTTCCATGCGGGAAGGACTGCTGGCTTCCAAATATGACACGATCATTTACCTGGATGGAGACATCACTACCTATCCATCCAATGTTATTGACCTGCTCGCTGCTCCGATCCTGGAAGGAAAAGCCGATTTTGTAAAATCCTGTTTCACCAGGCAGGCCGGACGGGTAACACAACTGGTGGCAAAACCCTTATTGAGTATATTATTCCCCGAACTGAGTCAGCTGGACCAGCCCCTGAGTGGCATGATCGCAGCCAGAAAAGAATTGTTATTGCAAGTTGGCTTTGAAAAGGATTATGGTGTCGATATCGGATTGTTAATTGATGTACATAAACTTGGTGCGCGTATTGAAGAAGTAAATATCGGTCGGGTGCAGAATGCAATGCAAAGCCTGGAGCAGTTGGGAAAAATGTCAAAACAGGTATCCAGAACCATTTTGCAAAAAGCCAGCGCAGAAGGCCTGCAAAACCTGGCTACTATTGGAGAAATTAACCTGATTAGCCGCCAATTGGAATCCTCTGTTTTAGAATCGGTGGATCAGATTGAAAAAATGGTGTTGCTGGAAATGGATGGTGTGGTACTTGACGGACGATACCTCGCTGCAGTAGCCCAACAGCTAGGGTTAACAGAAGAATTGCTGCCCATCGTTTCGGGTGCAGCATCTGCACAGGAAAAACTGATATCCATTGCAGCCCAGTTCAAAGGAGTAAGCATGCCCGAGTTACTGGAAATTGCAGATGATATGCCGATGACAAAAGGCATTACCCGGGTGATTTCGGAATTGAAGAAAAAAGGATATAAAATCGGACTGGTATCGGAACTATTTACCTGCGTGGCCAGCCATCTAAAAAATAAACTGGGGATTGATTTTGTACTCAGCAATGAGTTACACCTCGAAGACGGTATTGTTACCGGAGAATTGGAAATTGCACCATTCTTCCAGCAGAATGAACAGTACGGCAAAGAATTTTTGTTTTCGCATATTCTTAACCGTTATCAACTCCCGGCCGCCAATATTATTTATGTCACATCCAGCCATCGCGATCATTCCTGTCTGCAGAAGGCCGGTATTGGTTATTTTTTTCAATCGGAAGACCTCACTGATTTGCTTGAATTAATTCCGGGTATTGACAACCAGCCTTCCTGGCAGGGTTTACCCAATCCAACAAAACCGGCAACGCTCGTTTTACCAACACTATTTGCGGCAGCTTTGGGGTTCCTGGTATATTCGAGCTGGAGCTGGGTAAGAAAAAACCCGCCGGTTACAGCGGGTTGTTAATATTGGAAACTGATTGATCAGATCAACATTCTGAGTGGCTCTTCCAGCAGCCCTTTCACGGTCAGGAGGAAAGCTGCACCGGATGCTCCGTCCACTACCCGGTGGTCGCAGCTCAGCGTTACTTTCATAACATTTCCGGGAACCACAGCACCGTTTTTCACAACCGGAACCTGTTGAATGGCACCTATTGCGAGAATACAACTATCCGGCGGATTGATAATGGCAGTGAATTCATCAATTCCAAACATACCCAGATTACTGATGGTAAACGTGCTACCTTCCCAGTCGGAGGGTTGCAGTTTTTTCGCTTTTGCTTTACCTGCATAATCTTTTACTTCCGCTGCAATCTGCGACAGGCCTTTCGTATCTGCATTTCGTACAACCGGAACCAGCAAGCCTTCATCAACCGCTACAGCTACACCAATATTTACATGGTGATTGGTACGGATGGTATCTCCCAGCCAGCTGCTGTTTACTACCGGATGCTGTTTCAAAGCAATCGCCACTGCTTTCAGCACCATATCATTAAATGAAATTTTAACAGGCGCGAGTTCATTGAGCTGAGCACGGCTCGCTACTGCCTTATCCATATCGATAGACATGGTAAGGTAAAAATGCGGAGCTGTGAATTTACTTTCCGCAAGACGACGGGCAATCACCTTACGCATCTGGGTAACAGGGCGATCCTCAAAGCTCACCAGCCCGGATCCACCACTTGTAGCGGTTGTAGCTGTTTGTACCTGGGCACTAGCAGCAGGCGCAGTGGTTGCAGTTGCTGCTGTGGCTGCTGCGGGTGCAGTTTTACCAGGCTGAAAACTTTCAATATCAGATTTTATAATTCTTCCGCCGTCGCCGGATCCCTGAACCTGCTGCAGACTGATACCTTTTTCAGCAGCGAGTTTGCGTGCCAGCGGAGAAGCTTTTAACCGTCCGTTTCCGGTTGAGTCCTGGCTGACACCGGAACTTTCAACAGCACCGGAGGCAGCTTCCTGCTGGGCAGGAGCAGCAGCTGAATCAGCTACCGGACCACCGCTTGCAGCCGCTTTGATCGCATCCAGGTCAACAGATCCAGGTTCACCAATAACACAAAGCAATGAATTCACCGGAACTTTATCACCCTTCTGCGCACCGATATATAACAGGGTTCCATTTTTATAACTTTCCAATTCCATGGTGGCTTTGTCAGTTTCCACCTCGGCCAGCAAATCACCTTTGCTCACTTTATCCCCCACTTTTTTATGCCAGTCTGCAATTACCCCTTCGGTCATGGTGTCACTCAAACGGGGCATCAGGATGACTTCTTCAATTTTAGAAAGATCAACGCCGGCATTGGATGTGGCAGCGGGTGCAGCCGCAGCAGCTTCTTTGGGAGCAGGTGCGGCAGCCTCCGTTTTAGCGGCTGGTGCAGCGGCGCTTCCACCTGATTTTACCAGGTCAGCAATATTTTCACCAGGTTCACCAATAATGGCCAGCAGATCATTTACCTGCAATTTTCCACCTGGTTCAATTCCAATATGTAACAAGGTACCGTCTTTATAGCTTTCCAGGTCCATTGTAGCTTTATCGGTTTCTACTTCCGCCAATAATTCCCCTTTCTTCACAGCATCTCCTACCTTTTTGTGCCAGGCTGCGATAACGCCTTCGGTCATGGTATCGCTCAAACGGGGCATCAATATCACTTCTGCCATCTGAATGAAATATTTAGTTTTCGTTTGCTTATGAGAGGCCGAAATTAAGGAAAAAGACGGAAGTCCGACTCCCTATCTTTGCGGCATGCATATCCAACAAGCAGTTTACGTGATCAGTAGTCCCGAAGTGGAAAAATGCCCCGCACCCGACCGGCCCGAATATGCGTTTATCGGCCGTTCCAATGTAGGCAAATCCTCCCTGATCAATATGATCTGCCGGAACCAGAAACTGGCTAAAACATCCGGCTCCCCCGGAAAAACCCAACTGATTAACCATTTTAATATCCTGTCAAGTCCGGCTGAAGGCTCAAAGGATACCACCCGTTGGTACCTGGTGGACTTGCCCGGTTACGGATTTGCCAAAGTTTCCCAAAACCAGCGCCGCCAATGGGAAAAAATGATTGAAAATTACTTGCGAAAAAGAGAGAACCTGGGTATGGTTTTCGTGCTTATTGATAGTCGGCATAGCCCGCAGGCAATCGACCTGGAATTTGTCAATCAATTGGGTGAATGGGAAGTGCCGTTTACCCTGATTTTTACCAAGTCAGACAAGGAAATTCAACGGGTGGTTGCTAAAAATGTACGTGACTTCCTGGATGCCATGCGCAAAACCTGGCAGTTTTTACCGGCTCACGTGGTAACAAGTGCCATTAAAGGAACAGGCAGAAAACAGATTCTGGATATGATTGCAGAAGCGAACTCCAGCTTTGAAGAGAGGAGATAAAGTCCTTAGCAGTGTGCAGACACCACTTTCAACAAGGCAATAGAAATTAACCAATCAGTTCACTACCTTATTTGCACAGCTGCTGCTGGCAAATGCTTCCGGCTTGGCTTTAAAAGCAAATCCCATTCCCAGGATATAGCCCATGGCTTCTTTCAGCGCATCGTTGCTTTTGAAATGCGGATTTGTATTGATATCGGCATGTACTTCCATATCAACATTGTAGTCCGTGAACAAGCCACACAGTTCATAGGCGATCTCGATACTGCGAGCCACTTCCACCAGCATGCGTTCCTTAATGGAATACTTCTGCCGGGTCTTTTCATTGTGGATGAACATGAATCCTCCATGCCCTTCCCTTAGAAAAACAATGACTGTGGCAAATTCAGTTTCGGATCCTTTTACCTGGGAATCGGTACCAATGCAAACTTTGAGCCGGTACCCCTCTTCGGTTTCGCGCCGGATGGCTCTTTCTACAGCGTCACGAATCGGAAGATCGATCGTGTCGCCGTTAAATTTTCTCCATAACATATAAACGGGTTTGTCTAATTTACCAAAAAACCCACTGATATATACAGATTGTTTGTGTTATATAAAAATTAACTCAGTACTGACCCGTACTTAGTAAAACAAGTGTGCAGGCTTCCTGCGGATAAATCTGGTTTTCCTGTGCAAGCCGCGCCAGTTCAGGGTTTTCAGCTCCGGGATTAAAAATAATGCGCTTCGGTCGGAGGGATAAGATATAGGGGATATATTCTTCCTGATTCTCTTTGGACAGATACAATGTAACAGTATCGATACCTTCCAGCTTCGGATGGTCGGTTTGGATAGGCACCTGATTTACTGCACCTGGCCTGCGACCAATTGCAACCACCGGATGATGGTGTTTTACCAGGCTCTGAATGGCCAGGTAACTATACCGGGATGGATTTTCCGAAGCTCCCAGCACCAGTGTTTTCTTAGGATTCGACATTGCTGTTATTTTATCAGTTTGATAAGATTGCCCCAAAACCAGTTCTCATCAGCCTTAATCATTGTATCCAATGATTTATCAGCCTGCCCAACAAATTTCTGAATATTCTCAATGGTATCCGTGAATGCTTTTGCTTCCCGGTTTTTCTTTTCCCCATCCACTGCCTTTAGCTGCTCCAATACTTTTAACAGGGGCTCCAGTTCACGTTTTTTTCGTTCCTTGACGATTTGCCGGAAAACTTTCCAGATATCTTTTTCAGCAAGGAAAAACTCCTTTCGCTCGCCAGGTTTGATCACCCGGTCCACAAGACCCCAGTCGATCAGCTCCCGGATATTCATGTTCGCGCTTCCCCGGCTGATACTCAGCTCTTCCATCAAATCATCCTGGCTTATTGGATCCGGCGTTATGAGGAGCAGCGCGTGAATCTGGGCCATTGTTTTGTTGATCCCCCACTGTGTGGCAAGGGAGCCCCAGGTCTGAATAAATTGCGCTTTTGCAGCTTCCAGTTTCATCCGGCAATTTAGTGAATCCTTCTAATCTTTCAAAAGTTATTGAAACTTTTAACTAATATGGCGGACAGTCCAGTCCCCGATCCTTTTTTTCACCGGTTACACGTTTACCCGGACGGATCGTTATGGCGATATAACCACCTCCACTGGACATGGATTCTTTTCCGAATACATTGCCCAGGTTGTGAACACCCAATAACAGCGGACCTACTTTAACAGCGGCTCCAACCCAGAACTGATTCTGTGCAGTATAGAGGAAGGGCAGGTAAGCGCCAAATCTCCGCGTTTCCCAACGAGGTGTTAACCGGATGGCATTCATGTTTCTGACATAAAGGCGCTGATCACCCAGCAGGTTGATAACATTCACACTCAGTTCCGCATTCACATAAAAGGCACTGCTGATGAACCGATCCACATTCATCACCAGTCGGGTGGGCGTCCAGATTCGGAAATCTCCGGAAACCGTTCGGGCATCAAAAAGCGCGTCTACCGAATCGCTGAATGCCTCAACATTGCTTATTCCCTCCACAAAAGCCTGATCGAGTCGTTCTGCATTTAAGCCGTTTACAGCAATTCTTCCGGCCCTGCTATTGTTACTAAACCGATAAAATGCATATCCGAGGTCAAGTAAGGATGCTCCAATTTTCCAGTCGTAGTCGTAATATGTCTCCTCATCTTCCATAAATCCAGGATCACCAGCCGGCTTGATCAGCAATTCAAGTCCCGCATCCAGGGATAATCCCATGCGCGTGGCCGTTAGTACGTCCCGAAGATTTTCGGTAGCAGTCCGGTTTGAATTCCAACGATCAATATTGGATGAATAGCCATACGTGAACTGGCCTTCCCGTAGAGAATACTGAGGTTCTCCGTTTACGATCGTTCGATCCCTGTACATCCCATTCAATTCCATCCGGCCTCCTCCTATTCCCCGGTTAACCTTCATCGTTAGGCCCGCGTTGAGCCGGAAGCCTGGCTCATCAAATAAAGTTCTGCCAACTGCACCATACAGTTCAATCCAGTTACTGGTCCGTATTCTTGCCTCCAATGGCGTATTTCCAGGGTTCAGCGAAAAAAGTTCATTTGCTGTTTTAATACTATCCACATAGTTGTAAGACGAAGTTTTTATATTGGTAAAGGATTTCAGATTGGCGCCAAAAGCAACCACCGTTTTTTTCCCGAGTGCGATCCGTGTATTCAGCAGATTTACATTCAGTTGTTCGTTACCCTTCCGCGCATACGCACCACTTGTTATAAAAAATTCAGAAGCAGCAGGTGAAGACAGAAGGGAATAATTCACAACTTTGATAACATTGGTCTGGTATTTAGCCTGTAAGCCCACCAGCGTAATGTCCCAGGGATAGGGAATATTTACAATTGATGCAGGGTTATTGTGCACACTGAGTGCACCTGCATAATTGGAACCGCTGACAGCATGATAATCCTGGCCCGAAGCTGATACAACTCCGACAGCCATCGAAACCATTAAGATCACTTGCTTCATAGCAACGGATATCCTCATTTTTAATAAATTTTTCCATGCGTTTTCCCAATCAACCACCTGGTAACGCCCGGAAATTTGTTTCCTGCAAAAATAAGCCCTTTTGATAACCAGGGGTCACCAAAAAAGGATTGGATCATTCTTCCAGCACGTAATCTGGATGCAAAAAAGTGGCGCCAGTTATTAACATAGGCTGTCTCCATTTCAGTCCTGGAGCATACACCCTCCAGAAAAGGCAGACCAGCCTGAACAGCCAGATAACTGGCATGCAAAGCCATACTCATTCCGTTCCCGCAAAGCGGGGTAATTAAACCTGCCGCATCACCCACCATCAGCACATGGTTCTCTAACTGCGATTTCGGAGCAAAGGATACCTGCGCAATGCTTACCGGTTCCTGTCTGATTTTTTTTGCTTCCCGGAATATCCTTTCGAGATACGGGTTGACCGACAGAATGGTAGTTTCCATTTGCCGGATTGAGTTATTACTGAGACCCAGATTATTGGCTGTTGTTAAGTAACAAAGACAATATTGTTCCTCCTCAATCCTGCTAATGCCACAATAGCCATCTTTAAAATTATGAAGTGAAATCAAATCTTCCGGATCATCCCATTGGATATGATACTTAACTCCTATAAAATTATTGAGCTTCCCCGGTTTTTCCTGCGCGAAGGAACGATTCATTTTAAGATCAAGAGATGATCGTTTACCAAAACAACCCAACACCAGCCGGGAGGATAACATCATCCCGTTTACCTGCACTTCCATCCAGCCATTCACATACCGGATATCCTGAACCTTTAATCCTTCCATCACAGTAGCACCCGCCAGCTTTGCCTGGCTTGCCATCAGGGCATCCAGCCGGTAACGGCTGATACCAAAACCTCCCGGTTGAAGGCTGGAGAGCAAAGCGCTTCCATCTGGCGCTGTTACACGAAGCCGTCGAATTTCAGGTAAAGACATGGAACTAACAGGGATCCCTATTCGCTCCAGAAAGGGGCGGCTTTCCTCGCTTATATATTCACCGCAAACACGGTGAAAAGGGTAATAATTTTTTTCAATCAAAGCTACCCTATACCTCTTTTCAGCGAGTTGAATAGCAGCCGACAGACCTGCAAGGCCACCTCCGGCAATAATCACATCATACCGATTAGGATCCTGCATAGCCGGTTTTTTTAACTGTGATCAACCATCTGAATGCCCATCGCCACTGGATTTCAGCCTCAGTTATTCCTGCCTGTTGAAACAACGCCTGCCAGTCTTTCCGTTTAAAACCTCTTTTCACAGATAAGGGCGCATCATGCCGAACCAGTCTTGATCTGGAAAACAGCGCCGTCAGTATACGAATACTCCAATAAGCCAGCGGATGACGATGCAGGTCGTTAATAACAAATCCTATTCGCGACTTTTCGTACATCCAACGCAGTTGGGTAACCAATTCTTCGTTGGTAAAATGATGGCAGAACAAAGATGAAAAAATTACAGCGGGCTGAACAGATTTATCCAGCAGGCGGTAATCCGATTCGTAATAGGTTGCTATTGGAAAAGCTGTTCTCGCATAGTTTATACAGGCCGGATTAATGTCCACCCCTGCAAATCGCAGTTTATGAGTCGTGAATGCTTTTGAATCAGACAAGGCTTTTAAATTATCACCCCCTCCACATCCGATTTCCAGGATCAGGTATTCGCCAGAAGCAACCTGTTGCATCAGTTTTCGCATACCCTCAATCGTTATACTATGCCCCCCCAGCCATGTATTGATAAAATTCAACTCACGCATATTGAGCTGAATTTCCTCAAAAGGAACAGTAAGATCATCGAGCAGTTCTTTCTGATAAGCACGTTCCTGCATGCTGCTAATTTATTTCCAACAAACAGGTTTCCATTGTGAGTCCCGGCCCAAAAGCAGCCGCCAGCGATATTCCTTTTTGATCGGCTTCCAATAACCGCTTCAATACAAACAATACCGATGGGGAAGACATGTTGCCAAAATCCTTCAATACGGATGCGGATGCATCCAGTTTCTCCTCTTCCAGTTGCAGGGATTTCTGAACAGCCTTTAATATTCGTTTACCTCCCGGATGAATGCACCAGTTCTTAACTTGATCAAGATCCGTTTTATAGGACAACATAGCTCTTTCCAGCAAAGGCCTGAAATCAGTGGATATCAATTCAGGAATATACCCGCTGAGTGTCATTAAAAACCCTGAAGATGATAACTCCCAGCTCATGTCCCGTTTACCTTTTGGAACCACTTCCGCATAAAAACCACGAATGGACGCAAGCGCTTTACCCTGGCTTTCCGAACCTACCAATATAGCTGCCGATCCATCCCCAAAGAGCAGGGATGCTGCCAAATTATCCGGTGTAGGTGTCTTCTGAAAATGAAGCGTGCACAATTCTGTGCAAACAATCAGCACCAATGAGGAAGGATCTGCGCGGCAAATGCTATCAGCCATTTTCATCGCATGCAATGCCGCATAACAGCCCATGAAGTTAATGGAAGTTCGGTGCAACTGCCTGGGCAACTCCATCATTTCCATTACCTGCAGATCAAGTCCCGGCGCACTCATACCCGTACAACTCACTGTTATCAGGTGACTGATGCCGGCACTGCCACCAGGCTTGTGTTGCAAACAATTGCGGATGGCATCAACTGAAAGAGAAGCCGCATGTTTCTGATACCATGCCATCCGGTGTTCCAAATTGGGGAAAGGCTCCAGGGATTCCTCAGCCGGATAAAATTTCCATTCCCGCATAGACTTACTGTAATCTGGGATACAGGAATACCGCTGCTGGATCCCGCTTTGCTGGTATAAAAATTTCAGTTTTCGCGCTTCTGTGGAATCCAATGCATACACCCGCTGCATAAAATTCAAAATCTCGGTTTGAGCATGCCGAAACGCGGGAAGGGATGTTCCGATGGATAGTATCGCTGTCAACTCATTTCCAGATTAAAAGTGATCCAAACGCGGCCGTTGAACAAATTGCCGAAATAATGTTCATTTTCATAAGATGTTGAAAATCGGCTTTGCCAGGGTTTTTCCAAACCTGTATGGCCCACCACAGGAAATATACGTTAACCGGAAGAAAAAAGATCAGTAGTACCAAAAATCTATCCAGTTCAAGTTGCAATCCGAAATGAAGCCCTAACACCAGGAATGCCAACATAAATAACAATCCGGACAACCAGAATGTTCCCCGGATACCCATTCGCATACTGATGGTTGTTACTCCATCGGCAGCATCCTGGTGGTGCTGATAAATCTGGGTAAGCGGATAAGCCCCCGCTAACAAGAGCGTGCTGGCCAGCATGCCTGTAACAGGCACGTTCATGCTAAGACCAACATGAGAGGCATGATAACTGAGCCAGAAGATGAGTCCACCCTGGCAGCAGGTGACTAACAGGAAACCCGTCAAAGCAAATTTTTTCAACCGGATTTTCCTGCTGCTGTAAGCCCTGGAAGCAAGTATGTAAAGAGTTACGGCTATCGCCGATGGAACAGAAATAAAAAAGCTGAGTCCCACTGCCAGCAGATCCATCCATACGGTTACAAGCCACAACTCGCGTTCAGGCTGGGGAGGACGCTCAAGTCCTCCGATTGGCGATTCATCGCGGTCCATATAACTGTTATATCCATTACTGCTGGGATAAACCAGTAAATGAAGGATCAAAAACAGCAATCCCGCTCTTACCCAGCTGGTTTCAAGCGGCTGGCTGATTCCAAATAAATACACCGGTAGCAGAAAAAAAGAAAAGGGAAACCGGAGCAATTGTATGGTGGAAGATTTAATAATCATATTCCCGGCGGAACATATTCATACGCAGGCCGAGACTGAATATAGTACTATTCCTGGTTAAACGGGAATCATCCGGCACATCCAGGTTCCTCAACAGCAGGCTGGCATCAATGAAGAGATTTTCTTTCAGTTCATAACCCGCCCAGAGTGATGCATTCACACCATTGGAGGCTCTTCCTTCGCCGATATCCCATCCGTAATCAAAGGGCCGGGTAGTATAAAGACGTGCAGGCCGGCTGCCAAAATTGATACCCGCTGAATCCAGTCCCTGCTTCCAGACAATCAGTTTGCCCTGCAAGGTAAGTTTGGGATGAGGCTGGTATCGGGCAATCCCGACTGCTTCAATAAAATTAGCCCCTCTCGGATGTGCAAGCGGCTGATTATAGTGCATGTAATTGGCAATCGAATCACGGAAACTATATGTGAATGGACGAACAATATTCAATTCACCCTGAATATCCAGGTTTTTGATGCCCGCAACATCTACATATTTTCCTCCCAGTTGCAGGCCATATTTATTACCCCACCAGCCATTACCTCCTCTAACTTCACTCAGTTTGAATTCATCCAGCAATAATTGCCCATACAACTGAACCCTTTTGGCAATATTGGCTTTAAAATCAATGCCTACATTGGCATTATCCGGACTTCCATTCTGCTGTTCAATAGAACGATAGAAGATTATGGGGTTCAGGTAACTGAAGTCGTAACGGTTAGGACGACCAAAGACCACCGCCTCAAAAAATCCGATATTCAGCCAGCGGGTTGCCTGCCAGCTCAGGTGGTGCATGGTCAGGTATTTTTTGTCCAGCAGGTTATCACCTCTTCGTATATGCGAGGGGTTTAGTTCCATAAACAGGTTCTGATAATTCAGTTTCCAGATCCTTGTATTGATTTTGAGGAAAAGATTACTGTTTCCAAAATCACTGAGGAACATGCTGCGATACCCATTACCGATAAAATTCCGGTCGTATCCGAACTGGATATTGATATAATCCGTCACATTAAAAAAAACTGAACCACGGGCATCGAAATAATCGTACGCAGTACTTTTAAACGGTTTATAATAACCTGCTCCGGGTACTGCCCGGTTTGCTGCGACAAAATCCTTCACAAAGGAAGGTGGTCTCTCCTGGTTATCAGTGACGTAAAAATCGAACCCAATCCGGTTAGCGATCATACCTCTACCGCGGGCTCCTTTCGTATTCTGAAAAAGCGATTCATCATTATCAGACTCTTTCATCACGGTGAATTGTACTACCGGGTTGATGCTGAGAAAAAAATCTTTCACATCCACCATTGCGAAATCAGAGGGATACTTGTAAAAACTTTTCAGAATCGGCTTTTTGCTCAGAAAGGCAGATTTATCGCCACTCACCCACTCCAGGTTGTTCATCAGGGCACTTCTGCGGTTATGCGCATCAATCCGGCTCAGTTCCTCTTCCGGAACAGCTTCCAGAAATTTTACCCAACCTTTACGATCATAGGGTTTGATATGCTGAAGGGAGAGGGCACTATCCCGGTACATAATCTCCAGGCGGTCCATCAGGGGTTGATGTTTATAACCCTGGGGTAAAAGTGTCGACTGGGAATATCCCACAACCGGAAAACTTAAACAGGCAGTGAAAAGCAGTCTTTTTATAACTTGCATTCAATGGTTTTTAAACAGGAATGATCATTTAATATGCAAAAATATCTCATAAAGAACGCACAAATCGTCAACGAAGGAACGATTCGCACGGCAGACGTTTTGATTTCAGGGGGACGAATTGAAAAAATCAATAGCCAAATCAATGCCACAAATGGGGCTATCGAGATAAACGCAGAAGGAAAACATTTATTACCCGGCGTAATTGACGACCAGGTACATTTCCGCGAACCGGGCCTCACACATAAAGCTACCATTTATACCGAATCAAAAGCTGCTGTTGCAGGAGGGGTAACCAGTTTCATGGAAATGCCCAATACCCAACCCCCGGTATTTACTCAGGAACTACTGGAAAATAAATATGCAATCGGTGCAGCCAGCTCACTTGCCAACTATTCATTTTTCATGGGCACTTCCAATGACAACCTCGATGAAGTGCTACGCACCAATGAGAAGAAAGACAGGGTTTGCGGAGTGAAAATTTTTATGGGTTCTTCAACCGGTG
The DNA here is from genome assembly GCA_016787265.1 of Flavipsychrobacter sp. Lineage (GTDB taxonomy): Bacteria > Bacteroidota > Bacteroidia > Chitinophagales > Chitinophagaceae > Flavihumibacter. The sequence continues at coordinate 96,589 of JAEUVF010000014.1, read as the reverse complement.
GGCTACTGGTAGATAATCCGTTGTCTCTGGAACATATTTTCGAAGGCACGGAATTGCTGATCGCCACCCATTGCGAAGATGAACGGATCATTCGTAAAAATCTCGAAGCCGCAAAGGCGAGTGGCCGAACCCTGACAGCGGCTGACCACCCCATCATCCGAAACGAGGAAGCCTGTTTCGAATCTTCTTTTTATGCCATACAACTGGCTAAAAAATTCAATACCCGGCTTCATATTCTGCATATATCCACTGAAAAGGAACTGACACTCTTCGGCAACATGCTTCCATTGAAGGAAAAGCGGATCACTTCCGAAGTTTGTGTACACCACCTTCATTTTACCAGTGATGATTATGCGCAACTGGGCAACCAGATCAAATGTAATCCTGCCATCAAGGCGCCGAATAACCGAACGGCCCTCTGGAAGGCCCTGCTGGACGACCGGCTGGATATCATCGCAACAGACCATGCACCGCACACCTGGGCAGAAAAACAGGAAGATTATCTCCATGCCCATGCCGGACTTCCACTGGTTCAGCACTCCCTGCCCCTGATGTTGCATTATGTGAAAGAAGGCGTTATCCGGCTGGAAAAAGTAGTGGAAAAGATGAGCCATGCACCGGCAGACTGCTTCCAGATCCGCCAGCGGGGTTATATCCGGGAAGGTTATTTTGCTGATCTCGTGCTGGTAGACCTGAATCAACCGACTATTGTTTCAAAAGACAATATATATTACAAGTGTGGATGGAGCCCGCTGGAAGGAACAACCTTCCCTTCTTCGGTTACTCACACCTTTGTAAATGGACACCTTGTTTATGGAAAAGAGGGGTTTGATGAATCAAAGAAAGGTGCGCGACTGGAATTTGACCGCTGATTGAGGTGAATATATTAAATTGATAGCCCATGGATATAGATAAAACCTCCCTGCTGGACCTCAATATATTCCACCCGGAAGAGGAATATTCTATTTTTCACCGGCTCAACTTCACCCGTACTGTAGAAGGCAAAGAATGGCTTCGCCTTCGTTTCCAGCAACCTTTTCACGACCTGAAATCAATTCACCAAACCCAGCAGATCCTTAAGCTATTGCTGGAGGAACTGGATAATTGGCCGGAGGATATCACCAATGGTACGCTGATGGTAATGGAAAAGTTTTTCAGCACCCAGCTCGACAGCATTCCGGTAGACAGTAATTGGGTGAATGCACAATTCTACAAATTGTTTCACGGTCCCGATTATGCGATCATCCGTTTCAGCCTGCAACATTTCGGTGATTTTGTACGAGGTATAAAAAAGATCATTCAACTATTTGAAGGGAAAACAGTTCCGCCCAACCTGGAGCGGATCCTGGAAAGAGCCGGAAAGCTGACCAGCGATATTCACCTGAAAACATTGGCAGATAAAAATCGGGCTGATGTATTAACCCCCACACAGGTACTTTATTTTGGTCATTATATCCGCAACAAATTCAGGAATGCAACCACAGAACTAACGGAAATTTATGGCCAGCTGGATGGATGGTATGGAATGGCAGCAGCCATGCGACATTTCAAGCTGAACTTTCCGGAGTTTGTTGAAACGGAACACCCTTTTATTGAGGCAAATGCCTTATTCCATGTCTTACTTCCTAATCCGGTGGACTATTCCATCAGCCTCGATCAACAACATAATTTTCTATTTCTGACCGGCGCCAATATGGCCGGTAAGAGTACTTTTATTAAATCAATCGGCAGCGCTGTTTACCTGGCCCACCTGGGTATGGGAGTTCCTGCCAGACACTTACGGTTATCCTTATTCGAAGGAATTTTAAGTAATATCAATCTAACCGATAATATTGTCAAGGGAGAAAGCTATTTTTTCAATGAAGTTCAACGCATCAAAAACACGATCCTGAAAATCAATGATGGCCGCAAATGGCTGGTCCTGATTGATGAGTTGTTTAAAGGAACAAATGTGCAGGACGCCATGAAATGTTCATCCACTGTGATTGAAGGGCTTATTAAAATAAATCATTCCCTATTTATTCTCTCCACCCACCTCTATGAAATCGGTGAAGCACTGAAAGCTTTTCCGAATATTATCTTCAAATATTTTGAAACAGAGGTCACGGATGATCAGTTAACATTCAGCTATCAGCTTAAGGACGGGATCAGCAATGACCGGCTGGGTTACCTCATCCTGAAACGCGAAAAAGTGGTGGATTTACTGGAGCAAATACCTGTTACAAATGGGTTAAAGAACGGTTGACCAGCCAGCAACACTGCGCTACTTTGGCTTCATGTTAGTGAAGACATTTGGTACAGCTGTGAATGGGGTGGAAGCCATTACTATTTCCATTGAAGTCAATATTACCAACGGAACCCAAACCTTCCTGGTTGGTCTGCCAGACAATGCCGTGAAGGAAAGTATGTTGCGCGTGGAAACCGCGATCAAAGCGATCGGATACTTCATGCCCAGAACCCGGGTAGTGATCAATATGGCCCCCGCGGATATTCGTAAAACCGGTACTGCTTTTGACTTACCGATCGCTATTGGTATACTGGCAGCCACCGAACAGATCATCAACCTGGAACCACTTCAGAAATGGATTTTTTGTGGAGAACTTGGCCTGGACGGCAGCCTGCAGCCAATCCGGGGAGCATTACCTATGGCACTCACTGCCAGAAAAGAAAAGTTCACCGGAATTGTGGTTCCGGCTCAGAACGCTTCTGAAGCAGCCGTAGTGGAAGGACTACCGGTGATGGGCATACGCTCATTAACCGAAGCAATTCAACTAGTTGAAGAACCTGGGCGTGCGTGCCCCCACCATTCAGGCATTGAACAATGGTTTAATGAGCCAGCTGGTTTTGAAACGGGTGATTTCTCAGATGTAAAGGGACAGCAAAACATAAAAAGGGCTATGGAAATTGCGGCGGCAGGCGGGCATAATCTCCTGTTGATTGGTCCGCCTGGTGCCGGCAAAACCATGCTCGCCAGAAGACTACCAACCATTCTGCCTCCTCTGACACTGGAGGAGGCATTGGAAACTACCCGCATTCACAGCGTTGCGGGAAAACTGAACAATGGAACAGCACTGGTTCAACAGCGTCCTTTCCGGCAACCACATCACACGATTTCTCATATGGCCATGGCCGGTGGAGGCAGTAACCCTTTACCGGGAGAAATATCTCTTGCACACAACGGGGTACTTTTTCTGGATGAATTACCTGAATTCAACCGCTCGGTGCTGGAAGTGATGCGACAGCCAATGGAAGAACGAAAACTTACTATCTCACGGGCACGCATAAGTGTAGAATTCCCTGCCGCCTTTATGCTGGTTGCCTCCATGAATCCTTGTCCCTGCGGCTATTATAACCATCCTGAAAAAGAATGCAGTTGTCCGCCGGGTACTGTTCAGAAATACCTGCAAAAGATCTCTGGCCCACTGTTGGACCGGATCGACCTGCAGATTGAAGTAACGCCGGTACCTTTTCAGAACCTTAGCAGCAGTACCCTTGCCGAATCCTCGGGGGAAATCCGTACAAGAGTGATTCGGGCGCGTCAAATCCAGGCCAACCGGTACCGGGAAAACAGGGGCATTTATTGCAATGCACAAATGAGTAGCCGGCAATTGGAACAAAACTGTTCACTTGGAACTTCTTCACGCCAGTTGTTAAAAACCGCCATGGAGCGACTCAAATTATCCGCCCGGGCTTATGACCGCATTCTTAAAATGGCCAGAACAATTGCCGACCTGTCCCAAAACGAGATAATATTACCGGAACATATCGCTGAAGCTATCCAGTACCGCAGCCTGGATCGGGATAATTGGGGCTGGAAGTAGGGATTGTCTTAATTTAGTGTTCTACCATTATTTTATGCAATTACTACTTCAGTACCTCAAGCCGTATAAATGGCTGGTACTTCTTACCTTGTTCTTAGCAGCTATCAACAGTGGGTTTTCCCTGTTAGACCCCATAATATTTGGCAAAATCACCAAAGCAGCATTTACGTACAAAGAGTATGAAAGCTGGCCAAAATTCGCACAATCCATTGGCTGGTTGCTGCTCGCCTCCATCAGCGTGGCCATGGTAAGCCGGATTGCCAAAGCTTTCCAGGATTACTTCTTCAATGTAATTACCCAAAAGTTCGGAGCAAAGGTTTTTACAGATGGCTTGCAACATGCGATGAAGCTTCCCTACCACGAATTTGAAGACCAGCGAAGTGGTGAAACCCTGAGCATTCTGCAGAAGGTTGAAACAGATACGGAAAAATTCATCTCCAACTTCATCAATGTATTATTTGGTGTGTTTATTGGAATTCTTTTTGTTTCCATTTATGCTTTCCGGATTCACTGGTCTTTACCTCTTACCTATTTCGGAGGTATCATTCTCCTGACCCTGCTCACCAATGCCTTAAGTAAACGAATCAAAACCATTCAGCGGAATATTGTGAGTCAAACAACTTCACTGGCGGGCAGTACTACAGAATCCTTGCGAAATATTGAACTGATTAAAAGCTTAGGGCTCACCAATCAGGAAGTAAGCCGGCTGAATAAAAACACTTATAAAATATTAGGGCTGGAATTAACCAAGGTAAAACGGATTCGCAGTCTGAGTTTTATACAGGGAACTTTTGTGAACACACTCCGGCAGGCCATCCTCTTTATCCTGATGTGGCTGATCTACCGCGAGCATATGGATCCTGAACAACTGGTAACCATGCAGTTCTTTTCCTTTTTCATTTTTGGTCCCTTACAGGATATTGGAAATATCATTCTAAGTTACCGCGAAGCAGAAGCATCTCTGAATAATTTCAAAAACCTGATGCAGAAAAAACCGGAACCCCGTCCGGAACATCCGGTGGTATTGGAAGCCATTGAACGACTACGGTTCGACAATGTTCATTTCAAACACAAGACCGCACAGCAACATGCGTTGCAGGGGATTAGTTTTGAGGTAAGCAAAGGAGAAACCATTGCATTTGTTGGCCCCTCCGGATCCGGCAAAACCACCCTGGTGAAATTACTGGTTGGATTGTACCGCCCGCAGGAAGGCAGCATTTCCTACAATGAAATCAATGAAAATGAAGTAGACTATGATGAGCTTCGCAAACAGATTGGCTTTGTTACGCAGGACACTCAATTATTCGCAGGAACAATCCGGGAAAATTTATTGTTCGTGAAACCGGATGGTACAGAGGAGGAATTACTGGATGCACTGTATAAAGCAAGTTGCCAGACACTCCTGCAAAAAGCCGATAAAGGACTTGACACCCTGATTGGCGAAAGTGGCCTGAAATTAAGCGGAGGGGAAAAACAGCGCCTCTCCATTGCACGCTCATTACTGCGCCAGCCCAAACTACTAATTTTTGATGAAGCCACTTCTGCACTGGATTCGTTGACAGAGGAAGAGATTACATCTACCATCCGGAAGATTTCCGCCCTGCGTTCTCAGATTACCGTACTGATAGCACACCGACTGAGTACGATCCTGCACGCCGATAAAATTTATGTTCTGGAAAAAGGTGAAATAGCAGAGACCGGTACCCATCAGCAATTACTGGAAGATAAAGGTCTCTACTATGCGATGTGGAGGCAACAGATAGGAGAAAGAAAAGCTACTGCAGTCCAACCTGTTACTGCACCTTCGTCGTAAAGTTCAGATCAACGTCGGTTTCCCCCTTCGTAACAGGATCTCCAGCTGCTTTTGTACCTGGCTTATGTTTTAAAACCACTCGAACGGTACCCGTTGATGCCGCTCCCGTTTGCCAGGTAGAACTCAGCCCAACAGGCAAATTTTTGCTGTCTAGATCAACCTTGTTAATGGTAATAGTAGCACCCGCCGGAATGAAATAGAGCTCATGATCATCTGCTTCCTCCCGCACTTCAGCAGTGATATTGTCAGCTGGAGAAACACTTTCATTCAGCAACTCCACCGTACAGGAATAATTGGCATTGGGTTTCAGCACAATTTCATCAAAGGTGGATGGTGGATTTCCTCCTTCACCATCCGTATCGCGAAAAGTAGCTACAAAGCTATTCGCAGTTCCTACTTCCTGAAACCGGAGTGATACGGTTGTTATCAACTCCTCTTCATTTACCACTTCATCTTTGTCTTTGGAACAACCTGCCAAGGTAAGCGCAAGAAGACCGAAACCGCTTAACAGCTTCACCCATTTCTGTTTCATAGTATCTATTTTAAATATTAAAAACTCAATGTTGTTTGCCCAGCGGAAGCATGATCCGCAGTCCAATATTCCTGCCGGTTTCCCAGGCGAAATACCGGAATGCATTCATATAATCCCGATACGCACTATTCAGCAGATTCGTTGCTGTCAGGCTTAACTGAATCGGCTGTTTTCTCCAGAACAGTTTTGTACCCGCTTCCAGATTTAGCAGAAAGTAAGCGGGCGGTGGGGGTGTGTAATCAGATTCCATTCGGATAGTACCATCCGGTTGTGGCTTTTCAATATTGCCCGCAGCCGGCACCCTTGTTTGCCTTAACACCTGCTGACCACTTAGTTTCACATAACTATCCTGCCAGTATTTGGCATTTCCAAATTCATATTGCAATCCAAGTTCGTACCGATCCGACGGCATCTGGATCAGCCAATCATCTGCCGATTTATCCCATGCCCTTAACAGGGAAGCCTTTGCCTCAACTTTCCAGTGCGCAGTAAGCACATATCCTACAGTAGCATCCAATCCATGTAACCGTGCATCGGTCTGACGGAAAGAAAAGGAAGGAAAGGCACCCCGGATGGTTAATACCGGAGGATAATCAGGCGCCAGGTAAATGAAATCGGAAATATCCTTATAATAAAACCCGATGTCAAATCGCCAGCGGAAAGGCTGATAATCCAGATTCAGCATCCAGCTATTGGCTCGTTCAGGTACCAGTAAAGGATTCCCTGTTTCAATCCGGGCTGAACTATGATGAAGGCCATCGCTGTATAATTCATTGATTTGCGGAGCCCGCCAGGCGGATGAAAAATTCAGTGTGCTTGTCAACTCCGGACTCCACCTGTAACTTCCACCCAATGAACCGCTCACACTGCTGAACTGCTGATCCGCGAATCGTTCATTATTATTATTTTCTATATCGAATAATTTCCGCCAGTCGTACCGCAATCCTCCTTCGAGCATCCACTTCCCTTTTGTCCACTTTTCAATCCAGAATACCGCTCCATTCCATGCCCGGTAATTCGGAATAAAGACCCGTTGTTTATAGCTGTCGTTTAACTGAAAGGAACCACTAACACCAATGGTTCCACGAAAATTATTCCAGTTGTTGTGATCCCATACCAGGTCGGATCCAACCGTACTGATAGTGAGATCCAGTTGGGGCGCGTCTGAGCTGGAAGCAAATCGTTTAACATCAAATTCCATCCGGTTGTTATACTGGCCGGAAAGTACCAGGTTCAGTTTGCCTGCTGTACCTGTTGTATGATGTGCCTTTATTTTTAACAAGTGGTGATGCACCTGCTGATACGGGCGATCAATAGTATAAGTAAAAGGCGCCGCCTTGATTTCTTCGGTTGGAGCGCCCCGTTGGATCGCAGTTTCCAGGTCGGTCACATTCCCGATATGTGCTCCCCTGAAAATACCCAGTCTGGTATTGAAATTACTGTAGAAGAGTTCCAGTCCGCGGTGAGATTGCTGCCAGCCTGCTGCAGCAGAAAAATTATACTCCTCAATACCGGTATTCATCAGCCAGTAATCAGGCGTACGGGAATTGCCCCCTTTTTTCAAGGTTCCCTGAAGTCTCCAGGCAAAAGCCGGATGTTTGGCTGAATTATTTTCGATGATGCCAGACAATACCCCCTGCCGGTTATTGGTAAAGAAAGCAGTATTGATTTCACCATAAAGACCAGGTTCTGCCGGTAATAACCGGGGCTCCACCAGCACTACGCCCCCAATGGCATCACTTCCATACCGGATGCTGCTGGCTCCCTTAATCACTGTTAAACGATTTGCAATATAGGGATCCACTTCCGGAGCATGTTCACTCCCCCATTGTTGTGATTCCTGCCGTATCCCATTGTTCAGGATAAGAACCCGATTGCTGTGCAACCCATGAATCACCGGCTTAAATATTGTTGCCCCCGTCTGCAAAACATTCACCCCGCTGATGCTCCGCAGAGATTCTCCCAAACTGCTGCCCCGCGTTGCTGCCAGCTGCCTGCTTTTTAATTCTTCAGCGATGGCCGTTCCATGTTTATGAGTTGCCCCCACAACTACCACCTCTTCCAGTTCACTGTGGGTATGTGGTAATACAAAATCCTGCGACAGATCATCTTTCAGGTGGATATGCGATTCCACCGGCTGACAACCAATATGGGTGATGAGAATATTATAATTGCCCGGACAAAGGCCTTCAAACAAAAACCGCCCCTGCTCATCCGTTTTCACTTCGAGCCGGATATCCTTGATACGCACAGTTGCTCCCGAAAGCCGTTCGCGTGTATCCGAATCCGTTACGACACCACTGAAACGTATGATGCACTGTGCCTGGCTGCTGTTGACAACCATCACCCAAATCAGGATTCTTAAAATTCTTCTAATTGCAAACACCTTGTTCTGTTATGAGAACAAAACTAGGGAATTCTTAAAATTTGCAACAATGTTTCTTTTTTATTTTTTAAACCGGACCAAAAACCGGCTTCCTTCACCCGGAGCTCCGCTGTATTGGAGGGTGGCACGGAGCTCATTGGCCAATCGTTTTACAATTGATAAACCCAGGCCGGTTGACGCTTCCCCGGCAGTAGGTTTCGGAGACAGGCGACCATACCGGGTGAACAATTGCTGCTGTTCCTCCTTGCTGATACCCGGTCCTTTATCTTCAATAATGATATCTGTAAACTCCGCATCTGATGCGATCTGGACCTTTACCGGCATTCCCGGTTCACTGAATTTTATTGCATTCGAAAGCAGGTTTTCCATAATTCGCTGCAATAACTGCTGATCCGTCAGCAAATAAACTTCGGTACTGGTAGAAGGCCCGGAAAGCGGGATCTTTTTCCCAGCTGCAATTGGTTGAAACTGGCCCACAACATGATTGAGAAAGCTGGTGAGATTGATCTCTTCCAATTCCAGTTTATCCTGGGTAGTTCCAGCTCTTTCCACATCGAGTATTTGCCGGATTAGCTGCTCTCCATTTTCAGCAGCTTTCCGGATATTCAGGGTTGCCTTCTTCTGCTCCTCATTTAAATGCGCATCCGTTTCCAGTAAACGACTCCACATATGAATACTGGAGAAGGGTGTACTCAGATCATGCGACACTATACTCATCAGGTTATTTTTCTCCTGGTTTAATTCCGATAAAGCTTCTTTCTGACGATTGATAATAGTATTCACTTTTACCAATTGCCGGTTGGATCTGCGGAACACGATAAGCAGAATGATACTTAAAACCAGGATGAGAAAGGCTGCCAGGCTTAGAGACCGAAGGTTGCGGTTCTGTAATTTTTCCTTATCTATGGTAGCCTGTAACAACTGGTTTTGTTTTTCCCGGTCGCGCGCATTAAACCGTTCCTGCATTTCTGCAATTGATGCTGCCGTTTCCTGGTTAACCAATGCCGTATCTAAATGATACCACTTTTGCTGGAACTTATAAGCCTCCCGGTAGCGACCCAATCGCTCGTTTAATTTAGCCAGCAATGCATAGGAATTGGCTTCCTTACTTCTGGAATTCAGCAATATTGCCAGCCGTAAAGCTTCTTCAGAATAAAATCGGGCGGAGTCCATTCGACCGAGTTCAAGGTAAACATCTCCCAGGTTCAGATAATCCGTCCATAAGAGCGTTTCCTGGCCTTTACCCTGATGCAGTGCTTTATTGGTTATGAAATAATTCAGCGCCTTACGATATTCCTTCTTTTTGAAAAAAACATTGCCCAGGTTATTGTAAATGCTGGACAAAGAATGGCTGGTATTGTATTCTTTGGACAGTCTTAACCCCTCTTCCAGGAAGAGCTGGGCACTGTCGGGTTTCTCCAACTGATTATAAATAGCACCCAGATTTCCCATTCCCGATATTATACTGGACACTTCCCCCCTTTCTATGGATAATTGAAGGGACTGCCTGTACACATCCCTGGCTTTTTCATGTTGTTTAACTTCACTGTAGGCTATTGCCAGATCACTCAGGGCTGCAATTTCATACTCAACCCATTTGCCGGCTTTTGCATCATTTAATGTTTGCAGGTAGAATGAAATAGCGGCTTCATAATTGCCGGCATATTCTTCCGCCAGACCTCTCAGGCGATTGGCCAGCAAACGGCCTTTGGCAAACCCTGCCTGGGTCGATTGCAAATCGATTTGGGCTGCATTCTCCCAGAGTTCATCCACCTGATCATCTGCAAAGTCAAGTGAAATATCGTACAGGTTTTTTATGGCATTGGTATCGGGTTGCTGTGCCTGCAACTGTCCACTACAGACACAAAACAGAAATGCTAATATGAACCTGTAGATAATCAATCAATGAGATTATTCCTCAGGGCAAATTTTACTAATCCCACCGTATTCTGTACACCCAGTTTGGAAATCAGATTTTTGCGATGGGTTTCAATGGTGCTAACACTCAAAAACAATTGTTGTGCAATTTCAGCATTGCTGTATTCTTTACACACCAGCCGCAATACCTCAATTTCACGCCTGGATAATATTTCGTCTACTTTCCGGTCTTCAATGGTAAGGGTGTTGCGAAAATTTTCTCCGCCCAGGATATCTACCTCCTTGCTAAAATAAGTTCCTCCGGCCTGAACGGTTTGCAATGCTTTGAGCAACTCTTCTACTGAAGCATTCTTCAGTATATAACCCTGTATCTGATATTTCGATAAACGATGAACATAACGCGTTCCGCGCATCAGTGTCAGATACAAAATTTTCTGTTCAGGCCGAACCTTTCTTATCTCCCGGAGCAATACATCCTCTTCCATATCTGGCAGGTTAACATCCAAAAGAATGATATCCTCAGCAGATAAATGGGGAAGTTCCTGCAGCAACTGGCTGGCCAGCTGACAGGTACCCACTACTTCCAGGGTCGGTTGTTTTGAAAGTAAAAGGGAAAGTCCCTCCAGGTACATCTCGTGATCATCTACAATAAAAACCCTGATCATGCTTGGTTGCTTGTTTATTAAAACTTGGTTTACAGATAGTTCACCCATTACAAAGAAACTATATTTTATGCTTAATAAATGCGAAAACGCCGGATAGAATCCGACGTTTTCAACAAAAAGCTACCAGAACTGCCTTACCTGTTTACAAATTTTCAATAATCCCGGCAATTCCCTGTCCACCCCCAACACAGGCCGTTACCATGCCGTATTTTTTGTTGAGTCGCTTCATATCATGAATAACTTGAATACTTAGTTTGGCACCGGTACACCCCAGTGGGTGACCAAGTGCGATGGCTCCCCCATTTATGTTGACTTTTTCCGGATCGAGACCGGCTTCCCGGATAACAGCAAGCGACTGACTGGCGAATGCCTCGTTTAATTCGATCAGATCTACCTGGGATAGCGACAGCCCTGCCTGTTGAACCGCTTTTGGAATGGCAGCAACCGGACCGATCCCCATAATCCTGGGATGAACCCCGGCACTGGCACAACTGACCAGCCTGGCCATAGGCTGCAGTCCCAGTTCCTTTACCATTGATTCACTCATCACCACCACAAATGCTGCCCCATCACTGGTTTGGGAAGAATTACCTGCCGTAACTACACCACCTGCTGCAAAAGCAGGTTTAAGTTTGGCCAGGGCCTCCAGACTGGTATCGGCACGCGGACCTTCATCCGTATCAACGATGTATTCTTTTTTCTGTTTTTTGCCTTTGGCATCCAGGTACACCTGCTCAACTTTCATTGGCAGAATGCCGGGTTTGAAAAAGCCATTTTCAATAGCATGTATCGCTTTACGGTGACTGTTATAGGAGAATTCGTCCTGGGCTTCCCGGGTTACTGAAAACTCTTTGGCTACCGCTTCCGCAGTTAAACCCATACTGAGGTAATAATCCGGATTTTCGGTTGCTACGCTATAAGCGGGAACCGTTTTCCAGCCTGCAGTTGGAACCATGCTCATACTCTCTGTTCCCCCTGCAACAATACAGGACGCCTGTCCAGACCGAATCTTTGCTGTAGCAATAGCAATGGTTTCCAATCCACTGGCACAATACCGGTTAACTGTCATACCCGGCACTTCAATACCCAGCGCACGAACGGAAATCATCCTGCCAACCTGCAACCCCTGCTCAGCCTCCGGTACGGCATTACCCACTATAAGATCATCCACTCTTTTGGGATCCAATTGTGGCAAAGTGGCCATCAAGCCTTTTATCAGATCAACGGCCAAATCATCCGGCCTGTAAAACCGGAATCCACCCCGTTTGGATTTTGCCACTGCGGTACGAAAACCTGCTACGATATAAGCGTCTTGCATGGAATCATGAATTTGGAATGATAAATTACGAAGGAGTATCAATTCATACTTCAGAATTCATACCTCTAACTTCAAATTGGTTGCATAGACAACCTTCTCTATCAAATTTAGGAGAATCCGGTTAGATGGAAAAGATTTTTTTGCAATGCCCCGGCAATGGTTTTTTTTTGGTTTATGTATTCGTTTATACGCACCCTGCTTTTTTGGTTACCAGCCGAAACAGCCCATTATTTTTCGATGAACAGTCTGCAATTCATTTGTGGGATACCGTTTATCCGCAGCCTGGTACGGCGAAGTTTCACTTATGAACAGGCCAAACCGGTAAAGGCATTTGGTCTTGAATTCAAAAATGGGGTAGGTCTGGCAGCAGGCTTTGATAAAAATGCACGATACCTGAGGGAATTGGAATTATTGGGTTTCGGCTTTATTGAGATCGGAACAGTAACTCCGCGCCCCCAGGAAGGGAATCCCAAACCCAGACTCTTTCGTTTGCCAAAAGATAAGGCACTGATCAACCGAATGGGCTTTAATAACGATGGCGTAAAAGTAGTAGCCGAGCGTTTAAAAAACTGGAAACTGGCGCAATCTTTTAATAAGCAGGGAAGTCCCCGCCTGATTATCGGAGGCAACATCGGAAAAAATAAAGTAACTCCAAATGAAGAAGCCTGGAAAGATTATGAAATCTGCTTCCGGGAATTATTTGATGTGGTGGACTACTTTGTAGTGAATGTAAGCTCCCCCAACACACCCGGATTACGAGCCCTTCAGGAGAAAGATGCGCTGCACAAAATCCTGTCACACCTGCAAACCATCAATGCTCAGCAACCCCATCCCAAGCCCCTTTTCCTGAAAATCGCACCGGATTTAACACGTGAGCAGGTGGATGACGTAGTAGATCTTGCAAGTGAGATTCAGCTGGATGGTCTGGTGGTAAGCAATACCACGATATCCAGGGATGGCTTGCAAAGCAATCCGAAGGAACTGGAATCTATTGGAGCTGGCGGATTAAGCGGCGCTCCGCTTCGGCAACGGGCCACAGAACTGGTACAATATATTTGCCGGCAGTCGAATAATGAAATTCCCGTAATAGCCAGCGGTGGTATTTTTACAGGCACAGATGCTGTGGAAAAAATGAATGCAGGCGCCTGCCTGGTACAGGTATGGACCGGTTTTATTTATGCAGGCCCAACAATTGCAAAGCAGATTTGCAGATCAATTTAAAAAATACAAAACAACAATATGGAACACCTCTTAACCACCGAAAGTCTCATTAGTTTTATCATACTGGTTGTTTTGGAAGTGGTACTCGGAATCGACAATGTGATTTTTGTCAGTATCATCATGAATCGATTACCCGATGAAAAAGACCAGAAAAAAGCCCGGCGTTACTGGATGATCATCGGTATCATTATGCGCAGCGCCCTCTTGTTTGCTTTAACCTGGTTATTAGGACAAAAAGGCAAAAATCTATTTTCCATCGGCTCCAGGGGATTTGATCTGGCCAGCCTGGTAATGCTTTTCGGGGGGTTGTTTCTGATCTATAAATCCGTAAAGGAAATCCATCACAAACTGGAGGGAGATGATCCAACCGAGAAGGCACAAAAGAAAGCCGGACTGGGTTTTGCACAAGCGATGGCCCAGATCGTTATCCTGGATGCAGTATTTTCCTTCGACAGTATCCTGACTGCAGGAGGTACTGCCAAACACATTGAAATAATGATTGCCGCGGTTATTATCGCCATGTTTGTGATGTTCCGCTTCAGTCCGAATATCTCCGGTTTCATACATAAGCACCCTACCTTAAAAATGCTCGCCCTCTCCTTCCTGGTGATGATCGGGCTCAGCCTGGTAATTGAAGGCTGGGATAGCGAAGCAGCCCACGAACTGCACCTTAAAAACTATATCTATTTCGGAATGGCATTCTCCGTGGGTGTTGAAATGTTGAACATGGCCATGAGGAAAAAGACAAAACTGGCACCTGTTTCCCTTCGGGAACCCCAATTACCAGGAGCGAAAAGCACTGGCGATGACTACTCCGACATGGCAAAGTAATACTAGTTAATGCAGAGCAGGGTGGCTCCCACTACACCGGCGGTTTCCGTGCGTAGTCTCGTATTACCCAGTGTAACCGGAACAAAACCGGAATGGATGGCCTGTTCAATTTCTTCGGGACTGAAATCACCTTCCGGACCAATCAGTAGCAGCTGGCTTTGACCCGATGCGGCAGCTGACCGCAGCGATTTACGTTCTGTTTCCAGGCAATGCGCTATCCATTTACGACTGTATGATTCCAGTTTGAGTAAATCAACATATTTAAGTGGCTGTGTAAGTTCGGGTAACCATACCTGTTGACTCTGCAACATGGCACTGATCAGTATTTGCTGCATCCGTTCCTGACGAAACTGCTGCTTTTCGGTACGAAGTGCTATCATTGGAATTATTCTTCGAATACCGATCTCCGTTACTTTCTCCAGGAACCATTCAAAACGTGTCAGATTTTTTACGGGAGAAATAGCAATGGTAACATCCGGGCGCAGATCTGTTTCCTGTTCTGAATCAATTACCTGAACACCTGCTCTTTTTTTATGAGCTTCGGTTATACGACACCGTAAGGTCATTCCTTTTCCGTCAGTTAGGAGTAGCTCTTCTCCTTCCTGCATACGTAAAACAGCGATTGCGTGACGGGAGTTTGCTTCATCCAGCTGAAACTGCTTAGTCCCGTCATAATCGCTGAGATAAAAAAAGGGAAGCGCCATTAGAAAGGAGTTTCATCATCATCAAAAGGAACATCGTTCATGCGACTGCCGATCTGGCGATAGCCGCTACCCATATCCGGGCCAGGCCCCATAGCACCGCCACCACCGGCAGAACCGATGGGTTTCCAGCCAGTGGGTAATTGACCGGCAGGAGCGCCATCACCGCCTTCAATACCCTCATCCACAAATTTCTGGATATGCAGCATGGCCCTTAGTTTGATGGTTTCCAGTGAACCATTCCGGTGTTTGGCTATACGCACATGGGTTTCGCCCTTCACACTTTCGCCGTGTTCATTTGCATTGAGATCATAGTATTCAGGACGGTATATAAACATAACCATGTCCGCATCCTGTTCGATGGCACCTGATTCCCGCAGATCACTCAACTGCGGCATTTTATTGCCTTCCTTCCGTGTTTCTACCGCACGACTCAACTGGGAGAGCGCAATAATCGGCACTTCGAGTTCCTTTGCCAGCTGTTTGAGAGAACGGGAAATCTGGGAGATCTCCTGTTCCCGGTTGGTATTGCCTCCGGCGCCACTCATCAACTGCAGGTAGTCGATGATAATCAGCCCGAGATCATGTTTATTTTTCAAACGACGGCATTTTGCCCGTAATTCGAAAATATTCAGAGCGGCCGTATCATCTATAAAGATCTTGGCCTCCGACAATCGCTGGATTCCCTTGGCATAGAGTTGTTTCATCTCATACTCTTCCAACTTCCCCCGACTGATTTTTTCCAGCCAGATTTCAGACTCAGCGGAAAGGATACGTTGCACTAACTGCCCCGCACTCATTTCAAGACTGAACAACGCTACCGCAGTAGGGCGGGTTGGATTCAGCGCAGCATTCCGCGCCAGGTTAAGCGCAAAAGCGGTTTTACCTACAGCGGGACGTGCAGCCAGAATGATCAAATCCGTTTTCTGCCAGCCATATGTTACTTTGTCAATGCTTGGGAAACCTGAAGGCACACCTGAAATGTCTTCTGTCTGGTTACGCAGGTCTTCAATTCGCTGCACTGCCTGAACCAGCACCGAGTCGATGGAGTTATAATCTTTCCGGAGATGATTATTGGTAATATCAAAAAGTTTGCTCTCTGCCGCATCCAGCAAATCAAACACATCCGTGGAATCTTCATAAGCATCAGCAATCACTTCACCACTGATCCGGATGAGCTCACGCTGAATAAATTTCTGAAGAATGATCCGGGAGTGCGCATCAATATTGGCAGAGGATACGACCGTATTGGTCAGTTTGGTAACATAGTAAGGACCACCGATCATTTCCAGTTCCTCGCGCTTTCGGAGTTCTTCCACCACGGTCAGGATATCAATGGGCTGACTCTTTTGGGATAATGCCTGCATGGCCCGAAAAATGCGCTGGTGGGAATCCACATAAAAACATTCGGGCTTTAAAATTTCAACGACAGTGTCGAAGGCAGTTTTCTCCAGCATGATGGCACCCAATACGGCTTCTTCCAGATCTTTCGCCTGGGGAGGCACTTTACCGTATACCATCGTGCTAAGGTCAAGGGTACCCTTGCGCCTGTTTTTTCGGTCTTTATTTAGATTAGTAAGATCCATTTGAACTATACAACATTACCAGAACATTAAGAAATCGTGAATCAGGTGTTAACACCCAGAATCAGGACGGCGAATATAGACCCCCTCCCAACTTCGAAAAAATTTTTTAAACCGTTTAGTTTTGCTAAAGTAATGCAGAGGGTTATCCACAGCAATCAGACGGTTATCCACCGTCAAAGGTGGTATATACACAATATAAAAAAGTTTTCCTTGATCCGGCAATCTTTATTCACACCAATTGTGAACAAAGATTTAGTGTCAGATCGTTGGCCAGATACTAGAATTACCAGGATGGCGTTTCAGGCGATTTTGCCTAGTTGTTAACCTCAGAAAATCGCCTTAAAACAAAGCAGGCAGGGCATTATAGCAGAACTCCCATTTTAGAATAATGACTCAAAAGCAATACAGGCAAACGTTTCACGCCATAAAATAACACAGTGAAAACCCCTGTTTTTTGAAAAGACCAGGTTTCACTATTGTTTCACGCTGTTATGAAATTTCCTTTGGTTAGCAGTGGAACACGGCGAAGAAGTGCAGAAGGATGCCTGCACAATCTGTTATATTTGCGTTCTTAATTGATAATTACCTACATGACGATTTCGTATAACTGGCTGAGTGAATATTTACCCGTTTCGGTTGACCCTGAACGGTTGTCGCGCATTCTTACCTCAATAGGACTGGAAGTTGAAAGCATGTCTCCCTATGAATCCATCAGAGGGGGATTAAAAGGACTTCTAATAGGAAAAGTGGTGGCCTGTGACCGCCACCCCAATGCAGATAAACTATCACTGACTAAAGTGGACATCGGCGCTGAAAGCCCGGTTTCCATCGTATGTGGAGCGCCTAATGTTGCAATTGGACAAACGGTAGTGGTAGCGCCTGTAGGCACTACAATTTATCCCTTTAACAGGGAGCCCATTACTATGAAACTGGCGAAGATCCGGGGCGAGGAAAGCCAGGGAATGATTTGTGCGGAAGACGAGATCGGTCTGGGCCCTGATCATGGAGGCATCCTGGTATTACCCGACAATCTGAAAGCCGGTACCGCGGCCAACCAGTATTTCCCGGTTTATACGGACATCATTTATGAAATCGGTTTAACTCCAAACCGGATGGATGCTATGAGCCATATGGGAGTAGCCAGGGATGTTTGCGCTTATCTCACCCATCACGATAAAACAGAATTGAGGCTTCGTCCGGTTTCCGTCAACAGTTTTAAAGCCCAGGACCAGTCGCTCCCCATCCAGGTAGAACTGCTCGATACAGAAGGCTGTCAGCGCTACTCCGGGGTAAGCATTACCGGTATCACGGTTGCGGAATCCCCTCAATGGCTGAAAGACCGACTGCTTTCAATTGGACTGCGCCCTATCAACAATATCGTTGATATCACCAATTTTGTGCTGCATGAAACAGGCCAGCCCCTGCATGCATTTGATGCCTCGGCCCTACAGGGTGGAAAAATTATAGTACAACAGGTAAAACAGGATACACCCTTTGTAACATTGGATGGCAAGGAACGTAAACTGGATGCAGCCGACATAATGATCTGCGATGCCAACAACCCGGTTTGTATTGCAGGTGTATTTGGTGGACTTGGCAGCGGTGTAACCAACGAAACCAAAAATGTATTCCTTGAATCTGCCTGGTTCCATCCCAGTCGAATTCGAAAAACTTCTTTTCGCCATGGACTGCGGACGGATGCCGCTATCCGCTTTGAAAAAGGCGTGGATATTTCACAAACCCTCTATGCCCTGAAAAGAGCAGCCCTGTTGATAAAAGAACTGGCAGGAGGTACCATTTCATCGGATATCGTGGATGTATATCCGAACCAGGAAGAAAAAAAACAGGTAGCCATCAAATACCATTACCTGAAAAAACTAAGTGGCAAAAGTTATCATCCCGATACCATCAAAAAAATTCTCGAAGCACTCGGCTTTGAAGTAGTAAAAGACAGTATTGACGAACTAAGACTGGCAGTACCATATCACAAACCGGACATCTCACTGCCTGCTGATATTGTGGAGGAAATATTACGAATCGACGGACTGGACAATGTTGAGATTCCGCAAGCCATCACCATTACACCATCGGTTGAAAACGATGTGGATGGTAAACTGAAGGAGAAGACAGCACAATACCTGGCAGGTTCCGGCTTCCGCGAAATCCTGACCAATTCCATCACCAACAGCGCCTACTATACCGAAGAGCAATTGGCTGGCACCGTTACCATGCTGAACAACCTTTCTGCTGAACTGAATTTACTCAGGCCTTCCATGATGGAAACAGCACTGGAAGTAATTTCCTATAACCATAACCGCAAGAACGACCAGCTGCGTTTGTTTGAATTCGGTAAAACCTATTCCACAACCGGCCCTGGAGCATATCGGGAACAAATGCATTGTTGTATTTACCTGAGTGGGGTATATGCGGAAGGTTCCTGGCGTACTACCGCACAGCCCGCGGATTTATTTGTGCTGAAAGGAGTAGTTACGTGGTTGGGAGCATCCCTTGGATTAAACGCACTCAAATTACAGGAAGCGGATCTTCCTGGCTTGCAACCCGGATTTGAACTTTTTGCCGGGAAAGAAAAAATTGGATCAATCGGACAGATTTCCAAAACGAAAATGATTCAGTTTGACATTAAACAGCCAGTATTTATGGCTGATCTGGACTGGGCTACCATTGTGAAGCTTGCCAGTTCTAAAAAGCTGGTATTTCGGGAATTGCCCCGGCAGAATGCTGTAGAGCGAGATCTGGCCATGCTGGTAAACCGTTCTGTAGCCTATGGCACCATTGAAGCAGCCATCCGGAAAACAAACCTGCCAAAACTGGCTGGTTACCGGTTATTTGATCTTTTTGAAAGCGATAAGCTGGGTACGGATAAAAAATCAGTGGCAATAAATTTTTCATTTCTCGATGAAGAAAAAACCATGACCGATAAAGAGATTGATTCCCTTATGCAGAAACTGATCCAGTCGTTGGAAAAAGAAACAGGTGCAGAAATCCGGAAATCCTGATGCAGGAACTACACGATCATATCAACCGGATTCAGGATAAGCTGGCAGAGCTGCAAAAACAGTATGCCCAGGCGAAAAAAGAACAGGAACGCCTGCAGCAGACATTTCAGCTGTTACAGGAAAAAGATCGGTTGCAGCAGGCTCGGATTGAAGAACTGGAACGGCAACTGGAAGTAGTACGGGCCACCCGACCGGCTACCATGAAGGAAGCCGATCGCCAGGCACTGGAAAAAAGAATCAATCAATACCTCAAAGAAATAGAGCAGTGTATTGCTCTTTTAAATGAATAAACATGGCAGACCACCTGATTCCCGCCAATATTGTAATTGGTGACCGCACCTACCGGATTAAGATCCGGATGCAGGATGAGGAGGCGGTTCGGTCAACAGTGAAGCTAATCAATGAAAAAATCCTGGAATTCAAAACCCAGTTTTCTGCCAAAGACATGCAGGATTATATCGCTATGGTTTTGGTATGGTACGCCACCGAACAAAGCGCTTCAACCCGATCGGAACTGGACACCAACGCTATCCGGGAAAAACTCGAGCAAATGGAACAGTTCCTGGATAAAATGAAACAGGCATAGATCAAAAGAGAGCAACCTTTATTCAGGAAACAATTCTCCCAGTTTTGCAAGCAATTCCTTTCCCCTTATGTTTCGGGCAATAATCTTTCCCTGGGGATCAAGCAGGAAATTCTGAGGGATAGCAGTGATTCCATACAGAACTGCCGCCTCATTGTTCCAGTATTTCAGGTCTGAAACCTGGTGCCAGGATAGTTTATCCTCGCGAATGGCTTTCATCCAGGCCGCCTTTCCATTTGGCTGATCCAGTGAAACCCCTAGGATATCAAATCCTTTTTTCCTGTATTTGGCAAAGGCTGATACGAGATTCGGGTTTTCAAACCGGCAGGGGCCACACCAGGAAGCCCAGAAATCCAGCAACAGGTAGTTTCCCCGAAGAGAGGAAAGCGCAACCGGGTTTCCGAGCGTATCAGGTAAAGTAAAGTCCGGCGCTGTCTGGCCGATAGCAGTAGCCTTGGCGAAATCGATTTTTTGCCGGAGCGCCTGGGCGGATGGATAGTTTCGAATTTCAGGAGCGAGCTTTAGGAAAATTGGTTCAATTTCTTCCGGATCCGTATCCATTCCGGCATATTCGGTCAGGGCATAAAGTGCTATCGGCGAAGCGGGATGGTTCGAAGCAAACCTGCCATATACCTCCTGACGATGTTCATTTGCAACGGCTGTGATTTCGGCTTCCATCCGGGCAATTCGGACAGTATCCCGTTTGGCTCTTGCCTTACTGAACTGCTCATATAAAGTATCCAGCCGGCGCCGGTATGGCGCAGCGGCTTTCTCGAGTTCCATATAATCGAGCTGTGAAAGGGAGCCATAGACCTTCATATTAGTGATTGTATCGCTATGGAGAACCCGAATGGTACCTGGTTCCAGGAAGATCCCAATCACCTCCGAAGAACCGGATAAACTAGCCAGGGTTGGCTCCGCCAGTTTTCCGGAGAAGAAATAGTTACCATTGGTTACTTCGCAGCTGTCCTTGATCCATTTTTCGCCAACCGAATATTGTAAATAAAGCTTTTTAGGGAGGTTCGGCATCCTGGAAAAGCTCCCCTGGAGGCTGAACGACTGTTGCTGCGCCAGCAGAGCCGGACCGCACAATAGAAGTCCGAGTATCATTTTCAGACTGTTCATCTTGGATTCTTTCCTCCAATTTACGGCCACATGGGAAAAGCTGCAACCTTTTATGCTTTGAATTCGTATTTTCGCAAATTAGCGTCTTATTCAACCAGTTATGAGCGATAGACGACAGATAGAAACGATTGAAAAAAGATTAAAACAATCCATCAATGAACGAAACCATCATACTATTGATTGTTGCCATACTTGCACTTGTAGCGGGCATAGTGGCAGGAAAATTTATTTTTAAAGCAAATACTCAGCAAAAAATCCTCGATGCAGAAAACCAGGCCCAGAAAATTGTAAAAGATGCACAATTACAGGCCGAGACCCTGAAAAAGGAAAAAATACTGGAGGCTAAGGAAAAATTTGTTCAGCTAAAAGCAGAACACGACAAAGAAGTACTGGACCGCAACCGCAAACTCAGCGATCAGGAAAACAGGGCCAAGCAGAAAGAGGTAAGTATCAACCAGAAGGAGTCTGGCCTTGATAAGCAGATCAAGGAAAACGAAGCCATAAAGGAAAACCTGAACCGGCAGATCGAACTGGTAAATATCAAACGTACGGAACTGGAAAAACACCAGGAAGAACATATCCGCCGACTGGAGAAAATCGCCGGTCTTACTGCAGATGAAGCGAAAGCTCAACTGGTGGAAAGCCTGAAAAAAGAAGCTCAGACGCAGGCTATTGCCGTTCAGCAGGATATTATTGATGACGCCAAGCAAAAAGCGAATAAAGAAGCCCGTAAGATCATTATTCAGACCATTCAGCGGACTGCCGCAGAGCAGGCAATTGAAAACTCCATTACGGTATTCAACCTGGAGAGTGATGAAATCAAGGGACAGATTATCGGTCGTGAAGGCCGTAACATCCGCGCCCTGGAAGCTGCTACTGGCGTAGATCTTATTGTGGATGATACACCGGAAGCGATTATTCTGTCTTCATTTGATCCGCTGCGTCGGGAAATTGCGCGCCTGAGTTTACAGCGACTGGTGACCGATGGCCGGATTCACCCTGCCCGAATTGAAGAGGTAGTGGAAAAAACCCGCCGTCAGATTGAGGAGCAGGTGATGGAAATCGGTGACCGAACCGTAATCGAACTCGGCATCCATGGTTTACATAAAGAACTGGTACGGATCGTAGGTAAAATGCGTTTCCGCTCCTCTTACGGACAGAACCTGCTGATGCACAGCCGCGAGGTAGCGAACCTTTGTGCGATCATGGCATCCGAACTGGGTATGAACCCCAAACTGGCAAAAAGAGCCGGACTTCTGCACGATATCGGCAAAGTGCCGGATGAGGAATCAGAACTGAGCCATGCGCTGCTGGGCGCCAAACTGGCTGAAAAATACGGAGAGAACCCTGCAGTGGTAAATGCCATCGGAGCTCACCACGATGAAATGGAAATGCAATATGTAATTTCCCCAATCGTTCAGGCCTGTGATGCCATCAGTGGTGCACGCCCCGGAGCAAGAAGGGAAATTATGCAGCAATACCTGCAGCGGATCAAAGACCTTGAAAATATGGCGATGGCCTATCAGGGGGTGGAAAAAGCCTATGCCATTCAGGCTGGCCGGGAGTTACGTGTAATTGTGGAAGCGGATAAAGTAACAGATGCTGACAGTGACCGTCTCAGCTTTGAAATTGCTCAGAAGATTCAGACGGAAATGACCTTCCCTGGACAGATCAGGGTAACGGTGATCAGGGAAAAGAGAGCGGTGAACGTAGCCAGATAGGTTTTTTTATTTTACTTTTGAATATTCACAATCTTTCTCTTACCTTTGCCGTCCGATAAAAAAAGAATGTCATGAACGCAGTAGCATTTGTTCACGAGCAATTAACCCCCAACAGAGAATTTCCGAAATTCAAAGCGGGCGATAACGTGACTGTAAACTATAAAATTGTAGAAGGCAACAAGGAGCGTATCCAGAGCTTTAAAGGGGATGTGATCAAACGTCAGGGACAGGGTACTACCCAAACCTTTACTGTACGTAAAATCTCTGACGGTGTGGGAGTAGAAAGAACATTCCCGTTGTTCAGCCCGAATATCGACTCCATCTCTGTTCATAAAGTAGGTAAGGTTCGTAGAGCGAAACTGTACTTCCTTCGTGAGCGCAGTGGCAAGAGCGCCCGTATCAAAGAAAAGAAAATGGCTGTTGCAAAATAAGCAAGCTGTTTTGAATATAGTAAACCGCCGTTTGGCGGTTTTTTTTATGTTCAAATCTATTGCAGGTATAAAACCGTATCTTTACAAACTACAAAATCAATCTTAGCATGTTAGTAGCTAATCAATTATTAATGATCTCCATGCCAGGGGGCAGTGAATGGATCCTGATTATCCTGGTGGTATTGCTGTTATTTGGTGGCAGAAAAATTCCAGAACTGATGCGTGGACTGGGCCGTGGTATCCGTGAGTTCAACGATGCAAAGAACAATGTGAAAGAAGAAATTGAACAGGGCATTAAGGAGAAAGATAAAACTACTTCTCCCCAGCAGTAAACGCTGGATTCCCGTTACGCAAGCGTTGAACCAAAGAAATTAGCGTGGCATTGTTTGTATTTGAATCGATAGCTCAATATCATAAGGAATTAAACGATGGCTCCACTACCTGTTTATCAGTAGTGGAGTTTTATTTGCAGCAAATCCGCCAGCAACAGCACCTGAATGCCTACATCGAGGTATTCGAAACGGAAGCACTGGAACGGGCCGCTGCACTGGACCGGAACAAAACTTCCGGTACTGTTCTACCTCCTCTTTTTGGAGTTGTGGTGGGAATTAAAGACGTGTTATGTTATGAAGGGCATGTGGTTTCAGCCGCCTCCAGGATGCTGGAACATTTTAAAGCCCCCTATTCTGCTACCT
This sequence comes from Flavipsychrobacter sp., assembly GCA_016787265.1. Lineage (GTDB taxonomy): Bacteria > Bacteroidota > Bacteroidia > Chitinophagales > Chitinophagaceae > Flavihumibacter. The sequence goes on along the minus strand of JAEUVF010000014.1, from coordinate 72,265 downwards.
GTATTGAACGCCTTCTGGCTGCCGGTGCAATCATTATCGGCCGATTGAACTGCGATGAATTTGCCATGGGTTCCTCCAATGAGAATTCCGTATACGGTCCAACGCTCAATGCCCTGGATAATGACCGGGTTCCCGGTGGGTCCTCGGGTGGGTCCGCGGTAGCGGTTCAAGCCGGACTCTGTATGGTGAGCCTGGGTTCCGATACGGGGGGATCTGTTCGTCAACCCGCGGACTTCACTGGTGTATATGGCCTGAAACCCAGTTATGGCCGTATCAGTCGCTATGGCCTGATTGCCTATGCTTCTTCTTTCGACCAGGTGGGAATTTTTTCAAAAAATATCGCTGATGCTGCACTGGTACTCGAAACCATTGCCGGTTCGGATGCATTTGATAGTACCAGTTCTTCTTTACCGGTTCCGGCGTATTCCAAGGAACTCGAGGCAAGTTTCAGGCCTCATAAATTCGCCTATTTCAGGGATGCCGTAGAACATCCTTCCCTTGATCCGGAAATAAGAACTGCGTTGCTCAATAAATTCGACGAATTAAAAGCAGCGGGCCACCGGGTGGAGGCCCTTGAATTCCCTTTGCTGGATTATGTTGTACCAACCTATTATATCCTGACTACCGCGGAAGCTTCTTCCAACCTCTCCCGCTTTGACGGCGTCCGTTATGGCCACCGTACCAGGCAGCCAGTGGAGGATTTAGCAGATTTTTATGCACATAACAGATCAGAGGGTTTTGGCCCGGAAGTAAGGCGTCGTATCCTGCTTGGCAGCTTTGTGCTGAGTGCCGGATACTATGATGCCTACTTTACTAAAGCCCAGCAGGTAAGGCGCCGCCTATTTGATCAGACTCAATTGATCTTCAATAACTTCGATGCAATTTTGGGTCCAACCGCGCCAACTCCTGCCTTCCGCTTTGGTGAGAAAAAAGACGACCCGATCGCGATGTATCTGGGTGATATCTACACTGTTTTTGCCAATCTGACAGGCCTTCCTGCAATCTCCCTTCCAGTTTTTTGGCACAGTAATGGCATGCCATTTAGCCTCCAGGTTATGACAAACCGATTCGAGGAGCTATCTTTGCTCCAGGTTTCAGCGTCACTGGTGTAGCAAAGTTGTATGTCCATCCCTTGAAAATTCGCCAAAAATCTCTGTGAGAAACTGTTTTAGTTGTTAACCAAAGTCTGGAACATGAAACAATTTCTGTTGGCTGGATACCTGTTCTTCGGTACCCTAATTAGCGGATTCGCTCAAAAAGCGGATCAGCCGGTCGTACCCGAACAAATCAATACAGATACCACTATTATAGACAAAGCCATTCTGCCTGCGGTAGCATCAACTTCGGTAGAAATGGAAACACCTTCCACTATCAGGAATCTTTTCGAAGAAACCGGCACCAGCATTGGCACCCCAAAATTGAATCCAAGAGCAGTAAGTTTCGTTCAGGATTATATAGAATCCCACGCCAAATCATTGCATTCCATGAAAGAATGGGCCCTACCCTATTTCAACATGATGGATGGTATTATGACACAATACGGTCTTCCACGGGAGTTAAAATACCTGGCTGTCATAGAATCAAAATTGAAATCCAATGCTGTTTCTCACGCAGGAGCAGTTGGCCCCTGGCAATTCATGAGAGGTACTGCTATTCGGCTTGGCCTGAAAGTCAATAAATCGGTAGATGAACGTACCAATTATGTAAAAAGCACTCATGCAGCCGCCAAATACCTGAAAGATCTGTACAAAATTTATGGCGACTGGCTGCTGGTAATTGCCGCTTACAATGCTGGGCCGGGCAATGTTCAGAAAGCCATCGCCCGAAGCGGAAGTCGCAATTTCTGGGATCTTCAATACCACCTTCCTGCAGAAACCCGAAAGCATGTAAAAAAATTCATAGGCACTCATTACGTTTTTGAGGGTCAGGGTGGGCTCACAACGCTTACAAAAGCTGAAACCCACGATCATTATGGTGATGGGCTCTACGCCTATACCCGAAAACTTACTGAACTGGAAGAAGCTTCAGCTCGTTCTCAATCTGTTGCCGGAAAATATCAGTCAGTAGTAATTGCCAAGCATGTAATGATGGATATAACCGATTTCAATCGCTATAATCCTGACTTCGATCGGATAATGTCAACTTCGGGAAGTCCTTATGAAATGAAGTTACCGGCAGATAAAATGGAATTGTTTAATGCGCACAAATACTCCATTCTTCAGGAATCTGTCCAGTTGCTGCTTTCCTCCGCTGCTGCCATGAGCAGTCCGGGAAAATAAACCGGAACACTACATCTATGTTGCTTCCAACGCTTTGCGGATAGCTGCTACCTTGAGCAGGCACTCCTCATATTCCCTTGCTGCATCCGCATACCAGGTAATACCGGAGCCAACCTGACAGGATAAATACCGGTCGGCCTGATTATACATCAGGCTACGGATGACCACATTAAAATCAGCTCTGCCATCCGGTGTACAATAACCAACCGTACCAGAAAATATTCCTCGCTGAACAAGCTCGTATTCTTCAATTAATTCAAGAACCCGCTTTTTGGGAGCCCCTGTCATGGATCCCATCGGAAAAATGGCATTCAATACATCCACCAGTTCAACATCCTCCTCTAACTGTCCCGATATGGTCGAAATCATTTGGTGAACCTGGGGAAAGCTATATATGCCAAAAAGCTCATCCACCTGCACTGAACCTGCCTTACAAATCCTGGAGAGATCATTCCTTACCAGGTCAACCACCATTACATTTTCCGAACGTTCTTTTTCGCTCCTGACAAGATCCATTGCCGCCTGGGCATCACGTTTGGGGTCACTAAGGTAGCGGGCAGCAGTTCCTTTGATTGGCTGAGACCAGATCTTACCGGATTCCATTCTAAAAAACCGTTCCGGACTGACGCACATCAGGAAACGATCCTCCCACCGGTAGAATACAGAAAAAGGATTTGGTGAAACAGCTACCAATTTGGTAAAAACTGCAACCGGATCAATATTGGCATTTTTCGCACTAAACTCCTGGCAGAAATTTATCTCATAACAGTCACCCCTATGTATATGCGCTTTTAACTGCTCTACTTTAGTTTTGTATTCATCTGCACTCATCACAGCTTCAAGCTTAATGGTAGCAGGGGCATTAAGTGGCATCACCGAACTATCAAGCAGCTGTTGGTAAACCAGTTCTGTATCAATAGAATAGCTGCTGATCAAGAGATTATTCTCTCTCACCAAAATCAGTATATCCGGCACAAAAAAACTGCAATCAGGAAATCCGATCGGATCCGGCAATACAGTACTGCTTTGCATGGTTTCCGCTTTCATGCCAAAGCCGACATGACCGAAAGTCCAGTCAGCTACTTCCCCTAAAAATTGACGAAGCTCTGGTAAAGCGGTTCCCGCATGTTGCGAGAACTGTTTCCATGCACCTGCCGCCAGCAGGCATTCATAACGCTGCAGGCTTTCCTGGTAACCCTGATTATCCATAAAGCAACAAATGTTGAACCGGTTGGCCCAGTTCAACATTTGCAATTTCAGTGCTGGCAAATCTTCAAAGGCGTATAACCTGAAGCTCCTGCCATGCAGCAATATTTCAGTTGACATTAGAAGTCTTCCTCTTCATCATCAAAGCCCGTGTCATTGAACAGATCAAGGTCTTTAAAGTCGTCATCAAGACCCAGATCATCCTCTTCCTTACCTGGTTTCTTGGTGCCCGTACTTTTTTTAGTTTTGGATTTTGGAAGATCGAATTCCTCAAAATCGGGATCCCAATCATCCTCCTCTTCTACTTTTTCCCAATCATCATCATCCAGATCTTCTGAATCTTCTTCCTCTTCTTCCTCATCCTCATCTTTTTTTGATTTAGATGATTTGGAAGCTTTCTTGGAAGCTTTTTGAGTTTCCTCCTCATCTTCCAGTTCATCCTCCTCGTCTTCCATTTTTTTCTTGGATTTTGAAGAAGTTTTCTTTACCGGTTCATCACTGGATGAAGCCTTTGGGGTAGTCTTTTTTTCCTTATCAGATTTAGCAGCCATAGCACAAAAGGGATTACTTTGTAAATTTTCAGCGTTCTTGTTAAATAGCCAAATTTTCAACTAATAATTTTTAGCGCCTATCAGATTTAAATAGTTACAATCTGATCGCGACCAGGTCCATTAGAAATATGACTAACGTCTGCTCCTACATACTTATTGATGAAGGAGACATATTCTTTCATAGATTCAGGTAAATCAGCCGGATTTTTCAACTGACTGGTATCCTGGTTCCATCCTGCAAATGACTGCAATACCGGTTTAATCTGGTGCCGGGTCATCTGAAACGGAATATAAGGTGTTTCTTTTCCGTCTACTTCGTAAGCCGTACAAACCTGTAATTCCCTGAACTGATCCAACACATCGGCCTTGGTCATAATTACCTTGGTAACGCCATTGATCATGCAGGCGTATTTCAGGGCCACCAGGTCGATCCATCCACAACGACGGGGGCGGCCTGTTGTTGCACCAAATTCATTACCCAGCTTACGCAATTCTTCGCCTGTTTCGTCCATTAATTCGGTTGGGAAAGGTCCACCGCCCACACGTGTGCAATAGGCCTTGGTAACACCCATTACTTCCCGGATTTTCTGCGGTGCCACACCAAGACCATTACAAACACCGGAAGTTGTTGTATTGGAGGAGGTAACAAAGGGGAACGTACCGAAGTCAATATCCAGCATGCTGCCCTGCGCACCTTCTGCCAGTACTTTTTTACCGGCCGCCATTTGTTCATTGATATAATATTCTCCGTTTACCACATTCAGACTGCGCAGAAATTCAATCGCTTCAAAAAATTCTTCTTCCCAGGCAGTGATATCTTCCTGGAAATTAAAATTATCCAGGAGTCGCTGGTGTTTCAGACGTAACCGGATATAGGAAGTAGTGAAATTTTTATCGAGCAGATCCCCAACACGTAAACCATTTCTTCCGGTTTTATCCATATAAGCCGGGCCGATTCCTTTTAACGTTGAACCGATTTTATCATTCCCTTTTTGCAATTCGGAAGCCTTGTCCAGTGCGCGATGCGTTGGCAGGATCAGGTGTGTGCGATGTGATATAAACATGTTCTTACGCACATCCACTCCGAACCCCTTCACCGTTTCACATTCTCTTTTAAGGGTAACAGGATCCAATACCACGCCGTTTCCGATCAGGTTGACCGTATTTTCATGAAATACACCGGAAGGAATCTGATGTAACACTACTTTTTTACCCTCTACATAGAGTGTATGTCCGGCGTTCGGGCCTCCCTGGAAGCGCGCGATGATATCATATTGGGGAGCGAAATAATCAACGATTTTCCCTTTCCCTTCATCGCCCCACTGGAGGCCTAAAATTGCATCTACCATTTTTATAATTTGACTGCTTGCTTATAATCAGGCAGCAAAAATAGGTGGATCGGACTCAAATAAAAAACCTGTTTCGGGAAATAAAAAAAGTCGGAAGAAATCCTCCATAAAGGATTCTTCCGACTACCAAAATACCAGTTTCAACAAAAATTCTTACCCGCTTTATTGACAGGGGTTTACAATGTCCCAATCAGCTTCTGCCCGGGGTATATGAAATTTTTCAAATACCGAATGAGTAGGTTTATCCAGCGGAAGGGTATTTAATTTATTATACCGGCGCATATCAAACCATCGGTGACCTTCCATAAACAGTGAATAACGGCGCTGGTGCAGCAACTCATCAATTAGTGCGTTTTTATTTCCGATAACGCCTGGTTTGGCAGTTGCCAATGCAGCCAGGCCATTCTGGGTACGGATATAATCCAGTGCTGTTACTGCCGCCGCCAGTTCATCTTTCTGCAATTTCGCTTCTGCATACATCAGGATTAATTCCTCATTACGAAGGAATTTAACCGGTGCCGTATTTGTCGGGAACATCTGCACTTCATGCGTCATAACCGGATAATCCGGTGGTGCGGTTGGAGTAGTACGTTGCCGGATTCTGGACATCCCACCCTCAGCCATGCTGACTCCAAATACCCGTTTATCGCCGGCCTCTGCCTCGGGCACAAAATCAGCCTGGACCAGAATAGGGGTACTGTTGTTATCAAAGGAACGCCAGATGGGATTGGTTTCATCCCCCAGTACATTGGAATACAGGAAGGATGGGCCTTCATTAAGATCTCCATCCAGGTCCATGAACGACTGATTCAGGGCGGTTTCCAGTGAATTCCAGTCTTGCTGATAAAGTGCAATCCGCGCTGCAACGGCGCGATTGAATTTTTTGAACCCTTCGATCGACGCAAGATCACCCCAGCCATCCACCATAGCGAACGGGAACTCCGTTGTACCTGCCTGCGCCAGGTCAGCCAAACCATCCTCCACCAGTCCCTTCAGATAAGTCAGCGATTCAGTATAGTTTTTAAAACAACCGGGCTTCAGCAGATCTCCCTCCGAACTGAGATCCGTAAAGCTGGTCCGGATGCCATTGGACCCCATCATATTCAGTGCATTCAGCATCACATAAGCTTGTACGGTTTTACCGAACCCTTTTGCTGCCGCTTTTTCTGCATCCGATAATGCAGCCGTATTGGCAGCAGACTGCAGCATGATTTCAGCCCGTCGACGGGTCTGATTAAAATTGGAATACCATCCGTACATGATACCTGCTGCATCAAGCGGAATTTCTCCCTGTAGTTCGCGGTAATACCGGCTTTCTGTTTGGGCGAAATATACCACTTCCCGACCGATGGAGCCTGACCAGGTCCGGAAAGAAAAAACACCATCGCGTATAACCGACTGAACGCCAACTCCAAGCTGACTGATCTGTTGCCGGGTCGCATTCCTCAATACCGATTCCTGCGTGGGTGCATTGGGATTCGGAACATAATCCGTTTTGGTACAGGAACTCATTTGTACCGCCGCCAGGGCAATCAGAAGCAGCTGGCATTTATACATTCGTTTCATCATTACTTACAGTTTTTAAAGTCCGATATTCAGGTGAAAGAAATAGCGCTTGGCAAGCGGGAAGGGTGCCAGGTCAACTCCCCCTGTTAGTGCACCGCCGGCATTACCTGTATTGAAGTTGGAAACTTCCGGGTCATATCCGTAATAATCGGTAATGGTTACCAGGTTCTGGGCAGAGAAGCCAAGGCGTACACTTTGTACCACTTTTCCAAAACCGGTTTCCAGCAACTTCGCAGGCACTGTATAATACAATCCCAATTCGCGGAGGCGGATATAACTCGCGTCAAATACGAAATTGGTAATCTCGGAACCCTGCCGTTCGATCCCAACCGGATCTCCTGATTTACCGATTGTACTCCAGTCTTTCGTAGTACCGCCTTCATCTTTCAGCAGGCGGGTAAGGGAAGCGTTGTAACCACCCTGACTGGTATGCCAGAGCATGTTGAAATCAAAGTTTTTCGCAAAACGGATATTGTTGTTCCAGCTCAACTGAAAGTCGGGCTGATAATCTTTGTAGTTAATGGTATTGCCAGCAGTATCAACACCCCACCAGGCAGTGGGAGATGTTCCTAATGCAATACGCTTTCTGCCATAGGTCCCAAAACCCGAATTCGCCACATAAGAAGGGGGAATATTCAGGCGGGTAACTTCAGTGCGGTTGTTCCAGAACTGAAGGGAGCTGCTCCATTCCAGGTTCACCCGCTTAATGATTTGTGCATTCAGTCCAATCTCGATCCCCCTGTTTACGAGGTCTCCAACTGGGAACAGTTTAATAGAAGATACACCGGTTCCCGGAGCCAGGGTATAGGGATACAGAAAGTCTTTTACCTTTTTACTATACCAGGTTGCTTCAAGGGTTACCCTGTTTTGAAGAAATCCGAGATCCAGACCAAATTCAATTTCCTGTGCACGTTCAGGATCAAGTGCACTGAGACCCAGCAATATGGGAGATATGGAACCCAGTTCACCACCGTAATTCACGCCCAGCAAATTGGAATATACTGCATCAAAAGATGGAAACCCGGAGGCTTCACCATAGGCAGCACGGGGTTTCACCTGGCTGATGAGATCCGTATTCCAGAATCCGAAATTGGCAACATTAATAGCCACAGCGGCTCTTGGGTAATAGTAGTATTTATCGAAATTGAGTCCGGATAAGGTTGATTTGTCCGCTCTTACTCCAACCCGGCCAATGACCTTATCATCCCAGTTCAGTTCCTGGCTCGCATCAAATGCAACCACACTACTACGGTTGATAATATTGCCGGAAGTCACACGTTGCGCGATACTTGGGTTCCGCTGTGCCGGCAACAATCCTTCTCCCTGGATATAGGACTGATCCGTGCGCTGATCATCGCGTAGGAAAACGAGAGCGGATGTGAGCTCAAGATTATTAGCTACGGTGGTATTAAAATTAAGTCCCGCCTGCATATACGTGTAACGCGATTTATTTGTAGTAAGACGAATGGAACCTTTCAGGGCCACTTCTTCCATCAACTGAAGATCTTCCGGCAGATAAACCGTCGGCTCTGATACGAGGTAGTCGACTCCCCCGCGCAACCCCAGCTTCAGGGTTGATTTTCCTCTTGTAAACAATTTCACATTCATCTCTCCGGAATTGAGAAAACGATTGGTTTTTTCAATATTTTCTGCACGGTCAACGATTTCCATCGGGTTTTGCGCCCGACCCGGCACTTGTGGATAAGAACCATCCGGACGACGGGCGATGTTCAGGAAATTCGGAATATAGGGAAGGTGGTAGGTCAGTGAAACACCACGGTTATCATTACCCGTAAAACCTCTGCTGGCATATGAGTTAATAAAATTGCTGCTCACTTTGAAATCAATTCTATCGTTCAATTTGTGATCCAGATTCATGCGGAAGGATTTCCTCGTGTATCCGGTTCTCTTCTGAATACCGGTTTCCCGTTGATACGCTCCGGCGATATAATAGCGCGTACGATCATTACCACCGGAAATATTTAAACCGGTATTGTTTATTTTACCGGTATGCCCCCAGATCATTTTTTCATAATCCCAGGTACGTCCGTTCGCAGCTTCAAACAGATCCAGTGCTTCTTCTTCAGAAATATTATAGGCACCACCATAGGTTTCGATTTTTTCTCTTGACCAGTTGGAGGACCCCAGGAATTTGCTGGCTTTGGTGAATCCGGCATCCTGATTGAGGGTAATTCGGGCTTTACCAGTCTTACCTCTTTTGGTAGTAATTACGATTACACCCGCACCGGCCCTGGATCCATAAATAGCCGAAGCCGAAGGACCTTTCAGCACTTCCACACTTTCAATATCGGCAGGGTTGATATCTGCAATCCGGTTGGGTGCCTGGTCCTGTGTACCGGCATCCAGGCTGGTAGCACCAGTAAATGCACGCGTACCGGTACCTGTTGCAAACTGTTCGTTGTTTACGATCACTCCGTCAATTACAAAAAGCGGCTGGGAAGAACCTGCAACCGTAGACACGCCTCTTAATCGTATACTCACGCCACCTCCGGGTGCACCAGAATTGGCAGTAATCTGTGCACCGGGAATCTTACCGCTGATAGCACCATCAAGTGTTGGCGGGCGCGTGGATCCGGTCAGTTCTTTGGCACTGATCCTTGCTACCGAGTTGGCTGCATTTGATTTTTTAATCGTACTTGCCAATCCGGTTACTACTACTTCATTCAGGTTGGAATCATCTTCTTTCAGTTGAATTAGAAGTTCTCCCGTTCGGATGGGTACCACCTGGGTTTGAAACCCTACAAAAGAAACTTCCAGCCGGTTGGAGCCAGCTGGTACCGAAATGGAAAAATTGCCTTTTTCATCTGACTGGGTGGATTGTTGCGTTCCTCTCACCTGGATGGTTGCACCTGGTAAGGGATTTCCTGCAGGATCTGTAATCCTGCCTTTTACAGTCTGCTGTGCAGCCACAAGCATTGGCATTACCAGTCCGAGCAGGACGGGTAGCCAGGTCCCGAAAAATTTTCTCATGAATTCATTTTGATTTGGTGTTCACAATGCCTCAACATTTAATAAAATGTTAAGACGATAACGCGAACTCTGACTGCTTTAAACCCGGGTGCGTTGCAGTGAAAACCTACCATTCATCACGAAAAAAAGGCCTTGAAAAGATTGTGCTTATCAAGACCTCAAACATTTTGAGACCAGCTTATCATGTACTTATTTTTCAGCTTAGTTCTGCATCAAACCGATCTACGCTATGAATACCACTAAGGCTTTTGAGGCGGGCGACCAGTACATCAAGTTCTTCCTTGTCATGAACGAATACCTTGATCGCTCCTCTGAAAATTCCTTCCTTGGCTTCAATAGAAAGGGCGCTGATATTTATCTTCATTTCACCAGAAATAAGATTGGTGATTTTATTCACAACACCCACATCATCAAGACCAATAATATTCAATCCGGTAAGGAAAGAGATTTCCTTATTTTTCGCCCATTTGGTTTTCACAACGCGGTGACCATAATTGGCGAGCAGTTTGGAAGCATTCGGACAATTAGTACGATGAATGGTTAGTCCTTTCCCGGTAGTTACAAACCCAAATACATCATCCCCCGGAATCGGTTTACAGCAGTTTGCCAGGTTGTACATAACCCTGTCACTACTCTCTCCGAAAATGATCAGCTCTGTGTCTTTTTTAGAGAAATCACTGATGGTGGGCTGATCATTTTTTTCTTCAACGGGCTTAACAGGTTTTGGGGCTTCCAGTTTATCGCCCAGCACATTGAATTCGGACAACTCCTTTAAATCAATGCCACGAGTTGCCACCTGATAGAAAAAATCCAGCAGTGACGGCTGCTTATAAAAATCCGCGAGAATTTCTGTGTTGTGTGAGGAATAACCTGCCCCCATTCCTTCCAGCTTACGTTGTACTATGTATTTACCATCTTCGGCGATCTTACGCTTTTCTTCTTTCAGCGCATCCTTGATTTTGGTTTTGGCTTTGGCTGTAACAACGAAATTCAGCCAGTCTTCCGATGGTTTCTGTTTATTGGAGGTGATGATCTCGATCTGATCTCCGCTTCGGAGTTTGTGACTAAGCGGAACCAGTTTGTGATTCACTTTCGCACCAATGCATCGGGCACCCACAGCAGAATGAATGGAGAAAGCAAAATCAAGTGCTGTTGAACCAACCGGCAACATCTTCACATCACCCTTGGGCGTGTATACATAAATTTCTTCGGCAAGGAAACTGGTTTTGAAATCCTGCAGAAAATCCACTGAATCGTTATCAGGTGTCTGAAGCACTTCACGGATCTGGTGAAACCATTTATCAAAGCGACTTTCATCCGCCGCGCCTTCCTTGTACTTCCAGTGCGCGGCAAGGCCTTTCTCTGCGATCTCATTCATTCTTTTGGTTCGGATCTGTACTTCCACCCATTTACCTTGTGGGCCCATTACGGTAGTATGCAGGGCTTCATAACCATTACTCTTGGGATTACTAAGCCAGTCGCGCAGCCGCTCCGGCGAAGGCGTGTATTCATCTGTAATCATGGAATAAACTTTCCAGCAATCTTCTTTTTCACGTTCAGTGGGTGAATCCAGAATTACACGAATCGCGAAGAGGTCATATACTTCTTCAAAGCTGACCCCCTTTTTCTTCATTTTGTTCCAAATGCTGTGAATACTCTTAGGGCGGCCATGAATTTCAAAATTAAAGCCGGACTTTTCCATTTTCTCCCGAAGGGGACGAATGAATTCATTGATATAACGGGTCCGTTCTCTTTTGGTTTCAGCAAGTTTACGGGCGATCTCCTTATACACATCGGGTTCCATGTATTTCATGGCGAGATCTTCCATTTCGGTTTTGATGGTATAAAGTCCCATCCGGTGTGCGAGAGGAGAATAAACGTAAACGGTTTCAGATGCGATCTTGAGTTGTTTTTCACGCTTCATGCTTTCGAGCGTCCGCATATTGTGCAGCCGGTCGGAAAGTTTAATAAGGATTACGCGGGGGTCATCCGTAAGCGTGAGCAGAATTTTTTTGAAGTTTTCTGCCTGCTGGGAGGCATTTACATCAATCACATTGGCGATCTTGGTGAGTCCATCTACAATCCGCGCAATCTCAGAACCAAATTGTCGTTCGATCTCATCTAAGGTAATGTCGGTATCTTCTACGGTATCATGCAGCAGTGCACAGATAGTAGAACGTACTCCAAGCCCGATTTCCTCCACACAGATCTTGGCAACAGCAAGGGGATGCAGGATATAGGGCTCACCACTTTTGCGCCGCATGGTTTTATGGGCATCAGCGGCCATTTCAAATGCAATGCGTACCAGCTCCTTATCACCGGGCTTAAGTTTGGGCTTCAGGCAACGGAGCAATGCCCGGTATTCCCTTAAAATCAATTTCTTCTCCTGCTCTTCGGTAAGATTATATTTCGGTATCACCGCTACTGTTTCCATACATTACTTGCTCCTTGTCAATATAATAAACAGTACGAATTTAAAGAAAAGAAGGATGTTTTCTTTTATTGGTGAAAACCACTACATTTGCAGCCCCTGAGAGGAAGTGAAATGTGAGACGTGAGACGTGAAAATGCGGGCGTGGCGAAACTGGCAGACGCACCAGACTTAGGATCTGGCGCCGCGAGGCATGTAGGTTCGACTCCTATCGCCCGCACATTGAGAAGCGATCGTTTTTAAAACGGTCGCTTTTTTATTGTACATGCTGGTAAATGCCCACCAGTTTCCAAAAACCGGCCTCGGTACCGAACTGTGCAGGCAGCGAAATAATCACAATTTAACCTGACAATTATCAGGTTCTCATTAAATTAGGGTAGTGTAATTTCAGGCAATAAAAATAACCATCATGAACTCTATCCTGGTAGCTACCGATTTTTCCAATCCAAGTCGAAGTGCCGCCGCCTATGCAGCAGCGCTGGCCAAACTGAACGGCGCCACCCTAACCTTGCTGCACGCCTATCTCTTACCCACACCAGTAAGCGAAGTTCCATATGTGATGGTTTCAGTGGAAGAGTTGCAGAAAGACAATGAGAAACTGGTGAAGGAAATGGCGGAGGGACTGGAAAACCAGTACGATATCAAGGTAAACACCCTGGTTACAATAGGATTGCCTGCGGATGAAGTAGTATTCCAGGCGGGAGAGATAGGGGCTGATCTGGTTGTAACAGGAATGCGCGGAGTAACAAATACACTGGATAAACTGATCGGCAGCACTACAGCAGCTATCATGCGGAAATCAAGCGTGCCTGTGCTGGTAGTACCGGAACAATCCGTTTATGCACCCTGGAAGCAGGTGGTTTATGCTACTGATTTCAGCTATACAATGAATCTGCGTTGCCTCAAAATGCTGAAAACCCTATCGGGAAACCAGCCGGATATGCATATGAAAATCGTATATGTACAAAGACCGGGTGAAATTTTGTCAGCCGAGCAGGTAGCTGGCAAGGTTCGGCTGGATCCTATGCTGGAGACCATTCCGCATAGTTATCTCGACCTTGAACATGTTTCAGTGGAAGAGGGCCTAAAACAATACCTGCATGATAATGCCAGTGATGTGCTGGTAATGGTTGCCCATAAACACAGCTGGTGGGAACGCCTGTTCAGCGGAAGTCATACCCGCGAAATGGTGTATCAGTCCGAAATCCCCCTGCTGGTATTGCAGGATAAATAGGACTTGTCAATTGCTAATTGCTTCTTACCTTTGCCCCCCATTTTAAGGCAAGCGAAACTGCTTTTGCCTATTTGTATCAACAAAAAACACCATTTATGGCAACCGTAACGAGGGAAAATATTGGCCAGTTGAACGACAAGATCACAGTTAAACTGTCAAAAGAAGATTACCTGCCCTCCTTCGAGAAAGCACTCAAAAATTACAGCAAGCAGGCAAATATCCCCGGATTCCGGAAAGGAATGGTTCCGGCCGGACTGATTCGCAAAATGCACGGACAATCCGTTTTTGCAGATGAGGTATTGCGTACGGTGGAAAAGCAGCTGAGCGATTTCATGGTAAATGAAAAGCTTGAGATTTTTGCTCAACCCCTCCCCCTGCCAGAGAACGACAGCGCAAAGCTGGATCATATGGCCCCTTCCGAGTACTCCTTCGCGTTCGAAGTGGGTTTGAAGCCGGAAATCAAAGTTGCCGATCTGAAAGCTGCCAAGTTGCCCTATTACAAGATTTCTGTTACGGATGAAATGCTGGACGAAGAAACCAATCGCCTGCAGCTCCGGAATGGAAACATGACTGAGCCAGAGCAGGTTGACAATGATGAAAATGTGCTCAATCTGACTATTGAGGAGCTGGACGAGAACGGTGCGGTTAAAGAAGATGGCATTAAAAAAGACAATTCTGTACTGGTAAAATATTTCGCACCCGCTTTCCGCAGCCAGCTGATGGGCAAGAAAAAAGACGATGTGTTTCAACTGACCCTGGCGGAAGCATTTGAAGAAAAAGAAAGAGAGTGGATCCTGAGTGATCTGGGCCTTTCAAAAGAAGACCCTGCCGCAATCGGGAAAAAGTTTCAGGCTACCATCACGAAAGTTGGACTGGTTGAAAAAGCTCCCCTGGATGAAAACCTGTTCAAAGCAGTTTTCCCCGGAAAAGAAATCGCGGATGAAGCCGGATTCCGCGCAGCCTTGAAAGAAGATATCGAATTACAACTGGATAATCAGAGTCGCAACCAGTTATATGATAGCATTTATCATTACCTGATCGATCAAACCCAGATTGAGTTTCCCGAATCCTTCCTGAAGCGTTGGATGCAGCAGGGTGGTGATCAGCCCAAAACTGCTGACCAGGCAGAAAAAGAATATCCTTCTTTTGCCAATTCCCTGAAATGGACTCTGATAGTTGACCAACTGACGAAAGAAAACAACATTCAGGTAGAGCAGGACGATCTTCGTGGTTTTGCAAAAGCACAGTTGTTCTCTTACATGGGCAACATGAATATGGGACAACTTGACATTGAGCAGCCCTGGGTAAATGATTATGTAGAGCGTATGATGAAAGATCGCAAATTCGTGGAAGACAGCTACCACCGCATCCAGACCGACAAGATTTTTGCAGCCGCTGAAACTATGGTGACCCGGGATGAAAAAGCCATCAGCCTGGAGGAGTTCCAGAAGATGCAGGCGGAGCATCATCACCACTAGGAAGTGAAAGGTGAAAGGTGAAAGGTGAAAGAAGGGTGAAAAGTGAGATGTGAGACGTGAAAAGTAAGAAGGGCCCGGGAGATGCACATACCTCGCCAAAAATAATAGACCGTGTGGTAGCCCCACACGGTTTTTCTTTTCCCAACCCGACCGGTAAGCCCTTTCCCTCCTCCATTCCTCCATCGTCCATTCCTCCCTTGTCTCCTCTTCCATACCTTTTTGTCAGCCGGACTGCCGTTTTTTGCAATGATTTTCAATTGGAAAGGTATTTGCACCAGTCCATTGCCTTATTTTTATCAAAACAACGAGGATTATTATGAAGTCTGAATTTGAAAAATATGCGGTCAAGCACCGGGGCATCTCGAGTCTGACCCTTCACGATTACCAGAAATATCAGGTAACCAACCTGACACCGAATATTATTGAAGAGCGCCCAATGAATATTGCGGTGATGGATGTATACAGCCGCCTGATGATGGACCGCATCATCTTCCTTGGCTACCCCATCAATGATGAAGTTGCAAATATCGTTACTGCCCAGCTCCTATTCCTGGAAAGCACCGATCGCACAAGAGATGTACAGATGTATATCAACTGTCCGGGTGGCAGTGTGTATGCCGGTTTGGGTATGTACGACACCATGCAGTTCATCACACCTGATATTGCTACTATTTGCACAGGGATGGCCGCATCTATGGGAGCCGTTCTGATGTGTGCGGGTACTAAAGGCAAAAGAACTGCACTGAAACACAGCCGAATCATGATGCACCAGCCGTCTGGAGCGATCGGCGGACAGGCATCCGATATTGAAATTACAGTGAATGAGATCCGTAAGCTCAAAAAGGAACTCTATGAAATTATTTCACATCACACCGGAAAAGGTTTGAAACAGGTGGAAAAAGACTGTGATCGGGACTATTGGCTGACAGCATTTGAAGCAAAGGAATACGGACTGGTAGACGAAGTGCTGCTGGTGAATCCCAGAAAGGAAAACAAAGACTAATCTTAAACTATTGATGCTATGAATAGGACAAATTATTTTTCTTACCGGATGGAAGAAGAGGAAGAAAAAGAGCGGGAAGACAAGCGTGATGACCTGATGATGCTCAACAAACGCCTTGAAAAATACTTTTTCGATGAGCGGGCCGTTTATTTATGGGGACCTGTGGATGACAAATCCGCTAAAGAGCTGGTAACCAAACTGCTCCTCCTGGATGCCGACAAAAAGGAGGAGATCAAGTTCTTTATTAACAGTCCGGGTGGTGTAGTAACCAGCGGCATGGTTATTTACGATACCATGAAGATGATCAAGAGTCCGATCAGTACCATCTGTATGGGACTGGCAGCTTCTATGGGCTCCATCCTGCTTAGTGGTGGTGATAAAGGGAAGAGATTTATTTACCCACACGGTGAGGTGATGATTCACCAGCCCAGTCTGGGGGGATATATGCAGGGCGTAAGTGCGGATCTCGAAATCCAGGCAAGGCAAACCAAAAAAGTAAAAGAAATGGGTGCCAAGATCCTTGCTGAAAACTGTGGTAAAACAGTTGCGCAGATCATGAAGGATTTTGACCGCGATTACTGGATGGATGCCAAGGAAGCCATTGAATATGGCATCGTGGATGGCATCATGGAAAAACTATAAGGAAAGGTTACCTTTGCGGGAAGCAAGCAACAGAGCGTATGGCAAAAAATACATTACATTGTTCATTTTGTGGTCGTAGTCGGGATGAAGTAAAAATCCTGATTGCAGGGCAGGATGGGCATATCTGCGAGAACTGCGTTGAACACGCCAGAGAAATAATCGAACAGGAATTATTAACCCGCACAGATGGTGCAGGATCCGGATTTAAGCTGACAGTTAAGAAACCGATTGAAATCAAACGGTTTCTGGATGAATATATCATTGGACAGGACGAGGCTAAAAAAGTACTGGCAGTTGCTGTTTACAATCACTACAAAAGGCTCCAGCAGAAACCCGCTGAAAACGAAGTGGATATTGAAAAGAGCAATATTGTAATGGTGGGCGAAACCGGTACCGGTAAAACATTGCTGGCAAAGACTATCGCCAAATTATTGAACGTTCCATTTGCCATTGTTGATGCAACTGTATTTACAGAAGCCGGTTATGTGGGTGAGGATGTGGAAAGTATTCTAACCCGCTTATTGCAGGTTTGTAATTACGATGTAACGGCAGCGGAAAGAGGTATTGTCTATATCGATGAGATCGACAAAGTGGCCAGAAAAGGCGACAATCCATCTATCACTCGCGATGTGAGCGGTGAAGGTGTTCAGCAAGGTTTACTGAAACTTTTGGAAGGAACCGATGTTCTGGTTCCACCACAGGGAGGCCGTAAACATCCTGAACAGAAGCTGATCAAGATCAATACACAGAATATCCTTTTCATCTGCGGTGGTGCATTTGATGGTGTAGATAAATTAATCGCCCGCCGGGTGAACACCAACGCAATAGGCTTCAATGTCAATAAAGACCAACAGGAAACCGCCCGCAAGAACCTGTTGCAATTTGTAAACGCGCAGGATTTAAAACATTTCGGTCTAATTCCTGAATTGCTGGGACGTTTACCTGTTGTAACCTTCCTGAATCCATTGGATGCAGAAACCTTGCGCAGTATCTTAACCGAGCCTAAAAACTCCCTGATTAAACAGTATAAAAAACTGTTTGAGATTGAAGGAATTGACCTGACCATCGATAATGATGTATTGGACTTCATGGTGGCAAAAGCTATGGAGTATAAACTTGGTGCAAGGGGATTGCGGTCCATTTGCGAAAGCATACTCACTGATGCGATGTTCGAACTGCCTTCCAGCAAGGAAACTAAATTCCACCTGAACCTGGAATATGCAGAAACAAAATTCGACAAGAGTAAAATGAGTATGCTCAAAGTGGCGTAGGACAAAGGAGACGAAGGAGGCAAAGGAGACGAAGGAGACGAAGGAGACGAAGGAGACAAAGGAGACAAAGGAGCGCAAACTCACAAATTAAACATGAAAGAATTGATAGATAAATTAATGGCGGAAGGACTGACAGAAGACCAGGCCTTCAAAGCGGTGGAGATTGTGAAAAATTTTGCAAAAGATAAATTCCCGATTTTCGGAGGAGCCATCGATCGTTTATTCGATAAGTATGGCCCAAAGGATAAACCAGAAGATGACTTTTTAGATTAAGTATTCTACACCGGTATGAACTGATTCAGGGTGCAGCAACTATGCCTGCACCCTTTTTTTATTCTAAAATTTCACGCTCAAACCAATCTTGTTTCAAAATTGATTTTCATCTTTAAATTGTCAATTATTTGTTACAATATGTAACATATTCTTTACATTGAGTAAAATATACTTTACATTTGGTCAAATAATTATTTATGAAACAGCAACCCTTGCTCCCTTATCGGTTTAAAAAGATTGGCTGGCTGCTCTTTATACCTTTTGCCATTGCCGGCATTTACCTGCATATCACGGATTATGAACCAAACTGGATTACTACCAAAGTTTTTGCCATTTATAACGAAAGTTTGTTTTCAGACAGGAAATGGTTTTCCATTGTTGAAACGAATATCACCAGCACATTAATTGGGGTCGGATTTTTAGCGGGTTGTTTATTAATTGCATTTTCAAGAGAGAAAGTCGAAGATGAGTTTATCGCAGGATTAAGGTTGTCTTCGCTGCAATGGGCGGTATTGGTCAACTATTCGTTGCTGCTTTTCTGCTTTTTATTCATTTACGGATTTGCGTTCATGAATGTGCTCATCTACAATGTGTTTACCGTCCTGCTTATTTTTATTGGACGCTTTAATTACCTCCTGTTCAAATCCAGAAAAATCACTGCAGATGAAAAATAACCTGAAAGTTGAACGAGCCATTCATGGACTAACGCAGGAAGACCTTGCCAAAAAAATAGGTGTAAGCCGGCAAACCATCAACGCCATGGAAGCCAATAAATATGTTCCCTCTACCGTGCTTGCATTAAGACTTGCAAAAGTATTTGGTAAGCAGGTAGAAGACCTATTCCAGTTGGACGAAAGCGACGAGTGATTCTCACGTCTCACGTCTGACGTTTCACTTCTCACCTCCTATCGCTTCTCTCGCAATCACAATCTTTTGAATTTCCGAAGTGCCTTCTCCTATTGTGCATAGTTTGCTGTCGCGATAAAATTTCTCTACCGGAAAGTCCTTGGTATAACCATACCCACCAAAGATCTGCACCGCATCCGTAGCAACCCGTACAGCTACTTCACTGGCATAATACTTCGCCATCGCAGCTTCTTTGGTTACTTTTTGCCCGCGGTTTTTAAGGTCTGCCGCCTGGTTAGTCAGCAATTCAGCAGCAGCAATTTCAGTGGCCATGTCTGCCAGTTTAAAAGAGATACCCTGAAAATTAGCAATGGGCTGATCAAACTGATAGCGTTCCCTGGAATATGCAACGGCCGCTTCAAAAGCGCCTTTTGCGATACCAAGAGACAGCGCTGCAATTGAAATTCGTCCCCCATCAAGAACTTTCATAGCCTGTTTAAATCCATCGCCTACTTCGCCAAGCCGGTTGGCATCAGGAATACGACAGTTATCAAATATCATTTCAGCAGTTTCACTTGCACGCATCCCCAGTTTATTCTCCTTTTTTCCTCCTGTAAATCCAGGGGTACCTCGCTCTACTACAAAAGCAGTGGCATTGTTACGGGCACGGGGCTCACCGGTTCTGGCAACTACAACTGCCAAATCGCCGGATATTCCGTGTGTGATCCAATTCTTGGTTCCATTTAAAATCCACTGATCTCCCTCCTTTACAGCAGTGGTACGCATATTTCCCGCATCACTACCTGTATTGGCTTCTGTTAATCCCCAGGCACCAATCCATTCGGCGGTTGCAAGTTTGGGAAGGAAGCGCTGCTTCTGTTCTTCATTCCCAAACGTTAAAATATGCCCTGTACAAAGTGAGTTATGAGCAGCCAAACTTAAACCCACAGATCCGCAAACCCGGGCGATTTCCGAAATGATCGCCACATACTCAAAATAACTGAGCCCGGCTCCCCCATACTGTTCTGGTACCAATACCCCCATTAATCCCAATTGACCCATATCCTTAAATACCTGGAGCGGAAACTCCTGCGATTCATCCCATTTCATCACATTGGGTAAGATATGCTGACGGGCAAATTCCCGGGCTGTTTGCGCAACCTGTTCGGTTAATTCCTGGCGTTCAAAATTCATACAGTATCGGCTTATTATGCTTAGTTCTTGAATAACGCAAACTAAGTCTATTTCTGCTAAACTAACAAGCGTTAGTTATTCAAAAGCGCAATAAGGCCCTAATTTCTTCAACAAGTTCGTATCCACCAGATGAATTTTGCCCAGATCGCTCATATCCTGAAAGGTCCCATTGCTATTTCTGTATTGAACAATTGCCTGGGCCAGTTTCCACCGGATATACGGGTGCCGGGACATTTCCTCCATGGTAGCAGTATTAAGATTCAGTTTTCGAACGGCAACAGCATCCAACTCCAGTTGAGGCAACAGTTGCTGGAATACCGAATCAGCCAATCCATACACTTCTTTAATCTGATCGACCTTTACAAAACCTCCCAAAGCATTCCTGTAACCCAGGATCCGACCCGATAATTTTGGACCAATTCCGGGCAGGGCCAGCCAGTCCAGGCTATCTGCCTGGTTGATTCGAATGCTCTTTGGTTTGAAACCGCCTGGTTTCCTCTTTCCGTACTCAATAGAATTTAAACTACTGTCTGCCTTATCCAATGTCTCCTGAGAAGCAGGATACTGATTTCCACTTCCAAATGAATTGTTGACAGGTAGAATCACCCCAGTTCCAGATTCCAGTCTCACCATAGGTACCAACCGATCCGCCAACTGCTTCGGCATTCCATAAATTCGATATAAATCTTCTCCTGATCGAAAACGTCCCCCCTTCTCCCTGTACTTGAGAATAGTGCCAATCGTTTTCGCAGGAACCCCCAGTTTTTGCCAATCCGCCGCGGTTGCAAGATTCGGATTAAAAGGAAACAACGCTCCGGATAATTGCCCGCTCTTTTCAACCGATCGCTCATAGGCAGAAGAACCAATACCTTCCGGGGTGGAAAAATTCCTCCGATTATACAATCTACCCCGCCCCCGTAAATGATTCACTGAATCCGCACCTGACTTCTCCAGTAATCGGGCGATCAGGCTGTCCGGTATAACTACCGGTGCAGGTGGCGAAGCAGGCCAATAATACGGCACAACTTTAATCGCCAGCAGAGCAGCCAGCAAAACCAATATGCCGATTCGTTCTTTTTTGGAAAAATGAAGATACTCCCTGACCCATTCCTTCCATCCCTTCTTTTTCATACCACAACCTACCACATAATCCCGTGCAGGTCAAGGGTGAAAAAACGGTTTTATACCTGTATACTAAACCCGTCATAGGCAAGCTGAATTCCCGCGGGTAAACTACCATTGATGAGTTCGTGCAGTCCCAACTGGTGACTGATATGCGTAAAATAAGCATTTGGAACTTTCAGTTCCTGCACTACCGCAACAGCCTCAGATAAAGTGAAATGGGAAATATGTTTTTCATGTCGCAATGCATTCAGCACCAGGTGACTGCTACCCCGGATCTTGTCCATTTCAGCTGGATCAATCCGGTTGGCATCGGTGATATAGGTAAAGTTCCCGAACCTGAACCCTAACACCGGCATACGCATATGCCAGACCAGGATAGGCGTAACCGTTATATCTCCCACTGTGAATGAATCCATATCAATCTGGTTGATCTGGATCTCCGGCACACCCGGATACCTCGTTTCCGCAAATGCATAAGGAAACTCCCGGATGATATTCATCTGGGTCATTTCATTCGCATAGATCTGCATCGGTTGCTGTGAAAAATAATTATACGCACGAACATCATCCAGTCCGGCTATATGATCCTTATGCGGATGTGTAAACAGGATCGCGTCCAGCTTCTTTACCCTTGCCCTCAACATCTGGTAACGAAAATCCGGCGTGGAATCCACTACCAGTGTTGTTGTTGCGGATTGCACCATGATACTTGAACGCAGCCGGTTATCCCTGGGATCAGACGACCTGCAGACTTCGCAATCGCAGGCGATCATCGGTACCCCGCTACTGGTACCGGTTCCTAAAAATGTTATGGTTAAGGGAGTGGACAGAGAGAAAAATCTTAAGCTTGATTGGAATCTATACCTGCATCATCAGAGGCCGCCTGGCGCTGACGTTCAATTATTTCCAGGTAGGTTTTTTTAGCCTCCTGACTCAATTCATCCGGGTTCACCTGTAATTGAGGAACCAGGTCCATCATTGTATTGATCTTTCCTTCCAGTTGCAGGAATTTATTCAGGACCACTACTTTTTTCTGCTCAAGGATACAATAACCACTCTGGAAGGTACCCCGTTCCATTCGAACGATATACCCGGCTTCTTCCAGCACCTGTTCAATTTTGTTTAATGTAGCCTGTGTGTACTTCATAAGCCTGTCAAAATACAAAAATACCGAAACCCTCCGGCTGACACCCTTATTTACTGCACATTTTGATCACAGGCACAATCATCTCCTCCATACTGACCCCACCGTGCTGGAATGTATTACGATAATAATTCACGTAATGGTTGTAGTTATTCGGATAACAGAGATAACCATCCTCTTTCGCAAAAATAAATGTCGAATTTACCGTTGGTACAGGCAATCCCGCTTCCTTAGGATCCCGGAATGCCAGCACTTCCCTGGGTTCATAATTCAGGTTACGCCCATGTTTATAGCGAAGATTGGTAGTCGTCTGTTTATCACCTACTACTTTATGTGGAGTATTCACACGCACCGACCCATGGTCCGTTGCCAGGATCAGGTTGATCTTTTTACCCGCGATCTTCTTTAATGCCTGAAATAGCGGGGAATGTTCAAACCAGCTGGCAGTAATACTGCGGTAACTGATTTCATCACTGGCCAGTTCCTTCAGCACTTCCATTTCCGTTCGTGCATGGCTCAGCATATCTACAAAATTGTAGACAATCACATTCAGGTCGTTGTTAAGCAAATTGTGAATATTACTCACCAGTTCATTTCCTGCCTGGTGATTCACCACCTTGATATAACTGTATTTGATATTGTCTTTCTTCAATCGCTTCAGCTGTCCTTTGAAAAACACTTCCTCCTGCAGATTTTTTCCGCCTTCCTCTTCGTCGTTTTTCCATAAATCCGGAAATGCCTTTTCAATCTCTGATGGCATTAGTCCTGCGAAAATTGCATTCCTTGCATACTGGGTGGCGGTTGGCAAAATGCTGTAAAAAGTATCTTCTTCCAGTATCCTGAAATAAGTCGAAAAGATTGGCTGTATTGCTTTCCACTGGTCGAAGCGCAGGTTATCGATCAAAATAAAAAAGGTTGGAACTCCTGGTTCCAGGTGTGGCAACACCTTAAACTGAAAAACCGTATTACTCATGATAGGTGCATCACTTGATTTGGGATGCACCCAGTTCAAATAATTTTTGGCGATGAATTTGCAAAACTCGTTATTGGCTTCTTTCTTTTGAGAAAGCAAAATTTCCTGCATCGCCGGACTATCACTTTTCTCCATCTCCAGCTCCCAGTATATCAGTTTTTTATAGATATCCATCCACTCGTTGTAATCCGGATTACTGTTGAGCGCCATGAATAAATCACGAAACTGTTGCTGATAGGCAGAAGTAGTTTTTTCTGCAACCAGCCTTTTATTATCAAGTATTTTTTTCAGACTCAGCAATACCTGGTTGGGATTCACCGGCTTGATCAGGTAATCACTGATCTGTGAGCCAATGGCATCATCCATCAGATTTTCCGTCTCGTTCTTGGTGATCATCACCACTGGTACCTGTTGATTGATTTCCTTGATTTTGGCCAGTGTTTCAAGACCGGTGATGCCCGGCATACTCTCATCCAGTAACACCACGTCTACCGGATTTTCCTTTACATAGTCTATCGCATCAAATCCATTGGCAAGCGTATGAACGGCATAACCTTTGTTTTCAAGGAAGAGTTTCTGCGATTGAAGACTTTCCATTTCATCGTCTACCCAGAGTATGTTGGCTATTGGCATAGACTCAAATGTAATTTATCTGTGCGGCTTCGTACTTTTGCCGGCTAGCTATTAGAAGAATTTAACAAATAACCCAAGGAATGGCGGAACGGAGAAAAATCATCAATGACCCGGTGTATGGCTTTATCACCATTGATCACCCCCTGGTATTCAGGGTGATTGGCCATCCTTATTACCAGCGGCTGCGAAGGATCCAGCAGATGGCTTTTGCTCATCTTGTGTATCCGGGAGCTGTTCACAGCCGGCTTCACCATTCGCTGGGAGCCTATCACCTGATGTGTAATGCCTTGCAGGAGTTAAAAAGCAAAGGCGTGGTGATTACACCCGAAGAAGAGCTGGCCGCTAAAATTGCCATCCTGCTGCATGATATTGGACATGGCCCCTTTTCACATGCACTTGAGCATACCTTAATTGAAGGTGTTCACCATGAAAGCATCAGCCTGCAGATCATGCAAGTGCTGAACAGGGAAAATAATGGTGCGCTGAATACCGCTATTCAGATTTTCAACAATACCTACGAAAAACCGTTCCTGCATCAACTTGTATCCGGGCAGGTGGATGTAGACCGGATGGATTATCTGACCCGCGATAGTTTCTTCACCGGAGTATCTGAAGGCGTGATTGGTTATGACCGTATCATAAAAATGCTGACGGTTCACAAGGGAGAACTGATGGTGGAAGAGAAAGGAATTTTTTCCATTGAAAAATTCCTGGTTGCACGACGGCTGATGTATTGGCAGGTGTACCTGCACAAAACTGTGCTGGGAGCGGAAAAGATGCTGGTGAATATAATCAGAAGAGCCAAATACCTGCTTCAAACAGGCATCCCTCTGCCAATTCCCTCTCCCATACTCGAGCTTTTCCTGAAACAGCAGGCACCAGCTCCTTTGAACAGTGAAATGTTGGATGCTTTTTGCCAGTTGGATGATTACGACCTGATGGCTGCTGTCAAAGCCTGGTGTTTTCATCCGGATAAGGTATTATCCTCCCTCTGCCGCATGCTGATCAACCGGAAACTATTGAAAGTGAAACTGCAGGCAGAACCCATGGAAGCTGCTGCAGTGGCTTCCATCCGACAAAAGCTCTTGCAGCATACCTGCTTCTCAGATGCAGAACTGGATTATTTTGTATTCAGTGGAGAGACCAGTAACACGACTTATGATCCAAAGGAAGAAAGGATCCGTATTCTTTTCAAGAACGGGACGGTGCGGGATATTTCAGAAGTGGATAATGCACTTATTCAGCACAATTTATCCCGCCCTACTAAAAAATACTACTTTTGTTATTTAGATCCGGAATCGGCGACATAAAACAATTATTCTATGCAATTCAGTGCTTCACAAATCGCACTACTCATAAATGGAAAAGTAGAAGGAGATGCCCAGGCAACAGTGGGATCATTTGGAAAAATTGAAGAAGCCAAAGCCGGACAACTGGCCTTCCTGGCCAATCCCAAATACGAAGATCATCTTTATACTACCAGCGCATCCATAGTTATCATCAATGAGAACCTGGAACTCCGCCAGCCTGTTAAAGCTGCGTTGATACGGGTACCGGATGCTTATACCGCCTTCGCTACCCTGTTATCAAAGTACCAGGAATTAAAAACCCAGCAACTCGTGGGTCGTCAGGAACCAGTTTATGTTGCAGAGTCTGCCAAAATCGGCGACCAGGTTTTCCTCGGGGCATTTGCATACATCGGCGAAAACGTTGTGATAGGCAACAACGTAAAAATATTCCCCAACAGTTTTATCGGCAACAATGTCCGCATTGGTGATAACACCATCATTCATGCGGGTGTAAAAATTTACCACGATTGCCAGCTTGGGAAAAACATCAATGTACATGCCGGCACAGTAATCGGAAGTGATGGATTTGGCTTTGCACCCCAGGCGGATGGCAGTTTCAAAAAAGTGCCGCAGATTGGTAATGTGATCGTGGAGGATTATGTAGAGATTGGTGCAAATGCAACTATTGACCGTGCTACCATAGGTTCTACCATTATCCGAAGTGGAGCCAAACTGGATAATCTGATCCAGGTAGCACATAATGTGGAAGTGGGAAATAACACAGTGATTGCAGCGCAGGCCGGAGTGAGTGGTAGTACCAAAATTGGCAATAACGTAATGATTGGCGGACAAGCCGGTATCGTAGGCCATATCAGCATTGCCGATGGCACCAAAATCAATGCACAAAGTGGTGTAAGCAAATCCATCAAACAACCCAATACGGCAGTAACCGGTTCGCCGGCTTTTGATTATACCAGTGCACTGCGCAGCCAGGCATTGAGCCGCAATCTTCCAGACCTGGAAAAAAGACTGAAAGAACTGGAGCAACTCGTGAGGCAATTACTGGCGGAACGGGTGAATCTCTAATTCCCTTTTGGATTGATGCGTTATATTTGCCCTTCAATTTTAAGTATGGACGCAAATTTCAATCCCGATAAGCAGCATACCGTTGGAGCGGAGATCAGTATTTCAGGAACCGGCCTTCATACCGGAGTTAAAGTTGACATGACTTTTCGGCCTGCCGCAGCCGGATTTGGAATTCAGTTTCAGCGTATTGATTTACCCGGACAACCGATTATCAAGGCCGATTGCGACCTGGTGACCGACACTTCCCGAGGCACCACCCTGGAGGATAATGGAGCAAGGGTCAGTACGGTTGAACATGTATTGGCCGCCCTGGTAGGAATGGGAGTTGACAATGTACTGATTGAAATTAATGGTCCCGAAACTCCGATCATGGATGGCAGTTCGCAGCCCTTTGTGGAACTCCTGCAGGAAGTGGGCGTTCAGGAACAGCCTGCTGCCAAAGCCTGGTACAGCATTGATGAGAACATCTATCATTATGATGAGAAAAAGCGGGTAGAAATGGTGGCTATGCCCTCCATGGATTACCAGATCACTACCCTGATCGATTTCAATAGCCCTGTTCTGGGTACTCAGCATGCCGGTCTCAAGAACATGCGGGAGTTTGTAAAGGAAATCAGTCCCTGCCGAACCTTTGTATTCCTTCATGAACTGGAGATGTTGCTTGATAACAATCTTATCAAAGGAGGCGACATTAATAATGCCATTGTGGTAGTGGACAAGCCTGTAACCGAAGATGAAATGCAACGACTGGCAAAATCTTTTGGACGGGATAAAATGGAAGTAAAGCACGAGGGCTACCTGAACAACCTGGAGTTACGTTTCCCCAATGAACCCGCCCGGCACAAATTGCTGGATGTTGTGGGAGACCTGGCCCTGATCGGATATCCTGTAAAAGCAAGGATCATCGCTAACCGTCCCGGTCACAGCACCAATGTGGAGTTTGCCAAAAAGATCAAGCAATACATCAAAAAGAACCGGCACCTCAAAGATGTACCGGTATATGATTGTAACCAGCCGCCCATCTATACAGCGCAACAGATCGAACAGACCCTGCCGCACCGATATCCTTTTTTACTGGTAGACAAAATCATTGAGCTTACCGATAAAGTAATTGTTGGAGTGAAGAATGTAACCTTTAATGAGCCCTTCTTCACTGGTCACTTTCCGGGCAATCCGGTCATGCCGGGTGTTTTGCTCTGTGAGGCCCTGGCTCAAACCGGGGGCATCCTGGCGATCAACTCCATGCCAGCCGGCCAATACGACACCTATTTTTTAAAGATCGATAACTGCAAATTCAAGCAGAAGATCGTACCAGGTGACACCATGCTCCTTAAAATGGAACTCTCTG
This sequence comes from Flavipsychrobacter sp., assembly GCA_016787265.1. GTDB lineage: Bacteria > Bacteroidota > Bacteroidia > Chitinophagales > Chitinophagaceae > Flavihumibacter. The sequence goes on along the minus strand of JAEUVF010000014.1, from coordinate 44,353 downwards.
CCCCTATCCGCAGAGGCATCTGCGAGATGCGGGGAACCGTTTATGTAGGAAATAAGCTTTGTGCCGAAGCCGATATGGTAGCACAGGTGGTGAAACGGGTATAATCACCTATTTTTGCACGTCAGATTAAAAATCTGACGTTTTTTTTTATATGATTCATCCACATACCTATATACATCCGAACGCGAGGCTGGCCACTAATGTGAAAGTTGATCCTTTTACCGTAATCCACCAGGACGTGGAGATCGGGGAAGGCACCTGGATCAGCAGCAATGTGACCATCATGGAAGGCGCCCGCATCGGTAAAAACTGCCGGATCTTTCCGGGGGCGGTAATTGCGGCAGTTCCCCAGGATCTGAAATTTGAAGGCGAATATTCCATCGTTGAAATCGGCGATGATACTACCATACGGGAATTTGTAACCATCAACCGAGGAACCAAAGACCGTGGACGCACAGCAGTTGGAAAAAACTGCCTGATCATGGCCTATAGTCACCTGGCGCATGATTGCATCATTGGAAACAATGTAATCATGAGCAACAATGTACAGATGGCCGGGCATGTGACAGTGGGTGATTGGGCCATTATTGGCGGAGTGAGTGCCGTGCATCAGTTTGTTCAAATTGGTCAGCATGCATTCGTAAGCGGCGGATCACTGGTAAGCAAGGATGTACCACCCTTTATCAAAGCAGCCCGCACCCCCCTCTCCTATGCGGGAGTGAATTCTGTGGGACTGAAGCGTCGTGGTTTCAGTGTTGATCGCATCAATCATATCCTGGATATCTATCGGATCCTCTATAACAAGGGCATGAATACTTCCCAGGCATTGGAATTCATTGAAGAGGAATTCAGTGCTACCGATGAGCGGGATGAAATTGTAACCTTTATCCGGGAAAGCGGAAGGGGTATCATCAAACGATACACCAAAGGAAGCACGGATGACGATATCTCTATCTGATACAGGTAAACGTTATAACCGCGAATGGATCTTTCGCGGGCTCTCCTACGAATTTACTATCGGTAACGCTTACGCGATAACCGGACCAAATGGTTCAGGCAAGTCCACCTTGTTACAGGTTCTGGCAGGGGCTGTGGCACATTCGGAAGGCAGGATAAGCTGGAAAAATGCGGCCGGTATCATTGACCCCGACCAGGCATACAAGCAACTTTCGATTGCAGCACCTTACCTGGATCTGATTGAAGAGATGACTGCCCTGGAGTTTTTGCAATTTCATCAATCCTTCAAACCCTTTTTGCCCGGTTTTTCCATTGACGCCATGCTGGAGCGTGTGGGACTTCAAAATGCCCTGCACAAGCAAATCCGCTTTTATTCTTCGGGAATGAAACAGCGCATCAAGTTGATACAGGCTATTTTTTCGGATACAACACTTTTATTGCTTGACGAACCCTGTTCCAACCTGGACGCATCAGGAATCAGCATGTACCAGGAACTAATGGCAGCGTTCAGCCAGAATCGGCTGGTGATTGTAAGCAGTAATGACCCACAGGAATATGGGTTTTGCCAGGAGAAATTATCCATCCTTGACTGGAAACCGGTAGCAAAAAAAATCCGTTAACGCCTGCTTGCGATCAGCAGGTTGAGATCCGTATACTTCAGGTTAAAACGCTGGCTCAGGTGAAAATGCGTAAGCGCACCTTTAAACAGGTAAATGCCGCTGCGCAGGTAAATTTTTTGCCAGATCAGGTTTTCAATACCGCCCTCTTCTGCCGCTTCCAGTAACAAGGGCATCAGAACATTGCTGATACCATGTGAAGCCGTACGGGCAAATCCCGATGGAATATTAGGAACACAGTAATGAATCACTCCGTATTTCATGAAAATCGGTTGTTCATGACTGGTAATTTCGGAGGTTTCAAAACAGCCGCCACTGTCGATACTAACGTCGATGACTACACTACCGGGGCGCATATTGCTAACCATCTCTTCTGTAACTACAACAGGAGCCCGACCGGTACTGGACCCGAGTGCACCAACTGCTACTTCGCAGGTCTTGAGTTGTTTGGCCAGGATCTTGGGTTCCAGCACGGAGGTCCAAAGCCGATGCCCGATATTATTCTGTAATTGTTTGAGCCGGTACACACTGTTGTCAAATACTTTTACAGAAGCACCGAGCGCGATGGCAGCCCTTGCGGCGTACTCTCCAACAATACCCGCACCAATGATAATAACCTTGGAAGGAGGAATGCCAGAGATGCCTCCGAGCAACACACCCTTACCGTGATTAGCCGAACTCAGGTACTGACCGGCAATTAACATCACAGCACTACCTGCAATTTCACTCATGCTGCGAACGATGGGCAGAGAGCCGCTTTCATCTTTCAGTTGTTCAAAACAGAGCGCGGTGATTTTTTTATCCATCATCTTCTCCAGCAAAGCGGCTTTCAGCAGCGTTGTATGCATCGGAGATATGATCACCTGGCCCATTTGCAGCAATGGAATATCTTCTTCAATTACCGGAGCACTTTTTACCAGTATAGGAGCCTTGTAAACTTCAGCCTTATCATACACAATACGCGCACCCGCTTCACTGTAATCGCGATCACGAAAATGAGCCGCATCACCGGCATTGTGTTCTATGGTAACCTGGTGGCCATTGCTTACAAGAACCCCCACGGCATCCGGCGTAAGGGAGACACGATTTTCCTGGAATGCGATTTCCTTTGGAATTCCAATATGCAATTGGGCACCCGTTGGTTTTATATCCAGGGTCTCCTCCAGTGTTTCGTAACTGAAGGAAGTGCTGATAAATGGTTTCTGTTGCGACATGTAAGGGATCGAGGTGGAAAATTACAATTTCTACGGCGATTTTTGGTTAAGAAGCGGCTGAATCAATCAATTCGAGCAATCGGGTGGTGGAATCCTCCACCCGTATACGGATGGTAACCAGATCATCCGGAAGCAGATGCGGAATTTTTTCCGCCCATTCAATAAAACACCAATGATTGCCTTCGAGGCAATCTTCAATTCCCGCATCTACGGCTTCTTCTTCTGATTTGAGTCGGTAGCAATCGATGTGATAAACCGGTCCGTTCACGGTGGCATATTCATTAATGATAGAAAAAGTTGGACTTCCCACCGGATCTTTCACACCCAGGGCATCACATAGTGCATGTACGAGGGTGGTTTTGCCCGCCCCCATGGGAGCAGCGAACGCCACAACACGGGGCTTTTTCAGGCAGTCCAGGATTTCCGCCGCAACAATTGGTAATTCTGAATAAGTAAAACGTCGAACCATAATCAAAATTAGGTCAATTTAACGGCCTGCTTGCCAGCTTTGCTTTTCGTAAATTTGTTCATCAACAGGTAAAAGATGAAATATGGAATCAATTAACTGGAAAGTCGAAGGAATGACCTGTTCCAACTGTGCCCTCAGTGTAACGAAATATCTTGAGAAAGAGGGCATGCAGAATGTGAAAGTCAACCCGATTGACGGCGATGTTCATTTTGAAACAGTTCACTTCGATAAAGAAAAGCAGGTTAGTTTAACCAGGGGGATTTCCTCCCTGGGGTATGCCGTTATAGATGAAAAAGCAGCCAAACTAGCACAGGATCAGCAACCGCCTATGAACAAGTACTTGCGGTATATGCTGATCTGCCTGCCATTTACGCTGGTATTGATGTTGCACATGATACCGGGATTACATTGGGACTGGTTGATGAACCCCTGGGTCCAGCTCGCATTGAGTTTACCGGTTTATGTGATCGGAATGTATCATTTTGGGCGCAGTGCCTGGAAAAGTTTGCGTTCGGGAGTTCCAAACATGAATGTATTAATTGCCCTGGGGGCAACTGCTGCTTTTGTATATAGCCTGGTGGGCATATTTCTTGATCAACCCGGCGATTATCTCTTTTTTGAAACTGCAGCAGCAATCATCACCCTGGTGTTTTTAGGGAATTACCTGGAGGATCTTTCCATTCATAGCACGCAACGCGAACTGAACAAACTGGTCAGGAGTCAAAAAGTAATGGCGAACATGATTGCCTTTGACGACCAGCACCAGGAGTTAATTTTCCCCATTGAGAATACACACCTGAAAAGTGGCGATCTGATCCTGATAAAAAATGGAGAGCAGGTTCCTGCGGATTCTAAAATATTATGGGGTGAAGCCAGTGTGAATGAATCCATTATCACAGGTGAAAGCGAGCCCATTCATAAAAAGCAGAAAGACCTGCTGATTGGTGGCAGCCTGTTATTGGAAGGAACCGTTAAAGCACAGGTAACGGCCGGAGCCGATCAGTCAGTATTGGCGAATATTATCAACCTGGTTAAAAAGGCACAGGGCGATAAACCTCCCGTTCAACGAATGGCCGACCGGATCAGCGCGATATTTGTTCCGGTAGTGCTGGGCATCGCCCTGCTTACCTTTTTGCTGAATTATTATTTTCTATCAGGCAGTTCTGATCATGCCCTGCGCGATGCGTTGATGCGGAGCATTGCTGTATTAGTGATTGCATGCCCCTGTGCCATGGGCCTGGCCACACCCGCAGCAATTGCTGTAGGACTGGGTCGTGCTGCCCGAAAAGGAATACTCTTTCGAAATGCCAAATCCCTGGAAGCATTTAAAGATATCAAACAGGTGGTCTTTGATAAAACAGGTACACTCACCACCGGCAGTTTTACCATTCAGCAATTTGAAGAGTTGGGTGTATCGGCAGATGAATTCAAAAGAATAGTGGTATCGCTTGAAAAATATTCCAATCATCCAATTGCACAGGCGATTAGTCGCGAGTGGAAAAACAACAACCTGATACGCTGGGCTTCCATTGAAGAAGTAAAAGGCAAAGGCATGAAAGCAACGAGCAAGGACGGAGATCAATACTGGGCCGGCTCTTATGAAATTGCAAATAACCATACCCGTGAGGACCATCACAATGTGTATGTATTACGGAATGGAGAACTGATTGGATGGATTGATGTACGCGATGAAATACGACCTGAAGCAAAGGAAGTGGTAGAGTATCTGCATAGCAAGGGAATTCACACCGTATTGCTCAGTGGCGACCGGCAGGCGAAGGCTGCAGTTATTGCTTCCCAACTGGGCATCCAGGAAGTGATTGCGGAAAAATCACCGGAACAAAAACTGGCGATCATTGAAGAACGCAATGCAGCTATACCTACAGCAATGGTGGGTGATGGTATCAATGATGCGCCGGCACTGGCAAAGGCTTCCATTGGTATCTCGCTGAGTGATGCTTCACAGGTAGCGATGCAAACTGCCGATATTGTACTCATGAATCATGGATTGACGCAATTGCCGGAAGCGCTGGGATTGGGCAAACATACCCTGCTCACTATCAAACAGAATTTATTCTGGGCTTTTGCGTATAATGTTGTAGCGATTCCGGTTGCCGCATTTGGATTCCTGACTCCCGCGATCGGCGCACTGGTAATGGGCCTCAGTGATGTTGTGCTGGCTGTGAATTCGGTGCGGCTTTTTGTGAAGCGAGTGAAGTAGGAGAGCAGGGAGGAATGTGGGAATGGAGGATGGAAGAAAGGAAGAAGGAAAACAAAAAAATAACAATTGCAGCAGCAGGAGATTCATTCTATTTTAAAACAGTATTGGGGCCACACTGAGTTCCGGCCTTTGCAGGAGGAGATCATCCGGACTGCATTGCAGAAGCAGGATTGCCTGGCACTCCTGCCTACGGGAAGCGGAAAGTCTGTTTGTTTCCAGGTACCGGCGCTGGCGATGGAGGGAATCTGCCTGGTGATCAGTCCGCTTATTGCGTTGATGAAAGACCAGGTGGCGCAATTACGTAAAAAGGGTATTTCAGCACTGGCCATCCATACCGGCATGCCTTTTAAAGAGGTAAATAAAACATTACAACTCGCACTAAACAGACAGATCAAATTTTTATATCTCTCCCCTGAACGATTACAAACCAACCTGTTTAAAGAATACCTGTCGGCACTTCCGGTTTCCCTGATTGCTGTGGATGAAGCACACTGTGTATCCCAATGGGGTTATGATTTCCGTCCGCAATACCTGCAGATTGCGAGTTTACGGGACAGCCTGCCCGCAGTTCCTATACTGGCACTTACAGCTTCCGCCACCCCGTTGGTCCAGGAAGATATCCTGAAGCAGCTGCAGTTGAAAAGTGCAGTGGTGCATAAAGGCTCCTTTATCCGCGAAGCGCTTTCCTACAGCTGTTTTGAAGAAAGCAGCAAGTTGCCCAAACTCTTTGATATTATTTCCAAAGTGGAAGGCAGCAGCATTGTGTACTGCAGAAGTCGCAAGCGCACGGTGGATATCTGCCGCTTCCTGAATGAGCGCGGTATCTCAGCAACCTATTATCATGCCGGTCTGAACCAGGAGGATCGCAATGAACGCCAGCAACAGTGGACACAAAATCAGGTACGCATCATTGTTAGTACCAATGCTTTTGGTATGGGCATAGATAAACCGGACGTTAGAACAGTGGTGCATTACGATGTTCCGGATTGCCTGGAGAATTATTACCAGGAAGCGGGTCGTGCAGGGAGAGACAGGGATAAAGCATATGCAGTTTTGTTATATAACCAGCCGGACCTGGCCGAACTGGAACTGCAACTGGAAAAAAAATTCCCGGACCTGGAAATGGTAAAAAAAGTTTACCAGGCAATGGCGAATTTTCTGCATTTACCAACCGGTACGGGTGAGGGACAATCCTTCGATTTTGACCTCACTCTTTTCTGTAAAAATTTTGACCTGGACCGAATGGTAGCTATAAATGCATTACAGCTGCTACAGGCAAATGGCTATTGTGCCTTGAATGAATCGGTTTATGAACCAGCGAGGGTGCAATTTATTGCGGATCGCACCTGGTTGGAGCAGGTCGAGAAAAACTATCCGGCATTTGAACCATTGATTAAAACACTACTCCGCACCATTGAAGGCATATTCAGTTACCCTGGCCTGATTTCGGAAACCTACCTGGCCAGACTTTTAAAAACTGACCGCCAAAACATCCTCACACAGCTGGTGCAACTGGAATCACTCGGCATTCTTAACTATGAACCCGCCCGAGACCAGCCACAACTGGTACTCTTAACAGAAAGAGTTAAAACTGAAAATATCCAACTGGATCTGAAAGCCATTGAACGCAGAAAAAAGCTGGCGAAAGAACGATTGAATGCTCTCTTTCAATACACTACAGGAGAAGCCTGCCGAAGTAGTTATATCGGTCGTTATTTTGGCGACAAAGACATAAAAGACTGCGGCATTTGTGATAACTGCCTGGCTAAAAAGAGAAAAGCTATAAAACCACAGCAATTGCAGAAAGAAATCCTGAACTTACTTCAACAGGGTACAAAATCCATCACCACTCTGCATGCTGAATTAGGCGACAAAACCAATCAGCAGGAACTGTTAAACGCCATTCGTCACCTCGAATCAGAAGAATTAATTCGTGTACAGATCAGTGGTATCGTGGAGCGGTTATAACACCAACTCTACCAAAGCGATTTCTTCCTGCTGCTTCTGCCACCCAACCCCAATGCACCCAGCAGGGTTCGGGTGATGGTACTTGTTAGTGTACGGGTAGCTTGTCTGCCCGCAGAACTATTAAGCATTTTTTCAAGTACAGTTTTTTCCTCCTTCTTTGAACCATTTGCTTTTGCTTCTTTGGCAGCCTGTTTTTTAGCTTCTTCAGCAGCTTCGAGTCCGGCTGCTTCTTCCAGTTTCGCAGTCAGTAATTCATAGGCACTTTCGGAATCCACCTCCTGGTTGTATTTCTTCACCAGTTTGCTTGCCGAAACCAGCCCGGAAATTTCCTGTTCTGTAAGAATATCCATACGACTGCGGGGAGAAGTCAGCAATACATGCGCAAGCGGAGTGGGAATCCCTTTTTCATTCAGCATGGTAATGATCGCTTCTCCAATACCAAGCTGGGTAAGCAGTTCATCTGTTTTATAAAATGCCGTTTCGGGATAATTTTCGGCAGTTTGTTTGATCACTTTACGATCTGCGGCAGTAAAGGCACGCAGGGCATGTTGCACTTTCAGGCCCAATTGTCCAAGTACATCCTTTGGCACATCCATCGGGTTCTGTGTACAAAAGAAAATTCCTATTCCCTTGGAGCGAATGAGCTTTACAATCGTTTCGATCTGCTGCAGTAATGCTTCACTTGCCTCCTGGAAAATCAGGTGAGCTTCATCAATGAAGAGGACCAGTTTGGGTTTGTCCATATCACCTTCTTCCTGACTGGAACCATATAATTCCGCCAGCAATTGCAGCATAAAAGTGGAGAATAACTTGGGACGATCCTGCAGATCCGTGACCCGCAGAATCGAGATCACACCTCTACCATCATCGGAGATCCGCATCAGGTCTTCTACCTCAAAACTTTTTTCTCCAAAGAAAGGATCCGCACCCTGTTGTTGCAGTTCAACTACTTTGCGCAGGATGGTACCGGTGGAGGTAGTCGATATTTTACCATAGGCCTTCTCCAGTTCCGCCTTGCCTTCATCACTCACATATTGCAACACCTTGATAAAATCCTTGAGATCCAGCAGCGGGAGTTGATTGTCATCACACCATTTAAAAATCATAGCTACGAGACCGGCCTGGGTGTCATTCAACCCTAAAATCTTACTCAGCACCACGGGTCCGAACTCACTAACGGTAGCCCTTAAACGCACTCCGGGTTCATTACTCAGCGAGAGCAACTCCACCGGATAGGATGTTGGCTGATACTCCATCCGGAGATGCTGGTAGCGTTCTTTGATCTTATCATTGCTGGCGCCGGCTGCAGCGAGTCCACTCAGGTCTCCTTTGATATCCATCAGCAGCACGGGCACGGAATTATCACTGAGGACCTCTGCCAATACCTGGAGGGTTTTGGTTTTACCCGTACCGGTGGCACCGGCAATAAGCCCGTGCCGGTTCAGGGTTTTCAGGGGCAGCAGAATTTCTGCATCCGGAACCGGCTGACCATTCAGTATGCCCACACCGATTTTAGCGGAATCACCTTTAAACGTATAGCCCTTTTTGATGGCTTCAATGAACTGGGTCGTATCTGACATGAACGCGATATTTCCGGTTAAGATAATGGAAAAATGGATTTGGGTGGTTTAAAAATCCTCTTCCCTTTCCAGCATCAGGATGGCACTTTGGGGAACTATAAAATATTTTTCTCCCTCGTACATCACTTCGGTGGCGCCACTTACCAGGAAGATCGCGAGATCACCTTCGCGCGCCTGTAAGGGAATGTATTTCACCTGTTCTTCAGCCTGTTTCCAGGACTCATCATCAGGAGGTGTGGGGATGGCATAACCCGGGCCTGTCCGGATCACATAACCCTGTTGCACTTTTTCCTTTTCCTGTACACCCGGCGGCAGGTAGAGACCGCTGGCAGTTTGTTCATTTGGTTTGGAGGGACGAATCAGCACCCTGTCACCAATTACAATCAGTTTTTTCAGTTTAGCATCAGCTGTAAGGCGCATGGAACAGTATTTTTTTACAAAAATACGGAGGAATGGAAGAAGGAAACAAGGGAGACGGGAGACAGGAGACGAGCCGCTTTACTCCTCCCGCCTCCTTTGTCTCCATTGCCTCAATTGTCTCCATTTAACAAAATCTTATCCCACTTGGTCACCGGCCGAAAATGAATTAATTTTATTATTAACTCATAAATCAATGATCATGGAAGATAAGAAAGCAAGAATACTATTGTGTGAAGACGATCAGAATCTCGGACTGGTGTTGAAGAATTACCTGGAATTAAATGATTTTGATGTGGTGTTGGAACGCGATGGCCGACTGGGTCTCGCAGCCTTTCAGCGTGAAAAATTTGATCTCTGCCTGCTGGACGTTATGATGCCCAACATGGATGGCTTCAGTCTTGCAGAAGAGATCCGCGATATCGACCCCGATGTGCCCCTGTTTTTCCTGAGTGCCAAAACCATGAAGGAAGACATTATCCAGGGTTATAAACTGGGTGCGGATGATTATATCACCAAGCCCTTCGACAGTGAAGTGTTGTTGCTAAAGATCAAAGCTATCCTCAAGCGCAATGAGGAACTGAACAAGGAACAGGAAAACAAGGAATTTGACCTTGGCAGTTTCCATTTCAATCCAAAATTGAGAGAGCTTACGCATAGCGGACAAACTCAAACCTTGTCGCCCAAGGAGAATGAGTTACTGAAAATGCTTTGTGAGCACATGAATGATCTGTTGCCACGTGAGCAGGCCCTGAAAAAAATCTGGGGTAGCGATACCTACTTCAATGGCCGGAGCATGGATGTATACATCGCGAAACTCAGGAAGTATCTGAAAGAAGATTCCAGCATTGAAATCGTGAACATTCACGGCAATGGATTCCGCCTGGTTGTACCTACGCCTGCATAATCAGTCTTTAAACAAATGAATCAAACAAACCTGGGGAGTGACCTGTACGGGGTTGCTTTCCCAGGTGTTCATATGCTTTTAAAGTCGCTTCTCTTCCCCTGGGCGTACGTTGCAGAAATCCTTCCTGTATCAAAAAAGGCTCATACACTTCTTCCAGTGTACCTGCTTCCTCTCCTACAGCCGTTGCAATGGTGGTGATGCCAACCGGGCCACCTTTGAACTTCTCAATAATGGTAGAGAGTATTCTGTTATCCATTTCATCGAGACCATGCTCATCCACATTCAGGGCCTTGAGTGCATGCTGTGTGATTCCGAGATCAAGTTGTCCATCGTTCAAGACCATAGCAAAATCCCGCACACGGCGCAACAACCCATTGGCAATTCTTGGCGTACCCCGGCTCCGGCGTGCAATCTCGGCAGCTGAATCATCGGTAATGGGAGCATTTAATAAGGCAGCGGAGCGACGAATGATTTTCTCCAGCGTGCCAGCATTGTAATATTCAAGACGTGATTTGATCGCGAATCGGCTCAACAAAGGAGCTGTCAATAATCCACTCCGCGTAGTGGCACCAATGAGGGTGAAAGGATTCAGATTGATCTGAATACTACGGGCATTTGGACCGCTGTCGATCATAATATCAATCCGGTAATCTTCCATCGCCGCATAAAGATATTCTTCAACCACTGTGCTCAGGCGATGAATCTCATCAATAAACAACACATCATTGGGTTCCAGATTGGTAAGGAGCCCAGCCAGGTCGGCTGGCTTTTCAATCACCGGTCCGGATGTTTCACGAATCTGCACTCCCATCTCATTGGCTACAATCCTGGACAGGGTGGTTTTACCTAAACCGGGTGGACCATGAAACAGGACATGATCGAGGGCTTCACCCCGGATCTTAGCAGCCTTGATGAAGATTTTCAGGTTTTCAATGATCTGTGCCTGTCCGGCAAAATCATCAATTTCCCGGGGGCGCAAACTATTCTCAAACTCTTTTTCCGCAGAACCTATCGGGTTGGAACCCGGATCTAATAATGGGTTGCTCATAATCAATCTATTCTCACTTCCTACTACGTCAATATTAGTCAAAAACTTTTATTCAGCGCCTCCATAAAGTTTTTCATAATACTCAACCGCCATCCGGTTACTGTCGAATTGCGGAAGAATGGAATTTATACTGTTTTTTACAATAGCAAGCCAACGGCTCTTATTCTGATAATACATCGGGAGTATTTCCTTTTCCAAAAGATCATAGAGGGTATTGGCATCTTTTTCATCCTGGATATGTTCCGGCAGAGAAGTGTCGGCGGACGGTATAACAAAGCCATTTTCTTTGTCTCTGACAAACTCAGGGAACCATCCATCCGGAATGGAAAGATTAACTGCCCCGTTCATGGCGGCAGACATCCCACTGGTACCCGAGGCCTCATGACCCATGCGGGGTACATTCAACCAGAGATCGGCTCCCTGTTTCAGTATTCGGGAGAGTTTCAGTTCATAGCCGGTAAGAATTGAACAGTTGGTATAGGTTTTACAGAGATTGACAATTTTATCAAAGGAAGCAATGCCGGTATAATCCATCGGGTGGGGTTTGCCTGCCCAGATTATCTGAACTGGCATGTCCGCATTACTAACCAACTTATGAAAACGTTCCATATTGGTGAGTAACAACTCTGCTCTTTTATATCCAACAAACCGTTTCGCAAAAACTATCGTGAAAATATCATCTTTATATATTTCTCCTGCCTGCTCTGCGACCTCTTCAAATAAACGGCATTTGCGATGTTTTTTCAGATCTTCTATGGCGGCATCATTTTCATTGGATACTACCTGGTACATTTTGAAATCAGCCCAGTAAGTGAAACTTTGCGCATTCGTAATAGAAATCATATTGCAAATACCTTCTGCACCCTGCCACATTTCCCGAAGTGTCTGAAGGTGCAATTTTGAAACACCATTAGCCAGGCCAGCCAAACGCAACGCAACCAGGGTATGATTGAACTGATCTTCCTGAACACCGGTAATGCTTCTCAGCTCCGGTAAGGGAATGTTATTGAAAAAACCGAACTTCTGAAGCAGGTAAATATCTGAAACCCGATTGCCTCCAGGCTCAGGGGTATGATTGGTAAATACCAGGCGTTTTTTTACCGCTTCAACTGATTTGTATTTTTCATAGAGATAAAATGCAAGCGGCAATGCATGCGATTCATTCAGGTGATACATTTCCGGCAGCCAGTTCAATTCTTCCAATAAGCGGGCACCCCCATATCCCAGCAGGATGGCAGCAGCAATCGTGGTTTCCGGATTTGAATCATACAGATGATGTGAAATGGTTTTACCGAGGTAATCGTTTTCCGGCAGATCCGTACTTAAGAAAAAAACAGGCGCGGTTTTGAAAATTTCAGGAGGCAGGTAGTAAGCGGTGACCCACACATCATGACCCGAAATCTGGATGGTAAATTTGATATCCGTTTTTTGCAGAAAGCCGTACACTTTTTCCTGGAACAACACATACATGGATTGATCCTGTTTACGGACCTGGTCATAATATCCATACTTCCATAAAATACCAATGCCCACCATATTTTGTTTCAACTCATAGGCGCTGCGCAGGTGTGAACCTGCCAGGTATCCCAATCCACCCGCATAGGTTTTTAAGGGCTGATGAATAGCATATTCCATGCAGAAATAAGCTACCGGTTTTTCGTAGCCTTTTCCAATTGTATAGGGATGTTGAAATTCAAATTTCATGCTGATCGTGTTTTTATGTTTCGCTGCGAATAGGCTACTTATAGTGAAATATTAATTGTGAAAGGTAAGCCAGTACAGGGAACAATCCCATGATGTAAATCAAGCAAAAAAGTGATTCTTAAGCCGCACCTGAAATATTTATTTGCATATACAAACAATATCTCTATCTTTGTTTGGTGAAAGCATCTGAAAGCAGGTATCATCAGTGTATTTATTTTTCCAGTAATGCCCTGGCGAGGAAGATTGAGAAACTCGCCATGGAGAGCTGGAAAAAATTGGGACTCGCACCGAGTCATGCTTACCTTTTAATGCTGGTATTGGATGAACCCGGTGTACAACCTGGCTATGCTGCAGAAGAGCTGCAATTGAGTCCCAGTACCGTTACCCGCCTGCTGGAAAAGCTTGAAGAGAAGAAATTGGTAGTCCGGACTACCGAAGGTAAACTCACTAATATCTATCCTACCCCCAAAGCGAAAGAACTCTATCCCCAAATGAAAAACTGCACCCGCGAATTCCAGGAAAAATACCAGTCGCTGATCAATGAAGAAGAGGCCAGCCGTCTTGTAAAATCTATCAACCGCATCAACGACCAACTACCTTAATTTTTTTTCATTTATTAATTGCATATACAAATATCAAATCATGAACTACGTATTAACAGGTGGCGCCGGCCATATTACCAGGCCCTTAGCGCTACACTTATTGAAAGCAGGTCACCAGGTAACGGTTATAGGAAGATCTGAAGCAAACCTGCAAGAGCTCTCAGCAGCAGGAGCAAAAACAGCTATCGGCTCAGTAGAGGACAGCGCTTTTTTAAGCAAGGCCTTTAAAGGAGCAGACGCTGTATACCTAATGATTCCTCCTATCTGGAATCCTGCAAACTGGAAAGAAGCAATCGGACAGGTAGGAAAAAACTATGCAACTGCCCTTCAGGAAGCAGGTGTTAAACACGCCGTTTTATTAAGCAGCATAGGTGCGCATATGCCCGATGGTTGTGGCCCGGTAAGTGGACTGTACCGCGCTGAGCAGACATTGAGAGCTGTACCAGGATTGAATCTGCTATCCTTACGCCCCGGTTATTTTTATTACAATTTCTTTGGTAACCTTTCAATGATCAAAAATGCCGGAATCATTGGCAGTAATTTTGGAGGCAATGAAGACAAGCTGATCATGTCATCAACTGATGATATTGCATCCGCCGCAGCAAGTGCCTTACAGCAATTGGATTTTTCTGGTTTCACGGTTCAGTATCTGGTAAGTGATGAACTGAACAGCCAGGAGATCGCGCAAAAAATTGGAAACGCTATTGGCAAACCGGAACTTCCCTGGATCGTATTTACAGATGAACAGGCCGAACAGGGTCTGCTGGGAGCAGGACTGCCGGCAGAAAATGCCCGTAATTATGTGGAAATGGGAACAGCCATCCGAAGTGGAAAAATGTTTGAAGATTATCAAACAGATACAGTAAAAGTAAAGGGTAATACTTCCTTTGAAGCCTTCCTTCCGCAATTCAAAGCCGCATTTGAAGCAGCTCAATAGAAAAAAACCGGGACTGCCAGGTATTGATGGCAGTCCCGGTTATACTTATTTCTCTCTTAACTGAACCGAGATCCTGCGATCCACTCTACGTTCTTCATCACTCGCAGTTTCTGCTACTTTAGCCAGCTCTTCACCATAGCCTTCGGCTCCAACCAACTGAGCTGCATTCGCTCCTTCTTTCTTGATTTCAGCCAACACGGCATCGGCTCTCTCCTGCGACAGTTTTTTATTATCCGCGTCATTGCCTACTTTATCAGTATAGCCACCGATTTTTATTTTGGCAGCAGGATATGCTTTGAGAATGGCTACAATGTTTCGGATCTGAGCTATACTTTCAGCCGTCAGTCTTGCACTGCCGGTTTCAAAATTGAGATTATCAAAATCAAACCACTGATCCCTTCCGGCTACACAGGCTGCATCATTCAGACAGGCAACCAGTTTATCTTCAATACCACCCTTGTACGCGTCAATTTCGGTACCATCTGCCAGTTTTACTTTAAGTGATTCCCGCGCTGGTGGCGTTATAGGAGCAGCTGGCGCTGGTTCAACCGGGGCAGGCGTTTCCATCACCACCTCCTCTTTATGCTCTCCTCCTCCACAGCCTTTAAACAGGTACAGTAACAGCGCAACAGCTGCCAAACCCAATACCAGGGGCATCAACCAGGAACCTGATTTTTTAGGTTCTTCCAATTGAGGAACAGCTGGTCGGGGAGCACTACTGGTAATGCCTAAAATGTTTCCAATGTTTAGACCTGCCGGCAATGCATTCAGAAAACCGGATTTCTGATTGCTAAGTAAAGAACTTAATCCTGATGCGGAGAGTCCATTCTCCGTAGCATGTTTACCCAGGAAGCCCATTACCATGGGTGCGATTGAACCTAAGAGAGAAGCTGCAGAAGATCCTTTGATCCCTGCAAAGGAAGCAATTGCATTGGCAATACTGCCCACTTTATCACCAAAAATACTGTGCAAAATTCCGGGTGAATGATCCGGAACGCCTCCACCACCGGGATTAAATGCGTTTTCCAGATTTCCTAATATACCACTGTTCATGGCCTGCTTCGCGAGGTCCATGATCATGTTTCCACCACCGGTTTCTGCTTTTTGGGTGATGCCTAATAAACTGGCTGGTAAAAGTCCGGAAACTGCCTTACCAACGGAGGATTCTGATTCCTGCAGATAACCGGCAGCCTTGCCGATAAGCTCAGGTGTGATGAAGGATTTTGCTGCATCCAGGATGTTAAATGCCATAACGATTGGTTAATTGTTAGGAAATAAACGGGGCGGATGCCAGCTAATCAGGAGCAAGGGCAGGACACTGAAATTAAACTTTTTATTACATAGGAAATCAGGCTTTACAAAAATTTATGCAGCTGCAGAATCAGATCCGGGTCGGGACAATTCGCCAACCATTGATCGCGCTCACTGTACCGCACCACACCAGGGAAATCCCCCTCATACAAACCCATATCTGTTATCAGTTGAAAATGAAGATGAGGTGGCCATTGCCCATTTTCAACAGGCGCTCCAAAATGCGCCAGTTCCTGGCCCCGGTTGATGTATTGTCCGGGTGCCAGCGAATCAATATCCCGTTTTGAAACATGCCCATACAAAGTATAAAAGGGTATGCCATCCAGCTGGTGCAGCAGAATAATTGTAGCTCCATAATCACCCAGCCGGTCATTCCAGCCAATACTATGCACCATTCCACCCATAAATGCGAACACCGGTGTTCCAACTGGCCCCCAGATATCGGTTCCAATATGCAGGCGACGCGGCTCTGCTCCCTCATCAAAAAGGGCACTTCGACTGTACATGAACCGCAGTTCATTATAGCCACCAATCAGGTAACGGGCTTGTTTTTCTTCGCGAAGGCTTTCCATAAAGGATACAAATCGCCCCAGGTCATCGGCTATACCTTCCGGTAAGTCGCCATTTTGAGTCAGCTTCAATGCCGCCAGTTTATCCGTACCGGGAGTAAACGAAACAACGGGATGAAAACTGCTTTGGTTACGGGTAAGGCTGGCAATCAGGGGATTTATCATGATACAAAGATAACGCAACGGTTTGCTGTGGAGATCTGGGCTACTGCGATTTGAGAAATCCTATTTTTAAGTACCAACGATTGCTTATGCAGCTTCAAAAACCCTCGCTGAGTTTCTGGCAAATCATCAATATGAATGTAGGCTTCTTCGGCATTCAATATAGTTTTGGCCTGCAACAGACCGCTATCAATCCCCTTTACAGTTTCCTGGATGCCAAGCCGGAAGATCTACCCATCCTTAACCTGGCGGGTCCTATGACTGGGCTCCTCATTCAACCGGTAATTGGGGCCTTAAGCGATCGAACCTGGCATCCCCGCTGGGGCAGAAGAAAACCTTATTTTTTAATTGGTGCCATCTTTTGCAGCATCTGCTTATTTGCTTTCCCTTTTAGCCGGGCCTTGTGGATGGCAGCCGGGTTGCTCTGGATCCTGGATGCCGCCAACAATACCGCGATGGAACCTTACCGGGCATTTATTGCGGACAAACTTCCAGCCCGGCAGCAGCCCACCGGATTCCTGACACAAAGTTTCTTTACCGGTCTTGGTATCACACTGGCGAATTTATCCCTCGGCTTTTTTAAAGATATCATTACCGGCACTTCATCTTCCGGCATTCCTTACTGGGTATACGGTTCTTTTTTTGTTGGAGGTGTCTGTTCCATCCTGTCGGTACTCTGGTCGGTATTAACCACCCCGGAAATACCACCCACACCTGCAGAACTAGCTGAACTCAAAGCGCGCCCCAAAGGATTTTTTGAACCCTTTAAGGAAATCACAGAAGCCATCCGGCACATGCCACCGATCATGTGGAAACTGGCGCTGGTTTATCTCTTTCAATGGTATGCGATGTTCTGTTACTGGCAATATGTATCACTCAGCATTGCAGCTTCTGTATTTAAAACTGATAGCAGTGGGCCCGCCTATGAAGATGCAGTGGTACTAACCGGACAGGTAAATGGCTTTTACAACATCGTCACTTTCATCTCAGCATTTGGACTGGTGGTACTGGCGAGAAAATGGGGAGCAAAATGGGTGCATGTAATCTGTTTATTACTGGCAAGCCTGGGACTATTTATTTTCCCCTTCATTGAACAGCCCTTCCTGCTTTTCCTTCCGATGGTTGGATTTGGAATCGCCTGGGCCAGCATGATGGGAATACCCTATGTTATGGTAGTAGGAAGTATCCCAAAAGAAAAATATGGAGTTTATATGGGTATCATCAACATGATGATTGTGATACCGATGATCCTGCAGACCCTTAGCTTTGGATGGGTGTATGAAAATATGTTGAACAGTGCGCCAGGTAATGCCATCTTCTTTGCTGCAGGTTTGCTGTTTTTAGCCGCGATGGCCACCCTGCGGATCAAACCTCTACCCATAACCGAAACTCCTATTCCATCACCAAGCGCCCATTAACCATGATCAATGTAGCCGAATACCAACGATCCATCGGGATCCTAAAAAAAGCATCCACACCGCATGGTTTTGTTGCAAGTTTGCAGGAGCACGACAATTACCGGCGCATCTGGACCCGCGATGGCAGCATGAACTCAATGGCTGCACTGTTGAGTGGAGAAGCGGATCTGATTGAAACCGTAAAAGCCACCCTGCATACCATTTTTACGCACCAGCATCCCAGTGGTTTTATGCCCTCTAATGTCAGTATTGGCGGAGGTGTAAGTTATGGCGGAACAGTTGGAAGGGCGGATAATCCAAGCTGGGCAGTGATCACATTGTGTCAGTATGCACTGCTGCAGAACGACCCTGCTTTTGCCAAACAATTTCTGCCACAGGCAGAACGCTGTTTTTCGGTTATGGATGCCTGGGAGTATAATGGCAAACACCTGTTGTATGTGCCACAGAGTGGCGATTGGGCAGATGAATACATACAGCATGGGTATATACTGTTTAATCAACTATTACGGATATGGGCATTGCAACTCGCAGCGCAGGTATTTGAAAACGAAACCTGGGCAGGCAAGGCAGCGCGCATTCGGGAAGTGGTGGAGATCAATTACTGGAATCGGCTGGGCGCCGGCCCCCTGTATGCCGCGAATCTGATACACCAGATGGAGCAGGCACCCCAGGGGTTTTGGTTAATGGGCTTTAACCCCGCACGTATATATCCTCAGTTTGATTTGCAGGCCAATGCACTGGCACTGCTGTTGGGGTTAGGAGCTGCCGATGAAAACAAAGAAGCTTTCCAGTTTATGCAGGGTTTATACCTGCGTAAAAAAACATTGCTGCCATCCTTTTATCCAAGTATCGAACAGGATGATCCGGATATGCGGGAGCTGGAGAACAATTATGCATATACATTTCGCAACCGGCCTCACGAGTTTCACAATGGCGGGTTATGGCCTGTGTGGAATGGAATGCTGGCTGCAGCAGCAGTAAGTATGGGAGACACCGATTTTGCTGCTGCGATCACATCAGAAATTGAAACTGCCAATCAAAAAAATCAGCACCAGTACAATGAATGTCTGCAGGGAGAAACACAGGAACCAATTGGAGTTCCTTTTTGTACCTGGAGTGCAGGTGGACATATTCTTGCCATATCCTATCTCGAAGGAAAAAGATTATTCACTTAATACCTGGATATGAAAACAAAAAAGGTGTTGGCTATTGGAGAAGCACTGATCGATGCCGTTAGTACGGATTTTGTTGAAGATCTGTCTGCTGCCCGCCAGTTGGATCTCAAGCCAGGAGGAAGTCCGGCTAATTTTTGCCGTTTCCTCCATCAGTTGGGAACTCCTGCCCTTTTGCATGCAGTATTGGGAGCAGATGGACTGGGAAAAATCATTCTGAATGATCTAAGGGAAAAACAAATCGACTGCAGCCTTCTTAAAATCAGCAATGAACATGCCACCAGCATGGTAGTGGTGGGTAAAACCAAAGGAACACCGGATTTCATCCCCTATCGTGATGCTGATATGCAGATTGGTGCGATCGCCCCCATTATGTACAAGGAAACCGACCTGGTACATACAACCGCTTTCGCCTTGAGCCGGGAGCCTGCCCAAACCAATATCCTTACGGCTTTACATCTGGCAAACAGGAATGGAAAGCAGATTAGCGTCGACTGGAATTATTCTCCCAAAATATGGGGGGCGGAAAATTTTGCATCCTCCGTTTTTACAACCTTACTCTCCTTTCAACCGCTGTTGAAATGCAGCCTGGATGACATAGAACGATTCACCAACAAAAAACAAAGTATTGAATCGGCAAAAGAATTTCTTCAACCATTGTCTGCAAAAGTTAGCTGCCTTACCTGCGGAAGTGAAGGGGTCTGGTATAAAACACCAGAACAGGATTGGCAACATCGTACAGCAGAACCGGTTGAAGTGAAAGACAGTACTGGTGCAGGTGATTCCTTCTGGGCCGGATTTATACATGCATGGTTAACCGAAAAATCATTGGAGGACTGTATACAATTAGCCCTGGACACAGCTGCGCGCAGGTTGAAAGGCGAACTGGATTAGAGTGGTTGTTTCAACCAGGCACTCAGTGCAAGGTAAACTCCATTAGTCCAGCCAAATCCATCCTGTGCCGCGTATTCGCCACCCCCGGCGGATTTGCTGAGATCCACTACATTGTATTTTTCCATCAGCTTGCCGGTTTCCTTGTACACTTTTTCATTGATACCGGTCCAGCGTTGTGCAATTTCCTTTGCCAATCCTATCTGCCCGCTACGCGCGAGTCCGCGAACTGCCATCCATTGCAGAGGTGCCCAACCGTTAGGAGCATCCCACTGCTCGCCGGTTGTTTGGGTGGTAGTAAGCAATCCCCCCGGCTGTAACAATTGCTCTTTAACAACTGTTGCCGCCTGCCTGGCTACCACACTCAGGTATCCCTGCTTATGTGAAAAGAAAACGAAGGGAAAGAGTCCGGCTGCTGAAATTTGTTTGGTAAGCGCCTGCTTCTTGAAATTATAATCCGTATAAAACTGTTGCTCCCGGCTCCAGCAGTATTTTTCAATTGCCTGCTGCCTTTTTTCTGCAACGGCTGTATACAGCATTGAAATTGAATCCTGTCCGGCTACCTTATACGCACGAGCCAATGCATTTTCAAATCCAACCAGCAGGCTGTTCAGATCCACCGGAATAATATTGGTAGTTTCTATCGTGGAAAGCGTTTTGCCATCTGCCAGCCACCTGCTGCTGAAATCCCATCCACTGGCAGCACCTGCCCTCAAATGCGCATATACATTTGCTTTAGGCCGGGCGGAACGATTGGCAGTTTCAACATCTTCACGATAGCTTTCCGGCCGGGGCGTATTGGCTTCATCCCAATAACGGTTGAGCATTGATTCATCCGGAAGGGAAACCACCCGTTTGAATGCCTGTCCTTTTTTAAGCGTGGAAGCTCCTTCCATCCAGTACCTGTATTCTTTTTCCATTGCCGGCAGATACTGCTGCAGAGTTTGATCACCTTTCACCGTAGCCAATAATTCCACCATCATAAAAAAGAAAGGAGGCTGCGATCGGCTCAGGTAATAGGTTCGGTTTCCATTGGGAATATGACCATAGGTATTGATCAGGTAAGCAAAATTATCGATCATGTTTTCCATGAGTTCAAACTCGCGACTCTCTTTCAGGCCCAGCATCGTAAAATAGGAATCCCAATAATAGATTTCACGAAATCTGCCACCGGGTACGATATAAGGATGCGGCAGTGGTAGCAGACTCGAGCCTTTCACAGCTGTATCCGGTTGGCGGCGCAATACTTTCCAGAGATCCTGAATATGTGTTGTAATGGAATGTTGCGGATTGGATTGATAGGTACTGGTGGCGGAATCAGGCAACACAAAAAAATTGCGCACGAATTGCATAAGCGAAAACCTGGTAGCCGGATTTTTTTTGGCTTCGCGAAAAGCCAGTAGAATTTCATCCGGACTCATTTTCGGAACAGCATCCACAAAGGTTTTGCCATCCGGAAAGATCCGCGCCATTTGCACTTCCGTGAACAGTTCACCATACAACTGGTCGGGAGATTTTGGCAGACTGTCCTGGGCAATAGCACCCATCGAAAGCAACAAACCAGTCCATATACCTGCTATAAAACGTACATGCATAAGCGATTTTTTTTCTTATTGTACCGTATAGGTTTTTCGCTCCGGCCCTACCCCGGTAATGGTCAGTTTTTTCCAATTCGAAGGCAATACTGATTTGATTTGCACGATACCTTTCGGAGTAATTTCAAGTCCGCCGAACCCCATCAACACACTCTGCACCACACCACCTGCACCGGTTGCAAAATAGGGATTGGTACCACCTTTGGTTTCTGCAATCACCCGGAAAGGCGGATTCAGGTTGGGCAGGTAGGAGTCCTTAAACCAATGTGCTGCTTTTTCCTTATCACCCAGCCTTGCATAAAGGGTGGTGAAAACTGCCTGTGTCATTGCAGGCGTACCTTCATCCGGCACCCGGGTTTCATAATATTCCAGGTCTTTTCGAATCTGTTTGGGGTCGGTGATTTCTTTCAATGGATAAGACAGCAGGTTGACATCCGCCTGCTTAATTCCTTCCCCTTTATACGTGGCATGTTCCTGGGTAACTCCATCAGGCATTTTCAAAATTGGAATATTATCCGCCACCACAGCCCAGTCAGCATTGGGTGGGATGCCCAATAACCGGGCCGCTTCTGTTGCGAAACGCAGATTGGCTTTGGCAGCAGCATTGGTG
Organism: Flavipsychrobacter sp.; assembly: GCA_016787265.1. GTDB lineage: Bacteria > Bacteroidota > Bacteroidia > Chitinophagales > Chitinophagaceae > Flavihumibacter. The sequence goes on along the minus strand of JAEUVF010000014.1, from coordinate 21,984 downwards.
AACGCATTGTTATCTACATTTTCAGCCCATTCATCAGCAGCAACCACATTTTTGATATCATACCTGCCCGAACCATTTCTCTCCACCCTGCTGGCCCAGAAATCGGCTGTTTCAGACAGGATGGGATAACCTCTTTCCCGCAACCAGGTTTTATCCTGCGTAACGCAATAATAATTCCAGGCAGCAATAGCCACACAGGCAGTAATATGATGTTCAAAGGGGCCACTCAGTGCCCATACGGGAGTTTCCTCTACTCCTGAATCGGCGCTCTCCCAGGGAAACATGGCTCCTTTAAAGCCCTTGGAGAAGGCATTGCGGCGGGCTGCAGGTAAGCGCTGGTATCGATATTCCACCAGGCTCTTCGCAATATTTGGTTGCAGTACAAGCAAACCAGGATACATCCAGAGTTCTGTATCCCAGAACACATGGCCATTATATCCTAAACCGGATAAACCCATTGGCGAAGGTGAATAAGCTGTTCCTTCTCTGGTAAAAGAGTAGAGATGATACAACATGCTGTGAATATCCTGTTGCGCCTGGGGATCGCCCTCGATGATAATATCCGATTTCCAGAGTTCTTTCCAGGCGGCTTCATGAAATTTCAGGAGGCGATCACGTCCTTCTAATCTTGCATATACCGTAAGGCGCTCCGCCTCATTTAAAGGATCATCATGATGAGCAGATGTGATGGAGGAACCTGCAATGGCAAAGCGATACGGCTTATTGGCGACAAGATCCTTGCTGAATTTCATCAGGTGACGATTGTTATCCCACATTTCATGGATAACGCGAGGCTCCTGACCATGTTCTTCTTCAAATAGGAAAGTATTGGAAGCACAGAGTTGCAGTTTGCCGGTGGGACTCTTAGCCGTTGAACTCAACAAGCTTAACACCACATGCGGTCGATCGATTTCATTGTAGTAATTCTGCACATCCCGCAAGGCATCAGGCGCTTCCATAATGCTGGCTGCGCGAATACTTATGTTTTTCTTTGGCAGGATATTGACATCCATCAACACGGTGTAAGGCAAATGGCGCAACGCATAATAGGAATATTGCACCTGGGCTTTATCTGCATAGTCGAAGCTGACCGTGAAGGCTGCTTTCTGCATGTCCAGGGTTTGGGTAAAATTGGAAACCTGGCGGTAATCCATGAGTTTTCCATCAATTTCAAGCGAACTGTTCAGCAAGTTGAAACTGCGCAAAAAATTACTCACCCTGCCCCTGCCATATTGATCCCAGGCGCCTGCCAGCACTACTTCCTGCACGGTAAAGGGGGATGGAGCTGAAACGATGCCAATCATCCCATTGGCAACTGTGATACCGTAGTAGTTTTCGCGGGAAGGATTGACCGCAGTTAATTTCCATGGATCAACCGATTGAGCGATAACACTCAAACTGCTGAAAAACCAACTTGTTATCAATAAAGAGTTGATAAATACTTTCTTCATAGTTGCAATGATTTTGAAGTCAGCTTATTAAATTTACCAACACTATCTCAAGTAACAACCAATTATGCTAAAAGGCCGGAAGTTTATCATTATTTTATTATTGGGAATCACCGGCCTGGTTCTCCTGACCTCGGTATCTGTGCCTATTCAGTTTAGCAGCAAAGCAAAAGTCCCCTATTCACTGGATCGCACAATGGATCAGTTTACAGTTGATTCACAACTCAATAAATGGTTTCTGAAGGCTGAGCAGGATGACAACATAGAATTAATTGAAGCCAAACCAGGCACGGTGGAGCTGGCCGTGGAAACGCAGGAGCTGAAAAAAAAATATACGTTTCATATATCAGCTGACCCTCAAAACAGAAAACATTGCATTGTAGATCTCTCTGTATACCGTACCATCTGGAAACGCTGGCTTGATCCCGATCCAACAGACGAACTCGTGGTTGCCAACCTCAAAGAGCTGGAAGCGTTCACCAATGATACAGAACGGTTTTATGGATATGTTATCAATAAAGAACTAATCACTGATAGCTGTTACCTTTTTATGGCAGCACATGTTATGGACAGCACCAAAGCGAAGGTAACCAAACAACTATTCGACAGCCTTGTTCAGTATATACAAAAGCAGGAGCATGACTGGAATGGAAGACGCATTTTTTATGCGCAACCGGGCGACAGTGCTCAACTTAACATATTCACCGGAACAGTAGTAACCTGTTCACTTCCAACCAGTGCCACACTTGGAATTGGACAGAAAAAACTTCCTTTCGGGAAACAGCAACTTAGCGCGGTGTATGAAGGTCCATATAAAGATATTCAGCTCGTATATAAGGCGCTGGATCAATACCGGAAAGATTATTCCCTGGTAGGACTCATGCTACCCTTCGAAGACTTCCTTTCCCCAGGGTATGGATACGGGCCGGATGAACTGGTACGCATAAAAGTTTGTTACCCTATTTTGCAATGATCTATGAAACATACTACGAAACTCTTTCTTCTGTTAATCCTGCTGGTAGCAGGTGGAATTGTCTGGTTACTGAACAGCAAAAACACCAACACCACCACCATTAAAAGTCCGCTGTTTGCAGACAGAACCAACCTTGAATTCCGAAAGCCAGAAAACTGGTCAAACTGGATGGGCGACTCTTCACTTACCCTGGAAGAACTGACACCCTATTCCTACAAAGCACAATTGAAATACGCTGATCAGCAGCCCATTCTTTTTTTACTGAAGGTTGTGCCGGAAACCAATCAGCCTACTAAGAGCCAAATCCAATTGGTTTATACTGATAATCGCTGGAATTCTTTGTTGGGAAATACTCCGGTATCATTGAAACAACTCGCTGCTGCGCTTGACTCCTTTTTCAATAATACAGAAACATTTTACGGAATCAAAATTGAGCGAACAGAGGTAATTGATACCACATTTCTTTTCAAAACTATCCGTATTCCCAGGAAAGAGCTGATGGAAAAAATCAAGCTCGTGTATGATAGCCTGGCTCAGTATGCAGGTGCTGAAGGATTGGATTACAGGGGCTATCGCATATTGAATCTTCAGCAACCCGATAGCAGTCATTACAATCTGAATGCCAGCATATCCATCCACCGTCCATTAAAAAACAGGTTACCTCAGGGCATTGAATTCAAGCAAATGCCTTATAAAAAGAATCTCCTGGTTGCTCATTATGAGGGACCCTTTAACAATTACAGGAAAGCCCTGTATGCGCTGGAGCAATATAAAGCCGATTATGGCCTGGTCAATATGGCCATCCCATATATTGCCTTACCCAAAGAGTTAGAACTAAAATCTGACAGTCAGCAGGTGAAACTGGAGGTATTCTATCCTTATTTCTGATTCAGTCCATTTACCCGGAACAGACGTAAACTGTCGTTATTCCTAACGGTCAGCATTAGCTGCTCTTTGTTCACTTCAATGGGAGCGAATTTTCGGATTTCTCCGGTAACTGTGGTGGTCCAGGGCAGATACCTGAAACCATTTCCGTTTTGATTCAGCAGAACCGCTGCCATACCTGCATCATTTCGTCCCATCTGGATGGAGTTCGCATAAAAATTGGCACCAACCAACAGATCCATCCAGCCATCACCGTTTACATCTGTCAGTTCTGTAGAACGAAAGGGACTTAGTTGAACTTCCCAGGAGAATGCCCGCCATTCAAATTGCCAGTTTCCTTTATTGATGAGGTACCCGCTGGTAAAATCATCCGCAGTTAACAGTTCTGCTTCCTTGAGTTTAGCCGGTTCAATAATATCTCCAAGGGATGCTTTTGCAAAATCACCTGCAAACAGGAATTTCTTTTTCAGATAAGGCAGTTGTTTTTCAAGCTCCATCTTATTGGCAAAGAGATGTTCTTTATCTCTGATATAATAAGTAAGCAACTGTTCTCTTTTGCCATTGCCATCAAAATCATTCACGTATAACCGAACAGGTTTTTCCTTCACTGGTCTAAGGCGATTGTTATACCCCTGGTTTCCTGCAACAAGATCGGGTAACCCATCTTTGTTAATATCCACCGGCACCAGAAAATTCCACCATCCGTTTGCGGGATGAAGACTTCGTTTACTGAATTGCCCTTTCTTATTTTCTAATATCGTCAACGCCCCCCATTCCAAAGCAAGCAGTAAATCCAGATCGCCATCCGCATCCATATCATACCAGCTCGCGTTTTTCACAAAACCCAGCAGGCCATTTTCAGGTGTACTGCTTTTAGTCTGATCAATAAATCGCCCCTTCCCATCATTCACCAGAAAATAAGACTGCGGAAGTTTTCCATACTCATAAGGAACAGCTCTCGCGCCAATAAAAAGATCCGGAATTCCATCACCGGAGAAATCAGCCGCTTTTATACAGGAAGCTGTCAGCAGCACGGATGACGGGAAGGCATCCGGTAGCAGTGTTAATACGCCAGCACCATTATTCAGATAAGCACGTGGCAAGAGTTTCGAATCACCACCGTAATATTCATTGCCGCCGGAAGCAGTCAGCAAGTCGGGTTGTCCATCCTGGTTAATATCAAGCCAGATAGCATCCACTTCTTCATACATACTGTCGGCTTCCAGTGCTGGCTGTTTCAATTCAGTAAAAGTTCCGTTGTTCAGTTGCACAAGTACTTTAGCCCTGGTTCCTTTGGAAGAACCCATAAAAAAATCATCTCTTCCATCTCCATTGATATCCCCCACTGCCAATGCGGGCCCCTCAGTTGATAACATGAATGGAATCAACGGTTCCCGGTTGAATTCCACGAATGGATTTTCCTTATGTGCAATTTTCAGGTTAAAGGTATGGGTGAGATCAATGGCATTCACCATAACCGGCGCCTTCAAATGAGCCAGCTTATCAAACAATGGAAGTCCTTCCTTGTAGGTTATCGTCTTACGTGCATTGAATGTAACTGAATCGAGTTTGAAATAAGTTTGATCCGGCCAGATGATCAATACAGAATCCGGACGGATCGTTCCCAAGCCCAGGTGCAGGTATTGCTCCATCGACGACTGGAACCCACGCACCGGATATTTTTCATAATAGAGTCGGGTTGTATCTGCACATACCAGCACAGCAGCGCCTATTGCGTTCCGGTTGCCTGCAGGCCCTTTTAAATCCAACTGCAAATACCTGGAAGAATCAGCAGGCTGCTGATTGTTACGATATACAAAAGCCGGATCATCGATATTGTTGGTAACGATATCAAGGTCACCGTCGTTATCCAGGTCCACTACAACTGCTCCATTGGAAAAACTTTTCTGATCATTACTGACATTGAAAGCATTTTCTGAAAAATGAAAATCACCCTGGTTACGGAAAAAAGCATTCGGCAATTTGATTTGTGGGAATTGCTCTACCAGTCCCATATCTTCCTTCTTCAATTCAGCTTTGCGGATTTTGTCCTGAAAATTATCATTGGTAATGAAATTGACATAATCAATATCATTTAATCTTCTGGGTATACCATTGGAGATAAATAGATCCTTTCTTCCATCATTGTCAAAATCTGCCCATACCGGGGCCCAGGACCAGTCTGTTGCAGCAATTCCCGCATACAAACCCAACTCCCTGAAATGGCCGGAAAAGGTATTCTGTTGAAGGTTATTTCTTGTGTATTGATAATGATATCCATATCCGATCTTCATCATGAAGAGATTGTATTCATCCTCTCCAAGTGAGCGCTTCAGGATTTCAGGATCAGCAGGCAGCATATCTACTGAAATGATATCCGGCAGTCCGTCATTGTTTACATCTCCGGCATCCACACCCATAGAGAACTGGCTGCTATGTTGAGTGCGACTGGTCAGTTCCTCTTTGAAACTACCGTCCCGGTTGTTTATGTAGAGATAATCGTTCTCATGAAAATCATTGCCGATATAAAGATCCGGCCAGCCATCGGCGTTCAGGTCACTCACTACTATCCCCAATCCATAACCGATAACGGAACTCTGAATACCCGTCTCTTTGGTTTTATCAGTAAATCTGCCATTTTCATTTACAAAGAACCGGTCTCCGGATTGTTCATGATAGGTATTCAGAAAGCGATCTCTTCTTCCAAAGGTTCCATTGTGATGAATGGAATGATTCAGCAAAAAACAATCGAGGTCACCATCCAGGTCATAATCGAAAAAGCTGGCCTGGGTACTGAAGCCCGAGAATGCCAAACCATAGTAGCCGGCCTCGTCTTTATAATAGGGTATTCCATCTTTTATGCCCTGGCAGATTAATAACTGGTTGCCAACTTTCAGGTTCTCAAATCCGGCAACCCGACAAATATAAATATCCAGTAGTCCGTCGTTGTTAATATCCACTACCGAAACACCGGTAGACCAGCCCTTATCATCCGGGAGCTGCGCCTGTTCAGTAACGTCAGTGAATTTAAAATCACCCTTATTAAGATAAAGGCGATTCTGTTCCTGGTTGGATGCAAAGAATAAATCAATCAGACCATCCTGGTTAAAATCACCTGCTCCTACACCTGCGCCATTGTAGAAATACATGTATTGAAACATGTTAAACTCCGAGGTTGCCGTCAATCGGTTGGAAAAATTTATCCCGGTCTGATTTGCCGAAAGCAATTCAAACTGTTCTTTCTTTCCTGCATCCTTACAGCCATGCAGAACCAGCAGCAACCAACCTACTATATAAACACTGTTTTTCATTGATACGCGAACTTAAAACCGGAATAAAACCGGATGGGCATTGTTTCTCGTAACCAGGAGGGAATTACCTTTTTTGGAAGGAAGTATTTCCAAATCACGAATGGCCCCTTTTATAAAAAATCCGGATTCAGCCGGAGGGAGGTATCGAAATTGTCCGGCCCCTTCATTCAGCAACACATGCCCAAAACTGGCATCCAGCTGACCAAACTGAGGTTGCAGACAGTACATATTGCCACCAAGCACCAAATCAGGTTTTGAATCTTTATTTATATCCAGTATCCGGATGGCATGAACGGATGACAATTGCACGTGGAAATCAAGTGGCAGAACAGAGCGAACAGCTTTCTCACCTGTAAATACGATGCAGGATTTTGTATAATTCACGGATCGCATCACCGAAGTATTTATTACAGCAGCAGGGAACAATTCCTGTATCGACTTGGTTGCAAATTGTTCGTTGCGCAGGTTCTGTTTTTTCAATCCGGGAATCTGTTCAGTCAATTCTCTTTTCATAAATACCGGCATATCTTTTCCACCGATTGTTCTTGTGATGATATTTTCAGGGGTACCATTCTCATCAAAATCATTGTGCCAGATTTTTACCGGATGCAGGCTATCCGCACGCAGATAAAAGTTATCACCAATATTTCCAAGCACCAATTCTTCTTTTCCATCTCCATCCAGGTCTGCTGCTGCGATGCTCTGCCACCAGCCGGATAAGTTGGAGAAATAACCGTCTACCGAAGCAAGCTGGCTGTTTTTCCATTCATACACCAGGGGGTTCATCCATTCGCCGACAAGCACCAGTTCCTTTTTTGAATCACCGGTAAGATTCGCACAAACAGCAGCAGTTACCATACCAAGTGAGTCAAATGGATTTTTTCCCTTCAATTGGTATAGTGTAAATATTCCTTTTCCATTATTCAGCAACAACTGACTGGACGCCGGAACCCCGTATTGATAAGGAATTGATCTGGCGCCAGCAAAGAGATCCAGGTCACCGTCTCCATCCATATCTATCGGAACCAGCACCGAGCAATTCATTCCGTTTGCAGGAAACGCGCCGGTAGCTGCAGTAAAATTCCCCTTACTATCGTTCAGGTATAACCGATGATCCAGTTTGTGACTTTGTAACACCTGGTTGTTGCCACCGGAACCGATAACCAGATCAGCATCTCCATCACCATCCGCATCCATGAAAACTACAGCAACATCCTCCCAGTCTTTAAATGTTTCAAAGACCGGTTGAATGGATTTTCGAAATCCATTTGCTGTCTGCAGATAAAGTTGTCCAGCCTGTTTGGCTGCACCTCCGATATAAATATCCTCCAGTCCATCTCCGTTCACATCTGCTTTTGCAACCTGTGCTCCATCTCGGGAATTCATCCAGAGAGTGTTACGCTCATTGTAAAAATCAACATACTCATCTTCCTGGTGCTTGTCGAATTGCAATGAATCCACAAAGGTGAAGAAGGCAGGTGAACTTGTAACCTGGGGAAGTACCGATTTGGTACCCGTACCACGTTTTAATTTATTTAATTGGTTGGGGGTAAAACCGGTGATCTTTTCTGCTTCACCTCCTGGCCAAATCACATATACCGAATCAATGGTCTTTTCACCCAATCCAAAATGCAGGGTATAATCAACGGAAGATTGAAAGCCACGAGTTGGAACTAGTTCACGCAGTTGCTTTTCAGTACCCTGGTAGAGCAGGATTTTAGAACCAATAGCAAATTTATTCTTACCTGTATCCTGCAACTGGAAAGTAATAAAAGCCGACTGGTTCTGTTCGGATGAATTATTACGATAGATAAAAGCAGGCTGGTTTACATTGTTTACAATCAGGTCCAGATCACCATCATTATCCAGATCGCCAACAGCAGCTCCATTGGAGAAAGAAGGTTTGGCTAATCCCCAATCCTTTTCAACCGACTGGAATTTCCAGTTTCCTGTATTCCGAAACATTTTATTAGGAATCGGGTTGGAAGGCATTTTTTCAATGATCTGATCCACTTCTTCTTTTTGTCCGGTCATAACCATGTTCTGTATTACTTCATTGGCAAAGAAGTTGATAAAATCCTGATCTGTTACATCCCTGTATATGCCATTGCAGATATAGAGATCATTTCGACCATCGTTATCCGCATCAAAAAGCAAGCCTCCCCAACTCCAGTCGGAAGCAGCCACTCCGCTGTAATATCCCGTTTCCAGGAACTGTCCATTTCCGGCATTTACCTGCAGGGTATTTTGCATGAACTGGTTATAGAAACCGGATCGCTGTTTGAGTAACTGCACTTCAATCTGTTCAAAAGAGGTGGTGGTTTTCAGACGGAATTCATCATCCGGCAACATCTCGGTTACGAAGATATCAGGCAGGCCGTCGTTGTTGATATCCCCCATATCCGCACCCATGGAAGAGTGACTGATATGTTGCATTCGCTTTTCAAGTTCTTCCGTAAAGCCTCCCGATTTATTATTGATATAGAGATAATCCCGTTCGAAAAAATCATTGGATACATAAATATCAGGATAGCTGTCGCCATTGATATCTCCGACGGTAACTCCCAAACCAAAACTGATCAGGCTTCCATAGATTCCGGCTGCTTCACTAACATCAATAAATTTTCCATTGTCGTTACGCAGCAGGAAGGATCCACCACCTTTGAGAAAATCTGCAACCGGCCAGTCTTTCGCTCTTAAGTCGCGTTTATTGGAATAGTTGAGTGTATTAACGGGAATGAAACTATTGTTCAGGATAAAGCAATCGAGGTCTCCATCCAGGTCATAATCGAAAAAAGCAGCATGGGTAGTATAGCCATCATTATCAAGTCCGTACTCTTTGGCTGATTCAACAAAACTGAGATCCCCTTTATTAATGAAGAGGGTATTCTCCTGCCGCATGCCTTTCTGATATCCGGCATTACAGATATAAATATCAAGCAGTCCGTCTGCATTGATATCTACCATTACCACACCTGTGCTCCATTTACCGGCTTCTGCGATACCTGATTTGGCGGTAATGTCTTCAAAATTCCAGTTGCCCTTGTTCAGGTAGAGTTTATTCTCTCCCATATTGGAAGTGAACAACACATCAGCCAGGCCATCATTATTAATATCGCCAATAGCACAGCCACCACCGTTGTAAAAATTACGATAGCTGAAGATGTTGAAATCTTTGGTATCCCTGACTTCATTCACGAAATCAATACCGGTCTTTTCCATCAGGGAGAACAAGCCTGGTTTCTCAGGTTCGGATCCACAGGATGTCAGTATTGCTAAAGCCAGGCAGGCAGTAATCCATTTTACCATAATACGTTTCAATAAAACGATAAGAGGTCATTATTGCTAATGACCTCTTATCTATTTGCAAGATACTAAAAATTAATAGCCGGGGTTTTGGGTCAGATTCGGATTCGCAGCCAATGAACGGTTGGGAATCGGGAAGATCAGACGCTCAGGACCAGAAGCAGCAGTTTTTTCCTGCCAGGTTCCGAGGAATTTACCAAAGCGGATCATATCATTTCTTCTCCAGCCTTCGTAATACAACTCGCGGCCTCTTTCATCCAGCAATTGGTCCAGATTCACAGAACCCAGGCTGGAAGCGCCTCTTGTTGTACGAATATTGTTCACGATAGTGAGTGCCGCTCCGGCATTATTGGTTCTGAGCAGGGCTTCTGCTTTCATCAGCAATACATCGGAATAGCGGAAGTACACGAAATCGTTATCAACATTATCACCGGAAACATAATCGATTGGGTACTTAATAACCCGAATACCTGTGATCTCAAGGTCATTACCGGTTTCTTTCAGCTTAACTTCACGTGTGAACGCGAGATTATTACCTCTTCTATCTTTCAGTGCCACTCCATTCTGGTCGAACTGCTGACCAACCAGGAAGCCTACTCTCAAACCGGACACATTGGTCATGCCAGGATAAGATGCGCCACGACGTGTATCATTTGCTTCAAACTTATCGTAAAAATCAGACAGGGTTGTGAAACCATTCCAACCACTGGGGTTGTTGTTGTAGTGAAGTGTACAGAACCAATGGAAACGAACACCACCACTACTGTTACCACCACGGTTTTCAGCAGTCCAGATATTTTCACTTGACAGGTCATCGTTGTTTGGTGCGAAGTTGTCAAAGAAATTAGCCTCCAGTGCATATTTTCCACTGTTGATGATTTCATCAGCAAGTGTTATTACCGCCTGCATATCAGCTGCAGCAAAAGTTGGATTGGCGCGATCTGCATATACTCCTTTATTGATAAGACATTTCATCATCAGCACTTTGGCTGCATCTCTGTTCGCCTTATAATTCGGAGTTACCGGAAGATTGGGAAGTATCTCTGTTAATTCAGACATGATATATTCCAGTGCTTCTGTTCCTTTGCGAACTTTAGGCAATTCACTCAGTGTACCATTCACTTCGCGATACGGAACCTGGTCCCATCCATCCAGAATAGTGAACATAGCATAGGCTCTCAGGAATCGGGCTTCAGCAGCCTGTGCCGGGGTTGGATTAAATTTCAACAGGTCAGTAGTGGCAAACACAATCCTACCCAAATCACGATAGGTATCAGCAAGGAATGCATGATCAGCATCCCACTGATGGCTGTGTAATACGCGCCACACACCATTGTCATCCCAGTCACCACCTCTTGTGGGTCCGATTACTTCATCCGTTGTATGTTCCATTGCGGCCCATACACGGGATTGATCCTGGTACGGCGTACGAGTTGATAGATAAGCACCTTCCAATAACGCACTAATATCCGGGGGTGCAGAATTGGAGCCACCAAATAACTCATCTGCCTGGTCTCCGGTGATCGCGGAATCTACCGGCTCTTCCAGTTTGGTACAACTGAAAAGCGAGGAGACCATGAAAGCGGTTAGAATTAATTTATATTTCATACGGCTCAAAAATTGTTTGAATTAAAAAGAAAAATTAAGTCCGAGAATAATGTTCCTTGCTGTAGGGTATGGAATGTACTCAATACCGAATGAAGGACGACCAGCCACATTCTTATCAACGTTCACTTCAGGATCAAATCCGGAGAAGTTGGTGATCACAAACAGGTTTTGTCCTGTCAGGAACAAATTGGCATTCTTGATAACAGATCCGAGATTTCCCAGTCTGTATGAAAGTGTAGCGTTGGACAACTTCATATAATCACCTTTTTCCAGGTAACGGGAAGAAGCAGTGATGGGGCTGGACAATGCCTCAGCAGGATCCAGGCTCGCCAGGTCTTTCGCGATATTCCTTGTACCCAGGTTGTTGATTGGCAGTACGGTATTCGCTGTGTTGTTATAGAGTTCATGACCGAAAGCGCCATTCATGCTGATTTCGAGGTTGAACTTCTTGTATCCGATATTGGTAGTAAGGCCCAACAGCATATTCGGGTTGGGATCTCCCAGGTAGAAGAAAGAAGCTCCACCATCAACCAGACCAGCCTGACCATCACGATCAATTCCGGTGAATCGTCTTAAATAATACGCATTCAGTGGACGATTGTTTACGAAACGCTGAATATTCGTACCAGAGATACCCTGACCACTCAGTGCACCGGTTGGAATTACCAGGTCACCAAATCCTGTGATTTTATTATTCAGGAATGTAGCGTTCACACCGATATCCCATGAGAAGTTTGCGTTTTTCGCGATCAGGTAGTTCAACATCACTTCCACACCGGAGTTAATAATCTCACCGGGAAGATTTACCCAGGTGGAAGCAGAACCTACCGGAACCGGATCAGCTAAATCTCGGTCAAAAAGAATATCGGTAGTCTTTTTGTTAAAATAATCAACGGAACCAAAGAGTTTTCCTTTAGCAACCGAGAAATCCAATCCAATGTTTATGGTAGTAGAAGTCTCCCATTTCAAATTCGGATTCTCCAGGGTTGCACGGTTGAAAGACTGCTGTCCTGCAGTATACGTTTCCTGAGAAGCAAATGCAGGGAATTCCTGGTTACCGGTTTTACCCCAGCTTGCTCTGAATTTTAACTGGTCAAAAATGTTCTGGTCCTGCATGAAGGCTTCATTATGAACATTCCAGGCAAGTGCCAGTGAAGGGAAATAACCATACTTATTATTGGTACCAAACTTACTTGATCCATCCGCACGGAAGGTACCGGTGAAGATATAACGGTCTTTGAAGTTGAAAATAGCTCTTGCGAAATAAGACTGCAATTCAGTAGTCTGATCGAAAGAGTAAATCTGGCGAGACCCCTGCGTAGTGTACTGCATGTAATTGTAATACGGCGTACTTACATTCGCAAAGTCCTGACCAAATAAGCCATTACCCAAAAACTTAAATTTCATGTATTCATAACCACCCAGGGCTGTCAGGGTGATATTATCACCGAGATCCTTTATGTAATTCAATGTGTGTGTCATCTGGGTAGTCGTCAATGTACCACCTGCCTGGTTAGCAAGACCACGGTTCTGGATGTTCTCCAGATTCAGGTAACTGCGAATCTGGTTCTTACGATCACTAACCTGGTGATTAATGCTGTATAAGAAACGATAATCCAGTCCCTTAGCAATATTATAAGAAGGTGCTACATAAGCCAGCACGTTGGTGGTGTTGGAGATATCATCCCAGGCAGCAGACATAACCAGTGGGTTAATAGAAGTACTACCAAACCGAGGAATGATAAACAGGGAATCTGCACCATTAGAGCCGCGAAAACGCAAAGGGTGTGTTGGGTTCCATTGCAATGCCTGACCTACGATACTTCCGGTAAAACCGGCGTCATTGGAAATAGGCGCTGCATTTTCAGTATTATGTCCAACCGTAACGTTGAAATCAAGACCCAGTCTTTTGCTTTCCAGGAACTTATAAGAACCATTGATACCAGCAGTGTACTTTTTGAAATTCGATTTCAAAATAATACCATCCTGATTCAGGTAGCTGGCAGAAATACGATATTTACCTCTGTCATTACCACCAGAAACTCCAATACTGTAATTCTGAGTGAAAGCGGTACGAGTGATGGCATCCATAGCATCTACATTATCACCATAGTCACCAGTAGTCAAACCATATTTGTCCAGCGCTGCGCGGTACTCATTACCATCCAGCACTTCGAGCCGACGCATAAGGCTGCTCACGCCAACAGAAGCATTCACATCCACCTGCTGACCTGTAGCACCTTTTTTAGTGGTAATGATGATAACACCGTTTGCACCACGGGAACCATAGATAGCAGCCGCAGAAGCGTCTTTCAACACTTCCATGGAAAGGATGTCGTTGTTGTTGATGAAGTTCAATGGGTTACTACCAGGTATGGTACCTACACCACCGGCGTTGATACCCGGACGGGCAGTACGACCATCCAGAGCTACTCCATCAATTACATAAAGAGGCTGGTTTCCAGAACGAATCGAGGAGTTACCACGGATACGAACCGTAGTAGCTGCACCTGGCGCACCAGAGTTGTTCAGGATCTGTACACCGGCAACCTTACCCTGTAAGAGTTGATCGGGCGCGGTAACCACCCCTTTGTTGAAATCTTTCGCCTTAACAGATGCAACTGCACCAGTCAGGTCTTTTTTACGGGCAGTACCATATCCAACAACTACTACCTCATTTAATGCATCATCTGCTGAGGTTAAGGTAATGTTGATCTGATCTCCTGTAATCGCAATCTCGCGGGTGGTAAACCCTACGGAAGTAATCACCAGCGTCTGGGCATTGGCAGGAACGCCCCCCAAACGAAAGGTACCATCCGCTTCTGTAGAAGTGGCAATAGTTGTGCCTTTCACTGTAACAGTGGCTCCGATAACCGGTATGCCTTCTTTTGAATCGGTGATTTTTCCTGTGATAACTCTTTCCTGGGCCTGAACAGAGGAGCCGAGGAAAATACATAGCAAGAAGACAGAGAGCCTCCCTACCCATCGTGGCAATGCAACAGTCATAGTTGTTGAGTTTTGGTTTTCGTGACGGTTTTTATATTGATTTTGATATAAAACATTTTAAACCACACCTTCCCAAAAATCCCGGTACAACCCGGTCTTTTATAGGCAATCATCCATGTTGAAACGCTGCTTAAACATTAATCCAGTTTTCACAATACCAACAGCAATCAAATTCCAACTTTTTATCAATGTTTTTTTACCTTTTAACCTGCAAACGGTTTCGCAAACGTTTGTTGTGTAAAAAATACATATTGAGTTAAAATTAGCAAGTTTTTATTAAAAAATAACTTTTTTGTGGCTCGTATTACAATAAAAGATATCGCCAGAAAGCTGAACATCAACCCCTCCACGGTTTCCAGGGCCCTGCGCGACCATCCCGATGTAAGCGCCTCCCTGCGTGAAAACATCAAGCAGCTGGCCGATAAAATGGGCTACAAGCCAAACCTGATGGCGATTAACCTCCGCCGGGGCAGCAGTCACACCATTGCGCTCATTATTCCCGAAATCGCCTCCTTTTTCTTCCCCTCCCTTATTAAAGCAGTGGAAGAAGCAACCCACGCCAAGGGCTATAACTTATTAGTTCTACACTCTAATGACAGTCTCGACCGGGAAATTGAGAACGCCGAGATCTGCTCCAATATGGGGGTGGATGGCGTACTCGTTTCCCTATCCCGCCAGAGCCACGATATCGAACATTTCCAGGAGCTGATGGCTGCCGGAGTGCCGATTGTATTTTTCGATAAGGTTGTTCAAAACTCCCTGGCCCACCAGGTGGTGATGCCTGGTAAGGAAGCTGCTTCCCTTGCTGTGGAGCGATTGATTGCCTCGCTGCCAGCAGGTTCGCGTATCATGGGGGTGTTTGCCGATACCCGGCTCTCTATTACCGAGGACCGGCTGGAAGGGTTTAATGAAACACTGCGCCAACACAACTGGCCGGAGGAATTTGTCCAGCGCGTCATTACCGACGATCCAAAAGAAGCAGGCGATCAGTTTCAGAAAGCCTGGGACTCCATCGCAAGACCGGCCGGTTTATTTGTAATGAGCGATGAACTGCTTTCCGGCATCCTGCCTGCTTTATATAAACAGAAGGTACGGATTCCAGAGGAGCTCCACCTGGCTGCTATCAGCGATGGAGAACTCCCCCGGTACCTGCCCTTTGAATTTCCTTATGTGCGCACTTCGGGGTATGAGATGGGACAGGCGGCCGCTGCACTCCTCTTTCAACTCATCCGGCAACTGCCCATTGTACCCGAAACACATTATATGGAGGTTCAGGTGGTTAATGCTTCCTGAGCCGGCGTATTCATAGATTCTTTCAGGATGGCTTCCAATGGAACCTGCTGCAATAGCTTTTCTTCCAGCAGGTTGGCGAAGGCTTCAAAATAGAGGATCACATCTTCCCGCTGATTGCGTTTCAGCCAGCGAAACCCACCCGGCAGGGCATTCAGCACAGCACGGTCTTCCAGGTATTCTATATTATGAATATCCGTGGGGGTGAGTCCGATTTCCTGCAGCTTGGTCATCATTAGTCCCAGTGGCACACTGGTCACCGAGCAGTACTCCTCCGCAATTTCCGTCCACTCTCCTACCCCCGTATGTGCGTACTGAAGGATCTCTTCCTTGCTGAGCTGGGTAACCACCTGCAGCAGGTTACCGCAATTGCATCCGCCATGATGGCCCCAGGCATAATAAGCACCGTTCCGCAGATTGGAAGCTGTTTTCCTCAGGGCATCGATTAATACCATTCCAGGTGTTGCCATATCAAAATCATTTGTATTAAAATTCCATCAATCGGGGCAATTGAAATCGCTTTGTTTAAACATGGGGCGCGTGCAATTGATCCATCCTTAACTTTAATGCTCTAAACAGCTGTAGTATGAAACACATGTATAAGGCTTTGTTGGTCTGCCTGCTCGGCACAGGCTTGCAGGCCCAGGAAAATCCGCTCTGGATGCGGTATCCCAGTATTAGTCCGGATGGCAAAACCATTGCCTTTGGTTACAAGGGCGATATCTACCGCGTGGATGCATCCGGCGGGGTTGCTATCCCTCTCACCATTCACGAGGCACAGGATATGATGCCGGTTTGGAGCAGAGATGGAAAGAGCATTGCGTTTGCATCTGACCGTTATGGCAACTTTGATGTATTTGTAATACCTGCAACAGGTGGCACACCCGTGCGATTAACACATCACAGTTCACCTGATTTTCCTTTTGATTTTTCACCCGATAACAAACAGGTGATCTTTGGAAGCGCGAGAAATATTCCTACAGAGAATATTCGTTTTTACAGTCCGCGTTTGTTTCAAAATTTATACAGCGTTTCGGTTACAGGTGGACGTAATATCCTGCTCAGCTCAGCAGGAATGGATATTGCACGCTATAACAGCAAAGGCACACAGATCGTATTCCAGGATCGAAAGGGATACGAAGATGCCTGGCGCAAGCACCACAATTCTTCTGTTACCCGCGATATCTGGGTGATGGAAACAGCCAACAATACCTTCCGTAAAATCTCTGGATATGAGGGAGAAGATCGCGAGCCGGTATTCAGCGGCGATGATCAGTTCATCTATTACCTGAGTGAGAAAAACGGCGCCCAGAATATTTACAAGGCACCAGTATTAAATAGGATGGCGGAACAACAGCTGACCAAACTGGATCGCCACCCGGTGCGGCATTTAACCGCGAGTAAAGACAATACTCTCTGTTATACTTATAACGGTGAGATCTATACGCTTAAAGAGGGTGAGCAACCCAAAAAACTGGCAGTGCAGATCTTTAATGATGGCAGGGCAGGTGTAACCAAGAATGTATCCATCAATGGAAACGTAACACAGTTTGCGTTGTCACCCAATGGGAAGGAGATCGCATTTGTAACAAGGGGCGAAATCTTTGTAACCAGTGTGGAAGGCAAACAAACCAAACGCATTACCAATACACCCCAGCAGGAAAGAATGGTACAATGGAGTCCGGATGGAAAATCATTGATCTATGCTGCTGAACGTAATGATAACTGGGATATTTACCAGGCAAGTATTGCACGTGCAGAAGAACCTTATTTCTATGCCGCGACAGTCATAAATGAAACGCCCCTGATTGCTACCCCTGAAGAAGAATACCAGCCGAAGTTTTCTCCGGATGGAAAGGAGATCGCATATGTAGCAGAGCGGAATCAGTTGAAAGTATATAACCTGGCAACGAAGAAAACCCGCACGCTGCTGCCAACGGGGCATAACTATTCTTATTCAGATGGCGACTGGGATTTTAACTGGAGTCCTGATGGCCAGTGGATCATCAGTGACGACAGTGATGGCAAAATGTTTTCAGATAATATGGCCATGATCAAGGCTGATGGCAGTGGAGGCATTCAGCATCCAATCAAGAGTGGATTTGGTCAGGGTAATTCCAAATGGGGCATGGATGGCAAAGCGGTATTCTGGACCAGTTCCAAAGAAGGCCGGAAATCTCTGGCGAACCAGGGCAGCAGAGAAGTGGATATTTATGCAGGATTTTTGGACCAGGACCTGTATGATAAGTTTAAGTTGAGTAAGGAAGAGTATGCGTTGGTGGAGGAAAGGAAGAAGGAGGAGAAGAAGGAGACGGAGGAAACGAAGGAGGCAAAGGAGAAGGGAAAAAAGGAGACAAAGGGGGCAAAGGAGCCCGAGAAGCCGAAGTGGACACCACTGCTGGAGAATCTGGAGAATCGGGTAGCGCGACTTACTATTAATTCCAGCTCCATTGCAGATTATGCGATTAACAAAGATGGCTCGAAGATTTATTACCTGGCGGCTTTTGAGAAAGGGTATGATCTCTGGGTAACTGAGCCGCGTACCAAAGAAACCAAGATACTGGCCAAACTGGGAGGAACACCCAGCGGTATCCAGATGAGCAAGGATGGCAAGAGTCTGTTTGTAACCAATCGCGGTGCATTGGTGAAGATTGATGAGGCGGGCAAGATTGCTCCGGTTGCGATTGATGGCGAAATGGTCTTAAATGCCGCAGCAGAACGTGAATATATTTTTGATCATGCCTGGAGACAGGTGCAGAAGAAATTCTATGATCCCAAGATACACGGTATTGATTGGGAGGGACTGAAAAAAGACTATGCGCGATTCCTGCCCCATATCAGCAATAACTACGATTTCCAGGAACTGCTGAGTGAACTGCTGGGGGAACTGAATGCTTCGCATACGGGAGGACGTTATAGTCCGCAAATGCAGAACCCCGATGCCACTGCTGCACTCGGCCTGCTCTATGACGAAAGCAAGGGCGGCAATGGCCTGATTGTAACGGAGGTGATAGAAGGCGGACCACTGGATCGAGCAGAAAGTAAAGTGAAAACGGGTGTGGTGATCGAGAAGATTGATGGCGTGGCAATCAGCCAGGAGAATGACTGGACAGCTTTACTGAATCGCAAAGCAGAAAAGAATACACTGCTGAGTTTATATGATCCTGCAACCGGCAAACGTTGGGAAGAATCCACCAAACCCATCAGCTTCCAGGAAGAGACATCACTGATGTACAAACGCTGGGTGAAGAAGATGGATGCGATGGTGAACAAACTCAGTGGAGGCAAAGTAGGCTATGTGCATGTGCAGGGCATGAACGATGGCAGTTTCAGAAACACATTTGATGCAGTGTTAGGTAAGAATGGCGACAAAGAAGCACTGATTGTGGATACCCGCTTTAATGGGGGTGGCTGGTTGCACGACGACCTGTTAACTTTCCTTAGTGCCAAACGCTACCTGGATTTCGCGCCCCAGGGCAATCGCCTGAAAGATGGTGAGCCGGCAGGCAGGTGGAGCAAACCAAGCTGTGTGGTGATGAGTGAGGGCAACTATTCCGATGCCTTTATCTTCCCCTATGTGTACAAGCAGCAGGGCGTGGGTAAACTGATCGGCATGCCGGTTCCGGGAACAGGTACAGCAGTATGGTGGGAGACACAGATTGATCCGACAATCGTGTTTGGTATTCCTATGGTTGCAACGATTGGCAAGGAAGGAAGACCTACCGAGAATTTACAACTGGAGCCAGATATTAGGGTGCCGCTTTCGTACGAAGATTTCCTGAATGGAAAGGATGCACAGATAGAGGCGGCGGTGAAGGAGATGTTGAAGACGATCAATGAGAAGAAAGCTTTTTAAGAAGTGAAAGGTGAAAAGTGAAAGGTGAAAGAGTGAGAGGGGAAGAGGTGAAAAGGTGGATTTCCTTAAGGGAAAGATAAAAATAAGGGGTGGCGAACGATTTTGGGGGATTCCTTCGTTAGTTTGGAGCGTGAAACAATCCAACATGAAGAACTCCTCCGGAATCAGTCGCCACCCTTTTTTATTGCTCAGTCTATTGTTTATTACTATTTCTTTCAGTGTCAGTGCACAAACCATTACGGGGGTGTGGAGGGGCAAGATCAAGGGGCAGCAGGCGGAAGTGAAGATTGTGAAATCGGGAGATGAGTTAGTGGGGGTAGCCTATTATTACCAGAAGAGGAACAAGTACAAGCGATACAGTTTGCGTGGGCATTTTGATCCCAATACCAACTCGGTGATCTGGTGGGATGAGATGCTGCTGGATGATTACGGCACCGGGGGCATCATGCAACTCAGGCCCGATGCCGGTGCACAGATGATGGTAGCGGATTTTAATTGTCCGGGTGGCGAGGAAATGTACCTCGATGGCACCAGTTCAAGTCGCGATAAACAAAACAGCAAAAATGGGGAGGTTCATCTCCAGAAAATGTCAAAGCCCATCTTCAATGATGAGTGGGATTTCATCATTGACAATTACTTCGTGGGGGGCAATGATCCGATCCTGATTGATAGCATATCGCAGATCACCGCGAAAGTGAATTTTCCGGAGGAGAAGACTATGAAACCGGTAACAGTGATTGTTGCTCCGGGTAAGACTGATCCACCACCTGCGATAAGTGCTCCGGAGCCAACAGCTCCTGCTCCTGTGGCGGTTGCACCTGCTGCACCATCTGATCCTGCCGAGAAAAAATTCAGCACCCGTAAGAATGTTTTACAAACAGTGATACCCATTACTGCGAAAACAATTGAGCTTCGCTTTTACGACAATGCCCAGGTGGATGGGGATTCGATTGCGCTCTTCCTGAATGGCAAGTTGCTATTCAAAAATATCCGGTTGACTGAGGAGGCTTATACGATCAAAATAAATGCGGCTGACCTGCAGGCGGACAATGAACTGGTAATGGTAGCCGAGAACCTGGGAAGCATCCCTCCCAACACCTCCTTTATGGTAGCGATTGTAGGTGATAAGCGCTACGAAGCCCGTTTATTCGCAAATGAACAAAGCAGTGCGATGATCCGGCTGGTGAATCCGGAGTTGTTGAAAGAGTGAGGCATTAAAGATACTTTTAACTTTTTCAACTAGATGGAAGTAGTAATTTAAGCAGGCATTAAACCTGCAAAATGAAACAAACCATAGCCCTGCTTATCTGCCTTACTACTTGTATACTTACAACTTTTGCGCAGCAAAAAATCATTATAACGGGCCAATTATCCGGCGTTAAAGAAGGCACTCCTATTTCCCTGATGAAAGTAGAGGGATCTGTTGGATCAGAAGTAGCAAAAGACAGTGTACGAAATGGACAGTTCCGGATAGAATATACACCGCAGAATGAATCAACTGAGAATTATTCCCTCAGCAGTTATAATAGCGGATTTCCCTCAATAGGACTGAAGTTGTGGGCCAAAGCAGGAAAGACAATAAAGATTAAGGGGGGAAAACAACCTGCTTTATACCTGGGAGGTAACAAGTGATATTCCTGAACAAAAGGAATGGTCCTATTTCGTTCGTTCCAACAAGGATTCATGGAATGCGTTTCAGCTGTAATATTCACTCAAAGTGACCCCCTTTATTCAGTCTAAACTGACCCCCTATTTTTCACTCTGTTATGTGGCTTAAGATTCGTCATGATTGGATAACTAAAAATAGATCAATAAAGTTATTCTTCAGTCTTTCTTTTTCTTCGTAATGATTCTCCCTTTAATTCTATATGATGGGCATCATTTACGATACGGTCAAGGATGGCGTCTGCCAGTGTCTGATCTCCAATAATATCATACCAGGCAGCCACAGGAACTTGTCCGGCAATAAGTGTGGATCGTTTACCGTGCCGATCTTCTATAATATCCATCAACAACATTCTGCTTTGGCTATCGAAGGGTTGGATCCCAAAATCATCCAGTATTAACAGGTCTTGTTTTTCCAGCCGACTTAATTCTTTGATGGAAGAGCCATCCGCCTTCCCCATTTTTAATTGACTCAGCAAGCGGGTGGTATTGGCGTAATATACTTTAAAGCCTAACGTACATGCCTGGTTGCCAATGGCAGATGCCAAAAAACTTTTACCCGTGCCGGTACTTCCTGTTATGATCAGGTTCTGACTTTGCCTGATAAAGGTACATTCAGCCAGTCGGTGAACCTGC
>JAEUVF010000018.1 GCA_016787265.1 Flavipsychrobacter sp. | reverse complement strand
AAAAAGAAAGACTGAAGAATAACTTTATTGAGCTATTTTTAGTTATCAAATCATGACGAATCTTAAGCCACATAACAGAGTGAAAAATAGGGGGTCAGTTTAGACTGAATAAAGGGGGTCACTTTGAGTGAATAATACATTCACGGGCGGTCGTGATAAATTCTTTAGCTGATGCCAGTGTTTATTTTGACCAGGCTGTGGAAATTGTTTCGAAGTTTGGCGAGGAATTAGTTAGGCGTTGGGAAGCCTTGGAAGCTCTTGCTGAACGTGCCGCAGAATTGCCGGACATAAACGATGAATTTGCATACCGGTTTATCCGCTGTGCTGAACTAGTTGGCATTTATGTGTCGCGGGAAAAATATTGGGACAGAAGTAATGCGGCCAGGGTGGATGCAAGAATGTCTCCTGCAACAGCGATCGCCGCGATCAGTCGGTGGCGCGATAGAATTGTCGGCAGATACCAGTACCAACTTCTTGCAATTGTAAAAGATCTTGCAAAAAGCAATTTTATTTCTCCTTTGTGTGCCTGGTCATTGACTCATTTTTTTGGCGATCGATTGGATGGTGATATTGCATTAGTATGTATCGAACGCGAGCCAACCAAAGCTGGAAAGCAGGCTATTTTAAACGATGCTGTGCGAATATTGCAGTCGGAAGGTGCTCATCAAGAATACGTGAATAACCTTCGAATGATTGCTTCCAAGTTCGGTCTGTCAAATGATGGTTTAACAATTCTTGTTGAATTTTTCACAACCGATAACGAGGAGAAGACAGACGGTCAAGATCATTCTTACTTAAAGAAAAGAAATGATCAACCAGATACAGGATGGGATGCACTATTTAATGGCATCCAAATCGATTCACTGGATGGGTTGACTAAACTTCTGGACAGATTAAATAATGAGCCAAAGGATCGCTTTGGCCATTGTGGAGTGAGGGATATGCTAATTGAAGGTCTTTCAAGGGTGAAGCAAAATCAGGTTTATAATTTCATTGATGCAGTTTTGATATTGGATCAGGTTGAAGTGTATGATGCAAACGCGGTCTTATATGCTGTTCCCGATATTTGGAAAAATAAACCGGCGGTGAAGGCAGCCTGGCCTTCACTTATTAAGAAATTTGGTAAGCACTATGCCCATGAACTGACCAACAAGTACACATTTGATCACTGCGTAAGTGACCTACAATTATCGGATATACTGGTTAGTGAATTAAAGCATGGTATGTACGAAGGGCTTCAAAACGAGAACGGCTTGGGCGATGAGGAGACATTTTTTGGATTCTGCGGCCTTTCCGCGTCCATGTTGTCATCGGAAGAGGCTTTGGAATTGACAGACTACGCTATGTGTCGTTTTGAATTGCATATTGACGATACACTTGGTGATGGACCTTATGGTAATAAGGTAGCTGTCGACAATGATATAAAGAAAAGTGTGGCTGGATTTATCTGGTCGGCATTGGGATCGCCACTGGGCTGGGAACGATGGAATGCTGCACATGCAGTTCGATCTATGGGGGAATTGGGCTGCACAGACATTATAGATGCCGTGTTCGACTTTTTGGAACATGGTGAAGTCGGCGCCTACGGTAGCGCAGACTATGTATTTTACAAATTGCATGCAACCCAATACTTTTTCATTGCACTGGCGAGGACTTCACTCTCCAATCCCGTTGTTCTGGT
The DNA here is from genome assembly GCA_016787265.1 of Flavipsychrobacter sp. Taxonomy (GTDB): domain Bacteria; phylum Bacteroidota; class Bacteroidia; order Chitinophagales; family Chitinophagaceae; genus Flavihumibacter. The sequence continues at coordinate 183,720 of JAEUVF010000018.1, read as the reverse complement.
CAAGCATGCATGTAAGATAAGCAAGTATGCACTTGGGGCTAACCACCTTCTGATCCAGAAGTTTGCTGCCGATACCGCTTTGAATATTTCAGAAGCATTTCCCGGCACATATGACGAGGTGACTATTGTTCTATTGCAGCAAGTTGGGAAAAGTCCATTCAAACCAAGAAAAGAAAAGTATGATTACAAAACTGATAGTATCTGGCACAAAGCGAAAGAGATTGATACCAACATTAATTTTCATTTTGGTTGGGATTTTGACCGATACTGGTTTGAACCACTTGGTGATGTTTTCGGCATACCGGGGAAGCAGGTGGAAGATATTGCCGCAGACGTAGTCGTAAATAATTGGAAAATGGGTGACAGAAACGGTTATAAAAATGATCCGAGGGTCGGTTTATGGAACCGTTCTTCGTCTGACCGCGACACTTGGCATGATCACTTCAGTTACCCGAAAACAGACAATTTGGACTTTTATTTATCTTATCATTCCATGATGGTAGCCGCTGCGAAACTCCTAAAAGCAATGCCTGTTGTTCAAAAAAGAGAATGGAGGGAGGATGTCTGGAAAGAATGGCTGGATCGTCATTTATTAACCCTTGAAGATGGCAGATGGTTAAGTGATATTAGGGGCCCGTTGCCACTCAACCGCCCCGAATGGACGAAGAACCAAAGGACCGATACTTGGCAAAGCGACATCACAGAACGGGATTTCCGAGAACGACTTATAGAAACCCATAAAGGAGAGATTTGGATAACTGTGGGTGGTGGTTGGCATGAAAAAGTAAGTGAGCGGAAGGAGGATGTATCTATAAGGTCAGCATTTGTAGCTAAGGAAACATCCGATGCCTTAATGCGTGCCTTGCAGTCTTGCGAAGACCACCATGATTATAAGATACCGGATTATGAAGAAGAAGATATGGAATCAGACCATGGAAATTATGTTTTAAAGGGCTGGCTTGAATATCCCTCGGGATCAAAAGGGCTGGATGATTTTGACCAGCGTTCGGCTGAGGTTAGTTACCCGATCATTTCCGTTGGTACATCTATCATGTCCGATTTAAAACTGGTTTCAGAAATCAATACATGGAAGGAAATAGGAAAGACCAAAGAGGTATTGAAATGCGAAAACTGGAGCACAGATCGGGGAGAGCGTGATGAATATACCGACCAGTGTGGTATGCGGTTAAAAGCAAGTTTGAATTTCCTAATGCAGGCTTGTAAAAAGTATGAGCGCGATCTGATAATAAAACTGTCGATCGACAGGGATATAATAATTCGCAGGATGGGAGGATCTAATAATTACGGAAAGCCATTTGTTAAAATACTAATCATATCAGCCGATGGAACAATCAGAACAACAGAAGGCAGTTTTGGAATTGGGTAAGCTATTGGTGAAAGAACTTGGTCTTGAGAAAAGCGTTGATACTCTTTCCCGGTGGATGGCTCATTATGTTGCTGAAAAAATCAAGCACGCCGAGGGGCTACCTGGTGGCGTTAAGAAAAAGAATGCCGAGAAAGAATGTTTTTCTTTGATACTAAACCTTTGGAAGCATCGCTGGCATTATAAGCCAGACAGGCAGCCTTTAAGGAATTTCAATCATTTGTTTAACATCTTAGAAAGCCTTGATCCTGAAAAAGAAGAACCCTATTATTATCCTTGGGGTAATGCCCAATCTAAGGAAGAGGAAGATGAATCTTTTGAGCCTTCGGCTCTAAAAAATTTATCTCCCCTTGCACTCCAGATTGATAAAGTCGCAAGAATATGGATAGATTACCTTCTTCGTGAGGCTGCTACCAGGGCCAATAATAAAAAGATCGAAAAACTAATAAATGGTGCAGTTAAGCTTCCCGATTCGATGGATGCGCGTATCATTCAAATTGTTTTTGCAGATTCGATGGAGGACCTTGATAAAAAACCAGTTGATCAGGAAGAATTGGATAGAAAAAGTAAAATCAAAACGCTTAACCACCGTATCAGAGAATTACAAAAATTCAAGAAGGTAAACGAATACTTGATCGGCCAGTTTGAGAAAGAGCTGAATAACGTAAAAAAGTGACGAAGTTAATAACCTTCAATACAAAAATTAAAAGCAAGTGTCGGCAAATAGAATCTTTTAATTTCTCAGCTGGGAAATTCTCACTCCGTAGCATAGTCGTTTTCCAAATATCAGAAACAGCGTCAGGTAGTATCAAATAACATCAAATTGCAGTAAATTTATAACGTCAACGTTAACCTGAATAAAAACAGGGTAAGTTAAGGCACCCGAACGCTCTTTAATCGACTAAAAAATCGACTAGAATTAGAAGTCACTGATAATCTGCAAGATATGGGCCCAGGACTTATCCCGTCCGGTCCGCAAAAGCGTCTCAATCGAGGCGCTTTTTCGTTTATTTAATCTTTCATTCACTTCTCCCCTGCTTACGATCAGCTTTATTTATTGATCTTCATGGCAATTTTATTCTATCATTCATCTAAAAGAAATTATCATATGAGAAATTCAGTTACACTTTCAGAAACATTGAATGAATTACGGACGAAGGGATATACGGAAGATTTCAACGTACGGACAGATTGCATCATCTGTCGGGATGGGCAATTCAGTTTGCATCCGGAAGACTTTATAGTTGATCAATACTACCGGTTTGAAGGAGAAACCAACCCATCCGATTCGGCCATTCTGTATGCGATTTCATCAGACAAACACAACCTGAAAGGCGTATTGGTGAATGCTTATGGCATTTACAGTGATCCTATGTCTGACGCTTTAATGGAAAAGTTAACGATACAAAAATGAAGTCGATTATACTATGGGTTGCAAATGGGCAACGCATTTTCATACATTTTGCCAGGATTGCTATTTTAGTGGTGATGGTGTGGATAGGCGGATTAAAAGCTTTCCAATATGAAGCAGATGGTATTGTACCTTTTGTAGCGAACAGCCCGTTCATGAGTTTTTTCTATTCGAAAAAAACGCCAGAATACAAGGACTACAAAAACCCTGAAGGCAAAGTTGTTCAAAAGAATATTGATTGGCATAAGGAAAACGGGACCTATCTGTTTTCGTACGGATTAGGCACTGTGATTGTAATAATCGGACTACTGACATTTCTTGGAATCTGGTATGCCAGGATTGGATTCATAGGAGGTATGCTGACATTTGGCATGTCTATCGTGACGCTGAGCTTTCTAATAACCACACCGGAAGTATGGGTACCCAATCTGGGGGGCGACTATCCAACACCTCAATATGGGTTTCCTTATTTAACCGGTGCAGGAAGACTGGTTATTAAAGATATCATTATGATGGCGGCAGGATTGATTTGTGTACTGAAAATGCCAAAAAAGATGAGTAAATACAACACACCTTGTACCACTTTCATGTTATTGGAATCGGTCTGGATATGTTGTTTTATATCGGGCAGTAATTCTTCCCAGGTCATTACTTCATATTGATCACCAATTTGTTTACTAACCTGCTTTGCTGTTTGGTTGAGATCATTATCTGAATGAAGCGAAAGTACATATGAGGTAATGAACTGTTGTGCACTGAAAAACTCCTGCGCAACTGGCAGGGGCATGTAAAGTAATTTATCATTCAGTTGCGGAGATCCAAACCTGAGTAAGCCTTTAACCGGGTATTTTCCTGCTGCAGTTGCTCCATGGTATCCCTGACCAATTAAAACCACTGTATCCTGCAGAGAAATGTTAAGTCGTTTTGCCAATCCCTCTGCAATCATAACCCCTGTATCCCTGTTGTTAAGGTATGTACCAGTTACCAGGCGCGCTTTTAAACCAGTAATGTCATTTTCAAGCGCTGGGTCGACTCCAATAATGAGACAACCTTTAGTAAGCGCCTCAGAAGAAGCCAGGGCGAAGCCTTCCAGCCGAGGGGCCAGTACCCGGATATTCATTGAGGATTTGATGGCATCTTTTATTGTGCTTTTATCTTCAAAACTATTATCGAGTATTTGCTCCTGCTGGTATCCCATTTTATGTACCTGGATATAACCCGTATAAAAGCTCACTACGTTTTTAACCAGGTTTTCAAACACTCCCTGTTTCAAACTTTCTGCGATAGTGGATAGTAACACTGCAAAAAAACAGCAGCCACCGAAATCAGGGTTCTGCTTCGGTTGCGCCACAAATTTTTCCATGCCAGTTTGATGATCCACATAGTTTACTGTGTAAGGCTTCTCATTTTTTCAGTGGTAAAAAAAGCGTCGTCTATTTTTCGGTTATACTGAATGGCTTTATAAATCATAGTTGTTTTTTGTCCCGGTTTATCCGCAGGCAGCATTTCAAACGCTTCCGTCTTCATCATAAAACCGGGTATGCAATTCCAGGTAGTCGGTTTTATCAATACAAACCAATAATTTACCCCAAACAACAGCAGCTTCCTGTTTGGGTATCATTTGAATGATGTAACAAGTGCGTTTATCGATGACCGTGTCTCCCACTATACTGTGGTTATAATCCTCGACTATGGAAGATTCCTTGACCAGGTCGTCATTGGTGAAATCGGTACCCATCCAAGACTGGCTCATCATGGAAGGGGGCAGTTTGATGATTTTTTCAAGAGCGGGCAGCCAGTTCCAGACTTCTTTTTTTCTTTTCAAGAAGACAATGCCTTTGTCTTTCACGGGCGATTGAACCAGGATCATGGCTAGACCCCTGCCCTTGATCCAGGTCTTGACAGTCATTTCGCGCGACCAGCTGGGCCGGATGGATTGAATAGTGATCTGAGCCTGGGAAGTAGTACCCCGCATCTTAGCATCTGCTGCCTGAACTATTTCCTTAGCAGTTTGACCGTAAGAACTGAGCTGGTAAAAACAGACTAAAAGCAATACTGCTTACTTCATATCTACCCTAATTTAAGGAAAACTACTCTGCTGCCGGGGATTTGGGTATGAGCGCAGTCAGGTCAGCAACTGATTGTGGGAGTGTTTGGGTAGCCAGGCTAAGGGCAGCAGGGTAAAGTCTAAAACCAGCATCTCCATGAAAAATACATCGGAGAAAAAATACCCGGCCACATGTACAAGTACCGGTATCCAGAAAAGCAGGTGATCCAATTTTCGTGTGAAGAGTCCCAGCACCATCATTCCCTCCAGGAGAAATATAACCGTATTACCAATGTTAAGCAGGATTGGATGAGCAATCATCCACTGGTAAAAACCAGTAAGTATTGTATCGGGATTATGATAGATATATTCCGCAAGATTGCCCTGCACACTCAGCAGACCATGATTGAACTGGTAAAATGAGTCGCCAATAAAAGCTTTCCAGTAAAAGGACATAAAGTAGATAAAACAGGTCAGATAGCGGAGGCCTTCCCAAAGGCGGTTGAAGTATTCCTGGTTTCGGAAAGCAAAGGGCCATAGTATCAAAACAACCCCACACATCGCATGTGTATGGTGAGTAATGCGACTGTTAAAGAGCAGAACATACAAACCAATCAGGCTCGCAAAAATCAATATGGCGATGGTTTGCTTCGGCTTCCAGATTACATATGCTCCGCTGCTGATTAACAACAGATCGAAACTGATGGATTGTACAGGATTGGCCAGGAGCCAGTCAGCCATACCTGAACCCTGGAAAATCCAGTATGTGATATCCATTTCCACAGCAAACAAGGGAGGATGACCAAGTTGAGAGGGGGTAACGCCAAAGTATAAGCGAAGCAAATAAAAAAACAGGATATACCCTGCAATCATGCGGGTTAACAGACTGCGCTGTGATGTTGTCAGTTCATAATTCATAGCGCAGCGCGGTTGATATGAAGAACAGAATCTGTCCTGATTACCTGAAGGCTTCCATCCTGCTGGTATTGTACCAATTTTCTAAGCACCTGCAATTCCTTAACATCTTCACCAACTTGTTTGGAAAGATAGGAAAGGAACCAGTCGGGAAAACGGCTCCATTCTTCTGATTGAATATAAAGACGGGGTAAAACGGATTGAAAAGCAGGATGTCGTTGCCCCCAGTCGTCAACGAGATAGTTCCTGAAAGCATAACTGCCCTTTTGGTCTTTCTGTGTATGAATGTATAGTTGAAGCGGATCAAAAATCATCAATTTCCTGGGTTCCTGCCAGGTGTTGGGTACAACCAACAATTTATTCTGATTGTACCAGATCTCCTGGACAGTGTATTGGTTGGTTTCGGGTAATTTGGTTGAATACATCCGCCAGACAAAAAAAGGAGTAGTCTCCAATTTTATCAGATTGGAGCCCAGGCTGCAAACAAAAAAAAGAACAACAAAAACAAACAGCAGCCGATTTGTTTTATAGGTGCGATACCAGTAAGAATTTTTCCAAATCCGTGTACGTTGCATAGCTAATAGAAAAAACCAAACCTACTGATTATTTCTGCTCCTGAACAGGAAGCGCTGTATTCAGCAATCCGGACAGCGATTTGGAAGTACGGTTTTCGGAGCTGTTCAGGTACACTACTTTTCCATTTTTCAACAACCAGTTATCGCACACCAGCATGGAATCCTTTTTACCGTTTTGGGTTTCCCATTTATTCCAGACCCAGGCAATCACCCAGTCCTGGTTCAGGTCTTTGTTGTGCAGTGAAATCAAAGAAAAAGGAGTATTGGTGGTGGAGGAATATGTATTGCGCCATTTGCGCAACTCTGCTTCCACTGTTTCCTTGTTGGTACTAACCCTCACTCCATTGGGCCAATCAAAAACAGTACTGTCTGCCAGGTAGGATGCCATATCAGTAGGGATATCGGAATCCCAGGCCTGGTACAAATTGGCAATAGTGCCTGCTAACTGAGGATCACCGGCCTCCCAGTTTTTGAGCACTACGGTGGCGGGTAATTCAGGCATTATAACCAGTTCGGTTGAATCGGCTGCGGGTGGAACCTGCTCAACAGGAGCATTTCCTGAACAAGCGATAAACAGTACGCAACAATGGAGTAATAACAGTTTTTGAATCATGGTATTCAGGATGATAACATTAAAACAAACCTGAATATAAATAAAAATGACCACCACGGGGATGGCCATTTTATAAGGGTTACCGGTTTGATTATAATTTGTCAATCCATTCTTTTACCTCATCCTTTGTTTTACCAGAGGCTTTCTGAATACGACCGAGCAGTTCATCTTCTTTACCTTCTACATAGGTAAGATCATTATCAGTCAGGTCACCATACTGTTGTTTGATCTTTCCTTTAATAATATTCCAGTTTCCTGCTATTTTTTCTTTCCACGCTTCCATAATGATGAAGTTTAATTGTTAACAAATCGCTTTTACAAGCATTTGTATTAGCAGGTAAAAGAACCATGCCGGCCTGGATATGCAATAGGCTGTGGAAACAGTACCCCAAATCATCCCGCTCTATCCCATTAGTTCCCTGTTTTTAAGGAAAGAATATAGGTAGCCATCAGTTTAGCATCTTCTTCTGTCAGCGTTGGATGTGGTGTCATAACCGGATGGCCCCAGGCACCTGAACCACCCTGGATGATTTTCAGGGCCAGCAGGCTGATAAACCCCTTGTTCGCCGGATATCGCTCGGCGATAGACTCGAAAGCGGGGCCTTTGGATCTTTTATCCTTTTGGTGACAGGTGTAACAATCAGAATAAGCAATCAGCACCTCTCCTTTTTGTATTTCTTCCGGAGATAACGGTTCATCCACCCCTTCAATTTTTTTGATATAATCTTTTTTAACGGGCTCCTGTTCCGGAGCAGGAGCAGCACAGGAGAGCAGGCCTAAACCGAAGGCATAAACGAAGATCAGGCAGGCGAGTCGCGGGCTTGGTTTCACGCTGTTGAAATATTGCTCAATTGCAGCAAAGCTATGGAATCTGCTGTTACCTGCTTATACAATAGAAGTAAGTGCAGAGTAGGTGAAATCCGTCCAGTGTGAAACCGGATGGTTTATACCACATCGCTGTGCAAGCAGGGTAAGTAATTGCGACGGAGTACAGCCTTTTTTTATAAGTGTATGCAAACTTTCTGCGCCTTCCGATTTGGAGAGTTTGTGGCCAGCCTGATCTGTAATCAGGGGATGATGAAAGTGAACAGCAGCTGCATAGGTGTTGTTGTCCAATGAATGACTCAAAGCCACCTGTGCAATACTGCTTTCCAGCAGATCAACACCCCGCACTACCAGGTTTACTCCAAACTGCGCATCATCCACTACCGAACACAGCTGATAGGCAGGTGTACCATCTCTTTTCCGTACGATAAAATCTTTCATGGAAACAGGGAATGAAGACTGCTCCGGGGTTCGATAACGCCAATTCAAGCCTGGATCATCCAGCGAATAGCTGGAGCTGCAATTCCCTATGCAACCAGACTGGAAGCCGGCTTTTTGCAAATCCGTTCGGGTGCAGGCACAGGCATACAACAATCCCTTTTGTCTTAACTCATCCAATGCTTTTGTATAACTATCCAACCGGTGTTGCTGCGACCAGCACTGCAAAAAATCAGCCTCCGTTTTTGGGCCCTCCTGGTAAGGCAATTCAAAAAAACGCAAAGTTTCAAAAATGTTTTGAAGGTATTCAGGCCGATACCGCTCACGATCCATATCATCTATTCGCAGGAGAACCGAAGCGCCGGTATTTCGGGCTATCGTTGCCGTTAGTATAAAAGAATACAGGTTACCCAGGTGCAGATAGCCACTGGGTGTAGGTGCATAGCGGGTTTTATGAACGATTTCAGCTGGCAAGGATGTCTTCAATACGTTGAAGTTCATCTTCAGTAAATTCCAGGTGTTTCAGACAGCCTACCGCATCATCCACCTGTTCAGGTTGACTGGCTCCTACAATCACAGAAGTAATTCTTGGATCTTTGAGTACCCAGGCATAAGCCATCTGGGCCAGGCTCTGACCGCGCTTTTTCGCCAGTTCATCCAATAGTTTCACTTTCGCAATGTTTTCCGGAGTGATCTGCTCTGCTTCAATGGCTCCATTGCCCAGTGGTCTGGCAGCCCTTGATCCCTCCGGTATGCCTTTCAGGTATTTGTTGGTTAAGAGCCCCTGCGCCAATGAAGAAAAAGTAATGCATCCCATACCTGTATATTCTACTGCATCCAGTAATCCATTTTCCACCCATCGATCCAGCATGGAATATTTGGGCTGATGAATCAGACAGGGCGTTCCCAACTCCTTCAACAGCTTTGCAGCCTTTCGGGTTTCTTCTGCACTGTAACTTGATATACCTACATACAAAGCTTTCCCCTGGCGCACAAGCAGATCCAATGTCGCCATGGTTTCTTCCATCGGTGTATCAGGATCCGGCCGGTGATGATAAAAGATATCGACATAGTCTAATCCCATGCGTTTTAAACTCTGATCCAGGCTGGCAACCAGGTATTTTTTTGATCCCAGATCGCCATAAGGGCCCGGCCACATGGGCCAGCCTGCTTTGGTGGAGATGATCAGTTCATCACGATAGCGTCCCAACTCTTCTTTCAGAATCTTCCCAAAATTGGTTTCAGCAGCACCGGGAGGTGGACCATAATTATTCGCCAGATCAAAATGAGTGATGCCCAGATCAAATGCCTTAAATACAATTGATTTTGATTTGGCATAAGGATCCAACTCACCGAAATTATGCCAGAGACCAAAGGAAAGAGCAGGTAGTTTTAAACCACTTTTACCAGCGCGACGATACTGCATTTCATTATAACGGTCAGGATTAGCCGAATACATAGTTATTTCTTTTTCAGGAGTTTCATCTGAACAGGATCCCAGTGCAGGGTCTGCTGCTGAAAATAGCTTTCATTGCAGGCAATGCAGGGAGCAGCTGCGCGGAATCCAAAGCTAATATCCTCAATTACCGGTTTACCGGCACGCATGGCTTCAAAAAAATTCATGAAATGATCCAGGTGATCGTCATACCCGGCCGGATTGACAAATCGGATCGGCTCCTTTTGAGGTCGCTTTTGATCAGCTTGTGAATAGCGACTATTATACTGTTTGCGCAATTCCTCCTGCATGGCTGCAGGATAGGTTTCCAAAGCATCCCAACCACCAATCCCAGGCGCTTTCGGCATGATGCTGTGCGTAAGTTCCAGGTCGCGTCCCCCAAGCTTCAACACCCCTTCATCCCCAATCAAACGAATGGAACTGGTATCCCCTCCTCCACTGATAAAATTGACCCTTAGCGTTAGTTGAAACGCAGGGTGCTGAGCAGTAGCCGGATAATCCATAATGGCTGTCATGATATCCGGCACATCACGCCCGTCTTTCCAATGAGCGAGTTGACCACTTGCATATATTTTAGTGGGACCAAGTGAACCTGTAATAAAATGTACGCCGGATAATAAATGCACAAAAAGATCGCCTGCCACACCCGTTCCAAATGCCTGGTAATTTCTCCACCAGAAAAACTGTTTGGGATCAAAGGATGGCTTTTTGGAAACACGGTTAAATCCATCCCAGTCCACAGTTGCCGGAGATGCATCCAGGGGCATCGTATATTGCCAGGCACCCAAAGCGCTCTGACGATCATAGGTTGCTTCCACTAAATTCAGTTTGCCAATCGCCCCGGCCGTATATAATTCTTTCGCTTTGGAATAGAGCAGACTGCTCACACGCTGGCTACCTACCTGCATGATGGAACCTGATTGTTTTTGAACTTCTATCAGCGGAAGGCCTTCAGAAATTTTGTGAACAACTGGTTTCTCACCATAAACCGCTTTCTTTTTTTGCATTGCATAGGTCGCAATCGGAGCATGCCAGTTATCACTGGTAGCAACTATTACCGCATCAATATCCGGACGATCAATAAGAGCCTTATAATCCATGGTAGTGAAAAGATCAGCACCATAGATTTCCTTCGAACGACTCAGGCGGCCCTGGTAAAGATCACATACACCTGCGAGTTCAACACCCGGTACCTTCAACGCTGTTCTCAGATTGCGGTGCCCCATGATGCCCATCCCGATCACGCCAACCCTGATACGGTCATTTGCGGTGATTCGTTTAGTCGCCGGTGTTAGTATAACCTGGTTTTCGATGCCCGCAGCTTCACTAACGGATGGAAGGGTCCATGCCAATGCAGCAGAGCCAAGTCCCTTTATAAAATGACGGCGACCGGCTGCTTTTCGGTTAGACATGCTTGTTGATTTATACAGATAATCGTTTCCTCACCCGGCTCAGGGTTTCCAGCGTAACACCCAGAAAAGACGCGATGTATTTTATGGGTATCCGGTTGATCAGGTGAGGGTAATTTTCTACAAAATACTGGTATTTATGATCAGTACCCGGGATGCGCGCAACAAAAGCTCTGCCTTCCGCATCCTGGTAATACCGTTGCAGCAACTTTCTTCCTACAATATTGAACTCAAGATAATTCCCGTACAGGGTTTCGAGGTCGGCATGACTGATCACCAGTAATTCCGAATTTTCAATTGTCTGGATATTTTCCCTGGAAGGTGCATGGTCATTCAAACCGGAAATGGAAGTCACAATTTCATTGTCAATCGAGATCCAGGTAGTAATATCCTTGTCTTCCTCTTTTATGAATCCCCGGATAGCTCCTTTGGAGATAAAATACAGGTGGTGGCAAACTTCACCACTCCTGAGCAGCATTTTCCCTTTCCGAACCGTTTGAGTTGTTGCCTTTTGCTTAAGAAAGTCAATAATCCCCGGGGTAAGCGGATGCAAACTGCCCAGTAATTGAACTAAGCGGGAAATGTCCGGAGTGCTTTGAGTAACCATGGTTTACAAATATCGGATGAGGCCTTTACATGGGGCATTGATCTATATCAAACGAAATTTTTCAGAAAAAAGGTTGACAAAAATCAACCGAATCTGCCTTCAAAGTATAAAATAGTGGCCTAATCGACACTACTTTTACTAGTTTTCACTTAGGAAAGAGGTCCAAATCTGTAGATTCTCCAAATTATTTTCAAATTTTTACCCAGTCACCTGAGGCTCTAAAACACAACATTTGAAGGAAGTTTGAGTTTCTAATAGTGTGACCATCAACGCATATGAGTAGTAGACTACAGGATTTACAGGACTTTTTGTATAAACTCCATCCACTGAGCAGGAAAACAGAAGAGCTGATCAGTCAGTATACCAATTTCATTCTGCTCAAAAAAGGAGCATATTTATTTAAACCGGGAATGGACCATCGTACGCTTTATTTCCTTGTTAAAGGAGTAGTGAGAGGTTACCGGAAATACAAGGGAGAAGAAATCACCACCTGGTTAAACGAAGAGGGGGAAATGATCACCAGCATCAGCAACATTGGCCTCGACCAGGAATGTGAAGAATATATTCAGACACTTACTGAATGTGAACTCATTGGTATACCTGCAGATAAAGTTGATTTCCTGTTTGCCAACTGTTCGGAGATTCCAGTCATTACCAAGTTGTTATTGGAAGATAATTACCGGGGTGCTGAAGAAAGAGCATTCATCAGCAGGATTCCTTCCGCGGAAGAAAAATACTTTCGTTTTGTAGAAAAGCATCCGGGCCTAATCAACCGGATCCCGCTAAAGTATTCAGCTTCCTACCTGGGTATGCGGCTTGAAACACTTTGCCGGATCAGAAGTAAACGTGTGTTAACCACCTAACCCCAATTAACCCCAGATATGATCTCGGTTCTTGCTCATACCAACCAACCTGCCGCATCCGGAATCAATTCCTCACCTTTACCAGCTGAATTGATTTGTGACGAAGACTTTCATTTACCAGTTGAGTTGGCAGCTCATATAAGCGATTGCCAGGTTGCGGCTATCAGCTTCCTTGGCGTTACTAAATATTTTGTAAGAAAGGGTCTTGCAGAATGGCTGGGTTTTCCTGACGTTCAGCAACATCACTACAAAGTTCCGACCCAATGTGAGGAAATCAAGGTCGTTTCTGATATGGAACAACTTTGCCTGCGATTTGATATCAACCAGGTTCAACTGCCGGCACAAATTCAGTTCATGGCAGCCATTCCGATCAAACTGGAAGCCGGCTATAAATCAGGCTGCCTTACGATCCTGGGTGTCGAGAAAAGAGAAGGTCTCAGTGAAACCCAGGTAATTGCACTTGAAAAAATTGCCCAGCAAATTGGGAGGATGGTACTTTCCAAATCGCAAAGCAAACAGCTCCTCGATCATAAAAATGACCTTTTACTGGCTGCTTCTAAAAAAACGGAACTGAAAACTGAGGAATTCAGGCAGGAACTGAAATACATCGCCTACAAGATGCATGAGGACTTTGCCCAAACCCTGGCAGCCACTAAACTCTACCTCGAATTTGCGGAAGACGACCAGCATTCCAACAAACATTTTTTACAAATCTCCAAAGACACCATTGAACAGGTTATCCAAAAAATGCGTACCCTCTGCCGCACGATTGCGCCGAATCCTGTAGAAAGAATATAAAAAAAGAGACGTATCACTACATCTCTTGTCGCCACTGCGGTAGATAATTCGGTTGTCAGAGGCCAGATTAATAGATTTCAAAGGCATGGACTGAAAAAACGGGCCTTACACTGGTTTTTCGGGATTTGGATTTCATTTGGATTCGTCCATACTAAACAAACTTGAGGCCAATTTCCCATTCCAGTTCCTGAGTTTGTGCACCTGTTATTCACCACATATTTCATTATTTCTGATTCGTCGTATTTCTCCTATAGGAGTTTTACGGATTAAACCTTGCCCGAAAAGGCTAAAAATCGATAACTTGTATATAAGTCCGGGATTTTTACCCGTTAAGTAAGGCAACCCTTTTCAGGCTCTGACCGTCTACACGGAGACATTGCCATCTGATCTGGTTAATTAAAAGGACAATTAGTATGCGTTTAAAATCAGCAGGCTTTTTATTCGGTATCCTCGTGACGGCCACTTTATCAATTAGTGCCTACCCTGGCAATAAAACAATCTCATCTGGTTCCAAGAATAGCTTATCAGACAGCAGCATTGCTGAAGCTCCGGTTGTTGGCCTCTGGATTTCGGTCTATCATGGCTTAAAACTGGATTCGCTTGGACTTTCTGCAGATGCCTTTGAACAGGCGATCCGAGGCTGGGAGAAACTGAAAAAAAAGGGAGCGCTTTCCAACCATTCGGTTTTGAGTATTGCTGATTTCAGTCAACCCAGTACTTCCAAACGACTCTATATTATCGACCTCGAAAATAACAAATTGCTTTTTCATACCTATGTTGCCCATGGAAGAAATTCCGGGAAAGGGCAGGCGATAACCTATTCCAACAGGGCCAAATCCCATATGAGTAGTCCGGGTTTCTATCGTACAGAGTCAACCTATTATGGTAGTAACGGGTACTCATTAAAACTATCCGGACTGGAAAAAGGCATCAATGACAATGCGTTGCGCCGCGCGATTGTGGTTCATGGAGCAAATTATGTCTCTGAATCGCTTATCGAAAGCCAGGGTTATCTGGGCAGAAGTTATGGATGTCCCGCTATTCCCAATTACCTGGCCCGGCCCATTATAAACACCATAAAAGATGGTTCCTGCCTGTTTATCCATGCGCCGATTAAACAATACGCCCTGAACAGTAACCTGATTAATTAAACCCTTACCGCAGCCGGTTTTTTAACCAGATCCAGGATTTTTTTTCCATGGCCCCCTGTCCAGTCTGGGCTTGATTCAAGCCAAAGGAAGCCTGACCAAGTACGATATCCAGGTCACCATCTCCATCCATGTCGGCCTGGTCCATGGTAAGCCAGTTCCCATTTCTGGCTTCCGGAAAACTGGCGGGTTCGTATTCCCCCTGCCCCAGCCCCTTCCAGAGTACAAAAGCTTCGTCGGGACTATTTACCTTATCAGGGAAAAAGGAGATTGCAGCTATGTCCAATTGGCCGTCCTGGTTAAAATCGGCAGCCATCGCTTTACCTACTCCATTCATGGGAAGAAAAATCACCTGTTCGAACTGGTTATTTCCCTTGTTTTGATAAATCCGGATACCATGGTAAGGTTTCATTACCGGAGGATAATCGCCATTGTCGCCATTTGTAATCAACAGATCCGGTAATCCGTCCTGATTATAATCCAGCATTTCCAAATAATTGCTACCATGTACCGCCGGAAATCTCAGCAAGACTTTTTCTTTAAATTGACCGGTCCCAGTGTTTTCATATAAAAATACGCCTTCATCCCCCTGTGCCATTAGTGCAAGTATATCCGGATGGCCATCCTGATTCCAATCTGTTGTTACAATCCGGATGGCTCCAGGTATGGCTCTCAGTATATGTTTGAAATAGGTATTGTTCCTGCCTCGTTCATACCAGGATAATTGTCCCGTTTGATTTCCAAACTCCGCAACCACTATATCTTTCCTGCCATCCTCATTCAAATCTTCCAGTACAAAATGAACAGGACGCTGAAGACTGTCAAGCACTGTTTGTCTGGCTGTTGTAACCGTATTAAATTTTACCAATTCTCCTCTCCTGCTATCTGAGGGCTGCAATACTCCCATCGTTAATACATAAAGCGCGGAATCTGCTGTAACATGGGAAATTCCTACTCCAGTTGGCAACATAATTGGTTTCCGGCTACCGGAAGCATCCGTTAGGAACAAAGCGGGCTGCATACCATCTCCCACCAATAACTGACGGGAAGCATGCTGGTATCCAATATAGGTTGTCATTGGTTGCTCTGTCAACTGTGCCCCGGTTACGATTTCAAATCCATCCAGTGCAGGCCCGATCAATTTTCGGTTACTTGTATCAGTTAGTTTATCAGGAGCTTCCGTTATAAAATGATGCCTTATTTTATCCCAGTCTTCCAACGACAGCAGCGGTTTATCAGTCCTGGTAATGTACCGGTTCATTCCCATCGAATGGTAGCCCATTAAAATGCCCATTTTGGGAAGTACATAATTTACCCAGGTTGCTTTATCCAGGTCGGTTGCCCTGGGTAGCAGGTGACAGGATTGGCAATATTTCTGTGCAACCTTGAAACCCTGTTCCGAAGCTGCATCTGTAAATCCTGGTTTATCAGGAACAATACAATGGGAAAAAAAAATCCAGCCAAAACAAATAAAAATAACAACCGGCCTCATTGTGGAGAATTGATGGTTTTCATGAGTTCAGCCCCCAACCAGCTTCCCAATCTGGTGCCTTCTTCCACAGCCGGACGAAAATGAATCCCTCCATATACCCGACTGATAGAAGCCTCAGCAGCCGCTTCCTGAAAGGAATTAAAATCACGCTCCAATCCGATATATTCTTTATCACTGTCGTCATGAAAAGCAAAATTCTCACCCAGTTCAATCGTCAGAATAGTTGCAGCTGCTGCAGTTATTACACTATGTCCGCTTGGATATTCCGGAAATGGAGGTGTTTGTAAATAAGGCAACCAGTTTTTATCAAGCTGCTCATTGATCACAGTAATTGGCCGCACGAGTTCATATTTGTATTTCGCATCCCAGCAAAGAATAAAACCATCCATCAGGCTCATGGCAGTAAGCGCTAGAATTCTTGCTGTTTTAACAGGATCTGTTGCTGCTTTTTTACACGCGATAGAAGCGATTCCCATCCAGTGGCCACCAGGTGTGATTTTTTTGTTAGCAAACATCAGATGACCTTCGTGTTCGGTTACAAAGGGGTTATCATCCCAATATGTTGCGATTAATTTTTGTTCTTCAGTAAGATTTTTTCCAATGTTGTAGACTTCCATTACCTGTTGATAAAAAGGCTCCGACTGATTCATGGAATAAGCTGGTGCAGGAGGCAACGGATATGCAGCCACGCTGTCTTTATAAAAAGGAAGCATATCTCCCCAGCAGGGTTCCACTGCATCACTGTAATCTGGTGCTGTTGGTTTCCATTTGCCCGGCAAACGGCTTCCTATATAACGAGGCTTTCCGCGGGTTTGCGGATAGTTATCAATTGCAGCTCTTTCCATTATTTTTTTTGCGATGGCTTCACCAAAGGCAATTGATCTGTCATAAACTGCCGGATCCAGTTCGGCCTTGTAAGTAGCCAATAAGCCATTTTCATATTCGAGTAAGGTATCAACAGAAAAAGTAAGACTGCCCGCAACTTTTAGAAAAGCCCTTGTAGCAGCAAGTAATAAATTATATTCTTTCCCTTTTTCGGGTTCAGGCATCGCTTTGAAACCAGGCAGCTTAGCTGTTAATGAAGGCTGATCAGGTTGAAGATGCCGGATTGCTTCATAGGATGCAAGTGATGTATAACTGTAAATTCTGGCAGCAACAGGAGGTGAAAACACGTCGTAAATGATCAGGTCGGTCAGTTTTTTCTGATTGGCATGCAATAATTCGACGCCAGGTAATGAACCCGCTTTTCTTTTGTTATCTGAACAGCCAGCCCAGGTTGCAATCAGCACAAGGCATACACTGTATAACAATAGTTTGTTTGTGTTCATGGTTGTTCTCAATTCGATCCGGTTTTAGCTCCTGTAAAGTATTGAATATGTTTTACCTGTTGATTGGCAAACAACAGAAAGGGTGATTGGGAAAGAAATCCGGATCCCCAGTAACGCTCCTGTTTTCTTTGTTTACCATTTGTTAGGGAGAGGATGGCATAATTATCATTCATTCCGGGCTGAGCGGGAGCCAGTTGTCCTTTCCAGTCAAACCATTGCATAACTCCCCTGTTTTGAGACACAGCCAGTTTAATAGTTTGATCTGGACCAGGTATACAAACCATTGCTTTTCCATTCCCCGGAACATAAAACCCGGAAGATTCAATAGAGAACGGGGAAAAATTCCCATTTCCATCCCCTAGTAAAACCAATCCATTGAGAGCATCATACCTGCCAACGGAGACTTCTGTTCCATAATCGTTGGTGGCACCAACCAGGTCCAGGTTACCATCTCCATTCAGGTCCTCGACAAACATGCCATTCAACATAGAAAGCTGGGCCAGCATCGGTAATTCCTTCATGGAAAATTTACCATTTCCTTTGTTTTCAATGTATACCGAAGCCAATTGATTCACTTCTCCCTTCCAGGCTGTTTGAAGCAGCGAATCATTCAGTATCTCACGGATACCTGCAGTCGAAAACAATTTATAATTCTGGAATTTTCTGCGCAGGCTAATCATCTGTTTGATAAGATCATCCCTGGTTTGAGCAGGAAACTCTTTCCGCTGTCCTTCTGCATTCGGAAGGTAAAGGGTTGGAATCGCATCCAGTGATTTGTTATTGTCAAAATCACCTGCATAGATACGCACCGGTTCTTTTTCCGTTGCACGATAAAATGAATTTAACCCCAGGTTGGAAACCACGTAATCAATATCGCCATCATTATCAAAATCTCCGGGTGCAATGCTATTCCACCAACCGGTTTTATGCTCCAATTCGGTTTCGGTTATACGTTGCAGTTTGCCTTTCACATTTTTGAAAAGAGTAATGGGCATCCACTCTCCTGCTACCAGCAGATCTGGCCAGTTATCATTGTCAATATCTGTCCAGATGGCATCACAAACCAGTCCCAGGTCTATCAGTTCAGGTGCCAGTTCTTTTGTTGCGTCCCTGAACTGAACCTTTCCATTTCCGGATTCATTCAACAGAAGCATACTGGAAACCGGTAAGGGATAATTCCAGGGTTTTACTCTACCTGCCAGTAGCAGATCCAGATCACCGTCTCCATCCAGATCAGCTGCACGTACACAGGATTTACTGGTGGTATTAACAGGGATAGCCATACTGTCTTCACTAAAATTGCCAATCCCATCATTCAGGTAGAAATGATCGCGGTAATTGATTGATCCTGCCTCCAATTCATAACCACCGCTGGTAATATACAAATCAAGGTCTCCATCTTTTTCTGCATCAAACAGCAGGATCCCCATATCTTCCCAGGGCTTGGTCTGCGCATCTGCAGCCGGAATCAGTTCTTTTCTCTGGAAAGAACCATTTTTTTGTTGCATTAAAATGGAAGCACTGTACCCAAAGGAGCCACCGATAATAAGATCTGCAAGTCCATTTCCATCGAGATCTCCTGCTGCCATTGCCGGACCGTATTCAGATAACTTATGCGGCAGCAATTTCTGCACATTAAAATCACTGTAATCGTATTCCTGGTGGAGGAAGTAGGGTTGTATAGATGCTGTAATATTCGTGAATAACGGAGTTATTGGTTCCTGCTTTTCCAACACAGTAGTAACCGCATCTTTGTAATTTAACACGAGGCGCTGGTTGGCGGGAAGATTTTCCAATTGCTGAACTTTCCCATCCGGCCAGGTAACCAGCAATTTGTCAACCTTCTTTTGTTTACCCAGTCCAAAATGGATGAGCTCCTGCATGGTGGATAGATAACCCCGGTATGGACTGAACTCTGTTACCTGAATACTGTCTCCCTGGCGGATTTCTATTCTTGCACCGAAACCGTCACGATTGGTTGGAGGCCCTTCCAACTGCACCTGGAGGTAGTGGTTATCGGATAATTTTTCAATTGCCTTGTTTTTATACACCATCGCCACCTGGTTGGTATTATTGATCACCAGGTCCATATCTCCATCGTTATCCAGGTCGCCATAGGCGGCACCACTGGAAAAACCGGGACTATCAAAATTCCAGTCGGCAGTTTTATCAGTGAACCTGGTACCATCCGAATTTTTGAAAACAAAATTGGAGAGTTTCACTTCCGGAATCTGATCCAGGATCAGTTCCTTGGGGGCAATTTTGTTTGCGGATGCGCGATAGGTCATAAAATCCCGATCTGTAATATCCTTCGGATAACCATTCGTGATCATCAGGTCGCGCCACCCATCATTATCAAAATCAACGAACAGCGGAGCCCAGCTCCAGTCTGTTTCAGCCACCCCCGCATAGAAAGCAATATCTCCAAATACAGGGTGTGAGGTTCCGGCAGCATCTTTCCAGGCCGGCCCCAGGTTTAATTGTAATGTATTGCGCACATATTGGTACTGGTATCCGAACTCTTCATTATTCAGATAGTTCTGGTAACTGTTGGCTGCCATCATCATTTTTTTACGATCATTGGATGCAGGCAACATATCCACTGCAATCAGATCTGGCAGGCCATCATTATTGATATCGGCCACATCATTACCCATAGCTGAGTAGGATGTATGTTTGAAATATTGTTCTACCCGATTTGTAAAACTGCCATCCTTATTATTAATCCACAGAATATCATTGGTAAGAAAATCATTGGTCACATAAATATCTTTCCAGCCATCTCCATTTATATCGGCGATGGCTACACCAAGTCCGTACCCCTCCTGTAAAATGCCGGCTTCTTTAGATACATTGGTAAAAACAGGATGCCCTTTGCTGCTATCAAAATCATTTCGGTACAGCCGATCTGTATTTTCGGCTGTGCCATCCAGTTGTTTTTGTTTGTATTGATTGGGGTATCGATCAGCGCCTACTTTGTTGGTGAGTACATAACAATCCAGGTCGCCGTCATTATCATAATCAAAGAATACTGAATGGGTGGTATGTCCGGTATCTGCCAGGTTATATGCGATTGCCTGGTCTTCGAATACAGGCTTTCCATCTTTACCAGCACCTTTATTAATAAAGAGCATGTTGGCTCTTTTCAACGGATCGTTTGAGATGGATGCACCTACATAAATATCTTTCAGTCCGTCGTTGTTGATATCCACCACTGCCACACCGGTTGACCATTTGTCATTGCCACTGATTCCGGCAGTTGCACTGATGTCTTCAAAGCGGAGTTCACCCTTGTTGAGATAGAGGTGATTGCCGACCCTGTTACCGGTGAAAAAAACATCAGGTAATCCATCCTGATTAAAGTCTTCAATTGCTACACCGCCTCCATTGTAGGTATATTCAAGGTCAAGAATATTGATGGAATCATTTTCGTTTATGGTATTGGCAAAACGGATACCGGATTTTTCAGCAGGTACCAGTTCAAACCCCATTTTGGAGGAATCTTTACAGGAACTAAACAGGGCTAATAAACTAAAAAAGCAGATACAGTAGCGAAACATGAGCAGTTCATTTCTGAGCGATATTGAAAAGGGTAGAGAAACTCTACCCTTTTCATATTAAATCTACAAATTGTTGCCGGTACTATTAATTATAACCCGGATTTTGTTGAAGGGTGGATGAACCTCCGGTTGTATGGAGATCGATCTGATCCTGAGGAATCGGGAAGTATTCATTTTTTCCTTTTGTGAAGGTAGCTGAACCATATCCTGCACTCAGTTTGGGTTTTTCATAATTCAGGAAAGCATTTAATTCCACATCTGCAACACCCCAGCGTACAAGGTCAAAGAAACGATGGCCTTCCATACCGAGTTCCAGCTTTCTTTCGAAGCGAACTGCTTGTCTGGCAACATTGGCGTCGGTCCAGGGAGAATTATACAGTCCGATTACATAATTAGCTGCATCGTTGCCATCTTCATCCTGAACAAAAGTTTCAGGACGAGCAGCTCTTGCACGCACCTGGTTAACATACCCTCTTGCTGTTTCCAAAGATCCGCCGCCATCAATTTCAGCCTCAGCAGCCATTAAGAGTACATCTGCGAAACGGATAATCTTGTAATTAGTAGAAGTAAGACCGCTGGTCCAGTTGGTACCATCGGTAAGTTTACCCTGCTGACTGCGATAATATGACATTTTCTTTGGTGCATATGGTCCACCATTACCCTGGTCGCGGATCCATGCTTTACCCGGGTGCGGGCCCCAATCGAGGAAAGGCAGGCCTCTTCGTCCAACGGTCCAGTCAAGCCGGGGATCCAGGTTTCCTGCATCTGGTGTAAAGGGAGCTGTTGATTCCAGCCCCATATCACTTTTTACCTGGTTGGCACCAACGTTATATGAACCATCCAGTAAAGGAAGCCCATTGGTATTAGTTCGGAAGGAATTCACAAACTCAAAAGAAGGCTGGAAGAATCCGCAACAACCACCGGGACCACCATTATAAGGGAAGTTCAGGATATGATCATAGTTGGCATTAAATCCGCCTGAACCATCATTGATGGAAGCTTCATACGCGAACACTGATTCTGCACGAACGGCCGCATCATTTTCGCGCTCCGGATTGAAGTTATCATGGAAAGACGGGGCCAGGTCATAGGGGATATCATTGGAAGTTCTACCATTAGTTATGATATCAGTAAAAATCGGACGGGCTTCTGCATATTTACCCTGGAACAATAAAGCTTTGGCATACATCGCATCAGCTCCCCACTTATTGATCCGGCCTACAGCGTTCGGAACTGCTGCCAGGTTGGTTCTTGCAAAACTCAGATCTTCCATAATTTTTGGCCAGGTATCTTCTGTATTTCCAACTTTAGCAGAGGATACATTTATTGTTTCATCGATGTAAGGAATATTATTCCACATCTTTTTTGCCTCAAAATGGTAGTATCCTCTGAGGAACCTTGCTTCCGCAAGCATCTGTTGTTTTGCAGCAGGAGAAATATCCGATTCTGCCAGATTATTCAAAATACGAATGGTTGCATTGGTTCTGGCGATGCCTTCATACAAAGACTGCCATTTGATATTAAAATAACTGTTGGTAGGCAATGGTACATATTGCTGGATTGGTACAATATTCGCCTGATCACCAGCATCAGAACCTTTGTTTGCTTCACCACCTACAATACTTCCATATACCCAGTTGGATCCGCCACCTTCCCAGCCAGTTCCCTTAAGGGCAGCATAGGATCCAACCAAAAATTGCTGAGCTCCTTTGAGGCTCTGGGCCTGCTGTTCTGTCAACAGTCCCGTTGTTTCCTGTTCCAGGAATTTTTTATCACAGGCAACCAACAGCACCGCAGCACTGAACAGAAAACCTGAAATGTATACGATTCTCTTCTTTAACATGTTAAATCAATTTAAGCATTCACGAATTCAAGAATTAAAAGCCAAGACTTAATCCAAACAGGAACTGGCGGTTGGTAGGATAGTTCCCTACATCCACACCAAAGTTGGTATCCACACCACTTACCGCCGGGTCATTTCCGGTGTACTTGGTAATGGTAAACAAATTGGTTCCCTGCAGGAAGAACCGCAGCTTATCAATTCCGAATTTCTTCAATGATGCAGAAGGTACAACATATCCCAGTTTCAAACTTCTTAAGCGGAAGTAACTACCCTTTTCTACATAGTAAGAGTTCAACACACCGTTGGTTGAGAAGTTGGAAACGTTTTCAAAAATGGGAACTTTGGTGTCTTTATTATTTGGAGTCCAGGCATCCAGCGCGCGGTCAGATTTTCCTATTCCTGCAAATGACGGATAAAAATCAGTAAACCAGCGGGTAAAGTTTAATACCTCACCACCATACACTCCATAGAAAAGAGCTTCTATATCAAAATCACCATAAATCAGTCGGGCATTAAATCCATAGGTAAAATCAGGGTTGGGATTACCAAGGAAAGTACGATCCAGGTCATTAATACGTCCATCACCATTTACATCTTCATATTTAAAACGGCCAGGACCAGCACCATCCTGATCAGGTGACTTATCCACATCTGCCTGATCAGAGAAAAGGCCTATTACATTGTATCCAAAGAAAGCTGAAACAGGTTGGCCAAGTTGGTTACGAACGATACCACCACCAATACGACCGCTGAAAGATTCATCAAAGAAAGTACGGGTATCAGAAACTTTAGTGATCTCATTGGTGTACTTGGTAAAGATGAAGTCCATTTCATAACGGAATTTGCTGCTTACCCTGTCTTTGTAGGTAACCATCAGGTCAATACCACTGTTCTTCATAGAACCGATATTGATGAAAGGAGGTGTAGCATTACCTATTGTTGCAGGCAGGCGGTCACGATACAGGAGGTCCTTGGTTTTGCGGGTATACCAGTCAAATATTACGTCAATTTTATTGTTGAAGAGGGTTCCGTCAAAACCTACGTTGATGGTAGTATTTTCTTCCCATTTCGCTGCAGGATTTCCTATACCGGTTAATGCCAGACCAGGATTGGTACTCGTATTTGCACCACCTAAGTCATAGCCAAATATTGGAGCTGAACCGGCAGTATTAAACAAATTGGCAGCAGGAATTCTGGCATTACCCATTTTACCCCAACCACCACGGATCTTCAGTTCATTTATCCATTTATTATTCCTCATGAAATTTTCTTGCGTAATCCTCCAGCCGGCTGAGAACGCAGGAAAAATTCCGTATTTGTTGTCAGGACCAAAAACAGAGGCACCATCTCTTCTGATTGTTCCGGAAAACAGGTAACGGTCATTATATGAATAGTCCACTTTTCCAAACTGAGAGTATAAACTCCGGAAAGGGTTGCCACCGCTTGACAATGCTCTTCCCGTCGGATCTGTATTGGAAAGCGTCAGGAAGGTTGAATTGATGGAGAATGGATTCAATCCCGAGCCACTCATCAATCTAATATAATCGTATTTAACCGCTTCAATGCCTCCCACAAAATTGATGTTATGGTTTCCTATTTCCTGGCTATAACGCACGGTATTGGTAAAGGTCCACTCCCCTCCATTTCCAGCACCTTCTCCAAATGTGTAGTTTCCAACATTTTCGGAATTCTCATATGTCCTGTAATTCAGGAACCGGTTTTGAAAGAAGAAAAAGTTACCACCGAAACTGGTCCGGAAAGTGAAATTTTTCAGGAAATCCACCTCTCCGTAAATGTTACCAAAGGCAGAAGAACTAAAACCTTTGTTATCCTTTGCCCGAATACGACGGGCAAGTGGGTTGGTTGAGTTGTTAAAACCTCGTGCAGTGGTACCGGCAAATCCACCACCTTCATCATAAAGTGGAATAAGTGGATTAATTGTCAGGGCGAACATTATATCATTCTCTCCCTGCGGACCACCGATATTTGGGTTTTCCCTGTAAGTAAATTGGAAATTCTGACCCAGGCGAATATGAGAGCCAATCTTATATTCTGAATTAAGACGAAGTGAATACCTTTTCAGATATGTATTAATTACAGTTCCTTTTTCATCATATATACTTAATCCTGCATAGTAACGTGCATTTTCACCGCCACCACTCATTCCTAATGTGTGGTTTTGGATGCGGCCCGTTTCGGTTAAGGCACCATACCAGTCTGTACCCGCTTTATTAGCACGAATAACCTGGTAGATCGGACCTGCATCAAAATTGGTATTGAATCTCGCAGGATCCAGTCTGGGATCATTCGGTGACAAATTACTAAGCCCAAATTCATCCCCAACTTTCAGATAATCCGGTAATACCGGGTTTGCTCCACTTCCATATTGCGGATGCGTCAATGTCTGACCTGCATTACGTAATGCCACCCAGGTTAAATCGGCTTGTTGCTGTGGTGTGAGTAAGTTCAACCCTTTCCCAGGAACCGTGGCACCTAATGACATGTCATAAGTTAGCCGAATACCCTGATTCGCTTTTCCCTTTTTTGTGGTTACCAGAATAACTCCGGCGGATGCCCGCGCACCATACACGGATGCGGCAGCAGCATCTTTTAACACAGTGGTAGATTCTATATCATTACCATTGAGAAAGTCTATGCTATAGGTTTGCACACCATCTACTACATATAATGGATCATTTCCTCCTGGAGAAAAGGAGCCGAAACCACGGATCCTTACCTGGCTTACAGTACCCGGCTGTCCGGATGTAATTACAGTCAAACCAGGTACGCGACCCTGGAATTGCTGCTCTATGTTACCTGTCTGAACTGCTGCCAGCTGCTCCCCTTTTACGGTTGTAACTGAACCCACAATGTTCTTCCGCTGCTGGCTGCTATAACCCGTAACGACCACTTCACTCAGGCCTGATACATCTTCATCCAGGGTAATGTTCAGGGTAGATTCGGTTCCAACAACCACTTCTTTGGTTGTAAACCCCACGTTGGAAATTAACAGCGTATTCTTTCCGGCAGGCAGGGTGATACTGAAGTTTCCCTGTTCATCCGTTGCTGTTCCTACAGTAGTGCCTTTCACCGTAATGGTGGCACCTGGTAAAGGCTGGTTGGTTTTTGATACCAGTTTACCCGTAATAGACTTCTGTGCCTGTGCACTGAAAGAAGCCATGATTAATAAAAAAGTGAGGAATTTGCCCAATAAGGGCAGGGTGATTTTTTTTGGCATGAGCAATCAGTTATTTGGTTTTACTAATATGTCTTAGAAAAAGACACCATGAATTTAACATTTTGATAAGAATTGCCAAAAAAAATGTTAAAAAAGTATCAGTTTTGGATAATTTGTATAAATAGAGCAAATACCAAGGCCGAATTCGCTATATAATAAACACTTAGAATAGGTTAACCGGCTTGATTATATTTGCTCCTTAATAATAGCTTATGTTGAAGATTGGCGTTTTTGGTACCGGGCATCTTGGAAAATTTCACCTCAATAACTGGAAAGAAATAGCAGGCATCGACCTGGTCGGTTTTTATGACCCAAATGACCAGACTGCAGAAGAAGTCAGTAAACAATATGGAATACCGCGCTTTGAGGATCCTGTTGCACTGCTGCAGGCCATTGATGCCGCTGATATCGTAGCGCCCACCAATTTTCACTTCGAACTCTGCCAGCTGGCAATCCGGAACGGAAAACATGTTTTCGTGGAAAAACCCCTGGCCAATACCATGGACGAAGCCCGGGAACTCGTTAAACTGGTGAAGGAGTCGAATATTAAAATGCAGGTCGGACACGTGGAGCGATTCAACCCCGCATACCTGGCAACCAAAAACCTGAAGCTGAATCCCATGTTCATTGAAGTGCATCGCCTGGCTCAATTTAATCCCAGAGGCACAGAAGTGAGTGTAATCCTGGATCTCATGATCCATGATATCGATATCATTCTGCACATGGTTAAAAGTGAGGTGAAAAATATTTCCTCCAGCGGGGTTGCTGTTATGACCGATACCCCGGATATCGCCAACGTTCGCATTGAGTTTAACAATGGATGTGTTGCCAACCTCACTTCCAGTCGCATTTCCATGAAAAAAATGCGCAAAATGAGGCTGTTCCAGAAAGATGCCTATGTTGGCATCGACTTCCTGAACAAGAAAACAGAAGTAATCCGTCTGAAAGCTGACGCAGATGAAAATGTATTTGAATTTGATATTGATACCCCCAAAGGGAAAAAAACCATCGCGGTAGCCAATCCGGCTGTACCTGAAGTAAACGCCATCAAAAAGGAACTGGAAGAATTCCGGGATGCCATCCTGCTGAATACCCCAACCGTGGTTTCAGAAGTGGATGGATTCAGAGCCATGGAAGTTGCTCACCAGATTTTAACCAAGATCCGTCATAACACAATAAATAGTTGAATCGAAAATCTTCCCAACCTGTTATTTCACCTGCCTGGTATGCACTGAGCGATTACCTGGCTGCCGGGCTTGTCTGGTTTATTTTTTATCTCTATCGTAACCGCCTGCTGGGAATACCATCTGTACAGGAAGGGCAACTGTTTTTAAATTCCGGCTTCCTGCAGGGCTGGCTGATGCTCCCCATTTGCTGGGTGCTCTTTTATGCCGTTATTGGATCTTATCAATCGTTGTATAAGAAATCCAGGCTTGGTGAATTCACTACAACTGTAGTGGCCAGCCTGATTGGATGCATCGCTATCTTTTTTGTGATCCTGCTTAACGATGAGGATAAAAGTCTTGCTTACTACTATAAAACTTTTGCTTTTTTCGTACTCAGCCAGATTGGTATCAGTTTCCTTGGAAGATGGATGATTTTAGAAAGGGTTAAGAAACAATTGGGAAATGGCTCCATCAAATTCCCTTCAATTCTTGTTGGGGATGCGGGTTTAGCTGCTACGATTTATAAAGCTAATGCTGGTCAACTCAAAAAAGACGGATACCATTTCCAGGGTTATATCGCTCCCGCGCCAAACAGCCTGAGTAAATCGCTTACTTACCTGGGCACAGGCGATCAACTTGAAAACATTATAGACAGCTTACAAATACAACTTGTTGTACTGGCGCTCGAATCCAATAAAGAGACTGAAACGGAAGACTATCTGAAACGGTTAAGCGATAAGGACGTAGAAATTAAAATGGTTCCTTCCGCGATTTCCATCTTGTCGGGAGCCATCCGGACAGAAAATGTATTCAGTCCCTTTCTGAATGACATTCACACCGGTTTGATTCCTGCCTGGCAACAGAATATAAAGCGAATCACTGACATATTTGTTTCGTTGACAGGCATGATCCTGCTATTGCCGATTTTTTTATACGTCGCTATCCGGGTTAAATTATCTTCTCCCGGCCCCATTCTTTACCGCCAGGAACGTATCGGATACAAGGGCAAACCTTTCACCATGCTCAAGTTCAGATCAATGTTTGAAGATGCTGAGCAGCATGGTCCCGCGCTTTCTTCTTCCACCGATCCGCGCATTACCCCCTGGGGGCGTCATATGCGCAAATGGAGGCTCGATGAGTTTCCACAACTCTGGAATATCCTGAGGGGAGATATGAGCCTGGTTGGACCAAGAGCCGAAAGACAGTTCTACATTGATCAGATCATGCAGCGCAATCCTTATTTTAAATATTTGTTGCATGTAAAACCCGGACTCACCTCCTGGGGCATGGTGCAATTTGGTTATGCAGAAAATGTGGATGAGATGCTGGAACGAATGAAATATGATCTGCTTTATATTGAAAATATTTCCCTGGCACTGGATCTCAAAATCATGTTGTACACCATTCGGATCATCTTTGCAGGTAAAGGAAAATAACAACCCATGTACCAGTTGAAAAAAATTGTTCTTGTACCTGTTTTGCTGGCTTGCCGGTTGTTCTGCTTTTCACAGGATTACTGGCAACAACGGGTGGATCATACGATTGAAGCGGAGTTGAATCCAACCACTCATACCATATCCGCCCAGCAGGTGATTCATTATTTCAATAATAGTCCGGATACACTACCATATATCTATCTGCATATCTGGCCCAATGCCTACAAAAACGATCATACCGCTTTCAGTGAACAACTCCTGCGAAATAACCGGCTTGATTTCTATTTCAGTAAGGAAGAAAACCGCGGTTATATCAACCGGCTGCAGTTTTCTGCCAATAACGAACTGCTGGAATGGCAGGAAGATTCCCTGCACCAGGATTTTGGCAAACTGATACTCCAGCATCCGCTTGCTCCCGGTGAATCGGTGAAAATTATTAACAGCTTCCAGGTTAAACTTCCTTTTCTGTTCTCGCGATCAGGTTATAATAAGGGCTTTTATGCCATTACCCAGTGGTATCCCAAACCTGCCGTATATGATGCAAGCGGATGGCACCCTATGCCATATCTGGATCAGGGTGAATTTTACAATGAATTTGGAAACTACCAGGTTCGCCTAACCGTACCGGAAGGTTATCAAATTGCAGCTACAGGTCACCGTGAGTCCGGATCCGTTTCGGGAAAAGAGGTAGTTCAGTTCAGCCAGGAAAACTGTACTGATTTTGCCTGGTTTACATCGAAGGATTTTTTAATTAAAACGGATACGATTCAACTTGCATCCGGAAAAATTATTCAACTCGCATCCGCGGTTTTAAAACAAAATGAAACGTATTGGGATAATAGCCTGGCTTTTTTGAAACGGGCCATAACTACCCGATCAGAATGGCTGGGAGATTATCCCTTTTCCAGTATGACCATTGTTGACGGCTACCAGGGGCCAGGATCTGGAGGCATGGAATACCCGACCATTACTGTATTGAATCAGATCCGCGATCAGCAGGAACTGGATCTTATTATTGCACATGAAACCGGCCATAACTGGTTCGCCTTAGCCATTGCCAATAACGAACGGCAGAATCCCTGGCTGGATGAGGGATTAAATACTTTTTATGATAACCGTTATAAAAACAAGCATTATCCTGAAACAAAAAATAAGAATGGCTTTCCAGCCAACAGATTCCCGGATAATTTATCGCTGGCATTGATCCACGGATTAGAAAGTATTCGTGAAGACCAATCACCCGCCTTGCCATCGGAAGAATTAACTTCCACGAATTATGGACTGATGGTGTATGAAAAAACAGCACTTCAACTGGAGCAACTGGAGGAAAGGCTGGGCAGCCAGCGCTTTGATGAGCTCATGCATGCATATGTAAATAAACATCTCTACCGGCATGCAGACAGCAGTGACTGGGCTTCCAGTTTCGCATTGCCAACAACTTTTCCATCCGATGCACCGCTATTGAATGTTTCCGGCAGAAAACTTAAACCAGTTTTTTTATTCAGCAGCCGGCAACCGGAAAAGTTTCAGTACCTGGGTATTGGTCCGGCTATCGGTTATAATCATTATGATGGATTACAGCTGGGTGCTTTTTTTCATAACTATCAATTGCCGCTCAGCCGGTTTCGGTTCTTCCTTGCACCAACCTATGGAACGGGTAGCAAGGAATTGGGTGGAATCGGACATATTAGCCAGCATTGGTTCAGCTCCCCCCGTTACAAGAGAAACACCATAGATGTTAAGGAGTGGATATTGGGTGCTTCCCTGATGAAAGTTACCATGGATGCTTTTAAGACAGGTACTACTGACCTCCAATTCAGTGTGATGAAACTGGCTCCTTATCTACGCATCAATTTTGCGAATCCCTCTCCTGTTTCGAAAAAAGAAAGCTTCCTTCAATTTACCTCCTACTTTTTCAGGGAAGAGTTTATGAAAACCAACCAGGTTATCAATGGTTCAGATACTTTCTTCATAGATCAAATCAATCCTGTTAACAGGAATCTGCAACAGCTTCGATTTTTTCATGCCAATCATCGCAGGCTTTATCCTTATAGCCTGGAGGGAAATATTGAACTGGGTAACACTTTTTCCCGTCTGGCATTCACTGCCCACTATTTTCTGAATTATTCTAAACCGGAAGGTGGTGGCCTTCAAGTCAGGTTCTTTGCCGGAAAGTTTATTCCACATGGTTCAAATACAGTGGAAAAACAATTAACCAACAGCAGATACTACCTGAACATGACCGGTGCCAACGGTTTTGAAGATTATACCTACAGTAATTATTTTGCTGGCAGAAATGAATTCACCGGATGGAAAAGCCAGCAGCTCATGATGCGGGACGGCGGGTTCAAAGTTCGAACCGATTTACTAAGCAATAAAATTGGCAGATCCGATAACTGGCTAACAGCGCTTAACCTCACAGCCGATATCCCTTCCAATCTGAATCCATTGAGTAAACTACCCGTGAAAATTCCACTCAAACTATTCATGGACATAGGTACTTATGCCGGCGCCTGGGAAGAAGATCAGGAAGATGGCAGGTTTCTGATGGACGCAGGTCTGCAACTCTCCCTCTTCCGAAACCTCGTAAATCTTTATATTCCCGTTGTGAATTCGAAAGTATTCCGGAACTACCATCAATCCACATTAGGAGAAAAAAGATTCCTGAAAACAATTTCCTTCAGTATAGACATTCAAAACCTGTCGGCAAAAAAATGGTTGATGACCCAAACACTATAAAATTCATTGAGTCGACAGCTATTTCTTACGAGAAATGGAGGCGAATAACGGATAAGGTGGGCTTATATGCAGACCCTTCATTTCTTACCGCGATGGCGGGTAACTGGGCTGCTTTTGTTTATAAAGATTACGAAGCCGTTTTACCCGTTTTCCCACGTAAAAAATGGGGGATAGCGTACCTGCATCAGCCTGCTTTCATTCAACAAACAACGATCGCTTCACTGGTTCCTGTAGACGGTTACCTGGTCGGTCTTTTCCTTGCTGCCTGCAGGAAGCGTTTCCGGTTTGCTGAATTTTATCTGGCGAAAGATCCATCGGGTAGCGATTGTTATATCCGAACAAGAAATAATTACCTGGTAAACCTGCAGCCTGACTATTCGGATATAGAAAAAGCCTACAAAACCGATCTCCTGAAAAACAGGAAAATTGCGGCACAATATACTTTTGAATACCGCAAAGCTGAAAATCCGCAGCATGTTATTGCACTGTATCAACAGACCTATGGCAAATCGTTGAACTATTCCAGCCAGGATTACTGGCGACTCCAGCAATACTGCCTCACAGAAAAAGGACAAGAACAACTGGTAATACGGGAAGTACTTTTAGCAGGTGAAATTCAGGCTGCCTGTCTTTGTTTAAAAGACCGCCAGCGTTTGTATTTACTGGCCAATATAACGGTAGCGACTGCCCGAAAAAAAGCGGCTAATCATTTTTTACTGGATCAATTGATCCGGGAATTTGCAGGTCAGTTGAACTGGCTGGATATGGAAGGGTCAGATCGCCCGGGTATTGCTCATTTTTACCAGAATTTTGGTGCTGTTAATGAGCCTTATTTTTTTGTTGCCTGGAATGACCTTCCGTTGCCGGTCCAATGGATGAAACCGCGTTATTAAAGTCCCATCTCCCTTTCTTCCAATACTTTTTCAGCTATCAGCAGATCCAGTGGCCGGGTAATTTTAATATTGGTTATCTCCCCTTCAATCAGGTTAATTTTAACGCCTAGTTTTTCTACCACGCTGGCTTCATCTGTAAAGGATTCATGAAAATCCTGTTCGAAAGCAGACTTGATGATATCTGAATAAAAGGTTTGCGGAGTTTGAATTAATCGAATCCGATCCCTGTCAATCGATACTGCCCCATTTACAGTTTCCATTCGAATGGAATCCACTGCTGTGGTGGCGGGAATGGCGTTTCCTTTATCCACTGCACCATTGTAACAACGTCTAATCAAATCTGGTGTTAGCAGGCAACGTACCCCATCATGCACAAATACAATGGAATGCCGTTGAATATGCTGCAATCCGTTTCTTACAGAATGAAACCTGGTTTCTCCGCCGGTTGTCATCCAGATTCTGTCCGGATCATGAGTCGACCTTAATATGCTTTTACCGGTCTCGATATGATGCTCCGGCAGAACGAGAATAATTTGTAAATCGGGGAAGGCATCCAGAAAAGCCGTCAGTGTATACCAGAGTACCGGTTTATCCCGCAGCATCAAAAATTGTTTGGGAACAGCTGTTCCCATCCGAAGTCCGGACCCACCCGCTACAATCACTGCATATTTTTCCATATGATCAAATTACGAAAGACGTAATTTGCAAATATGAGCAAATTTGGGCAGTATCTGACCGGACTTTTACTTCTCCTGCTCGCAGGCTGCAGCTCATCCCTACCTCGGGAGGAGAAGGTACTGGCGATAAAAGAAATGGGTGCATTGGCCACTACCGAATACACC
Organism: Flavipsychrobacter sp.; assembly: GCA_016787265.1. Classification (GTDB taxonomy): domain Bacteria; phylum Bacteroidota; class Bacteroidia; order Chitinophagales; family Chitinophagaceae; genus Flavihumibacter. The sequence goes on along the minus strand of JAEUVF010000018.1, from coordinate 150,694 downwards.
ATTACCAAAATTGTAAAGGCAAGTGATAACCAGACCTGGTATAAAGTGGGGGATCGAAAAATTCTGCTAAGTGTGGAAGCCAATCTCAAAGCAGGAATTGATCTGACCCAGTTAAGTGAAGATGATATCACCACCTCCGGAAATTCCATTCAGATCAAATTACCGCCACCGAAAATTCTGTCTCTTCAATTGCCTCCCGAAAAGATACGAATGGAATATGAAGAAGTTGGATTGCTTCGTTCTGAATTCAGTCAGCAGGAACGAATGGACTTACTGGCACAGGCAGAGAAACAGATCGAAGCCGCCATACCCGAAACCGGCATTCTTGAAACTTCGCGTACGCATACCCGTGAATGGATCACCCGCTTTTGTCAGCAATTGGGTTATGAGGATATAAAAATTGAATTCACTGACCAACCAGCCAGTATACTACGATGAGATCTGTTTTGAAAATAGTGGCAGCTTTATTGATAATTGTACTCCTATACAGCCTGCTCGTAAAATTGAACGGGCTGCCATCTGTTAGTAGCTGGTTTAAGCCAGGCCCGGTATTGATTGAAGAAACACCCCTGCTGATAACTGAAATAAAACAGATCGCAACTTTGATGACCATTGAATCTTCTGATGAAGTGGTAGTTAGCCAGGTACGCCCGGTTCCACCAGGCTCTCCAAAAAAAATACTGGACTGGATAAGTCCACTACCATTGGCACAGGCAGAGCGACTGGTATTGGTAGTGAAAGGTAAAGTGATCGCCGGAACGGATTTAAACCGGATGGAAGCTAATGCTGTTTTTATCAGGGAAGATTCTGTATCGGTTACCATTCCGTCAGCAACCATACAGGATATTATTGTTAATCCATCCGGTACGGATGTTTTCATTGAAGAAGGTAACTGGTCACAGGCTGAAACCAATCGCCTGGTGTCTCAGGCCAGCGAAAAATTACGGCAACGGGCAACCGAAAAAGGGATCCTTGTAAAAGCGGATGAGCAGGCGTTGAAAGTGCTGCGGAATTTCCTGGCCTTGCAGGGATTTCAAAAAATAAGAGTGGCTACTAACTAAGTAATTGTTTGCATTCCTGCAGGAAACGCTTTTTATCAATGGCAGCCGTGCCCACTTCCTCGCATACCAATCCGCCTGCAATATTGGCCATGGCTGCAAACAAGCGAATATCTTTTGTTACAGCATATACCAGGGAGGCTACAGCAATTACGGTGTCGCCGGCCCCGGATACATCTGCGATGTTGCGAATATGCGATGGTATCTGAAAAGCAGTTTCCTTCTGCTGAACAAATACACCTTTCTCTGATAAAGTAATAAATGAAATAGCATGACCAAGTTCCTGCGACAATCTTTTATGTACTTCAGCAAGGGATGATTGATCCACTTTTTCCAGGGACAAATTCAATCCTTCTTTGACTTCTTTGAGATTAGGTTTGAAAATATCCACTCCCTTATAAGTGAAGAAGTTTTTCTTCTTGGGATCTACCGTTGTTACTACCCCTTCCTGTTTACAGAGTGAAATAATTTTCCCGATCAGGGATTCCGTGAGTACCCCTTTATTGTAGTCTTCGAAAATTAATACCTGTGGTTTTTCTTTCTGCACATATTCCGAGATCCGGTCGAAAATTGCTTCCTCTTCTGTAGCACTAAGGTCCTTTACAGTTTCAGCATCCAAGCGCATCATTTGCTGATTTCTGCTGATGACGCGGATTTTGTTGGTGGTTTTTCTTTCGTGACTGAAAATAATATAAGAAGTATCAATATTGCTGTCAGTGAGTAATTGATCCAGTTGTTTTCCATCCTGGTCCTCCCCCATTACGGAAAAAATATGAACCTGTGCACCCAGGGCCACCAGGTTCAGCGCCACATTTCCGGCTCCCCCGATTCTTAATTCACTTCGATCCAATGCAACAACAGGCACTGGTGCTTCAGGAGAAATGCGATCGACATGTCCCCACCAATAAGTATCCAGCATAACATCACCAACCACCGCAACTTTCACTTTGCCAAAGGCATCAAACAGCTGATCAAAATTCATGGATTTGTTTTTTTGTCTCACGTCTCACTCTTCCTCGCCACCGCCATATAATAAATCGGAATACCAACCAGTACTATCAGTAATCCGAAGGATGCAAATTTAGGTTTTGTGTACAAGAGGGCAAAACACATGGCAGTTGCCAGCAGGATATACAAGGCTGGCAGGATGGGGTAACCAAACGCTTTATACGGTCTTGGTGCATCCGGATTACTACGACGCAATTTGAATATGCCGATAATAGTGAGTACATAAAAGATCAGCACCACAAATACCACATAATCCAGGAGGTCTCCATATTTTCCACTCAGGCAAAGCAGGCTGGCCCAGGCGCATTGTATCCATAAAGCTTTTGCCGGAACTCCGTTTTTATTCAGGCGGCCTACCGAAGAAAAGAACAAGCCGTCTTTAGCCATGGTATAATATACCCTTGCACCGGATAAAATGAGGCCGTTATTACATCCAAAAGTGGAAACCATGATCATAAGAGCAATCACAATTGTACCAACACTTCCGAAAATATTCTGAGAGGCGGCAACTGCCACGCGATCATCCTGTGCAAATGCGATTTCATTGATGGGAAGCACAGCAGTGTACATCAGGTTGGCAGAAACATAAATGATGGTAACAATCAGGGTTCCCAAAAACAAACTAAGACCGATATTTTTTTCCGGTCGTTTAATTTCCCCTGCAATAAAGGTCACGTTGTTCCAGGCGTCACTGCTGAATACAGATCCTACCATGGCAGCAGATAAGGCCCCAATAATTGCAGGCCAGTTTTCATAAAAGGTTTTCTTAACGGTTTCGCCAACATACACAATTTCATCACCTGCTTCTGTTTTGGCCAGTTTACCGAAGCTCCAGGCATCTGCCCAGTTAGCATCCCATATACCGGCTTTTGCACCGATTAAAAAACCAAATACGATTAGTCCGAATAATGCCAGCAGCTTGGCCAGCGTAAATGTGGTCTGGATCAGTTTGCCTTCCTTAACGCCCCTTGTATTAATAAAGGAAAGAATAACAACTACTAATATGGCTACCAGCTGTGCGGAGGAAATCTGGATGTATCCGGCATCAATCAGTATGTTTTTTTCGCTGAGTGAGGGAAAGATATAGGCCGCAAATTTGGAAAAGGCTACTCCTACAGCAGCGATGGTACCGGTTTGGATAACCGCAAAAAAACTCCAGCCATAGAGAAATCCGATGAGTGGGTTATATGCTTCTTTAAGGTACACGTATTGTCCGCCAGCCTTGGGATACATGGCACTTAACTCTCCATAACTCAGGGCAGCCGTTAATGTCATAAATCCGGTCAGTAACCAGACAAATATCAACCAGCCGGCACTGCCAACATTGCGGGCAATATCTGATGAAACAATAAAGATGCCTGAGCCGATCATGGATCCTGCTACAATCATAGTGGCATCCAATAATCCGAGTGTGGGTTTAAACGAAGCGCCTTCCTGGGCCATAGACAGTTAGTTAAGCATGGAAGATAGGAATATTGGAGGAAAGGAAGAGGAAACAAGGAGACGGAGGAGGCAAAGGAGGCGGGAGGCAGGGCACAAAAAACCCGCAGACGAATCCGCGGGTCAAGTATTTTCACTTTTCACCTTTCACCTTTCACCTTTCACCTTTTTCACTTCTCACCTTTCACGTCTTCTCACTTCTTCTCCGCCGCCTTCTTATATTCCGCATTCAATCCCTGGATAATCTGCTCGGTAATATTGTAAGCAGTATCCCGGTAAAACATCAGTTCAGGTTCATACGAAATGATATAGGCATAACCTCTGTCCTTATTGAAATCACGCAGGTAATCTTCAATTTTTGTCTTGATGTTCTTTTTGTAATCCATTTTCAGATTTTCCAGTTGCTGCTCGAGGGTCAGGCGACGCTGCTGGTAATTCTGCTGCATCTGTCCATATTCACGTTGAACGGCATCTGCTTCAGACTGACTCATGCTGGCTCCTTTCTGCTGCCATTCATTAATTTTTTTCTGATAAGAACGTTCAAGACCCGACAGTTCTTTATTCATGTTCTCTTCCTTGGACTTTAATTGTGCCAGGGCATCTTTGAAATACTCGTATTTGTTTTGAAGAGAATCAATGTCAAAATAAGCTATCTTAAAATCAGCACCCGCTTCAGCCGCGGCTTCAGTTTTTGTACCGGAATGAGTAGTACCGGAATTTTTACTTGTATGCTGAATCAGCAAATAACCACTAATCAGGGTAGCAACAGCACTTAACACCAGAGAAAGATACTTCATGAAATAGTATTTGATAACGGCAAATTAAGGGATTTGGCAGAACCTTTTACTGACCTTTTAAATTCAGCCTAATTTTAACGCTTTGTGTAAACATCGCAAAAAAAATCTTCTATCAGTAAAAGAAAAAGTGCCTGATACAAGGCAGTATCAGGCACTTAAAGTTATTATAAGGATTATTCTTCCTCGTCGAAATTCATGGCTTCGCGGGTTGTCTGGAGCAATTCATATTCCTCCTTACTTCCTACGATCATGTTTTCAAAATCACGCAATCCGGTACCGGCGGGGATCTGGTGACCAGTAATCACATTCTCTTTCAATCCCATCATGTCATCGGTTTTACCATTGATCGCTGCGGTGCTGAGAACTTTTGTAGTTTCCTGGAAGGAAGCTGCAGAAATCCAGCTTTGTACACCCAGAGATGCTTTGGTAATACCCAGTAACAACGGATGAGAGGTTGCAGATTGTGCATCACGATATTCCACCAGCTTTCTGTCGGAACGACGCAGGATGGAATTCTCTTCCCGAAGCTCACGCAGGTTCACAATCTGACCGGCACGCATTCTGGTGCTTTCTCCCGGATCAGTTACTACCTTTTTATCAAAGATCCAGTCATTCTCCTCAATGAAGTCGAACTTATCAACTGTATCATCTTCCAGGAACTTGGTGTCTCCCGGATCAACAATGGATACTTTCTTCATCATCTGGCGTACGATTACCTCAATGTGTTTATCATTGATACGCACACCCTGTAAACGGTATACTTCCTGAATCTCATTCACCACGTATTCCTGTACTGCAAATGGTCCTTTAATAGAGAGGATATCACTTGGAGCGATCTGACCATCAGAAAGGGCTACACCCGCTTTCACAAAGTCGCCATCCTGAGCCAGGATCTGACGGGTCAGCGGTACCAGGTATTTCTTGGTTACACCATCTCTGGCTTCCACGATGATCTCGCGGTTACCACGTTTGATGGCTCCAAATGCTACCACACCATCAATTTCAGAAACGATCGCAGGGTTACCCGGGTTACGTGCTTCAAACAATTCCGTTACACGTGGCAGACCACCGGTGATATCACGCAGCTTTCCAAGCACACGCGGAATCTTCACCAGTACCTGTCCGGCTTTTACCTCATCTCCTTCATCCATGATGATATGAGATCCAACCGGGAGGTTATACGATTTGATTTCTTTGCCTTCCAGGAGGATGGATGGAATCTTGGTTTTATCCTTGGTTTCAATTACCACTTTCTCACGGTGTCCGGTTTGTTCATCCGACTCTTCGCGGTAAGTGATACCTTCAATTACGTGCTCGAATTTCACCACACCCGGAATTTCCGAAATCACAACGTTGTTGTAAGGATCCCAGGTACAGATCACATCTCCTTTCTTCACTTTCTGACCATTCTTCACCATCAGTGTTGCACCATAAGGAATGTTCACCACATTCAGCAGGCGATCATTCTCCACATCCATGTTACGGATTTCACCGGTACGACCAATTACGATCTCTACCTTCTCCCCTTCCTGGTTCTCAGTGGTTACAGTACGTAAACCATCAAATAGCATGGTACCATCGAATTTAGCAACCAGGCTGGATTCTACAGAAGCAGATCCTGCAACACCACCCACGTGGAAGGTACGCAGAGTAAGCTGTGTACCAGGTTCACCGATAGACTGTGCAGCGATGATACCTACTGCATCACCTTTCTGCGCCGTGTAACCGGTTGCCAGGTTCTTACCATAACACTTCACACACACACCACGCTTGCTTTCGCAGGTAAGTACAGAGCGGATTTCAACTGTTTCGATTCCTGAATCATCAATGCGCTGGGCAGTGAAGGCAGAGATCTCTTCCCCTGCTGATACCAGCAGTTCTTCGGAGATCGGATCGAAAATATCATGCAGACTATAACGTCCTTCAATTCTGTCTTTCAGTGGTTCGATAATGTCTTCGTTATCTTTCAATGCAGTAGTTGCAATACCACGCAGGGTACCACAATCTTCTTCAGTGATTACCACATCCTGGGCAACATCCACCAGACGACGGGTCAGGTAACCCGCATCCGCTGTTTTAAGAGCCGTATCCGCCAGACCTTTACGCGCACCGTGGGTAGAGATGAAGTAATCCAATACGTTCAATCCACCTTTAAAGTTAGAGAGGATCGGGTTTTCGATGATCTCGGAACCGGTAGATCCACTCTTACGCGGCTTGGCCATCAGACCCCTGATACCTGCCAGCTGCTTAACCTGCTGCTTGGAACCACGGGCACCGGAATCCAGCATCATGTAAACAGAGTTGAAGCCCTGCTTGTCATTCTGCATTTCGCGGATAAGGGTCTCCGTGATACGGGTATCCACCCTTGACCAAATATCTACAATCTGGTTATAACGTTCGTTATTGGTGATCAGACCCATGTTATAGTTGTCCCATACTTCATCCACTTCAGCTTTGGCATTCTCCAGTAACTGACCTTTCACATCCGGAATGATCAGATCCTGCGGGTTGAACGACAAGCCACCACGGAAGGCCATACGGAATCCGAGTTGTTTGATTTCATCCAGGAACTTCGCTGTTTTGGGAACGTTGGTAATATTGATGATATCACCAATGATATCTCTCAGCGATTTCTTGGTCAACAGGGCATTCACATATCCTACTTCAGCTGGTACAAACTGGTTGAACAGAATGCGACCAACAGTAGTTTCGATCAGTTTCTTTTCCAGTTTTCCTTTTGCATCCCGCACATTCACTTTCACTTTGATCGGCGCATGCAGATCAATTCGGTCTTCATTGTATGCAATGATTACTTCTTCCGGAGAATAGAAGCTCATGCCCTCTCCACGAACCTTTTCAGTTTCGGTAGACTTCTTCCCTTTGGTAATGTAATACAGTCCGAGTACCATGTCCTGTGAAGGCAGCGTAATGGGCGTACCATTCTGCGGGTTCAGAATGTTGTGAGCAGACAACATCAGCAACTGTGCTTCCAGGATCGCTGCATTACTCAGGGGTACGTGTACCGCCATCTGGTCACCGTCAAAGTCGGCGTTGAAGGCAGTGGTTACCAATGGGTGCAGCTGGATCGCTTTACCTTCAATCAGTTTAGGCTGGAAGGCCTGGATAGAAAGACGGTGCAGCGTTGGGGCACGGTTTAACATTACCGGGTGCCCTTTCAGAATATTTTCAAGAATGTCCCAAATCACCGGCTCTTTTTTGTCAACCAGTTTACGGGCACTCTTTACAGTTTTTACAATACCACGCTCAATGAGTTTGCGGATGATAAATGGCTTGAACAATTCAGCCGCCATATCTTTCGGCAGACCACATTCGTGCATTTTCAATTCAGGTCCTACCACAATTACAGAACGACCGGAATAGTCAACACGTTTACCAAGGAGGTTCTGACGGAAACGTCCCTGCTTACCTTTCAATACATCAGAAAGAGATTTCAGTGCACGTCCGCCTTCTGCTTTAACCGCATTGGATTTACGGCTGTTATCAAACAGGGAGTCAATTGCTTCCTGCAGCATCCTTTTTTCGTTACGAAGGATTACTTCAGGTGCTTTGATCTCCAACAGACGCTTCAAACGGTTGTTCCGGATAATCACCCGGCGATACAGATCGTTCAGGTCAGAAGACGCGAAACGACCACCATCCAGGGGAACCAGCGGACGCAGTTCTGGTGGAATGACAGGAATATATTGCATTACCATCCACTCGGGGCGGTTGGTGATTCTGCTATTGGCATCACGGAAAGCTTCCACAACACTCAAACGCTTCAGGGCATCTGCCTTACGCTGTTGTGAGGTTTCTGTTGCTGCTGCATTCCGCAGATCATAACTCAACTGATCCAGATCGATACGGGCCAGCAGGTCATGCACAGCTTCAGCACCCATCTTGGCGATGAACTTGTTCGGATCTTCATCCGGCAGATACTGGTTGTCTTTTGGAAGGGTTTCCAGCAGATCCAGGTATTCTTCTTCAGTGAGGAGATCTCCTACGTTTTGTCCTTTATCCGCACGGATGCCCGGCTGGATAACCACAAATCTTTCATAGTAAATAATGCTTTCCAGTTTCTTGGAGCTCATACCCAGCAGATAACCGATTTTGTTCGGCAGACTCTTGAAATACCAGATATGCACTACTGGAACTACCAGCTTGATATGTCCCATGCGTTCACGACGAACCTTCTTCTCCGTAACCTCTACACCGCAACGATCACAGACAATACCCTTATAACGGATCCGCTTATACTTTCCGCAGGCACATTCGTAATCCTTTACAGGTCCGAAGATGCGCTCGCAGAACAGACCGTCTCTTTCAGGCTTGTACGTACGATAGTTGATGGTTTCAGGCTTCAACACTTCACCGTAACTTTTTTCCAGGATGGAATCGGGTGAAGCCAGTCCAATGGTGATTTTGGAGAAACTGGACCTGGGACGATTTTCTTTTTTGATAGCCATATATATACTACAGATTGTGTTTTATGGATACTACCCATTTGGGAATGATGGTACTACATACAAGTTCCCGCTCGTTTCTGGCCAGTTTTCAGCCAAACGAACAGGATGATTTTCAACACGTTATATGAAATGCACCGATTTTTCCCAACTTAAATAGTGGGCAAAGGTAAGGAATGTATCTAATAAAGTCAATTTATAAAATTAATCGATGAATGGACCGGGGCAGGATACCAAGCCGGATTTTTGAACGTTCAAGTGGCATAATATCCGATCTATGTCTGAAGCCCTGAAAATTGCCAGTTCCCACCCCGCCTCCGTGATTTACCCAGCTCCTGTTTCCTCCCCCGCCCAGCCGGTAGATTTAAAAGTATTGGTGCAGGAATTGTTTGAACAGGACAAACTGGCCGGTTCCCTGGACAAGGATATTAAAAATGTAAAAGCCCGGTATCATCAACTGATATTGCGGAAATCAGACAAAACCTATACCGATTCAGAAATTCTGGCCATCAAGCTGGTGCATGATGAACTGACCGCCCTGCAGGATCGTAAGGCAGCTTTTCAACAACGTAAGTCGGAAATCAAATCTTTCCTGAAAGAACTGATTGCTCCTCTTGGGGGTGGACGCTGGATCCATGAAACCGATGATTTCATGAACCCGCACTGGGAGTTCTGGCTGGAGGATGAAGAACTTAAATATGCCCGATTGAAAAGTGAACTCTAGGTGTTGAGCTGATTATCTGAAACTTGAGCCGATTATTCTGCTGATTGAGCCGATTGATTTTTGAATTCGGCTCATATCTTATGCATTTTTTGACCAAAACCATCAAAAAAATATCAATAATTTACGTTTTGAGGGCCATTTTCTGCTCAAATTCCTGTTATCCTACACTATTCCTACGTACATCCTACGCTCTTCCCTTGCTAATGAAAGCATTATCAGTCGATTAAGAATCGATTGAATTGAATCAATTGAATCAGGAATTACTTCTTTTGCTACCAGTTTCGCTCGAAAAAAGGAAGGACTTCTGTAAAGAATCGTCCCTGGAATCCGCCAATCTTATTACCATGATCCCCGATATATTCCTCGGCCTCATGTTCAATACCATAGGCTTCCAGCTTCTTACTGAAAGCCAGTGCGGTAACCGGAATATGAGAAAAGTCTTCATTTCGGCCCCAATCCAGTTTGATTGCTTTTAGTTTTCGCAATTCAGCCAGATGAGTTTCGATCATAAAATAAGGAAAGTTATCCTCCCATTTTTTGATTCGTTCGGGATGATATACCGCACTGTCACCGATGTAGGTAACCGGTAATGAAACAGGAAATGCTTTTATGGCTGGATCAGGGGAATAAGCAAGTCCCAGAGCAGCAAAAACACCGGAATAAAAAGACTGCCAGTTATCTTCTTTATAGATGCTATCCACCGCATTCTTCAATTTTGGATCCGCCTGCAATTTTGATAACCGTTTGAAGGCTGGATTATTCAAATTGAAGTCGGCATACCAGTTTAATACAGCAGGACTTAGCGCATATACCATTGAAAATACCTGCGGGTTCTGCATAGCTAATTTCAGGCTGCCATTACCTCCCATCGAATGCCCTGTTATGGCCCTGCTGGAAGCTGATGGCAGGGTACGGTATTGCTGATCCACCCAGTTTACCAGATCCTTCGTAATAAAATCGGCCCAGTTTCCCATTGCCGAGTTGGTATAAAAACTACCTCTGTATTTAGTATCACTGTTGGGAAAAACAACAATAACAGGTCTTGTATGTCCCGCTGAAATAGCACTATCCATCATCTTTTGAAGCTGAAACCAACCTGTTATATCTGTATCAGTTGTGGAAAAACCATGCAAAAAATAGATAACAGGATACCGCGTACCGGATTTATCGTAACCGGGTGGCAGGTAAACCGAAACCATTCGATTGGCCGACTCACCTGCAGGATTGTTTTCCAATGATACAGCCTTTATCTCTTTACGCTCCAATCTTCCCTGCGACTGGCTGTAAAAAGAGAGCAGGCATAAACTGACCAGAAGAAGCGTTGCGTTCTTTCTCATATCAGATGGATTTAATGTTTGTAAAGCAGCTAAAAGGTAGGAAATTGCCGGTACAATAACTTATGTTAGCTTTGGTAAAATGATGTACGGTGTTTAACCTGTACAATGTAATAGTAAACAATCCCCAGCAATACCGGCAATTACGCTGCCGGGAAAATTTAATTACCCTTTATAACTGTCCGCTTGAAAATAAAATTGAAGACACCTGGAGTCATCATAACTACATAGTTTACGTAATTGAAGGCAGGAAAATATGGCATACTGCACATGGCTCTTATGATCTCAAAAAAGGAAGTTGTGTATTTGTTCGAAAGGGAGGGTGCCTGGTAGAACAGTTTTTTGATACACCCTTCTGTCTTGTTGTATTTTTTGTTCCGGATGAATTTATTTCTGATGTATTAAAAACCAAAACCTATCCCTTAAGCAAACCAGGAATCAGATTTGAACCCATCATTTCTATTAACAATGATCCGGGTGTACATTCATTTTTCCATTCGATGATTCCTTATTTTGAAAGTGAGCGACAACCAGACCCCTCGCTGCTTGAACTAAAATTCCGGGAGCTCATTCTAACCATTGCAGACAATCCTGTTAACGCCGAACTTTTGTCTTATTTCTGTTCCTTGCTCAAAGAACCACTTGCTGTTTCTTTACAGCGTGTAATGGAGGATAATTACTGTTACAATTTAAAACTGGAAGAATTTGCAAGGCTCTCCAACAGAAGTCTTTCCGCCTTTAAACGCGATTTCCAAAAACAGTTTGGAACTACTCCCGGCAAATGGCTAATAGAAAAAAGGCTGCATCATGCCATGCATCTTATCACGCATACTGACAAAACAATCAGTGATGTGGCATTTGAAAGCGGGTTTGAAAATCCAACTCATTTCAGTCGCAGTTTTAGGACCCAATTTGGAACTACTCCAACTTCTTTTAAGAAACAGTCTTCCAACTGAACTTTTTAGAAAGAAATCTGGACTTCAGAGCAAATGCTCCTGGCGCCAGGGCTGTTAGCTTTGATTTTGTCAAATATCATTAATCATTAAACCTTTTCATCATGAGCACAAAAACAGTGCAGGGCAAATTGTGGAGTATATCACCACAAAACTGGTCCACTCATTTCGAACCTTATTTTTTACCACTGTACAAAACTGCCTTAGATCAACTGGATATCCAGCCAGAAACCATGTTGCTGGATGCTGGTTGTGGATCCGGCATGTTCAGTAGTATGGCAATTGATGCTGGCGCCCAGGTTATCGGCATAGACGCCGCTCCGGGCCTGCTGGAGCTTGCAAGGCAGCGGAATCCTCAAAACAATTTTATGGAAGAGGACCTGGAAGCAATGCCCTTTGCGAGCAATAGCTTTCAGGTGGTTACCGGATTCAATTCGTTTCAGTATGCAGGAAATTTCAGTCAGGCACTAAAGGAAGCACACAGGGTTCTAAAACCAGGAGGGAAACTGGTGCTTGCAATTTGGGATAAACCTGAGAACAGTGATGGAACCACCGTATTAAAAGCGATCAGCACCCTGCTTCCACCTCCTTCGCCAGGAACACCCGGGCCATTTGCTTTATCCGAAGATGGTAAGATCGAAAACTACCTGCAGGAAACAGGGTTGAAACTGATCAACAGACTTAAAATCAGTTGTCCCTTTATTTATCACAGTCTCGGCAATGGCATCAGGAGTTTTATGGGAACCGGTCCGGCAGCAGCAGCATTGAATTATGCCGACAAAAAGCAGGTGGAAGAAACAATCGCAGCTGCATTACAACCTTATCGCATCGTAGATGATATCTACTACCAGCAAAACAGTTTTCTGCTCTTTATCGCGAAAAAAAATTAAGTATCACCAACTAAATTTAAATCTTATCATGAAAAATATCTTCATGGGGCTCTTGCTTATTATGAGTATATCATCAGCCTGTCAAAAAGCAAATCATCCCAAACATTCTTATCCGGATCATTTAAAACTCCATGATTCCGAGTTGTTGGAAGACTGGATCGCGCTTCAGCTCCTATTGGTAAAAAATAATACAGGAGTTACGCATATTGCATATTCGCGGCACTTTGCCTATACAGGTATAGCCTTATACGAATCGCTGGTTGGAACAGATCGCCAATATAAAAGTTTGGCAGATAAATTAAATGGTTCAATCAATTTGCCTGTTAATCCAGTAGGAAAACCAATATACAGGCCCGCGGCAGCAAATGCTGCTATAGCCGAAATGCTGAGGCATTTTTATGCAGGCAAATCACAATTGATAACCAGTATTGATTCACTTGAGCTGATTTACTCAAACAAATACAAAGAACAGGTAAAGCAGATCGAAACGGTAAACCAGGCACAAGAATATGGAAAGTTGGTAGCTCATGCTATTGCAGCATGGTCCAAAACAGATGGCGCTGATAATGTAAATCTTCCCTACGAAGTAAAGGGCGAAGGCTTTTGGGAGCCCACTCCGGCAGCCTATGCTCCTGCAAATGTACCTGGTTGGGCAAATGTCCGATCCATCCTTCCAGGCAGCACCAACACCTTAGCTCCTGCCCCCCTTTCATTTTCCAAAATTTCGGGAACCGAATTTTTCAATATGGTCAGGGAAGTGTATGATGTATCACAAACCTTGACCAATGAGCAGAAAGCCATCGCCAATTTCTGGGATGATGCCCCTAATGGAAAATATGTTAGCGTGTTTGGGCATTGGTACAGTATTTTCAGGCAACTGCTAAGGCGCGAAAAACCATCCCTGATGAAAGCCGCTGATGCATATATGAGGTTAGGCATCACTATGCACGACGCAGGCATCACAACCTGGAAAAATAAATATACTTTCCACCAGATACGACCCATCACCTATATCCGCAAACATATGGGCATTGAGAACTGGAATTCTTTTATTGGGACGCCACCACATCCGGAATATGTTGCAGCCCATGCTACCCTATCCGGCTCTGCGGCATATGCTCTTGAAAAAGCCTTCAGACCTCATTACTCCTTTACTGACCATACCTATGACCACCTCGGTATGGAATCAAGAAAATTCAACAGTATTGCAGATGCAGCAAGGGAAGCCGGACTTTCGCGATTGTTTGGAGGTATTCACTATCGTCCCTCTATCGAGCAGGGTATTATTCTTGGAAGAAAAACCGCGGAAATTGTAGATACCCATTTAAAACAGCATCAACATTTGCTGGATTAAAAAAGTATGTTATTCTTTGCAAAGGGGCCTGTAATCAAGCAGGCCCCTTGATTTTTGTTACATCTTTCAAAGAATTTCATAACTTAAAATACCAATCTGAGCAGATTCATTTAACCAGAAAAGCAAACCACGAAACCGATTTTGGTTCGGCTTTGAAAGGTCATTTCTTCCGCTTACTTGCCAGGTATTTTCTTCTGATCACTTCCTGAACCGGCACGCCTTCAATTTTACTTTCCAGCCAGGATATTACATCCAGGTAGGAGAAGGTTCTTGTTTCACGGGGATCATTTTCGTAGGGTTTGATGCGATCCAGCAGGTGCTGAAAAGCAGGTCGTTCATCGCCTGCGGCAAACTGAAAAGATTTCCGGAGGAAACTAAACATCTCTTCTTCCACTATACTCAGACTGCCCATCTTCGCCATGAAACGATACACGGATTTCACCAGGTATTCCAGCAAGTCGAAATTCCCCAGTTCATAATGTGCGATCAAATGCAGGAGACGCGCGTAACATTGCAAGTCGGTTCGCAGATCCAGTTTCCAATTGATGATTTTCTGCAGGTAATCAATGGCTTTCTCATTATCACCACTTCCGAAATACAGACAGGCAATTTTATAATAAAAAACCAATACCCGGTGGCGGTCCAGCTGTAATTGATATTCCTGTAGTTTTTCTTCCAGGTGCGGTACAATGTTCAATCCTTCCGTAAACCTGCCCGTCATGAAATATTGGTTGATTTTTCCCTGTTGCAGGTACACGAATGCCTGAATCCGGTTATTATCATTCTGCTGCACCCATTCAGTCTGTTCCAGTTCCTCAAATTGCTTCAGCGTTCTGGTAAACCCTTCTTCATTTTTTAAATCAAAATGGGCACTCAGCAGGTTGTGCAATCCTTTGATGTATTGCAGGGTTTCCACCTTGATCATATCCGGATGCCGCTGGAACAATTCCACCCACTTGGAAGTGTAGCGGTAATATTGTAAATAATCCTGCCGGATGAATGCATACCAGCAATAACTCTGGTTAACATAGAGCTCTTCATAAAATCCCTTGAACTGCCGAACCCGCTCCGGCATATGTTGCTCGAAAAAGGCATTCAGCTGTTCCGCATCCTGTTTGTTTCTGGCATGTCCATGCCGGATATACCAGTCATACAACATCAGTGAAAGATTCGAACTATCGTTAATGGCCTTGATCCGGCTCACCACTTCCTCCGATTCCTTCACCAGGCTTTGTGCCCGATGCTCACTGCTGCGGGTGATATGAAGAGCTTCGATCTTTTTTTCAAAAAACAGGGCCTGCACCAGGAAACTCGCCTGGTGGTGCTGCCTGGCCAGGTCTTTCATTTTATCCAGGATCTTGAGGCTCTGGTGATACAATCCCTTATTGTAGAGCACCCGGGCATAACCCATCTGTTCATGTAATTGAATATCAATGTTTTGATCATCTTTAATCAGCCTTAAACTGGATAATATCGATTTGTATAAATGGGCCTTCAGGTTACTCAATTGCTGCTTCTTGATTCCCGGTGTTTTTTTCAGCAGTTGGGCTTCATCGTACTCGGATAACTTGTCCAGTGCATCGAATAATTCAATGATTTTCAGGTTATCCGATGAGGTATTCCGGGTCACATAGAGCTTAAAATTCCTTTTTTCAGACTTTTCCAACGTTTTGATCAGTTGAAACAGCGGATCTATGGATCTGTTGGGCATCGTAATTAATCAATTTTTAAATCCTTATCTGGCGTGGGTTTCAGCCGATTTATGGGGCATTAAGCGCTGTAATATACGAGGCATTTTGATTTCTTTTCACACACTCCTGTCGCTACTTTCGGTTAGCAGGTGGCCGTAATGCTGTTTTATAGCAAGCAAAACCCGCTTACGGTGCCTGCTATTTTTACCTAAAACACACGCGATTTATGGACCAAAAAATCTTCATTTTCGACACCACCCTTCGAGACGGCGAACAGGTTCCCGGATGCAAACTCAATAAAGCGGAAAAAATTGAGCTGGCCCTCCAACTGGAAGCAATGGGCGTGGACATCCTTGAAGCAGGTTTCCCTATCTCCTCTCCCGGAGATTTTGACGCCGTTCATGAAATCGCCCGTCTGTTGAAGAAAACGGTGGTTTGTGGATTGAGTCGCGCTGTGCAGAAAGATATAGAAGTTGCTGCAGAAGCCCTGAAACCCGCCGCCCGCAAGCGGATCCATACCGGGATCGGCACTTCTGATTTTCATATCAAATCCAAATTCAACAGTAACCGGGAAGATATCCTGCAGCGTGCCATACAGTGTGTAAAATGGGCCCGCAACTTTACAGATGATGTTGAGTTTTACGCAGAGGATGCCGGTCGCACCGATAATGAATACCTGGCCCGTGTGGTAGAAGCTGTGATTGCAGCAGGTGCTACAACAGTCAATATTCCGGATACAACCGGTTATTGCCTGCCTCACCAATACGGAGAGAAGATCGCCTACCTGATAAACAATGTTCCAAACGTAGATAAAGCTGTACTGAGTTGTCATTGTCATAATGACCTTGGTCTTGCCACTGCCAATTCAATTGCAGGTATCATTGCCGGAGCCCGCCAGATCGAATGTACCATCAACGGGCTGGGTGAAAGAGCAGGCAACACTGCGCTCGAAGAAGTGGTAATGATCATCAAACAACATAGTAGTCTGGGTTTTTACACCGGCATCAATGCTACCCAACTGAACCCGATGAGCCGCAAAGTGGCAGACACCATGCGTATGCCGGTTCAGCCTAACAAAGCCATCGTTGGTGCAAATGCTTTCTCTCACTCCTCCGGTATTCACCAGGACGGATTCCTGAAGGACACTACTACCTATGAAATCATAGCTCCGGAAGAAGTAGGGGCGGATAGCTCCAAAATTGTGCTGACTGCCCGTAGCGGTCGCAGTGCACTGGCCTATCGCTTTCAGAAACTGGGACACCAGTTCAACCGCAATGATATTGATGAACTCTATGCCCGTTTCCTGGAAATCGCCGATACGAAAAAAGAAGTAAGTGATGAGGACCTGAATACATTGGCAAAAGCTCATGCGCTGGCCGTTTCATAAGCAGCAACAATAAATGGAAAAGAGAATAGCAGTTATAACTGGTGATGGAATCGGTCCGGAAGTTACACGGCAGGCCATTCATGTACTCAATGCGGTCGCTACGCAGTTCCATCATCATTTTCATTATGAATTTGGTTTGATGGGAGCCGATGCGATCGACAAAACAGGCAATCCACTTCCGGATGCCACCATCGAATTATGTCTGAACAGTGATGCTATTTTATTTGGAGCCATTGGGCATCCCAAATACGATAATGATCCCAATGCAAAAGTTCGCCCTGAGCAGGGTCTACTGAAGCTTCGTAAATCCTTACAACTTTTCGCCAATATACGTCCGGTTACAACCTATACTGCTCTCCAGCACCTGACACCTGTTAAAGCGAAGGTGCTGGAAGGTGTAGATTTTATTATCTATCGTGAGCTAACTGGTGGTATTTACTTTGGCAACAAAACATTGTCAGCTGATGGCAATATGGCCTCTGATGATTGCGTCTATACGAAGAATGAAATCGAACGGATCGCCCATCTCGCATTTCAGGCAGCCCGCCAGCGAAAAAAGAAATTAACACTGGTTGACAAAGCCAATGTACTGGAAACCTCAAGACTCTGGAGAAAGCAGGTGCGTGAAATGCAGTCGCAGTACCCGGATGTATCCGTCGATTTTCTTTTTGTAGATAATGCTGCCATGCAGCTTATTCTGAATCCCGCACAATTTGATGTGATCCTGACAGAAAACATGTTTGGTGATATCCTGAGTGATGAAGCCAGTGTATTAACAGGCTCATTGGGACTATTGCCTTCTGCTTCCATTGGAAATGGAGGTGCTTTGTTTGAACCCATTCATGGTTCTTATCCGGCTGCGGCAGGAAAGGATATTGCCAATCCGCTGGGCTCCATCTTATCGGCAGCGATGATGCTGGAGCATTTTGGATTGAAGGAAGAAGCAAAGAAAGTGAGGTTAGCCGTACAGTGGACACTGGACAATGGTTTTGTTACAAAAGACATTGACCCGATGAATTTTTATTTCACTTCCACAATTGGTGAACTGGTGGCAGACCTGGTACAGGATAAAATCCCGACCGAGCTGCATCCAGAGAATATTGAATTGCGGAAGTCAACGATTATTTAAAAAATAATCAACAGTTCTTTTTTTGTTTGGATGTAGTTAGTACATTCGTTAGCCATTGAACCAATGAACAACGTTACTATCACATCTATCAGTCGCCTTTTCACTGCAGTCATTATTGTGGTGGTGGTGATTATTCCTGTCATATCAGGAGGTGGTAACAGTATGTAATCTGGTTTCATAAAAGATTTGCAAACGATCCGCCTCCAAGAGGCGGGTCGTTTTTTTTTACCTAAAACAACCAACAATATTTTAAACAACAGTTTGCTCATGTCGCACGTGTTAAACAAGTACTCCAGAACAATCACACAGGACCCAACACAACCTGCCGCACAGGCTATGTTGTACGGAATCGGACTAACAGACGAAGATCTCGCAAAAGCACAGGTGGGTGTAGCCAGTATGGGTTACGATGGCAATACCTGTAACATGCACCTGAATGATTTGTCGAAAACCATCAAGGAAAGTATCTGGCAGGAAAACCTGGTCGGACTTATTTTCAACACCATCGGTGTGAGTGATGGCATGAGCAATGGAACAGATGGCATGCGGTATTCATTGGTGAGTCGCGATATCATTGCAGACTCTATTGAAGCCGTTTGTGGGGCCCAGTATTATGATGGCCTGATCACTGTTCCGGGTTGTGATAAAAACATGCCGGGTTCTATTATTGCGATGGGTCGCTTGAACAGACCATCAATAATGGTGTATGGTGGTACCATCGCACCAGGACATTATAAAGGGCAGGATCTGAATATTGTATCTGCATTTGAAGCACTGGGACAAAAAATCGCGGGGCAATTAACGGAAGCAGATTTCAAAGGGATTGTACAGCATTCTTGTCCGGGTGCCGGTGCCTGCGGGGGTATGTATACTGCAAATACCATGGCATCTGCGATCGAAGCACTTGGCATGAGTCTCCCCTACTCTTCATCCAACCCTGCATTAAGCCAGGAAAAACAGGATGAATGCAAGGCGGCCGGAAAAGCCATCCGTTTATTGCTGGAAAAAGATATTAAACCCAGTGATATCATGACCCGCAAAGCATTTGAAAATGCGATTACGGTAATTATGGTACTGGGAGGATCAACCAATGCAGTGTTGCACCTGATAGCGATGGCAAAAAGTGTGGATGTTTCACTTACACAGGATGATATCCAGGCGATCAGTGATAAAACCCCTGTACTTGCTGATTTCAAACCAAGTGGAAAATACCTGATGCAGGATCTGCACCAATACGGCGGAGTACCTGCAGTGATGAAATATTTATTGAGCAAAGGTTTGTTGCATGGCGATTGCCTGACCGTAACAGGTAAAACAATTGCAGAAAACCTCGCGGAAGTTCCGGATCTGGATTTTGAAACACAGAAAATCATTTATCCGCTGGAAACACCTCTGAAAGCAACAGGCCATCTGCAAATTTTATATGGCAATCTTGCAGAAGGAGGAAGTGTTGCCAAGATCAGTGGTAAGGAAGGTGAAAAATTTGTAGGGCCTGCAAGAGTATTTGACGGTGAGTTTGAATTGATCAATGGTATCAGCAGCGGACGCGTTAAGGCTGGAGATGTAGTGGTGATCAGAAACGTAGGACCCAAAGGTGCTCCTGGTATGCCGGAAATGCTGAAACCAACATCTGCTATTATTGGCGCGGGGTTAGGTAAATCCGTGGCATTAATTACAGATGGCCGCTTTAGTGGAGGTACGCATGGATTTGTCGTCGGTCACATCACCCCTGAGGCATTTGAAGGTGGATTGATCGGACTGGTTCAGGATGATGATATCATCGAGCTGGATGCTACCACTAACACCATCAATTTAAAAGTGGATCAGGGTGTGATTGCGCAACGCAAAGCGAACTGGAAACAACCCTCATTAAAAGTAACTAAAGGAATTCTTTATAAATATGCAAAGCACGTTAAGTCAGCCGCAGAAGGCTGCGTTACCGACGAAGACTGAGACCATTAGTGGATCGAAAGCCGTACTGGAAGCATTGATTGCGGAAGGTGTGAAAACCATATTTGGTTATCCCGGTGGGGCTATCATGCCCATATACGATGCACTATATGATTATAGTAATCAACTGGAACATATCCTGGTACGTCACGAACAGGGAGGCATTCACGCTGCCCAGGGATTTGCGCGTACATCCGGGGAAGTAGGTGTGGTGTTCGCGACCAGTGGTCCGGGTGCAACGAATCTTGTAACCGGATTGGCAGATGCAATGATTGACTCCACTCCGGTGGTGGCTATAACCGGACAGGTATTTGCGCATCTGCTGGGAACAGATGCTTTCCAGGAAACGGATGTAATCAATATTACTACACCGGTAACCAAATGGAATTACCAGGTAACCGATGCTGCGGAAATTCCGTCGGTGCTGGCAAAAGCATTTTACATTGCCAGAACAGGGCGCCCTGGTCCGGTGTTGATTGACATAACCAAAAACGCCCAGATACAGTTGTTCGAATATGAAGGCTATAAAAAATGTGATCATATCCGCAGCTATCGTCCGAAACCCAATGTGCGCAAGGAATATATTGAGCAGGCAGCAGCATTGATCAATGAGGCAAAACAACCTTTTGTAATTTTTGGTCAGGGTGTTATTCTTGGTAAAGCGGAGAAAGAATTTATAACATTTATTGAAAAAGCGGGTATCCCTTCTGCCTGGACCATCATGGGAATGAGTGCCATTCCAACAGATCATCCATTGGCCGTTGGAATGCTGGGCATGCATGGAAATTATGGTCCGAATGTACTGACCAATGAATGTGATGTACTGATAGCCGTGGGTATGCGCTTTGATGATCGGGTAACCGGTCGCCTTGATAAATACGCCAAGCAGGCTAAAGTAATCCACCTGGATATTGATCCGGCTGAGATTGATAAAAATGTGAAGGCAACTGTTCCGGTATGGGGAGATTGTAAGGAGACACTTCCTTTACTAACGGAACTGATTGAACCAAAAGTATATCCACAATGGCTACAGCGTTTCCGTGAGTATGCGCAGCAGGAGCAGGAACAATGTATTGAACCTGAATTGCACCCAACCGGAGAGATTCTTACCATGGGTGAAGTGATCAATACCCTGAATGAATTAACGGGTGGTGATGCCATCATTGTAACGGATGTAGGTCAGCACCAGATGGTAGCCTGCCGGTATGCCAACTACAATCAAACCAAGAGTAATGTAACCTCAGGTGGGTTGGGAACCATGGGCTTTGCATTACCTGCTGCCATTGGAGCAAAATATGGTGATCCCAAAAGAACGGTAGTGGCAGTGATTGGTGATGGAGGATTCCAGATGACACTCCAGGAATTAGGAACGATCATGCAGTTTGATGTGGATGTAAAAATTCTGATCCTGAACAATGAGTTCCTGGGAATGGTTCGCCAGTGGCAACAGCTCTTCCATGATCGGCGCTATTCTTTCGTGAATATTACAAGCCCGGATTTTGTACAGGTTGCAAAAGGATATCATATTGATGGCAATAGCGTTCGTGAAAGAAAAAATCTGCGGGAAGCACTTTCAACCATGCTGAACCATAAAGGAGCTTACCTGCTCGAAGTAATGGTAGGCAAGGAAAACAATGTATTTCCGATGGTGCCCCAGGGTTGTAGTGTGGCGGAGATAAGACTCAAGTGAGAAAGGAGAAGGGAGACAGGAAACCGGAGACAGGAAACGGGAGACAAGGAGACGGGAGACAGGAGACGGGGGAAGGGAGACTCGAAAATTATGGATTACAAAAACAACAAACGATGACCAAACAGGAATTTACCATAACAGTTTATACGGAGAACCAGATCGGTTTGCTGAACCGGATCGCAATCATGTTCTCGAGGAGGAAAATCAATGTAGAGAGCCTGAATACATCACCCTCTGAAGTGGAGGGAATTCATCGCTTTACCATTGTCATCCATGAAACAGAAGACGTGGTTAAAAAACTCGTGCGTCAGATTGAAAAGCAGGTAGAAGTGTTGAAAGCCTACTACAACAATAACGAGGAACTGATCTGGCAGGAACTGGCACTTTACAAAGTGTCCACTGATGAGATCGCTGAAAAAGTGAAAGTAGAACGATTGTTGAGAGAATATGGTGCGCGTGCTGTAGTGATCCGGAAAGATTATACTGTATTTGAAACAACCGGTCATCGGGAAGAGACCGACAGACTAATCAGTGTACTGGAACCTTATGGCTTAATCGAGTTTGTGAGAAGTGCGCGCGTAGCGATTATTAAAGCGAGCAGTGGCTTCCATGAAAAGCTGAGAGAGTTTGAAGCGCAGGAACCTAGTGAGGAAGTGGTGGAGAATGAGTATTTGGATAAGCAGGATGAGGTGTTTACAATGTGAAAGGTGAAAGGTGAAAGGTGAAAGGTGAAAAACAAACAACATATAACAAGCAACCGTAAAATTTCTTAATCAATTTAAATCATGGCAAAATTAAATTTCGGAGGAGTTGAGGAGAATGTAGTAACGAGGGAAGAGTTTCCCCTGTCAAAAGCACAGGAAGTATTAAAAAATGAAACCGTAGCTGTAATTGGATACGGAGTTCAGGGTCCTGGTCAGGCATTGAACCAGCGCGACAATGGCATCAATGTTATTGTTGGTCAGCGTAAGAATTCCAAGACCTGGGAGAAGGCGATCGCTGATGGGTTCGTTCCTGGTGAAACCCTGTTTGAAATCGAAGAAGCGCTGGAGCGTGGAACCATCATCTGTTACCTGCTGAGTGATGCAGCACAGATCGCCCTGTGGCCCACGGTGAAAAAACACCTGACTCCTGGTAAAGCTCTATACTTCTCTCACGGCTTCGGAATTACATTCAATGAGCAAACAGGAATTATTCCTCCAGCTGATGTAGACGTTTTCCTGGTGGCACCAAAAGGAAGCGGAACATCCCTGCGCCGCATGTTCCTGCAGGGGCGCGGGTTGAACAGCTCTTATGCCATCTTCCAGGATGCAACCGGTAAAGCAAAAGACCGTGTAATTGCATTGGGTATTGCTGTAGGAAGCGGTTACCTGTTTGAAACAGATTTCAAAAAAGAAGTATACTCTGATCTGACTGGTGAAAGAGGAACCCTGATGGGTGCCATCCAGGGCATTTTTGCAGCACAGTACCAGGTATTGCGTGATAAAGGTCATACTCCTTCTGAAGCATTCAATGAAACAGTGGAAGAGTTGACACAATCTCTGATGCCACTGGTTGCTGAAAACGGAATGGACTGGATGTACGCCAACTGTTCTACAACTGCACAGCGTGGAGCACTCGACTGGTGGAAAAAATTCAGAGATGCAACTGCACCTGTATTCAAAGAACTGTACGAAAGCGTGGCAACCGGAAAAGAATCACAGCGTTCTATCGATTCCAACAGCCAGCCCGACTATCGCGAGAAACTCGAAGAAGAACTGAAAGAACTCCGCGAGAGTGAAATGTGGCAGGCTGGTAAGACTGTTAGAAGTCTGAGACCGGAAAACCAGGCGAAGTAAGATAAGTGAATAAAGTCAATAAGGTGAATGAGGTGAATGGTCAATAGTAACTATTCACCTTATTCACTCCATTCTCTTCATTCACCATTCACTCTATTAAGATAAAAAACCTCTCATCATTCAAGTCAACAACTCCATACTCGACTTTCACAAAGCAGCGCATCGCCTGAAGAAGGTGATAAAAAAAACACCGCTGACCTATAACGCCAATTTATCGCGGCGATATAACTGTCATGTCTACCTGAAAAGGGAAGACCTGCAGGTAGTGAGAAGTTATAAGTTGAGAGGAGCTTACAATATGATGAGCAGCCTGCCACAGGAACAACTCCATAAAGGAGTGGTTTGCGCCAGTGCCGGCAACCATGCCCAGGGATTTGCATTCAGTTGCAAACAGCTAAAAGTAAAGGGAGTGGTTTTCATGCCCATCATAACCCCCAATCAGAAAGTCAGCCAGACAAAAATGTTTGGTGAAGACTGGATCGAAGTACGCCTGACCGGAGACACTTTCGACGACTGCGCAGCTGCAGCCAAAGCCTATACGGAGGCTAATGAAATGATCTTTATTCCACCCTTCGATGATGAAAGGATTATTGAAGGACAGGGAACTGTAGGAGTTGAAATCCTGGAAGAACTAAACGATCCTGATTTTGTTTTTATCCCGGTTGGTGGTGGAGGACTTTCCGCTGGTGTTGGAAAGTATCTTCAGATCTATGCACCTGCCACACAAATCATTGGAGTAGAGCCGGAAGGTGCTCCATCCATGTACCAGGCACTGAAAGAAGGCAAACCCGTAACCCTCGAAAACATTGAACGATTTGTAGATGGTGCTGCAGTTAAACGGGTAGGTGAAAAAACTTTCCCTATCTGCCAGGAAGTATTACACGATATGCTCCTGGTACCGGAAGGAAGGGTTTGCGCGGAAATCCTGAAACTCTACAACGAGGATGCCATTGTAGTAGAACCTGCCGGAGCCCTCTCCATCGCTGCCCTGGACCAATATGCCGACCAGATACAGGGAAAAAAGGTGGTATGCATTGTATCCGGCAGCAACAACGATATTGACAGAATGCAGGAAATTAAGGAGAGAGCCCTCCAATACGAGGGACTCAAACATTATTTCCTCATACGATTTGCACAGCGCCCCGGCGCTTTGAAGGAATTTGTAAATTTTGTCCTGGGACCATCAGACGATATTACCCGGTTCGAATATATTCAGAAACACAATAAGGAAACCGGACCCGCACTGGTAGGAATTGAACTCAAAAGCCCGACAGATTACCATATCCTGCTGAAAAACATGCAGCAGTACCATATCAATTACACAGAACTGAATAAAGACGATAATCTTTTTGGATACCTCGTCTGAATATTCATTTATTGTTGTATATTCATAGCCTTGCTTGCTGCATATAATTAATTCTGTCTAACAGAAGGTATTTTTTATTGAAAATTTTCTAAACTGCATTATCAACGATGGCAAGCAACCAGGGTTTATACCATCCCTCCTTTGAGCGCGACGCATGTGGGATCGGTTTTGTGGCAAATATCAAAAGCAACAAATCTCATCAAATCATTTCGGATGCCCTGACCGTATTGGAAAATATGGAGCACCGGGGAGCCTGTGGCTGTGAAGCCAATACAGGAGATGGCGCCGGTATCATGATCCAGGTACCGCACGAATTCTATTTTGATGAATGTGTGAAACTGGGATTTCATCTCCCCTCTTTCGGTCGTTATGGAGTGGGTGTATTGTTTTTCCCAAGAGAAATTCGTCTGCGTGAAGAATGCAGAGATATCTTCAACCGGGCAGCTGAGAAACTCGGACTCGAAGTGATTGGTTACCGTAAGGTGCCGGTGAATACAGAGGGAATTGGTGCAACCGCCCTGAGTGTGGAACCGGAAATGGAGCACGTATTCATTGCATGTCCGGATCATATCAACAACCCGGATGAGTTCGAACGCAAACTCTTTATCCTGCGCAATTATGCCAGCCATACCATCAACAATACGGTGAAGAAAGATGCCATTGGATTCTACATTGCATCTCTTTCCTATAAAACTGTAGTGTATAAGGGGCAACTTACCAGCAACCAGGTACGCGGTTATTTCCCCGATCTGAATGACAAACGACTGGTAAGCGCATTCGGTTTGGTACACTCCCGTTTTGCCACCAACACCTTCCCTTCCTGGAAGCTGGCTCAGCCTTTCCGCTTTATTGCACACAATGGTGAAATCAATACCGTACAGGGTAACCTGAACTGGCTTCGCACCAACGAAAAAGGATTTACTTCTCCTTATTTCACCAAGGAAGAAATGGACCTGCTGCTGCCGATTGTTACAGATGGACAATCCGATTCCGCCTGCCTGGATAACATGATCGAATTGCTGACTTTATCAGGTCGTTCATTGCCTCATGTAATGATGATGCTAATTCCTGAAGCATGGGATGGCAATGAAAGCATGGATCCGGTTAAAAAAGCATTTTATGAATTCCACGCTTCCTTTATGGAACCCTGGGACGGTCCGGCTTCTATCTCATTCACAGATGGAAAAATCATTGGTGCCACGCTCGACCGGAATGGTCTTCGCCCCTCCCGCTACTGCGTTACCAATGATGATCGTGTGATCATGGCTTCGGAAACAGGCGCATTGCCGGTGGATCCTTCCATCGTTATTGAAAAAGGTCGCCTGCAGCCTGGTAAAATGTTTGTGGTGGATATGGAACAGGGCCGCATCATCAGCGATACCGAATTAAAAGAACAAATCTGCTCCCAGAAGCCTTATGGAGAGTGGCTGAATAAATATAAGATCCGCCTCGAAGAATTGCCTGAGCCAAGAGTGTTGTTCACACATCTTGAACACGAGCAGGTATTCAAGTATCAGAAAGCATTTGGTTATTCAACCGAAGACCTGGAAACCATTATAGCACCCATGGCAATTGATGGCAAAGAGCCGATCGGTTCAATGGGAACAGATACACCACTGGCGGTATTAAGTGATCAGCCCCAACACCTCAGCAGCTATTTTAAACAATTGTTTGCTCAGGTAACCAATCCGCCAATTGATCCCATCCGTGAGCGACTGGTAATGTCACTCGCCACCTTTGTTGGTAACAATGGTAACCTGCTGACAGAAGAACCTCTGGCCGCACACAGTGTTGCCCTGAAACATCCGGTTCTCAACAATCATGAACTGGAAAAAATCAGAAGTATTGATACCGGTGTATTTCAGGCCAAAACCCTGCAATGTTATTTCCGGGCCGATGGCAAACCGGGATCTTTGCAGAAGGCGCTGGATCGTATTTGCCGCTATGCAGTAGATGCTGCACAGGATGGATTTGAAGTACTGATACTTTCTGACCGTGCGATTGATTCGGACCACGCTCCCATTCCATCGTTGCTTGCAACTGCAGCTATTCATCACCACCTGATAAGAAAAGGCCTACGCGGACAAGTAGGATTGGTAGTAGAAGCCGGCGATGTTTGGGAAGTACATCATTTCGCCTGTTTGATTGGATTTGGCGCTACCGCGATTAACCCCTACCTGGCATTGTCAACCATCCGTGATCTGCGACTGAATGGCAAACTGGAAACCAGCCTGGATCCGGATCAGCTCAAGAAAAATTATATCAAGGCGGTTAATGAAGGACTATTGAAAGTCTTCTCGAAGATGGGTATCTCTACCCTGCAATCTTACCAGGGTGCACAGATCTTTGAAATCATCGGTCTGAATAAAACAGTAGTTGAAAAATATTTCACCGGTGCCACATCCCGAATTGAAGGAATGGGACTGGATGAAATCGCGAGAGAAGCATTAGCCAAACATTTCCTTGCGTTCAGTAAAAAAGAAATTCCGGTAGATCGTCTGCCGGTTGGTGGTGTTTACCAATGGAAACGAAAAGGAGAATTCCATTTATTCAATCCGCAAACCATTCACTTGTTGCAGTATTCAACCAAGATGAATGATTATGCGACTTACAAAAAATATGCAAAGCTGGTAAATGATCAAAGCGTTAAAGCCGCTACACTCAGAAGCCAGTTACAGTTTAAAACCAATCGTCCGTCTATTTCCATTGACGAAGTTGAACCTGCTGAAAGCATCATGAAACGATTTGCCACTGGAGCAATGAGTTTCGGATCCATTTCACACGAAGCACATTCCACCCTGGCGATTGCGATGAACCGCATTGGTGCTAAATCCAATACCGGAGAAGGTGGTGAAGATGTATTGCGTTATGAGCCCATGGCCAATGGAGACTCCATGCGCAGTGCGATCAAACAGGTAGCATCAGGTCGCTTTGGTGTGACCAGTTATTACCTGACTATGGCAGACGAGTTACAGATTAAAATGGCACAGGGTGCCAAACCCGGAGAAGGTGGTCAATTACCCGGACATAAAGTAGATGAATGGATCGGCAAGGTTCGGCATTCCACTCCGGGTGTAGGTTTGATTTCACCACCACCGCATCACGATATCTATAGTATTGAAGATCTGGCGCAGCTGATTTATGACCTAAAGAATTCCAACCGTGCGGCACGCATCAGTGTGAAGCTGGTAAGTAAAGCAGGTGTTGGAACCATTGCAGCCGGTGTAGCCAAAGCAAAAGCAGATGTAATTCTGATTGCTGGTCACGATGGCGGAACCGGAGCCTCTCCTATCAGTTCTATCAAACATGCAGGATTACCCTGGGAACTGGGATTGGCTGAATCGCACCAGACCCTGCTGAAAAATAAACTCAGGAGTCGCGTGGTGTTGCAGGCAGATGGACAGATGCGCACAGGTCGCGACATCGCGATAGCAACCTTATTAGGTGCGGAAGAATGGGGCATAGCAACTGCAGCACTCGTTGTGGAAGGCTGTATCATGATGCGTAAGTGTCATTTGAATACTTGTCCGGTTGGTGTTGCTACGCAAGACCCCGAGCTCAGAAAACGTTTCACCGGAAATGCGGATCATGTGGTGAATTTCTTCCGCTTTATCACGGAAGATCTGAGAGAGATCATGGCAGAGCTTGGATTCAGAACCATCAATGAAATGGTGGGACAAGTTGATTTCCTGGAAGCAAAAACAGATGTAACACATTGGAAATACAAAGGGCTCGACCTCTCTCCTGTATTGTATAAGGAACCTGCGTCACGTTACACAGGCTTGTACAAAATGGAAGAGCAGGATCATGGGTTAAGCAATGTGCTCGACTGGAAATTACTGGACGCAGCAAAACCAGCACTGGAAAGCCAGCAGAAAGTATTTGCCTCCTTTGATGTGAAGAATACGGATCGTACCATCGGTACTATTCTGTCCAATGAGATTTCGAAGAAGTACAAGGAAGAAGGATTACCGGATGATACCATTCATTTCAAATTTACCGGAACAGCCGGACAAAGTTTTGGAGCGTTCAATACAAAAGGAGTAACACTTGAACTGGAAGGTGATGCCAACGATTATTTTGGAAAAGGATTAAGCGGTGCGAAACTGGTCGTATATCCATCCCTGCAGGCAAGTTTTGTTCCTGAGGAAAACATCATCATTGGTAACGTAGCGTTCTATGGAGCTACATCAGGTATTTCATTTATACGTGGTAAAGCTGGTGAGCGATTTGCAGTAAGAAACTCAGGCGCAACAGCAGTAGTGGAAGGTGTTGGTGACCATGGTTGTGAATACATGACCGGAGGTACAGTTGTGATACTGGGAGACACTGGAAGAAATTTTGCTGCAGGCATGAGTGGTGGAATAGCTTTCATCTACGATGTAAAAGGAAATTTCCCTGATCTCTGTAACAAGGAAATGGTAGACCTGGATCCGGTTGCGGAGGAGGACATCGCTCAATTAAAAGAGCTGCTGCAGCAGCATTATACCTATACCGGAAGTACGGTTGCTCAATTTATTCTAAACGATTTTGAGAACCAGTTGAAGAACTTCGTCAAAGTATTCCCGAGTGATTATAAGAAGGTATTACAAAAGCGCAGGAGCATGGAAGTGAAAAGTGAGAAGTGAGGAGGGGAAGAGGAGACAAAGGAGACAGGAGGCAAAGGAGAAGGGAGGAATGGAGAAGGGAGGAATGGAGGAAAAAAAATTAATAACAAAACTTAACTGAGAAAGAAATATGGGTAAGCCAACCGGATTTATGGAATTCACACGGGAGTTGCCAGGCAAGCGACCTGTAGAAGAACGTGTGAAAGATTACAATGAATTCATCAACCGGTATTCGGATGAGCAATTGAACAAACAGTCTGCACGTTGCATGAACTGCGGGATTCCATTTTGTCATAATGGATGTCCTTTAGGAAATGTGATACCCGAATTCAATGATGCAGTGTATCGCAAGAACTGGGAAGAAGCTTATGACATTCTGAAATCCACGAATAATTTCCCGGAGTTTACGGGAAGAATTTGTCCGGCTCCCTGTGAAACTGCCTGCGTACTGGGAATTAATCAGCCGGCCATTACGATTGAAGAAATCGAAAAACATATTATTGAAATCGCCTTTGAAAAAGGCCTGGTAAAACCCCAGAAGCCGACACTTCGTACTGGGAAAAAAGTAGCAGTGATCGGTTCTGGTCCGGCCGGACTTGCAGCCGCGGCTCAATTGAATTATGCGGGTCACCAGGTAACTGTTTATGAGCGGGATGAAAAGCCAGGCGGACTCTTACGGTATGGCATACCCGATTTTAAACTGGAGAAATGGGTTGTGGAGCGCCGGGTTGCATTACTGGAAGAAGAAGGGGTGGTATTTAAATGTCATTCCAACGTGGGAGTGAATGTACGCGTGAATGATTTGTTGAGAGAATACCATGCGATTGTACTGGCTGGAGGATCTACTATTCCTCGTGACCTTGCAATTCCTGGTCGCGATTTAAACGGCGTTCATTTTGCCATGGACTTCCTGAAGCAGCAGAATAAACGTAATTACCAGTCGGATCCCCTGGCATTCAGAGAGATCGAAAGTAATGTCGTGGGAGAAAATATTCTAACCACAGGAAAAAATGTAGTGGTGATTGGAGGTGGTGATACCGGCAGTGATTGCGTGGGAACCTCAAACCGCCAGGGAGCTGTTTCTGTAACGCAGTTTGAGTTGTTGCCAAAACCTCCGGCACAACGAACAGATTTTATGCCCTGGCCAAGTTATCCGATGGTGTTAAAAACCTCTACCTCCCATGAAGAGGGCTGTGATCGCCATTGGGCCATTGCAACCAAAGCCTTTCTCGGAGACGAAAAAGGAAACCTCAGGTCGCTTCAAATTGTAGACCTGGAATGGAGTTCAGGAGCAGATGGCCGGCCTTCCCAGTTTAAGGAAGTGGAAGGAAGTATTCGGGAAATCCCCTGTGAAAGAGCATTTCTCGCAATGGGATTTGTGCATCCACAGCATAAAGGCCTGCTGGAGGAACTTGGGGTTGAGCTGGATGAAAGAGGCAATGTTCGGGCCGGAGAAAAATCCTTCCAAACCAATATTCCCAAGGTTTTCACGGCGGGTGATATGCGCAGGGGTCAAAGCCTGGTAGTATGGGCGATCAGCGAAGGAAGGGAATGTGCCCGAAAAGTGGATGAATACCTGATGGGACAATCGGTTCTGGAAACAAAAGACGCAATGTTATCCTTAGCACTATAACATATTATTTTTTATTACATATTTATTTAAAAGCGGCTTTTGGCCGCTTTTTTTATTTCCCACCCAGAATATTGCAATTTTTATCCTTTCAGATAAAATTTTACCAGTCAAAAATTCACCCCGACCGAACCGTGATCCATTATAAAGCATAATGTACGTAATAATCAATGCTTTATAATATATTTTTGAATTGGTTGCACAGTTGGTCAAAATCTATATTTCCGAGAGGAATCAAATTCATATTAATTTTATTAATATGTGTATATATTTGACCATTTACAATCATTTTTATAACTACTTTAGAAAAATATTTTATAGTTACATTTTTTTTAATGCAATTAAAACCAACTGAAATGAGTAAACTGACGATCAAACAGGTAGCCCCCTTTCTGATTTTGGCTGCTGTTTCTGTAGCGGCCCTATTTGCCCCAACCGTTGCAGATTTCGCCGACCCTGATAAGGTCTATAATGGGGCTGATATTGCCTGGATCCTCGTAGCCTCAGCCCTGGTATTCTTAATGACACCCGGACTTGCTTTTTTTTATGGCGGGATGGTTCACAGGAAGAATGTTATCTCCACCATGATTAAAAGTGTGGTAGCTGCAGGTGTTGTGAGTGTATTGTGGGTGTTTTTCGGATACAGTCTTTGTTTCGGTGAATCCATCGGAGGATTTATCGGCAATCCTTTTACCCATATGTTCTGGAAAGGCGTCAACAGCGGTGAGCCGGTTGGCGGCATTCCCAAATCCCTGTTTGCAGTTTTCCAGCTGATGTTTGCAATCATTACCCCCGGACTGGTAGTAGGAGCGGTAGCGGAGAGAATACGTTTTACCTCATATATCCTTTTCATTGTATTGTTCGCCATTTTAGTATATGCACCGTTGGCTCATATGAGCTGGCATGCCGATGGCTTCCTGTTGAAAATGGGTGCTCTTGACTTTGCCGGTGGTACTGTAGTACACATTTCAGCAGGTTGTGCAGCCCTTGCCGGCGCATTGGTATTAAAGCGTCGCCAGGTGCATATGGACCACAAGGAAATTCCTCCTGCCAATATTCCATATGTATTAATCGGAACCGGTTTGCTTTGGTTCGGCTGGTTTGGTTTCAACGCAGGTTCTGCACTGGGCGCGAATGCTCTGGCGGTGTCCGCTTTTGTTACCACCAATATTGCGGCAGGTGCTGCCGGTTGTAGCTGGATGTTCTTTGATGTTATGCGGGGCAAAAAACCATCTGTTATTGGTTTCTGTATCGGTGCAGTAGTTGGCCTTGTTGCTATTACTCCAGCTGCCGGATTTGTTGCTATTCCACAAAGTATTTTTATAGGTGTTGTAGCTGCGCTTATCTCCAATCTCGCAGTTTATTATAAGCAGAAGTCTTCCCTGGATGATACCCTGGATGTATTCCCCTGTCATGGTATTGGCGGTATGGTAGGCATGCTGATGACCGGAATTTTCGCTACAACAGCTGTTAATGGTGCTGGGCAAAACGGCCTGTTCTATGGTAACGCTGATTTCTTCCTGACACAGTTGAAAGCCATGCTGATTGCAGTTGGATACAGCTTTGTCGTTTCTTATGCGATTTTCAAATTCATCAATTTCCTGCTTCCGCTGCGAGTTAGTTCAGAAGAAGAAGAACTCGGACTGGATGAAACACAGCACAATGAAAAATACCTGCAGGGTACATTGCTGGTACACAATAACGGAAAATTGAAGGAAGAAGAACTTTCTGAAATATAATAACCAACCAAAACTAACTGCACTCTCCTGATACGAGCAAGGCAGTGAACGAGAAAAAGGTACAGCTTACTGACAAACTTCTGATACAAGTTTATCGCCGTACCCTTTCCCTTAACACTTAAAATGTTACACAATGTTACAAAAATTATTTGCAACAGGCATCGCGCTATCCTGTATTACCATAAGCCATGCTCAAACTGCTGAATCCGCCCCAACCACCTCAACAACCGAAGCAGCAGCAGCTGCTGCTCCCGAAGAAAAAAAACCACTGATCAGTTTTTCCGGATCTGCAGATATTTATTACCGGTACGATTTTGGAAAGCAGGCCGGAAACAATCGTACGAGTTTTACCAATACGCATAATAGCTTCGCACTTGGCATGGCAAGTCTCAAAGCTGAACACCAGGGCGATAAAATCGGTGTAGTACTTGACCTTGGGTTTGGTCCGCGTGCTAAAGAATTCACCTATGCGGATGAAGGAATCACA
Source organism: Flavipsychrobacter sp. (assembly GCA_016787265.1). Taxonomy (GTDB): domain Bacteria; phylum Bacteroidota; class Bacteroidia; order Chitinophagales; family Chitinophagaceae; genus Flavihumibacter. Next base: position 117,159 of record JAEUVF010000018.1, on the reverse strand, counting down.
CAGGCTATCAAACAGCTCTATGTAAGTTATGCGCCTACCGACTGGTTGAAATTCACAGCGGGTACCTGGGCTACACACGTAGGATATGAACTGGTAGATCCCCAACTCAACCGGAATTATAGCATGTCTTACATGTTTTCCAACGGCCCCTTCTCTCATACCGGCCTGAAAGCTGAATTATCAAAAGGCAAAAGCGGATTCATGATTGGTGTGTCCAACGCTACTGACTATCGCATTCCACCTTCCGATCAGATCAATAAGAAATTCATCCTGGCTCAGTATAGCTTTGCAGCAAGCGACAACCTTAAATTTTACCTGAACTATGTAGGTGGTAAAAACCCCGACACCTCTAAAACCAGCCAGTTCGACCTTGTGATGACAGCCAGTATTTCGAACGCTTTCAGTATTGGTTATAACGGTACCGTTAATACCACCAAAACCTGGGATGGTGCTAAAAACGAATCCGGAAAATCCTGGTGGGGATCCGCCCTTTATTTAAACCTCGACCCTAAGCCCTGGTTTGGCCTCACATTGAGAGGAGAATATTTCAGCGATAAAAATCAGTTCAAGATCCCAACTGCAGGTCCGGATGGTGCCAGTTTATTTGCCACCACCCTATCGGCCAATTTTAAAGTAGGCGGATTGACATTCATTCCCGAATTCAGAATTGAAAATGCATCCGAAGAAATTTATATAGACGCCAATGGTAGCGGCAAAAAATCCGCCGGCAGTTTTCTGCTGGCCGCTATCTACAGCTTCTAAGCACTGTTTCACATATGGCAAGCAATCGTTGATCGTCCCCCGTTTCTACGGGGGACTCTTTTTTGCACCTAGTTCAGAAACATTTCATCCACCAGTAATAGATAATTGTTGTTCCCCTTTTTATATGGACGGGCAATGATCTTCAAATAGTTTACCTGCTTTGTTGGAATTTCTTTCTGTATTAATTTCAGAGCTGGTTTTTCACCCTTGCCAGGTAAAGGAGCTGAAAGTTTCGCCAGCAATTTGGGAGGTTCAGTTCCTTCAGCGCCCCACACTTCAACAATAGCCGGAGGGAAAATACCGGTTGCTTCTTCCACCATATAATGCAGGCCAACAGAAGTTAATGGGATGGCTTTCTCAAACCTCGCTTCCAACGCCATATCATTATTTCTTACTCCTGCCCAGTAATTTGCCCAGGCAGGATTGTTTGCTCCAATTACACCCAGCTTCCTGTTAAAAAAAGTTTCCGCACCTTCCGCCTGATGAACATCATTCAATTTTGTAAGTAAGTGGACGCTATCCGGCACAAATGAATTCTTTAAAAAATCAAATGTTGCCAGCTCACTTGAAAACCATCCTTGTTTAAATGCTTTTGCTTTAATGGTTGTATGCTGTTGCAGGATGGTATTCCCATCAAATACCGGCGAGTGAATACTATCCGGCTCTTTCCCATCCATTGTATACCGGATAGTTACTCCCTTGACGGGATGAAATAACTGTAGGGGCAATGTCCTGGCAAAAACCATTTCCGGATTTTTCACCTGGGGTGGATTCAGTTTCAAGGTATCTATACCAGTATCAATAAATCCTTCCAGAATACTGATTTTCGGGAAATTTTTCTTCAGACTGGTCACCTCATTCGCATTCACGGAAGTATTCCAAATAGCGATAGAGCGCAATGATTTGAACCTGGGAAGATAACTGGTTAGCGCAGCATGGCTGATTTTGGTTCCTGAAATAGCCAGGGATCGCAGGTTTGGAAGTCGGGATAGCGTTGCCAAGCCGGCATCAGTAATATCCGTAAAACTTAAATCCAGCTTTCGAAGATTTTCAAACTGCTTCAAAGCAGTAAGGTCTGCATCCTTTACAGGAAGTTTATTCAGATATATGGAAACAACCTGTTCCCGAATAGCAGTTAATTCCTGCAATTGTTGGACGGTATACTTGTTCCTGTTAAAGATAGCAACTTCCAAAGCCGGCGAAACGCGATCAACAGATTTTATTGTACGATCAAAACTATTCAGTTGTGCTATTGCAGACGCATCAGCCGCTTCAAATTCATATCGTTCAGCCATCGCGCCAGCCGGCTGTAAAACTAACTGAGCAAGAACTTTTAGCGAATCACCATCCGGTAGCTCAGCCAGCCTGGTAGTAAAACTTGCATCTCTGTCAATCCATCTTGTCAGGAGCTCCACTTCCGCTGGAGTGAGCCCTTGCTTTCTTTCTTCTTCCATCTCCCCCTGCCCATCCTCCATGCCTCCCGTCTCCCGTCTCCTTTGTCTCCCGTCTCCTTTGCCTCCCGTCTCCTTTGCCTCCTCTTCCATGCGTTTCACGTCTCACCTTTCACATTTTTCACTTTTCACGTTTCACGTTTCACTTCTCCTACGCCGAATTTCTCCCGGCATTAATAATGCCAAAGGAACAGCGCATCACCAATTTCTCATAGGTTGTTTTCATACCTGCGGAAGGATCATGCGGACTGCCGGCTTCCAACTCACGGACACGGGTAATCGCATATTGCTGGATGGTAGTTAATGGTAATACAATTCGTTCCCGCATAGAAACCGATAATTGTTCTACCGGATAATCGGCCATCAGTTCTGTATTTCCAGAAAGGAGCAGCACATATTTTCGGGTGAGCTCGTATTCACTGTAGATCATATGCCAGATTTCTCCAAACTCTTTGTGATCAGCAAGGTGACTGGTAAGCGGGAAATAACATTTCAGCATAGCCATCTCACAGTTATCAATAAGCGTTTTGAAGAACAGTGAATGCTGGTACATTTCTTTTATCTGTTTCCATTCACCTCGTTCATCAGCCAGTTTTAATGCAGTACCCACTCCATAATATCCTGTCACATTCTGCTTTAACTGACTCCAGGCACCTACAAATGGAATGGCACGCAGATCACTTAAATTCAGACGGGTTGCAGAACCACGCTTGGCCGGTCGGGAGCCGATATTGGTAGCAGCATAAAAGCGCAACGCACTTGCATGTGAGAGATATTCCAGGAAAGTCGGATGATTCTTCAGCGCGGAGTACGAATTAAATCCATCATTTGCAAGCTGCAATAACAGTGCTTCCTGTCCCTGATCCAGGGTAGCGCGGGTCGAATGTTTGGCAGCCGCAGATAATCCGGCATTCAGTAATTGCTCCATATTAAACTGGGCCGCATCAATGGTTCCAAAATTGGAACTTATGGTTTGTCCCTGTATGGTCAGCTGAATTTCCTTACTGGAAACATCCTTGCCCATTGAAGCATAAAATTTGTGTGTTTTACCTCCACCTCTTGCTGGCGGACCACCTCTGCCATCAAAGAACAACACATCCAATCCGTATTGTTCTGACAACGCGGTCAGTTCTTTTTTGGCTTGCAAGATGCTGTAGTTGGCCATCAGGTATCCACCATCCTTGGTACCATCCGAAAAACCAAGCATAATGGTTTGTCGGTCTCCTCTCCTTTTCAGGTGCTCCCGATAAACCGGATGTTGATACAAGCTATCCATAATAGCGCCTGCCTGCTGTAAATCTTCAATGGTTTCAAACAACGGAACGATATCAACAGATAACTCTTCTTTTTTCCATCCACCCAATAAAAACAGTCCGAATACTTCCATCACATTGGCAGCACTGGTACAATGACTGATGATATACCGATGACAACCGATTTCGCCATTTTCCTGCTGAATGCGTGCAATCGTTTTTACGGAAGCAAGCGTATCTGTATGCACGGCTTCCCGGAAGGTCGGATCTGTTGCAAGTTCCGGTAATTTGCTTAACTGTTCCAGGCGTTCCCCGATTGTCAGACTACTATACGGACCGGAAAAAAAGTTTCCTGATTTGGAAATCACTTCAAAAAAAGATTCATGCACGGAACTATCCTGCCGAACATCCAGCGAAGCATAGAATAATCCAAAGGCGCGGATCTTCTGTATGAGGTTGTCGATACGGTCGGCGAACAATCCATTATGCTGCAACACGATCGTATCTCTAACCTGCTGTAACTGATGGATCATTGAAGCAGCACTCAGGTTACGCGTTGGTTGTTCACCAAACACTTCATTGTACAACTGCTTTTCCAAATCCGCAATTAACTGATCGGTCTCCTTAAAAGTGAGTCGTCTTTTCAGGCGACGTACATCAAGGTAATATTGCTTAATAATGCTGGAACGAAGAGCTGCTGCCACCTGCAGGGTAGTTTCAGCAGTAACAAAGGGGTTTCCGTCCCGATCTCCACCAGGCCAGAAACCCATCTGAAGAAGGGGCTGATTACTATTTACTTTGCCGGCGAGTTCACTATCGGCATAGGATAATATTTTTCCAACAGCCGGATAAAATACATTATCCAGATACCAGATCAGACTCATTGCTTCATCGAAGGGAGTAGGTTTCTGCTTCTTAAAGAAGGGAGTTTTACCCAATTGCTGCAGATAACTATTAACAAGAGACGTATTATTCTCCTGCAAAGCCTTGGACAGATCATGGATAATTCCAAGGACCGATCCCGGATAAAATTGAGTGGGATGTGCTGTGAGTACCAGGCGTACACAAAACGGATTTTTTTCCAGGTGGCTGGTATCCTGATCTGTCTGCTGTAAAAATGAAGTCAGTTGTTTCAGGGTACCCGGACCAGAAAAATCATTTATCTTACTGAATGCAGCATCTTCCAGTGCATCAAAGAGCACCACTTGTCTTTCCACATATTGTACGAAACGAAAGAGTAAATCAGCTTTTTCCTGTTCTGTTCTGAAACTGGTGTGACTGGCAAAAAAATCATCCAGAATCTGTAAAGGCGATTTTTTCTTTTTGTAACCTTCTTCGCAAACATTCAGCAGAACGGACAACATGATACCGGTCTTTTCGATCCGGTGAAACGGTAATGAAGTAAAAAGACTGTTGTACAATTGAAACTTCAGCGCAACTTCACTTTTAAACTGTTGAAGGGCTGCCGGGTCAATTCTGGCCATATGGGGTAATTTATTCGTTGTTAAGGGCAGCAATCGGGCCATGAATATACCAAAACAGTTGCACTTTGACCGCCGGTAAAACAGATCAAAAAAAATTTAAAACTAACGCTTGTTATAAAAAGGGGCTGTGGTAATTTCATGCCCGATTCATGGCATTCGTTTCTACATACACAACTACTACCACTACAATTACAACCCGCTAAGGGTTGTACATTACCATATTATGCCATGGGCCTTCGGGCTGTTTTTTCCAGGAATTCACATTTTCGTTCATTCAGATTCTTTATCATCATTATCCATTATATGCAGGTATTAAAATTCGGCGGCACATCTGTTGGCAGTCCGGAAGCAATTCAGAATGTAATCTCGATCGTATCAGAAAAAATCAAAAAGAACAAAGTAATCACAGTTGTGTCCGCGTTTGGTGGAACCACAGATCTGCTGCTGCAATGCGGCCAACTGGCCGCCAGTGGAAAAGAAACGTATAAAGAACTGATTCAGAAAATAACATCCAGGCACCTGGATGCGGTAAAGCAACTGATACCTGTTCAACAGCAGAGCAGTTACCTGAGTGCAGTCAAAAAGAGCTGCAATGAAGTTGAAGATCTTTGCAATGGAATTTTTCTCCTGGGAGAAACTACTGCCCGTACAAAAGACAAACTGGTTAGTTATGGTGAACTCATATCCTCGCAGATCATAACCGCTGCATTCCAGGCAGCTGGATTAGATACCACCTGGTGGGATAGCCGAAAACTGATTCGCACCAATGCGCATTACGGAAATGCCATAGTTGATTTCAAAATAACGGAAGCTCAATTGAAAGCAGCAGCAGAAGAGCTCTCTGGCAACCATGTGGTGATGCCTGGTTTTATTGCCTCCAGCGCAGATGGAATAACCACTACCCTGGGACGAGGAGGATCTGATTATACAGCTGCTATTGCAGCCGCCTGCCTGGATGCTGAAGCACTTGAAATCTGGACCGATGTAAGTGGCATGATGACAGCTGACCCACGATGGGTTCCCAACGCAAGAGTAATACCTGCCATCTCCTACCAGGAAGCAATGGAATTATCTCATTTCGGGGCTAAGGTGATATATCCCCCAACCATTCAGCCGGTAATGAACAAACAGATCCCTATATGGATTAAAAACACTTTTGCAGCAGCTGATACAGGCACCTGTATTCACCAGGAAGGCTATCGTAACGGATCACCAGTAAGAGGAATTTCGAGTATAAACAAATTGGCCCTGCTCAGTCTGGAAGGAAGTGGAATGGTTGGTGTTCCCGGTTTCTCGAGAAGGCTGTTTGAAGCATTGTCTGCGCAACAAATCAATGTTATCCTGATTACACAGGGATCATCCGAGCATTCCATATGTGTGGGTGTAGATGAAGCGGCAGCGGAACTTGCAAAAGAAGCAGTAGATGCAGCTTTTGCTCCGGAGATCAGTTTACAGAAAGTGGACCCGCTTGAAATTGAAAAGGGATTATCCATTGTGGCCCTGGTGGGAGAACAGATGAAAAGTCACCCTGGCATCAGCGGAAAATTATTTGGCGCACTTGGTCGCAACGGAGTAAACGTAAGAGCTATCGCACAGGGTTCTTCCGAGCGGAACATCTCGGCTGTAATTGCCACTTCAGATGTAAAGAAAGCCATTAACCTGTTGCATGAAGAATTCTTTGAAACCAGCCTGAAGCAGGTAAACCTGTTCATCAGTGGAGTTGGCAATGTAGGCAGTCGTTTGCTTCAACAATTACAACAGCAGCAACAATACCTGCTGCATCACAACCGCCTGCAATTAAGGGTAGTTGGACTGGCGAATAGCAGGAAGATCGCTTTTAGCGATGAAGCTATTGATTTGTCCAACTGGAAACAATTCCTGGAAACAGGCAGGGAAGCAAGTATAAATGAATTCGTAGACGGTATACTTGATCGCAACCTCAGAAATACGGTGTTTGTAGATATTACTGCCAGTCAGGAAGTAGCCGGCGTTTATACCAGGCTGTTAGAAAAGAGTTGTGCAGTGGTTGCCTGTAATAAAATAGCCTGCTCTTCTCCGTATGAGTATTATCGTGAGTTAAAGGAAAAAGCGAGGATCAACAATACCGGATTTCTGTTTGAAACCAATGTAGGTGCTGGATTGCCGGTTATAGGAACATTGAATGACCTGGTACGAAGTGGTGATCAGATAAAACGGATCGAAGCAGTGCTGAGTGGAACACTCAACTATGTATTCAATAATTACGATGGATCTAAGCCATTTGCGGAAGTGGTTCGGCAGGCCCAGCATGAAGGATATACAGAACCTGATCCCCGCCTGGATTTAAGTGGTACCGATGTAATGCGTAAGATTATGATTCTGGCAAGAGAAGCAGGTGAGCAATTGGAAATGGACGCCATTACCAATCATCGTTTCCTGCCAGCCTCCTGTATGGAAGGATCTGTCGAAGATTTTTATGCAAGTATGTTACAGGAAGAAGATCATTTCAGGAATATCTATGAGGAAGCTAACCGGAATGGAAACAAACTCAAATTTGTAGCAGCCTTTCATAATGGCAAAGCAGAAGTGGGCTTGCAACAGATTAGTCCGGGCCATGATTTGTATCATCTCTATGGTAAGGATAATATCGTGTTATTCTACACTGAAAGATATCCTGAGCAGCCGATGGTGATCAAAGGAGCGGGAGCAGGTGCTGACGTAACAGCCTCCGGTGTATTCGCAGATATTTTAAGAGCAACCCTAACCTGAGAAATCCATTCATATGCAGACTAACCTTAACATACAACCGCTTTTTGATACGGAGATTGAAGTTCTTTGTCCGGCTACAGTAGCCAACCTGGTTTGTGGTTTTGATATCCTGGGCATGGCATTGAAAGATCCAGCAGATCGCATCCGCATGAAAATCAGCCGGGAACCAGGCATCCGGATTCAACATACTGATGAATACCGGCTTCCTACCGAACCTGAACAGAATGTAGCCGGTGCCGCACTGCTGGATCTCTTACAGGCAGTTCCCGAGCCTGTCGGGATAGAGATCAGCATTACAAAAGAAATCAAACCTGGCAGTGGGCTGGGTTCCAGTGCAGCCAGTGCTGCAGGTGCTGTGGTTGGTGCCAACTACCTGCTGGGAAAACCTTTCTCTGATGAGGACCTGGTTCGTTTTGCCATGGCCGGTGAAAAAGTTGCCAGTGGTGTAAAACATGCAGACAATATCACGCCCTGTATCCTGGGAGGGGTAACCTTGATCCGCTCCATCTTTCCATTGGATATCATTAGCTTATCAGCACCGCCATTACAGGTAACGGTAGTGCATCCCCAGATTGAAGTGCGTACTTCTGATGCCCGGCAGATACTCAGGAAGGAAGTCTTGCTGAAAGATGCCATCCGGCAGTGGGGTAACATTGCGGGACTCGTAGCAGGCTTTTTAAAGGAAGATTATGAACTGATTGGAAGATCACTGGAAGATGTGATCATAGAACCGGTTCGAAGCATCCTGATACCTGGCTTTGATGACGTAAAGCAGCGTTCCAGGGCAGCCGGGGCATTGGGTGGAGGAATCAGTGGTTCTGGTCCGTCTATCTTCATGCTCAGCAAAGAAGAAGCAACAGCCCAAAGTATCGCCGGCATAATGAAAAACGTATACGACCAGTTAGGAATTGACTCAAAAGTATATGTGACGGCGATTAATAATGTGGGGTGTCAGGTACGGAAGATGTAGGAATGGAGGAAAGGAGGAAAGGAGGAAGGAACGTGAGACGTCAGACGTGAGATGTGAGACAATTCATAATTCATAATTCTAAATTCATAATTCTTGCATTACTATAGCTTACAACATAAAGCGCCGAAGGTTGATTTCAGGACAGCTACCATACAAGGTCAGGCTCCTGATGGTGGTTTGTATTTTCCGGAAAGTATTCAGCAATTGCCGGCAGCAGTACTTTCCAATTTAGCCGGAATATCAAGAGAAGCACTCGCCTATGAAGTGATTCGCCCATTTGTTGGAGAAACCATTCCATCTGCAGAATTACAACGCATAGTTACCGAAACCATAAATTTTCCGATTCCACTCAAACATGTGCATAATGGGATATATGCACTGGAGCTGTTTCACGGACCAACACTGGCGTTCAAGGATATCGGGGCACGTTTTATGAGTCGTTGCCTGGGTTATTTTGCCCGTGATGAAAAACAACCAATCACGGTGCTGGTTGCCACCTCCGGTGATACTGGCGGAGCGGTTGCAAGCGGCTTTCACAATGTAGAAGGAGTACGGGTTGTTATCCTTTATCCCTCCGGAAAAGTTAGTTCCGTACAGGAAAAACAGTTGACCACTTTTGGCGACAATATTCATGCACTTGAGGTGGATGGGAATTTTGATGATTGCCAGCAACTGGTTAAACGGGCATTCAAGGATACCGGACTGACCAGCCAACTCTTTCTCACCTCCGCTAATTCCATCAATGTGGCCCGTTGGTTACCCCAGCAGTTTTATTATTTCTTTGCATTGCAGCAATGGAAGGAAAACCAGCCACCGGTATTCAGTGTTCCAAGTGGGAATTTTGGAAATATTTGTGCCGGGATCATGGCCTGGAAAGCAGGATTGCCTGTACGTCATTTTATTGCAGCCTGTAATGCCAATGATGTAGTACCAAGATTTCTAGAAACTGGAGACTATCAACCAAGAACAGCCATACCTACCATATCAAATGCAATGGATGTAGGAGATCCCAGCAATTTTGTGCGCATCCTGGAAATAATTGGAAATGACCGGACCATGTTGAAGACCATTTTGTCAAGTTATCGCACCAGTGATCAACGTACGAAGGAATTAATCCGGACCATGTATCAACAGCATGCCTACCTCCCGGATCCGCATGGCGCAGTTGGTTTTGATGCCCTCGGCAACTGGATTCAGCAGCATCCGGACCATAAAGGAATTGTACTGGAAACAGCACATCCTATTAAGTTCCTGGATGTAGTAGAACCGGTAATCGGACAGCCTGTACCGGTACCTGCCAGCATAGAAGAAACGTTAACAAAAACTAAAAATGCTACACCAATTGCGTCGGATTATGGGGCGCTGAAAGACTATTTAGTAAATTCTAATCCGTTCTAATGGGATTTTAAACTTTCTAAGTACAGAACCGTTTAGTTTCGTTAAGTGGAAGAATCAGGTCGACTGCACTAAAACAGATCTATGCTGAATGTATTATTGGTTGAGGACGAAATTTCGGTAGGCAACCTTATCAACAAAGGATTGTCTGAAAGAGGTTATAAAATCAGTATTGCCCCGGATGGAGATATTGGCTATGAAATGGCCATTAAAAATGAATTCGATATCATGATCCTGGATATCATGTTACCCGGCATGAATGGACTGGAATTATGCAAACGTCTCAGGAATAATAAAATTGATACGCCAATTTTGATGCTGACCGCACTCAGCAGCACAGAGAATATAGTAACCGGACTGGATAGCGGAGCAGATGATTATCTTACGAAGCCATTTAAGTTTGCGGAACTGGAGGCCAGAATCCGCTCTCTCGCGAGGCGCAAAAACCCCATGCAAACGGAGGAAACCAATGTACTGCGGGTAGCTGATCTGGAAATGAATCCGGAAAGTAAAATGGTTACACGTAACGGAAAACGAATCAGCCTAACTTCCACTGAATTCAGGCTGCTGGAATTCCTTATGAAAAATAAAGGCAAAGTATTGTCGAGGATGACAATTCTTGAAAATGTCTGGGGCATCGACTTCAACATCAGCACAAATGTGGTGGATGTTTATATTAATTATGTGCGTAAAAAAATCGAGAGTTCATTCGACCGGAAAATCCTTCATACAGTGGTAGGAATGGGTTATGTAATAAAGGATTCCTGATATGAAAATACAGACCAAAACAGGAATTCTGTTTACAGTAATTACAGCTACCATCATTCTGATAATTAGCTGGACATCTTATTTTATTACGCAGAGTTTTGTAAGCAGGGACTTTTTCAAGCGACTGGAAATCCGGGTAATTGTGGCCACCAAAGTATTGTTTGAACAGGATCATATTGCCACCTCCACTTATGAAGAACTTCGAAAAAAATACCTGGAAACGCTGACACAGGAAAAAGAGTATGTATTCAAAGTGGATACCCTCGACCGGTTAAAAGACAGAAAAAACTTTATCCCCTATACTTTTCTGCAAAATATTATAGATCAAAAAGGTACGCCCGTTTATTTTAACAAGGGCGACATTGATTTTGCAGGATTGTATTACCCTGACGAAACAGGCGAATACATCGTTATAAAATCTGCGGTGAATGAATATGGAATAAGTACACTTCAGAACCTTCGCAATATTAAAATCGCCACTTTTATTCTGGCGGTGATTATTGTTTATACGACCAGTATATTTTTTTCCAGGAAAACCTTTCAACCCGTTCGTGATATTATAGAAAAAACAAAAAACATCAGTGCCTACAACCTGGGATTAAGACTGGAAGATAAAGGCGGAGGTGATGAAATTGCCGAGTTATCAAAGACATTCAACAACATGCTGGACCGGCTGCAGACATCCTTTGAAACACAGAATAATTTTATCAGTAATGCCTCCCACGAATTACGTACACCACTAACAAATATTATCGGAGAAGCAGACTGGGCACTAACCCGTCCCAGAACCGTAGAGGAATATCAGCAGGCAATCAGCTCCATTCAACAGCACGCTGATCAGTTGAATAAAATTACCTCCGATTTATTAACGATGTCGCAGATCAGTTTCAATGGTCATCAGCAGGAATGGGAAGAAATCGGGGTGTATGAACTGGTAGAAGAATCTGCTTTCTCAGTAAAAAATCTCATCAAGGGAACGCAGCTCAACCTTTCCATTGATGAGGAAATTCTATCCAATCAACAGCTCACTATTAATGGGATTAGAACCTTATTAAAACTTGCACTCGGAAATATAATTGCAAATGGCGCCAAATATTCCAGTCAGAAAACAGTTGATATTGAGGTAAAGAAGCAGGAATCAACCATATCCATAAGTATTACAGACAAAGGAATTGGAATCCCTGCAAATGAGATCTCGCGGGTATTTGAGCCATTTTACCGGGCTAGTAATACCCGTTCCTTTGAAGGCCATGGAGTAGGGTTGCCATTGGCTCAGAACATTATCCGAATTCACAACGGAAATATCGAAGTGAATTCTGTTCAATCACAGGGAACAAGTGTAATAGTTACACTCCCAATTCATATATCGGGTTAAACAATTTTAAACTCCATTTAATTTTCTTATAATTTTCTTAGCATCATCTAACAGAAGTTTTATCTGAGGCTTACACCTCTCTAAGAGGCAATTAAGAGCTTTGCATAAAATGATGATCATGAAAACTATTTTATTTCCAACTGATTTTACTCCGCAGTCACTCAGTGTGCTGGAGCAGTATATTAAAAGTAATGCCACCCTTAAATCAACGGTTATGCTGTTCGCGGCTTTTGAAATGCCCGACTCAGAGCAGGATGTAATTGGTGCAGGCAACAAACCGCACCTGCAGGTAATGAATGAAGAATTCAGGAAAGGGTGTAAACGACTGAAAGAAAAATATGCAGGAAAAATCGGCAACATTTATTATAAATACATGTACGGAAATACATTCAGGGTATTCAAAAACTATCTTGAGTTCAATGAGATCGATGAAATATTTTTCCCGGATGGTTATAAGCTGATTCAACCTCATCAGCGATTCGTGGATCCTTGTTCTTTCATAAGTGCTGCCCCGGTTAAACTGATCAGGGAAATTCCGGCTGTTCCTGCTTCAAAACCAAAACAGGTTGTTACACGTAAGCAAGAACTGAGTGTCTCTTATTAATCATCAAACCGGATCACATGTTATTAAAAAACCACATCCCGTTTGCCTATATATTCGGGAAAATAAAAACCGAGTTATTACTCATCACCCTCTATGCAATTGTGATCGCGGTTTTATATGAAAACTATCATATTACACGCATCTCAATTCCTATTGCAGTACCCACCATACTTGGAACAATTATTTCCCTTTTACTTGGTTTTCGGAGTAACCAGGCTTACGACAGATGGTGGGAAGCCCGGCATATCTGGGGCGCTATCGTAAATGATTCCAGGACACTTGCAAGGCAGGCCATCAGCTTTACCAGTAATCTGTATGAAGACGATAACATAATTCGTTTTCGTCAGCGAATCATCAACCGGCAGATTGCCTGGAACTATGCATTGGGTCAATCCCTGAGAAAAAAATCCGCATTAAAGGGACTTGAAAAAAGGCTTTCCAAAAAAGATTATGAATACGTGGAAGTATTTGACAATGTTCCCACCGCAATATTGGACCTGCATGCAAGGGATATAAAACTTGCCCTTGATAAAGGCTGGATCAATACCTATCAGCATGTGGAACTGGATCGTACACTTAGCCGTTTATGTGACAGTATGGGAAAATGTGAGCGAATCAAAAACACGGTATTTCCGGTTACCTATAGTTTATACATCCATTTTGCACTGTTGCTTTTTATCGCACTTCTACCCTTTGGAGTAATCCAGTATTTCGGAATGTTTGAAGTACCCCTGGTGGTTGCTATATCTGCCTCTTTTTTATTGATTGAGAAGATGGCGATTCATTTGCAGGATCCTTTTGAAAACAAACCAACCGATACTCCCATGACCAGCATTGCTGCAGGTATTGAGAAAAACCTGAAGCAGATGCTGGCCGAAGAAACACCGGAACAGGAACTGGTTCCTGAACAGAAATATTATATGATGTAATTACTTCAGGTATTTGTTATACCAGCTGATATGACGCTTCAGCCGGTCGACCTGGTAACTTGGAACTGAAATACCATGATACTGTTTAGGGTAGATCACCAGTTCAGTTGGAATACCAACTGATTTGAATGCCTGGTACATTTGCTCGGCTCCTGCAACTGGTACATTAAAATCGCTCTCGCTGGCCATAAACAGCGTGGGCGTTTTTATTTTATCCACCTTGAAAAACGGATAGGACAATGCAAGCCATTTATCGCGGTTTTTCCAGGGCACACCTATTTCATATTCATACTGTGCGATATACTCATCACTACCATACATGGTCAACATCAGGGAAGATCCTGCGCCGCTCACTGCTGCTTTAAAACGGGTATCGGTTGCAATGGCATAGTTGGTTGTAATACCACCATAACTCCAGCCTCCAAGGCCTAAACGTGCGGGATCAGCAATACCGGCAGTAACCAGGTGACTGGCTACTCCTATCACATCCATTACTTCTTTATTTCCCCAATCGCCATAGATAGCACGGATATACGCAACTCCCCTGCCACTGCTACCCCTGTAATTCACGGCGGCTACTGCATAACCTGCAGCAGCATACACCATACGTGTCATATCAAAATCAAACTCATCCTGGGCAACCGGTCCACCGTGTATAAAAATCACCAACGGCAGCTTTTGGCCTGGCTGGTAGGTATGTGGTTTATAAAGAATACCGGATACTTTAGTGCCATCTTTACTGGTAGATTGAAATCCTTCCACGATGGGCAGTTGGAGCGGAGCCAGGAAGCTATCCTGGTGATGGGTCAGCTGCCTCCATTGACCCGATTCAAAGGCAAACAGTTCTGCAGGAAGAGTTGGTGTGCTTCTTAAACCAAGCCATGTTTTTTTTGCCGTATTAAGCTCCATTCCATAAAGACTATGATCGCCACTGGTGAGTGTTTCATGCGCGCTGGTGGAAGCATTCACCCGGATCACCTGTACCCTGCGATCATCTTCCATTAATGCCAACAGTGTCTGCCCGTCTGCTTCCCATCGCACATTCTGAACCGGACGATCCAGTTTGGAACTGAGCAAACGTGTTTGTCTGTCGGCAATTGAAATTACTCCCAGGATGGAATGACCATACATGGTGAAATCATCCGAACTGGTACTTTGCAGATACGCAATATGTTTGCTATCCGGACTGAAAAGGGGTCTGCTATCGCTGCCCTTCCAACTGGTTAATGCCTGGGGAACAGCACCCTTTTTTAATTCCATCAGATAGATATCTGAATTTTCATTTCTGTCAGGAACTGGAGTTCGGTTACTCACAAAAGCCAGCCAGTTACCATCCGGTGAAACCGCAGGTTGCGTTTCAGCATATACTCCGTTAGTCAGCGTATCCAGTTTGCCGGATGGAATGTCAAACAAATAGAGATGCGTTCCGGTACTGTCCAGGTATCCTTCCCGATCCTGTTTGAACTGATAGCGATTAATGACATACGGTTTCCTGATCTTGCTTGCTGCGGTATCTGAATAGTCGGGATCGGAAATACTGAGTACCAGTTTTTTTCCATCCGGCGTCCACACGTACTCATTGATAGAGCCCTTGATATTGGTTATTCTTTTCGGCTCTCCTCCTTTTGTTGGAAGCGCATATACCTGGCTGTTTTTATCACCTGTTCGGGTGGACAAAAACGAAATATAGTTTCCATCCGGACTCCATTTGGGAGCAGATTCCCCAGCTGCGTCATAGGTTAATTGCCAGTTTTCTTTTCCATCCCAACTCATCATCCACAAATCAGAACTGGATTTATCCTTTGCACTATCCACCGAACGAACCTGGTAAACGATCCAGTTTCCGTCAGGTGATACCTGGGGAGAAGAAACCGTTTTCATCCGGTAAATATCTTCCGGCTGAAGGGGTCTTTTTGTTTGTGCAACTAAGTTTGTCAGGGAGCCTATCCCGATAAGCAGTGTTAATACCTGTTTCATATATAATAGGAAAACAGGAATTTACGAATTGCTTATGGAATAATTGTTACAAACAGATAGACAAAAAATAACAGAACAAGTATAATACCTTGCAGGATGTTGGTTTTTCCGGTTCTTAGTGACATCATCACCACCAGCAGGGATATCAATAAGAGCATTGACGACTTGGAATCAATTCCCAGTAAGAGGTCAAATCCCATCAGAATACTTACGCCGGCGACTACTGGAATCGTTAAACCAATACTTGCGAGTGCAGAACCGAGTGCCAGGTTTAAACTGGTCTGGAGCCGGTTGTTTCTTGCTGCCCGATAAGCCGCCAATCCTTCCGGTAATAACACCACCATGGCAATGATAATACCTACCAGGGTTTTGGGTGCCCCCATACTCGCAATACTGGATTCAATTACGGGAGAAAGTGATTTGCCCAATAATACAACGGCAACCAATGCCAGTATCAGCAACACCAAAGATGACACAAATACTTTTGTGCCTGGTGGAGGAGCATGTACCTCACTGTTTTCCTCTCCTACTTCAGGCAGGAAATAATCACGATGCCGGATCGTCTGTATGAAAACAAAACTCAGGTAAATAATCAAGGTTACTATACCAACAAACAGCAATTGTGAAGGGGAATAGGATGGCCCCATCTGTGTTGTGGTGTAATTGGGAAGTACCATTGTCAAAAATGAAATGGCCAGCAAAGCAACCAGTGAAGCACTCATCCCATCCAGGCCAAATGTCTGTTCCCGGTGACGCAATCCTCCTATCAGTAAACAAAGTCCAGTAATGGCGTTTAAAATGATCATTATGGCCGCGAATATGGTATCCCTTGCGAGCGTTTCAGTTCCGGGTCCACCAGCCATCATGAGAGATACAATCAATGCCACTTCAATGGTGGTAACAGCTATTGCCAGCACCAGGGTACCATAAGGTTCTCCTACTTTATGTGCTACCACTTCTGCATGATGCACTGCAACCAGCACCGCACTAATGAGTCCGCCGATCAAAACCAAATTATACCAACCCGGACTATCAGCTGGTTTCAAAAAATAAAGTAACAGGGATAGAAAGGGTACAATTTCGGTCCATCTTCTGATAACTTTGGTCAATAGAGTCATACCTGTGTACTTTGATCTAAGATAAAAAAAAGAGGGTACCAATTGGCACCCTCTTTTTACTTATAAAAGATTTGATTAATCAAATTTCAAATCAAGTCCCAGTCCTCTCAATTCATGGATCAATACATTGAAAGATTCCGGTACACCAGCTCTTGGAATGTTGTCACCTTTAACGATGGCCTCATAGGTCTTGGCGCGACCAATGATATCATCCGACTTAATGGTTAACAATTCCTGGAGGATGTTAGATGCTCCGTATGCTTCCAGTGCCCACACTTCCATCTCACCGAAACGCTGACCACCGAACTGAGCTTTACCACCCAGAGGCTGCTGTGTGATGAGAGAGTATGGTCCGATTGAACGTGCGTGCATCTTATCGTCCACCATGTGGTGCAGTTTGATCATGTAGATGATACCAACTGTTGCTTTCTGGTGGAAGCGATCACCGGTTTCACCATCATACAGGTAGGTGTGACCCATCATTGGGATACCTGCATCCTGGCAATACTGCTCGATTTCGTCGGTGCTGGCACCATCAAAAATCGGAGTAGCAAAGCGTACATTCAGTTGCTCACCGCACCATCCAAGTACAGTTTCATAGATCTGTCCGAGGTTCATACGGGAAGGTACACCCAGCGGGTTCAGTACAATATCCACAGGCTCTCCATTTTCGAGGAATGGCATGTCTTCTGCACGAACGATCTTAGCTACGATACCTTTGTTACCGTGGCGACCGGCCATCTTATCACCCACTTTCAGCTTACGCTTAACAGCGAGGTAAACTTTCGCGAGTTTCAATACACCTGCAGGTAATTCATCACCGATGCTGATGTTGAATTTCTCACGCTTATAACGACCCAGTTCTTCGTTGTACTTGATGCTGTAGTTGTGCAGCAGAATATTGATCTGGCTATCGATTTTTTCATCGCCAGTCCAGCCAAGCGGATTGATGTTCAGGAAGTCGAGTCCCGCCAAATTCTTGGCAGTAAACTTCGCACCCTTACCAATCTGTACTTCACCGAAGTTGTTGCTAACACCTGCAGAAGGTTTTTCTTTCAACAGGGTCTGCAATTTGCTCAGCAATACTTCCTGGAGATCTGCTGTATTTTTCTCGTGAACTTTTTCTACTTTTTCCAAAGCAGCCTTCTCACGAACTTTTGCATTCTTGTCTTTCTTCGCGCGCTGGAACAGTTTCTTGTCGATTACCACACCTTCCACACCATTTGGCGCTTTCAGGGAAGCATCTTTTGCATCACCTGCTTTGTCGCCGAAGATGGCACGGAGCAGTTTCTCTTCCGGTGTAGGATCAGATTCTCCTTTAGGAGTGATCTTACCGATCAGGATATCCCCTTCCTTCACCTGGGCACCGACACGAATGATACCATTCTCATCGAGGTCTTTGGTTGCTTCTTCAGAAACGTTTGGAATATCCGGAGTCAGTTCTTCTTCACCGAGTTTGGTATCGCGAACTTCCAGTTCATATTCAGAAATGTGAATGGAAGTAAACAGGTCTTCACGAACTACTTTTTCATTGATTACAATCGCATCCTCGAAGTTGTAACCTTTCCAGGGCATGAAGGCCACTTTCAGGTTACGTCCCAGTGCGATTTCACCACCTTGTACAGCGTATCCTTCTGTAAGGAAATCTCCTTCTTTCACCTGCTGTCCTTTTTTAACAGCCGGCTTCAGGGTGATGGAAGTTTCCTGGTTGGTCTTCTGGTATTTGGTTAACCGGTAAACAATCAGGTCTTCTTCGAAGCTAACGAGACGCTGCTCATCATTCCGATCGTAACGGATATGAATTTCATTACCGTCAACGTATTCAACCACACCATTACCTTCAGAAAGAATCTGAACACGTGCGTCGCGGGCTGCTTTTGCTTCCAGACCGGTACCTACGATAGGAACCTGGGGCTTGATCAGCGGTACCGCCTGACGTTGCATGTTTGATCCCATCAGGGCACGGTTGGCGTCATCGTGCTCAAGGAAAGGAATCAGAGAGGCGGACAGACCCACAATCTGGTTGGGGGCTACGTCCATGAACTCTACTTCCGTTTTATCGAGGATAGGGAAGTCACCGGTTTCGCGACTGGCGATTTTTTCTTCTGCAAATTCACCATTGGAAGCAAGCGGCGTATTTGCCTGGGCGATTTTAGCGGTATCTTCTTCTTCAGCACTCAGGAAGGTCAGTTCCTTCATGTTTACTTTACCATTCTCAACTTTCCGGTAAGGCGTTTCAATAAAGCCCATCTCGTTGATCTTTGCGTGTACGCAAAGGGTTGAGATCAGACCGATGTTTGGTCCTTCCGGTGTTTCAATAGTACAAAGACGGCCATAGTGAGAATAGTGTACGTCACGAACCTCAAAGCCTGCACGCTCCCGGCTCAAACCACCCGGTCCGAGTGCAGAGATACGACGCTTGTGCGTGATCTCAGACAATGGGTTGGTCTGGTCAAGGAACTGAGACAGCTGACTTGTTCCGAAGAAGGAGTTGATAACAGAAGAAAGTGTACGTGCGTTGATCAAATCAACAGGCGTAAATACTTCGTTATCGCGAACATTCATACGCTCACGGATGGTACGGGCCATACGGGCCAGACCTACACCGAACTGCGCATAGAGTTGTTCACCAACAGTACGAACACGACGGTTGCTCAGGTGATCGATATCATCGATTTCTGCTTTACCGTTTGTGAGACGTACCAGGTATTTGATGATCTCAATGATATCTTCCTTGGTCAATACTTTATGATCAAGTGGATAATTGAGGTTCAGTTTGCGGTTGATTTTGTAGCGACCAACTTCTCCCAGGTCATAACGCTTGTCTGAGAAGAAGAGTTTGTCGATGATACCACGTGCAGTTTCATCATCCGGAGCATCAGCACCGCGCAACTGGCGATAGATATGCTGAACCGCTTCCAGTTCACTGTTGGAGGTATCCTTGTTCAGGGTATTGTAGATGATTGCATAATCACCCCCAACATCTTCCCTTTGCAGGAATACGCTCTTCACATCCATGTCCACGATCACGTCGATCGCTTCTTCATCCAGGATGGTATCACGTTCCATTACTACCTCGTTCCGCTCGATGGAAACTACCTCACCGGTATCCTCATCTACGAAATCTTCTACCCAGGTACGCAATACGCGGGCAGCGAGTTTTTTACCCAGGTATTTTTCCAGGGCTTTCTTCTCTCCTTTCACTTCATCGGCCATACCGAAGAGTTCCAGGATATCTTTATCTGTTTCGAAGCCGATAGAACGCAGAAGGGTAGTTACAGGGAACTTCTTCTTACGATCGATATAGGCATACATCACGTTGTTGATGTCAGTTGCGAATTCCATCCAGGCTCCTTTGAAAGGAATAACCCGTGCAGAATAGATCTTGGTACCATTCGGGTGAATCGATTGCCCGAAGAATACACCGGGTGAACGATGCAGCTGGGATACAACTACACGCTCAGCACCATTGATCACAAAGGTACCGCGGGGGGTCATGTAAGGAATGTTTCCGAGGAATACATCCTGTACGATGGTCTGGAAGTCAACGTGCTCTTCGTCATTACAACTCAGGCGCAACTTGGCTTTCAGGGGAACAGCGTAGGTAAGTCCGCGTTCCATACACTCTTCAATAGTGTAACGGGGAGGATCAATGAAATAATCCAGAAACTCCAGTACGAAGATATTCCTGGTATCGGTGATCGGGAAGTTCTCCTTGAACACCTTAAACAGGCCTTCGTTGTTACGTTTGTCGGGTGTGGTTTCTAATTGAAAGAAGTCTTTAAACGATTGAATCTGCACTTCCAGCAGGTCAGGAGCTTCAGCGAGGTGTTTGATCTTACCAAAGTTGATCCTGGTGTTCTGTTTAGTTGAAGACATATGTATTTTAAACCGGTTTTAAAGTCTTATGCACTGAATATTAGGAATTTACAACTTAATGGCCATATTGTACAATTCCCAGATAGCTATCCGAATATAGTAAAACGGACGGCAAAGGTAGCTTATTTAATTCAAAAGCCAAAAGGTAAAAGTTAAAACTCCGCTTCTCCTGTGGTTCAGAGTTTAAGTCGCCTGACCACCTGCTCCCCCACCTTTCTCCCCTGTTCCAGCCCGTTTTCAATAGCTGGCCGGTAATGGATGCCTCCGTACAGCCGCGAAATAGCTGCTTCTTCACTGGCTTTGTGGAAAGAGGAGAAAGTCCTGTCCGGGAGCCCGTAGGGTCGCTCGGTATCATCCACAAATTTAAAATTTTCCCCATATAATTTTGTCAGTACGGTAGCTGCTGCTCCCGATACTACACTGTGACCGCTGGGGTATTCGGGGAAAGGAGGAGTCTGAAGCAGGGGCCGCCAGTTTTCATCAATATGACTATTAATATAGGTCTCCGGGCGGATCAGCTGACTATTGTACTTTTCTTCCCAGCAGCTGATAAAGGCGTCAAAAATGGCGATTGCGGTATATGTATACGCTTTGGAAGCATCGGTAATGGATTCAGATTTCATCCGGCTGACCAGGCCGGCAATTTGCATCCAATGGCCACCCGGACTAATCTTCTTGGTAGCAAAATTCAGGTGCCCCTGCATGGTAATATGGAAGGGATTGCAGTCCCAGAAGGCGGCAATCGCTTTTTGTTCATCAGTCAAAGAAGTGCAGACGGTGTAAACCTCCAGGGCTTCTTTATGAAAGGGGGTTCCTGGCTCGACAGAAAATAAAGTGGCGGATTGGGGCCTGAATACAGCAGCGCTATCGAGGGTCAGGCAACGGATCTGCTTCCAATGGGGTTCAATCGCCGCGATATATCCTGGTGGTGTGGGCAACCATGAGCCAGGTGTTTTTTTCAATTGATACCGGCGGATGGCCCGGGTTTCCTTATATCTGTCTTTTGATGCCCAAACCAGGATACTATCGGCAACCTGTTTGCCAGCCTGAAGAGAGGTAGTAAGGAGATTTTCCGTTTTTCTTGCTTTAACCTGAGCCTGTATCAACACCTGCATGGAATCCGAAAACCGTTCTTCTGAAAACAGGAACTGCCGGCCGGTGAGGCGAAATGCTTCGAGACTGGCAATGACAGGATCAATAATGCCTTTGATTTTGGGAATGGCTGGAAAATCGGGAAGTCTTCCGGAAAAGGAGGCAGCCTTGCCCATGCCTGCTGCTACCAGGGTTTCATATGAAGCAATATGCGGGTACAGGTAAATGCGGCTCGAAACCGGGGGTGAAAAAATATCGTGCACAATAATTTCGGTCAGGTAATCCTGCGCTTTGTGAAGAGCAGTTGGATCTGAGCTTTTATTGATTTGTGCAAAACCGGACAAACCGCATAAGATCACCAGGAAAAATATGAATACAGACTTCCTCATTGCGCATTTACTTTTAGCACCTGAATAGAACCATTGTTGGTAGCTGTCACCACGATGTAATTACCGGATCCTGCATTCAGTAATTTCATTTGCCGAAGTTCTCCCTTCAAAAAGACTCCGGTATCCATGGGCGATATGGCTTTGAAATTTCTGTTACCAGAGTTCTCCAGCAACTGGCCATAACTTGCATCCGACTGACCAAACTGTACACGGTAGCCTTCAAAATTTCCTCCGAGGTAAATATCCGGGCGACCATCTTTATTCCAGTCGAGCACGATGGCTGACTGCAGGGAAGAAACTTGTGCAAGTTCAGGAAGGGTGGTAAACTTCCAGGGTTGCGATCCTTCATTCCAGAGAACACCTGATGCAAAATTGTTGACTTCCAGGCGATGCAATTTTTTCTTTTGGGAAGCAGGCACGATGCCATCCAGCTTCACATCGGCATAATCTTTATAATACACGAACTTCTTACGCATGGGCACCACCTGCTCCAATAATTCATCTCTTGATGCGATGGGATAGGATTGACCATTTATATAGTGGGTAAGAATTGGGTCCAGGGTACCATTCTGATCCAGATCTGTGGTGAACAATTCAACCGGTTCGGTTTTGCTGGCACGAATTTGCAAATTGGTACCTGCATTGCCCAGAATAAAATCTACATCACCGTCGCCGTCCAGGTCTGCCGGTGTGATGGATCGCCACCAACCGGAAAGATTATCCGGAAGTTGAACTTTACTAAGAGTGAGCTTTCCTTTCTGATTATCGATCAAACGAACGGGCATCCAATCGCCCGCGAGGATCAATTCGGGATATCCGTCCCTGTTAGTATCTGTCCATTGAGCAGCTGTATTGGCCCCGGTATGTAAAAGAAAATTATATTCACTGGTGATATCAGTAAATTTTAGTTCTCCATTTTTACTATCATTTCTGAGCAGATAAGAACGATCAGCCATAGGGAAAGACCCCGGCTGGTACATCCCTCCTACCCAGATATCAGGGTCACCATCTTTATCAAAATCCGCGATGGCCAGTGCCTGTTTGGGGCTCAGCATCGCAGGTAAGGCTGTAACTGATTTAGTGAATCCACCTTTGCCATCGTTGATGTATAACCGATCCTGGTATTCAGGAGAATCAGGCGCATATTCATTACCGCCACTAACTACATAAAGATCCAGGTCTCCATCACTATCTGCATCCAGGAAGGCTGCCTGTACGTCTTCTGATTCCTTATCGGAACTCCAGGGCCCTGGAACCAGTTCAAATTTGTAATTGGCTTTTTGAATGAACAAAGCAGCAACCTGTCCGATTGGTGTACCGATGAAAAAGTCATCCAGGCCATCACCATTGACATCTCCGGAGGCCAGTGCAGGTCCCATACGCGATAACATATAAGGTAACAGGGTTTCATCTTTAAAATCAATGAACTCATTTTCCTGGTGCTGGAATTTTATGCGGGACAGTTCTGTTATATCCTGTAGCCAGGTTTTTTTGGGCAGAGGAATAGAAGCTATGGAATTGTTCTTTGTGTTGGGTTGTTTGAATTGGAGCAATTGATTCACCTGAAGATTGGTGTGAATGCTAACTGAACGGTCGGGCCAGCGTACAGCGATGGTATCAATTTTCTTTGTGGCCGGGATCCCAAAAAGAAGACGATAGGATTGTGAAGACTGATAGCCCCGAACCGGATAAAGTTCCTGTACCTGTTTGCTACCATCCGAAGTAATTAATTCCAGTTTAGTTCCAATTGCAAACGGATTAGAGGTATTGCCTTTCAACTCTATGGCCAGGTAGTTACCGGAAGGTTGCTGATTTCTGGCTGTGTTTTCGAACAACTGTACGGGATCGTTATTGTTAACCACTACCAGGTCAGGATCGCCATCATTATCCAGATCCGCATATACGGCAGCGTTAGAGATTCTTTCTGAGTTCATGCCCCAGGCATGAGATGTATTTGTAAAACTGATACCACCATTGTTACGAAACAGGTAGTTCTTCAGTTTGTTGGAAGGCATTTTTTTAACCAGCGCATGCGTTTGAAACACCTGTTGGCCTTCTTTTGCTGCTTCAATTCTTGCCTGCGCTACCGTATACTTCATGAAATCCATATCGGTATAATCCCGCAGGTAGCCATTGGTAACAAGCGCGTCTTTCCATCCATCCAGGTCAAAATCTACTAGTAAACCAGACCAGCTCCAATCGGTGTTGGAGAGTCCGGCCAGCTGACCGATTTCCGAAAACCGAAGTTGTCCAAACTGATCAATGCCACGGTTCAGTTGCAGCATGTTTCGCATCTGTTGTTTGAAATATCCGCTATCGCGCAAAAGATTGTACTGATCATATTCATCCGGACCTTTCAGCATTTTCTGGCGGTGATTGTCTTCCGGCAGCATGTCCAGTGTAAAAATATCTGCCCATCCATCGTTGTTGATATCGGCAATATCTGCACCCATGGAATACTTGGAAATATGTCCCATGGATTTTTCCACCTGTTCTGAAAATGTTCCGTTGCGGTTGTTGATATAGAGACAATCCTTTTCGGTATAGTCGCTGGTGGTATAGAGATCGGGCCATCCATCGTTATTCAGATCACTAACGGTAACACTCAGGCCAAAATTCAACGCGTGATTGATGATACCGGCTTTCAGCGTAACATCTTCAAATTTATTATTGCCATTATTACGGAATAATCGATTTCCAAAAGCCATATTGGGAGTAGCTCTTGTTTTCCTGGTATTCAGAAAGGGGTTATAGGTATGATTGGAGTGATTGAGCAGAAACATGTCCAGATCGCCATCCAGGTCGTAATCAAAGAAAACAGCATGCGTTGATTGGGTTCCGGCTGCATCCAATCCAAATTCAACAGCACGTTCTTTAAAAAGAGGTTTTCCGTTTTGAATTCCTTCATTGATAAAAAGCTCATTTCTTAATTGCAGGGAATCGTTGTACCTTCCGGAATGGCAAACATAAATATCAAGTCGGCCATCTGCATTTACGTCAGCAACGGTTACACCTGTTGACCAGGTTCCGTTTCCCTTAACACCGGCGGTTAAAGTGATATCTTCAAACTGAAGCCTGCCTTTATTAAGAAATAATTTATTCGCCACCTGGTTACCGGAGAAGAACAGGTCTTCGAGGCCGTCGTTATTGAAATCTCCCACTCCTACACCGGCACCATTGTACAGGTATTCATAACGGAATACATGAAGGCTGTCTGACTCAGTAACCTGGTTGGTAAAGAGAAGGCCGCTTTGTTGAGGATCTTTTTCATTAAAAAGGGAGCCGCCCTGCTGTCCGATCGTTTGGTTGGAAAGCAGCAAAAATAGTATACTAACAGGCAGCAATAATCGAAATATGCGGTTCACGATTTGGCAGTTAATCAAGTTTTATTTTTTCATCCCCGGGTTTATAAGGAGTAAAAATCATCATCAGGGTCATCATTTCGTCAGTTGTTTTCATATCACCCATGGAGAAAATATTTTTAGGGGGACTATTAGGATTGAAAGGATTATCGGCTGTATTGTCGTATTCACATTCGAGCCGGACAACAGAACCTTTTGGAATTCTGACAGGTGATTTAAACTGGTAGATTTCCTGCCAGCGAAAATCCCAATCCGGAATATGAACGAGGCGGATGGTATCTCCGCCTGGCGCGATGGCATACGCTTTAAATGATTTACCAATCAGGTGCATATGGGGCCATACATGCAGGATGGACTGATCTTCGCTGGGGTTGGTGACTTCGAGCGTAAATTTCTGTTTTTCATTTGCCTTCACATAAAAAATGGGTTCAATCTGACGTTCGCCAATTCCACCGGAACCAAAGCTCACCACTTTAACCGGGCGCTTCACCGGTGTTTTTTTGAAAAAGAGATTAACGCCACCTTTGAAAACTTCATCCACCGCAATGGGACTGAAATGAACGGTCATCAGAATAACGCCGCGTTTGGGTAGAACCCAGCCAAAATCGCCCGGGTAGGCTTCATATCTGGCCCCGGGGATCCAGCCACCGTAATAAGTAATCGTTTTACGATAGGGCTGATACTGATCAAATTTTCTACGGTCATCAAAGGTTAGATTGATGAATTTGTCAGTCCGTTGAAGATCTACTCTGTTATCAGGAACTGAATGGATTGCATAATTGACATGGTGTACCAGCTTCTTGTTATTCGCTACAAATTCAATGGCTTCGATATTAAAAGAATCAGATAATTCAAAGGGAAGTTTAAAAATTACAAACTGTTCCACATTTCCTCCGATAACAGTGAAATTGTCTTCCATATTTAAAGTCAGATCGGGCTTCCTGTGGTAAACAGTTCCAAGGATCAGCGGTTTCTCTGGTTTACTGGCAGATTTGGATACCTTGCCTTGCGGTGCACCGTTATCCACCCAGGAAATGATTTTATTCTTATCAGCTTCTGACAAAGAGCGATCATTTGCAAAATGTACATATGCGTTGTCTGCTTTCCAGGGCGGCATATAACCGCTTTGAACAACCTCCTTGATAAATTTGGCACGTTTAGCTACATCCTGATAAGAAGTAAGTGTGAAAGGTCCTGCTTCGCCTGGTTTATGACAGGGTGTACAATTTTGTGTAATGATAGGTTCTATATCAACAGTATAGGTGTATTGCTGGGCAAGCAGGTAATTACTAGAAATGGAAAGCAACAAAAAAATAAACAGTATACGGAATCTCATTTGTTTAGTGGCATTTAAAAATCATTAATGAGGCAACCAATGGGCTCTTTCATAACAAATTGAACAGGCTGACCCATTTTGACTTGTAAAAGTGCATTCCTCAGGTATTCATTGGACGGTTTGGATTTCTTTTTTCCGAGATCTACAGCCCAGTCGTCAATAGCACCTCTGTAAATAAGAACGCCATCTTTATCCATCAAAACAACTTCAGGGGTTATGGTTGCATGAACTGTTTTCACAGTAATCATGTTCTTATCTGAATAGAGCGGAAACTGAATTTTGTATTTTTTAGCAAAACCGCGGATTTCCTTTTTGCTGACTGTTGAACCTGGAATTATTCCGGATACTGTAATCAAATCAGAAAATTCATTTGAAAGTTGCTGAAGCACAACTGAATAATTCTGACTTAGCGGACATTCCGGAGAAAGAAAGGCAAGGAGTCGATAGGTAGATTTATGTGTTTCTGTTGCCTGTTTTTTTACATTAAGAGGAGCATGATTTTTGAAAAACCCGTGTAGTTTATTCTGGTCAAACGGGAAACTATCCACTTGCGCGGCAACCTTTTCAAGGGAACATCCAATCAGCAAAATTAGCAGTAACCTCAACATGGCGTCAAATTACAAACTTTATAGCAGTATTGGTCTTAAAAGGATAAAACCCCGGCACAAGAGCGCCGGGGTTTTATTATCAGATGAATAATTATTGTTTATCCCACCAGATTCGTCCGAAGATATCACCAGGACCTGCTCCGAATTCAGGATCAGCAGCCATCTGATCAATAGCAGCTTTTACATTCGCAAAGTTTCTATCCGTTTCCAGCGGAAGATTGATCAGCGGTCTTCTGGGCATTTTCTGTACTACACCATTTGCCAGGATATTCTCAAAAGCAAGCACTGTAGAAGTATTTGGCATACCTGTTCTCTTATAAAGAGCCCAACCTTCATTCGCTTGTTTAAAGAAGTGGATATAAGATTGAGAGGCGATCTGATCCAATGCTTTGGTTGCATCGTATTTAACTAAAGGATGATTGTATGCCGCATCCACTTCTGCATCCGTTAATGCAACATAGTCAAACACCTGCGCTCTGCTACCCATAACATCGTAGTAACGCATAGATGCTTTTACTGCAGCTTCATACAACTGTGCTGCATTTTCTCCAGTAATACCTTTTGCAGCAAGTTCTGCTCTAAAGAACAGTTGTTCTGAATAGGTAAGCATCGGGAAAGTCAAACTACCTGTTCCAGGAGTAGCGGTGGCCAATACCGGGTTTGAAATTGCCGGACAGAATAAGCGGTACTGAATACGGGATAATGTATCCAGTGGCTGGTTTGTACCGTTGGCATTTCTAAAAATTCGGTTATTGTTATAGTACATCGCATTTGTCGGGTTTGTTGCTGCATCTGGAGAAGCAAATCCGCCAATGTATCTTTTGGAACTTGCAACGGCTGTTGCCGGAATAATGTTCTGGGCGATTGCAAGGTCAACATTTTCCTGGGAAAACGCATTCTTTTGGAAGAAGATACGAATTCTTGGATCGTTGGTTTGATACATGAAATCTACCAAAGCTTTACTTCCTTTGAAAAGTGCTCCACTTGGATCCCAGTTACTATTTGCACCTGCGTGAGAAGAGGAAGTAACGAATTCAAGGTTGTCTGCATTGCTGGTAAACAAATCACCAGCCAACACTTCATTTACAATTTCCAATTGTTTGGCAGGATTTCTTTTACCCCAGCGCATAGCCAAACGGAGACGCAAAGCATTAGCTGCTTTTGTCCATTTTGCCACATCACCTTTGTAGTAAAGATCTGCATTACCAAAACCAATTTGTCCGGCTGCGTTTGATTTTAAGGTGGTTATTGCTGCTTTCAGATCTGCATCAAAAATATTGAATAGTTCTTCCTGAGTATCATATTTCGGAGTTACAGTTCCGCCATAACGGGCACGGAAAGCTTCTGAGTAAGCCAGACTTCCATTGATTTCCGAAGTGTACAGGGCATAATATGTCATCAGAATTTTGGTGATGGCAATTTGCTGTTGACGATTTGCCTGTTCTTCTGCAGATTTCAGTTTGATGATTTCCACAACATCCGTCAATACGTGCCCAACTCTGGTATAAAAATAACTTCTGCGCTGATTGAAGTTACCTATGTCCGTCATAAAAGTAACGGAGTTACCATTTTGTGGTGTAAAGTATTGCATCCAGGGCATCATGATCCGGTAATAATCATAATAATACTCGAAATCTGCATCAAACATTGCAATAGCACCATTTGTGAATTGTTCTTCCGGAGTAATATTATAAACAATCTCCGGATTGGTATTATAGTCAAGATATGTTTGCTTATCACAAGCGGATAACCCCAGCAAGGCTACCGAAGCAACACACAATAACTTTTTTGTATAGTTCATTATTGATTTTTTAGAAAGTAAACGAATTAGAATCCGGCATCCACTTTAAAACCTACGCTGCGAATAAATGGCACACCACCATATTCAGCAAATGCTCCTGCCCGGTTGCTGATCAGACCTCCTTCAGGATGCACACCATCTTTAGTAGTCGTATATAGGTAGCCAAGATTTCTTCCGATAAGGCTCACACGAAGGGAATTCAATTTCAGTGAAGTTGCAAGTTTTGCAGGCATTGTGTAACCTACAGCTACTTCCCGAACTGCTACCCAACTGTTTTCAAAAGTTGAATACTCACGAATACCAGTACTCCACTGTGTAAGACGTGCATAATAAAGACGTGCACTTACAGGCTCAACAATATTCTGATCAACTGCCTGCTGGTAGGTCATACCACTTACATCATAGGTCTGACCATTTGGAGCACGTATTGAAATACCATTTGCAAATACACCTTCTGGAATAATTCCGTCATCAAACGTTCCGGTTACATTCCCGTTTGCATCGTATGTATTCCTTGTGAGACCACCGAAATCAGCTGAACGGCCAAACAGTGTACTTTTCAATGAACCATTTGTAGAGCCATACTGATGTGTTGCAGAAGTAATTAAACCACCAAACTTGCTATCCAGTTGGAAAGAAAGGAAGATGTTTTTGAAACGGAAATTCTGGGAAGTATTCAAAAGAAAATTCTCCATCATAGTTCCCAATTCTTTTGCCGGCTGACCAAGTTCAGAACTTCTGTAATAGCTCCCATTTGCCTTTAACACTTTCTGTCCGTTTCTTGGATCAGAAATTACATTACCACTTCCATCTTTTGCCTCATATGATGCAAAACCATAGTTTGTAATAATGGTACCATATTCTTTACCCACACGGGCTACAGAAGCCACGTCAGCACCAAATGCCAGTTCCAGTTCATAAGAAGAAACACCTGGAGCCAGTTCAATGATCTTATTACGGTTACGGGTAAAGTTGACAGTCATATCCCAGTTGAAATTCTTTGTTCTGACAGGAGTTGCAGACAATAAAATTTCAATACCCTGGTTTTGAATGTTTCCGGCATTCACCCATTGTCCTGTTGCACCGCTTTCAGCTGGCAGGCTGAGTGGCAGCAATTGGTTGTAAGAATTCTTTTTATACCAGGCGACATCCAGACCCAATCTGTTGTTCAGGAATCGCAAGTCTGCACCGATTTCAAATTCTTTGGTCAACTCATTCTTAATATTCGGATTTCCGAGTACCGTACCATCAAAGCCATATCTTGGAATAGAACCACCCAATGCATTATAATTACCAAGGAAACGATAATATCCTGAACTGGTTACCCAGGGGTTTACACCTGAACCTGTATGGCCATATGCCACACGCAGCTTACCGAAAGAAAGGAAGTCAAGTGCTTTGGCATCCTTAAATGTTTCCGTAAAGATCCACGCAAGACCTGCTCCGGGATAGAAATAGTTGGAAATACCATGCCCATCCTTAGGATACAACAGGGAAGAAGTCCAGTCATTCCGTGCACTGAAGTTTAATGTCAGCATTCCTTTGTAGGTAATATCTCCAAACAGGTAGGCGGCATCAATTCTTTTTGCGTATCCACCTTCATTGGAGATTCCACCTGCTGTTGTTGCAGCATTTACAGAATTACCAATAAAAAATCCTCCGGGTGTCTTCAATCCACCATCAGTACTTGAACGAGCATAACGTACTGGCTCGTATGCCTGGCTTTCACCACCAATAGAAGCACTTACAGAGAAATCATCATTCAAATCCTTAGACGCTGTTAACAACGCCTGTAAACGAGTGTTTCTTCTTGTTGAATTATATACGCTGTAAGAACCACCGGCAAATCCAACACCAGAACCCCAGTTTTTGGTTTCCCTGTCGATGTTGGAATTATTAATATTTCCTCTCAGTAACAAACTCAACCAGGGGGTGATTTTTGCAGTCAGATCCAGGTTTGCCAATAATGTATTTTCAAATTGGATAGTATTGTTATAATGCATACCAAAGAATAAACCGGATAATCCATATGGATCATTTCTGTTTATACCACCTTCAGGATCCAGGTAATTCTTCATCCAGTATTTGGTATCAAAGTTCCGTGGGTTAAAATAGGCAAGTGCAAAAAGCGGGCTATTATTACCACCCTGTGACATCGGGTTTTTAGATTCAGTCATAGAGTAGTTCACACTACCATCAATAGTCAGGAAATTTGACAATTTTTGTGTAATCCGCAGCGCGAAGGCATCTCTCCCAAGCTTTGTATTCGGAGTAACAAACGTGTTGTATAAGTTTGAGTAAGATGCTCTGAAAGTTGTTTTATCAGTTCCACCTTGTACAGCTACGTTGGTATTTACGAACTTGCCAGTTTGGAATGCGTCCAGAAGGTTATTTGGATTAGCAGACCAGTTAATCATACGGTCATCTATATCTCTAACCTGCTGCCCATTAAAACGAGGACCAAAACTCCAGAAATAATTGGATCCATCAACCTCGGGTACACCATCTGTACCTAGCGCAAACGTAGGATTGATCCCAGCTCCGAATTCATTTTGCATTTCAAGCCCTTTGAATGGTTTATCAAACATCTGGCTATGAGATACCGTTACACCGAGTCCTTTTTGTTGACGTCCTTTTTTGGTTGTGATCAACAATACACCATTCTGCGCCTGAGAACCATAAAGTGAACTTGCAGCAGAACCTTTTAAAACTGAAATACTTTCGTAATCATCAGGGTTCAGGTTCTTCATTTGGTTACCAAAATCCTGTGCGCTACCCCAGCTATCGCCTCCAGTGGTACCTGGTTCAAGGATAATTCCATCAATAACGATCAATGGCTGGGTATTACCTCTTAAGCTTGTATTACCTCTGATACGAATACGGGAAGAAGACATCGGACCACCATTTCCCTGGTTGATAAATACCCCTGCTACTTTACCTTGCAGGGCATTCACAACGTTTGGTGTACTCGCTCTTACAATTTCATCACCCTTAATTTCAGAAACAGAGTAAGCCAACTTTCTAGCTTCTTTTTTAACTCCGAAACCGGTAACGATTACTTCATCCATGCTTTTGTCGTCCTTTTGCAGAACAACACGCAATTCTGTTACACCAGCAGTTGGAACTTCTTTGGAAAGGAATCCAACAGCACTGAATACCAGGGGAGCATCACTGGTTAAACTAATAGTAAAAGTTCCCTGCGCATCAGTGGCACCACCTGCGCGGGTTCCTTTAACGACAAAAGTTGCCCCTGAAATGGGAGCCCCTTGTTCATCCTGAACGGTACCTGTTACCGTCCTTTTTTGCTGAGCGAAGGCATACGCCGAGAATACACTCAGAAACAATAGCAAAAGCATTCGAACCGTTGTTCTTTTCATTGCAGTTGAGTTTATGTTTAATTATAAATTCCGGTTGTAAGTGGGTTTAGCAGGCCAACTGTTCTGTTCTTTTTTTTGGTCTCCCGGTCAAAATGTTCCATGACCAGGGCTGCTGCACCATAGAGCTCATCTTTATTTCCCACAGTGGAAACTTCTACAGAAGTGTGTTCAGCCAGGCGTGGAATGGAGTGTTCATTAATCGCCTGCTGTATCGGGGCAAACCATAACTTGCCGGCAGCTGCCCCCCTGCCACTAAGAATGATCAGCTCGGGGTTGAGGATATGGATCAGGATTGCAATACCCCTTCCAATGTTGTAACCTATCTCATACAATAATTCAATGCAAAATTTATCGCCTTTCAAAGCCATCTGGATGATCGCTGTACAGGCTTCTTCTGGTTGTTCAATGGAAATACGTGGCAGATTGGTAATCTTGCCTTCCTGTATCCCTCTTACAGCTTTCTCTACCAATACCAACAGGGATGCTTCCGTTTCCAGGCATCCTGTTTTTCCGCAACTGCAGAGCTTATTGCTGCTGAAAATGGGAATATGACTAAACTCTCCGGCAAAGCCATTGTGCCCGCGGAATAATTCTCCGTTTAATACCATGCCCAAACCAACACCCCAGCTGATATTGACCACCATCACATTTTTCTTGTTGCGGGCAGCACCAAACCGGTATTCGGCAAGAGCAACCAGACTGGAATCATTATCCAGGTAAACCGGCAATTGCAGGCGGTCCTCAAGCTTCTGAAGTATGCTCCCAGTTTCACCCCGGAAAAAAGAATAATTGATCCCTTTTTCCAGATCAATAAATCCAGGCATTCCGATTCCTACGCCCAGCACCAGGTTGCGATCAATTCCGGAAGCGAGGATATGTTGTTCGATCAAACCAATCAAATGAGTCAGAGCTTCCGGCTCCGTCTCAAGGTTAAGCGCATGCCGCTCCACAGGTGTAACAAAAGCATGCTCCATATTCAAAATCCCGATCCGCGTAAATAACTGGTCCATTGCAATCGAAACGATATACCCATACTCCTTATTCAGTGAATACATCATTGGGCGCCTCCCCCCGGTAGAAGGTGCGTATCCTAATTCAACCACATCCCCCGCCAATTTCAATTCATTCAACAGCTTATTGGTTATCG
The DNA here is from genome assembly GCA_016787265.1 of Flavipsychrobacter sp. GTDB lineage: Bacteria > Bacteroidota > Bacteroidia > Chitinophagales > Chitinophagaceae > Flavihumibacter. The sequence goes on along the minus strand of JAEUVF010000018.1, from coordinate 83,334 downwards.
GTAAACTTCTTTGAATACGTTCCGACAAATCGGCACCTGAGAGCGTTTTTCCGAAATAAAGTTGTTTAATGATCCGCTTTTTGATCAAATTCATGGTGGGTTTATCGAATAATATCAGAGCCTTGGTCAAATTTTTAACAAAATAGCAATACTTCTTTAAAAATTAACAAAAGAGTATTAGAAATTTAATATTTCTTATCTAGTTTGAAGAAACCGTTAATAAAATAGAAGGAAGGGATAAAATTTTCGCAATCAGCGACGACGACGGGATTCGGTCATGCCTGCAATCATAAAGAATAGAAGTGCAAAGAGGAGGAGAATGATGAGTTGTTTCCAGACAGTCATTATCGACCCGGAACGTAAAAACAACTCATTGATGGCATCCAATGCCCAGTGCAAGGGAGATAGGTTAGCCAATTGCTGTAATCCTGCCGGCAGGATCTCAACTGGCACCCAAACACCTCCGATTGCAGATAGAATTACAATGGAGATCGCTCCAAACGGAAGCGCCTGGTTCGGAGTCTGAAAGATTGATCCGATCAAAACCCCATAAGCTGTTGCTGTTGCCGCTATTACCAGCACTGCCAGAAACAGGGATCCGAAAGCATTGCCAATTTGCAGCGAATCCAGTCCCAATATGGGCATTACCAGGGCTCCCGCTGCCAGCATAACAAAAAACTGCAACATGCCCAGCACAATATAGAAACCCAGCTTGCCCAGCAGAATCGAGTAATAAGATCCGGGAATCATTTTGATTCGCATCAGACTTCCGTCTTCCCGCTCCCGGATAAAATTGCCTGCTATTGGTATAATGATAAAAAACAATCCAAACAATGCCCAGGCCGGTACATTGTGCTGAACGGAATTGGTAGTTAACCGGGCAGGTGAATTTTCTCCTCCGGAAATTTCTTTTATCCGGACTGCCTGTAATTTTTCCTGTAACCGGAGTCCGGGACCCGCACTGTCTGAAGCCTGCTCATCCAGCCGGTTTTCCAACCTGGCGAGGATGATCTCAGCCTGGATTTTGGTAACCTGCTTCTCCAGGGCATTCAGGATGGAGAGCTTCATCGCCTGTTTGATCACCGGATCAAAATAGATTTCAAGTGCCACCTCCCGGCTTTCTCTTTGAGGCAATTTTCCGGGTGCTCCCATTTTCGCTCCCAGCTCATTGGCTACCTGGTTCGCACTGTTGGCTACTTCAGCAGATACTCCCCGGGGTACAATTACCGCCAGTTTGAAATCCCCTTTTTGAACCAGTTCCTGTGCCTTAGCAGCCGTTAATAACTGATTGTTCAGTTTTCTTATCAAAACAAACTGAGGAATGGAGTCAAGCTCCGCCCCCAATTGCTTTGCCATTTTTCCCCCATCTTCATCCACCCAAAGTATTTCAAAGCGAATATCCTGGTATTCCCGGAAGGGAGCATCCTGTATCAGGGCCATCAACACCGTCAGGGCCAGCGGCATGAGAAACAACAGCGCGATGCCTGGCAGGTCTTTGGCAAACAGTCTGCTCTCATTTAGGAAGGTGGCCAGTATCTTTCTCATATCAGTCGCGAAGGCTGCTGCCCGTTAATTGTAAAAATACCTGCTCCAGGCTCTGGGCCTGTTGTTCCTGCATCAATTCAGTTGGCTTACCCTGAACAACCAGCCGGCCATGATCTATGATCGCGATTTCATCACAGAGTTGCTGGGCCTCTTCCAGCAGGTGAGAGGTATAAATTATTCCATGTCCCAGTTTATTGTAAGATGCCAGGAATTGCAGGATCATATTCCGCGACTGCACATCCACGCCTGCCGTTGGCTCATCCAGGATCAGCAATTCCGGTTCATGTAATAAGGATGCTATGATATTCGCCCTTCGTTTCATACCCCCGGAATAATAACGGATAGCCTTATGCGCACTTTTTTCCAGGCCAAACAACTGCAGGTAATGATTGATTCTTTCTTTCAGCAGGGCTGTACTCAACCCATATAACCTGCCAATGTATTGGAGGTTTTCCATCGCTGTTAATGTCGGATATAATGCAATGGATTGTGGCACCACTCCAATTCTGCTTTTAATCGCCTCTCTTTCTTTTTCCACATCCATTCCCAGCAGCATTGCATTGCCTGCATCCGCTTTCACCAATCCACATAAGATGGAAATAGTTGTCGTTTTACCGGCACCGTTAGGGCCTAATAATCCGGCTATGCTTTTATCGGAAAATTGCAGCGACAATCCCTGCAGAGAAGGTTCTGCAGCATTTTTATACGTCTTCTCCAACTGCTGTATCTGAAGCATGCCGGTCAGACCAGTGTTTTAAGATGAGTAAAGAATTTTTTCTCCCGATCTGCTAACTGGATCAGCATTTCGCCCAGTTCGTCGTAGGATGCAAGATTGCCAGACCGGTCTTTCATCACCCGCGCAGCCGCAAAGGCAAAATTTCTCCAGGCATCCCCAATACGGGTCATTTCATTGGAGGCTTCCAATAATGCAGCATTATTCAAGTATTGTGCAGCTTCCTGTAAGAAAGCTGCATACAAAAACCGGAATCCTCCTCCTCCCGTACCAATTTCTTCCTGCATCCGGATAATGTTTCCAACAAATAAGGCCGCTCTCCTGGGCTCCAGTTTTACCGGGTATTTTTTGATTTTACGCCCAAGGAACCGGATGCCATGAATACCAAAAAAAGGTGGTGGAGAACTCAGCATAAACCAGCAGGTCTTTTTAATACCGCGCCGGATGGCATTGGGGAGATCAAAATCCGGTTTGGTCAGCACCGGATAATACATACGACCATTGGGAGCCGGGAAGCCTTTTGCAAATCGGGCTTTTTCCAGGTCGGCCGCAGATAAACGGGTTACAGTTTCCATCACAGGATCGCTGATCAGGTAGTCATCGCCCTCTTTTCCGTAAGCGATCAGGTTATGTCCATTAAAATGAAACCGATAAGCGGGAGGGAAATAACTCAGGTAGAATACACTGGTCTGCATACCAACCGGCCGGCCGGCCTGTAAGGCTGCATCCAATGCCTGCATACCCTTCTCCTTTCCGGAAAAGGATTCCACTTTCATTTTTACACCGAGTTCCTTACACACCCGCTTAAAGATATATCCTGGCCATATCCGGAAGGTAGTTCCTGGAACACCACTCACTTTTATAAAAGGAAGATGTCCAAAAAAATAGCCGGCACCGATTCCGAAGATCAGCGGCTCGCTTAACTGTATGCCGTAATGCTGCAGGAGTCCAAGGGTTACACCGCTTTCACAATGCGCCGACTGTTTATGTTGAAAGTGTTCGATTTTCATGCGTTCAGGGGTAACTAATTCACCCTTTGAAATGTGTTAGTTCTTCAACCCGGATGTTAAAGATATCAGCGTATTTTTTAAGTTTGGCAGCATTGAGTTTTTTAAACCCGGATGGCGTAAGGTGCTTTTTGACAAAAAACTTCCAGCTTCCAACATAACTTGCAAGAGTTGGCAAATCCATCAGGTTTTTTTCCATGTAATAGGCAATCGGACTTACTTCTCCCCGGATTACTTTCTCCCTGGTTTGGGCAATTCGATCGTCGATATCATCCCAGGCCTGGCTCATCGCCAGGTTTTCTGCATCCCATCCTTCGTACTTAGTGGTTTCATACTTCCCCTGCTGGTCGGTTACGTACAACACTTTCACCAGGGAGTTGTCTTCTCCATGAATGATTTTTTTATCGTGTGGTACTTCTTCCTTTTTCATGTTACACTACAGTAAAGTGTGCGTAGATATAAGTAAAGCGGGCACTCTCCGGAATCATCACCAGGATCTTCTGGCCTTTTTTCAATTTACCTGTATTGAACAATTCTTCCAGCATCAGATACGGTGAAACACTTCCAACATTACCCACTCTTGTCAGATTGGTAAACCATTTTTCCGGTGGAAAGAGCAGACCGATTTTCTCCTGTTCTTCTGCAATGCGTTCCCTGAAATATTCAGAAGAAAGATGTGGCAGATAGTAATCAATTCCGTCTATTGTGAGGTTGTGCTTTTCAAATACCTCCTTCATGAACTTACCACCCATCAGCACAATTTTCACTCCCAGTAGTCTTGTATCTTGCTTGAAGGAAAAAATGCTTTGGGTACCCCACTCTTCCGGTTTAAATTCAGGCCAGCCGGTCAGTTCGCCATTCGGGCTGCGAATCGCACCTGAATACATACAGGTAGGTAATTCGTTGGCGTAGGATTTTATATCGATGAAATCCACCCGTAATGAAAGACCATTTTCATTGGGCTTGTCTTCCAGCAATGCTGCCGCAGCTCCATCACTTAACATCCATCGCATGAAATCCTTTTCGAAAGCGATCATCGGGTTGGCTTCCAGCTCTTTCAGGCGATCCGTTTCCATATCGAATTTCTCCCCTCTTAGCCAGGTGGAAACTTTTTCTGAAGCACCCGAAACTGCACGTTTGATATCCCCGTTTTTTACCGAGAGATAGGCATATTTCATGGCCTGAAATCCGGAAGCGCAGGAACTGCTGACGGAAACTATTTCCGCAGGCGGACAACCGAGTTCTCCATGAATCATGGCCGTATGGCTTGGCAATAATTGCTCCGGAGACATGGTTCCGAATGTCAGTAATTCGATATCGTTTTTGGTAAAATTTTCGTCCAGTAAACCTTCCACCGCCTTTGCTGCCAGTTGTGCATTGCTATGCGTACTCCTGCCATCTTTATCGATGGCATAATAGCGGGATTGGATCTTATTGTTACTAAGAATCTTCGTTTTCGCTCTGGAGGGTTTATCGTCCACCAGTCCCAGGTACAGTTCAATATCATCGTTGCTTACAGGGTCGTTCGGTAAAAATTTCGCCAGCCTTGTAACAAACACATCTCCCATAAAAAATATCTGATTTGAATATTCTGCAATATTACTTATTAATTCCTCCACTTAGATCATATCCTTCTCGTATGCGGTGCTTTTAAAGTATCCCACCTGCTTCCGGAAGGATGAATGGTTAAAGAGGCTCTGCATCCTTGCCGTAAATCCGGAAACCGGCGACAAGGCGAAAATGCCGGTAAGTAATAATCGCTTGAATAGCAGTACTCTGGATAATCGGGCAGGATCCCCTCTTTCTCCTTTTTCACGAATGTAGACGGCAAACTTTCTGAATTGTTTAATGCCTCTTTTTTCTAATATGATGAGGGTTGGTTTGAGCTCAACGGCTCCTGCAGCCAGTAGTTCAGGTTGAAGCTTTTCCCATTGGGCAGATGCAGCGGCTTTATAGATAATCGGACCAAATCTCGATGAATTCAGGATATCCCTGGTTTGCACACCAGCCTCGGGCAGGAAACGAGTGGCTTCTTTGCGTCCGGTGAAGTTCCACCGGATAATGGTCAGCAGGGAGATCAGGTTATGATTCGAGTCTGCCAGCACAATCGATCCAACCAGGCGGGCATTCAACTGAAGCAATCTTGCTTTAATTTTTTCCTGGGCATTCAGCCACATATTCCGGGTTCCCAATACGGTCAGAACAGGTTTCCCTGCCAATACTCTGGCATAGTCGGATTGCAGGAAACTACTGGTTGGGATAGAGGGCGATAAAAACCAGGGTTGGTAACCGAGTATCACCAAATCATAGTGCTTCTCCGGTATGTTCACCGGTTTCAGGGGAACGGGGATTTCCAACACGGATTCAGGCATCGCATCAAAAAAAGTCTGACTGGTCCAGGGAAACGGAAACGCCTGTTCCGGTTGGTACGCAACCGTAGTGATCTCCACCTGATCTTTAATTCTACTAACCAGGTTATCCAGTATCTGACCCAATTGACCGCTCTGCGAGTAGTAGAGCACTAAAATACTGACTGCCATAGCCTGCAATATAAATGTTAACCACTATTAATTCCTAATTATGCTATTTTTGACAACCTAAATACCCCTGGATGGAAGATTTTAAGAGAACGTTGAAGTTACAAATGATAGAAGCCCTGAACCTGCAGGGTATGCAGCCCGAAGAAATTGATGACAATGCTCCCTTGTTTGGAGACGGTCTTGGACTGGATAGTATTGACTCCCTTGAACTCATTGTTTTGATGGAAAGAAATTATGGCATTAAAATAGAAGACCCCAGAGAAGGCAGAAAAGTATTTGAGTCTGTTCATGTAATGGCTGATTATATCCAGGCCAATCGAAAAAAATAAGTCATGCCCTCCGTTTTTATAACCGGAATGGGCATTGTTTCTGCTTTGGGTATCGGCACTGCCAGCCAGAAAGAAAAACTGGCCGCCGGAGTATCCGGTTTGGGTGCTGCCAGTTTTCTGAACAGTATTCACAAAACTGAATTTCCGTTTGGTGAAGTCCCCTACTCCACGGAAGAATTATTCAACCAGCTTTCCGCAAAAAACCAGCTCCAAAAAAGTCGGTTGCAGGCCCTTGGCGCTTTGGCGCTGGAGGAATGCATGGCAGGTTTGAAGGAAAAACCTGCAGGTATCCGGCAGGGGTTAATCAATGCCACTACGGTTGGTGGAATGACGGATATAGAAGATCGTTATTTCAAATTGATTGAGCCTGCGCACCTAGAGCAGGATATGAGTTGGGCATCTGGACTGGATTGCGCAACAGGCACGGAACACCTGGCGCGGCAGTTTCAGCTGACTGATTTTTTGACAACAATCAGTACGGCCTGCTCTTCTTCAGCCAATGCTATTCAGTTAGGAGCCAGACTATTGAGCCAGGGCATGCTGGACCGGGTCGTTTGCGGTGGGGTTGACAGTCTTACCCGCTTTACCGTGAATGGTTTCAACAGCCTGAAAAATCTTGACCGGTCGGTTTGCCGGCCATTTGATGCGCACCGCAACGGACTAAACCTTGGAGAAGGTGCTGCTTATCTTATGCTTGAGTCTGAAAAAAGCCTGGAAAAAACTGGTAACCGGCCACTGGCTAAATTGTCGGGATATGCCAATTTTAATGAAGCATTCCATCCTACAGCGCCATCACCGGAAGGGCTCGGAGCGTACGAAGCCATGAAGCGAACATTAGACAAAGCCGGACTTCAACCTTCCGATATTTCCTATATCAATGCACATGGTACCGCTACTCTAAACAACGATGAATCCGAGAGCCTGGCGATCCGCCGGCTATTTGGTGAGGCCGTACCCCCTTTTGCTTCCACCAAAGCATATACTGGCCATACACTGGCGGCATCCGGCGCCATCGAAGCTGTCTTTTCAATTCTTAGTCTCAGGTTTCAGGAAGTATATCCCGCCCTGAACTTTGAAACACCGATTGAAGCTACGGGGCTTGTACCCTTTCAACAATACCAGTCAATGGCGTTGAAACATATACTCAGCAATTCTTTTGGATTCGGCGGAAATAACGCAAGTTTATTATTCAGCAGCTATGATTAAACCGGTATCCATACGGGCAGCCAGCGCCATTTCGGCACAGGACAGTTTCAGGAGGAATGAGTTGTCTGAACCTATCCGTACTCCTTCGGGGAATCGTTTCACGTACCTGGAACCCAACTACTCCGATTATTTTACCATTATGCAGTTGCGAAGGATGAGTCGCATTACCCGACTCGGACTCGTTACTGCTATTGAATGTCTTCGCGACGCGGGAGATTTTCAGCCACAGGCCATCATAACGGGCACGGGTAAGGGAAGTTTGCAGGATACTGAAAAATTCATGCATGCGATCCGCGAATTTGCCGAAGGAACACTCAACCCTTCTCCTTTTATTCAGTCCACCTATAATTCATTAAACGGACTGATTGGCCTGCATCACCAGGTAAATTCATACAATTCAACCTATGTACACAGTGGATTTTCACTGGAGCACGCATTGCTGGATGCTGTACTGCAATTAAATGATAACTCCATTCAAACAGCCCTGGTTGGGTCCTTTGAAGAAATGACGCCGGAGCATTATATAATTAAAGACAAGCTTGATTTCTGGAAAAAGGAAAGTTCGGAACCGAATGCCGTCATGAATAGGAGTTTAGGTGCGGTATCAGGAGAAGGAACGGCCTTCTTTTTTCTGGATCGGCAACAGGATGCAGCCTGTCTTCAATTGGTGGATCTGAGGTTGTTATTCGAACCGGAAGAAGGGCATGTAATTTCAGTCCTGGAGAGTTTGTTAAGCGAGCACCAATTGTCGTGGAATCAGCTGGACGTCTATATTTCCGGACGGAATCAGGATATCAGATATGAACATTATTATGAGGAGGTGGAACAACATCTTCCTGCTTCCACCCACCAACTCCAATTCAAACATGTTTCGGGCGAATTTGATACTGCTGCAGGTTTTGGATTATGGGCTGCGGTAAAGATGGCGGAGAAAAAACAATTGTTCCCTGCGCTTCTGCGGAAAAAAGGGAATGCTGAATCGATCCGCTATATGCTGCTCTATAACCAGTATTATGGCCAGCACCACAGCCTCTATCTGCTACAACTGCCCCTTATCTAAATAAAAAAAACCGTCTCATTGAGACGGTCTTTTTTTATAACTGAGATACTGTTATTAGTTGATTTCAACATCAGCACCAGCTTCTTTCAGTTTGTTAGCGATATCTTCAGCTTCTGCTTTAGAAACACCTTCTTTAACTGCTTTTGGAGCTCCGTCAACCAGTTCTTTTGCTTCTTTCAGTCCAAGACCAGTAAGGTCTTTTACGATTTTAACTACGTTCAGTTTTGAAGCACCACCGCTCTTCAGGATCACGTTGAAAGCTGTTTTTTCTTCAGCAGCAGCTGCAGCGCCACCACCATCAGCAGCTACTACTACTGCAGCAGCAGCAGGTTCGATACCATATTCATTTTTCAGTACATCAGCCAGTTCCTGTACTTCTTTTACAGTAAGGCCAACCAGTTGTTCGGCTAAAGATTTTACGTCTGCCATTTTGATTAGATTTTTACCGTCTTCACAGCCTGTTTGCTCCGACGGCGGTTTTAAAAAAATGCTAAGTCTCCCCTCAGGCAGGGGAATATTCTAAGGTATTATTCAGCGGGAGCTGCTTCTGCAGCGGGAGCTGTTTCACCACCTTCTTTGTTTGCTTTTTCCAGCAAAGCAGCGATAACGCGCTGTGCAGGAGATTGCAACAGACCAATAACTTCACCAATAAGTTCATTTTTGGTTTTGATTTTGGTCAGTGCTTTCAGTTGATCATCACCAACATAGATATCGCCATTGATGAAAGCTGCTTTCAGGATCGGACGCTCACTCTTGGATTCTGTACGGAAAGAAGAGATGATCAATGCCGGATCTTTCGGATTCTCTGAGAACATCAGGGCTGTTACGTTATTCAGTGCTTCGTACACACCAGCATATTTTTCAGCATCCAGAGATTCCAGTGCCTTTTTGATCAGGGTGTTCTTAGCCACTTTCATTTCCACCTGCTTATCGAAGCATACACTGCGCAGTTTGGTAACCTGTGCTACAGAGAGACTTTCTGTATCAGTGATGTAGAAGTTATTATATTGAGCGAACTTACCTTTCAGCAGTTCAATCACTTCTTGTTTTTGTTCTTTAGTCATACCGCTATAATTTATTTCTACCCTTTACAGGAGAACGGTTTTTTGAATTAGTGAATAAAAGTTTTAGTATCGATAGTGATACCAGGACTCATAGTGCTGGCCATGCTTACCCCTTTCAGGTAGGTACCTTTTGCGGTAGCAGGTTTCAGTTTCAGGATTGCATTAATCAATTCCTGGCTGTTTTCAGCAATTTTATCCGGACCAAAACTAACACGTCCGATGGAAGCGTGTACGATTCCGGCCTTATCCACTTTAAATGCGATTTTACCACCCTTTACTTCGTTAACAGCGGAAGCAACATCATTGGTAACAGTTCCTGTTTTAGGGTTGGGCATCAGGTTACGTGGGCCGAGTACTTTACCCAGCTTACCAATCTTGGGCATAACAGCAGGAGTTGCGATGATTACATCGATATCTGTCCAGCCGCTTTCAATTTTCTGGATAAATTCATCCAGACCAACATGATCAGCACCTGCTGCTTTCGCTGCGTCTTCTTTATCAGGGGTACAAAGTACCAAAACGCGTTTGGTTTTACCCGTTCCATGAGGGAGGGTAACTGTACCGCGTACTGCCTGATCCGCTTTCTTTGGATCCACACCCAAACGGATATGCAGGTCAACAGAAGCGTCGAACTTTGTAATGTTTACTTCTTTAACGAGTGCAGAAGCTTCTTTAAGGGAATAAATTTTATTGGAATCAACCTTGGGGTTAACTACTTTTCTTTTTTTAGTGATAGCCATTGCTCAAAAGTTTTTGTGTTACACAATTAATTTTCCCATGGAGCAACACCATCAACAGTGATACCCATGCTACGTGCTGTACCGGCTACCATTTTCATGGCACTTTCCAGGGTGAAGCAGTTAAGGTCAGGCATTTTGTCCTTAGCAATTGCTTCTACCTGGGCCCAGGTAACTTTTCCAACTTTTGAACGGTTAGGCTCTTTTGATCCGCTTTGGAGCTTGGCAGCTTCCAGTAATTGAACAGATGCTGGAGCAGTTTTGATAACAAAGTCAAACGACTTGTCAGAGTACACTGTGATTAACACAGGAAGTACTTTACCCATTTTATCCTGGGTTCTGGCATTAAATTGCTTACAGAACTCCATAATGTTCAGACCTTTAGAACCAAGGGCCGGACCAATGGGGGGTGCAGGGTTGGCTTGACCGCCTTTACACTGCAGCTTAACGAAACCAGTGATTTCTTTTGCCATAGTTTTACTTTTTTGGTGTTAACGTCTGCTTTGCTGTAGCTGGACAGACTCCCAAATCCAATTCGAAAAAAGAACTATTGATTGGGGACGCAAAAGTAGGAAGAACAGGCCATATAAACAAAAAAAGTGCGCCAATAGCGCACTTTTCAAAAGGTAAACAGCTGATCAGGACAGCTTTTCCACCTGCATATAATTCAGTTCCACCGGAGTTGACCGACCAAATATCTTCACGGTCACCTTCAGTTTCTTCTTTTCATCGTTCACTTCTTCAATAATACCATTGAAATCGTTGAAAGGTCCTTCAATAATTTTGATGGTTTCACCAACGATAAAGGGTTCACTCATACTCATTCCACCTGCTTCGCTCATTTCATCCATCTTACCCAGCATCTTGTTTACCTCCGCTTTACGGAGTGCGATGGGGTTGTCTTTACCAAGAAAATGGATTACGTTGCTGGTGTTTTTGATGGTATCGCGGAGATCGTCACCTAATTTACCCTCAACAATTTCAATCATTACATATCCGGGATAATAGTTACGCTCGCGCATCACCTTCTTCCCGTTCTGAACTTTATAAACTTTCTCAACCGGAAGAAAGACCTGTTTAACTACTTCACTCCATCCTCCACGGCTGATTTCCTTGTCGAGATATTCCTTTACTTTCCGCTCCTTGCCACTAACGACACGCAGCACGTACCACTTTGTTTCCTGTTGGTTTATAATTTCTTCCATTATGCAAAGAATGAATAGATCATTTTCAATAAAGAATTAGATGCAAAATCCATCAGCCAGATTACCAGGGTGATAAAGATAGTTGCAACCAGTACAATCAGGGTGGATTGCTGCAACTGTCCCCAGGTTGGCCAGGTTACTTTTTCCATCAGCTCTTTATAGGACTCGCTGAAGTAGGTTGTTACTTTATTCATGCTACAAGATTACATATTTACAATCAATCACAGAAACAAAAGAACTCAACAGGTAAAATGCCCGTTGAGCTTTTGCAAGTTACTGATTTTCCTTTAAGTAGCACGGGCAACAGGATTCGAACCCGTATCAAAGGTTTTGGAGACCTCTATTCTACCATTGAACTATGCCCGTATGGAAAGGTGAAAAGTGAAAGGTGAAAAGTGAAACATAGATAACTAAAAAGCACAAACACCCGGCACGTTTCAACAATATCAAAATTAAACATTAAAAAGTAAAAAATGGTCCCTCAGTTCGGGCAAGCCTCCCAAAGGGACCATTTTAACTATTTAACCTTTAATGGTTTATTTAAGAATCTCGGTTACCTGACCAGCTCCTACGGTACGGCCACCTTCGCGGATCGCGAATTTCAGACCTTTTTCCATAGCGATTGGTTGGATCAGGGTAACTTTCAGGTTGGTGTTGTCACCAGGCATCACCATTTCAGTTCCTTCAGGCAGCGTACACTCACCAGTTACGTCCGTAGTACGGAAGTAGAACTGAGGACGATACTTGTTGAAGAACGGAGTGTGACGACCACCTTCTTCTTTGCTCAGTACATACACTTCACCACGGAATTCAGTATGTGGAGTGATAGAACCAGGCTTACAGATTACCATACCACGGCGGATATCTTTCTTTTCAATACCACGGAGGAGCAGACCGGCATTGTCACCAGCTTCACCTTCATCGAGGAGTTTTTTGAACATCTCAACGCCGGTTACAGTAGAAGTCATTGGTTTTTCCATCAGACCAACGATTTCAACACCTTCACCAACTTTGATACGACCACGCTCGATACGACCGGTAGCAACGGTACCACGACCAGTGATAGAGAAAACGTCTTCAACAGACATCAGGAATGGCATATCAACCGGACGAGGAGGCAGCGGAATGTAGCTGTCTACAGCTTCCATCAGCTCATCGATTTTAGCAACCCATTTGTCTTCACCAGCCAATGCACCGGTAGCAGAACCCTGGATAATTGGAGTATTGTCACCATCGAAGCCATAAGAGCTCAGCAGGTCACGGATTTCCATTTCAACCAGTTCCAACAGTTCGGGGTCATCAACCAGGTCAACTTTATTCATGAACACAACGATCTTGGGAACGCCTACCTGGCGAGCCAACAGGATGTGTTCTTTTGTTTGAGGCATAGGACCATCGGTAGCAGCCACAACCAGGATAGCACCGTCCATCTGAGCAGCACCAGTAATCATGTTCTTCACATAGTCAGCGTGACCAGGACAGTCAACGTGAGCATAGTGACGGTTTGCTGTCTGATATTCAACGTGTGCAGTATTGATGGTGATACCACGCTCTTTTTCTTCAGGAGCTCCATCAATTTCATCGTACTTCCGCGCTGTCGCCAAACCTTTGGTAGCAAGAATGCTGGTAATAGCGGCAGTCAAAGTGGTTTTACCGTGGTCAACGTGGCCAATAGTACCTACGTTAACGTGGGGCTTTTCCCTCTTAAAGGTCTCTTTTGCCATTTTATTTGTTTTTAAGTTGTGGTTTTAAAATTATCCACCCTCCTTTCGGAGGCATCCTATAAATGAGGTGCCATTGCACCCGTTATCAAGAACTACCAGCTCTGATCACATTTCCTGCGTTCCGTACCGGTTGACTCTCTGGAGCCGTTAGTGAGAATCGAACTCACGACCTCTTCCCTACCAAGGAAGTGCTCTACCCCTGAGCTACAACGGCGGAATAAATGAGCGGAAGACGAGTCTCGAACTCGCAACCTATAGCTTGGAAGGCTATCGCTCTACCAATTGAGCTACTTCCGCTTACTGTTTTCAGATCAGCCTGAAATCAATTTCATTCCCATGATAAGAACTAAACTCATCCAATCTTGCGATTCAATGAGTGAAGTGGGCAGGAGAGGATTCGAACCTCTGAAGTCGAAAGACAGCGGATTTACAGTCCGCCCCATTTGGCCGCTCTGGAACCTGCCCGATTTATAAAACAAGAGCCACTTGTCGGAATCGAACCAACGACCTACTGATTACAAATCAGTTGCTCTACCAGCTGAGCTAAAGTGGCGATTGAATCTTTAAAAGAACTTCCCTTTTTGTTTACGGGATGGCAAAGGTAAAAGAATTTGAGAAATACAAAAATTTTGGCTTCATTTTTTTTAAAATTTCCCGTAATGCGCACCAGCATTGAATTAGAGGCAAAAAAAAAGACCTCCGGAGAGGTCTTGAGTATTTTTTAGCTGGCAAATTGTTTTTCTTTTTTTCTTTTTATTTGATTAACCAGGGAATCCAATGCACTGTCAAAGGACTCTTCAAATGATTTACTGCTGGCTTTTACAAAGAAGTCGTGTTTAGGGACGTGAACTCTGATTTCTGCTACTTTGTCTTTAATCTGATGCACTACATTGTCTAATTTCAAAAAGACATCCACCTTGATGATCCGGTCGTGAAAAGTGGAAAGCTTTTCCAGTTTACTGGTTACATACTCCACTAACTTAATGTCTGCATCAAAGTGTACAGTCTGAATGTTAACGTTCATAACAATCACGTTTAAAGTGAACAATAAATAAAGAACTTCCGGTTTATGAAAAATTCATAGGTTTTAGACCGTCTGTTGCTATGAAGATAGCATAAACAACCTCATTTTCCAAGAATGCCTGAAACTATTTTTATTTTTCGCAAACCATTCACATACAACAAATTAGAGAAATATCTTACCCTTTAGGATGTGCCTTTTTATGAACCTCTTTGAGTTTGCCGATCGTGTTGTGCGTATAGATCTGGGTAGCTGCCAGACTTGCATGGCCGAGTAACTCTTTTACCGCATTTAATTCTGCTCCCTGGTTTAGTAAATGAGTGGCAAAACTATGCCGGAGTACATGCGGGCTCTTTTTCTGAAGCGTAGTCAATCCTTCCAGATGTGCTTTCACCAGCCGGTATAAATATTTAGCATATACCGGTTTCCCCTTTTCTGTAACTAATAATGGCGCACCCGGCTCATACCCTCCCCATTCCTTTTTCTTCTGTGCTTCATAAGACCTGATCCTCTCAAGCAATGGCTGCTGAACAGGAAGGATTCGCTCCTTCCCCCCCTTGCCCCATACACGCAAACTTTTCTGAAAATGATCAACCTGATTATGTCTTAGGGATACAAGTTCACTAAGACGCATACCCGTTTGATAAAACAGCGCTAAAACCAGTTGCGTATTAAATCCTTTCCAGCCATCCCCTTCTCCGATTCCATCCAGGAATTGAGCGGCCTGTTTTTCTTCCAGGTAAACAGGCAGGCGTTTATTGCCTTTTGGAGCAGCGAGTTGCGCAGCAGGAGAAACAGCAATCCGGCCTTTTTTAAGCTGATATTTATAAAAGGAACGAAGAGAGGAAAGTTTGCGGGCAATACTTGATGCAGCCAACGGCGCTTTTCCTTCTTTTAACGAGGAAAGCCAGGAACGTATCATTACCGTACTGGCAGCTGAAAGTTCCGGCTCCTCAAATTCAATATTGATGAAATCCCGAAAAGCAATCAGGTCATCCTGGTAGGCCCGGATGGTTAATGAGGAATAACGTTTCTCCAGCTGGAGATAGGATAAAAAATCCTCGAGGTGGGATGCTGAATTGGCAGACATACAAAAGAGATCGCAGCAAATCTACAAGATTGCTGCGATCTCTTCACACTATATTGAAAAGTAAGATCGATTATACTTCGAACTTTCCGCTGGCTACCTGCTGTTTGTAAACAGCCTTGAGCACTTCTGCACGGCGTCTTACAGACGGCTTGGTAAAAGACTGACGGTCTCTCAGTTGCACCAGAATTTTCGCTTTCTCAAACTTTTTCTTGTACTTTTTGAGCGCTTTGTCGATGTTTTCGCAGTCTTTAGAATCGATAATCAGCATAGAATATACCTCCTTTGGTAAATTTTTGGAGGGCAAAGATAGGGAAACAGCCTTAAATACCAAATCCTTTTTCCCAAAAACCATTTTTGCTCCTAATTTGCAAGCATGTTCACCGGAATAATTGAAACAATAGGAAGAATTACAGGCATCCAGACAGATGGCAGCAACCGGATTTTTTGGATAGAATCCCCCATTTCCAATGAATTATCCATTGATCAGAGTGTGTCTCACAACGGTGTATGCCTTACAGCAGATGCACTGGATAAGGGAAAACACCGGGTGACGGCAATTGCAGAAACGCTGAATAAAACCAACCTGGGTCAATGGAAAACCGGCGACCTGGTTAACCTGGAACGTTGCCTTCCCCTGAATGGCCGTCTGGATGGTCATATTGTGCAGGGCCATGTAGATTGTACTGCCACCTGCATATCCAGGGAAGATAAAAATGGGAGCTGGAATTTCCGATTTAAAATCCCTGCTCAGTTCGCTGCATTAATCATAGAAAAGGGATCCATTTCCCTGAATGGTACCAGTCTAACCATTTTTGATGTTACGCAAGATGAATTTACCGTAGCGATCATACCCTATACATTTGAACACACGAATATTCACACTGCTCAACCAGGCACCCTGGTAAATATCGAATTTGACATTGTTGGGAAATATATTAATCGGACGAATCAGATTTCGAATTACATATCACACTGATGGTACAACAGAAAGATTTACCAATACTATCTCAACGTACTGTCCGGTTGATATTATTAGCAGCTTTTGCACTAACACATCTTATAATATGGAAAATCCAGGGGGTTGTTTATGTGGATGAGGCCGCGAAATATATCAGAATCGCCACAAGCCTTTATGAACAAGGAAAATTCGGCGATCAAAAATTCATAGTTTACCTGCCAGTAATTTTACTGATTTATTGCTGCAAATTACTTCAGCTGCCATTATTTGTTGCGATTCTCATTCAAACTGTATTTGCAGGATTGGCCCTGTTGAAGTTTTATTCCATCGCATGTGAAATCGGCTCCAAAAAGACTGGTTTCATTGCTGCTATATTCTTAGCCACCTGTATACCAATTCACAGATGGAATCTAACTCTTTATTCAGAGTCAATATTTATAAGCTTACTAATATTCTTCTTAGGGTTTGTATACAAGTACAGGCATGATCTTTATTCAAAAAAATATTGGATAATCGCTTTCTCAGTACTTCTCAGTTTTAGCAGACCACATGGTCTGCTTTTTATCCCATCCATACTGATCTACCTTTTTTTAAACGCATCTGATATAAAAAAAAGGATAAGGATCTTACTACTTTCTATAATTATGATTGCATCTCTGTTTGCACTGGCTTTGTTCATTTTTGAAGGCGGGGGCGGTATGGATGCAATGAAACCTTTTAAAGAAAGTCATGTAATCTGTTATATCCCTACGAAAGAAAAAATGCCCGCACTGGATATTGTGGAAACAGGATCAGTTTATAATGATCTCCTTTATTATATCACACACAATAAAGTGCATTTCATAAAGCTAACGGCACTTAAACTCAAATCTTTTTTTCTTATAACCAGAACGCACTATTCAACCGTGCAAAACACTTACCTTACCGTTCTTATTTTAATATTATATCCATTTACCCTATTTGGTATTTTCAGGGTAGTAACTACCAAAAATCCCTTTTTACTTTACTTATTGGTCACCCTAATAATTTACCCCCTTGCCTGTACCCTCCAATGTGATGACTGGCATGCAAGATTTACTGTTCCAATCCTACCTCATATAATACTGATTGCGTCGTTCGGGTTACATCAGTTAACTATCAAGTCATGCAAGAACAACAATGAGTTATAAGCTACTTTTTTGATGAATTAATTGAATAGAAAGTTCCCAACTATGACTAATTTACAGCTAAATAGAGCTGAGGTTGTTATTTAAAAATAAATTTCATTCCGGATTGTTAGCCGGTGTATTCTTTTATGATTAAGAAAATTATAAACAGATACAGAGCATTAAAACGCTCTGAATATTTAAAACAATCATCTGAATCAAAGTATAAGTATGCTATTATTGGAGCAGGTGAACACGCTACTACACAACTTTATCCATGTATATGGCATATTGGTATTCCTATATCCTTAATTTGCACCAACACAATTTCAAATGCACACCACGCTGCCTGCAGATTCACTGAGTGCAGAGGCACTATCAATCTGGATGATATTATAAATGATTCTTCTATTAAAGGTGTTTTTGTTTCTATTCCGCCATCCAACCAAGCCTCTCTTGTAAAGCAATTATTATATGCAAATAAAGCTGTTTATGTGGAAAAACCATTAGGATACTCCACAAGTGAATTACTTTCCGTATTACCTACACCTCTCAACAGCACTTTGCATGTAGGTTTCCAGCGCCGTTACGCTCCTATTGGACAGTTAACTAAAAAATTGATTAAGTCTCCTATTAGTTATCAATATCACTATCGAATCGGGCCATATCCAGAAGGCAATGCATTATATGAAGTATTTACACATCAACTGGATTACTGTCTTTTTCTTTTTGGGTCAGCTAAGCTGATTCATGTTTCAAAATTTACCGGCTCATCAGGAGAAACTTATTATATAGAACTAGATCATAACGGTATAAAAGGAAGTATTGAATTATCAACTCAGTATTCCTGGAACAACAGCGAAGAAAAACTAGAGATTAACCAGGAACATTCAAGCATAGTTTCTAATTATCCTTCTATATTGGAAAAGACAAAAAAACCATACCGCCTATTTGGTGTGCCGTTAGAAAAAGCAATAGAACATCCCGGTGAAAGAAGTATTTATATGTCTGCCAACAACTCAATACCATCACGTCAAAACAGCAGCTCAAATTTGCTGGGATTCTATCCGTCAATTTATACCTTTTTTAATTCGGTTGAAAAGAATATTAAAACGGATGAGAATATTCAACAAACAATTGAATTGTACAGATTACTTGATCAAGTTCAAAATGCCTGACCTAAGCAATATCAGGATTTACAACCTGGTTGTATGTTTTTGTTGCTGACTCTTCCCACTGATAATAACCAAATACTTTTTTTGTCACAGACCTGCCAAAATATTTTTCAAAAGTCCTGTACAGAATAACATCATATTTCCGATGGAAATTCAACCAACACTGATTGCAATTATGAACATATTCCTGATGTAGTTTCTGCGTAGCAGGCCCGTTAAAAATTTCGTCCAGATTTGATTTAAAAATATTTCCAATTTTAAGATCTAGATTTTGACATATAGGTACATCACCATTAGGTAAAATTACAAGGCTGTCCAAAATACTAAAACATTTCATTTTCAAACCTCCCTTTTTCCATTCATTATACAAGACCATAAAATCATAATTCTCAGCAAACTCTTTTACTGACACCGGTATCTGTTGGATAAAATCAGTTTTATCCAAATTCAATGGATAAGATTCCGGTCTGGACTTGGTCGATAGATCACGGTTTTTAACATCTTTGAAAACAAGGGGGGGCGTACCTTTCTGGGTACCGATGGCTGTAGAATGAGCTTTATCAATTGTATCAAAAAATGCGATATCATTATAAATTCCCACACGCATATCGATCCCATATCTTTTACAGACACCGGCTACGTGTTCCAGATCATTAAAATCATTATAAGGAGATAACGTAAACATAACGGAAACGGGCAAAATTTTATGCAATTCCTCAATTACCCTAATTACACTATAGTATCCGTCCTTACCACGCATGTGTAAGTAAGTTTCAGGATTTCCATCCAATGAAATATACAGGTGTCGTGGGGTATGAAGTTTTACAGCCTCAATTAATGCCTCAGGCTGCAAACAGTTGGATAACAGATCATATCTTGTATGATGTTTAGAAAACCATTGAAGTATATCCATAGCATGCGGATGCAGTAAAAACTCGCCTCCTTCAAGGCCAATACTAGTGGATTTTGTAATACAGGAACTCTGCATTACCTCAAAAATTTTTTCCTTAGGCAGAAAATTTACAGGTCGCTTGGCCCAGATCAGACAATGCTTACATGCAGAGTCACATAAATCTGTAGCATAAATCATCAGAGTGGAAAGTTGTTTTTTGCCCGGCCTGACCTGATTATTCAGGAATCTCATCCCCCTTACAATGTAATCACTCGCATTATACATAGTCTTTACCTCCAACGGTATGTAAACTATCTAAAAAATACCAAATTTTGATTATTCCAGTAAATAATCGGGATTTCAGGATTATTCCCCAGTCTTTCAACAATGCTATCCCCCACCAATGACTTAACCGCATTCTCTGTTGATGGATGAAAAATCTGCCCTAATCCGGCATTTTCTGATGGTCCCTGAAAAGATCCAATTCTTAATCCACTAGTATCAATACCATTAATGATCAACGCTTCGATAAAGCCATTTCTGAATACATGTGCGCCTTTATATTCCTCGGGAAGCCGGCAAATCAACATTTGATCGTGGGATGTTCGCAAATTTGACATATCATCGAGGATCGTCTTGCATATCTGATCCGCTTTACGCCAGGTATAGTTATTAACTTGTAAGAAGATAAAAAAGTATAACCCAAATACAAGTGCCAGCCTAAAATAATTTTGCTGGTTCAATAAATTAATCATTGTAAGGCTTATCCATATGCAAAGAAAATAGGAAGGGAAATACAACAATCTATCACCTTCGATAGTTCTGGTATTTACACCAAAGAGAAAAGGAATAGTACAGGAAAAAAGCACACATGCACTAATAATCATGAATTGTTTTTTAGCCAACAATTCTTTTTTCCAAAATAATACAAAAATCACCCCAATCATAATAAATACTACAGAGGCTAGAATGACCATCAATTGAGTATGAGGCATAGGTGGAAGAAACAAGCGCCCTGCAGTTTTTAAAAACTTAATCAGGTTATTAACTAAAGAAGGATCAAACATCCTTGAGCCATATTCACCCACAATTTCTTTAACCAGAAAAATCCGAATGAGTAAATTTAAAATTACAACCCCGCCCAAAAGGAGTAAAGCAGTTAACCACCTTTTTTCATTTGGATACTTCAGCCACAATAAAAGTGCTGCAATGATTGGCAATGTTATACTGGTTTCATAAGTACTTAGAGAGCCGAAAAAAAGCAATGCTACCAATATTCCTCTTAATAAACTGAGTTTCCCCGATAAGGTTAGATAAAGGGCACTAAACGCCAGAAAACAGGAGAGGTTGGAAGCCCTCCCCACTACCCAAACAACAGCCTCGTTATGAAAAGGATAGATTACAAAAAAAATAGCAGATGTAATAGCTATTATTGAATCTTTATTGCTTTTATTAAAAAGCAATAAACAAGACTTATACAACAAAAAGGCAGAAGCACTGTGCAATAAAATATTAAACAAATTGTAAATCCAGCCACTAAATCCTCCAATCAGGTAACAAAAATATAAACTGAGATCGGATAATGGTCTGAAAAAACCATCCAAATAAAATATTTTTCCAACTACTACACGATGCAAGACACCAAAATCATCGGATGCCAGGCCTTTATTGATAATCGGTATGTATACTAATAAAGAAAGGCACATTATTAGCATAAACACCTTAACTTGTTTGCTCATCGAATCAGGTACATTTTTCCGTATCCTCTGGTAAAGTATTTATCCGTATTATCACCATCAGCTCTGAATTTATCCATCTTTGTTCCATTGAGGGTAGATACAACCCTATACAGATAAACTCCATTTGCCAATCGTTGACCGAATTGATCTGTGCCATCCCATTTATACTCTGTAATATTTCGGCCAATCCTTAATGGTCCCAGTTCATCACCTGTAATTTCTCTCACCACTTTTCCTGTTACGGTCAGAATCTGGATTTTAAAATTCGTTGGAATCTCACTGCCCGTCAGCGTGAAGACAAAGGCCGTTGATGTACTGAATGGATTCGGATAGTTGAGCAGGTTTGAAATCATCGGCTTGTTAACAACTTTGAATTCAATTGAATACCCTGCTCTGCCAGCTGCATTCTCACTTGCATCTTTACCTATTACAGTCAACTCATAACTGTCGATTCCTGACTCCTGATCAAAGGTTTGTAAAAAAGCAGGTGTAAAATCAATCGTAGCTGTATTATCAGTGCCCGCAATGGCTGGAGTAAACCTCACCGTATCATTATCGAAACGATATGTTTTAATGGAACCGTCGGGGAATTTAACCTGAATCCTCATTAAGGAAGTATCTTTTAACAGCAAGAATTTTGATTCATCTTTCAATTTGACCTGAATTCTTGGCTTGGCCGATACTATGTCACCATTTAAAATGTGAACACCATCAAAAGTAACATCGAGTAATGGGTTTGTATTATCACCCTTTACGAATAAATTACGGAACAGGAAATTATTGAACCTATACTGTTCTGGCTGATGAAAATCAGGATTGAAATCCACAAACAAGGTATTCAATCCGGGATAATTCTTTGTATCAATTGTATAATTAAACCGAAGCGTATCCTGTCCCGGAAGAGGCTTTTGCATTTTAACAGGCAACTCTGTAGTCACATTGTTTGCATCTGAAATAGTCACTTTTACTTTTAAACTGTCAAAAGGAATACTGGTAATATTTTTAAAGGCTATTCCAAAATTTACTGGTTCACCAATATCAGCAGTATCTTTTGCAGAAAGGTATAATTTAGGAACAATTGCACCTTCCGGTACGGGATCATAAATTAATTTCCAGTAATTCAATTGGAAAGGTGTGTAGTTAACCGCATCCTTATTTTCCATGTACAGCTGAACATAGGGATAGGTCTCAGCGTCAATATCAGAAATATCTACAATTCGCTCATCAGCATTGATTTCTTTCAGAACAACCTGGCTAGAATTGCCAGTGATGCCAATTAATTGAATAGTTACTTCATCGGGAGCATTTGTCTCCAAGTACTTTCCATCCCAACGCAATTCTTTCCATGATTTCGCAGGACCAAATCTGGGGGAAAGCACAGTTCCGACAGAGTCAGGAGAAGAAGCAGTAGCTGAAATAAAAAAACGATCGTATAATCCTTCAGATACTCTTGCCTGTGGAACAAAGGAAGGATCATTTTTCTTATAGATCAATCCCCAGCATTTGGGAGCATTCACATCATCGATATTTGAAAACCCTGCATTTAACAATTTATGATACAATGAATTATTTGATCCATACAAAGTAGTATCACTTCTCCAGGTTGAACTATAAGAAGCATTGTTGGCATAATCAAAAGAACGAACTACTACATAATGTCCGTTTGGAATAGAGTCCATAAAATCCATCATGAGTTTCCTGGAAGCAGCAGTCATGTAGGAAAACTCAAAATTGTAATTCCTTGTTGGCCGACAGTTTGCAGAAGCACTGCCAAAGCGGTTTAAGTTCTGACCATTTTCATCAACATTTTTCCAAGGCACCATAGTTCGGGGATCTATAACAATAAATATCAGAGATCTACCCAAACAGGCGCTTTTTATAAAATCGCCATCATTAATGAATACACTGAAATCATTGTCTTCCAATCCGGACGTTGGATAAATACCATGCCTTATCTGAAGCGAATTATTTCTTATTCCGAAATCCCACTTATTTCCTTCCGCAACACTGATTTTATTTACTTCCGATTCTTTATGCTGGTAATAATGTGACTGATTAAATCCGAACTGACCATTTGAACGGTACTGGAAACTGGACAGATTCCAAATATATTCTCCCCCTTCTCCAGGAACCAGGGCAGTTCTCCAATAATAGACTATACTATCCTGGAAACTCACTTGAGGGTCAAATTCCAATAACCCTCCTTCAGAACTAACAGTGACTGCTTTTTTTACCGAACTATTAAAGCTGGTAGTGGTATCAATTTCCATGATATATTGCTTCATGGAACTGAACGGGTTCGCCGTTGAAGCATAAAACTTCTGTGCAGGATCAGTGACAATAGAATAATTGTAAGGAAATGCTGGAGATGCTTCATCTTCATAAATGAAAAAGGTTTTGGAAGTACTATTATTGTCCTCCGCCATTTCCGAAATCCTGTCTTCTCCATCAATGCTTACTGTTATTCTTCCCTGGCCTTTATGTATCGTACTAATAATTGGAAGCTGAAACTCCAGGGAATCTTCCAGTTTAGGCGCAAGTCTTTTCTGGTTGTATAAAATCACTTCAGAGCCATCCGGATTTATTCGCTTAATCTCTACATTCACCGAATCATTAATTGCTTTTCCGATATTGAAATATTTTACTTTAACATTAAAAGTTTGATCGGAAACAGAAATAAAGGAAGGACTGATTTCAACAGTAGATTCTTCAACTGCATAGTCGGCTTTCTCCTGAAAATTCATTACCAATGCCGGATCGCCGTGCAGATTTACCTGCTCGGCATGAGCGCGGGCCAGAAAATCAATAGGCGAATACCTTTGTTTCATTTCAGTTAAAGCATCTTTAACAGCAGTACCCAGTGATTTTCCGTAATCCGTTTTTCCAATCTGATTGTAAAATGAAGTCAGGTATACACTCAGATAATTTACTACGCCAAAATGCGTACTGGCAATAAATGCAATACTTCCCCGCTGTTTTGCAAGCGTAAACTTCTCTGTGAGTGTTTCATATACCTGGAAACGACCAACTGAATATTGGAAAAAATCACCCGCATAACATCCATTCACAGAAAATACAGGATATTTTCCTTTATTGTTATAGTCATCCGGATCCTCAATACTAAATTCAAGTGTATTTGCAGAGGAATGACCGAAATACGTCAATAAACTGAGGCCCTTTTCAAATTGATTACGAATCACCTGTGCACCCGACTGATCCTGATCACCTCCTGAAGTTTTACACAAAACAGTTGTACTGGCTCCTGTTAAAGTATCATTGATCAATGTTTTGTAAGAGTTCATGAAATTACATAGTTGCACACCCAATAATGCATCAGTAGCACCGGTAACGTGCAACACATTTTTCTTCCACAATTGATCCTCAATTCTTCCCGAACCTGTTTTCTGAACCTGCTCATACTCTTTCACCTTTTCCAGGTAATCAGAAATTTCACCCGGCTTTATTACGGAAAGTCTGCCTATAGGTGTCTGGATCAGTGGATCACTACTGGATGCTGAACTAAGGAAATTGTCGGAACCCGGAAATCCAAAAGTTGGTACAAGGTTCAACTCCTTCAATTGAGCACGCATATTTACCGTATTGGAACGATAGTAGTTATATGTCACCCCTTTACCTATGATGAAAATATTCTCCAGCGGAGCACTAAAATTTGCTCTCGCATAGCGGATGAAATTTTTCACAGATAAAGGATGTCCGTCCTGTCCAAATGCAAACTGATCTGTTAATTCAGTGATATC
The DNA here is from genome assembly GCA_016787265.1 of Flavipsychrobacter sp. Lineage (GTDB taxonomy): Bacteria > Bacteroidota > Bacteroidia > Chitinophagales > Chitinophagaceae > Flavihumibacter. The sequence goes on along the minus strand of JAEUVF010000018.1, from coordinate 58,406 downwards.
ATACACTTTTGCATTGAAACCACCACCTGTTGCACTGCTCCTGTATTGACGGTAGTCTTCAACCGGATTTGATCCATCCGAACCATTCATCAAAGCCGGATTGGAAATGATCAGGTAGTTGCCATGTAAAGCGGAATTGGAATAATCCGTAAATGTTCTCGAATTGAATGAGGCTACAATATTGGGATAACCGGTTACCGAAGCCTGGCTTACCATAACCAGCTTCCTGGTATTTGCAGAGCCGGGTAATGCAAATCTGAATACACCGGAAACCTGTGTATTCGCCACATAGCGTTCCTGGTTTTCGAGGTCATACAAAACGGGCGGCACTCCCCCACTATTGAAATTTCTTATCTCCAGAAAATAACCGGCAGTGCGGGGTTCCAGCTCAAAACTAAAGGTTCGCGCATTGTTGAAATTAAACTCCCTGGCATACGTTAACTCATAAAATGAAATAACCATTCTATCAAGATAAGGATCGGCCCCGGTTGGAGGTGCGGGGGGCTGAACGTTGGTAAAGGCAACGGAAGCACCACCTCCCGCCAACAATGTTCCAGGAACCGGTACTGAGGCAACCAGATCAGAAAAGAAGTTCATAGAATTCTCATACAACTGTGTGCCATTCAGTTCAACCCGGAGCCTTCTGGTTTTTGTAGTATTCCCAAAAGCTCCAAATTGAAGGGTCGCATCCGGACCTCCGTTGAAAGGTCGAAGATTGGACTGATTATCGGTTCGTGTTATTCGTTGGCGAATTTCATTACTTGAAAAAAACTCACCCTTATCATAGGAAGAAGAAAACACATATTGTTCCAGATCCGCTGCGAATCCCGGGTTCAGTCTTTCTTTAAAGTCCCTTGCGAGTTTATAAATAAAGTAAGGTTCGGCAGGAAGGGTATTGGATGCTACATCATTGGTAACGGATGAAAATCTTTTGTTAGGAAGGCCGGGTTCAACTGTCAGAAAATAGATTGCAGTATCAACGTGTAAATTATATTTTGTCCGATGCTGAAACTGTTCTTCTCTGTATAAAATCCGATCAGTTGTTCCATCATTTGCCAATCCCCAGAATTCAATGTAACCATCTGCCGGTAAAGCTCCTGCGTTCACAGAGGTAAACAGGGGCACCTCCACTCCATTTCGGTATAATCGAAAATGTTCTGCCGGAATAGCATTGAGACCAATAGTTGAAAGAGAGGCTGCTGGGATCCGGTATAAACCATCGGCTCCAACTTTGAACTTATAATAGGTTTTATTAAAATCGATCCATTCATTATTAAATGGCTGCGCTATTGAAGTGTATCCGGTTGTAAGTAACACAACCAGCATAATCAACAAACGATTGAAGAAATTCTTTCGGTTAAGGAACATATGCTTAATCAGTTACTTTTATTCTTTGATTTTTTGACCAGGTCAAGTTTCAATGAAAACACGTGCGTATACAGGGGATTCGATTGATTTGCCAGGTTGGTAAAGGCATAATCAATCATTACGTTCTGTAAACGAAATCCAGCGCCAATGGCTGGCTGATAAATCCATACTTTCTTCTTGTAGGTACTATCATTATCATCCAGGGCTTTCTGAAAATTATTGATACCGGCACGTACAAAAAACACCTTTTTTACAGAGGCTTCCAATCCGATTTTAGGATCCACACTCAACGCCGAACTACTGATTACGGTATTGCGTCTTCCATCAAACGTAAAATCCAGATTAGCTTCTGCCAACAGATCAATTGACTTGCTTAACTTAAAATTGTAAGAAGCGCCCGCTATAAGTTTGGGAGCAGTCAGTTCATTCGACTTGACAGGAACATCATTCTGTGTTACATAAAACACTTCCCGCATCTTGTCATTTATATTATACGTCCAGGCATTGAAGGTGGTTGTAACATCCCTGGCAACTACACCAATCTGCAACCTTTTATTGATGTACTGAACCCCCGCATCGAAACCAAAGCCCCAGGCAGTAGCAAAATCACCCGCCTTCCGGTGAATGACTTTGGCATTAAATCCGAGGTTTAGTTTTTTATCAGGAGAACCTTTCATTTTCAGTTCCTGCGCATATGAAAAAAGAAAAGCATAGTCGGCAGAAGAGAAAGTAGTGATGTTATCAAAATTGATGGTACCATCCGGCTCCACCAGGAAAACCGTGTTGGGAATATCATCAACAGCAAACCGCAGTACCGACAACCCGATCGCTCTTTTTCCATCTTTCAGGGGAAGGGCAATATTTGCATAGTCGTATTTACCGATTCCTGCAAAGTATTCTGCGTGCATGATATTAATCTGGGCCTGGTTCTTTACATGAACCAAAGCTGCTGGATTCCAGTAGCCCGCCGTACCATCTGAAACTGAGGCTACCTGTGCTGAGCCCATGCCCAAGCCTCTGGCTCCGGCGCCGATATTCAGAAATTCATTGGAATATTTTCGAAACTGTGCAGATAGCGCCATTGGCACCATCATTAAGCAACATAAGAATCCTCTGTTTATTCGGTTCATCAGTCAACTTTCAGGATAAGCAAAGATTACGCTAATGGACTAAAACGCCGCCGCCCGGCCAATATTGCCTTTCGCCGGCTAATCCGATTACGTTAGTTTTGCTGCAAATTGCAGCATTTTTTATGAATTTAATAGAAGAATTACGATGGAGAGGCATGTTGCAGGATATCATGCCCGGAACGGAAGAACAATTAAACAAGGAAATGACTTCGGCCTATATTGGGTTCGATCCAACCGCAGACAGTCTCCATATTGGCAGCCTCGTCCCTATTCTTCTTTTAATACACTTACAAAAAGCCGGTCATAAACCCTTTGCCCTCATCGGAGGGGCGACCGGAATGGTTGGTGATCCGTCTTTCAAGGCAGAAGAACGTAAAATGCTGGATGAAAATACCCTTCAGAAAAACCTGGCCGGTATCCGCGCCCAGCTGGAGAAATTCCTTGATTTTGAACCCTCCAGATCGAATGCTGCTGAAATTGTCAACAACTACGACTGGTTCAAAAACATTAGTTTCCTGGATTTTATCCGCGATGTAGGGAAACATATTACTGTTAATTATATGATGTCGAAAGATTCCGTGAAAAAAAGAATTGAGGGCGACAGCGGCATCAGTTTCACGGAGTTCACCTACCAACTGATCCAGGGATATGATTTTTACTGGCTTAACCAGCATAAAAACTGCAAACTCCAGATGGGTGGTAGTGACCAGTGGGGAAATATTACCACCGGTACCGAACTGATCCGCCGTATGGGTGGCGGTGAGGCCTTTGCCTTCACCTGCCCCCTGCTAACCAAGTCTGATGGCGGGAAATTTGGTAAAACCGAAAAGGGAAATGTTTGGCTGGATCCTGCAAAAACCTCCCCCTATCAGTTTTACCAGTTTTGGCTGAATGCTTCCGATGATGATGCTGCAAAATGGATCAAAATCTTCACGTTCCTGCCCAAAGATGAAATTGATACGCTGCAACAACAACACCAGGAGGCCCCGCATCTCCGGCTGCTTCAGAAAAAACTTGCAGAAGAAATTACCAGCCTGGTGCACGGGAAAGACGCTTACGAATTTGCTGTTAAAACCTCTGATATTCTGTTCGGGAATGTTACCACTGAGGTGATCAGGAGCCTTTCTGAAGAACAGTTACTTCAGGTTATGGAAGGTGTTCCACATCACGATTTCCCAATGACAGGTCTGATAGAAGGAACGGATATCGTAACTGTGTTGGCTGAAACCGGCATTTTTCCCAGCAAAGGAGAGGCACGTAAAATGGTTCAAAGCGGGGGTGTGAGTATCAATAAAGAAAAGATCCCGGCCGTTGATTTTAAACCCGGAACCGAACAGCTGCTTCATAACCGTTACCTGTTGATCCAGAAAGGTAAAAAGAATTATTACCTGGTGAAGGCAGTCTGAATTTCGTACATTAGGGAAGACGTTTGCTACTATGAAAAAATCTTCCCTTTTGCTGCTGCTCATCAGTTGGGCGGGCCTGCTTCAGGCACAACCTGAAATTCAACGAAAGTTCCAGGCACAATTCATTGAAGTGGATAATAATGGGTTGGTGGAATTACCGGAAGGCAACTTTACACTTACCGGTACACTTTCTATGGATGGTAAACAAGGCGTAACGATCCGTGGTAAGGGACCGGACAAAACAATCCTCAATTTTGCGGGACAAATTTCCGGGGCAGAAGGCATCCGTATCACCAATGGTTCTAATATCACTATTGAACATCTTACCGTACAAAATACCAAAGGAGATGCTATTAAGACACAGTTGGTGGACGGCATCCGTTTTCTGCATGTAAAAACTGAATGGACTCGTGGCGCAAACGCTTCCAATGGAGGTTATGGAATCTATCCGGTTCAATGCCAGCGTGTGTTAATTGATAGCTGTTATGCCCGGGGAGCAAGTGATGCAGGTATATATGTTGGACAATCGCACCATATAATCGTTCGTAATTCAACAGCTACGCAGAATGTTGCGGGAATAGAAATTGAAAATTCACTTTACGCTGAAGTATACAAAAACAAAGCCTTCAATAATACCGGTGGCATACTCGTATTTGATTTGCCTGATCTCATTGTAAAAAGAGGTGGGTTTACCAAACTTTATAACAATGAAGTAGTAGATAATAACCATGACAATTTTGCACCAAAAGGAAATATTGTAGGCAAAGTCCCACCCGGAACCGGCATAATGATATTAGCCGCTAATCATGTTGATGTACATGACAATCAAATTCTAAATAACCGAACTGCCGGTACCGTTGTGGTCAGTTACTATATCACCGAAAACCCGATCAACGACAGCAGTTATCATCCTTATCCTTCCGAAATTTATATTCACAACAATTTATACGAAAGAAAAAATGAACGGGCCACTATGAAAGGCCGGATGGGTAAGCTCTTTCGCTTTAAACTACGCTTCGGGAAAAAGGTACCGCATATCCTTTATGACGGAATCCCTGATCCACAGGCAGCAGGCAAACCCGCTATCTGCATAGCTAACAATCGCAACCAAAGCTTTGCCAACATCGATGCTGCCAATGGATTCAAAAATATAAGTCGGGATGCCGGCCCTTATTCCTGTACCCTGAGCATTCCCGTTAATGTAAAATTGCAATGAAAGCGCTCATAATTTTTAGCATACTTCTCTTTAGCCTCGGGCTGATGAGTCACCTGGATAGCTCTGTACCAACATTCACTCCGAAAGAAAAGTTATCCGACTATCAATTTTTTACAGGTACTCTATCAGCATTAAATCCGGCACCCGCACTCATACCTTATGAATTAAATAGTTCACTCTTCAGCAATTATGCTGAAAAACTCAGGTTTATCGTATTACCGGGTGGCAGCCATATGAACTATCATTCAACCCAACCATTTGATCTCCCCATAGGCACAGTGCTCATTAAGAATTTTTATTACCCGCTTGATTTCAGCAATCCTGGCAAGGGGAGAAAACTGATTGAAACCCGTCTGCTCGTTCATGAAACAACCGGCTGGAATGCGTTACCTTATATCTGGAACGATGAACAAACAGATGCATTTTATGATGTTGCAGGCGATACCCGTACCATAACTTATTTAGATAACAAGGGTAAAAAACAAACCACCAATTATGTGATTCCGAATAAAAACCAGTGTAAGGGTTGTCATACAAATGGTAAAGAATTTCTTCCAATAGGAATCAGCGCAAGGCACCTGAACAAGACCGTTCGTTTCAGTGGTATCCAGGGAAATCAATTGAAAGAATGGGCAAACAAAGGCTGGCTAAAAGGGTTACCTGCTGATGGAATTCCGGCCAATGCAGATTGGGAAAATACAACTGCTTCCCTGGATGCCAGGGCCCGTTCCTATCTGGATATCAACTGCGGGCATTGTCACAACGCAGCCGGACCTGCCAATACATCTGGACTTTTTCTTGATATACACAACCAGGACCCCCATTTGCTGGGCATCCATAAAACACCTATAGCAGCTGGCAGGGGGTCAGGTACGCTGAGTTATGCCATCGTGCCTGGCAAACCGGAAAAATCGATTCTTGTATACCGAATGAATACAAATGATCCTGGTATTGCCATGCCAGAATTAGGCAGGGAGCAAATACACAGGGAAGGTGTGGCCTTAATCAGTAACTGGATCAGGTCTTTGCAAACTCCGTAATAGCTTGTACGAGGGTATCCAATTGACGGGTTGTGGTGTACACATGCGGTGTAATACGAACCCCCTTAATGTTTTCCCATTCAATACCAACTGTATGGATTTTGTATTTATTGAAAAGAAACTGATCCAGGTCAGCCGGCTTTCGGTTCTTAACTCCAACAAGACCAATAGCACAGGCAAATCCTGGTTGTAACGAAGTACCAAGTTCCACACCTGGCAACTTCCCTACTCTTTCCATCCAATAGTTTTTGAGATAATGCAACCGTTTTTCCTTACGTTCTGCACCAATCATTTCCTGGAACTCTATCGCTTTGCCTATAGCCTGCTCAATGAAAAAGGGCCTTGTACCAAGATTCTCAAATTTGCGGATATTGGACTCCTGTCCAACCGGTGCCCCAAACAATGGATACAGTTTTTCAATCTTCTCTTTTCTTACATAGAGGAAACCCGTTCCAATACAGGCGCTGAGCCATTTGTGCAGGCTGGTACCAAAATAATCTGCCCCCAGTTCATCAATTCGAAATTGAAAATGCGCAAAACTATGTGCACCATCTACCAGTACCTCAATGCCCCTGGCATGTGCCTGATCTGCTATTTTCCGAACGGGAATTATTTGTCCATTCCAATTGATGATGTGCGTGATATGCACCACGCGTGTGCGACTGGTGAACGCTTTTACATATTGCTGCGCCAGGTAGTCATTGTCTTCTGAAGGAAGCTCCAGGTTTATCCAAACAAGCTTGATCCCGTCTCTTTTTTCGCGTTGTTTCCAGGCATTGATCATGTTGGGATAATCCTGTTTGGAAAGCACCACTTCGTCTCCCGCTTTTAGTGGAATACCAAAGATGGCTGTTTCCAGTGCTTCCGACGCATTCCGTTGAATAGCCAGTTCTTCGGCATCACATCCTGCCAGCCTGGCCAGGTTGGCACGCAAAGGCTCCCGCCCCTGGTCCAGTATTCTCCACATGAAATAACTCGGGCCCTCATTACTAAGGTCGTGAAATCGTTTCATAGCTTCCTGAACAACTCTCGGAGAGGGACTCACCCCCCCATTATTCAAATTGATGACAGAAGGTGAAACCGTATAAGCCTGTTGAATACTGTACCAGAAATCTTCTTCCGTGGCCAGCAGATCTGCGGGCATATGCTGGTATTTTAAAAAGCTTTCTTCCAATTGTCGGCTCCAGGCTGGTACTGTGGTGCCCATAAACAAGGTGCCTAAACCAAGTTTCGATAACTGTTGCAGAAAATTTCTGCGGGAGGGTGCTAACATGATTGAAAATTAAGCAATTGATCGATTCCAGAAGATCTCCCCATTTTAGAATTTTTTTTTGGCAGAAATGGACACACCCTTTATTTTTGCACTCCCTTAAGGGACGGATTGCCCGATAGTATAATGGTAGTACGACAGATTTTGGTTCTGTTTGTCTAGGTTCGAATCCTGGTCGGGCAACATAAAGCAGGTTTAACGACCTGCTTTTTTATTATCTTCCCATTCCAATGGATATTGAATCATTCCGCCAATTTTGCCTGTCCTTTCCGGATGTTTCCGAAGAATTTCCATTTGGACCTGAAACACTTGTATTCAAAGTAAAAGGAAAATTGTTTGCACTTACAGATGTTGATTTTTTTGAAAGCATTAACCTGAAGTGCGAACCGGATGAGGCGATTGAATTAAGAGAACGATATCCGGCCGTTCAGCCAGGTTATCATATGAATAAAAAACACTGGAATACAATTCTGATGGATAATTCCATACCAGACAGGCTGGTTAAAGAATGGATTGAACATTCTTATCAGCTGGTCAGAGCCAGTCTTCCAAAATCTCAACGATAAACAGATCAGGCCAGGGATTGCTGCAATTTCAATAAGCAGGTATCCAGGCTGTCTTCCCAGGGATAAACGGCCACTCCAAAATCACGCTGAATTTTTTCTGTGGCCATCAGGCTAAAAGCAGGTCGTTTGGCTGGTGTGGGATACTCTGATGAAGGAATGGGCAGAACTTCACAAGTTGCATGGATTTTCTCCTGGATAGCCCGTGCAAAATCATACCAGCTGATTTTCCCGGTATTACAGTAATGATAAATTCCGCCAGGAATGGATGCTCCTTCGGGCATATCCAGTTGGTCAATTATATGCAGGATTGCTTTTGCAAGGTCTGCACCATAAGTAGGCGCTCCAATCTGATCATTCACCACTTTGATTTGAGGTCGTTCCCGCATCAGGCGGATCATGGTTTTCACAAAATTATTTCCATAGGAAGAGTAGACCCAGGAAGTTCTGATGATGATAGAACAAGGCGCGTATGCAAGCGCCAGCTCCTCTCCTTTTAGTTTTGAAAGACCGTAATAATTAACAGGTTTTACCGCTGCAGCTTCAGCAAGCGGAACGGAACTGCTGCCATCTAAGACATAATCAGTTGATATATGAATCAGCCGGGTGCCATATTCGCTGCATAACCGGGCAATGATGCCAACCGCCCTACCATTAATCTGCATGGCCAGCTCCTGCTCTGTTTCTGCCTTGTCTACTGCCGTATAAGCCGCGCAATTAATGCAATAATCGGGTTTATACAGCGCAAAAAAGTCAGCCATCTGAGCTTCCTGGTCTAACGGGAATTGTGAGCGATCCACAAATAAAAAATGGTATCGGTCGTTGTACAATACCGACAGTTCCTGCAGTTCTGAGCCCAACTGACCATTTGCACCGGTTACCAGTATTTTTTTCATGAATCAAATTGAAAGACATGCTCAATATCGGCAAAGCGGGGAAGTATTTTGTCCTTGTCAGAAATTTTTCTGGCTTCAACTGGTATCTGCCAGTCGATCTTTAATGCGGGGTCATCAAAGTGGATTCCACCTTCTGACGCTTTATTGTAAAAAGCATCGCATTTATAGAGCACTTCTGCCGTTTCGCTTAATACAGAATAGCCGTGTGCAAAGCCTTTTGGAACCAATAATTGTTTTTTGTTCTCTGCACTTAATTCAATACTGAACACTTTACCAAAAGCGGGAGAGTTTTTTCTGCAATCGACCACCACATCCAGGATGCGGCCTTCCAGTGCACGAATTAATTTGGTTTGTGCAAAGGGTGGAAGCTGGTAATGCAATCCGCGAATCACACCAAAACCAGATCTGGCCTGATTATCCTGAATAAACTGGTAGTGAATTCCTGCAGCTTCAAACACTGCTGCATTATAGGACTCAAAAAAATAACCCCGATGATCCCCATGAACAGTTGGTTCAACAATCAGGAGTCCGGGAATTCCGGTTTCTGTGAAATTCATTAGGAACGATGTTCGTATTGTTCTTTGTAATAATGCTGATAATCTCCACTGGTTACATGCTCCACCCATTCCCGGTTATTCAGGTACCAGTCGACTGTTTTTTCCAGTCCTTCCTCAAACTGTAGTGAGGGTTTCCACCCCAACTCCCGATTCAATTTGGTAGCATCGATAGCATACCTCAAATCATGGCCGGGGCGGTCGGTTACATAAGTGATCAGTTGAGCTGATTCACCCGCCGTACGTTCTAATTTACGATCCATGATGGAACAAAGCAGATACACCAGGTCAATATTTTTCCATTCATTAAAACCACCCACATTGTATTTTTCTCCGGGTACACCTCTGTGATAAATCAGATCGATTGCCCTTGCGTGATCTTCCACCCAAAGCCAGTCGCGCACATTTTCACCCTTTCCATAAACGGGTAATGGTTTTTTGTTCAGGATATTATTGATCATTAGCGGAATTAGTTTTTCCGGAAAATGATGGGAACCGTAATTATTAGAGCAATTGCTCATTACCACCGGTAAGTGGTAGGTATGATAGTAGGCCATCACAAAATGATCGGAAGCAGCCTTTGATGCAGAGTAGGGAGACCTTGGATCATAGGGGGTTTCTTCTGTAAACATTCCCTCCTCACCCAGCGAACCATAAACCTCATCTGTTGAAACATGATAAAATCGCTTGCCCTCCAAACGTCCTGCCCAGGATTTGCGCACCACATTTAGCAAGTTGGCAGTACCCAGTACATTTGTTTTAACGAACTGTAATGGATCTGCAATACTGCGATCAACATGGCTTTCTGCAGCCAAATGAATCACACCGTCAAAATTGTACCGGTCGAATAATTGCTGCATTCCGGCTTCATCAGTGATATCCCCTTTTTCGAAAATATAATTAGGAGCCTGTTCAATATCCCTGAGGTTTTCCAGGTTGCCTGCATAAGTAAGGGCATCCAGGTTAACGATCTTGTAAGATGGATACTTGTTGACAAATAACCGTACCACATGAGATCCGATAAAACCAGCCCCACCTGTTATCAATATGCCGGACATGTATTAATGTTTATGATTTGGTGAAGTAAATTCCTTGGGTTGTTTAAAGAGCTCTTCATAAGGAAGTGACTTGAAGTACTCATAGGTAATCTTCACTCCTTCTGATCTATTTACTTTGGGAGCCCATCCCAGGATCTCAGTAGCTTTGGTAATATCCGGTTTTCGTTGCTTAGGGTCATCTGTTGGCAATGGTCGATAAACGATTTTTTGCTCGGTTCCGGTCAAACGAATGATCTCCTCTGCAAATTCCTTTAATGTAATCTCATCCGGATTACCAATATTCACCGGATGTGTATAATCACTCATCAGCAGTCGGTATATTCCTTCAATCAGATCATCCACATAACAAAAAGACCGGGTTTGAGAACCATCACCAAACACTGTCAGATCTTCCCCGCGTAATGCCTGTCCGATAAATGCGGGAAGTGCTCTGCCATCGTTAAGTCGCATTCTCGGGCCATAAGTATTGAAAATCCGAACGATTCGGGTCTCCACCTGGTGATAGGTATGATAGGCCATGGTGATAGATTCCATGAATCTCTTGGCTTCATCATAAACGCCTCTGGGTCCAACCGGATTTACATTTCCCCAGTATTCTTCTGTTTGCGGATGCACCAGTGGATCACCGTAAACTTCTGATGTGGAAGCAACCAGGATACGAGCCCCTTTTGCTTTGGCAAGTCCGAGGCAGTTATGTGTTCCCAAGGCACCTACTTTCAGTGTCTGAATAGGTATTTTCAGATAATCAATTGGACTCGCAGGCGAGGCAAAATGCAGGATGTAATCGAGCTTACCGGGTACATGAATAAATTTACTTACATCATGATGATAAAACTCGAACTGCTCCAGCTTAAAAAGATGTTCAATATTTTTCAGATCACCTGTAATCAGGTTATCCATTCCTACCACACGGTATCCTTCCTTAATAAACCGATCACACAGGTGTGATCCAAGAAATCCTGCGGCTCCGGTAATTAATATTCTTTTATTCACAGTGTTATTTTTTTGATCCGGAGATGGTTTTTCTTCCAACGCTTTCATAGTGGAATCCCAGTTCGGCAATTGCCTTTGTGTCAAACAGGTTACGGCCATCAAAAATCACTTTGTTTTTCATTCGCGTAACCATCTTCAGAAAATCTGGTGTTCTGAACTCATTCCACTCTGTGGCAATTACTAATGCATCTGCATCCTGTAGTGCATCATACTGATTTTCAGCATACGATATTTTATCTCCGAGCAATTGCTTCACATTGCGGATCGCTTCCGGGTCAAATGCGGTAATGCTAGCGCCCTCCCGTAACAGCGTTTCTATCATATACAGAGCCGGTGCTTCCCGGATATCATCTGTATTAGGTTTGAATGCCAATCCCCAGAGAGCAAATTTTTTACCTTTCAGCTCATTTCCAAAATACCGGCGGATCTTGGGTAATAAATGAGTCTTTTGCTTCTCATTTACATCCATAACGGCATTCAATATGCGAAAATCGTAATCAGCCTGTGCTGCTGATTGAACAAGCGCCTGAACATCTTTTGGAAAGCAACTTCCGCCATAACCAATTCCGGGAAACAAAAAACGTTTACCGATGCGATCATCACTGCCAATTCCCAGTCGAACCATATCCACATCTGCTCCCAGCCTTTCGCAAAGCTGAGCGATTTCATTCATGAAAGTTATTTTGGTTGCCAGGAATGAATTGGCTGCATATTTGGTTAATTCCGCGGAACGTTCATCCATATAAATCACCGGATTACCAGAACGTACAAAGGGAGCATAAAGATCTCCCATTAATTTGCGTGCGCGTTCCGAACTAACGCCAATAACTACCCGATCCGGTTTCATAAAATCATCTACCGCTACTCCTTCCCGCAGGAACTCCGGATTGGATACAATATCAAACTCACCAGCGTAATTTTTTGCAACAGCGGCTCGTACTTTATCAGCCGTTCCAACAGGTACTGTACTTTTATCAACCAGTACTTTATAATCTGTCAGCAATTTGCCAATATCTTCAGCCACGCCCAGTACATACCGAAGATCAGCTGCACCATCTGCGCCTGGAGGTGTGGGTAACGCCAGAAAAACAATTGCTGCTTCTTTTATTCCATCGGCCAGGCTGGTGGTAAAACTCAGTCTGCCTTCTTTCAGGTTACGGAGAAATAATTTTTCAAGACCAGGTTCATAGATGGTAATCTCACCATTTGACAAACGATCCACTTTTGACTGATCGATGTCAACACATATAACTTCATTACCTGTTTCAGCAAAACAGGTTCCGGTTACCAAGCCAACATAGCCGGTACCAACAACTGCAATTTTCATTCGGATTTCAAGTTTAATTATTATCTACGTAGGCTAAAACCTCCGTTGTTATATAGTTTAACTGTTCCTGCTCCAGCTCCGTATGCATGGGTAATGATATCACCCGTTCGGTCAACCAGTCAGTTACAGCAAGATCAAATTTATTCCCCCCCAGGGCAGCAAACATATTCTGCCTGTGCGCCGGTACAGGATAGTAAATCATGGATGGAATCTGCTTATCCGCAAGGTACTGGTGTAAGCCATCCCTGTTTACACCTTCCAAAATCAGTGTGTACTGGTGAAAGACATGTTTGTTATTGGAATCGCGGTATGGTGTTGTAATTTTTTTATGTCCGGCAAATGCCTGATCATAAAAATCTGCCGCTTTTCTCCTGGCATCGATGTACTGATCGAGTTTGGGGAGTTTAATATTCAGCACTGCTGCCTGAATACTGTCGAGCCGGCTATTGCAACCTACCATCTCATGGTAATATCGAACTTTCTGGCCGTGATTGGCGATCATACGCATTTTATCAGCCAGTTCATCATCATTGGTACAAATCGCACCGCCATCACCATAACAACCCAGGTTTTTTGAGGGGAAAAAAGAAGTGCAGCCGATTGTTCCGATTGTTCCGGTCTTGCGCGAGCTACCATCTTTATAATAATAATCACTTCCTATTGCCTGCGCATTGTCTTCAATTACCGCCAATCCGTGCCTGTTTGCGATTTCCATGATAGCTTCCATGTTGGCTGCCTGTCCGTATAAATGAACCGGTACGATTGCTTTAGTACGGGGAGTGATCGCCTTTTCAATAGCTGCCGGATCAATACAAAAGGTTTTGGGATCCACTTCCACAAATACAGGCTGAAGGCGCAATAAGGCCACCACTTCAGTTGTTGCAATATAAGTGAACGATGGTGTGATCACCTCATCACCAGGCTGAAGATCCAGTGCCATCATGGCAATTTGCAGGGCATCCGTTCCGTTCGCACAGGGAATGACATGCTTTACATTCAGGTAGTCAGACAGCGACTTACTGAAGTCCTGTACAGCTTTACCATTAATAAAGGCTGCTGAATCCAGTACTTCATGAATAGCCGCGTCTACATCGGCTTTAATTTCCTGGTATTGCTTTTTTAAATCAACCATCTGTATGGGTCGCATAACTCTCCCTCCGCTTTTAAAATGGGCACAAAAATAGCAAAATATAGGTTGGGTGGAACTTTGAATTTAGCTTTGCTGCACATTAACCAATTGATTCAGTGAGTCTTTTATTATATAATCTGTTTATCGTTTGCTACCGGTGGGCATTGCAACTGGCAGCCCGCTGGAATCCCAAGGCAAAAAAATGGGTGGAAGGCCGCAATGATTGGGAGCGGTCATTGATCCGGTTTCGCGAAAGCGATGAGCGGCCCATGGTTTGGATGCATTGCGCTTCCCTGGGAGAGTTTGAACAGGGACGGCCTATTTTGGAGTGGATACGCTCCAACTACCCTAACCATTGTATTTTACTTAGTTTTTTCTCGCCTTCAGGGTATGAGATCCGCAAAAACTATGCAGGAGCTGATTATGTATGTTATCTGCCTATGGATAATGCAAAAAATGCCCGCAAGTTTGTGGATATTGCCAAACCTTCACTTGTTATCTGGGTACGTTATGAATTCTGGTATCATTATCTAAATACGCTTGCAGGCAAAAATATCCCGGTACTGCTGATTGCCGGCCGATTCCGCAAATCGCAACCTTTTTTCAAGGGGTATGGCCGCTTACACCGGCATATGCTCACCTGTTTTCAACATCTCTTTCTGCAGGATACAGCATCCGCAGAGCTGTTGCAGAAGATCGCTATTCATAAAACCACCGTGGCAGGAGATACCCGATACGACCGGGTTTCAGCCATTGCCGGCAAGTTTGAACCCATTCCGGAAATTGAAGGTTTTATAGGTCAATCTCCCGTTATCGTTTGCGGAAGCACCTGGCCGGAAGATGAAGAAGAACTGGATCATTTTGCCAATACCCATCCTGATATCCGGTTCATCATCGCTCCGCACGAAATAGATGAGGAACATTTGCGGGATATGGAGAAATTATTCCAGCATACGATCCGTTTCTCCGCCTGGAAACAGGCTCAGGAAAACGGAATAAAGGCGAATGTGCTGATTATTGATAATATAGGAATGTTATCGCGCCTGTATAAATATGCTAAACTGGCGTATGTGGGGGGGGGATTCGGGGATGACGGGCTGCACAATATTCTGGAAGCTGCGGTATATGGTGTGCCGGTGATTCACGGCCCTGTTTATGACCGGTTTCCGGAAGCAAATGATCTGATTGAGGCAGGAGGCGGATTTGCTGTTTCAACTGCCCTGGAATTGGAAGATCGTTTTAATCTGCTGTTGAAGGATACTGATGCGCTGGAGAAAGCATCCCGTGAAGCAGCGGCATTTGTTGCCAGCCGCCGTGGCGCAAGCGAAATAATTCAGACTTACTTGGAGGAAAAGCGCCTGCTAACCAGCTGACAAAAATGACGAACAGTGTCTTTTGAATCGTCCCAGGCCAGTTTCAGTTTGAGTTCCCGCTCAATCCAATATTCCGCTTCCTGAAGAATATTGAAGGAGTTGATCGTTTTAATGCTGCGTTCGTACATCACTTCATCTCCACGAAATAGTTCCTGAACAAATACAAAACGGTCATTTACCCCAATTGCTTTTTTGAGGTCCCGAACCGGCTCACGTGTCAGCACGTCGGCTACTTCAACCGAACCCTGTTTTAATTTATCATTGAGGGAGGCCCCATTAATTTGCTGGCTCATCACATCGTTCAGTTCTCTGATTTCCTTCTGATGTGCCAGGGTAGGGATTTCCTGCATGAGATTATGTAACCAGTCGGAAGGCAGGGCGGTTTCTGGCTCCGAAACTTTGGAACTTGCATCCACCGCGGTTTCCGAAATAACCGGAGCAGGCTCCACCACTCTTTTTTGAACTGAATTAGTAACAGCAGGTAAAACAACTGCTACTTTTGAGCTCCCATTTCGGTGTACTGCAGCGGCAGAAGCCTGTTCCTGAATAGCCGACTGTAACAGTTGTGCCGTAACCAGTAAAACGGATGCTTCCGCTCCCTGGTCTGCCTGTTCCTGAAGCTTGTTGATCAGAGCTCTAACTCTTTCCATTTGATATGGTACTTTTGGGTTAGTATTGGATTTCATAAAGTTATTAAAATTAAGTTGGAACTGAATCAATACTCGTCAAAGGAACTGTTAACCTTTGGCAGGTTGACTTTTCCGCATCAATTGTATAGATCGTGTTTATAGAACCTACACTTAATGGCGGCCGCCGTGGATGGATCGAAGTCATCTGCGGTTCTATGTTTTCAGGCAAAACCGAAGAACTGATCAGGCGCCTGAAACGTGCCCGGATTGCCAATCTGAAAGTCGAGATTTTCAAACCAGCCATCGACGTTCGCTATGATGAACAACAAATCGTTTCCCACGATGAAAACGCTATCACTTCCACACCGATCGACAATTCCCAAACCATTTTATTGATGGCCTCCAACGTGGACGTGGTGGGTATTGACGAAGCCCAGTTCTTTGACGACCAATTGCCCGATGTCTGTGACCAGCTGGCCAGGCAGGGTATTCGGGTGATCATAGCCGGACTTGATATGGACTACCTTGGAAAACCCTTTGGGCAGATGCCCTTTCTGCTGGCCAAGGCAGATTATATCACCAAGTTGCATGCCATTTGCGTAAAATGTGGAAATATTGCCTCTTTCAGTTATAGAAAGATCGCCCAGGGAGGCCAGGTTTTGCTGGGAGAAAAAGAATCTTATGAGCCCCGTTGCAGGACCTGTTACGACGATAAAAACTGATGCATGAAAGCTGTTATTGCCCTTTTTAAAAAAGATTTACTCCTGGAGTTTCGCCAGCAATACACGTTTTATGGAATACTTTTATACGTGGCCAGTACGATCTTTGTGTTATACCTGGCCATGGGGCAGCCGGAAGACCAGGTCTGGAATGGCCTGTTCTGGATGATCCAGTTATTTGTTTGTGTGAATGCCGTTGCCAAGAGTTTTCTCCAGGAAAGCCGTGGAAGACTGTTATATTTTTATTCCATTGCAGGCCCCAGGGATTTTATTCTATCGAAACTGCTTTTCAATGTGCTGCTGATGGCACTGCTCAGCCTGGTTTCCTGGATTCTTTTTGGTTTGCTGCTTGGAAATCCCGTTCAGAATGGACTCCGCTTTATGGGACTTGCAGTTTTTGGAGGGCTTGGGCTAAGCCTTGTTTTTACCTTTTTATCTGCCATCGCCGCCCGTGCTCAACAAAATGCAGCACTCATGGCAATACTGGGATTTCCGTTAATTATTCCTCAAATTTTATTGATGATGAAGCTGGCCAATACCGCTTTTAGCCAGGTAATACAGGATAGTCTGGGCATGATTGTGCTCCTGTTGGCGGGACTGGATTTATTGGTGGTTGCATTGGCTGTCATCCTCTTTCCCTTTCTGTGGAAGGACTGATTCTTTTCCCCTAATTTTGCCGCACTTATTTGATGTTATGCGCTTAGCCTGGTGGAAAATCCTTTGCATCCTGCAGCTATTAATTATTTCAGTAGCTGGCTTCCTTGGCGATGTGCCCGCCAAACCCATTCTTAATGAAACCATCCGGAATTACTATTTCCATGTACCCATGTGGTTTGGGATGATGATCTTTTTTATTGTTTCGGTTGTCAATTCTGTAAAATACCTGCGAAGCGGTAATCTCAAACATGATAGTCTTGCCGTGGAATATGCCAATGTTGGACTCCTGTATTGTATACTGGGTTTATCAACGGGAATGATCTGGGCCAATTATACCTGGGGCAAAGCATGGAGTAATGATCCCAAGCAGATTGGCGCTGCGATCGCGTTTCTGATTTATTTCGCATACCTGGTGTTGCGGAACTCTATGATAGATCCTGATAAAAGAGCAAAAATCGGGGCTGTCTATAATATTTTCGCCTTTGCCATGCTTTTTCCAACCATCTGGATCATTCCACGATTGCTGGAAAGTCTGCACCCGGGCGGAATGGGTAATCCCGCATTAAATCCGGGTGATGTTGACAGCCGTATGCGGTATCTCTTCTACCTGGTAGCATTCCCTGGCTGGACATTAATGGGCGTATGGATCGCCAGTTTAAGTATCAGGCTCAAAAATTTGGAAGAAAAAAAACTTCAACATGCGTAATATAAAATGGCAGGGGCTATTCGCGATCCTGTTACTCAGTTTTACCCGGTTATCAGCACAGACTCCCATGAACGACGATGGCCCGGTCCAAATGGCGGATGCCATGCATGCCAACGGAAAAATCTATGCAGTAGTAGCAGTTGTGGTGCTTATTGTAGTGGGTATTCTGATTTACCTGGTCCGACTGGACAGAAAAATAACCAAACTGGAAAACGAAGCCTGATCTTTTTTCGTTATACCAAGTAGACGATTGCGTAAACACATATAAAAAACACCTAACAAAAACGAACATCATGTCTGGACATCAAGAGTACAGCTTCTTTGGAGCAGTAGAGAAGAGCTTTGACAAGGCAGCTAAGTTCACCAACTGGGATCCCGGAATTCTTGAACAAATCAAACAATGTAATTCGGTTTACCGGATGCATTTCCCGGTGAAAATCGGAGATAAGATTGAAGTAATCAAGGCTTATCGTGTACAACACTCTCATCACAAAACACCCTGTAAAGGCGGTATCCGTTTTGCAACAGCAGTTAACCTGGATGAAGTGATGGCACTTGCCGCACTTATGACCTACAAGTGCGCTATTGTGAATGTACCTTTTGGGGGTGCAAAGGGTGGTATATCCATCGATCCCAAAAAATATACTCCCTACGAACTGGAGAAAATTACCCGTCGTTATACCCACGAACTGATCAAGAAGAATTTTATCGGTCCGGGTACCGATGTTCCGGCTCCAGACTATGGAACCGGTGAACGGGAAATGGCCTGGATCCTCGATACCTATATGAGTATGAAACCTGGTGAAGTGGATGCATTGGGCTGTGTAACTGGTAAACCGGTAACACAGGGTGGCGTTCGTGGCCGCAGAGAAGCAACCGGTCTGGGAGTTTTCTATGGCATCCGCGAAGTATGCAATATGCCGGATGTAATGCAGCGTCTGGGATTAGACCTGGGAATTGAGGGTAAAACTGTAGTAGTTCAGGGCCTTGGTAATGTGGGGTATCATGCAGCTAAATTTTTCCGTGAGGGCGGTGCAAAAGTGATCGCCATTGCCGAATTTGAAGGAGCAATTATGAACCCGGACGGACTGAACGAAGACGAAGTATTCCAGCACCGTAAAAAAACAGGTTCCATTCTGAATTTCCCTGGAGCATTGAACCTGGCGAATTCCAATGATGCACTGGAACTGGATTGCGAGATTTTGATTCCGGCTGCACTGGAAAATGTTATCAATGGTGAAAATGCACCTCGTATTAAAGCACGTATCATTGGAGAAGCTGCGAATGGTCCGTTAACTCCAGAAGCAGATGAAGTTTTTGCTTCCAAAGGAACCCTGGTTGTTCCAGATATGTACCTGAATGCGGGTGGTGTAACCGTTTCCTATTTCGAATGGTTGAAGAACCTGAGCCATGTTCGCTATGGCCGTTTGGAGAAGCGATTTACAGAAAACCAGAATAAAAATATTCTCAATCAGATTGAGAGCCTGACCGGCAAAAAAGTGGCAGATAGCCACAAGAGCATGATCGAACATGGCCCGGATGAAGTGGACCTGGTATATTCCGGCCTGGAAGAAACCATGATCACTGCTACCCGTGAAATCATGGAATGCTGGAAACAGAATCCATCCATTCCCGATATGCGTACTGCAGCTTATGTTGTTGCCATCAACAAAGTAGCTACGAGCTACAATGAACTGGGCATCTTCCCATAAAAGGCTATATAGTTAGAAGAAAAGGTGTTGGTGTTTTCATCAACACCTTTTTTAGTAGACGGGAAAGTCTGCAAGAACAGATAATTTTCCTTCCGCCCGATGATAAATCATGGCCTGTGCACCATTCGTAATTACAAGATACGGAACGGGTATTGCCAGGTTGTAACGTAATATCTGGTGTAATACGGTTTCACTGAGCTGTATGTCCATTGCTTTGCATTCCACCATTAGCCAGGGTTGGTGATCCCGGTCATATACCAGCAGATCAAATCTTTTTTTCAACTCGCCCAATTGCATGTTTTTTTCTGCAGCTATATATGCTTTTGGATAGCCCTTAACAAGCAATAAATAGTGCAGCACATGTTGCCGCACCCATTCTTCAGGAGTCAGCACCAGCCATTTTTTTCTGATCGGATCAAAGACCAGTCGCTGACCACCTTCTTCTTTCCATTTCAGGTTGATATCGGGATAAACCATTCGGATCATTTGCCAAAGCTATGATTCGAAAATCGTATATTGCTGAAATTGATTTGTTGGAAAGGAAAAACTACAACCATGAAAACAAAAGAGGAAATAGTGCAGAACTGGTTACCAAGATATACCGGTCAACCACTTGAAAACTTTGGAAAATATATCCTGCTCACCAATTTCAGCAACTATGTAGAATGGTTTGCCCAATGGCATAAAGTTGATGTAGTGGGAGTTGGCAAACCGATGCAATGTGCCACAGCAGAAGATATCACGATTATCAATTTTGGAATGGGGAGTCCGACCGCTGCAACAGTAATGGACCTGGTAACCGCTATAGAACCAAAAGCTGTATTGTTTCTTGGGAAATGCGGCGGATTGAAAAGAAGAAATAAGGTGGGTGATCTCATTCTGCCGATAGCAGCTATACGTGGAGAAGGAACCTCCAATGATTATTTCCCTCCGGAAGTACCAGCCCTGCCTGCATTCGCCTTGCAAAAAGCGGTATCCACCACTATTCGGGATCACGGTGTGGATTACTGGACAGGTACTGTTTATACCACCAACAGAAGGGTTTGGGAGCACGATGAAACATTCAAGGAATACCTGCAGCAGGTACGGGCATATGCTATTGATATGGAAACCGCTACCATATTTTCAGTTGGATTTTTCAATAAAATTCCAACCGGCGCCTTATTGCTGGTAAGCGATTCTCCCATGATACCGGAAGGCGTTAAAACAGAAGAGAGCGATAAAAAAGTTACAAGTGAATATGTGGAGCGGCATATCCGAATAGGAATTGATTCGCTAAAACAGCTAATCAACGACGGACTAACGGTAAGGCACCTGCGTTTTTAAAATTTGTGTGATGCGGATGAATTCACTGCTGGTTAGTTTATTATTAACAATTATGTGCTGGAGTTGTAAATCAACAGCAGTTCAAAATAAATCAGTCGCACCACTTACCGGCAAATTGGTGATCAGTGAAATCTGCAATCATTATGTGGTTGCGCTGGTTTCGGGGAAGCTGGATCCGGCTGTATTGACTGCAAGGTTTTACGATGAAAAAAGAAAGTCAGATTACTCCAATGTTTTCACAGTGGAAAGCAAATGCAGTTTTGCTGAAGCAGGCATCAGTGAAGGAGATCTGTTTACATTTGAGTTAGCCGCAGCTGATTATAAAGAGGATTGTATGGTTTGCATGGCTTATTATCCCACCCCTCCTACCCGGCTCAGCATTATCAAAGTAAAAAAAATAAATCCCTGACATGCAGGAAGCCTTAGCCTTATTGTCAGTCGAAAACCTTTCTGTAGGCTTTCTGCAGGATGCTGAAATTCGAACGGCCTTACATGGAATCAGTTTCCGGGTTAACCGGGGAGAAATCGTGGCAGTAGTTGGCGAATCCGGTTCGGGAAAATCAGTCAGCTCCCTTTCAATACTGCAACTTTTACCTCCAAAAACAACCCGGTACCTGAATGGTAAAATTGCATTCACACCATCGGGTAACAAGGAGGCGCTGAACCTGCTGGAAGCATCCGGTACGAAACTGCGCTCCATCCGGGGAAAGGAAATCGCCATGATCTTCCAGGAACCGATGTCTGCACTCAACCCGGTTTTTACCTGTGGCAACCAGGTCATGGAAGCGATACGTACACATACCGGAGTATCCGCTAAAGATGCCCGGTTAAAAACGCTGGATTTATTTCGCAAGGTGCAATTACCCGAACCTGAGCTGGTGTTAAAAAAATACCCCCATCAACTCAGCGGTGGACAGAAACAACGTGTAATGATCGCAATGGCGCTGGCATGTGAACCTTCCCTGCTGATCGCGGATGAACCTACTACTGCCCTTGATGTGACTGTGCAGAAAAATATTCTTGAACTGCTGACTAACATACAGGAACAAACGAAAATGGGGATGTTGTTCATCACCCATGACCTGGGCCTGGTGCGCGATTTTGCCCACCGGGTGATTGTTTTATATAATGGCAGAATTGTAGAAGAAGGCAATTGCGATGAGATATTTGTCAATCCTAAACATCCCTATACAAATGCGCTGTTGGCCTGTCGGCCAATCCTGTATGAGAAGGGACAAAAATTACCCGTAGTAGATGATTTTTTAAATAAACACTCCGGAGAAGAATTTGAAAATCCTGCAGACAACTTGCCGGCTAAAAAAGATCCCACTTTAATTTGGGATGCGGCACCATTGATCACTATCCGATCCTTAAGTGTCTGGTATCCAAAAAAACGCCGGTTCTTTGGCCAGCCTACTGAATTCACCAAAGCCGTTGATAATATCAACCTGAATATTTTTAAAGGGGAGACACTTGGCATTGTTGGAGAATCCGGTTGCGGAAAAACTAGTTTTGGCAGAGCCCTGCTTCAGCTGATACCGATTCAAAAAGGAAGCATCCGGATTTCAGGAGTTGAACTTACGGAGTTGTCTAAGCGAAATTTACGCCTTTACAGAAAAGAGATGCAGCTGGTTTTTCAGGATCCTTATGGTTCCCTGAATCCACGAATCCCTATCGGAGAAACCATAAGGGAAACACTTCAGGTTCACCATCCGGACTTATCCCCTTCTCTTCAAAAAGAGCGGGTAATGGACCTTCTCAGAAAAGTCCATCTTCTACCCGAACATTACCACCGGTATCCACATGCCTTTAGTGGAGGGCAGCGCCAGCGGATCGGAATTGCCAGGGCATTGGCACTTAACCCCGATTTTGTAGTTTTTGATGAAAGTGTGAGTGCGCTCGATGTGAGTGTTCAGGCACAGGTACTGAACCTGATCAATGAACTTAAAGCTGAATTTGGTTTTACCGCTCTTTTCATCACCCACGACCTGGGAGTGGTCAAATATATCAGCGACCGCATCCTGGTAATGGAAAAAGGCAGAATTGCGGAATTAGGCACTACGAGCCAGGTAATCAACAACCCTAATTCATTGGTTACCAAACATTTACTGGACGCCATTCCGGGACGTTCAGAGATCTTTGCGAAATGATGTTTAAATCCTACCTTTGCACCCATTTAAACATCATGCCGTAACATGATATCAATACCGGAGCCGTAAGTCCGGGTTGTGAAAGACACCCCCTCTTCCCTGGATGTTGATATGTGTCGTGTGGCTGGTGGTTGTAAAAACCATTTAATACATGAAGCTATCACAGTTTAAGTTCGATCTGCCCCTGAATCTTATTGCCCAGAACCCTGCGAAAAAAAGAGAAGACAGCCGCCTGATGGTGGTACATCGCAAGACCGGAAACATTGAAAACAAAACCTTCCGGGATATTCTGGAATACTTTGATGACAAGGATGTATTCGTTGTAAACAATACCAAGGTTTTTCCTGCGCGTATGTATGGCCGTAAGGAAAAGACCGGCGCCAAAATTGAAGTATTCCTGCTCCGCGAACTCAATAAACCCAATCGCCTTTGGGATGTAATCGTAGATCCTGCTCGTAAGATCCGCGTAGGTAACAAGCTCTATTTTGGAGACAACGACGAACTTGTAGCTGAGGTAATTGACAATACTACCAGTCGCGGTCGTACCATTCGTTTTCTTTGGGAGGGAACCGACGAAGAATTCCGCCAGATGCTGGAGTTCCTGGGTGAGACTCCCCTTCCCAAATACATCAAGCGTAAGCCGGATGAGGAAGACAAGGAACGTTATCAGACGGTTTATGCCAAGCACGAAGGTGCGGTTGCCGCTCCAACAGCGGGACTGCATTTTAGTCGCGAGCTCATCAAACGTCTTGAAATTAAAGGCATCCGCTTTGCTGAAGTAACCCTGCATACAGGTCTTGGCACTTTCCGCCCAATTGAGGTGGAGGATCTTTCCAAGCACAAAATGGACGCAGAATATTACCGTATTGATGATACTGCCTGTCAGATCGTGAATAAGGCCAAAACCAACAATCACCGGATCTGCTCCATTGGCACCACCACCATGCGGGCGATTGAATCTTCTTTTACGGCTGAAAAATTATTGAAACCATCCGAGGGCTGGACCAATCACTTTATTCACCCGCCGTATGAGTTCTCTATAGCGGATTCACTGGTAACTAATTTTCATCTGCCTAAGACCAGCCTGTTGATCATGACCTGCGCCTTTGCCGGTTACGATTTGGCTATGGAAGCATACAAAAAAGCCATCAAGGATAAGTACCGCTTCTTTAGTTATGGTGATGCCATGCTGGTGATTTAACAGATGAGCCACTGAAATTAGCCAGACAGTATTTATATTCATAGGATGAAAGCGAAACAAATGAAAGCGTTCATCCTATTTTTTTTGATGTCAAGTCTAAGTCTTTTTGCAGTTGGCCAGGATGTATTTGAACTCTATCAGTCAGATTCAATTCCGAATTCAAAACCCTCCTCCCTGGTTGAGAAGGCTGAAACAGCAGGCAATGGACGCTTAATTATTTCGAATGTCACGAAACCAACGCTGACTGCCTATTTACCAGACCCTTCGAAAGCCAATGGAACTGCAGTGATTATTTGTCCGGGTGGCGGATACAGGATACTCGCTGCCGACCATGAAGGTGCTGCCGTTGCGAAAAAATTCAATGAATGGGGTGTAACCGCTTTTGTGTTGAAATACCGGCTCCCTTCGGACGAGAGTATGGAAAATAAAACCATTGGTCCCTTACAGGATGCACAGCGTGCCATCCAGTTTGTACGTGAAAAAGCCAAACTCTGGCAACTCAATCCAAAACAGGTTGGGATCATGGGATTCAGTGCTGGCGGGCATCTCGCCGGATCTGCAACAGTTCATTTCGACCAGGCATTCATCCCGAATCCGCTAAAAACCTCGTTACGGCCAGATTTTTCAATCCTCGTCTATCCGGTGATCAGTTTCTCGGATGAGTTTTCGCATAAGGGTAGCCGGGAAGCTTTACTCGGACAGGAACCCGATCCGGCGCAGGTTAAGTTTTTCTCGCTGGAAAACCAGGTGACGAAAAAAACACCACCTGTGTTTTTAGTGCATGCCAAGGACGATCGTACTGTAAAAATCGACAACAGTCTCAAACTAAAAGAGGCCCTGGATAAAGCCCGTGTCAAGAACGATTTATACACCTACGAAAAAGGTGGACATGGCTTTGGTATGAAGAACCCCAACAGTGATGTCGAATGGATGAAATTCGTTTATCAGTGGATGTTCGACCAGGACCTGATCCTTAAGAAACGATGAGTGTTTAACCGGGTTTAATAAAATAAATCTTAAAGCCCGAATAAACCTGAGTTTAATAGCTGTAAGGTTTGTTGCTTGCTGCCGGAAGGTATCAGCAGTGATACATTGTGTCGGCTACCACCATAACTCACCATACGAACAGGTACCTGTTTCATTGAATCAAAAAGACGACTCAGGATATCCTTTGTTTCGGCGATCTCATTGCCCACAATTGATACAATGGTTTGATCACGATCCACCTCTACCGAACCAAAAGGTTCCAGTTCCTTTACAATCTCTTTCAGGAAAGTATCACTGTCAATAGTAACCGAAACAGCTACTTCAGAAGTGGTGATCATATCAATTGGGGTGCGATATTTTTCAAAAACCTCAAAGATTTTGCGAAGGAACCCATAAGCGAGCAACATACGGCTGCTTTTAATTTTAATTGCAATGATACCATCCTTGGCTGCAATCGCTTTAACACCCACCGAACCGGCTTCTTTGGTAATAGTAGTTCCAGCCGCATCTGGCTGCATGGTATTCAGCAGCTTCACCGGAACACTTTCCTGTTGCGCCGGCCAAATGCAGGTAGGATGCAGAATCTTCGCGCCGAAATAAGCAAGCTCGGCTGCTTCCTCGAAACTCAATTGTTCAATTGGTAATGTCTTGTTTACAACCCGTGGATCATTATTATGCATACCATCAATATCGGTCCAGATCTCACAAACCGTACTGTTGGTTGCGGCTGCTACCAGCGAAGCAGTATAATCACTGCCACCGCGTTTCAGATTGTCCACTTCTCCCCTCGAGTTCCGGCAGATATATCCCTGGGTTATAAATAATTTCTTGTTGGAATGCTGGTTGAGAATTGCAGTCAGTTTCTGGCGGATGGAACTCAGCTGCGGCTCATCATTCGCATCGATGCTCATGAATTCCAGCGCTGGCAACAACGCATGATCAATGCCCTGCTCTTCCAGGTAAATGGAAAAAAGTTTGGTGCTCATCAATTCTCCCTGGGCCAGGATGTCTTTATTCAGGGCATCATTGAAGGATATTTTTGTGATGATATTCAGGAATTCAAAATGTTCATTTATCTGCTGGTTGGCTTTGGCGCGGGTATCCTCTTTTTTCAACAAATCCAGGATGAATTGTTTGTAATGAACTTCCAGCTTATCAACAATCTGCTTGGCACCTTCCTTATCGCCTTTAGATAGTGCATCCCCAATGGAAACCAATGTATTGGTGGTGCCGCTAAGTGCACTTAACACAACAATTTTAGCTTCCCCGTCTTTGGTTATTAACTGGGCAACCTGGTGCATTCTCTCCGGCTTTCCTACAGAGGTTCCACCGAACTTCATTACTTTCATCTCAACTGATTTGTGATAGGCTTAATGCCAACCGATTTTAATTTTATTAAACAAAATCACCTAAACGCTGATTAAGCGGCAGCGAATTTACGTTAATCGTAGTGGAATTGAAAATTTTTGAGCAAGTGATTGAAGATCTTCAATTACAGGATCCAGCAGGGGTATTCCCTGATCCCTCCGCACCGATTCCAGTTCTCTTTCCGGATCTCCGGGTACCAATACGGATGATTCTCCTTCTATTGTTTTGGCAGTCCGAAAACGACGAATCCAGTTATCCATATCTTTTTTGAAATCAGCAGCCGGACGAAACGCATCGATCCGCATTGCACCAAAAAAATGACCGATGCCTTTGCCAGGCATACCAGTGGGCATCGGAACATAAGCAGGAAAAGGCGGCACCCACGGACCATAGTTGGCTCCACTCAGTACAGCGGAAAAAATATCAACGATCGCACCCAATGCATATCCTTTGTGACTTCCATGCTCACGATCACCACCAAGCGGCAATAAGGCGCCTCCTTTTTTTAATGCATGGACATCGGTGGTTGAATTTCCCTCAGCATCCTGGATCCAGCCAGTTGGGGCTTCCAGGTTTTTACGTTGTAAAATTTCCAGTTTTCCATTGGCTGCTGTGGTGGTTGCCATATCCGCCACAAAAGCGGGTTCTTCCCCAGCGGGAATGGCTACACAAATGGGGTTAGTGCCTAACAACCGTTCTGTTGAAAACGTAGGTGCTACCAGGGCAGAAGCGTTGGTCATACTGATCCCGATCATCTCTTGTTCAAGGGCCATCATCGCATGCCATCCGGCAATACCGTAATGGTTGCTGTTTTGTACACTCACCCAGCCGGTTCCCACCTGGGCTGCTTTTTGTATGGCTACCTGCATAGCATAAGGTGCTACTACCAAACCCAATCCACTATCGCCATCCACTACCGCTGTAGAAGGTGTTTCATGAATGATTCGGATGGATGGAGTGGCGTTTACCCTGCCTGCTTCCCATAACCGGATATAGCCGCTGAGACGGGCTATGCCATGTGAATCAATTCCTCTGAGATCTGCACTTAACAGCACTTCTGTTGCTGTAATTGCATCTGTTGTTGAACATCCGATCGATTGAAATAATTGCCTGGTAAATTCCACCAGGTTTTCATATTGTACAACTGTTTCTGCCATGCTGCAAAGAAACAATAAAAACGGTGCACCGGGTTCGAATTAAACCGACCGAATTTACTGACCCCTCTCCCGATTATTTCGTGTGGTATTAAAGTCCTGTGCTTCTACATAAATGCGCACACTTACATTAAAAGGTATTTCAGAAGTTATATAGTAAGTTCCTTTTTTCAAGCCGCTCAATTCAAATTTTCCGTACTCATCTGTCTGAACTGTTCTTATCGGTCCGCCTGGATACTTCCCGCCTTTAACAATAACACCTTCAATTGGCTGTCCGGCAACTTGTTCAGCACAGATCACTTCTACTTTCCGGCCCGGATCTGATTCACCCTCCGTTTTTTTTGCGTATTGGAAAGTTCCTGGCCCAGGCTGAGTATTCAGTGCTATTATTAATTGAGCATTGCCCACCTGGAGTGTTCCTCCAACAGTATGCTTTCCTTCATCCATTATTATCACTTCATGCCTTGTTGTAGCAATTGTAAATCCCTTTACATGTAATGAATACATCCCGTCAGGGACATTGGCAAACCAAAAATTACCACAGGAATCAGCAATCGTTTTGGCAACAATGATTCCACTTTGCCGATCCTTCAATGTTACCAGAAAATGACTGGTATTTCCACAAATCCCACCTCCATTCCCCTCGCTTTTACTTCCATATAAAGGATTGTTGCCCGAATTACCACTTCCCTGGTACAAAGGGTTTTCGCCTTTTTTTAAACCTGCATTATACAATGGATTATTGCCTGAATTTCCATGATCTTCATACAAAGGAGAACCTTTTTTCGAAGCTCCTCTGCCAGTTTTCCGAATATATAATCCTGGGGATGCTATTTGCTGATCAGCTACAGCGCCTTCCGGTTTTCTAATATCGGCCATTTCGGCTTCCATTTCATTGGTAACAATGCCAGTCGCTTTTACCTGCTGCCAATAAATATTCCCTGAAATAATTCCTGTATTGCTCTGAAGTGTTGCAGGGGTTGTATCAACTCTATTTGGCTGCGTCTGTACAGTGACATTTGGTATCTTATTAAAATAGGGAACTGTCGATTTTGCAGAAGTGCCCGGCCTGCTTCCAAATGATTTACTAATCCCAATTCCGGCAACCATCATACTTAAATCTCTGCTCAATCCGGTAGCCACATCATATCCATTTTTTACATCCGTCAGTTGAAGGGATGTCCTCGAATATAAGTAGTCGGCATTGATGAAAAAATGGGTTGCAGGGCCAAGGGGGTAATTAATAATGATACTTCCTGAAAAGCCAGGAGAATACTTTTTACTGACACTTTCAAAACGATACATGGTACTACCATCATGCTTCATATTAACAGCTACGACTCCGGGAGTATTAAAAAACAATCCACCCTGCAAATCGGCATTTATGTACAGTTTATGTCCGAATCGAAAAGAAGGCCCAATCGCCAAAAAACCATTCAACGCATTTCCTTTTGTAAGATTCACACGATCCCGCGAGAGCCCCCTTTCAACCATAAACTTATTGAGCGAATTTTCATTGATGCTTCCAGTAAGGATGCCCGTTGCTACTGATAAACCAACAGAGCCAAAATAATATTTACCAAACATTTTTGTGGCCAAACCATTTCCCCGAAACAAACCGGCTTCC
The DNA here is from genome assembly GCA_016787265.1 of Flavipsychrobacter sp. Lineage (GTDB taxonomy): Bacteria > Bacteroidota > Bacteroidia > Chitinophagales > Chitinophagaceae > Flavihumibacter. The sequence continues at coordinate 28,847 of JAEUVF010000018.1, read as the reverse complement.
TTATTTTTTAAACTGAAAGATGTACCGATACCCAATCCGAAAGCCCAGTTATCTTTATTTTGGAAGTCTGATTTGCGGTCTCCCAAGACCTTATCGCTCCTATCAGCCAGGCCCTGCCCCTGAGCTGAAAGGATGGCCAGCCAACTTAATAAAAGCAATGGACCAACGCTGAATTTGATTTTCATTTGAAGGTAATTTTAAAAATGTATTCGTTCTGGTGTTTGACAAAGAGCTTCTATAACGCAATCGGGTATTAATTATTTTGAACATATATATTAGGGAATTTGAACTAAACACCTAAACAAGACGGAAAACATAGTTATGCAGAAATAAAAAAGGTGCACCCGACGGGATGCACCTATTCAAAAAAGGATTGCTTTCAATTTTAAAAAGGAAGGTCATCACCACCCTGGTCCATACTTACAGGCGCAGGACCCATTGCTGGCGCAGAATAATTACCGCCCTGGTTGTATCCCTGTTGAGCAGGAGCGCCGGGCTGGGAGAATCCACCACCCTGATTTTCAGTACGGGTTCCCAACAATTGTACGCTTAGTACTCTCATAGAGAGAGATGCACCAGTGCTTCCATCATTTTTCTGATACGTTCGTACTTCAGGAGTTCCTTCCACATAAACCTGTGTACCTTTTTTCAAATAAGGTGCTACAGCGGTACGATCTGACCAATACGCACAATCTACCCAGATGGTTTTATCCTGTTGGTTGCCCTGGGCATCCCTGTATCGTTCTGTATGGGCTACAGTAAAATTCATCACAGACCGGCCATTTACATTATTAACGGTGCAATCTCTTCCGAGATTTCCGATTACCTGAAGCTTGATCATAACTTAACAATTTTAGCTACGTAAATAAAATTAGAACAGGCAATATACGTTGGCAGGTACCATCAAAAAACCGTTCTTTCACCCTTGTTAATAACTTTTATTTATTCTTCCTCCGCAGTAGCAGAACCAGCTTCAATCAATCGTCCGAAAAACAAGGCATTCAGAAATAATTTTGTCCCCCCAAGCCAATAGGCCCTGAAATTGGGATTGTCTGCAATACAGATAATTCTTCCACTACCACTTGCCTGCACCAATACTGCCGCCGACTGCTTAACTGCTTCCTGGTTCTGTTGTGTAACATAGCCACTTGAAAGGGGGTCTTTTCCATACCGGAACGGAACTGCAAAGGAGTTGGCAGGAATTTTTATAAATACGTTATTCTGCTTAAACAGGTAAACCTGCTCCTCCTCATATCCATAGCTCAATGGATGGGTGAGATCCATTTGTGCCTGGAAAATCGCGCCTCTTATCTGCTGTGCATTTACAATCATCGAACGCTGCGCATATGGATACAGTTTCGCACTATCCAGTACCGGGGCCGATTTCTTAAACTCCAATTTTACCAGTCCCACCTGCTTTGCCCACTCTATTGCATCTTCTGTAAGAATCAGGGTTCCTCCGTGCTGAACCCATACTTTTAATTTCTCCACCTGGAAGGCATTGTAATTTCCTCCAACCAATACCAGTTTGTTATAGGAAGCCAGGTTGATGCGGTTGAATACCGCAGCTTCCAGCATACTGGGAGGCATGCCAAATCGCTGATCCAGCAAATGCCATACTTCCCCAGCATCCAGTGCACTAACTCCTGCTCCTACCAGCATGGCCACAGAAGGTTGAGTCACGGGCTGCAAAGAGCGGCTTCCAAGATCCACTCCCCCTGCTGACATACCGGTACTTAAACCAATGACATTTACATTTGCAGCAAGCGCTTCTTTCTTTAGCAAAGAATGTAATTCAGTCCGCGTTTTTGTTTGTAATTGTACAGGAATCAATAAAGTTCCCAATGGAAATATCTTCGGTTGTCCGTTTATGTTAGCCGTAAATGTTTTGGTTGCCACCCGCACGTCAACTCCCTCTTTCAATAAATTATTCAGCATTCTGGGTGCATAATATTCACTCCATTCAAACGCATAAGCATAGGCATTCTCATCTGCAAGCAAGTTTCCTTTCGTTCCTTTCCAATCAGTTAAAACAGCAGATTTTACTGTACCCAATTGTGCGGCTGTCAATGCACTGTTTTTTAAGCCCATCGCCATGGTCATGGTCCAGGCCGTGATATCATAAAACAGACTGTCCTTATATTCCGGAATTTTCTCAAAAAAAGTCTGGATCAGTTTATACTGCGGTTGTTGTGTTCTTACGAGGTAACTGCTTCCTTTTTTAAAGCTTTGCTTACCCAGGTTCAGATCCTGCTGCAGTTGTTCTACCACGATCTGATGACGACGCAGCATCTCTACAAAAATACCCGTCCTGGATTCATCCGACTCATTGCCGAAAACCCAGGCTTTCACAGGAGCAGCGGCAGCATCCTTTGCCATTTGCTGATAGAATTCCCGCTGGTATTTCAACAAATCCACCCGCAAACCTCTTGCAGCAGCGAGTGTAGATAAGGTAGTGGTAAACTGATTACGAATGGTAAAAGGGAAAGTCAACACACCATTAATGGTTTTTTGTGCATGGCCACGGGAAGAAGCCTGCTCAAACAGGATACCGATACAACCCTGTGCATCCGGATAGGTTGATCCCTTACCGTAATAAAAATCATCATAGCCTTCCTTGGTATAATAGAGAGAACCGATTTTATCCAGATACTTCGCATGGTAATTTGCAACTGCCTGGGTGAGTTCCTGGTTTTTTACTGGTGTGAGCGGGTTAACGCGACTTGGTTCACCAGGTTGAAAAAAGAAAGTAGCATCACTGCCCATTTCATGGTGATCCGTTAAAATATTGGGTCGCCACTGCTGATAAATACTCAGCCTGTTCTGGCTTTCCCGGTGTTGGGCGGGTAACCAGTCGCGGTTTAAATCAAACCAATAATGATTAAATCTTCCTCCGGGCCACACTTCATTAAATTCCCTGGAAGCGGGATCGGTTACGAGATGCTGACTCTTATGCATATTAGCCCAGGTGGCAAAGCGATTGAGACCATCGGGATTGAAAGATGGGTCAAAAAGAATAACTACTTCATTCAGCAGGGAATCTACTGCAGGCCCTTCCGCTGCAGCCAGGTGATAGGCTGTCAGGAGTGCGGCATTTGCACCGCTGGGTTCATTTCCGTGAATGGAAAATCCCTGGTAAACAACGGCAGGCATTTGCTCATAATTCAAAGCGCCGGAATAACCAGGATCACTCAACCGGAGATGTTCCTGACGGATGGATTCCAGTTTCCGATGATTGGCTGCACTGGTAATGATCAGCACCAGTTGTTGCCTCGCTTCATAAGAGGTGCCCATCACCTCCAGCTTAATGCGATCGGGTGCCGCGGCGGCAAGTGCCTTCATGTACAATACCAACCGGTCGTGGGTGATATGCCACTCTCCTACTTTATGACCAATAATTTTTTCGGGATCCGGTACGGATGAGCGATAGGTTTGTCCGGCTGGCAGGTAATAATCTAATTCCTGGGCCTGATTCATCAATGCAACCAATAAGAAGCCTAAAACAAATACAATTTTTCTCATATGTGTAGTTTAACCGAAGTGGAAGATAGGAAGTATGGAAGAGGAAACAAAGGAGACAGTGGAGACAAAGGAGACGGGAGACAAAGGAGACAGAGGAGAGTTCGTATATTTGCAACTTCAATGCAGATCAAATGAGCAGAAAAGGAAAAGTGCTGGTGGCGATGAGCGGGGGTATTGACAGTACCGTAACCGCTCTGATGCTGCACGAGCAGGGATATGAAGTGGTTGGCATTACCATGAAAACCTGGGATTATGCCAGTTCCGGTTCAAGTAAAAAGGAAACCGGCTGTTGCAATATTGACTCCTTCAATGATGCCAGGATGGCGGCTGTACAGCATGGCTTTCCCCATTTTATCCTGGATATAAGGGAGGAGTTCGGAGACTTCGTAATTGAAAATTTTGTAGAAGAATACCTGGCAGGAAGAACACCTAACCCCTGCGTCATGTGTAATACGCATATCAAGTGGAGAGCACTGTTGAAACGTGCCGATGCACTGGATTGCGACTTTATCGCAACCGGGCATTATGCCAATATTCACCAGCATACCAATGGACGGTTTTACCTAAGCAAGGGCCTGGATGAAACCAAAGACCAGAGTTATGTGCTTTGGGGATTGCAACAGGATCTGCTGAGCAGAACGCTGCTGCCACTGGGCAATTATCGCAAAACCGAAATTCGCCAGATGGCGCATGATTTCGGCTATCCCGAACTCGCTAAAAAAGCAGAGAGTTACGAAATCTGTTTTGTGCCGGACAACGACTACAGGGGCTTCCTGAAGAAGAAGGTAAGTGGTTTGGAAGAACGCGTAGATGGAGGCTTATTTGTAGACAAAACCGGCAGGATCCTCGGCAAACACAAAGGTTATCCCTTTTATACCATCGGGCAACGCAAAGGGCTGGATATCGCCCTGGGTAAACCAGTATATGTAACCGGCATCTTTCCAGAAACCAATACTGTAGTGCTGGGAGATGAAGAAGATCTGAATCGCTCTGTTATGCAGGTGAATAAGATCAACTGGATCAAATACGAAGGGGTTCCTGAAGGAATGGAAGCAACCACCAAAATCAGGTACAAAGACAAAGGATCCTTATCCACCCTGCACCAGAATGAAGCAGGTGTGGAAGTGAGGTTTTTTGAAGAAGTGAAGGGAATCGCACCAGGACAAAGTGCCGTATTTTACGAAGGCGATGATGTGATCGGTGGAGGTATTATTCAGAGGCCTATTATCGACTTACTATAAGCAATAAACCAACCGGAAAATCGTTACATTTCTATGAGAAAAACAATCGGAAACTGGCTGCTGCTGGCCGGGTTGATCACACTGGTTGCCTGCGGCAAAGAAACAGCCAATCCTGATTTTGAAGAGGTATCCGACTATTTGGTTCTGGAACCAGGGAAGACACTGATCTACCAACTCGATTCGATTGTAAAAGCTCCTTTTAACGATACCGCTTTCACCAGTATCAGCTACGAAGCAAAAGATGTGATAGACGCAGAAATCACGGACAATCTGGGCAGAACCAGCTGGAGAGTATTCCGTTATCTGCGGCCACTCAACAGCACAGATGAAAATGCCTGGACTCCCAATATGACCTATATGATTACTCCATTGAGAAAAGCAGTGGAAGTAATTGAAAATAACCTTCGTTTCCAGAAACTGGTTTTCCCGATTGACCAGAATACGGTTTGGCGGGGTAATTCTCATATCAACACAACACCTGGCGGCCCTCTTGATTACCTGGATGCCTGGGAATACAGTTATTCTTCTATCGGAGAAACGTTTAGTCCCTTTGATACACCTTATGATAATACAATAACTGTATTACAGGCAGACGAAGCGCTCGGAGTGCAAAATGAAAAACCGGAAGATCCGGATCTGGATGCTTATCGCACTTACAGCGTGGAAGTGTATGCAAAAGAAGTTGGACTGATCTATAAAGAGCTTCGCTACTGGACCTATTCAGCCAGGACACTGGACAATCTGGGTAATCCGGCGCAACCTTTTCCTTATGGAAGAACTGAGGGAGAAGGTATTCGCTTACGTCTGATCAGCCACTATTAACCCAGACTGTTTTTCTCGCGGAACAATTCATAAAAATATAAAAGCTGGTAACGAACCGCTTTATTCCAGTACTCCCAGTTATGTACGCCGGGCCTGGTTACATATTCGTGCGGAATATTCCGGTACAACAATTCCTGGTGTAATTTTTCATTTACGGCATAGAAAAAATCTTCCGTTCCACAATCAATCATCATCGCTGGTTTACCTGGTTGTGCCAGGTGCAGCAAATTGATCACCGTATGTTCCTCCCATCGTGTTTTGTTCTCAGCATATGTTCCGAGCCTTTTGGCCATATCCCAGTTATTCGGAAACGGACGGATATCCACTCCCCCACTCATACTTCCTGCTGCACCAAAAACATCCGGATGTTTTAAGGCCAGGTACAATGCGCCATGTCCTCCCATGCTGAGGCCGGTAATAGCACGACCGGCAGCAGTTGGAATGGTTTTAAACTGACGATCTATAATCGCCACCAGTTCTTCCGACACATAGGTTTCGTATTGAAAAGCAGGATCAACCGGACTGTTCCAATACCAGCTTCCAAAGCCACCATCCGGACAAACAATCAGTACCTTGTACCGGTCCGCATCTTCTTTAATAGCAGGTATTTTTTCAATCCAGCTACTGTAATTTCCACCATAACCATGCAGCAGGTAAACTACCGGAAAACCTTTACCGACCTCATAAGTGGCCGGTTTGATTACTACTGCCCTGATATCCTTTTTCATGGAGGCACTACGGGTCAGCAGGGTATCTACCGTTGCAGCCTGAAGGGAGCAAAAACAGCAGGTGGCTATAATAACGCTGAAGAGCAAACGATTTCTCATCTTATAAACCTACAACTTTTGCAGTAATGCCGCGAACATGGAATCAGCCTTTTCAGTATATCCATTGAAAGTTTGCATTTTTAAACATTCCAGCGCATAGGTTGCTTTCAGCCAGTTGATATTCGATTCGTTTTCCTGACTGAATATGGAACAGGTGATATAGAGCAAATAGCCCCCGTCAGCCATTTTGGGGATCAGAGACTTGAGGATTTTTTTCTGTAAATCGGAATAGACTTCAATCGTTTTCGTATCAAAAAAACAGAGCTGCTCCGGTGTACGACTCCAGGTGCCGCTACCCGTACAGGGAAGATCAGCAATGATCAGGTGTTGCGGCGGTAATTTCTTATACTCCTCACCAGCTTTCGCAGGATCAGCCAAATCAGCAACAAATCCATCATACGAATAAAGTGCAGCCTGGCGGAAACGCTGGTATAAATTCTGCAAAATTGAACTACGTATGTCAGATACCGTTAGTTTGGCACCCGGCAGGCGGTCAAAGGCAAAAATAGATTTGCCACCACTGGCTGCACAAGCATCCCAAATAGCGAGATCCTCCTGTTGACGCAGGTTGTCAACGACTTCTTCCATCATTCCACCTGCCCGTTGTGAATTGAGGTCCTGCACCACCACTTCCTGATTCAAACGAAACATTTCTTCCACCTTAAATCCATTCGGAAGCCTGCAACCATCCCTGGTTTCCATAATATAGGGAACACCGGCCCTGCCCAGTTTTTTCTGAACCGATTCCAGGTAGGCGGGACGAATACGAATGAATAAATCAGGTTGTTCAAGATGTGAACAGGCAAACGCTGTGGTATCTATGCCTGTACTTAATTCTGACTGGAAAGGAAACAGCGTTGAAGCAAATTCAGCAAGCGAAAGCCTGTTTAAAGGATCAACCAAGGCAAGTTTGGTTTCAGTCGACAGCGTTGTCTTTTCATTCCATTCTTCATGCAAAGCCTGTAGCAATCCAATGGGTTCTTTTGAACACAGAAAAAGCCCGGCTATCATTCGATCAGCCGGCTCGAGATTTTTTAGTGAGCGGCCCAACCGGAACCAGCAATAACAAAGCTGCGCGATCTGTTTACGATCGCGCGAGCCATGTTTTTTATGCGTTGAAAAATACTGTTTAAGATAATGTACAAAAGGAAGTTCACCTTTATAATCCTGAACCAGTTGCAGTGCAACTACCAGATGTGCACGGGCAAACATCAGAGTTCCAGCAGGGTCTTGACAGGATCTTTACCGAACAACAGTTGTTCAGGTTTTTCCAGCAATTCTTTTACCCGTACCAGGAAGCCAACAGATTCACGGCCATCAATAATACGATGATCATAACTGAGTGCCAGGTACATCATGGGCTTGATTACCACCTGACCATTAATAGCCATCGGCCGGTCTTCAATTTTATGCATACCCAGAATTGCGGATTGCGGTATATTGATAATAGGTGTACTCATCAGGGAACCAAACACACCTCCATTGGTGATGGTGAAGGTACCACCGGTCATTTCTTCAATGGTAAGTTTATTATCACGTGCCTTGGTTGCAAGTTCCACCACTTTTTTCTCGATATCCGCCATACCCATGCTTTCTGCATTGCGGATAACCGGTACTACCAGTCCTTTTGGCGCAGACACTGCAATGGAAATATCGCAGTAATCATGGTAAACGATCGAGTCTCCATCTATATAAGCATTTACAGCAGGCCATTCCTGCAGTGCAAAACAAACTGCTTTGGTGAAAAAACTCATGAAGCCAAGGTTCACGCCATGTTTCTCCTTGAACTTGTCTTTATACTGAGTTCTTAATGCCATAACAGGTCCCATGTCTACTTCATTAAAAGTAGTGAGCATGGCAGTAGTGTTCTTGGCTTCCACCAGACGACGGGAAATCGTCTTCCGGAGGTTACTCATTTTTTCTTTCTTCTCATTGCGGGTGAAAAGCTCTGCACCCGGTTTACGACCCGGATTATTCAGCGCTTCAAGCACATCATTTTTAAGAATCTTACCGCCGCTTCCACTGGCAGGAACAGACTTGGGATCAATTTTCTTATCAGCAATGATAGCTGCAGCAACCGGCGTGGCTTTCACATCATTGGGAACTGCTGTAACCGGTGTATTGGAGGCAGCAGGCCTGGCTTCGGGTTTGGCAGCAGCAGCTGTAGTTTTTGTACCGGCAGCAGGTACTGCCACATCTGTATTAATAGAAGCGATTGGATCTCCGATTTTGATCACATCGCCTTCTTTTGCTTTCTGACTGAGCTGACCCGCTTCTTCCGCATTCAGTTCGAAAGTCGCTTTTTCACTTTCCAGTTCACACAATACTTCATCCCGCTGAACCAGGTCTCCCTCCTTTTTCAGCCATTTAACCAGGGTTACTTCCGTGATAGATTCTCCAACAGTGGGCACTTTCATTTCGATGACACCTTTTCCAACTGCCTTAGCAGTAGAAGGTTCAGTAGGCATTTCCGTTGCTTTTGCAGTTTCTTCTGCCTTGGGCGCCGGTGTATTTCCCGCAGGTGCTACAGCAGTTTCATCAATAGATGCAACTACATCACCAATTTTGATGGTATCACCTTCTGCAGCTTTGGTAACCAGGGTGCCTGCCTGTTCGGCATTGAGTTCAAAGGTTGCTTTTTCACTTTCCAGTTCAGCAATTACTTCATCCCGTTGAACATAGCTTCCATTTGGTTTTAACCACTTGATAAGCGTTACTTCGGTTATAGATTCCCCAACTGTCGGAACTTTTATATCTATCATAAATCAAAATTCAAAGTCAATGTTTTTATTCTTTCACTTTTCACCTTTCACCTTTCACTTCTTCATATCGAAAAAGCTGTATCAATAATCTCCGCCTGTTCCTGTGCATGTACTTTCGAATAACCGGTAGCGGTTGACGCACTTGGCTGGCGACTGATCACACCAAAATTAATGTTAGCAAGGTTCATTTTCAGGAATGATGCAGCTCCCATATTCAATGGTTCTTCCTGCACCCAGAACCAGGTTGCCTTATTGTATTTCGAATACAATTCATCCAGTTGCTTTTGCGGCAGTGGATAAAGTTGTTCTACTCTAACCAGTGCAACATCCTTCACACCATCTTTTTGTTTTTTCGCAGCCAGATCGAAATATACTTTACCACTACAGAACAGAACTTTACGAATGGCGCCTGAATTTTCAACAGAAGCGTCGTCGATTACTTCCTGGAAAGAGCCGGTAGTAAAATCTGCTTTCGTAGAGTAGGTATCCGGCAAACGCAGATTCGCTTTCGGAGAGAAATTAATCATCGGTTTGCGGAAAGGCCAGGTGATTTGCCTTCTCAACGCATGGAAGAAGTTGGAAGCGGTGGTTATATTAGTAATCACCATATTCAACTCCGCACACATCTGCAGGAAGCGTTCCATTCGCGCAGAACTGTGCTCAGGTCCCTGTCCTTCGTATCCATGGGGTAATAACAATACCACACCATTCATCCTGTTCCATTTCTGTTCACCGGCTGCAATGAACTGATCAATCATAGTTTGTGCACCGTTACAGAAATCCCCGAACTGTGCTTCCCAGATCACGAGACTGAGTGGATTCGCCATAGCATAACCATATTCAAATCCCAATACACCGTATTCACTCAGCAAAGAATTAAAGATCCGGAATTGACCGTTTGCACCGGGAATTCTGCTCAGGCGATTATAGGCCTTATTCGATGCTTCATCTCTTAACACTGCATGGCGATGACTGAACGTACCCCTGCGAACATCCTGTCCACTCATTCTCACATCATGCCCCTGCAATAACAGGGATGCGTAAGCGAGCAACTCACCCGTAGCCCAATCTATTTTACCATCTTCCTGGAATAATTTTACTTTATCCTGGATGATCTTTTCCACTTTTTTAAGCGGTTTGAAATCACCAGGCCATTGCATCAACTGCTCAAATAACAAATCGAAATCAGCACTGCTGATGGCAGTTACGGGAGAAGCATGAAAATCATCTTCTGTAGCGCGGCGTAAACTCCTCCAGGATTTCTCAGGAAGTTGGTATTTATAAGGAAGTGGATTTTGTTTCACCTCATCAAGGCGATCCTGTAAATCACTCCAGAATTTCTTTTCCATATCCTGCGCCATCTGCCTTGCATCGGTATCTCCATTTTCAAGCAGATACGTTACATACACTTCGCGCGGGTTGGGATGCTTATCAATCAGCGCATATAAGCCCGGCTGTGTAAATTTCGGATCATCTCCCTCATTGTGACCGTGTTTGCGATAACAAACCATATCAATGAAGATATCCTGGTTGAACTGCTGCCGGTACCTGGTAGCTATCTCCACACATTTCACCACCGCTTCAGCGTCATCTCCGTTTACATGAAGTACAGGAGCCTGCACGGTTGCTGCAAGAGAGGTACAGTAATCTGAACTTCTTGCTTCATCAAAATCAGTAGTGAATCCAATCTGGTTATTAATTACAAAGTGAATGGTACCACCAGTGCTATAGCCTTCCAGTTTGCTCATCTGCAAAACTTCATACACAATTCCCTGTCCTGCAATGGAAGCATCACCATGAATCAGAATGGGAAGAATTTTATCATATTCACTTCCATAAAGCACATCTGCTTTTGCTCTGGCAAATCCTACAACAACAGGATCAACTGCTTCCAGGTGCGATGGATTGGGGGCAAGTTTCAGGTGTACGGTTCTCCCATCCGGGATTTGCACATCTGAACTGTATCCCATATGGTATTTTACATCTCCGCTACCCATGGTCTGGTCCATAACCGCAGTACCTTCAAATTCACTGAAAATATGTTCATAGGTTTTACCCATGATATTGGCGAGTACATTCAGGCGTCCGCGATGCGCCATTCCTATCACTACTTCCTGTACTCCTAATGAACCGGAAGTATTGATGATAGCATCCAGTGCTGCAATGGTCGTTTCTCCACCTTCCAATGAAAAACGCTTCTGTCCGATATATTTGGTATGCAGGAATTTTTCGAAGATTACACCCTGATTCAGTTTTTCCAGGATACGCTCCCGCTGCTTAACCGAAAGAGGTACATGAAAATCCTTTTCCATCGCATTAGTCAGGAAGTCTACCTTCCCCTGATCACTGATGTATTTGAATTCTATACCTACATTCGATGCATAAGATTTTTCCAGGTGAGCCAGAATATTCCGCAAGGTAGTGGTACCAAGCCCTACCCGATTGCCAGCATAAAACTGTTTGTCCAGGTCTGCCTCTGTAAATCCAAAAAATCCCAGGTCCAGGTTGGCACCACGATCCCGTCGGGTACGAATTGGGTTGGTTTTTGCAATCAGGTGGCCCTTGTTCCGGTATCCCAGGATCATACGATAGGCCGCAATCTCTTTTTTAATATCCAGATCAGCAGGTAAGCCTGGAGTAGCTCCCCCTGTTACCGCCTGTTCCTTTCCATTTACATGTCCCTGCTCTATGGCAAAGTCAAACCCTTCGAAAAATTTTCGAAGCTCGGGGTCAACCGAAGCCGGATCTTTTACAAAATCCTGGTAAAGCGATTCAATAAAGGCTGGAGACGAATTGGTTATATACGAAAAATCCTTCATATGGATAGCCCTGTTTACGGGTAAAAAATGGGTCAGCAAATATCGGGAAAAGAAGTGAAGATTGCCACCTAAACCGTTAATTTGCAAACCGGTTTAACAAACGATAAAACACCGTTTTTCGGATATACATCGTTTTTTTAAATTTTTATTTTTTAATTGTTGGTTTTCCCATTACCTTTGCCGTCCAAAATTTAGAAGAATGGCTAATCATAAGGCAACCAAAAAAGATGTGCGTCAGGCAGCCAAGCGCCGTGAAAGAAATCGTTACTACGGTAAAACCACCCGTAACGCAATTCGTGATTTGAGGGCTACAACTGACAAAAAAGCGGTTGATGAATCTATGCCGGACGTTATCTCGATGATTGACAAGCTGGCCAAGCGTGGCATTATTCACAAGAATAAAGCTGCCAACCTGAAGAGCAAGCTCGCCAAGCGTGCCAACACAGTGGCTACCGCTTAAGCGATTCCAAATTCGATCTATCAGACCTAAATACGGGTCCAGTCACCAGACTGGACCTTTTTTTGTTTATTTTCCGATCTTAATTAACTGGAAATGAAAGCTTCCCACATATTACTGGCAGTTCTTTTCTACTGGTCTCCCATCCATGCCCAACTCGCTCCTACCCCTTATGAACGAACGAACGGAGCAGAAACTTCTACTTATCCGGAAGTGATTCGTTATTACCAGCAGTTGGACAAGCTATCAACCCGCCTCACATTGAAGACCATGGGGCCGACCGATGCGGGCCATCCCCTGCATCTCGCACTTTATTCCAATGACGGAACCGCCGACCCGGTTCAATGGCATCGCCAGCAAAAAGTGGTACTGTTCATTATCAATGGAATTCATCCCGGCGAACCGGATGGAATCGATGCCAGCATGCTTTGGTTACGCGATCTCATCCAGGGTAAAAAGAAAATCCCGGATAATGTGGCCCTGGCCATTGTTCCCGTTTATAATATCGGTGGTGCACTTAACCGCTCTGCCTTTAACCGGGTGGATCAGAATGGTCCGGCTGCTTTCGGCTCCAGGGGAAATTCCCAGAACTACGACCTTAACCGCGATTTTATCAAGAACGATACCCGGGAAGCAAGGAGTTTCGTGAAGATTTTCCACTACCTCCAACCGGATGTATTCATCGACAATCATGTTTCAAATGGGGCAGATTACCAGCATATCATGACCCTGATCGCCTCCCAGCACAATAAACTGGGTGGTGTGATGGGCGAGTTTATGAATAAACAGTTTGAACCCGGACTTTACAGCCTGATGAAAAAAAGAGGGTATGATCTGATCCCTTATGTGAATGCATTTGGTGATACCCCAGCATCCGGCTGGCCGGAATTCCTGGAAGGGCCACGTTATTCCAGCGGTTATGCCAGCCTGTGGAACTGTTTTGCTTTTGTACCCGAAACGCATATGCTAAAACCCTATCCGCAACGGGTGGAAGCCACATATGCCCTGATGGAATCCTTTGTAAGTTTCGCTTCTGAAAATGCTGGCACCATCAAGACACTGATCCGTCAAAGTTTTGAACAGCAACAAAAAGCAGATCGGTTTGCGCTTCAATGGAAAGTCAACCGGGACCAATGGAGTGACCGGTTATTTAAAGGTTATGAAGCAGGCAAAAAACAAAGTGGAGTATCCGGATTGCCCCGACTCTATTATGATCGCAACAAACCATTCGAGAAAACCATCCGGTTTTTCAATCAGTATGAGGTGGCACAGGAAGTATCCAAACCAGCAGCCTATATCTTGCCGCAGGGCTGGTGGAAAGTGGCAGAACTCCTTCAGCTCAACCGGGTAACGATGATCCCCCTTCCAAAAGATACCACCCTGGAAGTGGAATATTATAAAATTGAGCAGTATACACCGTCTCAGAGAACATTTGAAGGACACCATCTGAATACCAACGTGAAGCATAGCACGCACAAGGAAAAAGTCCTGTTTCGAAAAGGCGACTGGTACATACCACTTAACCAGCGAGCCAACCGGTTTTTGATAGAAGTATTGGAGCCACAGGGAATGGACTCCTATTTTACATGGAATTTTTTCGATCCAATACTGGGACAAAAAGAAGGATACAGTTCCTATGTATTTGAGGATACCGCAGAAAAATACCTCAAAGAACATCCGGAATTGCAAAAAGCGCTGGAAGCAAAAAAGGCTGCCGATACCAGTTTTGCCAAATCAGCCGGACAGCAGCTGGATTTCATTTTTAAAAATTCTCCCTATTACGAATCCGGGCATAACCGCTATCCGGTATACAGGGTGATAAACTAAGAAAGATTAAAATATAACTGTTCCTGAACCAGATTACCCCCAGCTTGTTACCTTAGTTCTGTAACAATTGCTTGCGCCCATGAAACAACTACTCTTTTCCTGGCTGGTACTGATCAGTACCGGAACATCTCTTTTATGGACCGGCCGCCAGGATGGCACCAGTGCTACGACTAATGCTTATCGTTTCACGGTCAGCTATAAACGAAAACTACCACATGGTGAATATCGAAGCTGGTTTGATTCTCTGCAGATACGGGATAAAGGTGTATTTGAATTGGGGATACCTGACGGTGAATGGAAAGGATGGTACAGTAACGGACAACCGAGATTTATCAGAACCTATAGTGCGGCCAAACTGCAGCGTCTGAAACAGGAAATGAAGAAACATCCAAAGCATGTTTTGCTGCCACTTGCCCAGGCTGCACAAAAGGACCAAAATGCTTACACCCAGGCTACATCACCGATTCAATCCTTCTGGCACCTGTATGGAAAGAGACATGAAGAATTGCCTCCTGTTCCCATCGACAGCCTGGTGTTGGCAAGTGTTCAGCTAAATGAACAGGCAGGGGACAATGCCTATATGGCACCCTTTAAAGAATGCCTTCACCATGGCCTGTACATGAACTATTTTCCAAATGGAACACCTAAGGATTCAGGCTATTACCGAAATGGATTACGCGAAGGACATTGGGAACACTGGCTGAGTAAAGGATTATTGCGCGCTTCCGGATCTTATACACATGGAAAAAGAAGCGGCACCTGGTCTTATTATGATCCCCAGGGCCGCATCCGTTCACTGGCCACCTATGATCACAACGGAAAACTGGCGCACCAGCAGTTTTATGACAAATAAGGCTTAATCCAGTTTTTTGATGTTCCCGCTACCACGGATATCTGAGCGAATAGAAGGATTTCCTTTGTAACGCACATCACCACTACCTTTCACATCCACCTGCAGACTTTTGCTGGAGTTCACACTGGCATTTCCACTGCCCTTAATATCCACATTGGCTTCTTCGGAAAGCAGGTCAACTGCATTCAAATCCCCGCTGCCGGTACATTCCAGGGTTACTTTCCTGGTTTCTCCTTTGAGGGTAACATTTCCGCTGCCGTAGATGGAGGCAGTTACTTCGGGTGCCATGATTTCCATTTTGATATCACCACTGCCTTTGGTTCCTACTTCGATAGGCTCATCATTTTTCACCATCGATTGAGAAATAATATTTCCGGAACCATAGGAGAACACTTTCTTATAAGAAGGGGCAGTTACTTTAATCCGGACATCCCGGCTGGGACGGAGATCAAATCCATCTTCGGTCTGAATCTTCAGCGTAGAGCCACTTACATAAGTTTCAATTTTTGAGATGATATTTTCCTCCCCTTCCAGCGTCACAGAAGGCTGATCGCCTACTACCAGCTCCACATCGAAAAATCCTTTTTGCTCAACTTCTGAGAAGGAACCCGGCGTACGATTTGAACTGGTGACATTTCCATCCCCCCTGACTTTTTTTCCGGTTGTAAATACGCAGGCGGAGAAGCCAAGGCTGACAAGGAGAGCAGCCATTAAAATTTTTTTCATGTGAGGTTGTTTAGTCAAAAAAACAAAATATTTACAGTCTTAGACGCCCGTTCCTGGAAAAAGTTACCGGAATCTGAAGGGCTGGAAAAAGATTGTAACTTCGCGCCACCATGACTGAAAAAATTCTCATCCTCGATTTTGGCTCTCAATATACCCAGTTGATAGCCAGGGCTGTACGCGAAGCGAATGTATATTGTGAAATCATCCCCTACCACAAACCTTTCGAATATGAACCCGGCTTAAAAGGGATTATCCTGTCCGGATCACCTTTTTCTGTGAATGATGAAAACGCACCGGACGTGGATATTCAGTCCATGATTTCCCGGCTGCCCGTTTTGGGAGTATGTTATGGCGCTCAACTGACTGCCAAAAAATTTGGCGGCAGGGTCGAAAAAAGCAGTAAACGCGAATATGGCCGCGCGATCCTTCAACTACTGAAAGATGACCGCATATTTGAGGGCATGTCCAAACAAAGCCAGGTATGGATGAGTCATGCTGACAGCGTGAAAGAAATCCCCGCCGGATTTGAACTGCTGGCGGATACGCAATCCATCCCCATTGCAGCATTTCGTAAAACAGACGATAAAGAAATTTTATACGCTGTGCAATTCCATCCGGAAGTGTACCATAGCATCGAAGGAAAAAAACTGATCCGCAACTTCCTGGTGGAAGTATGTGGTTGTGCGCAGGACTGGACGCCAGCCCATTTTATCTCCGATACCGTTGCTGCCCTGCAAAAGCAGATCGGTGATCGTAAAGTGATCATGGCTCTCAGTGGTGGCGTGGACAGTACAGTGGCTGCAACTCTGATTTCAAGAGCCATTGGCGATCGGCTCTATGGTATTTTTGTAGACAACGGAGTACTCAGAAAAGGAGAATTTGAGCAGGTATTAAAAACCTATAAAGACAATCTCCACCTCAATGTAAAAGGGGTGGATGCAAAAGAGCGCTTCTACTCAGACCTGGCCGGCAAAACCGATCCTGAGGCCAAACGTAAAGTGATCGGAAAATTATTTATTGATGTTTTCCAGGAAGAAGCCAAAAAGGTAGAAGGAATTGAACTGTTGGGACAAGGAACCATTTACCCCGATGTAATTGAAAGTGTATCTGTACACGGTCCATCTGTAACGATCAAATCGCACCACAATGTGGGTGGGTTGCCGGAGCAAATGCACCTGGAGCTGGTAGAACCACTGCGCTATCTCTTCAAGGATGAAGTAAGAAAAGTAGGTCGCGAGTTGGGAATTCCGGACGAATTAATTGATCGTCATCCTTTCCCGGGCCCTGGTTTGGCTATCCGCATCCTCGGTGAAATAACAGAAGAAAAAGTTAAACTGCTACAGGAAGCCGATCACCGATACATCTCAGGACTCAAAGAACACAACTTATATAAATCGGTATGGCAGGCAGGCGCCATCCTGCTGCCCGTTAAGAGTGTAGGAGTTATGGGCGATGAAAGAACCTATGAATACACCGTTGCGCTCAGAGCAGTAACTTCCGTAGATGGGATGACTGCCGACTGGGCTCATCTGCCCTACGATTTTCTGGCACATATTTCGAGTGATATAATCAACAACGTTCGGGGTATTAACCGGGTGGTGTACGATATCAGCAGTAAACCACCAGCTACCATCGAATGGGAATAAGAAACTAAACCCAAGGCACATGCGCAAATACAGCAGGCTCTTTTTTCTTACGGTTGTTCTGATGAGTTCAATAATTGTTCGGGCCATTGCCCAGGACAGTGCATTGGTAACCCTGCCACAACAACCGGTTAAAAAAAAGCAGGTGGTTACCTTCCTGCTTCCGCTGTACCTTGATTCGGCTTTTGATGCAGGTGGTCAATACCGCCATGGGAAACAATTTCCACGTTATTTTTTACCCGGACTTGAATTCTATGAAGGAGTTCAGCTTGCCATTGATTCCCTGAATAAGGAAAAAGTGGAACTTGAGGTAAATGTAATTGATACCCGTTCGAACAGAAACCTGCAGACCATAATGCAGGATCCTGCAGTTCAACAGGCCAACCTGCTGGTTGGACATATTGCCAATAATGAGATCAGGCCCTGGGCAGATTTTGCGAATAAAAAGCAGGTGCCTTTTGTAAATGTAAACCTGCCCAACGATGCAGGCATCAGCAATAATCCTTACATGGTTATCCTGAACAGTACACTGGCTACACATGCTCAGGGAATTTATGACTACCTGGAGAAAAAAAGAAAACAGGCATCCATTATTGTATTCACCCGGAATGGCGCTCAGGAAGCCCGGCTCAAAGGATACCTGAACGATGTGGAAAAATCCAAACCAGGTGCCCAGTTGAAACTGAAATACGTGACACTGCCAACGGATTTCGAAGCTGAAAATCTGCTTCCTTACCTGGATAGCACTAAAAATACACTGGCAGTAGCAGGAAGCCTGGATGTACAGTTTGCGCGCAAACTCGCTGGCCATTTGGCTGAACTTAACAAAACCTACCCGGTTCAGATCATGGGTATGCCCACCTGGGATGGCATACGGGATTTTGAAAGTGTTGAATACAAAGACCTAGAAATCTTTTATACTATACCGTTTAATCCTGTCCGGACAGATTCTTTAAGTGTCTCCATCACCAATCATTTCCGAGACCAGTTATATGCACGTCCAAGTGATATGGTATTCCGCGGATATGAGGTGATGTACCGCTTTGGAAAAATGGTAGCGGAACAGGGACCTAATCTCGCACTGGGACTCGGAGAAAAAAAATACCAGGTCTTTACTGATTTTGATATCCAGCCAGTATTGCTCAATAAACAGGAACAGCAACTGGATTATTTCGAAAACAAAAAAATGTATGTGGTCAAACTCCTGAACGGAACGATCACAACGGTGAATTAAGTCGGCCTGGCTTTTGTATAAACCTTCCCGTGACAAGGATTGTTATTTGGGAATGAAGCAAGTCAAAAAAGTTAACCTGCCACAGAAGATTTGCATTACCTGTAATCGTCCTTTTTCCTGGAGAAAAAAATGGGCTGCGGTTTGGGAAGAAGTGAAATATTGCAGTGAACGCTGCCGCCGCTCCCGCAATTCCTAATTCACCATATTCACCTTATTGACCTTATTCACCCCATTCACTCTTTCCATGCTCAGCTTCACCCCTTCAGGTATCTATTGTCAGCCAGGTGGATTTTATATCGACCCTTGGAAGCCTGTGGAGAAGGCAGTTATCACGCATGCCCACAGTGATCATGCGCGATGGGGAAGCAACCACTATCTCTGTCATCCCGATACTGCTCCACTCCTGCAATTAAGACTGGGACCGGTTGAAGTACAATCACTTGCCTGGGGAGAGCAATTGGATATAAATGGTGTCAGGGTAAGTCTGCATCCGGCCGGACATATTATCGGCTCCTCCCAGGTGCGGGTGGAGTACAAAGGAGAAGTTTGGGTAGTAAGTGGCGATTATAAAGTAGTGTCGGATGGCATAAGTGGATCCTTCGAACCGGTACCCTGTCATCATTTTATAACAGAATCTACTTTTGGATTGCCCATCTACCAATGGGAAGACCAGGAAATTATTTACCAGCAAATCAGGCAATGGGTGCTGGATAACCAGGCAGCAGGATACAGTTCTGTATTACTCGCCTATAGCCTGGGAAAAGCACAACGGGTAATCAGTTGTCTGTCTGAACTGGAACAACCCATATATGCACATGGCGCCATTGCCAATACGCAGGAAACACTGATACAATCAGGATGGAATTTAACACCGGTAGTGCGGGTACCGGTGGAGCCTAACCGAAATCAACTGAAAGGGTCTATTGTAGTAGCACCGCCGAGTGCGGATGGCAGTAGTTGGCTGAAGAAATTCGGTCCGGCAAAAGTTGCCGTTTGCAGTGGCTGGATGCAGGTACGAGGCAATGCCAGAAGAAGAAATGTGGATGCCGGATTTGTGTTAAGTGATCATGCCGACTGGAATGGACTGATAACTGCTGTCAAAGCAACCGGGGCATCTTCAGTATATGTAACCCATGGTTTCCAGGCAGCTTTCTCGAGGTATTTAACTGAGCAGGGAATCGAAGCAAAAGAAATTCAAACAGATTATGGAACCGAAGAGCAGGAATAGCAATACCGGCATGCGCTTGTTTGCTGAACTGGTGCAGCAACTGGGTTCCAGTACCAAAACCAATGATAAGCTGGCAGCCCTGCTGAGTTATTTTGAAACAGCACCGGAGGCAGATAGTATTTGGGTCATCGCACTCTTCACGGGAAGGCGACCCAAAAGAACAGTCAGCAGCACTTATCTCCGGGAATGGTGCATTGAACAAACCGGTTTACCTGGCTGGCTTTTTGAAGAATCTTATCATACAGTGGGTGATCTTGCTGAAACCATCGCCTTACTGTTGCCGCCCCCAACTCAGGAATCAAGTCATTCGCTTCAAACCTATCTGGAAGCATTGCAATCACTCAGCAATCAGGAAGTAGAAGCAAAGAAATCATTTGTGTTGCAAGCATGGGATGAACTCAATCGCGAAGAACGATTTGTATTCAACAAGCTCATTACCGGGGGATTCAGAATCGGGGTATCACAACAATTACTGGTGCAGGCCCTGGCCAAACTGGCGAAGCTGGAACATAGCCAGGTGGCCTACCTGATCAGTGGTCAATGGGATCCGCGGCAAACCAGTTTGCAGCAATTGCTGGACAGCAGTTTTGCGGCTACGGATTTCTCCAAGCCCTATCCCTTTTATTTGTGTTATCCGGTAGAAGGAGCATTAGCTGAACTCGGAGATCCGGCCGAATGGCAGGCAGAGTGGAAATGGGATGGCATACGCGGACAATTAATCAAACGAAATGGCGAACTCTTTGTCTGGAGCCGGGGGGAGGAATTGATAACAGAGAAGTTTCCGGAGTACCAGGGTTTATTGCAGTCCTTACCAGATGGCCTGGTGCTGGATGGTGAAATCCTTCCGGTAATGGAAGGCAAACCCATGCCCTTTGCATTGTTACAAACCCGGATTGGCCGAAAGAATATTACCAAAAAACAATTGGAGGCTGCACCCATCCATTTTTTCGCATACGATTTATTAGAATGGGAAGGAACTGACTGGCGGGATCAGCCCCTGGAACAAAGAAGAGCCAAATTAGAAGCGCTGGTAGCACAGGTGCAGCACCCAAAGCTATTGCTCTCTCCTATGGTGATCTTTGATACTTGGGAAGAGCTGGCGGAACTCAGGAGCCGATCCAGGGAGTTTGTAGCTGAAGGCATCATGCTGAAGAAAAAGGACTCGGTATACCAGGTAGGCAGGAAGCGGGGCGACTGGTGGAAATGGAAAACGGATCCCATGACCATTGATGCTGTACTGATTTATGCGCAAAAAGGCCATGGGCGCAGAAGCAATCTCTATACGGATTACACTTTTGCAGTTCGAAAGGACGATAAACTGCTGGCTTTTACCAAAGCTTATTCAGGCCTCACGGATAAGGAATTGCTGGAAGTGGATGCATTTGTGAAGCGTACTGCGCTGGAGAAGTTTGGTCCGGTTCGAACCGTGCCGGCCGAGCTGGTATTTGAAATCGCTTTTGAAGGAATTGCAGCTTCCTCCCGACATAAAAGTGGAGTGGCTCTTCGTTTCCCCAGGATACTGCGCTGGAGAAAAGATAAAACCGTAAATGAAATCAATACGCTGGACGACCTGCACCAATTATTGCAACAATTTGGCAATGAAAAAGCGGATTAAAACCTTGGGTGCCTGAAATTTGTTAGATTAAGGAACAATAGCCCTTTTATGCTTACCCGAATCTTTTTTTTATTGGTGCTGCTAGCAGGCAGTGGCGTGGTGCTGTTAACCAGTCATACCACCGCCCTGAATCCCGATAAACCGGTTCCCATTCCACCATCCAAACAAAGAATCGGGGATGCTGCACATGGATTTGAGTACCTGACCACCGGAGATTATGTAAAGGGAGGAATTCCCTATGATTTTTTCCTGATGGGAAAAGGGAAAGAACAAAAAAATTATCTGAACAGATCCGGATTGAATGCATCCGTTCCACATGATTATACGGTGGTGAAAGCAGGGAATGGAGAAAATCTGGTGGCTCCCAACTGTATGCAATGCCATGCGCAGGTATTCAATGATTCATTGATTGTAGGCATGGGCAATACATTGATTGATTTCTCCATGGGCCAGCAATTGAATCCTGCTGCCATCAGGATGATGGGCACCATGATGAAAGCCAATGCACCCGCGAAATACGAAGCAAGCAAACATTTCCTGCAGGTGGCAGGTACCATCGGCCCCTATTTGACCACTGCCGTACGGGGTGTAAATGCTGCCGACCGGCTGGCTGCGGTTTTGGTAGCGCATCGCGACCCCATTACATTGAAATGGTCCGACTCAGCTTATATGGATATTCCGAAAGAAGTAATTCCCAGTGATGTGCCAGCCTGGTGGTTGCTTCGGAAAAAGAATGCCATGTTCTATAATGGATTCGGTCGGGGTGATTTTGGAAGATTTCTGATGGCCTCCAACCTGCTAACCGTTACCGATTCTTCTGAAGCAGCAGAAGTGGATCGCCAAATCAGTGATGTACTCGCTTACATCAACAGCCTGCGTCCACCTGTATATCCTGGAAAAGTGGATAAGGCATTGGCTGAAAAAGGACGCATACTTTTTATTGATAACTGTTCCAAATGCCATGGGAAATATGGTGAAGAGGAAGAGTATCCTAATTTGCTGATACCGGCATCAATTATTAAAACAGACTCGGCCTTATACCAGAGTAATTATCAGAATCCGCAGTTTGTAAACTGGTTCAATAAAAGCTGGTTTGCGCAGGGAGATCATCCGGCAAGCCTGGTGCCCTTCAATGGATATATAGCACCACCACTGGATGGTATCTGGAGCACAGCCCCTTATTTGCACAATGGTTCAGTACCTACACTGGAAGCCGTGCTGAACAGCAAACTCCGGCCCACCTACTGGCAACGCAATTTTGAGAAGCCCCGTTATGACATCGAAACCATGAGTTGGGAATACAAAGTGGTAGATAAACCCGGCGGCAGCCAGGTCTATAATACCACACTGAAAGGCTATGGTAACTATGGTCATACTTTTGGCGACAAACTCACAGATACAGAACGCAGGGCGGTGCTGGAATACCTCAAAACCATCTGATTATTGAAGCTCCGGCAAACGATAGGATACCAGGTTATTCGGGAATGGTTAGCCGAAAACAAGAGAACCCCGTTCGACTACCAGGAAGAAGCCTGGCAGTTGATTTTGTCTGGTTCCTCCGGACTGGTCAATGCACCAACCGGATATGGAAAAACATTTTCTGTTTTTTTAGGCGCCCTGATTCAATACATCAATGAACATCCGGAAACCTACCGAAGCAAACGACCACATGCCCTGCAACTCTTATGGATCTCTCCATTAAGAGCACTGGCAAAAGATATCGGGCGTGCTATGGAAGAAGCCTTGCAGGCCTTAGGTATACCCTGGACCGTGGGTATACGAAATGGTGATACTCCAACCAGTGAACGACAGAAACAAAAAAGACAATCGCCGGAAATTCTGATCATAACACCCGAGAGCCTGCACCTGGTATTGGCGCAGAAAGGGTATCCGGATTTTTTAAAATCACTCCGGCTGGTGGCTGTGGATGAATGGCATGAACTGATTGGAAGCAAGCGGGGTGTATTGGTTGAACTGGCCATGTGTAGAATAGCAGCACTTAGAAAAGAACAACGACCTGAACTGAGTTTTTCTATTGTGGGCATTTCTGCCACCATCGGCAACCTGGAACAGGCGATGGAGGTATTATTATCGCCATTGGAACAACCAGGTACGATCGTCAGGGCCCGTTTACCAAAGAAAACAGAACTTATTTCCATCCTGCCCGATGAAATTGAAAAATATCCCTGGGCCGGGCATCTTGGATTGAAGCTGGTAGAAAAAATAATTCCCATCATTGAAGCGAGCACCACTACCCTGCTCTTTATAAATACCAGGGGGATGAGTGAGCGCTGGTACCAGACTATTCTGGATGTGGCACCACAATTAGCAGGCGCCATTGCCTTACACCATGGAAGTATTGAGCAGGATTTGCGTCTCTGGGTGGAAGACGCTTTACATGCAGGTACATTAAAATGTGTGGTATGTACCGCGAGTCTGGATTTGGGAGTCGATTTTCGGCCAGTCGAGACTGTTATACAGGTTGGCTCACCGAAAGGAGTAGCGCGCTTTTTACAGCGTGCGGGGAGAAGTGGTCACCAGCCAGGTGCGGTAAGCAGAATTTATTTTCTTCCTACCCACTCCCTTGAACTGGTGGAAGCAGCCGCATTAAAAGAGGCTATGGAGAAGGAAATGATTGAATCCAGGGAGCCCTTCCTGTTATGTTATGATGTACTGATTCAATACCTCAGCACACTGGCTATATCGGAAGGATTTACTTCAGATCAGGCATTCCGTGAAGTAAAATCCACTTTCTGTTTCAGGGAGATGACGAAAGCGGAATGGCAACAGGTAGTACAATTCCTGGTACATGGCGGACAGGCACTACAGCAGTACGATGAATACAAAAAAGTTGAACTGATAGATGGATTGTATCGCATTACAAGCAGACGGGTTGCAATGCGGCACCGCATGCATATTGGAACTATTGTAAGTGATGCCATGCTGAAAGTGAAATTCGTATCAGGTGGATATATCGGTGTGATTGAAGAATGGTTTATCTCAAGACTGGAACCGGGAGAAGTGTTTACGCTGGCGGGAAGAAACCTGGAACTGGTGATGATCAAGGACATGACAGTGCTGGTGCGAAAATCAACCAGTAAAAAATCAATAGTGCCAAGCTGGATGGGTGGACGGATGCCCTTGTCTGCCAACCTGGGACAGCTCTTACGGCATACCTTAAACGAAGCTGGAAAAGCGGGACCGGAAAAAATTGAACTCTATGCGCTGGCTCCTTTGTTTGAATTGCAGAATCAACTCAGCCAGGTACCGGAGGAGAATGAATTACTGATTGAACAGATTGAAACGAAAGATGGATTTCATTTATATGTGTATCCCTTTGAAGGCAGGCTTGTACATGAAGCAATGGCAGCCATCCTGGCTTACCGCATCAGTAAAATTCAGCCCATCAGCTTTTCCTTTGCAATGAATGATTATGGATTTGAATTATTGAGTGATCAACCAATCCCGGTGGATGATACCAATGTGTATGAACTCTTCCGTACAGAAAACCTGTTTGCAGATATCCAGCGGAGTGTGAATAGCACGGAGATGGCTAAACGAAAATTCAGGGATATCGCGGTGATCGGTGGCTTATTGTTCCAGGGATATCCGGGTGAACATAAAAAAGCGAGACACTTACAGGCAAGTGCCTCGCTCCTATTTAAAGTATTCCAGGAATACGAGCCGGATAATCTCTTAATGCGGCAGGCCTACCAGGAAGTATTTGATCAGCAAATGGAAGAAACCCGGTTACGAAATATGCTCGAACGCATTCAGCAGAGCCGGATCATTTTACGTTTTCCGGAAAAACTGACACCTTTCTGTTTCCCCATAAAAGTGGATAGCCAGCGGGAGCAGTTATCCTCCGAAAGTCTGGAAGACCGGGTGCGTAAAATGCAATTGCAATTGCTGAAATAATTATTTCAAATGTTTTAGCTGGGTTGCATATAAAATAATAAATAAAAGCGGAAGCCCCAGATTGGAAACATAACTGCTGGTTCCAACGAATACATTGGAGAAACCAAGAATTATAGTAAATCCAATAACCGGAAGAATTTCACCTACAGCATAAATAAAAAATCCATCCTTTTTCAGTTTTCTCATCTGGATAGCACCGTAGATACAAAGTACTGCCGCCAGGATGGTTACGATCCAGAGTGCAGTTGAATTGGCTTCCATTAAATCAAATACACGTACGCTTTTCTCCAGATCCGACACTTCTTTTTCACTCATTCTTTCCAGGGCATCGGGGTTCTCCAGCGCTTTCTTGGCGAAGTTCATTCCAAACTTGGAAAGCGGAATGGAGAACAGCTGAAACGCCGATCCTATAAAAGTCAGAATGGTCAGCACATTCAGCATGGTTGGCAACTTTTTTTTCTCTTCTTCAAATGGATTAAGGACGTTCATATTGAGGTGATTTGATTTAGGAATTCTTAAAAATAAAGCATTTAGCTTTGTCCTCCGATGAAAGCGCCGCATTCTTTTACCCTTTTCGGTCAGCAGCTCTGGCTCACCCCCCTGAAAGCGATTTACTGGGAAGATCAATCCGCTCTTATTCTTTCTGACCTGCATTTTGGGAAAACCGGCCATTTCAGAAAGTCCGGCATTGGAGTGCCTCAGGAAGTATTCAAACAGGACCTGCAGCGCCTCTTTCACCTGGTTCAGTATTATAAACCGAAAGAACTCATAATTGTAGGTGATTTCTTTCACAGCAGTTATAACCTGGAATCGGACTGGTTTGCGCGCTGGAGAAAGGATCATGCTGACTTGGCCATCACACTGGTAAGGGGCAACCACGATATCCTGCAACCTGCCTGGTATGAAGAACATGCCATCCAGGTGCAGCTTGGCATTTATACCAGGGGCCCTTTTAGTTTTATTCATGACCCGGATGAATTGCCGGAGGAGCAAGACAACGACACCTATATCTTTTCAGGTCACCTGCATCCGGGGGTACTGCTAAGCGGTTCGGGTAAACAATCGCTTCGCCTCCCCTGTTTTTATTTTGGTAAAGCAAAAGCGATCCTGCCGGCATTCAGTGGATTTTCCGGGTTGGCGTTGGTATCACCGGAAGCTGGTGCCGCGGTATTTGCCATAGCCGGACAGGAAATCATCTCCATACAATGAAGCGCAGCGAACGATTTATAGCATTTGATCCGATCTATGCACACACCTTGCCTCCCGGGCACCGGTTTCCCATGTTGAAATATGAACTGATTCCTGAGCAGTTACTCTATGAAGGAATAATTACAGAAGAAGCACTGGTGTCTCCGGTCAGCTGCCCTCTGGAATTGGTATTGAAAACCCATGATTCCGAATATGTGCAGAAGCTCCTTGATCAAACACTCTCTGCCAAAGAGCAGCGTCATATCGGGTTTCCTCAATCAGAAGCTCTGACCAAACGGGAATTCATCATCACCCAGGGCACGATTGATTGTGCCAGGCATGCTCTCCAACATGGAGTAGCGCTGAATGTAGCAGGCGGAACCCATCATGCATTTGCCGACAGAGGCGAAGGTTTTTGCCTGTTGAACGATGTGGCTGTAGCAGCCAACGTGTTGCTGGATGAAGGTAGTATCCGGCAGGCAATTGTTATTGACCTCGATGTGCACCAGGGCAATGGAACTGCCAAACTTTTTGAATATAACCCGAAGGTATTCACGTTCAGTATGCATGGCAGGCATAATTACCCCTTTCATAAAGAGCAATCGGACCTGGATGTTCCGCTTGAAGATGGAACAGGGACCGATCAATACCTGGCGCTACTGGCACAACACCTGCCTGTATTGCTGGAAAAAGTACAACCAGATTTTGCCTTTTTTATATCAGGAGTGGATATCCTGGAAAGCGACAAGTTTGGAAAGTTGAAAGTAACCAAAGCAGGTTGCCGGGAAAGAGATCACCTGGTATTCAGCACACTAAAAAAAGCCGGAATCCCCTGCGCGGTTTCTATGGGCGGAGGTTATTCTCCGGATATCCGGGATATCGTGGAAGCACATTGCAATACGTTCAAAGAAGCCTTTAGTGTTTATTAAAGGGCATAAAAAAAGCCCCGTAAAAACGGGGCCTTACTAACCCATAGTACTAAAAACAACCTATTTATCTCAGGGGTAAGCCTGCTAATTCATTTTTTTCTTCAGGGAATTAACCTGGTCATGCAAATTGGATACAATCGAAGCAAGTTGGTCCACATCCCAGCGCTGTTGGTGGTTGGCCCGGGTAATCACCATTTGTGCCTGCCAGATTTCCAGTACATCATTGGCATCGATCTGGTATGGCTGATAGACCGGGTTATCGCTAACCAGGGTAAGTTTCTGTTTAGAACGCCCATTTTTCATAATGCGTTTGTAAACGATACCATCCTGGCGGGAAACCACGATATAGGTATTGCTGGATTTGAGATTTTCGGTATCGTCCACCTTTTCACCCACAATAATAGAACCACTTGGAGTTGGTAACATGGAATCACCTACGATTTCAAAGGCGCGGTAAGAACCGGGAGCCAGCATGGGCAGGGTGAAGGTATTCAGCTCATCAATGAACTCCGGATCTGCATAACCATTCAAATAACCGGCTGCTGCTTTCATGGGCACATACTGTATGATAGTAGGCTCAGCAGCCAGTTTCTGTGCGCGGCGTTTTGCAATATAACTGCCCTTGGTTTCAGACAAATCTTTCAGAAAGAGCTCATCCAGGCTCACTTTAAAAAGTTCACTGACCATTTCCAGCACTTCGAGTCGGGGTTCCGCCCGCTCTTCCTCATATGCACCCAGTAAAGAACGCTTGATCTTCAATTTGGCAGCAAAATCCTCCTGCGTCCATCCCCGCAGCTTACGTAAATGCTTTAGATTTTTTCCGGCAAATGACATGCTAACAGATTTAGCACGAAAATACTAAGAAATTTATCAAATAGAAATTTTTTTGAGAAAAATTTCTATTTGATAAATGTGAAAGGCGAAAAATGAAAGGTGAAAAATGGTCAAAGGGAAAAGGTGAATGGGAGCTTCCCTCTTTCACCTTCATCTTTTCACAAACTTTCACGTTTCACTTTTCACCTTTCACCTTTCACTTCTTCATCCATTCACCCCCTCTTCTCCGTCCATTTGACCACTTTTCTCTAACCAGTCAGTTGTCTGCACCTGAAATAGCTATACAGTTTAAAACGTAGATTTGTATGGCAACTTCGTCAATGCGCTTTAAACTGAATAAATCTGGCAGAACTGCCTGTTCACAACCCGTTGAGTTAAAAAAAATGGTGGTTGCTGATTTAG
>JAEUVF010000017.1 GCA_016787265.1 Flavipsychrobacter sp. | reverse complement strand
AAAACTAGGCTAATCATAACCAACCTTAAGCCTTCATAATCAGGGGGTCAGTTTGCACTGAAAACAGGGGGTCAGTTTGCGCTGAACAAAAGGGGTCAGCTTCCAGCGAAAACAGGGGGTCAGTTTGACCGGATTTTACACTTCAACAAGTGCAATGGTAATCATTGTAATATCAGTTCAATTAAACAGCTTGTTCCCCTTCCTTCGGCGGAATCTATTTGGAGCTTTCCATCCATGTCCTGTACTCTTTTCCTAAGATTTGAAAGCCCAAACGTATTTGCCCGGGTTGAAGTCATATCAAAACCAATTCCATTATCCCAAATTTTCAGGTTCAGCATTTTGCCGGATTGTTCCATCTCTATCCATACATCCCTTGCCTGCGCATACTTCATAGCGTTATTAACCAGTTCCTGCACCATCCTGAACACATTGACGGCCCATTTTGAATCGATGGTCCTATTCTCATTTATTTGGAATCGAAAATGAAACTGCACCTCTTCTTTCGCCTCACCTGCAGCTTTAGTAAAATTCAGGATTTTGTTCTTCAGGTCTTCCAGTGTTATTTCATTACTGTTTAATATCCACAAAGTATTTTTTAGTTCTGTAATAGAGTTTTCCGTAAAGTCTGAAAGCGAACTGACCTTTGCTCTAACATGATCATCCAGGTTTTCACTGTTCTTTTTCAGTCCATCCGATACCGAGGCAATAAAGGTTAGATGGGCGCCAAGGCTATCGTGCAGGTCTCTTGCAATTGCCAACTTCTGGTCTTGTATTTGTTTTTCACTTTCTATTCTTGTTAATACAAACTGATGCTCAAATTCTTTGTACATCATCAGGCTCCGAATGGCAATCAGCAGGTAAACTATCAGCATAAAAACAGGCATCCAGATGAGATCCATATCCATTGTAGATACGCCAATTGAATGGGCAACCACCAATGCATGGATAATGGAAAAGGTAAATACAGGCACGAAAATGTAAATTATAAATTCCTTTGCCCAGGCTTTTTTAAGTTTGTTCTGCAGGTAAAGTTTGTCCTTTTCATCCAGGAGCAAGCGCTTTAAAAAGACCCAAGCCTTCACGCAATAAATTATAATGAAAATAAGTGTAAGAAGATTGGTGAGATTAAAAAAAGTGTGCTCTCCGTCAATTATATGTCTCAACTCATGTTGCTTCAATTCATTGTCGGCCAAAGCCAGGAAAATACCATAACCAAAGGACACAATACCAGGAACAAGAGTCAGATAAATTCCCTTACCAACTGCACCGCCCAACAATTTTTTTACATAATAATAGACAGCGGGTCCAAATAATAACGGAATAAAAAAGGCCATAAACACTAAAGGAACCATTCGGTAGTTTTCCAAAAGGAGAATAAGAACATTGGTAGTACAATTTGTAATCACCGTGAAAAAGATGAGCGAAAAAGCAAGCCTGACCTTTAATACTTCTCTACTGTTCAGCAATGAAGGAAGCGCTAAAAAAAGCAAAATTATGCAAACAGAAACATTCAGGTAGAGTACAAAAGGGTGCTTATAGTCCATACAAATGAAAAATACAAATCTTTAATTATGGAAAAGAAGATTAGGGCAATATTCTATATCTCATATACGAATAATACAAAACCCTACCTCTTTTAAAGGTTTAAAACATAAAATTCTTAAATTTCAGGCTTTTATAAAGCAATCGATCAATACCAAAACCAATGGCGAAAGAAAGAGAAAGGGAAGAACTACACCGTACAATCTGGCAAATAGCCAATGACCTCCGTGGCAGTGTGGATGGATGGGATTTTAAATCTTATGTTCTCGGCATGCTGTTTTACCGCTTTATTTCCGAAAACCTCACCGCTTACATCAATGCTGAAGAGGCACGCACCGGAAACAAGCATTTTAATTATGCTGCCATCACTGGAAATTCCGCGCAATCTGATCACTTCCTTCCACTTCAAACTGACCACTTTTTTCCGGGGTAAATTGACCACCTTATTCCGGAGCAAATTGACCACTTCGTTTAGTTGATTTAAGAGGGTTCATCGGTTTTATTAGGATGCTGGCTGAATGGCTTATTCTCGCTGTTCATACCAGTTACAATGCCAAATAATCCGATTAAGATGAGTAAACTTCGTCAAGTACTTAAACTTTGGTTTCAAGGTCACAATAAACTGCAGGTTACGAAGCTCACTGGTGTAGCCCGCAATACGGTAAAAAAATACCTGTCGGTAGTCGAGGCGCTATCCACTACATGGGACGAGCTGAATCGGCTGTCGGATAAAGATTTAGACGACCTTTTTTGCAAAGAGCCCGAGACCGTTCCGGATAATCGGCTCCACTTGCTGCTCGCATTTTATAAGGAACATGACAAACGCTTACGGCAGCGAGGCATGACATTACTGCTGTTATGGGAACTTTACCGTCGGGAGCATCCTGCAGGCTTTGGACACACTGCCTTCTACCGTCATTATCATTTATGGAAGCGCCGGGTACAGCCAAGCATGCATATAGAGCACACTGCAGGTGACAAAATGTATGTTGACTTTACCGGCGAAAAACTCCCTGTTCTCGATGAAGCGACCGGCGAGTTGAAGCAGGCAGAGGTTTTTGTTGCCATACTGGGAGCCAGCCAGCTGACCTATATGGAAGCTGTCTTGTCGCAACGGGTTGAGGACTTTATCGGCTGCTGTGAACATGCCCTTCAGTATTTTGGTGGCAGCCCCAATGCCATTGTTCCGGATAATCTAAAATCGGCGGTTGTCAAGAGCAGTCGGTATGAACCTACTTTAAATGAAAACTTTGAAGCCTTTGCTGATCACTACGGGATGACAGCACTTCCTGCTCGTGCCTACAAGCCAAAAGACAAGTCGCTGGTGGAAGGGGCTGTAAAAATCATGTACAACCGCATTTTTGTAGCGCTCTCCGAAAGTCCGGCTATGCCCCTGGAAGCATTGAATAAGCAGGTGCTGAGCTTGTTGGAGCTTCACAATACGACTCCTTTTAAGGGTCGTTCCTACAGTCGCCGGGAGCAGTTCGATGAACTTGAAAAAATGGCCCTGCAGCCGCTGCCGGCAAAGCCCTACGAGCTACGTCGATCTCTGCATGCCACGGTTATGAAAAATGGCCATGTTTGCCTGAGCGTCGACAAACATTACTATAGCGTGCCTTATGGTTATATCAGTAAGAAAGTTCGCATCCTCTTCAGCGCATCTTAGGTAGAAATTTTTTACAAATACGAACGTATAGCCACGCACCGTCGGGTTCGCAGCGCGCACAATTACAGTACCGAAGCCAGCCATATGGCCAGCCAGCATCAGGTACAGGTCGCCTGGAATCCGGATTATTTTTTAAGCCTGGCTCGAGCTATTGCACCTGAAGTGGAGCAATACATTAGCCAGGTATTATTGAAAAAGCGCCATCCTTTACAAGCGTATAAAATTTGTAATGGCATCCTTTCTTTTGCCAAGCGCATTGGCCACGACCGATTGATCCGTGCCTGCCAACGGGGCCATGCATATGGTCTTTACTCCTACCGGGCGATTGAGGATATTTTACAAAAGGGCCTGGATCTTACGGATCCTGATGACGCCCAATCTATCCCTATGCCCAGCCAAGACAACATCCGGGGCAATCATTATTATCAATAAAAACAACACCATTGAATGAGCAAACGATCGAAAAAATGAGAACCATGAAACTGTTTGGTATGCTACGTGCCTTCCAGACTAATCTTGAAACGGACACATCCGTCCACCATACCCCAGATGAACTGGTTGGTCTATTGGTGAGTTCAGAATGGGACGACCGTTACAATCGAAAGCTGGACCGGAGTGTGCTGCGAGCGCGGTTCCGCTACAAGGCATCAATTGAACAAATCAGCTTCACCAATGAACGGGCGCTTCACAAAAACCAATTACTACGACTTGCTGATTGCGATTTTATTAAGAAAAAGGAAAACCTGCTTATAACCGGTAGTACCGGAATAGGAAAAAGTTTTATCGCATCAGCTCTAGGTCACCAGGCCTGTTCTCTGGGCTATAAAGTTCAATATGAGCATTGCACCAAGTTATTCTCCCGGTTAAAAATGGGCAAAGCAGACGGCACCTATTTAAAAGAGATAGCAAAAATAGAAAAGCAGGACCTGCTTATTTTGGATGACTTCGGAATGCAGCCCCTTGATGCCCAGAACCGGGCCATATTGATGGACATTATTGAAGATCGCCATGGAAAACACTCAACACTGTTTACGGCTCAGGTTCCGGTAAATAAATGGTACGAGGTAATAGGGGAACAGACCATCGCAGATGCTATCCTGGATCGAATCATACATGATGCGCATCGATTGGAACTCAAAGGAGAATCACTGCGAAAAAAAAGAACTAACTTAACCACTGATATAACCTAATAAATAAACAATAAATCATTGGCATTTTTGAGAGATAAATCGAGTAACTTTTTAAACACTAAAATGATAGTAACTTTTAGTGGTCAATTTGCTGCGGAATAAAGTGGTCAGGTTAGGTGGAATATCCACACATAATTTGCTACACTTTTGCTACAATTACCAATAAAAAAAGCGCAAACCCTTGCTGGTACTGCGCTTTTACTTTTTAGATGCGGAGAGAGCGGGATTCGAACCCGCGATACCCTTTAGAGGTATACACACTTTCCAGGCGTGCTCCTTCAACCACTCGGACATCTCTCCAAAAACTTTATCCCGACCGGTGCCACCCGACCGGTAAAATCGGGACGCAAATATAGGGTTTCTCAGGGATTCGTCAATTCCCCCCGTAAGGAAGTTTCCAATAATTCATGCAGCCGGCGCCGGGAGGGCTTTTGCGCCAACAGAAACATCAGCTTGGCCAGGGTGGCTTCAAAGGTCATATCATAACCAGATACCACCCCCATCTCTTTCAGCGCCCGGCTTGTTTCATACATGCCCAGCTCCACCGATCCGCCATCACATTGGGTGATATCAATGATGGTCAGGCCCCTGTCTATTGCCCGCTTTACCGCTGCCAGGAACCAGGGCGCCGTGGTTGCATTGCCACTGCCAAAGGTCTCCAGGATCACCGCCTTTGCCCCCGGTGTCTGCAACACCGCCTCCACCGTTGCCTCGGTAATTCCCGGAAAGATCTTCAATACCGCTACCGCCGGGTCCAGTTTCTTATGCACCTTCAACGGTTGCTCGGGATGCTTCAGCAAAAACTCCTTTTTATACTTGATATTGATCCCCGCTTCCGCCAATGCCGGATAATTCATCGAATAAAATGCTTCAAATCGCTCCGCATTGTACTTCTTGGCGCGGTTTCCCCGAAACAGACTGTAATCAAAATAGATACATACCTCCGGTACAACTGACCTGCTGCCCTTCCGCGCTGCAGCAATTTCCAAAGCGGTAATAATATTCTCCTTTGCATCTGTCCGGATCTCCCCTATCGGCAGCTGCGATCCGGTCAGCACCACCGGCTTGGATAAATGCTCCAGTAAAAAACTAAGGGCCGAGGCGGTGAAGGCCATCGTATCAGAACCATGCAGGATTACAAAACCATCAAATGCCGCATAGTTTTTCTCAATGATCAAAGCCAGCTCCACCCAAACTTCCGGCGTCATATTGGAAGAATCCATCGGCGGATTAAAGGCATGTACTTCCACTTCATAACCCAACTTCACAATCTCCGGAATATTATCCCGGATCTCTTTGAACCCAATCGGCTTCAAGGCACCAGTCAGTGGATCCATCACCATACCAACGGTACCCCCGGTATAGATGATGAGTATCCGGGGGGTGTTTCTGTTTTTTCTCATATGTTCGTTCGGGCTGTTAAGGCTGGTATTGAAAGAGCCGGTTCGCATTCGCGGTAGTGATCGCCCCAATTTCTTCTACAGACTTCTCATACACTTCCGCCAGCTTTTCGGCTATAGGTAACAGATAGGAGGGCTGATTTCGTTTACCCCTGTACGGTACCGGTGATAAATAAGGCGCATCGGTCTCCAACACAATATGCTCTAGCGGTATCTGTTTCAACACTTCAGGTAAGCCACTTTTCTTATAGGTCAGCACCCCACCGATCCCGAGATAAAACCCAAGCTTCACTACTTCTTTTGCCAACTCATAACTTCCTCCGAAACAGTGAAAGACCCCGCTAAGTCCCCCATCCTGTAAGGCTTTCACTTCCTTGATACATTCCAGTGTGGAATTCCTCGAGTGTATGGATACCGGTATCTTATAGTGTTTCGCCAGTTCAAGCTGCCGGCGAAATGCCTCGTACTGCTGCACATCATAATTGCGATCCCAATAAAAATCCAGACCGATCTCTCCTACCGCCGCAAAAGGTCTTTTAGCCAGCCAATCCTCCACTTTTCGTAATTCCTCTTCGTAATTCTCCTTCACATAACAGGGATGCAGCCCCATCATCGCGATACAATAACCAGGATAAGCGGCCTCCAGTTTCAACAGGGCTTCGTGTTCCGTATGGTCAATCGCCGGCAGGTAAATGCGTTGAACGCCAGCGGATTGCGCAGTTTCTACCACCTGCTTTACATCGCTCTGAAACTCCTCTACATATAAATGACAATGGGTATCAATTAAGGTCATCCGGCAAATTTCCAGAAAATTTTATTCCTTTTTAAACGTTTTACATGCAACCCTTTCTAAACTGTAAAGATTTAGAAACCACAAATCACCTTTTATGAAAATGAACCACCCAAGAAAATCACTCTTCCTGATGGCCACTGCTGCCCTGGTTATCGGCTTTTCAAGCTGTTCCAAAAACAAGGAGGAAGCACAGGTTGACCGAGATCCAGAACTGACCCAGGCTACCGTAGAAGCGGAAGCCGAAGCAGAATTGATGTACGATGATGTATTTAATAATGTAATGGGCGCCGACCAGTCCGTTGCAATTGGAGGTACAGGAGTATTCCAATCCGCCAACAGCGATCAACCCGGTCCGCTTCAAAGCACCTGTTTCACCCTGACGCTCACCAAAACCGGCGATGGCTTCCCCATCACTGTTACGGTTGATTTTGGCACGCAAGGCTGCCTCGGCCGTGACGGTCGCACCCGCAAAGGCAAGTTCAGCACGGTTTATACCGGACACATGATCCTACCGGGCAGCAAAGCCACCACCACATTTACCAATTATTATGTAAATGGAGTGAAAGTTGAAGGTACCCATACCCTGGAAAACAAGAGCACCGCCAACCAGTGGGCTTTTGAAACCAGGGTGATCGACGGCAGGCTTAGCCGCGAAAATGGCAACCAGATCAACTGGAACCGCGTTCGGACCTTCACCATGATTTCAGGCTCTGGTACCCCCTATGTTCCTACCGATGATGTTTTTGCGATTACCAGCAATGGTTCTGGTACAGTAAGCATTGGCGACAAGACCGGTACCTGGACCAGCACCACCACCAAACCCCTGGAAAAGGCTTTCAGCTGTCGCTGGATCAGTGCCGGAACCCAGGAAATCCACCGGGTAAACGGCCGGAAAGCCAGCCTCGACTTCGGAAACGGCGAATGTGACAATACCGCCTCAATCACGGTAAATGGGGTTTCCCGAGAAATTACTTTGAAGTAATTAAAAATTTAATTTACCTTTAAATCAGTTTTCATAGGGTACGGATTAAAAACGGGCCAGGGTTTCTACCCAGGCCCAACTCTTTTTTAGAGGGTACCCCGATTTCACAGATATTTTTTTACCCTATTTATTGCTCCCTGTATTTTACCGGAATACCCATTGCAAGTGTCTCAAATGTGTAACCTACCCTACTTGCCTGCTCCAATAATTTTGGCAAAACAACCTTTAACCGGGGCCATGCTTTTTCACTATCGTGGAATACCAGGATGCTTCCAGGACGGTAATTTTTCTCTACCAATTCCCAGCAATCCGATGGGTTTAATCGGGTATCAAAATCAGCACTCAGTAAACTCCACATGATGATTTTATAACCTGCTTCTCTAAGTGCTTTTCCCTGGAAACGGGTGAGCTTTCCATAAGGCGGACGAAACAGTTTACTATCAATATATTTTTCTGCTTCCAATATGTTATTGAAATAATCAGCAGTGTTAGTCTTCCATCCATTTAAATGATTCATGGTATGATGTCCGGTACGATGCCCTTCCATGAGTATCCGCTGATAGATATCAGGATAGGCCGCAACATTTTTTCCAATGCAGAAAAATGTTGCTTTGGCATTCCAGATTTTTAACTGATCCAATACCCAGGGAGTAATTTCCGGATGCGGACCATCATCAAAACTCAAATAGATTTTTTTCTCTTTGGTACGCACCGACCATATCCAGTTCGGATAAAGGGTTTGCAACAGTTTATTTCCTTTTGCCCAGTAAAACATTCATCAAAAATAAACAATCCACCGGGCTTATCTTTGCGGCCTATGGCCAGAAAAGTTAGAGTACGTTTTGCACCGAGTCCCACAGGAGGTTTACACCTCGGTGGAGTGCGCACAGTATTATTCAATTATCTGTTTGCCCGCCATCATGGGGGCGATTTCATTCTGCGAATCGAAGACACCGACAGTACGCGTTTTGTCGAAGGCGCAGAAGACTATATTATGGAAACGCTTCGCTGGTGTGGTATGGAGCCGGATGAGAGTCCGGTTGCAGGCGGGCCCTATGCACCTTATCGCCAGAGTGAGCGCAAAGCAAGCTATCGTCAATATGCAGATCAACTGATCGCGAATGGGTATGCGTATTATGCATTTGATACACCTGAGGAATTAGAGGAAATGCGGACGCAGTTTAAAACTGCAGAGAATCCATCGCCCCAGTATGATCATCAGTTGCGTATGAAGATGCGAAACTCACTGAGTATGGGAGAGGATGAAGTGCAGCGCCTGATCAGTGAGGGTGTTCCTTATGTGGTGCGTATCAAGATGCCCGAGCATGAAACCGTTTCATTCAATGATATGATACGCGGAGAGGTGAGTTTTTCAACCGGCACCGTGGATGATAAAGTGTTGTTGAAAAAAGATGGAATGCCAACTTACCATCTCGCTGTAGTGGTGGATGATTACCTGATGAAAATCACCCATGCCTTTCGTGGTGAAGAATGGTTACCGAGTGCACCCGTTCATCTCTTATTATGGAAATACCTTGGCTGGAGTGATGAGATGCCTCAGTGGGCACATCTCCCATTGATCTTAAAACCCGATGGCAATGGCAAACTCAGTAAACGCGATGGAGATCGATTAGGCTTCCCTGTTTTTGCCATGAACTGGACTGATCCGCGCAGCAATGAATTCACCCAGGGCTTCCGTGAAAGAGGATTCCTGCCGGAAGCATTTGTAAATATGCTTGCAATGTTGGGCTGGAATGATGGCAGCGGAAAAGAGATCTTCACCATGGATGAATTAATCGCAGCCTTTGATATGAGCCGTGTTCATAAAGGCGGCGCCAAATTCGACTTCGAAAAAGCCAAATGGTTCAACCACGAATGGATCAAAGCCGCTCCTGCAGCGCGTTTGCTGCCGGATGTAAAAAATAGCCTGACAAATGCCGGATTTTCGGTTACAGATGACAGTTATCTCGCAACAGTAATAGAACTGGTGAAGGAACGATGCACCCTGTTGCCCGATTTTACAGAACAGGCAGGTTTCTTTTTTGCTGCACCTGCATCTCCTGATATGGAACCGGTGAAAGCCAAGTGGAACCTGGACAAGAATTTATTCTTTACAGATCTGCAGGGCGTGCTGGCAGATTTACAAGACTGGTCGGCTGCTTCCATTGAAACAGCCTTTAAAGAAATGGCAACCGCCCGTGCGATCAAAGTGGGTGAATTGCAATTACCACTTCGATTGATGCTGGTAGGAGGAAAATTTGGTCCGGCTGTTTTTGATATCGCAGCGCTGATTGGTAAAGCATCCACTATTGAACGCATTAAAAAAGGATTGGAAAACCTTGCATAAACAAATTTGTCAAAGTATTTTGTCGCTCTATGAGAAAAAATAAGACCCTATCCGGACTCTTGAAAAGTTCTTTATTGTTGATGGCAGTTGGCGTTCTTGTTTCCTGTCAGAAGGAGATTAATCCACTCGAGGAAGAAAATAATGAACCAGGTACTGAGGTTCCGGTACCGGCAGGCAGTTCATATATGCCCTATACCAAGGGATCTACCTGGACCTATCAGGACAGTGCTGTTAGTAATTTTAAAACCATACTGGTAGCAACTGATGTTTCAAAAACCATTGCGGGCATCTCCTACAAACAATATGATGTTGTAGAAGGTATAAATGACCTGCCTGTCTATTATGGTAAAGTAAAGAATGATTATTATATGTTGCTGGAGGCTGGTGCTGTAAACGGTGCCAGCATTGATATCAATATGCTTTTTTTAAACGATAAGGAAGGTGTTGGATATACCTGGACAAAAGATGCCGGAACTGCCAATGGTTTTCCGGCACGGATCAAAGGAAAAATTGCAGCAAAGGGAATCACCAAAACCTGGGAAGGCAAAACTTACAAAGACATCATTCATACGAGTGTTGATTTGGAATACAATCTCATGGGAACCTGGATGCCGATGGGAACCTATCAATTTTATTGTGCAAAAGGAATCGGTCTGGTAAAGACGGATTATTCCTTAAGTATGTTGGGACAAACCTACACGTCAACTGCCTCTTACCTGGTTGATTACACCATCAAATAACTCAGCCCAGTGCTTTCATTTGGTCCACCAACGGAAGCCAGTCTGAACTGAATAAATTTTGTAATTGCTGGCGATCGGAATCCTCCAGCTGAACAATACCACTGGAATTTTCGATCGCTTGTTCTTTTGTACGAATGCCGGGTATCACTGTGCTTACCTGGGGATAACTTAAGATAAAACTCATGGCCAGTCCGGTTTTGGTGGTCTTGTACTTTTCACAAAGCGGCCAGATTTTTTCTTCCAGGATCGTTAAGGATGCATCCAGTACTGATTCATTGAGCCGGAAGCTGCGATGATCATTCTTCCCGAACTGTTGATTACGTTCAAACTTGCCCGTTAGCAATCCAAATTGAAGTGGCATGCGGGCTATAATGCCGTATCCTGCTTCGGAGGCCTTTTCCATAACCGGTAATGCGATCTGGTTGATCAGGTTGAAGACCAGTTGAAATCCGGATCCCTTCTGTTGTTGCAGGAGAAAATTCGCCTCCGGTTCCGGTTCAAAACTGTTAAGTGATAATCCCCAGTAACGAATTTTTCCACTTTGCTTCAATTCCTCCATGGCTTCAATGCAGGCTTCGGTTTCAAAATGCTGGAGGCGGGCTGAATGAAGTTGATAATAATCAATCCGGTCTCTTTTTAATCGTTTGAGACTCTGCTCAACAGCCTGCAGGATATACGTTTTTGAGTAATCCAGGACAATTTTGTCATGAATGTTTCGGTGCCCCACTTTGGTCGCAATCAATATTTCCGGTTTATTACCAATTGCAGCACCCAGCAATTCTTCTGAATGTCCCAGACCATAAAAATCAGCGGTATCAAAAAAGTTGATCCCCTGGTCCAGTGCCTGGTGAATGGCATTTTGAGAGCTTTTATCATCTGCGGGTCCCCAGCCAATGGGCGTATTACCAACCATGGCATCGCCCCCGATTGCCCAGGCCCCAAAACCGACCTCACTCACCAGCAGGTCGGTATTTCCGAATTTCCTGTATCTCATTCCCCCAAGCTACAACTTTTACCCGACCGGTGCCACCGGTCGGGTGGCACCGGTCGGGTGAAGGGTGATTTGACTATCTTTACCACGCTATATGAATATCATGAATCGCCCCATACGTGTATTGGTGGCTAAGGTTGGCCTGGATGGTCACGACCGCGGCGCCAAAGTCATTGCCACTGCTCTGCGTGATGCAGGAATGGAAGTCATTTATACCGGACTGCGCCAGAGTCCGGAAATGGTTGTTAACGCCGCCCTCCAGGAAGATGTGGATGCCATCGGAGTAAGTATTCTCAGCGGTGCGCATATGACTGTTTTTCCCAAACTCATTGAATTAATGAAGGAGCGCGAGATGCAGGATGTACTGCTCACCGGCGGGGGCATTATCCCGGAAGACGATATGCAACAACTTCAGGAAATGGGAGTGGGACAACTCTTCCCGCCCGGTACCCATACTGCTGATATCGCGCAATACATTACCAACTGGGTGAAACAACACCGCAATTTTTAACGCTCCTCACCGGTCGGGTGCCACCCGACCGGTGGCACCCGACCGGTGAGGAAAAACAACTACGAATGCAGCTGTCAACTATTTTAACGCACCTCCATGAAGGAGTACTCACGATTACGATCAACCGACCCGATAAACTGAATGCCCTCAACAAAACGGTAATAGAAGAATTACATATCGTGCTGGAATCTTTTTCCAGGCATCCCGAAATGAGAGCAGCGATTCTCACAGGAGCGGGACCAAAAAGTTTTGTAGCCGGAGCTGACATCTCTGAATTCCTCGAACTGGATGCAGCCGGCGGAGCAGCACTTGCCGCAAAAGGGCAGGAACAGGTTTTCTCGAAAATCGAAAACTCCCCCAAACCCATTATCGCTGCTGTAAATGGATTCGCACTCGGTGGAGGTTGTGAACTGGCAATGGCCTGTCATTTTCGCCTCGCATCCGAGCAGGCGAAGTTCGGGCAACCGGAAGTAAACCTTGGACTGATTCCCGGATACGGTGGTACCCAGCGACTCACCCAGCTCATCGGGAAAGGTAAGGCAATGGAACTCATGATGACCGGAACCATGATC
Source organism: Flavipsychrobacter sp. (assembly GCA_016787265.1). Lineage (GTDB taxonomy): Bacteria > Bacteroidota > Bacteroidia > Chitinophagales > Chitinophagaceae > Flavihumibacter. The sequence goes on along the minus strand of JAEUVF010000017.1, from coordinate 152,231 downwards.
ACTGCACCCGAAGCACTGCAACTGGGACTCGTAAACTATGTTACTCCCGCAGAAGAACTGCTGCCCAAAGCCAACAGCCTGCTGCAAACCATCATCCATAAAGCGCCCCTTGCCATCAGTGAAGTCATCCGGCTTACGAATATTGCAGCAATTGGAGCAGACAATGGTTTACAGGAAGAAATCAATGCATTCGGAAGGCTCTTCGATACTGCAGATGCAAAGGAAGGAGCCAACGCCTTTCTCGAAAAAAGACAACCGGTTTTTAAAGGAAAATAACCAGTGCCGTTAACTTTGCGGCCAACCAAATACAATCGCCATATGGACTACAGAATTGAAAAAGATACGATGGGTGAAGTGAAAGTACCCGTGGATGCCTATTATGGTGCCCAAACCCAGCGCAGTATCGAAAATTTCAAGATCGCGCAGGATACCAATAAAATGCCGAAGGAAATCATCCAGGCATTTGCTTACCTGAAAAAAGCAGCCGCCATCACCAATTACGAAGCAGGAATACTACCCAAAGAAAAAGCGGACATGATCGGCCGGGTTTGCGATGAAATCCTGGAAGGCAAACTGGACACCTATTTCCCCCTGGTAGTATGGCAAACCGGATCCGGCACCCAGAGCAATATGAACGTAAACGAAGTAGTAGCATATCGCGGACATGTTCTCAATGGGGGTCAGCTTTCTGATAAAGAAAAGTTTCTGCATCCCAATGACGACGTAAACAAATCACAATCTTCCAATGATACCTTCCCAACCGCGATGCATATCGCAGCTTATAAAATACTGCTGGAAGTAACCATTCCCGGCATTGAAAAACTGCGCACCACACTTGCTGAAAAAAGCAAACAATTCATGCAGGTGGTGAAAATCGGTCGCACCCATTTCATGGATGCCACCCCGCTCACCGTAGGACAGGAATTCAGCGGTTATGTATCTCAGTTAGATCATGGTCTGAAAGCCATTAAAAACACCCTGGCGCACCTGAGTGAACTCGCGCTGGGTGGTACTGCAGTAGGAACCGGCATCAACACCCCTCCCAACTACAGTGAAAACGTAGCTAAACATATTGCTAACTTAACAGGACTGCCCTTTATTACTGCTGAAAACAAATTTGAAGCACTGGCAGCACACGATGCCATCGTGGAAGCACATGGTGCATTGAAAACAGTTGCAGTAAGCCTGATGAAAATTGCCAATGATATCCGCATGCTCTCCAGTGGTCCGAGATCAGGTATTGGCGAATTATTCATCCCGGATAATGAACCCGGCTCTTCCATCATGCCTGGAAAGGTTAACCCTACCCAGTGTGAGGCCCTGACAATGATTGCTGCGCAGGTACTTGGGAATGATGTCGCTATCAATATCGGCGGTGCAACCGGTCATTTCGAACTCAACGTATTCAAGCCGATGATGATATATAATTTCCTGCACAGTGCCCGCCTTATTGGAGAAGGTTGTGTAAGTTTCAACGACAAATGTGCAGCAGGAATTGAACCAATTGAAGCTAATATTAAAAAACATGTGGATAACTCTCTCATGCTGGTTACCGCCCTCAACCCCAAAATCGGGTATTACAAGGCGGCCGAAATCGCACAGAAAGCCCATAAGGAAGGTACTACCTTAAAAGAAATGGCCGTAAAACTTGGCTACCTCACACCCGAAGAATTTGATGAGTGGGTGGTTCCGGGTAAGATGGTAGGGCTGTAAGCTCTCCCATTCGTCGAAATCCTTCTCTCTCCAAAACAATAAAACGGCCCTCGTGGCCGTTTTGCATTAACAAAATTGATTGTCAGTACACTAACATACTCATGTTCTGTTTTGGTCCGTTCCCTACTATTGATTTGACGACCAATATCCACTGAAAAACCAAGAGGCTTGGTTAAAAGGAAATGTTGTCAATTTCGAATATAGGGTTTAGCGTCCCTCCTTTTTGGGAGGGACTATTTTTTTACACCTATCTCCTTGCGGCAAAGCGTCCATTGGAAACCACAATCGGATTGCCAGTTGCTGATTCTACCACTGTTCCTGAAAATGTTCCCACTGCCCTTTCTGTTGTCAGCTCAGTAATTACCATCCGAAAATCAGTTGTAGTGGAATTGGTCTCGAAAACAAATTCTCCATTTTCCGCATAGGCAAAATTTGCAAAAGGAAATACATATTCGCCCACTTCCAGATTGTTTCCACCGAAACTTACAAACAGTTGCGCATTATTGACAGGTGTAAATCCTTCCACATTAATAAACCGGAATACAGCGAAGTCTTCCACATAGCTGGTATCCACTGTACCATTGTACTGCTTGCTTCCGACGCTAAAACTCCATGTATCCAGTTGATTTTGCTGAGTCGCCTTCTCAACACTTTTTTCCTTGGTACAGGCTGAAATCAGAACTGTTATAACAAGCGCCAATAAGGCCAATCCCTTTTTCATAGTCATTTTTATTTAAGACACCTGCACATCGTCGTTCACACGGGTGCTGGTTTCAATGGGTCGTTTTTTATCGCTTTCTTCTTTAGGAAGAAACTTGTTCTGGAAAATCAACAAGGCAATCACTCCCACTGAGATGGAAGCATCCGCTATGTTAAATACGGGACTGAAAAATTCAAAATCTTCTCCGCCTACAAAGGGCATCCATTCCGGATACGTGGTACGAATGATCGGGAAATAAAACATATCCACCACTTTCCCATGCAGAAACCCCGCATATCCCTGCTCCGGGAACATCTTAGCTACCGAAGTGTAGGTACTTTCCTCAAAAATCAGCCCATAAAACAAACTGTCAATCAGGTTACCCAGGGCTCCCGCAAATATCAATCCCACACATACTATAAAGCCCGGATGATGCTGCTTCCTCAATATACTGCGAATGTACCAGACCCCAAATACCACTGCTACCATGCGGAACAGCGTTAACGCAATTTTACCGAATTCGCCCCCAAACTTCCAGCCCCAGGCCATGCCTTCATTCTCCACAAAATACAACTGGGCCCATTCCGAGTTCTCCCCAAACATTTTGATACCCCTGTCATAGGGGGTCAACGGCTGGTGACTTGCATCCCAGTGATAGCTCAGTGGCATATTCGTCTTGACCCAGATCTTCAACGCCTGATCAGCTACTAAAATCAGTATTATTAAGAGTATTAAATTCCTTGCTTTAGCCATAATCAACTTGTAAAACAACAAAGATAACCGTTGGACTTGTTTTATTCCTGGTAATAAATTCTTTTTACCCGCTGGGATATACCCGTCAATATCTCATAGGGGATGGTACCCGCCCATTCCGCCACCTTTGAAACCGGCAGCCCTTTGCCAAATACTGTAACCGGATCACCTTCCCGCACTGCATCCAACCCCGTAATATCTATCATGGTCATATCCATGCAAACCGAACCGATTGTCGGGACCAATTGACCCTTCAACAATAATTTCCCAACCCCATTTCCCAGGGATCGCGGATAGCCATCTGCATAACCAATCCGAATGGTGGCTATTCGGGTCGGACTGGTAATCCGGCCCCTGCGACCATATCCTACTGATTCCCCGGGCTCCAGGTCTTTGATTTGAGCGATGGTGGTAACCAGGGTGGAAACTTCCTCCAAAACCGATGATCCCGCCATGGCAGCATCAAAACCATAGAGACCAATGCCAAGCCTCACCATATCAAACTGCCATTGCGGATGCCGGAATATGCCCGAGGTATTTTCAATATGCCTCAAAAATGGATACTTAACGACCTCTTTCAACGCCTCTGAAAATTGTTCAAAGCGCTGTACCTGCTCTCTTGTAAACGCATCAAATGCTGCATCTTCACTGGCAGCCAAATGACTGAAAACCGATTGTACTTTAAAAGGCGATCCTGGCAGTTGTGCTGTTAAAAAAGGAAGTTCTGCAAATGCAAAGCCCAATCGGTTCATCCCGGTTTCCAATTCCAGGTGAACCGGATATTGAGGAATGCCTTCCTGGCGGATAAAATTCGCAAAGTTTTGAAACAGGCTGGATGAGTACAATACCGGCTCGAGATTGTGTTCTACCAATGCATCAAACCCGGGTGGCGCTACATTCATTACCATAACAGGAAGATGTATACCGGACTTACGCAGGGCCACTCCCTCATCCGTATAGGCCACCGCCAAATAATCCACCCCATGAAACTGCAGGAGGTTGGCAATCTCATAACTGCCACTGCCATACGAAAAAGCTTTTACCATGGCCATCAGGCGGGTTCCTTTCTGCAGGCGCTGCTGGTACCATTTGAGATTCTGCAGCATCGCATTCAGGTTGATCTCCATAACGGTCTGGTGTACCTGCTTTTCCAGTAAGGCGGAAATCCGTTCAAACTGAAAACGACGGGCTCCTTTTACCAGGATGGTTTCCTCTCTGAAATTCAATTCTTCCCATTGCTGCAGTAAAAGATCAGTGGCTGCAAACCATTGAAGCTCCGAAAAACCATAGACTGCAAAGATGGCTGCATGTTCCGTAATTTCCGGGCCAACCCCTATCACCCGATGCACGCCATGATGATGCAACAGCGCCGCAACGCGTTCGTAAAGCTGTGCGGATGTCCAGCCGGTTTCCGGAATATCTGAAAGTATGACGGTCTTTTTTGTATGCTGTTGCTGCTGCGATAAAAAATCCAGTGCAATTACCAGTGAACTGATATCAGCCGAATAACTGTCATTAATAACCGAACACTGGTTAATGCCCTCCTTCAATTCCAGCCGCATGGAAATGGCATGCAGTCCGGATATTCTTTGCTGTATTGAATCAGGCGTTATACCCAATTCAAGTAATACCAATACGCAGGTCAGACTATTCTCCAGCCCCGCATCACTGCTAAAGGGAACGGATAACCGAAAATCAAGCCCCTTATAATGCAGCTCTAATTCAGCACTGTCTTCCTTTCTGGAAATTGTTTTTATCAGCAGGTCTGCAAGGGGATGAGAACCAAATCGAATCAATCGCTGTCCGGCCTGCACCCTGTTCTCAATAAATGCATTGATCCAGTCTTCCTGGTAATGGGTGATAATAACCTTACAGGTCTCAAACAGTTTCCACTTTTCTTCCAGCTTTTCCTGCATCGAGGCAAATCCTTCACTATGTGCCAGACCAAGATTGGTGAAGACTCCTATTTCAGGTTGAATGATTTCAGCCAGTGCCTGCATTTCACCCTTGCGCGATATGCCGGCTTCGAATAAACCCAGTTGATGATGTTCGTTCATCAGCCAAACGCTCAGGGGAACTCCAATTTGAGAGTTATAACTCCTGGGGCTCCTGACTATTCGGAAATCCGGCTCCAGCAACTGGTTCAGCCATTCTTTTACAATTGTTTTTCCATTACTTCCTGTGATACCAATTACCGGAATGCTGAATTGGCGGCGATGATGTGCCGCAACTGCCTGGAGCGCTTTTACCGTATCCGGCACCCAAATAATATTGGCCTCCTCTAATCCTGCGGTATCCACTTCTTCCGATACCAGGAAATGCCGCACTCCCTGCTGATACAGGGCAGGAATGAACTGGTGCCCATTCCGGTTGCCACTTACAATCGAAAAGAATAAACTGGTTTTGGGGAACAGCAGTTTCCGGCTATCATTCAGCAGGTGGACAACCAAGCCATTTTCGGCTTTCTGTATCCAGCGGCCCTGCAGAATTTCAGCGATATCGGAAATGCTGTACATGCTTGCTTATTCAGGTTCTTTGGATGCGATCTCTTTTGCAGCATTCTTATTTGCCACATGAATCGAATACACGATAGAAGCACCAATACAAAACACAATCACCAATAAAGAAATATAAACAGGTAAATGAAGTCCAAAATACCCCACCAGCATTTTTAAGCCGATAAAGATCAATACAATCGCGATGCCCTGTTGCAGATAAGAGAACTTATTTACAGCTCCTTTGAGCAGGAAGAACAATGAGCGCAATCCAAGTACGGCAAAAATATTGGAAGTGTACACTACCATCCTGTCCTGCGAAATAGCAAATACCGCCGGTATGGAGTCTAATGCAAATACAATATCGGTTGTTGCCAGCATGATAACTACCACAAACATGCTGGTATAGTAACGTTTTCCATCTTTCCTGATCGTGTACTTACCACCACCATCATGCGCCACGAGCGGGAGTATACGCTGCAGGAATTTATACACGGTATTCTCCGACATATCGGTCTCTTCATCGTGTTTTGCAGTGAACATTTTAATACCGGTGTACAGTAGCAATGCTCCGAAAACATAGAGTAACCATTCAAAACGTTCAATCAGAACAATACCAACCGATATGAAAATGATCCGGAAGACAATAGCGAGGATAATACCAATCAGTAATACTCTTGGAACATATTCCTGTTTTACTCCAAAGAAGGTGAAGATCAGAATGAAGACAAAAATATTGTCAATACTGAGCGACCATTCCATCAAGTAGGCACTGAGGTATTCCAATGCCGGTTTCTGTCCGTCTTCAAACCATACAAATACAAAAAATCCAAGCGCAAGGGTAACCCAGAATATGGTTTGTCCCAACGCTTTCTTCATCGTGATCTCGGATGTTTTTTTGCTCATCAGTCCGAGGTCAAATACAAGGGCAAGCACTACAACGATGCCAAATACTAAATACGTAATCTGTTCGGGTGTCATGTTCGATTATTTATGCTGATAGCGCAGCTTTCTGAAATAGTGGAAAGCCCATCCAAAGGCAATTATTAAGAGGATTGGTACCACAATATTGATCAATTGCCAGTTGGTTTTATTTTCTTCCAGTTTCTTCTGATCCAGTAAACGCAGACTGAAATCCTTGGCCCTGGTTTCCAGGATGCCGGATTCATCCACCAGGTATTCTATTGAGTTCTGAATGAAATCGCGGTTAGCAAACTGGAACTTGGTATAGGGATTCATGCCCATGGGAAGCGGGCCTTCATTCTGGGTAACCGAATTCAGGGCGATATCACCATCCGCAATAACAATCATTTTACTCTCGGGTGATTGTGAATTAATTGTTTGTCCCTGTGAGGATATGAATGCTCTTTGCTCCGTACTTAACCGGTTGGCATAGTGAGAGGTAAACTTACCTTCCAGCAATACCGCAACCGGGATTTTCGATTTGTTGAAGGTGTTGAAATCTTCTTCCGTTTGCACCGAATTCCAGCTCACTTTGGCAGGCGTTTCGAGTGTGCGTGCCTGTTGGGAGCTGGCTAATAAAATAGTTTTCTGAATTCCTTTTGCTTCCACCGTATCCAGGGTATTGGGGAACTGGGTCAATACATAATCCAGGTTTTTGGCAATCGGGTGACCGCTATAATTCGACAACAAAGGATTATAAAACCAGGGTAATAATTGTATTTGTGGCTTTCCTCCAACAGATCCAATTACAGAGGGCATTTTATCCGCATTCAGATCCTGCAGCAGATCCTGGTTAATGCGCACACCATAACGGAAAAGCAAATCATCCAGTTCCAATCCGCGATCAAAGGCAATAAATTCATTTTGTGTACGCTGCAGACTGTCCATTTCCGCATAGAGCTTATCAATCATCCAAAGCAGTTTCCCACCCTGCATAACATACTGATCCAGTTTAATTTTCTGCTCATCGCTGAAGGCGCCCGATGGTTTTGCAATGATAAGCGCATCAAAAACTGTTGGAATCAATCCCACACTATCGATAGGCAGAATACGGAACGCATAGTTTTTACGCAATACATTTTCAATCAGATCCTGTACCTGGTACGTAAGTGGCTGTCCGTTTCCAACCAGGTAGCCGATCAGGGGCACAGAATCCTGGTTCAGCTGTTTGATCGCATTGGCAAATTTGAATTCAAGCAGGGCTTCTGCAGTATTGAGAGATTCCAGTCCGCCTTCCGCACTCACTCCCTGCAATAAATCAATGGCAGTAGTTCTTCCTTTATGCTGGATGACAGCACCCGGAAATACCAGGCGTTCTTCCTGTCCTTCACCTTCCTTCGTTTGCGCCTTAATGTTAGTAGGATTGAGTCCGAGGCGTGAGAGTGAATCATACAGAATAGCTTTCGCCGTATCATTCAATCCCTCACCGGGTTTGATAAACTGAAAACGAAGATTGGATTTTCCTACAGCTTTGAATTCGCGCAGCAGGTCATCGGTACTGGATGCGAGTTTTTTGAAACCGGCGGGTAATTCGCCACTTAATAAGACATCAATCTGTACAGGCTCCTCAATTTCGTTTAGAAGTTTGCGGGTGGGGGCAGACAGGGTATACCGTCCTTCCGCAGTAAGATCCAATCTTAACGGCATTAGTTCTGCGAGCCAGTTTACTGCGATAACAACCAGCAGTAACAGCATCCAATAAAATTTGTTGGAAAGCAGGTTCTTTTTCATACTTACTGGTTCAGCGCAATTTTACGGTTGGTGATGAGCAGGAAAAATGCAATTACGCTGCCGAAATAGATGATATCCCGGCTGTCTACCACGCCTCTGCTGATACTTTGATAATGAAAATCGATACCAATTTTTTGCAGCAGATAATCGGCATTACCCTGCAGGGCGGGTAACTGGCTCAGCGCGTTAAAGCCGGTATATAAAATGAAACACATAAATGCACTCAGGAGAAAAGCGATCACGCTGTTCGAGTTCAGGCTGCTGCACCAGGTACCAATCGCGGTAAAAACAGCAGCCAGCAAAAACAGTCCGATATAGGATCCGATGGTGCCACCCCAATCGATGCCTTTGTCTACCGCCAATGCCTGAACGCTGAATGCATACAATATGGTTGGCAGCAGTGCAATCACAACAATGGCATAGGCACCCAGAAATTTTCCTACAACCAGTTGCGATGGTTTAAGTGGCCGGGTTGCAAGGATCTCAAAAGTTCCTGCCCTGAATTCATCGGACCAGCTGCGCATAGTAACAGCGGGAACCAGGAAGAGCAGGATCCAGGGTGCCAGCTGGAAGAATTTATCCAGGCTCGCATAGCCATAATCCAGGATGCTGGAATCGGGAAAAACAAAAAGAAAAAGTCCGTTCAGCAACAGGAAAACGACGATAGCCACCAGGCCAGTCAGACTTCCAAAAAACTGCCTGAACTCTTTTTTAGCAATTGACCACATAGGGGATAAAAATACGGTGAATGAAGTGAATAAAGTGAATGAGGTGAATATTCACTTTATTCACCTTATTCACTTTATTCACGCCTCTTACACTGCGAAGCTTTCCCCGCAGGCGCAGGTTCTGCTTGCATTGGGGTTACTGAAATAAAAACCTTTACCATTCAGACCGTCGGAGAATTCCAGGGTGGTGTTCACCAGGTAAAGAAAACTCTTTAAATCGGTTACCACCTTGATGCCATTGTCTTCAAATACCTGGTCGGCCGGCTTGCTCACATTGTCAAAATCCAATTTGTAGCTGAGCCCGGAGCATCCTCCTCCCACAACGGAAACCCTCAGGAAATAATCCCCGGTTTTGTTTACATCTGCTTCATCCAGCAGCTTCAAAACTTTATCCTTTGCTTTATCACTTACAAATAACATAGTCGTCTCCGTTTATTTCGATGTACAAATTTACAATTTTTCTCACTCCGCCTTGGCGGATGGCACCCGACCGGTGGCACCCGACCGGTGGCACCCGACCGGTGGAGGTGGTTAACTCCCAAACTCCTGCCTGAACAATTCCCGCACCCACTCAATTTCGGCTTCTGTGGTGAAGCGCCCCAGGCCAAAGCGGAGGGCAGAATAGGATCGCTCATCGGAGAAGCCCATGGCTTTCAACACATAAGACGGTTCCAGGGTTGCAGAAGTGCAGGCAGAACCAGCAGACAAGGCCAGTTTTTTGTTAAACTGTAGCAGCAGACTGTTGGAATCCCGATCGGGGAAGGAGATATTCAGAGTATGTGGCAGACGATTGGATGGATGTCCGTTCTGAACAACACCCGGTACCGATAAGATTCCTTCCTGCAGGCGGTTACGCAAATCTGTAAGTCTCGCTGCCTCTGGCTCCATTTCCAACCTGCATAGATCAGCTGCTTTTCCAAGTCCCACTATACCCGGAACATTTAAAGTACCCGATCTCATCCCGCGTTCATGACCTCCCCCATCCATTTGGGCGGTAAGTCGCACACGCGGATCCCTTCTTCGCACATACACAGCTCCGGCTCCTTTGGGACCATAGATTTTATGTGCCGATAGGGTTAAGATATCAATTTGATCCGCCTCCACATCCACCGGAATCTTTCCTGCGGCCTGGGTGGCATCGGTGAAAAAGAGCACACCATACTTTTTGGCAATAGCCCCAATTTCCCGAACGGGATGGATCACGCCTGTTTCATTGTTGGCATACATGATCGCAATCAGGATGGTGGTGGGACGGATAGCAGCTTCCAGTTCCTGCAGGTTGATCATCCCGGTTGCATCTACCGGTAACCAGGTGATTTCCAGTCCTTTTTTCTCCAGGTGTTTGCAGGTATCGATTACTGCCTTGTGTTCGGTTTGACAGGTAATAATATGATTGCCTTTGGAGGCGTACATCTCTGCCACTCCCTTAATAGCCAGGTTCACACCTTCAGTAGCACCAGAGGTAAATACAATTTCCTGGGGAATGGCCCCGATCAACCGGGCCACCTGCTCACGGGCGAGCTCAACTGCTTCTTCCGCAGCCCAGCCATAAGCGTGTGACCGGCTGGCAGCATTCCCGAAATGTTTGGTAAAATAGGGCATCATTGCCTCCAGCACCCTCGGATCCATGGGGGTGGTGGCATTGTTATCCAAATAAACCGGTAACTGAAAGGGAGTATCCATATTTAAAGAACATAAAGTTACATGCAATCGTTCGGATCAGGGTAAAGTCTGCGAAGCCACCCCTTATCTTTGAATCACTGGCGGATGCCATGCTCCGAGCGCGCTTCCTCTGGTTCAAAATCAGTTGGCACATGCATAAAATTGAACATATCGGGATTGCAGTAAAAAGTCTGGAAAGCTCGATCCCACTCTATGAAGCCCTTTTAAACACACCCTGTTATAAAACGGAAGAAGTAATAACAGAAAAAGTGCGGACTGCTTTTTTTGCCGTGGGGGAAAGCAAAATTGAATTACTCGAAAGCACAGACCCTCAGGGAGTGATCGCCCGCTATATTGATAAAAAGGGAGAAGGCATGCATCATATAGCATTTGCCGTAGAGGATATTTATGCTGAAATGGACCGCCTCCGCGCAGCGGGATTTGAACTCCTCAATCCTGAACCCAAACCCGGGGCAGATAATAAGCTGGTTTGTTTTTTACATCCGAAGGGGACGACGGGGGTGTTGGTGGAGCTTTGTATGGAGGTGAAAGGTGAAAAGTGAAAGGTGAAAGAACGTGAAAGGTGAAAGGGGCGTACCTCTTTCACCTTCTTCCCTTTTCACCAACTTTCACTTTTCACCTTTCACCTTTCACCTTTCTATCCATTCGACCACTTTTATCTATCCAGTCAGTCAATTGCAACCGCTTCGGAACCACTGTTTCACTATTATTGATGCACCAATGAACCGTCAGTGAACCATTCTCCAACCACTCAAGTATACTCCCCAGAAATCTGAATCAGATCTTTCTCTCCTCCATTGCCATTCTTCCTTTCCTCCATTCTTCCCCTGTCCCCTGTCTCCTTTGTCTCCTGTCTCCCCTGTCTCCCGTCTCCTTAGTTTCCTCTTCCATACTACGTCTCACTTTCCTTATTCAGTCCCAGCTTCTCCACGGCGGCCTGTGCAGCCACCTGGCTGGCGTCTTTTTTATTATAAGCCTTGCCCTGTGCAAGCAGCTGACCGTCCACCACCGCACCGATGGTGAAGAGGCGCCGGCCACCCTCAAACTTTTCTTCGAGGGTTTCAAATTCGAGGTTTTTGCCGTTTTTATTGGCCCAGCCGTATAGTTTGTTCTTATGATTGATTTCCAGCAATTCCAGATCATCCATGAACATATAGGGCAGGATAATCCGCTCCAGCACCCAGGTGCGGGTTTTCTTGAAGCCTTTATCAAGATATACGGCTCCCACAACTGCCTCCAGGGTATTGCCAAAAATCTGGCTCACTTTCAGTGAATTGTCAAACTTGTTGAAATAGACGATTTTTTTGAGACCCATTTTGATGGCCACCTCATTGAGGGTTACCCGATTAACCATCTTGGAGCGCATCTCCGTCAGGAAACCTTCCTCCCGATAGGGATATTTTTTAAAGAGGAAATCGGCCACGATGCCACTCAGAATGGCATCACCCAGGTATTCCAGCCGCTCATTGTTATCCGCAGAAGAATCCTTTACCGACCGGTGTGTCAGTGCTGTTTTATATAGGTCGGTATTTCCGGGCGCAAACCCAAGGACGTTTTTCAATTGTTTCTTGAATTCCGTCGTTTCGGGTGAGGAGCCTTTCAGGATGCTATCAAATAAACCCACAGATTTCGTTTAGTTACCGGGGTCAATTTAAGCGTTTGGCGCCAGACTTACTAAATTAACCCTCAAATTTCTTCACAATCACACAGGCATTGTGTCCGCCAAAGCCAAATGTATTGCTAAGGGCAGCACGAACCTTGCGTTTTTGTGCTTTGTTGAATGTGAAATTCAGACGGGGATCCAGCTCGGGATCATCCGTAAAGTGGTTGATGGTTGGCGGAACGATATCATGCACCACTGATTTAATCGCCGCGATGGCTTCAATCACCCCAGCCGCACCCAGGCAGTGCCCGGTCATCGACTTGGTAGCGGAGATGTTCAGATTATAAGCATGTTCGCCAAAGACATTCATGATCGCCTTCACTTCAGCTACATCTCCCAGCGGTGTTGAAGTGCCATGGGTATTGATATAGTCGATGTCAGATGGCTGCATTCCTGCATCTTCCAGGGCTGCCAGCATTACATTACGTGCACCCAGGCCTTCCGGATGAGGTGCTGTAATATGATGTGCATCCGCGGTAGCGCCACCTCCGGCGATTTCGCAATAGATTTTGGCGCCACGGGCTTTCGCATGCTCCAGTTCTTCCAGTATCAGGATACCGGCTGCTTCACCCATCACAAATCCATCACGATCTTTATCATAAGGACGACTCGCGGTAGCAGGATCATCATTGCGTTCGCTCATCGCCTTCATGGCATTGAATCCGCCTACCCCTGCTTCACTGATAACTGCCTCAGAACCACCACTTACAATGATATCGGCCTTGCCCAGCTTGATCAGGTTAACGGCTTCAATAATAGCATTGGTACTGCTCGCACAGGCACTCACTACGGCAAAATTTGGACCGCGAAGGTTGTGGCGCATTGAGATTTGTCCGGCTGCAATGTCCAGGATCATCTTGGGAATGAAGAAGGGATTGAATCGCGGTGTGCCATCGCCCTTGGCGAAGTCCATTACCTCATTCTGGAAGGTAATCAGTCCGCCGATTCCACTGCCGAATACTACCCCGGTACGATCGGGGTTTACATTTTCGCGATTCAGTCCCGCATCCGCCATGGCTTCATCAGAAACCACCAGCGCAAACTGGGTGAACCGGTCAATTTTTCGGGCTTCTTTTTTATCAAGAAACTGCGTCGGATCAAAGTTCTTAACCTCACAGGCAAACTTTGTCTTGAATTTGGAGGCATCAAACAAAGTAATGTGGTTTGCGCCGGGAGTGCCATTAATCAGCCCCTGCCAGTACTCCTCCAGGGTATTCCCGATCGGAGTCAGCGCGCCCATACCTGTGACTACAACTCTTTTAAGTTCCATGTAGATTGCCGGATTTTAAAAGTGAATAATCCGCCTTCTGAGCGGAAATGCTTTCGAGAGGCGGATTAAATATTGCCTGAAACGGAATTCCGTTTACTTAGCGTGCTCTTCTAAATAAGCAACAGCCTGGCCTACAGTAGTAATGGTTTCGGCCTGCTCATCCGGGATAGAGATGTTGAATTCTTTTTCGAATTCCATGATCAGTTCTACTGTATCCAGAGAGTCAGCTCCAAGATCATTGGTAAAAGAAGCCTCATTAGTTACTTCTGCTTCGTCTACTCCTAATTTGTCAACAATGATCTTTTTAACTCTTGTTGCGATGTCTGACATTGTAGTAAAGTTTAGTTACGGCTGCAAAAATATACTTTTTGGGTAAATAACAATTTTTGACGCTTTTTTTAATTTCCGGCCCGAAATCTAGCCCCAATAACTAACAGACAGTAGTAAAATTTTTTAAATTACAAATCCTAACAGTACAAAAATCAGCAGATGGCACTAAAAATCATAGACCACGGCACTCCGGAATACAACCAGATGATCAAACTACGGGATGATATTCTGCGTAAGCCATTGGGACTGAGTTTTAGCCAGGAGGAACTGATGCAGGAAAAGGACCAGATCCTGATTGGTGCTTTTGATGATGATAAAATGCTTGGCTGTTGCATGCTGGTAAACGAAGGAGACGGTGTGGTTCGCCTTCGCCAAATGGCGGTGAACAACAACCTGCAGGGCAAGGGAGTTGGACGAGCACTGATGAATTTTGCTGAGAACATCGCGCGCGACCAGGGCTTCAGACGACTCACCATGCATGCCAGAAAAACAGCAATTGGTTTTTACGAACACCTGGGTTACCAGATCTGCAGTGAGGAGTTTGAAGAAGTAACCATCCCGCATTATGTCATGGAAAAGCGCTTACGGTAAACTATAAGGCAAAGTTCCTGCTTCCTGCTGCCCATCCAGACCAATAAATTGATCGCCTATCTCCATTTCCCGGAAATCACGGATTTTCCAGATCACCCGCTCATGATCAAAATTGCTGTTATTCACAGCTACCACCCGCATCCCTGCAGCTAATCCAGCGCGTATGCCACTGTCAGAATCTTCGAACACCAAACAAGCTTCCGGCTCAATACCCAATTTAGCAGCACCTTTCAGATAAGGCTCAGGATCCGGCTTTCCTTTGGTTACATCATCCATGGTGATGCTGTCTTTGAAATACTGATCCAGTCCATGCTGCCGCAGAAAATGCCAGGCTCGTTTATGCGGCGAACTCGTTACCAGCATAAAGGGCAACCCGCGCTTAGCAATACCCGAAACAAAATCCAGCACACCGGGCATCATAGCCGGCTGCATTGTTAAATCAAAGGATACGCCATCATCATAGATTTCCTGTTTGCGGACATCATCTGCGTGGTGAAACAGGGTGTGGATCGTTTCCCAGGTGGTGCGTCCATGGATCTTTTCCTTAATAATCTGTTCATTAAATGGGATGCCTTCCCGCTCAGCCCACCCGCCCCAAAATGCTTCAATTTCCGGATTGGAATCAAGGATTACTCCATCCAGATCAAATAAAATT
Organism: Flavipsychrobacter sp.; assembly: GCA_016787265.1. Lineage (GTDB taxonomy): Bacteria > Bacteroidota > Bacteroidia > Chitinophagales > Chitinophagaceae > Flavihumibacter. Next base: position 136,956 of record JAEUVF010000017.1, on the reverse strand, counting down.
GCAGATATCATATCGTTGCTTCTTTTTCTTTTGTTTGAGGGATTTCCACCACCTGTTTGTGCATGCGCTCCAGGAAGGTCAGAATGGTTGCCATATCCTTCATACCTTCCACTACCAGCAGGAAATTCTTTCCGCTCTGTTTCAGTCGCGCATTGTTGGTATAGGTCTGAAGATAAGCCAGAATACTATGAAACAGTTCGGATTCAAAATAAGGTGAATCGTGTTTGTTCACAAAGAAACATTTCAGTACCTGATCGCGCAGCAAAAGTTTTTCAAATCCTAATTCCACACTTAGTTTGCGAATCCGAACAGTATCGAAGAGGTCTTCCACCTGCGGAGGAACGGGACCAAAGCGGTCGCCCATTTCCTGGTGGAAATTCATCAATTCTGCTTCTGATTCACAGTTATCAAGGCGCTGGTAAAGAGACAAACGTTCACCAATACTCTCAACATATTCATCAGGAATCAGTATCTCCAGGTCTGTATCAATGGTACAGTCCTGAACATAATCTTCCTGCCGCGCAATTTCTTCTTTGAACAGCTCACGGAAGGAAGTGCGTTTGAGTTCACGGATCGCTTCATCCAGAATTTTCTGATACATTTCAAATCCGATCTCCGCCATGAAACCACTCTGTTCCCCCCCGAGCATATTACCTGCACCACGAATATCCAGATCGCGCATGGCAATCTGGAATCCACTGCCCAGTTCACTATGCTGCTCAAGTGTCTGCAATCGCTTTTTGGAATCCGATGGAAGGGTACTCATCGGTGGCGCCAATAAATAACAGAAGGCTTTTTTATTACTTCTGCCCACACGGCCTCTTAACTGGTGCAGGTCACTTAATCCAAACTGGTGCGCATTGTTGATGATGATGGTGTTCACGTTGGGTATGTCCACTCCGCTCTCTACAATATTGGTACAAACCAGTACATCGTATTTCTTATCAATGAAATCAAGAATGCGCTCTTCGAGTTCATGGCCTTCCATTTGTCCATGTGCGTATCCAATACTTAGATCCGGACAATGACTCTGAATGATAGCAGCCATTTCAGCTAATCCCTTTACCCGGTTATGAATGAAGAATACCTGTCCGCCTCTTTCTGTTTCAAAATAAATAGCATCGCGGATAAAATCTTCATTATACACCTGCACTTCTGTCTGGATTGGTTGCCGGTTGGGCGGCGGTGTATTCATGATGCTCAGATCCCGTGCACCCATCAGACTGAACTGCAGGGTTCTTGGGATAGGGGTGGCCGTTAGAGTGAGGCAATCCACATTCGTACGAAGCGTTTTGATCTTCTCTTTGTGTGCCACACCAAACTTTTGTTCTTCATCAATAATCAGGATGCCAAGATCTTTGAACTTCACATCCTTAGCCAGGATGGCATGTGTGCCTACCAGGATATCAATCTTGCCTTCTTCGAGCCGCTTGAGTGTTTCCTTTTTCTCCTTACTGGATTTAAACCGGTTTATAAAATCAACCGTTACCGGAAAATCGCGGAGCCGATCGGAGAAGGTTTTATAATGCTGAAAAGCAAGAATCGTAGTAGGTACCAAAACAGCAGCCTGTTTACCATCCACCACGGATTTAAAGGCAGCACGAATCGCCACTTCTGTTTTACCAAATCCTACATCACCGCAAACCAGGCGGTCCATCGGTGCAGGTGATTCCATATCCTTTTTTACATCCGCGGTAGCCTTACTTTGATCGGGCGTGTCTTCATAGATAAAGGAAGCTTCCAGCTCTGTTTGCAGATAGGTATCCGGCGTGTGCTGGAAACCGGTTTGGGCTTTTCGCTGTGCATATAACTGAATCAGGTCAAAGGCGATTTCCTTAACGCGGGTCTTGGTTTTTTCCTTGAGTTTGGCCCAGGCATCACTTCCCAGTTTATTCACTTTAGGAACTGTTCCTTCTTTGCCTGTGTATTTAGAAATCTTGTGCAGGGAGTTGATATTCACATAAAGAATATCACTGTCTTTATAAATGATGCGCACGGCTTCCTGCAGTTTGCCATTTACATCCAGTTTCTGTAAGCCGCTGTACACCCCTACCCCATGATCAATATGTGAAACGAAATCCCCGGGCTGCAATTCACGCAGGGTTCGTATGGTCAGCGCCTTGTTTTTATTATAAGCCTGTTTAACCTTGTACTTGTGATAACGCTGAAAAATCTGGTGATCGGTATAACAAACCAGTTTCAGTCCTTCATCAATAAATCCACCATGAATAGCTGCCGGGATGGGAGTGAAATTGATTTCGGCTTTGAGGTCGGAGAAGATACTGTGCAATCGCTCCAGCTGTTTGGGATTCTCAGCAAAGAGATACAATTGAAATTTCTTTTTCTCCCATTGTTGCAGGTCCTTGATCAGTAATTCAAACTGTCGGTTGAAAGCTGGTTGCGGTCGGGTTTGAAAATCCACTTCGAAAGATACTCTGCCCTGCCAGCTGGCGTGGCCTTCGAGTTCAACAATATGATGGTGTTGCAGAATAGATGCGATTTCTTCAGCTGACAGAAACTCATCTTTTTTAATTACAGTGCGAATGAGTTTGTCTTCATCCTCTTCTTCGCGCGGAACATGCGCTTCATTCCTGGTAAGAAACAGGTCAAGTTCTTCTTCCTGCAACTCAAGTCTTTCTTTTACAAAAGTCCAGTCGTTCATCCAAACCACTGTATTGTCGGGGAAATAATCAAACAGCGAGATGGTAGCTTCATCCGGCATTTCCGCCTGTACATTTGGAATGATATTAACCTGCAATAATTTTCGCTCACTGAGTTGTGTTTCCGGATCAAAGAGACGGATACTATCCACCTCATTACCGAAAAGTTCAACGCGATAGGGTTTTTCATTACCAAAGGAATAGATATCGAGGATGCCTCCACGAACAGCGAATTGTCCGGGTTCATACACAAAATCAGTACGGGTGAACCCTGCATCGGTCAGTTGTTCATAAAGCTTAACCGTATCCAGCGTATCATTCACTTTAATGCGAATGATATTGCCACTGAGGGTTTCAGGGCGCACCAGTTTTTCAAAAAGTGCTTCCGGATAGGTGATCACCATCTTTTTATTGCCACCTGCACTGAGTCGGGTCAGGGTTTCCGTTCGCAGCATTACATGACTGCTATTCAGCAACCGGTAATTCTTTTTAATGCGGAAGGAAGAAGGGAAATAAAAAAGATCGAGGGCTTTGGACAAACTTTCCAGTGTATTGTGGAAATAAGCAGCTTCTTCCGCATCGTTTAGTACAACAACGTGGTTGAGCTGTTCGGATACGGAATGTTTAAAAAGGGCTGTCAGGATAAATTCCGGGGAGCTGCCGGTCAGGTTTTTCAGCACGAGGTGCTGGGGTACGGACATGGTAAGCCTGTCCGCCAATTGAAAGAGGCGGGGGTCTTTAGCGTACTGCTCCAGTAAATGTTCCAAGTTCATTACACAAATACCCCCGGTTAAGGGGGTGAAGGGTGCAAAGGTAATACGAATAGTTTTTTATAACTTGTGTCAACCACTAAGCTTATAAAAACGTTTTGTAAAAAAACGAGGGCTTTAACTACTCCGTATGAACAAAGTCATTACTGCTGCCTCTCTGACCACTGTGACAGTGATTCTTGCCGGCATTCTCCTGTTTTCTGCTGATACCCAGGAAAACGGTTCCATTTACCGGGGAAATAAACCCAGGAAAAAGAAAACACAGGCCGAACGGGCCTTTTTTAGTCAACAGCGTGTACAATATGAGTACGATATGCTGAAGGATGGAGGAACGGGCAAATTTCCTATAGGTGTAATGGACAGGGAGTTGGCAATGGCAAGAAGAATTCCGGTACGGGAACAGGAGCAACCTGGCTGGTTATCACCTTTTGCAGACAATGCCTACCTGGCTGCGGGTCCAGCTAATTTTGGAGGACGGACAAGGGCTGTTGCATTTGATGTTCGCTTTGGAACAGGAGGTAATAATGTAATTATTGCGGGTGCTGTAAGCGGGGGTATTTTCAGGTCCACTGATGGAGGCAATAGCTGGACTAAAGTAACGCCGGAGAATGAAATTCACAATGTAACAGCGATTGCACAGGATCCCAGGGCCGGCAAACAGAATATCTGGTATGCAGGAGGCGGAGAACCTTTGGGCAATTCAGCATCACCATCAGCCGGAGGCGCTTTTTACCTGGGTAATGGCTTATTCAAATCAACCGATAATGGTGCCAGCTGGCAGCGGGTAACCAACACTTTCCAGGGAAGTCTGGAGGTATTTGATGCAGCATTTGATATTGTTCATAAAATAGCAGTGAATCCTGTAAACGGGCATGTATATGTTGCCGGACACAGGAGATTGCTGAGAAGTACCGATGAAGGAGTGAATTTCGAGCAGGTATTTATGGGTGCTCAGCCTGCTGCGGCAGACAATGGACAAATGGATGTGGCCATATCCAATACCGGCAGGATTTTTCTGGCAGTGAACGGAGGTTTCGCCGACCAGAACCTGCGCGGACTCTGGGTAAGCACAACGGGGAATTCCAATTCCTGGACAAGATTTGCAGGTGGTCAAACCCTGAACCAGGATTCCATTACAGGCTGGAGGGCGAATTCCTACAACAGTTCGGGAGCTCCAACAACTGCGGCAAAAAGAATCATAATCGCACTGGCCCCTTCCAACAACAATATCCTGTATGCGATGTATGAAAATGGCTTATCGCAGGAAGGAAGCAGTGGATCGCCGGAAGCGGATCTTTTCAAATTTGATTTTGGTAATTCAACCTTTACCAATCTGTCTGCGAATATGCCCAATTTCCCCGGGCAGCGGGACGGTATTGATCCACTTGCCCTGCAAGGTGGCTACAACATGTTACTGGCTGTAAAACCAGATAACCCCAATGCCGTATTTGTAGGAGGAACCAACCTCTACCGTTCTACCAATGGGTTCACAAATACCAGCTCTACCAGTTGGATCGGCGGGTATAAATATTGGGGAGCTTCCGCCACTACCTTTCCAGTTGACAATTACGATGAACATCATCCGGATGTGCATGCCCTGGTTTTTGATCCATCCAACCCGAATCGCGCCTTATGCGGAACGGATGGGGGGCTGCATATTACAGACAATATTATGGGTACCGGTACTGAAACCTCACCTGTAAGCTGGTCAATGATAACCGGTTACCAGACTGCGCAATATTATCATGTTAATCTGGAGCATCGGGCAACCGGGGCACAGGTGAATAATTTTATCGGGGGCATGCAGGACAATGGTGCCTATTTCAGATTTGGAAATGACAATGATCATGTGCAGGCAGGATCTGGTGATGGAGGAGCGGCGGCAATAGGAAAATTCATCAATTTCAGTGATTATACCCTGTTTGTAACCAGTCAGCTGGGAACACTGGTTCGACTCACTCCAAGTGCAGCCAATTCTATTGAGCCTTCAACCGGATTAACCAGCAATCCCGGTGGTAGTGGTGAAGGAGAATTCGTGACCTATTTCAGCCTGGATAATGATAATCCTGAAAACTTATATTATGCGAATTTTAACCGCATCTTCCGAACTACCAGTGCCACCACGGTAACCGCTACCAGTGGCTGGACAGAGTTAACAGGAGTTGCTGCCAGTACCAATTCAGCCAATCCATCCGGCAATGATATTGGCATCCGGGCAATTAAACTTTCTTATGGTCCATACAGTTCCTCCAGTACCATGTATATCGGAACCACAGAGGGGCGGGTATTCCGGTTGAATAACCCCAGAAATGCAGCACCCACCACACAGCCGGTAGAAATAACACCGCCTGATATCAACACCATCATCGGTTCAGCTCGGGTGAATGTTGGAGGAATTGCCATCAATCCGAATAATGACAATGAGATCATGGTAGTGTATACCAATTACCAGGTAACCGTAGGAGGTGTGGCAAGGACTAATTTCAATATCTGGTTAACCAATAATGCGAAATCAGCCAATCCCACCTGGACGATGGTAGAAGGCAATCTCACGTTACCGTCTATACGCAGTTGTGCCATTGTTGCGCGTAAGGATGCAACTGGGAAAGAATTTACGGAGTATTATGTAGGAACTTCTGTTGGTTTATACAGTTCGATCAGTATTCGTGATTCGCTTGCCGCCAATAAATCAATCGTATGGAAACGCGAGGGTGGAAGAACCCTGAATTATGCAGTAGTAACCTCACTGGCATATCGTCCGCAGGACAATGTGTTATTAGTGGGTACACATGGTAATGGCATGTATTTAACTACGATACCGCAACCGAATTTCAAACCGAATGTGGGAACTGGTGTGAATGATCCGGTGCGCAATGATAAAAACTTTATCCGCTTCTCCTATCCTACTATTACCAGCAACAACCTGGAGTACCGGGTGGGTAATATGTTTGAGGTGAAAGAGCTGGTAGTACAGGTGTATAACCTCAATGGACAGTTGCTGCTGAAGAAAACAGGAGGATACCAGAATGGAACTGTTGATGTAAGCAGACTAGCGCGGGGAACTTACATATTAACCATCACCAGCAATGATTACAAGCAGCAGTTTGTGAAGAAGTTCCTGAAGAACTAGGTTCTGAAAAGAATGAGACTGGTGATATATACCAGGTATAAACTGACAAAGACCGTACCTTCTGTCCGGCTGATTTTTTTATCACTCCGGAACACAGGATAACAGATAATAGCCACCAGGGCTGCCAGTGGGAGATCGAACCAGAGAATATCGTTGGAAACATCGATCCCTCCGGGAGCCAGGATACAGGTAATTCCAAGTATGACCAGGATATTGGTAATGCTGCTACCGATCAGGTTTCCTACTGCTACATCGCGATCATCTTTGATAGTGGCGAGAATGGTGGTAACAAGTTCGGGTGCAGAAGTGCCAACCGCCACAATGGTCAGCCCGATAATGGCATCTGAAACACCCAGCGAGGAGGCAATGCTGACAGCACCGGAAACCAGCCAGTCTGCGCCAATTACAGTTAGGTAGATACCACCACCAAGCAGAAATATATTCCAGGCCCAGAGCCAGGTTGTTTGAATTGGAGGAATTCGTTTGGGTTCAAATTCCTCTTCGTATTCCTTTTTGATGGAAGCCGTTTCCATCCTGCTGAAACGAATCAATACGACGGTATAAACCACTGCAGCCAATAAGAGAAGGATTCCTTCATATGCCTGCAACACACCATCCCAGGCCATGGCAGTAAGTGCAATTGCGGCTCCGATCATAACAGGCAGATCCAGTTTGATACTCATTGAATGCAGTGGAAGTGCGCGGATAGCGGCACTTAATCCGAGAATAAAGAGAATATTCAGAATATTGGTACCAGCAATGTTCCCGATGGCGAGGGCTCCTTTTCCTTCTGCGGCAGCAGTAATACCAACTGCGAGTTCCGGCATACTGGTTCCAATAGCAACAACAGTCAACCCGATGATAATAGGTTTAATACCAAGAAAGTTGGCAATTCGGGTGCTGGAGCGAAGAACCAGTTCTGCACCAAAAATGATCACAACTAATCCGATCAGAAAAACTACTGCGGGAGGAAGTACCATCATAGCAAACAATTATTGGATTGGGTGTCTTCTGGCCATCCACCAGTTCAGCGCAAGAGAAATCAGCAATATTAATAAGCCTCCAAATTCACGGGATTGTTCAATCCAGGGTTTAGTGGCTTTCATGGATTGAACCAGGCTTTCCGCATCGTGTTCCTGCATCCAGCTGATCACTCCGTCAGGTGCAATAAAAAGCCATGCAGCATAGCCGATGTAAAACAGGGCTGATAAGAGGTATAGTATCGGCGGAAAATTTTGTTTGAGTGCCAGCCAGCAAAGCCAGGCACCCCAGCAATAAATCGGGATCCAGAGATAAGGATCCGGGTCGTTGTATTGCAAAGCGGCACTAAACAGGAAGAGTACAATAAAAATATAGTTTACCCATTTCATACCAGAAAGATCGGAAAATTCCATCTTCCATTCCTCCCTTCTCCCCTGTCTCCTTTGTCCTCTTTGTCTCCTTTGTCTCCTTTGTCCCCTTTGTCTCCTTTGTCTCCTTTTTCTTATCTTACTACAAATTGCTGCCTATGCTTCCCCCCTGGCAAACCGGAAAGGTCATTCGCATAGAAAACGAAACCTCCAGTACCAAACGTTTCTGGATCGAGGTACCTGAACTGGAGCGATTTGATTTCAAACCAGGGCAGTTTGTAACGCTGGATCTGCCCATTCATGAGCAGAAAAATAAAAGGTGGCGGAGTTATTCAATTGCGTCCTGGCCCGATGGCAGCAATGTATTTGAGCTGGTGATTGTATTGCTGGAGGGAGGCCTTGGTACAGAATATCTGTTCAATCATGTGGAAGTTGGATCAGAGTTAAGCTTTCGGGGACCAGCAGGTGTATTTGTATTACCGGAACCAATTGAGCGGGATTTATTTTTCGTTTGTACGGGAACGGGAGTTGCACCATTTCGGTCCATGACTCATTTTATACTGGAAAACAATGTACCGCATCAGCATATCTACCTGATATTTGGCTGCCGGAAATTTGGAGATTGTTTGTACGGACCGGAATTAAAACAATTGGAAACGGCGGTACCCTCCTTTCATTATATACCAACTTTTTCAAGGGAAGAGGCAGGTGATCACCTGGTCAGGACCGGTTATGTGCACCAGGTCTATGAAGAAATTTGCAAGGAAAAAAGATTGGGAAAACCGGAAGGCAGTTATCCGGCGCATTTTTATCTCTGTGGCTGGAAGAATATGATAGATGAAGCCAAACAGCGAATTCTCGCATTGGGATACGAGAAAAAAGATATTCACCTGGAATTGTACGGATAAGCTCAGGAATGCTTTCGAACAATCGCATCTTTGGCTTTGAGCAGGCTGATCACAGGAACTTTTACAAGATCCGGCTCCTCCTGTTCTGCAGTTAATTGATGTAAACGCAGAATTTCGGCATGGTTGTTCACCATTTCCGTTTCCAGTTCCAGAATTCTTTTTTGAGATTTTTGCAGTTGTCTGTACCGACACACAAAACCAAGCAACGCACCGAGGGCGAATACCGCAATAGTGCCCAACAGGACAGCCATATTGATACTGGATGGCATCATAGATATTGGTTTGAATCTATAACGCCCCCTGTTTCCGGCTTATTGCCTGCCTATTGTGAGGCCCGCTTGTTTTTCGATAAATCGACTGCCCCCAAATCTTTCTCCATTAAAGGAACCACTGGTGTAGGAGTCTGTAGATTTGCTCTTGACTGTTGAAAATCAGCGAGTTGCTTCTGAAGTTGAAGAATTTCAGCATGATCCTGCATCTTTTCCCGTTCCAGTTCCATGATTTGTTTCCGCAGGGATTTGATCTGGGCCATACGAAACAGCAGGCCTACGGATACAGCAGCTCCCAGTCCGAGAGCAATCACTCCAAAGTGTACAGTAATTTGCATCATAGTGTAAGTCAATAAAATTGTTACGACGCGATGGCTTTTTCAACCATCCCTTTTACGGCACTCATAGGTATTCTTTCCTGCGTCATACTGTCCCGATACCGAACGGTAACTGTACCATCTTCCTTGGTTTGGTGGTCGATGGTAACACAAAAAGGTGTACCGATGGCGTCCTGCCGGCGATAACGTTTACCAATGGTATCCTTCTCTTCATAGAAACAACGGAAGGATCCTTTGCATTCGTCCATCAGCTGGCGGGCGATCTCAGACAGGCCATCTTTCTTTACCAAAGGCAGAATGGCCAATTTTATTGGACTTAATTTAGGTGGAAACTTTAATACAACCCGGCTATCTGTTTTGTCGGGTGTGCTAAGATCCTGTTCTTCATAGGCTTCGCTGAGAACCATCATCACCGTGCGATCGAGCCCGATGGAGGTTTCAATTACATACGGAATATAGTTTCCATATGGTTTTCCATTCGCGTCTAAATCATTGTCAAAATACTGCATTTTTTTCTTACTGTACTCCTGATGATTACGAAGATCAAAATCAGTCCGACTATGAATACCCTCTACCTCTTTAAAACCAATTGGGAAATTGTACTCGATATCACAGGCCGCATCTGCGTAATGGGCCAGTTTTACGTGGTCGTGGAACCGGTAGCGGTCGGCCGGTATACCCAGGCCCAGGTGCCATTGCATGCGTTCCGTTTTCCAGTATTCGTACCATTCTTTTTGTGTGCCAGGGCGGATGAAAAACTGCATTTCCATCTGTTCAAACTCCCGCATCCGGAAGATGAATTGCCGGGCAACAATTTCATTTCTAAAAGCCTTACCGACCTGGGCAATCCCGAAGGGGATTTTCATCCTGCCGGTTTTCTGCACATTCAGGAAGTTTACAAAGATACCCTGGGCAGTTTCGGGCCGCAGGTATACCATATTATTATCATTTTCACCACTTACCGCACCAAATTCAGTGGCAAACATCAGGTTGAACTGTCGAACATCGGTCCAGTTGCAGGTACCACTGATGCTGCATTTGATCTTATTTTCTTCGATGAGGGATTTGAGTCCGGCGAAATCTTCTTTTGCCAGGAGCTGGTCCATCTGTGCTAACAGGGCATTTCCAGCTTCTTCAGAAAGGGTTTCAACGTAGGCTTCAATAAGATGGTCAACCCGGTAGCGTTTCTTGCTGTCCTTGTTATCGATCATCGGGTCACTGAAATTATCTACGTGCCCGCTGGCCTTCCAGGTGGTAGGGTGCATGAATATGGCTGCATCAATCCCAACAATATTTTCATGCAACTGGGTCATCCATTTCCACCAGTCGTCGCGGATATTCTTCTTCAACTCACTGCCATACTGGCCATAATCGTATACGGCACTCAACCCGTCATAGATCTCACTGGAGGGAAAAATGAACCCGTATTCCTTACAATGGGAAATAATCGCCTGAAACTTATTGTTATCACTTGCCATAAGTGCGCAAATATAATAAAATACTTTACTCCGCCTTGGCGGATGGCATCCGCCAAGGCGGAGTGATGCTTAGAGTTTTTCGTTGGAGCGATGGCGGTCCTGATCGCGGAGGGTTTTCTTTGCCATATTCTTTTGGAAGGCGGCGGTCAGGTCTACGCCGGTTTGGTTGGCCAGGCAGATCAGCACCCAGAGCACGTCCACCATTTCATCTCCAAGTTCACGGCCCTTGTCAGATTCCTTGAAGGATTGCTCACCGTATTGACGAACCATAAGGCGGCTCAATTCCCCCACTTCCTCCATCAAAATACCCAGATTCGTGAGTTCATTGAAGTACCTGACTCCTATTGTGCGGATCCATTCGTCCACCTGCTGCTGCGCCTGTTTGATTGTTATTTCCTGCATATATATATTGCTTTACTTCACCGGTCGGGTGCCATCCGCCGCGGCGGAGTGGCACCCGACCGGTGAAGTGAGTTATTCTTTTTGTTTGGTGTCGATGAGGATGGTTACCGGGCCATCGTTGACCAGGGAAACTTTCATGTCTGCGCCAAAGACTCCGGTACCAATGGGCTTACCAAGATCTGCCTCCAATCGGGCGATCAGCTTTTCGTAGAGAGGAACAGCTACCGGCGGTTTGCTGGCCCGGATATAGGAGGGCCGGTTCCCTTTTTTAGTGCTTGCGTGTAAGGTGAATTGGCTCACCAGCAGCAGGTCGCCGCCAATTTCTTTAAGAGAACAATTCATCACTCCCTCTGTGTCATTAAATATCCGCAACTGAACAATTTTGGCGCTGAGCCAGGTAATATCGTCTTCCGTATCTGCATCCTCAATGCCCACCAGCACCAACAATCCCGATCCAATTGCAGCCACCTGATTTTGGTCAATTTCCACGGAAGCGGATTGAACCCTTTGTATAACTACTCGCATTAATTTGTACCTTTCCTAAGTGAGGATCGAAAATAGATATTCTGCGCTTACCCTGCTTTGTTGGATCCTATGGATTTTGCCTTCCTGCCAGAAAGCGGTGGAGGAAGAACTACCGGATCAGGCAAGCCTGGAACTCCGTTTTCACCCCCTGATGCAGGGAAGCCCACTTGAATTTGGAACTACCTATACACTTCCGAATGGAGAAACATTCGAGCCCAGGGTATTCAAGTTTTATTGCGGACAACTATCCGGTCAAAACGCAAGGCAGTTGAAACAGAGCACCGGTGATGCCTACTTCCTGGCAGATGCCGCAACTCCAGCAACAATGAACATCAAAACCAGGATAGCGGCAGGAACCTATCAATCTTTTCAATTTTTACTGGGAGTTGACAGCGCCCGGAATGTAAGTGGCGTTCAGAGCGGAGCACTTGATCCCTATAAAGGCATGTTCTGGACCTGGAACAGCGGTTATATTTTTGCCAAACTGGAAGGCCGTAGTCCGGATGCCACTACCCCCAATAATCTTGTTGAATACCATATCGGCGGATTCCGGGTTCCATTTAATGCTGCCCAAACCATTCGACTGCAGGTTGCTGATGGTGCACCGCTTCAACTGAAAGCCGGACAAACCATCATTCTGGATATTGATGTGGAGCTGGAAAAATGGTTCACAGGAAACTATCCGCTGAGTATTGCAGCCAATGGTGTTTGTATGACGCCGGGTGAACTCGCCTGGAATATTTCCCGCAATTTCAGTGGATTGTTTACAGTAACCCAAAGTCGCGTTGAAGAATGAAATCGGTCTATTACTGTACCCTGTTTCTACTCCTGTTTGCACTGATGCAATGGGGCATCAGCTGTACCAAGAACGATGACGATAAGGGCAAACTGCAATCCATTGAATTTCCCAAACCAGCAGGCTGGCCAGACCCGGTATATGATTTCGCATCCAATCCGCTTACAAAAGAAGGTGTGGCACTTGGAAAAAAATTATTTTTTGACGGACGGCTTTCCAAAGATGGAAACTTTCCCTGTGTAAGCTGTCACCAGCCCTTTGCGGCATTTGCTACCTATGAACATGATCTGAGTCATGGTTTCAATGATCAGTTTACAACGCGCAATGCACCCGGATTATTCAATCTCGCCTGGCATAGCAATTTTCATCATGATGGAGGGATCACTCATTTGGATCTTCAGCCACTCGCGCCAATAACCGCACCCAATGAAATGGCAGAGACGATCGAAAATGTCTTGAATAAACTGAATGCGGATGCGGATTATCAAAAGGAATTTGCAAAAGTATTCGGGAGTCCGGAGATTACTACCGCAACCATGACCAAAGCTTTATCGCAGTATATGCTGATGCTGGTATCGTCCAATTCCAAATACGACCAGGTAAAACGCGGACAGGCGCAATTTGATGTAAACCAGGAAGCGGGTTATAAAATCTTCCAGGAGAAAAAATGCAATAGCTGTCATGCAGAGCCCCTGTTCACCAACCTGGAGTTTATGAGCAACGGATTGCCATTAAATCCCGCCTTTAATGATGTTGGGCGTATGCGCATCACTGGTAGTAAAGCTGATTCCCTGAAATTCAAGGTACCCAGTCTTCGTAATATAGCACTCACTTTCCCATATATGCATGATGGCCGATTCTGGAACCTGGAAGATGTGTACCAGCATTATAATCAGACGATTCCCCTGAGTTCGGTAGAGCGATCTTTATTGACAGAATTCCTGAAAACACTTACGGATGAGAAGATGATTAGTGATCCATTCCTTACGCAGTAAGGTATGGAAGAGGAGACGGGAGACAGGAAACAAAGGAGACGGGAGACAAGGGAGGCGCCGCCCTTGCTCAAAAAGTATTCTTTGAAGCCCCACTCGAGGTGGAGTTAAGTGTGAAAGCAATCAAATCAAAGGGGGCGTCAATTTTGCTGATTCATGAGCCAATTAAGATAAGTTGTGAGCCAATCAGGATAGTTTTTGGGCTATTTTCGGAATAGTGTGAGCCAATTATGACTTTTCATGAGCCAATTAATGTTGGCGCTCCAAAGGAAGTCAGCAGCCCTCAAATGCTTTAGTAGCGGGAGTTCCAAAGCAATACATAGACAATGGCAGCCTTCACTTCAGATCAAATTTTTTTTGTTCATCCTACGTAATCCTACCTAATCCTACGTATTCCTACGTCATTCATTTGACCCACTAATAACCCAAAAACGTCCCAGTACCGCTACTCCCATCCCCCCCTTTCCTTTTCTCCATCTTCCATTCCTCCATCTTCCATGCCTCCCCTTACATGCCTCACTTCTCATTTCCCTTCTTCCGCTGCCTTATCGCTTCCAGTGCCTGGCGTTCCTTTTCCAATTCGGCCTGCTGGCTTTGGAGCGACTGACTATTCTCGGTGATCTTTTCTTCCAGTTGCTGTTTTCTTTTCGACAGATCTGTTGAATCACTCAAGAGGGAATTGTATTTCTTTTCTGCTTTGCGGATTACTTCTTCCTGTGCTGCAATATCCAGTTTTAACTGGTATTCTTCCACATCGGGTACCAGGTTGTCCAGAAAGTCGCGCGCTTCGCTTACTCCCGCCTGATCAGAGCCCGACTTGGCGGTGATCAGTTCATTCGGTTTGGTTACCACCATATAAACCACGGCAGCTTCTTTTTCCTTGCGACTCTTACGCTCCACTTTCAGATAGGCATCGTAACGACCGGAACCACCCAAATCAACATTCCTGAAAACTTTATAATCTTTTGCGTTAGCAGGCTTCTGCCCTTTTTTACTGAAATGCTCATCTACTGCCGCCTCAATTGTAGCAGGCGCATACGGCAATTCAATCACTGCGGCCGGCAATTTTGATTTCTGATACTCGGCAATACCCTGAACGGATTTTGCCTGAGCCATTGCTATTGCTGTGCTAAAAATAAATCCTGCAAAGAAGCTGATCTGTTTCATAAACCCTGTTTTTCGTTGAGCAAATGTACAAAATGCCGGCAGCCTGTTGAATTCCGACTATTTTTGTCCAAACAACCTGAACGATTTGAGCGGAATTAAGAAGTTAGCCGGACAAACACTTTGGTATGGCATACCCACCATTGTGGCCCGCTTCATGGGCTACCTGATGAATATGGCCCTTCCCTTTCTATTTGCGCAGCCGGCTGTAACCGCTGATATCACCCAGGTATATGCGATGATTCCATTTCTGAATATTTTATTCACCTATGGAATGGAAACTGCCTATTTCAGGTTTAGTCAGGACAAGGACAAACACCAGTTGTTTAACACGATATCCATCGCGCTGTTCACCACCAGCCTGGTTTTTGTAGCACTTCTTTATTTTAATAAAGAAAGCATAGCAAGATGGGCTAACCTGGAGGCACACCCGGAGTACATACTGTACATGATCGGGATCCTGCTCTTTGATACCCTCTCCACACTTCCCTTTGCCAAACTAAGGCAGGAAAACCGTCCCAGGAGATATGCATTCGTACGCCTGATCGGCATCCTCCTCAACGTTTCAATTGTTTTTCTCTTTCTGGGATTTTTACCAGGGTATGTAAGCAAGCACCCCGATAGTCCCCTGCGCCTGATTCAGCAACTGGATATCGGAATCGGCTGGTACCTGATCGGCAACCTTGTGGGAAGCATCATAACCTTTCTGCTGCTTGTGAAAGAGCTGCGCAAATTTGAATGGAACTTTGATACAGCGCTCTTTAAAGAGGTGATGCAGTACAGTTATCCACTCATCATTGTTGGTTTGGGGGGTATGGTCAACGATGTACTAAGCCGCCTGATCTATCAGCATGTGGTGGATCTGCCTGAGGCGGAGGCTAAACATGAACTGGGCATATTTGCCAACGTGTACCGGCTGGCGGTGCTCATTACCATATTTATCCAGGCTTTTCGAATGGCAGCAGAGCCTTATTTTTTCAACCAGGCAAAAGAAGAAGGGGCCCAAAAGGGTTATGCGCGCGTGATGAAATTCTTTGTGCTGGCCTGTTGTTTCATGTTTCTGCTCATCGGGCTCAACCTCGATTTCCTGAAATGGATCATCACGTTGAAGTCTGCCGCCTGGGGTGAAGGCATTTATATTGTTCCCATGCTCGCCATGGGAAATATCTTCCTGGGAATCTATTATAACCTCAGTATCTGGTATAAACTAACCGGCAAAAACCTTTATGGCGCTTATATCACACTGATTGGTGCAGCCATTACCATATTACTGAATATCCTGCTGATACCGGTATTACATTACCTGGGGGCCGCCATCGCCACTTTTGCCTGTTACCTGGTGATGATGATCCTCAGCTATTACTGGGGTCAAAAATATTACCCTGTCCCTTATGCGAAAAAGAAACTGATCTCCTATCTCGTGTTGGTCAGCCTGATTGTGGGACTGCACCGCCTGATACTCCTGGCTTATTCTCCCCTCTGGTTCAGTCTGCTCACCGGACTGCTACTGCTGGCGGGCTTTGTTTATTTTGTGAGTAAGGTAGAGGAGAAGGAATGGAAGAAGGGCATGGAAAGAAAGTCAATAAAGTGAATGGGGTGAATGAGGTGAATAAGGTGAATAAGGTGAGTATGGTGAAGCGATTATCCTAAATTTTATTCACCCTATTCACTTTATTGACTTTATTCACTTTATTGACTTTATTCACTTTATTCACCTCATTCACCCCATTCACCTCATCTATCCATTCACTGCAAAAAAGGATTACTCCTCTTTTCATACCCGATCGTTGTGCTTTCACCATGGCCGGGATAAACCCGCACCGAATCGGGCAGGACGAACAATTTTTCCCGGATGCTGTTGAGCAATTGCTGGTGATTCCCGCCGGGCAGGTCGGTTCTCCCAATGCTTCTGCGAAACAGCACATCCCCTCCAATCAGGAAGGCCTGCTTTTCACAATAGAAACAAACATGCCCGGGTGAATGGCCGGGTGCTTCAATAACCTGCAGTTCATCTTCACCGAGGCGGATGATATCGCCCCCCTTAAAGTAGTGAAGAGGACCCTCATAGGAACGAAAAGGCAGGTTCCAGCGCTCACCGGCCTGAGCAGCATAATCCAGCACTATTTTTTCAGCCGGGTGCAGGTAGAGGGGAAGTCCCCAGGTTTCGTGCACAAAACGGTTACCAAAAACATGGTCGAGATGACAATGCGTATTAAGCAACTGTTTGGGAGTAAGTTTCGTAGATGTAATGAAAGATTTCAGCTGCTGCTCCTCCGCCTGGTGGTAACAGCCCGGGTCGATGATGAGGCATTCACCCGATTCATTATATAACACATAGGTATTTTCCGCAATGGGACTGAATTCAAAAAAATGGATTGTTAACATAGCTCTATTATTTAGTCGGGATTTCCGGGTTACCCCTGAAAACCATAATTTTAGACCACAATCACTGGGTATGCAATTTCCGAAGAATCATTTGTATTTCCGCGTTAGTACCAGGCTGGCCTTATTAATCCTTTTCTTATGGAACGGTATTAGTCCCCTGAGCGCACAGGTAAACACCGTCGAATTCGGGAAAAACCGGGTGCAATACAAAAAGTTCAAATGGCAGTATTATCAGACTGAAAATTTTAATACGTATTATAGCCAGCAGGGCGAAGCAATCGCCAAAATTGTAGCGCAACTGGCCGAAAAAGAGTTATCGGAAATTGAAACTTTCATGGAATACGGTTTGCAGCGTCGGGCCAATATCGTACTGTACAATAGCTACAACGATATGCAGCAGACCAATATCGGACTCTCAACCGATCTCCAGATAAATGGCGGAAACACCAAACTCGTTAACAATAAAGTCATCGTTCACTATAACAGTGATCATAATAATTTACGCATTCAGATAAGACAGGGAATTGCAAAAATTCTGCTCGACAATATTCTCTTTGGTGATGACCTTGGCGAATTTGCTGCCAACCAGGCCTTACTTGATTTACCCAAATGGATGACAGATGGCTTTGTTGCCTACGCTGCTGAGAACTGGAGCACGCAACTGGATGATCAGCTTAAATCAGCCATGCTCTCCGGAAGATACAGGAACTTCTACCAGTTTGCATTTGAACAACCTGATCTGGCCGGACATGCATTCTGGCGCTACATAGAGGAGATATATAAAAAGGACAATACCAAGTATTTTCTTTACCTGGCCAGGTTGTACCGCAACCTCAACGGCGCTTCCAACCGGATCGCCAAGAAAAAATTTAAAGAGGTACTGTCTGATTTCATGACTTATAATGAGGATAAGTATTACAAGGATATCCGCGGAAGAAGAAACAATCCGAAAGGAACCATGTCGGTAGTGGAAGAAGTAAACAAAAACCTCGACTACTATAATTTCACTCCTAACCCGGTTGCCAGAAGCCAGGCCTATGCAGTGGTAGAATACAAAAAAGGAGTACAGTGCGTACTGTTCTATGAAGATTACGTAACGAAAAAAGTACTGCTGAAAAATGGGGTTCGTAATATGGAAGCAAAACAGGACCCGCATTATCCCTTACTTGCCTGGAATGGCAAAGGGAATAAACTCCTGGTAGTGTACAATACGGAAGGCAAAATCCGGATGTTCACCTATGATATTTTCAGCAAGATCAAACGAGATAAACTGGTACTGGATCAGTTTGAACAGATACAGGATATCAAGTTCATGAACGATGACAATACGCTTCTGCTGAGTGGTGTGAAAAACGGCCAGTCTGATATCTTCACTTTTAAGATAGACAAGGAAAGAGTGGAGCAGATCACGAATGATGTATATGATGATCTGGATCCCACTTTTGCTAGCTTCCCGAATAAAATGGGAATTCTCTATGCTTCCAACAGGCCATCGGCAGATGCACCATCAGCGGATACCGTACTGCCTTCCAATTATCGCTACAATATTTTCCTGGTTGATAATTTCAACAAAAGTGAATTCAAACAGATCTCTCAATTGAGTAATCTGAAATATGGCAATGCGCGTTATCCAACGCAATACAATACCAATCACTTCACTTTTGCTGCGGATGAAAATGGTATCAATAACCGCTTTGCCGGTTTCTTCTCAACTACAAGAGCAGGAGTTGATACCATTTACCAGGTAGGTGATGATCTGCTTCGAAATCCGGATTACAGGGATCTGGATTCCCTATTGAAATTTTATGATAAAAACGAACCCGATACGATTTATACATTCTCTATCACCAATGATTCGGCATACGTATTCCCCATCACCAACTACCAGAGTGGACTGAAGGAAACCAAGTCGGCCGGTGATAAAGATGTTGTGAGTGAAGTACGCCAGGAAGGAGAGCTGAAATTCCTTTACAAGCTCAAAGTGGATGAGAACACCTTGCGTAAAAGAAATATCAACCCAAGGCCTACCGATTTCCGGAAACGGACAGTAGACCAGCTCCGAATGGCCAGGGGAACTGTTTCCCAGATTCAGCCAACGGCTCCGGTGGATACTTCGAAAAAAGTGCCTACGATTGAATTTGAGTCCGAGTTTGAAGATGAGCCGGTTGATTCAGCAGCTATCGCCCGGAACAAACAACAGCGAATGGAAGAAGAAGGGTCAACGGTATTGAAAAAAGCCGGACGGTTTGATTATACCTGGAAATTTTCCGTAGACCAGGTAACCGGGTCACTGTTTAACAATGATGTATTGGTTACCCGTTATGAACCCTTTACCGGGTCATTGCCTGTAACCAACAGTGCCAATAACGGTTTCAACGGTATGGTCAAAGTGACTGTATATGATTTGATGGAAGACCTGAGATTCACCGGCATGTTCAGATCGCCACTGATTAATACGGCCGGACAAGGTATTCCAGTGAATGTAGGCCAACCCAATATATTCCTTCCCGGTTCCCAATCGCTCTTTAATTCCGGTTCTGAATACCTTGCAAGAGTTGATTATCTGAAACACCGCTTTGATTACAGTGCATTGTATTATCGCCGCACCGATGTGGGTGCAGCAGATGTTTCGGGTTTAGGAAGAGTGCCTGCCAAGCTCTTTACCAATCTTTATCAATTGGGAGTTCGTTATCCGTTTGACAGGATCAGGAGTTTGCGAATCAATGCGGGCGTACGTTCAGATAAAGTAGTACTCAAAGCAATTTCAGATGCGCCCCAAACCCTGATCATTGAAGATGCCAAGCAGACCTATGGTTTGTTGCGTCTCGAATACGTACATGATAATACAGTTCAGAAAACCCTGAACATATTAAACGGTCTTCGCTATAAAGTATATGTTGATTACAACACACAACTGGCGAATAGCAATAAAACGATAGCCGGTAAAACTACCTTTAATGTAGGTTGGGATGCCCGTTATTATTACCCCATCTTTCAAAATTTTATCTGGGCAGGACGCGTAGCATCGGATTTTTCCTGGGGCGATAGAAAAATCGTTTATTACTTGGGTGGCCAGGATGGTTGGTTATTCCCGAAGGCTAACACTGAAGTACAACCGCAGGATCCCGATTATGCCTTCCAGGCATTGGCTGTGAATATGAGGGGACACCGTCAGAATATCACCAATGGCAACAATGCGATGGTTATAAACAGCGAATTCCGATTCCCTGTATTCACCTCGCTCCTGAAGCGTCCTATCAACAATGCATTCCTTCGGAATTTTCAACTGGTTCAGTTTGTGGATCTGGGAACTGCCTGGAATGGTAGTTACAACGGTATTCAGCGACCGTCCAGAGTTTACCAGGAAGGAAATATACTGGTTAAAATCAAAGCAGGCGGTGTTGGTCCATTTGTAGGTGGATATGGATTTGGTGCAAGATCCACCCTGTTGGGTTATTTCCTGAGACTGGATACCGGTTGGGAAATGAACGGAGTCTTCAAAGGCAAACCGATCTGGCATTTTGCAATGGGTATTGATTTCTAGTCCAACGTCAATGAATAAACGAAGAGGCTGCATCCGTTACAGATGCAGCCTCTTTTTTTGTGGGTCAGGGTAAGGAAGCAGCTGCCGGATACCAGTTGATTTTCCGGGTACCATACATAACCAGTGCCAGAATCAGGAAGAGTCCGATACTTCCAACCAGCAATGCTGTATCTTCCAGGCGAACCAGTATGAACGCGAAAAGATAAAGACAACTTAATACCAGTGAAAAAAGCGAAGCTGTTTTCCAGCTTTTGAAATGGGAATGAGCATAGAAGGTAATCAGCAAAATGGTAGCAATCGCTGCTATACTATAGGCAGTGTCAAAAGGCAGAAATTCCGAAACCGATAACAACAGCGTATAAAAAACAGAGAGCGCAATTCCGATCAGCACATACTGAACCGGGTGAACCGGTTTCTTCTGCATCAGTTCAATTACGAAAAACAGCGAGAAGGTCAGACCGATAAAGAGGATGGCATATTTCACACTACGTTCTGTTTTCGCATAATGATCCGCAGGCTGGATCATGGACACACCAAAAGAAAAATCGGTTTCGTTGAGATCTACTTCACGTAATAGGGTACCAAAAGGAAGATTGGCTTTGCTAAACGACCAGCTGGCTGAAAATCCACTATCCTGAACAAGATGTTTGGCAGGCAGACTGGTACCATCAAAAGAAGGACTGGGCCAGCTTGATTTTACTTCGTAACTGCTGTTGCCTGCAAGTGGAATGAAATGCAATTGTTCACTACCGCGAAGTTTCAGGTGTGTTGAGAACTGAATGCTGGTTGGATCTACCCCGGTTAAATCAACCGGTGCGGACAAACCTGTTTTAACCAATTCCTTATTGGGTAAACCCGGAGATAATTCCAGTTCCTGTGTACCCAATTTAACTAGCACCTTTTCTTCGATTCCCTTGATATCAGATAAACCCATGTTGATGCTCGCGTCTTTCCAGATTACCTGTTCCGGCATGATTTCTTTGGGTAACTGAATGGCAAAATGACCGGAGAACCTGGTATCGGTTCGATACAATAACACTTTGTAAATACTACGGGTACGAACAACCGGTTCCATATTGCTGCCAACTCTAAGATCCTCCGGCAATACCAGGAGCTCCTTTCTAATCAGTGTTTCTTTACCCTTATCATCCTTGAAAGGCTGTTCATAGGGCAAAACCAGGAAGAGACCTGATAATTCCTGTGCTCCGGCCCATCGCTTGCTGTCTTCCTGCACGATTTCACGCTGGCGGGCTTTTCGTTCCTGCACCAGGCTGGAAATAAACAGGGTTGGAATCATCATAAGAAGAATAAGGACACCCGTTATGATGCCTTTAAATAAAATCGGGGAGCTGGTTTGTTGTTCCATAATTGATTGGTATGATTGATTTAGTATAAGCACATTGTAAATCCGGTCCCTGGACAGATAACTGCCAAGTGTAACCGAAACCAGCAGGGCGGCACTCAGGGCCATCCACAAGCCCCATTCAGGAGCTGATTCTCCAACCAGCAGAATTAAAAATGCAATGCCCCCTGAATGAACCAGAACAATACCCGCCAGCAACAGCAGAAAAAACCTGCGTCTCACGGCATACAGATCAAGTGAACGGGTGATAATGACGGCACCAACAAACAAAACCACCAGGGCAGGAATGCTTCCTATTATTGATCCGGGTATTACCACGAGCAGGCCGATTATATCATCATCCTTTGTTAGAAGGATAAAACCTGAAATAACCAACAGCGCAAAAATCAGGGTTGTGCGAATCCAGATATAGATCGCCATAAGTGCGAGGGCTGAAAATTTATTTAACAAAGCGCTTTGCATTTCAAAGTATTTAGACAAAAAAAATTATTGAATCGACCGGATCATTTTCTCCAATGCATCCAGATGCTGTTTGAAGGCTTTTTCTCCGGCTTTCGTTACAGAATAAGAGGTATTTGTTTTCCTTCCGATGAAACCTTTCTGGACTTTGACATAGCCGCTGTCTTCCAGTGTTTTAAGATGTGAGGCCAGGTTTCCATCAGTGACAGAGATGAGTTCTTTGAGCTCGTTAAAACTCATCTTCTCATTCACGAGCAGAGAACTCATGATACCAAGCCGGATACGGCTGTCGAATATTTTATTTAACTGATCTATCGGATTCATGTCTGTCGCTCCTTATTTCCTTTCATATTTCCACCACATGGCAATTCCATAAATAATATGCAAGATACCAAATCCAAAGGCCCAGGCCGCCAGTCCGTTCACCGGAAACCAAAGACAATACAAACCCGTGATCAACTGTCCGTATCCCAAAAACCGGATCTCTCCCAGGGTATATTTGCTTCCATTTACCAGGGCCAGTCCGTAAAATAGCAGCGAGCTGGCAGCCACCAGCGAATAGTATTGCAATTCCATTAACCGAAAAATAAAAACAGCTCCAATAGCCATGGGTAACATGGTATTCCAGAGCAGCTTGCGTGCTGTAGTTCCCCAGATGGCAACCCCCTCCTTCCGGGACCTGGAATAGGTAAAAAAGAAGGCCAGTACGAGGGCGCTGATAAATACCAGGGCTGCTATCACCATGAGGTCCTGTTTCAGGCAGGCCGGACAGGCAGTTGGAGTACCATATGAATTTTCATAATACGCATTTATATACCGGTTGGCAAAAAATGCCCCCGCCAGGGCTGAAAGACCGGCAGCAATCCCACTCCAGCCACTCAGACTGATGAACCTGCTGCTTTTTTCCATCATCTGGCGGATCTCGCGAAGGTCCTGGTATGAACTTGTTTCCATATAAACTAAAGCACTTTGAATTTCAAAGTAAATAAAGGAAATCCGGATTTCAAAATATTCCTTTTTAACACATCTGTTAAATTCGGTAAATCCATCGTTCTATATCATAATTTTGCGCTTCTATGGAATTGAGACCCATTCGCCTACGTGCAGCCGGGCTTGTGCTTTCCTTATTACTAACCTTATTTACCCAGGCGCAGACCAAAACCATCCAGGGCTATGTGAAGGACAAGTTGAGTGAGGAAAGAATCCCCTTTGCATCTCTTCAATTCCTCGCGGGTACCCAGGGAAAACTGACCGACTCGGCGGGGCATTTCGAATTTCGCTTTTCAGAATGGCCAACAGATACCCTGGTTGTTACCTATGTTGGATACCAGGATTTGAAAATCCCCATCCATCCGGGCATGATCCAGATTTCTGCGGAAGGGCAGGTGATGAACCTGGTGCTTGCACTGGAAAGGGGTAAATACACGCAGGAAGTTGTCGTGAAGCGGAAAATTGATCGCGGTTACCTCATGTGGAAACGTATTAATAAAAGAAAACCTTTTAATGATCGATACCGGTTCAACAACTTCACTTACGAGTTGTATAATAAACTTGAATTAGACCTGAACCGCATCAACAAAGAAAAATTAAAGGAATTAGGTCCGCTAAAACCCTTTGATTTTATTTTTGATAATGTAGATACTACTGAAGGTCAGCCCTTCCTTCCGGTTTACCTTACTGAAACAATATCCAATTATTATTATCAGAAATCGCCCCGCAGAACCCGCGAAATTATCAAGGGAGTTAAAACTATGGGCGTTGAAAACGAGAGCATCTCCAAATTATTAGGTGGAACGGAACAGAATATCAATATCTACAACAATTTTATACCGGTTTTCGACAAACAGTTTGTGAGTCCGCTGAGTGATAATGGCCCGGCTTATTACAATTATAAAGTGCTGGATACTCAATATGTTGCCGGACAGCGACTCATACATTTTGTTTTCCAGCCAAAGCGCCGGGGCGAAAACACCTTTGAGGGAGATGCCTGGGTGCATGATCCTACCTGGGCCATTCAGAAAATGACCCTGCACCTGAGCCGTGAAGCCAATATCAATTTTATTGATAAACTTTCCCTGATCCAGGAATTCTCCCTGATCAGCGACAGTACCTGGTTCCTGTCAAAAGATAAATTCGTAGCTGATATTGCGCCGATTGGAAAATCCAGGTTTGGGGTGATTGGCAGAAAAACCACCACTTACAGAAATATAGAAGTGGATCAGCCATTTATCGGGGATACCATCGGAAAAAATAAAGTTCAGTCGGAAATCCTGTTTGCAGAAGGCGCCATGAAAAAGGAGGATAGTTACTGGTCTGACTCAAGGCATGAATCGCTCACCAAAAATGAAAAAGCAATTTATGACATGATTGACACCTTGCAGAAAATGCCGCTGTTCAAACGGTATGTAACTACCATCAATTTTTTAGCAACGGGGTACCGGAATGTGGGCAATTTTGAAATCGGTCCCTGGTACAACTGGTTCACCGGTAATCTTTGGGAAGGATTCCGCACCCGCTTTGACCTTGGAACCAATACGAAATTTCATAAAGACCTCTACCTGCATGGTTACCTGGCATATGGTTTTGGAGACCGGGTTTTTAAATACAAAGCAGAGGCAAAATACCTGTTCAGCAGATCACCCCGATCGTATATCCATGGCAGTTATACCAAAGACCTGGATAATGGCCAGGTATATTATGATGAAATAAGCACGGATAACATTTTTGCACTTGCTATCCGAAAGCCGGGTATCCCGATCAAGTTTATGCAGATCAAGGAAGCCAAACTGGAGTATTTTAAAGAATGGAGTCCCGGTTTGTCGGCCACCATCATAGGTACACATAAGAGTTTTGATCCGCTGAAGAATATTCCACCCAAGGAAATATTTCAGGTCAATGGAGAAAAAGGTACGCCCTTAACCAATTTTGAAATGGCAGTCAAATTGCGATTTGGTTATAATGAGCGGTTCTTTGAAACGAATTTCAACCGATTCAGCCTGGGCAGCTCCTATCCCATTGTCGAGTTTATGTATTCCCGTGGTTTTCCCGGGGTTTTTAACAGTGATTACAGCTACAATAAATATTACCTCAGCGTTTCAGATTATTTGAAAGTTGCTCCGGTAGGAACACTTTATTATAACCTGTTTGGAGGTAAAACAACCGGAACCCTTCCCTACATGTTACTGAACGTAGCACCTGGAAATGAAATTTATTACTACAATAAATATGCATTCAACCTGATGCAGCGATTTGAGTATATCCATGACCGTTATATAGGCTTTAACATAGAGCATAATATCGGGAATGGATTATTCAGGCTGATACCATTGACCAGGAAGCTAAAGTTCCGCCAGTTCTGGACAGCCAAAGGAATCAGCGGTGATCTGTCAGAAGCAAACCGGGCACTGAATTTTGATAACAATTTTAACCAGTTTCAAAACCTGGATGGTAAAATGTACGTTGAACTGGGAACAGGAGTGGATAATATCCTGAAAGTATTCCGGCTCGATTTTGTCTGGAGACTAAGTCCCACACCCCTTCCGGCCGAAAGGGTGGGTCGCTTTGGCATTTTTGGAAGTTTCCGTTTGGCATTCTAGGCGGAAGCAGTATATTTTGCTTATCTTAAAAAGCAAAATTCGATGCATGCCGGAAAAATACATTTTAGCACTCGACCAGGGAACCACCAGCTCAAGAGCCATCCTTTTTGATAAATACGGACAAATCTGTCATATCGCGCAGAAAGAATTCACTCAATTATATCCCCAGGCAGGATGGGTGGAACACGACGCAGAAGAAATATGGGCTACCCAGTTTTCGGTGATGGCAGAAGCTATTGCGAAAGCCTCTCTAACCACTGCTGATATTGCCGCTATAGGAATTACCAACCAGCGCGAAACCACTGTAGTCTGGGATCGTGCCAGTTCCAAACCTATTTACAATGCAATCGTTTGGCAGGATCGCCGAACAGCCGGCTATTGCGATCAACTAAAAGCAGATGGTCTCGCACCGCTGATTCAGTCGAAAACCGGACTTGTTATTGATGCCTACTTTTCTGCCACCAAACTGAAATGGATACTCGATAATATCAGTGGCGCCAGGGAAAAAGCGGTTAAGGGAGAACTTGCATTTGGTACCATCGATTGCTGGCTGAACTGGAAACTCACTAACGGCAAAGTACATGCGACAGATGTATCCAATGCAAGCCGCACGATGCTGATGAACCTCGAAACCTGTGAATGGGATGAAGAGTTACTCAGGCTCTTCGATATTCCGGCCTCAGTACTACCAGAAATAATTCCGAGCAGCAAAATTTATGGAGTCACTGAATCGGTGGTTAAAACTGCCAATATTCCCCTTGCCGGAATTGCCGGAGATCAGCAGGCCGCTCTTTTCGGACAGCAGTGTACCACACCAGGCATGGTTAAAAACACCTACGGAACTGGCTGTTTTATGTTAATGCATACCGGAGAAAAAATTGTACACTCCTCCAATAAACTGCTGACAACCGTTGCCTGGAAACTCAATAATCGTGTTGAGTATGCCGTGGAAGGCAGTATTTTCATAGGCGGTGCGGTGGTACAATGGCTGCGCGATGGCTTGCATATGATCCGGTCATCCGCAGAAACTGAAGACCTCGCAGCCCGGGTTACTGATACCGATGGCGTTTATATTGTACCTGCCTTTGCCGGATTAGGCGCTCCCCACTGGAACCAGCATGCAAGGGGAACTGTCTTTGGTTTAACGCGAGGCACTACGCGGGCGCACATTGCAAGAGCCTGCCTGGAAAGTATTGCTTATCAAACCATGGATGTACTTAAAGCAATGGAAGCCGATGCGGGTTTACCCATAAAAGAATTAAGAGTGGATGGTGGCGCTACCATCAATAACCTGCTCATGCAATTCCAATGCGATTTGCTGCAGGTACCGGTGATTCGTCCCGAAGTATATGAAACCACCGCATTGGGAGCAGCCTACCTGGCAGGATTGGGAGTAGGTTATTGGGAAAGCACAGCAGATATTCAGCAGCAATGGAAGGCCGCGAAAGAGTTCTACCCCCAACGCACAAACGAAGAAATGAGATCCTTCACACGCGGATGGGAAAGAGCTATCAAAGCAAGTATTGCCTGGGCAGATGAGGGATAGAAATTCAGAGTTAGAACCGGAAAAAAACTGATTATGTTACGTTCGGAGATGATCCGCCAGTTAAAGACAACTGCACGTTGGGATATATGCATTATTGGAGGTGGAGCAACCGGATTGGGTATTGCTATTGATGCCGCTTCCCGTGGATACAAAACCATCCTGATTGAGCAGACAGATTTCGCAAAAGGAACTTCCTCCCGTTCCACCAAACTGGTGCATGGAGGGGTACGCTACCTGCAACAGGGAAATGTAAAACTGGTGATGGAAGCCTTGAAGGAAAGGGGTCGCCTTCGAAAAAATGCACCCCACCTGGTAAAGAATCAATCCTTTTTGTTACCGAATTATAAATGGTGGCAGGGACCGTTTTACGGACTTGGTTTAAAAATCTACGACTGGATGGCAGGTGATCTTGGTCTTGGTCCATCCTTGTTCCTGTCGCGCGAAGAAACCCTGGAAAGAGCACCCACACTTGATCCTGAGGGATTAAAAGGCGGAGTGCTATTTCACGACGGGCAGTTTGATGATGCCAGGCTTGCCATCAATATGGCACAAACCGCTGCTGAACAGGGAGGGGCTGTATTGAATTATATGAAGGCAGGCCGGCTGCATAAAGAGAACAATAAACTGGTTGCCATAGATGCAGTTGATCAGCTTAACGGAGATGCATACACGATACATGCAGGCTGTTTCGTAAATGCAACCGGTGTATTTACAGACTATCTGCGCAAGGCAGATGATCCTTCCAAAGAACCCGTGTTATCGTTAAGCCAGGGTACACACCTGGTAGTGGATAAAAAATTTCTTCCGGGAGATACTGCCATCCTGATACCTGAAACATCCGATGGCCGTGTATTATTTGCTGTTCCCTGGCATCAGCATACCATCATTGGAACAACTGATATACCGGTGGATAAGCCCAGTATGGAACCTATACCCAAGGAAGATGAAATCCAGTTTATCCTGGATAACATCAAACTCTACCTGGCCAACGATCCGCAGCGAAGTGATGTACTGTCGGTGTTCTCAGGATTAAGACCGCTTGTAAAAGGAAACGCGAGCAGCACTTCCGGTTTATCAAGGGATCATTTTATCGAAACCAGTGAATCCGGGCTGATCAGTATTACTGGTGGTAAATGGACTACCTACCGGAAGATGGCGGAAGATGCAGTAAAAGTTGCCATCCAGGGAGGTAAACTGGAAGACCGGCCCTGCGTTTCTCAGGACTTGCCCATTCATGGTGCGATGCAGGTACCAAACTATACGGATCATGGATATTATTATGGAACCGACTGGGAAAAAATCCGGGCATTGCAAAAAGAAGATCCTGTACTCGCAGAAAAAATTCATCCGGATCTTCCTTATACAAAAGCTGAAATTGTATGGGCCGTACGGGAAGAAATGTGCATGACAGTAGATGATGCATTGTCCAGAAGAACAAGGGCCATATTATTAAATGCTGGTGCTGCTATTACTGCTGCCTCTACGGTTGCTCATCTTATCGCCACTGAATTGAAAGAAGATTTGCAATGGGAGCAGGAGCAGACGGACGCATTCTGCAGTATCGCATCAAACTATGTAGCCAAATAAATCAACGATTGCTATATGATGAATCCTTATTTAGCTGAATTTACAGGTACCGCCATTTTGCTTGCATTTGGAAATGGTGTAGTAGCCAATGTTTTATTAAAAGAATCCAAGGGAAATAACGGCGGCTGGATTGTAATCACTTTCGGCTGGGCTATGGCAGTTTTTCTGGGTGTATTTGCCGTATCCAAATTCAGTGGAGCGCACCTGAACCCGGCCGTTAGTATAGCACTTGCCCTGACCGGAAAATTTCCCTGGGCGGATGTGCCATTGTATATCCTTGCGCAATTTGCCGGCGGCTTCAGCGGTGCTGTTATTATGTGGTTCTGTTATAAAGATCACTTCAAAGCAACCGAAAATGAAGCATTAAAACTGGCAGTTTTTGCAACCGGACCAGCAATCCGGAATCCGGTCAGCAACCTGATTACTGAAACAGTAGCCACTGCTATTTTCCTCGTGCTGGTATTGCTGATTATTGCGCCAACCAATAGTCTGGGTGCACTGGATGCATTGCCGGTAGCCTTACTGGTATTGGGCGTTGGATTATCTCTGGGCGGACCAACAGGCTATGCTATCAATCCGGCGCGTGATCTTGGTCCGCGTATTGCCCACTTCCTCTTACCTTTGGGTCGTAAAGGCAATAGCGACTGGGCTTACTCCTGGGTTCCCCTGCTGGGTCCCATTTTAGGAAGCTTCATCGCCGCCGCTATTTATCATTTATTAATGTAATTCATAATTCCTAATTCATAACTCATAATTCATACTTCATACTTCCATATCATGCGTTATTTTCCACTACTTATCTTAACTCTGATCATGTCAACAACACAAGCACAGTCGCCAGAAGACAAACTAAACCAGTTAGGTGTGAAATTACCTGCCGTCTCCAAGCCGGTGGCCAACTATGTGAATGTGGTACAAACAGACAAGCTGCTTTATCTTTCCGGCAAAGGCCCCACTGATGCAGCAGGAAAAGATATCACAGGTAAAGTTGGGAAAGACCTGACTATTGAAGAAGGTTATGCAGCAGCACGTTCTGTGGCATTCAATCATATTGCCGTGTTGAAAGATTACCTGGGCGATCTCAAAAAAGTAAAGCGGGTGATCAAAGTTTTAGGCATGGTGAATTGCGAGAGCAGTTTTACCCAGCAGCCAAAAGTTATGAACGGGTATTCTGATACCATGGTTGAAATATTTGGCGAAAAAGGAAAGCATGCACGATCAGCAGTAGGCTTTCATGCGTTGCCGAATAATATTGCAGTTGAAGTTGAAGTTATTGTTGAGATTGAATAAAGGCTTCAAGCTGCTCCATCAACCTCGACTCATCCAATAATTCATCATAATACACACCGGTGTATTCTCTGGGTGTGGTATCGATCCTGCTTTTCGAAGTATAGGGTCCTGCCACACCCAAATAATTTTCTTCTCCTTCATCCGTTACGAAGCTGACCTTATACAGATAATAGTATAGCTTTTTACCATCCTGCTTCAGACTGATTTGTTTCAGGAAACTCAGCTTATAGTCGGCAGTACCATACCAGATATCACGATATAATTGCGATTCAGCAATCAATGGTTGTTTTGAATAAGCACGGGGAAACTTTTTAAGCTGTCCCGCATTTTCCATAATCGCGTATAAGGATGAACGATAGAAAGGATCCGTGGCGATTTTCTGAATAACATCAGCTGCCACCGGCTTTTGTTGCTTCAAAAGGATTTTTGCGGTACTGTACTGAACATCCTCATGGTTATGGTATGCTAAACTATCCAGGCGTTGTTGAAATTCAATCGTGGGATAAAGCGTCATTACTTCCAAAAAGGATTCAAACAGAACGGGAAGGGCCAGGTCTTTTTGCTGCAACTGCTGCTGGTATTGATCTGCCATACGGAGTAATACCGGTTTCAATTCATCCAGCACGGAAGCAGGTAGTTTACCAGCTTCTTTTAGTGTTAATACCATTCCAGGTATTATTATACGCAAGAGAGAATCGTTTTTATATTTTAATACAACAGGGAGGAGCTGCTCTGCCAGATCAATGCTGTCGGAAATAGAAGCATACAGTATGCCCGGATTGCCTGCAGTTGGCAGTCCCGATTCCAGCAGAGTTTCAATCACCCTGTAACTTTCGCTGGTATTGAACCTGGCAAGAACCGATAATAAGGGATATTGTAAAACGGCATTTCTTTCCTTCAGGTCCTGGTAAGCCTGCTGAATAAAACCGATCGTGCTTTTATCTTTTAGCTCAACCACCCGCTGAATCACTTCATCATGTGTACAGGCTGAACGCTCGCTAAAATCAATCAACGGGTTCAGCAATGCCTCATGCAGATAAGGCAAATCATCACCTGAAATTTCAACCCATTTAACCGCTTCTTTTGCTTCGTTAAAGGCAATCGAATCTGGAAGCAGCAAGTCCTGGAATACTTTTCTTGCTTTCGACTGTGTGTAGGTATTGGGTGTAAAATGCTGTACCCTAAATGACTCGAACATCCTGTTATAGGCGGTGGTTTTGTTTACCTCAGGAGAGATTACTCCTGAAACGGAATAGAGGGTATCGCCACTTGCCATTAGTTTGACACGTTTGAGATTATGCGTTCCTGCCAGGTAAATCCAGCCTTGCGCGGTTGCATTCCCATCAACCGTGCTTATCTCCAACCGCTGTATGCTGTCCGATTCAGACAAGAAATAATTCATTTGTTCCCGAACGAAAATGCTATCACCTGCTGCTCTGTAATATTTGTTCAGTGGCTCTTTCTGAACATGAATAGTAACCGCTGATGTTGAATCATACATCAGGTATCGGGTTAGCCCTTCTTCAATGTCAGGGTTCCTATCTGGAGTGAAACGAACAGGAGACTGAATACGATAGTTCTCAAAGGGCACTTCTCCGGAAACAGTAGTAGTAGACACATAGGGCAGAAAACGAAGTCCCTTTATAAATCTTTCCGCATCCGACCTGTTGTTTTCCGTTGGAAAATATCCTGCCAGGTAGGCATAGCGGCGATTACCCCGGTTAATTACATTGAAGAGATAATGAATAGAATCATTCTCCAGTTTGGTTCCCATCTTAAGCGCTATACCCGGAAATCCGTCCTGTTCAAAATAGGAATGTGAAAGCAGCCGATAGGTTTTATTGTCAAGGTACTGACTCATGATCTCATCAAAATACAGGCTATCGAGACTGGAATAAAGTCCGGGCAGGGTTTCCATAACATTTAAGGTATAATAGGCCTGCGTTGCCGGATCCATGGCCGAATAGGTATGAGTGATCCAGGAGGAATCATTTTTAGTAGCGGTCAATTCCAGTTCTATTGGTGATTCATAGCTAACCTGTTGAAGGGCAATCAATTTTCGCCTCCAGCCGCTAGCGGGTGGTTGAATCGCTATTTTATTTACAATAAAGGATTGAAAAAAAGTGATTGCATGGTTCATTTTGAGTCCGGCCCTGGACATGGAAATAATCATATTCATCACTATACCTCCAGGAACCGGATTCATCATCATATTTACAAATCCTTCTTTTGTGGAAGCTTCGATCTCATATCCATTACGGCCATTGATCTTCCAGACGGAGTCCCGGTACAGGGTTCCTTCACTCGCATACATTTCCGGCAGTTTTTGACAGGAGGAATCTATTTGTGCTTCCGTTTGATTAGTGATTGGAATAAACCCGGTCAAAAATCCTGACATGCTCATCGGATCGAAGTAAATGCGTGCATGTTGAAAGCCACCTAATCCATCAATGCTGTTTGCTTTGCCAGGCATTTTTATTTTAAAGTCGTCATTTGCCAAACTGATTTCCTCCCAGCGAATGTCAGGCTGGTGAAGGAGGTATTGATCCGGCGTGATTCTTTTTTCTGAATGAACCGGTTCTACTTTATAGCCTCTGCTCCTTAACAATTGAATGATACCCGAATCTCCGGGCAGATGCGCTGCTCCCACGGCATAAAAACAGGAACGAATTGCGGCCAGGCTATCCATTCTATGAACCATGTTCAGATTGCGATCATTCATTTTACGGTTATCATATTCACCGCTGGCTTTCACCACCAGTTCGTTCATTCGGGAAAGATCTTCAGAGAGGTAAATGGAAATAAAATTTTCCATCATTTTCTTTCGAATTTTATCCTCGAGCAATGCGCCTTGAATGGTAGCTTCCAGATCTGTTGGTTGAGGTGCATCGACCTGGTCCTTGATTGTTTCCAGCGCACCGGTCCATTTTCCATGGTTACGGGCAATTCCAAACAGATACGCATCCACAAAGGTGGGCATATCATCCTCTTTGCGAAAAACAAAACTCCAATCATCGGATGCTGATTCGAGTTCTTTCAGTGTAATGAGATCAAAAGATTTTTTAAATTTTTTTTCGAGTGCGGTTTTGTATCGCTTTTTCTGGGCGGCACTGATATGATCTTTTAACAGAACCTGTTCTTCGATGGCTGTTTCTTCATTTTTAATCCAGCTGGTAATCAACTCATTCATATCATTCATATCCAGCTCACCAGCAAAGCCTTCAACAGAACGGATACTTTCATAAACTGAATCAGTGAAATGAAACAGTCGTTTATCCTGAAGGTGCATAGTACCATACAGGAAAGAGGCCCGTTGCATTTTCGGATGGCTGATTCTCCAGAGCAAGCTGGAATTGTCTGATTTCTTTTGTTGAGCAACCGAAAGAACGGGTAACAAAAAACCAGCACATAGGAAAATGAGAACGCGCATCATATAATTGTGTTAGCGCATCAAAATACTACCAGAATTTCTTTATCGCAAATGTTCTGCCTGGATTGCGTCCAAAATAATGGAGCAGGCCTTCTTAATTTCTTTCTTTGAGATGCTAAGTGGAGGCGCAATGCGAAGACAGTTGGATCCAAAAAGGAACCAGTCGGTTAATGCGCCATTGGCGATACAGCGATCAATTACCCGCTTATTCAGTTCAAAACTTTCAAATTCCACTGCCATTAATAATCCTCGGGAGCGAATCGCCCGAATGGCAGGATGCACGAGTAATTGCCTGAACAAGGTTTCTTTCTCAGGCACTTCGCTGATCCATTTTTCTTTAAGTAATACTTTTAAGGCAGCCAGGCCGGCAGCACAGCTCACCGGATGCCCTCCGAAAGTGGTGATATGTCCCAGTACAGGATTCAGTGTGAATTGATCCATCAAAGATTTATCCGCCACAAAGGCGCCCAAAGGCATGCCGCCACCAAGTGCCTTGCCAAGCAGAATGATATCCGGTACAATTTCAAAGGCTTCAAATCCCCATAAAAATCCGGTCCTTCCAAAACCAGTCTGAATTTCATCCATTATCAGCAGGGTGCCTGTTTCCGTGCAGCGTTTACGCAACGCTGTTAGCCAGGGTTTATCAGGTGGATTGACACCTTTCTCTGCCTGTATCGTTTCCAGTAATACACAGGCCGTATCAGTGGTGATATGTTCCAGTACTGCAGGATCATTATAGCCGAGATGCAGAATTCCTGGCAGCAGGGGCCGGTAGGCATTCCTCCAGTATTCATCCCCCATCAGGCTAAGAGCACCCTGTGTAGAGCCATGATAGGAATCCCTGAAAGCGATCATATGGGTTCTGCCTGTTACTCTTTTAGCCAGTTTCATGGCTCCTTCGGTAGCTTCTGCTCCGGAACTGGTAAAGTATACCGAGTTTAGGGATTGAGGCAGCAGTTTGGTTAATAGTGTAGCATAAGCTACCTGGGGCGTTTCAACGAATTCGCCATAGACCAGCAGGTGAAGGTAATCGCCTGCCTGTTTACGGATGGCTTTTACCACTTTCGGATGGCAATGTCCAACATTACATACACTTATACCTGCAATCAGGTCGAGATAAGTTTTCCCTTTCTTATCGGTCAGGATGGTTCCTTTGGCCTTCACGATTTCAAGTGCCAGGGGCGCAGGAGAGGTCTGCGCAATATGCTGCAAAAATAGTTGTCGTTGATTCACGGTACAAAAGTCCTTACTTAAGCAGCAATCACCAAATCCTCCTTCACCCGACCGGTGCCACCGGTCGGGTGGCACCGGTCGGGTGAAATTCCTTACTTTGCAGCATGCCAGTTATTCTTCATGTCAACGGAGTTTATCCGCAGTTCGGCAAGGATTGCTTTATAGCCCCTAATGCTACTATTGTGGGGGATGTAGTAATGGGTGATCAATGCAGTATCTGGTTTAATGCAGTTATACGCGGCGATGTAAACAGTATTCGTATCGGGAACAAAGTCAATATCCAGGATGGTGCGGTATTACACGCTACTTTTCAGAAAACAAAAGTTCACATTGGGCACAATGTTTCCATTGGCCACAATGCAATTGTGCATGGTTGCACGATTCATGATAATGTATTGATCGGGATGGGTGCCATCGTGATGGATAATACAGTCGTAAACAGCAATACCATCATTGCGGCAGGGGCTGTGGTGCTGGAAGGCACTGTTTGTGAACCGGGCAGTATTTACGCTGGTGTTCCAGCAAAAAAAGTGAAAGCCATCAGCCAGGAGTTGATCCATGGGGAAATTGACCGGATTGCCAATAACTACCTGCATTATTCCAGCTGGTTTAAAGACCAGGTGTAGCCATTCGTCGAACTGGCCTGATTGTTGGATACTAAAGGCCGAATTTGCCCGTTATAAGCAAAAAGCCTTATGAAACTGTTCCGTTATACATCTCTGTTTGTGATGCTTGCCGTAATGACACTGCTGGTTTCCTGCAGTGCCTCTAAAAAATCCGGCTGCCCCTCAAATGGAAAAAATGTAGGTGCAGAGCGAATTCTGAGTGGTGAAAAAGTTCCCAAGGCGAAGAAATTCAAGGCCTGATAAAGGTCTCAATGCCGGAACCTCTAAACCATATCATATGTGCCCCGTACTCCACACCCACGATGGCTTTGTTGAAGCTGTAATCGATGAAGATGGCGGTCTGAAACGCTTTTATGAAGTGGCCAACCTTCTTTCCGAGGAACTCCGCATCTCTTTTCACAACAAACTCGATGATTTTGACTCCCTGATTTGGGATTTCCGGTACAAAGGGCAACCATTGAGTTTGCAGTATAATATTTATACCGGCATCTGCCTCTATCCTCAACCAGCCAACCGGATGAACCAACATCCCAATGAAATGGTGAGCGAAGTAGCGGGTTTCCTGGAATCCCGCCTGCTGATCCACACAGTAAACAGGTCCATATTGACTGATTAAAACCTGCCAAATCCGCCCTATCCAATCTGGTAAAAATTTACGATCGGAATTAGGCTACTGTGCTGAAATTGGGCCCTGCAAAGAGATTAATTGCTAAGTTTACACCCTTCAAGGTCTTGCAATTAAAAAAAGTCGTTATGAATCAACTCTTTCTAGGTTTTTTTTCGGGAGCAGTGCTGACAGTTGCAGCATGCAATTCGCAAACTCCTTCCCAGTCTTCCGGTGCCAGAACCAGTCCGGAAACAGTGGTGGATACTACTGGTGCTCCGGTTGAAACCAAGGCACCGAATACTACTTATAAACCCGCTTTTGCCGGACAAACGCGGATCGGTAGTGTGAAAACAACTACTCCGTATGAGGTAACTGTTTTAAATGCCAGCCTTAAAGCACCCTGGGGCTTAACCGAGTTGCCAGGTGGCCGGTGGTTAATCACTGAAAAAGCAGGGAATCTTCGAATCGCGACGGTGGATGGAAAAATCAGTGAGCCAATCAACGGCCTTCCGGCAGTTAATAATAAAGGGCAGGGCGGGTTGCTGGGCATCACCCTTGATCCATCTTTCGCCTCTAACCGGATGGTCTATTGGGTTTTTGCCGAGCCGCATGAAAATAATGGTTCGCTTACCGCAGTTGCAAAAGGCAGATTGTCGGATGATGAAACCAAAATCGAAAACGCTGCTGTAATTTATCGCGCTGCTCCAGTACATAATAAAGGAAATAATCATTATGGAGGCAGAATCCTGTTTGACAAATCAGGTAATTTGTTTGTCAGCACAGGTGAACGTTCCGATAAATCAACCCGCGTGGAATCGCAGGACCTGAATTCCGGTTTAGGAAAGATTGTTCGTATTACTACCGAAGGTCAGCCTGTTGCAGGTAATCCGTTCGCCAACCAGCCTGGTGCCCGTCCGGAAATTTATTCTTATGGTCATAGAAATGTGCAGAGTCTTGCTTTTCATCCCGTGACAGGTGATTTATGGGAGGCTGAATTTGGTCCTCGCGGAGGTGATGAGCTCAACCTTATTAAGCCCGGAAAAAATTATGGCTGGCCTGTTATCTCTTACGGTATTGAATACAGCGGAGATGCAATGCCTGGTGCCCTTACCCAAAAAGAAGGTATGGAACAACCTGTTTATTATTGGGATCCTACCCTCTCTCCAAGTGGTATGACATTTTATAGTGGCGATGCCATTCCTGAATGGAAAAACAATCTCTTTATAGGCGGACTCAGCAGTATGCACATTGCCCGACTCGTTATTAAAGGCAATAAAGTTGTAGGCGAAGAAAGAATAGCAGCAGATCAGAAAGATCGTTTCA
Organism: Flavipsychrobacter sp.; assembly: GCA_016787265.1. GTDB lineage: Bacteria > Bacteroidota > Bacteroidia > Chitinophagales > Chitinophagaceae > Flavihumibacter. The sequence continues at coordinate 99,186 of JAEUVF010000017.1, read as the reverse complement.
GAGCTGTTGCAGAAGGAAAAGATGGGGCATTGTATGCAGTCAGTGATGGAGGGAAATTGTATCGCATAGGAAGGAAGTGAAAAGAGAAAAGTGAAAAAAGGTCAAAGGTAAAAAGTGAAAGGTGAAAGGGGCTCCCTCTTTCACCTTTCACTTTTCACAATCTTTCACTTTTCACCTTTCACCTTTCACATTTCACCTTTCACTTTTTAATAGTTCTTCTCTTCTATGGAGTCCAGGATCGTACAATAGCTGACATACCGATCCAGGTGAATGCGGCCATCCTGTACCGCTTCTTTCACGGCGCAGCCTGGCTCATTCATGTGCAGGCAATTATTGAACTGGCAATTGTTGAGCAACTCCCTCATCTCGGGAAAATAGTGTGATAGTTCCTGCCGGCTGATGCCTACCAGGCCAAGCTCTCTTATTCCGGGTGTATCGATGATCTGTCCGCCTCCCGGCAAATCAAACATTTCCGCAAACGTGGTCGTGTGCATCCCTTTTCCACTCCAGCCACTTACTTCCTGTGTACGCAAAGCCATCTCGGGAAACAATGCATTTATAAAAGTGGATTTACCTACACCGGAATGACCACTGATCAGGGTTGTTTTATCTTTAAGAAGCTGTTTCAATTCATCCAGCCCCTGTGCTTCTTTCATACTTGTCAAAAACACTTTATAACCGATTGCCTGGTACATATCTTCCAGTTCAGCGTATTTGTCAAGCTCCTTATCGCGATAAATATCCGCCTTGTTGAAAACGATTATGGCAGGAATGTGGTAGGCTTCAGCCGTGCACAAAAAACGATCAATAAAACCCTGCGAAGTGCGAGGCTCTTTCAAAGTGGCAAAGATCAGGGCCTGGTCCAGGTTGGATGCAATAATGTGGTGCTGTACTTTTTTATGAGGTGAGGTTCGGGCTATATAATTCTCACGGTCAAGTATAGCTGTAATGGTAACAGACTTTTCCAGTTCATTTTCCATCTCCACCTCCACCCAATCGCCAACAGCAATTGGATTCGTAGAAGTGATTCCTTCGATCTTGAATACCCCTTTCGCCCTTCCATTAAAGGTTTGACCGGCTTCGTTTTTAAGCTGATACCAACTGCCGGTTGATTTGTAAACCCTTGCCTTCATACATACTACTCTTACTGCGAAAGTACAGGTTTTGCTTTAGGGTAATTTACGGAAAATCGTTAAGCGCAGGATCCATTCCAGTGTTAGGAATAAAAGAGCACCTATTGCAAGTGGAAGAAAACGATCCGTATATTGGCGGAGTGAACTCACTTCAATGGTTGATTTCTCCAGTTCATCAATTTCCTTATACACATTTTTCAATCCTTCATTGTCAGACACCCGGAAATATTTACCCCCGGTTTCATTGGCAATCTGGGTCAGAAGTTTTTCGTCAATGTTTACTTTTTCCCTTTGCATCACCACCCTGCCATTGCCGTCCTGAACCGGAATCGGCGCATATCCTTCTGATCCCACACCAATGGTGTATACTTTAATTCCCAGATTTTTGGCAATTTCCTTTGCGGTAACAGGAGGAATTTGTCCGCCATTGTTTTCACCATCTGTCAGCAGGATTACCACTTTGGACCTGGATGTACTCAACCGTAGCCGGTCGGCACTGGTAGCCAGCCCGGAGCCGATGGCGGTACCATCTTCCAGCAGTCCACTTTGTATGCCATCAATTTGTCCTTTCAAAACATTTTTATCAGTAGTGAGCGGCACCAACGTAAAACTTTCACCGGAAAAAATCACCACTCCTACCCGATCCGTTTTTCGGCTGTCTACAAAATCAATGGCAACAGTCTTTGCTGCTTCCAGCCGGTTCGGACTGAAATCCTGCGCCAGCATGGAACCACTAACATCCAATGTGAGAATGATATCAACCCCTTCGCCTTTAACCCGCTCCTCATCAAAATGTGTTTGTGGTCGGGCCATAGCGAGAATGATGCAGGTGAGTGCTAAAAGCCGAAGAATAAATGGCAGATGCTGTAACCTCACTTTGAGTGATTTGCTCCTTTTGTTCCAACCGGTGGTAGACACCAGCATAGTACCTTTTTTACGACGACCTGCTTTCCAATACCACCAGGCCAATGCCGGAATCAGCAGGAGTAACCAGAGCAGCCAGGGCCAGGCAAAATCAATGCTATGAAAATAATCGGCTATCAAGATACCGGGGTTTTATAATGAATTTCATCAATGATGGGCAATATCTTTCGGATCACTTCATGGGCTTCTGCCTGTTCAGCCGGAGATGGATTATATTTTGCAAACTTAACGGCATCGGTTAAGCGCAGAGTTTGGGCTAATTGCAATACCTGTTCTCTTGAAAGATCGGATTGAACTTTCTGAACAAAGCTTTCATTTCCGGCATCTGGAGCTGTAACCAGGTTCCTGTTTCTAAAATAGTTGCGCATGATATCGTTCAACCTGGTAAAATAGGTTTTTACATTGGTTGAAGGAGTAGCCAACTTTAACTCTTCCAGTTCCTTTATTGCCAGTTCCAGGGCCGAAAGGCGGGGACCTGAATGTTCCGGTGTTACTACTGCTTTTTTCCTTCTGCTCAGCAGCCAGACAAGTAATGCAATTGCAATCAGCGTTGCTGCAACCAGTATGTAATTAATGTAAAGAGAATCCGTTTCAGGAACTTCTACAATATCTTTCAGATCGTGGTAGGGTTGGTTGGGGTCAGCCGGACTGTAATCTACCATAACGGTAAGCGAATCTGTCAGATATCGGTTATTGCCAACCGTTAGTCCGAGTTGCGGAATCACCCATTGACCGGAATCAAAAGAAGTAATGGAAAGTATTTGTTTGAATAGTATGGCGCGTGCATTATTCTGCGTATCAATTTTATTCTTTGTGATAAAGGTGAAATGAGGAATGGTGTCCAGATTAAACCATCCCATTGGAGTACCCTGTGGTATTTCCACATCCAGGCGAAGCTGAATGGGTTCACCAATTAAGATCTTATTGCGATCTACCGATGCCTGTACACGAACATCCTGTGCCTGCAGGGAAATTAATCCGGCAAACGTCAACACCACCCATATGATTGTGATTTTTTTCTGCATGGTATCAGGCGCGTCCAATAAAGAATTTCTGTAACACTTTAACGTAATCTTCTTTGGTAGAGATATGCAGCAGATCACAACCTGCTTTATTAAATACCTGTTTGGTCCATTCCGTGTGCTGGAAGAAGGCATCATGATGTGCTTTGCGCACCAGGAAATCACCTGTATCAATGGTGGTGATAGCGCCTGTTTCTGCATCTTCCACTTCCAGTAAACCTACATCCGGGAGGTTCATATCCATGGGATCATATACTTTAATACCTACCACATCATGTTTTTTACCTGCTACGCGCAGGGCATCTGCAAATTCAGGATCCAAAAAATCACTCAGCACAAAAACAATACATTTCTGACGGGTGGTATTGTTCAAAAATTTCAGGGCCTGTGTAAGGTCTGTGCCTTTCTTTTTACCTTCCAGTGTAAGCAGTTCCCGTACGATATACAAACCATGATCCCTTCCTTTTTTGGGAGGTACATACAGTTCAATAGCCTCACTGAACAGAATCGCTCCTACTTTATCATTGTTGCTGATAGCAGAAAAAGACAACACTGCCCCGATTTCCGTAACAAGGTCTTTTTTTCGGGTATGTACGGTGCCAAATAAGGAGCTGGCACTAACATCCACTAATAAGATTACAGTTAGTTCGCGTTCCTCTTCAAACAGTTTGCTGAAAGTAGCATTGAAACGTGCGGACACATTCCAGTCGATAAAGCGGATGTCATCCCCTGCATGATACTCACGTACTTCCTTAAACGACATTCCCCTTCCCTTAAATGCAGAATGATATTCCCCGGTAAACAAATGCCGGGTCAATCGCTTGCTTTTAATTTCAAGCTCTTTTACTTTTTTGAGTATGTCGGATGTTGTTAACATATTGTCTCCTTTGCCTCCCTAGTCTCCTTTGTCTCCTTTGTCTCCTTTGTCTCCTTTCTCCCTGAATTTTACCGGTCGGGAACATGTATATCATTTACAAGTGATTCAGTACCCGACCGGAAAAATTCAGTACCAGACCGGAAAAATTCCTATGGCACCTGCACAGCGCCCAAAATATCCTCCACCACCTGCTCTACATTTACATTCTCGGCTTCGGCTTCATAAGTTAATCCAACGCGATGCCTTAGCACATCCTTGGCAATCGCCTTTACATCCTCGGGAATCACAAAAGCTCTTTTGGATAGGTAGGCATGGGCTTTGGCTGCCAGGGCCAGGTTGATACTGGCACGCGGAGAGCCACCATAGGAAATAAGCGGTTCAAGTTTTGCCAATCCATATTCAGCGGGACGACGGGTTGAGAATACGATATCTATAATATACTGTTCAATTTTTTCATCCATGTAAATCTGGCGGGTAAGCTCCCTTGCTTCCACCAGTTCGCTCATGCTCACTACCTGCTGTATGGATGGGGGTTTCATACCCTGAACCTGCTGGCGTATGATGAGTTGTTCCTCCTGACGGCTCGGATAACCCACCACTACTTTCATAATAAAACGATCCACCTGCGCTTCGGGTAAAGGATAAGTTCCTTCCTGCTCCAGTGGGTTTTGGGTGGCCAATACCAGGAAGGGTTCATCCAGTTTATAGGTCTGATCACCAATGGTTACCTGTCTTTCCTGCATGGCTTCCAGCAGGGCACTCTGCACTTTTGCTGGAGCGCGGTTAATCTCATCCGCCAGTACGAAGTTGGCAAAGATGGGTCCCTTCCGAACCACGAATTCATTTTTCTGCTGGTGGTAAATCATGGTACCGATAACATCCGCAGGCAACAGATCCGGAGTAAACTGAATCCGGCTGAACTTCGCATGCACTGCCTGGGCCAGGGATTTGATGGTCAGGGTTTTCGCAAGTCCGGGTACCCCCTCCAGCAAAACATGCCCATTGCTCAGAAGGCCTATCAACAGCCTGTCCAGCATATATTGCTGCCCCACAATTACCTGTTTAACCTCATCCCTTAACCGGTCGAGAAAGACGGCCTGGTGGCTGATTCTATCATTTAACTGCCTGATGTCATCCGATGTTGGCAACATATAGTAAATTTAAGTATGCAAAATACAACCTCAAGTTTAGCAATTCCTACGCCAATATCTGAAAATCAAACAGTAGGGAGAATATTTTTTTGCGAAAACAATAAATGCCAGAAAATAAAGTTATTAATACCAAATCCAACCTTATGATAAAAAGCAGGTTCCCCAACATGCTTTTAACAGGCTGTTTACTGCTCGTCACGCTCTTCTCCTGCCAGAAGAGCAATGATGGAGACAGTCCAAAAACAAAATCAGCCCTTCTTACTGCCAGCTTGTGGAAGATTGCTTCTGTAGGTGTGGACCTTGATAAGAATAATACGGTGGATTTACCATATCCCCTGGAAAACTGTGAAAAAGATAATACACTGGAATTCAAATCGGATGGCACTGGCATTTCCCGGGAAGGGGCAACCAAATGTGATCCTGAAGATCCGGAAACAGAAAATTTCAACTGGTCTTTGAAGAATAATGAAACCATTTTGAATATCGCCATTCCTGGTTCCTTTTTTTCAGGTGATGCTACCATCATCACACTGAATGAAACCACCATGGAAGCTTACATGGACATCACTGATCCTGATACCAGTATGCAGGTCAGAATTATTTTCAAGCTCACACATTAATAAGAACTACTGTTCCATATTTTTTTATCTGCTGATTTCATAAACAAGCCCCTGTATATCCATACGGGGGCTATATTTTTTAACTCAGGTATTTTCCTACAATCGGCATTCTTCGGCCTACCCCAAACGCTTTAGCACTTACCCGGATAATCGGACAAAACTGATTTCGTTTGTATTCATTGGAGTTCACCAATTTTAATACACGCTGAACCAGACTATCGTCGATGCCCATGCGAATAATATCATCCGGACTTTTTCTACGCTCTATATACTGATACAAAACTTTATCCAGCACTTCATATTCGGGCAAACTATCGCTGTCCTTTTGTCCCGGACGTAACTCAGCAGAAGGCGGCTTAACCAGGATATTATCCGGTATGATTTCCTTCTCCCGGTTGATAAATTTAGCCAGGGCAAATACCTGCATTTTATACACATCTCCCAAAACACTCAATCCACCTGCCATATCACCATATAATGTTCCATAACCTGTGGCCAGTTCACTTTTGTTGGATGTATTCAGCAATATATATCCAAACTTATTGGAGATCGCCATTACCAGGTTTCCTCTTGTTCTGCTCTGTATGTTTTCTTCGGCTACTCCAAAGGGTAAGTTTCCAAACACAGGAGCCAATGATTCCAGAAAGGCATCAAATACCGGTTTGATCGGAATGATATCATAGGGGTTTCCCAAATTCTGACTCAATGCTACTGCATCATTAACTGAGTGATCAGTTGAGAATTGGGAGGGCATCAGGATAGCCCGCACATTTTCCTTACCAAGGGCCTCGCAGGCAAGTGCCAGTGTTACGGCACTGTCAATCCCCCCACTACTACCAAGAATTGCTTTTTTGAATCCCATCTTGCTGAAGTAATCCCGAATGCCCAGTATCAGGGCATCATGTATCTGCCGGATATTGTTTTCAGCAGTCAGGTAGTCGATGATTTTTTCCGGGTCCTCCATTTTTGAAACCCGCATATCCTTATCCAGCAAACGAATCACTTCATCAGGAGCTTTTTGCAGGTTATTCATCTCATCCAGATCCACTACCAACAGATCCTCCTCAAAGTATTTTCCTTCTTTCACCAGTTCACCAGACGCTGTATAGACCAGACTGCCACCATCAAAAACAATCTCGGTTTGCGAACCAACGCAATTCACATAATATATTGGTAACTGGTACCGACGGATATTCGCTTTCACTACTTCTTTCCGGTCATCATCATGATCATAATCAAAAGGTGATGCGGATATATTAATCATCAGATCAGGCTGCTGTACGATCAACTGATCCATCGGACAAACGCGGTACAGCGGATTTTCACTGAGCGCCCACAAATCTTCGCAGATGGTTAATGCGATTCTTTTCCCTTTGAACTCAAGCACCTTCCATTCAAAACCAGGTTCGAAATAGCGGTATTCATCAAAAACATCATAGGTTGGCAGACAGGTTTTATAGGCCACTCCCTGTACTTTGCCTTCATACAACAACCAGGCTGCATTGAAGAGCTCTTTCCCTTCTTTGGCGGGATTTCGTGCCGGACTTCCAACAATCACTCCAATATCAACACTTTCTTTCGCGATGGTTTCCACGGCTGCATAACATTGGTTGATGAAATCATCAAATTCAAGAAAATCGCGGGGCGGATACCCGCACACACATAACTCAGAAAACACAACCAGTTCTGCCCCCTGTTTGCGGGCTTCCCGGATAGCTTCCAGAATCTTTTGGGTATTCGCGTTGAAATTGCCAATATGGTAGTTTTGCTGTGCCAGTGCTATCTTCATCGGATTCAATATTTTTGTCACCAGGTATCGCGTACGAATGTACGTCATACAACAAAACCCATACGCAAACGTTTTTTGCCCATGAAATTCAGCAAACTGTTCCTGGCAGGAATGATCTTCCTGGCAGCCTGCTCCAATAATGAGAACCGCCCGGATATCAGTAGTATCAAGGTAAACACAACAATCGAGCGATTTGACCTGGATTATTTTTCTCTGGATTCCAACCGGCTGCAGGAAGGAATTAAATCCCTGGGTTCAAAGTATCCTTACTTCATCAATGATTTTACAGCGAACATCCTGGGAGCCGGACCCGTATCCGATTCCAACCAGGTTTTACCTATCATCAACCGGCAATTCTTTACCACTTATTACCCGGTAGCAGAGATCATCAAAAAGGAGCTGAAAGACCTTGGCAATACAGAAAAAGAATTAAACAAATCGTTCCGGTATCTGACCTATTATTTTCCGGATTATAAAATGCCCCGGCTCATCGCCTACCTGGGTCCTTTTGATGCACCTGGAGTTGCGCTGACAGACAGTGCCATCGCCATTGGCCTGCAATTGTATGCCGGAAAGGATTTTGAATTTTATACCTCCCAGCAGGGACAGGAATTATTCCCTGCCTATATTTCACGACGATTTGAAAAAGAATACATACCGGTGAATGTTATGAAAGCTGTTTTGCTGGATCTGTATCCCGATAGATCCACCGGCTTTCCTTTACTTGAAAAAATGATTGAACAAGGCAAATACTGGTGGCTGACCAAACAGGTACTTCCAGACGCTGCAGACAGCCTTATTACAGGTTTTACCAAATCCCAGCTGGAGTTCTGCGAAAAAAATGAAGGACTGATCTGGAATATGTTTTTACAAAGTGAGTTCCTTTATACAACGGATCCATCCATTCAGAAATTATACATTGGTGAAGGTCCGGGTACCCAGGGATTACCACCCGCAGCTCCGGGCAATATCGGGCAATGGATTGGTATGCGCATTGTAAAAGCATATGCAGAAGAACAGGAAAATTCACTTCAGCCACGTAAGCTCATGCAATTATCGCCCAGAGAAATTCTGGATGGTTCAAAATATAAACCCCGCTAAAACCACTCAGGGTTTTTCCCCGAGAGCTTTCATCATCCTGAAATGGGAGATCATGGAAGCCATCATGGTAGGATACGTGTGATATGGCAATCCATGTTCCTGGCAGGTTTCCAGAACTATTTTACTCAGTGCGGGATAATGAACATGACTGATCCGTGGAAACAGGTGGTGCTCCACCTGGTAATTCAATCCACCTACAAACCAGTTGATCAATGTATTATTGGGTGCAAAATTAGCTGTTGTACGAACCTGGTGTTCGGCCCAGGCATTCTCTATTTGAGTTACTTCCCCATCAACAGCTTCAAATTCGGTATGCTCCACCACATGCGCGAGTTGAAAAACAAGGGCAAGCGTCAATCCCATAACCAGGTGCATGGCGGTAAATCCAAGGGCCCAGGGACCCCAACCTACCAGATAAACCGGAATGACAACGTAAAAAATCAGGTAAAGAACTTTACTTAACCAGAATATCACATGATCCTGCAGATTCATTTTCTGCAAAGGAGTAGTGTACACTTTTTGTTTCAGGTATTTGTTGAAGTCCATGATGAATACCCATGCGAAAGATGAAATCGCATAAACAAGCACCACGTAAATATGCTGATAGCGATGTGCCGGCACCCATTTCTGGCTTCTGCACTGGCGCATCAACGGACTCTTGGCAATATCATCATCCATGCCATCCACATTGGTATACGTGTGGTGCAGGATATTATGTTTGAACTTCCAGATAAACGCATTTCCTCCAAGGGCATTCAGGCTTAATCCCAGTACTTCGTTTACCCATTTGCGTTGGGAATAACTACCGTGACAGGCATCGTGCATTACATTGAAACCGATACTGGCTAAAATGGCTCCAAGTAAACCAGCCATCAAAAGTTGTACTCCGCCGGGTATGTTTGCAGTGAGCAAGAGAATGTAAATGAATAAAGCAGCAGGAATCAAAACCGCTGTTTTAAGATAGAGTTCAATGTTTCCTGTTTTCTTAATCTGCTTTTCGGAAAAATACCGGTCGACTTTGGTTTTCAGGGTTTGGGCAAACGAATTCTGTTTGTTGTTGAAACTAACTTTGGGCATAAAGACTACTAATCCAATTTTGAAAGTTCGTAATATAAACTTTTCTTGTCAACCCCTGCGTTAATGTTTAATCTTTCTTCGAATCAAATCCCTGATTTCCTGCTGATCTGTAATAGTTGAAAAAGCATCTTTAGGGATCAAAAAGAAGGATCGGCTATCAAAATAGAGGTGAAAAAAATAAGGTGTTTCAACAAATTTGCTGAACCGCGACCAGGGCCAAACCTGTCTTCCCCGGTCAGTTTCCAGTGTTACTTCTTCCTCCTGGAACTGCATCAGGAAATCATCCCGAAAGGTCTGTGATTTTTTATATACGCTGTTGGGCAGCAGGCGCCAGATAACCAGCATAAGAATCATCCAGATGGTGGAAAAGAATACAAAAGACAGTGGATTCACCTTTTTGAAATACAGAAGAACGGCGGCAGCTATTGTGAATACGTTCACCAGGATCACTAAAATCCTGATTTCAGGCCGGGTAAAAAAATGATACCGGAGCGCCTGGATAACCTGCTTACGGTCGTAGGTAAAAGTTATCTGCATGAATTATCTGGCTTTAAGGTCTTTTTCATTGATACTCCAATTGCCCAGATCCTCTCCCTTCACGCCCAGGAACTGAACCATCAGCTGGCGGTTACCACGTGTACCTGTAACCGAAATTTTACCATAATTCTGCTTTTGATCAAGCCCGTATACTCTGTAAGGATTATCTTTTTCAGCCGCGCCAAATACATGTGTTCCGGAAGTCAGGGGGGATACGGTTATATCATACAGCGGGTAATTGTTGATCCGGTTAACTTTAATGATTTCTGAGTGATGGCGATCCCCGGTAAGGAAAAGAATACCACTGATTTTCTGCTCCTCAATAAAGCCGGTTAATTCATTGTATTCTGCCGGAAAATCGAGCAACTTATCAAAAGGAGATACGGGATTCAACACCTGGCTGCCAACTACAATCATTTTAAAACTTGCCTGGCTGGCAACCAATGCATTTTTTAGCCAGTCGAGCTGTTCTTTCCCAAGCATCTGTTTATCCGGATTCGGTTGACCATTAATGGTAGAAGGCATATCATCTTCAGTTCTCCAGGTGCGGTCATCCAGCAAAAAGAAATCTACATCATTATAGGAAACCTTGGTGTAAATACCTTCCCGGCCATTTCCATAGGAAGGATTTGCCCAATAACTTTTAAATACTTCCCGGGTAGTATTTTTAAGATGATAACTTTTACCAAGATCATTCGGACCATAGTCGTGGTCATCCCAAATCGCATAATGTGGCATTGCTTTCAAAAAAGGCTGAAGCACCTGCATACTTCGGTCTCTGCTGGCACGATACCACAATCCCCATTCGGATGTATAATCAACTTCCCTGGTGTACCAGTTATCACCCAGCCACAACATAAAGGCAGCTTTATGTTTGGCCATCGTTTCGAAAATGGAAGAATCCTGCCCGTATGGTTTCCCGGGGCGGTCAAATTCCGGTTCATTGAAATAGGTACAACTTCCTGTCAGGAAACTGAAATCAGGTGCGGGCTTCCGCCATTGCCATAATTCACGGGTAGCAAACTCACCTCCATAATTACCTTCTTTTCCATTGATAACAATTCTGTATTCATAGGAAGCCCCTGGCTCTAATCCGCCAATTTCCGCCTGAACCGGATTAAAATCCAGTTGCTGGCCAGCTGATCCAATAATCAACACTTTGTTTTTAACCTGACCGGTTGCACCTTTTTTCCAATAGCGGACAGCGAGTGATTTTACTTCTGGAGCCGGCTCCATCCAGATTTTGGCAGTTCGATAATCGTTTTGCCCAAGCATAGGTCCGGATATCAATCCACCTTTTGATTGTGCAACCCCCGGCATTGTGCAGAGTAACGCAAGCACCAAAACAAAGCCTTTCATGTGTATTCGTTTGAACCTGCAAAGTAGTAAATGCACCAAAACAAAATGCCCCCCATTCAGGAGAATGAGGGGCATTTTGTCAATTCATTTAACCAAATGGCCTTAACGGATAGCCCTGCAGTGCTTGTAGCGACCGCTTGCCGCTTCGGAAGGCGAAACTGCCTTGCAGGAAGCGAGGAATACCACTAAAGCCAGGACAGCCAGGAGTTTTTGCATAGTCTCGGATTTCGTGAATAATTATCATTTAAGGAACGCCAATTCTATGCCAATAGTATGTGAAGCTGGCCCTTTATCAAATCATGTACTACTGATAATCAATCCTTTAGAAATTTTGATACAAAAATTTTTCGACGAGCGAACAAAAAAAGCCCCGGGTAGAAACCAGGGGCTTTGTTTCTATTAGAAACCGTCCATGTAATTCATTTGGTACTAGCTACATCCGAGGCTGTTGCCACAGTTCAGACATTTATAGCAGGTGCCGCTGCGAATTGTAAGATGCCCGCAGACATTACAAGCCGGAGCATCGCTCTGCATGGACTTGTTTGCCTGGTTCAACGCATCATAACCGCTTGCTGCACTTGCCTTTATAGCAGTTGGTTTGGCTGATTTAGTAGCTTCCGGCTGTTTGGTACCGGCCACAACCCGTACGTCACTTAATTCAGGTGTTTTTTTTTCAAACTCCCTTGCTGGTACTTCATCCCACTCATCTTCCCCGGTATTCATTACTTCCGGCTTATCCAGCACATGTACCAGGTCGGTCCGATCCAGGTATTCATAGGCCAGTGAACGGAAGATAAAGTCAACAATGGAAGTAGTACTCTTGATATTCGGATGATCTACCATGCCAGCCGGCTCGAAGCGCGTGAATACAAATTTCTCCACGAACTCTTCCAGGGGAACACCATACTGTAAACCGATGGATACTGAAATCGCAAAGCAGTTCAGCATGCTGCGCATGGTCGCTCCTTCCTTGGCCATATCGATGAAGATCTCACCCAGTGTACCATCACCATATTCACCGGTTCTTACAAAAAGTGCCTGACCATTGATCTTCGCTTTCTGCGTATAACCCCTGCGTTTAGCCGGCAGTGTACGACGCTCCACAATTCTTGCCAGCTGGCGCTTCAGTTTGGTATCAGGAGAAGACTGTACCCGCTTCTGCACTTCTTCCAATAATTCATCAACGGTGAGTTTTCCCAAATCGATAATATTGGAATCGCTTGTTTTTTCTTCTTTAACCTCTTCTGCTTTTTCCTCCGTATCCTTTTTCTTTTTATCGCTCTTGTTACTCAATGGCTGGCTCAGCTTGGAACCATCACGGTAAAGTGCATTCGCTTTCAATCCTAGTTTCCAGCTCAGCATATAGCAATCTGCGATCTCTTCCACATTTGCTTCGTTCGGAAGGTTGATGGTTTTGGAAATCGCACCACTTATGAAAGGCTGCACTGCTGCCATCATCCTGATATGCCCGTGTGCATGAATATAACGTTCGCCTTTTTTACCACATTTGTTGGCGCAATCAAATACTGCCAGGTGTTCCGCTTTCAGGTAAGGTGCACCTTCTACTGTCATGGTACCGCACACATAATCATTCGCTGCATCTATCTGCTCTTCGGTAAATCCGAGTGCTTCCAGCAGGTTAAAATTCCAGTCGTTGTATTGATCTGCAGTGAATCCAAGACGCTCCAGGCAGGCTTCACCCAGGCTGTACTTATTGAATACAAATCCTATTTCAAAAGCCGCTTTCACTGCATCATCCAGTTTCTTGATTTCCTCAGCGATAAATCCTTTTTCACTCAGCGTCTGGTGATTAATAAAGGGAGCTCCGGAGAAGCTGGCTGCACCTACTGCATATTTGATGATGGCATCTATTTCTTTTTCTGCATAACCCAGGTTCTTCAGTGCTGATGGTACAGACTGGTTGATGATCTTGAAATAACCACCACCACTCAGTTTCTTAAATTTCACCAGCGCGAAATCAGGTTCTACACCTGTGGTATCACAATCCATTACCAGGCCGATGGTTCCGGTTGGCGCAATCACGGTTGTCTGCGCGTTGCGATAACCATATTTCTCACCCAGCTGAACAGCTTCATCCCAGGCTTTGGTAGCGGCTTTCAACAGGTAATCCGGACAATACTTCGCCTGGATTCCCTGCGGCTTGATGCTCAATCCTTCATATGCTTCAGAAGCATCATAGGCAGCAGCGCGGTGATTGCGCATTACCCTTAACATATGCTCCCTGTTCTCATTATACTTGGCGAATGGTCCAAGAATCTGGGCCAATTCCGCAGATGTTTTATACGCTACCCCTGTCATAATTGCTGAAATCGCTCCGGCGATTCCACGGGCTTCCTCACTGTCGTATGGAATTCCGCTTACCATCAGCATGGTACCCAGGTTGGCGAATCCAAGTCCGAGTGTGCGGTAATCAAAGCTCAATTGTGCCACTTCTTTGGAAGGGAACTGCGCCATCAATACTGAAATTTCCAGTACTACAGTCCAGAGACGACAGCTGTATGCATATCCTTCCACGTCGAACATATTATTGTCCTTGTTGAAGAATTTCATCAGGTTGGCTGATGCCAGGTTACAGGCTGTATTGTCAAGGAACATGTATTCAGAACAGGGGTTGGAAGCGCGGATGGGACCTCCTTCCGGACAAGTATGCCATTCATTAATGGTCGTATCATATTGTGTACCGGGATCCGCACAACGCCATGCCGCATAGGAGATTTTATTCCAAAGCTCACGGGCAGATACTTTTTTCATAACCCGGCCATCGCTGCGGGCTTTCAGTTCCCAGTCTTCGTTGTTCTCCAGTTTTTCAAAGAAGCTGTTGGGGATACGAACAGAGTTGTTAGAGTTTTGTCCGCTTACGGTACGATATGCTTCTCCCTCATAATCACTTGCATACCCTGCGGCGATAAGGGCAGCTACTTTTTTCTCTTCTTCTACTTTCCAGTCAACGAACTGAACGATTTCGGGGTGATCCAGGTCCAGGCATACCATTTTAGCCGCCCGGCGGGTAGTACCACCACTTTTAATAGCACCTGCAGCGCGGTCACCGATTTTCAGGAAGCTCATCAGGCCGGATGAGGTACCACCACCGCTGAGTTTTTCGCCTTCACCACGAACATTCGAGAAGTTGGTGCCTACACCGGAACCGTATTTAAAAATCCGGGCTTCGCGTACCCAGAGATCCATAATACCACCTTCGTTCACCAGGTCATCTTCCACACTTAAGATAAAGCAGGCATGCGGCTGGGGCCGCTCATAAGCAGAAGTTGATTTTTTCAGCTGACCATCCAGCTGGTCTACAAAATAGTGTCCCTGGGGTTTACCAGCGATTCCATAACACTCATACAATCCGGTATTGAACCACTGTGGACTATTCGGAACACAGGCCTGGTCGAGGATAGAGTAAACCAGTTCCTCATAAAAAACCTGTGCATCTTTTTCAGATGCAAAATAACCATAGCGTTCACCCCAAACGCGCCAGCAATGCGCCATACGGTGAGCTACCTGCTTGGACGAAGTTTCGCGACCCAGGCTGCCATCCGGCTGGGGTACACCCGCCTTGCGGAAATACTTCTGCGCCAGGATATCGGTAGCAATCTGACTCCAGCCTTTCGGAACCTCCACGTTGTTCATTTCAAACACCACCTCACCGCTGGGGTTGCGGATAATGGAAGTCCGGTAGTCGTATTCAAACTGATCGAATACAGACACATCGTCGCGTGTAAAGCGACGGGGGAACTCAAGCCCCTTTACGGCTGTTTTTTTGCTGGCCATACAATATTTTATTAGATTTTGTGTTATGTAATCTTTAAGTCTCCATGAGGAGATCGTGAATAACGAAAATAGCTGCCTCCAACCTAAATTCCGACCCGGAAATATCCACCTATGTGGATAAAGGATGGGGATTATTTCATTCTCCTTGTTCCTGCTGGATTTGCGTCAAAATCCACCACTTCAGGAAAAAATTATTTGGTGGTTCCCTACAAAATCCTTTGCTATCTTGCCTGCTCCTAACAAAGTTAAGGTTCTATGATGCATAGTTACACTCTGATGCTCCTGCTTTTGGTCTCTTCCTTTCTGGTACAGGCTCAAACCATTAATACCGGCTGGCTGGCGGCCTTCACCACCACCAAAATCAATAAAAAATTCAGTATCCACTTTGATGCACAATGGCGTTCGGGCGATCGGCACTCAACTATGTCAACGCTCTTATTGAGGCCGGGACTGAATTTTCATGTCAACAATCGACTGATCCTTAGTTCCGGCTATGGTTATATTGCGAACCGGCGCAGTTTTATACTGACCGGACCTGCAGATGAACCAATAACTGTAACCGGATACTTACCTGAACACCGCATCTGGCAACAGGCGCTTTATACACACCCAGTTATTGGAAAAAACACTATTACCCACCGGTTTCGCCTGGAGCAGCGTTTTTTGATGCAGCCTTCCATTGAGAATTACAAACTGTCAGCTGACGGTAATACCTATGCGAATCGCTTCCGTTATTTTTTCCGGAGTGTAATTCCCTTAAAACAGGAATTTCCATTTAAGAAAGGATGGTTTGCCGGACTGCAGAATGAAGTAATGTTCAATTTTGGGGATAAAACATCTGTTAATGGAAAAAATTTTGATCAAAACCGGTTGTTATTAAGTGCCGGATACCGCATTCAGCCTGAAATGGATGTGGAACTGGCTTACCTCAATCAACATGTCAAAGGCAGGGCCAATGCCTTTGTTAATAACCATGTAATTCAGCTTGCAGTATACACCCGTTTCTAAGCACAATTGGGCATACCAGCATTTTTTTGCATTTTTGCCGTTAGCCATTACCTTTTGAATGCAAAAAGGCATCTACCAACAGATAGTAAACAGCAAACAGGCAGGACAAAAATCTTTTGCCGTACTGATCGATCCGGATAAAGTTCGGCCTGCTGAAATTCCTGCCCTGGTGCAACTCGCACAGGATGCCCGGGTTGATTACCTGCTGGTAGGTGGCAGCCTGGTGATTTCCCACCATTTGGATGAATGCATCCAGGCGATCAAATCCCTGACTGATATACCTGTCATTCTATTTCCTGGCAGCCCTTCACAAATTTCCCGTTATGCGGATGCCCTGCTCTATCTTTCCCTGATTTCAGGCAGAAACCCGGAGTTATTAATCGGTCAGCATGTGATCAGCGCGCCATTTGTTAAAAAGAGCGGACTGGAAATTATGAGTACCGGATACATGGTAATTGATGGTGGTGCGCCTACAACAGTTTCCTATATCAGCAATGCAAGCCCTATTCCATCGGATAAAAATGAAATCGCTCTTTGTACTGCGATGGCCGGTGAAATGCTGGGAATGAAACTAATTTACATGGATGCCGGGAGTGGCGCCAAAACGCCTATCCGCGAATCCATGATTTCAGCTGTTGCGGCACAGATTACTGTCCCCCTGATTATTGGAGGCGGCATTTCAGATCCTGAAAAAGCATACCGGAATTGCAGGGCGGGGGCAGATTTAATTGTTGTTGGAAATGCCATTGAAAAAGATCCGGGGTTAATCCGCGAAATGAGTGCTGCCATTCATGCGCTCAGTACTACCGCACCCTGATCCTGGTAGGAGTTTCTGATCCATCTGTCAAGCCTTCCATCAAATGAATAATCCCCTGGGCCAGTACTGCCATATTGGGCAGGTTCATGCGTTTTAATTCATCACAGGGACGATGATAACAGGGTTCCCGGTCATCACTCGCCATAATCGTATGCGCAGGTATTCCTTTTTTTGCAAGGGAATAATTATCAGACCGTTCAAACAGATCTCCCCGCTCACGCCGAAACCGGATTGAAGCTCCCTCTGCACGCTTGCGAAATAACTTGTATAAATCAGAATTGAACATACCCGTCAGCATAACCGCCTTCCTGCCATATTGCGGATAACCCAGCATTTCCAGGTTGATACCGGCAATAATCTGGTCCGCATTAATTTTCCCGGCAAAGTCGGCAGAGCCTATTAACCCGGCTTCTTCTGCATTAAATGCACAAAACACAATACTTCGTTTATGCAGACCTGTTAGTACAAGCTGCCGGGCGATTGCCAGCATAACAGAAGTTCCCGATGCATTATCATTCGCTCCGTTGTATATTTTATCAGTTTTGTGATAGAATCCAACCTGAACATGATCAAAATGGGAGGAAAGGACGATGTATTCATCGGGTTTTTCTGAACCCCGTAAAACTCCGATTACATTACTGGTAGTAATGCTACTATCAAGATCATCCGTATAAAAAGTGTGCAACAGACCGGATGCGAGGTAAGGCTCCAAACCAAGTTCTGCAAAATAGGAAGCAATACTATCTGTCACTTCCCGATTTTGGGGAGACCCCTCCACCCTGCCTTTTAACCGATCGGAACTCAGGTATTCCATCCATCCACGGATATCTTTCAGCACAGTATTGCTGTCAACCGCCAGCTGAGCAGTAGCCACCTTTGCCGGCAGTAACAGACTCAGGATAAAAGCAACCGTAATTGAATCAATTTTCATTATCGCAAACTCGATGTATCAACCCTGCTGGGAGTATCAGTGCCTGCAACAATCGTTCTGGAACTGAGTGCAATGGCCCGAATAATACGGGTCATATTTTCCATATCCAGGGTCTCAAATTCATCATCTACGGTATGATAATATTTTTCACTGTCCATTTTGGAAGTGGAAATGGTATGAGCAGGCACACCTAAACGGGCCAAAGTAGCATTGTCTGAACGATAGAATAATTGTTGATCAGGATAGGGGTCCGGATGAAAAGTAAAACCTGTTCCTTCCAGGTTCTTCTTCATAATCTCTCCCATACTGGATTTTTCATATCCTGTAATATAAGCGGAGTTCTTACCCCATTTGCTCTCCGTACCGATCATTTCAATATTGAACATGGCCATTACAGTAGCCGGTTCGAACTGGCGCGAAAAATAAGTAGCACCATATCCTCCCATTTCTTCTGCAGTAAATGCTGCAAAAAGTATGGTGCGTTCATTATTACGAAGTTGTTTAAAATACTTCGCCAGCATGATGACAGCCGTAGTACCGGCGGCATCATCATTGGCTCCATTGAAAATGGAATCACCATTCACGGGCTTACCAATACCCAGGTGATCATAATGGCCGGAAAAGATTACATACTCATTCTTTTTGGATTTTCCAGGCAATACGCCCACCACATTATGAAGTTTGGACACCTCAAACTGGTGATTGGCAGTAACTGAAAAGCTGGCCAGCGGCTCAGCGGATAAAATGAAAATTGTAGAAGCCCCACCTTCCATCATCTGTCTTTTGAAAAAGGAAAGCCTTCCGAAATTAGATGCATAGGAAGGATCTACTACTACCACTTTGTTTTTACCGGAGGAAACATGTCCGTATGCTTCCTGCATAAAGTTGCCGCCTGCTTTGATGGTAACCAGTTCAAAACCGGTAGCTTCTGTTACAACTAGGTTTTCCTTTGGAGTAACAACAAAAAAACTCCTCTCCTCCACTGCTTTCCCATTGGCCGTAACTGAAGCGGAAAGCTGAGTGGGTTTCAACATTTTGAATGACTGCAGGTACTCATTACTGTTAGGCAATTTCTCCAATCCGATTTTCTCGAATTCAGCAGCTATAAAATTGGCAGCCTTATCAATACCCGGAGTAAAAATTCTTCTTCCCTCCATATCATCCGCAGAGAGGGTCTTTTCAATTCTGCTTACTTCTTTGATATCAATACCGGGTTCTTTCTTAGATTTCTTCTGTGCATTTACCTGAAGCGCCAATCCCAGCGCCCCCATCATCAATATATACTTCATATCCATCTCTTAATTTTTAATTCATAATTCTAAATTCCCTACAGGCTCATCATCTCCTTAAACTTCACCGTCTGCCGCCTGCTAACTTCGATCTTTTCACCGCCTTTCAATTCCAGCAGAAGTCCGCCGTTAAAATAAGGCTCAATCTTTTCAATCAGTCGCAGGTTGACAATATGTTTTCGGTTGGCGCGGAAAAATACTTTTTCATCCAGTCTTTCTTCCAATGCATTCAGTGATTTCAGGATCAGCGGTTTGTTGTTACCGAAGAAAACCTTGGCATAATTACCAACGCTTTCGAATAACCGAATATCACTCAATTTTACAAACCAGCAACGTTCCCCATCTTTCACAAATACCTGGTCGTGTTCACTAAGCAAACTGCGATTGGAACTGATGGCAGGTGCCATGGCTTCCTTCTCTTCAGCAACATGTAATTTATTGATGGCATCAGCAAGGCGCTTGGTGTCTACCGGCTTGAGCAGGTAATCGAGTGCGTTCACTTCAAATGCTTTGAGGGCATATTCATCGTAGGCAGTGGTGAAGATCACATGCGGCGCTTTACCCAGTTCGCTCAGCATGTCAAAGCCGGTTTTGCCTGGCATCTGAATATCCAGAAATACCAGGTCGGGTTGAAGGTTTTCAATTACATCGATCCCTTCGGCCGCATTGGCAGCTTCACCGATCACTTCAATTTCAGGGAATTCGGATAATAATTTTCTCAGTTCTGTACGGGCCAGACGTTCATCGTCGATCAGTACTGCCTTTATCATATGTGTTCGTTTAAGCGGGTTCTGTTACCGGAATTTTTACTCTCGCTTCCACCATATTACCATTACTCTCCTGGATATGGAAATCAGCCTTATCGCCAAATAGAAGTTGCAGCCGGTTGCGGGTGCTGCTGATTCCAAAACCATCGCCATTGATATGCCCGGATAAACGTCCGGTATTCTGCACCAGCAATTCGTGGTAATTATCCCGGAAATCAGAAATAATGCGCACCACTCCGCCTTTCATCTGCTTACCAATGCCGTGTTTAATGGCATTTTCCACCAGGGTTTGCAACATCATGGGTGGTATGGGTTGATCAAGGGTATCCTCATCAATCTGGTATTCCACTTTCAGGCGGTCTTCAAACCGGATATGTTCCAATGCAAGGTAATCCCGTACAATATTTAGTTCTTTTTCCAGCGGAACGGTTTCTGATTTCTCCGACTGCATGCTGCTGCGGAGAATATTGCTGAGTTCGGTGATGGCATCCCGGGCCCGGCTGGGGTTTTCATCAATCAGGGCCCGGATACTGTTAAGGGCATTGAAGATGAAATGTGGATTTATATGAGCCTTGATGGTCTTAAGTTCAAGTTCTTTTACCAGGGCTTCCAGCTTCAGTGTATCAACCTCCTGCTTCCTGCTTTTCGCAACATAATGGTAAATATAATAGATCAGGGTCCAGGGTATGATAAAGAGCCCAATGTCCAGGGTAGCTCCCAGCAACCGGGCAGGAAAATCAATCCGACGTTGCACATCTGTCTGTACATCAAGCAGTTGAACCAGCGCCATGAACAATAAACTACAAAGCAAACTGGTAATGACAATACCAGCTGCCATCCTTGGAATTACCTTTTCTATCGGTAATAATAACCAGCCGCTCCGCTTGATAAAGGCCCGGAACATATGAGTGGTAAAAATTCCGGAGATGAATATCAGTCCCACCCTCACAAACAAGCGCTGATCAATCTTGGAGGGGGTGAAGGTATATACAAAGATTACCATGGTCAGGGCCACAAAAGTCCAGCCCAACACCTGGCAAATCCAATAATATTTAATTCCGCGTGGTAGCATATCGGCAAATCTAGCTGTTTGTTACACCCCTAATATACCGAATTGTACTAATGGCCAAATAAATTGGGACTGGGGCAACTGGCCGGGATGGATGGCAGCCAACTTTTTTAGGACGGATTTGTTAAATTCTTTATCTCATACGCTTTACTTTTACCGCATGGAAATTAAACCGGGGCTACTTTTACAACAGATCAACCAGCCGTCCGACCTTAAAAAACTGGGAAAAGAGCAATTGCACCAGGTTTGCGACGAGCTCAGGCAATACATCATAGATGTAGTGAGTGTGCATGGGGGGCATTTTGCTGCCAGTCTGGGTGTGGTTGAACTGACTACTGCCCTTCACTATGTTTATAATACGCCCTATGACCAACTGGTTTGGGATGTGGGTCACCAGGCATACGGACATAAAATCTTAACCGGTCGCCGCGATAATTTCCCCAGCAACCGGAAATACGGTGGCTTATCCGGCTTTCCCAAACGCGCTGAAAGTGAATACGATACGTTTGGTGTAGGCCATTCCTCCACCTCCATTTCGGCAGCCCTGGGCATGGCACTGGCTGCCAAATACAAGGGTGAAGACCGCAAATCTGTGGCGGTAATCGGGGATGGCTCCATGACTGCTGGTATGGCTTTCGAGGCGATGAACCATGCCGGGGTTTCCGATGCCGATATGCTGATCATCCTGAATGACAACTGCATGAGCATCGATCCGAATGTTGGTGCCCTGAAAGAATACCTGACCGATATCACCACTTCTCCTGCCTATAACCGATTGAAAGATGATGTTTGGAAAGCATTGGGCAAACTTCCTGTAGGAGGTAATTTTTCAAGGGAAATGGCTTCCAAACTGGAACATTCCATCAAGGGTATGCTGAATAAAAGCAGCAACCTGTTTGAGGCGTTGAAGATCCGGTACTTTGGTCCAATCGACGGACATAATATCACCAAGCTGGTAGATACCCTGCAGGACCTGAAAAATATTCCCGGACCAAAAATCCTGCATATCATTACGGTTAAGGGTAAGGGTTATGAGCTGGCGGAAAAAGACCAGACCAAGTGGCATGCACCCGGACTCTTCGACAAAATAACCGGCGAAATTTTCAGGAAAAAATTTGATACACCTCAACCGCCCAAATACCAGGATGTATTTGGTCATACGATTCTGGAACTGGCGGAAGAGAATCCTGCCATCTTTGGCATAACCCCTGCAATGCCATCGGGATCTTCACTAAAGATCATGATGGATAAAATGCCGGATCGGGCGCTGGATGTAGGTATCTGTGAACAGCATGCGGTAACGGTGAGTGCGGGATTAGCAACACAAGGCATGAAAGTGTTCTGCAATATTTACAGTTCCTTCATGCAAAGGGCGTATGACCAGGTGGTACACGATGTAGCCATCCAGAAATTACCGGTTGTATTCTGCCTGGATCGTGCGGGACTGGTAGGTGAAGACGGACCAACGCACCATGGTGCTTATGATATTCCTTATTTCCGCTGTATACCCAACCTGATCATCAGTGCTCCGATGAATGAAGCGGAACTGCGCAACCTGATGTATACAGCTCAACTGGAAACCACCAAGCTTCCTGTTGTGATCCGTTATCCACGAGGTGAAGGGGTTATGCCGGAATGGAAAACAGAAATGAAGGAAGTGGAAATTGGAAAAGGACGCAAACTCAAAGACGGAGAAGAGATTGCTGTGCTGAGTTTCGGTCACCCCGGAAATTTTGCAGCCAGTGCCATTCGCGAAGTGAAGCAATATGGTATCAATGCAGGCCATTACGACCTAAGGTTTGTGAAGCCTTTGGATGAAGAACTATTGCATGAGGTATTCCAGCGGTACACTAAGATAATTACGGTAGAAGATGGTACAATAGTAGGCGGAGTTGGTTCCGCCGTATTGGAATTCATGGCCGCACATAATTACCAGGCGGAATTCAGGATGCTTGGTATTCCCGATCGTATTGTGGAACATGGCAGCCTGAAGGAATTACACCGCGAATGTGGTTATGATGCCAATGCCATTGCCGAAACACTACGTGATATGATGAAGGAAAAAGTGCGGGTTCAATTGTTACAGTGAAATTAAATACATTAGTACATTGTGGAATCAAGCATGGCCTGCATCTCTCCGGATATGCAGGCTATCTTTTATAAACACTTGCAAATTCGTCCTTCTCTGTTTATCTTGAGCGGTAAGAAGTCATTGTTTGAAGCACCTTAACCTATACTGTAGAAACATCCTTTTATTCTTTTTCTGGCTGTTATATAGTCAGCTTGCTGCAGCACAGGTAAAAGCAGATTTTACAACTAAAACTGTAGAAGGATGTGCTCCATTTTTAGCAGCTTTCACAAACACTTCCACTCCTCTGACTGCGACCACTCAATTTGAATGGTCATTTGGAAATGGAAATACTTCTTTTGAACGGGATGCCGCAACCATCTATACCTTACCCGGAACTTATTCTGTTCGCCTGACAGTGCGTGATAATGGTCAAAGTGTTTCCAAAGAAATAAAACTGGTGATACATTCATCACCCTCAGTGAACTTCAAAGCTGACACAATGAAAGGTTGTGCTCCTTTTGACGTAAGATTTGAGATAGAACCGGCAACAGGTGAAAACACCGCCGGATATTCCTACTTCTGGGATTTCGGTGATGGAACTGTCCAGGAAATTGCAGGTTCAACTTCTGTTCAGCACCAGTATACCTTTGGGCAATACAATGCTGTAAGCCTGGTTGCCACCAATCAGTGGGGATGCCAGACAAAAATCAGGAAGGATTCACTGGTGGATGTAAAAGGAGCGCTGTTGGTGGATTTTACAAGCCCGGACAGTATACTTTGTTCCCTGGATAAACCAGTTCAGTTTATCAACAAAACCATTGGGGGGAATGACCTGAGTTTTGAATGGTCTTTTGGAGACGGCACGAATTCCAAAGCAACTTCACCTCAACATTTATATAGTAACCCAGGACAATACAATATATCACTACGGGTTATAAATGAATCAGGCTGCATGGTAACAATTTCCAAACCCAGGTTTATTAAAGCTGGTGGGTTGCAACCTGAAATAGAAGCCATCCCTCCCTTTTGCACAAATACCATTGTAAATTTTAAAAATTCAAGCTCAGTTATTCCAGCAAAAACACATTGGAATATTCCAGGATACAATCCAGCCATTATTGGTGAAGACAGCATGACCAAGTACATTTTCTATTCTCCTGGCACATTTACGATAAGAATGATCAACGAATATTCACCAACCTGCCTGGATACGACGTTTAAAACATTTACAATCAACAAAACGCCCGATATTGGAGAGATTGAAGTTAAAAAAAGTACGGAATGTGGTTTACCAGTTGATGTTGTGGTGAAAGATACCAGTTCCCAGGCTGTAAAATGGGAATGGAAAGTGGGCTGGCTTCCACAACCTGTAACCGGTACTGGAAAAACGCATAGCTTCACAATTACTGATGTTATATTGACCCCTATTTACCTAACCGCCTATGCAGAAAATGGATGTGCTGTGGAAAAACTGGCGAGTGTAAATATAGAAGCACCTTCGGCACGTATTAGTGTACTTCATCATGATTCACAAGATCCCTCTTATGTGTATGGCTGCCTGGGTAAAGAATTTCAGTTCATGGCAACGGGAACAAAGGAAATAGCCAGTTACAAATGGACATTTCCGGATGACAACGAAGTAAGTACAGAAAGCCGGCCAACCCATCGTTTCAACAAACCAGGTCAGCACACTGTAAAACTTGAATACATAACTCAGGATGGATGTAATGGCAGCGTTGAATATCAACACGTTTATCTTGGAGAGAAACCGATATTTAACACGGCTCTCCTCAGTGGAAGTGAGAACTGCGGCAATACACCTGTAGAACTGCAGGGAACCTCCCCAGGAAAGCAGTTTAGTTGGATCGTGGACTTTGGAGATGGCACCCAGCCTTCTTCAGGTTTTTCTGGATTTGATACCTATACAGCGATTCAAACTCACAAATATGAACAGGAAGGAACGTATACAATTACAATACTGGTAAGCAACGATTATTGCCTTGATACTTTGGTCATAAAAGATGCTGTACGTGTCAAACCCTCTTTTACTAAAATTCATAAATACGAAAACACCTGTGAAGGAACAAGAGGAGAAGTGACGTTTACAGACAGTAGCAGGCAGGCTGAATTTTGGAGTTGGGATTTTGGCGATGGAACTTCTGTCTCCTATTCAACCTATACTCCAACTATTAAACATACCTATACCAAAACAGGATCGTATAATGCTGTTCTTACTACAAGGAATGGAGATTGTTTTGTAAAAGACTCTATCACAGTTTTAGTATTGTTAAAACAACAACCAACTTTTAGTGTTGATCAGACAGAAGTATGCAATTATGGTAAAGAACGTGTCAAGGGAACGGTTGATCAGTTGGAGCCCAATCCTTTTTATTACGGCAATGAGCATTATTCATTTTATAAGGCAGAATATGAAGACGGATCCAGACCAATAGCAGGGTTGGGCGGTGATTATGAATATCCTCATGTTAACATGTATTTTTCAATGGATGGCGATAAAAGAGGCGCACATCCCTTCAGGGTTATTGTGCAATCCACACACTTCGGTTGCCTGGATACCACCAATTATGTTACTATAAAAGTTAACGGACCAAAAGCATATCCCTACGTTATAGAAACAGATTGCAGTAAAGCATCCCTAATATTATCGGACTCCTCTCTAATTACAGATAATGTTCCAATTGTCCGATGGACCTGGCATTTACAGGACAGAATTGAACGTACTTCAGGCGGAACATTCAATTATTCTCCTTCCTATATTCCAAGCTATGGTTTAAATGGAGGTTATCTTGAAGTGGAAGATGCAAACGGGTGTATTTCTTCAATGAGTTTTGACTATTCACTTTCTGCCTTCTTAACAGCTGCATTTACATCAGATAATGTAGCAGTTGAGCCGGGATCTGTGATAAACTTTTATAATCAAACCAGGCATTCTGAAACCAAAGAAGTAAAATACAGATGGTTTGTCAACGGAAATGAATTTTCAACTGAAACCAATCCCTCTTTTCTGTTCAACAGTTCAGGCACCTATAGTCTGCGATTAATTGCAGATTTTACAGACAAATCCTGCTCTGATACAGCTGAACAGATGATAGTTGTAAAAAAACAGAATGCTGCGTTTACATCGCAGACAGGTTTTGTTAAAAACAGTGGTTGTCCGCCATTGGTAGCAAATTTCCAGGCAACCATACAAGGGAACGCTACAGTTAGCTGGAATTTCGGAGATGGATCAAGATCAGAAAATATAGTCGCACCTTCACATAGTTATCACTATCCCGGTAAGTATTATATTACTATGGAAGCTATATTTCCGAATGGCGATACCATCCGGGGTATTGACTCCGTAGAAGTAAGAGGGCTGGCTACTGCAGATCTGCAGGCAGATAACTGGTCGGGGTGTACCACGCAACAGGTGGAACTTAAAACTACTGGCGAAGGACTGATCTATGCCTGGGATTTTGGTGATGGCAGCGTGCTGACAAATAATAGTAAAACCGCTCTCCACGCCTATCGAACCTCCGGTATTTTCAAACCGACCTTACTGGTAATTGATGCTGCAGGTTGCAGGCAACTGGCCGAAACGTCCAACCGCATCATTATTGACAGTCTGGCAATTTCCCTGAATGAAAACCCGGACAGATTTTGCGAAAACAATGCTATCCAATTGACACCCACAATTACAAGTGTGGCTGAAAAGGCCGGCTATGCGCTAAGTTTCAACTGGGATTTGGGTACTACCTCCACCAATCAATTTAGTTCAGACCGTATTCCTGTCATTAATTATTTATCAACGGGAACAAAAAACATACAATTCACGGTGCGCTCACCACTGGGTTGCCAGCAGACTATTACCAAATCCATTACCATCGATAAGTTGGTTAGTGGTGCCATTATTGCCCCTGATAAAGCTTGTGCGGGTGAACTGATCCAGCTGGAAACTTCAGCACAATCAACCGGACTAGCCTGGAACTGGAATCTTGGAAATGGCCAAACCAGTCGAAAGCAAAACCCCGACCCAATGAACTACTCTGCAGGATCCTATCTGATTCAACTATATACCATTAATCAATCCTGTCTTCATCTTGCAGAAAAAACGATTACAGTTAGTCCGCTTCCTGATTTGCAGGTTTCAGCGTCCGGCATAACTATTTGCGAAGGTGAATCAATTCGTGTTCAGGCTACGGGAGCAACAGAATATAGCTGGTCCCCGGTAACTGGTATAGATCAACCGAATGTAGCAAACCCTCTTTTCACACCAACTCAATCCGGAATCTATAAAGTAAGCGGTACATCCCCAGATGGCTGCAGTATTGAAAAGCAGGTAAGCTTTACTGTTATACCCGATTATGATCTGTCTATTTCTTCTGATACCGGTATATGCCTTGGCGCCTCCGTACCAATCATTGTATCTGGAGCTTCCACTTACCAATGGATTGGCACCGTTACAGGCCTGAGTTCAGTTAGCAGTTCATCACCGGTAGCCAGGCCCGATCAAACCACCCGTTATATTGTAAGAACTGAAGCAGCCGCCGGATGTTTTGTAAAAGAAACAGGAATTACAATAAACGTATTTCCTCTACCCCAGGTCCAGCTTGGTCCGGATATTACAACATATCCCGGCAGTCAGATTACGCTAAACCCAACTGCAAGTCCTGATGTTGTTCAATGGTCCTGGAACCCTGCAAACGACCTAAGTTGTGTTGATTGTCCGAATCCGCTTGCTAGTCCTTTGAAAGACATCACCTATAAGGTAAAGGTCACTAACGGTGATGGCTGTACGGCAACAGATGAAATCAAACTGATAATAGGTTGTAACGAGGATAGAATTGCAATCCCCAATGCATTTACACCTAATTCAGATGGTAAAAATGATCGCTTTCAAATTATTGCACCAGGAGTGTCAGAAATAGAATCCTGGCAGATATACAACCGGTTTGGTCAACTGGTATACGAAGTTAAAAATGGAAGTCCTTTAACAGGTTCAACAGGCTGGGATGGACGTTATAAAGGAATGCCTCAACCTGCAGGCACCTATGTGTATTTTGTCCAGCTACGGTGTTCCAATGATCAGAGAATCATTCGAAAAGGAACAGTCGTATTAATCTATTAATCAAAAGCGGGGAGCTCAAACTCCTCTTCCTGCCTCTCCTCATTCCATTCCACAATAAAATTATTACGGCCTTCGCCAACAATCAGCCGCATATATTTTTGCTGCACCAGTTCCAGCATACTCAGAAAGGTAAAAATGGCGTGAATACGGTTCTCACAAACCTCGAAGAGTTTTTCAAAACTCATGGTTTTTTTAGTGCGACAAATATCAAGTACACTCTCCCGGCTTTTCTCCATGGTATAGTTGTATTGTACCACGGTATGCACCGGTTTGTTGTTGCGGTCATACACTTTCTGCATCACTTTTTCAAAGGACTTCATCAGTTTGAATAAAGTGATCTGCTGGATCTCTGATCCTTCACTGGCTTCTTCACCAATATGACTCAATTCTTTGTGTGCATTCCCCCGCTTCACCATAAGCATACGCACAGCTTCCATCTCCGCCAGCTCAGCCGATGCCTGCTTGTATTTTTTATACTCCAGCAGTTTATCAATTAATTCCTGGCGCGGATCGATCTCATTCCCCTGCGCATCCATCTCCTTTCGAGGCAGTAACATTTTAGCCTTGATCCGCATCAGGGTAGATACGAACAGAATGAATTCACTGGATAATTCAATATTGAGTTTTTCCTGTCCATGAATGAAATCAAGGAAATCATTAATGATCCGGGTAATTGGAATGTTGTAGATATCCAGTTCATCCCGCTCTATAAAGAACAACAACAGATCGAAGGGACCTTCAAACTGCGGAAGTTTAATCTGATAAGAGGGTTGCTGCGCGGCCATACTTCACAAAAATTAAGCTTCCCGGGTAATCCGGGAAGCGCGAAAGATACGAAACTTAAAATTTTGCTGATAAACCCACCCCCAGCAGTGATCTTACCTGAGTACCTGGGGAATCACCATTCGGCCCGAATTGTTTTACATCATCGTCGTATATCAGGTCGAAATTATATGTTACACTCAGGAACTTATTCACTTTCATCGCAATGCTGTTGGTCCAGAAGACGTCAATATTCTTGGGCTGTGCGCCAACTTTTGCATCCGTAATCGGATCACGCTTTCCGGCATAATTGGAGAAAAGATCCAACCTGGATTTATACGTTACATTCTTAACCACTTCCTTGAAAAAGCTGGCAGACAGGTAAGCACCTGCTTCCATGGCCACTTTTCTGTTGGGATTTACGCCATAAAGTGCCGCCAGCGGGGTTTCCTGTCCTCCATCCGGTAAAGGAATCTGGCCGTTTTCATAATAATAGCTATACGGATCATTACTAACAATAACCCAGCGTGCGGATATCGGTGACAACATCACACTGAAATAAGAAGTAGGCTTCCATTCAATACCCGGAGATACCAGCATATAGGCTGGAGCAAAGAGTCCTGAAACGCGGCGACGAATTCCTTTTGAAAGGTAATCATAATCATATCCATCTGTCATCTGGGTACGTAGGTTATATACTCCTACCAACGCCCATTTATCATCGATTTTTTGTCCGGCTTTGCTGTAAAAATCAATTTTATCATCCGTTTTGCGGGTTCCTACTGAACTGGTACGTTGTACAGCATATCCGAGATCAAGTGTATTATCCCAGAAGAACTTTCCCTTTTTCTTATTGGCAAAAAGTGTGGAATAACCGGCCACCGAAATAGAAGAACGTTCAGCACCCGCTGCCCAGTTACGGGCGCTCCCCTGGGCCAGATTCAGGTTAAACAATCCGCCCTTGCGCCAGCCCTTTGCATTGTACTTATAGGTGGTATCATCATAAGTGGCTCTTTCAGCACCTTTTTTGAGTCCGCTTACTGTAGCATCCTGGGCTGTTACTACCCCGGCCAGCAGCATCAGTCCGCTAAACAGGTTAATGGTTTTTTTCATAGTCATCTCCTCATTCATTTGTTTATAAAAAAGGGCATTTTGAAAACCTCAAAATGCCCCTGCAAATATATATAGAAGAATCCTTATTTCTTCTTCAGCTCATCACGGATTTCCATGAGCAAAGATTCTGTTGGTGTTGGCCCGGCAGGAGGAGCTTCCGGTACAGGTGGCCTGCGAAGTATAGCTTTGATGAAAATGTAACAAACCAGTGCTACAATCAAAAAATCAAGCAAGGCAGTCAAAAAGGCTCCATACTTAAAAGTTATTGCCTCTGCGATCACCGCATTATTGGCATCCAGTTGCGCCTCTTTGATGGTGACAACCATTTTGGAAAAATCTTTGCCGCCGGTGATCAATCCCAGAATAGGAGCAATCAATCCTTCGGTAAAAGAGCCAACCAGTTTCGTAAAAGCAGTACCCATCAGGAAGCCGATGGCTACGTCCACCAGGTTGCCCTTGGTGGCAAATGCTTTAAAGTCGGAGAAAAATCCCATAATAAAAGATTTTAGATTATGAATCTAAATATCCAATCATTCCTTCATATCTCCTTATTCAGTAGGAAAAAGAAGATAAATATTTTTCCACATACCATTGAATCAGGAGTTTTGCCGGATGTCTCCCAAATTGCTGAACTGGTTCTTATTTGCAGGGCTTGCCCTGATCTGGGGTAGCTCCTTCATTCTGATGAAAGCCGGTATGGAAGCACTTTCAGCTTACCAGGTAGCTGCCATCCGGATGCTGAGTGGGGGCCTGATCCTTCTTCCTATGGCGCTGAAATCCTTTCGTCAAATACCTCGCGAAAAAATCGGACTGGTGGTGCTTTCCGGATTTCTGGGTAGTTTTTTCCCGGCCTTTTTCTTTTGCATTGCCGAAACTAAAATCGACAGTTCTCTTGCAGGTATCCTGAATGCACTGACACCTATGTTTACGATTAGTATCGGGGCCCTGTTTTTTCAATTGAAGATCAATGCTGCCAAAGTTGCCGGCGTTTTGCTTGGCTTTGCAGGACTCTGCCTGCTGTTCATCGTTCGGGGTAAACTGGATTTAAGTTACCTGTCCTATTCATCCCTTGTAATTGCTGCCACGCTTTGTTATGGTATTAATGTAAATATGGTTGCCCGGCATTTGACTGGCATTGGTTCAGTAAGCATTGCTTCCTTTGCCTTCGCCTGCCTGATCCCGCCCTCTTTGATAGTATTATGGAAGACCGGCTATTTTGAAATGGACAGCCAGCCGGATAGCGGAACCTGGTGGATGTCAACTTTTTCAGCTGTAGTACTGGGTGTAATGGGAACGGCCCTCGCCTCCATCATTTTTTACATGCTGGTGAAGAGGGCCGGAACCTTATTCGCTTCCCTGGTTACCTATGGTATTCCATTTGTCGCAATTGGGTGGGGATTGCTTTTTGGAGAATCCATCACCCTGGCGCAGGTTGGCTGCCTGCTGATTATACTCGCCGGAGTATACCTGGTGAACCGGAATAAATA
This sequence comes from Flavipsychrobacter sp., assembly GCA_016787265.1. Taxonomy (GTDB): domain Bacteria; phylum Bacteroidota; class Bacteroidia; order Chitinophagales; family Chitinophagaceae; genus Flavihumibacter. The sequence continues at coordinate 67,359 of JAEUVF010000017.1, read as the reverse complement.
ACTTATACCGCCATAATTTCTTTCTCTTTTTGCGCCAGGTGTTTTTCCACCAGGGCAATATGTTTGTCGGTCAGTTCCTGCACCTCTTTTTCTGCATCTTTTGCGGCATCCTCACTCAGACCGTCTTTCTGAAGCTTTTTGATTTGTTCAATGGCATCTCTGCGAATACTGCGGATAGCCACTTTGGATTGCTCCCCCTCCCCGTTACATTTTTTAACCAGTTCCCGACGACGCTCCTCTGTGAGAGGTGGCAGGAACATACGGATCAGGACACCGTCATTCTGTGGATTGATTCCAAGATTGGAATTGATAATTGCCCGCTCAATGGGCTGTAGCATATTTTTCTCCCAGGGCTGAACAGTCAGCGTTCGTGCATCCGCCGCCGTTATATTGGCAACCTGGCCAATCGGGGTTGGTGATCCATAATAGTCCACAACAATGCCATCCAGCATCTGAGGATTAGCCTTTCCTGCCCTGATCTTAACAAGCTCCAACTCCAGGTGATTGATCGCTTTTTTCATGGAATCGCTGGTATCGTCCAGGATCATGGATAATTCTTCGGTCATGCTTTAAAATTATTCGGGCAAAACTAAGGAAATGGAATTATTTCTTTTCCATCATTGGGTTTTCCGAAAGAGGAACCAGCTTACCTCCGGATTGTTTCAGGATCTCATTGCTGGGACCCACAAACAGTTGCGGTCTCCGTTTTCTCACCAGGTAAAGCAATCCGATAAGGGAGAAAAAGAACCCGAAAAACAAGACCATTAACAGGGTTGTTCCCAATTCCTGGAAGAAAAATCCAATTGCTATGGCGGTTGCATTGACGGAAGTAAGGGTGATGGCAATAGAGCGGTGCGACAAACCCAGATCCAGCAATAAGTGGTGAATATGATTCCGGTCGGGAGAAAAGGGAGACCGGCGATGCAGCATTCTGATTCCAAATACCCTTAAGGTATCCATTAAAGGTATCATCAGTATTCCAAACCCAAGTGCCGGAGCAGCCTGTACCGAAAATGCCTGTTCCGGTTCCATGGCCACATTAATAAACTTAACTACCAGCACAGCATTCACAAGCCCGATCAATAATGAACCGGTATCACCCATAAATATCCTTGCCGGTTGAAAATTAAAAATCAGAAATGCCATCAGGGCACCTGTCATAGAAAATGCCAGTACAGCTTCCGGTAAATGTCCGGTCAAAACAAAATAGGTTCCGAAAACGGTGGTGCATAAAAGACCCAGACTGCCCGCCAGTCCGTCCACCCCATCAATCAGGTTGAAAGAGTTCATCACTACGATCGCAGTCAGATAGGTAAAAAGCAAACTGAATGATTCCGGTAATTGGTACACGCCCAGGAACCCCTGCATACTATAGATCTGAAGTCCCCCGTAATAAATAATGATAAACGCAGCGAGTACCTGTCCTATGAATTTTTTAACCGGCGAAATAATGATAATGTCATCTTTCAATCCCATGTAAAAAATCACCACTGAAGAAGCGAGGTAAAACTGCAGATTCTTACTTTCCTGGAAATTGGCAATCAGCAAAACAGTAAACAAAAATCCTGCAAAAATCCCCAATCCCCCCAGGGCGGGAATAGCTGCCTGATGAATTTTTCGTTCATCGGGGATATCATAAATTTTTTTCATGGCAGCAACCCGAATAATGACAGGTATAGCCAGAAACGTTATCGTAAATGCGATGGTTAATGATAGAACGACGTCAAACATGTGCTGCTGTTTCCGGTTGGCAGAGAATCTGCTGTTAAAAAAATCGTACCCTGGTTTATAAACGAAAAAAAGCCCTGTTTAGTCTTACCCTCCTGTAAAGATCGGGTCAAAAAAGTTAGATTTGTTCCACAATTTTGGATTATGGCCAGTTTACAGGAAATCGCTTCCCAGATCAGAAGAGATATTGTTCGGATGGTACATGGGGCCTCCAGCGGTCACCCAGGTGGCTCACTGGGTTGTGCTGACTATTTTACCGCACTCTATTTCAAGGTCATGAAGCACAATCCCGATTTCAACATGGATGGTCATAAGGAGGATTTGTTCTTTCTCTCCAACGGACATATTTCACCAGTTTACTATTCAACCCTTGCCCGCGCCGGTTACTTTGATATCAAAGAACTTTCCACGTTCCGCAAACTGAACACCCGCCTGCAGGGCCATCCCGCTACCCACGAACATCTTCCGGGAATCCGGATTGCCAGTGGTTCACTGGGACAGGGCATGAGTGTAGCTATCGGGGCGGCACTTGCCAAAAAACTCAATAAGGACCCCTACCTGGTATTTTCCCTGCACGGGGATGGCGAACTGGATGAGGGTCAAAACTGGGAAGCAGCTATGTTCGCAGCCCACCATAAAGTCGATAATCTGATTTCTACCATCGACTGGAATGGTCAGCAGATAGATGGCTCCACCAAAAAAGTAATGGACCTGGGGGAGCTGGATAAAAAATTTGAAGCCTTTGGCTGGGAAGTATTGATCCTTGATAAAGGAAATGAGGTGGATGAAGTGGTAGCAATGCTGGAAAAAGCCAAAACCCTAACAGGCAATGGAAAACCCATCGTTATTCTGATGAAAACCGGTATGGGAGCAGGTGTAGATTTCATGGAAGGCAGCCACGAGTGGCATGGCATCGCGCCCAATGATGAACAACTGGCAAAAGCATTAGCACAGCTCCCGGAAACACTGGGTGATTATTAACCTAACTCCATCGTAGAGGCAGCCGCTTTTCGGGCTGGTAACCAGGACGCCAGGAAGGCGACCAGCACAACGGTTGCGGAGACCAGCAGGAAATCTGGCCACATGAGTTTCACCGGGTAATGGTTGATGACAAAGCTGCCACCTTCCAGTTTTATTAATTCAAATTTTTGTTGTGCCCAGCAGATTAGTAAAGCCAGCAGCATTCCTACCCCGGCTCCAATACCTGCGAGTAAAAATCCTTCGCTGATAAAGATTCCCTGGATCCGTCCTGATGAAGCACCCATAGCTTTAAGTACCTGGATATCTTTCTGTTTTTCCAGCACCAGCATGGTCAGGGAGCCAATCATAGTAAATGCCGCTACTACCAGGATCAGGGAGAGTAAAATATAAATCACCCATTTTTCCATCTGCATAACACTGTAGAGTCCCTGGTTTTGCTGATACCGGCTCAAAACCGTATAGTTTTTACCCAACAATTTTTCCAGGGCTTGCGTGATCTCGTTTTCGTTTGTACCTGCTTTTAATGCGATTTCCACCCCCCCAAATTCATCCGGCTCCAGGCTGAGCAGCCGCTTTATGAAATCAAGATTGGTAAGTACATATTTATTATCAAATTCCTGTTGCACTGCGAAGGCACCGGCCGTACGCAGGTTTTCTGCAATCAGCGCTGACATCGGGTCGGAAACATTGATACCAGCTCCACGTTTGGGCAGGTAGGCGGTAACAGGCAATAGTTCACGGTCGCTCCACAAACCAAGTGCGGATTCCACTCCAACACCCAGAATAGCCCGGGGCTGGTCTGCTGTACCCAGGTCAAACTCACCCACTTTCACATAGTCGGCCATGGTGGTAACCTTCGTATACTGACTGTCTACCCCTTTCAGATAAACAATGGTTTGCGCTTCTCCGTTCTGGACCAGTGCTTTTTCCTCCACCACTTTCGACCAGGCTTTGATACCGGGAATGCGTGCCATAGCAGCTTCCTGCTCCGGGGTCAGCCTGAGAAGCTTGCCCTCTGCCGGCACAATCTTTAATTCCGTGTAAAAAGTGGCATACAGCGATTTTACCAGGTCCTCAAACCCATTGAAAACACTTAATACCACGATAAGAGAGGCAGTACCTACTACCACTGCCACAACGCTTACCCAGGCAATGATATTAATGGCATTGGTGGATTTTTTTGATTTGAAATAGCGCCAGGCGAATAGAAAATTCAAGGAGTCGGGTTTACTTTTCTTCTTTCTTTATTTTTTCAAATACTTCTTCCATCTTGAATACATAATCCAGCGTATCATCAAGATAAAATTGAAGTTCCGGGATCCGGCGAACCTGGTTTTTAATGGCGGCCGCCAGTTCTTTTTTGATTTCCCAGGCACGATCCTCCAGTTTTTTCATCGCAGCCTTTGGATCGGCTACTTTAAAAAGGCTGATATAAATACGTGCCTCCAGTAAGTCTGGCGTCATTTTAACGGATGAAATAGATACCATGCCGCCATCTATCATGGTAAGGCCCAGGTGCTGAAACACCTGGTTCAGCACCCCCTGAATTTCACCTGCTACCTGCTTCTGTCGTTTTGTCTCCTTTTGCATGGGGTATTTGCTTGGTTACTGCAAAGAAACAAAGAATTCGGGAGCTGCCCCACCCTAAATTGCCGTAGGTTTGCAGTTTCTAGTTAATTGGTAGAATGAAGAAATTTTCGCTCGTATTTAAATACCTCGCAGAAAAAAAAGCCAATATTGCGCTCTATTTTCTGTTCAACCTGCTCTCCATCGTTTTTTCCCTGGTTTCCCTGGCAATGCTGGCACCTTTCCTGCAATTGCTGTTCGGACTGGAAAAACTCATGATCGATAAGCCGGTTTTTGAATGGACTGCCTCCTCGGTACTCGACCAGCTGAAATACCAGCTCAGCGAACTGATTAATCAGAATGGTCCGGTTGCCGCCCTGGCTGCCATCTGTATTACGGTAATCGTTTCCATCTTTTTCAAGAACCTTTTTCTTTACCTCGGACTTCGCATGCTCACGCCTATGCGCAACCATGTGATGACCAAACTCCGCGGAGAACTTTATTCCAAGATCCTGAGTCTGCCCATCGGCTATTTTACCGAACAGCGTAAAGGGGATATCATCAGCCGCATGAGCAATGATGTCAACGAAGTGGAATGGAGTATTATCGGAGCAATGGAAGTGCTGGTGAAGGAACCCCTTACGTTGATCCTGATTATCAGCTCGCTCATCTTCCTGAGTCCGCAATTGTCCTTATTCCTGGTAGTATTATTACCGGTGATGGGTTTTGTGATCGGTCGGGTGAGCCGAACCTTGAAAAAGCAATCCAACCAGGCCCAGGTACAACAGGGATTGCTGTTATCTGTACTGGATGAAACCCTGGGAGGCATGCGTGTATTAAAAGCCTTCAATGCGGAGAAACTGATCTCCGGTAAATTTGGAAGCATCAACAAACACCTGAACCATATCCGTAATACCATGAATTTCCGCCGCGATCTGGCTTCTCCCATGTCGGAGTTCCTGGGTGTGCTGGTATTGTGTGCGATCCTTTGGTTTGGCGGACAACTGGTCCTGAATAATAAAGCCGGACTGGATGCCGCAGGATTCATCACGTATATCGTTTTCTTTACACAGATCATCAATCCTTCAAAAGCTTTCTCCAATGCATTTTATAATGTGCAAAGAGGAACCGCTGCCATTGAGCGTATTGAAGAAGTAATCAATGCACCAGTGAAAGTGGAAGAAGCCAGGGCACCCAAAACGCTGACTTCGTTTAACCATAGCATTGAGTTCCGCAATGTCTCCTTTGCCTATGAAGAAACAACTATACTGGAAGATATCAATCTCGTGATTGAAAAAGGGAAAACCATTGCGCTGGTCGGTTCATCCGGATCCGGGAAATCCACCCTTGCTGACCTTGTACCCCGCTTTCACGATGTGACTAAAGGAGAGATTCTGATTGATGGTGTCAACATTAAAGAATACTCACTGTCATCCATACGCGATCAACTCAGCATCGTAACCCAGGAACCAATTCTTTTTAATGATACTATCTCCGCCAATATAGCTTTAGGCATGCCGGATGCGGACCAGCAGGCAATTGAACAGTCCGCAAAAGTTGCCAATGCGCATAGCTTTATCATGCAGAAGGAAGCCGGATATGAAACCAATATTGGGGATCGAGGCAGCAAACTCAGTGGCGGTGAACGGCAGCGACTCACCATTGCCCGTGCAGTGTTGAAGAACCCGCCCATTCTTATCCTTGATGAAGCTACCAGCTCCCTTGATACAGAGAGTGAACGCCTGGTACAGGACGCGATTGATAATATGATGCAGCATCGCACCAGCATTGTAATCGCCCACCGCCTGAGCACCATCCGCCATGCGGATGAGATCATCGTTTTGCAGAAAGGCCGAATCGTAGAAAGAGGCAACCACGAAAGTCTCTTATCCCAACAGGGATTTTATAAGCGGTTGGTGGATATGCAGGAGGTCAAATAAATTTGAATCATACAAATAAAATCACATGAGACAATTTTTCCTTGCCTTATGCCTTCTGGGTGGATGGAGTCTGGTTCAGGCGCAGCAACCCGTAAGTTATGAGCAGGCATTCAAAGGGGCGCCTACCAATATGGTGCAGCCTCTTCCAATGGTTAGTAAATGGCTCGATGGAAAACATTACCTGGAAACACGTTCAGAAAACAATGTTCGCAAAACTGTAAAGGTTAATGCAATCAGTGGTGCCGCAGAAGCGTATACTCCCGCTCCTGCTGAGCAGGCTGCTCCGGCAGTTCCGGCCATTGCGGTTATGGGTGCCCGTAATCAAACAAGTTCACCTGATGGCAAGTATTTTGCCTACACCAAAAAGGACAACAACCTGTATATCCAGGAGATTGCTACCAAAAAAGAAATTCAACTGACCAAAGATGGAAATGATTCCGTATTGAATGGTTATGCTTCCTGGATCTATTTCGAGGAAATTCTGGGTCGTGCTTCACGGTACAAAGCTTTCTGGTGGAGCGAAGATGGCAAACATCTTGCTTTTATGCGTTTTGATGAAAGTGGTATGCCCATTTTTCCAATTTATGTTGCTGATGGCCAGCACGGGTACCTGGAAAACAATCGCTATCCAAAACCAGGTGATAAAAATCCCGATGTTAGGATTGGTATTGTCAATATTGAAACAGGCGCTACCACCTGGGCGGATTTCAATGAGAAAAACGATCAGTATTTTGGTACACCGGTATGGACTCCGGGCGGAGAACTTTGGATCTCCTGGATGAATCGTGGACAGGATCAGCTGAAAGTTTATAAGGTGGATTTGAATTCAGGAAACAAATCACTCGTGTATGAAGAGACTCAGAAAACATGGATCGATCTGGATGATACCGACCGTTTTGAATTCCTGCCTTCAGGTAAAGGATTTATCCTGCGCAGCGATCTAAGTGGCTGGAAACATTTGTACCTGCACGACATGGCTGGTAAAAGACTGGCAACGCTTACCGCAGGAGAATTTACCGTTGGCGCGATTCACAAAATTGATGAAAAGGCCAAACGCATTTATTTTGATGCACGGAAAGAAAACAGCGCACGTACGGACCTGTACAGTGTAGGCATGGATGGCAAAAATATGCAGCGGCATTCTTTTGGAGAGTATACGTTCCGCGGCATGAACATTTCCCCTGATAACAAATACTATATCACTACCTATTCCAACCTGCAAACCCCACCAACGATGGTGCTGGCAGATATGAAGGGAAAGATCATCCGTGAACTGGGTACAGCCAAAGGGAAAGATGCAGACAATTATGCACAACCGAAAAGAGAATTGGTTCGTGTGAAATCAGCGGATGGTTTGTTTGATCTGCCTGTATTGATTACCTATCCGATCGGTTTTGACCCAGCGAAAAAATACCCTGTCATCATTAATATTTATGGCGGCCCGAATGCCGGAACGGTTTATGACACCTATCGTTCAAGCGCAACCGAAATCTGGTGGGCGCAGGAGGGACTTGTACAGGTTGCCATCGATAACCGCAGCAGTGGCCATTTTGGTAAAAAAGGAATGAACTTCATTCACCGTCAGTTGGGTAAATACGAAATTGAAGACTATATGAGTGCTGCCAGCTGGTTACGCAAACAGCCCTGGATTGCAGGTGATCGTATCGGAATAACAGGAGGAAGTTTTGGTGGCTATATGACAGCCATGGCCCTCACATATGGTTCGGATTATTTCACGCACGGTATTGCGAATGCATCTGTAACAGACTGGTCGCTCTATGATACCCACTATACAGAGCGATTCATGGATACCCCGGCAGAAAATCCGGAAGGATATAAAGCCACTTCCGTGATGACTTATGCAGATCGTTTGAAAGGTACCCTTCGCATTGTGCATGGTACAACCGATGATAACGTACACATGCAAAACAGCGTACAGCTGATCAACAAACTGCAGGACCTGGGCAAACCATTCGAAATGATGATCTATCCGAATGAGCGGCACGGAATTGGTGCCAATGTTCGAGCAAAGCGGGAGCACCTGGTTTCGGAGAATGCCAGTTTCTTCTACAAACACCTGCTGAACAAGCCGGTTCCGGAAGTCTTCTGGAAAAAAACAGAACGGAAAGCATTTTAATCGTTCGCTTTAGGCAAGTCATAAGGACATTTCAAAGAGGTGTAGTAACTTAGATACTACACCTCTTTGATTTTTATGACAAACCGCCGCCAATTCATCAGCAAACTGACTGCTCCTTTTCTGGCCATGCCGGTATTATCGGAGCTTGCTTTTCCTTCCTCTGTTATTCCCTACGAGGGACCAGTTCTAAGAGTTGCCCTGATGGGGCTGGGTGGTTATGCTACCCGTGTTGCCGAAGCCATGCAATCATGTAAAATGGCGAAGATCACTGGTCTCATAAGTGGCACACCGGAGAAATTGAAATCCTGGCAGCAGAAACACAACATACCTTCGAAAAACTGTTACAATTACGGGAATTTCGATGCCATCAAAAACAATCCGGATATAGATGCCGTCTATATTCTTACACCGAATGCGCTGCACCATCCGCAGACGTTACGGGTTGCTGCTGCCGGCAAACACGTGATCTGCGAGAAGCCGATGGCCCTCAATGCCCGGCAGGGAAAGGAGATGGTGGAAGCCTGCAAAAAAGCCGGTAAACAATTATTAGTTGGTTATCGTATGCATTTTGAGGCCAACACAGTAGATATCATTCAGCAACGTATCAATGGAAATTTTGGAAAGATTCTCTTTTTCCAGGGACTCAGTGGTTTCCGGATCGGGAATCCCAGTCAATGGCGACTCAACAAAGAATTGGCAGGTGGCGGTGCCATGATGGACATTGGTGTATATTCGGTTAATGGGGCCCGTTATATGGTAGGGGAAGATCCGGTTTGGGTAACGGCGCAGGAAACCAAAACCAATCCAACGCTCTTCAAAGAAGGTGTGGATGAAACCATTCAGTTTCAAATGGGTTTTCCGGGTGGTGCAGTAGCTTCCTGTTTATCTACATATAATATGAATAACCTGGATCGTTTTTTTCTTAACGGAGAAAAAGGCTTCGCGGAACTCTATCCCGCATCGGGATATGGTCCTATAAAAGGCAGAACACATCAGGGAGAACTGAATCATCCGCATGTGATGCATCAAACCACGCAGATGGATGAAATGGCCGCCATCCTGCTGAATAACAAAAAACCCCTTGTTTCAGTGGATGGTGTGGAAGGCTGGAAAGACCTGGTCATCATCGATGCCATCTACAAAGCAGCCGCTTCCGGCAAAAAAGAACCCATCCTTTACATATAGCTAAGTTGCTTCAAAAAAAGGGGGAGCCACCCTTTAGTAGCTCCCCAATTCAAAACTCTTTTTTCACTTTTCACCTCTCACTTTTCACCCTTCTTTCACCTCTCACTTATTCATCGTATTCTTCGCTTCAATACTCAGCGTCGCATGTGGTACCGCTCTCAGGCGTGCCTTGTCAATCAGCTTTCCGGTAACCCGGCAAATACCATAGGTTTTGTTCTCGATGCGCATCAACGCTTTTTCGAGGTGATCAATGAAGGTGATCTGTCTGCTGGCCATCTGTGCCAGTTGCTCACGCTCCATGCTCACACTTCCATCTTCCATGGTCATATAACGGCTCTCACTTTCATCACCACCCATTTCATCTTTACGGGTAATCAATCCTTGTAGATAAGCCAGTTCTTTTTTTGCGGCGTCCAGTTTTTTATTAATCAAATCTCTGAACTCTGCTAATTCTGCATCACTGTATCGCATAGTAGGTCCGGTTTGAATGGGAGCCTCCTGATCCAGCACACTCTTTGTGAAATCAGGATTGTACGGCTTCACGGTTTTAGTTTTAATTTCTGGCACCACCCACTTGGTCGGTCTTTTTTCTGGTGGTGGAGCCGGTTTCTTAATAGGGATCGGAGTCAATTGCTTTGAATCGTCCTTCACCGATGCCGGTTTCATAACAGATGGCTTCCCAATTGGTTGGCGAATTGTTTTGACTGCCGGTTTTTTTCCTTTTCCTTCCGATTTGGAAGGGGCGCTTTTAGTCGGAGCTGCAGGCGCTTTCTCCTGTTTGGGAGCTTCTGGTTTTTTAATAGGTTCTACTTTTTTTGCTTTATCAGCTTTTACTGGTGGTTCTGCATTCTTGACGGCAACTGTTTTTGAAGGAGCTTCAGCTTTTGCTGCAGGCACTTTGGCGGGTGCAGGTTTTGCTGGAGCTGCTTTTGCTGGTGCCTTCGCAGGAGCTGCCTTGGAGACTGTTGGTTTCGGGGCTGCTTTTGGAGCCGCTTTTGCCGGAGCTGCCTTTGCAGGCGCTTTCACTGCTGGTTTAGCCGCTGCTTTCGCAGGTGACTTTGCAGCTGGAGCTGCTTTTTTCGCGGGAGCCGGTTTGGCTGCTGCTTTCTTCGCAGGGGCAGCCTTGGAAGCCGCTTTGTTGCCAGCTGCCGATTTTGCCGGTGCAACTTTTTTCGCTGGTCCGGCTGCTTTACCAGCCGGTGCTTTTTTGTTGGTTGCCATAAATATTCCTTTTTCCGGTGATCAATGTCCTATTTAATTGTCAGGATCTGTTTAGTTTATTCACCCAAACTTTGACCTCCTGTTCATTTACTTCTACAGGAACGCCCTCGTTCAGTTGATCTACCAACTCGAGCTCATCCGCCAAAACCTCTGTTTTAATGTAGGTTGCGAATTGCTTAACCGCTTCTGACAGACTTCCAATTCCTGCCAGCTTGATAGCAATCCGGTCAGTGAGTTCATATCCATTATCCTTGCGGATCTTCTGAATCCTGTTCACCAGTTCCCGGGCATTGCCTTCCTGCTCCAGTTCCGGTGTCACTGTCACATCCAGGGCCACGGTCAGCGCTCCTTTTGAGCTCACCAGCCAGCCCGGAATATCCTCGCTGGATATTTCCACCTCATGGATTTGTAATATTAAGGGTTCGCTATCAATTTCCAAAGAATATGATCCTTCTTTTTCCAGCTTTGAAATAGCTTCCTGATCAAAGGCCTGAATGGCGGCCGATACGGCCTTCATTTTAGCCCCTACCCGCTTTCCCAATGCCTTGAAATCCGGTTTGATCTTCTTTTTAATAAAGCCTTCCGAATCGGTCAGGTACTGCAGTTCCTTCACATTCACTTCCGACTTGATCAGGTCTTCCACTTTCAGCAACTGCTCTTTCATCGCCGGATTCAATACCGGGATCAGTACTTTCTGTAAGGGTTGCCTTACCTTGATATTCACCTTTTTTCGCAAGCCCAACACCAGCGATGAGGCATCCTGGGCAAGTTTCATGCGCTCTTCCAGGCCCTGGTCGATCCGGCTCTCATCCGCCTTCGGATACAATTCATGATGAACCGACTCCCCTTTAAGACGCCCCGTTACCTCATTCAGGTTGCTAAATAACCAGTCTGCAAAAAAAGGAGATACCGGTGCCATCAGTCTTGCGATGGTCTCCAGGCATTCATATAAGGTTTGATAAGCAGCGATCTTATCCTGGCTATAATCCCCTTTCCAGAACCGGCGTCTGCACAAGCGCACATACCAGTTGCTCAACTGCTCATCCACAAAATCCTCAATGAGTCGTCCTGCCTGGGTGGGTTCATAATCATCAAATGCCGCCGTTACCTCCTTCACTAGTGTATTCAATGACGACAGGATCCAGCGGTCAATTTCCGGTCGCTCTTCCAGCCGGATGGCTGCCTCTTTAAAGGCAAATCCGTCCACATTCGCATAGAGCACAAAAAACTGGTAGGTATTATATAAGGTTCCAAAGAACTTCCGCTGAACTTCGCGGATGCCCTCCAGGTCAAATTTCAAACTATCCCAGGGAGATGCATTGGTGATCAGGTACCACCTGGTTGCATCTGCGCCAAAGGTTTCGATGGTCTTGAAAGGATCCACCACATTGCCCAGGCGCTTACTCATTTTATTTCCATTCTTGTCCAGCACCAATCCATTCGACACTACCGTTTTGTAGGCAACGCTATCATACAACAACACGCCCAGCGCATGTAAGGTATAAAACCAGCCACGGGTCTGGTCCACGCCTTCAGCAATGAAATCTGCCGGATAATTCTGATCAAAGGGCGCATTGAAGGGCTGCTCTGCTCCTGCTTTCAGCTTCTCCTGGTCCAGTCCCCACTGTGCATAAGGCATCGCTCCACTGTCGAACCACACATCAATCAGATCCGGTTCCCGATGCATAGGCTGACCGCTTTCGCTTACAAGCACCACTTCATCTACATAAGGTTTATGCAGATCAAGGATACCATCGTGCAAATATGTTTTATTGATATCACCACCCAGCACTTCATTTGCTTTGCGGATCTCGGCATTCAATTCAGCAATGGATCCAATGCATTTTTCTTCTTTACCATCAGCGGTTCTCCAGATGGGAAGCGGGGTACCCCAATACCTGGATCTGCTCAGATTCCAGTCCACCATGTTCTCCAGCCAGTTGCCAAATCTTCCTTCTCCGGTTGCCTTGGGTTTCCAGTTGATGGTTTTATTCAATTCCACCATCCGGTCTTTCACCGCAGTGGTACGAATGAACCAGGCATCCAGCGGGTAATACAATACCGGCTTATCTGTTCTCCAGCAATGCGGATAACTGTGTTCGTATTTCTCAACTTTAAACGCACGGTTTTCTTTCTTCAGTTTTACACTGATGTCAACATTTACATCCACGTAATCCGGATCATCCTTGTAATTCTTCACAAAGCGACCACTGAATTCACCCAAGCCGTCTACAAATTTTCCTTCCCGGTCTACCATGGCCAGGAAACCAATACCATATTTCTTACCCACTTTGTAGTCATCCGCACCAAAGGCCGGCGCCGTATGTACGATACCGGTACCATCTTCCGTGGTTACAAACGTATCACATAATACCCTGAAGGGATCACCTCCTGCTTCAGCCGGACTGTTCGCCTCATACGGTAAAAGTTGTTCATAACGGGCACCCTCAATCGAAGTACCCTTGAACTCAGCTATTATTTTCCAGGGCAGTAATTTGCTCTCTGCTGTATAATTTTCAAAATCACCATTTTCACCTTCCGGCTTGAAATACTTGCCCAGCAAGGATTTCGCCAATACTACATTCACCTGCAAATGAGTGTACGGATTGAAGGTTTGCACCAGTACATAATCAATATTCGGTCCTACGGTCAATCCCAGGTTGCTTGGCAGGGTCCAGGGAGTGGTGGTCCAGGCGAGGAAGAAGATGTCAGATGTGAGATGTGAGACGTGAGAAGTCAGACGCAAGGAAGACTCAAGAGCATCAAATAAAAACTGTGATTTCTCATCCTTTATAGCTTTGAACATCGCAACAGCCGAGGTGTCCTTCACATCTTTATAGGTTCCTGGCTGATTAAGCTCATGCGAACTCAGTCCGGTTCCTGCTGCCGGAGAATAGGGCTGGATGCTTACACTCTTGTACAGCAATCCCTTTTCATGCAGGCGCTTTAACAACCACCAGAGTGTTTCGATGTATTCATTCTCAAAGGTTACATATGGGTCTTTCAGATCTACCCAGTAACCCATTTTATTGGTCAGTTCATCCCATTTATCCTTAAACCGCAATACCGCTTCCCGGCATTTCTGATTGTACTCTTCAATGCTGATCGTCTTGCCTATATCTTCTTTGGTAATACCCAATTCCTTCTCCACTCCGAGTTCAATCGGCAATCCATGGGTATCCCAGCCGCCTTTTCTTTTCACCTGGAATCCCTGCATGGTTTTATACCGACAAACCAGGTCTTTCAGTGTCCGGGAGATTACGTGGTGAATTCCGGGCATGCCGTTCGCACTCGGCGGTCCTTCATAAAATACGAAAGAGGGAGCCCCTTCCCGCACTTCAATACTTTTTTCAAATGCCTGATACTTTGTCCATTTCTCGAGAATGGTTGTCTCGATGGATGGTAAATTCAACTGTTGATACTCACGATACTTAGCTGCCATAAATAACTAGCTGATTCTTAGGTGCTTATAAAAAGTGAAAGATTGAAATAGACGCGAAGTTACTGAAATTTGACCGCAACCCGATCGCAGCTTAAACCTCTCGCCCAGGTATTTGTAATTTTAGTAGAAGCCATCCGTTTGACCAGACGCTGCTTTTCCTGTTTCCTGGGAATCCTTTTCGGGTTTCTGCTTTCCGGATCTACCCTCCGGGCAGCAACTATTTTGGTAACCAGCACCGCGAATGATGGACCGGGTAGTCTTAGAAGCGCAATACTTGCCGCCACCGCAAATGGAACCACAGAAAAAGATACGATCCTCTTTGCACTTACTGGTTCCGGTTCTGACCTGCAAACCATTCAACTGAGCGCAGAACTGCCGCCACTTCCTTCCAATCTGCTTATTGATGGAAGCAGTTCAACCGGTCCGCGTGTACCCCGCATCAATGCAGGTGTAATTCTGAATTTTACCGGTCCGCTTAGCTTTCAACGCTTTCATTTTTTTCGCATACTCGAGGCAACTGATATCACGATCAGGGGCATCGCTTTTCAAAACCTCCTGGGACCTTTTCAATTTGAACTGGCAGTAGCAGGCATTCAGCTCAGAAATGCAAGCCGGATCCAAATTGGTGAAGAAGAAAAAGGCAATCTTTTTTCGGGAGCGATGGTTGCCCTGGTGAATGAAACCCGTAATGGTGTAGAAGCCGGCTTTGTGAGAGATGTTCGCGTGGTTGGTAATATAGTGGGATTGAATACAACACTTTCCAAAGCTGATTACAATGGTATCTACCTCGCCAATGCAAAAGGCCTGATGATGGAGAAAAATCTTTTTGTCAATACGGTTTTACAGGTTACAGAAGCAACCAATACCGATGGTGATTTTATAAGTTTCACGGATAACCAGGCAAATAACATAGATGGACAACCGATTTTGGATGGAACATTTTTACTGCGACTGGATGGAGTTGCGAGCAGTAATGGAAAAACGCTGATTGAAAATAATTTTCTCTACTCGGTTGACAGGGCAATAGAATTAAAAAATATTCAACACCCGCTTTCCATGCGCGCAAATTTTCTTGGTTCCAGCAGTTCACTAGCCTGCGCAGAATTGCGGTTTGCCATCTCCCTTACAGATTGCAGGGATGTCACAATTGGTACACCGGATGGAGAAGGTACCAATCGCATTCGTGGTTCCGTCTGGCAGTATGGTTCAGGTAAAATGATCGTATGGCAGAACCAGTTATTAGGAGAACTTCATCCTTCGCCAACTGCAAGCCAGGGCACCAATACCATCACCTATTTTTTCGAAAATATTCTGAAGGGAAAGACAGACCCGGGTGTCGTTGTTCAATTATATGGCACCAACTGCTCAGATCCTTGTCCGCTTAAAACCTATATCAATGCCGCCACTGCAGATGTGGAAGGAAACTGGACCATTTCCCACAATTTCCTGGCAGGCGCTTATTATCTGACTGTTACTAAAAATGGCCAGACAGGAACACTGCAACCTATGGCGAATCAATCCAATGCTATCCGGCTGAATGATATCAGCATCACAGCTGATACCTGTGAAGCCAACACGGGTTCTCTTGAACTTACTGTTACTGATCCGGACCTTCGTACAGTTCAGCTTCAATGGACATCTGCAACTGGAGAATCACTGGGCACTGAAAGTAAAATCACCGGATTAACAACAGGAAATTATTTCCTGGTGAGCAAACTACGTGCAGGTGCCTGCGAAACCACTTTAGGTCCAATCCAGGTTCCTGCCATAACCCTTCAATTCCCACCTGCCGAAACCAGGGAAATATGGACCGACGCAAATGCCGATGTTGAAATCCTTATGAATGCAATACCTGGATTGGAATATTTTTTATTTGATGCAGATTCCGGATTCTCCTCCCCTATTGACAGTTCCCTTTCCGGTATCTTTTTCATAAAGGCAGGTAGTTATGATAATACCTATTTTATAAAAATCAAAAAGGGTAATTGCTGGAGTGAAACCTCGACCATCCTGATTCGAATCCGCAAAGCAGCAGGATTGTATTTTCCTTCTGCATTTAGTCCGGATGGCGATGGCCGAAATGATTTCTGGAAACCCATCACAGATGGTTCATTTGAACTATATAAACTCCGGATATACAATCGGCTGGGACAATTGGTATTTGACGCTGACACTCCTGAACTATCATGGGATGGCAGGTTGAGGGGTCAACAGCAGGCAACCGGTATTTATATCTGGGTGCTGGAAGCAAAAGATCGCACCAGCGTACAAATACGAAAGAAAGGACAATTACTATTGATCCGATAACCCAAAGCATGCTGTAAACTTCCCTATCGACAGAACACGAACTGCTTGCTGGTATAAATACGATCCGGTCAATGTAAAGTCCCCAACGTTCACGCGTACACGAGAAATGCAACCGGTTTTTCTGTTAAAAATCTCATTTACAGCCCCTAAGCACAGCAGTTTTTTCCACATTTTTCGGCTTTGGCACAATTTCTGGTCATTATTTAAGCAATTAAACAAACAAACAGATGTTGCGTACATCTTAAAAATATACCAGTAATAAATCTGGTAATCTTTCTACGGTTTAGGGTTTAGGGGTTAAAATAGGGGGTTGTCTAGCCCCCTTCCTCATTTCTGTACCTTACTTAATTTCTGTCATCCATTGTTCGGTGAATTTCCTGGCAGTTTCAATTACCGGTTTTCCTGCACGAAATGCCATCTTCCATCGATTTCCCTTGCGCTCATATTCCTTATTCACGAAATATTTAATGCCACTTTTTTCAGTGAGTTCCGCATCGAAATCAATGCTATTTGTTTCATCCAGAAATTGTTGCAGCCTTGTTTTTACAAACAGCATATGATTAACCGGATATTTTGCTTCCCATTCTTTCAGCAGGCGCTCATTCCCTGCGGCTGCATCCTTCTGAAATTGCGGATAATTCTTTCTATAAGCCGCAATTTGTTTATTGTTCGGATCCTCATTTATAGCCTGCTGTTTTTTAATATCTGCCAGCATTTTTTCAAACATGGGTTTCATGGATGGATCAGCTTTCTTTACACTGGCTTCCATGTCGGCAACTCCTTTTTTTCCATTTGCTATCATTTCTTTTTGCATATCCTCGGGAGTTTGAGGTACAAAAAGTTGAGGCTTTTCTTTCTCCCTCATTTCATTGTACTCTTTAATAAAAGCCGGACTCGCAACATATTTCTTTACATATGTCAGCAGGCTGCTGGCAACAGCGGCACGATTGCCAACTGCAATATTGCGGGCATTTCGAACGCCCTGCTGGTCAAGGGAACCCCAGAGAAAACTGCCTGCAATTTTTTGGTCCGCATCCGTTTTGCTGATACCCAGTTGCTTTAAAAAATCATCTGTAAAACGGCTGGCAGACTGAAAGGCAAATAAGCCGGATAAAAGAACCACCAGGCATCCGGCAATTAATAGATTAAATTTTTTCATGATTAGGAAAGGTTTATTGTTATTATAGTTAATGCTGCGATTACAGGCGAATGAATTCAACCCGTCTGTTTTGAGCGCGACCTGCTTTTGATTGATTATCGCCAACCGGATCAGTTTCTCCTTTTCCTTCGGTCTCGATCCGCGATGCATCAATTCCAAAATTTTCCACCAGGGATGCTTTAACGGCGGCAGCTCTTTTTCCTGACAACTCCAGATTACTGGCATCATTGCCGTCGCTATCTGTGTGACCAACAATTTTAATTCGAACAGCTTCCGCTTTTAATACCTCAGCAAGCTGTTTCAGTACACCATAACTTTGTTCTTCAATACGTGCGGATCCCTTTTCAAATAAAATTCCGGTAGTAGAAAACCTGCCTTCATTCAGCAGTTTATGACGGGTATCAGGCAGCCCTTTCGCCATCCTGATATTACCAACGGCATACCCTACTTCAGCTTCTTCACCACCATATCTTCTTACTACAAAATAGAATTGATTGATGGTCGTATTGGGTGCTATCGCTTTTGGCAAATCATAGAGCTTAGTGCCATCCAGCCAGATTCGCAACCGCTCTTTCTGCACCTGCATTGATACATGTAATACCCGGTTGAAATATTCCTGTAGCTTTCCAAAGCGCTTCAAATCCGTATTCAGGTATTTTGATCGATTTTGAAACGTATATAAATGCAATTGTGAATCATTATTTCCAAGTGGCTGGATATTCAATTCAGTAGCAAAAGTTTCAGTATATCCCTTTAAGAGTTCATTTGCTGTGCTCGAATAGTTTCCGGATGCCAGTACACCAAAAGCAAGCACCGGAAAGGGCGCTTTGGGATTGGTCTGCTTCAGGATCAAATCAAACTCAACAGTAAAATTCTCCGATAGCGAATCCGTATTATCTGTCAGATAAGTAGCATTCTGAAAAAGCTGTACCCATTTCCCTTGAAACCCTTCTATTGTCACAACCTCTGCAGTACCATTGGTATTCCAGTTGATCGGTAATTCTCCAACCGGATCAGAACTGAAATCATTGAAATAAACCAATTGCTCACCAGGAATAAAATCAAACCTGGACTGTGTTTTTAATCCCTCGTTTGCATCTTGCTTTTTTTCTTTGGTGGTATCTGCAGGATGTACAGCATCCTTACCACCTGCTTCGATTTCATCGAGCGTTTTATCAATAGCGTTATCAATATGCCGGTCAACACGCTGGTTAACCTTTGCTGTTGTTTTTGATTTTACTTTATTGAGTATCCTGGTTTGAGAATTGCCGACAAGCGTTATTCCAAAACATATACATAGTATTGCGACCCGCTTCATATTGCTTTCCATTTTGAAGGACAAATTTGACTTTACACCATCGCTGAAGCAAGTAGAACAGTTATGAACTGTGTTTTTCCGTACATGAAACGGAATACCATTTTTACTTTTCATTTCATACAGAACAATCCACGGTTCATGTATGTCTGGACTTCTCTGCAAAGAAGCTGATATGATATTTGGACCCTAAACCTTATTGCATGAAATTGTCAGGCCTGCTCCTGGTGCTCTTGATTTCTATTTGCAGCTACGGACAAGCAAATAAATCCAAACCAGCTCCAACCACTGTTGATGTAAACCAATTGTTGAAAATGACTCCCGAAGAAAGGGAAGCCTACAAGCAAAAACTGATTAACCAGGCTTCTCAATTGGCACCAGCAGCTTTCCCCGAAATGGAATTAAAACCTCCCGTGAAAGACTTAAAAAGATTATCCCTCATTCCTTCCCGTCCACCAAACAGGCAGGAGATTACCACCAGTCTGCAACAATCCATACAGCAAATAAAAAAGGGTATTCCTGCTCCAAAGATTGAAGCAATCAACCAGCAGGTGGAATCGCTTACTGTTGAGCAAATCGATGATAAAGCGATTGCATCCTTTTACCAGGACAAACCCGAAGAAGGATTGCTGTTATTAATGGAAATCACTAAAAGGGATCCCGATGAAATCAATAGTTTGAACAATCTTTCTTCCATGTTAACCATGTGCGGAGTAGAACAGAAAGCTATTCCGCTATTGATGTATGCATTAGAAAAAGTCCCTAACAGTAGCACACTATTAAACAACATCGGACAGGCCTATATGGGCCTTGGTGATATGCAAATTGCCATGAACTACTTTAACCAGTGCCTGGCAATTGACGAGTTGAACCCCGAAGCCAATCATAGCATGGGAATGATTCATTACTACAAAAAGGAGTACGATAAAGCGATGCAATACTTTGAAAAGGAATTAAGTGTATCCTTACGAAGATCAACCCTGGCCATGGCTTACAAAATGGGAAAGAAATTCAATGTAGGGGCGATTGCACGCAATCGGAACAGATACAAAGGCGCGGGTGAAAAAGATTATTTTGAAGAAATCACGCTTGGCAAGTTTTCTTTACCAGCTTTCCCTTCCACCACCAAAGAACTGGCAGCAAGAAAAAACGAATTGCAAACCTATGCGGCCAGCATCCAGGCAGAAATGTTATTCTGGATGAACAATGCCCAGCAGGTTAATTTAGCTGCCAGCCAGGATGCCGACGCCTATCCTGGTTTATATTTCGACCTGGTAGAGGCTATGCTGGAAGAAATGGGCAAAGAATTTACACCGGAATACCTGATTCCGTATGGGGAAAGTGAAACCGCATTAGTGATGGAAATCATCAGCAGGAATAGCCAGGCCATTACAAGAGTTGAATGTCCGGAAGCGCCTGCCGGCAGCAGTATCAAAGTACAGCAGGAATTTGCCATAGCCTGTTGTGAAAATCAAAAAAGACCATTGGCCGATCGGCTGTTGGGTGAACTGGGAGGTCAGGTAAAACCTCTTTTTGACCTGGGGCAATTGCGCTGGAAAGCATATATCAATCAACTTGTAGCAATTGTTCAACTCGATCCATCACCCGCTAACCAGGCCGTGGTGTATAATGCAGTTTCGGGATATTTCAATTTCCTGAATTTGGGAATGCTGTTGTATACGGGAGGAGAGGTCAGTAATTTACTGGTCGACTGTGTTCCGGATTATAGACCAACCGATCTTGACAGTCTTGTGCAGGCCGATCGCGAATGGCAAATGAGTTGTCCCTCCTGGCTGAATATTGAAGTAGACCTGGGAGGTGCCTCCGTGAAAGCGGATTGCAATAAATATGCGATTGAAGCAGGTGCTGCATTGATGGCAGGATTTGAGCATGAATTTAAAACAGGCAAGTCAACTATCCTGGTAGGCGTGGGCATCAAGGATAAAATTGCAAGGATTTTAAAGATCGAAGCCAAATCACAATTTTATATCAGCTTTGACAACAATAAAGAATTCAGTGATTTCGGAATTCGCAATACCTATAAACTCGGACTCAACATCAATCCGCTACCAATAGGAGGTATTAAAGTTGGCGCCAACTATGGAGGGATTGAATCGGTCAACAATAAAAGTTTGCTTACAGGATCTGATGATTATAAAGTAAGCAGGAAGGGAGTTGTAGCCGCCTTATTCGACTAACCCATTCGCATATGTTGAGCCAGTTGCTTCGCAGCTGCATCACCTTTAGATTCCAGCCTGTTGATGATCCGATCGCGTTCTGCAGCTGATTTATTCTGGCTCAACTTTTTCTTGCCCTGTAAATCTGTAACGGGTATTTCAAAAGCTACTATGCCCTTCATCATTCCGTTACGGTATTTATAAGAAAGTCCGTTCCACTGTTCCAGGTAGGATGGTTCAACTTCCCGAATCATCTCGTCCAGCAGGGATAGAACCTGTTTTTCCTCCCTGATAATGGTAGCAGTTCCATATGCATGAACAGCCATATAATTCCAGGTAGGCACCGACTCGCGTTTATCATATTCGGCCGGAGAGATATACGCATGAGGTTCTGAAAAAATTACCAGAGAAGGGGCTGAAGTGATTGCTGTTGCCTGTTCATTTGCAGCAGCAAAATGCGATCTCAGCAACAGTTTACCCTCCTGTTCAACCACCTGGAAAGGCAAATGAGTAGCAATAGGCAGCCCATCTTTCACCGTGATGATCGTTGCAAAGCTGTATTGCTTCATAAAACTTATCATGTCGGTGGCATGCTCAAACCGAAAAGCTGCAGGTGTATACATATCGATTCCGTTTACACTGCAAAATGCAATCTTTATGGATTAAAATGGCAATCCATTTAAAAAATCACGGCATTTTGAAGTTCATGATTAATTGAGTAGTTTGACATCAAAAAAAGTGACAATTAATTATACTGTATCAGAAGATGAATACTTGCAATATTTTTTATACACCGCATCCAAGAATAAATTAATTCAACAGAAAGTATTACTCAGGAGAATATTCACGCCAGTAGCATTTTTTATATCAGGTTTACTGATGATTGATGCAGCCAATGGCAGTTTCTTTATTTTTTTTCTTCTACTGAGTATAAGCTCATTTGTTTTCTATTCTCACTATACTAGATGGTTATACAAAAGACCTGTGTTACCCACAGGTCTCCCTAAATCCCGTTCCCAGTCCCCCGTCTCCTGTCTCCTTTCTCCCGTCCCCCGTCTCCTATTTCCTTTCTTCCATTCCTCCTTTCCTCCCTTCCTCCTTCTTCCTTACCTCCTCCACAATCCATGCCCCCACTTTCTTTCCCATCTCCAGTCCTACTTCATTATCCGTGCGAAAATGAATTCCCCCCTGGAACCTGGACTCTGCTCCATCGATTGCCCGCTTGCGGAAATAGGCAGCATCCGCAGGAAAAAAATGCGATAAAATTTCCGCCATCACACTTCCAACCATTGCATGTCCGGATGGATAACCAGGAAAGGGCGGAGAGAAATACAATACCGGTTTAAAGCTGGTATCATACTGATCCGGACGTGTACCCCAATAGGTATATTTCGCATCCCAGCAGGAAATAAATCCATCGTACATCCCCATTGCAGAAGTGGCATAAATCAAGGCTGCTTTTGGCGGATTCAGATGCAGGTTGTGTTCAAAAATTTTCTTCTCCATTATATCAGACCAGAAGGATTCAGTAGCAAAATAAAAGGCATTGGCAGTTGAACCGAATCCGGGTTTAAATGCTTTCAGTTCTTCCATGTCTTTGGCAAAATCAGGAGGCGGACCCGGACGAAATTGATTAGCCGACTTTAGCATCACTGTTTTAGAAAATCCCGCATTGGCAAACATAGGAGTGCCCTGCCAGATCTGTTTTCCTTCTGGTCTTTTGCCATCCCATTTAACTGCCGGTGGAAAATCTTTTACATACTCCAGCTCCTGTTTTGCAATGTTTACACCCAATTCAAATCCTGCTTTTGTATCACTTGGAAAGGCCTGTCCCGCTGCCACTCTCGACTCCATAACACGTTCAGCCAGTTTCATGGCAGAATCTGCCAGGTGAGGATAATAGGTTCGCAGTACCGTAACCGCAACCCCTGCTGCTACCGAACTTTCGCAGGGATAGGAAGGAGATTCCGATGCAGGACCAAATCGCTTTACGCGCTTATCCAATACTGCCGGACGGGCACGATTGTATTTGTACTTTTCTTTCCATGCAACAATGGTAGCATCATAAATAGCAACCTGCATAACCAGGTATGAAACAGGACCGGTTTCGCCAGCATCAGAAGATAACCACAAGTCCTCGATCCAGTTAATCCATCTGTAACCAGGGGCACCGGCACTCCAGTATTGTATATCGGCCAATTGCTGTGGTGACATGGCAGCCTGTTTGCTAAGCACGGCAGGCAGTTCCGTTTTACCAGCAGGCAGGACTGGTACCGTAGCTACCTGATTCGACTTAATAAAGAAAGTTGGCCAGCTGGCAACTGGATTTTCAGACTGACAAATAGCTGGAAGCGGTAAGAGTAGTACACCCAGCAAACTCAAATAAAATGATTTCATGTGAAGGTTAATTTTCATCTAACCTACTGTATGCTTTTACACAAAATTGACAGCGTCAACAGACAACTGATTGGAGGCTACCAATCCGAATGGAACCATTGGTAGCCCATACTATGTTGTTCATAGACAAGGAAACAGGTTAAAGCCGGAATTATTGAAAGGGAAGAGATTTATCTTTATTTTAAAGCATTAACTGAACTGGTTTGCCTTCAAGAATTAATTGGAAACTGTATGGCTGGATAACCTTGTCGCTCATTTGCCTGAGGTGGCTTGTTTATATTCCGCAAGACATGGAAAATGCATCCGCCATTTTCTGGAACCAGGCCTGGTGGTTATGTTTCATTACAGCAGTCACCATTCTGTTTTATGAATACCTGTTTCCCTACATAAGAAAAGGGATTCTACAGGCGATACCGGCTATATTATTAACCATTTTTCTTTTTACCGCTGGTGCCAGTCTGTGGCGATATCTAGGCATCGGAATAGGCATCCATACACCGCTAGGAAGTCCGGAAAATTCAATGTCATTAGGTGATCACATGGCCAATAGCCTCGGAGGATTTCTGTACATTTCCATCATCCGGCATTTCTACCGGTACACGAAACTGAAGTCAACGGCCAAACAATTGCAGCTAGCCAAACAGGCAGCTGAACTGAATTACCTTAAATCACAAACCAACCCACACTTTTTATTTAATACCCTGAATAATATTTACGCACTGGCCTTACAGAAATCGGACAAAACAGCGAGTTCTGTTATGCAACTATCCAAAATTCTTCGTTTCATGTTATATGAAACCAATACTCCACTCATCCCTATTGAAAAGGAAGTGCAAATTATACAGGATTATATTTCATTGGAAAAACTGCGATACGATGAGCAACTCACTATCAGTTTTGACATAGATATAAAACAGCCATCAACCCCCATACCGCCACTTTTACTTATTCCCCTGGTTGAAAATGCTTTTAAACACGGAAGTGCGGAAACCATTGAAGCTCCTTTTGTACGAATAAGATTAACAGTCTTTAACGATCAGCTCAATTTTATTGTTCAGAATTCAACGGGTGATGGTTCCCCGGATGAGCCAATTAAAGAAAACATTGGCTTATCGAATATTCGGAGGCAACTTGAATTGTTATATACAGATTACAAACTTGCTTACAAAAAAGAAGAAACCGTATTCAATGCTCACCTATACTTAAATACCAAAACACATGTCTAGCATTTCCTGTATAGTAGTAGAAGATGAGCCACTGGCTGCAAAAATTCTAATAGATTATATTGATCAACTTCCTTCCCTGGAATACAAAGGCCATTTCAAAAATGCCTTACTGGCAACCGAGTTTCTACAGAAAGAATCCGTGGATCTTATCTTTTTGGACATCCACCTGCCCAGGTTAAAAGGCATGAATTTTCTGCGAACCTTACAAAAGAGACCCCAGGTAATTATTACCACTGCTTATCATCAATACGCAGTAGAGGGCTTCGAGTTAAATGTAGTCGACTATTTATTGAAACCAATAGAGTTCGATCGCTTTATCACTGCTGTGAATAAGGTCAGACAAAACAATGATAAAAATCCACCTGCCGGTGTGCCAGCACCTGAAAAAGATTTTCTTTTCATTTCTGTTCAAAAGAAAAAAATCAAAGTATTGCTTTCCGACATCTTATTTATTGAAAGCCAGCGGGAATACATCCGGTTCGTCACAACCAATACCGAATACCTTACCAAAATGAGCACTACAGAAATTGAAAGCCGTCTCCCTGCTTCCCAGTTTATCCGGGTGCACCGATCCTTCATTGTTTCTATCTCCAAAATTGATTCCTTTACTGCCGAAGAAGCAGAAATCAAGGGCCACACCATCCCTATCGGCAGAAGCTACCGTGATAAGCTGGCCCAACTATTATCGTGAAACATTCATCAGGAAAAGGCGACCCACCAAAATAAGCCACTAACATATATCCAAAACAGACTAAAAAAAACATGTACTGCTGTTTCAAATTTTTTTCCTTTCCAGTTCACAGAAGAATATCCTGTAAACTGAACAATCCATCGGATAAACCAAAACAAACCGATGCCTGCAGCCAGTCTTTTTCCTAAGGTTGTTTCGGAAAGTTCATTCGCACTTGTTATACATAGGACTCCCATCAACAGCACCGTGAGTGCGATGAAAAAAGTATGAACAATCATCATTTCACGATTAATGACACTCAACCCTGCCAGCTCTTTTTTCCAGTTGAAATACCTTGGAAAAATCAGGTGTAAAAGCGCCAGCAATATAAGCGCGATTCCTACGATTTGAATTTGCTGAATCATTTATTTGTCAATATGAATAGGCTGATGAAAGAAGTTTGTTTTTCCTCCCACTCCAGTTTCAGTTCGGCCAGTTCAAAAGATTTTATCCAGGCAGCGCGAGAATGGAAATGAAAAAATCCAATAGTGTAGGCCAGGAAATTTGGCAGATCCCGCAGGTGCTCCATAACAATAATTTTTCCACCATCACGAAGCACCCTTTTCAACTCTGAAAAGAACAAATCACGTTCTTTTGAATTTCTTATTTCATGGGCGGAAAGAAGCACAAATATTATATCAAATTGATGATCACAATAAGGCAATTCAGCAGTATTTACCTTTTGAACTTCCGGTTTAGGCGGATAGATTTTTCTTGCTCTTTCGATAGAAGGTTCAGTATGTAGCCGAGGATCATAAAAATCCGCCATCGCAAATCGGAGGGATGGAAATTTATGTTGTAGAATCTCCGTGGTTTCATCAAAACCGGCATTCACAGTAAGTGCAGATCCTACTTTTGGAAAATCCAATCCATCCAGCCAGTCAAAATAATATAATCTAGAACGATCATAGATATAATGAGATACCAACAGCGAAACAACCATTCCAACGAATGCTGCCAAAGCAACTGCCAGAAGGAAATAAAAAATCAATCCGGAAAAATAACCAGCTATTCCAATCACCAACAGGATTACAATACCGGCAACTACATAGAAGGGCCAGTTAAAGCGAACAATATTCCAAACTCCCTGGTAAGATTTCCTGTTTAGCTCCATGTATCTTTTTTTCCTTTTTTCCAGTAATAGGGAATTTCTGTTATCTCAAATGCATTCGCCAATACCGGAGCTTCTACACCAAGGCTTTCCAGGAAAGGTATTTTATACTCCAACACCTGGATAGGTTTGGGAGTCCAGTTGCTTCTTACTCCTTCAACTATCAATACTTTCTTTTCTCTTTCGAAGTAACTGAAGGTAAAAGGTAAGGGTCCGGCGAATCTCCGGGCCTCTTTCCAGTCGGTAAATGGTGAATGTATGGGCAATGGTATTTCCTGTTCAACCCGTCTGAACTTTACCAGCATTCCGGATGAATCAGACTGTATAAGTTGAGTATCCTTTTCCCGTTGAAGCCTGATATCAATTGTGTGGTACTTGTATTGCGTGAACAGCGAACCCAGCCACTGCATCTTTTTTTTATCTGTTTCAGACCTCAGAATATACAAGCCCCGCAAACGTTTTCCTTCGCTGGTTTTATAACGAACAAAAATCCGGTACCCGATCAGAAAAAAATCATTTCCCATAAATGCGGGAAACCCTTTGGGCCGCAATTTCCTGGTTTGCACCATCGCTACTGCAATGAATCCATATTGCTCCTTTAGCAGATCCAGCTCCAGGCAGGGAGGTATCAGTTGAATCAGTTGCTCTTTCGGAACAGCAAAACTGAGCACTACAGAAGAATCAAAATAGGCTTCTACAGCAAATGGGTGGGATTTGAGGAATTGCATCATACTAGGTATTGGTTGCTACTGGTTTGCCAATCACAAATGCTGTAAAATAAATGAGCGCGATAAAGAGTAGCGCGAATACACTGTTCCAGCTGCCCCAAAGCAGAAGATCCCTGGCCAATAAGAACTCCAGCAAATTCATACTGGCGACCAACAACATTTGAACAATTGCTGCCAGCCTGGATTGAAATCGACTAATTATCCATATCGCAATTCCAATTTCTGATAATCCAATTAGCAGGGTTAGCACCCTTGCTTCCTGCAATTGCAGCACCCTTGCAACAATCGCTTCATGCCTTGGAACACCGTTCAACACTTTACAATACAACCCATTTACCAACCACACCAAAGCAATTAATACCTCCAATATTCTTTTCATAGAATTTCCTTACCCCCAATATAATACAAAAGACCTGTGTTACCCACAGGTCTTCCAATTCTTTCACCTTTCACTTTTCACCTTTCACCGCTCACAAAGTGAGCTCCACCCCCGCTGTCACAAACGCCGGCATACCTACTCTGATTCCCTCGGGCCTGCGACTCGCGATATATCTCTTATCACCCAGGTTCTTCGCACTGATATTGAAGTTCACTTTTTTGTTCAACTGATAATAGGCAGTTCCATCAAACACCATTCTGCTATCAATGCGACCAATACGTCCATTTGCGGATGGCGCCACGGTATTCAACTCATCTGCATACTGTTCACCTACATAGTTGGCAAAGAAACGAATTCCCAGTCCGCCTTTAGATTCAAACCCAACTGTACCATTCCAGATAAAGGAAGGCGCATAAGGCAGTTTGTTATCGCGGATATTGATCTTTTCCGTTCCACTGGTGATAAAACGATCAGCCGAATACACACTTTTTACATAGGTGAAATTGGAACTCAATTGCAAACTGTGTTTCCAGTTGAATGCTTTACCAAAATCCAGCTGCACGGCAGCCTCTACTCCCGTGTGGGCAGTTTTACCCCCATTCGCGAGTCCGGTTGCATTGGCATTACCACTCGATTGCGAAATCGGAATGATCTGGTTGTCAAAGTCCATTCTGAAGAAGGTCAGTTCGCCTTCTATCCAGTTAGCATGATTGAAGCGTACTCCCAATTCAAAATTCCAGCTCTTCTCTGCATCCAGATCAACGGCAAAACCAGTTGAGGTAATGGCATCCTTGGTTCTCGGAGGAGCGAATCCACGATGCACTCCACCAAACAGATTCAAACTTCCATTCACCACGTAATTAAATCCACCACCAGGAATCACAGCAAGCACATTTTGCTTCGCCAATACATTCGTATCTGCCACCACAGTTGCACCATTCACCGGAAAACGTCCTCTTAAAATACGGCGACTGTAATTGAAGCTTTCCAATCGTACGCCTGCATTAACAGTAAAACGTTTGGTAAGAGCCAGCTCATCCTGAATAAATCCACTCAATGCATGCCCGCTCCGGATTTCATTATCGCGCATATCCCCGGCCGTTGCATCTGCTTTTTTACCAATTACAAATTGCTCTCTCGCTTTCTCATACAGGTAGCGAACCCCTGCATTCAGTTTATTTTCTTTATCACCAATCTTTCCTTTTACAGTAAGGCGAGGCTCCACTCCCATCACTTCAAATTGCCGGTTGCGATGCCCATTGCTATTCAGCATATAAATTGCTCCTCCAGCTACTGTACGATCACCCCAAATCACCCCGGTTTGATTGGCTGCAGTAGAAGAATAACTAAAGTCCTGACGCTGCCAGTTTCGGTTCGTGGTATAAGCAAATGCCGTAGTCTGCAAATTCACGCGCTGATTTATTTGCAGGGAATGTGTCACGCTTAAATTATACCTGCGTACAGGCAGGCGATCATCCGGTGCCAGTCGCACATAATCAGATCCGCCGGCATCATACATCGATTGCGTAATGCCTATATAAGTGGAATTAGAGAGTTCATCATACACGCCGAGTTTCATCCCGATAGATGATTTTTCACTCAACTGAAAACGCAGCTTGGCACTGAGGTCGTTGATTCTAAACCAGGTGGGACCAATATTATCTGCCTGCTTACGCAGATAACTTACATTGAATCCCATATTACCAACGGTATTGCCATAACTGGCATAGGTAGAGAAAAATCCTCCCTGGCCACCTTTCACCCGCAACTCTGTACGCTCTTCTGCAGGAGGATCAGCTGTAATCAAGTTAACCACCCCACCAATGGTTTGCGGCCCAAACTGCACCTGGCCACTTCCCTTCAATACTTCAATAGATCGTACTTTATCAATCACCGGTGTGAAATACATTTCAGGCTCACCATAAGGATTCAGGGCAACCGGCACACCATCTTCCAGTATCAGCAAATTGCGACTGCGATCCGGATCCAGTCCACGTACCCCAATATTGATGCGCAAACCTGCACCTTCTTCGTCCACAATATTCAATCCGGGTACCCGGCGCATTACATCATTTCCGCTGATGGGAGCCAATTGCTGAATCTCTTTAAAGCGAATGATGGATACCGATCCCGGTACCTTTGATAATAATTTGTCTTTATATCCAACCACCAACACCTGGGGCATTTCCTGTTCTTTTCTTGCTGTATCTGCTGCTTCCTGGGCCATTCCCGCCACTGAAACCAGCAGCGCCATTCCACTTAACAATCCATTCTTAATCATATCAGTTTCTTTCGGCCGCAAAGATCAAATACACCAAAATTTACGGTTTACGCGATGCGGAAAAAGCATTTACGAAATGCGGAAAAATCTGTAAATGACAATCCCGTGACAGAAAAACAGCGCAAACTGACAAAGATCAGGCCCCATTGCGACGCTGGTCAGTGCATAGCCCCATCTGCGGCTCTTTCTTTGCGCCATGATTACCGCCAGCTTACTTAAGAAATACGACCGACCGGTTCCACGATACACCAGTTATCCTACTGTACCTCAATGGGAGCCGGAAATTTCAGTGGAAAAATGGGAAGCTAATTTCACGCAGCAGTTTTCCATTGAGAATACCCAAAACGGAATGGCACTATATATCCACCTCCCTTTCTGTGAGAGCCTTTGTACCTATTGCGGCTGTAATAAAAAGATTACCACCAACCACAAAGTGGAAGGCGAATACATTGAAGCTATCCTGAAAGAATGGACCCTTTACCTTCGACTCATGAAGGAAAAACCCGTGCTGCGCGAACTCCATCTCGGCGGTGGCACACCCACTTTTTTCTCTCCGGAAAATCTTCAAAAACTATTATTACCCATACTTAATTCCTGTACGATTGCTGATGACCACGCTTTCAGTTTTGAAGGCCATCCCAATAATACTACGTACGATCACCTGAAAACCTTGTATAATCTGGGATTTCGCCGCGTGAGTTTTGGGGTGCAGGATAATGACCCGATTGTACAGCAAATCATCAACCGCATCCAGCCTTTTTACAAAGTGCAGGAAGTAACAGAAATCGCGCGGGAAATCGGATATACTTCAGTCAATTATGACCTGATTTATGGCCTGCCCAGACAAACCACAGAATCCATGGAACGAACCTTAAAGCAGGTGCTTACCTTAAAACCGGATCGCGTTGCTTTTTACAGTTATGCTCATGTACCCTGGACCAGTCGCGGTCAACGCCTCTTTGATGAAAACGACCTCCCATCTGCTGAACTGAAAATGGAACTCTACCGCCTGGGGAAATTCCAGTTTGCCATGCATGGTTACCAGGATATTGGCATGGATCATTTTGCATTGCCAACGGATGAGCTGTATCGGGCACGGAAGATGGAGGAAAGGAAGATGGAGGAAGGAAAGAGGGAAGAGGCAACGCTTCACCGGAATTTCATGGGGTATACAACACAATCATCCAAACTGCTGATTGGGTTAGGTGTGTCCAGTATAAGTGATACCGGTAACGCGTATGCGCAGAATAATAAAAGCATTCGCGAATATTATGACCTGATCAACCAGGGTAAGCTGGCCATTACCAAAGGTTACTTTTTAGATGAAGAAGATTTGTCCTTCAAACAATATATCCTCGATATCAGTTGTAAGGGGAAAACCAGTTTCAACAAATCTGACCTGCAAAAGCTGGAAGAATATAGCTTTCCGGTATTGGAAGAACTGGCTGCAGATGGCTTACTTGAATGGAACGAAGAAGGAGTTTCACTCACCACCAAGGGGCATCATTTTATCCGGATTGTCTGCAGTGCATTTGATTTATTCATTCAACGAAAAAAACAAGAGGGAGTAGAATCCATCCGGTATTCCAAAGCCATCTGATCAGGAATTGCCTTGCCGGATTTTTTTATAGATCCGGATCGCCAGCATCAGGATGACCACCAGGCAGATCAGACCCCCTATACCCCAAACCAGGCTCATGCTCTGTTTGACGGTAACCAAAAAAACAATCGCAAAGAGAAAAATGGTAGCTACTTCATTCCAGATTCGCAACTGTGTGGAACTGTACCTGAATACACCTGCCATTTCCTCTTTGAACAACCGATGCAAACTGAAATGGTAGGCAAATAAGCCGAGAATAAATATCCATTTCATCAGGAACCATCTTCCTTCCGGTTTGAAAAGGATTTTATCCCAATCGCCCATAAGCATCACCATTACTCCAAAGATCAGTGTCAATATCGCCGAAGGCCAGGTAATTCCATACCAGAGTCGTTTCATCATGATGGAAAACTGCTTCCTCAAAATATCTCTCTCCACCGGCTCCTTCTCCCCAGCTTCCGTAGCATAAATGAAAAGTCGGGGCATGTAAAACAAGCCCGCAAACCAGGTAACTACGAAGATGATATGGAGGGCTTTTATGTAGAAATACATAGGAGTAAATTAAGCATGGAAACGGGAAACAAAGGAAACAGGAGACAAAGGAGAATGGAAACGGGAAACTCTTCTCACATCTCACGTCTGACGTCTCACTTCTCACGTTTCACTTTTCACCTTCTTTCACCTTTCACTTTTCACCTTTCACGTATGTTTTGAGGGTCCGTACCCACTCCGGATGCACATTCAAACAAGGCACCATCACAAACTCCTCCCCACCCGCATGCAAAAACTCTTCCTTGCCCTCTTCCGCAATTTCTTCCAGTGTTTCGAGGCAATCACTGATGAAAGCCGGACAAGCAACTGCCAGTTTTTTAATCCCCTCGCCGGGCAGTTCTTCCAATCGTTTGGCAGTATAAGGTTTCAGCCACTCATCACGCCCCAGTCTCGATTGAAAACTCATGCTCCACTTGCCTTCCGGCAAACCTAAAATTTCAGTTACTTTTTTGGTTGTCACCCAACACTGGTGCCGGTAACATTGTGCATGCGCAGGAGAAGCCACTTCACAACAATTCGCCACTTTCAAACAATGCGTTCCAGTGCAATCTCCCTTGAAAATATGACGCTCCGGAACCCCGTGATAACTAAATAAAATATGATCAAAATCCTGCTCCAGGTACGGACGAATACTCTCCGCCAATGCATGTAAATAATTGGGCTCCTCATAATAAGGCGGAACGATATCCAGCTTGAAAGGATAGTTCCCTTCCTTATGCTGCAATTTCGCATACTCAACCGCCGTCTCATAACTGCTCATCGCATAATGCGGATACATCGGCACCAGGATCACTTCTTCGAGTCCCGGATGCTCCTTCATCAGTTTATCATAAGCCGCTTTGGGCGATGGTGTCCCATAACGCATACAAATCTCCACCGGTTCCTCTACCTGCTCCTGCAAAGCCGCCTGTAATTGTTTGGTCAAAACGATCAGAGGAGACCCCTCATCCGTCCAGATCGAAGCATAAGCCTTGGCAGATTTTGGTGCCCGAAAGGTTACGATGATTCCTTTTACCAGCAGCACCCGCAATAAATAGGGCACATCAATCACCCGTTCATCCATCAAAAACTCATTCAGGTACTTCCGAACATCCTTAACCGAAGTGGAGTCCGGAGAGCCCAGGTTCATCAACAAAATGCCACGTTTCTTCATTGAGGGGAAATTTGATGTAAATAACAAGTTTCAGGACACAAAGTTGCAGAAAAAAACCTGCCCTGATCACATGCATAAAAAACACAATTCATTCGTTATTAGGTACAAATGATCCAACAAAACCGGCATTTATCATGGAATATGACAATTCACTGACAGTATGCACTCGGGAAATCAATTACCGCAGGTTATTTTTGCACTGGAATTTGTGAGAATACTATGGGAGATTATCCGAAAGATTTGCAGCATTTTTTTGTGGTTGGGCTCAGTTATAAAAAATCTGATTCTGCCGTAAGAAGTCGTTTCGCCATCAGCCAGGAACAATACGATTGGATTCTGGATCAGGCAAAAACCCGCGGTATTGCTGAACTCTTCGTTTTATCTACCTGTAATCGCACCGAAATTTATGCCATCGCCCCTGAATTGGATGCCCTGATCACCCTGATCTGTGAAGCTACCGGGCAATCGGAAGAAGAATTCAAACAATTTGCTTATCTGTATCGCGCTGAAACTGCGGTACAACATCTGTTCCAGGTGGCAGCCGGACTTGATTCACAAATCCTGGGCGACTATGAAATTGTTGGACAAATCAAGATCGCCATCAAATACGCCAAGGAAAAAGCTGCCATCGGTCCTTTTATCGAACGCCTTTTCAACCAGGTGTTGGCAACTTCCAAACTGATTAAAAATCAAACAGCCCTGAGCAGTGGCTCCGTGTCTGTTTCCTTTGCCGCGATTCAGTACCTGAAAGACCGGGTACCCGATGTGGCCAATAAATCTGTGCTGCTGATTGGGACTGGTAAAATCGGTCGCAATACCTGCAAAAACCTGATCGATTACCTGGGATGCACCAACATTACCTTGATGAACCGCACCCACGAAAAAGCAGAGCAACTCGCGAAAGAGCTTGAACTGGCTGCATTACCCGCCAGCTTCCTGGCACAAACAGTTGCTGAAACCGATATTATTATTGTTGCCTCCAATGCCGCGGAAGCAATTATTCGCCCCGAACACCTGAAACCCGGCACACAACAATGGATCATTGACCTGTCCATCCCGAATAATGTGGCTCCTGAAGTGAGTGAGGTGGAAGGAAAGGAACTCCTGAATGTTGACCAGCTTTCCCGCATAAAAGATGAGACCCTGCTGAAGCGCCAGGCAGAAGTGCCCAAAGCACTTGCGCTGATTGCTGAACAAAGCGGTGAGTTTTACGACTGGTGCAAAATGCGCAAGCAACTGGCGGTACTGGGACAGGTAAAACTCAAACTGGAAGAAATTCACGTAAACACCCTGAGCGCTGATGCACAGCACCCTCAATGGGTTTATACTACTACCTTTGCCAACACCGAAGAAGCCGCAACCCGGATTCAGAAAGTGCTGAACACCATGGCAGCCAAAATGCGGGTCAAAAACCAGCGCGGTTGTCATTACCTGGAAGCGATTAACGATTTCATGGCCTTCGGTGCCAATTAACATGAACAAGATTATCAGAATCGGAACGAGAGACAGCCAGTTGGCTGTCTGGCAGGCTACATTAGTACAGTCCCTGCTCAAAGCAAAAGGATTTCAAACCGAATTGGTTCCCCTGAAATCAGATGGTGATATCGATCTCGTTACTCCCCTCTATGCCATGGGTGTACAAGGCGTATTCACCAAAACACTTGACAGCGCCTTGCTGAGTGACCGCTTTGATTTAGTAGTACATTCCATGAAAGATGTACCTACCCAAATGGCACAGGGTATTGTTGCTGCTGCCGTTTTACCAAGAGCCAGTCACAAGGATTTACTGGTTCCCAAAAATGGAACAGAATTTCTTTCCGATGCCGCCTACTCCGGTTTAATTGCCACCAGCAGCATTCGCAGAAAAGCACAATGGCTGAACAGATACCCCCACCATCGCATCACCAACCTGCGTGGTAATGTCAATACCCGCCTGCGTAAATTATCAGAAGAAGATTGGGATGGCGCCATTTTCGCTGCAGCCGGATTGGAACGTATAAACCTCCGGCCTGAATCTGCTATTGAACTCGACTGGATGTTACCCGCGCCTGCACAGGGTGCCATCCTCGTGGTTTGCCGGGAAGCTGATACAACTACTTATGAAGCCTGCGCTTTATTGAATGATCCGGATACCGCGCTCTGTGCCAACATTGAACGCGATTTCCTGAAAACCCTGATGGGTGGCTGTTCTACGCCAATCAGCGCACTTGCGGAAATTGAACAAACACTGGATAAAGAAGGCAACTCCGTTCGTATGGTCCGCTTCCGCGGAAATATTTTTTCACTGGATGGCGAAGCTCATCTGGCGATTGAAAAAACCATTGCGCTTGAGCATGCTCGTGAACTGGGCACAAGAGCAGCCACAGAATTACTTGAACAAGGTGCCGATAAAATTGTTGCAACTATAAAAAATGGCAATTGATACCCACACCATATTGCCCCGCTTATTAACTACCAGGCCGCTGGCAGATGCCACCATCCTCGAAGCAAAAAAAAGAGGTGTTGAGATCAGCACTCTTTCTTTCATAGATACCGCACCGATTCATACGGCTGAAATCATTGAAGAAATTCAGGCAGCCCTGCTCATGAGTACCACAGTTGTTTTCACCAGCATGAATGCCGTTGAATCGGTAGTAGAGATCATGCAGGACCAGCAACCCGACTGGCAGATCTATTGCATCGGCCAAACAACCAAATCCCTGATTGAAAAATACTTTGGTGAAGATCGCATCATCGGTACTGCAGACAATGCGGTTGCTTTAGCTGATCGTATCATTGAAGATGAACTGTCGGATGAAGTGGTTTTTTTCTGTGGTGATCAACGTCGCCCTGAATTACCGGATATGCTTTTTGCTGCGGGCATCCTGGTTACCGAGATCGTAGTTTATGAAACCATTCCCATTCACCACAAACTGAACGAATCTATTGCTGGAGTGTTGTTTTACAGTCCGTCTGCTGTTGAGAGTTTCTTTGTCAACAACAAACTCGAACCCCGCACCCTGGTGTTTGCAATTGGTGATACAACAGCCACCACTATCCGAAAATTCTGTTCCAATAAAATAATCCTGGCCGATAAACCGGGAAAAGAGGGACTGGCAAAAAAAGCCATTGATATCCTCGCACTGAACTGATAAAAAACAAGTACACTATATGTCGCTACAAAACGATCTCATTCTGCGTACCCTGAGAGGAGAAAAAACGGAAAGAACACCTGTGTGGATGATGCGCCAGGCAGGTCGCTATCTCCCTGAGTACATGGTGCTGCGTGAGAAGTATGGCTTTTTCGAACGTTGCCAGACACCTGAGCTGGCTTGTGAAATCACCCTACAGCCCATTGATATTGTTGGGGTGGATGCCGCCATTCTGTTCTCTGACATCCTGGTAGTTCCCCAGGCAATGGGATTGGAAGTACAATTGATTGAAAGCAAGGGTCCATTTTTGCCCGACCCCATTAAAAATATTGCCGACTTAAAGCGGGTAGGCGTGCCCGATGTAAATGATCGCCTGAATTTTGTGTTTGATGCGATCAAACTAATCAAAAAAGAATTGAATGACCGCGTGCCATTGATTGGATTTGCAGGTGCTCCCTGGACACTGCTTTGTTATATGGTACAGGGTAAAGGCAGCAAGACTTTTGATGAAGCCAAAGCTTTCTGTTATGCACAACCGGAAACAGCACATCAGTTATTGCAGATGATCACCGATACTACCATCGCCTACCTTAAAGGCCAGGTAAAAGCCGGTGCAGACCTGCTTCAGATTTTCGATAGCTGGGGTGGATTGCTGAGTCCGGATGATTTCGAAACCTTCTCCCTGCAATATATCCGCCAGATTGTGGCCGCCTTGAAAGACGAAGTACCTACTATCATTTTTGCAAAAGGCGCCTGGTTTGCACTGGAAGAAATGGCAGCAACAGGAGCACACGGATTAGGAATCGACTGGTGTATCAAACCCGCCATGGCGCGACAGTTTGCTGGAAACAACGTAACCCTGCAGGGCAATTTTGATCCGGCCAAATTACTGGGACCCATACCCGAAATCCAGAAAGCAGTGAAAAAAATGCTGATAGATTTCGGTCCGGGCAGACATATCGCGAATCTCGGTCATGGTATCCTGCCCAATGTTCCGGTAGATCATGCACGTGCATTTGTTGATACGGTAAAAGAGTTTCGTCATCATGTTTAAGGACAAGTTCATAGCTTATATCCACGATCTGCAGAACAGAATCTGTGCTGCACTCGAAGCCGCAGATGGCAAAGCCAGCTTCGTGGAAGACCAGTGGGAAAGACCTGAAGGTGGTGGTGGTAAAACCAGGGTGATCGCCAATGGCAATGTAATTGAAAAAGGAGGCGTGAATACCTCTGTAGTATTTGGCGAAGTAACAGATGCGATGCGCACCCAACTCAAGATCAATGGTCACAGTTGGTTTGCCTGTGGATTAAGCCTGGTGATTCATCCCTACAATCCATTTGTACCAACCGTGCATTGTAATTACCGCATGTTTGAACTGTACAATGAAGCAGGAGAAGTAATGGATCGCTGGTTTGGTGGCGGCACTGATTTAACGCCTTTTTACCTGTTTGAAGAAGATGCCAGGCATTTTCATCAGACCTATAAAAATGCCTGCGATAAATTTGATGAGAGCTTCTATCCTGCTTTCAAAAAAGTATGCGATGAGTACTTTGTGAATTGGCATCGCAATAAGGAAAGAAGAGGCATTGGTGGTATCTTTTACGATTACCAACGACCCACTGCAGAAAGAGATGCCGACTGGTGGCTGGCCTTCGCGCAATCCTGTGGCGATGCCTTCATGGAAGCCTATATTCCGCTGGTGGAGAAAAGAAAGAACACGAACTTTACACCCGAGCAGAAACACTGGCAGGAAATTCGCAGAGGCCGTTATACCGAATTCAACCTGGTACACGATCGTGGTACACTATTCGGATTAAAAACCAACGGGCGGATCGAAAGTATCCTGATGAGCCTGCCACCGACCGTACGCTTCGAATACAATTACCAGCCTGTACCCGGTTCGGAAGAAGACAAATTATTACAAGCCTGTTTGCATCCGGTAGACTGGGTGTAACACTAAAGTATAAACGATGATCCTGCAAAGAAGAAACCGCATACTCCGTCAGTCAGCTGCCATCCGTTCTATGGTGGCAGAAACCAGATTGAGTCCCGATGATTTTATAGTTCCTCTCTTCATCGATGAAGGAGAAAATACCCGCATTGAAATTCCTTCCATGCCAGGGTATTACAGAAACACACTGGACCTGACAGTAGCTGAAGTAAAGGAATTGTGGCAGATGGGCCTGAAATCAGTATTGCTTTTTATCAAGTGTAA
The DNA here is from genome assembly GCA_016787265.1 of Flavipsychrobacter sp. Classification (GTDB taxonomy): domain Bacteria; phylum Bacteroidota; class Bacteroidia; order Chitinophagales; family Chitinophagaceae; genus Flavihumibacter. The sequence goes on along the minus strand of JAEUVF010000017.1, from coordinate 28,697 downwards.
AGACGAATGGAAAGACAATACAGGAAAGGAAGCCTGGAACCCGGACGGACTCATGCAGCGCGCTGTAAAAGCTATTAAAGACACGGTGCCTGAAATGCTGGTGATGACCGACGTAGCGCTGGATCCATATTCCTCTTTCGGGCATGATGGCATCGTGGAATATGGACAGATTGTAAATGATCCAACTGTAGAAGCCCTCGTGAAAATGAGTATCTCGCATGCAAGGGCCGGTGCAGATTTTGTGGCTCCCTCTGATATGATGGATGGCCGGATTGGCGCTATCCGAAAGGGACTGGAAGCAGAAGGATTTATCAATACCGGCATCATGAGTTACAGTGCCAAATATGCCAGTTGTTTTTATGGCCCCTTCAGAGATGCGCTGGACAGTGCGCCTGGATTTGGCGACAAAAAAACCTATCAGATGGATTATGCCAACCGAATAGAAGCGGTGAAGGAAACCCTGATGGATGTGGAAGAAGGCGCCGATATCGTGATGGTAAAACCGGCACTGGCTTACCTGGATATTATCCGGGAAGTAAAAAACAGTGTGTCCGTACCTGTTAGTGCCTACAATATCAGTGGAGAGTATGCCATGATCAAAGCGGCGGCAAAAATGGGCTGGATCAATGAAGACAAAGCAATCCTGGAAACCCTGACCTCCATCAAACGGGCAGGCGCGGATTTGATAGCCACCTATTTTGCAAAAGACGCAGTGAGGTTGATTGGTTAAACCGATTACTAAACTTTTGAATAAGATCCTATGTTTATTATCGAACTCAACTACCAGGTACCTGTAAGCGAAATTGACGCCAACATGGCGGATCATATTGAGTACCTCGACAAACACTATCGTTCCGGGCAATTCCTGGCATCCGGCAGAAAAGAGCCAAGGGATGGCGGACTGATCTTTGTAAAGGCAGCAAGTAAGCTGGAAGTGGAAAAGATCATAGCAGAGGATCCCTTCAATACAAGGGGATTGGCGACCTACCGCATCATCGAATTCAAAGCAACCAAAAAAATTAAAGCCTACGATAATTTCGCGGGTGATGAATAATATTCCAGCAGCATGAACAACATATCTGTCAGCAAAGCACTATTCTCCCGAGCCCAGGAATCCATTCCCGGAGGTGTCAACTCTCCTGTACGTGCCTTTAAAAGCGTAGGAGGTACTCCCCTCTTTATGCAGAAAGCAAAAGGCGCTTATTTGTATGATGTGGACGGGAATCAGTACATCGATTATATCGCTTCCTGGGGACCCATGATATTGGGACATGCATATGAGCCGGTGGTGAAAGCCATCCAGGAATATGCGGCCTATTCAACTTCATATGGTGCGCCGACAGAGCTGGAGATCAAAATGGCAGAGCTGATCAAATCCATGGCACCCAATGTGGACCTGATCCGCATGGTGAGCAGTGGAACTGAAGCCTGTATGAGTGCCATTCGCGTGGCGCGGGGCTATACCGGACGAAACAAGATCATCAAATTTGAAGGTTGTTATCATGGTCATGCGGATTCTTTTCTCGTTAAAGCCGGAAGTGGAGTGGCTACTTTCAATATTCAATCTGTACCGGGAGTAACAGCGGGAGTAAGCGCCGATACATTGACCTGTGCCTATAATGACCTGGAGGCGGTGCATCAATTAGCGGCTAACCATAAAGGTGAGATTGCAGCAATTATTGTAGAGCCGGTAGCCGGTAATATGGGCTGTATCCTGCCAGCTCCGGGCTTCCTGGAAGGATTGCGTGCTATTTGTGACCAGGAAGGTATCCTGTTGATCTTTGATGAAGTGATGACCGGATTTCGCCTGGCACCGGGTGGTGCGCAAGAATTGCTGAAGGTGGACGCCGACCTCGTAACCTATGGTAAAGTAATTGGTGCCGGTATGCCGGTAGGTGCATTCGGAGGTAAAAAAGAAATCATGCAAGTGGTGGCTCCGCTGGGTTCTGTTTACCAGGCAGGCACCCTGAGTGGTAATCCCATTGCGATGATTGCAGGGTATACCCTCTTATCAGAATTGAAATCGAATCCAGGCATTTATAAAGAACTGGAAGAAAAAACGCTCTACCTGAAGAAAGGGCTGGATGAAGTGCTGGCAGCATGGGGACAGCCTTATGTGATCAACCAATTGGGAAGCATGATCAGCATCCATTTCAGCGAACATGCAATTACCGATTTCGCCAGTGCCGGTGCAGCCAACAATGCACGCTTCGCGAAATACTTTCATGCCATGCTAAACCGCGGCATTTACCTGCCACCCTCTGCATTTGAAAGCTGGTTCCTGAACAATGCGCTGACTAAGGAAGATCTGGATAAAACGATTCAGGCGACAGGAGAATGCCTGGCAGAGTTGTGAAACCTTACTTCTTATCAAACTGCTGCATTAAATAACTGTAATAAGATATCATCCGGCCATAATTATCAATGCTCATGTACTCATTGAAATTGTGAATGCTGCGCTATTCAAATGGATTCAGCAATACCGGCATAAACCGATAGATACGATCACTCAGCTCGCCCATATGTTTACAATCCGTTGCGCCAATGGTGAGATAAGGTGTCACCAGTGTTCCGGGATACAATTGGCCCACAGCCTCCTGAATAATATCATACCCCCTTCCATCAGTGGGTGATACATTGGAGGGCTCAACCGGTATTCTTGGTGCATCAATTTCTACCTCAAATCCTTCACAGGCTTTTTTTATATGCGTCAACACATCCTGGGAAGTTTCTCCGGGTAAGATCCTAAAGTTGATCACCACTTCCACTACAGGAGCCAGCACATTATTGCCATCGCTACCTTTCAACTGGGTGATCGCCGTTGTTGTTCTGGAAAGGGCATTGGCCTGCGGCGTTTTAGCCATCTGCTTGAATAACATTCCCTGGAACAACCATTGGTTGGCAATTGCCATACGACCAGCAAAGCCCATACCTGCTCCGGCAATATTCATAAAATCTGCAGTAGGTTTAATCATGCGTTGGGGTAGCTGGTTGTTTTCGAGTCGCTGCATAATAATAGCAGCCCTTCCTGCAGCTGTTTGTAAAGGAGGCATGGACGAATGACCACCTGTTCCCTTTACTTTGATCCGAAAGCCCACCACCCCTTTTTCCGCAATTCCTACAAACGCAATGTTTTGATTGATACCTTCCGCGGTACCCGGACTTGCAACTATTCCTCCTTCATCATAAATGGTTTCGAAGCGAATTCCCTGATTTTTTAAGTAAGCAGCCAGGTGTGCAGCACCCCGTAAACCACCCACTTCTTCATCCGGATCCAGAGCAATATAAATATCCCGCTGTGGTACAAATTGCTGGGCCAGTAAGGTATCAACAGACTCTAATAAAGCAAATACCACCCCTTTCATATCGATAGCACCTCTCCCATGAATCCGCCCCTCCGTAACCGCACCGGAAAAAGGAGGATAATTCCATTTGTTGAATTCTTCTGTTGGCAGCGGTGCAGGATCCTCCGACATATCAAACATATTCTGTCCAATCGCATCCTTATCGTGCTCATGGCCACCGGGTGCTACTACATCATAGTGACTCATAAATAGCAGGGGCTTCAACGAGGGGTTGCTGCCTTTCCATACCAATAGAACCTGATGCCCATTAATCAGGGTATCCTTCAACTTACTAAACACTCTTGGATAGACTTCTCTTAAATAAAGCCGGAAAGAGTCATACACCGGAAAGGGATTTGCAGCACTGTCGATATAACTCACCGTATTATATTGAAGACCGGTTGCAAATCGTTTCACACTCTGCTCTGATACGGGCACTTTTACAGGCTCCGGCTGCTCCGCTGATAACTTAGCAAAAGGGTGCGTAAGTGTTTTACCCACCAAAACAACTCCAACAACCAGCACTATCAATCCGACTAAAATTCCCAGTTTTTTCATTTGCCGCATTTGGATAAAAATATGAATATGTTTTAATTTACATTTATTAATATACCTTATCTAACGAATTAAAAATGAAATTCAGTCAACTGTTGCTTCTGGCATTCCTTTTTGCGATATCTATCAATAGCACTAATGGTCAAATTAAAGTTGCCAATAACAAGAGGGATCTTCAGACAATAGACAACCAGCCCTTCTTTTGGCTGGCAGACACCAATTGGGAAATGTTTCACCGGCTCAACAGGGATGAAATTCGTTTATTGATTCAAACCCGAAAAAGCCAGGGATTTAATATTCTGCAAGCAGTTGCTTTGGCGGAGTTCAATGGAATCCGGGAAGCCAATCGATATGGCGATTATCCGCTGGTGAATGAAGATCCTGCCAACTTATCAATTACCCCTGGTAAGGATACCCTAAGTGACTACGAATACGATTACTGGGACCATGTGGATTTTGCCATAGAAGAAGCTGCCAAACATGAAATGTATATTGGATTGCTTCCAACCTGGGGTGATAAGGTTACACCTTCCTGGGGTGATGGTCCGGTTATCTTTGACAGCCTGAATGCCAAAACCTATGGCAGCATTTTGGCAAAACGGTATGCAGCTCAAAAAAACATCATCTGGATTCTGGGTGGCGACCGGCCCGCCATTTATGAGAGAATGACAAATGGTATCAACCAGGCTTTTAACCAGGTAGCTATCTGGCGCGCCATGGCTGATGGCATAGAAACTGTATTGGGTAAGGAGGCTTTTATTACTTATCATCCATCAGGTGGATCCTATCGTTCCAGTCATTATGTTCACCAGGAACCCTGGCTCGACATGAATGCGTTTCAATCTGGTCATGGTTCCAGAGAATCAGAACCCTGGAAATGGGTACTGGAAGATCTTGCACTCACACCTACCAAACCTACGCTGGATATGGAACCCTGTTATGAAGATCATCCTGTTAATCCATGGGATGGTAAGTGGACCAAACAAAGAGGTTACTTCACTGCATACGATGTGAGAGCCAGGGTTTACAGGGGCATTTTCGCAGGTGCATGTGGGGTTACCTATGGACATCACCAGATATGGCAATTTGTCAATCCGGACCTGTACCCGACGATTAATCTCGGAGATACGTTAATCGGATGAAAAAAAGCGATGCTGTCAGAAGCTGCTACACAAATGAAACACCTGAAGTATTTATTATTATCCAGACCATTCTTTAACAGAAAAGTAGATTCCACGCTGATAATTTCCAGTTCTGGAATTGATTATACCGATAAAATAATAAGTTGCGTTGACTCCATCCGTTCTTTTGCATTGATTTATTTACCAGAAAATAAAGATGTCCGAATCGACCTCACTCAAATAAACGGGAAGGAAAAAAATATCTGGTGGTATGATGTAAGAACAGGCACTGCTTCTCACGCATTTAAAAAAATTCGGAAAACCAAACTTCTATTGACTCCTCCCAAATCCGGCAAGGACTGGGTATTGGTTATCGATGATGCTTCTAAAGGATATGGTACACCCGGCCTAGTTCAGTAAAGAAACTGAACTGGAGCCCTTCAGTAGCAGTTATGGCAGAAATTTACTTTATTAGCCTTCCTTATCTCTGAATGCATGCGAATTTTATTCTGGCTGATGTTCTTTTTGAATTGCTGGTGTCTTACTTCTCCTGCCCAAAGTTGTTCGGATACCAGTTTCAGAAAATCGTTTACCCTGAATGCCTCCGACGTAACGATTGTAAACCAACAAAACCTTGCAGATCATTCCACACTGTTAACCGGCCAGATTAAACCCACAAGCGCTGCTGGACAAAACGGACTTATCCTTAGGATTGATAAAATGGGAGCAATTCAATGGGCCAAACAATTTTCCACTTCCTATCCTGACCTGAACTTCATCAAAATAAGTACTTCCAGCAACGGCGATCTGCTGGCTGCCGGCACATTGAATAACAACTCACTGGTTCTTGCTAAACTAACATCATCAGGGAATCTGATCTGGCAATATCAATATATATTGAGCTCAAATTATACCAATACACTACAGCTCGATATCAGCGCACTTGAACTTAGCTCCGACAATTCCATAATCCTTGGAGCAGACTATGCGGCAACCAAAGACGGAGAACTTATTGATATAGCCCATATTCTAAAAATTGATCCATCAGGCAGCCTTATTTGGGACCTGACACTGCCCGCTGAAGCAGGTAGTCCCATGTACCTGATGGGAGTTACCCTTTCTTCTTCAATACAAGTTTGGACACATGCTGCAGATGGTTACTGCCAGGGACTAGACCCCAGAAGTATTTCTATAACATCTATTGATCCTGAAACAGGCGCTTTTCTGAACCGCAAAAAATATTGCTTCCCTCATGACGCTAGCGTAACCAGCTTTAGTTTTATCCGGCATGCTTTTAAAATCAGCCCCGCAAGCAATGGGTACACCATCTATGGAAGTACCGGTGAATCCTCTCCTGAACGAGCTTATTTGCTTGCCTCTTTCTCTATAGACGCAGAATTCAAAGAAGGATTTTTATTGTCCAGGCCATCTGACTTTACCCTGAATTCCATCACCCATGCTGTATCCGGTAAGGACTTAACCTATATTGCAAGAACCTCCAATAGTCCCGGCAACTTTGTACTTTCCACTATTGATCTCACGAACTCCCTGAATCGACAACGACTCATACAATTGGAGGGCATCCAACTGAATTTAAATTTTTTGAAAGCGGGACAATTACTTTCTACAAAAACAACAGGCGCCATTACCCTTAGTATGAGTTATAAAACAAACAATCAACCCACTATTGAATTTTTCCAATGGCAGAAAAGCGATGCAACATCTTTGTCCTGCCTTGGCAGCGATACAATAGCACCCTCTACCTGGAAACCATTTTCTCTCCTTGCGTCCGGCGATCAAATCCCGGTAATTCTTAATAATATATCGAATGCCGTACCAATTCCATTAACCAGCTCTAATCTGCAGTTTACCTCCATTAACAAATGCCAGGAAATAAACCAGTGCAATCGAATCCGGTTAACTGGTAAAGATACCATCTGTCAATTGGAGCAGTCTTATCAGTACCTCGCTAAACTCAATGAGAATTGTTCAAAAAGAGTTCAATTTATCACAGATTCCAGTCAATTTGGCCTGTTTCACCAGGTGAACGACTCTGTAGTTGAAGTACGGTTCAAAACTGATTTTAGAGGACCCCGAACAATAACGCTTATCGCTCAATTGCAAGATTGCACACCGTTGTCCGACACACTTGTTATTCAATTGTTCAACGGAAAACAGGAGATAAAAGAAGAAGAACGTTTATGCCCGGGTGATACGTTGGTTGTAAGTCCGGGTTCCTGGTTCAAATCCTATCATTGGTCGGATGGATCTACGGATAGTTTGTTTACAATTACCGCCCCGGGGACGCTGGCACTTACCTATTCCTCCTTTTGCAATGAATCATATAACCATCGAATTACTGTTCTGGATGGCGGGAAGGGTAAAAAGGAATTCCATGAGCGCTGCCAGCTGGATATCCTAACATTACAAAGCAATGCTATACATACACCCATTTCCTGGTTGCCACAGCAGCACCTAATTGAATCGACCGATGCTACTGCAAGGGCTTTACCGGACACCTCAATCCTTTATACAGCTCAATACAGGAATGCATTTAATTGTTTACTGACAGATAGTTTTGAGATTAAGGTGCATCCGATCAAAAAGGATTTTTTACCCGATGGTTTTAAAGTATGCAAAGAAGAAGTAGTCTCCTTATCCAGTACTACAACATTTAAATCCTACCAATGGAATACAGGGGAAACAAATCCAACAATCCGCATCAATCAAACCGGTGCCTATATCCTAACCGGGATAGATTCCAACAATTGCCAATCTTCAGACACCAGTTTTATTACAATGGAAACCTGCAGGCAACGCATCGTTTTTCCGAATGTATTTTCACCCAACAATGACCACCGAAACGATCACTTTAAACCTGTCGTGCAGGGCAGCCTTAGCTTCTACCGGCTATCCATCTTCAATAGATGGGGACAACTGATTTTCCAAACCGAAAAACCGGAAGTGGGATGGAATGGAACCATAAAAGAAAAACTTCAAAATAATGATGTCTTCAGCTATAGCTGCGAATATGCTTTTCCCGGAGAAACCAGGCAACATATAAAAGGATTGCTAATGATAGTTAAATAAATTGTTTATTTTTAATAATGCTCAAAATTACCTGCCTCTTCATTCTCTTATCAGCATTTCCGACTTGCAATAAATGTTTTGATTCGGATGAAAGGTGCACTGACAATTTTGAACTGGAACTCATTGATAAAAACTCCGGTAATAATTTAATTTTCGGTCCAACGGCTCTGTATCATCCGGATTCAGTGTACCTGACTACTAATATCCCCGGATACAGGGCTAATTATTCTTTTTTCGTAAATGAAAAAATCCAATCTACTCTATTATTTCCAGTCGATACTTTTTTCCTCCGCCTTTCAGCACAGGATTCCGACACACTTGTAATGAGATATGACTATGTTAAAAACGATTGCTGCAAGAATGATCAATACGGCAGAATAGCAGATATCATCTTTAACGGAATAAAAGCTGAAATGATAAATGAGGTTTATTTGCTACGGAAATAAGCAACACTATCAAGACAGTAAAAAGATAACGAACGATAGATCGAAATATTCAAAACTAGCCCAGAACACATCTCTATCTGCTTTAAACTTAAACACAAAATGTTTTTTTCGTAGCAATTCTTTAAATATTACTATGAATTATGTTGATTTCAATGGATGCAGTTAGGAGATTACCACATTGAGGTATACCCGAAAATAAATATCTGTTTATATTCATTATTATGCAATTACCTGACTGACTTATTTCGCTATTAATAGTCATTGTCCTAACTACAAAATATTATGAAGTTCAATTATTGTATCATTTTAATATTACTTTATTCAAGTAAAGGCTATTCACAAATAACTAAAAATAATTGGTTGATGGGTGGTCAACTATCGTTCGATCATTCAAAGACAACAACGGATCAAATTGAGATTAGTTCAACTGTATTTCAAGGGAAGCCAAACGTAGGTTATTTTTTTATTGATAAGTTAGCAGGTGGTATTGAATTTGATCTAATCTACAACGTTTCTAAAATAAGTTCAAAAACACGTGTTACCACTTTAGGGATTGGCCCATTTATTCGTTATTATTTTTTAAATACAGATAGTAGAATAAATGTTGTTTCTGATGCTCGTGTGGCTTTTAATATGACATCAACTAACCAAAACGCTTTAAAAAACAGGTATACTTCTTACAGTTTTTCCGCTGGGCCGGCCGTATTCTTTAATTCCAGTGTGGCAATGGAATTGCTAATAGGGTATACAGGATATCAAGCGTCAACCAGTAGCAATAATGGTGTGCGAGCTTCCATTGGATTTCAAATTCACCTGGAACGGGATCGATAGGCCTCTTTAATGTTATTGTTAGTGCCAGGTATTCCGTAAAATAGTAATAGTAAAATCAGTATTACCAGAAATATGAATATTGTTATTAAGCCTATATCAGGATCGCGCAAAAGCAAGTAACAATTCATATGCACCTCTATCAGCCTCTTTAAGAGCTTTCAGATATACAGTCCTCGGATCTTTTTTGCCAGAGAAGTTATTTGATCCCCAGGTAAAAACAGGTTGCCTATAAATATTATCATGGAGTTTGGCCTTCCGAACTGTCAAACTCTAATCCCATAAAATTTTAGGTATTTCTTTCTTTATCTCATTGGCACGCTCCCGAATTGCCTTTTCAATTCTTTCCTTTGAATTAGCCTGATCTTCTAACTCCATAGTAGTTGCAGTCCGCAATACAATTTTGGTTGCCAGTTCAATCGCCCGTTTCTCAATCAGGGAATCCAATGAACCATCATTTGGAATAAATCCATATACCAATTGCATATCCAATGCCCTTGCTACTTCCTTCAGGGATTTAATTGTTATAGATCCATCTTTTTCCCTCCTCTCCAGATCCAAAACCCCCTGTTTGGAAATGCCCAATTTGTTACCCAATTGCTGCATTGACATGCCCAACGAAGTTCGAATTGCTTTTACCCAACCATACTGCGGAATAGCAACCTGTTTTAAGCACCCCCTCAGGAATGCCGCACACCCTCTGTTACCTTAAATACATGCAGTATCGCCGGGAATAAGGCATCTATGCTTTCTTCACTGCCTCTGGGTGAGCCAGGGAAAGTGAGTACCAGCATATCACCAATGAAGCCTGCCACGCCCCTGGAGAGCATGGCATAAGGCATGCGCTGCTGCCCGTAATTCCGGGCTGCTTCCATGATGCCGGGTATCTCGCGGTCCAGCAGGGGCGCAATGGCATCGGGAGTTACATCGCGGGGGGATAATCCGGTTCCTCCTGTGAAGATGGCCAGCCGTATGCCCGCATCCTTCAGTTCTTTCACCTTGGCCTGGATGGTTTCAAAATCATCGAATATAGCTGCCCGTAAGACACCCTGAATCTTGTATTGCCCCAGCTTGCTTTCAATCAGATCCCCTGTGCGGTCTGGATAGGTTCCGGAGGCCACACCATCAGAACAGGTTACCACAGCAGTCTTCACCGTATCCGGCATCTCATACCGGAAATCTGTCTTACCGCCTTTTTTCTCCTCCAGTTTGATAGTGCTTATCTCGATGGATTTATCAATCGGCTTCAGCATATCGTACATGGTCAAGGCCACCACAGATGCTCCATGCATGGCTTCCACTTCCACACCTGTTTTATAAATCGTTCTCACCTCCACAGAAATAATAATATCCAATCCCTCCACCCGATGCGTAATGGCCGCATATTCAATGGGAAGTGGATGACAATCAGGTATCACATCACTGGTTTTCTTGATGGCCAGCAAACCCGCCGCACGGGAGAACTCAAATACATCGCCCTTGGGTACCTGCTTCTGTAAAATTGCATCAATTGTAGCCTGACTGGATACCCTCAATATAGCCGTGGCAATTGCCTGGCGCAGTGAACTCGATTTATGCGTGATGTTAACCATGATTATTCCTTATTTATTTTCCTTCCACTGATAGGATTCGTCTTCAAATAATTCCTTGCCCCATACCGGCAATTCGTGTTTGATCTTCTCCACCAATTCCGTACAGGCATCGATTGCCATTCGGCGATGTTTGGAAGAGGTAAATACAAAGAGACAAATTTCACCTGCCCCTACCTTACCCAGACTGTGATACACATGCATGCAGGTTAAGTCATACTTAGCAAATATCGCTTCCCGGATCTCAAACATTTTCTCCAATGCCATCTCTTCATAGGTAGTGTACTCAATAGCAGCTACCGGCTTTTCATTGATGATATCAGCACGCACCTGTCCCAGGAAGATACTATGCCCTCCAATATCATGACGCGTACTATGCTTCTGAATACTCTCTGCTATAAATGCCGGCGAGATTGCACCTTGTACAAAAATCTGCCTGGGTTTACGTTCTTTCATTTCAACTGATTTTAGATTTCCAATTAAGGACTCCACCCTTTAAACTGTAAATGTTGATTCGCGCATTGATAGCCGCCAGCAATTTCGCGGCCTGCAGACTGCGTTTGCCCGACTGACAAATGAATACGACGGTTTCGCCTTCTATTTTTTCCAATTGTTCTTTCAATCCGGATAAGGGCATTTTTACATGCTCCACGAAACTGATTGCAGGCAGCTCGTTTTCTTCGCGCACATCGATCACCGTTAGCTCCCCTTTCTCCATCAACTCTTCAAATTGTTCTTGTTCAATTTCCATCTTCTCTACCCCTATTCCACATAACCATTCATAATTGGTTTGAAGAAATTCCTGCTCATTCTTCGGGATTCCTTTCCTGTTTTCCTCCACTACCGATAACTGCAATGTCAGGTGCTGGTTATACAATGCATGATAGGTATACAATTGATCCTTCAACACCTCCCCCATGCCCGTGATTAGCTTGATGACTTCATTCGCCTGCATGCTGCCGATAATGCCGGGTAACACACCCAATACACCTGCTTCCGCACAATTCAAGACCTCGCCTTCCACAGGCGGCTGCGGAAAAAGATCACGATAGTTGACTCCTGTTTTATCTGCTGCAAATACTGCTACCTGTCCCTCGAATCTTGAAACCGCCCCATATACCAGCGGTTTCTGCAACAACACGCAGGCATCGTTCACCATATACCGCGTTGCAAAATTATCCGTGCCATCGAGGATGATATCATAGGAGGCAAACAACTCGAGACAACCTGCATTATCCAATTTTACCGGATAGGTTAGTATGTTGATTTCCGGATTGATGGCTTTCAATTTTCTTTCCGCCACCAGCACTTTTAACTGGCCAATATCTTCTGTTCCAAACAGCACCTGCCGGTGTAAGTTGCTCATCGATACGTTGTCGAAATCAACAATGCCAATGGTTCCAACTCCTGCTGCTGCCAGGTACAACAAAGCCGGACAACCCAACCCTCCTGATCCCAGCACCAATACCTTTGCTTCAGCCAATCGTTGCTGCCCCTGTACACCCAGCTCCTTTAATAGTACCTGCCGGTGGTAACGTTCTGATATGTCAACTAACTCCTGCATGATTATCCTCCGGAGAAAGGTGGTAATAAAGCAATGCTGCTATTAGCTGTCAGCGCTGTATTGCCCTGGATGATTTTTTTATCAACGGCCACCACAAACTTTGCAGTTCCCAGTGCAGGGTACTGTTGCTTCAATATTGTCAATAACTCCTCCGTATCGCGGGCAGCAGGCACGCGAACAAGACTGCTTCCTGTTATATCAGTCAATTGTCCGAATATAGTAATCTGTATTTCCATTCTTCTTAGGCTGAGGTAAACAATAATTTAAAGGCCGCCATGGTGAGCACGGATGCCAGTGTAAATTTCAGCACTTCCTGCCTGAATTTCAAGGATCCGAACCAGGCCCCCAACAATCCTCCGGCAAATGCGATTACCACCATCCACACCATGTCGGTACTGAAATGAATGCCCTTGGTCATTTGTCCGAATAATCCACTCAGGGAATTCACGAATATAAACAAGGCACTGATGGCCGCGGTTTGCTTTTGATTGGTCCAGTTTAATAACAACAGAATCGGTGAAAGGATGATGCCACCACCAATTCCTATGAGTCCGGATAAAAACCCAATGCCCGCACCAATCAAAACCGACACCCAAACCTGCGGCTCTACTGAACCCGCCTTCTCGCTGTCTTTTAGTAAAAAGAAACGCAGGATCGGCAATAATAAGAGCACCCCTAATATCTTCTTATAAAGTGTTGCATCTATAGTCAGCAAGCCCCCAACAAATGCCATCGGGATGGAGGCCAGCGCCAATGGTAAAAAGATCTTCCATTTGAAATGTCCGCCACGATAAAACTGGATATAAGAGGTCAGGGATACAAATAGGTTCAGCATCAGTGCCGTGGGTTTCATCACTTCAGGTGCAAATCCATACAGGGCCATCAGGGCCAGGTAACCACTGGCACCACCATGCCCCACCGATGCGTACAAAAACGCAACAACAAACAGGAGGGGATAAAATATCAGGGTAGCATCCATGCAGCTGATTTAATACGGTAATATATGGATTTCTACTTCATCACCCGGACCGGCCTGCGTGCATTCTTCCGGCAGCATAATCAGGCAATTGGCCCGCGCAAAGGAATTCAATTTATAGGATTCCTGGCCTTCGAGCGACATCACCCTATCCCCATCTGCATAGCCCTTGAGGTAATGCGTAGGTCCGGCAGGTTTCTTCACCGTATTGGCCAGGATAGCTCTTCTCTTGCGAAGGGTAAGTTCGCGATGTTGCATTTCCCCTATCGCAATCAGCACGTATTCATAAAAGCAGGTCATAACCGAAGCCGGATTGCCCGGTAAGCCAAAGACAGGTTTTTGTCCCTTCCTGCCAAACAAAATAGGCTTGCCTGGTTTTTGTTTGATTTTATGAAAGATGGTTTCGATGCCACATTCCAGTGTAGCCTTCAGCGTGAAATCATAATCACCCACACTGATTCCTCCTGTCAGCAATACCAGGTCGGCCTGCTCGAGGGCAGTTGCCAGTGTTGCTTTCAATGCCTCCAGGTTGTCAGCTACCCGATAAATTTTGATATCCCTGATCAGCAGTGCTTCCAGTGCAGCAGTAAGAGAAGCTGAATTCGATTCATATACCTGTCCGTATTCCAGTGGCTTCCCAGGTTCCTGTAATTCATTGCCGGTAACGATGATGGCTACCCGAGGTTTGGGATAAACTTTTACTTCCGCCAATCCAATGCCTGCCAGGAATCCAATTCCCGGTGCTGTTAGCAGGGTGCCTTTTTCCAATGCCAATGCATTCCTGCTGATCTCGGAACCTATCGGCCTCACATTATCGCCTGCTTTCAGTTCAGGATCTTCAATATGTAATTCATCTCCTTCCAGGCGGATCTTCTCCTGTATCACTACCGTATCTGCTCCCGGTGGTACAGCTGCTCCTGTAAATATGCGAACAGCTTTGCCTGGTATCACCTGAATGGTTTGATTACTGCCGGCAGCCATTTCTCCATACAAATCCAGGGGTTCTCCCTGCTTCCATCCTTCATAGGAGAAAGCATATCCATCCATGCTCGATTGCGGATAGGATGGTATGTCCACCGGCGCATATACATCCTCCGCCAACACCGTGCCTGCTGCCTGTTTGATGGGCAGTACCAAGGGCGACAGTGCTTCGCATTGTTCTTTTATAATTGCTTTCGCTGCAGCAGAAGAGATCATACTAGTTATTTTTAAGGAGCCCCCAGGTCAAAGTCAGGTAATAATAACCACCAATGGAGGGCCCTCCCAGGATTGAATAATAATATCGATTGAACAAATTATTGCCCCCTAATTTAAGGCGAAGCGGCATACGCTTTAGCTGATAACTGATATTCGCGTCCAGAGTGGTGATGGATGGCACATCGCCATTTATCAGGAAGGATTCCCAATAATACCGGCTCTGCCAACGCAGGTTGATTCCAGCGCCTATGCCATGAATAATATCCTGATTCGCAATTCCCGCATTCACCATCCACTCCGGTGTATTAAAACCATCTTCCAATCCATCGTCGTTGCTTGTTTTCAACAATTGCTGGAAGCTGGTATTGGCATTAATCACATAATCCTTCCCCATCCGGAAACTGCCTCCTGCGTGGAAGCCAATATTGTCAATAGTAGTCGAGGAATTAGTCCACATCCGGTATTGATCCTGCAGGCGGTTATCGGCCAGGTAAAAGGCCATGGAATCCACATTGGTAGTTCGGGGTATATTCATATTCGCCTGCGCGATAAAGGAATTATACCGGTTGAAATAAGCACCGCCATCCACATATAACCTGCCACTCAAAAACACACCCCTGTAACCGATTTCCACAGATCTTACCTGCTCCGGTTGTAGATAGGTATAAGGATTTTGCTGAAGCAGTCCCTTGTTCTTTTCGATGGCTTCATTCCTGCTGAGTCCACCCTGGTTCACATCTCTTAAGATTGCTGCCTGGTAACTTGCGATGGATGTTTGCAGCCAGGCATTCTCAAAGATGCCATTCGACATCACAGGCAATCCGCCTACTCGTTTCACTCCTCCACTGTTCACATTGGAATAAGCTTCAAATACTATAGGGAAGCGATAACTGCTGGTGAAAGAGAGTCGCAGGCTCTGGCTGCTGGTTATACTGTAAACAGCTGTTACCCTTGGATTCCATTTCAGCCTGAAATAATCGTTTTTATCAGCTCTCACTGCCACACCTAACCGAAGTTTATCATTTAGTAATTGCTTGTAAACAGATAGAAAGGCACCTGTTCTTCCATACCGGATGGTTCTGCCTTCTTTTCCTGCTTCCGGGTTGATAAAATAATTACCATCCGGCTGCACCAAATAACTACGATGATCTAATCCGCCCAGGATCTCCACCCCTGCTTTTTCTTTCCATTTTTTCAGCCATTGCTCTGTTAAGTTGAACTGCACTTCTCCATGGATGAATCCCGCCCGTACTTTCAGGGCAGCACCACTATCCCAGTTATTAATCTGCTGCAACCTCGACAGTGTTTCATTAAACCCGGCTGTTCCTGGTTGCAACCGATCCCGGTCTGCTGCCTGCCTCGCCAACTGGTGCGAAGCTTCTACCGACTGCCCACTCTGCCATGCAGTTGTATATCCCTGGTTATAACGTGCAAACCATTCATTGTCGAACACACCTGCCCGGTCCATATTTTCTGCCATGGAGCGCAGGTTATAAGAGTCGCCGGTATTCTCTCCATTGTAATACAGCTTTGCCTGTATGGAGGGCGACTGATAATTGATCCCATGCTGATACAGGGCATAATCTTCCAGCCTGAACCGGTTGGCACGCTGGTAAATATTATTCAGGAAAGCATACCGGAAAGTATAGGAGAAGCGATGTCCTTTTTTGGTTTTATAAAACAATCCCGCATCGCCTTTGATATTCTGCAGTGTATAATCCGTTACATCGATTTCCCGGTAACCTGTTCTTGCCACCTGGTAAGATCTTCCGCCCAGGTTGAGGGTGCGCCGGTTGGTTGCTTCATTGCCATAACTGTTCACCGGGTTCAGTGCCGGATTGTTGTTTCCTGTTAAACCGGTGCTGGCATTGGCTGCCGGACTCAAATCATCATAGTTATCAGCCACCCAATCGTAGCCATGCATATAACCCAGGTTGAATTTCACCGCCCATTGCTCATTCAGTTTTTTCACCCAACGAAGCTGGGTTTCTGAAAAGATACGCGAACCGCTGGAGGAATTGTTCAAATGCGTGAGCGCAGTATGCTGCCGGATGCTGAGTCCTTCTGAAAGAAAAGGATCGCGACTGTAAAAATTGGCCAGTCCATTGATGCTGTTCATGCCATACATCGCGGATGCTACTCCGGGTATGATTTCCACTCGTTCAATGTCGAGGTCACCCGGACCTAACACATTTCCAATCGGACTTCCAATATGTGGCGATTGAATATCCATCCCATCTACCAGTTGAGCAAAACGTACATTGGTAGTATTGGCAAATCCCCGCGTGTTGATGATTTTGAATCCCATGCTGGGTGTGATCGTCTGAACGCCCTTCACCTGGTCCAGCGCATCAAAAAAAGAAGGAGAAGAATTGGTTAAGAAAAAAGAGCGACTGACTTTTTCAACTGTTACCGGGGATAACAATAATTTTTCCGGGATACGCGAAGCCGTTACAATCACTTCATCCAAGACCGCCTGAACAGTACTATCCCTCTCCTGCGCAACGGCAAGAAAGGAACTTAAAAGGAACAGGATGGTCAATATTTGCTTCATCCCCCAATGGTGATCATACTTCGGTTATGGATGGTCGTTGCTTCAATGTTTTCGAAATCAGTAGTAAATTGTCCGCCCAGTTCTTTTTTCTTTGCCTTAATGGTCTGCTGAATCAGCGGAAGGATATCTTCCCCATTCCTCAGCGGTTGTAAAAGATCTGTTTCAGACTCAGAAAAAAGACAGTTCTTCATCTTGCCATCAGCAGTCAGCCGGATGCGATTGCAGGTGCCGCAGAAATTATTACTCATGGTGCTGATCACGGCGAAAGTTCCTTTATGCCCCGGCATCTGGTATTTTTTAGCTGTATCATTGGGCTCTGCAGCCAATGGAAGGATATCATATTTTGTTCCCGCGAGCTCCAGCATTTCCTGCCAGGTAAACACCTTGTTGCTGGTCCACCGGTTACCACTGAAGGGCATGAATTCAATAAAACGTACATGAACCGGATCTGCTTTCGTCCACTCAATAAAATCAAGAATCTCCGCTTCGTTCATGCCTTTCATCACTACCATATTCACTTTCACATGAAAGCCTTCCCGCAGCAGGAGATGAATATTATCATATACCCGTTGAAACTGATCTCTGCGTGTCATCAGCAGGAACTTATCCCGATCCAGCGTATCCAGGCTGATATTCAGCGAACGGATCCTGTTCTCTTTCAACAGATCCACAAACTCATGAATCCTGCTGCCATTGGTGGTAATGGTGAGGTTCACCGGTAATTGCGCCAGCAGTTGTATAATCTTTGCCGCATCTTTTCTTACCAGGGGTTCCCCTCCAGTCAACCGGATCTTGTTCACGCCATGATCCACAAAGAGTTTGGCAATGTTATAGATCTCATCCGCCTGCATCAGTTTACTGGCAGGAGCAAAATCATAGTCTTCTTCCGGCATGCAGTAGAAACACCTGAAGTTGCAGTTATCTGTCAACGATATCCTCAGATAGTTGTGAACGCGGTTATAAGTATCTATCAGTTGGCCTTCCATTTAATCTTGTTTCAGTAATGTTTGGTAATCGGATTGGGTATCGATATCAATGATCCCTTCGGGGAAGGGTATAGTAGCTACTTCATCAGCGTATTGTTTGATCAGTTTCCTGGCGCCTGTATCGCCTTTTATTTCCAGCAATGCCGGGAATACCTTGCTGCTGAAAAAAGCAGGCGTGCCGGACTGCTCACCATAACTGCTGGCCACTATGGGCTTGAGTGTTTCTTCATTTGTTTTGATCAACTGCACCAACAATTCAGGACTCACATGAGGTTGATCACATACCATAAAGATCACCGCGTTGGTTTCAGGAGCCACCTGCTGCGCTTTCAGTAAGCCGCAACGCAAAGAGGATCCCATGCCTTCTTCCCAGTTTTCATTCAGGGCGATGACTACCTCTTTTTCGGTTAACTCCTTCGACAGGGTTTCATTCCTGGCTCCCAATACCACTACAACGGGTCGGATCTCAGTAGCCAGGGCAGTATCTACTGCCTGCACCAATAACGATTTCCCTTTGTAAGGTAACAATTGTTTGGCTTCTCCAAGGCGACTGGATTGACCAGCGGCAAGGATGACAATTGCGCAGTGAATGGTATGTTGGTTGACCGGTTTCACTGGATATGTTTTTCGCTGATCCGGGTTGATTCCCTGGAATGGATGGTATCTTGCTTGGTGCGCAGGGATTTTCCTCCAGTACCGGTACTTACTGCCCGGATTTCCGCCAGGATGGAGAGGGCAATCTCTTCTGCTGTTTCAGCACCAATCTCCAATCCAACGGGACCATAAATTCTGGATAGCTGTTCATCAGTCAGCGTGATGCCTTCTGCTTTTAACTCATCCAGCATACGGTCCAGTTTTTTCTTTGGTCCCAACAGGCCGATATAAGAAACAGATGTATTCACCAATGCCTTCAGCATCGCCAGGTCGTAATTGTAATTATGTGTCATCAGCACAAACACGGTCTGCTCATCAATCACCAATTGCTCCAACACTTTTTCCGGTTTGCTGACCAGGATCTGGCAGGCACTTGCAAAACGTTCTCTCTTCGCGTGTGTAGGTCTTCCATCTATGACAGAGGGTTCCCAGCCCAGTGTGTTGGCCATTTCTACCAGGGGTATCACATCATTACCGGCACCAATGATCATCAGTGCCAGTGCCGGTTCCACGTATTCGATGAAGGCGGTGGTTGTGAAATGGGGCGACTTATAATTCCGGAAAGCCGATTGCTTCTGCAGAAAACAGGCGGCCGCATCTTCCAGGATGAACTGCTTCAAACCTGCATCGGCAATATCACCTGTAACCGTGCCATCTGCTTCTACCAATAAACAGGTACCTGGTTGAGCGCCTTTTTTATCTTCCAGGGAGAACAGGGTTACCAGCACATAGGGCTGTCGTTTACTCACGACTTTTTTCAAGAACTCAATGGGGTGATTATTACGCGCCGCATCAATAGGTTCCATCAGTACCTGAATCACACCTGCGCATCCCAACTGCACGCCGATGGAAGCATCCTCTTCATCACTGGTATCATAGGTAACCAATCTCGATTGCTGCTGGTTCAATACCGACAATGCTTTTCTCAATGCATCCCCTTCCAGGCAACCGCCACTGATGGCGCCGGTCATCTCACCTTCATCGGTCACCAGCATTCTTGCTCCCGGTCTTCTGTAGGAAGAACCTTCCAGGTGCACCACCGTCACCAGGGCAGATTTCTTTCCTTCCTGTTCCGCCTTCTCAAATGCCTGTATGATCGCTTTTATTTCCTTCATGCCTTCTGCATATATTTATCAGGATCCTGCTCAAACTTCACCTTACATCCATCACAGCAGAAATACACTTTTTCTCCTTTGTAATCAATTACATGTTTGGGACTATTCACATCCACCGGAACACCACAAACCGGATTGATATAAAATTTTGGTTTACCTGCTTCCGCTCTTGTGGTATCAAACTGCGTAAAGGCAGATGCTGCAGGTGCCTGGCTCTTCACCTGGATGATTTCTGCCAGGATACTGATGGCCACTTCTTCCGGACTCTTAGCATTGATGTCAATTCCGGCAGGCGATTTGATAGCTGCCACCCGTACAGGATCTACACCTGCATCTTTCAGGTAGTCCATCAGTTTGTTGCCCTTTTTTCTGCTCGATACAAAGCCAAGATAACAATTTGCTTTACCGACAGCTTCCTGCAGGGCTGTTTCGTCCTGGTCGCCCTGTGTTGCTACCACAATACAACTGGCCTCCGTGGTATTCACCTGCTTCAGGTTGTATTGCGTGATCAGTTCATCCACTTTATCAAAGGTGTCGGGTTTGATATCCGGCGCTACTGCTGTTACCCGGAAGCCGGTGGTCTTTGCCAGTTTCACCAGGGCCTTGGCAATCGCGGTCTTGCCCATCACAACCAAATGTGGTGGGGGCAATACCGGTTCAACAAATACTTCTACCAGGCCTTCACTCTGGCAGGTCATTTTATATTCCATAACGCCTTCCTGTTGAGATTGGGTGAGGGATTTTCCAATTCGTACGAGCCGGGCAATACCTGTCTTCATTGCATCTTCCGCCTCCTTGATAAGAATGGCGCGAACACAACCTCCTCCTACCCAACCGATGATCTCGCCAAATTTATTGATTATGGCCTTATCACCTGTTTTGCCACTACTGGGCGCTTCCCTTCTCACCACCACGGCGATGGCAAAGGGTTCGTTTCTTTTCCTCAGCTCCTGACCTTTATCTAAGAATGACTCAAGCATCTTGTAATATATTTTCTAGTTCCAGCAAACTTTCCAGGTTATGCGCCGATCTGAATTCATCAATCGAGGGGAGCGCTGCGCTCATGCCTTTTGCGATCGGTGCATATCCTTTCATTCCCTTCAATGGATTCAGCCAGATTAGTTTTCTGGCCTTCCCCTTTATGTATTTCATTTCCATTTGCAGTTCTTCCGGTGTTCCGGTATCCAATCCATCACTGAGTATCAGCACAATTGGTGAACCATTTAACAGGAGCTTGCCATAACGCTCATTGAATTGGTGCAGACAAGTCCCGATACGTGTACCACCCGACCAATGTTCTGCCTGGTTGGATACAGTTTGTAATATCTGGTCAATCCTGTTCAATTGCAATGCCCTGGTAACCCGTAGCAATTGGGTGCTGAACAGAAAGGTTTCCAATTGCCTGAAATGTTCTTTCAGAGCACAGATGAATCGCAACAGATAGAAACTGTATTTATCCATAGAGCCGCTTACATCCAACAGCACAATCAGTCGCTGTTTTTTTGGCTTTTGCGATTTCCGGAACAGTTCAATCGGCTCTCCTCCATAACTGATGCTGTGCCGGATGGTTCTCCGCAGGTTGATCCTCCCTTTTTTGGTGGAGCTTTTCATCCGCCTCCTCATCCTAACGGCCATCTCCCGGAAAAGTTTTCGGGCAATGGCTTCCAGCTGTTCGGCATCCGTTTCTTTTACAAAGGCCAGGTCTGTTTTCTTGAGGCGTTCTTTTTCATTAGCACCACTCACATTCTTTGCATCGGTTTCTTCCTCCTGCTTATCCCCTCTTCCCAACATTACCAGGGTGGCATTGGTTTTCTTCTCCACCAATCCCTGCACGGTAGCTTTTCCCTTGCGTTCCTGCAGATCAATGGGATTGGTATCCCAGAAAAGCAGGAAGAGTTTTTCAAAGCTTTTTCCTTCTTCCGGTGTTTTACAGCAAATGCTTTTAAGTGCATCTTTGAAATGCACTCTATTGCTTAATAATCCCAGGTCCGCGGCTAGTAAGGCATCCTTAGTTTCCGGCAGGCCTATATTCAAACCATGGCTCCTGGCAAAATGAACAAATGCCACGATGCCTTCGGTTATGCTGGCAGTTTGATAGGCCTGTTGTTTCATAGTAGCCCTTCCGCTTTTACCTGGTTGATATCATCTGTCGATTTCAGGATGGCTCCCAGGGTCTGATCAAATGCTTTTTGATTCAGCTCCCGATAGCCCAGTGTCACCAGTGATTGCGCCCAGTCGATGGTTTCTGATATACCCGGCGTTTTCGCCAGTTTCATCTGGCGGAATTGCTGCACCGTACGCACCACCTGCTCCAGCAGGCTCTCTTCTATCCCCGGCAGGTGCTTTTGCACGATCTGCATTTCCAATGCCAGGTCCGGGTAGTCGATCCAATGATACAGGCACCTTCTTTTCAGCGCATCGCTTAACTCACGGGTACGGTTAGACGTCAATATAACAAAGGGTTTATGCTTTGCTTTAATGGTTCCCATTTCCGGAATACTGATCTGAAATGCTGAAAGCAATTCCAGCAGGAAGGCTTCAAATTCTTCATCAGAGCGGTCCAGTTCATCAATCAGCAAAACCGGTGACTGGTACAATTCGGTTATGGATTCCAGTAAGGGTCGCTTTAGCAGGTATTCATGACTGAAAATATGCTTCTCCTTTTCTTCGATGGAAAGGGCTGTACCTTCCTGCAGTTTGATGCCAAGCAATTGTTTCTGGTAATTCCATTCATACACTGCGGCATTGATATCGAGCCCCTCATAACATTGCAGGCGGATTAGCTTGGTGTCCAGAATCCTTGCCAGGGCATGGGCAACTTCTGTTTTACCCACACCAGGCGGACCTTCCAATAAAAGTGGCTTCTGCAGTTTCAGCATCAGGAAGAGTGATGTGGCAAATGCATCATCTGCCACATAGTTCATCCTGTCGAGCGCATCAATGATTTCCTGTTGGGATTGGATCGTATGCACGGTAGTTATTTTTTACCTCCAAAGAAGCCCTTGATCATACCACCCACCATGGAACCAGCGCTGAGGGTATTGTCTACCTGCTCACCTGCCAACTGCTTTTTGAAGTTGTTGACAAACTGATCAAATACCTGGTTGGATACATCATTGATCAGCCTGGAACCGAACTGGGCCATCATACCAGTCACGTTTACTTCCATGGTCACATTTACATCGGTACCACCATCTTTTTCACTCAGCAGGCCATCCATTTTCATGTCGGCGCCACCTTTGCCCTTGCTATCTGTACCGGTTCCTTTAAGCGACATTTTCTTTGTGGCCGCGTCTCTTTCCAGGAAGGTGATGAGTCCGTCGTATTTGGCCTTAACCGGACCAAATTTCAACTCTACTTCCCCTTTGTAATTGTCGTTGTCGATCTGTTCTGTCAACGAAGCACCCGGTACACAGGTTACAACCTGCGTGGGATTGGTCAGGTTATTCCAGACAGCATCAATTGGATGATCTACATGGAATGATTTGGTTATTGTCGTTGTCATTGTTTCGTGTTTAGAACTGTTAGAAAGAAAGCCGGGTCCAGATACCAGACCCGGCTATGGTTGATTCATCGGTTTACCTCTTTAAATCGCTCCTTTCTCCTTCAGCGCCTTCCATACTTTGAAGGGCGTGATGGGAATATCGAGGTGCGTAATACCATAGGGACTCAAAGCATCCACGATGGCATTGGCAATAGCAGGCGGTGCACCAACAGTTGGTGATTCACCCACACCTTTTGCTCCAATCGGATGGTGTGGTGAAGGTGTAACTGTATGACCGGTTTCCCACTTGGGTGATTCAACTGCTGTTGGTACCAGGTAATCCATAAAGGTTCCATTCAGGATATTACCTGCTTCATCATAGATGAGTTCCTCATACATGGCAGGAGCAATACCCTGTGTTAAACCACCGTGCACCTGTCCCTGTACAATCATCGGGTTGATGATATTACCGCAGTCGTCGATGGCCACAAAACGCCTTACATGAATGGCACCTGTTTCCTTGTCAATATCCACCACGCAGATATAAGCACCTGAAGGGAAAGTAAGGTTTGGTGGATCGTAATAATGGGTTGCTTCAAAACCAGCTTCCATACCGGGTGGGTGGTTGGTATAAGAAGCAAACACGATCTCCTGGATGGTCTTGGACTTCTCCGGCGCGCCCTTCACGAAGAACTTGCCGGGTTCCCATTCCAGATCATCCTCACTCACTTCGAGCAGGTAGGCTGCGATCTTCCTTGCCTTGTCGCGCAACTTACGGGCAGCCACAGCCGCAGCAGCACCAGCTGTTGGAGTGCTTCGGGAAGCATAGGTACCTAATCCGTAGGGAGCTGTATCAGTATCACCTTCTTCGATCGCGATATTTTCAGCAGGGATGCCGAGTTCTTCAGCAATGATCTGCGCATAGGTAGTCTCGTGACCCTGGCCCTGCGATTTGGTACCAAAACGTGCAATCGCCTTACCAGTTGGGTGTACACGAATTTCTGCACTGTCAAACATTTTGATACCGAGGATATCAAAATCTTTGGAAGGACCAGCACCCACAACTTCGGTAAAAGTGGAGAGACCAATGCCCATCAGTTCACCACGCTTGCGTTTTTCAGCCTGTTCTGCACGGAGCTGGTGATAATCCACAGCATCCATGGCTTTCAACAAACCCTTGTGGTAATCGCCACTATCATAGATCCATCCCGTAGGTGATTTCCAGGGGAAGTCTTCCTTCTTGATGAAATTCTGCAACCGCAGTTCAGCAGGATCCTTACCAATTTCCAAAGCAAACCGATCGGTGATGCGTTCAATCGCATGCACGGCTTCGGTTACGCGGAAAGAGCAACGATAGGCAACACCCCCTGGCGGCTTGTTGGTATATACGGCATCACATTCCATGTAGGTGGCATCGTAATCATAAGAGCCGGTTGCGATGGAGAACATACCCGTTGGGAATTTGGAAGGGTTGGCTGAAGCATCCGTATAACCATGGTCGGCCAGGATCTTGAAGCGCGTGCCCAGGATCTTACCATCTTTGGTACCGGCCATTTCTGCCGTGATATGATAATCGCGTGCAAAAGAATCTGCCTGCAGGTTTTCACTGCGGTCTTCGATCCACTTCACCGGTTTGCCAACCAGGAAAGAAACTGCGATCGCGATCACATAACCCGGATACACAGGAACCTTACCACCAAAGCCACCACCGATATCAGGTGAGATCACGCGGATCTTTTCTTCGGTTAGGCCTACATGTCCGGCTACCAGGGCAATTACTGTTCTGATCGCATGGGGAGCCTGGGTAGTCATATACATGGTGAGGTGATTGTTCACCTTATCATAATCGGCCACGCAACCACAGGTTTCAATAGAAGCCACGTGGATACGCGGGATGTGCATCTGTTCTTTCACCACCACTTCTGCTTTGGAGAAAACATCATCTGTCTTTTCCTTATCGCCCACTTTCCAGTTCCAGATATGATTGTCCTTCTTGCCTTCCTTGTCGGTGCGCAAAACAGGAGCATCGGGATCCAGTGATTTAAAAGGATCGATCACCGGCTTCATAGGTTCATATTCAACCCTTACGGCTTCGCGACCATCGCGGGCAGCGTATTTGCTGGTAGCGATCACCGCAGCTACTTCCTGTGCCTGGTACATCACCGTGTCGGTAGGTAATACCATCTGGGTGTCTGACATGAGCGTAGGCATCCAGTGCAGGTTGTATTTTTCGAGATCTCTTCCGGTAACCACAGCAACCACGCCGGGCACCTTCATCGCCTCGTCAATATTGATATTTTTGATTTTGGCATAGGCATACGGACTTCTAACAATATCCATATACAGCATACCAGGCAGTTTGACATCATCCACGTATCGACCCTTTCCCTGGATGAAGCGGGCATCTTCTTTCCTCTTGAGGGAATGCCCCATACCGCCGATTTCTTTGGAAGTTTTGCATTGTATCATAAAGCAACTAATTGAATCGGTTTTGAATATTATACAAATTCTGGTTCGGTAGAAGGCAATTCCTCGCCGCGGATTTTGGCGCCGGCGTATTGAATGGCTTTCACAATATTGTTATAGCCGGTGCAACGGCAAAGGTTACCCGCAATGCCCCAGCGGATTTCTTCTTCGGTGGGATTTGGATTGTTGGCCAATAGTTCTGTTGCGCGCAGAATCATGCCCGGTGTACAGAAGCCGCAATGCAAACCATGGTTCTCTTTAAAGCCTTCCTGCAGAGGAGAAAGTTGGCCATCCTGCGCCACGCCTTCAATAGTGGTGATGGATTTACCATTGGCCTGAACAGCCAATACGGTGCAGGATTTGATGGATTTGCCATCGAGCAAAATGGTACAGGCGCCACAGCTGGAGGTATCGCAGCCAATATGCGTGCCCGTCAGGTTCAGCAGTTCGCGGATCATGTGGACAAGCAGGAGTCGCGGTTCCACTTCCAGCGTATGTTGCTGACCGTTAACAGTAATTGATATTTCTTTAAGCATACTATACTAGGTTTAGAAGGTTCATGAATTATTGGCGCGGTTGACAGCCTGGTAAATCATACGTTTTACCAGGGTAGCTACAATGGAGCGTTTGTATTCTTCACTGCCGCGCAAGTCGGAAGAAGGATTACAATCTTCCGCAGCATATTGGGCTGCTTCATTGATGGTAGCTTCGCTGAGCGGTTTGCCAATTAAAGCCTGTTCAGACCTTGCGGCACGCAGGGGAACAGGGTTTACATTGGTGAGCCCGATACCGGCGGCAGTAACAACACCATCATCACCCAGGGTAATCTGAACAGCAACACCGGCAGTAGCATAATCGCCCACTTTTCTTTCCATTTTGTGATAGGCGCTACCGGTTCCGGGAGGGGGCATGGGAATCCGGATTTCCGTGAGGATTTCACCATGTTGTAAGGCAGTCATGTAGAAACCATAGAAGAACTCATCGATGTGAATTTCCCGTTCGCCCTCGGGGCCGGTAGCCACGATGGTAGCATTCAGGGCCAGCATCACTGCGGGGTGATCGTTGGCTGCATCACCATGGGCGATATTACCTCCGATGGTACCCATATTGCGAACCTGGGGGTCGGCAATGAGTTTGGTTGCATCTGCGAAGATGGGAAAATGTTTTTTCAGCAGATCGGAATGTTCGAGCTCTGCTTCTCGGGTTAGGGCACCGATCTTTAGTACACCGTTCTCTTCCTTAATGTAGGAAAGTCCGGGTATACCATTGATGTCAATCAGGTACTCAGGTGTGGCGAACCGGAGCTTCATCATGGGGATCAGGCTGTGCCCCCCCGACAGGATCTTTGCGTCCTCTCCATACTGCTGAAGCATATTAATAGCTTCAGACAGGGAGCCTGGTGATTCATACTGGAATGACTGCGGGATCATAGCTTAAGTTTTAGCTGTTTAGATGTTGATTCAAAAACTATGTTGAACCTGATCGGATCAGGCAACTTTTCTCATCCATTTTCCACGAACCCAGTTGTTCACACGTTCCAATAACCGCAACCTGCGCATGTTGATAGCAACCGCTCCCATGATGAGGAGCACGCCGAAATAGTAGAGCAGTTCACCACCTGAAAGAAGCACACTGGTCATAATGCAGGCAGTGCCGCCGATAGCCACCAACAATGCGTAGCGGGTACGATAATCCTTATAGCTGAGGGCAATACTGAGGATAGCCAGTAAACAAAAAACCGAAGCGAATAAAATGGTGGGGGCAGAGGAGAGTGAAATCGATTGGCTGACCGATTCTCCTTTACCGCAGAGGACAAGGGTACTGGAAAAAGCAACGAAGCAAAAGGGGCATTTGGGAAGAACAGCTAAAACAATCCCGGAGAGCAGGCCGAGGCCTTTCTTTTTACCGGGGGATGGCACTACTTCATCATTACAGGGACTACAACCCTTAACCTTAGGACGGCAAGGCATCTGCTAAAGTTTTTGCAATCGTTAGAATAAATAAGTTACGACAATCCTATCTGATAACATGTGATAAGAATCACATAGCAATTCTTGCCCGAAAGAATAAAGCCTATCTGGTTGATACAGTTTGATTTAAACTGTCATGTTGCTGTTATGAGGGTAATTTGAGCCTAACCAACCTTCGGGCAAGAAGCCAGAAAAAAGCGACCCGGGGATGGCGCCGTTGAAATCAATGTTTCAACAATGTCTAATATAGGAATCTTTTGATAACCAAAAAAAATATTCCCGGAATTTACAATTTTATTGATCAGGCTCAAGATGGGGGCTAGCGATGAAGCATCCTGCATCCGGACTGATGGAAAAGAAGTCATACGATTTGCGTAAGCAGGTAAACATTGGAAAAAGGTGGATTGGATTAAAATAAACTTTGGCGAAATTCAAAAAATTGCATAGTTTGATTCTGGTAAATAAATCAAGGATTCGGCTGGTAAAAAGCAGGCAATTTCATTAGCAAAATCACACAATACCATTCGGCATACTTTTATCGACCATTCGGCAGAAGTTAACCGTTCCGGCACCACTGTTTGACCACTCCGGCATCGCTGTTTGACCGCTCCGGCACCTGTCTGCACCTGAAATAGCTATACAGTTTAAAACGTAGATTTGTATGGCAACTTCGTCAATGCGCTTTAAACTGAATAAATCTGGCAGAACTGCCTGTTCACAACCCGTTGAGTTAAAAAAAATGGTGGTTGCTGATTTAG
>JAEUVF010000003.1 GCA_016787265.1 Flavipsychrobacter sp. | reverse complement strand
CTCGCTACATTTTAAAGCCCTGTTGCGGGCTTTTTTTGTTAGCATCGGATTCTTATCCGCCTGAGGCGGACGGCGGTTCAAGTCCGCTCCTCGCTACATTTTAAAGCCCTGTTGCGGGCTTTTTTTGTTAGCATCGGATTCATAATCTGCCTACGCAGATGCGGAGGGTGGTTAAGAAATGGAACAAATATGTGTGTATGGAATATTGTGTCTATGTTTTGTTTTCGGCTTCTTATGAAAAGCATTATACTGGGTATACTTCTGATCTGCAAAGCCGCTTGATATCGCATAACGAATTGGGAAAAGGATGGACTTCAAAATATCGTCCTTGGAAATTGATTTACCTGGAAAAGTTTAATCTGAAGTCAGAAGCCATAGTGCGTGAAAAATGGTTAAAGTCGGGCGTTGGAAGAGCTTTTATTAAAACTTTAAAACATTAAACAATAAAGCCACGAAAATCGTGGCTTTATTGTTTAATGTTCATTTATTCTGTCCGCCCTGGATATTGCCTGAGCGCTTCCTCGAGGCAGTCCATGGCGGCATGGATGTCATCCGTGTTTAATACATAGGCTAGACGCACTTCGTTTTTTCCGAGTCCGGCTGTGCCGTAGAAGCCGGAAGCCGGTGCCAGCATTACTGTTTGGTTATTGTGTGAAAAACTTTCCAGCAACCACTGACAAAAACGATCGGAATCATCAATCGGCAGACGTGCCATCGCGTAAAAGGCGCCACCTGGGTTAGGGCAAAATACACCGGGCATGGCATTCAGCCGGCTAACCAGAATATCGCGTCTTTTGAGGTATTCTGCCTTGGGACCATCAAAGTAGGTATCGGGCAGGTCAATAGCTGCTTCTGAGGCAATCTGGCCAAAACCCGGTGGGCTTAGCCTTGCCTGTGCAAATTTCATCGCAGTATCCAAAACTGCCTGATTACGGGTTACAAATGCACCGATTCTTGCTCCACAGGCACTGTATCGCTTGGAAACGGTATCCATTAATATTACATGCTCATCCACGCCTTCCAGTTGCATGGCACTGAAATGTGTACCGGTATAGCAGAACTCACGGTAAGCCTCATCCGAAAAGAGGAACAGGTGGTGTTTTTGAATGATGGTTTTTAGAACTTCGAGTTCTTCTTTACTGTATAAATAACCCGTTGGGTTATTGGGATTGCAGATCACTATAGCACGTGTGCGTGGAGTGATTGCCTGTTCAAATGCTTCAATGGGGGGAAGCGCGAAGCCTTTATCAATATTGGAAGTGATTGGTTTTACTATAACACCAGCTGCTACCGCAAAGCCGTTGTAGTTGGCATAAAATGGTTCGGGGATGATAACTTCATCACCTGCGTCAAGGCAGGCCATAAAGCCAAACTGAATCGCTTCAGATCCACCGGTTGTAACGATGATCTGGTTGTGGGTTACATTCACGCCAACTTTAGCATAGTATTCCACCAGCTTGCGACGATAGGATTCATTGCCTGCACTGTGGCTGTATTCCAGCACTTTCATGTGCGCGTTTTTGACCGCGTCAAACATGATGGCCGGAGTTTCTATATCAGGCTGACCGATATTGAGGTGAAAAACTTTGGTTCCATTTTTTTTGGCCGCTTCGGCATAGGGCACCAGTTTCCGGATTGGAGACGGGGGCATTGCCTGGCCTCTGTTACTGATCTGTAGCATGCCGCAAAGATAGTAGCCCGGAGTTGAATTTTAAGCCCCGTTGCTTTCCTGCAACAGTTTTTCCCGCATTACCTGCAATTGTGCTTTTTCGGCATCACTAACGATCGGATAGGTAGGGTCCAGTTTATCAAATTCCCGACTAATGATGGCAGCCAGACAAAGACGGGTAAACCATTTATCATCTGCTGGTAATACAAACCAGGGAGCCTGTTCTTTGGAGGTGGCAGATAACATCTCTTCATAAGCCTCCATATATTGGTTCCAGTAGGCTCTTTCTTCTACATCTGCACTGGCGAATTTCCAGTTTTTGCTGGGGTCTTCAATTCTTTCCAGGAATCTTTTTTTCTGCTCTTTTTTGGAAACATGAAGAAAGAACTTAAGTACCAGAGTGCCGTTTTGAACCAGGTTTTTTTCAAACCGGTTGATCTGTTTAAAGCGTTTTTCCCAAAAAACAGGAGTGATATCTTCTGTTTTCTCTATACCTGGCAGGTTTTCGTTCAGAATATATTCCGGGTGTACCCGGGTTACCAGCACATTTTCATAATGTGACCGGTTAAAAATCCCGATTTCTCCTCTTCCGGGAAGCGCTTTATAGTGTCGCCACATATAGTCATGATCAAGTTCCTCTTTACTGGGAGTTTTAAAGCTGGTTACTTTTACTCCTTGCGGATTTAATCCGCTCATGACATGTTTGATAGCGCCGTCTTTTCCTGCGGCATCCATGGCTTGTAAAACGATTAGAATACTATGACGGTTATGAGCATACAATTTATCCTGCATCAGGGATAGATTTTGAATGCCTTCTTCCAGTAGTTGCTGTCCTTTTTCCTTGCTCATGGTTTTATGGTCATAGTCAGTCAGGAAGTCTTTTTTAAGTGAAACTTTCTGTTGGGGTTGAACTCTCAACGTTTCCAGATAGGTTTGAAATGAAGTATGGTCCATATTCCTTGTTAAGATTGGAATATAATAAAAAAAGGGCGTTCCCCACATTCAGCATTTGATAAACCAGGTAGCCCTTTTTAAATAGCTGTTGGTTTTTTCTACTGTAACAGGATGGTGTTGAAAATATAAAAGGCGGTCGAAATAACGACCGCCTTTTATTATGAGAAAGAGAATATTCTTTATTTACTGCTTTTTTTGTCTTTGGAAGATTCATATTTGGCAAACTCATCTGCCGACAAAACTTCACCAGTTATCCGTAATTCAAGGGGCTGATCAATACCCGCTACTTTAACAAATACCGTTTTGTCAAAAGTTCCCGGGGCTGCGGCATTGAAACCGGCTTTGATTTTATTTCCTTTACCCTGCGCAATAGGTTGCTGGGGCCAGGTAGGAGTGGTGCATCCGCAACTTGCAGTAGCGCTTTCAATTACAACAGGTTTGCCACTGATATTCGTGAATTCGAAATCATAGGTTACAGGAGTGCCCTGCTTGATTTTACCAAAATTGTGTTTGGATACAGAAAATTTAAGGATTTCATCTGCTTTTTTTGATTGTGCAAATAGAAAGGTGCCAATCACAGCAGCCAACAGGGTAAGCGCGAACTTTTTCATACTTATTGATTTATTGAATTTAATTCGATTGTTTTAATAATTGAACAGAACTGTTTAATGGAACCGCCGGCACAGGTGGTTCTACTTTTCCTTTAACATAGATGGTTTTTGTTTTACCACCGTTGTATACCAATGTTATGGATTTTTCAAATGGACCTTCTACTGCTGCATTATAACCAACTGTTATTGTTCCGGATTTGCCGGATGGTACCGGCTCAGGAGACCATTGCGGAGTGGTACAGCCACAGGATGCAGCTACATTTTCCAATCTGATTGGATCTTTTCCTGTATTTAAAAACTGAAATTCATGCGTAACAGGGCGGCCTCTGCGAATATTGCCAAAATCATGTGTTTCAGTGATTTGCAAAGGTTCCCTGGATGCATTGGCAAGCGCCTGTGCGTCAGCGGAAAGCCATCCCGTGATTATACCGGCTGCTAAAATCAATTGCTTAATCATGATATCACATTAACGTCAAACAAATATAGCTATTGTTGGATAAATCCTTTTATGGACGGCAGTAAGGGGACATCACTCAGCCAGGGCGAGTGCCACTCCACAGGACCGGAGGCGTAGGATAACCAGAAGGAGTGGAAAACTAACGGTTGTTCGCATTGCTGATTTCCTTTAGATTTGCCGGATGGAAAATCTGCTTGAAAACGATCTGGTAGCGGCGGAGAAACTTAGTTTTGACCGTTTCCGTGAAGAAGTACTCAGTGATTACCGGTTGGCCTGCGAGAGTCGTGAGGCCAGTTTAATGGGGCGAAAAGAAGTATTGACAGGTAAAGCCAAATTTGGAATTTTTGGAGACGGCAAGGAAGTAGCTCAGATCGCAGCGGCAAAATTTTTCCGGCCGGGTGATTACCGTGCCGGTTATTACCGGGATCAGACCTTTGTGTTCGCCAGCAAACAGGCTACCATTGAACAGTTTTTCGCGCAACTATATGCCAATCCGGATGTCAACCAGGATCCGTTCAGCGCAGGCAGGCAGATGAACTCTCATTTTGCCACACCAAATACGGATGAGGATGGTAATTGGTTGCCACTTGCCCGTCAGAAAAATATTACCAGTGATATGGCTCCAACAGCTTCGCAGATGCCGAGAGCAGTTGGGCTGGCTTTTGCCTCCAAACTTTTTCGGAAAGTGGAGGAACTAAAAGCTTTTCCCGAGTTATCAAACAATGGGAATGAGATTTGTTTCTGTACTATTGGTGATGCATCCACCTCCGAAGGGCATTTCTGGGAAGCAATAAATGCTGCAGGAGTGCTGCAGATACCCCTGGCTATTTTTGTGTGGGACGATGGCTATGGTATTTCCGTTCCCAAGAAATTACAAACGACTAAAGGATCTATTTCGGAAGTGCTGAAAGGTTTTCAACAACGGGAAGGTACGAACGGACTGGACATATACAAGTTGAAAGGGTGGGATTATGCGAGTATGGTGGAGTTGCTGGATCCAGCTATTCAAAAGATTCGGGATACACATATCCCGGCTGTCTTTCATATTGAAGAAATTACTCAACCACAGGGGCATTCAACTTCAGGTAGTCATGAACGTTATAAAAGTCCGGAGCGTCTTGAATGGGAAAGGAGTTTTGACTGCATCAAAAAATTCAAGGAGTGGATTCTTGAAAATGCATTAAGCAGTGAAGAGGAGTTGTCTGATATTGAATTAAAGGCCAAAGAATTTGTACGGGATTGCAAAAACCGTGCATGGTCCACTTATCAGCAGCCGATTAAGGACCAGGTTAGCCGTGTACTTGAATTAGCATCAGCCTTACTGTTGCAGTTGCCGGAAAAAGCGGGGGCATTGGGCGCTGAAATAAACAAATTAAAAGCTGAAAAGGAGCCCATGCGCAGGGATGTCATGAGCAGCCTCCACAAACTGATTCAGCTTGCCGGGAAATCAGATCATACATTCTGGCTTAGGGATTATTACCAGGACCTTAAGAACGAAAATAAAGCATTATACAACTCTCATTTATACAATGAAGGGCCTAAGTCTGCGCTCAATGTCAAGGGTACATCGCTTTCCTATTCGAGTGAAGCCCCTTTGGTAAATGGTTATGAGATTCTGAATAAATATTTTGATCAGCTCTTTACCAGCAACCCCAAAGTCATTGCTTTTGGTGAAGATGTTGGTTATATCGGAGATGTTAACCAGGGATTTGCGGGGCTTCAGGCCAAATATGGAGCAGATCGAATATCGGATACGGGTATCCGTGAGTTAACCATTATGGGGCAGGGTATTGGTGCAGCCTTCAGAGGTTTACGTCCGATTGCTGAAATTCAATATCTCGATTATCTGCTCTATGGACTTCAACCTTTAAGTGATGATGTGGCCACTACGCATTACCGTACATTCGGGAAGCAAAGCTGTCCCCTTATTGTCAGAACCCGCGGACACCGTCTGGAAGGGATATGGCACAGTGGTTCTCCAATGGGCATGATCCTTAATTCTTTGAGAGGTATGCATGTTTGTGTACCCCGCAATATGGTGCAGGCGGTGGGAATGTATAATACCCTTTTGCAATCCAATGACCCTGCCATTGTGGTTGAATGTTTGAATGGCTATCGCCTGAAGGAAAAACTGCCTCAGAATCTATTAACATATACCATACCGCTAGGCGTACCTGAAATAGTTAGAAAAGGGACTGATATCACCCTCGTTTCGTATGGTTCTACTCTTCGCATTGTACAGGAAGCTGCCACTCAACTGGCTACTTATGGTATTGATGCGGAAGTGGTGGATGTACAAACCCTGCTGCCTTTTGATATTCATCATTCCCTGCTTGAATCTCTGAAAAAAACCAGCAGGATTCTTTTTATCGATGAGGATGTACCGGGTGGAGCTGCTGCCTATATGTTCAATAAAGTGATGGAGGAGCAGGGTGGCTATCGCTGGCTGGATGTGGCCCCAAGAACCCTGACGGCCCAGGCTCACCGTCCGGCATATGCAAGTGATGGGGATTATTTTAGCAAACCAAATCTGGAAGATATTGTAGAACTTGTGAAGGAAATGATGGCTGAATAAAAATGGAGTTTAATTTCCTGACCACGATTGACCTGCTGGGTACATTTGCCTTTGCCGTATCCGGAGCATTCGCGGCTATGGAAAAAAAGCTGGATGCCTTTGGTGTAATTATCCTTGCGTTTATTCCTTCTATCGGAGGCGGGTCTATTCGCGACATCCTGATTGGAGATTTACCGGTTGCCTGGCTTAGTAACAATATTACCATTGCAGTGATCCTCCTGGCAGCTGTTTCGGTTTTACTGTTTGCTTCCAGGCTAAAAAAAATGGAACGGGTTCTGACGGTATTTGACGCACTCGGCCTGGGATTGTTTACCCTTGTTGGTATTGAGAAAGGTTTACTTTGGGGTTATCCTCCGGGAATCTGTATTTCACTTGGCGTAATGACCGGTTGTTTTGGTGGAGTAATCAGGGATGTGGTTTTAAATAATGTTCCCTACCTTTTTCGAAAAGAGATTTACGCTTCTGCTGCTATTGTGGGAGGGATACTGTTCTTTCTGCTTAGAAACACTGCCCTTTCAATGGAACTCATCAATATAATTTGCATCCTCCTTATTTTTTCTATCAGGATGCTGGCATTGAGGTATCAGTGGAAGTTGCCGGCTACCTATCGGTAGCATATAATGGAGGAATGGAAGATGGAGAAAGGGAGTCATTCTCCATTCCTCCATCTTCCATTCCTCCCTCTTCCTTACTTCCGTACACTCAACTGATCCACATACATTGCCAGCTTCCAGATATCACTTCTCACCAGAGTTCGGGTTTGATCAATCTGACCACTTAGCCGGATAAAATCAATGTTATTGGGGATATTGTTAAATGCTTCTTCATATTTAGGGTCCAATATTACTGCCGGGTTGTCAAAAAAATTTGCTGTAACAAAGTCGAATTCGGAAGTGGTTGTAAAAGGCAAAAACTTCTCATACAGGGCCCAGTCTGTCAATGCGCCGATCTTGATCCGTTCCAGGTGGATCGGATAGAATACCTGCGATTCCATCCTGATATATTCCTCCCGCTTGCCAGCCAGCGGTTTCATAAAATCAATCTGCACGTATTTGGAAACAGGCGTTTTCGGATCCAGCCCTGCACGATGAATAAATATTTCTTTCCTCACAGCCACCCGGTATTCCTGTAGTTGCCCGAAAATCTGCTCGAATGCAGGTTCTTTGGGCCCCTTGATTTTGGTATAATATTCTTTCAATGAATTGGAGTTGTCAATTATGTCACTAAATCGGGTCGTAACCTTCACTCCAATAAAATCATAAGGATGTTTCGTTTCCGGACTCATTACCACTTCATAGAAATACCAGCCCTGTATGGTGTTGTCGCGCACCATTGCTTCGTGTATGCGCAGGCCGTAATTCTTTACTAGGTTGAGATAGGTTTCTGTTTTTCCCTGGGTAACCTTGTACATGGTTACCTCAAGATAAACCGGAATTTTCGGAGCCTGTGACCAGACCTGTTTAGGAAAGTTAATGGCCAGAACTACAAAAAAAAATGCAATTATGACAATGAGACGGCTTCTTCGGTATGTTGCAATACTGGCGGAGAAACGTTGATAATATGCTTCCATATACAAAGATTGAGGGTGATGAATCACTTTGAATATGGTGCGGAATAATAGGGGCGGAACAGGTGCGGAATCTGTTTCAGTAAGTTACATCAATTACAGCGCATATCCATAAAAAACCTGGCACTAAGCCAGGTTATGAAAAACTTTCTGAACATCTTCGTCCTGTTCCAGTTTGTCGACGAGCTTTAAGACTTCCTGTGCCTGCTCTTCACCGAGTTCAACCGTATTTTGTGGAATCCATTCCACTTCGGCACTTATTGTAGTGAGGTTTTTTTCTTCCAGTGCTTTTTGCATGTTTCCAAAATCGGTGAACCCACACCGTAAGACTATCACTTCCTCCCCATTTTCGCCCGTTCCTTCTCCCAGTTCTTCCAGGCCAAAATCAATGAGTTCAAGTTCCAGGTCTTCCGTGTTCAAACCTTCCGGCTTTAATTTGAAAACTCCCATCTTCTTAAACTGAAAGCTTACGCTTCCACTATTTCCGAGAGTACCGTTTCCTTTATTGAAAATTGCTTTCACGTTTGCAACTGTACGTACATGGTTGTCGGTGGCGGTTTCTACAAGGATGGCTACCCCATGCGGGCCGTAACCTTCATACAGAATTTCCTCATAGGTTTCCATGTCCTTGCCTTGTGCACGCTTAATTGCAGCTTCCACCCGGTCTTTGGGCATGTTTACGGATTTCGCATTCTGCATGCAGCGACGAAGAGCAGGGTTGGTATGCGGGTCGGGGCCCCCTGCTTTTACGGCGATGGCGATCTCTTTTCCAATACGGGTAAACTGTTTGGCCATGCGGTCCCAACGGGCGAACATGGTAGCTTTGCGAACTTCAAAAATGCGACCCATATAATTGTATTACTGGTTTGATTGATTGTTCTTTTGGTCGGCAAAGGTACAATAAAGAAAAAAAAATCAGTACTCCGAATAAAAAAAGAGACTGTCGCAATTCAGGCTGACAGTCTCTTTTGGGATATTATTGTATGTGGTAATTATCCTTCGAAATCGGATTTCTTGGGTAAAATCTCACCTGGGGTATGGCCGGGATTGTTGAGTTTGGAATTTTTCTTTCCGTATAGGAAATACACTACAATACCTACCACCATCCAAATAATGGCAACCTCCAGAGTTTGTGCATCCAGTGCAAAAATCATGGCGCTACATACCAGCACACCCATGATTGGAACAAACGGTACCCAGGGGGTGCGGAATGGGCGTTTTGTGTTAGGATCGCTTTTACGCATCAGCCAAACACCAGCACTAACCAGAACAAAAGCGAAAAGGGTGCCGAAACTAGTAAGGTCACCAGCTACATGTCCGGGTACAAATGCTGCAAACAAGCCAACAAAAACAAACAGGATCCAATTGGCCTTATAGGGAGTTTTGAATTTAGGATGCAGTTCACCAAATGCTTTTGGTATAAGCCCATCATTACTCATGGTATAAAAGATCCGGCTTTGTCCCATCAGCATTACCAGAATAACCGAGGAGAATCCGGCCAGGATGGCTATCGTAACGGCGGTAGATAACCACTGGTATCCATGCATATATTCCGATATGGCATAAGCAACGGAAGCTTCGCGTCCTTTAACGGGGTCCACAAAATCAGTCCAGGGAGCAACACCGGTTAACACATGACCGAATAAAATATAAAGGATTGTACAAACTGCCAGAGAGCCAAGTATACCGATCGGCATATCGCGGGCAGGATTTTTAGCCTCCTGGGCTGCTGTACTTACTGCATCAAATCCGATAAAGGCAAAGAATACAATGGCTGCTCCTCCAAGTACTCCACCCCAACCATGTTTGAAGACACCTGAATAATCGGCTATAACTTTACCCGCCTGATCTTTAAATGCGGGAGTTCCTTCAGGAATCAGGTATGGTGTATGGTTTGCCGAATCAATAAACTGCCATCCAACTACAATAAAAATTAATACGATGGCAACTTTAATGAATACGATAATAGCATTTACCATGGCAGATTCCTGTGTTCCTTTGATAAGCAAAAGAGTAAGCAGCAGCAGAATAACGAGAGCAGGTGCATTGATAATACCCTGGTGCAGCACTCCATTTGAATCAGTAAAACTTTCAAATGGAGAATGCGACCATTCATATGGTATTCGTCCCCCCAGCAACGTGTTTAAATATTCACTCCAGGCAATGGAAACAGTAGCAGCTCCCAATGCGTATTCCATAATTAACGCCCAGCCAATGATCCATGCGATCAGTTCACCCATGGTAACATATGAATAGGCATAGGCACTTCCCGCGATGGGAATCATGGCCGCAAATTCTGCATAACAAAGTCCGGCAAATGCACAACCGATGGCAGCAATAATAAAAGAAATCGTTACTGCCGGTCCAGCCGCCTGTCCGGCAGCTGCAGCAGTTCGTACAAATAAACCGGCGCCAATAATGGCGCCAATTCCAAGTGCTACCAGGTTGGTAGCCCCCAATGTTCGTTTAAGGCCTTTTTCTGAATCAGCAGCCGATGCGAGCAGAGCGGACAGGGATTTTTTCCTGAATAAACTCATATCAGTTTTAATTGTGTTTTGATAAGCTGTTTAGAGGGGCGTAAAATAAATAATTATTTAATTCGCAGACGCTAAACTTTGAATGGAAGCGGATTTCGGCCGATTATTTTGGTAGCCTCAGGAATTTTTCGAACTTTCGGCCTTCCGTTCAAAAGTTTAAGCACCAAAAATGACGAAAAAGAACAGGTTAACCCTTTACATTCTGATAGCGATGGTATTGGGTATTATTGTGGGATATGTCGTACACAAGAATGCTGCTCCTGAATTTATTGCCTCTTTTTCTGAGAAAATCAAACT
Organism: Flavipsychrobacter sp.; assembly: GCA_016787265.1. Classification (GTDB taxonomy): domain Bacteria; phylum Bacteroidota; class Bacteroidia; order Chitinophagales; family Chitinophagaceae; genus Flavihumibacter. The sequence continues at coordinate 208,662 of JAEUVF010000003.1, read as the reverse complement.
GCTTACCACCATCTTCCTTCGACTGGTACAGATGATAATTGCTCCCCTTGTGTTTTCAACGCTGGTAGTAGGTATTGCAAAACTGGGCGATCTGAAAACTGTGGGCAGAGTGGGAGGTAAGGCATTGCTCTGGTTTATTACGGCCTCATTGGTTAGTTTATTAATCGGAATGTTACTGGTGAATTTTTTCCAGCCTGGTTCAGTTATCAATTTGGGAAATGCAGATGCCAGCAATGCAGAAGATCTGATAGGGAAGACAAAAGTTTTTTCACTTCAGAATTTTGTTGAACATGTTTTTCCGAAAAGTGTAATTGAAGCAATGGCAACCAACGAAATTTTACAGTTGGTAGTATTCAGTATCTTCTTTGGCGTAGCGGCAACGGCAATGGGAGACTATGCGAAACCGGTTATAAAAGCACTGGATGGTGTGGCGCATATTATACTTAAGATGGTTGGCTATGTGATGGCCTTTGCTCCCCTCGGTGTATTTGGTGCACTTGCTGCTGTTATCGCTACCAATGGCTTGGGGATTTTCAGCTTTTACGGACTGTATATGTTGTATTTTCTGATTGGTATTGCTGTACTTTGGATCGTATTGCTGTCGGTCGGTTACTTCATCCTGGGCAACCGCATTCCGGTATTACTCAAAAGAATTGCACAACCGTTGCTTATTGCTTTCAGTACCACTTCCAGCGAAGCTGTGTTTCCGAAACTGACCGAGGAATTGGAACGATTTGGCTGTAAGGATAAAATTGTTGCGTTCATTCTGCCTCTGGGTTATAGTTTTAACCTTGATGGAAGCATGATGTATATGACCTTTGCCAGCCTTGCAATTGCACAGGCTTATGGCATACAGCTGGATCTTGGCACCCAGCTTACCATGTTGCTGGTGTTGATGTTAACCAGTAAAGGGATTGCCGGTGTGCCGCGTGCCTCTTTGGTTGTTGTAACGGCAACCTGTGCGATGTTTGGTATTCCCGCTGAAGGAATTGCACTTATTTTGCCAATTGATCATTTTTGCGATATGTTCCGGAGCATGACCAATGTACTGGGAAATGCGCTGGCCACTTCTGCTGTTAGCAAGTGGGAAGGAGAATTAGAGAGTTAACGATAGAAAAAAAGACGATGAAGATGAAGAAGCTGTTATTGCTGGTGGTTTTATTAGTTGTATGTAGAGGCCTGTTTGCCCAGGGAGAGATCCGTTTGCGCGTGATTAATCAGTATGAATCCTCTGTAGGTCAATTCACCCTGATCCAGGGTGCCGATTCTAAAGAGTTTGTGGCTGATAAAGAGGGGTATGTACTCCTTCCGCTCGATTCCGTGCTGGAAGTAAAAATTACAGCACCTGTTCATGATACCGTCAGTTTTAGTTATGCCGGATTAGACAAAACGAAAACAGTAGTATTGACAAAATCATTTGATTGGAAAGATCTGCTGAATCCGATGTTTTATATCGTGATGGGGGGGCTTTGGATCATCCTGCTGATCGTTTTTGCGGAAACGGGCTTGTTCGCAGGCTTTTTCCTGCCGGGCGACAGTCTGCTTTTTGTAGCCGGCATCTATAGCACCAACCTGATTAATGAGTTGTTCAAATCATTCGGATTTGAATGGCAGCGTGGTGAATGGTTTGATCTGTTGTTACTGGTAACCCTGATTTCTTTTGCCGGAATTATCGGTAATACTGTAGGATACTGGTTCGGAAGAAAGATTGGTCCTACCATGTTCCGCTGGAAAGACAATTTCTTTTTCAAAAAACACTACCTCGAGCAGGCGCATGAATTTTATGATAAACATGGTGGTGGAGCAATTGTTTTTGCGCGCTTCCTGCCGATCGTCCGAACATTTGCACCGATCATTGCAGGTATTGTTGGAATGGACAAAAAGAAATTCGCCTTCTACAATATTGTGGGTTGTATCGCCTGGGTGGTGAGTATGATATTTGCAGGCCATTTTTTACAGAAATGGGTGCAGGCGCAGTTCGGATTTGATCTGAAAGACCATCTGGAAGCAATCATTATCGTAATTGTACTCGTTACAACCGCGCCGGTGTTGATTAAATTAATCACGGGGAGGAAGAAGAAAAGTGAGATGTGAGAAGTGAGATGTGAGAAATATGAAAATTCTGATTATACGGTTTTCTTCGATTGGGGATATCGTGCTAACGACCCCGGTTATACGCTGCGTCAAAAAGCAGGTGCCGGATGCGGAAGTTCATTTTCTGACAAAGAAGAACTATGCCACGGTTGTAAAAGCGAATCCTCACATCGATAAACTTCATTTACTGGAGGATTCTCTGGATGTTACCATTACTGCATTGGCTGCAGAAGGATTCGACTGGGTGATTGATCTTCACCACAACCTCCGTACGTTACGTATTAAAAAAGCCCTGAAGTGCCCTTCCCGGAGTTTTAATAAACTGAATGTGCAGAAATGGCTGCTGACCAATTTCAAACTCAATTTTCTTCCGGCAAAACATATTGTTGACCGTTATCTTGAAACTGTTGCTCACCTGGGAGTGAGCAATGATGGGCTGGGACTTGATTATTTTATTCCTGTTGGTGAGGAAATCAAGCCTACCGATTTGCCGGCTTCTCATCAGCTTGGTTATATTGCACTGGTTGTAGGAGCGGCACATGCAACCAAGCGCATGCCGCTTCATAAACTGAAAGAACTGGTTCAACTGATTGATCATCCACTGGTTATACTTGGAGGACCCGAAGACCGGTCAACCGGTGAGGTGCTTGCAGAACTAGATCCTATCCAGGTATATAATGCCTGCGGAAAATTCAGTTTGAATGAATCTGCGGACCTTGTCAGGAAAGCCAAACTCGTAATCTCCCACGATACCGGATTAATGCATATTGCTGCAGCTTTCAGAAAGCCGGTCATTTCTGTTTGGGGGAATACCGTGCCGGCATTTGGAATGACACCCTATTTAAATCAGAGAGGTGCTCCGTCTGTTTTGGTAAATGGAATACAGCTGCCATTGACTGGTAAAGCAAATGGAGGAACCGATCTGGTTGAAGTTAACGGACTTCGGTGCAGGCCCTGTTCTAAAATAGGGCATGATGCCTGTCCAAAAGGGCATTTCAAGTGTATGGAACAAATTGATCTGCAGGAAATACATAAAAAAACGCGGCAATTGCTTGCCGCGCGCTAATCATTCAAATTCTAAACAGATCTGCCTGTTTTATTTGGCAAATGCACCGGTCCATTCACCGGCTGCATTGAAAATATTGAAGCCAACCATGGAGTCTTCACAGAAGAAAGTGCGGGTCCATTCATCCTGCAGGTTGAAATAATTAAATGTATTAGTGCTGGTTTTTACCAGGTACCCTTTCCAGATACCCTTGTCGTCAAAATCCAACACTACGAACTGGTTAGCGATGACGAGATAACCAGTTAATTTGTTTTCCTTATCAAACATGTAATAGCCTTTCCAGTTCTGGTTAGTAAGCGGGTGCAAACTGAAGGAATACATAGGATTGATGCTCTGGTTATGGAGCGGACTAAAATCCTTGTTGAATTTTGGATTGATGAGTTTGTTTTTATCCGGATTAATACCCTCGTTCATAGCCGGATTGATATTCCAGTTATGTTTGGGATTAATGCGGAAATTCTTCTCGGGGTTGATACGGGGATTGTCAGCAGGGCTAATCGTCTTATTAACCTGCGGGTCGCGTTGTTTGGGCAATTCGAGGGGTTCCTGGGCGAGGGCACTAATTCCCAACACACTAAATGCTAATACGAGTAAGGGCTTGATCATGCTCTTTTTGTTTGTATAGGTTACAGAAATCGGCCTTCTAGGCTTTGGTAAACCGGGTATAACCCTAAGAGCTTTAAATAGGTGTTGGAGAGATAGCAGTACAAATCTAATAGAATACTCTTGCCATCAAAATAGTTGGGCTTGTTTTTTTTAAGAAATTAAAAAAAAATTCGATGAATGAAATGAAAAAAGCCGCACTAGGCGGCTTTAGATGAATTCTAATTAGTTGGCTTAGAGAGTTTTAAGTACATCGTTCATGGTCCGAACGGCTTCTGCACTTTTGTTGAACAATGCCTGCTCTTCCTGATTCAGTCCGAATTCAACAATTTTTTCCCAACCGTTCTTTCCAATAACTACCGGTACTCCCAGGCAGATATCAGAAAGGCCATATTCGCCCTCCAGGGCAACACAACAGGTGAAAAGTTTTTTCTCATCGCGAACAATGCTTTCCACCAGGGCAGCACCGGCAGCACCAGGAGCATACCAGGCGGATGTTCCAATCAGTTTGGTAAGGGTTGCACCACCCACCATAGTATCTTTAATGATCGCTTCCTGGTCGTTTTGAGACAGAAAATTGGTAACCGGAACGGAATTCCAGGTGGCATATCGGATCAATGGAATCATCGTAGTATCTCCGTGACCACCCACCACAACTGCATTCAGATCGGAAGGAGAACAATTCAGTCGTTGGCTGAGCTGGTATTTGAAACGTGCGCTATCCAATGTTCCACCCATGCCAATGATTCTGTTTTTGGCGATACCTGTTGCCTTTAATGCCAGGTACGTCATGGTATCCATCGGGTTGGAAATAATGATGAAAATAGCGTTGGGAGAATATTTCAGAATGTTTTCGCAAACCGTACGAACAATACCGGCATTGGTGCCGATCAGTTCCTCTCGGGTCATACCGGGTTTACGGGGAATTCCGGAAGTTACCACTACCACATCGCTGCCGGCAGTTTTACTGTAATCATTGGTGCTTCCGATAATACGGGTATCAAATCCGAGCAGCGTGGCCGATTGCATCATATCCTGCGCTTTTCCTTCAGCTAATCCTTCTTTGATATCTAATAAAACCAGCTCTTCACAGAGTTCCTTTCTGGCAATGTTGTCTGCACAGGTAGCTCCTACGGCTCCGGCACCAACTACGGTAACTTTCATGGAAATAAAATTATGCGGTGAAATAATAATTTGCGCTGCAAAGATAGGGCTTGCAACTACGTTCTGTTCATTTAAAAGAACGAATAATCAGATCTGTTTTGGTATTGCCCTCAAATACGGAAATCAGTTGACCTTTCTTATCGTATAAGGCTATAAAGGGAAGGTTTCGGATCCGGAAATAGGGAGGCAAAAAGTATTTTTCATCCCTTCCGATATAAATGTTTTTCCATTCTTCCAGTTTATAGGACTGGTAAAATCCTTTGAGGTCTTCCAGTGGCTGGTAGGTTGCAAGAATAAAATTATAAGGTTTTAATTCTTCCTTTGCCTGTTTCATCCAGTCCATTTGCTGGAGGCAGTGGTTACAATCCGGACTGAAGAACATCAGGATCGTGCCCCGGTTTTTCGCAAGGTCATCGCGTTTTATTTTCCTTCCATCCAACCCTTTAAGTTCAAAAGGCGGGAGGTTTTTGAAGCGCTCATAGGGTGCGGGATTGGCAACTGGCTGTTCCTGGGCAACACTCATTTGTTGCATGGAAATAAAAAGCAGGAAAACAAGACTGCATCTGCCTATTAACTGGAGGGGTTGGTTTATTATGCTGGAGCGGTACATGCCTGATAACTGATTTTACATAAAAATAGGTTGCCACCAGCTATTTCATTCATTAACTCTTTTTTTTAGAATTTAATTTGGAAATATCTACGAGAATATCGTAGGTTTACGAAAACTTCGTAGAAATGGAAAAGCTGAGTTTACCGGAGGAACAGGCCATGCAGGTGATCTGGCAGACAGGGGAGGGAAATGTAAAAGCCTTCCTGGAAAAGATGAAAGACGCACCGCCTTATACCACACTTGCATCAACGGTGAAGAACCTGGAGAAAAAAGGCTTTTTGAAAAGCCGGCTGATCGGCAATACCTATGTCTATCGGGCAGCTATAACCGAAGAAGAATATAAAAAACGGTTTATGACTGATTTTATAAGGGGTTATTTTGATAATTCTTATAAAGCGATGGTGAATTTTTTTGTGGAGCAGGATCAGTTAAGCAAAGAGGAGTTGAAAGAAATCCTGGATATGATTGAAGGCAAAACAAAAAAGTAAAGCCATGAATGAAATGCTTGCCTACCTGGTAAAATTCACCATCAGTTTGTCTCTGACAACGATTTTTTATCAGTTATTTCTGCGAAAATTAACCTTTTACACCTGGAACAGATGGTATCTGCTGGTTTATCCTTTAGGTTGTTACCTGCTTCCAATGCTGGATATTGGTTGGTGGCTGGAAGCAGACAGGGTGGATTTAAGCGCATTGCAACAACTGCCGGCTTTGGGTAACTGGAAGCCTTCCACCGTATCTGCCGGAACAGTGAAATTCAATTACTGGTATATGTTGAATGGAGTTATAGTTTCGGGTTCAATAGTGATGGCTATACGTATTCTGCTGCAGTTTCTTTCTTACCGCCGCTTATCCAAAAGGGCGGCATTGCTGGGGGGAGAGGATATAAAATTGTTTGCAGTAACAGAAAACATTATTCCGTTTTCCTTTGGACGTTCTGTTTATATCAATCCTGCTTTGCATAGTGAAGCAGATTTAAAAGATATCATTCGTCATGAAATGGTACACGTTCGGCAGCATCATACCGCGGACATGATGCTGGCTGAGCTCCTGCTGGTGTTGAACTGGTTTAATCCGTTTGCCTGGATACTCCGGCATGCCATCCGGCAAAACCTGGAATTCATAGCAGACCGGCAGGTACTAACACATGGCGTTGATCGGAGGCAATATCAATACCTCCTGGTAAAAGTGGTGGGCCAGCGCAATTTCAGCATGGCCAGTCACCTCAATTTTTCAGCTTTAAAAACAAGAATTGTTATGATGAACAAAATCAGATCAGCACGCATCCACCTGGTAAAATTTGCTTTTGCGGTGCCGCTGGCCGCCATATTATTACTGGCCTTTCGAAAAAAGCAGGAGTTGAAGGAAGTTCCTGAAGCAGTCCATCCACCAGCTTTACTTCGATTGGTACAGGATGAGGGACAGGAACAGCCTACAAATCTGGAAAATATTCCTGAAGGGTTACCGGGTGTAGTAGGGCAGCGAAATGACACGGTACCTTCCTCTAAGAAGTCCTACCTAGCCGGGCCAACCGATAAAGGGTATCACATTAGAATAACCGAAAAGAACGGGATTGGAGAAGTTACCATTCTGGATCAGAAAAAAAAGAAGGTAAAATCCATGTCTTTGGAGGAATGGAATGCCAATAAGGCCCAATATGAGCAGAAGTATGGGGAGCTGCCACCACCTCCACCGCCACCTGCACCTCCGGCTCCGGCAAAAACGATACCCGTTGCTCCTGCGGCTCCGGTTTCACCCGTAACGCCTGCGCCACCTGCAGTACCCGCTGCCCCACCGGCACCTGATAAGCAAAACCTGCTGGTGATCAGCGAAGGAGATCCAAAGGTGGTAATTGATGAGGAGCAAAATGCAACAATCAGTGGCAAGCGGGTTGAACTGCAAGTGCCGACAAATGGAGGGCCTCTTTATTTTGTAAATGGTAAGGAGTGGACAAAAGAAGACGTATCTCTAATCGATCCCAACCGCATCAAAGCAATCCATGTAGTAAAAAATGAGCAGGCGGTTGCTAAGTACGGGGAGCGGGGTAAAGAGGGCGTTATCCTGATCGATACAAAATCGGACAATACTGCTGAGGAACCTTCCGGTAAACTTGAACCCATTACAGTCACCGGTTTTGCGAAGTCAGAAGCGAGTCCGCTTTATATTGTTGATGGTAGGGAGATGAGTCCGGAAGAGTTTAAGAAAATGAAACCGGAGTCTATTGAGTCCATCACTGTTTATAAAGATAAAAAAGCGACTGAACGATTCGGAGCCAAAGGGAAAAACGGGGTAATTGTGGTGATGAGAAAAAAACAGTGATCTGCTAAAAATTTGCTGCCTATTGCCGAATTGCAGTAATTTTGCTCCCTTACTAATTGTATATAGCAGAAAACTGTAATTAATTATGGCAAATACCTCCGATATCAGCCGTGGCCTGATTATCAAACTCGATGGAAGTCTTTATAAGATCGTTGAGTTTGGAGAAAACAAGACTGCACGTGCAGCAGCCAAGGTTTGGGCGAAGCTGAAAGGTGTGGACAATAACCGTACGATTGAACAAACCTGGAACAGTGGCGATACCATTTATCCCATTCGTGTAGAGCGCAAAAATTTTCAGTTCCTCTACAAAGATGACAGCGGGTATAATTTCATGGACAATGAAACATTCGAACAAATTGTTGCACAGGAAAACCTGGTGGATGCCCCCCAGTTCTTAAAAGACGGACAGGAAGTTTCTGTATTGGTAAATACAGAAACCGACACTCCAATGAGTATTGAATTACCGGATAAAATTGTGCTGAAAGTAACTTATAGCGAACCCGGTATGAAAGGGGATACAGCTACGCGTACACTGAAGCCTGCAACTGTGGAAACCGGTGCAACCGTAATGGTACCACTTTTTGTGAATGAAGGGGAACTGATCCGCGTTAACACCAAAACTGGTGACTACGTGGAGCGCGTAAAGGAGTAATTTTTAATGAAAGATGTTAGTGCCCCTCTGCGGAGGGGCATTTTCCTTATCTTAGCCGCCTAAATTGATCACCAACTGTAAATTCAGTACAATGGATTTCAAACAAATTCAGGAGTTGATCCGATTGATCAACAAGTCGAACATCGGTGAACTGACGATTGAAGAAAAAGGGTTCAAGGTCACGATTAAGCAAAAACAAGACAACATTCAGCAGGTGGTTGCTGCACCCATGTATGCACCAGCTGCTCCCGCTGCCCAGGCCACAGCCGCGCCTGCTGTTTCTGCAACAGCTGCTGTTCCTGCAACCAACGGAGATAAACCGAAATCTTCTGACGCAGTTCCCAGTAATCTGATTACGATTAAAAGTCCCATGATCGGTACCTTTTATCGTCGTCCATCACCGGATAAGCCACTTTTTGTTGAAGTAGGTGATGAAATCAATCCGGGTAAAGTGGTTTGTATCATCGAAGCCATGAAACTCTTCAATGAGATTGAGAGTGAGATAAAAGGTAAAGTAGTGAAGATCCTGGTAGACGATGCGTCTCCGGTTGAATACGACCAGCCTTTATTCCTGGTAGAACCAGCTTAATGCACTAATTCTTTCCGAAGATGTTTAAAAAAGTATTAATCGCTAACCGCGGTGAAATTGCGCTTCGGGTTATTCGTACCTGTCGGGAGATGGGTATTAAAACCATTGCAGTCTATTCCACAGCGGATAAAGATAGTTTACACGTAAAATTCGCCGATGAGGCAGTATGTATCGGTCGTCCTCAAAGCGCTGATTCCTACCTCAATATTCCGCACCTGATGGCGGCGGCAGAAATCACCAATGCCGATGCTATTCACCCCGGATACGGATTCCTGGCAGAGAATGCACGTTTTGCGGAAATCTGCGGTGAGCACGGTATTAAATTTATCGGTCCTCAACCCGACCAGATCCGTTCGATGGGTGATAAGATCACCGCCAAAGAAACCATGATTCGTGCAGGAGTTCCTGTTATTCCAGGATCTGAAGGGCTGTTGGGTAGTTTGGATGAAGCCTATTCTGTTGCGGAAAATATGGGTTATCCCGTGATTTTGAAAGCGACCGCCGGTGGTGGTGGGAAAGGGATGCGCGTTGTTTGGAAGAAAGAAGAAATGGAGCGGGCTTATAATACCGCCAAGGCGGAAGCGCTCGCAGCATTTAAAAATGACGGTGTTTACATGGAGAAATTCGTGGAAGAGCCCCGGCATATTGAAATCCAGGTTGCAGGTGACCGTTATGGAAAAGTCTGTCACCTGAGCGAACGAGACTGTTCCATTCAGCGCCGTCATCAGAAACTGGTTGAAGAGTCGCCCTCGCCCTTTATGACGCCGGAATTGCGTCAGGCAATGGGTGATGCCGCAAAAAAAGCAGCTTCTGCGATTAATTATGAAGGGGTTGGGACCATCGAATTCCTGGTAGACAAACACCGTAACTTCTATTTCATGGAGATGAATACCCGTATCCAGGTGGAGCACTGTGTTACGGAGGAAGTGATCAATTTTGACCTGATCAAGGAACAAATAAAAATCGCGATGGGTGAGTCTATCAGCGGACGGGATTATGAACCCCAGATGCATGCGATTGAGTGCCGGATTAATGCCGAAGATCCCTATAACGATTTTCGTCCAAGTCCGGGCCGGATCACAACGTTGCATACACCTGGCGGGCATGGGGTACGGGTAGACAGTCATGTTTATGCCGGTTATACCATTCCTCCGTATTATGATTCCATGATTGGAAAACTGATTACGGTTGCACGTACCCGTGATGAAGCCATTAATACTATGTACCGGGCATTAAGCGAATACGTGATAGAGGGTGTTAAAACGACTATTCCTTTCCATCTTCAACTGATGCAGAATGAAGATTTCCGCAGTGGGAATTTCACGACGAAGTTTTTGGAGAGTTTTAAGATGAAATAAGGTGAAAGGTGAAAAGTGAAAGGTGAAAGACGTCAAAGGAAAATAAGGTGAAAGATATAAATAGTGAGCCGCTCCATGTTGGGGCGGCTTTTTTTTCACTTCCTGCCTTTCACAAAATTTCACCTTTCACCTTTCACTTCAATATCGCCTGCAACAACAGCTCATTGAAATTCACCAGTGAACCGAGTTTCAGATCAGCTGCGCTCCATTTTGGTTGGTGAAAAACTTCGGGAGCGGGCACTACCACACATTTCATTTTGGCGGCTTTGGCTGCGATGAGGCCGTTGAAGGAATCTTCAAAAACCAGGCATTGCATGGGTTTTACCTGTAATTGCGCTGCACAATGAATAAACACTTCCGGGTGAGGTTTGCCAAAAGCAAGTTCACCTGCGGAACTGACTTTTTGAATATAAGATCCGATTCCGAGCTTTTGAATGACCATTTCGATCATCCGCATGGGAGAGGAGGATGCGATGGCGATCGGATAACCCTTTGAACGGAAAAACTCCAGGATCGTTCCAACACCGGGCATGGGTTCGCCTTCTAAACGGATTTTTTCCATGGCGGCTTCTTCTATAGTGGTAATTGCTTTGGGAGCATGTTCGGGATCAATCCCAAACTGATGAAACCAATAATCAATCCATTCCGGAGTCCGGAGTCCGGTACTCGTTAAATATTGTTCATGCGTAAGCTGAATTCCGAAAAGTTTAAGCGTATCCATGCCAGCCTGCTGCCATAATGGTTCAGAGTCGATCAGCAGGCCATCCATATCAAAAATCACGGCGTTTTGAGACATGCGCAAATATACAGTTTGAGCTTTTGATAAAACCGTTATTGTATTGTCAAATCCTTATATTGCAACCGGTTAGCTCACCCAATTTCAATGCATGAGTCAATTCATCGACCGATTGAAACAAATCAGACTGGTCCGTAAACTGGTTTACGCGATCGTTGGATTCGTTTCGTATCCCGGACTGGTATGGTTCAATAAACTCAAAATTTCAGGGACCGAACATCTTGAAAAATTACCCCGCAATAACGTGTTGTTTGTCAGCAATCACCAGACCTATTTTGCGGATGTAATAACTTTTCTGCATATTTTTTGCGCCGTAAAATGGGGCAAGCGAAATGAGCTGGGAATTCCTTACTATCTGCTGAATCCCTTCACCAATGTGTATTATGTGGCAGCGGAAGAAACCATGAAGGGGAGTTTGATCAGCAAGTTTTTTATGCTGGCAGGCGGACTAACGGTGAAGCGTACCTGGAGAGAGGGGGCAACAGAAGTAAGGCGTGGGCTTGATCCATCTGATACACGAAAAATTGAACGGGCACTAAATGGGAGCTGGGTAATCACCTTTCCCCAGGGTACTACCAAGGCCTTCGCTCCGGGCAGAAAGGGGACTGCACTCATCATCAAGAAAAACCGACCAATTGTTGTGCCGGTTGTTATCAACGGATTTTGGAGGGCATTTACCAAAAAAGGATTGAGTTTCAAAAAACGGGGGTCTTTGCTAACTGTACGGTTTAAAGAACCGTTGCAGATAGATTATGAAGCATCCAATGAAGCGATCCTGGAGCAGATCATGGATGCCATTGAACAAAGCAAAAAATTCATGATGAAAGTACCGCACCTGGCAGAGGCGCTAAAAGAACAGCAGCTTCGCCGGGAAAGCAAAGCTGCTGAAAATTCCGGTAATTAAGCTTCGCTGAACAGGGCTTTCAATTCGGTGGCATCTGCAGCTTTCATTTTTCCACCCAGTATCAATCGGAGTTGTCTTCTGCGCAAAGCACCATCATATAATTTTTTCTCCAGTTCTGTTTCCGGCTCCAAAACAGGCACCGGCCGCGGCTTGCGATTCGGATCCAATGCAACAAACGTATAATAGGCTTCATTGCTTTTATATCGGTATTGGTGCGTAAGGTCTTCTCCCCAAACACTCAGGTGGATTTCCATAGAGGTAGAAAAGGCACGGGTCACTATTGCTTCGATATGTACCACATTGCCCAGTTTAATGGGCGATTCAAAGGAGATATTATCCACGGATGCTGTAACTACCGGTGCATTACAATGTTTGGCCGCAGCAAGCGCTGCAGCGATATCCATCCAGTACATCAGCCTTCCACCCATCAGGTTGCCAAACAAGTTGGTATCATTGGGTAATACCAGTTCTGTCATGATAACCTGGCTTTCAGCCGGTTTTTTCTTTTGCATAGTCTACTATTTTATCCGGTCGCAAGCTACGCCAGTTTCGGAAATTTACTGCCAGATTTTTGGTCAAACGCTGATCTGTTCGAGTTCTTGAAGGAACGCATTATCTACATCTGCACCTAATCCCGGCTCATCCGACAGCTCAACCAGGTATCCACGGTAATGGATGCCTCCAGTTACAGGATCAGCTTGGTGGCCCAGCAGACAGGTGTCCATATCATAAAATACCACATTTCGATGAGCTGTAGCAAAATGTGCACAGGCGGTAACAGCCAGCCTGCTCTCGAGCATGCCACCCATCATGCAGGGAATATTTCGTTCGGCACAAACCCGATTGATTTCAATAGCTTCCAGGAGTCCTCCGCTTTTCGAGAGTTTGATATTCACATATTGACAGGCGTTCGAATCAATTATGCGAATGGCATCCCGATGATCAAAAACAGACTCATCCGCCATTATGGGAACCGGGGAGAGGGCTTTGAGTTCCGGGCCCAGGTGATCGTTATAGGTACGCATGGGTTGCTCACAAAACTGGATGTTGTAAGCTTGCATCCCGGTTAGCGCCTGTACAGCTCCTTCGATACTCCAGCCCTGGTTGGCATCAATTCGCAATACAATAGCATCACCTACAGCTTCGCGGATAGCTTTTACTCTTGCAATATCGGTGATCGGATCCTTGCCCAATTTGATCTTGATAATGCGAACTCCGTTGGCAACATAATCGGTGGCTTTTGCTGCCATTGTTTCCACCGTATCAATTCCAATAGTAAGATCGGTTTCGATCCGGATTTTTTCGGTTCCTCCGAGAAACCGATACAGCGGTTGATTGGCCGCTTTGGCGGCCAGATCGTAAAGGGCCATATCAAACGCACTTTTCACGGTGGAGTTACGTGCGGTAAAGAGATGGAGTTCCTGCATGCGGTCTGCAATCGCCAGGGGATCTTTTCCTTTCCAGAGTTTTGCAAAATCCTGTGCCATCACATAACAGGTGGATTGCGTTTCACCCACAATCATCGGGAAAGCGGAACATTCTCCAACTCCATAAATGCCCGCATCGGTATGGACACGGATGAACAGATTCTGTGCAAAATCCATGGTTCCCGTTGCAATCGTAAAAGGCTCCATTGGAATGCTGTAGCGATAAATATCAATATGTGTAATGATCATATGTAAACGAATGACCGAAATTAGAACAAAGCGCTTACTTCAACAGGTTTTCTGCTTTTTTCCAGAAATTAAAAAAGGAAGAAAGTTTTCCTGTGTAACCGGGAATTAACCAGGGATAAGCATCCTTTTCGCCAGGGTAATTACGGGTCAGGGGATGTTCCATGGTATGGATTGAAGGGCATACCATAAGCTCAGGAAAATCTTCCGGTGATCCGGTAACGATCTGTATATCCGGGATCAAATCAACGGCTAGTTCCAGTATAAAATCCAATACTTTTTTGCTAACGGGGTACTGGCTGAAATGCTTGGGATCCAATAACAAGATCCGGTTGGCCGATTGTTCTTTTCGCCAATTTGGATTAAGCCAATAAGAGGTGTAGATTAGCACAGGCTGATCAGTACGAATAGTAGGGTGTGCAGTATCCGGTAACGTAGTTTGGAGACTGAAGGGCTGTGTGGCTTTGAAGCTTTGCGGAATTTCCTGGTTGAAAATTTCATCGTAGGAGCGATCAAGAAAGGTTCCGTTCTGTTTACTATTGAGGTATTGGTTGATGTTTTCCTGGTTCGCAATGTATTTTTTGGAAGAGAACGTTCCGGCTACCCATTGCCAGCTAAGTGAATTGCTGGCAAGGTCTCCATCAAGCAGGTGGTAATACATCCATTTTGAAGGCGCTTTCCAATGTGCACGACCCAGATTGCAGGTTATACCGGCGATGTACATACGAAGATGATTGTGCATATATCCGGTTTGGTAGAGATTTTTGATTCCTTTATCGATGGCATCAATACCCGTTCCTGCATGGATAAGTGCATTTGGAATTTCATGGTGGGAAACCGGATACTGGGGGTTCCGGATATCTTCCCAGATGCGTTCGCCAAACTGCCACCAGCAACGTTGAAAGAATTCACGCCAGGCCAGCTCCTGCACCAGTTTGTACGCATTTTTTAATGTGTGACCATCTTTTTTGAGAAGGTCCCAAATTTCTGGTAGGGTAATAGCTCCTCTTGAAATATAAGGAGAAAGATAGGTGACGGATCCGTTCAGGTAGTTCCTGGTTTTTCCATATTGCTGAGGTGAAACGGAATGAACCCGCTCCAATATGGTTTGATAATCGGTTGGGAAGTTTCCATCCATCTGGTTAACGTTTGCTTATTTTATTGAGACTTATTGTACGTTGACGAGAACATTTGAATCGTTGGACTGCATCCTCCCGTTTCATGATGTGTTTGGTTTTCCTGGATTGTACCCTTTTGCGCCAGCGTTTAAAACTGGAAGGAAGCATTTCTCTTCGCATGAGCTGGATGGTTTGTTGTTCTGACAAACCGAATTGAAATTCGATGGCCTCAAATGGGGTGCGGTCTTCCCAGGCCATTTCAATAATACGATCTATCTCTGCAGTGGTTAGTGTTGTTGATTCCATTGGTCGAGTTGTTTTAAAAATTCTTCTGCGTGCTGAAGATGCGAAGCCTGTTTTTCAGGAGCCATTTTATCAAAAGTCTTTACCAGCATACCCAGGCGAGGGTTGCTGAGGAAAAAATCGCGGTGCACATGCATGAACCGCCAGAACAATCCATCCCAGGTAGCCTGCCAGGGCCCTTTTTTCCAGTCGCCCATTTTCAGTAGGTAATTTGATCCGCTGATATAGGGTTTGGTAGTCATTAGTCCGCCATCAGCGAATTGCGTCATCCCGTACACATTTGGCACCATTACCCAATCATAACTATCGATGTAAAATTCCATGAACCATTTGTACACGGAATCGGGATCAAATTCGCAGAGCAGGAAAAAATTGCCCAGCACCATGAGGCGCTCAATATGATGGTTGTAGGCAGTGTGCTGTAATTTTTTTATCACGTTGTCAATTGGATGAATGCCTGTTTCTCCGGTATAGAATGGGTGTGGGATCGGGCGATTGAATCCCCAGTAATTACGGGTTCTTTGGCGGCTGCCGGCGCGATAATAAACCTGGTGAATGAATTCACGCCACCCAATGATTTGCCGGATAAATCCTTCCAGCGAATTCATCGGGATTTGATTTTTGCCGGCGAATGAAATGGTTTGGTCTATAATTTCTCCGGGAGTAATCAATCCGGCATTCAGGTAGGGGGTAAGTACACTGTGAAAAAGATAGGATTCACCTTCCTGCATCGCGTCTTCATAGGCACCGAAAACTGCCAGGCGTTGTTCAAGGAATTGTTGTAACTGGTAACGGGCATCCTTATGCGTAACGGCATATTTAAAATAGGTGGTAGTGCCGGGGTTATCTGGAAAGTTGGTTGCGCAATAATTGATTGCTTCATCGATAAAGGCATTTGTTGGGGTAACTGGCAATGCAGGTATTTTGAGACCTTTCGGAATTTTTTCCCGGTTCTCTGCATCAAAGCTCCATTTGCCGCCCAGGGGCTGTTTTTTTTCATCCAGCAGGAGATTCAGTTGTTTGCGATGCCAGATATAAAAATCGGTTTGAAAAAAAGTAGTGCGTTTGTTGAAATGAATGTCGGCATCAGCAGGTTGCAATAAAAAGCCAGGGTTTGAATACCAGTGGAGGCTTAGCCTGTTATTTTGGGCTGCTTCTATGATGCGTTTTTCCACCCAGTTATCAGCCGGATAGCAGAGATGCAAATCGGTTATCTTTTGTTTTTTTAAACCTTCGTGCAGGAATCGAATGGCCGATGCTTTTTCATTGGAATTGATATAGAGTGTCGAATACCCCTTCCTTTTTAATTCACTTTCAAAAGCTTTCATGCTGGCCCGGTGGAAGAGGATTTTCTGCTGGTGAAATGTGTATTGTTTAAAGAATAATTCCTCTTCAATAAGAACAATCAAACGATCTTTTTGAAAAGCTGGATGATTTTCAAAAAGGTGATTCGGTAATAGCAGAACAGCTTGCTTTTGCATGCAGGAATAAACAAAAACCAATGCGCTTTGTTGCTAGGTAAAACAGATTCATGGAATCCATAAAAGGGAAATCGATCCTATTGGCAGGCGCAACAGGAGGAATTGGTCAGGCTGCAGCCAAAATGCTGGCGGCTTCCGGAGCGAACTTGTTTTTAACGGGCCGTACGGAAAGTAAACTCAAAATGCTGGCAGATAGTCTGAACCTGGATCCGCAAAACTGGATGGCTGCGGATCTGACCAAAGAAGAAGCAGCAGATCGGCTGTTTCAGCAATTTACAGCTGTTATGCCTTCCATTGATGTACTCATAAATGCCTCTGGTATTGGTATTATCAAACCGGCTGATCAGTTGAGTCCGGAAGAGTTTATGCATACCCTGCAACTGAATTTGTTTGCGCCATTTTTATTGCTCCGGAAATTCCTCCCGGAGTTTAAGTCAAAGAAAAAAGGACTGATCATTCATGTGCCTGGAATTCTGGGTAAGGTTCCCATGGCGGGTGCTGCTGCCTATAGTGCATCCAAATATGGATTGGTTGGTATGTTGCAAAGTATCCGGGAAGAGTTGAAGCGCACAGATGTACGTTTTACCAATCTTTTTCTGGGTGGTGTAGATTCGCCTTTTTGGGATACTATTGATTTACGCGTGCAGAGAGATAAAATGGTAACAGCGGAAGAGGCTGCACGTGCGATCTGGTTTCTTTGCCAGCAACCTGCCAGTGGGGTAGTAAGTGAAATGGTGCTCCAGCCATTCAATCATCAGGCGATCTGAAATTGCCTTATTTTTGCGGCCTCAATGTACCGGCATGGATCCAAAATCCCTACTGTCTTTCGACAACACTGAAAATGCGTTTGCCTATAAACCTGACAAAGCCTTAAAAAAAGCGGCTTTTCTTTTTGGCTCTATGGGCTATGCTCCATTGGTAAAGCTGGGAACCTGGATCACCCCCTGGGCTATTAAAGCAGGATTGCCGGTTAAGGGCATAATACGTAACACCTTATTCGAACAGTTTGTAGGAGGTGAAACCCTGGAGGAAACTGCAAGAGTTGCCAATCTTCTTGGTAAATACGAAGTGCAGGTGATCCTTGATTATGGTGTGGAAGGGGGGGATTATGGTGAGGCCGGACTGGATAATGCCTGTGAAGAATTTCTGAAGGTGGTGAATTATGCCGCTGCTCAAACCAATGTTCCATTTATGAGTATTAAGGTAACCGGACTGGCCAGGTTTGGGCTGCTGGAAAAACTGGACACGGCTGCGCAGGCGAAAAGTGGATTTGAGGGTCGTGTTCATACTGAGATATTTAGTGAAGCGGAACGTGCTGAATGGGGTCGGGTAGTGGCGCGGATGGAACGCATTTGTGATGCAGCAGCCAGGCAACAGGTAGGAGTTTTAATTGATGCAGAAGAAAGCTGGATCCAGGATCCGGTAGACGCACTGGTGATGCAGATGATGGAAAAGTACAATAAGGGTAAGGCAATTGTTTACAATACGGTTCAGTTGTATCGGCACGATCGGTTGCAGTTCCTGAAAGACAGTTACCAGCAGGCAGAGAAAAGAGACTTTGTGCTTGGTGCGAAACTGGTACGTGGGG
The DNA here is from genome assembly GCA_016787265.1 of Flavipsychrobacter sp. Taxonomy (GTDB): domain Bacteria; phylum Bacteroidota; class Bacteroidia; order Chitinophagales; family Chitinophagaceae; genus Flavihumibacter. The sequence continues at coordinate 190,344 of JAEUVF010000003.1, read as the reverse complement.
CCTATATGGAAAAAGAACGAAAGCGTGCAGAGGAAATGAGTTATCGTTCTCCCATACAGCCCAACAAGGAAGCCTGTGACCGGGATTATAACTGGGCGGTTGAATATTGTATTGAGCACATCGAACGAATAGCCACGATTATTGCCTCCCATAATGAATACAGTAATCTGTATGCGGTTCAGTTACTGGATCAAAAAGGACTTTCGCACCATCATCCGCATATTCATTTTTCCCAATTATACGGTATGAGTGATCATATCACCTTTAACCTGGCGAAAGCTGGTTGCCCGGTTAGCAAATACCTGCCTTTTGGACCTATCGGCGATGTGATTCCATATCTCATGCGTCGTGCCCAGGAAAACAGTTCTGTAGCAGGGCAAACGGGTCGCGAACTAAGTTTAATCCGCAAAGAAATGAAGCGAAGATCAAAAGGTTAAAATCTTATTCAGGCACGGGTAGTTATCCACTTTTTTTTGCTTTGGTACCATAGTTGATGCGTTGGAGGCAGCATGGGTTGACTTCTACGCAAAACAACTTTCTATGATTCAGTTATTGGCCGTTACTACCTACGAGGTAGGACGATATGCGCAGGTAGTAGTGATCTGCAGCATTCCCGTGATTATACTCACTTTTTTTGGGGTGCTGTGGTTGCATTATCGCCGACGAAAAAAACTGGATCCGCAGGAAGCGCAGATTCGCGAAACCATTTCACAAAAAATAAAAATCCAGGCTATGGAACAGGAGTTCAAACAAACAGAAACAGATGTTCGGTTTTTGCAGGACATGCTGCAGGAAAAGCAATTGCAGATTGAATTTTTGCAGAACCAGCTCTCGCAACGGATTCGTAATTACCATGATGTGGAAGCCCGCGAGGAGCAGATCCGCCAGGAATTGCAGCACAAAGAAAATGCGCTTCAGGAATTAAGGCAGACAGTACAGGTTAAAGAAGCCGAACTACATGGATTGCAGGACCGGTTGCAGCAACAGGCCCGTTTTCTTTCCGGTTTGCAGGAGCAGCTGGTTCAGGGATTGGATCGACTGCAGGGGCAGGTTCAGCGGGAAGCACCTGCTCCATTGGTGGCGGTAGGTTAATGTACAGTCAGAATAACCGATGGATATTTAATGCAGGAGGGTGACAATTTCTTCCAGAAAACGGCGGTCGGTTTCGTTGAACTGATCGAGCTCGGAACTGTCTACGTCCAGCACACCAATCACTTCTCCATTACGAAACAGGGGTACAACGATTTCCGATTTGGATAAACTGCTGCAGGCAATATGTCCGGGGAATTTTTCTACGTCGGGCACGATCAGCGTACGGGCTTCTTTCCAGCTGGTGCCACAGACACCCCTGCCCAATTGTATTCTTGTGCAGGCAACAGGTCCCTGAAAAGGTCCTAGTACCAGTTGTCCGTCTTTCACCATGTAAAAACCGACCCAAAGCCAGCCGAACTGTTCTTTCAGGGCGGCGGCAATATTGGCGAGGTTGGCAATTTCATCCGTTTCGCCTTCTAATAAACCCTTGATCTGCGGAATCAGGGATTGGTATTGTTCTTCTTTGTTGCCTTCCAAAATCTGTAAGTCTTCTGCCATGCTGCAAAAGTAATCATTTTGTTTCCACAAGTTTCCCACGATAACGCTTCACCCGACCGGTGCCACCCGACCGGTGGCACCGGTCGGGTGAAGAAATCTGTAACTTGCGAGCATGCAACAGTATCATCAGTTATTGCAACATATCCTGGAGAATGGTGTAGAGAAATCGGATCGCACTGGAACCGGCACTATCAGTTGTTTTGGTTACCAAATGCGGTTTGATTTATCGAAGGGATTTCCGCTTGTTACCACCAAGAAAGTTCATTTGAAAAGTATTATTTACGAACTGCTCTGGTTTTTGCAGGGCTCAACCAATATCGCTTACCTGAAAGAAAATGGAGTGAGTATCTGGGATGAATGGGCAGACGAAAATGGGGAACTGGGACCGGTTTATGGAAAACAATGGCGTTCCTGGGAAGGCAAAGATGGAAAAGTGGTGGATCAGATCAGTGACCTGATAAAACAACTGAAAACGAATCCGGACAGTCGTCGTTTGATCGTAAGTGCCTGGAATGTGGCGGATCTGTCCGAAATGGCGCTGATGCCCTGTCATACACTCTTTCAGTTTTATGTGGCTGATGGCAAACTCAGTTGCCAGTTGTATCAGCGGTCAGCTGATGTATTTCTCGGTGTCCCTTTTAATATCGCATCTTATGCATTGTTAACACTTATGCTGGCGCAGGTTTGTGAGCTTCAACCAGGCGATTTCATCCACAGCTTTGGTGATGTGCATATTTACAACAATCATCTCGAACAGGTGAAGCTGCAGTTAAGCAGAACACCCTATCCTTTACCACAATTGAAATTGAACCCGGAAGTGAAAGATATATTTGGATTCCGGTACGAAGATTTTCAATTGGTGGGGTATCAGAGTCATCCGGGGATCAAAGCGCCGGTGGCAGTATGAAGAAGTGAAAGGTGAAAGGTGAAAGGTGAAAGGTGAAAATGTGAGATGTGAGAAATAAAAGACGAGTTTATGAAAATAAGTTTAGTGGTGGCGGTAAGTGAAAACCAGGTGATTGGTAAGGATAATCAGCTCTTGTGGAGACTGCCGAATGATCTGAAGTTTTTCAAGAATACGACCTGGGCGATGCCGGTGATCATGGGCAGAAAAACCTTTGAGAGCCTGGGCAAACCACTTACGGGTAGGACCAATATTGTACTTACAACACGAAATAACTGGGAGGCTAAAGGAGTGATTGTAGTAAATGACTGGACATCTGCGCTTACTGCTGCCCGTGAGACCGATGCAAAAGAAGTGTTTGTAATTGGTGGTGGCGATATTTATCAGCAAAGCCTTTCCTTTTGTCACCGCGTGTATCAGACTCGTGTGCATGCTACCATTGAAGGCGATACCTATTTCCCGGAATTGCCGGCAACGGATTGGAAATTGCATTCCCGCCTCGATTTTCCGGCAGATGCCAAACACGCCTTTCCCTATAGTTTTGAAATTTGGGATCGCATAGGAAATGATCCGAATGAAGCATAAACCGTACAGTTCACTTGAATTGGGAATAAAGTATCTGCAATACTGGTTTCAAGCTGGTAATGGCAAAGGGCATGGTGTTCATTCTCCTTTTGTTTTTGCACTGATTCGTGATGTCCTGAATGACCGTGGTGAATATTACGCCTATTCAGCCATTGAAAAACTGCGCCTGCAATTGGAGCAGAACAATGAACGTATTGAACTGGTAGACCTGGGTGCCGGGGCTAAGGGAATTCGCGAAGAAAGAATTGCCACGATTACCAAACGTACCTCCAAATCTAAGAAACTGGCGAGACTTCTTTTTCGGTTAACCAATTATTTTCAACCTGCAACGATTATAGAATTAGGAACTTCCATGGGGATATCGGCGGCTTATCTTTATGCAGGTAATACCAAATCAAACTTATTTACCCTGGAAGGAGCACCTGCTGTTGCGGAACAGGCCGGCAATAATTTCAACCGGCTCGGTTACGCCGGCATAAATGTCATTACCGGAAATTTCGATGAAACACTAACTCCCCTTTTAGCGAAACTGGAAAATATTGATCTCGCTTATATTGATGGTAATCATCGCTATGAACCCACGCTTCGTTATTTTGATCAGCTATTGAAAAAATGCCATCCTAACAGCGTGCTTATTTTTGATGATATTCACTGGAGTGAAGAAATGGAAGCTGCCTGGAAAGCAATTCAGCAACATCCGGAAGTGCGCTGTACGATTGACCTGTTTTTCATTGGGCTGGTATTTTTTTCAGATTCGTTTAAAAATCCCCAGCATTTTACCATTCGCTTTTGAATTAATTGCTATAACGTTCTTAAGTATCCGTAATAAAACTTAAATTCAGGGAGAAAAATCGCTCCCATATGACCATTGGCGTATTGAAAGAGCCCACGTCAGAAGCCAGGGTTTCCGTTTTGCCGGAGGCTGTTATTGCTTTAATAAAGACAGGTCACCGGGTATTGGTGGAGCAAGGTGCAGGGGAAGCCGCTTTTGCTTCCGATGACGAATATCAGAAAGCTGGAGCGGAACTAGTAACTCGTGAAGAAATCTGGCAGGCCGACTGCCTTTTAGGAATCCAGCATCCGGAAAATATGCCTATTGGACAGCTCAATGAAAAAATTCTGATTGGCATTTACCAACCATTGTTTCAGAAAATATTGATGGAGCAGTGGGCGTCAGCCGGTATTACCAGTTTTAGCCTGGATATGCTTCCGCGTACCACCCGTGCACAATCCATGGATGTGTTAAGCTCACAGGCTAATATTGCTGGCTATAAATCAGTTTTGTTAGCTGCGGCTACCTATCCCCGTTACTTTCCTTTGTTTATGACAGCAGCAGGAAGTATCGCTCCGGCCAGAGTACTGGTGCTGGGAGCAGGTGTTGCAGGTTTACAGGCAATTGCCACAGCACGCAGGTTGGGTGCTGTAGTTGAAGTATTTGATACTCGTCCGGCTGTGAAGGAAGAAGTAAAAAGTCTGGGTGCGAAATTCATTGAAGTGGAGGGTGCTGCAGATCCAGGCCAGGCTGGTGGTTATGCGGTTGAACAGACGGATGAATTCAAACGCCGGCAACAACAAAAAATAGCTGAAAGTATTGCTAAAGCGGATATCGTTATCACCACAGCCCAGATCCCCGGAAAAGCTGCTCCGGTATTGGTTTTGGACTCCATGCTGGACGCTATGCGGGAGGGGTCGGTGATCGTTGACCTGGCAGCTGCAACCGGGGGGAATACTACAAAAACAGAAAACAATAAAACCATTCGATACAAAGGCTTAACCATTATCGGGAATTCTAACCTGGCGGCTACGCTTCCTTCTGATGCGAGCAAATTGTATGGAAAAAATATCCGGCAGTTTTTGGCACTGATAACAAGTGATGCCGGATCGATAAAACTGAACTGGGAAGATGATCTCGTAAAAGGAGCCTGTATTACGCATGGTAAAGTGCTGGTGCATGAACGTGTAAAAACACTGTAAACGTTTTATATGGAAACATTATTGGAAAAAATCGCATTGCACCAGGATTATATCTACATCGTAGTATTAATGATCTTCCTCGGTATAGAAGTGATTGGCCGTGTGCCCAGTGTATTACATACGCCTTTAATGAGTGGAGCCAATGCTATTCACGGAGTAGTAATCATTGGCGCGATCATAGTTATGGGGAAAGCAGATCCTTCAAATTACCTGGCGTTGGGACTTGGTTTTCTTGCTGTGATATTAGGAACACTTAATGTGGTGGGAGGATTTGTGGTAACAGATCGCATGCTGGAAATGTTCCGGCACAAACAAAAATGAATCATTAAGATAAGCGTATGTTGCTCACCGTTATATATCTGCTTGCTTCAGTAAGTTTTATCCTGGGATTAAAGATGTTGTCAAACCCTTCATCAGCCAGGAAAGGCAATCTTATTGCAGCAGCTGGGATGGGGCTGGCAATTCTGGGAACCATTTTTCTATACGAAGAATCAGATGGAAAAAAACTCGGTAATTATAGCTGGATCTTTGGCGGATTGATCATCGGAACTGTTATCGGAACGCTGGCTGCCAAAAAAGTGAAAATGACCGCTATGCCGGAGATGGTGAGTTTGTTTAACGGGATGGGCGGTGCCTGTGCGGCGCTTATTTCCATAACCGAATTCAACCATCTGGCAGAAACCCTGCACCAGCCGCATGATGTTCAACTGGGAGAGATTTTTCCGGCAAGCGCAGCTTATAGTGCCTGGGTTGGTCAATCAATTGTGATTCTTGCCGGACTGATAATCGGATCGGTATCTTTTTCCGGAAGTGTGATTGCATGGGGTAAACTCAATGGAAAGATTCATGATTTTTCATTCAAAGGGCAACACCTGGTGAATGTTTTTTTATTTCTGGTAATTCTTGGATTGGCCGGCTGGATTGCAGGTGTATTTGAAAATGCCAATACAACTGTATTTTATGTGTTGCTGATTTTATCCCTGGTGTACGGAGTGTTTTTTGTATTACCAATTGGAGGAGCGGATATGCCGGTAGTGATTTCTCTATTGAATTCATTTACCGGAGTAGCTGCGGCCTGTGGAGGTTTTTTGTATAACAATAAAGCAATGTTAACAGGGGGAATCCTGGTTGGGGCAGCCGGAACCTTGCTGACCATTCTGATGTGTAAAGCAATGAATCGATCGCTGCTCAATGTACTGATCGGATCCTTTGGTGGTCATGCTGGCGATGCTGCCGCTGTTACGGCACAGGGCAACTATAAAGAAATAACGCTTTCTGATACAGCTATCCTGTTGACCTATGCACACAAAGTGATGATTGTGCCAGGGTACGGATTGGCTGTGGCACAGGCACAACATGCCTGTCACGAGTTGGAAAAACTGCTGACGGAAAAGGGAGTGGAAGTGAAGTATGCGATCCACCCGGTAGCTGGAAGGATGCCCGGACACATGAACGTGCTCCTTGCGGAAGCAGATGTAGATTATGATCAATTACTCGAAATGGAAGCAGCCAATGAACAATTTTCCACTACGGATGTGGTATTGGTATTAGGGGCAAACGATGTAGTCAATCCAGCTGCAAAAACAGATCCTTCATCGCCCATTTATGGCATGCCGATACTTGAAGTGGAACGGGCCAAAAATTGTATTGTGAACAAACGAAGTATGAAACCGGGTTATGCCGGCATTGAGAACGAACTTTTCTTTCAACCGAAAACTTCCATGTTATTCGGAGACGCTAAAAAAGTACTGGAAGCTATCAGTACTGAAATAAAAAATCTCTAAGTCGTAGTTTTACAAAAAAAAGATTGACGATTCCTCCTGACTTTATTCGACACATGGCCGGTATTCCGGGATGGCAGGAAACAGCTTTTTGCCAGATTATGCAAAACGGTGAGCAGGTGCAAAGCATACGGCTGAACACCCGCAAATGGGAAGATCCACACAAACTTTCCTTTCCGGTTGAAGCTGCAATTCCCTGGACAGAAACTGGTTATTATCTCGCTGAGCGGCCTAAATACACATTAGATCCGCTATTGCATGCAGGCGCCTATTACGTGCAGGAAGCGAGCAGTATGTTTCTGGAGCAGGCAGTAAAACAGGTATTGCCGGAGCGTGAGAGAATCCGGGTGCTGGATCTTTGTGCTGCACCAGGTGGTAAATCCACTCATCTGCTTTCCCTGTTGCCCGATAATGCAGTGTTGGTCAGCAATGAAGTAATCAAATCGCGGGTCACTATCCTGGAAGAAAATCTTATAAAATGGGGAAACTGTAATCAGATTATTACCAATAATGATCCTCGTGATTTTACTGGATTAGGCGGCTTATTTGACCTGGTGGTAGTGGATGCGCCCTGTAGCGGGAGCGGGCTTTTTCGCAGAGACCCTAAAGCGATGGAAGAATGGTCTGAGGCAGCTGTTGAGTTATGTCATCAACGCCAAAAGCGTATACTCACGGATATCTGGCCCTGCCTGAAAGAAGGAGGATTTCTGATTTATTCAACCTGTTCCTATTCGATGAAGGAGGACGAAGCAATTGCTGACTGGCTGCTTTCCAATTATAATGCGGATTCAGAAATGCTGCAAGTTGATCCAACATGGCATATTGTGGAAACCAGATCGCCGGAAAAATCGGCGAGCGGGTACCGGTTTTATCCCGACCAGGTGAGAGGAGAGGGATTTTTTCTGACTGTTTTTCGCAAGCGGGAAGCCGCTGCGGCTCCATCGGGTCGCAAAGTGAAAGCCAGGCTGGAGAAAGCAGGCAAAGAGCAGGTTGCGGATATTACAGAATGGCTGAAACCAGGACTCAGTCAGTTCTATATGATCCAGGAAAATATGGTGGGAATGCCGGAGCCGGTTGATGCGCTGTTGGCTGAAATCGGGTCACTTTATGTCCGTAGAGCTGGGGTAACGGTTGGTAAATGGGCGGGAAGGAAACTAATTCCAGATCACGCACTGGCTGTTAGTATCCAACTAAAACATACTGTTAACCGGATTGAATTAACGGATGCGCAGGCGCAGTTATATTTGCGTAAAGAAGAAATACAGGTGAGCGGTTCTGCGCCTGGCTGGAATCTTGCCTGTTATAAAGGAGTTGCTATGGGTTGGTTAAAGGTCTTACCGAATCGTTCCAATAATTACTATCCAAAGGAATGGCGGATTTTGATGCGATCAGACAGGTAAATGCCAGTTAACCTGCTTTTGGCAGTGATTTTGCGGAGAATCCCCCATATTTGCAAGAACTCTAAAATTCATCGTCCTGATGCAACAAAAGCCGATACTCTGGATATTGTTTTTATTTCTTTCTCTAAACAGCCTGGCCCAGTCAAAACTGGAGGTTAAGGGTAAAAGTCCTGATTTATTTATTGAACATAAAGTAGTTGCCAAAGAAACCTGGTTTAGCGTAGGAAGATTATACAATTTACATCCGAAGGAGATTGCTCCATTTAACGGGACGGATATGAATGTCGGGCTGAAGATCGGACAGGTCTTGAAAATTCCTCTGTTGGCAGTCAATTTTTCGCAGGATGAAAGAAAAGAAGCAGATGAAGTGCTGGTTCCTGTTTATCACCAGGTAGCAGAAGGGGAGTGGATGTATCGGGTAAGTGTGAATCACAATAAAGTGGCATTGGAAAAACTGGAGAAATGGAATGGGATCACCAGAAATCAGGTTAAGTCTGGGATGCAGTTGGTAGTAGGTTTTCTGAAAGTAAATCGGGAGCAGTCGGCATTAGCCCAGCAGGCGGTGCAAAATACAGCAGCCAAACAACCGGCAGTTGTCAGCCAACCGAAAGCGCCGATTGAACCACCAAAAGAAGAAAAACAGGTGGTTGTAACCACGCAGACCCCAAAAGCTACGGAGAAACCTGCTCCGGCGCCTGTGTTCAAACAGGAAGAGCCTACAGCAGCGGCTGTTGCCGTGGATTATAACGGAGGATTTTTTCGTTCCCAGTTTCGGAATGGCTCCAAATCAGCTACTGGTCCGGGTACTATTTTCCGCAGTACCAGTGGATGGAAAGATGGAAAATATTATGCATTGATGGACAATGTAGCAGTTGGTACAATTGTAAAAATCCGACATACAGGCACTAACAAGGTCGTATATGCGAAAATATTGGGCCAACTGTCTGATATAAAAGAAAATAGCGGGCTGACCATACGTATCAGCAATGCTGCAGCCGCTGAATTAGGAGCAGGGAACGGGGAAGTCCGGTTCACTGTGGATGTACAATATTGATAAAAGAGGCTCCGATAACGGAGCCTCTTTAGTTGTCCAGATAACCGAAAAATTTATTTTGACTCAAGACGAATCGTATCTACAACGGTTGTTTGTCCAAGTGCAACTGTAATTATTTTCTGAGCAGTTTTAAAACTATCGGGAGCAGGATAATAATGCAGGGAATAGTTGCCTGCAGGTATGTCTGAAAATTGATAATTACCCTGGTTGGTCGCAGTGGTTGAAACCGTATCTGTCCCCTGGAGAGCGAAGATGGTTGTAAGCACAGAATCCGGGGCCACAAATCCCTTAACGATTCCGCCTGATGGTACAAATGACAATACACGGATAACCGGTTTGAGAATGTATTTGCCACTATTACCGGCAGGCACGATGGATTTGGCGGCGTCAAAGTCTAAAACCAACCGGTATAATACTCCACCAATGAGTTCAGCATTTACCAATATTTTCAATCCCGATTGTTGAGCGCTTGGTGTACTCAGCATTTCTTTTTGTCCATCCTGGGTTATAACATAATTGTTCTCTCCGAGAATCAAACGCAGCTGGTTCATTTTACCAGCTGGAAGACTTGCGTTTGCAAGCAGGGTATCTCTGCCATTGGTAAGTTCCAGCAGGTTGTAAACACCCGGATGGGTGCCGGTTAAGGTAATCCAGCCAGATGAGTCGGCTCCCATATTAATCTGGATTTGTTTTATATCTACCCAAACTTCTTTGATGTTAGGATTGGGTGCATCGGTGAGTCTGATTTCGATGCGCGCATCATTTGTGTTGGCATCGTCCTGTTGACTGCAGGCCACTAATAAAAAGGCAAGGCCTGTTCCCAAAAGAAGGGAGTGGAATACACTTGTTTTCATAAGTAACAACATTTTATTGTTGTTTTCTGGATTTCCAAAACTGTTCCAAACTAAAAAAATGTGAATAACTTCAAAGGTATATCAGTTAAAGCTGGTTAACACATTTTGAAAAACTATGGTATGAAATATATATTCCTTTTTCTGTTCGTTTTTCCGTTAGGTTTAGTGGCACAGCCTACACAAAAACCTGTATTGCATGGAAAAAACTGGATGGCTATTACGGGGAAGCCTTTAGCGGCCACAGCGGGAGCATCCATATTTCACAAAGGTGGTAATGCAGTGGACGCAGCCTGCGCAATGCTTGCAGCTACCTGTACTATGTGGGATGTACTTAGTTGGGGTGGAGAGACTCAGGCGCTGATCTATCATCCCAAGTTGAAAAAGGTTATTGGGATCAATGCATTGGGTGTAGCGCCAACGGGTGCAACTCCTGAATTTTTCAAATCAAAAGGTTATGACTTTCCACCTGAATATGGTCCGCTTGCTGCGGTTACTCCCGGCACTCCCGGAGGCTTATGTACCATGCTGGCTGAATATGGAACGATGAGTCTGGCGGAAGTGCTGGCGCCAGCCATGGAATTGGCGGCCGGTTATCCCATCGAAGCCCAAACGGCAAACAGTATTGAGCGGGAGAAAAAAAGAATTAAGGAATGGCCCTATTCTGCAAAGGTTTTTTTGCCCCATCAAGGGAAGGAGAGAGAAGCTCCGGAAGCGGGTGAGATCTTTGTTCAGGCCGATTTATTAAAGACACTTCAAAAAATGGTGGAAGCGGAAAAGGCTGCACTAAAAAAGGGGAAAAGCAGAAAGGATGCTATTTATGCAGCCTATGACCGGTTTTATAAAGGAGATATTGCGGATGAGTTTGCAAGAAGTTGCCAGGAACAGGGCGGACTTATAACCAGGCAGGATTTGTCTAACTGGAAAGTATTGATCGAGGAGCCAATGCAGGTAAATTATAAGGGGATTGATGTGTATAAATTATCCCAATGGACCCAGGGCCCTATGCTATTGCAAAGTTTGCAGTTACTTAAGCAGGTTGATTTAAAATCCATGGGTTACAATTCATCGCGTTATATACATACTGTATACCAGGCCTTGAATCTAACTTTTGCGGATCGTGATTTTTACTATGGCGACCCTTATTTCCCACCAGCAGAGCCTGTTAAAGGATTGCTTTCAGAATCGTATGCCACAGAACGCTTAAAGTTTTTGCTAACGGAAAAAAATGATCCGGCTATTTCTCCCGGCGATCCTTATCCGCACCAGGGTGAAACGAATCCTTATAAAATGGAATTGGAGAAATGGACCGGATTAACCGGAACAGAAATGGCAGCCGCGCCTGATCGCGAATACCTTGACCAGGTATGGAGGGGTACCACCAGTGTGGAAGCTGCAGACAAAGAAGGTTGGGTAGTATCCATTACCCCCAGTGGTGGCTGGGTGCCAGCTTGTATAGCCGGTGAAACCGGGGTTGGTATGAGTCAGCGGATGCAAAGTTTTGTATGTGATGCAGCACTGAATCCGTTTAATGTGGTGGCTCCGGGGAAACGCCCAAGAGTTACGCTTACACCAACCATGGCTTTAAAAGACGGAAAACCTTTTTTGTCATTTGCTGTTCAGGGAGGGGATACCCAGGATCAGAACCTGTTACAGTTTTTTCTGAATGTTGTTGAGTTTGGTATGAATGTGCAGGAAGCCGCAGAAGCTCCGAATTTTAATACCTATCAATATTGGTTATCACTGGGAGGAAAGGATCGGAAACCAAAACCCGGGCATTTGTTGTTACATACCTCCACACCTGACTGGATCCGCAAGGAATTAAGAGATAAGGGGTATATCCTACGCTTTGAACCAAGGACATCCGGACCTATAAATGCTATCTGGTTTGATTGGAAGCATGGTAGTTTCTGGGGGGGCTCCAGTAATTACGGGGAGGATTATGGAATCGGATGGTGATGCCCGCGTAGCGCTTTATGTCCGGGTTCATAAATCAGCCGGAGGAAAGAACTGAAGCGTTCATTCTCTCTTCGTATAGGGATCCCTGTTACTATTCCAACCATAAAGTTATCGGCTATACCTACCCGCATTTGTGGGCGGATAGTCATATCAAAGTCATTTTGGCGGAACGTTTTATTGAATTCGACTCCGATGAAATTACGGGTGCCGCTGATCATATAGTGAAAGTTGCTGTTCAGTTGCCAGTGCGTTTGGGTTGGTTTATATTGCGGTTTGTGAATAACTGGACCGGTATAAAGAAGGGTATGGAAATTACTGCCCCAGCGTTTTGCTGTTACAAAAAAGGGATTGAATACATGCCCCTGAAAAAGGTTGCCTTTACCATAAAGATTAAAGGAAGGGAGTTCGAATTCATGAATATATCCGAGTGCCAGAGAGGTGTTTGCCGGGTCTGAAACAAGAAAAGTATATTGACCAGCCAGTTTGAGACTGTTCAGACGACTTTGAGGAATGGCGTTGCGATCATTTCCACCTGCAGGATAATAGAAGCTGAAAGGAAGTTCCACTTCGAAACCAAGTCTGTCGACCGGGGCAAATTCATATTCTACCAAGGCTGAATAGGAATCGTATTTGTTGTTATCTGTTATGCCGAGACCAAGATTCCATTCCTTTTCTCCTTTGCGGGCACCGAGGTCGCGGATCAGGTCAATAAAAAGAGGTTCTGCATGCAAGACCTTGGCTTTTTGTTTTGGCGATTCAACTTCGGCAATATATACGCTGTCCAGGATGTTTTTCTGAAGTTTGACGGAGTCGGTTTCAGATTGTGCGTACAGTTGGAAATGCAGGGTAATAGGCAACAGTAATACGATCAGGGGCTTCATGCCGCAAATCTATCTGCCGGGATTTTTTAAATCTTTAAAGAAGTGGTAAAAATCGGAATTCTAACCAGATTTTAATTTGCCTGAACCCATCCGGAACGAATTGCATACAGCACTAATCCTACCCTGCTTTTTACCTGAAGTTTTTCAAATAGTGATTCTCTGTACCCGTCAATTGTTCTTTCACTTAATTTCATGGTAAGGGCAATTTCTTTATAGGTCATTTCAGAAGCAGCATAACGGATAAATTCCATTTCGCGTTCGGTAAGCCGGATACCCGTTTCTGAGGTTTTCTCTTCCTTATTAATGGTATGTACAAGTTTCCCCGTTACAAAATCGGAATAATAAAAACCCTTTGTAAAAATTTCATGTAAGGCTCTGTGCAATTCAGCCTGTGTGCAGTCTTTCAGCAGGTATCCCCGGCATCCCGCGCGAATCATTTGTATAACGGAGGCTTCATCATCGTTCATGCTGAGGGCAAGTAACCTGATTTCAGGAAAGCGGTTACTGATTTCGCGGGCGGTTTCCACACCATTTAGGACCGGCATGTTAATATCAAGGATGCAGATCTCTGGCACCTCGCCGGATTTCTCCAAAGCTTCGAGCAGGAGTTTGCCATTGTTTGCAAGTAGTGTAACCTGGAATTCAGGACTGTCGTTAATGAGGTAAGAAAGTGATTCTGCTATTAGCCGATGGTCGTCGGCAATGGCTACGGTATGTTTTTTAGTATTAGATGGTTGCATGTGGGGGCTGTTTGGGTAAAACAATATCAATCCGGGTTCCCTTTGAGTGCGCTGAATTTATTTGCAAAGAGGCGCCCACCAGTTGCGCTCTTTTCTGCAAGTTTCTAAGTCCGGACCCGGCATCATTTAATGATAAATTCGCCATGTTTTCAGGGCTAAATCCTTTGCCATTGTCTGTAATATTCAGCATGAATGCAGTTGACGTGTACTTCATATGGATACTGATTTCCGAAGCATCGGCATGCTTCAGTATATTGTTCAGAATCTCCTGGACCATCCGATAGAGGATAATTTCCTTTTTCGCATCGATTAAAAAATCATCACCTTCAGTTTCAAATTTGCATTCAATAAGTGCTGTTTGTGCAATTCGGTCGAGTTCAAATTTTATAGATTCCCGTAATCCATAACTGGCCAGCATGTCAGAATTAAGGCCTTTGGATAACATACGTATATATTTAATAACATCGGCCAGGATGAGATTAGTGTCACGGATACGTTTAACCGAAGAATGTGTTTCCAGTTCCTTTTCAAGAATATTAAGATTGATACGCGACACACTAAGCAACTGTCCCATATTATCATGGATTTCCTGGCTGATGTCTCGTAAGGTCTGATCCCTGCTTTCTATTTGGGTAGTCAGCACTTCCTTTTCATAGTTTTCTTTCATTTGTTCCTGTTCGTGCTGAAGTCGAAGTCTTCTTTTTTGGCTTGAAAGGATAAAGTAAACCACGAATGCACTGAGCGCCAGCATAATAAAAACAGCGGCCGCCATTGTTAGGATAATTTCTATCTGACTGGCGTTCATGGTGAAAACTTAATCGGAAGATGCTTGTTTTTGCAAACTGAAATTGACAATAAATGAAGCGTAATATAACCATTCCGATACAATCAGGACATGGGTTACCAATTTGTGTCCATCTGCACCAAGGAAATTATGCAGTCCGAGCGTGAGAAAGGAGCTGATGGAATGAAGAAGTATGCCAATGGCGATCCAGAAACTATGATGGTACATAGTTTCATTCCAGCTATACCGGTCAAAGAGCCGGGCGATATAAAATAAAACAGCCAATATGTGAAGGAGGCAGGTCAGGCTGATGATAACCGTGTTCAGCGAATCCTGAGGGGGTTGTAGGTACCTGGCGTTGAAGTAGGCGGCTATCCATACAAATATGATGGATAGCCGAAAACTTCTTTTCATCTTACCCAGATGGGGTGCAAGGGCAAGGGTTATAAGGGTATAAAACAAGGGGCGAAAAACATGGTAGTAGACGAAATTGTGAAAGTAGTATTTCGCCATTAGCCACTCCAGCGCTTCTCCGGCGCCTGCAACTATCAGGATAATTAAAAAATCATAATTGGTACGGTTAAGTTTATTTTCTCTCGAAAATCCAATAATAATTCCAAGGATTATGATGCAAAGTTTTATGATGGTTGTGATCCAGTAAATCATGCCGTATGCCAGGGTTTGGGGTTATTTACCACAAATTGTGGGACAGGGATAATAAACTAAATATATGGTATCTCCGCCACCCTCCGTCTTCTTTTGTTGATTTGCAGGT
The DNA here is from genome assembly GCA_016787265.1 of Flavipsychrobacter sp. GTDB lineage: Bacteria > Bacteroidota > Bacteroidia > Chitinophagales > Chitinophagaceae > Flavihumibacter. The sequence continues at coordinate 175,066 of JAEUVF010000003.1, read as the reverse complement.
GAGGTACTGCTTGCATAAAGTATAAATACAGGACTGGCAAAGTCTGGGTGTTTGCCATAGTACACCGCAATTCCTTCAACTCCTTCTGCCTTTCTTAAATCATCAATAACAGCACCCGGTAGGTACATGCCTTTCCGGAAGGCAGCTTTGAAACCCTGATCTGCCTCGTACGCGCGTTCAAATTCAGCAGCCTGATCAGCTGTAATTTTAATCGCTATAAATTTTTCGTCAGTCGGGATCGTTAGTGGTTTGCCTGACTTGCATGCAGCCAGTATAAATAAACTAAATAGAATAATGGCAACCTGTTTCATGATTGAAAAATTATGGGGTTAAAAATCGTTTCCATTCAGGTCTTTGTCCTGGTGTTTTTTTTGTACAAGAACAACAAACATGGTGATAAGTGTAAGCGCTGCCAGAATAAGCATCAGCCAGGGTATTGTATGAACTGAAAGATCAAGTAATCGTTTCATGTAAATGATTGGTGTTTTGCCGGTAAGGCTGTGGCGTCAGAGACAACCACAACCATGACCGACCGAACCTGTTTAGAATTCAAAACTAGCTCCTGTGAATGGGCCAGCCTATGGGATATTACACGTTGTAAGGGGGCATTTTTCCCGTAAAAAAAATAACCTGCCAGTGGCAGGTTATTAATAAAGTGGATTCCAGGGAAGATAAGGTAATGGTTTCGTGGTAGATGATCAATTTCATCCCTGAAACAAATTTAGTTCCCGCATGACTTCCTTCCACCCGTTTAATAACGGATGGAAGGAGGGTATTTTCCCCGGTATTTATTTAACGATTACGATTTTTTGCTGTACTCTATTGCCTTTTTCATCTTTTATAACCAGGTAATAGGATCCTGGTTTCCATGTCTTTGATTCAATTTGAATGGTTTGACCAGTCTGATGATTTGCCAATAACCGTGTAACCAGTTTGCCGAGGTTGTCAAAGACTTCCAAACTTAGTTTGTTGCCAGCTGTAAATTCGTTTCCTACCTGTACATTAATCCAATGACTAGCCGGATTCGGATAGATTCTGGTTGCATGGGAAGTGGATTGAGTAGCTATTGTTTCAACTGGAGCAGCAGTCTGTGCCTGTTGATTTTGATTGTTAGTGGATGAGGTCAGGGCTGGATAATATATGGTTGAGTTCTGGTTGTCAAAAGTGGCCTTGGCCCAGAGATTATTGGTACTTCTATACAGGTAGGTGTATGCTAATGTCCAGGTCTGCCCATTATCTTTCGAGAATTCCAGCCGGAATGTATCTCCCTGTCTCCGTATTCTGATGAAATCTCCGGTAGTAACGGTTGCATCAGTAAGACGATAGAGGAACCAGCCTGGGAAATCCCCTGCATATAGCCGATTGTTGGCAACGCCCATCCAGATCTGTCCCGGAGTATAAATATGCTGTAGTGTGTCGTCTGTATCTATGGCGATAAAGGCGCCAGAAGACTGTCTGCCGATAGTAACCTGGATGCTGAAATCGCCGGAAATTGCCTGGCTGCCAGCTACTGCTGTTGAGTTGGGAGTAGTTCCACCTCTCCACACATTTGCATCAGACTGACTGGCTCCACCACCAAAACGATTGTAGTTTACCATGTTTGTTACCGGTGGGAGCACATTGATCAGCACGTCGTCGCTGGTTACCGCATTATTGTCGTCCGTAACCAGGAACCGGTAGATATAGGTACCGGGTTGCAGGTTGGTAATGGTAACTGTATTCTGGATGCTGTCAGAGATGTCGCCGCCTGCAGGACCATTAATTTTTCTCCAAACTTTTGAATAAACAGTTCCATCCCTATCACTTGAAATGCCGGTTAAGCTTGTTCTGGTAACGGGGATGAATAATTGCTGGTCTTCCCCGGCATTTGAAACAGGGGGAATATTTGCAGCCGCGTTTACTGAAAAATCTTCCAGTTTGTTGGCGGTATTTCCAAATCTGATTTCATCAATAAACAACGTTATACGGGAGGCATCCGGCCGGATCGCCCAGTTACTACCAAATGCCCATTTATAAATACCCATTTGAACATAGGGTTCCTTACTGTGAAAAGCATCATCTTTCCAGTTTCCACCCAGATATTCAAATACAAGTTGGCCGTTTTTGAATAAGCGTACATATCCTGAATCAGCACTGGTGAAGTTTCGGTTCAGTACCCAATCTTCCCATACATCTTTAATTACAGGGCCTACATCTGTTGTGTTTGTTTGAGTGGAGCCATTTGGTAACACTCTTGTAAGAACGAACTTATATCTTCCATTCTCCATCCACAATGCATTCGGTTGTGGCCAGTCATCATCAACAGCTTTTGTGTTAAACAGAATACTGGTTGGTGTATTAAAATCTGTATTGTAGGAAGGGATTAACGTTGAAGCAGCTATCCATCTCAGTCCGATTGGTTGTCTTGAATAGGCTTCTGTATTTCCTAAAATGCCTAAAGGAGAACCTGCCGGAAGAAAATTCCAAACCAGTTCAGACTTGAAATATGGCCAGGTATTACCCGGACCGTCATTCAATTCAAATTTATACGCATATCCTCCGGCTCTTTTTTGTTCGGCTGTTCTTTGAACAGAACTAACTGAGGCGTCGCCCTGGAAATGCGCCCATTGAACTGGTGGCTGGATATTATAGTCCATTGTCAGATAGGGCATGCCGGGGATCTCACAATTATCGTAAAAAATAAAAGAAGGCTGCGTTTCTGGTTCCTCGGGTTGCTGTTGCGTTGTTATAAACTCCGAAGCGGCAGCTGCAGCAGTTCCGAATTTTATTTCATCCACATATAAAATTGTTGGAGCCAGTTCTGCCTGGTTATTGTTAACTACTTCATTTATGTTGGACGCCCACCCGTAGTTGGCAGGTCCGATTTTTATATACGGTTCTTTGGCATATGCCGGATTATCTGTTGGCCAGTTTGGTCCGGTTACATTCGCAACCAGATTACCATAGCGGTACAATCTGATAAAGCCATTTGCCGATTGTGTAAAGTTTCTCTCAACTACCCAGTCTTCCCAAATACCGGGCTGTACCTCACCAATGTTGATGACACGTGATGCAGGTACTCCATTCTCCCAGGTAACGACATGGAAGTTGTATTGACCATTCTGGAGAATCAGATCCTGTGGGGTAGCATGATCATCCGGGATATTTTTTAATATGAGTCCAATGGAAACGGGGTAGGGGTTGGGTAGATAGTTTGCCGGAACCAGAGTTGACAGGCGAATCCATCGCAAGTCGAGGGGGAGTCTTCCGGTTGCATTTGTCTGACCCATTTTGGTTGCATCTTCCGCATTTGTTCCTGCAGGCAAAAAATTATAGATGAGCTGATTTTGCCGGAAATTATCATTTAAATGGGTAGCTGCATCTCTTCTGATTTCAAACCGGTAGGAGGTATTTCCAGATCGGCTGAAATCTGGTGATAGAGAAAAACCGGTTTTTGATTCATCCCCAGTTTTACCACTCCAGAAATTATTGGGGTAGGGACTACTCCATCCATACTGAGGCAGGGATTCACAAGGGTCGTAAAATAATACCCCGTTTTGCCCATAAGCAGCTGAGCTTGCTATTAACAGGCACACTATTAACTTCTTCACAAAAGAAATTTTGTTATCAATAAATAGAAAAGGTCCAGGGGATAATTGGATACGGTGGTATTAAGGAAATGATATTGGAGACAGGGTAAGCTACCGTCAGAGTAATGGGAAAGTGTGGATAAAGTTAACCAATCTGTTGATATACCGAAAGAATACGCAAAAAATTAAGTGTTTTTACTAGGTTTCGGCGGTTTTTGGTTAAAAAAGAGGCTATCACACGTATGGATAGCCTCTTTTGTAAGAATGGTTAAATTTTAACCTGCAAATTGCTGGCGGATAATATTCAACGCTGCTCCAGCTTTGAACCATTCGATCTGCTGTTCATTATAGCTGTGGTTAGCGAGGATAGTATCCGTACTGCCGTCAGCATGGTGTAATACCAGTTCAAGTGGCTGACCGGGCGTAAAGCTGGTCAATCCGATGATATCAATGGTGTCGTCTTCCAGGATTTTATCGTAATCGTTTTTGTCTGCAAAGGTCAGTGCAAGCATGCCCTGTTTTTTCAGGTTGGTTTCATGAATACGGGCGAAACTCTTCACCAGTACAGCACGAACACCCAAATGCCGGGGTTCCATCGCGGCATGTTCACGGCTGGATCCTTCACCATAGTTTTCATCGCCAACTACGATAGAGCCAATGCCAGCTGCTTTGTAAGCACGCTGGGTGGAGGGAACAGGACCATATGCACCGGTCAGTTGATTCTTAACGGAATCTGTTTTTTCATTGAAGAAATTAATGGCACCGATCAGGAGGTTATTACTGATATTATCTAGGTGACCACGGAATTTCAACCAGGGACCTGCCATAGAGATATGGTCAGTGGTACACTTGCCTTTGGCCTTGATAAGCAGTTTCAGTCCTTTCAGATCAGTTCCTTCCCAGGCTGGAAATGGATCCAGCAATTGAAGTCGCTTGGAAGCAGGGTCAACTTTTACCTGAACAGTACTACCGTCTGCAGCTGGTGCCTGGTAACCAGCATCTTCAACTGCAAATCCTTTTACGGGTAATTCATCTCCATTGGGTGCATCCAGTTTTACCTGTTCGCCTTTTTCATTCGTCAGCGTATCTGTAAGCGGATTGAAGGTAAGATCGCCAGCAATAGCCAGTGCAGTTACCAATTCGGGAGAGGCAACAAATGCATAGGTATTCGGGTTTCCATCAGCGCGTTTGGCAAAGTTGCGGTTGAAAGAGTGAACGATGGTGTTCTTTTCCTGCTTTTCAGCGCCCATCCGATCCCACATCCCGATACAGGGTCCGCAGGCATTGGCAAATACTTTCGCTCCAATCTGATCAAAAGTGCTCAGGAAGCCATCGCGCTCAATGGTATATCGCACCAGTTCAGAGCCTGGTGTTATGGTGAACTCGGCCTTTGTTTTCAGCCCTTTTTCGGCAACCTGGCGGGCCAGGCTAACAGCACGACTAATATCTTCATAGGAAGAATTGGTGCAGGATCCGATCAGACCTACTTCAACTTTTGTAGGCCATCCGTTTTTGGCGGCTTCTTCCTTCATTTTGGAAATAGGAGTAGCCAGATCGGGAGTGAAGGGGCCGTTCAGATGAGGCTCCAGTTCGCTCAGGTTGATTTCAATCACCTGGTCGAAATATTTTTCCGGATTTGCATAAACTTCCGGGTCGGCAGTAAGGTGTTCGCGAATGCCATCAGCGAGAGCAGCCACATCTGCACGACCGGTGGATTTCAGGTAACGGCTCATACTTTCATCGTAACCGAAAGTGGAAGTAGTAGCTCCGATTTCCGCACCCATGTTACAGATAGTGCCTTTTCCGGTACAGCTCATACTGGTAGCACCTTCTCCAAAATATTCAACCACTGCTCCGGTTCCTCCTTTTACAGTCAGGATGCCTGCCACCTTCAGGATTACATCCTTGGGGGCCGTCCAGCCGTTGAGTTTTCCGGTCAGTTTAATACCAATAAGTTTGGGCATTTTAAGTTCCCAGGCGAGGCCGCTCATTACGTCGCAGGCATCCGCACCGCCAACACCAATTGCAATCATACCCAGACCACCGGCATTAACCGTGTGGGAGTCGGTTCCGATCATCATACCGCCGGGGAAGGCATAATTTTCCAGTACCACCTGGTGAATGATCCCAGCGCCGGGTTTCCAGAATCCAATGCCGTATTTATTGGAAACAGAAGCCAGGAAGTCGTACACTTCACTGCTTTCATTTACGGCACGGGCCAGGTCCGTTTTAGAATCGTCTTTGGCCACAATAAGGTGGTCGCAATGTACGGTGGAGGGAACGGCCACAGTGTTCCGGCCGGCCTGCATGAACTGCAGCAGGGCCATCTGGGCTGTAGCATCCTGCATGGCAACCCTGTCGGGAGCAAAATCTACATAACTTTTTCCTCTTTCATATGCCTGGGTGGCATCTCCCTGCCAGAGGTGGGCGTACAATATTTTTTCGGTGAGGGTAAGTGGACGACCAACGACCTGGCGGGCTTTCGCAACCCGGTCAGGAAACTGGGAGTACACTTTCTTAATCATCTCGAGGTCAAAAACCATAACGATTGTATGTTTGAAGTTTGCTATTTCAGTTAATTTGCCGAAACACCGCGAAATTACCGATAAAAGCGATTTGTTTTTAACCTTTTAAGAATTGTATTTGTTAGAATTTACTAATTTGGTGATATGAAAAACTTCAAACACTTTATTGAATGGCATGTGTTTGGCGTTTGCGCCTATGTAGGGGAAAAAATGGGCATCGCCCCTGCCACCATCCGTAAGTACTTTATGTATATTTCCCTGCTCACAATGGGGTCGCCGATTATTTTTTATACCATCGCAGCTTTCTGGATGAATATCAAACAATATATCTACGATCGGAAACGAAATCCTCTGCGTTATTTCTGATTAGTCGTTTTGCTAATGTGATAGGAGAGTCCGATTCCAAATTGTGCCATCCGTACAGTAGGAAGGTCATCGCCATTGGTTATGCTTGTAAGACCGTACGTGTAGGAAGCATCTATCGCCAGCCCGTTTTTAAGGCGATAACCGATTTGAGCCAGGGCGTCTATGTTAACCCTGTTATATTGCGTCATACCAAACCGGAGAGGAGTTTGCTGATCTTCCGTTTTTTGGGAGCCTGAAATTGCTGCACCAAGGGAGGGACCGCCCTGGGCATAAAATCCCTGGCCTGTTTTGGAAAAATCATATTGCAGCAGTACAGGAATTTCAATATAATGAAGTCGGAATTGTTTGGCCGGTACCTGTTTTTCTGCGGCCACTTCATAACCATGGAGGCTGTATTGGATGCGGGGAGTAAAATATAACTGTTTATCAAATTCAACCCTGATACCAGCACCGGCGCTAAATCCATTCAGGTGATTGGTGGTAGATTTTTTCAAGGAGGCTTTATTGATGATTTGAGCGGAGCTGGTATGCCAACCGGCACGAACCTGCCAGGTAACGGGTTGAGCAAAAGCAATAAAAGAAAGGGTCAGCAATGCGACCATGGGTACGATACGAATAACCATAAAATAAAATTTTTAAAGGGTATTTTATGGTTTCTCTGTGGAACTGGAAGGAATTAAACAGGGTTGGATAGGACAAAATAAACCTGAAATTTCAGTAAATGCAAGCTGTTCAGGATTTTCCTGCTATTTTTTCGTTGAATGATGCACTACCTCCCTTCGGAATTGAAAGTGATTGCCAGTCGTTTTCACGATACATTTTGCCAAGATAAACGATTTGACCAACATGAGAAGCATGATGTGCCAGTTGCCGGTTAATCGCATCCAGAGCAGAATGTGGTTCGGTTCGGATGGTTACGGTTTTAGTCAGATCATCCGGTTCTAACTGGTCGAGTGTCCTGAACAGGCAGTTCCAGCCTTCTTCCCAAACTTGTAACAAGGAATCTTTGCTCAGTGCTTCCACAGCGGTGAATTCCTCTTCCCGCTGGCGCCAGGGTTTTTCACCATCCTCGGTCAGGAAGTTGGTAAAGCGGCTGAGCAGGTTGCCATGCATATGTTTGATGATTACAGCTATACTGTTGGAGCCAACTGCTGGGATGTGGTTAAGTTCTTCCTGGGTTAACTGGGCAAAGGTTCTATCACCCAGTTTTTTGTAGCTCCTGAATTGATTTTGGATACTTTCCAGGTAGATTTTTCCGAGGTTCATAATGCTCAACTTGTGTTTGGTTAATAAGCTAATGCGGCATCATCGCCTCTGTTATCACCGATTGCTTCGATGCTGCCATCTTCTTTTACAAGGATCAATTCGGTTCTTCCGATGGGTCCTCTTTTTTTGATAGTATATCCCATGGCTTCCAGTTTCTGTATGAGACTTTCTGGAAAACCGGGTTCTGTATAAATTACATCAGGTAGCCATTGCATATGAAATTTGGGAGCATTAACCGTAGTTGATGCATCCAGATTAAATTCCAGTGCATTCAGAAGGGTTTGGTAAACGGAAGTGGTAATGGTGGTTCCCCCAGGGGTGCCGGTTATAATGTGTGGTTTGCCGTTTTTTAGGACAATGGTGGGGGTCATGGAGCTCAGCATACGCTTTCCGGGTACGATGGCATTGGCTTCTCCGCCAACTGCGCCGTACATATTTGGTACACCGGGTTTTACACTGAAATCATCCATTTCATTATTGAGCAGGAACCCGGCTCCTCCAACAACTGTATGCGATCCATAATTTCCATTTAGGGTGGTGGTTACGGCAACTGCATTGCCTTCGCCATCGTATACACTGAGATGGGTGGTTTCTTCTGATTCTTTGGTTAATGTGGGGACTATTCCTTCAATGATATCCCTGCTGTTGCCGGCTTTGCCGGGTTGGTATAACCGAAGTCTTTGCTGGATATATTCCTGGCTCAGGAGTTGCTCAATGGGTACTTTATAATAATCAGGGTCGCCGAGATATTTGGCACGATCGGCATAGGCGAGGCGTTCAATTTCAGTCATAAGCTGTACCGCTTCAGGTGAGTGAAAGCCATAACTGGCGATAGGATAGGCTGCGGTCATTTTCATCATCATGGGCAGTAGTACCCCGCCACTACTGGGCAGGGGCATCGTGAGCACCTGGTAGTCCTTGTAGTTGAAGAAGCTGGGGTTTCGTTCAATTGCCCGGTAATTGCGCAGGTCTTTTTTGGTGATAATCCCTTTGCCGCGTTGCATTTCAGCGGTAATTAAGCTGGCGGTTTTTCCTTTGTAAAACCCATTTCTGCCTTTCTCACGGATACGGATAAGTGTAGCGGCAAGATCCGGTTGAAAAAGTGTGTCGCCTGCTGCCCAGGGCTGGTTTTTGGTAAATGCGTGGGGACGGGTATTGTTTTTTTGAAAATCTTGTTGGTCTCCATTGAGGCTGCGGGCTTCAGCTTCGGTTATGACGAACCCATTTTGCGCCAGTTCAATAGCGGGTTGAACGAGGTCTTTAAATGGCAATTTGCCGTACTGGTGCGATTGCCACAAACCGGCAACTGTTCCTGGAACGCCTGCGGCGAGATGGCCGTGCTGGCTTTTATCAAGGTTTGGACTGCCATCCGGATTTAAGTACATGTCGCGATGTGCTTTTCCAGGTGCTTTTTCGCGATAATCGAGGGTGAGTTGTTTTCCATTGGCAAGATGGGCTACCAGGAAACCTCCTCCACCCAGGTTACCCGCACCGGGGTAAACAACGGCCAGTGCCAATTGGGTGGCGATGGCTGCGTCAATGGCGTTACCTCCTTTTTGAAGGATTGCAAGGCCTGCCTGAGTGGCTAACGGATGTGCTGATACCACAGCCCCGTTTTTACCGGTAGCCTTTTTATTGCTGGAATAAGAATAGGGTGTGAGGTTGGTTTGTGCGCTTGCTGCAAGGCTAATAATTACCGCAATCAGCACACTTGTCATTCTGGTCTTCATCCCCCGAAAATAGGAAAACTTCCCTTCACCCTCCTTCACCCGACCGGTGCCACCGGTCGGGTGAAGGAGGAAATTACTCCAGCATAAGTGCTCTGTTAATAAGCAGATAGGCATCGGCCTGGCTTTCATGATGTTTTATCAGTTGATCCTGGCCGCCAAAAAAATTGTACATATAGGATGTGTCTATAAAGAATGCCCTGTTTTGTTCATAATAACTGAAGGAGGAATATGGGTAATCTTTCCAGTTTCCGGTTTTGCTATGGTGTAGTGGATTACGATGTATATACCAGAAAATCCAGGCCAGTTGCTCGTCATCTTTTATTGGTATTCTGTTAAACGGACTAATAAAAAGACCGCCTTTGCGCCTGTATTTATAGTTGAAGCGTTTGGCATGGATACTTTGCAGGCGATTAATGGATTGGCTAAATTCAATTCCGCTTGCATTTTCGTGAATCCTGACCAATAAATGATAATGATTATCCAACATGCAGTAGGCGTGCAGGTTTGCGACCGGCAATATGATTTTTTCAATATCGGTCATCCAGTCGTTGTAGTCGAAAAAGTGTTTGAATAATACATCATTTCCAACTGCCCTGTTACACACATGATAAAACAATCCGGGTTCCATTATAATTGTATTTGAACTCATCGTTCAAAGGTCTTTTGATTGATCCGTCTGTTCAAGGTGAAGATCACCGGATCTGTTTCAGTCTTTTCACCCGACCGGTGCCACCCGACCGGTGGCACCGGTCGGGTGAAGGAAGAATTTCCTTAGCTTCGGAACTTTGTTCAGCAACATGAATAACATATATATGAGAAGATTAATTTGTTTGGCGGGTGTCCTTTTGCTGGTTTCCGGAACCAGGGCACAATTAAAATCGCCGGAATCGTTTTTAGGGTACAAGGTAGGTACACACTACACGCCTCATTACCGGATTGTGCAATACTTTGAGCATCTCGCCAAGGAAGCACCCCAGCAATTCAAACTCCAGCAATATGGGGAAACCAATGAAGGCCGCCCTCTTTTACTGGCAACTATTGCCAGTGCTCAAAATATGGCCAATATTGAAGCTATTCGAATCAACAATCTTCGTCTTGCGAATGCCACCCGTGATAAAGCGGCACCAAATGAAAATGCACCTGCCATCGTGTGGTTAAGCTATAATGTGCATGGAAACGAAACATCCTCTTCCGAGGCTGCTATGTTAACTGCTTATGAATTGGTAAATCCATCCAATACAGAATCACGAAAGTGGTTGCAGAATACGGTAGTACTGATTGATCCATGTCTGAATCCAGATGGACGCGACCGGTATGTAAACTGGTATACAACGGTTATTGGAAAAACAATCAATCCGGAGCCCGTTGCAAGAGAACATCGTGAACCCTGGCCCGGAGGTAGAAGTAATCACTATAATTTTGACCTGAACCGCGATTGGGCCTGGCAGACTCAGAAGGAAAGTCAGCATCGGTTAAAAGTTTATAATACCTGGCTTCCGCAGGTTCACGTGGATTTTCACGAACAGGGTGTAAATGAGCCTTATTATTTTGCACCTGCAGCTGAGCCATTTCATGAAGTGATCACTCCCTGGCAGCGTGAATTCCAAACCATGATAGGAAAAAATCATGCCCGTTACTTTGATAAAGAGGGTTGGCTGTATTTTACCAAGGAACGATTCGATCTTTTTTATCCATCTTACGGTGATACCTATCCGACTTATCATGGAGCAATTGGTATGACGTACGAACAGGGAGGGATACGTGCTGGTTTGGGAATTATAAACGAAGATGGTGATACGCTGACCCTGGTTGATCGAGTTCAACATCATTTTACAACCGGGATCAGTACCGTTGAGATTACTGCCCAGCATGCCAGCCGCGTTGTTAAGGAATTCAGAAGTTATTTTACCAACGTGTTAGCGAAGCCTGCCGGTGAGTTCAAATCCTGGGTAATTAAAAATGATGGTACCGATCGTGTAAACAGGCTTACCACCTTACTCGATAATAACCTGGTTGATTGGAGTTATGCATCCAACGCAACCTATTCCGGGTTGAATTATTTTACCGGAAAGTCGGAGAGTTTTAAAGCAGAGCCGGGAGATATTGTAATTAATCTGAATCAACCCAAAGGAAATTTCGTTAAAGTATTGTTTGAACGAAATTCCACCATTACTGATTCCGCCACTTACGATATTACAGCATGGTCTATGCCATATGTATATGGTTTGAAAACCTATGGCGTTGCAAACTTCATAAGTACCACAACCAAAAATGTCCCATCAGTAAAAGATGTTGCAGTTGATCCTAACGCTTACGCTTATGCGATTAAATGGGATGGGTTAAATAGTGCAAAATTCCTGTCTGCAGCGTTGAAAAAAGGATTGAAAGTACGATTTGCACAACAGCCATTTCAGTCAGGAAATCAGAGTTTTGAAAAAGGAAGCCTGCTGGTTACCAAAGCGGCAAATGCAGGAAAGGCACTTTTAAAAGAAGTGGAAGAGATTGCTGCTGAAACAAAATCGCAGTTTTATTCTATTCCATCCGGTTTCGTTGAAAGAGGGTATGATTTTGGCTCAAGTAGTGTTCGAATAATCAATGCACCAAAAGTTGCTCTCTTAGCAGGAGAAAATATTTCTTCCCTGGGTTTCGGTGAGCTTTGGCATTTTTTTGATACGCAATTGAAATATCCCGTAACTGTAATGAGTTCAAATGATTTTATCAGGGAGGGTATGAACAAATATGATGTCCTGATTCTGGCGGACGGCAATTATGATTTCTTCAATAAAAAGGAACTCAATGAAGATTTAAAAGCATGGGTTCGCAGAGGAGGAAAGATAATCGCAATCGAAAATGCGGTTGCTCAGATGGCAAGGGCCGACTGGGGAATTAAAATGAAAGATGGTGAGGATAAAAAATCAGAAGGAAAAACAGATTATTCCGTTTTAAAAAAATTCGAAAACCGGGAGCGTGATTGGTTGAAAAACAGCATGCCCGGATCAATTTTCCGCCTCGAACTGGATAACACACATCCGCTTGGATTTGGTTATCCTGATTTTTATTATAGCCTTAAGCAGGACGCAAACCTGTATGAATTCTTCAAGGAAGATGGTTGGAATGTTGGTGTGATTAAGCGTGATGGCTATATCAGCGGATTTGCGGGTGTAGATATACGACCCAAATTAAATGATGCGCTGCTTATTGGTGCACAGGATATTGGTCGTGGACAGGTAATCTATTTTGCTGACAACCCAATCTTCCGAAGCTTTTGGGAAAACGGGAAGCTGCTGCTTTGTAACGCATTATTTTTAACAGGACAATAAGAGTTTCACCCGACCGGTGGCACCCGACCGGTGCCACCGGTCGGGTGAACTTTAGTATTTTACAAAACAATGAGCAAATATTTACGCGCCTTTGTTTTCGGGGCATTTTTTCCCATCTGTCTGCTGGCCCAAAAACCGGTCAGTAAATCATCCGCAGATATTTTACAGGGATTTGAAAAACTCAAAGTACTTGGGTCTGTACTTTATATTGCGGCACACCCTGATGATGAAAATACCAGGTTGCTGGCATACCTGGCAAATGAAAAAAAATATCGGACAGGATACTTGTCGCTGACCCGTGGCGATGGTGGCCAAAATCTTATAGGAGACGAACAGGGAGTTTCTTTGGGATTAATCCGCACGCAGGAGTTACTGGCTGCCAGGAGAATTGATGGAGCAGAACAGTTTTTCACGCGTGCATTTGATTTTGGTTTCAGCAAATCAACGGAGGAAGCACTACGCATCTGGAATAAGGAGAAAATCCTTGCAGATGTGGTATTTGTGATCAGACGTTTTAAGCCGGATGTTATCATAACCCGTTTCCCACCGGATTCGCGAGCGGGGCATGGCCATCACTCTGCTTCTGCGGCATTGGCCATCGAAGCGTTTAAGGCAGCAGGAGACCCAAATCGTTTCCCGGAGCAATTTGTGATGACCGAACCCTGGAAGCCCAAGCGCATTTTATGGAATACCTATAATTTCGGTTCGGCTAATACGCAGAGTGAGGACCAATATAAAATTGATGTTGGGATTTTTAATCCTTTACTCGGCAAAGGATATGGTGAAATTTCAGCAGAAAGCAGAAGTCAGCATAAAAGCCAGGGATTCGGTGTGCCGGCTCAGCGAGGACACCAATATGAATATTTTTCGCATACGGATGGTGTTCCGCTCAGAAATGATCTTTTTGATGATGTTACTACTGACTGGTCCAGGATAAATGAAAAACAATTCAACGCTTCTGTTGATTCACTAATTCAACAGTTTAGTCCAACACACCCCGCATCTTCCGTTCCATCCCTTGTTCGTCTTTATAACAAAGTAGATCAAAACGTAAAAGATTATTATTGGAAGGCAAAAAAGAAAGCGGAGATTCAACAGCTGATTACTGCCTGCCTGGGTTTTTATGTGGAAGCTATAGCCAGTCAGCAGGTTGCCGTTACTGGTGATTCTCTTCAAATAAGTTTCAATGTAATTAACACCAGTAAAATTCCTGTAAACGACCTTACACTGGAACTGGAAGATACCAGTTTTCAGCTTGCACCGATTGCCGTTGGTAATGAGTTTATGAGTAAAAAGTTTTCCCGGCTTATTGTTGAAGATTTCAATAAAACACAACCTTACTGGCTTCGTGAGCAAATGGATTCAGGTAGTTTTACTGTAAAGGTTCCCAGTCATATTGGAAATGCAGAAATCCAGTGGGATGAGATGGAATTGCGATACAAAGTGGAGAATACAGAGTTCCGGCAGCGCATACCGTTGCAGTATAAATATACAGATCCTGTAAAAGGTGAAATCTATCAACCGGTAATGGTTGTTTCGCCTATTGTATTGGGATTGCAGCCTGCTGTGGTTTTGAATAATCTTGTTCCCAAACATCCCCAACACCTGCAATTGATTTATAAAAGTTATCAGCAACGTGATACTGTAAAGGGACGATTCTTGTTCGATCTTATGGAAGGAGAGAAGAATACACAGAAAAGCCTTTCCTATAAATTACCATTGCCGAAAAATACGATGCAGTCAGTGATCCTGCCGTTGGATACGTTGTTTAAAGGGAAAGTGCCAGATCGCATTTATCCATGGGTTGAAATTCCTGAAGCAAACAGGCGTGTACGATACAACAATGGGCTGAAGCTGATTCAATACGATCATATTCCCAATATTCATTATTTCCTGCCAACCAGTGTAACGGTAGTGAAAGAGGAAATACGGGTGGTGGGCAAAATGGTTGGTTATATTCCTGGGTCAGGGGATGCGATTCCCGAAGCATTAAAACAAATGGGATATTCAGTAGTGGTTTTGGATGAAGTAACGCTCGGATCTTACGATTTAAAAAAGCTGGATGCAATCATAACTGGTGTGCGGGCATATAATGTTATGGAATCTCTCGGTAATCATTATCCGAAGTTGATGGCATATGTGGAAGCAGGCGGGAACATGATTGTTCAATATAATACATCCAACCAGTTGGGAACTGTAAAGTCAAAAATAGGTCCTTATCCTTTTACAATTGTGCGTAACCGTATTACGGATGAAAATGCACCCGTTAAGTTCATTAATCCAATTCATCCTGTACTTAATTTTCCCAATAAAATTACCCTGGCCGATTTTGCGGGATGGAAGCAGGAGCGGAGCATTTACCATGCAGCGAATTTTGATTCCCGTTTTGAAACCATTCTGTCCATGAACGATCCGGATGAGAAGCCCGATGATGGAAGCCTGATCATTGCAAAGTATGGAAAAGGTTATTTTACGTATACCGGTTTAGTTTTCTTCCGCCAATTGCCTGCGGGTGTTCCCGGGGCTTACCGGTTGCTGGCTAACCTTATCGGGTTGAATCAGAAAAAGCAATTCTAAGAATGGCAACAAAAAATAATAGCAGGAGAGATATCGGGATTGCACTGGCAATCGGCATAGGGCTGATTATCGGCATCTTTATCAAACGGGTCCATATAGGTTTATTAATCGGATTGGGAATCGGCTTGCTGAGTGCTGGTTTGATTTCAGGTCGCAAAAAATAAATTCACTCCGCTACCACAGATCTTATCTGAGTAGAGTGAATCAGCGTAAAATATGGAAGAACAAGAAAAAATACCTGTATTTAAAAGCTGGAAGGCCTGGTACATTTTTGTGCTGGTTCTCCTGGTTCTGCAGATCATTGCCTTTCACTTTTTTACCCGTTATTTTTCATGAGTGTATTAGACTGGATTATACTGGCGGTTGTGCTATGTGGTATCATCTTTTACGGATTATACCGAAGTGCCAGCAGCAAAAACCTGGATGGTTATTTTCTTGGTAACCGATCCCTACCCTGGTATCTAGTACTGCTGAGTATAATGGGAACGCAGGCGAGTGCGGTTACTTTTATTTCTGCACCCGGACAAGCTTTTGATGACGGGATGCGCTTCGTACAGTATTATTTTGGACTTCCTATTGCGATGGTAGTGATCTCCCTCTTTTTTGTACCCATTTTTCATCGTCTGAAAGTATACACGGCCTACGAATACCTGGAGCAGCGATTCGATAAAAAAACAAGAACCTTTACTTCGATATTATTTCTGCTGAGCCGGGGATTATCAACCGGTATCAGCATTTACGCGCCCTCCATCATTCTCTCTTCCTTATTGGGCTGGAATATTTACCTGACCAATATTTTCATGGGCGGACTCCTGATTATTTACACAGTAACGGGAGGTGCAAAGGCAGTTGCGTATACCCAGCAATTACAACTGATCATTATTTTTTCCGGGATGTTTATCGCTGCGTATATGATGGTACATCTGCTGCCAGAAGGCATCGGATTTATTGACGCGCTGAAAGTGAGCGGGCAAATGGGGAAGTTGAATGTGATCACCAGTGGCCAAACAGAAAACGGCTTCAACTGGTCAGACCGGTATAATATCTGGAGTGGAATCATCGGTGGTTTTTTTCTTTCATTATCCTATTTTGGAACGGATCAAAGCCAGGTGGGGCGTTATCTCACAGCAAAGAGTCTCACCGAAAGTCGTATTGGCTTACTTATGAACGGCATCGTAAAAGTGCCCATGCAGTTTGCGATTCTGCTGATTGGAGCGCTTCTCTTTACGTTTTATCAGTTTAACCAGGGTCCGGTTTTTTTTAATAAAGCCGTATCTGCCAATGTGGTAGACGCTACTGCCAGAGAGGAACTTGCCAGCATCGAAACTGCTTTTGAAGAGAAATCAGCAAAACAATCCAGCCTCGTTAGCCAATACATTCAGGAACCGGAGAATACAGTTATTGCTGAACAGATCAGGGCCAATCAACAGGAATTACAGGAATATCGCAAAGAATATAAATCCACACTCAAAAAAGCGGCACCACTCGCGGATGTGAATGATACAAACTATGTATTCCTTCGATTTGTGGTGGATCATCTGCCGGAAGGCATTGTAGGCTTGTTGATAGCCGTGATCTTCCTTGCTTCCTGGGGCAGTATTGCCGCTGCCTTAAATTCCCTTGCATCCAGTACCGTATGTGATATTCATAAACAATATTCCAAAACGGAATTCACGCCCATTGGGGAGTATAAAATGTCGAAATGGTATACGCTTGGGTGGGGTTTATTTTGTATTGGAACCGCCCAATTCGCCAATAATATGGGCAGCCTGATTGAAGCAGTAAATGTATTGGGTTCGTTGTTTTACGGAGTGATCCTGGGTATTTTCCTGGTTGCTTTCTTCTTTAAATGGGTGGGTGGTACCGCTACTTTCTGGAGTGCAGTTATAACTGAGGCTATTGTGGTACTAATCTTCTGGAAAGGTAAGATGGCCTTTCTCTGGTTGAACCTGGTTGGGGCGACGGTATTAATTCTGCTCGCGATTTTAATTCATGCAACGCTTGGAAATAAAAAACGCTCAATGCCTTAAAGCATTGGCTTTATGAAACCTCTTTCCATTTTACTCATCCTTCCTGCAGTCATTTTATTAGCTGCCTGCGGAAAAGAAAATCTCAGCTCCGGCCGGGAATTACTGGGTAGCTGGGTGGATATCAATCATACTGCAGATACGCTGGTATTTTATAAAAAAGATGGGATGGTGGTTTTGCTGGATAACTCACTGACCTATCGCACGATCCGGCACAATTCAACCAGTTTCGATTTGCTGACAAATCAGTATGAAGTTCGCCTGGGCGATGGAACCTTATTAACCCGTCCACTGAATATGCGGGAAACGGGATTAGAAAACTTTTCCCGTGGAAAATTTGATTGGCTGGATGGAAAATACTCCTTCAAAGTGGAACCAAATGGATTCAGGCCTTACCTCAGTTGTATGGGCTGCCCACAGGTGTTTCGCAAAATAGATTAATCCTGGACGGTTAATAACAAGAGAGACGTGAGATGTGAGACGTGAAAAAAGAAAGACCCGCAATTGCAGGTCTTTCATTTTTATTAGGCAACCTTTATTTCAAAGTAGCCAGTAGTTTTTGGTTGAGCACTACGTAATCATCGTTCTTCGCAGCTTTGGCCAATTCCATTGATTTATTGGCGGCAGCGATAGCATCTGCTTTTTTACCCAGTTTAGCCAGGCAATTTGCACGTTGATGGTGTACCCAGAAAGCATTCGGATTTTGCTCAGTTGCTTTCGTAAGCCATCCCAGTGCTTTATTCATGTCTTTGCCATTTTCCATATAGTACATGGCAGCCTGAAAATAGGGGAATTTATCAGTTTTCTCCAGTTCCTGTATCTGTGCCATCACTTTGGCATCGATATTAGCCTTGATAGGAACACTCACAACCGTTCTGTCCCATACGATGTCCATATTCATGGAAGTAGGCTGAATGTTATCAAAACCAATCATAAAGGTTTCGAGACTAAAAGGCAGTGACTCCGGACGAACAGTTACACGTACCACATCCTGGTCTTGCTTATAAGCGGCAGGACTGGTCACATCCAGTTGCCTGGTGAGAATTACCACCCACTCACTAGCGCCAGGAATGGTCAGTAATCCGTATTTGCCTGCAGGAACAGGTTTGCCACCGAATTCCACATCATCACCAAAGGTAATGGTGGTTGCGGCGTTGGCACCAGTACGCCAAACTTTTCCGTAGGGAACCAGATCGCCGAAGATGGCACGGTTACGCATAGCAGGACGGGAATAAGATAATTCAACGTTGGATAAGGCGAACTCCTGTTTTATATGGGCTGCCGGACTGGGTTGAGGTGTCTTGAGCTGTGCCTGTGCACCTGACAAGAGGCAAAACGCTACTGACAGCGTAAGAATGATTTTTTTCATGATGAGCTGATTTTGAATGACAAATATAACGGGCTACGAAGCTAATTGTTTGCGATCAAATGGACGAACGGAAAGCCGGATGAAATTCGTGAAGGGTGCGTCGTAGAAATTCGCGGTCAAGATGGGTATAGATTTCAGTTGTAGTGATACTTTCGTGGCCCAGCATTTCCTGCACAGCCCGAAGATCTGCCCCCCCTTCCACCAGGTGGGTGGCGAATGAGTGCCGGAAGGTATGGGGGGAAATGGATTTTTGAATACCGGCTTTTTTCGCAAGCTCTTTGATCACCAGAAAAATCATCACCCTGCTCAGTGGTTGTCCACGACGGTTCAGAAAGACTATGTCTTCCGCGCCTGGTTTAATTGGCTGGTGTTTACGAACCTGCTCCAGGTAAATACAGAGCTGCCGGACCGCTTTTTCCCCGATTGGCACCAGCCTTTCTTTATTTCCTTTTCCAATAACCCTGATAAACCCGCTATCAAGATACAGGCAGGAAATTTGAAGACCAACGATCTCGCTCACCCGAAGTCCACAACTATACATGGTTTCAAGAATAGCTTTATTACGTTCTCCTTCCGGCTTGCTGAGATCAATGGCTGCAATGATCGCTTCGATTTCTTCATAGCTCAATGTGTCGGGTAGTTTGCGTTGCAGTTTTGGTGCTTCAAGCAAGGCAGTTGGATCGGTATTGGTGATTTTTTCCACCAGGCAATAGGTATAAAAACTTTTGAGTCCGGACAGGATCCTTGCCTGAGAGCGTTGGCTCATTCCCAGTTCAGCAATCCAGCGGAGAAAGGCCTGCAATTGTTCGGGAGTAATTTGATCAGGAGGAAGAGCTGTTCCAGAGATTTCAAGGTACTGTAACAATAACTCAAGGTCGTGCAGGTAAGCAGCTACCGAATGGTCAGCCAGCGATTTTTCCAATCGAAGCCATGCTTTGAATCCTTTCTTATAAGATACCCACATGATAATTTGTTCCGGTAAAGGAAGCAAATTAACGCATTGAATCCTTTATATTGCGATTTCATAAACAAGTGACCGAATGGAGGCGACTAATCCCCGTGCTGTTAACCTGCGGCAGTTTAAAAAGCAGGTA
This sequence comes from Flavipsychrobacter sp., assembly GCA_016787265.1. GTDB lineage: Bacteria > Bacteroidota > Bacteroidia > Chitinophagales > Chitinophagaceae > Flavihumibacter. Next base: position 155,223 of record JAEUVF010000003.1, on the reverse strand, counting down.
GTTGAAAGAAAACGTACGCTGAAGCGATTTTTAACCAAATTGGAAAATGAACGTCCGCGGGGAATAGATAAGATGACTCCTGTTATTGAACAGGAAGTTTGGTCGGAAGTTGATTGCCTTACCTGCGCCAACTGCTGTAAGAAAATGAGTCCCACTTTTACCAGGCAGGATTTGATCCGGATTTCCGCTCATCTTAATATGACCGTAGATGCATTCAAGGAAAAGTGGCTCTACTTCGATAAAAAAGATAAGGACTGGATGAATGTTAAACAGCCTTGCCAGTTCCTGGATCTAAAAACCAATATGTGCAGTATTTATGAAGTACGACCAGCAGACTGCGCCGGTTTTCCACACCTAAGTAAAAAGAAAGCGATTGACTATATGCATGTGCACAAACAGAATATAGAATATTGTCCGGCTACATTTAAAATGGTGGAAAAATTGAAGGCTGCCTTATCACTGGTGCAGATTAGTCGGGCTGTTTAGGATAGGTCGGTAAAGTGCAGCATTTCTGCCAGCCCATTAGAAAGTTGAACTGCAAGGATATCAAAACTGACACGTTTCCATTGCGGATAAATTTCCAGGTAAGCGGCTGCCACCGTTTGTATGTGCTGAATTTTTTTGGCATCTACTGCGGCTTCGGGAAAACCAAATCCTTCTCCCGTGCGCGTTTTTACTTCCGTGAAATGTAATACCTGGTTACAACAGGATATGATATCAATTTCCTTTCGGCGGTATTTCCAGTTGCGATGCAGGATTTGATGGCCTAAATTTTCAAGAAATTTAAGCGCTTCCTGTTCTCCTAATTGTCCTGTATGCAGATTTGCCCGTTTCACTCCCTTATTTTTATCCTAATTTCGGCGCGCTATGGATATTCAAAATAAGTTATTTGATCTGGAAGGAACCATTCAGCCGTATCAATGGGGTGGTTTTACGTATATCCCAACCCTGTTGTCACGGGAGGTAAAAGCGGGACAACCCTCAGCAGAATATTGGCTCGGAGCCCATGTTCAGGCGCCCTCCATCGTGAATGGTGAAGTTAAGCTGGATGCGCTTCTCCAACAGCATCCTCAATTGCTTGGTGCAGCTGTTCAGTCAAAGTTCGGACGACTCCCATATTTGTTGAAAGTATTGGATGTGAAAGATATGCTGAGTATCCAGGTACATCCAACCAGGCAAAGTGCAGTAGAAGGGTATGCTGCTGAAAACGCAGCTGGTGTTGCCTTGTCCGCCTCCAATCGCAATTATAAGGATGATAATCACAAACCGGAACTTGCTTTTACATTGAGTGAGTTTTGGTTATTGCATGGATTCAGGGAGCCCGGATCATTAAAAGAAGTGTTGGCCGAACGTGCGGAACTGCAATTTTTATTGGAAGTTTTTGAAGAGGGTGAGTATGCGAAACTATATCGTACTGTCATGGAGATGCAGGATGAAGAAGTTGGAGCAAGATTGCTACCCTTACTGGACCGTATCCTTCCGGAATATGAAGCTGGAAGATTGCTGAAATCCAACCCGGATTTTTGGGCTGCCAGGGCCGCCATTACCTATAATTCTCCGGGACGGATCGATCGTGGGATTTTCAGTATCTACCTGCTCAACCTGGTAGAAATGAAAAAAGGCCAGGCGATATTTCAGGATGCGGGTGTACTGCATGCTTACCTGGAAGGACAGAATGTGGAAATTATGGCCAATTCCGATAATGTGTTGAGAGGCGGACTGACTCCGAAGCATGTCGATGTTCCGGAATTAATGAAACATGTTCGATTTGTACCCTGTATACCTCAATTACTACCAGCGACGGATGTCCAGCCTTTTGAAAAGGCTTTTGTGACACCGGCTGAGGATTTTGAACTGCATTTGCTGGAACTGCCCGCTAAAGCAGCGTTAGAACTACATACGGCAACGACAGATATTTTATTGGTAATGGAAGGAACGCTGGATATAACTGAAACCGGTACCGGTTTTAAACTGACACAGTCCAGGGGAGAATCCGTATTACTTACCGCCGGAGCTACCGTTAAGATTTCCACAGCCGGGGGATGCCAGGCTTTTCGGGCTACAGTACCTGCCGCTGCCAAGTGAAAATCCCCTATTTTTGTGCCTGAACCTTCGAGCATTTGAATATGAAACTGAATAAATCCCTAATAGTATCATTTGTACTACTGATAGTGGTTGCTGCCGTATACCGCGTAATCCCGTCCCGCCCATTTGGATTTGCTCCTCAGTTGGCCATGGCCATTTTTGGGGGTGCGTTGATCAAGGATAGGAAGTGGGCATTTGCGTTACCAATCTTCTCTATGTTCCTCAGTGATCTTCTGTATCAAGGGCTGTACAAAGCGGGTATTACCACCACGCAGGGGTTTTATAGCGGGCAGGTGATGAATTATGTTCTGTTCGCGCTGATGACAGTAATCGGCTTTTATATCAGGAAGATTAACGTGTTGCAGGTTGGGCTTGCATCCCTGGCTGCACCCACCGTATATTTCCTGCTTTCCAATTTTGGTGTTTGGGTATTTGGCGGTGGATGGGGACATCCGAAAACATTTGCCGGATTGATGGCGACTTATACAGACGGTCTGCCATTTTACCCGGTAAGCATTTACTCAACTTTGTTTTTCAGCGTGATCCTTTTCGGTGGATATTACCTGCTGTACGGAACTAAAAAAGTTGAGCTCGCTTAAGGCGAAATTTTTTATTCCAGTTTTCCCTGAACAACTTTTAAGTGGTTAGTTTTTCCACCTTCCATCTGTTTCCAGTTATTCAGGTTGAAACGTCCGTTTCCTACTTCTGAACCTTTAATAACGTAAGCGCTGACAGGAGCTGTGGAGGGAGACCAGTTCAGCGGCTCTCCGGGCTCACATACCCCTGGTTTTTTAACTTCATTCCAGATAAACCAGGCTTCATTGCTACCAAAAACCGTGGCCCATCCAGTTTCATCAATAGCGACCGCTGTTTTTTCATCAACTCCTATTCCGCGAACTTTTTTAATGTTCTCTTCTTTCAGCAGTCTTGCCAGCCAGCTGATATGCCGTCCCAGCCTGTTGCGCTGACTGTAATGCGAATCAGTAATGGTGTTACTCAAAAAAGGGGCTGTGATAAAATCTTTTCGCCCAATCGCATTGGCAATATGGTAAGGACTTTCAAGCGCAGTTTCAGATTGAATAGTGCCATATTCAGCGGAAAAATAATAGTCTCCCAGGATGGCACAACCGGCACTGGTTCCCCCAACCGGAACTTTTTTTTCATTAATAAGAAAATTGATTGCGTCTTCAACGGGAGAGTCTTTCCAGAAGCGGGTATAGTTCCATTGATCGCCACCGGCAATAAAGAGGAGTTCTGCTTTTCGGATTTTTTCTGCCACAATGGGCAGGAGAGCTTTGTTGCGACTATTGATCAGGATCGTTTCCACAGAGTTGACTTTTGCCAGGTCAAAGAGATACTGGTTGTAACCATCTGCACCGGAGGAGCGGATCACTACCACATCTCCACCTCCTGAACGTTCAAGTAACCAGCGCATGGCTGTACTGACATCTGTGCTGCCACCTGCAAGTAACAAGCCGGGCTGGGTTTTAGTATGCACATCTGAAGAATCACCCGTGAGATAGGTTCGAAGCTCATTTTCAGTGTTGTTTTGAGCGAACAGATAAATTGGAAAGCCAATAGTGAGTCCTAAAAGAAAAGCAAGGTTCCGGGTATTCATATAATTAGCTGTTTTAATAATAATAATCAGGCCATCACCGCAACCAGGATCAACACGTTTGCGATAAGTGCAGGATTTCCCTGTATGTTTATAGCATCCGGATATTGATCCATTAAATCTCCTGGCCGAATGGCTTGTGCTATGGTTGGAAGAAGCAAGTCTTCTGGAGAAATGAATATTGGTTCCATGGTTGAAATCTTACAATAGTTGGTCAGGATAATTCACCTGTGGTGAGGCGATCGTTTTATTTTGAAGATACCGATTCTTCCAGGCAGTTACAGCAGCCAGTACTGCAAGGATGAAGATTACGCTAAGGCCGATTGCCATGGAGAATTTTTCAGAGATGATTCCAATTAAGGAAGGACCTGCCAAAAATCCCATTAATCCACCGGTTGCAACGGCAGATATTCCGCTAACTGCGCTTACTCCCGGTACCTTGGTGGCGGTACTGAACAGTACAGGCACTACACAGGAAAATCCGAGTCCCACCAGGGTAAACCCAGCTATTGCAAGTGGGATGGAAGCGAAACTGACTGCCAGCAGATATCCTGTTGCAGCCAGCAGGCAACCAGTGATTACCACTTTTTTGTTACCGATTTTCGGAATCAGGGTATCACCGTTAAAGCGTCCAAGAGCCATGGCAATGGAGAAACCTGCGAAACCTATCCCTGCGATCGCTTTGGTTCCATTCAGCGATTCACGCAGATAGAGGGCACTCCAGTCGGCCACACAACCTTCTCCCATAAAGGTGACAAAGCAGATAAAAGAGAGGCCGACAACCCCTCCGGAGGGCAATTTAAAACGACTGTCGGAGGTGATTTCCACCTTATGTGATAACAAATCGTTGCGTAGCAGCACCAGTCCGGTGGCAAGCGCCATTGCCACGATCCCTATCTGCCAAACGGCCGATAGCTGGAGCCAATAAAAAAATGAGGCAAGTCCTGCACTAATACCCCCACCTAAACTATACATGCCGTGCGAAGTGCTCATCAGGCGGCGATTCAGTTTTTGTTCCAGCTGGTCCACCATTGCATTGGTAGATACGCCATTTAGAAAACCGGTAAGTCCGGTTAAAAATAATGCAACCATCAAAACAGGAATACCTGGAGCAGTTACCTGCAGGATGAAGGCCGCGCAATAAAAGAGACTACCATAAAACATCCAGTTTCCTACTGCAACCCGTTTAAAAAACCAGGGAGCGAGAGCCACTCCGGTAAGTGCTCCTAACGGCGCAAGTAAGAGGGTGAGTCCGAGTGTGGCATCGGTTAGATTCAGTCTTTGTTTTACCTGTGGAATGGCTGCCACCCAAATACCAAGTAAAATACTCGAAACTGCAAAAAGGTACCCGATGCTTAAGCTGGAACGCTGTCGCAGGTACAGTAATGTATTCGTTAGCATCTGGCCAGGTGTTATAATGATTTAGTCAGGAGCAGTTGATGTTTACAAACAATACCTTCTTCCACTATCGGTTGTGGATAATGGTGAGTAAAATAATTCCACCTGACGTCTGTGAGTTCGAAGCCTGCCTGCTGGTACAACTGGAATGGCTTGATGCTGGAATTCCCGGTACAAACCTGCAATTCCGTAAAACCGAGTCGTCGTGCTCTTTCACTGGCTTCCTTTAATAATAATTTTCCGATGCCTTTTCGCCTGTAACCAGGAGCAACAGCCAGTACTTTTATCTCTGCCCTGGTTTTGCCTTCCGGAGATAAGGCCAGTACTCCAACAGTCAGGTCGCTGTGAATTGCAACCAGGATAAGGCAATAGCGCAGGTATTCAGCAACCTGTTCCTGGTTGGGATCAGCCAACAGAATGAGTCCCATTGGGGGAGGAACTGAATCCGGAAGAGACATGATCCGGATATCAGCAGGCGGTTTGGTTTCGGTCATGTATCAAATATCCAATATTTCCTGCATTGGAAAGCAGGAGACAGGATTCGGATAGCCTTAGGCATTTTCAGCTTCGTAGGCGGTATCTATCAGCAGGTGTTTTCCGTCTGCCGCGGTGGTGGCCAGTACATCACAACGATTGTTATGGGGGTTATCAGCATGCCCTTTTACCCATTTGAAGCGGATATGGTGCTGTTTGGACAGTTCATGAAATTTTGTCCAGAGATCCCGGTTTTTTTTACCTCCCTTGAAATCGGTGGCGATCCATTTTTTCAGCCAGCCTTCTTCCACGGCTTTCACTACGTATTGACTATCGCTGTAGATCGTGATCTTTAACCCGGTTTTAGTGAGTGCTTCGAGCCCTGCAATAACCGCCATTAATTCCATGCGATTATTGGTGGTTTTGCGATAACCTTTGGACAATTCTTTTTCTTTGGTACCCCATTTAAGTATGGTACCATAGCCACCCGGACCGGGATTTCCGCGGCTGGCGCCGTCTGTATAGATGATGAGTTCGGACATGAGGAAGTGAAAGGTGAAAGGTGAAAGGTGAAAGGTGAGATGTGAGACGTGAGATGTGAGAAGTGAAAGTGGAAAGGGTGCTTTTTTTTCACCTTTCACTTTTCACCTTTCACGTTTCATGTTTGTATCACTCCCGTTTTAAACACGGGCATTTCCGGATTATGATTGGCGGCTTCGATACCACTGGCAATTACCCGACGAGTCTGCAAGGGATCAATAATTTCGTCTACCCATAACCGGGAGGCCGCATAGTAAGGTGTTGTTTGTTCGTCGTATTTCTGTTTGATGGATTGTAACACCTGTTGTTCCTGTTCGGGTGTAATTTCTTCCCCTTTTGCTTTCATGGAAGCTACCTGGATCTGCATCAGGGTTTTCGCCGCCTGGTCGCCGCCCATAACCGCGATCCTGGCGGTAGGCCATGCATAAATGAAACGGGGGTCATAAGCTTTTCCGCACATGGCATAATTACCGGCTCCATAAGAATTCCCAACAACGATCGTGATCTTGGGAACTACCGAATTGGCCACTGCATTAACGAGTTTGGCTCCGTCTTTTATGATGCCCGCATGTTCACTTCGGCTGCCCACCATAAAGCCCGTAACATCCTGCAAAAAGACAAGCGGGATTTTTTTCTGATTACAGTTCATAATGAAGCGCGCCGCTTTGTCTGCGCTGTCGTTATAGATCACACCGCCCATTTGCATTTCACCTCTTTTACTTTTTACGATCAGGCGCTGGTTGGCAACGATACCAACCGCCCATCCTTCAATGCGCGCATAACCACAGAGGATGGTTTTTCCATATTCCGCTTTGTACTCTTCAAACTCGGAGTCATCAACAATAGCTGTGATTAGATCCCTCATATCATAAGGCTTACTGTTATTCTCTGATAGAATGCTATAGATTTCTTCGGGTGCTTTTTTCGGAGGTATTGGGTTGGTTCGGTTGAAACCGGCAGTCTGCGGTTCCGCCAGTTTACTCATGATTTTTTTTACATGGTCCAGGCATTCTTTTTCCGTTGGAAATTTATAATCCGCGATGCCGGAAATCGCATTATGCGTTTCTGCGCCTCCCAGTGTTTCAGCATCGATATCTTCACCAATAGCAGCTTTTACCAGGTAGGGGCCGGCCAGAAAAATAGAGCCATTGCCTTCCACCATCAGTGTTTCATCGCTCATAATGGGCAGATAGGCGCCTCCTGCCACACAGGGCCCCATAACTGCCGCGATCTGTGTAATACCCATCGCGCTCATACGGGCGTTGTTGCGGAAGATCCTGCCAAAATGTTCTTTGTCGGGGAAGATCTCATCCTGCATCGGCAGGAATACACCGGCACTATCTACCAGGTAGATAACCGGCAGGTGATTTTCCATCGCGATTTCCTGCAAACGGAGGTTTTTCTTGCCGGTGATGGGAAACCAGGCTCCGGCTTTCACTGTCTGGTCATTGGCGAGAATTACACACTGCCTGCCGCTAACATAACCAATGCCTGCAACTGTTCCACCAGCCGGACAGCCCCCCTGTTCTTCGTACATCCCATATCCGGCAAAGCTTCCGATTTCCAGCCATTCAGACCCCTTATCAATCAGGTAATCAATACGTTCCCTGGGAGTCCACTTATTTTTTTCGTGCTGTTTTTCAATTGATTTTTTGCCACCGCCAGCAAAAATCTTTTCGCGGCGTTTTTTAAGATCACTAAGCAAAAGCTTCATCGCATCTTCATTCCGGTTCTTTTCGATATTCATGGCAGGCATTTTTGAATTTTCTTTTTGCATTGAACATTCTATTATTGCGAATAGTTGTAACAACATGCAGGAAAGAACGGGGCAAAGATACCGGTATACGGGTTTATACATTCTGGCAGGCACTGCTTTATTCATTAAGCTGGCGTCAATTTTTCCTGAATGGGTGGAAAAATATTATTCCACCGGGGTCTACCCGGTAATCTCCCGGGTGCAACGATTTTTATTTGGATGGATGCCGTTCAGTTTTGGCGACCTGCTTTACGCTGCAGCAACTATCGCCCTGGTATATGCGCTGGTGAAATTTATCCGCGCAGTTTTACAAAAACGGATTGATCTGAACTGGTTACTTCGGGTTGGTGTGAAAGTAATGCAGGTCTGGTTATGGATTTATATACTTTTTAATTTGTTATGGGGATTAAATTACAACAGGGTTGGCATTGCCCGTCAGGCGGGCATCCGGCCAGGCCAATATAGCACTGCCGAGCTCGACAGCCTGGTTCAGCTTTTATCAAAGCGGATGGAAGACAACCGTACCATTTCGCTCCCGGAAAGGCAACCATTACAGCATAAAAGAACCCTCTTTAAAAAGGCATTCAGTGCGTATCAACAACCCGGCAAGCGTGCGCTCTTTTTAAAATATGGGGGTCAAAGCGTAAAACCATCACTTTACAGTTACCTGGGTAATTACCTCGGATTTACAGGTTATTACAATCCTTTTACGGGAGAGGCGCAGGTGAATACGACCGTTCCGGTTTTTGTTCAGCCGTTTACTACCTGTCATGAAATCGGCCACCAGCTTGGATATGCGAGGGAAAATGAAGCCAATATGGCTGGGTTTCTGACGGCCAGTAAAAGTGGAAGTCCGGCATTCCGATATTCTGCCTATTTTGATCTCTACCTCTATGCGATACGCGATTTGAATCTTCGGGATTCCGCACTTGCCAGGCAACGCATACAGCAGTTAACTGCCGGCAGTAAGAAAGATATCAATGCTTTGCGAAAATTCAACCAGGAGCATGTGGGATTGCTGGAGCCCCTGGTGAGAACCATGTATGGCCAGTATTTACGAGCCAATCAGCAGCCCTCCGGGTTATTGAGTTATAACCAGGTAGTGGCCCTGGTGATCGCCTATGGCAGAAAATACGGGTGGGAACGACTTTGAACTAAAATTTATTCTTCCACATCATGCTCTCGATAGGCTTGTCTGGCTGACCGCTGTATTTCGCATTTTTCTTCTGGTTATAAGCTACTTCAATGGGTCCCTCTACCGGGAAATAGATCAATTGGCCAATCGGCATTCCCTTGTATACTTTTACAGGTTGTTTCACTGAAATTTCGAGTGTCCAGTTGCCGCAGAAACCTACATCACCCTTTCCTGCTGTGGCATGAATATCAATACCAAGCCGACCGGTAGAGGATTTTCCTTCCAGGAACGGAACATGGGCATGTGTTTCGGTATATTCATCGGTTACACCGAGATAAAAAATATGCGGGTATAAAACGAATCCTTCTTCCGGGATTTCAAAATATTCAATCTGGTTATGTTTTTTGGCGTCCAGGATATGTTCCTTGTAGGTGGCGAGCCATTTGCCCAGGTGAACATCATAGGAATTGCTTCCGAGGCATTCGCGGTTATAGGGCTCAATTTTAATGCTGCCTTTTTCGATTTCTTCCAGTATGCGCGTATCCGACAAAATCATGTGCTTGGCTTAATTTATATTTGTTCTGTGGTATTGTTAAAGTACCGCTGCAATGTTAGTGTCTTAATTTCAACCTTGGCCTTATTTTATCAACATAATATCAACCAAACAACCCGACTCGCGATTTGGCGCATTGAGGAACCGGAGGAGTTTTTTCTGTCCAGGGTGCCGCTGCACCAGGATGTAACGCATCCATACAAACGGTTGCAACACCTGGCGGGGAGGTATTTATTACCCGTATTATTTGATGATTTTCCCCTGAAGGAGATACAGGTGGCGGATACGCGGAAACCCTATCTGCCAGGTGAAAAGTATCATTTTTCGATTTCACATTGCGGCAATTATGCAGCAGCGATAGCCAGCAGTACGAACCGGGTGGGTATTGATATTGAACTGGTAACATCACGGATCGAGCGGATATCACCCAAGTTTTTATCCGAAGAGGAGAAGGCTTACCTGGCACAATGGGAGCTCTTTGATCAGTTGCAACTGGAAATGACGACCGTGATCTGGAGTGCAAAAGAGGCGGTCTACAAGTGGCATGGATTGGGAGGGCTGGATTTCAAAACCCATATGCAGCTAAGTGGTCCGCTAAAATATAAATCCAATGAATGGATGGAGATTCCGTTTCAGTTTAACCTGGGTGAGCCATTGTCAGTGCAGCTGGAAGCCAAAATATTTGAACCCCTGGTGATGGCCTACCTGGTGACCTGATTTTATTCATGGGTTCATATTGGTGGATGCCAGGTGACATGAGGTGCTTAAAATTTTTTTTTCAAGGGATACAACGGAATGGTATCGGAAGCGCTCAGATAGCATAACTACGTATAAACCCTTCTACATGAAAAATTTTATCAGTTCAGGTTTGGTGGTGGTTGCAATCACCATAAGTTCCTTCACGGCGTCTGCTCAGCGGATTAAGCTGGAATCCGGCACTCTTTCAGCATTAGCCAGCGAAAAAGAAATCAACACCGAGTTTGTTTATGATGGTATGTCGGTTGGAAAATTCAAGACCGAAGCTGAGTATGTGGCCAAAAAAACAGAAGATTATAATAAAAAAGAACCTGGCAGAGGTGATAACTGGGCCAAGTCCTGGGTGGCAGACCGGGAGAGCCGGTTTCAGCCCAAGTTCAATGAATTATTTGGTAGTGAAAGTGGTATTGCTTCGGGTAGTGCGCCATCTGCAAAATATACCATGGTTGTAAAGACTGTTTCCACCGAGCCTGGGTATAATATCGGTATTTCAAGAGGTAACGCCAATATTTACCTGGTGGTAACCATCGTTGAAACAGCTAATCGAAGCAACGAACTGGCGCGCATTAAAGTTGACAAGGCACTGGGCCGTACGTTTGGGGGTTTTGATTTCGATACCGGCCTGCGCATTGGCGAAGCGTATGCAGATGCAGGTAAAGCATTGGGTGTATACGTGAAAAAAAATGCGAAATAAGATTCACTTCGTTTCGTCAGGGTGGATTATTCGAGCAGCCCTGTCGGGTCTTCCTCATCATCAAGGAGTTGCAGGCTGATATTATCGGAGCCTGCAATTCCTTCGATACTTCCCCGGATATGGGCGGCATTCAGTAATACTTTTTCAAGTTGTTTTTCCCGCGCTTTCCATAATTTCTCCATGGCATCCCGCTCTTTCTGAATAGAAAGTTTCATGCTCATAAAACCTTCGCGGATCGCTTTCCATTGTTCCGAGAATTCATTACTGGTTAGGTAATCATAGAGCATGTGCATTTTATCGCCCTTGTTTTCCTGGCTGCGTACGGCATTGAATACCTTGATGAGACTTTCGCGAAGTACCTGAGCCAGGGGCTTTACTTCGGTGAAGGTACAGATCCAAATCCCGTTCTTTTCTCCGAACTGATCCATGTCGTCGGGCATTGTCTGGGTGACCAGTATGGCGAGATCAGCTCCCTGGCTACGCATATCAGCCTTTAGTTTTTCTATCCATTCGCGGGTAAACCCCTTGGTTCGTTTACTCTCATAAATAATCTTTCCACATTCCTGTCCGAACTGGTTGCGTACAGTTTGAATGCAATCTGCTCCCCGAACACCTTTCCCAACTTCCGTCACCAGGTCAAAGGGGAAACTGCTCTTCAGCATTTCCTCCAGCGCCAGTTCCTGGACCTCTCCCTGCAATTGCATGCTCCCCTGTTCTGCTTTGCGTCTCATTTCATCCGCCAGTTTTTTCTGATCTTCCAGCTGTTTTTCCAATTCTTTCAACCGCAGGTTGAATTCGGATTCTTTGGCCGCAATCTTCTGTTCCTCGATTTTTCGCAACTCTTCCGAGAGCCGGCCTCTTTCTTCCTGTAACTTTCGCTGGAGGCTGATTTCAAGTTCTTCTTCCCTGGTTTTTAACTCCTGTTCTTTACGCAGAAAATCCAGTTCTTTCTGGCGGGCGGCTTTTAGTTTTTCCTCATTATCCCGATTGGCATCCTTCAGCAGTATAAGCTGGTTTTCATAATCGGTATGGAGTTGCTGACGGATGCTGGCTTCGAGTTGCTGGTTCTGCTTTTTTAGTTCCTGGTCGAGTTGCTGACGGTATGCCAATTCCTGCTGACGACGGAACTGCTCAAACGCTTCGTCCTTCTTACGGAGTTCATCCTCTTTCTGCTTGCGGTATTCCAGCATTTTTTCCCGGAGCTCCTGTTTCTCCTTTTCTATCGCTTCCTTCAGTTCATCATTCAACGCTTCCTCCAGGGGGAATTCATGCGCACAGTTCGGACATTTGATATTCGTAGGCATACAGCACCAATTTCCGGCAATTTATTGCTTCCTGCTGATTAATCGGAGGGTTCGTATATTTATCGCATGGCAGGTAAATACGACGCAATTGTTATAGGTTCGGGCATCAGTGGTGGCTGGGCCGCAAAGGAACTTTGTGAAAAGGGATTAAAAGTTTTGCTGCTGGAAAGAGGGCGGGATGTGAAACATCTGAAGGATTATCCTACTGCAACTATGCATCCCTGGGAGTTTCCGCACCGGAATAAAATGCCATTGGAATTTTTAAAAGAAAATCCTGTTTCCAGCAAATGTTACGCTTTAAGTGAAAGTTCCGAACATTTTTTTGTGAAGGATAAAGAGCATCCGTACCAGCAGGAAAAACCATTCGACTGGATACGGGGATACCAGGTTGGTGGTAAATCGCTGTTATGGGCACGGCAAACCCAGCGCTGGAGCAAATTTGATTTTGAAGGGCCCGCAAGGGATGGCTTTGCCACCGACTGGCCGATCCGCTATGAAGATATAGCTCCCTGGTACAGTCATGTAGAACGATTTGCCGGTATCAGTGGAAACAAAGACGGTTTGGAAACCCTGCCGGATGGCGAATTTCTGCCACCCTGGGAAATGAACTGTGTTGAGAAAGATATTGCTTCGGCTATCCGTTCCAGTTATACCGACCGGTTTCCTGTTATTGGTCGCTGCGCTCACCTTACCGAACCACAACCGATTCACCTGGAGCAGGGCAGGGGCAAATGCCAGGCCCGGAGTTTATGTGAAAGAGGTTGCCCCTTTGGCGGATATTTCAGTTCAAATTCTTCTACGATTCCCTGGGCAGCAAAAACAGGAAACCTGGAACTGCGACCGAATTCGGTAGTGCATTCCATTTTGTATGATGATAAATCACAAAAAGCACGTGGTGTGCTGGTAATTGACAGTATCACCAAAGAGCAACATGAGTTTGAGGCGAAGATTATTTTTGTGAATGCCGCAACCATGAATACGAACCTGATCCTGCTGAATTCTATCTCCTCCCGTTTTCCCAACGGATTGGGAAATGATAATGGATTACTCGGAACCCATGTGGCATTTCATAATTACCGGGGCATACTGAATGGAAAAGTAGAAGGCTATGAAGATAAGTATTATAAAGGCAGAAGACCCTGTGCTGTGATGATGCCGAATTTCCGGAATGTTCACAAGCAGGAGATGGATTTCCAGCGTGGGTATATGACGTTCTATAGTGCCTATCGTCCGGGTTGGGGTAGAGGAGGAGAAGAAATCGGTGCAGCATTAAAAGAATCACTCACAGATCCTGGCGGCTGGAGTGTGTTTATGATGATGCAGGGAGAAACGATACCGAAGGAATCCAATAGCGTTAGCCTGGATAAAAATAAGGTGGATGCCTGGGGCATTCCACAGTTATCCATAAATGTAGATTATGATGAGAATGACCTGAAGATCCTGAATGATTTCTTTGAACAGGGACAGGAAATGCTGGATAAAGCAGGAGTGAAATCGATTACAAAAACAGATACCAAACAGGCACCGGGATTGGATATTCACGAGATGGGAGGCGTAAGAATGGGGCATGATCCGAAAACCTCCCTGCTGAATAAATGGAATCAGCTGCATGCCTGTAAAAATGTGTTTGTAACAGATGGCGCCTGTATGACATCCACAGGCACACAGAATCCATCACTCACCTTTATGGCATTGACGGCCAGAGCTGCCAATTATGCAGTAGAAGAGTTAAAAAAAATGAACTTGTAATATGAACGGGAACAATATTAGGGTATTGGTAGTGGGTTGCGGTAATATGGGAGCATCCCATGCAGTAGCCTACCAGCTACTGGATGGTTTTGAGATAGTGGGAATTGTATCGCGGGGCGACAGTAAAAAACGCCTGAATGAAAAACTTGGGGGGGAGTATGCGCTTTTTGATTCCTATACAGAAGCGCTGGCAGTAACAAAACCCGATGCCGTTTGTATCTCAACATATCCTGATACGCATGAAGAATATGCTATTCAGGCAATGGAAGCTGGAGCGCATGTATTCCTGGAAAAACCGGTTGCGGATACTGTGGTCGGAGCAGAGCGAGTGGTAGCGAAGGCTAAAGAGTTAAATAAAAAACTCGTAGTAGGTTACATATTACGTCATCATCCCAGCTGGATCTATTTTATTGAACAGGCACAGCATTTAGGTAAACCCCTGGTAATGCGCATGAACCTGAACCAGCAGAGTCATGGCCTGATGTGGCAGGTGCACCGCAACCTGATGAAAAGTCTGAGTCCGATTGTGGATTGCGGGGTTCATTACATAGATGTGATGTGCCAGATGACCCGGTCCAAACCAGTACAGGTTTCGGCTATAGGTGCCCGTTTGACAAATGAAATTCCGGAAAACAATTACAATTATGGTCAGTTGCAGATCCGGTTTGAAGATGGATCGGTTGGCTGGTACGAAGCAGGGTGGGGACCAATGATCAGTGAGACTGCTTTTTTTGTAAAAGATGTGATCGGCCCCAAAGGTTCCGTATCAATTGTGGCGAAAACAGCCAGTGCGGAAGGTCAGTCGGATGATGTATCCTCGCATACTAAAACCGAATCCATCCGTATACATTCAGCAGATCTGACCGCAGATGGCCGTTTTGTGAAAGAAGATAAATGGGTGGACCTGGAAGATGAACCGGATCACCAGGAATTATGCAATCGCGAGCAGGCTTATTTCTTAAAAGCGATACAGGAAGACCTTGATTTGACTGATCATATGGAAGACGCGGTGAATAGTTTGCGCATTGCATTTGCGTGTGACGAATCGGTGCGTACGGGCAGGATCGTTGAACTTTAATACTACTTATATGCGGTTGTTTTTTTGCTTGTTATTGGGTTTGTTATGTTATACGAAAGGTTTGGTGGCGCAGGTTGCCCAACCAGGTGCTGAGTTACCTGCCTGGAAAGAAGGTTACCTGGATCTGCATCATGTTAATACAGGGAGAGGGAGCGCCGCATTTTATGTATTACCGGATGGCACCACCATATTGCTGGATGCGGGAGAGATGGATATTCACGACGGTCGGGTTTTCACACCCAGGAACAGTGTGATTGTGCCAAACGACAGCAAAAAGCCATATGAGTGGATTGCTTCTTATATAAAGCGTTTTCATCCTAAGTCAAAACCGGTATTGGATTATGCATTGATCACACATTTTCACGATGATCATTTTGGCGCCTGGTATCCGGAAATGCCTTTGCATAAGAAGGGAGGATTCGGACTCACGGGCATTACCGGTGTGGCCAGTCTGATTCCGGTGAAAATGTTGCTGGATAGGGGTTATCCGGATTATAATTACCCGGTAGCAAAAAACCGCTGGCTGGAGCAGGTGGGCAAAAATGATACGCCCTATCGCAGAACCATGGAAAATTACTGGCGCTTTATGGAGTTTGGCGTTAAAAACGGAATGGGCGCTGCCACCTTAAAAGCAGGTTCGGTTAACCAGGTTCGCCTGCAGTATAACAGAGAGGCCTATCCTCAATTCAGAGTACGAAATCTAAAGGCTAATGGATTGATCTGGAGCGGGCAGGACAGTTTGGCTGTGGATCATTTTCCTCCCGCGCATCCACAATTGCCGGCCACCTGGCCGGATGAGAACAGCATGAGTCTGGCAATCCTGATAGAATATGGCGGGTTTCGGTATTATACCGGAGGTGACAATCCCGGTAATCTCTTTTATGGAAATCACCACTGGCGTGATGTTGAAACGCCCATGGCCAGGGTGACCGGGAAAGTGGATGTGGCAACGCTGGATCATCATGGGAACCGGGATGCGGTCAATGAATTTCAGGTGAAGACATTGCAACCAAGGGTCTGGATCGGGCAGAGCTGGTCGGCAGATCATCCCGGGCATGAGGTTTTGGTGCGTATGGTGAGTCCGTATTTATACAATGGTCCGCGGGATTTATTTGCCACCAATATGCTGGAAGCCAACCGGCATGTTATTGGTCCATTGATTGACCGGTCGTATAAAAGCCAGCAAGGCCATATCCTGGTTCGGGTATTACCTGGGGGGAGCCAGTATTATGTAATTATATTGGATGACCAGCGGGAAGAAGCAAAGGTAAAAGCAGTCTTTGGGCCTTACGATAGCTTGTCGAAATAATTCGAATTTTGGAAGGTTTTAGCAAATAAGGGGTTTCTACTATTGCAGGTATTTGGTCCCGGGTATATTTTAGTACACTGTTCAATAATCCCATATGACTAAACCAACCCGGATCTTTACCTGGCTAACCTTCACAGCCATTATTCTGATGCAGGTTTCCCTTGCGCAAGTGCCTGATGACTGGAAACAAATTTCAGCCCATCAGTACAAGAACCAGATTGCATTGAATTGGGAAACATTTGCAGAGTATAATTCCAAAGAATTTATTATACAACATAGTGTAGGCGGTCAAGCCTGGACACTTATTGGGTCTGTGCCTGCAAGTGGACAGACTGGTACGATTAAATCGTATAAATACCTGCACAATGAACCAGTTACGGGTACTAATTATTATCGTGTGGTGCTGGTCAATGAAACTGGCAGGGCGCAGTTTAGCCGGGTGGTACAAATCGAATTTGAAGAAACCATTCCATTGAAAATTTATCCTAATCCGGTTATTAATGGCATCCTTAATCTTCAGATGAGTGCAGATTCAGAAGTAACGATTTTTACCAGGCATGGTAAAGCGGTGATGCAGAAACATTGTAAAGCCGGTAAATCTAAATTATATGTCAGTGATCTTCCGACAGGATTATACCAGGTTAAGGCAGGAGATGAAGTAAAACAGTTTTTTATTCGGTGATGAACCTGATTTTTTACTCTTTTCTAATTGCTTGTCTTAAGCTGGGACGAGTGCGCGTGCTAATACAATTCCGTTATTTGTAAAATAAGTAGTGGTCTACATACCAGAAGGTGAGACCCGGCCCTCTTGCGCAGGCAAGGGGGTATTTTTATTGTACCTGCAGGGAAACGTACCGGATGTTTTTTCGGTCGTGCGTATAGGTTATATGAATAATATTATCACGGTCTTGTATAACCGCGGGATAACTGTATTCACCTTCCGGATGATTTTCCAGTTCAAGGATATCCTGCCAACTGCTACCGTCTTTTGACACAGCCACATTCAGCCTGTTTCTGCCATTCCACCAGTCTTTACCTGCCGGAAGCGGATTGTACACGAGTAATTGCCAGCCATTGTGAAGCGTTACAGCATCTGAACCTGCATTGGGATTGGGAATTCTGGTTTTGGTAAGGGGACCCCAGGTAGCACCATTGTCTTTAGACCAGGTTTGTATGATGTAATTCTGACGGCTCCTGGAAAGCAACTGCAGGTCTCCGTTAGGATAGGTAAGGATACTGGGTTGGATTACACCGAAACTATCGTTATTGATATTGATGCGGCTCCAGTTCTGGAAATTGCTGTCAGATTTTTCAAGATGGATATGCCAGATTTTTTCGTCCAGGCTTTCGGTACTTGATGGGTGCAGAATAGATCCATCTTTAAGTTGAATGGGTTTGTTCTTAATTGGTCCCAGGATGCCTTCAGGTAGTTTGACAGCTGCTGACCAGGTTTTGCCCTCATCATTGGAAATTTTGTATTCGCCCCACCATTCTCGTGGGTTGGGACCTACTTTATAAAACAGCGCAAGTTTACCGGATTGGGTGCGGAATAATACAGGATTCCAGGTTGGATAACGCAGCGTGTCATTGATAATGCCATCAGCAACGGGCTGCGGCTGGCTCCAGGTGCCATTTTCATGGATAGCAGTATAAATGAGTACTTCCTTATGTGATTCATGCGGACCTGCAAACCAGGCGGCTAGCAGTCGGTTGCCCGGGAGATCCACAATTGTGGAAGCGTGGCAACTTGCAAAAACCGGATTGATCACGATGTTTTCCTGTTTCAGGATGGTTGCACTGGGAAGCTGATTCTGTTGTGTGGTACAGGCGTAAATAAGTAAAGAAAGACAGATGATCAGGTTCCAGCGCATTACTCAATGATTTGAGCCCTAAGTTAGGGGTTTTCCCCAGCCGACCTGTGGCGCCAGTCGGTTGAGGTTAGCGGTCAGTTCGGAAGGGGGAGGCGGGGAGGCCTTCAAGGTTGTAAAGGTTGGCTTGGGTGGGGTTGTCGGCCCAGGCATATCGCACATACATGGGATTGTGAACCTGGTCGCTTGAAACCACCACGGTATTGCCTTCAATACGGGCAGAAGCCCAGACGAATTTTTTATCAGCTCCTGCAATCGCGAAATTACCGGGTGCTTCACCATCGTTGGTTATTAGTCCACCTCCTGCATGATCAAATTCCACAATGATTTTATTGCCTTCAACCCGGTTTTTTCGATATAACGGTCCCGAATAAACGATCTGCTCTCCATAGGCCAGTTTCATTGCTGCCAGAGCCAGTCGATCTCCTACCTCTTTTTTGTTATCCGGATGAACATCGTTCCATTCACCCAGGTCAATAGCTATCGCCATTGCTGTATTGGGAACCTCCAGTACACTTGCCTGTGCTTCCCGCATCAATGCCCAGTTGCTTTCAGAAGGCAGGTAATTGTATTCCATGAACCCAGGTAACTGAACGTATAAAAAAGGAAGGGTGCCGAGATTCCAGGCACTACGCCATTGGTTGATTAATTGGCGGGACAATGCAGCATACTCCATGGGCCGACCTGCATTGGACTCCCCCTGGTACCAACAAAAACCTTTGATCGTATAGGATGTGACCGGCGCTACCATGGCATTGTATAAGGCAGATGGTTTGTTTTGGTCATTACCGCCTCCACTAAAAAAAGAACTCACCGGTTCAAATGCAGCTCCAACTTTATACTCCCATTTGCCGGTTAACTCAACCGTATCCTTACCCGAAAAAAGACAATAGGGTTTATCCGGTACAAAGCCCCCTTTACCATTGTGGTTGGTTACCCGAACCACAATCAGATTTTTTCCGGGCTGTAATACATCCTGGGGGATAGCATACCTGCGTTGCGGGTACAGATAGGTTGTTTGACCAATTTTTTTCCCATTGATGTAAACTTCATCCATATCCACGATCCGGCCGAGAAACAATCTTCCAGGTTTTCCGATCATGGTTTCCGGTACTATGATTTCTTTGCGATACCAAACCACCCCATTCAAATCTTTGATACCCTGGTCTTCCCAATATCCCGGAACAAAAATGGAACGCCAGCCTTTTGGAACATAAGCAGGCTCATACCATTTCAACGGTTCATTCATTCCTTTATCGACAGGTGGCGCTGGTCTTTGAACCGGATTGTCAGGCCTGGCAGGAGTTGCATTAGCCTGAGGTGATTGCAGTCCACCCGTCCAGGCTTCTATAGGTGTTCCACCTACACTTGCATTTATTATTCCAATTGGAACCCCATATTGCTGGTGCAGTTTTTTCGCCATAAAATAAGCCACTGCGGAAAAGGGCCGCACTGCTTCACCCACCGCAGGCGCCCAATGCCCTGCAGTTATATCATCTTTTTGTGCCTCGAGGCTCGTTGCTGTCGGTATCCAGAATTGTCGGATCTGCGGAAAGTTAGCAGTAGCTATTTCATCTGCATAGGTAACATCGTGGATATTCAGCTGGTGAACCATATTGCTCTGGCCACTACAAAACCATACGTCACCAAATAAAACATCTTTGAGTGTAATGTTATTCTTTCCCTGGAACTGAATGGTATATGGTCCGCCAGCTTTTGTAGCAGGTAGTTCCAATTTCCATTTGCCATCTGATCCGGCACGGGTACGAATTGTTTTTCGGTTAAACGATACTGTTATCTTTTCCTGCGGAGATGCCCATCCCCAGAGTCGCACCGGCTGGTCGCGTTGCAATATCATACTGTCGCGAAGTAGCTGCGGCAGCCGTATTTGCGACTGGCTTTGCCAACTTGCTGCCAGTAGTAAAAATAAACCTGTTAATCGTTTTACCATAACCGGAATCCTTTTTTTGAATAGGGGTCTATAGTTTGAATCCGACCGTTTTCATCATGATTCAGTTCTGTAACCTTTACTGATCTTAAATGAGTAACACCCTCACTTAAACTGCTATCGTGATAGAAAAGATACCATTTTCCATTAAACTCACAGATGGAGTGATGGGATGTCCAGCCAATCACCGGTTCCAGAATTCTGCCGGTATAGATAAAAGGACCGTAAGGTGATTCACCGATTGCATAACAAATGAAATGGGTATCGCCGGTGGAGTAAGAGAAATAATATTTTCCCTTGTAGGTATGCATCCAGCTTGCTTCAAAGAAGCGGCGGTCCTTATCTCCCTCCAGTAAAGGCCGACCATTTTCATCCAGAATCTGCAAATCGCGTGGCGGCTCAGCAAACTCCAGCAGATCATCCCGCAGGCGGGCCACTTTTGGACAAAGCGCAGGTTCCGTATCCGCGGGCAGGTGAGCAAAGGGACCTGCTCCTTCGGCCTTAAATTGCCCGGTACGCCAACGTTGTAATTGTCCGCCCCATATACCGCCGAAATACATATAATAGCTGCCATCGCTATCCTTAAAAACAGCCGGGTCGATTGAAAAACTGTTATTGATGGGTTCCGGTTGTGCAGTGAAAGGGCCTACTGGTGATTCACTCACCGCGACCCCTATACGAAAAATGCCTTCTTTGTCCTTCGCCGGAAAAAACAGGTAATATTTCCCATCTTTTTCTGCGGCATCGGGTGCCCATAACTGTTGAGACGCCCAGGGCACCTCGCTCTGGTGTAAGGCACAACCATGATCCACAGCCTTTGCACCGGGATCTTCCATGGACAATACATGATAATCTTCCATCGCAAAATGACTGCCCAGGTCATCAAAGGGGATATTGGATTCCACATCATGGGAAGGATAGATATAAATCTTTCCATTAAATACATGCGCGGATGGATCAGCTGTGTATATATGCTCTACCAGCGGTTGGGAAATCGCTTTGCGTTTGAGTTGTTGAATATCCATAGTATATAGTTAGGTTGTTCTTCGTTGTTTAAGCTCGTTTTCAATCTGGTTTTCCATCGACTTATTGATCTCGTAAAAAAATAGCAGCCCAATCCCGATAAAAAAAGGAATGGAAGGATAAATGCTTACTAATAGTTTGGTTCCATTTACTGCGGTAGCTGTTTGCGCGGCATCGCTGTTGGCCTGGTACCGGTACAAACCAAGAATCCAGGTAACCAATGCGCTGCCAACACTGAGTCCCACTTTTAACCCAACCATCATAGCCGAAAAAATAATCGCTGTTGCACGGCGATTGGTTTTCCATTCACTGTAATCCGCCACATCTGCGATCATGGCCCAGAGCAGGGGAATGGTCAGGCCATAAAAGAATCCATGCAATATTTGCGAGCTAAATATCAGACCGATGGCATCCGGGGCATAAAAATAAAAGAAGAGGATAAAAACTGTTGATATGAAAAGAGCCCAGCCAAATACATCGCGCTTGCCATATTTATCAGCAAACCCTTTGGAGAGCATGATGCCTACAATCATGAATAGAATGCCGCCTGCATTAAACAATCCAAAACCTGCTGATACGGGGTCTTCTCCAAAGAAATTTATTCCCATGGACTGTAACCCATTCAGTATCGGCTGGATGAATTCCGTAAGTGCCTGACTGTTTACATAGTTTTTGAAGTAGTACACATAAGAGCCACCTTTCATCGCAAGGGTGATAAATACCAGGGTGGTGAGTAATAACATAAGTAACCAGGGCCTGTTTGAGGAAAGGTCCTTCAGATCCTGCGCTACGCTTGATTTTTGTTCCGGTTTGGGAACGATTCGTTCCCTGGTGCTGATAAACGTTATAAGCAATAGTACCGTGCCGATAATGGCCAGCCAGGTCATGACAATTTCAATGCCCGCCGCCTTATCTCCTTTACCTGCAGATTCAATAATGGGTAACATAAATACCTGCACAAAAAACTGTGCAAACATCACCGCTACAAACCGATAGGAAGAAAGACTGTTGCGTTCTTTCATATCACCGGTAATCACACCACTCAGGGCAGAGTAGGGCAGATTATTCGCGGCGTAGAGTAATAACAGCAAGGTATAAGTGATAGCAGCATAAATCAGTTTGCCTTTGTAAGAGAAATCGGGTGTACTGAAGGCCAGTAAGGACACCACACCAAGAGGAATAGCTGTCCACAAGATCCAGGGACGAAATTTACCCCACCTGGAAACCGTACGGTCTGCCATGGCTCCAATAATTGGATTAAAAGCAAATGCGGCAATCAATCCCACTACCAGGATGATAGCGGAAGCGTGCTGCGTTTCCAATCCATAGATGTCGGTATAAAAATAGGCGAGATAGGTCATCAGGGTCTGAAAGACCAGGTTGGCGGCCAGGTCGCCCAGGCTATATCCCAGCTTTTCGGTTATGGATAACCGTTGATTGGTTGTGTTCATGAGCGGGATTTATTGTTTCAAGCCCATCAGTTTGTGATAAGCGGCTTTAGGTTCTAACTGGCGATCGAAGAGCAGGGGGTAATTGGTTCTGCCAGGGACCGGCCAGCCATTGAGCCAGCTTTGGCCATCGTCCACTCCCCAAAATGTTACACGGGTGATTTTGTCTTTATGCTTCAGGAAAAGTTTGAACAGGTTTTCATAATCGCTTGCCTGTTGTTGTAATATGCTGTCGGGAATTCCCTGGGCATAAGGATTCAGGGTTGGATCACTTGCCATTTGCTGTGCCACATCAGCTCCCTGGAAATTACGTGGTAATACTTCAATGTCAAGTTCGGTGATCATTATTTTTAAACCCAGTTCATGATAGGCGAGAATACTTTCTTCAATTTCTTTAAACGGTACTTTGCCCAGATGCCAGTGTCCCTGGATGCCAACTCCATCAATACGTACACCGGCGGCCTGCACTTTTTTAACCAGTTCGATACAGCCAGCTCTTTTCTGAGGTTGCTCGTTGTTGTAATCGTTGTAATACAATTCTGTATTTGGTGAAGCTTTTGCTGCCAAACGAAATGCTTCTGTGATGTAATCCGGTCCCAGTTTTTGAAGGAAGATGGAATTGCGCAGTGTGCCATCTTCATTGAGCGCTTCATTCACCACATCCCAGGAGAAGATTTTGCCACTGTATCGGGATGCCACTGTATTGATATGGTTTTCAAAAAATGTTTTAAAAGAATCCAGGTTCTGAATCTGATTCGCAAATGCAGGCAACTGGCTATGCCAGATCAGAGTGTGACCATTCAGTTGCAGGTTGTTTTTTTGACTGTAGGCCACTAACTTATCAGCCAGCTCAAAATCGTAGCGATCCCATTCCGGGTGAATGTTTTCTGCTTTCATACAATTTTCAGGTGTCAATGCATTGAACTGCCGGAGGATCAAAGCGTTGCTTTTGGCATCAGTTTCTTCAATCTGAGGTTTGTTCAATGCAGCACCAATCAGGAAGTCGGACCGATAGGCGTCTTTTAATCCTTGTTCAGCCTCTGCATTGGATTTCTGTGTGCCACAGCCGGCGATTCCCAGAACTACAAACGCTGCTGTTGTGCTGTTCAGTAAGAATTTTTTCATGATTTTTTATTTGGCAATTAGTAGTTGAGAAGATGGCAGTCTATTAATAACTGATACTGTTTCCTCCATCTACAGGCAGCACTACTCCGGTTATATAACGGGCATCCTCACCTGATAAATACAGGGCAGCAGCGCCGATGTCTTCCGGTTTTCCCATATGGCCCATTGGGGTGCGGGCCATTACTCTTGCCTTACGTTCCGGATCAGAATCCAGGGCTTTTGCGGTCATATCACTGTAAATAAATCCGGGTGCTATAGCATTTACGCGTATACCCATTGGCGATAGTTCAACTGCCATAGCACGGGTCATTCCTTCAATGGCGGTTTTACTGGCGGTATAGGCAATCACTTTGGGGAGACCATACTGTGCTGCCATGGAACTGATGTTGAGGATGGACCCTTTTTTTCGTGTAAGCATCTTTTTTACCACCTCTCTGCTCAACACAAAAACTGCTGTTACATTCGTATTCAGCATGTTGGTAAATTCGATATCGCTTACTTCCGTAAACTCTTTTTTCTGGTTGATACCGGCATTGTTTACGAGAATATCAATCGGTCCGTGTGTGGATTCGATTTCCTCTACAAAGGCTGGTATCGCCTTGTAATCAGTAATATCCAACACCTCAAAAAAACAAAGTGAACCTAATTGTTCCTGCGCTTTTTTGAGTTTCGCCTGGTCTCGTCCGGCAATAATGGTGGTGATTCCATTTTGGGTAAAGGCTTTCGCGATCGCGAATCCAAGTCCGGATCCTCCACCTGTTACAATCGCTGTTTTCTTCTCTGTTTGCATGGTAATGGGTCTTGCTTTAATGTCCCGGCGCATAGGGAAACTGCAGGGATTTATAATAGTCCAGGCTCTTCGCCGGTTGTTCGTATGGTGCTGGTATCGGTAACCTGGAAAAGGTTTGGAAATAAAGGAGGCAGGCATCCCGCCACCATTTTGCCTCTTCTTGCTGAATAGTTAGCAACATCTTTACCTGTTCAAATCGTTGTGCATCGAGTTTGGATTGCTGTCGATTCCAGACCGTTTGCATCCAGCCAACACTGTCTACACCCAGGTTGTAGCGATAGCAGAGTTCATTCCATAAAGTCCGGCCGCTTTTCATGGTGTAATTCCAGGGCAGGTGATGAAACCAGAGCAGGTCTTTATCCGGACAGGTTGCAGGATCACTCCATTTTTTAGCTGCATCGGGATGGTATTGTGAAAGTGCATCTGAGCCGGTTGCAGTTCTATTGAAACCAATACCGAAGCTGTCGGCGCGGTGGTAATAAGTTGGATTCCATTCGGGGCGATTCAGATCTGCCACCCAGGGGCCAGGCCCGTAATGATGCCCGGTAGCCATGATATGGTGCAGACCGATAGGATTCATATAATTCACCAGGATCTCCCTTGACGCAAGCATCATTTGGGTGAGGTCTGACACCAGTGAAGGATCAGTTGAAAAACTCATACGAATCCATTCTTTAGCAATGTCTTCAGAACTTAGTTCGTGATTCCAGGCCAGTCTGCCCAATGCATACCAGTTTGCCTGCCCGAATAAATGGCCGGTCCAGTTGATATCTGTTCCAATATTGGATACGCCAGCCATTCCGTTCAATGTAGATGCTACTGTTGTTCCCTTTCCTTTTTGGTAGGTATCACTTTCCAGGCATTCCTTGAA
This sequence comes from Flavipsychrobacter sp., assembly GCA_016787265.1. Lineage (GTDB taxonomy): Bacteria > Bacteroidota > Bacteroidia > Chitinophagales > Chitinophagaceae > Flavihumibacter. Next base: position 129,704 of record JAEUVF010000003.1, on the reverse strand, counting down.
TAAGGGAGCGAGATAAACCAGGTGAGTGCCCTGCCCGAGATATTCCTGTGTTATCTGAAATTCCATCATTACCGGCGTTTTTGGAAGTGCGCCAAATAAGGGATGGAATGGTTCACGGGGCATAAAATCAATTGCCCCGTTTTTCACCTGAACGAGTACATTAGATCGAAATTTTCCATCCAATGGCAGGAATTCTGTATACGCTTGTTTATGCCGGTCGTCGGGTACTTCTGCACTATAAACAAAAGCTCTCCAGATCACATTTCCTTTGAAGGGAGCAACAGCATCCGCCAGCATATTGGCACCATCGGCATGGGTGCGTTTGTAATCCTGGGGGCCCGGTTGTCCCTCACTGTTAGCCTTTACCAGGAAACCACCAAAATCAGGTATGACGTCATAAATCTCACGTGCTTTATCATTCCACCATTGTTGTACAGCCGGGTCAAGAGGATCAGCGGTTTTTAGTCCGCCTATCTCAACCGGTGCACTGAATCTTGCCGTCAGGTATACTTTGATACCATAGGCACGAAACAAGTCTGCCAATGCTTTTACCTTCTGCAAAAAGGGCTGGGTAAGGATGGTGGCGTTTGCATTTACATTGGTGATCGATACCGCATTGATGCCTATCGAAGCATTGGCCCGGGCATAGTCAATATAACGCTGATCCATATAGGTTGGCAGGGTATGCCAGTTCCAGATGGAAAATCCGGCATAACCACGCTCTACAGTACGATCCAGGTTATCCCAGTGATTGAGCATACGCAATGGTAGTTGCGGTACTTCTATGATATTCAGCCTATCGATTGATTGTTCCGTCTGCAGCAGGCGGATAAAGTGAAACACTCCATAGAGCAAGCCAACTTCTGAATTGGCAGTGATCAGCAGCGGGCTTCTCCCACCGGTTGACCGAATCAGAAATCCTTCCTCACCAAGCGAGGCTAATTCTGTTGCACTAACCCTGCCTGAGGATATTTCTATTTGCAAGGTGGCCAGTGGATTTCGGGTTTCAGGAATGCGAACCGTTTTCCCCATTAATCCACTAAGGGCCATTTGCAATTCTTTGCGGGCAACCTGTAAAGTGGGGGAGTTACCAGGCAGGGAAATGGTAGCAAGCCGGGTCTCATAACCGGTTCGCAGGGATGCATTTTTCAATTGATCATAGCGTAACCAAAGTCTGTAGCCATCTTCCGCCTGTGCGAGAGAAAACAACAATAAAAACAGGGCAAGCAAATTTACTTTCATGGCAGTGATCGTTATTTTTTTCCTTTTTTAAGGGAGGATTTGCGAATAATGAGTTCGGATTTGGCATTGATGGTATTGGTTTGCCGGATATCTGTATCGCCTTTAAGGTGCGCAATCATGTTACGGGCGGCCATTTCGCCAATATCCATACCCGGATAATTAATGGTGGTTAATTGTGGTTCAATGATTTTGCAGATGGCATCGTTGTTAAATCCAACAATGGCAATATCCTGCGGAATCCGGATACCTTTTTCTTTGAGGGTTTGCATGCAGACTGCTGCGGAAAAATCATTCGTGATAAAAGCTGCGTCTGGCCTGGGTTTCATTTGGAGAATCTGGAGGGCCGCTTCACGACCGCATTTTTCACTGAGGTCTTTGATCAGTACCAGGTTTTCATCGAATTTGATCTGGTGCTCTCTTAGTGCTTCCTTATAACCACGCAAACGCTCGGCATAAACGTTTCGGCTAAGGCTGGCTGTTACTATTACAATCCGTTTGCATCCCTGCTCAATCAGGTGTTTGGTTGCCTGGTACCCGGCCTTGAAGTTGTCGATGATTACTTTGGTGTTATCCGCCTTTTCCTCCACCCGATCGAAGAAAATTACTGGTATATTTTTATCAAAAAATGATTGAAAATGATCCAGTCCCCTGGTGTCAAAAGCGAGGGAAGCAATAAGTCCGTCTACTCTTTTATGAAACAGGTTAAGCACGTTGGCAGTTTCTTTTTTAAAAGATTCGGATGAGTGGGCGATCAGGAGGTCGTAACCCGCGTCAGCCGTAACTTTCTCAATGCCGGCCAACACGGATGTGATGAAGTTACTGTTAAGTTCATGAACAATGATACCGATGGTATTGGTCTTTTGTTTGCGCAGGTTACTGGCGAAGGTGTTTTGCCTGTAACCAAGTTCCCGCGCGGCTTCCTGAATTTTCCTCCGGGTATTTTTATTGATAACCGGGTTGTTTTGTAAGGCTCGGCTGACTGTAGCAGTGGAAATGTCCAGTTGCTGGGCTATATCATATATGGTAACTTCCTTTTTGGTCTTCATTTTGCAATCTGTTGCTCTTGCATTTTACCGGAAATAATGCCTTTATACCTAATAATTGTCTTCTATTTTCCTCCAAAAATATTGCTTTTAGTAATAATTTTATGCAATCAGTTGCATTTTTTATAAATTCTCCTATTTTCGCCAATGAACGGACACTACAGCATAGCTATTAAGTTGTGCTGTAGTATCTTTCCAATCCATTGTCAAATAAAAAACATGTTATTAGTAGGCATCGACCTGGGTACATCTTCCATAAAGGTTTCTGTTGTAGAAGCCGATTCGCAATCGATTCTTGCCACTGCCAGTTATCCGGAAACAGAAACGGATATTATCAGTGTGCAGCCCGGCTGGGCTGAACAGTCTCCGGACCTATGGTGGGATCATGTGCATCACGCCATATTAAAATGCCATGCAAGCAAGGCGTATGATCCATCAGCTATCGGAGCCATTGGTGTCGCGTATCAAATGCACGGACTCGTACTGGTAGATAAAGCCCAACAGGTTTTGCGCAACTCCATTATATGGTGTGATAGCAGGGCTATTGCCATCGGCGAAAACGCATTTCAGCAAATTGGTCCGGACCGTAGCCTTGCTCATCTGCTCAACTCACCCGGTAATTTCACTGCTTCCAAGCTGGCATGGGTAAAAGCAAATGAACCCGCGATCTATGAAAAAATTGATCAGGTGCTGTTGCCCGGAGATTTCATCGCGATGAAAATGACCGGTGAAACAACTACCACTGCCTCTTCATTGTCAGAAGGTGTGTTCTGGGATTTTAAGGAAAATAGGTTATCCGTAGATGTTATGAGCACCTATGGTTTTGATAACCATACTATACCAGAGCTAAGACCGCTTTTTTCTTCTCACGGGCAATTAATGCCTTCTGTAGCCGAACAACTGCAACTGAAAGCAGGAATACCTGTAACCTATAAAGCCGGAGATCAGCCCAATAACGCACTCTCTTTAAATGTGCTGGAGCCCGGTGAAGTGGCCACTACCGCCGGAACCTCTGGCGTAATATATGGAGTGAGTGATGTGCTGAGTTATGATCCGGAATCTCGGATCAACAGCTTTGCTCATGTGAATTACAGTGAGGAGCAACGGCGCATTGGTGTTTTGTTATGTATTAACGGAACCGGCATCTTCAATCGATGGATTAAAAATATGGCCGGTTCAACGTTAAGTTATGCCACACTCAATGAATTGGCGGCAGGAGTGGATGTTGGTGCCAATGGATTAAGGGCGTTACCATTTGGTAATGGGGCGGAGCGCATGTTAAACAATCGCATTGTTGGCGGGCATATGCATTATCTCGATTTTAATATGCACACTACTGCACATTTGGTAAGAGCTGTTCAGGAAGGTATTGCCTGTTCATTCCGATATGGATTGGATATCATGCGCGAAAATGGTATTCAGCCTGCTGTTGTGCGCGCAGGCAAAGCGAATCTTTTCCTGAGTGATGTGTTTACAAAAGCCTTTGCTACACTCAATCAGGTAAGCGTTGAGTTTTATGAGGGTGATGGCAGTTTCGGAGCAGCAATAGGAGCGGGTATAGGTGCCCGTTATTATGCAAGTGCCCGTGAAGCTGGTAGCCGACGAAAACCAATTGGCAGGATCGAGCCCGGAAAACAGGAATCATACGAAACAATATACCAGGAATGGAAAGCACTGTTGAATCAACAGCTTGCCACTCAACATTTATAATCAATCAACAAGCAACCATGGCAATTACACTTGGACAAAAAGAGTATTTTAAAGACGTGCCTGAAATCAAGTACGAAGGAAGAGAGTCGGACAATCCGATGGCTTTTCGCTGGTACGATGCCAATAAAGTAGTGGCAGGAAAAACCATGCAGGAACACCTGCGTTTTGCAGGCGCTTACTGGCATAGCTTCTGTGGTAACGGTTCTGATCCTTTTGGTGAAGCTACCCATCTTTTCCCCTGGAATGAAAAAGGTGATGCGATCGAACGCGCGAAAGACAAAGCTGATGCAGCATTTGAATTCTTCACAAAACTCGGACTTCCTTTCTACTGTTTCCATGATGTGGATGTGGTAGACTATGGAACTGACGTAGCAGAAAATGATCGCCGGTTACAAGCGCTTACCGAATACCTGAAAGAAAAACAAAAAGCAAGTGGCGTACAATTGTTGTGGGGAACGGCCAATCTGTTCAGTAGTCGCCGTTATATGAATGGTGCCGCCACCAACCCTGACTTCCATGTGCTGGCTCACGGTGCCGCACAAGTGAAGGCAGCCCTGGATGCAACTATTGCACTGGGCGGTCAGAACTATGTATTCTGGGGTGGACGTGAGGGATATATGAGTCTGCTCAATACCGATATGAAACGGGAGAAAGAACACCTGGCCCGCTTCCTGCATGCTGCAAAAGACTATGCACGCCGGAATGGCTTCAAGGGTAAATTTTTTATCGAACCCAAACCCTGTGAGCCCAGCAAACACCAGTACGATTATGACTGCGAAACCGTGATTGGTTTCCTGCGTCAGCACGATTTATTAAATGATTTCAGTCTGAATATTGAGGTGAACCATGCTACACTGGCCGGACATACCTTCACGCATGAACTGCAGGTGGCAGCCGATGCCGGATTGTTGGGTAGTATCGATGCTAACAGAGGGGATTATCAAAATGGATGGGATACCGACCAGTTCCCCAATAACCTGAATGAACTGGCAGAAGCTATGCTGGTTATTTTGGAAGCAGGTGGATTCGGCGGAGGTGGTATCAATTTTGACGCCAAAATCAGAAGAAACAGTACCGATATGGAAGATATCTTCCATGCGCACATCGGTGGAATGGATACGTTTGCGCGTGCACTGCTGATTGCGGATGCAGTGTTGCAAAAATCAGCCTACAAGAAAATCCGCAAAGATCGTTATGCTTCCTTTGATGCTGGAAAAGGTAAAGAATTTGAGGCGGGCAAGCTGACCCTGGAAGACCTTAGGGCCTATGCCATCGAAAATGGAGAGCCGGCAGTGAAGAGCGGCAAACAGGAATTGCTGGAAAACATTATCAATCAGTATATTTAGCGGCATCAAACCAAACCAATATGTTGATGCATCAAACCATGCGCTGGTATGGTCCGAATGACGTAGTTCGTTTATCAGACATCCGTCAGTCGGGCTGTGCCGGCGTTGTTACCGCTTTACACCAGATACCCGTAGGAGAAATATGGCCTGTTTCGGCTATTGCTGAACGTAAGCAACTCATAGAGGCCGGGGGCATGAGCTGGACGGTTGTAGAGAGTCTGCCAGTAAGCGATGATATCAAACGCCAATCGGGCGATTTTCATCGCCATATCGAAAATTACAAGGAAAGTCTGCGTAACCTGGCTGCGGAAGGGATCAAAGTAGTAACCTACAATTTCATGCCGGTACTGGACTGGTTGCGAACCGATGTGTATTATCCCAAAGGGGATGGCAGTACCATGTTGTATTTTAACCGGCTCGATTACCTGGTATTTGATCTGTATTTGCTAGGCAGGCCAGGTGCGGAAAAAGAATATACTCAAGAGCAGGTGGCCAAAGCAAAGCAGCGCTATGAAAGTATGACTGATGCAGAACAGCAGCATCTTTTCAGTAATATGATGCTGGGTCTTCCGGGTAGCGATGACTCCTTTACTGCTGCACAGGTGCTGACTGAGCTTGAAAAGTATAAAGGCATCACTGCGGCTGCTCTTAAGGAGCATCTGTTTTATTTTCTGAAACAGGTGGTCCCTGTAGCGGAGGACGCTGGAATTAAGATGGCCATCCATCCGGATGACCCGCCATACCCTGTATTGGGGCTGCCAAGAATCATGAGCACCGAGCAGGATGCTGCAGATTTGCTGGAAGCCGTACCTTCGCCGGCCAACGGACTCTGTTTTTGTACGGGATCCTTTGGGGCAAGACAGGATAATAATGTGCCGGCCATGCTCAAACGCTTTGGCGATTCAGTACATTTTTTACATATCCGGAATACCAAACGGGATGAGGAAGGTAATTTTTATGAAGCCGATCACCTGGGTGGAGATACCGATATGTATGAAGTAATTAAAGAAGTGCTGAAAATCCAGCAGCGAAGGGGGGTATCGCTACCGATGAGGCCGGATCATGGTCACCAGATGTTGGATGATTTGAAGAAAAAAACCTATCCGGGTTATTCCGCAATAGGCCGGTTAAAGGGGCTGGCGGAAATAAGAGGCGTGGAATACGCGCTTCACCGGGCAATGACGACATAAACCAAACCAAACATGAAAGTAGAAGAACTGAAGACGACAGCGGCACAGGTGCGACGGGATATCGTGCGCATGGTGCATGGTTGTCAATCGGGTCACCCGGGTGGCTCACTGGGATGTACCGACCTGGTAACTGCCCTGTATTTCCATGAAATGAAAATTGATGAGAGCAAAGGAGCGGATGGCTTTCTGAATTTCTCGCGGGAAGCAAAAGGAGAGGACCTGTTTTTTTTGTCTAACGGTCATATCTCACCACTATTTTATTCGGTGCTGGCAAGACGCGGTTATTTCGATATAAAAGAGATGGCTACATTTCGTAAAATCAATTCCCGTTTGCAGGGCCATCCTGCCACGCATGAACATTTACCGGGTATCAGAATTGCATCCGGTTCATTGGGACAGGGATTGTCTGTAGCTAACGGAGCCGCTTATGCGAAGAAATTAAGGAAAGAAGATCGCATTGTATATGTATTGATGGGTGATGGCGAACAGCAGGAAGGGCAGATTTGGGAAGCAGCCCAGTTTGCACCACATTACAAGCTGGACAACCTTGTAGCCATAGTAGACTGGAACAAACAGCAGATTGATGGCAGCACGGATAAAGTAATGGACAATCGTGATCTGAAAGCCAAGTACGAAGCTTTTGGCTGGCTCACTGTGGACCTGTTGGATGGTAATGATATGCAGCAGGTGCTGGATGCGCTGGCAGCAGCCAAAGCCTTATTGGGTAAGGGACAGCCTGTGGTGATTTTGATGAAAACCGAGATGGGTGCAGGAGTGGATTTCATGATGCACACACACAAGTGGCATGGAACCGCGCCAAATGATGAACAATTGGCAGCAGCCCTGGCACAGTTGCCGGAAACCCTCGGGGATTATTAACCAAGCAAGCAGCAAATCATGAAGAAATATACCTATACGGAAAAGAAAGATACAAGATCGGGCTTTGGTGCGGGGATGGCTGAATTGGGCAAGTCGCACCCCAATGTAATGGCGCTTTGTGCTGACCTGGTGGCTTCTTTGAAACTGGATGCTTTTATCAAAGAAAATCCGGATCGCTTTGTGCAGTGTGGCATTGCGGAGGCCAATATGATTGGAGTAGCGGCAGGGCTCGCCATTGCGGGCTATGTGCCGTATGCCACAACATTTGCCAATTTTGGATCGGGACGAGTATATGACCAGATTCGTCAGAGTGTAGCTTATTCCGGTGCGAATGTAAAAATTGCAGTATCGCATGCGGGATTAACACTGGGAGAAGATGGTGCCACGCACCAGATACTGGAAGACCTGGCAATGATGCGTTCCATGCCGGAGATGACAGTGATCAATCCCTGTGATTATAACCAGACCAAGGCGGCAACCATTGCCCTGGCGGATCATGTAGGACCGGCTTACCTGCGCTTTGGCAGACCAGTGGTGCCTGTGTTTACGGATCCCAACCAGGAGTTTGTGATCGGTAAAGCGTGGATGGTAAATGAAGGAAAGGATGTTACGATTGTAGCAACGGGTCACCTGGTATGGGAAGCAATCCAGGCAGGTGAAATACTGGAGCAGGAGGGAATCGATGCAGAGATCATCAATATTCACACCATCAAGCCGCTGGATGAAGAAGCGATTTTGAAATCAGTGGAAAAAACAGGTTGTATGGTAAATGCTGAAGAGCATCAGTTGAACGGTGGTTTGGGAGATGCCGTTTGTCAATTGTTGAGTCGAAAACGTCCAACTCCTGTTGAAATGGTCGGTGTTGACAATTCTTTCGGTGAAAGTGGTACACCTGCGCAGTTGATGGAAAAGTATGGCCTGAATGCCGCTGCGATTGTGGAGAAAGTGAAGCAGGTGATTGCCCGTAAATAGTTTTAATTTTACCGGTCGGGTGAACTCCCGGCCGGTAAAATTATCAATATGGACCTTCGTGAAACCTTGCCTCCCAAAGGCAGTTTTTATAAGTTGGTTGTTGAGCTGCACCAGACTCAACAAAAGGCCTCCTTGCTTTATGAAGACTCCGGCGTAACCCGTGCCAGCGGAATTATTACGAAGGTATATTCAAAAGACAACCGCCAATTTCTTCAACTCGATAGCGGTTTAGAAATTCCCATCGATCAGATCTACGCGCTCAATGGCCTCTTTTCATCTGATTATTCCGAATGTTAAGCAGTGATTTTCTATGGACGGCCAGTATCGTAAAAACATTTATCCCGGTCAGGAAGTAGCGATCATCCTGAAAAAAGACCAGCGTTCAGGCCGTTTGACGTACGGCATTGTCAAAGATATTCTTACCTCCGCCGCCTTCCATTCCCGCGGCATCAAGGTCCGCCTCGAAGATGGCCAAATTGGTCGTGTAGCCGAAACTGAGGTGAGGGAGAATTAAGAATTATGATTTAAGAATTAGGAATTGGGGTGGGTGCTTGCAAGTTCATTTCTGAATGTTTATTTTGTGCCATTGTATCAGAATTTCCCTAAATTATTTCCGTATCTATGTCAAAACTGTATTCTGTATCCATACTTTGCCTGATTAGTTTTCTGTTTGCCTGTAAAAAAGAGGATCCTGAAATAAATGTCCCACTTCCGGAAAAATCGCAGGAAGGGCTAAATACCTTTGGTTTTCACCTGAATAAAAAGAGTTGGGTAAGTGATGGAAAAAGAGTTTGTCTTCCCTGGAGTTGTCACGAAGCTTTATTTGCTTCATATAATGCTGCAACCGGTCAGCTGGGTATTGTATCGGCAAGGTATCTGAAGAATGATTCTGCAACGCTCAAAGTTGAGCAATTTGCCTTAACTGTTGTAACCGACGCAGGAAAGACAGGAATCTATAGTTTGAAAAAAGGAGATCTTTCTTATGGCAGTTTGTATAGAATTCCTGATAATACTGGTTATCGGCAATCACATGTAGATCCCGATTTTACAGTAATCATAACCAAACTGGATACGGTTCAAAAAATTGTTTCCGGAGAATTTTATGGTAAATTATTCAGGAAAATGGAATATTCACTGAATGGGACATATCTTAATGATTCGCTGGTTGTTTCAGATGGCAGGTTTGATGTGAAGTATTAATCTTCTTCAGATAAGTCCAGCTTCATTATTTGCAGACAATCTGTTGTAATTAATCTGAATAGCATGCTGAGATGTATTCCGATAGCATTGTTCCTGTTGATTTTTTCCCTTAATGCCAGCGCTCAGGTAAAAGATTCACTTTCAAAAATTCCTGATGAGGTTTATAGTGACGATCAGCAATGGCGTAACAGAATGTCCTATTACCGGGATACGTATGGATATCATTCAGTAGAAATGAGGGTTGTGATGGATTCGATGAGAATCGTGGATAGGGAGGATCGTGTTGCCTTCAGACAAGGACTGGATCAGGTCTACGGAAGTCAGATCGCCTGGGATATGATAAGCAATACCTTATGTCCTGGGATCCTGATCAATACAAAAAAGACCTGCCCGCACTACGCAATAAGATAAAATCAGATAGAAAAGAATAAATGAAGCCTGAGGAATTACTCAGGCTTCTTGAACGTTTATCTCGTACAATTCGCAACCCATGCTTCTCCATCTTTTGTGTAAGCGATAGTAAGCTCATTGGCCGTAATACGAATCATTTTTGATTCATCATTATCTACAGATACAACAGCTGTGGCACCGTCACTTTTAAACTGTACTCCTTTCAGATCCGGAATGCCATCTGAAAATACGAAATTGTAGTTGTTGCCAACTTTTACCACAGTAACTTTACCATTGTCAGTGGATTTGTTTTCTCCCTGCTTTACATATCCAATGCTTCCTTCATAGGAACCTACGAACAGATTGTTATCGGTAGGATCATCTTTCTTGCTACAGGAAATAAAGACAAGACTTCCTATCAGCAATACGCTCATTAATTTAAGAATGTTTTTCATGTTTTATGTTTTGTAACATCCTTTCTAAAACCATGCCACCGGGTTTCTGCATAACTAATTTAACATATCATGAAAAATGAGAAAAGTTGGAAATTATTTCGGTTGGATTCAGCTTTCAAATAGTTTGAAGGTTTTTTAAATATTATATTTACCGTCGTTTATTTTGATTTTCCTTAAACAGTTTTGAGTTGTTTTTTTTGTGTGTGGAATTAATCGGTTGTATTTGATACAAATCTCTCTACTGACAGAATTGACTTTTGTGTAGTGTTCTATTTATATTGATGGTATGAATTCAAACAGATTTCCTGCTGGATTGAAACTGGTAAAGCAATTGAAAGGTGGTAGTGCTGCCAGTTTATTTCTTGTTAAAGATGAACAGGAGCAAATGTATGTGCTTAAGGGTGCAACTAAAACAGCAGCTGCTAAAACGCTTCAGCATAATTTCCTTGTGTATGAATGGTTGGCTGGAAAGGTTCCTGTACCTGCTGTTCATTTTTTCCAGGAGGATGACACTACCGAATGGCTTTGTGTCGAATGGATAAATGGTAATACATTGGCTGAACTTCCTGCAACTGAACAATGGGTTCGGATTTATGCGAAGGCATTAAGAACACTACACGAAGTAACTCCTGACTCGGATGCACCCGAGTATTCTCTCGATACCAGATTGAAAGAAGTCCGGATTCGGATAGAGAATGGCTGCGTGGATGCAACAGATTTTGAAGAGGAGTTCCGGAATTATACCGCGGAGCAATTGTGGGATGAGCTGACTAGATACAAACCAATAGAAGCAGACCTCGTATTTACACACGGCGATTATTGTCCGGATAATCTGATTGTACGCGAGGGAGTAGTAGCTGCTTTTATTGATATGGGCCGGGCTGGGGTAGCGGATCGTTACCAGGATTTATCGCTTGCGATAAGGAGTCTGAAACATGAAAGTCTTGAAGAACTAATTCCTCTTTTTTTACAGCATTATGGGTTAACTTACATGGACGAAAAAAAACTTCGGTTTTATACAATTTTGGATGAGTTTTTTTAGCAGGCTTTTATCGCTTCAATAATTTAAAACCAATTTCCCTTCCCTGTCCCTGGAACATTGCCAGGTTGATCCAGAACCAGGCGAATTGTTCCATCAATTCGAATTTGTCGTTTCCTCCAATATCATAGCAGTTTGCAAAGCCAGCATCTTTTGCTAACTGTTTGGCAGCTTCCTTGCCTTTGGTACTATCTCCGGCTACAAAGAGATCCAGGGCTGAATCACCATACATTGGATTGACCATATTATTAAAACCGGTAGTGTTAAAACATTTTACGATATCACGGGTGGAAGTATTGGCCAGGATTGCATCGGCGGTAGTGGTAAAACCGGCTGGTCCTTTTTTCATAATGATGTTCATCGCATCAATGATTATTTTCCCGTTGGTATCGCCAAGGCTTTTGGCAACATCTATGGCTGCTGGCGCCGGAGTGGCAAGCAGTATGCATTCCGCAGCTGCAACTGCTTCCTGAACGGGCATTGCCAAGGTATTCGGATTCTTCAGCAAGTCCTGACCTTTGAATGTATTAAGGTCCTGAACTCCAAGAAAAATTTCATGTCCGGCCTTTGCCCATTTGGTTGCCAGTGCACCTCCTACATTTCCGGTTCCGATAATTGCAATTTTCATACTGCTTTTTGTTTTAAAGTTGGTTCATTTGCCGGTGATTCGGAATATTATATCTAATTTGATAGTCACTATCTAATTGGATAGTAATGATTATGCCTGACTTTATTTACGAACACAAAGTGTATTATAATCCGGTTGAATTTGCGATGCATTTTATTGGTGGTACCTCGAAGATGCCCATCTTATGGCGGCTTAACCAGCGCACCATGCGGTATGGGGAGATCCGTAAAGCACTTCCGCATATCACGGATAAAATGTTATCCAGCCAATTAAAGGAACTGGAAAAGCATGAATTGATAACAAGAAAAGTGTATGCTGAAGTACCTCCCCGGGTGGAGTACTCCATTACCAAAAAAGGTAAGGATGTTATTCCGGTAATTGAAGCAATCCGGAATTATGGCCTTAAGAAAATGAAGGAGAAGGGGTTGAAGGAGGGTGTAAAATGAGTTGTTACAAGCAAATAGATTTATGAAAATAGTAATTCTTTTTTTATGCATTGTGCTGTTGAGCGTTTCAGGATATAGCCAGGCAATGCTTTGCGATTGTACAGCCAATCTGGATACATTAATTGCAAAAACAGAGCAGAATTATGCTGGTTATCCTGAAAAAGTGAAAGGCCGCCGACTTGCTGCTTACAGTAAATTGGTTAGCTCTTTAAGGAAAGCTGCACCTACTGCTATAACCCACAAAGCATGTTATGAATTGCTGGCGTCTTATGTTCGTTTTTTTTATGATAAACATTTCATCGTTTCCTATGCAGCAGAAAAGGATGAGGATAGTCTGGTACTCTCTATTACGGAGGAAAATCTGAATCAATATTTCAAAAAAGATCGGCGTTCCGATCTGGAAGGGATTTGGATTCGTTCCGATTCCGCAGCCAAGGTGGCTATCATTCAAGCAAAACCAGGTTTTTATCAGGGTGTGCGACTGTCTTCAAAAACAGATACCTTACCAGTTGGATTTGTTTATTTTACGATTCAGCAAGCTGGAGAAAAATTGTATGTGAAAGAATTTGATAGCTTTTTAAGTACCTCCGTTCCTGTAAAGCATTATGGTAATTTGCTTCAGTTCTGGAATACTACTTTATACAGCAAAATGATAACTTCAGGTATTGATGATCGGGAGCGGAAGGAGATTCGTGACTGGAATCAATACAAAGGATTATTTTATGAAGAACCTGCTGCAGATATTGCTTATCTAAGAATTTCTTCTTTCCAAAATAATGAGCAACAAATCGCAGAATTAGTTGCTGCTCATGATTCTGCAATCAGAAGCCGGCCGTATTTATTAATTGACCTGAGAGGAAATAGTGGAGGAAGTACCGGATGGGTCTCACTTTTGCCCTATTTGATGACTAATCCGATTGAGCAGGCTCCTTCGCTGGTGCGGGTGTCCCCCGATAATGTAAAATTAAAACTGGCGGATCTGGCCCCCTTTGCAACCGGGCCGATCCCGGAAGAATACCAGAAATATTTTCCTGAAGAAATTTTGGAACAATATAAGAAAGCGTATAAAGAATTGCCTGTTACAAAAGAATCCTTTTATCCTATCCCCGGAGTTCGTTTTCCTTTGGATTCAGTTACCAGGTATCCCAAAAAAATTGCCTTGATTGTAGATGATCGTTGTGGCAGCTCAGCAGAGTATTTCTTTTTTCTGACCAAACAGTCAGCAAAAACCATTCGGTACGGAAGTAATACGTTTGGTATGATGGACTATGAAGGAATGCCTGTTCCACTCAATATGCCTTCGAATCTATTTTACATAACTGTACCAGGTGTGAAATCCAGTTGGACGGACAAAGCGCCTATTGATAAAATTGGATTTCGGCCGGATGTGCTGCTTCATCAACCTTTTCTGGAATGGGTTTCCGTTGTAATAGAAGACATAAGAAAGTACTAGAAATCAAAAAAACCCTTGAAAGCTAGTGCTATCAAGGGTTTCCCTTTTATTTCCGTGCCCAGGACTGGATTCGAACCAGCACGCCGTTTCCAGCACCACCACCTCAAGGTGGCTTGTCTACCAGTTTCAACACCTGGGCTCGCTTTAAAGCGGTGGCAAATGTAAGGATTTCAGCGAATTGCCGCCAAGAATTCGGCTGATTTTATTTGGACCGGACTGCTTCCTTGGGTAATACGATCCGGAAAGTAGTTCCCTTGCCCGGCTCGGATTGCTTTACATTCAGGTAACCCTGGTGAAATTGCTCGATGATCCGCTTGGATAGGGAGAGTCCAAGGCCCCAGCCCCGTTTTTTGGTAGTAAATCCCGGGTCAAATACCCGTCCGATATGTGTAGCAGGTATGCCTTTACCGGTATCGGTAACATCAATATATACCTGCTGCTCCGTTTCCTGTATCTGAACGGTTATTTGTCCCTGGCCTTCCATGGCATCCAGCGCGTTCTTCAGGAGGTTTTCTATTACCCAGTCGAACAGGGTAGCAGAAAGGGGGATAATCAGGCTGCCGGTTGAGGGTGCGATAAACTCAAACCGTATTTTTCCGGATGCCCGCCTTTTGATATAATCAAGCATTGCTTCTACCTGTCCCACAATATCAGTTGGCTCAAGATTAGGGATACTGCCAATCTTGCTGAACCGATCACTCACAAGTTTCAGTCGGTTTACATCTTTTTCCAGTTCCCGGGTAATCGATTCTTGTCCGCCGGATTCCTTCAGCATTTCCACCCAGCCCTGTAAAGAGGAGAGGGGAGTACCCAATTGATGTGCGGTTTCCTTCGCCATGCCCGCCCATAGCTGGTTCTGGCTGGACCGATGTTGAGTCGTCAGCAATAAGAGCAGGAGGGTTATCAGTAATCCAACAATCACCAATTGTATTATGGGATAATATTTTACTTCTTTCAGCAAGCGGGTATTCCCATAATAATATTTGTTCGCGATATACGGCTCCTGGCTCAGTACCAGGATAAAAGGTTCATTTTTGCTTTTGAATTCCCGAAGCTTATCCGATAGATAGGTAGGGTCCATTGCCGCCTTGCTGCTATCGAGATTGATATAATTAACAATGCTGTCTTTTTCATTGGTTTCAATGATGGGAATATTGGTTTGTTCATTCCGGATCATATTCGGCAGTGTCAGTGGCATATCCGGATTGTCGAAAATCGCCTTACTGGCGTTTACCCATAACTCAACTTTATCGCGTTCCTCCTGTGCGATTTTCGTTGCGAGATAACGGGAGTAAAAAATAGTTCCGATTACAATCGAGAGTGCAAGCACTGCGAGCCAGCTACGCCAGTTCGTAAGAATAGATACCATGAATTATAGCGAATTGTAAATGGAAAGTTCGGCCATCTTTTCAACAGGGCTCATCATATAGGTAAGCAGGCTGTTGTCGGGCAGCAGCTCAACCACGCGGAAACCCCGATAATTCACTCCCCAGCTACCACCAAAATGCCCGTCGAATAAAAACGGTATGGAGCCAAACATTTTAACGCCATCTTCCTGGTGGTCATGGCCATTAAATACTGCACGGATGTTTTTATGTTCTTTCAGCAATTGTTGAAAATCGGTTGCATCCACTGCATGCGGGGTCCATTTAACAGGTGTGATATGAAAGAAAAGGAATATGTTTTTTGCGCTGCTGTATTTTTTTAATTGTTCCGCAAACCAATCGGTATTAGGGGAGAGATAGGTTCCTTTTTCATCGGAAGTAGTGCCCAGCAAAAGGATGTTATCGCCCAGTTCGACGGCCTGGTTAACATCCTGATTCCAGACTTCTTTCCATCGGGCATCACTGACCATGTCATGATTACCCTTCGTTACATAAAGGGGCGTAGCGATGGGTTTCAGCGCTTTTGCCGCTGCTTCTAATAACACTGGCTTATCGTGGATAAGATCACCATTGGCCACTGTAAATTGCAGGGGCGATCGCTGATGAAAAGCATTAATCGCCTTGCAGATTTCCCTGTAAAAATCATCATAGGAGGTTTTCGGTTGTCCATAGTGCCCATCCGAAGTGATGGCAAAACGGAACCGGTCGGGTGCCTGGTTAGAAAGCAGGCCTGCTGCCTGTAAGGGTTTAATCCCGCCATTGGCCAAAATCAGCAGGGCTGAGCAGGAAAGATCTCTTAAAAAATTTCTTCTTTGCATACATGAAAGCTAACTAAATAAGCTGAATAGTTTTATACCTGTATTTTTGCCCCCAAACCTAAAAAAGCAAGCCTTGCAGCCACTGGTTTCTGTAGTGATTCTAAATTGGAATGGTCAACAGCACTTGTCTAATTTTCTGCCCTCAGTGAAGGCGCATTCCTGTGCGGGTATGGAACTCGTGGTGGCTGATAATGCTTCTACAGATGATTCTGTGGATTGGTTAAGGCAGCAGCATCCGGATGTACGGATCATTCAACTGGAAAAGAATTTCGGTTTTGCGAAAGGGTACAATGAAGCCCTGAAGCAGGTTCGGGCCAAGTATTATGTGCTGCTTAACAGTGATGTGGAAGTTACGGCGGGATGGCTGGAGCCCACGCTTGCCCTCCTCGAATCAGATGAAAGCATTGGAGCCTGTCAGCCAAAGATTAAAATGTATCATGATAAGACCTCTTTTGAGTATGCAGGAGCAGCGGGAGGGTGGCTGGATTCGTTGGGTTATCCTTTTGCGCGCGGACGAATTTTTGATTATTGCGAGCAGGACCTGGGTCAATATGATGATACCACCGAAGTGTTTTGGGCTAGTGGGGCGGCTCTGTTCGTACGGGCGGAATTGTATCATCGGTTAGGCGGATTAGATGAATTCTTTTTCGCACACCAGGAGGAAATCGATTTTTGCTGGAGGCTGCAGTTAGCTGGTTATAAAGTGATGGTTTGTCCGTCCAGTGTAGTCTTTCATGTAGGCGGCGGCACCCTTCCTAAAGGCAATGAATGGAAAGTGTTTCTGAACTTCCGCAATAACCTGATCATGCTTGCCAAAAACCTGCCCTGGTACCAGGTTTGGTGGAAGATTCCGTTTCGATTCCTGCTAGATGCTGTTTCAGCCTGGAAGAGTTTGTTCGAAGGCCAGGGGATTTATTTTAAGGCGATTCTCGAAGCGCATCTCGGATTTATGGGATGGGTAGTATTTCGCCATCGTCGGTCGGTTTTTCCGATCAGTAAAAAAGGAAAGTTAGCAGGGATGTACAAAGGTTGTGTGGTATGGGATCATTTTGTGCGGGGAAGGCGATATTTTTCAGAAATAGTAGGAAGGAAGTAATGATTTTTTGCCCTGAACCGTTATTTTTGCACAGCATTTAAATAAAAGATATGGCTCATAATCAGGCACATGAATTAGAAAATCCGCTGGAAAAAGATTTTAAACACAATTGGGTGAATTCTTCCAGTTTCCTGTTTTATCTCCAGGTGTTTTGTATTCTGGCATTTGTTTTAGGCGGATGTTTTGGTCTGTATGCAAACCGTTACAAGGGTAAGGGTAAAGTAACTGTGCCGGAAAGCACTATGTACACTCCGAAGTACAAATAATTTTCGAGAAAAATTTGGCAGAAAGATTGGAGTTCTTATCTTTGCCATCCCAATTGAAAAACAGCTCTTTAGATATACTATCTGGTATTCTTTTCAGGTTCAATTGGAAGCCGGTCAGATAGTTTTTTTGCGGAAGTAGCTCATTTGGTAGAGCACGACCTTGCCAAGGTCGGGGTGGCCGGTTCGAGCCCGGTCTTCCGCTCCAAAAGATTCCAAACCTACCGTTTGGAATTTTTTTTTGGTGGATGTTTTGCCCGGGTGGTGGAACTGGTAGACACGCAGGACTTAAAATCCTGTTCGCCGAAAAAGCGAGTACGGGTTCGATTCCCGTCCCGGGCACAAAAAGCCGATTCAGTGATGAGTCGGCTTTTTTGTTTTTAGAAATCATGCATGATGGAAAAAATAGTAATTGTTGGAGGGGGATTAAGTGGTCTCTATCTCGCTAATTTAGTGCAGGAAGCCGCCAAAGAGGTAGTAGTATTGGAAGCCGCAGACCGGTTGGGTGGAAGGATCCATACGATTCAGGGAGTTGAAGCTACCCCGATGGAACTCGGGGCAACCTGGTTTTCGGATATGCATCCCCGTTTGCTGGCGCTTCTTGGAAAATTGGAGTTGGAAAAATTTCCGCAGTTTTCTGCCGGCATTTCCCTGTTTCAGACCAAGTCGTTTGAACCTCCGCAGAAATTTTATATTCCGGAATCTGAAGTGCCTTCGTACCGGATAGCGGGCGGAACCGGTGCACTTATCACAAAACTGGCTTCGCAATTACCGGCAACTGCCATTCAAATGAACCAGCGGGTGAAGGAGATTCATGATGCTGAAAAGGGATTGGAAATTGTAACCGGAACAGGAGATCATTTTTCAGCAGATAAAGTCATCCTTTGTATTCCGCCGCAGTTAGCCGGTGTTAGCATTCAATTTAGTCCTGAGTTGCCGGAGTCGCTCGCAACCGTATTACCATCGGTACAAACCTGGATGGCTGGCGCGATCAAATTCACCATTGAATATACAGCGCCCTTCTGGCGTGAGGCCGGCTACTCTGGTATGCTCTACTCGCATGCCGGTATCGTGATGGAAATGTATGATCATACCAATTTCGAAGCGACCAGATTCGGATTTACCGGTTTTCTAAATGGTGGAGCAGTTAATTACCCGATAGCTGTTCGGAAAGAACTGGTCTTGCAGCAACTCGTACTCCTGCTCGGAGAAAAAGCGGGAGATGTTTTGAGCTACCTGGATAAAATCTGGACGGATGATCTGCTCGTTTCTGGTAATACTGCTGCGCAAAGGCCTCATCAAAACAACGGTCATCCTTTATTACAAGCAGGTTATTTGAAAAATCGGTTGTTCTTCTGCAATACTGAAACGGCTACTGAATTTGGTGGTTATATGGAAGGGGCAGTAAGAGCGGTGGAAGCATTGTTCAGTTCCGTTTTTAGTCATTGATTGTAGCAATTAAACATCTAGTTCTTATCCGCAAAGGTAAAGTGCCAGTTGGCGGTACAGCGGTATCCCGATAATGATATTAAAAGGGAATGTAATGGTCAGTGCTGCGGTTAGATAGTAAGAAGGATTGGCTTCGGGCAAGGCCACCCTGCAGGCTGCCGGAGCAGCAATATAGGATGCGCTGGCAGCCAATATTCCCAGGATGGTGGCTCCTCCGACACTGAGTCCGGCTATATGACCAATCACTATGCCCGCTATTGCATGCAGCACCGGGAAGACAATTCCAAAAATAGTAAGTGTCCAGCCACCTTTTTTGAAATCCGACAAACGTTTGCCGGCGGCAAGTCCCGCTTCCAGCAAAAACAGCGTCAGCAGTCCTTTGAAAGGGACGTCCAGTAAGGGTGCTACCTGTTCCCAGCCTGCATGCCCAACCAGCCAGCCGATGATCAGAAACCCTATCAGTAACAGGGTGCTTTTTCCGGCCAGTAATTCTCTTGCTATCTGGCTAAGGGTGGCAGGCTCTGTATCCTTCCGTGCAGGTGCATAAAGTCTTACAAGTGCAATAGCAATCAATATTCCGGGTATCTCCATAATGGCCAGTAATCCTGGCATGAATCCTTCGTATGTTATCTTGCTGCTTTCATGAAAGGCGATGGCTGCACTGAAAGTAGCTACTGACACAGACCCGTAATGTGCCGCCAGCGCACCTGCGTTGTACACATCAAACTTGCCGGTTTTACGCATGATCCAATAAGTCCAGACAGGAATGCAGCAACTCAACAGGACAGCTGCCAGCAAGGGTACAATCATCTCGCTCATATTTACAGTAGATAACTTATAGCCCCCTTTCATTCCAATCGCGATCATCAGGTAGATGGTTAACGACTGGTGCAACGACTCCGGGAACTTCAGGTCACTTTTTAACCGGCTGGCAATTATGCCCAGCAAAAAGGCCAGTACCATGGGAGAGAGCAGGCTTGCTGTTAAATTCATGCTGATGGTTTGTTTTATTTCGGTCGCAAAATTCAGTAGTTTTATACTTAAACAATATTTATAATAATTATCTGATGCATAAACACCGTTTATGAATTATACGCTTCACCAATTGCAGATTTTTCTGAAGATTACGCAAACCAAAAGTATTACGCAGGCTGCCGAAGAATTACACCTGACCCAACCTGCAGTATCCATTCAGTTACGGAATTTTCAGCAGCAATTTGATATTCCGCTGACAGAGATCGTTGGTCGAAAAATTTACATTACAGATTTTGGAAAGGAAATTGCGCTGGCGGCAGAGGAGATACTAAACCAGGTGCAGGCAATCAATATGAAAACGATGGAGTTTAAGGGACAGTTGGTAGGGCGGCTCAAGCTCTCCATCGTATCAACCGGTAAATACGTAATGCCTTATTTTTTGTCGGGTTTTATGAAAGAGCATCCGGGGGTGCAGTTACAGATGGATGTGACCAATAAAACCAGGGTAATAGAATCTTTGCAAAATAATGAGGTTGATTTTTCCCTGGTTTCCATTCTGCCCCCTAGCTTAAATGTAGATAAGCTGGAGCTGATGCAGAATAAGTTGTTTCTGGTTGGATGCGCGGCATCACAGTTTCAGAAAAAATCCTATGATAAGAGCATCTTTGAAGAATTGCCGCTAATTTACCGGGAGGAGGGTTCTGGTACCAGGATGACCATGGAGCGATTCATTGAACGCAACCGGATTACTGCTGTAAAAAAAATTGAACTTACCTCCAACGAAGCCGTCAAACAGGCTGTGATAGCGGGCCTGGGCTATTCTGTAATGCCCCTGATCGGTATCAAAAATGAACTGAATACCGGTGTATTGCGGATCATTCCGGTAAAAGGGTTACCCATTTCTACCAAATGGAGTATGATCTGGTTAAAAGGTAAGATGTTCTCTCCTATAGCAAAAGCTTATCTGGACTATGTCAGGAAGACCAAAAAGGAAATTATTGAACACCAGTTCAACTGGTATGAACAATATTTATGAATAACATTTAAAATATAAATGATAATATATGATTAGGTGAACTGATTTTTGTTCAAATTATATTCATGCAGATCCATTTGGTTGACGGACATTTTACCGTAGCAGAAGCTGAAAAAATATTGAATGCATTAGTGAAGGCAAAAGTTGCTTTTCATGAAGAAAGGCTGGCTCTAAAGGAACCGACAATTGAAGAGGTGTTGGAATCCGAGCGTCGGATTAAAGACATCCGGAATGAATTTTGTAAAGCACTTGTTCGGGTACACGCCAGTGGTAGTGAAAGGATTCATCTGCAGGCAGGGCTCGATATCGATTTTATCGCTGTTATGGATTATGCATAAAAATCCCCCCGGAAACTGCATTAACCGGGGGGTGTCTTTCTCCTACTTGATACCCGTGATTTATCTACCTAAGCCGAAGTAAAGACTGTATTTTCCGGAATAGTTCCGTGTTTTCATAAATTCCACTGAAGTCTGCAGCACCCGGGCCCCAGGCATATACCGGTACCATAACACCAGAATGTCCGCCAGTGGAGAATTTACCGGTTACATAACCTGTTTCTTTATTGCCATCGAGTAATGTAAGTCCGCCGGTTTCATGATCGGCTGTTATGATTACCAGGGTCTCGCCGTCATTTGCTGCCCACTGTAAAACTTTACCAATTGTTTGGTCGAAATCCAATACTTCTTCTACCACACCGGGAAGGTTGTTCATATGCCCCATGTCGTCGATGCGGGATCCTTCCAGAAGTGCGAAAAATCCTTTTTTATTAGATTTCAACAGGTTTAGTGTATGAATGGCAGCCTGTTGAAAAGTAGTGCCTCTTTTGGGTGCGGTATCCAACTGGCCATCTTCTACAATGGCCAGCACCTTTGATTGATTGGTTGCCAGGAAATCATCGGTACTGGAAATAACCTGGTACCCCTTTTTATTCATTTCCAGCAACAGATCACGCTGGTCTTTACGTTTATTAAAGTACCGGCGACCGCCGCCGAAAAGAACATCTACATTGCTATTCAGAAAATCCGTTGCGATTTCTTCTTCTTCTTCGCGATCAATATTATTGGCTGCAAAGGAAGCTGGAGTTGCATCGGTTAAAGAACAGGCTACTGCAATACCGGTTGCCAGTCCGTTTCGCTTAGCAATATCCGTTAGTGTATGCAGATCTGTTCCTGCTGTATCTACTCCCACGGCATGATAAATCGTCTTTTGTCCGCTTGCCATTGCTGTTGCTCCGGCTCCGGAGTCGGTTATCAGTTTATTGGCTGCCGTGGTCTTGGATAATCCTGTATGGGTGCATTGTTCGAGGTAAAGTTGTCCCCGATTGGCCACCCATCCGGCAGAAACCTGGGTCAGGCCCATGCCATCACCGATCAGCAGAATAACATTTTTGATCTTTCCTTTTTTGGGTGCAGGGATCTTTTCAACCGGGTAGGGGACCTGCAGTGTGTACTGCAGGTTGTCCCGGATCGGTTGCTGTCCTGCCTGACCAAAACCCAAGACAGGAAGATATAAACTGACTGCTGCTACTAAAACTATTTTACTCATCAGAAATGAGAGACTTATTTGGTGCTATTGTAAATATCCAGAATTTCAGCAGCTGTAAGAGCCTTGTCATAAAATACGACACTGCCGAATTTACTTCCAAGACGATCTCCATAACTCCCGGTTCCATCCTGATTTATTTTAACCGTAGTTCCGTTGTTGATATCCATGGGAACTGCAGCGCCGGATACTCTTTCAACACCATCTACGTAAATGGAAAGGCTGGAATTCCGATTGCACACGATGGTTGCAAAATGCCATTCATCGCCGAGAATTGTTTCTCCTTCGGGTAGACGGATATCGTTTTTCAAACCGGCACCATCACCTGTAACAAAACGAAGACGACCATTCAGCCAGGCTACCACCCAACCTTTGTTATTGGAGCTGTTCCAGTCCATAGTACCGAGAATTGCCGGATCGCTGATGTTGTGGTTGGATTGGATCCAGAAGCTTACGCTGAAGTTTCTATTCGCACCAAACTGCAGGAGCGGGGAATCTTCAATAGAAAGGTAAGAGGGGGTACCGGGTTTGAAAGTGGCAACTACACCTCTTTTGGGGTCTTCCGAAAAACCCTGAATATTAAAATCAGTAGTCTTCAATTCCGTGGTGGTACCATCGGCTCTTTTGTAATTCACGATGGAAGGAATTTCGCTGATGACGTCAAATTTCATGGATTTCATGGAAGGATAGCTGAATCCTTCTTTACCTGCATCATCAAAATAAAGATGGAAGAGCAGGGAAGCCCGTTGTCCGAAAGGGATGTCCAGGTCTTCTACTGGAACAGAAAATTCAGCGGTTGTGCCACCAACATTCAGTGTAGTGAGAACAGCCTTAGTTACAGAACTAACCACATCCACTTTTTCAATAGGTAATGTAGACTCTATGCTGATGTTCACCTGGTCTTCTTTTCTGTAATAGTTACTGGTAGCACCCACTACAGTTTCCCCTGTTTTGGGGTCTACATGCTTTAAGGTGAGTTCCAGGCCTAAAAGACGGCCGTCTGGTTTTGGCGCTTCATCCTTGGAACAGGCTGATGCTATTACCAATACCCCCAATAGCAAACTTGATAGTATTTTTTTCATGATGTTTCTCGTTTTAATAACCTGCATTTTGTTTCAGATTAACGCCTTTGCCTATTTCTACAGTCGGAATCGGGAATACGTGGTGTATTGCCGGATTGAAGTTACGGGCAGGCCAAACTACATATTCTGTCAGAGCTGAAACGGTGTTTCCGGAAAGCGTAACCTGGTATCCGTGTAATGGTTTTGAATAAGCTTCCTGTGCATCACCCCAGCGAACAAGATCCAGGTGGCGGAATACACCAAATTCCAGTACGAATTCACAACGACGTTCATTTTTCAAATCCGCTTTTGTTGCATTTGTGAGAGGAGACAAACCGGCACGAACACGCACTTTATTCAGTGGCTCATCTCCATTTCTGCCACTCCAGATCAAAGCTTCAGCTTTCATCAGCAGCACATCAGCGTAGCGAATCAGCGGAATGCTAAGGTCTGTGGTTCCGTTATCACTGTTAGGGTTAACGGTGTTTCCTACAGCATCAGCCGGACGGAAGGGAGCCAGGTACTTAACGATAGTCATGGCAGTTGGGCTGGAAACAGTAGCCGGGTTAACTGCCCAGATGATCTGATTTCCTACAAACTGCAGGGTATCTCCGGGAACAGCAATGCTTACTTTTCTACGGGTATCACCGGGAGCAAACGCTTTCAGCAATTCAACTGTAGGCTGGAAATAGCCCCAGGTATTGTAGATACCGAATCCACCGTTCTGGAAAATAACGCCAGGCAGTTTGGATCCATCGATTTCAGTACTGGTGGCACTCATGATGTACTCAGGGCTCCAGTTGCTTTCAATTTCCCAAAGGTCTGCATAGTTGGGAACCAGGCTGTGGTTACCGGTATTGATTACACGGTCGGCATATTCAATTACTTTATCGTAATAGGAATTGTCGTATTGTGCAGCATAGAGTGCAGCTCTGGCCATAAGAGCCCAGGCAGCTGTTTTATGCATCAGCCCTTTTTGATTTTCAGGGATTTCATGGAAATAAGGCAGTAAATCAGCTGCTTTTTCAAAGTCTGCAATGATCATGGCATAGTTCTCCAGAACCGAAGCCGGACGGGGAACATCCATCTGATCAATGGGTGTTTCTTCCGTAACGATGGGAATACCACCATTCGGACCGTTATCGCCATACCAGGGAGCCAGCCATAAGTAAGCGAATGCACGCATGAAATGCGCGTGTCCCAATACACTGCTCTTTACTTTTTCAGACAGCCTGGAGGCATTGGGCACGGCGCGGATCAGGTTATTGCTGTAGTTGATGGTCTGATACATCTGCGGCCAGTTGTCTCTTACATCCCTGCCGCCGGATCCCTGATCTGTGAAGTTTTTGATGGCCTGGGCTTCTGCCTGGGTACGACCGGTAACAAAATTGTCACTGGCATTTTCGTACCACATAAAACCTCTGCCCAGGGTGCCTTCGCGATACTGCCAGTAGAAAAGGGAGTATACGGCAGTCATAGCCTGATCATCGGTCATGTTTCCTAATTCGGTAGGAGGGCCGTAAGGTGTCAGCTCCAGATATTTTTTACAGGAACTGATGGTTCCTGCAACCAGGAATAATACTATAAAAAGGAGTTTGTTTTTCTTCATGTCAATACAGTTTAAAATGAAACATTCATACCTACACTAAACATTTTGGAAACCGGGAAACGACCACCGTCAATTCCAAGGTTACCAACTTCAGGATCAAATCCTTTGTAGTTTGTAATGGTGAGCATATTCTCGGCATTCGCATAAATGCGTACTCTGGTACCGTTCAGGAAAGCCGCCTTATTGATCAGGCTGCTGGGCAGAGCATAAGCCAGGTGAACGTTTTTCAACCGCAGATAATCTGCTTTTTCCAGGAAGTAATCGGATACTTTGGAGAAGTTGCCATTTGGATCTTCTATTACCGCCAGGTTTGGAATATTTGAATTCGGATTGTAGTTATAAGAATTCAATACATCAGTGCTCATGTTCCAGCCTTTGGAACCGGTATAGCTCATAGCCTTGATTCCGTTAAATACATTGGCTCCAACCACACCCTGCATGAATACCTGGAGCGTGAAACCTTTCCAGTTAGCACCCAGATTAACACCATAGTTGAATTTAGGCATATCATAGGCACCCATATAAACCCGGTCGTTGTCATTGATGTTGCCATCGTTGTTTTCGTCGATGAATTTCAGGTCACCGGGGCGGGCATTCGGCTGAATTTTGCTGGTTGCGCCAGTAGTTGGGTTGGTCCAGGTATAGTCGTCGATCTCTTTCTGGCTGCGGAAAATTCCTGCAGACTGAATGAGATAGAATGAATGCCATGGCATACCAGCCTGAGAACGAAGGGGCTGCATGGAGTTTACACCATTCCCATGCTGGATAAAGGCGGTTTGACCAATGCTAATTACCTTGTTTTTATAGCTGGCGATGTTACCTCCGAGATTCAGGTCAACCGAACCAACACGTTTGGTGTAGTTGAGGGCAATTTCCCATCCTTTGTTTTCTACCTGACCGATATTGAATTCGGGAGGAGAAGCAACACCTGCTACAGATGGCATCGGCATGGTTTCAATCAGGTCCTTCGTGGTTTTAACGAAGTAGTCTGCACTGATGCTAAGAGAATTATTGAACAGCGCTACATCCAAACCGAAGTTCAGCATTTCAGTTCTTTCCCATTTCAGATTCGGGTTAGGAATGGTGGGCTGGAACAAACCAAATGCCTGAATGGCGCCGGTTGGTCCGAGGAAAAGGGGCCATCCAGTCGTCTGATAAGGAGGGGCATAAATGAATCTGCGTACAGAGTTTACACTACCTACCTGACCCCAGCTGGCGCGTACTTTCAGGAGGCTAACCTCGTCCAGTTGCTCCATGAATTTCTCAGAGGAGATTTTCCAGGAAGCAGAAACCGCCGGGAATACATCAGAATTATTGGTGGGGCTCAATTTGGAAGAGGCATCTCTACGAATGCTACCGGTTAAAAAGTACCTGTTATCGTAAGAATAGGAAAGTCTGCCTAATGTAGATACCAGTCTTTCCTGCCAGATGTCTTCATTTGGACGAATGGACCAGTCTGTTCCCAGGTTGAAAATGGCCTGATAAGGATCTTCAATACTATAGTTTCTTACTTCTGCCGAGTTCCATCTGGATTGTTTGTTATTCACCACAAAACCGGCCAGTAAGGAAACATCATGAACAGAATTGAAGGTTCTGTTATAAGTCAGGATGTTATCCCAGTTGTATTGGGTAAAAAGACTATTGCTGATGGAACGATAGTTCTGGTCAATGGTTCTGCCAGGCTCCAGGAATCTTAACTGGAAAGACTCACTCCGGCCATTGGAAATCTCATTTGAAATTTCTGAACGGAACATCAGACCGGGAAGCGGTTTGATTCTAAGAGATGTTTTGGAAAACAGCCTGTTGCTTGGATTGTTTTGCAACACTTTTTCCAGCATGGCAACAGGGTTTCTCAGATCTGCTTCAACGCTGTAACCTTCTGCAAGTGCCCAGCGTGGTACGGTGCCACCATAGAGATTAGATCCATCCGCACCATATTCCCGTACAGTGCTGAATCTTGGATAAGCCATCGCACCGAAGATTACACCGGTGTGACCATCTCCGATTGCACTCTGACCTTTTCCAAAATCAAACAGGGTATGCTGACTAACTTCCAGCCATTTGGTAAGGTTTACGTCCAGGTTTAAACGGGAGGTGAGTTTTTTGTTGTATGTATTGATGATAGTACCCTCAACATCATCATAACTTACAGAAGCCAGTGCCTTGATACTATTTGTTCCACCACGCAGCGTAAGGTCGTAGTGCTGCATTTTTCCTGCACGGAAGACTTCATCAATCCAGTTGGTACGTGTAACATTACCATAAGGGAACTGGATTGGGTCATATGTGGGGTTGGGTACATTCGCACGACCTGCTGCCAGAGAAGCATCTTTCCATACCTGGTTGAATTGTTCAGAGGTTAGTACTTTGGGTAAACGCCATGCCTGTTGTGCTCCAGCCCAACCGTTTACCTCCACACTCATTTTTCCTGCTTTAGCCTGTTTTGTGGTAATCAGTACCACACCACCGGATCCTGCCAGGGCACCATAGATAGCGGCAGAAGATGCATCTTTCAGTACCGTTACACTTTCGATGTCTGCAGGGTTATAGGGCGCATTGGGTACTCCGTCAACCACAATCAGCACACCATCACCATTTTTATTTCCTTTACCACGAATGGCAATAGAACCGGTTGAGGTGGGATCTCCGCTGTTGGTAACAACCACACCAGGCATCTGACCCTGGAGCATATTACCCAATGTAGCCGGACGACCCTTGAAAGTTTCATTTACTTTAACGGTTGATACCGCACCCTGAAGGTCCTGTCTACGGGAGCTGGTATAACCTACCACAACTACTTCATCAAAGGTTGTTCCGGAGGATTCCAGTTCCACATTGATAACGGTGGAATTGCCGATGTTTTTCTCTACGCTTTTCATTCCTACAGAAGAGAATACAAGAATTTTTGTTCCCGCAGGAACAGTGATGGAATAAGAACCATCATTTTCTGTTACAGTTCCACTTGAACTGCCCTTAATCATCACGGAAGCTCCGGCTATAGCCGTGCCATCCTTTCCGGAACTAACCGTTCCGGTAATTTTTTGTTGGGCGCTTGTGGCAATAACAAGCCCGAACAGGAATACTAATATACCTGTGATTTTTTTCATACCAGTGGCTTTCGTTAATTAATATGAGGGGTTAAATAATGCTGATTGGAGGATCGTAGCAGTTTTGGTTAATGAACAATTGTTTAGCAGTAGTAAATATAAAGATATACGGATGCCTGTATGACATACTGCGCATTTGCGTATATTAAACATCAAAAAACGCAGAAATTAAATTTTAATTTAACATCCTTCACGTAGCTAAAAGGATGCAGTATACGCATAAAAAAACTGTGTATCTTCTACATGATACACAGTTTAAATAATTGTTAGTTATTATTGAAATGTTAGATTTTATTAATTCCTGTTTTAATATCAAATGTTTCGCTACCTCCAGCCCAACTCAGATTAAGTTTAAGTGGAATGTTTGATTGTATGGTTATGGAAGGTTTTTGTTTTTCATTGTTTCTGGCAGCACATTGAAGTGATAATATGCCGTCTTTGCCAATTGGATACCGTTCGATTCCGTGTTCCTCTGTCAATCGTACATCCCAATTGATGGTATTGGTTTGAATGCTGGATCGAATTCCAAAAATTCCTTCAAATAAGATGGAGATGGGTACAAGGCCGGTCCAGCCTATAAATTCAGGTCTTGCCAGCAGCCCGGGAGTAGTTGCTTCGGGAGCATAGTATTCCCAGAACGTGCCTGTGTCTTTGAATACCTGTAATACCTGCTGATGGTGTTTTTTGGCGAGATCAAAGGCCAGGGAGTGAAGGTTGTTTTGTCTTAGTCCGGCAATTACCATATAGTTAGTCGGAGGCCATACACCGCCCTGCCAGTAACGTCCATCCGGCTGGTATTTTTCATGGTTGGCCGGCATGGAAGGAATTGGATGTTTGCGTGCAAAAGTTTGTGTATCTGTTAAATGCGCAGTAAATTTTTTTAATTCATCCGGTTCCAGGATATCCGTCCAGAGTGCCCAGTAGGCGCCGATTGATTTGAAATTCCCAATTGAACCATCGGCATAACGGTCGTAGAAGAATGAAGTTTTGGGATCCCAGAGATTTTCGCGGATCCACTTTTTCAGAAACTTTGTTTCTGATTCGATGTCTTCTATTTCCTGCCAGCGTTCTACATAAAAACCAAAATCAACCAGGATTTTTCCAATGTACAATTGTTGCAGGCAGGTATCCAGCCAGGTCATATGGCCGTGTGAAAAGATCTGATTGTATTCTTTGTGCACACGGGGTTGGTTATCCATGCCGGTGCCCCAGCCACTGGACCAATAAGATCCGTCTTTCCAGGTGCGGTTCAATCGCAGCCACTGATAGTAAGCGCATAATACAGGGAAAATTTTATGCAGGCGTTGAAGATCACCAAATTGCCGGTAATATTCCAATTCACTCCAGGGAATCAGATTGGGGCCGGTACTGGTTGGATCATAACGGTGAAAACAATCCTTGCCGGTTAGTCCCCAGATCTCACGACAAATAAATCCATCGGGATGTTGTTTCCCATAGAAATTATCGAGTGTTTGCTGAAAGGGGTAAGCCCTGCTTCCGTACCGCGCAAACATCGTAATGAAAGTTGAATCCCACATGAAAATATTGCCATTGTAAGCCGTATCGATGTAAGAAGCAATGAACCCGGATTTAGGGGCGGGATTCTTTATGTTTTTAAAAGCGATTTCCCAGGCTTTCCAATACATGTCGATGGCTGCCTGATTGCCTTTCCAGTTAGGTAGTGGAAGCAGTTCTTTCGCCTGGGCAAAAGAAGGTGCCGGTACAAGGCTGGGCTGGGCATTACGGAATTCATTTTCAGTAACAAATACATTTTTTACGTATGTGTTTTTGAAGTCGTTTTGTAATTCTATATCCTGATCGGGAGCAGATGACTTGTTTTCACCGGCTAACAAGGAAGGAGCCGGTAATGCAGCAGAACCTGCAAGTAAAAAGGAATTACGTAAAAATTTTCTTCTTGAATCCATGCTACCTGTTTTGAGTAATGTACCAATAAAATTTAAATAATGAAGCCTTTCGGCTAAAGTTAGCTTTGCTGAAATTTAACCACCTGAAATTTTGCGTATAATAAACATCAAAATACGAATTGTTCCGTGTATGCAAATGAGTAATCTTAACTTGTAATGTAAGTTTTTTTATATCAGTATTATGAAGCGAATAGGCTGGTTATATTTTGTTTTGCTGGGTTGTTTATGCTGCAAACAGCAAACAGGTGAAGGTTTTCTGTTTGAAGAGCTGTCGGTAGAGCATACGGGAGTTGATTTCACGAATGAAATTCGGGAGGATGAACAACTGAATATCCTGAGTTTTGAGTATTTCTATAATGGTGCCGGGGTTGGGGTGGCGGATTTTAATCAGGATTCCCTTCCGGACCTGTTCTTTGCTTCAAATATGGGAGCTTCCAGACTGTATTTAAATAAGGGAAATTTTCAATTTCTTGACAATACGGAATCTTCGGGTATTGATACCCGCGGTAAATGGGCTACTGGTGTGTCAATTGTCGATATTAATCAGGATGGATATCCGGATATTTATCTCTGTTTTGCGGGGCCGCATGGTGGAGCATTGCGTGCCAATGCACTTTATGTAAATGATGGAAAGGGACGGTTTACTGATCAGGCAGCAACGTATGGATTAGCAGATACCGGTCATACCGTACAGGCAGTTTTTTTTGACTATGACAGGGATGATGACCTGGACTGTTACCTGCTTACAAACAGTACGGATGAAATGGGACCTAATATCATTCGTCCCAAACGGGTGAATGGTGAAATGGAAAATACTGACAGATTATACCGAAACGAAGGAAACGGAACATTCAGAAATGTATCCAGGGAAGCTGGTATTTTGAAGGAAGGATACGGCCTTGGTGTGGCAGTTG
This sequence comes from Flavipsychrobacter sp., assembly GCA_016787265.1. Classification (GTDB taxonomy): domain Bacteria; phylum Bacteroidota; class Bacteroidia; order Chitinophagales; family Chitinophagaceae; genus Flavihumibacter. The sequence continues at coordinate 98,531 of JAEUVF010000003.1, read as the reverse complement.
CGGATGTTAACCGGGATGGATGGCCGGACATTTTTGTTTCGAATGATTATCTCTCCAATGATTTGTTATATATCAATAACCACGATGGTACTTTTTCCGACAAGGCATCTACTGCGTTTAAGCATACCAGTTATTCAGCAATGGGGAATGATGTGGGAGACATCAACAACGACGGATGGCCTGACCTGGTAGAAGTGGATATGTTGCCTCCGGATAATTACCGGCAAAAACTGATGCTGGGTTTTACCAATCACGATCGGTATCGTTCAGAATTGCAGGTAGGATATGATCCGCAATTCATGCGGAATTCACTGCATTTAAACCAGGGTCGTTTAGCAGGTGATGAACCTTCATTCAGTGAAATTGGTCAGTTGGCAGGCATAGCAGCTACCGATTGGAGCTGGAGTCCGTTACTGGCGGATTATGACCTGGATGGGCGACGCGATCTTTTTATCACTAATGGGTACCCCCGGGATATTACGAACCGGGATTTTATAACCTACCAGGCCCAGGGCTTGTCACGTACAGATCCGAAAGCACCACTAACAAAGGAACAGTTTTCAGTTTTACAGAAACTGGAGGGCGCATATCTGAATAATTTCATATTTCGCAATGAGGGTGATTTTCGTTTTTCGGATCAGTCGGGGCCTTGGGGTTTCAGCGCCGATGCCTATTCTACCGGTGCCGCCTATGCGGATTTTGATAATGATGGTGACCTGGACCTGGTGGTCGTGAATACAGGGAAGCCGGCATCCCTGTACAGAAATAACGCTGCAGGTCAAACGAAAAATAACTTCATACGATTAAGACTGCAGGGAAAACCCGGAAACCTTGATGGAATAGGAGCCCGTTGCCAGTTATATGCAGGTGATCAGGTATGGTATGCAGAACAACAGGTGATCAGGGGGTATCAGTCTTCTGTTGATAATCGAATCCTAATAGGATTGGGGTCCGTTACGGGGCTAGATTCAATTGTTATCACCTGGCCCGATGGCCGGCAACAAACGATCACTTCTCCAGCTGTAAACAGTGAATTGCATATTTCTTACAAGGAAAGCAGGAGTCCTTTTCAGCTTCCAACTATGAATGAACCGAATCGTTTCATTGCTTCAGAGAAAGAACCATTGGGAATCACTTTCATGCACCATGAAACGCCTTACACCGATTTTAATATCCAGCCATTGCTGCCACACAAATTTTCTATCGGTGGCCCACCAATGGCCGTAGGGGATCTTAATGGAGACCGGCGGGATGATTTTTTTGTGGGTGGGGCTTATAATCAGTCGGGTTTGATTTATCTGCAGCAGCAGGATGGGCATTTTCAAAGTAAACCGTTGGATGAAGGAAAAAAACTTCCGGAGGACATGGGTGCCGTTTTTTTGGATGCTGATGGAGATGGAGACCTCGATCTTTATGTGGTAAGTGGGGGCAATGAATTTCCGGAGGGTTCGGTGCATTACCAGGATCGGTTGTATCTCAACAATGGCAGGGGTGGATTTACGCTATCGAAGGACCTTTTGCCTGCAATACCAGCCAGTGGATCTGTTGCAGTTGCAACGGATTTTGATCGGGATGGAGATATGGATCTGTTCGTTGGCGGTAGAATCCGGCCACAGCATTATCCGGAAGGTGGAACTTCTCAATTATTGGAAAACAGGAATGGACGTTTTGTTCAGGTAGCTGCTGAAAAAGCACCCGGATTGGATGCAATTGGTATGGTGAACGGAGCTGTTTGGGTTGACCTGAACCAAGATGGCTGGGTAGACCTGGTAGTAGTAGGTGAATGGATGCCGGTGACAGTATTTATGAACAGGCAGGGGCGTTTCGAAAACAGCACGGAAAAATTGGGATTAGCTAAAACCGTTGGTTGGTGGAACACAGTGCAAGTGGCCGATTGTAACGAGGATGGGCAACCAGACCTGGTATTGGGTAATCATGGGTTGAACAGTCGCTATGCCAGGTCTGATTATCAAAGTCTGGGGGTTTACTGGTATGATTTTAGCAAAACAGGTACCCGACACGGGGTGATAAGTTATTCTACTAACGGTGAAGATTATCCTATTCATCCTAGAGACGATCTGATGATGCAATTGCCTTTTTTACGAAAGAAATTTCCACTGTATACCGATTATGCCAAAGCAAGGATGCAGGATCTTTTTCCCCAGGCTGATTTGAATGCTGCGGAATTCAGGCAATTGAATGAGTGGCGTTCCGGTGTGTTGTTAAATGGTGGAGACAATGCCTGGCAATTTTTCCCCTTTCCAATGGAAGCGCAGTTTGCCCCTGTCAATGCCATGCTCGTGGATGACTGGGATAGTGACGGGAAACAGGATATTCTGCTTACCGGGAACGACTTTGGTTATGAAGTGATCAATGGTCCGGCTGATGCATTAAATGGACTCTCTCTGTATGGAACAGGAGATGGACGATTCAACGTAAAGCGGGATGGTTTTAGGGTTACTGGTGAAGGCAGGTCGCTTATAAAAATAGTTCGCCCGGCGAGGACCAGCCTGATATTGGCTGGTGTAAGCAACGGAGCGGTTAGAAAGTTTGAAGTGAGACGTGAGAAGTGAGAAGTGAGAATGCATTATTTCTTCCGCCTGAAATACCGAAGTTCGTAGCGGACTTCATTTTTGTTTTCGAAAAGAGGACGTTTATTTTTTTTCAGTACCAGTTGGGTATTGTCCAGCTTAATAATTTCCATTTCATTTCCAACTTTTGCAGTTGGCAGATCCCGAATGATAAGAAGATTATTGTTTAATTCGTAATAGTACAGTTTTTTTTCTCCCATTCCTTCGCGCAGCATGGTTCCATCGGGACTATAGGTATGTACTTCCCTGGGATTAGGGTTGGTATTGGTAAACGTAAATCCACTATGGTAATCAAAGACTGAATCGATCATCCATGATCCAACCAGTTTCGGAGCATAATCAGTAGAACAGGCATTCAGTATACCTGAAATTGAAACAACTACCAGAATCCGTGAAAAGAACTGAAAAATGCTGGATGTAGAATCAGCCTTTAGGAAAGTTTTGAATTCGTTTAGATACATGTGATTGGAGACTTCAGGTGTGCAAAAATAAAAAAACCGGCCCTATACAAAACTGCTAAAGTATAGGAGCCGGTTCGGGATTGCTCAAAAAAGCCTTAACCGATTATTGGAAGTCCGGATTTTGTATCAGTACTCCATTGCTCAGATCGATCTGGCGCTGGGGAATTGGGAACTTGTAATTTTTGGGACGAGTGAATGTGCGTCCGGGTTTCCACTGACCGCGATCAATTGCATAATGCGCGCGGATATCAATGATATTGGCACGATCCCAACGCATCAGGTCATAATGACGTTCATTTTCTCCAGCCAGTTCCACTCTTCTTTCATGAATAAGGTCTGTCATGGTTGCATTTTCAACATCATCCAGATCATTACGGCTGCGCACCGCATTGATTTCATTATCTCCATTTTGGCCGGAGCGGATTTTTGCTTCTGCAACCAGCAGGTAAATATCAGCAGCTCTTAACATTACAATGTTCATGTTGTAATCGAGGCCGCCATCTGGTCTCCAGCTTACATACTTGCGGAAGAAATAACCGGTATTGGTGAGTCCGGCCGGAACAGGTTGTAATCCGCCATTGGAAGCACCTGCATCAATCATGTCACCCACTTTTGCCATGGTGTAGCCCATGCGTTCATCGCCTGGTTCAAATTCATCGGCCAGGTCTTTGATTGGTTCCTGGAATCCCCATCCACCCCAGGGGCGTGGACCATAATAAATGGAGGCCACATTCTCGGTCCATCCATCAGTGGACTGGATGGAAAATAAAACTTCCGGATTGTTTTTGGTAGCGGGTCTGAAATTATCACCAAAGCTTGCCGCAAGTGCATAAGGGCCGGTGATCACTTTGTTTCCGAATTCAATCACTTTGGGGAAGTTCTCTTTATGCATATAAAACTTGGTAAGATATCCCCAGGCAGATCCTTTGGTAGCCCTACCGATATTGGCGTTATCATTGGTCAGCAGTAAAAGTTCCGATGCTGCCAGGAAATCCGCTTCGATCTGTGCTTCCATTTCAGCCATGGTTGCTTTTGGAACATTGTAATTGTTCTCCCGCACATTGGTTTCCAGTATCAATGGCACTTCACCATAAATTTTATAAAACTGCCAGTAGATGAGTCCGCGAATAAAATGCGCTTCACCCAGAATTCGATTCTTTAAGGCATTATCCATATTAATACCCGGCACATTGATCAGCACAGCATTGGCACGGGATACAATTTCGTACTTACGTGCCCAGCTGTCATTTAACTGAATGTTGGAGGGGTCGTAGCTGAAATCTTCAATGGCCTGATCTTCCGGATGGTCGCCGGCTCTCCACTGGTCATCTGAGCAGATATCCCAGGTTTGTTCTGTATGCGCAAATACATATTCATCGCCGAGGAAGGAATAAAGTGCATTGGATGCAACAACTGCGTCATCGGCATTTCTCCAGAAATCCGCGGAGGTGGATTGTCCATAGGGCGGCGAATCCAGCAGGTCTTTATTGCAGCTCACTGCGCCAACGGCCAGCAGCAGTAAAAATCCTTTATATACAATTTTACGTTTCATTGTCATTTTCTTTAATCAGTTAAAAGGTAACATTTAGTCCGAAAGTCCAGGTACGCGCCTGAGGATACTGTGCATAATCCACATTGAGCTGTTTATTACCATCGGTGTAACCAAGTTCAGGGTCTAATCCTGAATAGCTGGTAATGGTAAATACGTTCTGGCCGGTAACATAGAACCTTGTTTTTCCAATACCCAAACGGTTCGTCAGGCTTTCTTTCAGTGTATATCCAAGACTGATGTTTTTGAGTCGCAGGAAATTTCCTTTTTCAATGAACATGTCGGATGTGCGATAGTTCCGGTTGTTCCTTCTGGTAGTCATACGAGGAATACTATTGCTTGTACCGGGACCAGTCCAGCGATCTTTTACTTCTTCATACATATTGAAGGAATAGGTTGGATCAAGCCCCTGCATACGGTCGGCATTAAAGATGCTCACTCCGGCGTTTCCAAGGAAAAAGAGTCCGAGATCAAAGCCTTTGTAGTTAAAATCTGCATTAAAACCATATACCATTTTCGGGTGCGGACTTCCGATATTGGTACGGTCGTTATCATCAATCTTTCCATCGCCATTGATATCAATGAAACGAACATCTCCGGGTTCAATCAGGCCGCCGGTTCTGCGTGGGTCATTGGCGATATTGGGGTCTTTGCTGATATCTTCTGCTGTCTGATAAAGTCCATCTGTTTTCCAGCCATAAAATATACCAAGAGGCAGTCCTTCGTAGGTGCGTGAAATTTCTTCCAATGGACGACCGTAAAGAGCTGATCCGATAAAGTTGCCATCATACAGCGTAAGCACTTTGTTTTTGATAAAGGCAGCGTTGGCACCGAATCTGTAAGAGAGTTCTCCGGCTTTATTGGAATAGGCAAGGTCGATTTCAAAACCAGTGTTTTTCAATACTCCCACGTTCTGGTCAGGAATGGTTAAGGTTCCTACAGTTCCGATAGTGGGAGGAGAGAGCAGCATATCCCGTGTTTTCTTATCGAAATAATTCAGGTTAACGGAAAGTTTGCGGTTGAACAGTTCAGCACTTAAACCAACATTCGACATCTCTGCGGTTTCCCAGGAAATATTCGCATTGGGTAATCTGGTTTGTGTGTTACCGACAACGGTATTGTCGTTGAATGAATACCGTCCACCATATCCGATAAGTGCCAGGTATTGAAGTCTGTTAACATTCTGGTTGCCCAGCTGTCCCCATCCTGCGGTAAGTTTCAAATCATCAATGAAAGAAACATTGAAGAATTTTTCATTAGAGATTCTCCAGCCTGCAGAGAAGGCAGGGAAGTATCCCCATTTATTACCATCTGCAAATTTCGAAGATCCGTCTGCGCGGAACGTAGCGGTGAAGAGATAGCGCTGATCGTAATCGTAATTGATCCTTCCGAAAACAGATTGAAGTGCATCGTAATACCGGTTACCGTTGATGCCACCAAGCGCCTGACCTACATCCAGGAACCGCTGGTTTGGACTTTCATTCAGGAAGTCACGTTTGGATGCGGAAAAAACATCTCCATCGAAAGTTTGCGAAGTATAACCTGCCACGGCGTCCAGTTTGTGTTTGCCTGCAAACAGATTGCTGTAGGACAGGAAGTATTCACCTAGCAGCGAATAAGATTCACTGAAGCTTCGTCCGAGTGAGTTGTTATTTCTTGTACGGGTCTGATCACTAATAATGATGTTGAAATTGCGGCCAGTATAATGATTGCCATCAACACCCAGGTTTACTTTGAATTTCAATCCCTTCAGCAATTCATATTCAGCGTTAATATTTGCAAGCAATCTTGTATTAACATTGTCGTTGTCAATGGTATTGGCAGTGAATACAGGGTTGTTGATATCGCCGAACTCATTGGATGCTTTGGAACTGCCCCATGAGCCATCCGCATTTTTTACGGGGATGAAAGGCATAAATCGTATGGCACTCCAGATCAGACCATCCTGAGCAGACAGTGTGTTCAACGCGTTATCATTAGAGCGGGTGAGCTGAATGCTCTGGCCAATTTTTAACCTTTTTCCGATGCGATGATCAGAGTTCAGTCTTAAGCTGTAACGTTTGAAAAAGGAGTTGGTTATGATCCCTTTTTCATCGTACATACCTGCAGATAACATGTAGGATGATTTGGCTGATCCGCCGCTTAAAGCCACGTCTATGTTATTAACCGTTCCTGTTTTGAATAATTCCTCCTGCCAATTGGTTCTTTGGATGGCATTGTTGGGATCGTTCCAAACAGGATTGATGGTAAGGCCGTCATTGGTAAAACGCTCTCTTTTTAATTCTGCAAGAGTAGGAGCATCCAGCATATCCAGTGTTTTGATAGCTTTGGACATACCGGTATAGGCATTTACATTCAGCTTCATTGGTTGTTCGAAGCCACCGCGTTTGGTGGTAACAATTACAACACCATTGGCAGCGCGGGTACCGTATATAGCGGAGGCAGAAGCGTCTTTCAAAACTTCGATGGACGCAATGTCGTTGGGGTTAACGGCATTGAGATCTCCCGCAGGAATTCCATCTATGATAATCAGAGGGTCTGCATTGTTGATGGTACCTGTACCACGGATGCGGATGTTTCCTGCATTCCCGGGGCTACCACCATTCCGAACCACATTTACACCGGCTGCGCGTCCCTGGAGTGCCTGGGATGCACTGGAAACCGGAAGGTTTTGAATGGCGTCACCTTTTACAGAGGCAACAGCGCCTGTAAGGTCTCGACGCGATTGGGTACCATAACCCACCACTACCACTTCGGAAAGTTTGGTGCTGGAAGTGGAGAGCGCAACATCAATGGAGCTCCGGCCATTGATTTGGATTTCGGTTTCAGCGAAACCGGTACTGGAAAAAACAAGAATTGCATCACCCTGTTGCAGGCTGATGGAAAATTCACCATTGTCGTTGGTAGTTGTGCCCCTTGTGGTTCCCTTAATAGTCACATTCACATTGGAGAGAGGTGCGCCTGTGCTTTGATCCGTTACCTTTCCGGTAACCGAAGATTGGGCGAAAGCAAGTTGATGGAGTGCAATCGCTGCCATAAAAGCAAAGAGCCTCTTTAGCAGTAAGTTTAGTTTCATAATCTAGTTGGTTATACAGTTAAAATGCAAAAGCCTCATAAAATTAGATTAGCTGTAGACTTATAGCGGAACAGTAAGCGAATATTAATCATCAAAATGCGTATTCCTTTAAGTGTAATCCACGCTACGCAATTTGATGTGATTGATACGCATATTAAGGCTCAATTATGATAAGCAGCGGCTAGTTTTGTTTCCGTCGTTTGGCAGATATTACTTCTGTATTATCATTTAATTAATTATTTATGATCATAGGCGTTGATTTGGGCGGGACGAATGTTAGAGCCGGATTAATCCAGGGAGGTGAAGTGTTACAATCGATCAGTCATAAGCTAACCAATAAACATTCATTGGATGCAACGCTTGAACAGTTAATGGCTGTTATAGAACCATTGATAAGTGAAGAGGTGGAGGGTATCGGAATTGGAGTGCCTTCAATTGTGGATGTAGAAAATGGGGTTGTGTTTGATGTTGTCAATATTCCTTCCTGGAAAAAAGTAGAGCTTAAAAAAATACTTGAAAAAAGATTTCAAAAACCTGTCTTCGTAAATAACGATGTGAACTGTTTTGCATTGGGGGAGCACCAGTTTGGTGCTGCACAACCCTTTGATTCCTTTGTGGCAATATCCGTGGGAACGGGATTGGGAACAGCAATCGTAATTAACAGGGAATTGTACCTCGGTGTGAATTGCGGGGCTGGGGAAATTGGTTATTTCCCCTATCTTGATAAAAATCTTGAATACTATTCCAGCAGCAGTTTTTTTGACATTCACGATACCACTGCAGAAAAGCTGTTTTATGATGCGCAGGAAGCTAATCCGAAAGCATTACAGGTTTGGCAGGAATACGGCCATCACCTTGGTAACGTTTTAAAGGTTGTTTTATACGCGTATGCCCCCCAGGCTGTATTATTAGGAGGGTCGATATCAAATGCTTATAAGTACTTTGAGGAAAGTATGTATCTGAGTATGGATGATTTTATGTATCCATCGTTGCTTAAACAGGTAAAAGTAATTCATTCCAAAACGGAGAATATTGCATTGCTGGGTGCAGCGGCATTGATTCCTGCCAAAGCACTGGTATGATTTTGTAAAATCTACAAACTGGTTTAATTTACCAGTTGCAATTCTTTTCTGAATGAATAAGATCATCCTACTATTTGATATTTCTGAAAAATACGGGCAAAGTCTGATGATGGGTATTGTGCGCTATTTTAAGGAGAACAGCAATGCCCTGTTTTGTAATATGCCAATATATTACAGGGAAACATTGGGTATACGTGGGATTATAAAGTTTGCAAAGGAATGGGGCGCCCAGGGCATTATTGCGCAATTGAATAATACCAGAGATGTGCGAAAGATTGCAGATTCCGGTATACATCTCATCGTGGAGGATTACAAGGAACGATTTGAAGAATTTCCCAACATTACAGGCGGGTATTATGAAACCGGCCAGATGGGGGCGGAGTATTTTGTCAAAAAGGGGTTTAAAAACTTTGCCTTCTATGGATTTAAAAATATAGTATGGTCACGTGAACGCTCTATGGGATATGAAGATTATCTGAATGAGCGGGGATATGACGTGTATTATTTTAATCAGAAAGAAGATACCGGTAACTCCGAACTGTGGTATTACAAACCTTCCGACCTCAGTGAATGGTTGCAGCAATTGCCCAAGCCCATTGCCATAATGGCTTGTGATGATGCTAGAGGACAGCATATTGCTGAGGCCTGCAAACATGCAAATATCCGTATACCCGAAGATGTTATTGTACTGGGGGTGGACAATGATGAACTGACCTGCAATTTATCTGACCCTCCTTTGTCCAGCATAAACCTTGATACAGAAAGGGGAGGGTATGAAGCAGGAAGACTGATGGATCTGATGATCCAGGGAAAAGTGAAAAAGCCTCGTAATGTGATGGTGATGCCCACCTATATCGTAACAAGACAGTCTACCGATATTGCGGCCGTTGATGATGCCTATATTGCAAAAGCATTAAAGTTTATTCACAAACACCTTGATCAGGATATTAATGTATCGGATGTGCTGGGACAATTAACCATTTCCAGGCGTTCATTGGAAAAGAAATTTCAGGAGGTAACCGGTACCAGCGTTTACAAATACATCAGTAAGGTTCGAATGCAGAAATTTTCAGAGCGGTTGCTGGAAACAGACAAGCGTATTTCAGAGATTGCACACGAATCAGGATTGAACCTGACCAACAATGTCGCCCGCCAGTTTAAACAGATACATGGTTGCTCTCCAAGTGAATACCGGAAAAAACATCTTCCCCGCAAATAGCCGTTTATTTACTCCAGCATAATTTTTCTGCCTTCTTTTGCAGAGCGGGTAGCTGCTTCCAGGATTTTCACCACCAGCAGGTTGTTTGATAAGGAGGAAAGATCATTCGTGTCGGAAATTTTTCCATTCAGATAGGCTTCCAGGTAACTGATATAATCGCCATACACAGCTGGCGGAGCTATTCCGGTGATAGGTTTGGATTGCTGCTTTTTCTGAACAATGGTTTGTGCATCTACCGCATGCAAATAGGACGATGCACCGAATATTTCCATATCCTTGATGGAATAAGGCCAGTTCCAGGAGGCTTCAATTACCCCTGTTGCGTTTTCATATTCCAGCAGAATGGTGGCAGCATCATCCACTTTGGGATATTCTGCCGGTTTGTATTGGTGGATGATAGCCGTTACGGATTTGGGAGCTTTTCCGTTCATCAGCCAGGACATCAGGTTGGCTCCATAACATCCGAAATCGCGGGATGCTCCACCGCCATTCTTAACCGGATCAGTAAGCCAATCAAGGAATTCATTACTGCATCCGATTTCTTTGGGTCCTTCATGTCCGGAGTGCACTACAATTTTACGGATTACACCAAGGTTACCCTGTTCTACCTGTTCTTTCGCATAGTGGTTACTGTTATACCAGGTAGTTTCATAATTGGTAAGTACTGCAGTATTGTATTTTTTTGATAGCGCTTCGATCTTTTTTGCATCCTCAAGGGTAGTGGCTAGTGGTTTTTCTACCATAACAGGAATGCCTAGTGGTAAACTGGCTTCAACAACAGGCAAATGTTCATTAATCGCATTAAAAGCCAGAACTGCCTGTGGTCTTGTCGATTTTATTGCAGTGACAATATTGGTGAAGAATAAACCATCGGCTAACTGATATGATTTTTTATAGCGGTTGATGAGTTCCTTGTTGGTTTCGACAATACCGGTAATAGTTACTCTCCCCTGTTTGTAAAATTGTAAAATGCCATGCACATGATCGTGCGTCATGCCAACAACCAGTACCTTTATTTTTTCCTGCGACTGGGCGGAAACGATGGTGGTAAAGGAACTGAAAACCACGCATATAAAAAGCAGGCTGAGTTGTTTATTCATAGTCGTATTCAACTTTTCCCATTAGTTGTTGCTGTTTGTTATAAACCAGTTCCATTCTGCGAAGGCCGTTTGGAAGGTATTGATAGAACCATTGTTCGTAAGCATTAGTGCCTTCCGGTACCATGGTCATTTTTTTTACCTGGTCATTTTCATTGTATTCGAAAATATAATCAGGCAAGAGCCGCTGCGCTTTGGCATTGTAACGTACGATATCCGTCAGCCTGTTTTTGGCATCATAATAATAATAATAGGTAATCGCTGGAAGGTTTTCCCGGATTGCTTTTTCTTCTACCAGGTTTCCTTTTTCGTCATAAACAAATGTAACGGTGGTGGTATCCACCTGGTTGCGGATCCGCTGCATGGATTGGGGTAATCCTGCAGAATTATAAGTCCAGATATGAATTTCTGTTGTTGTGATATTATCTGACCGGCTGCTGCTTTCCAGTTGGACCAGCTGACCATTGGTGTTGTAGGTATAGAAAGACTGACTGGAAGCACTTTGGGCTGTATCCCTGCTGCTGATCAACCATCCCTTTTCATTGTAGCTTGCTTCGATACGTGCATCTCCTGTTTGGCTGGTTTGTGTACGGGTAACCAACAACCCTTTTTTGGTATCCAGGGTTTGCTCTGCGGTGAAGCCGGCTGATTCAGGGGTGTTTCCATCGTAACTGGTAATAGTCACTTTTTTGATTCCTTTTTCAAGCAATTGCTGGTAACGTTGATTGGTCTGGCGGTTGGTCATCAGGTCGTTATAATAGAACTGCGACCAAAGCTGGGAAGAACAAAGGGTGAAAATGAGGATAAAAGCGATGTTTTTCATCTGGACTATTGTTTATACACTGGCGAATGAGTGCAACTTAACTAATTGTATTTATTTTTATTCAAATTTTAACACGTGTCGCATTATAAGGAAAGAACGGAAAAGAATTGCCTGAACTGTGGAACGGAAGTGGCTGGTCGTTTTTGCCAGCATTGTGGACAGGAGAATATTATTGCCAGGGAATCCTTCTGGAGTCTGCTTACGCATTTTGTTTATGATATAACCCATTTCGACAGCAAGTTTTTTGGTACAATGACCCAGTTGCTGACGAAGCCGGGGAAATTATCCCTCGAATACATACAAGGCAAAAGATACAGCCAGTTGAATCCTATCAGGATGTATGTGTTCACCTCCGCTTTTTTCTTCATCATTTTCTTCACGATGTACAATGCAGAAAATATCGGCAAATCGAATTCGGATAAGAAGAAGGAAAAACTGGAGAACCTGAAGCTGGCAAAAGAAGTGGTGCAGGAGAAACCGTTGTTATCAACAAATGCAGTGGAAAGGGAGGCGGCGCAGCGTGTATTAACCGGACTTGAAAAAGACATTAAGACTCTTGAAAAAGAAATCAATGACAAGAAAATAGCAGACTCCATCCGTTCTGCAACAGGCAAAGAGATACTGGATACCCTGGAAAAAGAAGGAATCAAAGTGCCGGGTAATATAAAAATTGACGATCAGGATCAGGGACTTGATTTTAAGTTGTCAAATGACAGCAGCAGTGGTGAATTTACCTCCTCTGAATATGAATCGCTGGAGGCCTATCGCCGCATGCAGGAAGCTTTACCAAAAGACAAGAAAGACAGCTGGATTAAAAAAATATTTGTAACTAAGATCATTGCTGCATCTGAAACCGGTAAACTCAAGGGTGAGCAGGCTTATTTAAAAAGTTTTCTGAATAATCTGTTTCACAGTTTCCCCAAAATGTTATTTGCCTCACTTCCCCTGTTTGCCTGGTTCCTGCAATTATTATATGGGCGCCGAAAGGACCTGTTTTACTCGGATCATGCCATTTTTACCATTCATACCTATTGTGCCACTTTTATCTTTCTGCTCGGCAGTTTTGCCCTGGGAGCCTTGCAGGATTATACCGAATGGGGAATTATCAACCTGGTACAGGTGATCATTTCAATAGCCGTTTATTTGTACCTGTACAAGGGGATGCGGAAGTTTTATGGGGAAAGCCGGAAAAAGACCATGCTTAAATTTATACTATTAAATATCCTTTCATTCTTTATGATGATGGTGCTATTGGTAATCTTTACCGCCATCAGTGCGGCACAAGCCGTGAATCCGGGTCATTAAAACTATCACCATGAAAGCAGCAGCGCAGGAAGCATTTGGGCAATTGATCGATATTATGAACGACCTGAGGGAGAAATGTCCCTGGGATAAAAAGCAGACCATTCAAAGTTTGCGGCAGCAATCCATTGAAGAGTTGTATGAACTGGCGGATGCGATCTCGGATGAAGATTGGAAAGGCATAAAAGAGGAGTTGGGGGATTTGTTTCTGCACCTGGTATTCTATGCAAAGATCGGTCAGGAGCAGGGTCAGTTCAGTCTGGATGAAGTGTTGAAAGGAATCAATGAAAAGCTGATTCGCCGGCACCCGCACGTGTATGGAGACGTAAAGCTGGACAATGCTGAAGACGTGAAGCGCAATTGGGAGCAGATTAAACTGCAGGAAGGTAAAAAGTCGGTTTTGAGCGGAGTGCCAAAATCTTTACCGGCAACGGTAAAGGCTATGCGCCTGCAGGAAAAAGCGAAACAGGTTGGGTTTGAATGGGATAACCGGGAACAGGTTTGGGAGAAAGTGGAAGAAGAAATACAGGAATTAAAAGATGCGATAGCGGGTGGAAACCAGAACCAGGTGGAAGACGAGTTTGGGGATGTGGTTTTTTCACTGATTAATTATGCACGGTTTTTGCAAGTGGATGCTGAACATGCCCTTGCCCGGACCAACCAGAAATTTATCAACCGCTTTACGCAGATGGAAGAACTGGCCCGCGTAAAGGGACTGGAGCTTAAGAATATGAGCCTGGTGGAGATGGATGCCTTGTGGAATGAAATTAAAGCGAAAAAATCAAGCAGTTGATCCAGTTTGTCATCGGAATATTAAAAAAGAATGCCTATTTCCTGCTGGCGGCCGCCTGGTTGTTCACCATAGCATTTATTATCAACAATTATTTTGTTGGTGCGTCTTCTGCCCCTTATCTGCGCAAAGCGATTGAGGACCGGATTCAGGTACAGGAGCGGCAGGTAGAGGCTTTAACCAGGGATACCGCCCTGTTAAAAGTGCTGTCAGAAGGAAGCTATGATATGGATCACCTGGACAAACTGAACAGGAGTAACATGGGCGTATTCCTGTATCGTCCGGATCAATACAATAACTGGAGGCTGCAGTTCTGGAGTTACCAGCAAACAGAACCAACAGCGGATATAATTTATAGTGAGGATAGCCTTCAACTGGTTCGGTTGCAGAATGGTCAATATGAATGCATTCGTAAACTGATTCCACTGGCCAGGGAACAACTGCTGTTGATAGCGATGATAGAAGTCCGTAAGGAGTATTTTGTTCAGAACAGTAACCTCTCTTCCCAGTTTTCCGGTTTTCCCAATGCGGAATCATCGGTCGCCATTACGGAAACAGAAACAGCATACCCGGTTCGAAGTATCAGTGGAAAGCTTCTTTTTTATTTACAGCCCCGTAAAATTTCTGCCGACTTTTCGGCCAATGAATGGGCAATTGTACTGGATATCATTGCAATTATATTAATCCTGATAGCGGTACACAGTGCCGCAAACAGTATAGCGGAGACTTACGGCTTTACTAGAGGATTGGTTTTTCTGGCTGGCACCGTGGTTGGATTAAGACTGATCACATACATGTTTGCCGGTACATTGGCCTGGTCGGATTTTGAATTATTTGATCCTGGAATTTATAGCTCCAGTTTATTATTGCCCTCACTGGGGGATTTACTTATCAATTCCCTGCTGTTCTGCTGGATTTTGTTGTTCATCTACCGGAAGAGTGTGGGTATGAACCTGCAGGCCTTTCAGCAACATTGGCTGAAATGGCCTTTGGTTGCAGTAGGGGCATTTCTATTAGTAAGTATTACTTTCTCTTTTGCTATTATCATCCGGAGTCTGATCGCAGACGCGGCCAGAATTTCATTCAATGTTACCAATTTCTTCAGTCTGGATGTTTATAGCTTCTGGGGCTTTGTGGTATTGGCAACCCTGGCGCTCAGTTATTTCCTGGCATCCTCAGTAATCCTTCGGGTGCTGGCTCCATTGTTGCGCCAGAATGCCTATTATCTCTATGCCTTCCTGGCAGCTTTTGGACTATTACTGATCACTTTTATTCAGAGTGGGAATATTGTAGAACTGAATCTTTTTGTGCTGGTTTGGCTTATCGGTTATACCTGGCTGTTACGTCAACCACTTCTGATCACCAAGGATCATCGCTGGTCGGTATCGGTATTATTACTTTGGATTTTTCTGTATTCCGGATCGATTTCACTGATCATAATCGCCGAGAATAGCAGGATTGAACTGGAACAACGCAAACGTACTGCTGAAAAGCTGGCAAACCAGGCGGATCCTACATCGGAGCGCCTGCTGAGTATTGCATTGACTTATTTCGATAACGATTTCCTGTATTCGAATTTTAATCGTTTCCGGCTCGCCTCTGCCAATCAATACCTGAAGGACAGCCTGATCAATAAGAATTTCAGTGCTTATCTGAATAAATACGATACCCGGATTTACACCTTTGATTCCCAGGAAAAGCCACTCTATAATGATGCTCCCATTTCCTATGATACGCTGGATATCATTTATCGGATGGAAGGGAAGCCAACCAATGTGCCGGATATGCGCTATTTCGAAAAGGCATTCGACAAATATGCATATATCAGTCGCAAGATGGTTACGGATACTTCAGGCACCGCAATTGGGTATGTATTCATTTTGTCTGAACCAAAGAAATATAAAAACGATGCGCTTGTTCCCGAGTTGTTCCGGGGCAGAAAAGATTTTTTACCGGATGAATATTCACCGATTTACAGTTATGCGATTTATAATAACAGGGAGCTGATTGATTATTTTAATGATTATGCCTTTCCTACAAGGTTAAGTGACAAGCAGTTGCCGCCTAATAATTTTACGTTCCGGAAGAATGAAGGATACGATGAGTTATGGTATCGGGATAATAATAAGGTGGTCATTATTGCCAAATTGAATAATCTCTGGCTGGAATCGATAACACTGGTTGCTTACCTGTTTTCTACCTTTTTACTCTTGCTGGGCATATTTCAATTGATTTCTTTGTTAGTGCGGTCGAGGTTGCGCTTATCGAATCTTCGAAAGGAAATGCAATTGAACCTGCGTACCCAGGTTCATGGGACCATCATATTTATCAGTCTGTTTTCCTTCCTGGTGATTGGAGCAGCTACGATTTTTTTCTTTATCAACCGGTATAACCGCAATAAGCAGGACCAATTGAGCCGGGCGATTCAGATTATGAGTAATGAGGTCGAGAACAAAATTGACAGCCAGACATTCTTTGATTACATGCTGCGCCTTTACGACAGTGGTTACAACGAGTATCTGGAAGTATTGGTACAGGAAGTGTCAGAGATTCATGGCACGGATATCAATATCTATGATACACAGGGTGAGTTGCGGTTGTCTTCGAATCCTTTCATTTACGATAAAGGAATATTGAGTTCGCGCATGAATCCGGAAGCCTATTATCGGATCCACCGGCAGAAATTGGTTCAGTACACTACTACTGAGCAGATTGGAGGAATCAGTTATCAGAGTATTTATTCACCGGTACGCGATGAAGACGGTAATCCTTATGCATATCTGAACATGCCCTCTTTCGATTCACAGGAAGAGTTGAAGCGTGAGATATCCAATTTTCTTGTGACGATCATCAACCTGAATGCATTTATTTTCCTGATTGCCGGTGTGATTGCGCTCTTTATCACCAACCGGATCACTGCTTCCTTTTCCCTGATCAGTGAGAAGATGCAGGCGGTGAACCTGGGCAAGCACAATGATGAGATTCAGTGGAACAGGAACGATGAAATAGGTGAGTTGGTGAAAGAGTACAACAAGATGGTGTTAAAGCTGGAAGAAAGTGCGGCGGCCCTGGCCAAGAGTGAACGGGAAGGGGCCTGGAGGGAAATGGCGCGCCAGGTAGCGCATGAAATCAAGAACCCGCTCACGCCAATGAAGTTGAGTATTCAGTATTTGCAGAAGGCGATCCAGGGAAATAATGGAGATGTAAAACAGCTGACGTTCAATGTGGCAAATACATTGGTGGAGCAAATAGATCACCTTTCCAAAATTGCTTCTGAATTTTCACAATTTGCGAATATCAGTAATGCGCACAATGAGTTGTTTGATCTCCATGATATATTGCAATCACTCTCTTCCCTCTATGATTCCAACGACCTGGTGGTTTTCAACTGGAAGCCGGTGGAAGGACCCGTTTGGGTGTTTGCGGATAAAACCCAGATGAACCGCCTGTTCACCAATTTGTTGCAAAATGCGATGGAAGCTACAGAGAACAGGGAATTGCGATTGGTGGAAGTAAAAGAAGAGCGGGGTGAGGATACGATCATTATTTCAGTTCATGATAACGGCCAGGGAATACCTGGTGAAACGCAATCAAAAATCTTTACGCCGAATTTCACTACCAAAACATCCGGTACTGGTTTAGGATTAGCCATGAGCAAAGGGATTGTAGAACAGGCACGTGGCCGAATCTGGTTTGAGACCAGTGAAGCCGATGGAACTACTTTCTTTGTTTCCTTGCCGTCAGCCAGTTCCTGAACGCTTCAAGTGTGAAACTGCTTAGGTTATGCCGGGGCGTTAGTCCGCCTTTTTGTGCGGCGATTACGCCAAAACGGACATCTTCAAATCCTTCCACACTATGGGCATCGGGGTCAATGGACAGCAGGCAGTTTTTTTCCATTGCATAGGGAATCCAGCTCCAGTCGAGGTCAAGCCTTCGGGGGTGCGCATTGATTTCAATTACAACATTATTTGCTGCACAGGCATCAATGATTGCTTTGTGGTCAACCGGGTAACCCGGTCGGCTTAACAAAAGGCGTCCGGTCATATGTCCGAGTATGGCAGTAGCAGGATGTTGAATAGCCGTGAGTAAGCGCTGCATGGCTTTTTCTTCCGTCATTTTGAGATTGCTGTGGACTGATGCGATGACGAGGTCGAATGTATTAAGAGTATCGTTATCGTAATCAAGAGAGCCATCGCTCAGGATATCACACTCGATGCTTTTGAAAATATGGAAGGGGGCGAGACTGGCATTGAGTTCTTCAATACACTGGTGTTGTTCCCGGATGCGTTCAACGGAAAGGCCATTGGCGTAAAATGCAGACTTGCTGTGATCACTTATGACCAGGTATTCATATCCTTTTCCAATGCAGGCCCTGGCCATGGTTTCGATGGTGTGGAGGCCATCGCTCCAATTGCTGTGGGAGTGGATGATGGATTTAATATCAGCCGTAGTGATGATGGGCTCCGGTTTGGGATTCCCAATTGGCTGGATGGCTTCAGGGAATTCACGCTGGTTGGGTGGAAGGTAGTGAATACCGGCGGATTGGAACAGGTCTGCTTCGGTTTTAAATCGATTGCTGCTTTCGGTTGCATGACTTTCACTACTGTTTGCTACAGCAGTTGCAGTAAGTTGTTGGAAGCTTTCGAGGAAAAGCTGGCTGCAGGTGCTGGTGAACAATTGTTGTATAAACTCATCTGGCAGGCATTGGTGAACAATTACCTGGGTTCCATCAGGAGCCTGCGCAAGGATTGATTGATTTTCTGTTTGTATAGACTGAAACTGAAGTGCCTCAAGTGCAGCGTGAATATCAGGTAAACTGGTGGTAGTGAGCAGTTCCACCTTAGTAATGATGATTGCCTGCCGACGGATATCACCATATAAACCGGTTTGTTGATCGGGAAAGCGGTTGATGAAAAAGTTTTCCAGTTGTTGTGCAAAGGGTTCGATTTCTGCAAAGAGAAATTGTCCCTTGTTGGCATTGTAGAATTGGATGGATTGCTTGACGCTCTCCTGGGTTTTTTCTCCAAAACCTTTGTACATCAGGAGCCTGTTTTCGTTGCAGGCGTATAATAGTTCACCAAGTGATTCGATGCCCATCTCTTTCCAAATCGTAGCGATTTTTTTAGGCCCTAATCCTTTGATCTGCATCATTTCCAAAATGCCATGGGGTGTTTTCGCGATAAGTTCATCGAGCGCAGTAAGCTTGCCCGTATCCAACAATTCAGCGATTTTTTTGGCAGTGCTGTCGCCAATCCCTTTCAGCGTGGCGATTTTTTCACGAGGAGTATCGCTCAGTTGTACCGGCAATTTTTCAATTGAGAAGGCTGCACTGGAATAGGATTTGGCCTTGAAGGAATTTTCTCCATGTATATCCATAAGTTTAGCCAGCAGGCTGAACTGGTCGGCGATAGCGTAATTGTCGAGCATGGAGCGAAGGTACGGAAGAATGGAAGAGGGAGGAATGGAAGAGGGAGGAATGGAAGAGGGAGGAATGGAAGACGGAGAAATGGAAGAGGGAAGAGGGAAGAGGGAGGAGGGAGGAGGGAGGAGGGAGGAGGGGGCATCATCTCTTTGACCTAATTTCCTTTGACAACTTTCACTTTTCACTTTTCACTTTTCACTTTTCACTTTTCACGTCTGACGTCTCACATCAAAAAAAATCCCCGGTAAACCGGGGATTGTATTTTTTGCTGTAAAAAGTCGAAACTTATTTTGCAGCTTTCTTAGCAGCTTTTTTAGGAGCAGCTTTTTTAGCGGCTTTCTTCGGAGCAGCTTTTTTCGCTACTTTCTTAGCAGCTTTTTTAGGAGCAGCTTTTTTCGCTACTTTTTTAGCGGCTTTCTTTGGAGCAGCTTTTTTAGCAGCTTTTTTAGGAGCAGCTTTCTTAGCGGCTTTTTTCGGAGCGGCTTTCTTTGCAGCGGCTTTTTTCGGAGCAGCTTTTTTTGCAGTTGCCATTTTTTTAGAATTTAATGATTAGTAAAATGGGTTTTCGGAAGTAAAAATATAAACTAATCCGAAACTGCAAAATTTTTTTTGCTGTTTAATCAGAATTGATTAAGCGCTAACCTCTGCCGGAGATACAGAAACGATGGTTTTGTTCTCTCTTGTTTTACGGAATTCTACCACTCCATCTGCAGTTGCAAACAGCGTGTAATCTCTTCCTACACTAACATTCTTTCCAGGATGATACTGCGTACCACGCTGACGAACGATAATGTTACCAGCAATAGCAGGCTGACCACCGTAGATCTTTACACCCAGGCGTTTGCTTTGAGAGTCGCGACCGTTCTTAACGCTACCTTCACCTTTTTTGTGTGCCATGACGTATGAATTTTAAATGATAACAGTTGTTCTATTACCAGATTATGCGATTTCGTTGATTCTGATTTTGGTATAGTGAGTTCTGTGACCAAGTTTCTTGCGGAAACCTTTTCTTCTTTTCATTTTAAATGCAATCACTTTGTCTCCTTGCAGGTGGTCGATGATTTCTGCTTTAACTACAGCTTTAACAGCATCACCTACAGTCAGGCTGCCATTATTATCAAACATCAGAACATCTGCAAATTCTACTTTGTCGCCTGCGTTACCTGCAATCTGAGGAACGTACAATGTCTGGTCTTTAGAAACCTTGAATTGCTGACCGGCTATTTTAACAACTGCTAACATAACTTACCAAAATTAGGAGTGCAAAGGTAAGGGGAATTTTCGTACCTCCAAACAGATTTTCCAAAATATTTAGTGCAAATTTAAGGAGTTTACTGGGTAGTAGGGCCTAAATTTGTCGCCGTTCATCCATCATAATGCCATGAAATTCAAGTCTTTTCTTGCCAAACCCTTCGCTTCTTACGTTTATAAACAGGTAAAGCGGTCAATGCAACAGGCCTTACCCGACCAGGAAGCGATCTTTCGGGAGTTGCTGAAGACCGGGGCTGGAACACAGTTCGGCAAGGATCATCACCTCGATGAGGTTAAAACGATGGAGGAATTCCGCCAGGCGGTACCCATTCGTGATTACGAACAGCTTAAGCCTTACATTGAGCTGATCAAAGAGGGGAAACATAATATATTATGGAAGGGGAAGCCCATCTATTTTGCCAAAACTTCCGGAACCACCAGTGGAGTCAAATACATCCCGATTACCAAGGAGTCCATTCCGAATCATATCAATTCCGCCCGAAACGCTCTGCTCTGTTATATGGCTGAGTCAGGAAATTCCCGGTTTGCCGATGGGAATATGATTTTTTTATCGGGCTCGCCCGTGTTGGAACGGATTGCAGATATTCCTACTGGTCGACTCAGCGGGATTGTCAATCATCATATTCCGAGTTATCTACGTAAAAACCAGCTACCCTCTTATGAAACCAATTGCATTGAGGAATGGGAAAGCAAGCTGGATAAAATCGTAGAGGAAACGATCCAAAAAAACATGACACTGATCAGTGGCATCCCACCCTGGATGCAGATGTATTTCGATCGGTTGATGGAAAAAAGCGGTAAAAAAATAGGGGAGTTGTTCCCTGAATTCTCTGTGTTGGTGCATGGCGGGGTGAATTTTGAGCCTTATAAATCAAAGCTGTTTGACAGCATCGGAAGAAAGGTTGCCGCCATTGAAACCTTCCCGGCATCGGAAGGCTTTTTCGCCTTTCAGGACAGCCAGCATGCTGAAGGTTTGCTGCTGAATACCAACAGTGGTATCTGGTTTGAATTTGTTCCCGTTAATGAAGTGTTTAATGAAAACCCAACCCGTCTTAGTTTAAAAGAGGTGAAAGTGGGTGAAAATTATGCGCTCATCATTAATAGTAATGCGGGTTTATGGAGTTACAATATTGGTGATACCGTAAAATTTGTTTCGACGGATCCCTATCGACTGATTGTATCCGGACGAATCAAACATTTTATCTCGGCTTTTGGTGAACACGTAATCGGAGAAGAAGTCGAATACAGTTTGATGAAGGCGGCAACGGAAAATGGAGTGCATATCACAGAGTTTACAGTGGCACCAATGATCTCGCAGGATAAAGGAAAGTCCTATCACGAATGGTTTATAGAATTTGATAATGCGCCGGCAGATATGACAGCCTTTGCGCAGCAGGTGAATGAAAACCTGCGAACCAAAAACATTTATTACGATGATCTGATAACCGGCAATATTTTATTGCCACTAAAAATTACTCCGGTAAGAAAGAATGGGTTCATCGATTACATGAAGAGCATTGGTAAGTTAGGCGGACAAAACAAAGTGCCCAGGTTAAGCAATGATCGCAAATTGGCGGAAGCTTTGGCACCCTGGCTTGAAAGCTAACAACTGTTCGATATTTTTCAATAAAGGAGCAGGATAATTGGATCGCATTCCGATATCCTGCTTTTTATTTGGTAACCTAACAATATTTTAAAGAATATTTTGGGGGAATTCAATCAAAAACGTATAATTTTGGCTCGCATTTTAAACATAGGCAATTAAACGAAAAATGAATAGTTTCCAACCATATAGCGCTCCCCTTCAGCTGGACAGCCAGGTTGATGTACTTTTACATGCCTTTTGTTTTCTTCCCCGACCGCGACGTGGATGCTGATAGGACGAGCCCTTTGCACCGGCCCCTATCAGTGAAAAAAGCCCCAACGTATTATTATTTACACCCATGGTGTACGCAGCACGTTTACTGATCCTTTAATTTATTGCAAGTGGAAAATTCCGCCATTATCGTTAGGGTAGCCAATCCCGACGATACTCATTACGCCGTTACCATCACTGATGAAATGGAGTCCTCAGCCAAGGCAAGAGGAACCGGTATCGCTAAACGCTCGCCTGAATACATTGAACAAAAGATGAAGGAAGGTAAGTCGGTTATTGCTCTGACCGAGGATGGCACCTGGGTTGGTTTTTGTTATATCGAAACCTGGAGTCATGGTGAATACGTGGCGAATTCCGGATTGATCGTTTCACCAGCGTTTCGTAAGAGTGGTGTGGCTAAACGCATCAAAGAAAAAATCTTTGAACTATCCCGGAAATTATATCCCAACGCGAAGATTTTCGGATTGACTACAGGGCTGGCAGTAATGAAAATTAATTCTGATTTAGGGTATGAACCAGTAACTTACTCTGAGTTAACGCAGGATGAGGCATTCTGGGCTGGCTGTAAAAGTTGCGTGAACTATGATATACTGATGAGCAAGGATCGCAAAAATTGTTTTTGCACTGCAATGCTCTATGACCCCAAAGACCATTATAAACCGGAAGAGACAGCGGAAGATTTCAAACAACATTCCAAAGGATATGAGCGGTTATTGCGGTTGAAGAAATCCCGTTTTCTGAAAGCATTCCGTAAAATAACCGGAACTGAATCCAAAACGGAAGGCGGTGGCGGAGGCGGAACGGCCAAAAAAAGGTTCTTTTCTTTCTTTCATTTCTAAACAATTCTACGAAGATGACATCAAAAAAAGTTGTACTCGGATTTAGCGGTGGACTGGATACTACCTATTGTGCGAAATACCTGTTTGAAGACCTGGGATATGAAGTGCATTCTATAATTGTAAATACAGGTGGTTTTACAGAAGAAGAATTGACAAAGATTGAAGCGCATGCCAAAAGATTAGGAGTGAAATCACACACCAGTGTGAATGCGGTAAAAAATTACTACGATCGGATCCTGCAATACCTCGTGTTTGGAAATGTATTAAAAAATAACACGTATCCACTGAGCGTATCTGCAGAACGACTGATTCAGGCAATTCATATTGCTGAACATGCTCAGAAAATAGGAGCCGATGCGGTGGCACATGGAAGTACCGGTGCAGGTAACGACCAGGTTCGCTTTGATATGGTATTTCATATCATGATTCCGGATCTGCCAATACTAACACCGATCAGGGATCTGCAATTGAGTCGCGAAGCAGAGATCGACTATCTCAAAGCCCGTGATGTTGAAATGAATTTTGAAAAAGCACAATACTCGATTAATAAAGGGTTATGGGGTACCAGTGTAGGTGGAAAGGAAACCCTGCACAGCAAAGGCATGTTGCCCGAGGAAGCCTGGCCTACACAAGTAACTAAAACCCAACCGGAAGAAGTGGTGTTACACTTTGAAAAAGGCCATCTGACAGGAATCAATAACCGAAGTTATGATCATCCCGTGTACGCGATTCAGGCATTGCAGGCCATCGCAGGTCCGTTTGGGATTGGACGCGATATCCATATAGGTGATACGATCATCGGAATTAAAGGCAGGGTTGGATTTGAAGCCGCTGCTCCCATGGTTATATTAAAGAGTCATCATGCGCTGGAGAAACATGTGCTCACCAAATGGCAGTTGAGCTGGAAGGACCAGCTGGCTCAGTTTTATGGGAACTGGATGCATGAGGGACAAATTCTGGATCCTGTAATGCGGGATATTGAAGCCTTTTTGCAACATGCTCAGGAAACAGTATCAGGCGATGTATTTGTGCAGTTGCATCCCTATCGTTTTCAGATCATCGGAATTGAGTCGAAGCACGATCTGATGTCGAGCAAGTTTGGAAGATACGGTGAGATGAATAGTGGCTGGACCGGTCAGGATGTGAGAGGGTTCAGTAAGATTTTCGGAAATCAGACCGCGATCTGGAAAGCGGTGAATGAAGGTGAAAAGTGAAACGTGAAAAGTGAAAGAAGGTGAAAAGTGAGATGTGAGACAAATCAAAAAGAAAGACCATGGCAAAAATAACAGCAGGTATAATTGGAGGGGCGGGCTATACTGGTGGGGAATTGATCCGGTTGCTGATCAATCACCCGGGTGTGGAGTTGAGTTTTGTGCACAGCAAGAGCAGCGCAGGAAAACCGCTCTATGCCGTACATGCTGATTTAATTGGAGACACGGAACTGCTGTTCACAGATTCACTGGAAACAAAAGTGGATTGCCTGTTTTTGTGCACTGGTCATGGTGAAGCGCGAAAATTCCTGGAAGCCCATCCCCCTGCAGCGGGTACAAAAATCATAGACCTCTCGAATGATTTCCGGTTGATAGAAAAATCTTCTTTGGGTAACTGGAACTTCGTTTATGGATTGCCGGAATTAAACAGGGAAGCCATCCGCAAGGCAAATGCGATTGCCAATCCGGGTTGTTTTGCGACTGCGATTCAACTGGGTTTGTTGCCACTTGCAAAAGCAGGCTTACTGGATGAGATTTATACCACAGGCATTACCGGCTCTACCGGGGCAGGTCAGGGGCTAAGTTCTACATCCCATTTTAGCTGGAGAGCTAATAATATTCAGGCTTATAAAACGCTGACGCATCAGCACCTGGGAGAGATAGGAGAGTCTTTGCTACAACTACAACCGGATAGTGATATTGATTTGAGTTTTGTTCCCTGGAGAGGTGATTTTACCCGGGGAATATTTATCAGTTCTACTGTTCATGTGGAGTTGCCTTATGAAGACCTGCTGGCAATTTATGAAGTATTTTATGCCGGTCATCCCTTCACAGTGGTAAGTACCGAACCAATCTATCTGAAACAAATTGTAAATACCAACAAAGCAATTGTACAACTCGAGAAAGTGGGCAGCAAACTTGTAATCCACAGTGCGATTGACAACCTTCTGAAAGGTGCAAGCGGACAGGCGGTTCAGAATATGAACCTGCTGTTTGGATTGGATGAATGTATGGGGCTGAAGCTGAAGGGAGCAGGGTTTTAAAGCAGGGAAGAAAGGAGGAAAGGAAGATGGAGGAAAGGAGGAGGCGAGCTACAAAAACAAAAAACAACAAACATGAAACTATTTGACGTATATCCATTAAACAACATCACCATAACTCGGGCCAAAGGTGCTCGGGTATGGGATGATCAGGGGAAGTCCTATCTCGATATGTATGGGGGTCATGCAGTTATTTCTATCGGTCATACACATCCGCATTGGGTAGAACGAATCGAGGAACAATTGGAGAAGATAGCTTTTTATTCCAATTCGGTTGTGATACCGCAACAGAAGGAGCTGGCTGAATTGCTTGGACGTATTTCAGGTAAAGAAAATTACCAGTTGTTCCTTTGCAATTCAGGTGCTGAAGCAAATGAGAATGCTTTGAAACTGGCTTCGTTTCATACAGGCCGCAGAAAAATCATCGCGTTTAAAAAAGCCTTTCATGGCCGCACTTCCCTGGCCGTAGCAGCTACGGATAATCCGGCAATTGTGGCGCCGGTGAATCAGACCGATGCGGTGATCTTTCTTCCCTTTAACGATGTGGATGCACTAAAAGCTGCGTTTAATGCGCAGGGTAAAGACATTGCAGCAGTTATTGTAGAAGGCATCCAGGGTGTTGGTGGAATTAATGTGGCATCAAACGAATTTTTACAGACCATCCGTAAATGCTGCGATGATTCCGGAGCTGTATATATAGCTGATTCTGTGCAGTGTGGTTATGGAAGATCAGGTAACTTTTATTCCCACGATTTCGCGGGAGTAAACGCAGATATATATTCCATGGCAAAAGGCATGGGCAACGGTTTCCCAATAGGTGCGATTTCTATTGCGCCGCATCTTCACCCCAAACACGGAATGCTTGGGACGACATTTGGAGGTAATCAACTGGCCTGTGCAGCGGCCATCGCGGTGCTGGAAGTAATCGAAAAAGAGGGACTGATCGCAAATGCGGCAACCATCGGGGATTATCTCATGCAATCACTTCGGGAAATTCCGGAATTGAAAAATGTGCGGGGACGCGGATTGATGATCGGGTTTGATATGCCTGATTCGCATACAGATCTCCGTAAGAAACTCTTAACTGATCATTTTATTTTCACCGGCGAAGCCAAACCGAATGTGATTCGCCTGCTGCCTTCCCTGGCATTGACCAGAGAAGAAGCAGATGAGTTCCTGGAGGCTGTTCGCAGGGAGATTTCTGTACCTGTGGGTTAACTTTATAAATTTTGACAATTCATGATGCATTTTACTTCTGTTCAGGATGTGCCGGATCTTCAGCAACTCGTGGATGCAGCTTTAGCGTATAAGGCAGATCCCTATAAGGATGAAACTCTTGGAAAACGCAGGCGGATCGGGATGTTGTTCCTGAATCCGAGTATGCGTACCCGTTTGAGTACCCAGGTAGCGGCACAGCAACTCGGAATGGAAGCGGTGGTATTCAATGTAGGCAGTGAAGGATGGGCGCTTGAATTTGAAGAAGAAGCCATCATGAGTGGTACCACTGTTGAGCATGTGAAAGACGCAGCTCCGATCATGGGAAAGTATTTTGATATTCTTTGCATTCGCACTTTTCCTTCATTAAAGAACAAGGAGGATGATTATTCCGAATTGTATATCCGGCAGTTTATGAAGTATGCGGGCATTCCGATCGTGAGCCTGGAGAGCGCTACCCTGCATCCCTTGCAGAGCCTGACCGATATTATTACCATGCAGGAATACATGCAGCAGCCTTCTAAGGCAGCAAGCTTTTCAGGACGTAAACCCAAGGTGGTATTGACCTGGGCACCACATGTAAAACCACTGCCCCAATGTGTGGCCAATAGTTTCGCGCAATGGGTAAATGCCTGGGGAGAAGCGGATTTTGTGATCACCCATCCGGAAGATTATGAATTGTCAGAGACCTTTACCAAAGGTGCTCGCATTGAATACAACCAGGAGGAGGCATTGAAGGATGCTGATTTTGTGTATGTGAAAAACTGGAGTACGTTTACCGATTACGGTAAGATTTATACCAACGACCCGGAGTGGATGCTGACCAATGAAAAACTGGCGCTGACCAATCAGGCCAGGGTGATGCATTGCCTGCCGGTGCGTCGGAATGTGGAACTAAGTGATGAGATATTGGATGGACCAAACAGCCTGGTAACCACGCAGGCGGGTAACCGGGTGTGGGCGGCCCAGGCAGTGCTGGCATCGATCCTTCGCGCTAAATAAGAACGATGGTTTTTGTTATCAAGATAGGTGGGAATGTGCTGGATGATCCGGCGGCATTGCAACAGTTTCTACGCGATTTCGCATCGATTAAAGAACCAAAAATACTGGTTCATGGAGGTGGCAAGATTGCTACACGATTGGGAGATCAATTAGGGATTGAATCGAAGTATGTGGATGGTCGTCGTATTACAGACGATGCCACTATTGACCTGGTAACCATGGTGTATGGAGGACTGGTAAACAAACAGCTGGTGGCGCAACTGCAATCCCTGGGTTGTAATGCCATCGGGATAACAGGAGCAGATGGAAACCTGTTGCCAGCGGTGAAACGTCCGGTTAAAACAATCGATTATGGATGGGTGGGGGATGTGAAATCGGATGCCTTACCGGTGGATCGCTGGCAATTGTTACTGGAGAATGGCCTGGTTCCGGTGCTGGCTCCCCTGACACATGATGGAGCTGGCCATATGCTGAATACCAACGCGGATACCATGGCGGCAACAATTGCGATTGCATTATCAGCGCAATATCCAGTACGGTTGATCTATTGTTTTGAGAAGAAAGGGATTCTTGAACAGGTGGAGGACGAAACCTCTGTGATCCGGTTTATCAATCCGGAATTGTATGCGCAACTAAAAGCGGAGCAGAAATTATTTGCAGGTATTTTGCCCAAACTGGACAATGCCTTTGAAGCGATTGGGAAAGGAGTACAGCAGGTGCTTATCGGGCATGCTGCAGACCTGGTGCAGAATACAGGAGATAAAACAACCGGAACATTAATATCCGCTTAATTCACCCGACCGGTGCCACCCGACCGGTGGCACCGGTCGGGTGAGGAAAATATAAGGTATGGAATATTTAGTTGAGGAGGCAGTGGAGCTGTTGAAGCAGCTGATCAGAACGCCTTCCCTGAGCCGTGAGGAGCAGGGGACAGCGAAGCTGATTCGTGCATTCCTTGAAACGCGGGGAGTGGAAGTGCAGCAGCAATTGAATAATGTGTGGGCAGTGAACCGCTATTTCCAGCCAGGAAAACCAACGGTAGTGCTGAACTCACATCATGATACGGTGAAACCGAATCCGCAGTATACAAGAGATCCGTTTGAGCCAGCCATTGAAGATGGTAAAATGTACGGCCTTGGCAGCAATGATGCGGGAGGGGCGCTGGTATCGCTGATCGCCTGTTTTCTTCATTTTTATGAACGAACCGATTTGCCGGTCAACCTGATTTTAGCGGCCACAGCAGAAGAAGAAGTGTCTGGGGTAAATGGAGTGGAGACTTTATTGAAAGATGCAACATTTTTATTGGCGGTACAAAGCTCCGGTGAAACGGCTTTCCAGAACTGGTCGGCCATTGTAGGAGAACCCACTGAAATGGAACTGGCAGTATCGGAGAAAGGTTTGCTGGTGCTGGATTGTACGGTAACAGGAAAAACAGGTCATGCAGCCCGGCAGGAAGGTATCAATGCCTTATATAAAGCGGTAGATGCGATCAACTGGTTCAGAAACTATCAATTTACAAGGGTGTCGCCAACACTTGGACCGGTGCACATGAACGTGACCGTTATACAAACCGAGAATAATGCACATAATGTAGTTCCCGGAACCTGCCAGTTTACGGTGGATATCAGGGTGACGGACGCCTATACACATGAGGAAATTGTGAAGATCGTACAGGATGCTGTAGATGCAGAAATTAAACCGCGCAGTATGCGGATGCGGGCTACGGCTATCGGTGATGCACACCCGCTGGTTCTGGCCGGCAAAAAACTGGGTAAAAAAACCTATGGCTCTCCAACCTGTTCGGATAAAGCTTTGTTGCCTTTCCCGGCACTGAAATGCGGTCCGGGTTTTAGCGGAAGAAGTCATACTGCCGATGAATTCATCTACCTGGAAGAAATTCGCGATGGAATCAAAACATATATTGAACTGATTGAAATTGCGTTTCCTTTGTTTGAAACAGAAATCAAACGAAATGGAAATGAGGTAATTGAATAAAATGCTAAACGGGAATCCTCCAAATAATACAGTATCATGAAACTCTGGCAAAAAAATACAGCATCGCTGAAGGAAGTTGAACAGTTTACGGTTGGACGTGATCGTGAGTTTGATCAGCAGATGGCCCGCCAGGATGTACTGGGCAATATGGCGCATGCCATCATGCTGGAAGAAATCGGTCTGCTTACAACTGCTGAAAAAGATCAATTACTGGCTGAATTAAAAAATATTTATGAGGTGGCTTTAAAAGGTGAATTGGTCATCGCAGAAGGAATAGAAGATATTCACTCCCAGGTAGAATTCCTGCTCACCCAGGCACTTGGTGATACCGGTAAAAAGATTCACAGTGCCCGAAGCCGGAATGACCAGGTACTGGTGGACCTGAAATTATTCCTGCGTGACGAAATCCGGGAACTGGTTCAAGTAGTAGTGCCATTTTTCGAATTGCTTCAGGTGCAAAGTGAAAAATACAAGGATCAGTTGCTGCCGGGTTATACCCATCTTCAACTGGCAATGCCCTCCTCATTTGGCCTATGGTTTGGAGCGTATGCGGAAAGCCTGGTGGATGACCTGGTTACCCTGCAGGCGGCTTATGAGGTAGTGAATAAAAATCCTTTAGGTTCAGCCGCAGGATACGGATCCTCTTTTCCGATTAAACGGCAACGGACAACCGAACTTCTCGGATTCGCCGAACTGAATCACAATGTTGTATATGCGCAGATGGGCAGGGGAAAGGCTGAACGCATTGTAGCAATGGCATTGGCAAATCTGGCAGATACCCTTGCAAAATTATCGATGGATGCCTGTTTGTACCTGAATCAGAATTTCGGGTTCATCAGTTTTCCACCGGAGCTGACTACGGGAAGCAGTATCATGCCGCATAAAAAGAATCCGGATGTGTTTGAGCTGATCCGTTCACACGGCAACCGCATAAAAGCGCTTCCGAATGAAATCATGCTGATGACCACCAACCTGCCATCGGGTTATCACCGCGATTTACAATTGTTAAAAGAACACCTGTTTCCGGCATTCAGTACGCTGAAGGACTGTTTCAATATGGCCGGTTTAATGTTGTCCCAGATCGAAATCCGCCCCAACCTGTTACAGGATGAAAAATATAAATTCCTCTTCAGCGTGGAAGAAGTGAACCGGCTGGTATTAAAGGGGATGCCATTCCGCGACGCCTATAAGCAGGTAGGACTGGCCATCGAAAACGGCACTTATCAGTATACTACAGAGGTGCAGCATACCCATGAAGGCAGTATTGGGAACCTGTGTACGAACCAGGTAAAAGATTCCATGGAATCCGTACTAAGACGATTCAATTTTAAGGCAGTAAATACCGCCGTGGAGCAATTATTACGTTAATTTGCCCTTTCGTTGCCCCGGAAAGGTGCTTAATTGAACCACTACATGCAAAAACGTATCGCTTTATTTGGATCCACCGGCTCCATTGGAACCCAGGCATTGGCAGTAATTGAGGCCAATCCACAGTTGTTTACGGCAGAGATTCTGACTGCCCAGCAAAATGATGAATTACTGATCAAACAGGCGCTTCAATTCCAGCCTAATATTGTCGTGATCGGTGATGAATCCCGTTATCAGAAGGTAAAACAGGCCCTGGCAAATACAGATATCAAGGTGTTTGCGGGAGAGAAGTCGCTGGAAGAAGTAGCGGCTATGGATTGTTATGACCTGATGTTAGCAGGGATTGTAGGATTTGCGGGATTAAAACCTACACTACAGGCGGTTGAACAGGGTAAACCGGTTGCACTGGCCAACAAGGAGACCCTGGTAGTAGCGGGGGATATCGTGATGCGGAAAGCAATTGAAAAACGGGTACCTATCATTCCGGTAGACAGTGAACACAGTGCTATTTTTCAGTGTCTGGTAGGTGAGAACCTGAATCCGATTGACAAAATCATACTAACGGCATCTGGCGGACCCTTCCTGGGTAAAAAACCTAATTTTCTGGTGAATGTGAAGCGGGATCATGCGTTGCAGCATCCCAACTGGAGCATGGGTGCCAAGATCACCATTGATTCGGCCACTTTAATGAATAAGGGGCTGGAAATGATTGAGGCAAAATGGTTGTTCAATCTGAAACCGGAGCAGGTGCAGGTATTGGTGCATCCACAAAGTATCATACACAGTATGGTGCAATTTGAGGATGGATCCATCAAGGCGCAGATGGGATTGCCGGATATGAAATTACCGATTCAATATGCGATGGCTTTTCCGCAGCGGATCGTAAACCAGTTTCCGCGTTATGATTTCCGTAAACCGAATACACTTACGTTTGAAGAACCGGATGTAAAGACTTTCAGGAACCTTGCGCTGGCAACAGAGGCCTTGTATAAGGGAGGCAATCTGCCCTGTATCTTAAATGCCGCGAATGAAATTGCGGTATATGCCTTCTTAAGAAACAGGGTGGGCTTTCTGGACATGACCGACGTAATTGAACGGACCATGAATAAATTGGAGTTTATAGCTGAACCCACCCTGGAACAATATTTCGAAACCGATGCGGCGGCCCGTGAGTTTGCCGCCACGTTGATTCATTTATAATAAGCTTAGTTGGTTACGATATTCAGCGTGTCTGCCTGTAATAAGCTGGTGCCATTATAATAACGCATTACATATTTTCCCGGTGTCATCAAACGGAAGGTGAAGACCGTGTCTTTTACATATAGGCTGGGTGAACAGGTTGGCTGTTGTAAGGCCGGATTGGGTTTGGAACCGATCGCCTGAAGATCAAACTGGTTCGGACCGGAATTGCGGGCATCCACACCTTCGAATTTATAACATTGATCAGGTGCGGTAACCCTTATTTGTGTTCTTACCGTATCACCCACTTTGGCTGTATCGGGTGTGTTTACATTGGAAAATGAAATCGTTACCAGGACCCGCTCATCCGGTGGTAAGTCTTTGGTTTTCAAACAGGCACTCAGGCTCAGCACCACTGCAGCGGAAAAAACTAATTTCTTCATGTATCGATGTTTAGTGATCATGACAAAGATGCTATAACAAGCGTTGTACGAACAAAAAAATTATGGTTCCAATAGGGTTTTTTCCCTGATATTTGTCAACATTCAAACATTGTACCTGACTGAAGTATATGATATTTTTAGCAATTAATTGGGCGGAGGTTGGAGTTAAAGCCGGACAGTTTATTCTTTCTTTTTCCATCATTGTCATTCTCCATGAGCTGGGGCATTTTTTGCCGGCCCGTTGGTTTAAATGCCGGGTCGAGAAGTTTTACCTGTTTTTCAAT
This sequence comes from Flavipsychrobacter sp., assembly GCA_016787265.1. Lineage (GTDB taxonomy): Bacteria > Bacteroidota > Bacteroidia > Chitinophagales > Chitinophagaceae > Flavihumibacter. The sequence continues at coordinate 65,395 of JAEUVF010000003.1, read as the reverse complement.
CCCTGGTTTTCTTTGTTCAAAAAGAAGATAGGCGAAACGGAATATGGCCTGGGCTGGGTTCCCTTTGGGGGATATGTAAAGATAAGTGGGATGATTGATGAGAGTATGGACAAGGAACAAATGAACCAGCCACCAAAGCCCTATGAATTCAGAAGTAAGCCGGCATGGCAGCGCCTGATTATCATGGTAGGGGGCGTAATAGTAAACCTGATTCTTGGGTTTTTGATTTATGCCATGACCTTATGGTACTGGGGTGAATCCTATGTACCAACCAACAAATTCACCTATGGTATTGCAACAGATTCCCTGGCGCAAAGTATTGGCCTGCGGGATGGCGATAAAATTGTATCGGTAGACGGTGAATACATTGACCGGTTCAATAAAATTCCCCTTCGTGTAATTCTGAATGGAGCGAAAACTTTTGAAGTGGAGCGGGATGGCAAACCGGTAACCATCACTATTCCGGAAAGTTTTGCGGCGGATCTGATACATTATAAAGCCATTTCATTTATCGATATGCGTGTGCCTTTCCTGGGGCTGGATTCGATTGCCGATACCAGTGCTGCCATGAAAGCGGGGCTTCGTAAAGGAGATCAGATCCTTGCAGTGAATAACCAGCCGGTACCTTATTATCATACCTTCCGGCAGATGATCCAAAAGAGCAAAGAAAAAACCATATCGATGCAGGTATTGCGCGGTACAGATACCCTGCAATTGAATGCTGCGATTCCCAAAACAGGAACTTTGGGTGTGTATCCGGTTTCCTGGGCGGATAAGTTTGAAGTGAAGGAAGTGAAATATGGATTTTTTGAAGCGATTCCGGCAGGCTTTAAGAAAAGCATAGAAACTCTAACATCATATTGGTTGCAATTGAAGTTGATCTTCAGCGGTAAGGTAAATACGAATGAATCCCTGGGAAGTGTTATCAGTATCGGAAAAATGTTTGCACCCGTTTGGGACTGGCAGCAATTCTGGGCGTTGACGGCTTTTTTCAGCCTGGTGCTTGCGCTGATGAATATTTTGCCGATACCCGGACTGGATGGAGGTCATGCTTTGTTTACAGTTTATGAAATCATCTCCGGCCGTAAGCCAAGTGATAAATTCATGGAGTATGCGCAGATGGTGGGCATGATCCTGCTGCTGGGCCTGATGGCCTATGCGCTGGGGCTTGACATCTTCCGATTGTTTAAATAGCATGCAATATGACGAGGTGTAAAAACATGATTTCAGTTCCGGTTTTATTGGTCTCTTTAAACACGCTGTTAGTTCTGCCAGGTTTTTCTCAGTCGTTTGAAAAGATGGCGCACAGGGGTGGAAGTGCGCTGATGCCCGAGAACACCATTATTGCGATGCAGAACGCAATGGATTTTGGGGTCAGTCTGGAAATGGATCTTTATCTCAGTAAAGACAAGCAAGTATTTGTTTATCATGATGATAAGATATCACCCAAATTCGGCAGCAATCCAGATGGTACGCCGGTAACGCAGGAGCAAGCTGCAAAAAAGAAAATCATTGATTTTACCTATGCTGAATTAAAGCCCTATGACATGGGCATGCGCGCACATCCGGATTTTCCAAGAAGAAAGCAGGTGAAAGCAGGCATACCGTTGCTGACCGAACTAATTGATTCTGTTGAATCCTATGCCAAGCGCGGAGAATTAAAGCTGCCAAATTATTCTATGGAGATAAAGGTGCCGAATGCAAGTCTGGCTCCCCGGTACAAAGCTGATCTGGTGGATCGTGCAATCGGAATTATCCGTTCCAAAAACATAGTTGAACGGGTAATTATACAATCATTTGATTTGGAAGCGCTGGAATATTTGCATCAGCAATATCCGGATGTAAAAACAGCCTTCCTCGTAGGCCAGGGACATTATCTCGACAACCTGAAAAAACTCAGTTTTACACCAACTGCTTACAGTCCGCCTTATCAGTTGGTTACGCCTGAACTGATTGCTTACTGCCATACTAACAACATGCTGGTAGTAACCTGGACGGTAAACAACAAAAAAGACATTGAACGCCTTAAGCAACTGGGCGTTGATGTAGTTATGTCTGATTACCCTGACTACTTTCTTCCCTGACATTTTTTCACCCGATCGATGGTGAGAGACTAAAGATCAATTCCGATTTTTTTCATGAGAATACTGGCGTTCATGCTGGTGCAGATGCCTGTTTTAAGTTTGTAATCGAAGAAAAGTTCTTCCTTCTCCACACTAACATCAAAGTGATAATTGCTGAGGACGTTTGGATATTCCTTTTCAAGCTCTGTGAGGGCCAGGTCGTGTGTAGCGAGCAGGGCTGTTGCATTTTGTTTTACCAGTTGGCGAATCAGCGCTTTGGAACCTGTTTGACGATCCTGTGAATTGGTGCCGCGCAGGATTTCATCAAGTAACAGAAAAACAGGTTCTCCTGCATTTACAGCATCGATGATGGCCTTGAGCTTGCTGAGTTCAGCGTAAAAGGTAGAGGTATTTTCTTCCAGGTTATCGGCAATACGCATACTGCTCATGATGCGCATATTGCTGGTCGTTAGATGGCTGGCAAATACCGGAGCACCTGCCATAGCCAGAACCTGGTTAATACCGATGGAGCGCAGGAAGGTGCTTTTCCCTGCCATGTTTGAACCGGTGATGAGCGCGATGGCGGGGCGACCGCTGGTGCTGAACTCATTGGTGACACATTTACCAGTGGGAATCAGCGGGTGACCGAGACCAGTAGCACTCCATTGACCGGGGATTTCACTCAATGCCGGAAAGGAATAACCCGGATGATTAAATGAAAATCGTCCCAGGCTGTTGAGTGCTTCAAGTTCTGCGATGGATTGAAACCAGGCATTCAGAGCCGAATGGTGATTGCGTTTCCATTTTTCAAGTGCCCATACCTGTTGGAGATCCCAAAGGAGCAGGGTGTTTAGCGGTATATAAACCAGTGGATTATGCCGATAGTCGAAGCGGTCCAGGATCTGGTGGAGTTTTATTATAGCCTGGGAAGCGGAATGGGAATCAGGGATAATTGGCGAACTGCTTTCAGCGAATGTATTGGTGCCTGAGAAAGGTAAGATCGTTGACTGCAATGATTTCAAATGATCCGCTTCAAAACGGGCAGTTTCCACCCAACCGAGTGAATTGGAGAGAGCGGTAAGAGAGGGCAGAACCGAATCGAGTTTGCGATAAATGGGGACAATGGCTTTTGAAATATAAAAGGCAATTGTCATCAGGAGAAGGATTAGTCCGTAAAAGAGAGCAGAAGGAAGCAGGCCAATAATATGTAATGCTAATAATCCAAGAGCAAGGGTTGGCCAGGCGAAGCGGAGCAGTTTCCAGGGTGTTTTTGGAAAATAGCCGGAATGGGTAGCAGACCAATTCAGCACCTGGTTTCGGGTGGCATTCGGGATCGGTTGTTGGTGGCCATAAGCTTCGAATTGCAGGCTCCATGCTGGAAGGGAGGCCAGGTTTTTGGTGGCTTCCTGTCGGGCTAAAATGGTTGTAGTTGAAGCGGGTTCCAACAGCCATTGGGCCAGTTGCTGATGGCCTGCTTCGCTGGTAGTACGGTGCAGGAATTGAAAGAGGGATGCTTTGCCAAAGAGATCCAGATCGCCTGCATAGGGGTGTTTAGGCGGGGCCAGTTCATTCCCCTGGAACCGGTGCAGGAACTGGTGTTGGGCGATGCGGTTTTCTTCATCAGTAAGCCGGATCATTTCGGAAAGCAGGTTGATGCGATCGGTTAGTTGCAGGCTGAATTTCACGAGGAACAGGAAGACTGTCAGTGCCACACCAAATAACAGGCTGAGCATCAGAAGCGATTCGGATCGGAACTGGTAAAGCAGGAAGGCGACCAGGCCAATGGTAACAACCCTGGCAATTGCGATGCGGTTTCTTTTTTGAGTAAGCGCCTGTTTTTCTTTGTTAAGCTGTTGATAAAAGCCGGAATAGAAGCTATTGGGATCCTGTAACATAGCTGTGAAACTAGTATAAATCTGTATCTTTGGAATCATGAATTGAGAATTATGAATTAAGAATTGGACTATCAATAATTCATACTTCCTAATTCATACTTCCCAGTTCCTTGGGGGCTGTACTGGTTTCGACAGCGTAGTTCTTTGAGAGTGTAAGCATGTCGTGCGTTGGATAATTAGCACGTAAATCTGAATACCCGAACTTCAAATGGCAATACACAGTATGCCATGGCTGCCTAATCAGTGATTAAGTAGTCATTAGGGCCGCGTTGAGCAGGTTGACCTGTTACCAGGCTCCGCCGCCGACTCAAAACCAAATACAGGTTGCTGTTCAGGAAGGCTGTGACCTGAACAAAAGACTATTCAGCTAAGGAAGGAATCGGTTGGTTGTTTTCCTGTTCTTTCCCGACAATTAATAATCAACTAAACATGTAGAAAGCTCTTGACGGATATGTTTGGACGGGGGTTCGACTCCCCCCAGCTCCACTTTTTAGTATCAAACATGGTTAACTACCGTGTGGAAAGTTCACAAAACCTAGTATTTGCGGGCTTTTTTCATTTTTAGCTGACCTCACTTTACCCCGCTTTACCGAAAAGTTCATTGAACGATTCATTGAACTCATACCGGGCCTTACCCGAGTTCAATGAATCTTATACAACTCGCTCTCTATTAACACTTTGTACCGATGCTTGTAGGTTTTTACTCATGTATCAAATCTAATTTTACAACCTATAAATGAGGTGTTATGGAAAAGAGTTTTGGACTATTATTTTTTCTTCGAAAATCGAAGTCTACCGCTGATGGAGAGCTGCCCGTTTACCTGAAAATAACCGTGGATAGAACCGCGGTAGAAATCAGTACAAAGCGACATTGCAACCCGGAAAAATGGAACAACGTATCTGGGCGCATGAATGGCAAAACGGATGCGGTCAGAGAGTTTAATGCGTACCTGGATACGCTAACACAAAAGGTATTTGAAGCGAAGCGGCAGTTGATCGAAAGCGACAAACCCGTAACGGCCCAGAGTATCAAAGCCCTGTTATTGGGCACTGAAACGCAGCGATGTAAAGTAATGCTTATGGAGATGTTTCGGCAGCATAATGAAAAGATGAAGGCATTGGTTGGGCATCAGTATGCTCCGATGACCTTAAAGCGATATGAAACTGCACTCCGGCACACCCAAGCATTTATACAGTGGAAGTTTAAGGTTCCGGATATTCCCATCCAAACAATGGACTATGAAATGATTTGTGATTTTGAATTTTGGTTCAAAAGCGTTCGTAAATGCGATCACAATACCACCATGAAATACCTGAGTAACTTCCGGAAGATCGTCAACCATTGTCTCAAAAGCGGCTGGTTACCTAAAGATCCATTTTACGGGTTCAATATGGGTAAGCGTGAGGTTCGGCGGCTTGCCTTGACAGAGCACGAACTGAAAAAAATTGAAATCAAGGAGATGCAAATTGAACGGCTAAGCATTGTGCGAGATATATTTTTATTTAGTTGTTATACAGGCTTGGCGTACATTGATGTTAAGCAATTAATGGCATCTGAGATAATCGTTGGGATAGATGGTGAAGAGTGGATTATGTCCCAACGACAGAAAACGGCCGTTCCAACTCGAATACCATTGCTTCCAAGCGCCAGAGCAATAATTGATCGATATCAACATCATCCTCAATGTAAATTGAATAACACTGTGCTTCCTATTCTTACAAATCAAAAGATGAATGCCTATTTAAAAGAGATTGCAGATATCTGCGGCATTTCAACCAACCTCACTTTCCATATAGCCCGCCACACATTTGCGACGACTGTCACATTGAATAATGGTGTGCCTATCGAGACGGTTTCTAAAATGTTGGGACACAAGGATATTAAGACTACTCAGCAGTATGCCAAAATCCTGGATAAAAAAGTAAGTGAAGATATGCAAGCTGTAAGGAAGAAATATTTACCTATTTAGACTTTGTATACGGTAGATGATTTCGAATGGACGTAGCATTTTATTGTTGAGTTGAGTCAGCGGAATTTGGAATAAGTCTTCTCGCCATCTGCATGAAAGGCGTTTGTCGCCGATAGTTTGTACCAAGAATTAGAATCTCTTTTAGAGAAATAGATGTGTTTGGAATAAATAAAAACTTAGACACCTAGCCCTTCTTATGTAATTTATACAGTAGAAATATTAATATAATTTTCGCATCCTAAATTAGGATATGCAAGGGTGGCGATTATATATTTAGTTTTTTCTATCAAAATGATTAGCTATGGGAGAGAGTAATGTGAGAGGGAAAGCGGCAATAATTTTCAGTTATGATCCTGAAGTATTTGTGGAGGAGTTACGAAAATTGATCCGAGAAGAATTTAGGTGCGCGATTGCGGTTTTTAAGTCAAAAAATGAAAATGTATCGAATAAGTCTACGGAAAATGAATTGATGAAGGTTCGTGAATTGTGTCAATTTCTAAAAGTATCAAAACCGACAATTTATGATTGGATTAAGTGTGGAAAATTAAGGCCGATTAAGATTCAGAGTAGGGTTTATTTTTTACGGAAGGAAATAGATCAGTTATTGAATTCATGAATCAGGTTATTATGTTTATCAAAAGAAAAAACCATTAAAAAGTAGGCGGCAAATTATTAAGTAGAATCCGATTGGTATGGTTAAGTAAGCAGAGATCACAAAGCTATATTGTTTTAAAAGAAAAAAGTTGATAATTTTTTCCAGTAAAACTGAACAAACTTCAGGCAGCTGGATTTACTGCTATAAAATAAGCTCACTGTTGACATAAGCCGATGTGCATTCTTTCTTTGATAACAAATCCGTACTACGGAGCACTACAGTCATTTTCTGATAACTGAAATCAGTGCATTGTAAGTTGCCGACTACACCAGAATAAATTTCATGGCAATTACCACACTTTCGTAGTTCAGCCATTCGCATGTTTCCGGACGTGGTTGGCTAAATGCTTACTCGTGGATCACCTATGGAAATATTGAACCGGATACAATCAATTTTAAAGTCGACCATTTTAAAGCAAATTTCCGAATAGGCCTGGATATCGTCTGTCACTTCATACGTTCAATCCGTTCAGATTGCGGAAAAAATTGTAAAATGTACGTTTTCAGTACGTTACAAATATTTTATCTGGATCAATATACAAGTCTAAGGAGGAGGACATGTCAATAAAAAAATAAATTCTCAAATTTATTTGCGTGTTTATTCCTATTAATTATACCTTTATTCCCAGTGGTAAGAAAAAGGTTAGCGATATTATTTTTGGCAATTGCTCAGGTAGTTATACTTGGTCATAGCAGTGTATCGCACCACCACGATTTGTTGTTTGCGGATCTTCATCACTGTGATAGTGTAGACGATGTAAACGATCAGCATCCGTCTGATGGTCCTTTTGGTATTGACTTTTCCGGTTTTATTCATACCGGTGATCAGGCTACGTTTACGTCAGCTGATCGGGTGGATTACGCGATCGCTAAAAATAATTGGCAGCCGATCGTTACCGTGGTTCCCGACTACTCTTTTAATCATGATTATGTAGTTGATTTTCAGCAACATACATTTCCTCCGGAAGGTTTTAATACTTACCGATCTTTCTTTCTAAACTCTTTCTCGTTAAGAGGTCCTCCCTTTATCATCGTTGCATCGCTTTCTTGTTAAGAAAGTCGATTTCTCTCGTGTGACCGCCTTTGCTGGGCTGTCTATTTTATTACTTCAAATTGTTTTTCAACGATGAAAAAATTACTCTTCGTATTCGCATTTGCTAGTCTGGCTTTTTTTGCCTGCAACAACAATGAAACCCCATCTTCGGAAAAAGATGCCCCTGCATCGGTTCAGTCTGAGCCTACCATTAATCAGGACAGTATTGACAAAGCCCATGGACATTCTCATGATCCTGCTGGCAATCATGTGCCTGCTCCGACGGTAAATCAGGATAGTGTTGATAAGGCACATGGCCATAAACATTAAGCCATTGGGCGGACTATAGTTAGTCTGCGATGGTGTAATGACATTGTTATTGGAGAAGCGTACTATGTGGTACGCATCTCTGATAGCATGAATTCTAATGCACAAACTCGCTAAATAATGAAATTTTTAAAGTTCGTTCTATCAATTACGTTGTTGCTACTGGCAGCCGGGGGCGTATATGCACATGGTGTAGATGAGGATACGCAGACTTTCTTAAGTGGCAATTCGGGTGTTGCATTCGTACCCTTCTTGTATATAGGTGCGAAGCACATGTTAACTGGCTACGATCATTTGCTTTTTCTAGTGGGGGTTATTTTCTTTTTGTATCGTCCAAAGGAAGTGTTGCTATATGTGAGCTTTTTTACGATTGGGCACAGTGTGACGCTTTTATTTGGTGTATTAGCGGATATGGCTATTAATTCTTACTTGATTGATGCCATCATTGCTCTTTCTATCGTGTACAAAGGGTTTGACAATCTTGGTGGGTTTCAGCGGTTCTTTGGTCATCAGCCGAACACAAAAGCAGCTGTATTGATTTTTGGATTATTCCATGGATTTGGATTGGCAAGTAAACTGCAGGAATTGAGTTTTGATCGAGAAGGTTTATTGGTCAATTTAATTGGCTTCAATATCGGTGTTGAGTTTGGGCAGTTTATTGCACTCGCGTTGGTGTTATTTATTATCTCAAATTGGCGTCGATACCCAAGTTTTCTGAAATTTTCAACTCTAACGAATACGCTCCTTATGGCAGCGGGCTTTTTATTGTTCGGCTATCAGTTGGTCGGCTATTTTAATTCATAAAAAAACATTTTCAAAATGGCAGAATTAGCGCATAAAATACTTGACAAGAAATCGATCATTAATCAGGTGGCCATTGCCTTACTGGTTGGGGGGATTATTTTAATCAGTGCAGTCCTTCCGGCGGAGTACGGAATAGATCCTTTGGGGATTGGCAAACTAACAGGATTCAGTAAGTTGTATGTAAAGGACGTAAAGACCGCAGCAAGCGGATCGTCTCAACCTCACAAAACACTTCTGCTGGAGAATGTCGGATCCGGCCCCGAAGTGCCGGTGCCGTCGGCAGTTAACGATCCAGCACCAGCAACTCAGCTGGAGCAGCGTGCAGATGATATAAGTGTATTGGTTCCTGCGGGAAAAGGGTTGGAGTATAAGGTCAATATGCTGAAGTATGGTACGCTTCGCTACGAGTGGATAACTGACAGTGGAGAGCTCTACTTTGATTTTCATGGTGAAGTAAAAGGCAACAGTAATTACTTTGACAGTTACACCATTGCCTATTCTAACAATATGGTAGGGTCGCTCGTGGCTCCTTTTGAAGGACCTCATGGGTGGTATTTCAAGAATAATTCCGTACAGGATATTACTGTTAAGTTGAGATTGAAGGGGCAGTATTTGTTGAAGCAATAAGTGTGTTATAATACCATCAAGACATGTTAAACAAGATCATTCATTTTTCCATTAAGAATAAGTTGATTATCGGATTGTTTACCCTGGCATTGGTTTGCTGGGGTACATATTCCCTTACGAAACTTCCCATAGACGCTACTCCAGACATTACAGATAACCAGGTAATGGTTATTACCGTGTCGCCTACACTGGCTGCCCAAGAGGTGGAGCAATTGGTAACATTTCCGGTTGAGCAGACCATGGTGAGCATACCCGGAATCAAGGATATGCGGTCCTTTTCGCGGTTTGGACTATCTATTGTGACCATTGTATTCCAGGAAAATGTCGACATCTATTGGGGCAGGCAGCAGGTTCAGGAGCGTTTAACCCTTGCTGCAAGCAATATTCCCGAAGGAGTGGGAACACCAGAGATGGCTCCAGTTACAACGGGCCTGGGTGAAATATTTCAATATGTTATACATCCTCAAAAGGGCTTTGAACATAAATATGACGCCACGGAATTGCGAACCATCCAGGATTGGATAATAAAACGACAATTGCTGGGTACACCGGGAGTAGCCGAGGTCAGTGGGTTTGGAGGATTTGTTAAACAGTATGAAATTGCTCTTGATCCGGATAAGATTGCCAGTCAGGGAATTAGTATCTCAGATGTTTTTCTGGCCTTGGAAAAGAATAATCAAAACACGGGTGGTGCCTATATTGACAAAGGTCCCAATGCTTTTTTTATACGAAGTGAGGGATTGGTTAAGAACATCGAAGAGATTAGAAAAATCGTAATTAAAAACAGAAACGGGGTTCCGGTCCTTTTGCGCGATGTGGCGGATGCTAGGTTTGGTAATGGTCCACGGTATGGCGCGGCCACAAGAAATGCGGAAGGTGAGACGGTTACGGGGATTGTGATGATGTTAAAAGGAGCCAATTCTTCTGAGGTAATTTCCAATGTTAAGCGTAAAATAGCAGAGATCGAAAAGAGTCTGCCTGAAGGGGTGGTTATTGAACCATTTCTGGACCGTAAGAAATTAGTGGATGGGGCGATATCAACTGTCTCAACGAACTTAATTGAAGGGGCACTGATCGTAGTATTTGTGCTGATTTTATTTCTTGGTAATCTTCGTGGAGGGCTGGTGGTTGCATCGGTAATCCCATTGTCGATGCTTTTTGCTATTTCTATGATGAACATATTTGGTGTATCTGGAAATTTAATGAGTCTTGGCGCGATTGATTTTGGAATTATTGTTGATGGAACGGTAATTATTGTTGAAGCTGTAATGCATAGGATTTCAACCAGTAGAGAGCGGTTTGGTGGCGTGGCAAGATTAACGCAGGCCCAGATGGATAAGGAAGTGTACGAGTCGTCCCGGAAAATACGATCGGCTGCTGCATTCGGTGAAATTATTATTTTAATAGTTTACCTGCCTCTTTTAGCGTTGGTGGGTGTGGAAGGTAAAATGTTTACCCCGATGGCGCAGACTGTATCGTTTGCAATTTTGGGTGCTTTCATTCTTTCGTTCACATATGTTCCCATGATGTCATCCCTTGTTTTAAGCAAAAAGACCTCGCACAAGCAGAATTTTTCTGATCGAATGATGAATGTTATTCAGCGTGCATATGCTCCCATCATTGAAGGCGCTATGAAGCGAAAATTGATGGTGATTTCATTGGCGATTGTCTTGTTTATTGTGTCAATTATCACGTTTAATCGTATGGGTAGTGAGTTTATTCCACAATTAGACGAGGGTGATTTTGCAGTGGAAACAAGGGTGCCGGTGGGTAGTTCAATCAATCAGATGATTGATGTTTCCCAGAAGGCACAAGCAATTTTGTTAAAAGAATATCCGGAAGTGACTCAAGTGGTTAATAAAATAGGTTCGGGCGAAATTCCAACGGATCCTATGCCCATTGAAGCGGGTGATATGGTAGTGGTGCTAAAGCCAAAAAAGGAATGGACGAGTGCGGGGTCGAGGGAAGAATTGATTGAAAGGATGCAGGAATCGTTGTCTGTAATTCCCAACGCCACATTTAGTTTTCAGCAACCGATCCAAATGAGATTCAATGAATTGCTTACAGGCGCAAAACAAGATGTTGTGCTCAAAATTTATGGTGAAGATTTAGATGTTTTATCGGATATGGCGATGGACGTCGGCAAGAAGATAAAATCAATTGATGGTGTGGAGGATTTGTACGTTGAAACCATTACGGGGTTGCCTCAAATTAATATTCAGTTTGACAGAGACAAAATTGCGCAGTACGGGATGAGTATCGAGGAGATCAATGCGACTATTGAAGCAGGCTTTGCAGGGAAGGTGGCAGGAATGGTTTACGAAGGGGAGCGTCGCTTTGACCTGGTGGTAAGGCTGGACAGTTCCTCCCGTTTAGACATTAAGGATGTGCGGAATCTGTTTGTTTCGACACCGAATGGACAACAAATTCCATTAAATGAAGTCGCAACCATTGAATATAAGCCTGGTCCTGTGCAGATACAACGCGACAATGCCAAGCGAAGAATTACCATCGGTTTCAATGTCAGAAACAGGGATGTTAAAAGTATCGTGACAGATATTCAGGAGGTAATTGCCGAACGCGTGAAAATGCCGGCAGGTTATCACGTAACGTACGGAGGACAATTTAAAAACCTGGAAGAAGCGAATGCCCGGTTGTCTGTTGCGTTACCAGTAGCATTGCTTTTGATATTGCTGTTGCTCTACTTTACGTTTCGTTCGGTAAAACAAGGGCTGTTGATATTTACGGCAATTCCGCTTTCCGCCATCGGGGGTGTATTTGCTTTGTACATCAGAGATATGCCATTTAGCATATCCGCGGGCGTTGGATTTATTGCATTATTTGGTGTTGCCGTATTAAATGGCATTGTATTAATTGCTGAATTCAATCGACTTGCTAAAGAGGGCGTAACTGATATTTATGAACGTGTACGAATTGGCACCAGGGTAAGGTTACGTCCTGTTTTGATGACTGCTACGGTTGCGTCCTTGGGATTTTTACCGATGGCGCTATCAGGTTCATCCGGTGCTGAAGTGCAGCGTCCGTTAGCTACAGTAGTAATAGGTGGATTAATAACAGCTACTGCTTTGACGTTGCTCGTGCTGCCGGTACTTTACATCTATTTTACTAAATCAAGTTTGAGGACTCGGAAATCGGTTATCCCCGGTGCGATGTTGCTCGCTTGCTGTTTGACGCAGTTTCCCTTAATTATTTCGGCACAGGATTCTATTCCTTTTTCCAATAGAGTACTTACGCTTGAACAATCTATTCAAGAAGCGTTAAAAAATAACGGCACCATTAAGATAGCTTCTTTTGAGGTCGACGTTCAGAGGGCGTTAAAGAAAGCAAGTTTTGGAATACCGAAAATGGATATGTCTTATACACAGGGGGTAGTGAGTAATCCTACCATTAGTGACAATTTAATCAGCGTTAATCAGCGATTTGATTTTCCTTCTGTATACAGTGGTCAAAGAGATTTAGCGATGGAACGAATTCAGGGTAGGGAATTGTATAAGGCTGTTTCGGAAAATGATTTGATTGAGCAGGTTAAACTTGCTTATTTGGAGATACAATTTACGCAGCGAAAAAGGGAGCTCCTCTTCCAATTAGATAGTATTTACCAAAAGCTGAGTAAAGCAAGTGCAGCCAGGTATCAGACTGGCGAAAGCACAAATTTGGAAAATATAACCTCCGCTGTACAATCGAAACAAATAGAAAATGAAATTGAAAAGAATCGTTCTGATTTGATGGTAGCTATCCAACGATTGCAAACGCTTCTGAATACAAAAGATTCCATTAGTATTTCTCATACAAAATTGGTGGAGGCCTCTTTGGTGTTACCGACTGACGATAAGGTTGCTGAACTAAATCCGGTTTTGCAGTATTTGAAGCAGGAGTTGTCCATCAGTAAAGGTCTAACAATAGTCGAAAAACGGTTGTCGCTTCCGGGTTTTATTATCGGGTATAACGGTCAAACCTATAAAGGGCTGCAGACGATTAATGGAGTTGAGCGTACTTATAACGGAAGGGATCGCTTTAATTTTTACCAATTTGGCGTATCCATTCCCATTCTGCCTGGTGGTTACAAAGCCAGGGTTAACGCAGCGCGAATTGGTGAGCGAATAGCGGAATCTAAAATTGAATTGTTCCAAACCTCCGTCAACGGTCAATTGAGAAGCCTGGTGCAGCAATTTATTAAATATAAAAATTCAATTAATTATTATCAAAGCCAGGCATTGCCTCAGGCAGATTTAATTATTGCAACCTCTGATAAGAGTTTTCGTAGTGGAGACATTTCATACACGCAGTATTTGCAGAACCTTACCATTTCAACAGCCATCCATTCGGAATATATAGACAATTTATACAATTTCAACCGGATTGTAATTTCTATCGAAGCTATTCTGGGAGTAAAACAATAAAATCATTCAAGATGATACCATTTATTAATAGATATGTTCAAGTTTTATGTATAGGTTTTGCATTTATTGCAGTTGCCTGTAACAATGAAAGTACGAAGGAAAATAAGCAGGAGCTCGCCGGAAATGTGTCGGACACTAACAATGCAGCTAGAAGCATCACTTTTACACAAGATCAATACAAGTTGTCTAAAATTCAAATAGGAAACGTTGAGCAGAGAAAGCTAAGTAATGTAATAAAACTTACGGGAATGATCGATGCTGAGCCTAGTAGCGTTGCAACCATTTCCGCCCCTCTTGGCGGCTACGTGCGTACCGCGGGCTTGCTGCCAGGAACATACGTAAAAAAGGGACAATTGCTCGCGACATTAGAGAATCCTGAGTTTATTTCCATACAACAGGAATATCTTGAAAGTTTAGGACGGTTAGAGTTTTTGGAGCAGGACTTTAAACGTCAACAAACCTTGCGGGAGGAGGATGTGAATGCTGCTAAAACGTTTCAACAGGTTGGCTCAGATTTTAAAATAGTAAAAGCAAGAGTGGCTGGTCTTGAACAAAAGATGACACTAATTGGAATTAGTGCTACGGAACTAAGAAAAAATTCGAACATTTTACCTACTGCCAATTTATATGCACCGATTGCTGGTTTTATAAAAGAGAGTAATGTGAATATTGGAAAATACGTTGCGCCGACCGATATTTTATTCGAAATTATAGGTGTAAATGAGTTACACCTGGCGTTGAACGCTTTTGAAAAAGATATACCCAATATTAAGGTGGGTCAAGTTGTGAGGTTCGCTCTTTCGAATGAATCAACGTTTAATCGAACAGCTAAAGTTTTTCTGGTTGGTCGAGCAGCCGATGATAATAAGATGGTTCCCATTCATTGCCACTTTCCTAAGGAAAATGGATTATTACCCGGGATGTATGTAAAAGCCTGGCTGGAAACTGGTGCAGAGGTGCAAACGGCTGTACCTGCCGAAGCTATTGTGCAATTGGAAGGTCTGGACTATCTGGTGATTTTGACTGATTCAAGTAGTGGTACCTATACTTTTCAACTAATGCAAATAGCCAGAGGAATAGAACAGGACGGTTACACCGCAGTAGAATTTGCCAGTTCAGTTACTCCAGAGAATGTGAAAGTAGTGATGAAAAATTCTTACACTGTATTATCCGCCATAAAAAATGCAGAAGAAGAGGAATAATATGGGTATAAGTAAATGGTTTTTGTCTCTATAAAGATAGCTAACCAATGACAACCAACAGGAGAATGATAAGAAGGGAGCGCAGGTTAAAATTGAAGCAGATGTCTTCTCAGAATGCGTCGGTACTAAAAAGGAAAATAACGTATAGGAAAGGCACCAATGTATTCCTGATATTATTGGGAATAGTGTTGTTTATTTTGTTGTTATCGTTGGCTTTATTAAGTAGTATGAATACAGCAACGGGTCATCATCATTAACTGTACTGCCATTATTCAATTACTTCTAAATGCGCTGATGTATTTGATTTCAATAAGAATGTTAAGAGCTATATGATAAAATGATAACTGAAAAAATTCAAACTAACTACAGTTTATCTGACTTAAGTAACAGTCGATTTGATCTGCCAGCATATGCAACAATAAACCCATACCAATATCTCTAAATTTTGGAATAATGGCTAATACGAAATATACAATCAATGCACTGTAGCTGTGAAGGGGGTGGAAGTTAATACTGCATCTGCATGGTTCGAAAATTGGTGTAGCCCATAAATGGTCTAAATCAACCAGCATGGTAAGAAGCATAATGAGGTAATGCCGAATCCAGTTTTTTCGGAATAGAAAAAAAGTCAATATAGCCGGTGCTGCCAGATGTAGAAAATAATGAAGAAATGGTTGCATGTGTATTATTAGGTGACTGTTCGGCTCACAATTGAAAAAATAAGCATTTATATATGAACGATCAAACACAAAAAAATGAAAAAAGTAAAATTTCTAGGCGCTCTGATTACTTTATTGTTGACAACCGTGACCTTTTCGCTTTTCGCGCAATCAACCGGCCATGGTGGACCTCCACATGGTGGAGTAATGGTCGATGTTGATAACTATCACATTGAAATGGTTAAAGGACAAGGAGTCCTTACGTTTTATGTGCTCGACGCGCAAGCGAAGCCGCTTAACAAATCGGCTGTGGGGACCGTTGAGTTTGTATCAGACAATGGCGCCAAAACTACCGCGAAACTTTCTGTTGAAAAAGCGGGGGCGTTGAAAGTATCATTACCTAAATCGGGTGTTCAATCGAATTGTACGGTGACTATTCTGGTAGATAAGAAGACGTTGGTGGGCAAATTTAAAAATTTGGTACCTGAATCTGACGATTCCCATGGACATCAACACTAACCTATTACGGATGTTTAACTAAGAATGGCTCCTGTCTTTTATTTAAAACAATAAGATAGGAGCCACCTTTAGACGATCGACACGAGCGTTTTAAATGTACTAAGAAAAAATCGGTACATTGAATAACTAGCCGTCATCCTCATCTCTTGAATTTGCCATTAGGGACATTTATAAGCTGGTGTTTTGTAGGAAGATTTCTGGAGGGTTCTTAGGGGCTCAAATATTTCGTTACAAAATGATAATGTCCCGTTAAATAAGTTATATTTGTTTGAGATGGTAAAGCGTCTCATTATAACATTTTTTGTTTCTCTTGCCTTTTTCTTATGGCAGTTTCATGGTTTTACACCACATCACCACACTTCCAAGCACGATCATCATTCAAAAAACTACGATAAAGACGCGGACCATGACTCACCATTTGACGGTTTTGGCCATCAGGAGGATTTTGAAAAAAATGTAATACTCTCGAAGGCAATTTATGAAACCGATGAGACCCAGCAGTTGTTAGATCTTGATGTTGGGCGTTGTTTTGGCTTTGGGGTCGTTAACGCAAGTGTTTTTTTAAGCCAGCGATGGTTGCCTGCACGATTGAGTCGATATCGACAGCCTTTTTTCTGGGCTCCGGCTTGCTATCGGGGTCCACCTACTGTTAGTTAATCTCCTTGTTCGTTTGGGTTGTATAGTAGTGCTCAGATAGAATATTATGCACCAGGGAAGTGAACAAGTCCTGCCAATTATCAACGATTTCTCGCTATTATTCCATTTCGCTGTATACAGTAAGGCGTCTGGTATGCTCCTATACGGGACCTTAGGGTGACGGTCGGTTCTTAATGGGATTTAATAAAGACAGAACTTGAGCATACAGCGAATATTTATATTGACAGTGGTGACAAACAGCAAATCAATAGATGGTTAAGCATTCAGAATTATCAGATAATGAGCTCTTTAGGTTAGTTGGCCAAGGAGATCATGTGATTTTTGAAAAAATAGTTACTCGGTTTAATCCGCGACTCTACTCCTTTGCCTGTAAGATGTCAAAATCGGATCTTTGGGCGGAGGAGATTGTGCAGGAAGTGTGGGTGCAAGTTTGGTTGGGGCGCGAAAGGATAGCTGATTTAGCTAATCCCACCAGTTATCTGTTTACAATTGCAGCCCACAAAATCATTGACTCGCTTCGTAAAAACAAGAAAGAACTGAAAGCTCAGTATCTCCTTTCTCAGGAATTGAATTATTATGAAGAGTGCCGATCCGGATACGACGTAAAACTTGCACAGAAAATTATCAATCAATCGATTCAGCAGTTGCCTGCGCAGCGTCAGAAAGTGTTTGAGCTAAAGTACTTAGAGGGCTACAATTACGAACAGATTGCCAATAATCTGGGTATCTCAAAGAATACCGTTCGAAATCATATGGTAAAGGCATTAGAGAGCCTGAGGACCACTATATTACAGAATGATGAATTTTTCTTTAATTTTTTGGGTTTTTGGCTAGTCCTTTCTTCTTTATTTTTCGTTTACTTAAATATATAAACCTTTTTTCCATTGGAAAATCGAATCCAACAACTGTTATCGAAGCTGCGGGATAACACGCTAAGCAACGACGACTGGAATGACTTATTGATGTTTCTTGAGGACGAGTCCCTTTCTGAAGAAGTGGTGGAAGTAATGACGACTATGATTGCACTGGAAACTCCGTTGTATCAACTGGATCCAGACCTTTCAGAAGCAATCCGGGATCGAATCGGGCGTCTGCGGGAGCCAGAAAAAATACAACGGGTTGTGTCAATGACGAACCGGACTGGTTGGTGGAAAGTAGCTGTTGCTATTGTCCTATTAAGTTTGGGTTGGTACATATTTCAAGCTCGTAACAGCCCTTCGGAATTGAGGCAAAAGGAGTTAGTGAATAACGATACAGAAAGGGAGTTTTTGCCGGCGCAGCAAGGGGCAATATTGTTGTTGGCCAACGGAAACAAACTTGTATTGGATAGCGTTCAAAAAGGCGATGTTCTTGCGGTAGAACAAGGGGTTGATTTGAAAATGGCAGATGGAGAGCTTTCGTATAGAAGTCAGGGAGCCTCGGATTCGTTAACATACAACACGTTGATTACTCCGAAAGGACGGCAATTTTCGGTACTCTTGGCTGACGGCACTCGTGCCTGGTTAAACGCGAACAGTTCGTTGCATTATCCAGTGGCTTTCGGAAGCAGCGCTCGAGCTGTAAAAGCAGTAGGGGAAGTCTATTTTGAAGTGGCCGCAGATAAAAAAAGGCCGTTTAAGGTGGAGGTGGATGGTAAGATGTGGATAGAAGTTTTGGGAACTCATTTCAATATGTCAGCCTATGAGAATGAGTCATCGATTGCCACCACTTTATTGGAGGGTAGTGTCGTACTAAAAACCTTAGATGGTTTAACCAATCGGCAAATACGTCCTGGACAGCAGGCTGTATTAAACCGCTCCGAGCAAGGCCCTTTTTATGTGAAAAATGACGTGGATATTGAACGGGTTATGGCTTGGAAAAATGGAAAATTTGATTTTGACGGATTGAAGGTTGAAGATGCCATGCGAGTAATTGAACGGTGGTATGATATTAAAGTGAAGTATCAGAACGGTGTTCCCGATATAACTTTTTATGGAGAATTGAACAGAGATATACCGCTTTCTGACCTCCTGATGGCATTAAAAGATTCTAAACTTCGGTTTAAAATGGATGGTAGTACCTTAATTATACTGAAATAATCATAAATGTTCTAGAACAATAGCGATTGCTTGTGTCTTTAATCCATATCTAGATGAAGGCCATGTTGGGCTTGGCAACAATAAAATGCCAGAAGTGACGCAACCACTTCCGGCGTTAAAGTCAGTCGCAGCATGAGGGATACTCATTTTACAACCTAATCAAGTGCAATTTATGCAAAAAACTGCTAATGGGAACGCCTGCCCTATATTTCATACGTGGCTTATAGTCGGCAGGGGGACTTTGACCAAAACGCTGTTAGTAATGAAACTAACAATTATTTTACTCTTTTTAGCCATTCAGGCAAGCGCTGTTGGATTTAGCCAGACAGTTACGATTCGTGGCAACAACCTATCGCTGCATAAGGTATTTCATGAGATTAAGAAACAGACAGGCTATGCTGTTTTCGGAAACAAAGAGTTGTTGAAACAGGCAAAACCTATTACAATCTCCATTGAATCCGCTCCTCTGGATGAAGCGCTGCATCAGATAATGCGAAACCAACCGATTCAATACAGATTGATTGGTAATAACATTATTTTATCAGAGCGTCTTACTAATACCGCAATAACCACTACCATTGATTCTTCAATTGAGGAGAAAAATATTTCCATCAGGGGGCGAGTTGTTGGAGAAAATGGCGAACCTCTGGAAGGCGCAAATGTAATGGTGAAAGGCACTACCAATGGAACAAAATCTGACCGAAATGGCGATTTTGTGATTGATGCACCTGACGATGCTGTTTTGGTATTCTCATATGTTGATCACGAAACGCAGGAAGTATCCGTAAAAGGTAAAACGACGCTTTCGGTTACGTTGAAAGTAGTGCAAAATGAGATGAATCAGGTTGTTGTGGTGGGGTATGGTACCCAGCGTAAGCGAGATGTTACAGGTAGCATTGCAAAAATTTCTGGTACATCTATAAAGGATGTGCCTATGCAATCATTTGATCAGGCACTTTCAGGCCGGGCTGCAGGGGTGAACGTCAGCATTCCAAATGGTATGCTGGGAAATCCTCCTGTGATCCGGGTGCGCGGTGTTAATTCCATTTCGCTGAGTTCCTTTCCATTGATCGTGATTGATGGTATTCCTGCGTGGAGCGGAGATGTCGGAGGCTTTGCTCACAACAATGCATTGTCAGATATTAACCCAGCGGACATTGAAAGTTTTGAGGTTTTAAAAGACGCTGCGGCTTCTGCTATCTATGGTTCGAGAGCGGCTGCCGGTGTTATGTTGATTACTACCAAAAAAGGAAAGCCAGGTAAGGCGAAAGTGAATTTTGACGGTTGGACGGGAGTAGCGAAGGCGATGAACCTGATTGAGATGCTCAATGCGGAAGAATATACCACCATTAAAAATGAAGCGTTGACGAACGCCGGAACTCCACCAAATGGAACAAACCGTGGTTTTGCTACTATGCAGGATGCAAATGGTAAATTGGTAGATACAAGATGGTACGATTATGCTTATAGAACCGCAAAATCCAGTAATGCTTCAATGAATATTTCGGGCGCTACTGATAAAACCCAGTATTTCTTCTCAGTTGGATACACAGATCAGCAGGGTATTTTCTATACGAATGAATTCGAGCGGATGACAGGTCGTTTTTCACTCGACCATAAAATTAATGAACGCATTTCAGTAGGTGGTTCTTTCAACTATACGAAAGCAAGAAATAAAGGTCTTATATCCGGAACTCCTACCGAAGACAGGCCGGAAGCTGTTTTTGCCGCATCTGGTGCTACCCGTCTTGCTATGATACTACCACCCAATGTAGGTGTCTATAAAAATGATGGCAGTTGGAATTACAATGGATTGTTGGGAATGGGGCAAGGCAATAATCTAACTCCTCTAAGTTTTTTGCCAAATTTTAGAATGGCATTAGAATTGAACTCCCAGATATCGGCAACCGATCGTATTATGTCGAATGTTCATATCGCCATCAAATTGTTAAAAGGTATGGAATATAGGTCCATATTCGGAATTGACAATCTGATTGTAGAAAACCAGGAATATCGCAATCCATACAATGGAGAGGGTTCAAGATTTCAGGGAGCTGCTTCCAACATAATGGATAGGTTTCAGCGCCAGAATTGGCAGAATATTCTGCAGTATAATACATCCATCGCTGATGATCATCATTTAGGTTTTTTGGCTGGTGTGGAGCAACAGAAATCAACAAGGAACCGATGGGGCGCTGATCGCCGAATCGTCGCTGATTCTTTGTATCGTGTGTACCAGGGTGCTTTTAGTACCATTTTTCCCTTTGGTAATCGGATGGAGCTGAATTTTTTACAATCGTATTTTGGCCGCTTGACTTATGATTTTCAGAATAAATACTATTTTACATTTAATGCGCGGCGGGATGGATATTCAGCATTTGCACCGGGACAAAAATTTGGAAATTTCGCCGGTGGTTCAGTCGGCTGGATTTTGTCGGAAGAAAATTTCTTTAAAAATGGTTCCATAAGTGACAAGTTAAATTTCCTTCAACTGAAAGCCAGTTATGGACGAGTAGGAAATAATCTGGGGATTGGTGATTTTGCATTTCATAACCTGTATTCATCGGGTTTGAATGGCACGAATAACACACTTTTCTTCTCACAAGCCGGAAATTCGAATCTGACTTGGGAAACCAGTAACAAACTGGATGTCGGCTTGTCATTTGGATTGCTCAATAATCGCATAACCGGCGAAATAGCATACTATAAGAATACAATTGATGGGTTGATTCTTCAGGATCCGCAAGCTCCTTCGGCTGGTATTCCTGGGAACCAGATATTGAACAATGTTGGAAGTATGTTCAATAGAGGGTGGGAATTTTCCATCAATGCGAACGTAATTGAAAAGGATCGTTTTTCCTGGAGAACCAGCTTTAATATCAGTACTCAGGAAAATCAGGTTACATCGCTTGCAGCAGGCAATGCTGACATAATTTTCAATACCAGTACTAATGCTCCATTAAGTATTGCAAGGGTAGGAGAATCGTTGGGAAGTTTCTATGCAGTACGAAGTGGTGGTGTGAATCCTGATAATGGACGCCGGATTTTTTATTATAAGGATGGAACGGCTGTTCAATATGATCATTCAGCTACTAATTCATCTTTGCGTTGGACTTACTTGGATGGTTCACCGGCCCCCAGGTCTCCCAGTCAAAATAGGGATGGGGTTATTATGGGGCCAGCGCTTCCAAAATGGTTTGGAGGTTTTGATAACAACTTTAGACTAGGTAATTTTGATCTGAATGTACTTGTGTTCTTTTCGGGCGGCAATTACATGTTCAATGGAACTCGATCTATTATCCGAACAGCTACAACTGCCAACAGTGACAAAGAGGTGTTGACACGTTGGCAAAAGCCAGGTGATCAGACGAATATTCCAAGATTAGTATTTGGAGATAATGTTAGTAATGGAAGTAATTCTTTCATAATCACAGAGAATATTGAAAAGGGAGATTTTTTGAAAATTAGAAATGTTGCGCTTGGCTACACTTTACCAACAAAATATGCAGAACTGCTAAAGTTGTCAAGAGTAAGGTTTTATGCATCCGGTCAAAACTTGTTGGTATTTACCAATTACAGCGGATTTGACCCCGAAACATCCACGAATAAAAATTCCACAACAGGAGCCAGTGTAGACTACAATTCACCTCCCATGGCAAGAACGATCATTTTTGGAGTGAATGTAGGATTCTAAAATTCAAAAAATCAAAACAATGCGTATAATAGCTATAGGGGTATTGGTGCTTTCAATTTTTGCATCATCCTGCAACAAAGAAAAATTAGCTCCTGTTCCTCCTACCAACATTACTGAAAAGGATGCGTTTTCAACACCTCAACGGATTTCACAACAAGTTCTCGGAATGTATTCTGCAGTTAAGACTGCTGAGTTTTTTGCCGGTAGAATTCAGGTCAGCAATGAATTGAGAGGCGGGCAATTTTTGAACGCGACTCTTAATGTGGCTGCGGGTTTATCCACCTGGCAGTTTACACTTGATCCTTCAAGCGCGGAAGTGCGCTTGGTGTGGAATGATGGATTTGCTGCGATCAATATGTCGAATATTGTATTTGAAGGGATTGAAGCATCTAGTGCAATCGATGAAGTTCAGAAGAAAAAATACTTCGGTGAAAGCCGGTTTATCCGGGCATTAGCCAGTTTTGCACTTGTACAGCTATATGCAAGACCGTACTGGGATAATCCGGCACAGAGTCCAGGTATCCCTTTACGATTGACAGCAAATAAAGAGGGGGGCAATAACGATTTGGAACGCGCCAGCGTAGAGGATGTATATAAGCAGATCTTAGAGGATCTAAATTACGCGGAGGAAAATCTTCCAGCTTTGTATCCAACGGCTTACGAAAATGCTACTCGTGCACACAAAAATACAGCTATTGCATTAAAAACACGGGTGTACTTATACATGCGTAATTATGCAAAGGTAGTAGAGGAGGCAAATAAGATTGTGTCTTCAAACGCACCATTTCGTGCACCTTCAGGTGTGGCGAATCAATTGATGCCTGATATTCGGACTGCCTTTGCAGCGCCTTATACTACATTGGAAAGTGTATTTTCTTTTCCATACAGCACGCTTGATGCACCAACTACGATCGGTATTTATTTTAATCCGTCACCAAACGGTTCAGGTCATTTTCCTATTAATCCTGCAGGTATTTTGTCCAATACTCAGTGGGGGATGGCTGATATTAGACGTACATTTAATCAGGTTGTTGGTACATCCACCTGGCTGCGCAAATGGCCAAAAAACCCGAGTAGTGAATCGGATTATATACCATGTATCCGGTATTCAGAGATATTGTTGAACCTGGCAGAGGCATTGGCACGTTCCACCAACGAACTTAACGAACGGGCTATTGCTTTGCTGAATGCCGTTCGGCAACGTTCAGATGTTAATGTAATTTATGAGGCTAGTGATTTTGCTACTGTGGATGAGTTGGTTGAACAAATATTAGTTGAAAGGAAGATTGAGTTGTTGGGAGAGGGATTTGGTGGATTTGACCGGATGCGTCTTGGTTTAAGTTTACCTGCCAAAGGAACCGTTCCTGAATTATCTCCGTCTGACATTCAATATATATGGCCAATTCCATTGTCAGAGTTGTTATTTAATCCTTCGATGACCCAAAATAATGGGTATTAATAATTCCTGATTTTACTGACTTATCAAATAAATCTTGTTATGAATATTAACAGGCTATTAAAGGCTGCGCGCATTACTCTGGGTTGTATGCTATTGTCTGGCATTGGTTATGCGCAGAAAAAACCTATAATCGATTCATTACCGTTCGATATTGTTATTGGTAATAATATGGCAGGGAGTGTAAATCCTAAAACAGCCAACACCTTTCTGGGTTTTCGAGCGGCCTATGTTAACACAACTGGTAACCATAGTACTGGTATTGGTTCAGGTGCTCTATTTTCGAATACAACCGGTACCCACAATACTGCTTTAGGAGTTAGTACCCTAAGATTTAATACAGTTGGTAGCAGAAATACCGCAATAGGGATGGGTGTAATGCGATACAATATCAGTGGGTACTGTAATACTGGTACCGGCAACGATGCGATACGATATAATACTACTGGATATGAGAATACCGCCGATGGAGCTTTCGCTCTTGATTCAAATACAACCGGTTATTACAACACTGCTGTAGGTGCATATGCTCTTCGCTATAATGTTGCTGGTGTCAGAAACACCGCTTTAGGTCATAACGCATTTTCTAAAAAGTCCATTTCTATTACCAATTCTACAGCCATTGGTGCGAATACCATGGTTACCGGTAGCAATCAGGTCCGTATCGGCGATGTAAACGTGACCCGAATTGTAGGTGAGGTGAATTTTTCGACTGTTTCCGATAAGAGGTTTGTTACGGAAGTTACTTATGATGGATTTCAACCCCAAAAGGGGGGTGTTCCTGGCCTGGAATTCATCGCAGGGCTTAAGCCGGTAACCTATCGAATGCATATGGGCTCAATTGCGGCGCATACGGCAATAACTGAAAGTGTACGTGATAAGGAAGCAGAACGTGCTCGGGAGGCCATTCGGTATACTGGTTTTATTGCACAAGATGTAGAGACATTGGCCCGTGAGCTAGGCTTCGATTTCAGCGGTATTGATCGACCAACCGATGCTTCCGATTATTATAGTTTACGCTATGCAGAATTTGTAGTGCCTCTTGTAAAGGCGGTGCAGGAACAACAGTTAATTATTGAAAGTTTAAGGCAAGAAATATCAGCCATTAAAGCTGCATTACCGAAGAAAAAAAACAAGTCAACCAAGTAGGGTTCATTATTAAAAAAATCAAATAGTAACGGTATGAAAAGGACATTATTTGTTATTTTATTTTTCAGCTTCTCGTGCGGGCTCTTTGCACAAGATAAGGCTAAAGACGAAGTTAAAAAGGTACTGGCATCATATAAGACAGCCATGGAAAAACTTGATAAGCAAGGGGTCAGGAGTTTGTTCTCTGATGATGCGGTGATTTATGAAAATGGTAGTCCCGGAGAACCTGTGTCGCATTTCATGAGTGGGCATCTGTATCCAGAGTTTGATATGTTTAGTTCATTCACTTACAATGACTATAAAGCAGATATAATTGTTTCCGGAAACTATGCCTATTCAACAGAAGCGTATACATACACAATCGTGCTAAAGAAAGACGGTAAGCCTATTGTTCCGTCAAGCATGGGGGTTGTGACAGCGGTATTAAAAAAGACATCCTCTGGTTGGAAATTTATCTCCTATCACTCTTCGTACAGGAAGAAAAAAAGTTAACTCGCTATATAAGTCTGCTGTTCAATTTTTATTGGTTACGGCATTTTTTCTCATGTGTGGGCGCCGGGAAATTTCCCGGCGTTTTTTAAGAGTTCAATGTTTTTTTTGGATCATATATCACTCATTTTTGATCGGGAAGCATTCTTGTTTCTTCTAATTACCATGACTCTTGTTCGTCATAGCTTATTAGTTAGAAGGAGTAGAATGACTAAAGAAGTGGGTTCTAAAGTGTATAGCCTGAAATCGTATACCATGAAAAAGAGGATACGAACATTTATTGCTAAGTGCAATCGTTTTGTTTTTGTAGATAGAATCTGGATACGGTAATTCTTTGTAAGAATGGGGAGAAGCGCTGTTATTGTTTGCTTGCTCATTTAATATTGAAACTTGTATGATTAGAAAAATTAGTCTTGGCCGGACATCTTTACTCTTTCTGATTGCGTGCCTTTCGGTTCTTTCTGAATGTGTCAGGGCGCAAGATATGGATACCTCGATTTTTAAATCCATGAAGTATCGTAATGTGGGGCCTAATCGGGGAGGTCGTTCCTTGGCTGCGGCTGGGTCAGCACTACGGCCCAACGAATACTATTTTGGAGCTACCGGAGGTGGACTCTGGAAAACGATGGACGGTGGACTTACCTGGAATCCAGTTACAGATGGACAAATTACCTCATCGTCAGTCGGGGCTATTGCTGTGTCGCCTACTAATCCTGATATTGTTTACATCGGAACAGGTGAGTCACAGTTTAGAGGCAATATTATCCAGGGAGACGGAATCTATAAAACAATTGATGGAGGAAAAACATGGGTTCATTGCGGACTAAAAAACTCTCAGACGGTAGCACGTATTAGAATTCATCCAACAGATCCCTCCATTATTTATGCAGCTGTTCTGGGGCATGCATTTGGCAGTAATGAAGAAAGAGGTGTTTTCAAATCGGTGGATGGCGGCACAACCTGGCGCAAAGTGTTATATATGAATGAGAAAGCTGGTGGTGTAGATTTAATACTTGATCCAACTAATCCAAATATACTTTATGCATCGCTTTGGGAAGTGTATAGAAAACCATGGATGATGTGGGGCGGTGGAGGAGCGTGTGGGTTATTTAAATCCATTGATGGGGGTGAAAACTGGATGGAACTCACAACTAAGCCCGGAATGCCAAATGGGCCAATTGGTAAAATTGGAATTGCTGTTTCACCAGTAAATCCTAATAGAATATGGACGATTGTTGAGGCCAATGAAGGCGGCGTTTTTAGATCTGATGATGCAGGCGAAACCTGGACTCGAACCAATGATGATCGAAAACTTCGGCAGCGTGCTTTCTACTATTCACGCATATACGCAGACACAAAAGATAAGGATGGCGTGTATGTATTAAATGTTGGGTTTTACAAATCTACGAACGGGGGCAAAACCTTTGATAAGAAGATTGCAGTTCCGCATGGCGATAACCATGATTTATGGATTGATCCCAATGATCCCCTTCGTATGATTCTGGCCGATGATGGAGGAGGGACGGTTACCTTGAACGGTGGATTAACTTGGACCGACCAGGATTTCCCTACAGCACAATTATACCATATTACTGCAACAATAGATTTTCCATATCACTTAGCAGGAGCACAACAGGACAATACGACGGTGGCTGTTCCGAGTGAGGGTTGGAATCATATGGAACTAAGACAGAATTCCATAAAAAAAGGGATAGGTTATGCATATGAAGTAGGTGGTGGAGAAAGCGGATACATTGCACAGGATCCAAAAAACCCTGATATATTTTATGCGGGTAATTACAGTAATATGCTAACTCGCATTAACAGAAGAACAGGCGAAAGAAGAGAAGTGCAACCCTATCCAAGAGGATTTATGGGTGAAGCTCCCAAGACCTTACCGGAGCGTGTGCATTGGACTTACCCAATTGTATTTTCACCCGTTGATCCGACCAAATTATATGTTTGTTCCCAGCACGTATGGGTCACTCAAAACGAAGGACAGACCTGGCAGAAGATTAGCCCCGACTTAACCTACGCAGACACTTTCACATTAGGAGAAAGTGGAGGTATCATCACGAAAGATATGAGCGGTCCGGAAATATATGGTACCATATATGCGCTCGCACCATCCTATCATGATGCAAATACAATCTGGGCAGGATCTGATGACGGGTTGCTGCATATTACCCGTAATCATGGTAAAAGCTGGGAAAATATTACACCGCCAGATATGCCGAAACATACCAGGATTAGTATTATTGAAGCGTCGCCACATAAACCGGGTACTGCCTATGTTGCAGTTAAGCGATACCAAATGAACGATCGTCGACCGTACATCTGGAAAACCAATGACTATGGAAAAACCTGGAAAAAAATTATCAAAGGAATTGATGATCGGTCATTTGTTCATGTAATAAGAGAGGATAAGGTACGCCCAGGATTGTTATTTGCTGGTACCGAATATGGTGTGAAGGTGTCATTTAATGATGGAGAAGACTGGAATTCATTACAGCTAAATCTGCCGGTGACGCAGGTTCCTGATATGGTAGTGACAGAGAAAGATCTGGCCATTGCAACCCATGGTCGGTCCATGTATGTGCTGGATGATATATGGCCATTAAGAGAATATGGAACAGATATTGTCTCTCGCAGACTTCATTTATATAAACCGGGATATGCGGTACGACGTGTACAAAATTTAGTGATTCAATATCATTTGGCAAATGATGTCGATAGTGTAGTATTGGAAATTTTAGATCAATCCGGAAAAGAGGTTCGGACTTTTAAAGGGCATAAAGCAATTGAAAAAAAAGCTGCAGATACTACTTCAATTCCGTCTACTTCGTCTATAAAAAGACCGACTGTAAATAAGGGTTTAAATCAATTTGAGTGGGATCTTAGGTATCCCGGTGCCATATTATTTAAAGGATTGATATTGTGGTCGGCAAGACCGCATTTAGGCCCCATCGCGCCTCCGGGAATGTATTTTGTAAGAATTTCTGCCGGAGGGATAACCGTAACGGAGCCATTTGAAATCAGGCTTGATCCGAGGTTAACCAACATTACAAAGAATGATATCAATGATCAGTTTCAGTTGGTTAGTCAGATAAGAGATGAAGTCAATAAAGCCCATGAAGCAATTGTTGCGATAAGAATTATAAAAGATACGCTCACTAAAATGGGTGTTGTAGTTAAGTATAAGAAGCTTTTTGATCAATTAAGCGAAATAGAAGCTGCTATTTATCAGGTCAAGAATCAAAGTAGTCAGGATCCATTGAACTATCCCATACGTTTAAATAATAAAATTGCAACCCTTCAGCGAACTGTCGAGAGTGGTGAAAATAAGCCTACAGATGATGCTTACAAGGTATTTGGTGAATTGAAGGCTGAACTAAATGTACAATTGGAGAAGTTGTCTAGTTTATTGGAGACTAAATTATTGAAACGATACTACCGAAAACAATTACTGGATAAATCGGATTTAATTCTACTGGAACCCATTCCGCAGCCCTATGAGTTTGATACCTATGGATACTATTGAATAAGGATAAATAGCCAAATTTAATTTTCTACTCAAAAAATATAAAACAAATAACAATGAGAAAGTTGCTTTTATTCGTTTGTGCTGCATTCTTGTTTGCGTGCAGCAATACTGATTCGGCGGATTCGGCAGGTGCCCAATCTGCGGATACCCGCACGGACAACGGTGAAATAAACAAAGATATTGTCAGTAAATACCTGGATGCAGTTCATAAAGGTGATACGGCAGGCATGGCAAAATACCTGGCAAACGATTTTATGGCTTACGGGTTAGGTGTCAAGGATACCGCCGGTCGCATTAGAACCTTGGAAGGAGTACAGAAACATTGGGATGTTTATAAGTATGGTGGAAAACGCTATAAAAGGCTAGAGGCAGTTGCTGTTACTACAAATATGGATGGTGGAAGAGGGCGTCAAAAAGGGGATTGGGTTTTTGAGTGGGGCGATATAGAAACAGATTATCCTGATAATCCGGAAACTGGAGAAAAGGCGACAACGGCAGTGTTTGCATTTCATGCAGCATTTAGGGTAGAAAATGGTAAAATCACCAGCATATCTACATACTTTAATCACGAGGATGTTATGCGTCAATTGGGTTATAAATATTTGTCTCCGCTTGATCAGGAGAAGGTTAAAAATACTGGTGTGAAATTTCGATAATTAATTTAACAGCACATCGTAGAAGCTGAATAGGTTCCTGTTAAATATGCCTCTTACGTAGCATCTGGGACTATTTTAAGTCCCAGATTTAAATTCAATCTTATCACATAATTGAAAACTTAAAATAAATAATCATAACATGAAAAAAATAATTCTAAGTGGATTGATGGTGGTTTCTGTGCTGCTGGGCAGTGCTCAAACTAATATTGTCGGATCCTATAAAGCAACAGATGCTGCAACAGCTAAGAAGAATCTCGATATTGTAAACAGATATTTGGATGCGTTTCATAAAGGAGATGTTACCACAATGGATAATTTGTTAGCACAAGACTTTATGCAGTATGGTCTTGGAATCAAGGATTCAACCAACAAGTCTGTAACATTGGAAGGTGTTAGAAAACACTGGGAGGTTTATAAGTATGGGGGTAAACGGTACAACAGGATTCATTCTGTTGCGTTAACTACGACTCAGGACGCTGGTCGTGGTCGAGGTAAGGGTGACTGGGTTTATGAGTGGGGTGATGTTGAGACGGACTATCCTGCTTCCCCGGATTATGGCGGGAAGGCAATTACGGCGAAGTTCGCTTATCATGCTGTTTTTCGTGTGAAAAACGGAAAAATAAATAGCTGCACCATATATTTCAATCACGAGGATATAATGCGTCAGCTTGGATATAAGATGATATCCGTTGCTGAGCAGCAAAAACCGGAAGCAGCCAACCTGAAAATTAAGTAGGTATTATAAAAAGACAAAAATATGAAGTGGATTTATATTGTTTTTTTGGGCATTGGAATATGGTCCTGCAACTCAAGTAATACCAATGCAGAAGAGATGGTACAGCCTTCTTCTGTAGTTAGCAGCAGTAATGGCGAACAAAATAAGGCAATTGTTGATAGTTTTCTGGCTGCCGGACGGAGGGGCGATGTGAACGAGATGAGTAAGTATTTAACTGATGATTTTGTACAGTATGGACTGGGTGTCAATGATTCTGCAACTAAGAGCGAGGTTCTGGAGAGTACCCGGAAACATTTTGAAGTGTACAATTATCAAGGCCAGCGGTATAAACGAATACAATCTTTAGCCGTAACAACTCATGAAAATGGCACAAAAGGAAGGGAAAAAGGGGACTGGGTATTCGAATGGGGAGAAGAATCTATAGACTATCCGGCATCAGCTGATATTGGAGGCAAGCCTATTACGGCCACTTTTGCTTTTCATGCGGTTTTTCAAATTAAGCAGGGCAAAATATTTCGTAGTACCATTTATTTTAATCATGAAGACATTTCTCGTCAATTGGGATTCAAAATGATATCGGTACCGGAACAAGAGAAGGCGAAGGAAGCAGGGATCAAGGTTTTCTAATACAAGCCATTTGCGATATGCTAAACCAGATTCCCCGTAGCATTTGTTGCTATGGGAAATTCTGGTTTTATTCTGTTTTCATCAGAATAATTTTGAGATTGGAAGACAGTAAATCCGGGATAATTTGAATTTCCTAACGCCATTTTATTAGTGTGAATTTTAGTGACTGCTTCTTTTTTGGCTTTTAAAAAGTGCTAAATCACAGATTGATTATTGATTTTATGCTTATCTTGTATCAGATAGTCTGAAAGGGTTAAGAGTAGTAAGCTCTTTAAAAACGAAGTAAAATCTTTCTTCTTTTTCTCAACTTCATTTTTTGGGAAAATTTGGTAGCCACTCTGTATTTTCTTCAGCCAAAGCCGTTTGTTTTTAATACTTTGTATATTCTTAATAGGTATATGCTAGGGCATCCTTTGAAATCATAGTATGAAAACAATTGTGGGATGATAGATGGCAGCAGAATATTTGAAATAATCGGTTAACCTGCTCCAGTTACGATGCCTGGAGTCAATAACAACCGGATATTTTTGCCCCCATTTAGCTTCCAATGCCTGAAATTGTCGCTCGGCGTTATTGAGGCTTATATCCTGGTATACGGGCTTCTGATCTACCATAAACGGCTCCTGATCTTTGCTGGCAACATACTTCAGTAAGTTGCGAATTTGATGCACTATCAGATTTGCATTTCTGTTGCCGGATAAATGCTGGCAATGGCTTCGGCAAAGCCTTTGAGGTTATATATACAGGCAATCTGAATGTCGGTTACCCCGCACTGTTGCAGGTTACAGAGCACTTCCAGCCAGATGTTGGCCCCTTCGCTCTCGGCTATGTATATTATAAGGAGTACTTTGCGGTCATTCACCGTAATGCCAAGGATGTTAAAGACACAACAGGTAAAGACCTTTCAGTTTTCCATATCCCTTACTCTTCCGGAGCCATTGCTATAGCGGTGCCTTTCTATAAAACCCGATTCGGATCTTCAATTGTCAACATAAACCCTATTGTTTTTTTTTCGACACTGGAGAAATCCTGGTGTTGCCAATTTTCCATCTTGCCGAGATGTTTAAACGTTTTCCAGAATATTTCAAACTCATCTGGCGACAGGAATGCCATCTCGTCTGTTTCGCAGAGAGGCAATATGAAAACGAATTTTAGTTGCGCATAACTGAATTCACCAATAATACCCGGCAATGCACGGTCTTTTTCCTTTTTTACATATACCAACAGTTCCGGTGATTGTAAGGCGGAGCGTTTGACCTGTTTGTGCCAAACAGGAGGAAGTTGCGTTATCTCACGCCGCCCCATTATCCAGTCAATGGCTGGTTGGCATCTGCTTAAGTATTGTTTTGGTAGAACGCAGACCACCATTTTGCAAAAAGCCTTATATATGTTTTGCGGGGAGAACTTGTCAACGGCTGTTAGAGAAAAAGTTATTGGGAAGGTCGGGGCCGGATCGTCTAAAGGTGAATCTACTCGTACATGTATTTTGCCAGCAGGATCCATTTCGAAGTCTTTTCCTGTGTATTTTTTTTGCCCTTCTTTCCCGGGAATTTGATACAATGTTCTCCAGAAGGCGAGGTAGTTAATGAGGTGCTGCTCGACATTATTGCCCAGCCATTCATTGCAGGAATCGCATTCTTCCCTGCAAACGATATGCTTATTGTTCAATGCCTCCGGTATCGCATGTGCTGTATTTTTGAAAATTGTAGCAGGTTCGCTTTTTCCACAATACCGGCAAATACGCCTGGTCTTGTCTGCTTCTCCGATATAGGACCGTTCTTTTCCATATTGGTGACAGGTGTATTTTTTGAAAAGGTCCTGCAGCAGCGTTTGGGTCAATTGTTGTATTTGCGGTAGGTCTGTTCGGCCTGTATTTATCGCCACCAGTGTATTGTTCAACAAGATGTGACCAAGTTGATCAATCAGCGGCTGCCAAATAAAGAAGAAATAGTCATTCTCCGGAATTTCACGTATCCATGCAGGCAGTTGGTTGAATTCCGGATGCTTATTCGTCAATTGATTTACCAATTTCTGAAGTCGGTCGACTAGTTTTTCGGTCTTTCGATACAAACAATATATGCCAGTTTTGGATTCTTCAATCTCCATCGCTTGTTTAAATTCTCGTAGAAAGGGTGTTAGGTCCGTTTGTCCCTGCGTCGAGATGTGAAAGTCTTTCGTAAGTGTTAAGGACTTTAGAAGAAAAAATGCAATTGTTTTCATAGATAACAAATGAAGATGGCTGACTACAAGATAGGAGTTGTCTATAAGGAAAGCAATAGACTCCTGTCAAGTGTCTGTACCTGCATTGGGAGGATGGCCTCATATCGAAAGGCGCTGCCGGGACGTGTCAATGTACTAATGCAACTCATCCAGAAGGCCTTGTTGAAGGAGACTTAAGGGAGATGATTTCTTTTATTTCATCGATTGTCCGATTGGGAGGATTGCTGTCGCGGAATGCCTCCACCAGATGCCCTATATACGCGTATAACAGTTTGGCGTTGGAATGGGTAGGCGACAAGGTTTCAATGGCATCTTCCAAAAGTTGGATCACCTGGCGTAAGCTTTGTTCATCAACCATTGCCCATTCTCTCAACATACCAAAAACGATGTTCCTGGCTTCTATAACGACAGGTGGATAACGGGGTGGTGCGAGGAGTTCCGGTATATGTGGTTGCAAGGTTATCCATCCTGTTTCAATGGGAATGTTTGCCACGCTGATCAATTCAGTTCTTCGGCTCCTAGATCTTTCTAATGCATACAAGTTGTTCAACAGGAATGCGAACGCTTCGGTATCACCATTCCGGAGCAGTCGAATCGCGATGTCTATTTTATGATAAAATGGGGTATTCGGATCCATAAATTTTTTTTCGGCGTAGGGCACGACATCGGTTTTGCCGGCTTCTATGCAAGCATCCAACAAATCAATGAACTGGTCCTCGGTCAACGGATCGGTCAAAGTGAACAATGGACCGAGCTCATCTGGTGAACCCCCTAATGCCCTGTATGCTGCGAGTATTCCGCAAAAGTAGCGATTGTTCTTGCCCCCTGCCAGTAGTGCTTCTGCAATCAGGGGCGCTGCTGGCTTAATACGAAATTCCTGGCACAGTTGGAAGTGCAGGAAACGGATTCTGGGATGTGCAATACCCCGTTTCACGTGTTGCAGTACCCTGTCCTGAAAGGCAATGCGTTGAGGCTCGTCCAATTGTTCGTAGATCAAGTTGGCGATGCTTTTTTCCCCGAGCCGTAACGTCCGGTCGCGGCTCCATCCCTCTAAGTCCACCCAGAGCAACTGCATCTTCTTTTCCATAGGCAAATCGAACTGAAACCGCCGCCAGATATCCCCCAACCTTAGTTGTTCCCATCCCTCAATAAGACGGCCATCAGCGTCAGATTGCAAACAATTTTCGAATGGATACTGGTCCAGTTGCTGATAAAAAAAGCCTTTCAGATGTTCTATTAATTCTGGAAATTCTTTCTGCTTATTGACGCGATACTGATATATAAGACCAGCCCTAAATCGATCAAAGTAGTCCTCGTTGTCGATTATCTTGTTTGCCTGTGATAGCAATCGTTGATTAGTGGGGTACGTCTTGTGCCAATTTTTTAGGAACTGTCGAACGGCATCTGAATCGATGGCCTGTATAGTTTCCCGATTTTGCATGGGAATAGACCAGTCATCTCCACCGGGGTGTAATTCTCCAAGCCGTTTGAAATTGTTTTCAACCGCCGCTTTGAACTGATCGACGGATTGCAAATTTATTTCGTCGTTGTCGTGCCGCCGGCGTACATGTTCGTTGATTTGTGCGAGTTGTTTGGGTTGCTCTTCATACTCCTTCCGTATTCCAAATTGGTCTAATGCACGCTCCCTGTATTGTAATGCGGTGGTTTCGTCCCCAATCGAAAAGATGCTTAAGATGCAGTCGTGTACGTCTTTCCAAGAAATTTTTTCTTCCGTTACTGCTTGGAAAAACGTATCGCTATTACTGTCGTCTAATAACCAACCCAACTGCAACCCATAACCATTGAGCATGTCTTTCATGCATATGGTTTGAAGTAAAGGCCGCAATCCGGTTTTTTGCATCACCTCAGCGAGGTTTTTTTTCTGATTAGAGGGATAAAAGGGATCCAGTTGTTTCAAATATTCTACTACCGCCTCCAACAATGTTGGATCTTCGTGCGCGGAAGCGAATATGTTGGTCATTAGTCGTTCAAAGAAATCCTCAAAGCCAAACTCATTTTCTACAGATGAAACTTTCCATTCCGGACCCGCTATGATTCTCAGGAATGCTTTAAAAGAGGTTGTTGTCCTGGCCCCTTCAAAAAACTGATAGAGCATGTTTTCCGCGCCTATCTGGTTGGTGCGTTCATTGTAGCTATTCAAAAACTTAATTGCGTCCAGACCATATGAGAAATACTCGTCCACCTTTTGCACCGCGATTAGCCAGTCGATGGTTGCTCGCCATCCAAACAATTGCTGCCGCATGGTAGGATGGGAGGTGACCAATTGCAAGAGGTCATCCGGCGCTTCGCGGAAATGTGTATATACTTCTATGATTTTTGCTGCAATATGGGGATCAGTCATTGCTTCGACCACAGGCTGGGATTGTTCTATAAAAATGCGACGTTGGGCAGTGTTTAGTTCCGAGTGAGCCAAGACCTCACACGCGAGGGAAAACGAAGGATTTTCCGCATTTTCTGTGGCAGTAGCTTGCAGCAATACGGCCAATGCTCTTTGGTTGCCTTGGATGAACTGTGCGATTCCATAGGGATGGAAAAGCTGCAAACGGATACCAAAGTTATCGGTTTTTTCCAGCAGCTGTCTGAGGAGGTCTGAAATGAAGTCAGCTCCTCCTACGCTGTTTTCTGACTGGAAAAGCAATTCGAGGTCATCCTGCTGCACCAGTTCCATTAGTGGCTGCTTTAATTCATGTCCTTCTTGCAACAGTCCCAGCAAAGTGGCGACGGTTTGTATCCATTTCGTTCTTATTTTGACAATTTGGTGACCAACAGTTGCTACCTTTTTGATTTCGTCGATGGTGAACGAACGCAATCGAAGGGCAGCATAATACTCCTGAAAGAAAGCATTGATAAACGACCAGTTCTCTTTGCTGTTGGTGAGCACACCGGAAGATGTGAGTATTTCTATTTCTTCGGTGTCAAAGAGTGACTGCAAGCATTTTCCCTGTATGTCGTTGGTGCCCAATAGCTGTAACGCCAATGCCAATTGTTCCAGCAGTGGGGCCAATTTGGTCCTGGTTTGCCGCAAGTCCAGTGACCGGCCGGCTACTTTTTCTTCCAGTTTGGTATCGGCTGCTGCAATGGCTGCCTCTAACAACGCTGTTTTTGTTGCGGGAAAATTGTATCGATCGGCCTGGTAGGCACTAATCCATGAAGTCAAAAAGAAGGGCATCGATAAAAAGGTTTCCATGCCGGCTTTCCGTATTAGTTCTTCAAAATGAGTCGCTGCAAAGGCGCCCAATTTCTTTTCACTGAATATTCTCGTTTCTCCTAGGGTAAGAGGTAACAACTGGTATATGCGGAATTGTTTCAGTTTTTGGGCAACGAGGTGAAGATGAAAGAAAACGGTCCGACAACTGACAAGGAGTTTTGCGTATGGATACTGTTGAGAGAAATTGACGATTGTGTCGACGGTTCTTTCAAAAGCAGAGAAAGCCACTTCGTCTAGTCCGTCAATTACAATAAGTAGATTATTTCCAATAAGGCTTTTCCAGTGCCGGTACCTTTTGGCTAGATCGGCTTCTAATGCATCTCCTGCTAATTTTTTGGCGTCCAGCCAGGCGATTTGACTGCCGGTTGGACAGTTCGTGGCCATTTGCTGCAGAAATGTGCTCTTACCCTGATACGCTTCTCCGACTAAACAATACAAGTGGGGTTGTTCGGATTTCAGAATCATTTGCAGGAAATCTTCTTCCTTTTGCGCATTGGTGAGTGGTGGTAGCCACCTTGAGATGTTTAGTTCCCAGGGAATTACCCGTCTTTCCAGGTCAGTCGGAGGTTTATCGAATGGCAGCGCTGGCCAATCGCTGGTGGCGAGGCAAAAACTATCGGCTAATTCAGGACTAAAATATCGGGCCACGATTGCATACTGTCTTCTCAAATAGTCATTCAGGTCCTGGACATAGTATACGTCAAAAGCAATACCTTCTTCTGCCAACCGAGCTTCCCATTCGTTTATTTTTCCCCTTGTACTTATGTCAATAATGGGGGCTGTTGTTATGAGATAGAATTTTTTTGTTGTTGAGTAAAAAGCTCCTTTCTTAAATGCTGTAATAGCCTTTTCTACATCGGTGGTCGATAGACTTTTGTACCGTTTTACCTGCGCGCAGATCCGAACGCGGCCTTTCGGCAGGTCATCCATTAGGTCATTGATCACATCAATGCCGTCTTGCGCCTGTCCTCTTACCCCATAGGTTTTAAATTGTTGATAGTGCTGATATAATTCCGTTAGAAGGTCGGCACACAGGTACTGAAATTGATATTCGTCCAATTCAGACCAGGGTATGAGGGTGTTTGCCATAATAGTTGCGGGATAGGTGTTGTCACGAATTTAACGGGTAAAGCTACTTACATGATATCTATTCTATGAAAACTATTCCACTACTGTGGAAAATTCGTTTCCTGAATTCCCGTTTCATCGTATTCGGAAATAAGCCAAATAGTGATCCAGTTCCAGCCAATTTTAGTGCCTTCGGGCCATTTAGCTAAGCAGATCAATCTAAAATTATATGCAATTATAGATGGTGAAGAACCAAGATGGATTAGCGAAGTGGAAAGTTTTATTGAACTATCCCGCAGTGAAGCACTCAAATCGAACCCATCAATTAACGGGAAAGACTTCCGAGAAAAAATGCTGGAGTTTATCGACAGTGGGCTTTTTGTGCCAAGGATCTCGATGGCCATCATCTTCTCTCTTGCAGTGTCTTTGTAAATTAAAATGACCGGAGAAGAACATGCTACCATAGGATGGATAATGCCTCAGATGTTTCCTCTTTCTGTCGCATTTTACCAATGGATTTGTCGAAAGATAGTGATGGACAAAATTGATTTGCGAAGTAAAAAATCACGGGAAACGCGCTGGAACTGGCGATGGGATTATGAAGTATCATTTTTGATGAATGATCATCAGCTAAATGGGCGGATAGTATTACTGGTTACATCAGATAAGGATATGACCAGGATCTTACATAAATATTGGTATGGCGTACGGGTGTTGACCCTAGAAAGCTATTTAGCCTTTCTGAATTTTTAGTATTTAATTCGTGTGCAGTATAAAGCCCTATCCTATATTCACAAAAGATTGGATAAAACTATTTAGCTTGAAGTTAAAACAAACAAAATTGTATTACTATGATCGAGGAATTTCAAAAATTGGCTTTATGGAAGAAAATGTTAGCCGATTCCAGACCTGAAGATATCGCAATAACTGAAAAGCATGCTCTTTATATTTTACCATTAATGGAGCACTATGCTGACACATTCCCTACATATACGCTTCATAATAAACTACACGTTTACAATATTGTTAAATTAATGGGTGATTTGCTTGGCCCAGAGATTAATAAATTGCATAGTTTGGAAGCCATAGTCTTAATTTTAAGTGCGATTTATCATGACTTTGGCATGGTGTATAATACTGAGGAAAGGGAGAAGATATTACATGAACGAAAATTTAGTGAAGTGTTCCTACAGGAATTACCAAGCGCAAGAGTACAATTTGAAGCGAATGGCAGGATCATTTCAAAAGATTTAGCGGAATGGTATTGTAGATGGGCACATGCAGAGCGAGTCTGGAAAAAGCTTGAAGAGACCGAAAATATTTGTGGTGAATTACTTTATAATGGAGTTTCGATAAGGGCACAGATTGGGATAGTATGCGAGAGTCATAATGAACCAGCTGAAAACATAAGAATTGATGATGGACGGTTTGATCCTAACTTTCTTCATGAGTGTGATATCCGTTTCTGTGCTTTATTACTTCGCCTTGCGGATATACTTGATTTTGATAACTCCAGAAGTCCACAAAGCGTATATGACTATTTAGATTTAGATAACCCTAAAAACCGGGCTGAAAAAATTAGTAAAGACGAATGGCAAAAACACATGGCTTCTCGTGGGTTTACATTTCCAGATAATCCAAGCGAAAATCCCTTGCCTTTTATTGCAGCCCCACCTCACCCATACATAGAACAGGGAATTAGAAAATTTCTGGATTTGATTGATTTAGAACTGAACGCAGCATCCAAGGTAACTAGGTATTGCAATGAAAGATGGAGATCATTTCCTTTCCCCGAAAAAATAGACAGACATGGAATAGTTAGTACAGATTATATCAGTGGTAATTATCGGTTTTCCCTTTCTGAGGATAAAATCCTCGACTTGTTAACCGGAGATGATCTTTATAGCGACGATTTTGTGTTTATTCGCGAGCTACTTCAGAACGCTATTGACACCGTACGCCATAGAACTTACATTGAAAGAATCACCAATCCAGATTACAAGCCCTCACCTATTGAAGTGTCATTTTTTCAAGATGCAGAAGGCTACTATTGGTTTCGGATAGATGATCATGGAATGGGAATGAACAATGAAATAATAAGATCATATCTACTTGAAAAAGGGAATTCTTATTATAACTCGGATCTGTTTAAACTTGAAAAAATCAGAATAAATGAAAAGATAGACGAGGAATTTGTGCCAATTAGCCGGTTCGGAATCGGATTGTTATCATGTTTTATGATGTGTGATAAGATTGAAATAAACTCAACTTATTACTACCCATTTGATAATACGAACCTTACCAGGAATAGGCTTACCGTTGAAGGGCGAAGTGGTTTTTGGGTAATCAGATCAGAGCAAAAGCATCACAAGCCTGCTAAAATGCCATCTGAAAATGGCTGGGAAAATGGTTATCGGGAAATGCCTGGTACTGCGATAGCCTGCAGAATTAAAACCTCGCGGGAATTTCATGGACTACGGATCGAGGCTCAACTTGAAAGGTTTTTGCTCGCTCCTGAAATACCAATTTTGTTTGAGGGGAGATCTCTTGGTGGAGATAGAGATGAGTTAGTTAATAAGCCTTGGTGTGAATATTCACGGACACCACTTCCTGATGAATTTATAGTAAAATGTAGAGAACTGCTTAACTTAAAAATTAAGTCGATTGAAATTGAAATAAGACCTATAGATGTTACAAAAAAATCAGCTACAAAGAATCTAGCAGGTCAAATGGTTCTGGTAGTACCAAGAATAATAGTTGAGGACGTTCCAGAACACTTCAATATAGAGCCATATTTTAATCTAAATAAAGATCCAAGTGGGAGCAAGATAATTTGTATCAAAAAAGAGAAGGATGAAAAGGGAAATGAAATCCGAAAAGAGGAATCTTATGATATTGCTGGATTAATAAAAACGATAAAATTTCCTGAAAAGTTTGTGGAAGAAGATGGTCGATCATATCCTTTTCGGTGGCCAAGGGTAAGTCACAATGGAATTGTTGTTTACGATAACGAACAACAATTAGTAGTAAGCTTTTGTGAATTCGACCAATATCGAGATTACGCAAGACACCACCAAAATTTCTATTTCACTACTGGATTATTGTGCTTTCGAGATAATTTATTGCCAAATGTCACTGTTTCGCGGAGCCTAATCAAGAATTTTCCACCTGAGATTATTGCTAATTTGATGTATGCCACCAGAGAATTGAATGAATATACTAATAGCCCTTTTCGACTTTTTGGATATTATCAAAAATTGGAGCATTCAAAATGGGGTCACGTTCACTATGCGCTTGCTGCATTGGAAAGATCATCTATATATAACAAAGATGTAGAATATTGGAATAGCCTTCCATGTATGACTGTTAAAGACAAAGGTCTTTATTCAATCGCGCAAGCTCTGGAAGAAGTTAAACAGGGTCCTCTTAGATTTAGAACTATTTCAAATGAAAGACAATTTTATCAGCAGTTCTCAAAGTTTATAATAAGTAAAAATTTTATGATAAGATATGTTGACAACAACGGAGACTACTATTTAGAAGGCATTTTACCTGATAACAACAAAGTATTGGAAACAGAGGTGAAAAATTATGAGCCTTTAACTTTCATATTGGGAGATGACGCGACAAAAATAGTACTACGAAATCAAAGTTTAAACTTGGCCAACCCTATTGTCTATTGGTATTTGACATGGAATGATTTAATTCGAAAGGAGTTTTATTATTTCGGAATCCAATTGGTAAATAATTTACTTAGTGAGACTGTTTTAGCTGAGAAAATTGCTGCCGTGAATGGTATTTTAGAAAGATTATCAATTTTATTACCAGAAGCAGCAAAGCCCTCAAAAGACGATAGAGTCGATGAGAATAGTTTTTATCCTCAAAAAATATATTGACTATTTAAACAGCCTTTATTTTAAACCTGAAGACAGCCCCGGAGTATTTAAAATTCTTTCTATTTCAGTCTCAATAATATCGGCTACTTCAACTTTTATTATACGAAAAATTTGTAATACCATTTAAGTTGTAATGGTTTCTATTTTGGGTAATTGAAGATATTTTTTGGG
This sequence comes from Flavipsychrobacter sp., assembly GCA_016787265.1. Taxonomy (GTDB): domain Bacteria; phylum Bacteroidota; class Bacteroidia; order Chitinophagales; family Chitinophagaceae; genus Flavihumibacter. Next base: position 23,551 of record JAEUVF010000003.1, on the reverse strand, counting down.
CTTACTAAGTAATGCTTCATGATTATTTAGGATTTCAAAATGAAAAGTTTTATGCTTGATCTTATTTGCTGGATCGTCGGCTATCATCCCTACAAACTCACCTGACGAAAGTCCGGCGATTTTTGATTGAGGGATCGCAAAATCCAATTGACTGGATTTGCTAATTGAGGTATCAGTGCGATTAATAGAAATACTTTCCTTAATCTGTTTAATCTTTCCGAATCGGTCTGATAGAAATTTTGAAGTCTCGCTAGTTACCTGCCCACTGATTATATTTCTCGTAATATTCATAATTACGGAAGATTGTTCAACGCCATAATCTTTTTTAGTTGACTAAAATCCTGGATTTCTAAACAGGTCGCTATTTTGTTGGAACGGGCAGTTGCAATCAGACTATCTACATCATTTAAAATGATGTTCGGAAATTCATCAAACACCAGGATTGATTTCAACCTGCCTTTTTGATTGACCAGTTTTATCAACCTCGTAATATACAGTGAAATTACAGCTCCATATACTTGTTGTTTCTGCGGATTGTTGGCAAGGCAAATGATCTTCGAATTTTTAGGATCATTAATGTCAAGTGTAAAATCGTTTGCTGAAGCACCCCGTACGGTTGCGGAGAAGATAGCCTGCCCATTCCGATCTTGGCACTGGCGAACTGTCCCTCCAAATGTTCCATTGCATCATTTTGATAAGCTGATATGAACGGGTTGACCAGCACCTCTATTTGCGGTTCAGTCCTGAGCACAGAGAAAAGTTTTTCATATTCCACCTGCATCAGTTCAATTACGTGAGGAAGGGTAAGGTATTTTCCGTACTGGTATTTTTTCAGGAACCAGATAATGTCTGTTAAAAAGTTGATTGGAGATTCCACAAAGAAGTCTCCATGCGTGGTGATCCAATCACGATTTAATCCCATCATAATCGAGCGTGAAGCCTATGTCGCATCAGTGATGTCGAACATCGTAGAAGCGTCGAGCGTTGCGTGACGGTTGCCGTTGCCGGTTTCTCGTGTAGTTTGATACTGTTTACATGAAAGTTCAGCGTGACTTTTGCTTCGCCTTTCATGTTAATCCATGCACTCACCGAGATTCGCCCCGCCACTTCCACCAGTATTCCTTTTTTAATACTGGCGGCAATGGATTCGCTCCGCCAAAACGAGCAACTCACAAACGTTGTGAACTGCTTCCATTCATCGGAGTCTTTAGGCTTGTACCTGTCATTAATGGCGATGGAGAAATTCACGACTTTCTTTTCGCTTTTGGTTGTGGTGACTGTCGCATCTGCGGTCACTTTTCCTGTCATTTCCTTAACTGTTAAATTTTAATGATGAAAAAAAATATTTGGTAAAAGAAAATGGGAAAAAAGAAAGTCCTCTCTCACGGGCCGGTTCACCAAGCCGCCAAAAAGCAACGGAATAAAAGATGGGTTTGTGTGTGGGAGCCTGAGTATATGCCGGAATTTTTTGGCGCAGCTTATCAGCCGCTGAAGGATGGCGGCCCGAACATGACTTTCGCATTGACCCCGTTTCGTTACAAAACAGGGCTAACTAAACCCAGATCCACAATGAAGAGAAAGATGAACGGAGCGTCGAAACAGGCGATGCCATGAAATACAATCGCCAGCTCAATAAAGACTATAAATGAAATTGAAACGTGGAGCGTTTTGCATTGAATTAGTTGGCCCTAATAGCCGAAAAGTTTGAATCAAATAGTTCAGCAGACAGTCTTGTCGCCAATGCGCTGTATGGATAATGCTGCTTATCGAGATTAACGGCAATTAATAATGCACCTTTAGTATTTTCCGGAATATCATGAGTAAGTATATCTTCAATCATCAGGTTTCGTTCCTTTATATCTGTATCTATATAAGGATACGCATAAAGCATAAACCTGCGATGCGGATTTACGGAAGAGAAGATCACCCAATTATGCTTATGGGTAGTTTTAGCTTCTTTAATTTGACCAACAAGCTCATTATACATTTTCTCAAATCCCTTCTGCTCTTCATGATGAAAGTTCAAAAGGATATAGGAGGATTCAAGCCAGGTTTCCGACTTACGCATTTTTAGCGAGTACAAAATATCTTTCCACCATTTAGTCATTAAAAGCTCAGGCCTGGAAGTTTCAATACCCGCCTCCTTATTGAGAATATAGGGATCGATCTCTTTGGACTTCATATTTAAGTTATAAAACCAAGTTTCTTCAAATTCACATTTTCCCAGATTAAAACCCGTGTCCAGGTAAAAAGCCAGCAAATCCATCTCATCGCCACTGAACTTATTATGTACTTCAAATTCTCTTCGTTTCTGTAGATAATGTATCCTTTGGGCCGGAGAATCAAGTATATCAAATATTATTTGCAGGTCGGTGAGATTAATGGATGTTATAAGGTCGGGAATACATTTATCAGTTACACCCGCGTCGATCAGCAATTTCAAATTAGTACCTATAGCAGCTAATTGGGCAAAAGTGATACCAAGCGGAATAAAATACCTGATACCGGATTTATCGAGCGAAAATTTCTTTCCATTTTTAGTGGAAAGGTTTACCGTATTGTCAGTTCGTTTTAAAAATTCAATAAACCTCAACGCTTGTTCTGACGGCTCTTCAACCAGGCTCTGCAGGGTCTTAAATAAACGCTCAGGCGCCCCCCGTTTTGCAGCAGGTGTTGGTAATCCGGATTTACATTCAACAATAATGGCAAAAGGCCCCTGCACTACGAGCAGATCATTTTCAAATTGCTGGTACGACACAGGGTCTCTCCATTGAGTTCCAGAAAAAATCTGTGCGTCAGGAAAATTTTCTTTAAACAGTTTTTGGATTTGTTTTTCTAGGTAATCTGCTTTCACCTGATTGAATTTGGACTTCAGACCCGGATCACCCTCGATAAGTGTTTCCAGCAAGCGAATGCTGAGGTTAGGAAGATGGCTCCATAGTGAGCTAAAGTAGTTTTCGTCGTCCAGCTTTATAAATGGCCTGGAATGCATGGGATTGTCCAGTACAAAGTATTCTTTATTAAAATCCTTTAATTCTTTAAACCGGTAAGAAAGCTTATCGAAAATAAAAATGATCTGATCTTTTGAGAACTGGTCATCGGTGTATGCTGCTATTTCTTCCGCTGAAAATGTAAATATCTTATCAAGGCAAAGATCGGAATGCGACAAAACAGCAAAGCGCATATAATTAAGATTCTTACCAAAATGCTCCCAAATCCGCTCTCTTGTTTTCTTATCAGATATGGCTAAATGCGGAAATTCTTTTTCATAAGCATCGAATACCTGATCATAAGAAATTAAAGTTAAAATGTTATTTACTTTATCCCTGTGTACGTTAATTCTGTCATTGACTTTATCAAGGAGCACATACAATAATTTAAACAATGGAGCAAGAGAGAATCCAAATGCCTTGATACAGTCATCAGCAAGCAGCTCACATAAATCTGCCAAAACATTTTTGATCTGGTGATCATAGGCCCATCCTCTTATAGCGAGCGTGTGGGTCATCATTTCTGTTCTGAGATTATATGCGTTGATTTCCTTTTCAGTGCTGATATTTTCCGGGATGTCAAACATTTTCCATAGCATGGCATCACCGATCTCTCTCATTTCTTTTTTAAACGGTTCGGCCTGATCCCGCAATGGTCTTGTTGTAACAGCCTGTTCGGTGCAAAGCGAAAATGCCTGAAGTATCTCCTGAAAATGCGGCGGGAACTCCAAATGTCCTTTTTCTACTTCTTCATCGAGACCCGCTTCGTAGGTCGAAAAATAATAAACACAATAAGAAAGTAAGTAAAGCGCATCATAGTCCCTGAACCAGGATGATAAATGGCTATATTTTTCTTCAAAATCTTTTTTGGCCTGCTTACCTATTTTGCGGAGTACATTGACTCTTTCTTCAAAAGAATCAGGGATATTCTTTTGATCGAATTCATAGGCAAAATGTTTCATTTTTACATTTCGTCTCGCAGGTCTCATTTTTATTCTTTGGTATATAAAGGAGTCTAAAATACTAATTTATTTAGTATATTTCTGACATAAATTTGAAAAAACAGCTTCATTTCCACTATGGCACTTACAAAAGCACATGAAGGATATGAGTACCAGGATCTATTAACTGCTTATTTTATTCTGAAAGAAATTTTAGACGAAAATGAGAGTGAGTTTGTCATTGACAAAAAAGAATTTCAGGGAGACCGGATTGATGATTTGCTCATAAAAAATAAAACGAGGCATTTCAAAAAGCAAATGAAATACAGCGGGGAGTCCAATCACACTTTTCAAAAAAGTGATATTGCCGCAGATTCATCCTACGGGATTGCACTGGATAAATTATACGCCAACTGGAAAATCTATTCAAGGCATAAAAGGCTTACGGAGTTCAGACTTTGTCTTGCTTGGAATGCACCTACCGATGCATTAAAAGATTTCCTGGAGCCGGTTACCGAAAAAGATTCTTTTGCAGAATACGCCACTAATGTATTCAGGATAAAAGGAAGAGCCATCTGGCCTGAAGGACAAACATTGCCGGTAAGTTCGTGGCGGCGGTTTCGTAAAGAAGCAGAGAGGATTGATCGTGAAGATTTCCTGGAATTCTGCAATCATTTGTTGATAGAAACAACGTTACCTAAATTCAGTCTTGACCTTAATGCACCCGGTGCGCTGGAAACAATCGTTTTTCAGCAGGTAAAGAACCTTGGTATCGGGATCTTTCCTAATGATCATATAAGTCCTAGTCATTTTGTTTTGTCACTTACAGCACTCATAAAGAGGGCAAGAAGTAAAGACATTGTGTTAGATACGAAGATGATATTCCGTGAACTGAACATAAGAACTGATTACGGTACGATTGAACAGAATTTTCCGGTGGTGAAACATGAAAACATAGCGAGAAAGGATGCACTGGAGGAAATTATCAGGCAAACCGAAGAGAAGAGAAAAATAATATTGGTAGGAGAACCCGGCAGCGGAAAATCCTGGCTAATTGAAAATCTGCAACAACTTTTAAAACAAAAAGGCATTCATTCCGTCCGTCATTATTGTTATACAAGACTTGACGATCTGTTACAGAAAGAACGAATCCAGCTCAACGTATTTTATGGAAACCTTATCCACGATATACTGCAGGTGTTTCCGAAACTTAAAGCAGTCAAAAATAAAAAGTATGCAAGCTCCTTAAGTGAATTGAATTTGCTGCTGGAACATATTGAACAACCCACTTACCTGATAGTGGATGGTTTGGATCATATAGAGCGAATTTTTAACTACCGGCCTTCTGCAGATCTTTCCCGGCAGGACATCGCAATTATACAGAATCTGGAAAAACTATCCGTATCTCCGAAGTTAAGGGTCATCATTACCTCTCAAAATATCTCGCAGCTACAGGAAATATCATCCTTTCATAAAGTTTCAATTCCTGCGTGGACGGAAGAAGATGTTAAGGGGTTATTTCGAAAAATGAAGATAAAAAACAGCCCGGTCAGAAAGGGGGAATATCTCTTTCAAACGCTGTTTAAGAAAAGCGGGGGCAATCCCCTTTACCTGAAATACCTGATTGATGAAGTAAGGAAATGTAAAACCAATCTATTCAGGTTTATTGAGAACATGCCTGTTTATACTTTTAACCTAAGCGAATACTACCAATATCTGCTAACCCAGGTAAACATGCGGGAGGATATTCCGCAGGTGCTTTCAGGAGTGAATTTTAGCCTGACCAAGTTTGAACTTGTAGAGATAACGGGCAGCGGTGATTATGTTGGCGAATCTTTAGAGGTGTTGTCACCTGTTCTTAAAATTAACTTTTCGCAAAGCGGCTATATTGTTTATCACGAAAGTTTCAGAAGATTTATCATTGAACGTCTCAAAAGCGCATCAGTTTCTATTGAGAAAAAAGTTTTTCAACCAATTAATGACTGGTTCGATAAAAAGGATTTTTATGTTTTTAGAAAGGCGTACCGTTATTACTTGTCATTTCTATACGAAAGTGGTGAGTTTGAAAAAATGCTCGCTTATATAAGGCCAAGTTTTGTTGTCGATAGTGTTATCAATGGTCAGCCGTGGGAGCTGATTGAACGAAACTATAAATATTTTGTAAAAGCTGCCTGCCTTCAGAAAGATCTCCCTAGAATTATTCTGTTAAATGAAATTGACAAAGTAATCGCAACAACAGAGGATAACCTGTCCAACAATTTTGATCTTTATACCGAAGCGCTTGGAAAAATATATGGATTTGATTATGTTAGTGAATACCTGCTTTTTGAAGGAAACCCAGCACTTGATATTATTAGTGGCCTTAGAGCTTGCTATGCTTGCGATGAAGGAGGAGTTGCTGCTCCTTGGGCGCAATATATGTCTCTCATCAGGAAAGGTGATAAAATTAAGGACCATGAATTAAAGTATTTCATAAGGGGATTGATTGTTCTTGAAAAAGAAGATGAGCTCATAAGGATGCTGGAAAATGCAATTAAAAATAAGCACTTTTTATCCCAGGATCATTTTTATAACGAAATGAAGTCAAACAGAAACCAGGAATATATAAATTCATTGGTGTGGAAATACCCCGTTTTAAAAAATCTGCTACGAAACAAAAGGGTCACGGTGAAGGCGACAGCGGCAGATATATTGAAAATGGCAGATAAAATCTTAACGATTGATCATTCGCTGGGCAGAGAAGCCGATCTCCTTGAAAAATTCTTCACTGCATTCAGAAAATACGCGGGTGATAAAAAGCTTTTTAAAAAATTGACCGATAAGTTCAAAGCTGGGAACTGGTTTTACAACTGGATCATATACTGGCTCAGGATCATCGCTGCAAAAAATGTCAAAAGGATAAATTACTACACTATTAAAGAAGCATTCGACTTCCTTCAATATTCAACAGACCCTTTTTTGGGAAAGCCAAGGGTAGCTGATCTTTATTCAGCTCACTACCTGATTTACGAATCCTTGAAGGAGGGTTTATCCTTCATTAGGACAGAAGATCAATGGAAAGAAATAATAGATATTCTTGTGGAAGTATCTGGAGAAACTACCGTTTCTCTTCAGCGAAGCATCATGGGTCCTTTGCAAACAAGTACGTTGTTCGAACTGCTTGGAGAGTTCATTTCAGATGCAAACAGGGATTACGTGAATAAGATATTCGAAGAAAAAACCAAAGACGAAGAAGATCGCCGGCTTCATGGAGATATCGCGGAAAATAATTTACGACTTGCCATATTGTTCAGTAACGCGGGTGACCGTCATAAAGCTACCGTATGCTTTAGAAAAGGAATTGAGTGCATGTTTGCCTATACCATGCGAAAAGACCTTACGTTATGGGATCTTATTGAAGGGGTTGAATGGATGGCAAAGCTATTTCCAGACCAGGCCCTGGATGAATTAAAATATATTAAGGTGCTTGTGAATTCAGCGGTATATCATACAGATGGAAAGGAAACGAATTATTTCCCCGGACTATGGTTTAAGCGGTTTATTAATATAAATTTCGATAAGGCAAGTCTTTATTTACTAAGCGATCTGAAAAGATCCTATCACAACTGGGTGGCAGAAAAAGGGTTGATCGATCTGCTCTGTGCCGCCAATGGGAAGGTAAGCCCGGTAGTGGAGTCCCTGATAGCTTTTACATTTCCCTGCAACGACTCTGAAGACTTTACCCGGTATTGCGTTGACCTGCATGGTAAGCTGAAAAATACCCACACGGTCGAAGCCGGTAAATTGGCCAGCCGGATCATTTCTGCGGTACAGCCCAGGCATAACCGCGGGTTTTCTTCTACACTCACAGAAAAGATCAATAGCCTTATTCTTGAGTACAATAGTAAACTAACTATTCCTATAGAGAAGGAGTTTAAACCCTCCCTCAAGAAAAATTGGTACGAGAACTGCATTACAGTACGCAAGGAATTTTCATTGATGAATGCTGATGAAATGATCGACTATTTTGAATCCAATGGTGTGCAGAAAAATGATTTTATTTCCCTGTATTACTATTTTGATCAATTCCGTGAAGTCAGTGATCCGGTTAAAGAACTTATCGTAACGATCGTAGGCAAAAATAACCGGGAGTATTCTGACAAGCTCCCGATAGATGTTATCTTTGAAACTGGCAATGATATCGAATGTTATTATTGGATTTGCAGGTTTGCAGATGATGTTGGCGGACATTTTGAACGATTCATAAACCAAAAAGCTTTTAAGAAAGCAATTGGGATCAATAAGGACAAAGCCATAGAATTTCTATTTGAGATATTACCATCCAGGCTGGATATTCAATTTAATTTTGATCTTTCCGCTAATCTGCTGAAGACGCTTTCTAATAACGGGTTTGAGAAAAAGGTATTGAAAGAGATGTGGGAGAACCTGAAAACCATGTCCTCCTACCGGCTTCCTTTTCAGGAACCTATTGAGTGGGAATCCAAATTGGAAAACAAACTTGAAATGTCCTCAGAAGAGATCCTTATTTGTATGCTCATCAGTCGTATAAAAGCATCCACCACGGAACGATTCCGCCATGTCACGATCTCTCTTCAGTATATTTTAAACGAGTCTCCTGAAAAGCTGGTCAAACCCTTGAAATGGTTTTTTGAAAACCATGAATGTTTCTTAAAACCTGTGCTCGCTGTCGTTCTTCAACTTTTGGAAGAACACAAAACTAAAGATGCATCTTATCATTTGCAATTCGAGACGGAGATCAGAAGTTTTTTTCCCACTCATTATTTTTTGATTGATTCACTCATAGGAAAACTATACGATCTTTTCTATCCGGAGCTTCAATTACCAGGCGGTATTGTTTATCCTCAAATAGATGCAAACCATTTTGATTACTTATTGCATCTCAACAAACGTTTCCCGATCATCCAGGATGTTGGCATCGATATGAACCCGGTTTTCAGCAAGTATGTTGCAGGCTATCAGCGAAAATATGATGAGGTATTTGAAATCTACCAGAACAGATCGCACCGGCATATTGTATCACATATCCATTCCGGCGATTTTTTATTCGAGATAATCAACCAGGATCTTTATGGTTATTTGACCAGTTGGGAGAAAGCAGAAGATGCAGGAATATTCAGGTATGCAACATCGTTTGATATTGATTCCATGGCTGCTTATGGAAACTCCATAACGATCCGGCCAAAAGATCTGCTAAAACCCATCGAATACAACGAACCCTATACAATAACCAGAGAAGTCAGAGAGTTGGAAGACAACTGGATCAGGCTTGCCCATTATGAAAAATCGTTAGCAGATGCCCATGCTCTTCATGTCAAACCAGTAAACAGCATGGGGGCGGTTTATTTTGCGGATTCAGCTGATAAGATTATTCCATTTTCCAGCTACTGGACTTATCCTTACCATATATGGGGAAGAATTGTTCCGGATTTCGAATATGAACCGACAGTAGTGTTTGCCATTTTCCAGGAGGACACAATCGAATATTATAAATTATTATGGTTGAACCCGACTGTAATGAGGGCCTTGAATCTCACTGCTAAAAATACTGCATCCGGGCTAACAGGGATAAATGAGAAAGGAGAAACGGTTTTAAGGATGCGAACCTGGATGATCGAGTATGCCGGTGATAGTATTTGGTCAGGCCTGGATTTTGAATTTCCAAAATTGGAAGGCACTGATCTGATCATTCGAAGGGATTATTTTCATCGTATAGCGGCCAATTTCAATGTTCAACCTTCTTACCGAACGGCGAAAATAGAAGGTAAGGGCAGGGGTGAATGAAGGTAGTGAAGTAAGCAGGTTGGTACTTCAGGCTTTGTGAGTCTTTCAGCTTGTTCATATTTCGGATAACAGATAACTAGGAATTATCATAAACTAATGATCAACAGGTTAGCTGGACAAGAGCATATAGAAACTATTTACCAGAACTTCCTGGGCATGCCCGGCATTCATATACTTTATGCAAAAACAGATGTCGGTAAAAGTGTATTAACCGATGAAATATTTTCAAAAAAGCGGGAAGTTTATTTATAAGAGTACCTATAATTAAACAGCAGGTAGAACAAGCAAAAAGTTTTTATTTGTCTTGCCTGATGAAGATGCCCCACTTCCATCATATTTTGATTACGAAGATTAATGTGAGCGAAATTAAATCTAATGTTGACAAAGGATTAATGTAATTATAGATTTGTGTAGCTGCAGGGTAGGGCTGCAAAACATTTTCCAACCAAGCAGAAAATTGTCCGAAAGGTATTGAGAGGATAATGACAAATGCAATAAGTGCTCCTATATTGAAATATTTAAAATTCATCGTTTAACCCTTGATTTCATTGCAAAAGCGCCGGAAACACCTAAGCGGTAACGAACCATCTGTAGACTTGCGTTGAAGAGTTCTGCGATCTGTTCAGCCGTGTACGAACCATAGATGTAATATTTTTTCAGCGCAGGTGTTGGCAACTGAAGGCACCCTCCTAACCATTCAGCTTCCATTTCCTGAACATGATCGTATGTCCTCAGCGGTATTCCAAGCGATGTGTCAATGCTTCCCATTTTATGCTCCAAAAGAACATGAGCGCATTCGTGCATGATGTTGCTTTCGGTGCGACAAGACGAATGCGAACTATTGTAAATTATCATTTGCGGTTCATCCTTTCCAATAGTAATTGCAGACCAGTGATTGTTACGTTCGCTATATAGCAATTCCTTCAGTGCTTCATTGCTTAAATCGTGAAAATCAGATGGAGTTAATACAGCTAACTTGAGGTATTTAGCTAAGTCAAAAGCAGGCAAAGGCTGATAATCTTTTAGAGCTAAATTGGAACGACATTGCACAGAAATACGTTCGGCCTCCGTTTTGAAGCCACGCCTGAAACTAATCTTTTCTGTAGCCGTCTCACTTTGCGATTTTAGCATACGCCAAATTAATCATTTCAATCAAAGCCTGAGCTGTCGAAGGTGGTAAAGTTTTGTCAGCTCTTAAATGAGCAATAACTTCTTGTTTTGTGTCGGAAGATTTCTTTTCAAAATTTTTGTTTGTTTTAATGGCAAAGTAGTCTGTTGGCACGTCTAACCACTTGCAGATTCTAAAATAAGTGTCAATGTCAGGGAGGTTTCCGTTTTCTATCCTCGACAACGTCGGGGCGCTAATGCCACCAATTTCTGCCGCTGTCTCGCGAAGCCCACTCTTCCCCCTTTTTGACTTAATCATCTCGGCCAATAAGGCTGAATTAAGTGAGTGCATATGATTTGTTTTTTTTGTTGCAAGCAATCGTTGTACAAATAAAGAACAGAATTTTCAAATAATTGTTGCATTAATGAAATTATTTTTTTGCAAATGAAACAAAAATACTAAGTTTGTAAAGTTAAATTGTTTCATTAATGAAACACTTGGTAAAAAAACTTTACAAGGCCTAAATGGTCAGGGCCAAAGTTGACTGCAATTCTAAAACCAAAAAATGAGAAACATGAATCATGTTACCCTCTGCAAAAAGGATTCCTGCATAACTGTGAAAGGCGAGATGGCTAACTTAGTTGCCGTCGCACTCGTTGTAGCACTTATTGGTTATGGTATTTCGGCTTCGATGAAAGCCTTGAGTTAATCGTTCGATCTCCCGGCCTAGCCGGGAGATCTATTTTTTCATTTGAACCAAAAAACGTGAGTGAGACAGCTTTCAAAATACTTTCGATAGATGGAGGCGGCATAAAAGGCCTTTATTCTTCCACCATACTTGAACACTTGGAAAAAAGGTTTGGCCCGGTATCGGATTACTTTGATATGATTTGCGGCACGTCCACCGGAGGTCTAATCGCTTTGGCATTAGGATTAAAAATTCCAACGCCAGAAATCAGTAAAATATACATAGATCAGGGGGGGACAATCTTTCCCAGGCGAACTAAAATTGGTGGCATTATCAGGCAAACTTTCTGGCGCGGCAAGTATTCTGATGCGCCGCTCCGAGAAGTGCTGCAAAATGTTTTTAAAGAGGCAAGGGTGAAAGACTTGAAAAACCTGGTTTGCATTCCTTCCTATTCACTGACTGATGCACGCCCGTGGATTTTCAAACGAGATCACGGCGAACTTAACAGAGACAATGAAACCTTGCTGGTAGATGTGGCCTTAGCTACTTCAGCGGCGCCCACCTATTTCCCTCTTTGTGAAATAGAACGTTACGACCAGAAGCAATTTATTGATGGCGGTGTGTGGGCAAACAATCCAACGCTGGTGGGAGTTATTGAAGCACTGACGTATTTTGTCGGTCAGGGCCTTGATTATCAGAATATTGAGGTGTTGTCGGTGAGCAGTTTAAACAACACGGCTGGTAAGCCAGTTGGCTTAGAGCGGCAGCGTTCATTCGTCAATTGGCGAAACGATCTTTTTGAGACTTCTCTGATCGGACAAAGTGCCTTTACGGACTACACAATGAAACGGCTTTCCGAGTTAAATCACATTCATATAAACTACGTTCGCATTCCCTCCGAGCAGATCTCGGCGGAACAGCAACATCTGGTTCAATTGGATTGTGCCCGGCCGAAAGCAGTCAACTTCATCCGGGGCAAAGGCAATGACCGAGGATATTTGGTTGGTAAGGACCCTGAAATCGCACAATTTTTCAAAACACGTAAACAGTTTAAAACACAATAACTATGGCAAACCTTCACACAACTTTTTTAGAGTACAACAGAATCATGCGGTTAAGTGATGACAAACGCAATGAACTAATAATAGCCAGGGACGGATTGCGATACCGCATCGAAGCGAATTTTGATGCCGCAAAATCTGGCATGAATAACGATCCTGAAAGAAAGTCGTTCATAGATGAACTGCTGGAGTTTCAAAGTCAAGGCTCTTATGTTATGGACACGATCATCAATCCCATCCATGGTGATTATGACCTTGACGACGGCATTTACCTGATAGGAAAACGTCCCCGCGGTCAAAGACCTGAACCGGAAGAGCTTCATCGTTTGGTTATACAGGCTATTGGTGCAGACCCGAAAACGATTGAGAAAGTAATTGACAAAAACACATGTGTTCGTGTAATTTTCAAAGCAGGCTTTCACATTGACCTTCCCATTTACTACGCCGGTGATAAAAAGTGCCCTGATTTGGCTGACAAAAAGCGTGGCTATACGCTTAGCAATCCCGTTGAGTTCATTGCTTGGTTTGAGCAAAAAATAAATTCAGGTTTCCGGACTGAGTTTCTATACGAAACGAAACTCTACCGAAACGAGTACCGACAATGGCTCACCGATATTCGCAAGCAGGACCATCAACTTCGCCGAATTGTACGTTACCTGAAAAGTTGGGGTGACTTGCGCCGTGAAGAAATGCCTTGTGGTTTGGTCATGACAATTTTGGCTGCCAACCATTATGCGCCACGTGACCGCGATGACGTGTCGCTGATGGAAACCTTGGTAAATATCCACGCAGCCCTTTCCAAAAATTTCCGCTGTGATCGTCCAACAACTCCGAAAGGTGAAAACCTTTTGGATGAGTACAAAAACAAAGATGCCTTTATGAAGTACCTGAAATATTTTATAGACAGCGCTAAGGCGGCTCTACAAGAAAACGATGCTAAAAAAGCATGTGGATACTGGCAGGAGCGGTTAGGAAATCGTTTCCCATGTCACCTGGTTCAATCAACTAACACTAACACCAGTGCGAATATTTTATCTGGTCTTGTGTCTGGCGCCTCTTCTAACAGGCCTTGGGGGAAAGCAATGTAATATGAGCAACGAATTTTTTGTTGAACAGTTGGCCGAGGCAGAGGAGTCCTACCCTAAGCTCAAACCGACACTAACAGAAGCAGGGTATGTGTTGGCTGGTGATTTAGATGTGATTGACAAAACAGGAAAACTATGGGAAACCTACCAAATAGAAATTCATTATACTGATGGTTTCCCATATCGGTTTCCTTTGCTATATGAAACAGGTGGAAAAATTCCGAAGATAGCTGACTGGCACGTTTATGAAGATACGCTTACCTGTTGCGTAAAGGTGCTACCAGCGGAGATAATAAGGTGCTTGAACGGAATTACTATTACGGAGTATATTAGAGAAGAAGCATTGCCGTATTTTTTCAACCAGACGCACCGCAGGTTGGAGGGATTTTACGTTAACGGTGAATACAGCCACGGACTGATGGGAATATACCAATTTTATGAGGAAGCATTGAGGACGGGCAAAGACGTAAAGAAATTATTACGTTTGATGCACTTTATTGCGACAAATGAAAGGCCGGGGAGAACATCTATATGTTTTTGTGGCAGCGGTAAAAAATTCCGAAATTGTCATCGGGATACATTTGATGAATTAAGGCAACTAGGAAGTAGCGTTTTACTATCCGACGGTTTAGAAATTGGAAAAGCATTCGGGATTTTTTAAATAGTAATGTATTTAGATGGAAATGGATTATATGAATCTATCAAATATTAATTGCTGTATGTCTTTTTTTATTTTATTGAAACTTACGTCGAGAAAACTTCTTTGAAACATATTGGTAGACATTTTGTCGAGAACGGATTCGGTTGAAATTCGATTGTCAATAAATGAGTTAATCGATTTCAATCTTGAATTTTGATGTGGATCATCAGATAAAACTCCAACAAATTCGCCGGCACTTAAACAAGAAATTTTAGATGGTGGAAGTGCCAATTCCAATTGATGTGAACGACTGATTGAAATATCCTGCCGGTTGACGGAAATGCTATTTCGTTGTTGCATAATTTTACCAAACCTGTCCGATAGTTGCTTTGCTGTATCACCCGTCACCTGACCGGCAATTATATTACCTACAATATTCATGATTACATCTGCCTGGTCTTTACCATAGTCTTTCTTCAATTGACTAAAATCCTGAACACCAATTGTCGTCGCTACTTTGTTGCTTCGTGCTGTGGCCATCAGATTGTCAATGTTGTTCAGATAAATCGTAGGAAATTCATCGAAGATTAGGCTGGATTTCATCTGCCCTTTTCGATTCACAATTTTAATCATTCTTGAAACATAAAGAGATAGCACAGCACCGTATACCTGAATTTTCTGTGGACTGTTCCCCATACAGACTATTTTAGGTTCATCCGGGTTGTTGATGTCCAACGTAAAATCGTTACCAGAGAGCACATAGTAAAGGGAAGGTGAAACAAGCCGTGCCAAGGATATTTTAGCAGATGCAATCTGACCTTCCAGTTGCTCCATTACTTCGTTTTTGTATGCCGAAACAAACGGGTTGATAAGTGCTTCGATTTCCTTTTCAGTGCTCAAGACAGCAAATAGCTTGTCGTATTCTACATTCATGAGTTCGATTACATGTGGTAGGGTACAGAATTCACCGTTGTTGTATTTACGGAGAAACCATATTATAGCCGTCAGGAAGTTGATAGGGGATTCCACAAAAAAGTCCCCCTGACGTTTGATCCATTCGCGGTTGAGTCCCAGGAGAATAGTCCGGGCGGCTTCCGCGGCGTCTGTTATGTCCAACATGGATGCTGGATCCAGGGGATTGCAGCGGTGGGTACGGGAGAGGTCGTCGAAATTAATAACATAGAATTTCGGCGGAACGGGGTACCGGTCTTTGTATTTCAGGAAGTGGTTGTAAGCGATTAGGGTTAGGTCATCAAACTTAAAGTCATAGACAAACATCGCAAACCCTTTTTCAATATGCTGCCGGATTACATTGTTGATGACAAAATACGATTTACCGGAACCGGGCGTACCCAGTACCAGCAGCCCCCGGAAGGGATTAATTATATTGATCCAGCTTTTACGCCATTTGCCTTTGTGGTAGTATTTGGCAGGCAAGTTAATGGAGTACTCATTTTCCAGTAAACGTTCTTCCTGGGGGAAGGTTTCGTTTTCGCGATTAAAGATGTCGTCGTTGTTTAGGCGTTGGTGGATGATTCGGGAGAGTAGCGTCCCACCCGATAGGATCAATAAATATCCAAAAGATAGACCTACTGCGTAGATCACTGACAATGAAGTGACAGGCATTTTTGCTATTAGAACCCAGCTACTTGCAGTATATACCAACAATCCAGTCAAAATATAACTCAGGGCGACCCTATAATTCATTTTCTCGTCTTTTCTGCCTCTAGCACCTAATAATGAAATCCCCAGAAATGCAATTGGAAGAGATTTGGATATGTGGAAATGCCGGAACAGTCCGGTATTGTAAATGTTTTCCAATAGACGATCTGAAAAGGGACTGACCAGCCCCCAAGCTTGAAAGGCCGCATATTGGTAATAATAGAGGTGTAAGAACAGCAACACTAAACTAATCAGTCTGGACATGTCCAGGATTTTCCGGAGGGCTTGTTCGTTTTCGCCGGTACTCATGTTATTTGATTTTATGATTATAATTTTCGGGTAACACGTTTTTTTCGACGGAGGGAGGGGTATCTGAGACTGTTCGGTAAGTAATCAGCGGATTGTGTTGGTTGAATAATGGTATTGAGGACGGCAGATAGGTTAGTGTCTAATTGGGAGGGTTTATTTTCAGCTGGGAGGGATACCGTCCAACGCTCAGCTTGGTATTGTCTTATGGAAACTGTGCTCTTTTCGGGACGTTTGGCTTTTCGAAAGAAGTTGGTAGTGAGCCGGTGGATAAGTCCCCGATAAGCATATTTTTTCCCAAGATCACTCCCATTAAATACGCATTTGTTGCGGTGATCGACATAGGTGATTCCATACGTCTGTCCAGCTTTGTTTTGTCGAAGTACCACGTCCACCTGTTTCCGGGCCAATGCTTCCGTCAGACTCGTAAAAGAGTCCATTGATTTGGATAAAACTTCGTCAATGGTGGCTTTAAGATCTGCAGCGTGGGCTTTTCGCAGGGATTCATTTTTTTGGAACTGTTGTTCCAGAAAGGATAGGGTGGGCTTATTGTAAAAGAGGCTGGCTTTAATAGGTATGCCTATGGTTTGCTTTTCCTTATCCAGTACCTGATAAAAAAGTCCCTTTGTCTGAAAGGTTCTGGATTTGGGGGCACCTCTAGATGCTGCAACATTGTAAAGATTTAGGACGGCGTTTAATTCCGGGAGGCTGGTATATCGGTATTGCTGCAGAACAGTATCCAGGACAGTTTGAATAGCCGCTTTGGTGGCAGCCTTACCATACGAGACTTTAGTGGCAGGAATCGGGCGAAGTTGGTAACCCGGTTTCTCCTGTGACTGTTTCGCGGAAACCAGCTTGAAGGATTTCTCAATTTCCTGGCGGATTTTTTTGGATTGGTTGCGACCAATGTTATTCATGTCGATTCGGCTTCCATCGGGTCGGACTTTGATACTGACAATATGAATATGTGGATGACCAGCATCTTGGTGCTGGTAAACCAGGTAGGGTTGCCTGCCAAATCCTATCCCCTCCATATATGTTGTGGCAATTGTTTGAAGTTTTTCAGTGGATAGGTTGGATTCCGAAGGATGAAAGTTTAGTGAAATGTGCACGCTGTTTCGGGTGACGTTTTTGTTAAGTTGGAGTTGATGCAGGAACCGATTTAATTTCTGGGTCAGGGTCAACTGTTCCGGATTCAGCGGGAAGTTCCGGGCAGCAATGCAGGTGGCAACTTTTTCTTTCACCTTGTTTTCATTGTAGTTCAGGATCCGATGGATAGAAGATCCGGTTTTAATTACTGCAACCATTGCTTACCCATTTGTTGTACGGAGGAATCAATCTTCTGAATTTGTTGTTGGAGGGAAGTAATGACCGGTTCGTTGGCGGCCAACCAGGTTTTGAATTCCGGGATCTGTTGCAGGAGGTGCAACTTTTTCACGGCCTGGTTAAAGTTGTGCCCGATGTGGTTGATCTCAGTTCGGAGCTGCATGAGTTCTGCCATCGCGTCATCCATTGATTGGTTTCTGTAGTAGGTAATAATGGGTCGATTGAAGAGCCGGTCCCGGATAAATTCACTGAGTTTACGGCAGGTTGATTGTTGCCATTGTGTTGCTATTCGGTCGTATTCGGCATCGGTTAATCGCAACCCCACCAGGCGGGTTCGATTCAATTTGGTTTTTCTACTACACATATCACTCGCACGTTTCGTTTAAAAATTTCTCCTATAATATTGTCGCCCCCGAGTTCCGAGGGAGGGCGAAAAGATCGGTTGTTTAACAACCGGACATCTTGCCGATTTCGGTACGCCGGAAATCTCAAGGCCTGGAAAAGTATTGGAAAAGAGGAGTGGGGTAGTGGGAGGTGTAGGAGGCTGTTAAACAAACATACGACTGAACGTATCGCTTTGAATCAACCCCCAATTTAATCCTTCCTTAAAAATCGGATGAACGCAGTTTTAATTCTAATAAAGAGAATAGTTTTCAAAGGGATGGAAAATAGGAAGGAAGGGCTACAAGAGCCCTTCGTCAGCAAAGGAATAATAGCCTTCTGAGGTCAAAATGACATGATCCAGCAGCCGGATATCGAGGAGTACTCCTCCTTGCTTAATCTTTCGAGTCAGCTCCTCATCGGCTTTGCTAGGCAGTAAATTACCGCTGGGATGGTTGTGGCAGATGATTAGTGCACATGCATTTGCTTTTAAGGCGGTTACAAAAATCAATCGAGGATCGGCAACGGTTCCAACGATTCCGCCGATCGATAATTCCATACCGGCAATAACATGGTTGGAACGATTGAGAAAAAGTACTTTGAACCGTTCCTGCAAGTCCAGGGTGTTTTCGTTCCAGCCATTGCGCAGTAATTCTGCAGCGGTTCTGCTGCTATCAATGCGCGGACGATCTGCTACTTTCACTTTGTTTTTGTAGCACAATTCTACTTCACTTACCTGGTTCCAATTCGGAATTTTAGCTGTTGATTCCATAACCTAACTTTTAAGAATTAAAAAATTAATGATGGAACCCAGTCAATGGATTGGCAACCAAGAAAAGGAAGCAACGGAATAAATGCGAGGATTGTGTGAAGGCATGTGTTTATGCCGGAATTTCATTTTCGCCCGGCGGACAATCTATTAACTTTGAGAAGGAATTAATTGAAAGGCATATTCACTGTTCATAAAATTAAATTAGTTGGTTTGATGTTAAAATTGCAAGGTAGTATATCAAATATTATTCATTTAATAGTATAGTACTAATATTAAAAATATACAACGAAAACTTGTACTTTCAGTTTTTAAATAATGCGTTAATACTTAAATAAATAATTGATAATTAATTACTTAGATAAAAACATTGCTATGGCAGAATGAAATATCTTATTTTCATATATAGCTGATAATCAATAATTATAAATGAAGATTGAAATTAACAATTTAGGGCCTATAAGTCATTTGGTTGTCGACCTTAAAAAAGATATGCATTTAATTTATGGGGAAAATTCTATTGGAAAATCTTACGCAACTTATACGATTTATTGCCTTTTAAAGAATATAATAAATAAACAGTATAATAGGGGGTATTACCTTTTTCATTCTAAAGAAGATTTTGAATCAAGTGCTCCCATACAATTCTTAAGGACTAAACTGAAAGAAGTACGTGCAAAAAAAGAATTAGATTGTACAAATGAATTTATTTCACTTCTCGAAGACCAATTAAAAGATCTTTTTCTAACCGCGTTTCAAAACTCTTTGAAGAATACGTTTTCATCTTTGAAAAACTTGAAAAATAGGAGAGTAAATGAGAACTATAATATAATCATTCATTTAAACAAAGATGAGAAGATTAATTTTATTTCCAATGATGAAGGAGAACTTGATTTAAAATACGAAAGTCTTGATACAAAGTTTCGAATACTTGAAAAGTCAACTAAATCAACGCGGTTTTCTTTTTATATAAATGGTAAAAAGAAGTTTGGAAAACCCAATGAAGAACAATTTATAAATGAGTTTAGTGGATTTTTTATTAATTCCATAAATAAAATTTTAAGGCAAATAGATTTTGGTATAAGGGACATATACTATCTTCCTGCTAGTAGATCTGGATTGTATCAAGCCTTAAATGCTTTTACTCCTATAATTGCAAAATTGACTCAAAGTAGATTTTTTTTGCAAAGCAATTCAATTGAATTACCCTCTTTATCGGAGCCTTTATCTGACTATTTTATTGATTTATCAACAGTTGATAAGAAGAACGAAAATCACGAATTTAAAGAGATAATCGAATTATTTCAGAAAGATATTTTAAAAGGCTTTGTTGACTATAACGAAGATACTAAACAAATAATTTTCAAGCCTGATGATATTGACTTGGAACTTAATTTGTCAGAATCTTCTTCAATGGTAGCTGAACTATCTCCATTAGTTATTTATTTTCGGCACATATTGAATAACAAATATGCTTCAAATAGAATTAAAGATCTTAATTTCTTTGATCGTTTCTACATGGCTGAGTATAAGCAAAAAGGACGATATTTTGATATAATATTCATCGAAGAACCGGAAGCTCATTTGCATCCTAAAATTCAAGTTGCATTGATAGAAATATTTGCAAAGTTGACATCTTTAAAATTAAAAATATTTATTACTTCCCATAGTAATTATATGTTTAATAAGTTAAATAATTTGATTCTTGGAAATTCATTAAATGAAAAACGACTTTCAGTTTATCATTTGATTCCTACCGGAAAAGGAACTATACAAAGCAGAGACATGAAGGTAACATCTGAAGGTATTGAGGATAGGAACTTTCAAGATGTGTCTGAGAAGTTATTTAATGAACGGATTGAATTATTTGAATCAAAAAATGATTAATAGAATAAAATCTCATCCGGTTCTTAAAAATTTTATTGAAGAGACTTGTTGTGAAAATGGTATTTGTGTGACTTTTGACGATGATACTTCAAAAGATGACTATTTGATTTTAAAGGTAGATAAATATTATGCATCATTAAAACTAGAAAAAACGCCCCCCTCTGTTGATTGTGTTATTATTAGAAAATGTAAAAATGGAGGATATGGGCTGACGATAGTAGAGCTAAAAAATATATCTACATCCAGAGGATTTGATCTTGATAACTTAAAGGATAAATTTGAAACTACAATTTCAGATTTTATTGGCAATAAGTTTAGATCACTTTTGTATGTGGATTATAAGGATGTTAAACTATTTTTTGTCACAGTAAAGAATTTATATAAACAAGATTTAGGATTGAAATATGAAACTCTGATAAACATTAGATTTTCATATAATAAAAGAAAGTTACTTATTCAACCTTATATGCCTACTCCGACTATTAAAAGTTGTTATTAATTATAAAGGGATATTAAGGGATCTAGAGGTTTTATGTTTTAGTCATTTTCTGTTTTAAAAATTTAATAATTGAATTAATTAATGTATTTGACAACCGCACATGGCATTCTTTTTCAGGACGATTGTCTTAATGTCTTGCCCAATATTGCGTCTAATTCAATAGATTGTGTTTTTGCTGATCCACCATTTAATATTGGCAAGGATTATAAAAATGGATATAATGATGTTAGAGAAAAGAAGGAATATCTCAAATGGTGTGAAAAGTGGATAAAAGAGTGCTGTCGAGTTTTAAAAAAAGGGGGGTCATTTTTTTTATATGCAACTCCTGAATTAAACATAGAGTTTGGCAAAATGCTTTCAAAGAAATTGCAATTTAGACACTGGATTGCAATTTCCATGAAGGGGACTTTTAAACGGGGAAATCGTCTTTATCCAGCTCATTATGGATTGCTTTATTATACGAAAGGTGAGCCTAATGTGTTTAATAATTTAAGAACTCCAATACCACTATGTAGGCATTGTGGTGGTGAAATTCCAGATTATGGAGGTCATAGAAACAAGATGAACCCTGATGGGGTAAATTTAACTGATATATGGACTGACACTTCTCCAAATAGACATGCAAAATTTAAAGTTAGAGGAGGAGTGAATGAATTGAAGCTTTTAATTCCAGAACGTGCGATTTTGATTTCAACTAATCCTGGTCAAATTGTTTTAGACCCTTTCGGAGGTGGTGGTTCCACATTTCAGGCGGCTGAGAAGAATCATAGAAATTGGATAGGTATTGAACTATATGATTGCAATCATATAAAAAAAAGACTTTCTGAGAACTTCCCGAATAGTGTTGGTAAACCAACTTTTGATTTTAATAACATAATCCATTTTGACAAATGAAAATTACCGAAATTCGTTATTACGATGGTTCATTCCAGAAAATTACTAAGTTGGGATTGTCAGCTTTATTTTTAGAAATTCAACAAATATTTCTTGAAACAAAGATTGAATTAGAGGAAACAAAAGATGCTAATGGTGCTGCAGTTATTAGAAAGTTAGTTGATGATGAGTTTTCAAAAAAAGACGAATGGAGTAAAATATCAGCTGGCGGAATTGATTGGATTAAAAAGTTTCGTTATAACCGTACTCTAATCGCTTCAATTGGAGTTGAGGTTCAGCTGTCTGCAAGAAGTGATTTATTAGTACGGGATTTAGTTCACATTAGAAATGCCATACAAGATGGTACAATTGAGGTAGGAGTAATTGTCGTTCCCAGTGACCTACTTCAAAGGTTTCTTCCAGATCGAACACCATCATTTAAAGATGCATTAAGAATTTTTGAACAAGAATTTCCAGAAGCACAATCATATCCAATAATACTTATGGCTGTGGAACATGACGGTGCAGGTAAAGCTTTATCAAAGCAAAAGAGAAAAAGTTGACTTGCATTTCTACTGTTTGCCAGTATTTATTTTGATCAGAGTAATGGATATTTCAGCTTTTTGCATAATAATTAGCTTGACTTTGTCAGATTCTGACATAGATTAATTTTTTGGTCAACCGCTTGTCTGGCGGCTGTTTCGCCAGGATGTGACTCAATAATTCTTCCAGGGTTCGTTTTACAAAACCGAGGGTTGATTTCAAGGAATGAACGACATCCTGCGTGGTCATCCAGATGGTTGCTTGTTCATAGTGATTCCATTTTTCTTCGTTTATAAATAATTGTCCAAGCATTACCATCGCCATGTGTTTATGGTAACTTATAGCGCTGCGGGTCTGATACTGGTTGAGGCCCAATTCTTTCTTCCCCTCCCGGAAGGATTTTTCGATAAAGTACCGTTTGCTTTGCCGGTAGGCGAGTTCTTTTAGTCCTTTGCCCGGACAATGGCATAAACTATACTTGATCGTTCCGTCTGCATCTTCCCGGATCAGCAAGGTCACCAGTTGTTTTCGATTGGTAAGCGGATTGAGTATATAGATTTCCTTGCCATGGAACCAGGCTTTTAATTTGCGGCCTCCGCTTTGATGCCGGATGGTTACATATTTCCAGTCCATTGGCTTAAGCAGTTGTGCATAGTCCCGTACGCTTATATCCGGTCGATTGGGTTTGGCGAGGGTTGATTTTCTGCCTCTCGCACCAGGTTTGCGTGGTGGTATTCGCATTTGAAAAGGCTCCAGCCACACACGGGTATCTTCGGGAATGTCCGCGATAAATTCCTGACCTTGTTTAATCAAATGCGCCAGCAGCGCGGTATCCCGGCCATAAAAGGCTGTAGATTCAGATTCATGGTATCCCCCCTTTCAGATTTAAGGTATCCCCCTATTCAGATTCATGGTATCCCCCCCTGTTTTATGCTAAAAGGTATCTGGTAATTTGATATTTTTTTCGGTTTGGGCACCCTGTTAGGAATT
>JAEUVF010000010.1 GCA_016787265.1 Flavipsychrobacter sp. | reverse complement strand
TTGCTGATTGTATTGTTTGAACACAACGTGCATTGATTTTTTACCCATACCCTAAAATATGAATAAAATATCATATTACATTATTACTTAATATTAAAACTTGACATAAAAAAGAAGCTGTCCTTTTGAGACAGCCTCTTTTGTTATGTGAACCTTTGCTGGATTAATATCCGGGATTCTGTACGAGGTTCGGGTTTTTGTCAGTATCGTACTTCGGAATTGGAAGTACCATATAGTTATTACCCCAAGCCTGGGCAGAAACAACACCGTGTGCTGGAATATCTCTGCCGGTACGCAGGAAATCAAAACTACCCTGACCTTCAAATGCCAGTTCAATTCTTCTTTCCAGCAGGATAGCATCAATTAAATCCTGTTTGGTTGCAGGTGCTATCGGCGTAGCTTCTGATCTTTCACGAATCTCATTTACAAGACCAACAGCAGTTGCATCCACACCAGCTGCCTGGCGTGCAAGTGCTTCTGCCTTGATCAAAAGGATTTCCGCATATCTCAGAACAGGTACCCAATCAGTTGTTCCTGCACTGTATTTAGTAGTCCAGAAAGCACCACTAACTTCTTCAGTTAAATTTACTCTGCGCAGATCTGTTGGTTCCATCAGATCGATGTACTCCTTAAATACAGGAATATCACCTCTTGCTCCAGCGCCATAGTGCTGGCCGATTGAGTTGTTGGTGTTCGGGTTATCGCCACCGTTATGAGCTACAGAGAAAATAGATTCTACGGTAGTATAAGGGGCACCGAATGTAAGCTCAGGAGAAGCATTCAGATCATAATCGCCGGAGTTGATAACCAGATCCGCATATTGTGCAGCCTTTGGCCAATCTCCTTTGTACAGATACAATCTTGCCAGTAATGCCTGGGCTGCACCTTTGGTAGCTCTTGCAACTGAGGAGAAATCTGAAGAACCACCTCTTGCAGGCAATTTGGATTCTGCATCCAGCAGATCGGCCTCAATCTGACTATATACCTCGGCAACGCTGCTTCTGGCTATCTGGTTGGCTGGAGCAAATGGATCATCAGCAGCATCCAGTACCAATGGAACACCAGGATGGCTGGCATCAGCGGTAAATGAATAAGGCTGCGCCCATAAGTTCACCAGGGAGAAATAGACAAGTGAACGAATGAACTTCGCTTCACCAACATATTGATTTGCTTTTTCTGCAGATACTTTGTCTGAATTTGGAACGAAGTACTTCAGGAAAAGGTTGGATTCATAAATGGTTCTGTATGCTCCGCGATAAGCACCAGCTACAGTACCATCAGTAGCCAACAGCGTATTGTATAAAGCCATCTGACCGAAATAGGTACTTGGAGTGGCATCAATACCACGGATATCGGGGAAAATGAGTGCCCAGCCACCATAGAAATTGGCATTCTGAAGCTGATCATACATACCCACAGACGCCTTTTCAATCCGGTCAGGCGTGGTGAAAGCCGTTTCAGGTGCAAATGAATTGAAAGGGTCTTCGAAATTATTTTTCTTACAGCCTGCTAGAGAGAGTGCACCCACCACCCCGGCAGCTAATAATACTCTTTTATAACTTTTCATACATTCTTTTTTTTGGATGGTTTAGAACGCGAGGTTAACACCAAATGTCAAAGTGCGTGGTTGAGGTACGTTTCTTGTATCCACACCGATTGCGATATTGCTACCCGCATTGGTATTCACTTCCGGATCAGGTCCGCTGTATCCGGTTACAGTAAATACGTTGAACATTTGAGCAAATACACGAACATTATCAAATCCGATTCTTCCATAAACTGATTTCGGCATGTTGTAACCAAAAGTCAGGGTTCTTAACCGCAGGAAATCACCTTTTTCCAACCAGCGTGTAGATGCCTGGTTAGCAGCGTTGTCCAGCAGGTACAGACGGGGAATATCAGTTTTCTGTCCTGGTGTAGTCCAGCGATTCTTAATATCATCCAGGTTGTTAGAGAAAGAGTTCGCCATCAGGTTAGCTCTTGTTCCATTATAGATATAATTACCACCTGAGAAGAAGAAGGAAAGGCTCAGATCAAATTGCTTATAGCGGAAGGTGTTATCAAAACCACCGTACCATTTTGGCAGACCCTGCTTTCCAGTATACTGATAATCGCTACCGGATAGTGCAGCTACAGGAGTACCTTTATCATCGGTCCAGATATTGGCACCAGTTGCACCAAAATTATAACGACGAATTACACCATCCTTACCGTACCACATAGGGTTACCAGTTTCAGCGTCTACACCAGCCCAGGTAGGCAGGAAGAAAGTACCAAGTGGTTTTCCAACGCTTGCCACGTTTACACCTGAAACGATATCCTGGTTGTTATTCGCTGCTACGAGATCCAGTACTTCGTTTTTGATTCTGGAATAGTTCAGAGAAGCAGTCCAGCTGAAGTTTCTGGTAGTAACAACATTACTGTTAAGGGTTATCTCAATACCCTTGTTTCGCATTCTTCCAATGTTGGTTGCAATGCTGGAGTTAGGAATACCCACCGTATACAATACAGGAGCACTCAGAATCATATTGTCGATATCGTTGTTGAAATAATCAAACACGATGCTCAGACGATCATTTTTAAACAGGCTTGCTTCCAAACCAATGTTGAATTTCTTGGAACTCTCCCACTGCAGGTTGGCATTACCAGCCTGTGAGTTGGCAAAACCATTCAGCACGGTATAAGATGCACCGGAGTACAAGGTTCTGGATGCATAGGCTCCGATTCCTCTTGAGTTACCCACTTCACCATAGCTACCACGAATTTTCAGGTAATTCAGATGACGGATGTTCTGCATGAAATTCTCCTTGCTTACTTCCCAGCCAGCAGAAACACTTGGGAAAGTTCCCCACTCGTTTGAGCGACCAAATCCAGAATACGCATCTCTACGCAAAGAACCTTCAACAAAATATTTTCCATCAAAGGAATAACCTAAACGACCGAAATAAGATTCGATTGCAGAACTTGTCAGGTCACCACCTGTAAGGTTCAGCACGATATCAGTTCCTGGTAAAACGTTTGTATAGGCACCATCAATGATTCTGTTGAAGAAAGGATCAGCAAAGTTCGCTGCTCCGATATAACGGTAGTCGTATTTATTGTACTGAGACTCCTGACCTGCAGTGGCAGAAATTTTATGTGCACCAAATGTACGATCGTAATTCAGGAAGTTTTGCCAAACCCACTGTGTCCACATTTGACGCTGATCCTGTACAAGTCCCTGGTATGGAGAACCTAAACCACCAATATAAGGGCTTGTAAACTGATCTTCCGCATTCTCCAGGAATTGAACACCAATCTTGGAAGTAAATTTCAATCCTCTTACAGGAGAAAGTTCACCATAAGCATTCAAACGGAGGTCCTGAGCAGTATTGTTATTACGTCCTGTATTGATACCCGCCAATGGGTTGTAGAAATTGAAGGGGAATAATAAAGTACTACCAGCAGTCCTGCTGTTATTACCCCAGCCTAGTACACCAATCGGACTTAACGGAGCCGCAGTTACGTTATATCCTGTTGGGTGATTTGGATTATAAGGAGAAACCGTTGGAGGAGCCTGCCATCCTGATGTTACAGAACCAGCAAGGTAACGATCGGAAAGAATACCGTTGTTCAGTGTTCTGTTATAAGAAATCTGCGTTCCAGCTTTGAACCATTTGTTAGGCGTTACATCCAGGTTAATTCTGGACTGTCCACTTCTCAAACGGTTGCCCACAGCAATACCTTCCATATCAATGTAACGAACAGAACCATAGATGCTTAGCTTATCAGCACCACCGCTGAAAGATACACTGTGATCCTGCTGGAAACCCTGGCGGAATAAAACATCCAGCCAGTCTGTACGGTCATTTACTCCATCACCGTTAACATCACTTTCACGTGCTATTATAGTGCCTGCACCCAAACGATTTGCAGCCTTTTCATTGTTGATGGCGATAAAATCATCACCATTCAGCAATTTCGGCATGTTGGCCGCACGTGCAAAACTCACCTTGGAGTCAAAATTTACCTTTACAGCACCACGCTTTCCTTTTTTAGTGGTGATCAGGATTACACCATTGGCAGCACGGCTACCATAGATAACAGATGCACCCGCATCTTTCAACACTTCATATGATTCAATATCATTCGGGTTAATCAATGCAAGTGGGTTGAAACGTGTACCATCACCACCGTTAAATCCGTTCAGGTTGGTTGGTGTGTTCTGAGGAATACCATCAATTACAATCAATGGCTGAGAACTGGAGGAGATAGAGTTAACACCACGAATCCGGATATCAACACGATCACCAAGCAAACCACCCGTTGCGTTTACCTGTACACCCGCTGTTTTACCGGCAAGAGCCTGGTCAAAACTGGCCAGTGGAATTGCTGCAACATCAGCACCTTTTACTTTAGATACAGCCCCGGTATTTTCACGAAGCGATTTAGTACCATAACCAACAACCACTACTTCCTGCAGATCTTTGTTTTCTGCGGCAGCAAGTGTTGCATTAATAGTATTCCCTGTACCGATACGCTGTTCCATTTCAGCAAAACCAATACCGGAAATAACCAGCACTTTCCCATTATCAGGAATTGTGATTGTATAAGTACCATTTTCATTGGTTGTTGTACCAATGGTTGTACCCTTTACAATCACAGATGCATTGGCAACAGGATTGCCGGATGCATCTGTTACCCGACCTGTGATGGTTCGGGTCTGTGCCCATAGTTGTCCTGCCAGGACAACCATGCACAAAAGCATGCAGAGCATTTTTCTCATGTACATTGTGTGTTTAGATTAAAAAAAATCTTTGTTAAATAGTATGACAGGCGAATTCATGAAAAGCTGCACCAGGACTGAGTTCCAGGGCAAGAAAAATTTTTCATGATAATTTGATCGAAGGAGTGTTTACAATTATATCTTATCTCACTAGGGCTTAGCTGTCTCATGTGTAATTCTTATTTAGAAGAATTAACAAATTAACCACAGTAAGTTTAAACTTTGGTTAAAAACAAATGGTATTTTTTCTATTTTCTTCTATCAATATTTTATTTCTACTTTACAATTGCAATTATTTACAATTAATTTGAAAAATTAATTATATAGAAGTGCATATAAAATTTGTGAACATTTAGCAAAACACATGATTAGTTTATGCAATAAAAAAAAGGAACATCATAGTTCCTTTTTTTTATATGAGTGGTAAATGCTCTATTTCAATACTTCCTGTAATTTATTTTCAAGATCAGGTCCTCTCAAATTTTCTGCAATGATAATCCCATTTGGATCTATTAAAACATTGTAAGGTATTCCTTCGAATCCATATACTTTTACAGATTCACTTTCCCAAAATTTTAAATCACTCATATGTGACCAGGTTAGCTGATCAGCTATTACAGCTTCCAGCCAGTCTTCCCGGCTTTTGTCCAATGATACACCCAGGATTGTAAAGTTCTTCTCACGAAACTTATCATAAGCCCTTACCACGTTTGGATTCTCCTTTCTGCAGGGTCCGCACCAGCTTGCCCAGAAATCAACCAACACATATTTTCCTTTAAAGCCTGAAATGGACATTGACTTCCCATTCTGATCTGGCATGATTAACTCAGGAGCAGGTTTGCCAACTAAACTTTTGGCCGATTGCTTTCTTTCCATTTCTTCCAGCTGCGCCTTTTGCTGATCAAATGTTTTTTTCACAGACTGTAAACTTCCATAGGCAGGAAAGCGTTTAACCGTTTCCGTTAGAATCTGCTCGAATTCATTTCTTGGTACTATCTGAGAAGCCAGACCAAGTGAAAACATACTTACAGCCGGACTCTCACTTTTACTAACCACTCCTTTCACATAGCTGGTAAGATCAGCGATGAGTTTATTCTTTTTATCTGTCATTTCCAGCACCGCGGTATCAGAACCCGGAAATGATTTAATACTATCGAGTTTCGCAAAAACATCATTGATCTGTAAACTACGATCGCTGTACTCATTAATGAGGTCCTGAATCTGCCTGCTTGCCGGCGATCCTGTAACAGAATAGTTTTTTTCTCTTTTGGACATATCCAGCTCAACAGTGATCTCTTCTGAATCATTCACAACCAGGAATACAGGGCCTTCTTCAACCGAAACTTCATATACACCCTCTTCTTTGGCTTTAGCATTTAAGGTAACAGTGCCGCTTGCATCTTTTATTGTAGTTGAATCCAGGATAATAGGAACGGCATCTGATCCAAATGGAATTTCCTCAATTTGAATTCTGCGGTTAGCCATTGGAGTTAGCTGATCAGCATTGGTAAATTTCACCACTACCGAAAAATCCCCTCCCTTTTTTTTTGTCTGGCAGGATGCCAGAATCAACAGCAGAAATACAATCATGCTGTTTAATAACCGCGAAAATTTCATACGTTCTTATTTATTGATTTAGTTTTTGCTCTAATACAGCAGTAGTTGTTTTGGGATCTGCTTTTCCCTTTGATACTTTCTTCACCTCACCCATGAACAGACCAATCAGTCCCCTTTTTCCTTTTTTGTATTCGGCAACTTTATCCGGCATTTTGGATAACACTTCAGTTACCCATTGTTCAATCTGGTCTTCTCCTGCATCCTGGAGCAATTGAAGGGAAGCAGCAAGAGTTGCAGGGTCGGTATCTGGCTGATCCAGTAATCTGGGGAATAAGCGGGAGGATGCTGATGAGAAACTAATTTTGCCGGATTGTACCAGTTCTACCAGCTTAGCAAGTTGCTCAGGTATAAGTTTAAACTGATCAAGTTGCTGGTTGTTTTCATTGAGCCAGGCTTTGATAGGGCCCAATAACCAGTTTGCAACAGCCTTGTATTGTTTCGTAAATTGAATGGTTTCATCAAAATACTGCACCAGTTCCTTTTCATCACTTAATAACCTGGCATCGTAGACTGGTAGCTGGTAATCTTTCAAATAACGCTGCAGGATCGCATCCGGCAGTTCCGGCAGCTGAGTGCGAATCGACTCCAACTGTGCTGCAGATATTACAAATGGCGGAAGATCAGGATCCGGAAAATAGCGGTAGTCATTTGCTTCCTCTTTGGATCGAAGGGAAAAGGTTATCATTCGGTCGGCATCAAAACTCCTGGTTTGTTGCTGAATGATTTCCCCCCGCTCTGCCATCTCCATCATTCGTTGCGCTTCAATTTCAATCGCTCTTTTTACATTTCGTATGGAGTTCAGGTTTTTAACCTCAACTTTAGTTCCCAGTTTTTTTTCTCCTCTAGGCCGGATGGAGATATTGGCATCACAACGCATGCTTCCCTCCTCCATATTCCCATCACAAATTCCCAGAAAACGGACCAGTTTCCGAATCTCCGTAACAAAGGCATAGGCTTCTTCCGCACTGTACATATCCGGCTCGGATACGATTTCAATAAGTGGTACGCCTGCCCGGTTGTGATCGATCGCTGTCTTTTCAGGATGCACATCGTGAATACTTTTTCCCGCATCTTCTTCCAGGTGGATATGGTGCAACTTTACAGCGCGTTCCTTCCCATTTGCATGGATCCGTACCGCCCCACCCTGGCAAATATTATTAATGTGCTGGGATGTCTGGTAGCCTTTGGGCAAATCCGGATAGAAATAATGTTTCCTGGCAAACCAGTTGGTTTCAGTGATCCGGCAGCCACAGGCCAGTCCCATCTTCACTGCTGACACCATGGCTTCTTTATTGAGCCTGGGTAAGGTACCTGGATAAGCCAGCGTGATCGGGCTGATATGAGTATTGGGTGCCCCGCCAAAGCTGGCTGAATCACCACAAAACAATTTCGTTTGGGTTGATAATTGGGCATGAACTTCTAATCCGATGACCAGTTCATATTTTTCCTCCAACTGAACTTGCGCTTCAGCGATGCTTGCTTCCATGCCGCAAAGGTAGGAGGAATGGAGGAAAGGAAGAGGGGAATGGAAGAGGGGCAAGGGAGACGGGAGACAGAGGAGACAGGGGATACAGGAGACAAGGGAGGAAGGGACAAAGAAAGACGGAAACGAGAAGGGTGGGTACCGAATTCCGGCACCCACCCTTGTTATTTAATCTCATTGAAGATCAAAGTTCTGCGGTCCGCAGTTTGCGGGGAACTTTGAGTTCTACCTGCTGCGACTTACCATCCCTCATAAATCCGATTGGCAGGCTGATCTTTTTGGCTTCACGCGCAGCCCTGTTGCCATCTACCAGTTCATTCACACTATTAATTGGTTTACCATCAAAGGAAGTAATGATATCCCCCTCTTTGATACCGGCTTTTGCAGCCGCTGATTCCTCATCCACTTCCAACACTTTTACTCCTTTACCATCTTCTGTATCCTGGGCCTTGATGCCAAGTTTAGGCTGATTTTCATTCCAATTAAAATTGAAATTCCGCCCTCTGAAGCCTTCAATATTGAAATCTTCATTGTCAAAAGGTATAATCATGGGTTCTCTGCCATTGAAACTGAATGCCGACGCCCGCTGACCCAGGGTGGCTGTCAGCTCAGCGGATTTGCCATCCCGCAAATACCCTACTTTGATCTTTTCTTCCGGCTTGAATTTCCCAATGGCATCGGTCAGCGCCTGGGGTGATTCAATTTTGATATCGTTAATTCTGGTAATAATATCACCTGTCTTCAATCCGGCTTTTTGCGCTGCACTACCTTCCGTTACCTCCATAATCACAGCCCCCCGTTCCGATTTTTCAGTGGACACACCGAGGAATGCCTTGTTTATACCGCGGAGTTCAATAACCCTGTCTTCCTCTACACGGCCCTGCAAACCACCATCCTGAAAAGGTGAACGGGGTTGCCTTGGAATGGTAACACGCATGGTATTTCCATCCCGAACAATGATATTCTTCTTAAGAATGGCTATTTCATCGTTGTTAAATTCCGCCAGGGGCTTGCCGTTAACCTCCACTTTATCATCCTTTATGACAATCGTCAGCTTCACATCCTTGCCCCCCTTGTCCCCCTTGTCTCCCTTGTCTCCTTTCTCCCCTTTCTCCCCCTTCCTCTTTATAATGATCTGATCATATTCCCCAAGTCCTTCCTTTTCCTTTTGCTGGGCAGATACCGGCTGAG
The DNA here is from genome assembly GCA_016787265.1 of Flavipsychrobacter sp. Lineage (GTDB taxonomy): Bacteria > Bacteroidota > Bacteroidia > Chitinophagales > Chitinophagaceae > Flavihumibacter. Next base: position 584,382 of record JAEUVF010000010.1, on the reverse strand, counting down.
CCATAACCATCAGTATTCCTAAACCAGCGGCTGCAAACTGAATCGCTTTCATATTATTTTTCATTTACGGTGATTTTCGTAGATCAAATATAGGAGAAGTTTTCAATCTACGAAACATTTCGGAAATGTTAATTTACCTACCAGGTTACGTGAGCTGGGAACCCAGGCCGCCGGTGTAACTCCGTATCAAAAGTGATTTGCCCGACCGCAGGAGCGGGTAAAGCTTTAAAGCTGGGATCGTATGGCGGCAATTACGGCAGGCAGATTGCTGGCATCCTGTCCACCGGCGGTTGCAAGGTTTTTCTGACCACCACCACCACCCTTGATCAGGGGCGCCACTTTTTCCTTGATGAGTTTACCCGCGTCGAGCCCCCGGGCAGCTACCACCGTATCTGCAATTGAAATCGCGATAGCTGGTTTGCCGCCAATATTGGCACCTAATACCACCACATAATCATTCAGGTTGTTTTTAAGATCGAAGCATAATTTCTTAAGCGCGTCCGCATTGCCCACTTCCACAATATCACCAATAAACGTTATGCCATTAATGATCTCATCTTTCCGGAGCAACTCATTTCGTATTCCAACCAGGGCCCGGTTTTCCAGAGATTCCAATTGCTTTTTCAACTGGGCATTTTCAGCCAGCGCAGCCTCAACTGATTTCGATAACTCTTTTGGATTTTTAAACGCAGTTTTCACCAATTCCAATTGCTCCACCTGTTCTGTTAACCAGTTTCCAAATGCACCTCCGGCCACAGCTTCCATTCTGCGCACTCCTGCTGCCACTGCTGATTCACTTACAATTTTAAAGTATCCTAACTCACCGGTTGATTTCACATGAGTTCCGCCGCATAGTTCAATTGAATACATCGGGTCAATCGTAACCACCCGCACCAGGTCAGCATATTTCTCCCCGAAAAGTGCCATCGCGCCAGCGGTTATTGCTTCTTCTTTGGGCATTTCCCGGATTACTACCGGCCAGTTCTGGCGGATTTTTTCATTCACCATCACTTCAATCCGTGCCAATTCTTCCTCATTCACTTTTGCGAAATGCGAAAAATCGAATCGCAATTGCTTACCATTTACCAGGGATCCCTTCTGTGCCACATGTTTACCTAACACCTCCCGTAATGCAGCATGCAACAGGTGTGTTGCGGAGTGATGCACAGCCGTTTCCTGGCGCTTACCTGCATCCACCCTGGCAGTTACAATTCCTGTAATATTCACCGGCAATTTTTCCGCCACATGAATGATAAGATCATTTTCCTTTTTCGTATCCACCACAATGATCTCTTCTCCTTCAAAGGAAAGTATCCCGGTATCACCCACCTGTCCACCGCTTTCTGCATAAAAAGGTGTGGTGGATAAAACCAACTGATACGCCTCTTTTCCCTTTGCTTTTACCTTACGGTAACGGATCAGTTTGGTTTCCACTTCCAGCTGGTCAAATCCCACAAATACGGAGGATTGATCTTCCTGGAAGTTTACCCAGTCTTCGGTGTCCACCACTGTAGCAGCGCGACTCCTTTCTTTCTGCTGCTCCATTTCCTTCCTGAATCCGGCCTCATCCACGTTTAATTTATTTTCCCGTGCAATCAGCATTGTAAGATCTAACGGGAACCCATAAGTGTCGTATAATTCAAAGGCAGCTGTACCATCAATCGAAGTAGCGGATCCAGCCATTATATCATCCATTTTTTTCAATCCTTTCTCCAGCGTACGCAAGAAAGCTTCTTCCTCTTCTTTTACCACTTTACTCACGAAATCCAGCTGTTGCTGTAATTCCGGGAATACTGTTTCAAATTGTTTTGCGAGTACCGGTATCAATTGAAATAACAGAGGTTGCTTGTAATCAAGATAAGAATAGTAATAACGAACCGCTCTGCGAAGAATCCGGCGGATCACATAACCTGCACCCGTATTCGAAGGCAGCTGTCCGTCTGCAATCGTGAATCCAATAGCCCGGATATGATCCGCAATCACCCGAAACGCAATATCCGCGCGGTTGTCACTGAAGCCATATGTTTTTCCTGTAATCTTCTCCGTTGCCGCTATGGTACCAGTAAATACGTCCGTATCATAATTGGATGGTTTACCCTGCAATACCCGAACCAGTCGCTCAAATCCCATCCCTGTATCTACATGGGTAGAAGGAAGTGGCTCCAGGCTACCATCTTTCTTACGGTTGTATTGAATAAATACATTGTTCCATATCTCAATTACCTGGGGATGGTCTTTGTTGACGAGATCACGACCTGGTACCTGGGCACGTTCAGTATCCGGACGGCAATCCACATGGATCTCACTGCAGGGACCACATGGACCGGTATCACCCATCTCCCAGAAATTATCTTTTTTATTTCCATACACAATATGATCCTCTGCCACCAGCTCTTTCCATTTTGCCAGCGCAATAGTTGATGCAGGCAGGTTTTCTTTGGGATCTCCCTCAAAAACAGTCACGTATAACCGATCTTTTGGAATTTTATAAACTTCGGTAAGCAATTCCCAGCTCCATTCGATTGCCTCCTTCTTGAAATAATCACCAAAACTCCAGTTACCGAGCATTTCAAACATGGTGTGATGATAGGTATCAACACCTACTTCTTCCAGATCGTTGTGTTTTCCGCTTACCCGCAAACATTTCTGCGTGTCTGCCACCCTTGAGTAAGGCGCTTTTTTATTCCCAAGGAAATAATCCTTGAACTGGTTCATACCTGCGTTGGTAAACATCAACGTTGGGTCGTTTTTCACTACTATTGGCGCAGATGGCACGATCATATGTCCCTTGGAAGCAAAAAAATCCAGGAAAGCTTTTCTTATTTCAGCACTTGTCAACATAATTCGGAATGATTCTTGAGCGTATTTTTCGCCGCGCCTGCTATATTTGCGCAAAGCCGGCGAAAGTGGTGCAAAGCTAAGGAAATGGGCTGTGCAGGCATATATGAAAAAAATTAAATATTACTATAACCCTACGACCCTTCGATACGAGAAGCTTGAGACCCCATTGCGGGTGAAATTGCTGCGCGCTCTTGGATTTATTGCCGGCTCCCTGGTTACTGCCCTGATTATTGTTTCGATTGCCTTTCAATACCTGGATTCTCCCAAAGAAAAAATTCTTCGCCAGAATTATGAACGGGCCCGTGACAACTACGACCTGCTCAATCTGCAACTGGGCAAGTTGAAGCAACAGATGACGGAACTGGAGAAACGAGACAATGAAATTTACCGGTCCATTTTTGAGGCCAGTCCAATCCCCGACAGTGCACGCGTTAAGGAAATGGAAAAACAAAAGGAGATTCTACTCGTACAGGCGATGGACGCAGACGCCCTTTACACCGATATTGTCGGCACCTTAAACAACCTGATCAAACGAGCTGCTTATCAGCATAAATCCTATGACGATATTGAAGGATTTATTAAAAATAAAGAGATCCTCCTGGCCGCCACTCCGGCCATTCAACCTGTCAGCAACTCGGATCTAAGAAGAATTGCTTCCGGTTTTGGGTACCGCATCGACCCGGTTTATAAAACCGTGAAAATGCATGCGGGACTTGATTTCGCGGCACCTCAGGGTACTCCGATTTATGCTACTGCCAACGGATCTGTAAAACTTGCCGGCAATACCGGAAACGGATATGGGAATCATGTCATCATCAACCACGGTTATGGGTATGAGACTCTTTATGGGCATATGTACCGGATTAAAGCCAAAGGGGGCCAAAGAGTAAAACGGGGAGAAATCATCGGTTATGTGGGCAGTACCGGAAAATCAACCGGACCGCACCTGCACTATGAAGTCCATAAAAATGGAAAACGGCTCGATCCGGTATATTTCTTCTATAATGACCTCACTCCGGAACAGTACGACCGCCTGCTCAAATTGGCTGCAGCCAGCAACCAAAGTTTTGATTAAGCCAATAACATTTTGCGGCACGACCATTGTATCTTTATGGATCAATGGCTAAGGAATATCAACAGATTACATTAGATTTCGGATTCCAGGAACCCCAAAGTCCTGAAATAACGGCTATGCCAGTTGATGTTGATGCCATCCTGCCAGCGCCTGCTTCAACTGTAATTGCACCTGTTAAAATCGAAGAGACAACGGAATCTACAACAATTACGGTCCGTCGGAAACCCGGTCGCAAGCAAAAGGAGAAGACCTGGAAATCTGCTACCCCGGGCAAACGTGGACGAAAATCCCTCAAAGAAATCGCAGCCGAGGCCGACCTGGTAGAAATTCCACCCGACGAAGAATTGTACAGCAAGCAGTATTATAGCATTGGTGATGTGGCCAATATGTTCAGGATGAACCCCGCGCTGATCCGCACCTGGAGTAATGAATTTGAATCGATGTTAAAGCCCCGAAAAAACCGCAAAGGGGATAGATTCTACCGGCCGGAAGATGTAAAATTCCTGCACCTTATTTACCACCTGGTACGTGTTCGCAAATTCACACTGGAGGGAGCAAAAGAACACCTGAAAGGCCAAAAGAAAAAAATGGAAAATCAGTTTCAGGTGATTCAGAAATTGCAACAGTTGAAAGCTTTTTTGCTGGAGCTGAAAGCAAATCTCTGAATTCAGATTTGATTTGTTACCACCACTTCTCTGGTTTCGCCGGCCAGTTCAATTTCCATTGTTTCGAGTAACCGTAATACTTCGAGATTGATGGTCTGCTTCAACTGATTGAATTCTGCCATTGGTATCATTCCGGTGTAGTATTCAACTGTTATGACGAATGCATTGGCTGTTATATCATTCAACAAACAGGAATAGTTCTCAATTGCAGGATGACTCAGAATGGTTTTAATGCCAGCTACAGCATGATCCAGTTTTACAGTGGATGTTTTCAAAGAAAGCTCCAACCTCAGATCGGCCCGTCGCTGAGAACGCAAACTCAGATTATCCATTATGCTATCCACCATCTGTTTATTCGGTACGCTTACATAGGTCTTCTGATCGGTTCTCAGTCTTGTACTTCTAAGTCCAATTCGTTCAACCGTGCCCGTTATCTGGTGAACTTTTACAGTATCACCCACATGAAAAGGCTTGTCAAAAAAAATGATAAAGGACGCGATCAGGTTCTCCAGGCTTTCCCGCGCCGCAAGGGCAAGAGCACCTGCAACGATCGAAAGACCGGCGAGGTAGGTAGTGATATCTTTGTTAAAGGAAAAACGGATCACCAGCAGAATTCCCGCAATTACCAATACGGTTTTAAAGAATTCCTTGAAAAAAACAACCATCTGGTTGTCTGCCAGATCTTCCGTCAGATTCGCTCGTTGCTCCATCAGCAATGCAATAAAATCAATCATTCTACGCAACAACCAGATAAATATAATAACCCAGATACCCTTGCTGATACTGGCGAGAATATCCCGGATTTCAACATGATAGATACTGGCATTTAATACTTCCGGAAATTGAAGATTATCAAGTGCAATCATCGTAACAGATACAATCAGAAATACCTGCATCGGCTGGAAAACCTTTTCTACAAAAGAGTGCTGATCAATTTTCCAGGACCTGCTTTTTATAATTTTGAAAATAACACGTGACAATACCCTTGACAAATAGCGTTTAAAAAGAATGGCAAGCAGGATAGTTCCAAAGCAGATGATATACGCACGAACCGTATTCTCCAGGAAAACATAATCCAAAAGATCCTTCATGTTGACATCTGATTTATAAACTGTAAATAAATAATCGGCCCTTTTTTAAAACATACAGATGATCGATACTTACCTGAACTTTATCTGCATTTTCCAGTAATTCAGGAACAGCCTGTTCCTTTAACTCCATACTACCGGGAACATAACTTTCCAACATTTCACCCTTTCTCCCCAATACACGATTCCCGATAACCTGTACATCAGCCCATCCCTTTAATGCCACTTTATTTTTTAGCGTCCCAAAATAATCCAGTACAAATAAGCCACGGGCTGGATCATATAAATAAACCAACCTGTCAGCATCCGCAATGAACTGAGGTGATGGAGCATCATCTACAATTACCCTGAAGTCGACCGTTTCACCAACCAGGTTGCCATTATCATCCAGTCGCTTCAATCTTCCTTCCAGTTCATCATATACCCAAACTCCATTGTCGAAAGATTGAGCAATTGCTTTTGCCTGGAAAATCTGGTGTTTTCGCAGATCGATGGTTAAGCGGTTATTCAAAAACCGGTCCAATACTACAATGGTTCCAAAATCTTTGTAAAACAACAATACTTTGAGCGGATTCGAAACATCCATGGAATATAATTTTCCAAACCGTCGTACATCATTGAATACACTTACGGAATCCCCTTTCGGAGAAAGTTTTTTTAGCTGTCCGGTTGCATCTAACAGATACATATAACCGAGATTATCCACAGCAAATCCCGTGAGGTTCTCTCCTACTACCTGCTTCAATCGAAAACTGTCATTCAGGAAATGAGTGTCAGCTGCACGAACAGCAAGCTGAAACAAAAGCAATCCCAATAGCAACAGGTTCCTCATGGTTTGTAATATTCGAGACTTAATGTAGTGCCATCAAAAACAGCATATGAATCATAGCGTAACCAATCTCCCAGGTTAATATAACGGCTATGGTCATTCAATTTAAAGTCAATCGGGAGGTGTCGATGACCAAATACAAAATAATCGAAGTTTTTTTTCTGCAACACTGCTTTACAATACTGAATCAGCCATTCATTCTCTTCTCCCTGGAATACTTCATCCGAATGACCCGTTGCTGCACGGCTTTTACGACTCATATAATTAGCCAGGCCAATACCCCAACTGGGATGCAGGGCACCGAACAACCATTGACAAAACTTATTCCGAAAAACTTTTTTGATGAATTTATAACCGTGATCTCCGGGTCCCAGTCCGTCTCCGTGTCCAACCAGGAATTTTTTTCCATTGAATTCAAACTGCTTTTCCTGGTAATAGACCGGAATATTCAGTTCCTGTTCAAAATATCCATCCACCCACATGTCGTGATTCCCTACAAAGAAATGAACAGGTATGCCTTTATCCGTAAGTGATGCGAGTTTGCCAAGCAATCGAACATATCCTTTGGGTACCACTGTTTTGTATTCGTACCAGAAATCGAATAAATCTCCTACAATAAATAACTGGCCCAGTTCAGGCTCAATACGGTCCAGAAACTGTACGATTTTTTTTTCACGAATAAGACTCTGCGCATGGTCCGGCGCACCAAGGTGAAAATCTGAGATAAAATATATTTTCTTTCCAACTTCCAGTTGCATGCCCGCAAATATACTACTATCCCTTATCGCGCCGATATTGCAACACATCACCACTTGGGATCAGTGGCTTACCAGAAACGCTCCCATTAAACCAGTAAATCCAGGCCTCCCTGATTTGGCCCTCAGTTGTTTGAACGCTGGCCATTTCTCTTTTGTAAAGTGCAGGTTCTCCTTCCTCCGGAGAAACCCCTTCATAATCATCCAGCTGCGCAATGGCCCAATCCCATTCCGCTTCCGGCTTTAACCGATATAATTCTCCCAGTATCCACCGGTCCTCAGTAGTTGGAACTGCTGCGGGATATTCTCCCATATCATAAAGAACTCCGCGCACTTTTCCATCCGATACAAAATCAAAATGCTGACTGATATAAGCATAAGCCGGATGATGAAAACCTTTGCGGAGGGAACCATAGACAAACAATAACATGGATAATGGTTTATGAATTATCAACAAGAAACAGATAAACTTCCTTCGGACCATGCACCCCTACTACCAAGGTTTTTTCAATATCGGCGGTTCTGCTTGGACCACTGGCAAAACTAATAAAGGAAGGAAGACTGCTTCCATATTTTTCTTTCAATAATCGAAGGCCGTCTTTTATATCGTAAACTAACTGACTGGTAGTAGCAATACAGATATGAACCGGAGCATATACACTGGATGTGCGGCCACTTGCCTGAGCGCTGCTCAGTACGATGGTTCCGGTTCTGGCAACCAGGCATTCACAGCCCGTAATAGCCGCATCACAATTCTTTAATGCTTCAGGAGATTGATCTTCCAGCAAAGCTGAACGAACCGCTTCCTCGGTTATACCCAGCCGTAATTCTTCTTCACGGCAGTATATTTTCTGGAAACCTTTCTGCCTGGCAAGCAGGTCCAGTTGTAATTGCAGCTCCCGCTGATTCAGGCAAAAAACAAACTTGCCTTGCAATTTCCCAAACTGTTCGGCGAATAAAAGATCCAGGTCTTCAGGTGCTGCCTGAAACACAGACTGATTCCCTTCGCTGGAAGGAAATGGAAGAGGCGTTGATTCACTCAACGCCTTCCGTATTTTTTTTAAAATTGCTTCTTTTGATGTAGCCGCTTTCATTTTAATCAGGCAATACTCGGTGACTCGTCCACTTCCAGCATTTTCTTCTCTTCATAAGGACGCTTTCCTATCAATTGCTCCACATCACTCTGGAAGAGTACTTCCTTATCCAACAGTTTCTCAGCCAGAATCTCAACCTGTTGTTTTTTCTCTGAAAGGAGTTTCTTGGTCCGCTCATAAGCCAAATCAATCAGTTTGCGAACTTCCTCATCAATAAGTTTGGAAGTTTCCTCAGAGTAAGGCTTGGTGAAGGAGTTTTCATTCTGTGGATCATAGAAACTTACGTTGCCAACTTTATCATTCATACCATAAACGGTAACCATTGAATAAGCGATCCTGGTAATTTGCTGCAGATCATTTTGTGCACCCGTAGAAATTTTATTGAAGAAAATATCTTCAGCTGCTCTTCCGCCCAATGTCATACAGATCTGATCCAGTAGTTGATCGGTATTATACAGGTATTGTTCTTTAGGTGTATACTGTGCGTATCCTAAAGCAGCAGTTCCTCTTGGCACGATCGTTACTTTTAGCAGCGGGTAGGCATGTTCAAGATACCAGCCACAGATAGCGTGACCAGCTTCATGATAAGCAATGATTTTTTTCTCATCCGGAGAGATGATTTTATTCTTCTTCTCCAATCCTCCGATTACTCTATCCACTGCATCCTGGAAATCAGTCATATCCACGGCTTCCTTACCTTTCCGGGCAGCAATCAATGCGGCTTCATTACAGATGTTGGCAATATCCGCCCCTGCAAATCCAGGCGTTTGTTCAGCCAGTTTATGAATATCCACCTGTTCAGAAACCTTGATGGGTTTCAGGTGAACTTTGAAAATGGCTTCCCGGCCTTTTACGTCGGGTTTGTCGATAGTAATCTGACGATCGAATCTTCCAGGTCTTAGCAGTGCGGTGTCCAGCACGTCCGGGCGGTTGGTTGCGGCCAGAACGATGATCCCGCTTTCGCCACTGAAACCATCCATTTCAACGAGCAACTGGTTCAGCGTACTTTCCCTTTCATCATTGCTCATTATGGCATTTTTACCACGTGCGCGGCCAATTGCATCAATCTCATCAATGAAAATGATACAAGGCGCTTTTTCCCGGGCCTGCTTGAACAGGTCGCGTACCCGGCTGGCACCCACACCTACAAACATTTCGACGAAATCAGAACCACTGAGGCTGAAGAAAGGCACCTGTGCCTCACCTGCCATGGCTTTGGCAAGCAGCGTTTTACCGGTTCCCGGAGGGCCTACCAGCAATGCACCTTTAGGTATCTTTCCTCCCAGGTTGGTATATTTTTTTGGATTCTTCAGGAAGTCAACGATCTCCATTACTTCCACCTTCGCTTCATCCAAACCGGCAACATCATTGAAAGTAATATTTACTTTGGTGCCCTTATCGAATAGCTGGGCCTTGGATTTTCCAATATTGAAAATACCACCCGGACCAGCACCGCCTCCGGCGCCCCCACCCATTTTCCGCATCAGCAGCACCCAGATAAGTACGATGATGAAAATCGGCAGAACAAATTGGAAGATAGGAGCCAGCCAGTCGCCTTCCGTTTCATCGTAACGGGGCACTTCATTCACCTGCGGGTTTTTGGTATAAAAGTCACGCAGGTCGTCGGTAAAGATTTCCGGCTTAGCGATGGTAAATTCGAATTGTGGGGCTTTATCGCTTAGTGCAGCGTTAAATCCTTTAGGTAGTTTATCCTTGTAAAAAGGTTTATTCAAACTATCGGGTTTGATGTAAACCCGAACCAGGTTCTTATTGCTGATCAACTCGATCTTGGCAACATCACCTTTAGCCAGCATTTCCTTGAACACATCGAAATTGATGCGTTTGGCATCCGGAGTAAAGGAACTGAACAGGTTAAATCCTAACAGGATTACCGCCAGTGCGCCCCATACCCAGTAAATATTAAAACGGGGTCCTCTGCGCGGATCATTTCCACCTCCATCCATTCTCGGCCTCATCCGGTTGAATCCTCCCCTGTCGTTTGATTTCAGATCTTCTTGTGACATATTTAGATAACTATAGGTATTTAATACTTGTGTGCCTTCTTTGTTCAGTTGAAGTGGTTAAACTTATGACTCGTAGCTGGTCATTGGTGCATCGCTCCACATTTCTTCCAGTTTGTAAAAGCGGCGGGTTTCAGGTTGCATAACATGAACCACCACATTCACATAATCGATTAATATCCACTGTGCTGATTGCTGACCTTCATGCCGGTAGGGTGCTTCTCCAATAGTTTCTTTTACTAAGTGTTCAACGGAATCGGCAATGGCTTTTACCTGCGTGTTTGTGCTGGCCTCACATATCACAAAGAAATCGGCAACAGCTTCATGAATCTTTCTGAGATCCAGGGAAACAATATTTTCTCCCTTTTTATCCTGGATAGCCTTGATGATGGTGGTCAGGATCTTGGAATTTTTGGTAAGGCGAGTCACACTACTGCGTTGACGTGAGGCTAAAACTGACAATGGTTCCAATAAACTATTCTTTTAGTGAACTAAAAACTGAAAATACTACATTCGTCCCGATCAAAAGTACTAATCTTTTGCGCAAACCCATGCCCCTTTCTCCTATAGGACATAAGCTTACAATTCTGGACTCCGTTGACAGCTCCAACAACTATGCCATGGGCCAGGTTCAGGCCCGCAAGGCAGAACACGGAGAAGCCTGGTTTGCCCTGGAACAAACCGCCGGAAAAGGACAAAGAGGTAAGCTTTGGCACAGCGAGCCTGCAACCAATATCATGGTAAGTATTGTGCTGGAAACCAATAGGCTGGCGAGTTCGGACCTGTTTTACCTCAGTATGGCAATGGCCCTGGGAGCCCGCGACTGGCTGGCGCAACATACAGGATCCGAAACCCAGGTAAAGTGGCCAAATGACCTTTATTGGCGTGACAGAAAGGCAGGAGGCATCCTGATTGAGAACAAATGGTCGGGTTCAGAATGGCAGTTTTCTGTAGTTGGTCTTGGCATCAATGTGAACCAGGTGGTATTTGAAGATACGGGGCGAAAACCGGTTTCTCTCCGGCAGATTACTGGTAAAACCTACGATTTAATGGAAGAGACCCGGAAACTTTTTACAAGCCTGGAGTTTCGGTGGCAGCAGTTGGCAGGAGATAAGAAATCGATTTTACACTCAGACTATCAGGAACATTTATACGGGAAGGGAGAAATCTGTCGTTTCCGGAAAAATGCCATAGTATTTGAGAGTCTCGTGCTTGGTGTAGATGCAAACGGAGAATTATTGACCCGCGATACTATAGACCGGCGGTTTAGGGTTGGCGAAGTGGAATGGATTTGATCAGGCCCCCCTTTCCCGTTGGCCATCGTTCGGTTTGAAAGCATATTGGTCTTCAAGAAACGGATCCTGCTCTGCTTCGCGGGCCTCAACCTCAAAACGATTCATATAATAACCTTTTCGAATGAACTCCACCAGGTAAAGAAAAAGGAATCGAAACCATCCATATTGCCGGAATTGGCGGATATGAGCGAGTTCGTGACGCAACCAGCGTTTATTGGTTAAAAATTCCCGATGATCTGTATTGTAGAGATGGACAGTTTTGCCAAGAACCATGGCCATCTTATACGACTTCATCCGTTTTGCCGCAAGTTTTGCCCAAAAAGAATTCTCTTTAATATGAAAGGTGCCAGTCATATGAAACCACGATGTTAATACATTGTAGGTACATCTGACCTGCACCTGTCAAAAATTATTTTAGTGTGATATCCGCCCACTGCCAGGCTTTCCTGAAGCGGGATTGCACTTCAGTTGCTGAAGCCGTTTTCCCCTGGCCCGAAAGTGCTTTTTGAAGTCCGTGTAACGCCCATCCATTTTCAGGGAAGGTTTCCAGGTCTTCCCGGTACAATTTTTCAGCAGCTTCAAACTGTCCGGACTTTATAAGCCAGTTACCTAAACGCAGGCGGTTGGAAAAAAACCAGTCGGGAGGTTCATTGTAATTCAACTGGTCTTCCAGTTTTACTGCTTCGCTGAATTGCTGAATGCCTTCTTCTACTTTACCCTGACGGGCATGCAGTTCACCTTTTAAAACATGTCCTGCCATATTCACCAACTGTTGTGCTGAATTCAAATCCCAGATCATCGACTCTTTTAACGTACCCTCAGCGGTTATTTTTTCCAGCTCTTTCAATTCATTACCTGCATTTTTATAGTCAGAATTCCCTGCAAATGCCAGGCCTCTTGCATAATGCCAGATCGCTTTGGGATATTTCAGCGATTCACCGGGCATGGGTAACCGAAGAATCTCGTCCCATTTTTCAAGTTGTACGAGAACATAGTAGGGAATGCTATAGAAATGCTGAACAGTAATGCTTTCTGACAAATTTTTTTTATCAGTCTTGCTTGAAACGGCCCATGCAGCATCGATCGCTTTTTTTGAATTTCCTTCCAGAAAAGCACAGGCTGCTAAAAAATGAAGATTATGAGGGTATAACATCATGGGATAATATCCCTGTGCTCTGCACTGGCTGATATAAACACTATCTGATGCGGCAGCTGCTTCATTTGCAAGTACACCTTTATGGTAATCGCCTGTACGGATATAAGTATGAGAAGGCATATGTACGAGATGTCCGTTGCCTTTCACTAATTCGGCCAGGCGGTCGGCATACGGCAGTGCTTTTTCTGCCTGCCTGGAAGCTTCTGTAATATGAATATAATAATGCATGGCACCGGGGTGCGCTGGCCATTTTTTTAATACCGATTCAATGACTGAAACTGTATTTGCTGTCCAGGGTTGAGCGGTTCCATCTTTTAACCAGAAATTCCAGGGATGTTCATTCATTAAGGCATCAATATACAGTGCCGCCACCTCCGCATTTGTAGGATTAGCTTCATGCAAATTTTTCATCGCGGCCGAATAGGCTTCGTTATAAGATGTGAGATCATCAACCTGTTCTTCAGGAAAACGAAGGTCAAGCGCTTCAATGAGTCCTTTTTCAACCGCCGTTGCTGATCCCGACCTGGCTTTAGCATTTTCAATAGCAGCATTAATATCTTTCAGCGCGGCAGGATTCAGCGCAGCATTGTAATTTGGTCCCAATACCATTGCCATACCCCAATACGGCATAGGTGCGGAAGGATCCAGCCCGATGGCTGTTTTAAAGGAACGACCGGCCTCCCCATGATTAAACGCATATAGCTGACTGATACCCTGATCAAAATAGAGTTGTACAGAATCCACCTTCGATGTAACAGGAAAATGAACCAGTTTAAACGCTTTAATTAATGGCCCGTGATCATCGCTAAGTTTGGTTAGATCCAATGAGGGAGCGCAATAAACAGGAACTGATTCAGGTGAACTTTTAGGGCCTGGTACATCTGATGGTGCGGAAAGAAAATTGTAACCTACCATCAGCCCCAGGCAGAGAGCAATTGGAAGTTTCATGTTGGATTGGTTTATGGTTTGAATAATTGTTCAAAAATTCCAGAAGCCGTTAACCAGTTGTGAAAACATCACCACGCTCCGCTTGCTTACAATTTATGAAGAAGAACTTCTACCTGTTTAAAAGTATAGTTTTTTAATAATCAATCACACTTTTATCTGCCACACAGATTAGCCGGCTGAAAGCCAGAACGCCAGAATCTCCTCTGCGTGCTGCTTGCTCTTCGGCTTCAGAAACACTTTTTCGATTAGCCCTTTTTCATTGATCAGAAAAGTGGTTCGGTGCAGTCCCATGTATTTGCGGCCGTATAATTGCTTCTCCCCCCACACACCAAATTTTTCGATAATGGTATGTTTGGGATCTGCGATAAGCGGGAAAGGCAATTGGTGCCGCTCTTCGAATTTCTTATGACTGTTGATTTCATCCGGTGAAATGCCGATTACCTGTATGTCATTCGCCTGGAGCAGGCTGTAATTATCCCGCAGATTGCAGGCCTGCACGGTACAGGTAGGGGTCATATCCTGTGGATAAAAATAGAGGGCTACTTTTTTACCTTTATAATCAGAAAGCTTTACGGTATTCCCATCCTGATCCTTACCACTAAATGCCGGAGCCTTAACGCCCGCCTCCAATTTATTCATAGTTTATTCTTTTGTCTCCTTTGTCTCCTTTGTCTCCCTCTCCTTACCTCCTTATCCTCCACTTCACTTCCTTTTCATTTCCCGCTTCATCAACCGCAACAATTCTAAATTCATGATCACCAGGTGGACAGTGTTCATCAAAAACATAAATGAAATTTTTACCCTTATCATTGGTAAAACGGATCCATTTACCATCCAGTTCTGTCCTTAGTACTTTCCATTTACCAAAATCATCCTTAACAGTGAATACAACACGGGATGCCGTGGAAAGGTTGGAGCCGTCTTTAAATCCAACCGGAATGATTTCAGGCGCTGTTGTATCAAGAACCAGTTGAAAGGAACCAAATTCACGAAATCCGGCAAGCGCCCAGTCCTCTTCCCAACTTACTTTTTGAACTTCTTTACGGGTACCCGAAACGCGTTGCATAATTACCCGGGATTTCTGATCATCCGTAAGGGATTCAGTTAACCGGATTCGTACCATCATGGCATCCTGCAGGGGAATGGAAGGAGTTCCAATTGTATGAACGGAGGAAACCACACCCGCTCCTATTGCCGGTTGTTTTCTGTGTACCAGGCTGACAGAATCATAAAGGGTCCTTTCTCCAATGATGAATTCACAATCTTCTGATTCATGAATATCAACCATCATTGGGTAGAATCGTTTACCCGGCAACGTTAGTTTTGATGGCGGCGTTCCATTGTATTTTACAGGCACTTTTACCCTGCTTGCGTTACCATATGCATCTTTAACCACGATGGACAATTCATGTATCAGTCCGTCTTCAACATCCACTACCCCATCGCCATTAAATCTGGTATATATTGAATTGATGTAACCCGGTAACTCACTCAGGTGCTGCAGGTAGGCCCCGCCACCCTGTTTGGTTTTGTAATCGATATGGGCATTCAGATAGCGGGTTGCCTCATAACTGATCTCATTCATCCTGAATCCTGTTATCGCTTGATGTTCATCGAACAGAACTGCTTCATAAACGCCGTTAAGATTGGAAGAACCGTCATGGGTGTCATAGGTAGTAATCGCAAGGCTTACTTTAGGCGTACCCACTATTTGCAGGGCAGTACTGTATTCACCATTTCCTTTGTTCACAACCGGTACCAATCTCGGTGACTGTTCGTAAATGGATTTGGTTCTATCGTAAATGGCTACCCGAAGAATAGTGGGTTTGGTATGATCGGCTACAGGAAAACCAAACAGCATCGGATTCAGATTAACCTCATCCGATGTTCTTCTGATTTCAAAATGAAGGTGCGGAGCCTGAGACCCACCCGTATTTCCACTGTAAGCCAGAAACTGACCTTTTTTTACAGGAAACCTGTCTGCAGGAACCTCATCATTAAGATACCAGGATTCTTTCCTGTATTGAAGCTCTTTCACCCATTTTTCCAATTCCGGAAAAAAATCGTTCAGGTGACAATAAACAGTTGTTAGTCCATTCGGATGATTTACATAAATAGCTCTTCCAAATCCGCCTGCTTCTACTTTAATACGACTGATATAACCCTCGGCCGAAGCAAAAACTTTTAGGTTTTCCCGGCGTTCGGTTTTAAGATCCAGCCCCATATGATAGTGATTGGGACGGAGTTCACCGAAATTCCCACTCAAACTGATGGGAATGGAGAGCGGATTGCTGAAATAACCTTTAGGGTAATCCGGACTAATTGGAAACTGGGCCCGTACCAAACTGCTTACGAAAAGAGCCATGAGGGTAAGTCGAATCATCAGCTGTTTTTTGTTGGAGCGGCAAAGATAAGCAGGGAAGACGGGAAGAGGGAAGAAAGGTGGAATGGAAGAGGGTGAAAGAAAGCGGTGAAAATTTTAGTTGTTTAAACAACTTGTTAAATAAAAATAAATAACAGGATTAGGTATGGCTTTTGCAAACATGGAACAGCGTTTGTTGTTATTTAAGTGTCTTTACAGAGAGGCTTGACTGGCAGCAGTTTTATAAAGGTTAAATAGTATGGTATGAAAAGATTCCAACAAAAAGCAGTAGTGATGGTGGTAATGGTAGTAGGATCCCTGATCGGGGCTTTTAAAGGTCAGGAGGCCCGCCAGAAATGGATGTTTAAGGTCCTGAGTAAGCAGGATGAAAAACAATCCCGTGCGGTCCGCAAGGCGGAAGTGCGCAAAGGGAAGGTTTTGCTGGATGACATCGAGATGGCAGCATATCACAATAGTTAATGCACCTCATCAGCATAAAAGCAGGCCTTCACTTCGGTGAGGGCCTTTTTTTTGTGCCTTCTCCCCTCACCCGACCGGTGGCACCGGTCGGGTGGCACCGGTCGGGTAAAATAAATCGGGGAAAATTGCTTCCCGGGCCGTAGTTTTGCGCAATTTATTTTTCCGCAACCATGCCAAAAGACAATTCCATCAAATCTGTTCTGATCATCGGTTCAGGACCCATTATCATCGGACAAGCCTGCGAATTCGATTATTCCGGAACCCAGGCTGCACGTAGTTTACGCGAAGAAGGGATCAAGGTGATTCTGATTAACAGCAACCCTGCTACGATCATGACCGATCCCATGATGGCCGACCGGGTATACCTCCTGCCATTGACAGTTGAAAGTATTGAACAGATCCTGGAAGAAAACCAGATTGATGCGGTGCTGCCCACAATGGGCGGACAAACAGCGCTCAACCTGGCCAAGGAAGCTGAGGATCTCGGAATCTGGGAAAAATATGGAGTGCGCCTGATCGGTGTTGATATTAAAGCGATTGACAAAGCCGAAGACCGTGAAAAATTCCGTCAATGGATGATCGAACTCGGAGTACCGGTAGCAACTGCTAAAACTGCAAACAGCTTCCTGGAAGGAAAAGAGTTTGCACAACAGATCGGTTTTCCCCTCGTAATCCGCCCCTCCTTCACCCTGGGTGGTACAGGAGGAGGTTTCGTCCATGACAAGGACGACCTGGATGAAGCGCTTAATCGTGGACTGCAGGCATCCCCCATACACGAAGTACTGGTTGAACAGGCTGTTCTCGGTTGGAAAGAATTTGAGCTTGAACTACTCCGGGATGCCAATGATAATGTGGTGATCATCTGTACCGTGGAAAATTTTGATCCTATGGGTGTACACACCGGGGATTCTATTACCGTGGCTCCCGCGATGACACTCTCCGATACGGCATTCCAGCTGATGCGCAATACCGCCATTAACATGATGCGCGACCTGGGTAATTTCGCCGGAGGTTGTAACGTGCAATTCGCACTGAACCCCGCGACGGAAGAAATCATCGCGATTGAAATCAATCCTCGTGTAAGCCGGTCATCCGCACTGGCTTCAAAGGCAACGGGTTATCCTATTGCGAAAATCGCTGCCAAACTGGCTATCGGATATACCCTGGATGAGCTGGAAAACCAGATCACCAAAAGCACTTCTGCCTATTTCGAACCCGCGCTGGATTATGTGATTGTGAAAATTCCGCGCTGGAACTTTGACAAATTCAAGGGCGCCAACGATACACTCGGCTTACAGATGAAAAGTGTAGGTGAAGTGATGGGTATTGGTCGCAGTTTTACCGAAGCCGTACAGAAAGCCTGCCAGAGCCTGGAGAACAATGCAGTGGGGCTCGGTTATTATGGCAAAAGCCAGATGCACGCCGAAGAACTGATTGAATATATCAAAACCCCGAAATGGGATCGCATCTTCCGAATCAAAGATGCCCTGATGCTGGGTGTTAGCATCAATACCATTTCAAAAGTGACGAATGGTATCGATCGCTGGTTCCTCTACGAAATTCAGAAGATTGTAAACCTCGAAAAAGAAATCGCCAAATATAAACTGGCCACCATTCCGGTGGAACTGATCCGGGAAGCAAAAATCCATGGCTTCAGCGACGATCAGATCTGCCGCATCATGCAGGATGGTCATGAAGACGAGCTCTACGCAAAACGTAAAGAAGCCGGTATTCGCAGGGTTTACAAAATGGTAGATACCTGCTCCGCGGAATTCGAAGCAAAAACACCTTATTTCTATTCCACTTTCGAAGAAGGCGGTGAAAACGAAAGTAAGATCACCGAAAAGAAAAAGGTCGTGGTACTGGGTTCTGGTCCCAACAGAATCGGACAGGGCATTGAATTCGATTACTGCTGTGTACATGGGCTCCTTGCGATCAAGGAATCCGGTTACGAAGCCATCATGGTAAACTGTAATCCGGAAACCGTTTCAACTGATTTCGACATCGCAGACAAGTTATATTTCGAGCCGGTATTCTGGGAACATCTCTGGGAAATCATTGAACATGAAAAGCCTGAAGGCGTAATCGTACAGTTAGGAGGACAAACTGCTCTCAAACTTGCACAACGCTTAAACGAAAAAGGAATCCGGATCATAGGAACCTCCTTTGATAACATGGATATCGCGGAAGACCGCGGCCGCTTCAGCGATATGCTGAAAGAGTTGGGAATTCCTTATCCTGATTACGGTACAGCCTTCGATGTGGATGAAGCGGTTGAAGTTGCCAATCGAGTTGGATACCCTGTATTGGTTCGCCCATCCTATGTATTAGGCGGACAAAGAATGCGGATCGTAATCAACGATGAAGAAGTGGAAAAAGCGGTAGTCAGCCTGCTGAAACATATCCCAGGTAACAAGATCCTGATCGACCATTTCCTGGATCGCTGCCAGGAAGCGGAAGTGGATGCCATATTTGACGGTGAAAATTTCCATGTGATGGGTGTAATGGAACATATCGAACCGGCAGGTATTCATTCCGGAGACTCCAATGCAGTATTGCCGGCTTTCAATCTGACTCCACTTGAAGTAACCACCCTGGAATATTATTCGGAGAAAATTGCAAGAGCTTTAAATATTAAAGGACTGATCAATATTCAATTCGCCATTAAGGATGGAAAAGTGTACGTGATCGAAGCGAACCCACGTGCTTCCCGTACTACTCCATTCATCGCGAAAGCCTATCAGATCCCTTACCTGAATATCGCTACCAAAGTAATGCTGGGCGTTAACAAACTCACTGATTTCAAATTCGAGAAAAAACTGAAAGGTTTTGCGATCAAGGAACCGGTGTTCAGCTTTAACAAATTCCCCGGTGTGAATAAAGAACTCGGTCCGGAAATGAAAAGTACCGGCGAGGCCATCCGCTTTGTAAAAGACCTCCGTGATCCTTATTTCCGGCAGTTATACAAAGACCGCTCCATGTATCTCAGCAAATAAAAAGCAGTACTTTAAATACTCAATCCCCTGCGCCAACCGGCCCAGGGGATTTTTTTCTCCACCGGTCGGGTGGCACCCGACCGGTGGCACCCGACCGGTGGAGAAACTGCAATCTTGGCAGCAGGGTTTTGTTTGGAATAATGTTTGAACATTGTTATACAATTAATAACACCAAACACACACTATGCATTACCTGGAACAGCTCAACTGGCGTTATGCCACCAAGCGATACAATGGAGAACCAGTACCGGAAACTAAACTTCAAAACATACTGGAAGCAATTAAATTGGCACCCAGTTCACTCGGACTTCAACCTTTTGAAGTACTGGTTATTGAGGATCCTGAGTTAAGAGAAAAACTTGCACCCGCAGCCTACAACCAGCCTGCCATTACAGAAAGTGGTGCCCTGCTGGTTTTCGCAGCCTGGAAAAACATTACCAAAGACCAGGTGGAAGCTTATATTGATCAGATGGCCCGGATTCGGCAGGTTCCCATCGAATCCCTTGACGGATTTAAAAACATGATCCTCTCCAATATTGAGCAAAAATCAGCTGCCGAATTATTTCATTGGAATGCGCGACAAGCTTATATCGCGCTAGGATATGCCACAGCGGCAGCCGCCCTTGAAAAAATTGACAGTACACCGATGGAAGGTTTTAATCCAGAAAAAGTAAATGAAATCCTGGGGCTGGATGAAAATGGCACCAATGCCGTACTCCTCCTGGCGCTCGGTTACCGGGATGAGGAAAAAGATCCACTTGCCAAACTTCCCAAAGTAAGACGTGAAGTAAGTTTGAGGGAACTGTCATTCAACATGAACTAAACAGACAAGCAATCAGGGTTAAAAAACCCTTGCAGGGAAACCAGACGGGCACTAGTTTTCAGGGAGATCAACAGCTATGCAAAAAGATGCAGCTCCCTGGATGGCAGCCCCCTTTATCCGGCTGGTTTTACCCTTTATTGGTGGTATCGGGGTGGGTGAAAGTTGGCTACCCCATAGCAAACAACTCAGCACCGCTGCAACCTTAGTTTTATTTTCAGGCTGCTGCATTCTCCACCTTCTCATAAAAAAACAGGTGCAGGCTATCAACCTTTTGTTTGGTTGTTGCCTGCATTTTTTTTTACTGTCGCTGGGCTGGACCAGCTTTCTCCTTGCTGATATCAGGCATTTTCCCAACTGGATCGGACATGACCCTGACCAAAAAGTTGTGCTCGTAGCGGAAGCAGAAGCACTTCCTTCATTGGGAATCAAATCAGCGCGCTTCACCATGCTGGTTAAATCTGTCATAACCAAACAGGGAAAAAGCCAATACGAAAGAGGGCGATTTCTTTTATACCTGCACAGGGATAAGGCAAGTCTTATCCGACCAGGTGCGCTCTATCTTTTACCTGCCGATCGCCTGAAGAAGCTGATACCGAGTCGAAATCCAGGCAGCTTTGATTTCGCTCTCTACAACCAGAAAAAAAATATTTTCCATCAGTTCTACATCGACAGCAGCCAGCTGGTTGAATTTCCTCCTGCCTATGAAAACCGCTATCGCAAATGGCTGACAAGTGCACAAAAAACAGCACTTGAAGCAATGGATGCTTCCATTCCTGGTCCACACAACCAACTGGCAAAAGCGTTGCTGATCGGTTATCGCGAGGAGGTAGACAGGACTCTGCTGGATACCTATTCCAAAACCGGGGTGGTTCATGTGATTGCCGTATCAGGTATGCATCTCGGACTCATTTTTTTGATTCTTCAGCGAATCCTGGTTTTCCCAGAAAGCAGATACCCATTCACCAAATGGATTAAGTTTTTACTGGTGGTTGCATTTACCTGGTTTTTTGCCGCAGTGGCAGGCAGTGCCGGATCCATAATCCGTGCCGCCTCCATGTTCAGTTTTATACTTTTTGCCAAATTGCTCCGCAAGCCGGTTGGCACCATCCAGTCCATATCGCTGACAGCTTTTATACTTCTGCTAATTGATCCTAACTGGCTTTGGGATGCGGGATTTTTATTATCCTTTGCGGCCCTGCTTAGCATTGTACTCTATCAAAAAGGATGGTCAAAGCTCCTGCATTTTCAGCATCCACTCCTGAAATCAACCTGGGAATTATCTGCCGTAACGATGGCTGCCCAGATCCTGACCATTCCGCTTTGCATCCTTCTTTTTCATCAACTGCCCGTTTATTTCCTGCCCGCCAACCTGATTGCCGTGCCCTTATCCAGTTTGGCCCTTATTGCGACCCTTGCCATCTGGATCACAGAGGCCCTCGGATTGCCACTCCCGCTGCTTGGCAAATTCACAGGAAAACTGATTGAATGGATGAACCTTGGAATAGAGCAAATCAGTCTCCTGCCTGGAGCACTTGTCCGCGATCTCAACTGGACGAATCACCAGGTACTTCTTGCGTACCTCCTATTGATCGTTTTAACCGTATGGATTAAAACACGGAAGCAGGGCTTACTCCTTCTATCTCTACTGCTGCTCACAGGTTTTCAGACAGTTAGCCTGCTCCAAAAATTGAAACAGGAAAAACAGGAACTACTGCTGATCCATCATCTGCCGGGTAAATCCATCCTGACCATCATCACCGGAACCACTGCCCATTTCTACCTGAATCGATATTCCCCCACTGGTCACAGAACTTTGGACGATACCCGCCGCTACCTTGGCATCAGATCCAGTCAATATTCAACTGTCAGTTTTCTAACCTTTCGTAACAAGTCCTTTTTTCTACCCCGGAACAATAATGAAATGGCAAATTACATTCAACTCAATCCGGATTATCTGCTTCTGAGCAGACAGATCAGCTCCATTGAGGACCTGTTAAATAATCCCAGCTCAAACACTATTCTTCTGATAGATGGATCTGTACCTGAGTCGCGGGCAGCCCAATGGCATTCAGCACTCTCAAGGGCCGGCTACCGGGTCCATTCAACCTGGCAGGAAGGTGCGTTTTGTCAATCCCTTTCAACCATTCCTCCCAATCCCATACCGGAAAAATGAATTCGAAACCGTAGCTTTGCGCCTTCTGTCGAAGTTTTGCTTGCCCATCTTTTAACTGATAATTCCTTGGTATGAACAAGAAGATCCAGTCTGCATTGATTTCCGTTTTTTACAAAGACGGCTTAGAACCCCTGGTACAACTCCTGCACGAACAGGGAGTAACGATTTATTCAACCGGTGGCACCCAGCAATTCATTGAAAAACTTAATCTTCCCTGTGTTCCTGTGGAATCTGTTACTTCTTATCCTTCCATTTTAGGCGGACGGGTAAAAACCCTGCACCCTAAAGTATTCGGAGGTATTCTGGGCAGAAGAGCCAATGAGCAGGATCTGAGCGAAATGAAAGAATTTGAAATTCCGGAACTGGACCTCGTTATTGTAGATCTCTATCCCTTTGAAGAAACCGTAGCCAATACCAGCGATGAGCAGGCTATTATTGAAAAAATTGATGTCGGTGGACCATCCATGATCCGCGCGGCAGCGAAAAATCATAAAGACGTAGTGGTGATCGCTTCCAAACAGGATTACAGTCTGCTGGAAAACATATTAAGAGATCAGAACGGCAGCACCACACTTGAACAACGCAAACATTTCGCAGCAAAAGCATTTGAGGTTTGTGCGCATTATGATGTAGCTATCTCACAATACTTCACTCCCAAACAGGATAACTATTTCCTCGCTTCCATACCCTCACCAAAAATCATGCGCTATGGTGAAAACCCGCATCAACAGGGTATTTTCTATGGCCAACTGGATACGCTTTTCACCCAGCTCAATGGTAAAGAACTTTCCTATAACAACCTGGTGGACGTGGATGCCGCCGTTCAGCTGATCCGCGAATTTGACGCTAACGCTACTGCACAACCGGAGCATACGTTTGCCATTATCAAACATACCAATGTATGCGGCATTGCTGCAAGAGCATCCGTTAAGCAGGCATGGGATGCGGCACTGGCAGGTGATCCGGAAAGTGCTTTTGGCGGTGTGCTGGTATGTAATGGAACGATCGACAGTTCTACTGCAAACGCTATCAACGAAATCTTCTTTGAAGTATTAATAGCTCCGCAATTTGAACCAGCTGCATTAGATATTCTGAAATCGAAGAAAAACAGAATTCTCCTGCAGCAAAAACAATCGGTGAGCAGTTCTTACCAATACAAATCAATGCTGAACGGAGTGCTGGTACAACAGCAGGATGAAGGGAATTACGAAAAATGGGAAGAAGCCGGTGGTCGCGTTACTACCGATTCAGAAAAAGCAGATCTTGAATTTGCCAACCTCGTTTGCAAACACCTGAAAAGTAATGCAATTGCCCTGGTGAAAAACAAGCAACTGATTGGAAAGGGATGTGGTCAAACCAGCCGGATTGATGCACTGCGTCAGGCTATTGAAAAGTCTAAACAGTTTGCTTTTGATTTGAAAGGTGCGGTGCTGGCAAGTGATGCCTTCTTTCCCTTCAACGATTGCGTACAGATGGGTCATGAAGCCGGTATAGAAGCATTCATTCAGCCCGGTGGATCCATCCGTGATAAAGACTCTGTAGAATATTGCCAGCAACACCAGCTCGCACTGGTGATGACCGGCATGCGTCATTTCAAACATTAAACGAAAAGCGAGGGCTGTTTGGCAAAGCTGCTGGCCTCCATGAATCCTTTAACCCTCCGGAAAAGAGGAACACATGCCAAAGCATTATTTGCGCTGGCTGCTGTCAGCTTTTTGTGGGGTACTACCTGGGTCGGCTCAAAGGCAGGTGTAAAATACATGCCCGCACTTCAACTCGCCAGTATTCGCCAGGTGCTTGGGGGAGCACTTTATATTGGATTCTTTATGGCCAAAGGCCGCGCCTTCCCGCGGGGAAAGGAATGGTGGCCTATCCTGACGCTAAGTTTTCTCAATTTTTTTCTTAGCAACAGCTTTTCTACCTGGGGTGTAAAATACATCTCAAGCGGATTAGGTGCCATTATCGGAGCAGTATTCCCACTCTGGCTGGTTGTTATTGCACTGATTGGGGGCAACTCCAGACTCACTGCCAAATCAATCATAGGTTTCCTGCTGGGATTTGCTGGCATCTGTATCATCTTTTATGATCACCTGGCTGATTTTCTAATCCCTGAATTCAGATTTGGCATCTTTCTATCGGTAATGGGTACCCTAAGCTGGGCCTTTGCTACCCTGTACACCAAGAAGCAGGTGCTGGGATTCAATCCTTATTTCTCCATCGGGTTACAAATGATGATTTCAGGTATCGCCTTATTTGGTGTGACCCGCATAACAGGTGAACATATTCCAATAACAGAAATTCCTCTCCCTTCCTGGATCGCAATCATCTACCTGGCAGTAGCAGGTTCTGTACTGGCATTTATGGCATATCTCTATGCATTGCAGCACCTTCCCACAGAACAGGTTTCGATCTATGCCTATATAAACCCCATAGTGGCGCTCTTACTTGGCACCTGGCTCTTTGATGAAAAACTCAACGCCTTTATCCTGGTTGGTGGAGTAGTAGCATTAATCGGTGTTTACCTGGTAAATGAAGCTTTCAGAAAAAAACAAATAGTGGCAGATCAACCGGCTGCGTCCCAGTAAGCATCTTCTTTCATAAATATCTCGTACAGGTTGCGCCAGCCGGCATATTGCGGATCCGTTCCCAAATAATTATTATGCCAGATCGTTATGAATACACCCTGCACCTTTTTTACTGCCACATAATATTTCATGAGTTCAGTGTAGGCCTGCTGCGGGCTCAGCTTCTGCATAAATATGGAATTGACCTCCATGAAACAGAATGGATAGATACGCAGGAGAGTAGGAGAATTGGTTTCCAGGTTAAACCAGTAGAAAGAAGATGCAACAGAGGCCCGGAAACCATTGGTTGTTCCATATCCCATGGAATAATCTTTTTCAATACCAGCATCAAGTAGCCGTTGGTAACCACCGGGTAAACTGAATTTGATAAAATGCTGGCGACTTTTTTCTATAGTAATATCCGATACCGCTTCCAGCCATTCTTTCTCTTCTTTTAAAATAGTATTCCCATCTTCAACGCTGCTTTGCCAGGATGGATGCAATCCGATTTTATATACCGAAGCGTAATAATTAATCAGTTCCTGGAATGGTTTAAACGACGTTGATATGTTTTTGTCAAATCCGACCTGCTTCTGTGCCACCAGAAAAAAATAAATTGGTTTCACCCTGCAATACAGATGAAGGGCATCCAGCCATTCATAGGCATCAAACGGATCTTTTTGCTTCCCTCTTAATACGTTCCATCTTTCAATTGCCTGTTTGAAATTCCCCTGAAATAAAGAACGAACAGCTCCTCCCATATTACGAAACCAGCCCTTGCCCCGATAGCTGTAGAGCATATCAATATCATAAGTTGGTATAAAACGATAACTTCTTCGCTTAAAAACGGCTTCAGGAAATATTGCCAGCATTTCTTCCTTCCAGGCCATCAGCCATTCATTGATCAGGGGGCGATCCAGAAATCCTTCTTTGAATGCCAGAGAAGCCCTGTGTGAAAATCTTCCATACTGATCCTTTTCATGCGGAAGATATTCTTCATATCGGGAGAGTAAATAAAAGATGGCTGCAAACAGATCAAAACCTAATCCACCCTCCCTGCTGCAAAAGAAAACCGGCAAACTCTTCCAGCGTCCCATTTCAATTTCCTGAACTGCAATGCCCGTTTCCCGGAGCAGGGTGTGCGGACGAATCGTATGGTACAACCCTTCAAAATCCTCTTCGCTGTAATTGATCCGAACGCCTTCAAAATGCAGGAAAGTATTACTATCCTGACTGATCACAGCCCTATCCATCAGTATTTCATCACTGATAAAATCCAGCACATAAGCGAGTCGGGGTGAAGGGTTAGGGCAATATACCAGCATATCAGTTAGCAGGGTGTTTATCGCGCCACAGTTGGTTGAAGGACTTTTCGGGGAAATGTAAATCTGCCCGATGGGTATTCCAGCCCTTCACCAGCTTGTTCACCACCCAGTCTTTCATTCCTGCCTTTCCTTTATTCATCCATTTCCGCTGCAGCATCGCAATTTTCCAACCTTTCCAGGCTACACGTTCAATAAAGGGACTATACCCTTCCCTTACTGCTTCTGCCCTGTTCTCCAGGAGCAATTCGTGCAGGTTGATCTTAACTGAACAAACCTCTGTACAATTCCCACAAAGGGAGGATGCATGGCTAAGGTGTTTCCAATCATTCAGATCGCGTAAATGTGGTGTAATCACACTGCCAATAGGACCGCTATAAGTTGTACTGTAGGTATGTCCGCCAACATTTTTATAAACCGGACAGGCATTTAAACAGGCACCGCATCGAATGCAATACAAACTCTCCCTCGTTTTCGGATTGGCAAGCAGATTTGTACGACCATTATCCAGCAGTATAACAATCATTTCCTTTGGCCCGTCTGTTTCCCCTGGTTGACGGGGTCCGCTGATAATACTGTTATATACAGTCACCCACTGACCTGTTCCGTAGGTTGCAAGCAGTGGCCAGAAAAGTCCCAGGTCCTGCATGGATGGGATCATTTTTTCAATTCCCACAACCACAATATGCGTGGAAGGCCAGGCACAACTCAGCCGGGCATTTCCTTCGTTTTCTGTTACCGCTACCCCCCCAATATCACTAATCAGGAAATTTGCACCGGTTACCCCCACTTCTGCCTGGATATATTTTTCTCTGAGTCTTGCCCTTGCTTCAAGCGTTAACTGTTCCGGATTCAGTTTCGGGTCAGTTCCCAGTTTTTCAGCAAATAATTTGGCTACATCTTCCTTGCTTTTATGCATGGCAGGAGTAACAATATGATAGGGAGATTCACCATCCAGTTGCTGAATGTATTCTCCCAGGTCAGTTTCCACACTTTCGATATGATGTTTTTCCAGGAACTCATTTAGCCGGATCTCTTCCGTTACCATGCTTTTACTCTTTACCAGGGTTTTACAACCCTTCTCGCGGCATATTTCAAGAATGGCTTCCCTTGCCTGGTCGGCGTTTTCCGCCCAGATCACTTTTCCTCCCCGGGCAGTAAAATTGGCTTCAAAATTTTCGAGCTGCTGATCCAGGGTTTCGATGGCTCTCCACTTGATATTCTTGGCTCTTTCGCGCGCCAGTTCCAAATCACTGAACTGCTGCTTACCCAAAGGCACAACCGAATTATACCTGCCAATATTGAAATTGATTTTACGGCGATGATCAAGATCCGCCGCCTTAATCGTGCTTTTCGCGAGAAACCCTGATTTATTGTCTGTACTCATCCTGCCTGGTTTTTACCATGATACTGATGATAGTAAGCATCCAGGCCCTCATAGTACTCCTGCCCGTATTTGCGGATCAGGGCTTCTTTTAGGAATTGGTACACCGGCACTTTCAGTTGCTGTCCCAATACGCAGGCTGGTGCGCAAAGAACTTCACGAGGCTCATAGTTCAGCATATCATATTCTTTGCCAGTTTTGATCCGTATAGGAAAAAGATGACAACTGATTGGCTTCTTCCAGCTGATCCTGCCATCATTATAAGCCTGTTCAAATGCGCATTTCAGAATACCTTTTTCATCATGATAACCGTAGGCACAAATACCCCCGTTAACTGCAGGAGTGACCCATCCAAATTCCTTATCATACTGGTAGCGGCCAACCCGCTGAATTTCACGTAGCCCATCCGGAGAGAGATAAGGCTTTATTGTTTCAAATACGTCATTGATGATATCCAGCTCATGTACTTCAAGAGGAGCGCCGGTATCCCCGTCCTCACAACATCCGCCTTTACATTTGTTCAGATCGCAGACAAACTGTTCTTCCAGCACCTCATCACTAACCAGGGTATGTTCTATAACGATCATGCAGTGTATTTTGACAAAGTTAATTCTTCGAAAAATTAATAGTACCTTTTTTTAATAAATCAGCCAACATGAAACTAATACTGCTTGTACTGTCAATTCTGTTGCAGACAATATTGCAGGCCCAAACGCCACCCAACCGTAAAAACAATGGTTTTGTGCCAGCTGCTTCCTCCCGCATAGATCAGCTTATTCAACAATATATCGATAATCAATGGATCGCAGGTGCCACTGCCATTGTTATGAAAGATGGTCAAATTGTATACCATAAAGCATTTGGCAGCAGTAATATCTCAACCAAAGAAAAAATGCGAACCGATCATATTTTCAGGATCGCGTCCCAAACAAAGGCCATTACCAGTACGGCTGTTATGATTCTGCTGGAGGAAGGAAAACTTTTGCTGGATGAACCTGTTGAAAAATACATTCCGGCTTTCTCAAAAGTTGCTGTGTTGGATAAATTCAATGCTGCAGACTCCAGCTATACGACCAAACCAGTCAAGGGTAAAATCACCCTCCGGCACCTGCTTACACATACTTCCGGTATCGGGTACGCGCAGATCGGATCAGAAGCCTACAATGCTATGGCCGCAAAAGCTGGTGTATTTGGTCAAATCGGGATACCCTTTCATTCGCTCGAAGATCAGGTCAATAAAATTGCAGCCATTCCGCTTGAACACCAGCCGGGAGAGAAATGGACGTATGGATTGAATACGGATGTTCTGGGCAGACTGGTTG
The DNA here is from genome assembly GCA_016787265.1 of Flavipsychrobacter sp. GTDB lineage: Bacteria > Bacteroidota > Bacteroidia > Chitinophagales > Chitinophagaceae > Flavihumibacter. The sequence goes on along the minus strand of JAEUVF010000010.1, from coordinate 555,189 downwards.
AAGTGGTAAGCAAACAATCTCTGGCAGATTTTTTCCGTACCAGGATATTTGAACCATTGGGAATGAAGGATACCTGGTTTTACCTGCCAACTGATAAACAAAAACGACTGGTGGCACTTCATGGTGAAGATTCACTCAAAAAGGTTACCACAATGAAAGAGGAGCTGGAAATTAGCGGAACGAAGCTGCTTGTCAATTACCCGAATGTTCAGGGTAAATTATACTCGGGAGGAGGCGGACTGGTTTCTACCGCTTATGATTATGCGCTTTTTATGCAGATGATATTAAACAAAGGGAGTCTGAACGGAAAACGTATTCTCAGTCCGAATTCTGTAAAACTGATGACCAGGAATCAAATCGGTCATTTAAAGTCGGGTTATAATTCATTCGGACTTGGCTTTGGAATTACTTCCTCCAGGGAGTCTCTCAAACTGGGAGTGTCTGAAGGCAGTTTTGATTGGGGTGGCGCATTCAGTTCAACCTACTGGATTGATCCGGAGCAAAAGATAGTTGCACAGATATTCATTAACCAATGGCCCAACAGTCATGGTGAAATTCATGAAAAATTCAAAGTACTGGTCTATAGTGCACTTGATTAATTTTTCCAGCGAAGGGAGTTGATCAGGTGTTTCAAATCCTCTTTGAGAAAATTGTTGATGGGCTTAAGTGAATCCTCATTTGGAGCCGCATCAAAATAAAGAGCACCCCGCAGGAAATGGCGATTACTATCGGTAAGCAAGAACTGGTTAGCGGTTGCAGTATTGCCTCCAATGCGAAAAAATATTCCGCTTATTCCGCCCTTAGAAACAAATGCACTGTCTTCGATTGAACTTGCCTTATAGGAATGTTTATAAGAAAGTGTATAGGAGTCATTCAGTAATTTATCGAATGTGTTAATTCCAAAAGAATCTACATATTCGCCTGATTTATTCTGTACTTTATAACGGGCCTTGCCTCCTATTTGATTATAGCTGATATAAATCCTTCCGTTTAAGGAGGGAATATCTAAATTAATCCAATAAGGATTTTCAGGCTGCTCATCAAAATAAGTGCTATCCTGAATAATATTTGCATATTTTGGATATTCAAAACTGTAAGGGAAGCCGGGTCTGTCAAAAAGCTGATATTCATGTGCAGGAAGTGCAACCCTGAAATAACCTCGTGGTTTTGGTGTAAATGGACTGTTGCAGGAGGTAACAAACTGCAGGATGAACAGCAATAAAAGCACTATGATATAGGTTACAGACTTACCGGAAAAACGCTTAAGTAAAATCATACAAATAGTTATACAGGGCGGATCGTTATTTTGACTTTTTTAATTCGGTTGCGATCCAGTTCCAAAACAGTAAACTGAAAATCACCTACTTCAATAACTTCATTTTCTGCAGGAATTTTTCCTGCAACTTCAAGGATAAGTCCGGCCAGTGAATCACTTTCACCCTTAACGGTGTCAAATGTGGAAGTAGGCAAATCCATAACCTTACATACATCATAAATCATGGTTCTGCCATCGAAGAGATAATTGTTTTCATCAAGTTGTCGGTTAATGCTTTCTTCGTCATCAAACTCATCTCTGATATCACCGATCACTTCCTCCATGATATCTTCCAGGGTAACAATGCCGCTGGTACCACCAAATTCATCCACTACTACTGCAAAATGTGTTTTCCGGTTCCGGAAATCCTGCAGCAGATCTTCGATCAGTTTCTGTTCATGTACAAAATAGGGCTGGCGGAGCAGGGTATGCCAGTTAAAAGAAGCACTCTCTTTGAGATATGGCAGTAGGTCTTTAGAGTGAAGTATACCTACAACCTCATCCAGATTATTCCGGTAAACAGGGATTCTTGAATAATGCAGTGCCTCAACCTGTTTCAGAACTTCAGCAAATGGGGTATTAAAATTAACTCCGCTCACATCAAGCCTGGTTCTCATGATCTGCTTCACCGTTATATTCCCAAATTTGGCAATGCCCCGCATGATATTTTTTTCCTCTTCAGAGGCCATTGAATCATCTTCCAGTTCTTCAAAATGATTGGCAGCATCTTCAGAGCGCAAAGATTTTTCAACACCCTCCGACATTCCAACCAGCCATCGGCTTACGCGGTTGAAAAGCAGAAAAACAATTTCCACCAGGAAAGATGCATCCCTGGCAAAGCGAAGGTTATTCTGGGAAGCATAGACTTTGGGCAGAACTTCTCCGAAGAGAATCAGAAAAAAACTTACAATTACTACTTTTAGTAACAGTTCTAAAACCCAGAAACTGTTCTGCAAAGGCATGAGCTCATTAATCAGGAAGTTGGACAGGATGATGATGGCTATATTGACAAATGTATTTCCTATCCGCATGGAACCTAACAGGATCTTGGGTTCTTCGAGCAGATTTACGATCCTTTTCCAGGCAGTACCCTGCTTGGTCTTAAGCATATTGATATCCCGGTTGGTCAGGCTAAAAAAAGCGACCATCGATCCGGAAATGAAATAGGAAATGACCAGGAGCGTCAAAATCAGGATCACCATAATAGTCGTTCCCTGCACATTGGATGCGAGGAAAAGCAGGCTCAGCATAGTATTTGAAAAGGGATCAACTGAAGCGTAGTCCAAAGCAGTGGGTTTTGTTTACAATAGAAGCAAAATTGCACTATTTTATCCAATCAAAAAGGAAGATCCGGATTGGACTCAGGAGGTGCATCTTCGCCAGTAATACCTTCCAATCCTTCTCCGTGAAGACCATTGAAGGACTGACCATGAACATCGTTCCTTTTATCTAACATGATGAGGTTGTCGCCCACTACTTCAGTTGCAAATTTTTTATTGCCTTCTTTATCTTCCCAGCTACGGGTGCGCAGACGGCCTTCGATATAAACAAGACTCCCCTTGTGCAGGTATTTCTGTGCGAGTTCAGCGAGACCGCGCCACAAAACAACTGTGTGCCATTCTGTTTGAGAAATGAGTTTACCGGTTCGATCCTTGTATGTTTCAGTAGTAGCGAGGGAGAATTTTGCCACGGCGATATTTCCTTCCAGAAACTGTACATCCGGATCCTTACCCAGGTTTCCGATCAGCATCACTCTGTTTACACCTCTCATATGCTTTCATTTGTGTTTAAAATCGTCTATCCCTGTTTGTACTCTCTAAAATTAATTTTTTTTCGCAGGAATTCCTTGTTTTTGAGACATTAATGCAGTTTTAACGTCCTCGCTTTCCTCCACCCGACCGGTGCCACCGGTCGGGTGAAGCGTTCAGGGTTTTGGCGAAAAGGCGGTGATAAAACGCGGGAAGGCCAGTTTTGAAAGTGATTCAGCTGAAAGCAACTGGTAACCGGTGGTGTTTGGTAAAGGCGCGGAGAGTTCGGCAGTAATGAATCGTCCAATGATTGTCTGATGGGAAAGCTGTTGCCTGACTTCCTCTCCTATCCTGAGCTGTTTGAGTCTGGCGGCACCCAGGTATTTTTTCAAGAGACTCCGGTAAATTGAAGAGTCCATTTCAAGCGGTTCGGTTTGTTCAATCAACACCCATTCATGCAGGTCCTGCCAGATATCTCCTCCTCCTCTTTGCCGAACATAGTACTGGTTGTTCCACCTTAAAAGGAAATAATAGAAATACCGGGTTCTTTTTTTTATCGATTTCTCCTTCACCGGCAAATCCGCCACCACACCCAATCGAAAGGCCTCACAGTCTGTTTGTTGTATGCAGCCGGAACACAGCGGAAGCTGAGGTTTACAGATGACCGCACCGAAGTCCATAATGGCCTGGTTAAAAGCTGCGGGTTGATCAATTGGCAACAGTGTCTGGGCAAGCAGAGCATATAGTTTTTTACCAGCGGGATTATCTATTGGAGTGGTAATTCCGAAATACCTCGAAAGGACTCTGAATACATTTCCATCCAGCACGGCACGAGGCTCTGCAAAAGCAAAGGAGGCGATTGCTGCGGCAGTATACGGACCAACCCCTTTTAGTTTCAATAAACTTTCATAGTCGGCAGGAAAACGGCCTTCATTTTCAAAAGTTACCCAACGGGCAGTGGCAAGCAGGTTTCGACAGCGACTGTAATATCCTAGTCCCTCCCAATATTTGAACACTGTGGCGTCTTCAGCCATTGCCAGATCCTGAACTGAAGGGAAGTTGGTAATAAATTTTTCATAATATGCAAGTCCCTGTTCCACACGGGTTTGCTGTAGAATTATTTCACTTAACCAGATTTTATAGGGATCGGTTTCACCCTTCCAGGGCATCTGGCGGGTATTACTTGACTGGTTCCAGTTAAGCAGGTTTTTGGTAAACTCGGGCAGGTTCATCAGAATGTTGGAAAAATATTTCAATTTAATTCAAAATCAATAAATTGCATAAGAGTTGCACGGATTAGAAGTTTATTTTATATTAACAAAACAAAACCGCATTGTTGTGGAATCCGGGTTAACTGGCCAGCATTCCGCCACTTGACAAAAGATTCAAAACAGGTGAATTATGAGAAAGGCCGACCTCATCAATCAAATTGCAGAAAAAACCGGCATCCCCAAAGTGGATGTGCTGGTAACCCTGGAAGCAATGTTCAAAGAGGTGAAGGATGTGTTATCACAGGGAGAGAACATTTATATCCGGGGTTTTGGCAGCTTTATTACAAAAAAACGAGCTGCTAAAATCGGGCGTAACATTAAAAAGAATGTTGCGGTGGAGATTCCCGAACATTTTATTCCCGCCTTCAAACCTGCCAAGGAATTTGTGCAGGAAGTAAAAAAACTCAAAACAGTTAAGGAAGGGCAACCAAACCCCGACGAAGAAATGTAATTTTGCTGCCTTAATTGTAGGATTTGAAAAAGCAGCAAATTTTAGTAGCAGGTGGCGGAGTAATTCTGCTACTGGTAATTATTTTCTTTGGAAAGAAGACTCCCCCTGTAAAGGAAAAGACAGGAGTTGCCGTATCCGCACCTTCGCAAACATTTGATGTTCAGTCTGTTATCAAAGGAGCAACAGCAAAACTCACTGAAGCCCAACAAACCTATGTGAATGGATTAAGCGAAGCTGTGGTTCGGGGGGATGTAAAAGAGCAAAAAATCAAGAACTACCAGCAACTGGCCCGGTTCTGGAGTGACTCTGCAAGGACCTTTGTACCCTTTGCCTATTATACTGCGGAAGCAGCCAAGTTGGAAAATTCTGAAAAAAGTCTCACCTTTGCAGCCCGAATCTTGCTGGATAACCTCCGCGCAGTGGAGGACCCGGGATTAAAATCCTGGCTTGCCAGCGAGTCGAAAGAGTTATTTGAAAAAGCAATTGTGTTGAATCCTTCCAATGATTCACTGCAGGTTGGACTGGGAAGCACCTTTATTTTTGGGGCTTCAGCAGAAAATCAACAGGCCGTGATGCAGGGCATCCAGAAAATTCTGGAAGTAAGCCGGAAAGATTCCACCAATATGTATGCGCAGAAAATGCTTGGGATTGGAGGGATTGTATCGGGTCAATACGACAAAGCGGTAGAACGCCTTGAAAAAGTTGCCCAGACGGAACCTCATGATCTGGAAGTATTGCTAATGCTGGCGGAAGGTTACGAACGGAAAGGCGATAAAGCAAAAGCCGTTGAATGGTATGAGCATGCCGCCGAGCATATTCAGAATCCCGTATTAAAAGCGGAACTGGATAAGCGTATCAAGCAACTGAAATGATTTGAATTGTTAACATTGTAAATAGTACTGAAGATGCCTTGTGGTAAAAAAAGAAAGCGTCATAAGATTGCGACGCACAAGCGGAAAAAAAGATTGAGAAAGAATCGTCATAAGAAGAAGAAATAATTTTCCTTCTTTCAACGCCTTTATATAAAGCCGGAATGAATTAACTTATTCCGGCTTTATTCCCTTTCAGCTGTTCGTTTTACGTGGTTGTAGGTGATTATTGCAAATAACTAAAAACCATCGTTCCTATCAAACACAGCTGAGTTCCTTTTGGTGAGATTGGACTGATGTTAAAAGATTACTCGCTTGAACAAGGAATTAATAATTAACTCGGCACCACAGGGTGTTGAGATAGCTCTCCTGGAAGACAAAAAGCTGGTAGAACTGCACAACGAAAAAGCAGATGCCAGTTTTGCTGTCGGGGATTTATATTTAGGGAAGGTTCGTAAACTGATACCTGGTTTGAATGCTGCATTTGTGGATGTAGGGTTCGAAAAGGATGCTTTTTTGCATTATACGGATTTGAGTCCCTATGCCAAATCACTCCTCAAATTCACCCAGCAATCCATTGTTGATACAACCGGCAGCTTTGACTTCGGAAAGTTTGAAGTAGAAGCTGAAATTGTAAAAACCGGAAAGATCAATGAAGTATTGGGTGGCAAACCCAATATCCTGGTGCAGATTCTGAAAGAACCGATCGCAGCGAAAGGCCCGCGTCTGAGCTGTGAAATTTCTCTGCCGGGTCGGTTTGTGGTAATCACTCCATTTAATGATGTAGTGGCTGTTTCCCGCAAGATTCATTCTGCGGATGAACGCAAGCGCCTGCAAAAAATCATTGAAGCAATTAAGCCCAAAAATTTTGGGGTGATTGTGAGAACTGCGGCGGAAGGTAAAAACACAGCCGAACTTCATGAAGATTTACTGGCCCTGGTAGAAACCTGGAAAACCATTCAGCAGAACCTGAAGGGGGCAGCCGCTCCTGCAAAGATCCTGAGTGAGCAAACCAAGACAACCAGTATGTTGCGGGATCTGCTTAATGAAGATTTCAACCGCATCGTGGTAAATGACCGCAACCTCTACAACGATACCAAATCTTATATCCAGCGGATTGCTCCGGATAAAGCTGACATCGTTTCTTTTTATCACAATGGTTCTCCCATATTTGATCAGTATGGAGTAACCAAGCAGGTAAAAGCTGCTTTCGGTAAAACGGTCAATCTTCCTAGTGGTGCCTACCTTATTATTGAGCATACAGAAGCACTTCATGTCATTGATGTGAACAGTGGCTATAAAAGTGTGAGCAATAACCAGGAGCAGAATGCTTTGGAGACCAATATGGAAGCTGCCGAAGAAATTGCAAGGCAATTACGTTTGCGAGACCTGGGAGGTATTATTGTGGTAGACTTCATCGACATGAAGTTGCCCGAGAATAAGAAGAAACTGATGGATGCCATGGAGGCCATAATGAAACCCGACCGGGCCAAACATGCAGTTTTACCGATCTCCAAATTCGGCCTGATGCAAATTACGCGTCAGCGGATGAAACCGGAACTGAACATCAATACGATGGAGGTTTGTCCAAGTTGTAATGGTACAGGTAAAATATCCTCTTCCCTGGTGCTCGAAGATGAAATTGAAAAGAACCTGCACTATCTTATTACACATAAGCATTCCAACCTGACCCTGGTGGTGCACCCCATCATGTATGCCTATCTTACCAAGGGTTGGATCTTCAGCAAATTCTGGAAATGGAAGCGCCGTTTCAAACAAAATATTAAGTTGCAGGAGAATACCAATTATCATCTTACCGAGTTTCATTTTTATGATGACCATGAGGAAGAGATAAAGTTGTAAGCTGCCTATCTGTCTGCTACAAAATTTAAAAGGGTCACCCATTGCTGAGTGACCCTTTTCTATTTCAATTGAAGGTATGATTAGTACCCTTCGTTTTGTACCAGGATTCCCTTAGCGGCATCCACTTCCCTTTGGGGAATCGGCAATACCATTTTAGGATCATTGAATGCAAAACCGTCAGCTGAACGCTTCAGACGTTTTAAATCATGTAAACCATGACCTTCATGCGCCAGTTCCAGTTTTCTTTCTTTAAGGATTAAATCAAGGGTAAGGGTGCCCGGAGTTGTGAGTCCTGCACGTGCGCGAATGGGAGTTATATCGGCAACCGGAGTAGCTCCAACACTTGTACCCAATCTGAAATTTGCTTCAGCTCTTGTCAGATAAAGCTCAGACAGACGGATATTGGGCAAGTTCCGATACTGTAATTTCCATTTCCCGCTTCTGATTGTTTCGGCATCATCTTCATAGAACAAATTGAAACGATTATCATCTTCGTCGTACAGATTCAGGTGTTTTGCAAGAATAGCAACATCACCATCCCTTCCGCCGAATTCAGGAATTGACCAGAAAAGATGCATGTCGTTTGCGCCATCATTCGCACTTACCTGGATAGCGAAAATATCTTCAGGAGAATTTGAAGAATTATTAAATAGCGTAGCATAGTTTCCTGCTAGTCCAAATCCCATATCTTCTGCCAGATTAATTGCAGTATTCGCCTGGTCACGTGCACCCTGGTAGTTTTCCATCTGCAGGTACACTCTTGATAGTTGTGCAGCAGCGGCGGCAGCGTTGGCATATTCGTCGTTATAGCCAACCGGAGTGAGGAGCGACTGGCTTTCAGTTAGATCAGCAATCACCTGGGTATATACTTCCTGTACTGTATTCCTTGGGCGGCCAGTACTTACGTTATCAGTTCTGGTGGGCTCTAAAACCAGAGGAATCCCGGGAGCTGAACCCGCATTTCCCGCAGCGTATGGCTGGGCAAAGAACTTAACCAATTCAAAGAACATGGAACCCCGGATAAACAGAGCCTCTCCTTTTACACGGTCACGATCATCTTCATTAACTACGTCCAGGGCACCTAAGATATTATTTGCTGCATTAATTGCCTCGTAAGCATCTAACCAGCTATCCCGAACATATGCATTGGTGGTAAGGATATCTTTTCTCCAGATTTCGCGCGGCTGATTGAAAGTACCTTCCCAACGCAGCTCGCCATCGGAAGCCATTAGTTCTGAATAAAGGAAAAGATCTCCGCCATATACAGAACTGCTACTAACCATATCATACGCACCATTCAACAGGTTTTTTACACCCTGGTCCGTACTCAGCACCACTTCCTCTTCGATGCTTTGAGTTGGTAGTATTTCCAGTTTTTTTCCGCAGGATCCTGCCATAAGAATGGCTGCAGAAAGTATGATTATATTTTTTTTCATGTTTCTCTGTGTTTTCAGTTAAAAGCCAACGTTCAGGCCAAATGTGAGGGATTTGATTTGAGGCGCAGCATAGAAGTCTGAACCCTGGTTCCTGTTTCCTGCACGGTAATCTGTGTTTACTTCAGGATCCCATCCCGAGTAATTGGAGAAGGTGAACAGATTCACACCAGTAATATAGAATCTGGCGGAACGCATTTTCAATTTACCGGTAACTTTTGCCGGAATATTGTAAGCGAGGGTTACGTTTTTAACACGAACATAGGATGCGTCTTCAACATAACGGCTGGATGCTCCGATACCGTTACCATATCCCAGGCGCAACTGTGGTACATTAGTGATATCACCAGGCTTTTGCCAACGTTTAAGCTGGTCGCTGGTTTGGTTATCAAACCAGTCGAAACTTGCCGACATGAATCCACCGGCACCATTCATTACCTGGTTTCCAAAAACACCCTGCAACAATACACTCAGTTCAAAACCCTTGAATGATACTGAATTATTTAAACCTGCAATGATATCCGGATTAGGGTTTCCAACTACGAAGCTGTGTGCATCGTTAATATCATTGGTAGTTGATTTTCCGTCTTCGAGATAATACAAAGCATCACCATTCTGAGGATCAGCTCCAGCGAACTTAGGACCATAGAATACACCAATTGCTTCTCCCACAATAAGAGAGTTCATGTAACGACCATCGTTTCCAGGAATAATAGTCTGATCACCATCCAGCTTGGTCACTTTGTTCTTATTGAATGACATATTCAAACTGGTATTCCATGTAAAATTCTTGCGGGCAATATTGGTTGAATTCAGGACGAACTCAAATCCTCTGTTCTGCATGGAACCAACGTTTACCGTCTGGCTGGTAAAACCTGTGGTACCTTGTACAGGAACAAAGTAGATCAAATCGCGGGTGTTACGAACATAGTAATCAATTTCACCCGAAATGCGGTTATTGAAAAATCCGAAATCAAACCCGATATCAGTTTGTTCTGATTTTTCCCACTGTAACAAATCATTTGCTAATTGTTGGGAAACAAGTGCGGCTGTGTTGTTATATTTTGATCCACCATACAGACTTAAGTGAGAGAAATTTCCAAATCCGTCCGCATTTCCGGTAAGTCCCCATGAAGCACGAAGCTTAAGGAAACTTAATACATCAGAATTGGAGAGGAATGATTCTTCTGATAAGATCCAGCCTGCAGAAACTGCAGGGAAGAAACCATACCTGTTCTCCTTTCCAAAACGGGAAGATCCATCAATTCGTCCACTCAGTGAAACCAGGTATTTGTCGTTCAGTTTATAGTTTACACGTGCGAAGTAAGAAAGAATGGAAGAAGCATCAAAAGAAGAAGTTCCTCCGGTAATACGACCAGCACTTGCCAAACGACTCAGCTGGCTTGATGGGAAATCTTCACCATAAACCTGGGAGAAGTCAGCTTTATATTTCTGATAAGACATACCTACAGTCGCATCCAAATCATGTTTGTCTTTGATCAGCTTACGATAGTTAAAGTAATTGTTGGTATTATAGTTCAACATTCTGTACCAGTCCACCTGGCCATAGCCGTTTGTACCTTCTCCCACAATAGTTCTGCTTCCATTGTAGCGGTCTTCATTCTGTGTCTGGACATCTAATCCGAATTCAGATCGGAAGATTAATCCGTTCATGAGTTTGTAAGCAAGGAAAGCGCTACCCAGGTTACGATAGGTCGTAGCAATGAGGCGGGAGTCTTCCAGTTCTATGAGGGGGTTATAATAAGTTGTAACCGGACGATCGTAAAGATTACCATCCAAATCTCTTACGGGAGTTACAGGAGAAAGTGCGACCATCTGCATGGGTGTATAAAACTGGTTGTCATCCGCCACCCTTTTAGCAATTGTTCTGGACAAACCAAAGTTCACACCTACTTTCAATCTTTCAGTGGCATCGTGCTCCAGGTTCAGACGGCTTGAAATCCGCTGAAAATTATTACCTATCAGGATACCATCCTGATCGCTCAATCCACCACTGAGGAAGAAGCGGGTTTTGTCGGTACCACCAGAAAAATTCACATCAACCAGGCGGGTTTTTGCATCATTCTGGTAAGCCTGTTTTTCCCAATCAGTGTTTGTTTCAAGTTCTCTCCAGTTGGAATGACCAGAATAACGCGTTAGTCTTCCTTCTGCAAATTGCAGCCAGGAACCTGAATACTGGGACGGATCCAACGGATCAATACCTTCAATATTATCACTGTTGATTGCAGCTTCTCTTAGCAGGTCAATGTATTGGCGCGCATTCAGGAAACCACGATGTCCGGTAGGTTTATTGTTACCGTATTGTACGTTAACGTTTACAGTTGATTTACCTGATTTACCCCGTTTGGTGGTAATGAGCACCACACCATTTGCCGCACGGGATCCATAGATGGCAGCAGCAGATGCGTCTTTAAGAATTTCAAAGGATTCAACATCATTGAAGTTCAGGTCAGCCAGTGCATTACCAGCAATACCAGTTGCATTGATAGGTACTCCATCCACCACGTATAATGGTTCATTCGAAGCGCTGATAGAACCCGCACCACGGATTCTAACTTTAATCCCTTCACCAACCTTACCACTCTGGGATTCTACGAATACACCTGAAGCACGACCCTGAAGAGCCTGGTTAAAGTTTACAACTGGTGTGTTGGCAACTTCATCGCCTTTAATACGTGCAATTGAACCTGTAAGGTCTTTCTTGATTTTCGTTCCATACCCCACAACTACAACTTCCGAAAGAGAAGCATCGGAAGTCGATAACTGAACAACTACATTGTCTGTAATCGCTACTTCCCTGTTTCCATATCCAACAGAAGAAATAACCAGCGTAGTTGCATTTGCCGGAACTCTCAAACTGAACTGTCCATTTTCATCCGTTAATGCATTAATGGAAGTTCCTTTAACAGTTATGGTGGCCCCGATTAACGGAGAACCATCTTTCTGATCTGTAACTTTTCCGGTGATTTGCCGGTCCTGGGCCTGCACTGTAAGTGCAGTAAACAGAAGCACTAAGCTCCAGAGCCATCCGGCCATTTTTTTTCTTGCAGCCATATTCACGTGTGTTAGTTTTGCCAAAAAAGGTGGCGGTTAATAAATCAACCCGACAAATTTGAGGGTTTTTTGTTAAAAAAATATCAAATCATCATAAGCAAGACAGTTTTGTTTCCGATTCTGCTGTTTTTATGGTAAAAAATGTTTGAAAAAAGAAAATATGTATTGTTATATATTATATGTATTAAGTAATTGGCAATATTCAATATTTCAAACTAGTTATTGATAAATTTTTTTATATTTTTTTTAATTTAATTTGATACTGCATAAAAAAAGCTGGTTGCACATACAACCAGCTTTAAAAATTTTTAAGGAACAATTATTCCCTGCTTCTTCCCATATATATAAAGATGTACTGGATCAACGTTACCAGGGAAGCAATGGCTGCTACTACATAGGTCATGGCCGCCCATTTCAGGGCATCTTTCGCCTGGGGCTGCTCCTGGGCGGTTGTGATATTAGTCTGCTCCAACCAGGCAAGCGCTCTTTTACTGGCATCAAACTCAACGGGCAGTGTAATCAGGGAAAACAGAGTTGTCAGTCCAAACAGTATAATCCCACCCAGTAAAAGACTGGGGAAGGTATTTATTAGCAGGATCCCTGCCAGCAATACCCACTGAACCAGTGTGGAACTCATCTGCACAACCGGTACCAGCTTGGATCTCATGGTCAGCCAGGGATAGGACGAAGCATGCTGAATCGCATGTCCACACTCATGGGCTGCAACAGCGGCAGCGGCAACATTGCGCCCCTGGTAAATATCCGGACTCAGGGCAACTGTCTTGGTAAGAGGGTTATAATGGTCGCTCAGGAACCCCTGAGCCATGGTTACCTGTACGTCATATATACCATTTTCTTTTAACATACGCTGTGCGATCTCTTGTCCGGATAACCCTGAACGCATCGGAGTTTCCGAATACTTCCTGATCTTACTCTTCAGCATGTAGGAAACCAGCATACTGATGCCCACAAACAACAACGAAACGAACATAATGGAGGGTGTCATAATTCAATTTTTAATCACCAATTCAACTATCAAAGCACTGTCCAATTTAACCAATTTCTTCAAAATCAGCCTTTTTTACCCTCATCTTCAGACGTTTTGGCACTCGGGTAAAATCACCCAAATTTAACCTGACAATATTACCTTGGATAGTTTTTTGTCGTTTTCACAAATATTTCACAATCCATTTAATATCAATAAGTTAAAGGGTATATCAAGCTGTTTATCCGGCTTATCCCAAGCCTTCAAAAGTTATTCACAGGGGCAAAAATTTATTTTGAAATGTGCCCCTTATTCGTAATTTAGTGCAAGAATTTAATGGGTTAGTAAGTAAAGGGTCAGCAGTAATGCTGGCCTTTTTACTTTCATCTAAGTTTGCAATTTGAACAAGATTTTTTGATTCAGTTTTTCACCTTTCACTTTTCACTTTTCACCTTTCACTTTCCTTATGGCCAAAACCAAATCAGCATTTTTCTGTCAGCAATGTGGTTATGAAAGTCCAAAGTGGTTAGGCAAATGTCCCGCTTGCCAACAATGGAACAGCTTCGTTGAAGAAATCAAACAAAAAGAAACTGCACCTTCTACTCCATGGCAACAGGGATCAGGATATAAAGCAGTAATTACACGTTTGCAGGATGTACCAGTAACCAAGGAAGCAAGACTGGTAACGCCCGATACCGAATTAAATCGCGTACTCGGTGGTGGAATTGTAAACGGAAGCATTGTATTAGTTGCAGGTGAACCCGGTATTGGCAAATCAACACTGTTCTTACAATTAGGTTTGCAACTCAACCAGACGAAAGTTTTATATGTAAGCGGAGAAGAAAGCGAACAGCAGATCAGATTGCGCGCAACAAGACTTCCTTATGAAAGTGAAAACTTCTACTTGCTAACGGCAACAAATACCCAGCAGATTTTCCAGGAGATCAAACAACTTCAGCCCGACCTGGTTATCATCGATTCTATTCAAACCTTATATACACCTACGATTGAATCTTCTCCCGGTAGTGTTTCCCAAATAAGAGAAACAGCAGCAGAATGGCAGCGCTATGCAAAAGAATCAAATACACCGGTTTTCCTGATTGGTCATATTACTAAAGATGGTGCAATAGCCGGACCAAAAATCCTGGAGCACATGGTGGATACCGTGTTACAATTTGAAGGTGACCGACACTATGCCTACCGAATTCTGCGTACACAGAAAAACCGTTTTGGCAGTACTTCCGAATTAGGAATTTATGAAATGGGCTCAGGCGGAATGAAGCCAGTGCTGAACCCGAGCGATATCCTGCTCTCTCATACAGGTGAGCAACTCAGTGGTATTGCTATAGCAGCTGCCATTGAAGGAATGCGACCCTTTCTGATTGAAGTGCAGGCATTAGTTACACCTTCCGTTTATGGTACACCTCAGCGTACCGTATCCGGTTTTGATTCACGAAGATTACAGCTCTTGTTAGCAGTATTGGAAAAAAGAGGCGGATTTCAATTCGGAACCAAAGATGTATTCCTGAATATTGCAGGTGGATTAAAAGTGGAAGATCCGGCCATCGACCTCGCAGTATTATGTGCACTGCTTAGCTCCTTTACTGATATACCGATTCCATCAACCACCTGCTTTGCTGGAGAAGTTGGACTTAGCGGAGAAATCCGATCCGTACACAGAGTGGAACAAAGAATTTCAGAAGCTGAAAAACTCGGCCTTGAAAAAATACTCATTTCCCGATTCGGACAAAAAGGGAATATTGCGCATACAGGAAATATAGAAATAGTACCACTGGCAAGAGTGGAAGATGTTTATCAGTTATTGTTTGGCTGATACTGAATTACGGTGAAAACACGCTTGCCGGCACTAATTAGCATTTGTAGTTTGGCTTATGAAATGGCCGATGCTACATGCAGTTCAATCTGTTTTCTTTCCACACACCTGCGCAGCCTGTGGAACCAATAAACTACCTGATAACGCAGGCATTTGCAGTGCCTGTTTGTATACATTGCCAGAAACCGGATTTACCCGAATGCAAGCCAATGAAGTAGAAAAGATTTTTTATGGGCGGCTTACACTTGAACATGCTGCCGCTTCAACCTATTTTACACAGAAGAGTATAGTTCAGGAAATCTTACACCAGTTAAAATACTCCTACCGAAAAGAATTAGGGCTTCAACTGGGAGAATGGATGGGCTTTCAACTGCGTACTGCCAATTGGATGTCAAAAATAGATTGCCTCCTGCCTATGCCACTTCATCCCAAAAGAAAAGCAGTACGAGGATATAACCAGGCTGAGCTGCTGGCAAAAGGTATAGAAGTTCAAACTGGTCTTCCTGCCTACTCCGATTGTCTCGAAAGAATTACTCCAACCCGTTCCCAAACAACCCAGCATCGTTCCGAACGATGGCAGAACATGCGGGAAGTTTTCAAGATCAGCAAACCTTCCTATATAGAACACAAACATGTATTATTAATAGACGATGTCATTACGACCGGAGCTACCCTGGAAGCAATGGGAGAAAAAATTCTTCAGGTTCCCGGCACCAAACTCAGCCTGTTTTGTTTCGCCTATACCCTGCCACATTAAAATTTCCCATTTCCTGCTGCCTGACTTACTTTTGAGCGTATGGCGCGATTTCTCTGGTTGCTTTTTTTCAGTATGGTTATCATATCCTGTAGCAAAGACAGGTTACTGACCAGTTCGGATGCCGCTCTGCGCTTTAGTTCCGATAGTCTTCATTTTGATACCGTATTCACGACAGCAGGTTCCATTACCCGATCTTTCCGTATCGTTAACGAAAATGATCAGCGCATCCGCATCAGTTCAATCCGCCTTGCAGCTGCAACCGGAGGAGTTTTTAGAATAAACGTGAATGGCGAACCCGGGCCGGTTGTAGAATCATTGGAAATTCCAGCCGGCGACAGTGCCCATGTTTTTGTAAACCTTCAGATTCCCGCCAATACAGAAACACTTCCTTTCCTTGTCCGGGATAGTATATCTATTCAATGGAACGGACAGGAAAAGTGGATCCAGCTGGGTGCATACGGACAAAATGCACGTTATATCCGGAATGGAATCATCAGCAGCAATACCAGTTGGGACAATTCATTACCCTATGTTTTAACTGGCCCTTTCACCATTGAAGAAAACACCACACTTTCCATTTCAAAAGGCACCCGGATTTATATGCATGCAGATGCACCTATCCTAGTAAAGGGAAGCTTGCAGGCAGAAGGCGATACAGCTCAAAAAGATCGGGTAATATTCACAGGTGATCGGCTCGATCAGCCCTATGCCGGTTTTCCCGCATCCTGGCCCGGCATTTATTTTACCAATACCAGCCATACTAACCGTTTTGTATACACGAATATCCGGAATGCTTACCAGGCTGTAGTACTGGAAGGCAGGGAAACAGTTGGTGATTACAAACTGGAAATGGAACAGGTGATGATTGATAATGCGTTTGATGCAGGTCTGCTGAGCATCAACAGTTCCGTTCGGGCCAATAATCTTCTTATCAGCAATTGTGGTAAGAATCTGCAAATTGGAGGAGGAGGAAAATATAGTTTCAATCATGTTACGCTTGCAGCCTATTCTAACAATCTCATCATACATAAGGATCCGGTTGTTTTGATCAGTAACTCCGTCCTGGTAAACAGCAACCCGGTTCAGGCTGAACTCGAAGCTGTTTTTCGCAACTGTATAATATGGAGTGGAGGTGGAACAGTCGAAAATGAAGTGTTGGCCATTCGGGAAGGTACACTGCCCTACCTGGTCCGCTTTGAATCAGGCATCTGGAAACTCAGCCAGCCGGTTCAGCATATGGAAGTAATTGATATGGAAGCCAACCTCGATCCGCAATTCGAATTAATTGAACCGGGATCTGGCCTCTATAATTTCCGGCTTAAAGATACCTCTCCTGCCATCGACCGTGGAATCGTTACCGGCACAACGCTTGACCTGGATGGGAAGAAAAGACCAGTCGGGATGCCTGACCTGGGTGTTTATGAAAAACAATAATGACGGATATTTGTTAGATTACTGATAAATGTATTCTTATGCTTAAAACATTAATAATATCGATGTTATTGCTGGCCACAACTGGTATTTACGATTTCAAACTGAAGACCGTGGATGGTAAACCCATGGATATGTCACAGTTCAAAGGCAAAAAACTGCTGATTGTGAACACCGCCTCCAAATGCGGGTATACCAGGCAATATGCTGACCTGCAGGAACTGTATGAAAAATATGGCGCTAAAATTACTGTGGTAGGATTTCCTGCCAATAATTTTGGCGGGCAGGAACCCGGCTCCAATGAAGAGATTGCCAGTTTCTGCAAAAAGAACTTCGGAGTAAGTTTTCCTATGGCAGAAAAAGTTAGTGTAAAAGGAGCTGATATCCATCCCCTCTTTAAATACCTCACCGAAGAAGCAGGTAAGCTGGGTGTGAAAGAACCGATCAAATGGAATTTTACCAAGTTCCTGATTGATGAAAACGGCAAATTGCAGGAAGTATTTCCCAGTAGTGTTAAACCCACTGATGAAGCTATTACCAAGTACCTGAATTAGTATATTCGCCGAATGTTTTTCGACGATATAGTAGGCCAGGTTGAAATAAAAGAACAATTGCGCGACATGGTTCAATCCAACAGATTGAGCCATGCGTTGCTATTATTAGGAAAAGACGGATCAGGCGGATTACCCCTTGCGCTTGCATTTTCACAATATATAGTATGCGAGAAAGTGCAACAGGCACTGAATCCCGCGCCAGCAGGACCATCCCTGTTTGGAGAAGTTGAACCGGTCGGAGAACTGGAAGTCCCTTCTAAAGCTTGTGGTGTTTGTGCTGCCTGCACAAAAGCGAATGCTCTCGTGCATCCAGATATCCATTATTCTTATCCGGTTATACCAAAGAAAAGCGGAGACAAGCCCATCAGTACGGATTATATCACCCAATGGAGAAGTTTTATCGGAGAGCAGCCTTATGGCAGTTTATACGATTGGTTGCAGTTTATCCAGGCGGAAAACAAACAGGGTAATATTACATCTGAAGAATGTAATGAGATCATCCGGAAGCTTAGCCTTAAAACCTTTGAAAGCCGGTATAAAATTCTGGTTATGTGGATGCCGGAAATGCTGGGAAAGGAAGGCAACAAACTGCTTAAACTGATTGAAGAGCCACCACCCAATACCCTCTTTTTATTAGTAGCGGAAAACGAAGCATTGATCCTGCCAACCATTCTGTCGCGATGCCAGCTGGTAAGAATTCCACCATTGTCGGACCAGGATGTTGCCAATGCTTTAATTAACAAAAAGGGCGTGGAAGAAACGCAGGCCAGGCAGATCGCAGCCATCACAGAAGGAAATTTTCGAGAAGCGCTTGCCGAATTAAATCATGCAGGGGAGGATTGGCAATTACTGGTACGCGAATGGCTGAATGCCATACTTAAAAATGGCCCGGTTTCACTCGTTAAATGGATTGAAGAAATCAGCAAGCAGGGAAGGGAGAAACAAAAGCAATTCCTGCGTTTCTTCAACCACCTGTTACAACAGAGCATCAGAATCCGGATTTTAGGTGAAAACAGTGAATGGGCATCCAATCTTCCTGTTGCCGAAAAAGATTTCATACTTCGGATAAACAAGATGGCCGATCTGGGCCAACAGGAAGCAATTGTGGAGGAATTGGATAAAGCTTCTTATTATATTGAAAGAAACGCTAATGCGAAAATGCTCTTTCATGCCTTGAGTCTCCAGTTATTCCATATTCTTCGCGACCGGGCACGGGTGGAGCCGTGGTAGTTTTCGCCTATATTTGTAAAAGACAATTAATTCACATTCATTTTATTATATATATATGGGATGCAGTAGTTGTGGAACAGGAAAACCAAATGGTTGTAAAAGCAACGGCGGATGCGCAACGGGCGGATGCAACCGGATGAATGCGTACGACTGGCTACAGAATCTCCCCTTTGCAGATCCGGAAGCGGCTTGTAAAGTGGTGGAGATTTCATTTAATAATGGCAGCAGAAAGGATTTTTTTCGCAATAACACACTCACCGTTTTTGAAAAAGGTGAGTTGGTAACAGTAGAAGGTGTTAGTGGAGTTGATGTAGGCGAAGTAAACCTGATGGGAGAAATCGTACGTATTCAAATGAAAAAGCGCGGGGTAAATGAGTTTGACCCCGAGATGAAGAAAGTGTTGCGAAGGTCGAATGAACGCGACCTGGAATTGCTGAAAACCAATAAGGCCAGGGAAGCGGAAGCATTGATACGGGCACGTGCCATTGCCCGCCAACTGAAACTTGAAATGAAAATCAGTGAGGTGGAGATCCAGGCAGACGGACGAAAGGCTACCTTTTTTTATATAGCGGATGACCGGGTGGATTTTCGTGAGTTAATCAAAATATACGCCAGCGAGTTCAAAGTGAAAGTTGAAATGCGCCAGATCGGAGCCCGCCAGGAAGCCGCAAAAGTAGGTGGAATCGGCAGCTGTGGTCGGGAACTCTGTTGCAGTACCTGGCTCACAGATTTCAAAAGTGTGAACACGACGGCTGCCCGTTATCAGAACCTGAGTATTAACCAGACCAAATTAAGCGGACAATGTGGCCGTTTGAAATGCTGTCTGAATTATGAGCTGGATACTTACCTGGATGCGCTTCAAAGTTTTCCGGATCGCGCAGATAACATTCGTGTTGCAAAAGGAACAGCAACGCTGATCAAGAAGGACATTTTCAAAAACCTCATGTGGTATATATTGCCGGAGAGTAATAAACAGTATCCGCTGACTATTGAAAGGGTGCGCAAAATTTTATCTCAGAATGCACAGGGTATTATTCCGGATGAACTGGAGGCGGTGGATGTAACCAGTACCAAACCAAAAGAAGTTGAGCCGGAATTTGTGGATGTTGTAGGACAAATCAGCCTTCGAAGCCTGGAGAAAAATGATCGACGCAGAAAACAGCAGCAACAGCAACAGCAGCAACAACAAAGGCAGAAAGGGGGAAATCGTCCGGCTGGTCAACATCAACAGCAGGGGAAAGCTCCGGCAACCCAACAGGGCAGGCCGCAGCAAAATCGTCCGGCACAGGGTAGTCAGCAACAGGGAGGTACTCCTCCAGCTGGTCCACAGCAAAAACAGCAGGGACCAAGACCCCCAAAACCACAACAACAGGATAGAGGTCCTCGCCCACCAAGGCCGCAAGGCGGAAATCCAAGGGGACAGGGAGGTGGTAACCAGGGAGGTAGTCCAAACCAGGGAGGTGGAGCTTCCTGAGGCCCCAAACATGATCCGAACCCTGGCGCATAAGCATACCAGTTGAATCTTGTAAGATTTTATAATCCGTTTAACGCCTCCTGGCTTAAACGGATTTCTTTTTATAAGTTATATTTAGGGTAATATAAACCTTAGAGAATGAAAAAACTACTGCTCCTGCTGGTTGCATTTATTTCCGGCATTGCTGCCATTGCACAACAGGTAAGCTACTCCCGCTTACAGATACAACCGGAATCACCTCGTGCGGGTAATACAGTTACAATAAGTTATCAACCTGAATCGGCAACCTTTAAAAAGCAAAACCTGTTAACCGCAGCTATCTACTATTCTATCGGTAAAAGATCGGAAGCAAGCGAGTTGCAGTTGAAAAAAAATAAAACCAGCTGGACAGGTAATTTTAAGTTACCAGATAGTGCCGCTGCCTTCTTTATAAAAATTGTAGCAGGAAAGGAAACCGACAATAACGATAAGAAAGGTTATGCCTTTTTTGTGATGGATGAATCGGGTGAACCTTTGAAGGAAGCATATAACAGTATGTGGCGTTTTTATCGGGGAGGTGGAGAAATGATGGGCTTTGAACCGGACGATAAAAAAGCCAATTATTATTTCGAAAAATATTATGAGCAGGGCTTGCCTAAAGAGGCTGATTTTAATGAAACGATCACATACTATCAACAAAAAAAAGACAGTGCTGCATTGATCAATTATCTGGCAGATATACCTTCAGATCCAAAACTGACGGATGATGATTTATATATAGCATCCTTCCATGCGGATCGATTTGGTAACAAACCGCTGGGGAAACTTTTGACCGCCTATTTTAAATTGAAATATCCGGATGGCTCATGGAAATTTCGTGAATTGTATTCCAGGTTCAATGCTAAAAAAACCGCAACTGAAAAAGCGGCCATGCTTGACAGTTTTAAAAACTCCATCAAAGGAGAGCCGCAGGAATGGCAAAAAAACGTAATTACGAACATTGAATCCAATATTGCAGTAATGCACGGCAGGGAAGGCAATCTTTCGAAAGCCCTCGAATTGGCAGAAGCTACCCGGAAAGGAATTAATCTGGCAACCATGCTGAACAGTATCGCATGGAATGCAGCTGAAAAAGGTGAAAACCTGGAAGAGGCTGCTAAAATATCCAAAAAAGCCCTTGATGTTCTGGAGTTAGAGAAAAGGGAAATGAAGAACAAGGCCATTTACGCAACACGAACAGACCATCTTAAAAACCTTGAAGAAATGGAAGGCATGTTTGCGGATACTTATGCCTTTATCCTGTATCAGCAAGGCAATTATAAGGAAGGATTTAAATACATGCAGCGCTCCATAGATATCGTTGGAACCGGGTCATCTGAATACAATGAGCGATATGCATTACTTCTGGAGAAAGAAAAAGGAGCATCAAAGGCAATGGCATTCCTTGAAAAAGCAGTGGTGGATGGCGCCTATTCAAGTGGCATGAAGAAACAGTTGGAAACACTGTACTCCGCCTCCAAAAATAAACAGCCTTTTGATCAGTATTTTGATGGGCTCACCAAACAAATGAAAGAGAAAAAAATGAAGGAGCTTCGAGCATCCATCCTGAATGAACCTGCTCCTGATTTTAAATTAAAAGATCTGAATGGTGGAGAGGTAAGCCTGGCCTCTTTAAAAG
The DNA here is from genome assembly GCA_016787265.1 of Flavipsychrobacter sp. GTDB lineage: Bacteria > Bacteroidota > Bacteroidia > Chitinophagales > Chitinophagaceae > Flavihumibacter. The sequence goes on along the minus strand of JAEUVF010000010.1, from coordinate 533,242 downwards.
GAAAAGTAGTAGTTGTTGATTTCTGGGCAACCTGGTGTGGACCCTGCATCGCGTCTTTTCCTGCGATGTATACCGCACAACAAAAATATGCTCAAAACCCGGATGTAGTTTTTCTTTTTGTTAATACCTGGGAGCAGGCAGAAGATAAAAAGAAAAATGTAGAGGAATTCTTTAAGGGCAAACCCTATTCCTTTACCCAACATGCACTGGATACTGAAGACAAAATGGTAAGTAGTTTCAAAGTGGATGGTATCCCAACCAAATTTATATTGGATAAAAATGGAAAAATTCGATTCAAATCAGTTGGCTTTGGAGGAAATGAATCACAGGCAGTAGATGAAGTTGCTGCCATGATTCAGCTTGCTGAGGAAGCCAGCCATGCTTCCAATTAATTTTCACATTCACAATTTGAGTAAAACATTCCCCAGGGCTATATATCTATAGCCCTGTTTTTTTATGTTTTTCTAAAAACATCAAACCTTTATTAAACGGAATGATTCTTGGCCTATAACAGGCATGCGCAAGTTATTTTTTATCGGCTCTTTTGCAGCCATTTTCGCAGGCTTTACTGCCTGTTCGCCAAGACCAGTCGGGAACTGGAATGTGCTGCGATTTGAAGTAATCAAACAGGGTGAATCCGGTCTCATTATTAACAATGTAGGATCCATCGAATTCAAACGAAATGGAAGAGGTGAAAAGAATATTCAATATTCCATACTGGGTATTACCAAATTCGACAACCTGCCTTTTGAATGGGTGCGTCACGGTAATTCAGTAACAATTAGTGGCAACAATACCGATTTTGCCAAAAGCTGGATAATTGCCCGCGACAAACGTCGCTTCCAGCAATGGAAATCCACTGACGGCGCAAACACCATCCAGATCATTGAACTGGCACGTTGATTCTTCACCGGTCGGGTGGTATCCGCCAAAGGCGGATGAATCAGTTTCGGTAATTGAGGGCGGGCGGGCGATCCCCTAACAATGGAATGTATCGAAAGCCTGGACCACGGGCAGCATCGAACTCCGCTTTGGCCTTACTCAATTGTTCAGGTTGGTGCAACAGGTCCAGTAAGGTCATCGCCATTGTTTTCGCGGCCACCATCATTCCCTTGATTCCGATTTCCGTTCCCCCACAGGCAACCGCCTGCCAACTATGGGCCGGTGTACCCGGCACCCAGGTGGCGGCACGTAAGCCCACTGTTGGTACCGCATAACTTACATCACCCACATCCGTTGATCCGGTGGTTTTTCCGGTATTAATCCGGATGGGCTTTACTGTTCCTGCTGTTTCAATCGGATCAACTTTAAATCCCAGGCCACCCTGTATTTTATTGGCAAACTCCTTTTCAGAACTAGTGTAAGTAACCCCTCCTACTTTAACAAGGTTCGCCTGCATGATTTCCGCAAGCTGGTTATTGAGCAACAGATCATAGGTTCCCCCAATAATCTCAAAATCAGTTCGGGTTTCGGTTCCAATCGCAGCCCCTTCAGCTGCTTTTTGAATGCGTTCAAATAACTGCATAACAATTTCCCTGTTTGGATGCCGGACATAATAGTACACTTCAGCAAAATCAGGTACCACGTTCGGAGCCTTCCCACCCTGTGTAATTACGTAATGGATTTTTGCATCGGATGGAATATGTTCCCGCATCATGTTCACCATATGATTCATTGCCTCTACAGCATCCAGTGCGGATCTTCCTTTGTCAGGCGCTGCTGCCGCATGTGCTGCAGTTCCATAAAACCGAAACTTGGCTGATTTATTCGCCAGTGCACCATCCGCCCAGGTTGTGTTTTCATCAGCAGGATGCCAGTGCAATACCGCATCCACTCCATCAAATAACCCGGCCCGAACCATATATACTTTTCCGGAACCTCCTTCTTCCGCCGGTGTTCCATAAACTTTAATCGTACCCTTCCATCCCTGGGCCTGAAGCTGTTCTTTCACTGCGATGGAAGCCGCTACAGAGGCGGTCCCAAATAAATGATGCCCGCATCCATGTCCGTTTGCCTGTCCGGCTATCGGATTTTTTTCAGCAACCGCCTGTTGCGATAAGCCCGGTAATGCATCAAATTCAGCTAATATTCCCAATACCGGCGATCCTGAACCATAGGTGGCAACAAATGCAGTTGGAATGCCGGCCACCCCTGCTTCTACGCTGAACCCACTGTTCTTCAATGTCTCCTGTAATAAGGCGGAACTTTTCACTTCTTTATAACCTAACTCTGCATAGTCCCATATCTTAAATGCAATATCTTTATAAAGATTATAACGTTCCTGTATAACCGAAGAAGTCTGTGTTTTCCATTTATCCAATTCCTTCACCGTGGGTTTCTTTTGCGCAAACAATACCGCGGGTATCAACAAACTACCAATCAGGAAACCTTTCTTCATATCGAACTAATTTTAAATCTGTTTGTACAAGTTAGGCTATTTATGAAAAAATCATTGTTACTGATTTTACTGGTTTTGGGTGGATGGCTGATCCTCGCACAAAGTTGTTTCACCTTTAGGACCACCGATTCGAAAGCAATCAACAGCTTTCAAAACGATGGTATACCTCTTAAAACAGCTACTGTAAAACAGGATGACTTTCCTCTGCATTATGTACAAACAGGAAATGATAGCCTGCCCACACTCGTTTTCATACATGGAACGCCAGGAAGCTGGAATGCTTTTGATCGTTATTTAAAAGATAGTACGCTCAGAGCACACTACCGCCTGATCAGTATTGATCGCCCGGGTTTTGGATACAGTAATTTCGGAAAAGCGCTGAACCTGCCGGAACAATCGCAGATAATCGGACCAGTACTTGAATCACTCAAAAACAAGGAAGCATTCTGGCTGGTAGGTCATAGCCTTGGTGGACCAATGATTCTGCAATTGGCCCTGGATTATCCTCAGCTGGCAACCGGGTTGGTAATAATTTCCGGAAGCATAGATCCGGCTGCGGAGAAACCCGAAAGATGGCGTTATGTGCTGGAAAAAACACCGCTCAAACTTTTTTTACCAGGTGCCTTCAGACCTTCCAATACGGAACTGATCTATCTGAAAAAAGACCTGAAACAGATGGAGCCGGCATTAAGCGCCATCAACCTGCCGGTTTATTTTATACACGGACGAACCGATAGTTGGGTTCCACCTGTCAATGTTGAGTTCGGTTTGAAGAAACTGATCAATGCTCCCAAACTCGACACGCTGTGGCTGAATGGTGGACATTTTATTCCCTGGACTGAATTCGAACCCATCCGAAGAAAACTACTTGAGTTGAAGCCATAAAAAAACCGGGACCAAGCCCGGCTTTCTATAATGCTGATTGATTTTACCATCCATCTCCATCCAGAACGTTTCCAAGTCCGCCCAGGATACCACCCTCTTCTTTTCTCCGGGGTCCGCCATACTGCATGATCCGGCTGGCAAGACGACTGATCGGCAGGGTCTGAATCCATACTTTTCCTGGTCCGCGAAGTGTTGCAAAAAACAATCCTTCTCCACCAAAAATCGTATTCCGGATTCCTCCTACAAACTGGATATCAAAATCGATCGTCTGCGTATACGCAACAACGCAACCGGTATCCAGCTTCAATATTTCACCGGGCTGGAGTTCACGTTCAAAAACATGTCCACCTGCATGTACAAAGGCCATCCCATCTCCTTCCAGCTTTTGCATGATGAATCCTTCACCACCAAAAATACCGGTACCCAGTTTCCGTTGTAGCGCGATTCCTACGCTCACACCCTTTGCAGCACAGAGAAAAGCATCTTTCTGACAGATCACCCTTCCACCCAACTGCATCAAATCCAGTGGAATGATTTTACCGGGATAAGGCGATGCAAAACTTACTCTCTTTTTTCCATGCGCCATATTGGTAAAGGTTGTCATGAACAAACTTTCACCTGTTAACACGCGTTTACCTGCACTCACCAGCTTACCCAGAAAACCACCGGTTTGCTGTTTGGAACCATCGCCAAAAATAGTGGCCATCTGAACGCCCTCGTCCATCATCATAAAACTTCCGCTTTCAGCAACGGCAGTTTCATTGGGGTCAAGCTCAACTTCAACGTATTGCATTTCTTCCCCAAAAATCCTGTAGTCAATTTCGTGATTACTTCTCATGGAATAAAATTACTAAGTTTTAAAACCAACTGCCAACAAAAGCTTTGTAAGCAGGATCTGATTCATTGCCTTTGATTCTGCGTTTTCTTCTGGCAACACCAATTCTATGTTTCACCATAGTGTAGAGCACCATCGGTATAAACAAAAACGTCAGCGGTGGAATTCCCATGATAGAGACCCATTTTCCTCCGAATTGGTTGCGCATTGGCCTTCTTAATCTTTCTGAAATCAGGTACATCGCAGGCACTACAACCAGGGTCATGAAGAAGGCAACCGTTAAACCAAAAATGATCGTCCAGCTTAATGGTTTCCAGAATACCGCGTTATCTCCACCCAGGAAAATTTTCGGATCCAGTTCAGCAAACAAGGTGATAAAATTGATATTAAATCCAACCGCCAGTGGAATGAGTGCAAGAATCGCAGCCAATGCTGTCAACAATACAGGAATAATTCTTGTTTTGCCCGCCTGAATTACGGCCTCTTTTGTTTTCATGCCACGTGCACGTAACTCATCCGCAAACTCGATCACCAGGATACCATTCTTAACAACAATACCTGCCAATCCAACGATACCAATGCCTGTCATAACCACACTCACTTCCATTTTGGTAATCGCAAAACCAAGTAATACTCCAATTACACTGAAGATAATTTCAGTAAGGATAATTACTGGCTTACTAACAGAATTAAACTGCAATACCAGGATAAAAAGAATTAACATCAATGCATATACCAATGCCTTAACCAGGAATGCGCCGGTTTCCGCCTGCTGTTCTCCTTCTCCGGTTTGACGGATGGTTACCCCCTCTGCAGTCAGTCTGAAATTATCAATATGATCCTTTATGCGCTGGTTCACTTCTGTAGGTGTAAACCCGGTTAATACATTTGACCGAAGTGTAATTACCCGTTTCTGGTTTTTTCGCTTTACACTTCCAAGTGTACTGGTAAAATCCACATCCACCAATGAGCTGATTGGAATACGTTTTATTGCCCCGCCACTTGCAAAATCCCGGAATACAATATTCATATTGAGCAGATCAACCAGATTTTTACGTTGTATTTCTGTGTTACGCAACTGAATTTTATATTCATCTTCTCCGTCTTTGATCTTGGAGATCTCACGCCCGAACAGCGCTGTTCTGATCTGCATACCGATCTGCGCAGATGAAACTCCTTCTCTCAAAGCGCGCTCACGGTTAATGGTAAGCGAAATTTCCGGATTATTTAAATCAATATCCATTTTCAATTCTTCGACACCGGAAACCTGGATAGAATCAAGATAATTTTTCAGCGCAACGGCAGACTTGGTGAGATCATCAAAATCTTCACTGGCAATTTCAATATTGACAGGCGGTTCAGTGGGCGGGCCACCTTGTTCCTGGTCAACACTAAGTTCAGCACCGGGAATCCCTTTTACAATTGCGCGAATGGAATCAAGAATTGGTTTGGTGGACTTACCATGCCGTTTTTCAAACTCTACAAAGGAAACCTGGATTCTACCAAGTTCAGGTCGGGTGCTACGGTCTCCACTCATCGGATCACTAGCTCCTACAGCAACGTTAGAAATCACAGACTCAACAATCGGGTTTTCTTTTTTACCTCCATCCATTTCAAGTACCTGGTACACACGATGCTCCAGTTGCCTTGTAATTGAGTCAGTGTATTGCACGGAAGTTCCTACTGGAAGTTTTAAATACACATAAACGAAGTTGGGATCTCCTGAAGGGAAAAATACAACAGGAACCTTACGAACTAAAAAAAATGCAAAGGAAAAGAGGAGCAGTGCGATGGTACCCATAAGAATCTTCACAGGTCTCCATCCATGCAACGACCAGCGCAGCAGGTCTTCATAATGCGACATGATCCAGGGTAATGCACGATTCTGGAACGAATGGATGGTTTTATCCAGCACAAAAACATTCAGAATAGCCAGCAGTACAAATAAAAGCAGCAGGTTACCCCAGAAATAATACCAGTTGGTGGCGCCAGGCAATGCCTCGCCAACACTCCTTCCTGCTACAATCAACAGTACACCAAGAATCACGGCAATCCAGAATCCTTTTTTCTTAAAAATGGAGCTCTTATTTTCATCTCCTTCATCGTGGTTCATAAAATCCACCGCAAAGACGGGATTCATGATAAAGGCTACTACCAGTGAGGCCGATAAGGTAAAGATCAGCATGGTAGGCAGATAAATCATAAACTTTCCAATAATACCCGGCCAGAACAATAGTGGGACGAAAGGAGCCAGCGTGGTAAGGGTTCCTGCCAATACCGGGATAAAAACCTCCCCTGCTGCCATCATTGCGGATTTCTCCGAATTGATTTTACCCTTTCCTTCCATAAATATCCGGTGGGTATTTTCAATAACTACGATAGCATCATCTACGATGATACCCAGTCCGAATAAAAGAGCAAAAAGCACAATAAAATTGAGCGTAACATTTCCCCCGACAATAAGATCTGCTGCCGGCAGGAATAGAAAAGCCACAAACATACTCAGGGGTACACTAAGTGCCACGAAGAAGGCATTCACTACACCCATGAAGAACATCAGAATAATCAGTACCAGGATAAACCCGATTACGATGGAATTTACCAGATCATTAAAGGAAACACGGGTAGCCTTACTCTGATCACCTGTAATTACCAGGCTCAGGTCGCGTGGAAATTCAGTTGCCTTCAACTCATCCACTACTCTTTTTACTTCATCGGAAGTTTCAATCAGATTTTCACCGGATCGTTTGATGATATTAAGCGTGATTACTTTTTTTCCATTCAGACGTGCATAACTCTCTGTGTCTTTGATGGTATCTTTTATGGAAGCAATATCCTTAAGATAAATTGGCGCACCGCTGGTATTGCGAAGTACCACTTTCTCAATATCAAAAGCAGTTTTAAACTGTCCTTTCAATTGCAGATTTCTTTTCATGTTACCTACTTCCAGCAAACCTCCGGAGATATCCAGGTTTTCACGGGCAACAGCATTGGCAATATCATCAAATGTGATATTAGCCGCTTCCATCCGGTCATTGTCAACATTGATCTGGAATTCCCGCTCCGGAGCACCCACCAGGTCAACCCGGTTTATTTGTGGCAATTCTTCCAGTTTATCCTGCAATTCATCCGCATAACTTTTCAGTCGCTGTAAATCAAAATCACCGCTCACGTTCACATACATGATTGGCTGTTCGGAGAAGCTTACCTCCAAAACAGAAGGCTCTTCCGTAAGATCTGTGGGCAGGTCTTTTTTTGATTTATCAACCGCGTCTTTTACTTTTTGCAGGGCGACATCCGTTTTTACATCCGTATCGAATTCAACGATGATGGCACTGAAATCCTGCTGCGAAGTACTGGTGGTTTTTTTGATCTTGGCGCCGGTAATCCCTTTGATTTGTTTCTCTATGGGACGGGTAACCAGGTTTTCAATGTCCTTGGGTGAGTTTCCTACATAAACCGTTTGTACATAAATGGTAGGAATCACGATATCGGGAAACTGTTCTTTTGGTAATGTTACAAACTGAATCACCCCGATGATACTAACAAAGATCATCAGCAGGTAGATCGACGTTTTGTTTTTAATACTCCAGGTAGTAGGTCCAAATTGTTTGAACTTCTCCTTCATATTTTCAAGCGCACTCATACTATTGTTTTACGCATTTCTAAAAATTGATAACTCTGCTTCCTCACAATTCCATTCCTACAGACTGGTAGTAATCAGTTGTCCGTCGTAGAGCCCCTGAAAGCCTTCCACTATAAGGATATCCCCAGCCTGCAGCCCTTTATGGATTTCCAGTTCATTGCCATAGAGTTCGCCTGTTTCAACAGGACGTTTTTTTGCTCTCAGTTTACCGTTTTCATTCACCGCCACCAGTACAAATTTTCCTTTCTCATCATTTTGTAAGGTGTTCACTGGAATTGTGATGGCATCTTTTACGGTATAATCTTCAATGCGGATATTGGCGATCTGGTTGGGACGCACCTGTTTGTCAGCAGGCATTTTGGATTCGATATAGAAAGATCGACTGTTGGGATCAATCAGTTTTCCTGATACACTCACTTTGGTATTAAATGTTTTATTGATATCCGGAAGGATCACTTTTACCGGGCTTCCCACTTTTACTCTTTCGAGGTAATTTTCCGGAACCTGTGTTACTGCTTTTAATTCACTGGTATTTACAATACGGATTCCATTCATTGGAGAACCGGTGAACGTTTCACCTACTTTAATATTTACTTCATCAGCGATACCACTCACCTGTGCATACACGTTCGTCATAGCCAGTTGCTCTTCGAGAATTCCAATCTGACGTTCCGCCTGGTCAACATTGTTTTTTGCGGTGATCAGCTGCACCTCGGTACCGATATTCTGATCCCAGAGATTCTTCTGACGGGAATAGAGGTTTTTTGCATAATCCAGCTGTGTTTTTGCAGTTTCCAGTTGTTGACGAATGACAGCATCATCCAGTTTCAGGAGCAGTTTTCCTTTGGTAACCACATCACCCTGTTTTACATAGATGGCGCGTACCTGTCCACCCATTCCACGTGGTGTTATATAAGAAATATTCACAGCCTCAATTTTGCCCTGCAGGTCGATATAGTGAGTGAATGGTGCAGCAGATAAAGGAGCGGTAACCACCAGTTTGGGTTTTTCCGGTGGAATGGCAGTGGAATCCAATTTAAGGATTTCCTTTTCCAGTTCGGCAATCCTTGCTTCCGTGGAAACTTTTGTTTCTTTAAGAGATGCGAGTTCCGCTTTTTTCTTCTCCAGCAGGCTGCCTCCACATGCTACCAGAAGAACCAGGGAAGAAGATATGAGTAGTTGTTGTATACCGGTTTGCATATAAATCGATTTAGATGGATTCAGTTGATTAATAAATTTTTCCTATTGCCTTGAGATAATCTACTTTGGCTACAGCCGCATCATATAATGCAGCATACAGATTGGTTTGCGCTGCCCGTAATTCGGACTGTGCGGTATTGATTTCTGTGTTGGAACCAAGACCTTGTTCGTATTTTTTTCTGGTCTGATCAAATACGCGCTCTGCCAGCTCTACGTTTTTCTGTTGTGCATCTACTGCGAGAACTGCATCGCGGAAGCGGTTTCTGGCGCTGGCTACATCGTTCTGGATGGAAAGTTTGAGCAATTCCATATCAAACTCTGTTTTCCGTACAGCTGATCTTGCCTGTTCGAGTAAGGCGCGGCGGCGGAAACCATCAAAAATGGGAACATTGATACGCAGTCCGATGGTACTTTGCTGGAACCATCGTCCGCCAGATTTAAAGAAATCAAATTCGTTTCGCTGGGCATTAGTGAAATAATTACCAAAAACGCTTACAGTCGGGAGGGCCATTAGTTTGTACCGTTTTACATTAAAATCATTCAGTTCTTTACCAATCTGCAAGAGTTGGAAGTCACGGCGATCCTCAAACGAATAAGCCGAATCCAACAGGTTTTCCCTGATCAGCTCATCACTGAGTTTATCACTAAGAACCAGGCTGTCGGTCAATGGCATTCCGAGCAGCATTTTAATTCCGAGATAACCGTTATTGATTTGTGTTTTAAGTTTCAGACTGTCGGTGCGCAGGTTGGTAAGTGTAACGTTTACTTTATCAACATCCAGTTGTTCCGCAAAACCGTTTTTATAAATCTCCTTGGTATCGTGGTAGAGTTTTTCGAAGCGTTCAATATTATCATGAAAAAGTTCCAGTTGCTGTTCACCAATCAATAGCTGATAATAAACTTTGTGAACATTAACTGCGATGGACTCCTCCGTGATTTCGGCATTTTTCCGGGCAAATTCCATGGCCGCATTCCGGGCTTGTAAACCAACAAAAACCTGGCCGTCGAATAAAACCTGGCTGAGATCAGCACCAGCGGTTGCAGAGTATTGTACACCGAAGCGAACAGGGATAAAAGTACCAGGTGAGCCTCCAAAGAACTCCCCGGGCACCAGACTAACAGGTAATTTTATATTATCGGTCAGGTTGAAGGAGCCATTCACCTGGGGCAGAGCACTGGCTGTAACTTCCCGGTTCACCTGTTGTTGAATGCGGATATCTTCCAGCACTTTTTTTACCTGGTAACTATGCTGCCTGGCATAGGTCACGGCTTCCGGGATGCTTAAGGTTTCGATCTTTCTTCCTTCCTGTGCGTAGGTACCCAAAGAGCAACTTATCAGTAAAGGCAGTAACCCAACTAATAAGAACCTCCGGAACGTTTGCTTGTTCATTGTTAACTGATTTAGATCTTTATCTTTTTTTGCTGATACTTCAGAACCAACCTGTACCCTTTTAAGGTGACGATGCCAAACAGATAATGTTCGATTATCTGCTGCTCTACATCGGCAAGGGTTAATTTATTTCCGCTGTAAAACACGGAATCCAATGGCATAAACATACTTTCAATACGGAATCGGGCAATGATATCAACATTCAGTTCCGGGCGATAGAGTTCCTCCTGAATGCCTCTGATCAGATTGTCCCGAATGGTATTGTAGATGAAATCGTTCTTGTGTTGCAGAAATTTCTCATAGGCTTTGGGATGATATTTTTTCAGATCCATTATCACGGAAGGGTTCATGTTACGAAACATCTCTTCCACCATTTCCATCGCTTTGAACATTTCATCGATGGCATTTTCCGCACTGAACTTATCAATATCACAACGTTCCCTTGATTCACAGATCTTACATTGAATCACTTCCAGTACCAGTTCTTCCTTGTCCGCGAAATACTGATAGATCGTTTTTTTACTGATCCCCATTTCACTGGCGATATCATCCATACTAACACTTCGGATGCCGTATTTCATAAATAAATCCCGGCTCCTGATCAGAATTCGGTCCCTGGTCTCTTGTTCACTCATATTGGGCTCCAAAACTATGGAAACTTTAAATGTAACAAAAGTTTCCATCACATTATTTTACCATTCGTCCCGAAATTAAGTGTTCCACCTTCCTTCACCCGACCGGTGGCTGATGCCACGGCGGAGTGAAGAAGTCGGGTTAAAAAACCGGAGGGGTGCCTGCCTGCATTTTAGTAGGTTTGCACCAGGAACTGAACTATGGACAATCAACCGATTCGAACCGATGGCTGGCGATGGAAAAAAATATTCCAGTATTTCCTGCAGGGATTGCTGGTTACCGCCCCTGTAGTAATTACGGGTTACCTGGTTTACTGGTTTGTGTCTTCCGTAGATAATTTACTTCCCATCTTCCAGGAGGAAACCCCCGAAGGCGGGCTGTCTACCAGAAATTACGGGCTTGGTTTTATCATCATTATTGCAGCCCTGATTGTCATCGGATACCTGAGCTCCAATTTTATCACCAGCAGGCTCTTCAGTTTTTTCGACCAGTTCCTGGAAAAAGCTCCTGGTATAAAATTTATTTACTCTTCCATTAAGGATTTTTTTGAAGCGTTCGCCGGGAACAAACGCAAATTCAACAAGCCCGTTGCCGTTTCCCTGCACCAGCCGGATGTTTTCCAGATCGGCTTTGTGACGGATGAAGATGCCAGCGAGTTCGGATTTACAGAGTATATCACGGTATACATTCCATTTTCCTACTCCTTTGCCGGACAAACCTACCTCGTTCCAAGGAGTCGGGTACGTCCATTAGATCATATCAAACCCGCTGATGCTATGAAATACGTGGTATCGGGAGGGATCGCCGAACCCGACCAGGAACCTGCCCCTCCCCGCGAGTAGGAAATTTTTGGGATATGCGATCAATATGTTTACTGGCAGCAGTTCTACTGCTGAACAACCCGGTGTACTGCTGGGGCTTTTTTGCACATGAGAAAATCAATGGGTATGCGGTTTATCTGCTGCCCCCGGAAATGATGGTATTCTATAAGCCATCACAAGCTTATCTGCAGACCCATGCAACCGACCCCGATAAACGTCGCTATGTTGTAAAAGCGGAAGGACCGAGGCATTTCATCGACCTCGACCAATATGGCCAATATCCATTTACCGAATTGCCGAGAAAATGGGAGGAGGCACGAAAGAAATTCGGGGAAGACAGTCTCCAGCAGCATGGCATCCTGCCCTGGCGAATTTTACAGGTGCTTGGTATGTTGACCAGTGCATTCAGAGAAAAGAATACTGCTTCAATCCTGAAACTATCTGCAGATCTTGGTCACTATATCGGGGACGCGCACGTGCCCCTTCATACCAGTTCCAATCACAATGGCCAGAAAACCAATCAACATGGCATACATGGTTTTTGGGAAAGCCGGCTTCCGGAATTGCTGGCCGATCAGGAATGGGATTTCTTCCTGGAAAAAGCCAGGTATATCCCGCAGCCATCCGACAAGACCTGGCAGATCATACTGGAAAGCGCCGCTGCAGTAGATTCCGTGCTGAACCTCGAAGCCATCTTAAGTAACCGAATACCGGCCGACCGTAAATATGCATTTGAATGGCGAAAACAAACCCTGGTCAGACAGTATTCCAGCGAATTCAGCCGGTTGTACAATGATGCGCTGCGGGGAATGGTGGAACGACGAATGCGGCAATCGGTACAAGCGGTTGCAGATTTCTGGTATACAGCCTGGGTTAATGCGGGACAGCCATCACTACAGCAGCTGGCTAAAAGCAAAGGGCAAGAGATACCAGGAGCCGGACTTGATAGCCTGAGTATTTTATGGAGAAGCCAACCTGTCAAGGGCAGGTCCTGTGACTAAGGGGCAAGGAGAATTGACATTTTTTAAGGAACTTGCGGACTCACCAAACCAGCCAACGCAGTGGTACATAACTTTAATGCAGGTCCGTCTATCTTACCCAAAGATGTCTTCCAGGCAGCCAGCGAAGCTATTCTCAACTATAATAATATGGGACTCTCCATATTGGAAATCGGGCATCGGACCGATGCATTCCAATCAGTAATGGACGAAGCCCGTGCACTGGTAAAAGAGCTGATGCAACTTAACGATCAGAAAGAAGTATTGTTCCTGCACGGCGGTGCTTCCACCCAGTTTTTCCAGGTACCAATGAACCTATTGGGTTCAGATCGTACAGCTGCTTATCTGGATGGAGGAACCTGGGGTGTGAAAGCCATTAAAGATGCCAAACTGTATGGCACTGTTGAAGTGGTAGCCAGCTCCAGGGACAAAAATTATTCGTATATCCCTGACAGTTATACGATTCCCGCTGATGCAGCCTATTTTCATTATACTACCAACAATACGGTGGAAGGAACCCAGATGCATTCCATACCTCAAACAGAAGTTCCGCTGGTTGCCGATATGAGCAGTGATATTCTGAGCCGGGAGATGGATTTCAATCGCTTTTCCCTCATCTATGCAGGTGCACAAAAGAATATCGGAGCAGCTGGAGTAAACCTGGTTATCGTTGATCCTGCCATTCTTGGAAAATTGGATCGTGCTTTACCGACTATGATGGATTACCGGGAGCATATTAAAAATGGTTCCATGTTGAATACGCCTCCTGTTTTCGCGGTTTATGTATGTATGCTCACACTGCGCTGGCTGAAACAACAGGGAGGGGTAGCCGCCATACAGCAGATCAATGAAAAGAAGGCACAACTCTTGTATGATACCATTGATCAGAACAGCATCTACACGGCACCGGTAGCCAAAAAAGACCGGAGTCTGATGAATGCGGTTTTCACCATTCAGGACCCGGCGGTTGAAAAAGAATTTTTAACTGCAGCAAAAGCGGAAGGATTTTATGGAGTGAAGGGACATCGTTCTGTTGGTGGTTTCCGCATCAGCATGTACAATGCCTTACCCTATGAAAGCGTAGTAACATTAACCGAATTCATGAAAGAGTTCGCAACAAAAAAAGGATAATCCTTACATTTAAATAACATGGCCAGGATACAACCATTCAAAGCAGTACGCCCTCAGACAGATAAAGCCGCACAGGTAGCGTCTCCACCCTATGATGTATTAAATTCAGCAGAAGCGGCTGAACAGACAAAGAACAATCCCTACAGTTTTTTACGCATCACCAAGTCGGAAGTTGATTTACCGGGAGTTGCAGATATTCATACCGTTGAAGTATATGAAAAAGCAAAAACCAACCTTCAGGAATTTCTTGCAAAAGGCATCCTGACCAGAGAAGATAAACCCTGCTACTATATTTATGAACTGGTAATGAATGGACGGCATCAAACCGGTCTTGTTGCAGTTTCTTCTGTTGATGACTACGAATCGGATATTATCAAAAAACATGAATTCACACGGCCTGAAAAAGAGCAGGATCGCATCAATCACATTCGAACAAGTGGTGCGCAAACAGGGAATGTATTCCTGGCTTATCGGGATGTGGCTGCCATCAACTCCCTGATTGAAAACTGGAAGCAACGCACACCCCTATACGATTTCATCGCTGAAGATGGCATTGGCCATACTATCTGGGTGGTAAACGAAGAGGCATCCATCGCGCAGCTAACTGAGTTATTTGCCAAAGAAGTTCCATTCACTTATATCGCGGATGGACATCACCGTGCCGCGTCCGCAGCGAAAGTGCGCAAATCGCTGCAAGCAGGGTATCATGATCATGCCAATTATTTCCTGACAACCTTGTTTCCAGCCGGTGAACTACATATCATGGATTATAACAGGGTGGTCAAAGACCTGAATGGCCATACAGAGGCAGATTTTTTACGTGCACTATACGATCATTTTGAAGTAGAACGCATGCCCTCTGCATTTTCACCAACCAGGTTGCATGAATTCGGAATGTACCTGGGTGACCAGTGGTTTAAATTAACGGCAAAAGACGGAACCTATAAAACGGATCCTATAGGCGTGCTGGATGTGACCATACTTTCAGAGCTGGTACTGGATCCCTTACTCGGCATCAAAGATCAGCGTACCGATAAGCGAATTGATTTTGTTGGTGGCATACGCGGGTTGGGCGAACTGGAAAAACGGGTAAAGAGTGGCGAAATGAAAATCGCTTTCAGTCTTCACCCGGTAAGCATTCAACAATTGTTTGATATTGCCGACAGTGGAAATGTGATGCCGCCGAAAAGCACCTGGTTTGAACCCAAGCTTCGGGATGGCTTATTGACTCATTTAATTTACGAATAATGCGAAAGTTCCTTCTCCTGTATTGCCTGTTTAGTTTGGGAACCAGTATAGAACTGGCTGCACAGGAAGATGTCAAAACCCTGCATGCCAATGCCAGGAAGTATATGCAGGAATCCGATTATTCCAATGCTGCGCTGGTGTTGAATAAGGCGTTGACACTGGAACCCGCAAATGCAGATCTTCAAAATGATTTATTATTCACCTATTACCTGTCACGGAATTATGGCAAAGCCATGGAATTGGGTAAACAACTGGTGAATACTGCCCGGCCGGATATTCGAAGTTTCCAGTTACTGGGACTCACCTATCGCGCCATAGAAGAGAATAAGGAAGCAGAAAAACTATATAAAAACGGGATACGGATACATCCAAATAGTGGTGTTTTGTACAATGAATACGGAGAATTCCTCTGGGCGAAAGAGAAATTCGAGGCAGCCGTTGAACAATGGGAAAATGGAATAGCAGTGGATCCTAACTATTCTGGCAACTATTATAATGCTGCCAAACATTATTACCTCACGAAGGACAAGTTCTGGGCACTTATTTACGGAGAGATTTTCGTGAACCTGGAAAGTTATAGCCGGCGTACACCGGAAATCAAAGAGCTACTGCTCAATGGATATAAAAAATATTATGGCAATATGGGCGATTTGCAGCCGGCCAATCCAAAAAACGGATTTGAACTGGCTGTAAGCAGAAACCTCGACAAACATGCTGCAACCGTAAGTTCCGGAATCAGTGCTGCCAGCCTTACCAAACTGCGCAGCAAATTCATACTCGACTGGTATGAAAAAGAGCCGGTCACTTATCCTTTCCGCCTTTTTGAGTACCATCGTCAATTATTGAGAGAAGGCTATTTTGAAGCCTATAATCAATGGCTGTTCGGTGCAGCTCAAAACCTGCCGGCTTTTCAGCAATGGACCCAGGCAAATGCCACTACTTATGAAGCTTTTCTTCAATACCAGCGGGGCAGGGTGTTTAAATTGCCAGCTAACCAGGACTATCGCTATCCGGAAAGCAAAAAATAAGCATTGATTCTCAGGGCTTTCAACTTTTTTACTGAAATATGACAAATATTTTAATCAATGTTTGAACATTGGTGTTATACTTTTTATTAATTTTGTTCCACAAAGAAAATTTCAACACACAATGAAAAAGGCAATTTTTGTATTCGCTGCTTTTGCCGCCCTGGCAACTGCTTGTAACAATGCTCCGGAAGGAGAAACCGCAACTACCGCTGACGCACAGGCTGCTGCTGCCGGCACAGGGGCTACCTACAGTATCGACACCACATCCAGCGTAGTAGAATGGCTGGGAACCAAACCCGTTGGCCAGCACAATGGTACCATGAAGATCGCAAAAGGTGAATTCAGCATCGCTGATGGAAACATTACAGCAGGAAATTTCACCATCGACGTGAATTCCCTGACCGATGTAGATATGAGCGGTGAAATGAAAGACAAACTGGAAGGTCACCTGAAGAGTGCTGACTTCTTCGATGTAGCCAGGTTTCCTACTGCCAGCTTTGTGATCACAGGAGTTGAGCCCATTTCCGGAGACAGCGCTGCTACCCATAAAATCAGCGGTAACCTTACCCTGAAAGACAGCACCAAAAATGTAAGCTTCCCTGCACAGGTAACTGTAGCAGAAACAGGCGTTAAAGCATCTGCCAATTTCAATATCGACCGTACCCAGTGGGGTATGTTCTATGGCAACGACCAGAGTCTGGGTGATAAATTCATCCGTCCGGAGGTTAACATCAAATTGAATATCAACGCCAACAAATTATAACTCGCTTTTTTCTAGTGATGTTTTGAGTTGGATCAACCGGGAGCTTCGGCTCCCGGTTTTTTATTGGTGGTGGTTACCTATATTTGAAATGGATTATTCACTCACTAACGATTGATGCATATGAATCAGCCACAACGCCTTTTTGATTGTCTGCAGGTGCTAATGGATAAAAATCCAACACAACCCCTGCTTTCAGGCAAGGAAAACGGACAATGGAAAGAGTACACGGTCAAAGAGGTAAAGGAGCTTGTTGATCAGCTAAGTGGCGGGCTGCTCAACCTTGGAATGGGATGTGGCGACATGAGTCCGGAAGGTCGCGACAAGATCGCTATTCTTTCTAAAAACCGGCCGGAATGGGTTATACTTGACCTGGCGGTTCAACAGATTGGCGCCATACTCACCCCGGTATATCCAACCATCAACGCAAAGGAGCTCGAGTTCGTTCTGAATGATGCCGGAGTAAAAATGGCTTTTGTGAACGATGAGGAACTTTATCACAAAATTCTGAGTGTTCAGACACGGGTTCCAAGTCTCCAGCATATTTTCACTTTTGAACATGTAGCCAATGCAGCACACTGGAAAGATGTGATCCGCAATAACAGTCCGGAAGCGCAGCAGCGGATTCCAGCTATAAAAGAAAAAATCAGTTACGAAGATCTCTTCACTATCATCTATACATCCGGTACAACAGGCACTCCGAAAGGAGTTATGTTATCGCATAAGAATGTACTCAGCAATGTATTGAGCAGCATTGAATCGGCCTTCCTCGAAATTGGGGTAGAGGGACAAAAAGCCCTGAGTTTCTTACCCCTGAATCATATTTTTGAACGGATGGTTACCTATATCTACCTGTTTTCCGGCACTACTATTTATTATGCCGAAAGCATGGAAACCATTGGAGATAACCTCAGGGAAGTTAAGCCTACTCTCTTTACAACGGTACCCCGCCTGCTTGAAAAAGTATACGAGAAGATCATGCTGAAGGGAATGGAGTTGACAGGTGTAAAACGTAAGCTCTTTTTTTGGGCACATGACCTGGCGGATCATTTTGAACTGCATAAAAACCAGGGATTCTGGTACAATACCCAACTTGCTCTGGCTAATAAACTGGTCTTTAGTAAATGGAGAGAAGCATTGGGTGGGAATCTAAAAGCGATTGTCAGTGGTGGCGCGGCCTGCCAGGTAAAACTCATCCGAATCTTTACAGCTGCACAAATTCCGATTATGGAGGGCTATGGCCTAACCGAAACTTCCCCGGTCATTGCGGTAAATCGTTATGGCAAACACGGCCGCAAGTTTGGAACAGTTGGTACACTCATTAATGGGGTGGAAGTAAAAATCGCTGAAGATGGAGAGATTTTATCCCGCGGCCCCAACACCATGATGGGATACTATAAACGTCCGGACCTGACAGCTGAAGTAATGCAGGGAGACTGGTTCTGCACAGGTGATATCGGATTATTTGAAGATGGTAAATTCCTGAAGATTACCGACCGCAAAAAAGAGATGTTCAAAACCAGCGGTGGTAAATACGTGGCACCACTGCCTATTGAAAACAAACTCAAGGAGTCTTTATATGTAGAACAGGTACTGGTAGTAGGTTCTGAAAGAAAATTTGTTGGGGCCTTGCTGGTGCCTTCCTTTGCCAACCTGCGCGACTGGTGCAGGCAGCAAAATATTGAATACTCCAGCAATGAGGAAATGATCCGTCATCCAAAAGTGGCTGAGTTATACCGCGACCTGGTGGAGAGTTTCAACAAGTATTTCAATCATGTTGAACAGATTAAAAAGTTCGAATTGCTATCCCAGGACTGGTCCATTGAAACCGGCGAATTGACCCCTAAACTGAGTTTGAAACGTAAAGTTATCCAGGAAAAATACAGGGACGAAATCGAAAGGATTTACGCATAATACCCAATTACCCCAGATTTTATATATTAGCGTCAAATTCAGTCCTTATGAAACCAAGAATCGGACTTCTGGTCCTGATTGCCCTGTTATTTACACTGGCCTCCTGTACTCGTCGTGTAGTGGTGGTTCACCATCCACCACATCCCAGAGGTAAGCATCATAAAGTACATCGCCTGCCACCCGGACAAGCAAAAAAAGTTTACGGAACGAAGTCTGCCCGACCGCATGCACCCGGGCAACGCAAAAAAAGACATTGATCCTGGCATCCTTCACTTCGCCGTGGTGGCATCCGGCACGGCG
The DNA here is from genome assembly GCA_016787265.1 of Flavipsychrobacter sp. Classification (GTDB taxonomy): domain Bacteria; phylum Bacteroidota; class Bacteroidia; order Chitinophagales; family Chitinophagaceae; genus Flavihumibacter. Next base: position 514,055 of record JAEUVF010000010.1, on the reverse strand, counting down.
GAGTGAAGTTTAGATCTTCTCAATTCCGTTTTCCTTGATACGGATGAGTTTTAGTTTGAAAAGATTGCCAATGGCCATCTTGAAGGCTTTTTTGCTCATCCCGAGATTGTCGTAGATATCTTCAGGATCAGACTTATCATGGTAGGGCAAAAATCCACCGTGCTGGTCGAGCAGTTCCAGGATTTTTCCTGCCTCTCCGCTCACCCTCTGGTAGCCACGTTCTCCAAGGGCCAAATCAATTTTATTTTCTTCCCGGATTTTACGGATATAACCTTTCAGCCGGTCGCCCACCTGGATATTTTGATAGATATCGCTAAAGTGTAAAACACCGGTATGCTTTCCGTTTATGATACAGAGATAACCGATATCCGTACGGCGATAAACCAATAGATCAACAGGTTCTTTTTCTTTCAGGCCGAGGTCTTCATTGGATAGAAAGTTTTCGATTTTTTCTGTAGCGGCTACACGACCAGTCTGTTCATCAATATAAATTTTGACAATATAAGTACCACCAACCCGCATCGTACTCAATTGTTTAGACTTGGGAACAAAGAGATCTTTCATCAGTCCCCAATCCAGAAAAGCTCCCTGATTCGTTGCACTTACTGCTTTTAACGCAACGATATCACCAACAGTACCCAGTGGTTTCTGAGTAGTAGCAATCAACCTGTCCTCTGAATCATGATATACAAACACTTCCAACTCATCTCCGACCTTTAATCCAGCAGGTACAAAACGTTTGGGTAAAAGAATGCCTTCTTTTTCATCATCCAGGAAAACACCAAAATCAACTGTCCGGATTACGCGCAACGCATTGAATTCACCAACTTTAACCATAATTATAAATTGAACAGGGATCAAAGCAAATGTAGCCGAATTTAAGAAAGCAGGTAAATTTGTTACTCAAGCAGGCAGCATGGAAAAGAATCATGTAATCCGGATTAAATGTCCGGATCAAAAAGGGCTTATTGCCGGTATCGCCGGAATTCTCTTCAAAAATGGGTACAATATCATGGTAATGAAGGAATTTGTGGAAACCGAAACCGGACAGTTTTTTGCAAGGCTTGAAATCGCCGGAGAGTTAAACCAGCAGGAACTGGAAACGGAACTCAGGTATGTGTTACCCCCCTCAACCATAGTTGAAATCATACCCAGTCAGAAGAAAAAAATTGTACTGCTGGTAACCAAAGAATACCATTGCCTCGGGGATCTGCTGGTTCGTCATTACTTCAATGAACTACATGCCGAGATACTTGCAGTAATCGGCAATCACAATACGCTGCAATCATTTACTGAAAAATTTGGAATCCCATTCCATTTTATAAGTCATGAAGGGAAAAGCAAACAGGCCTTTGAACAAACCATCCTCCAAACGCTGGAAGCATACCAACCCGACTACCTCGTGCTGGCAAAATTTATGCGTATACTCACGCCTGAATTTGTGCAACGTTACAATGACCGGATCATCAATATTCATCACTCTTTTCTGCCAGCCTTCATAGGTGCCAATCCGTATAAAAAAGCATTTGAACGTGGTGTGAAACTCATTGGTGCCACGGCACATATAGTGAACAATGACCTGGATGAAGGCCCCATTATTACACAGCAGATCATACCGGTAAAACATGATGATGGCTTAACCGACATGATTGAAGCGGGACATGAAATTGAAAAATCCGTACTTGCGGATGCATTAAAACTGGTGTTGGAAGACCGTATTTTTGTTTCCGGCAATAAAACCATCGTATTTTCCTGATGAAATATTTTTCTATTCAACCTTATCAGGATAACTACCAGCAGGGTGTTATCAACCTGATATTACCCATACAGCAAATAGAATTTGGTGTACCTGTAACGATAAAAGATCAACCTGATCTTTTGATCATTCCTGAATTTTATCAGAAAAACAAAGGCAATTTCTGGGTAGCAACCGATCAGGAAAATATAATTGGCAGCATCGGACTGATTGACATCGGGCACCAGGCTGCTGCCATCCGAAAGATGTTTGTACGGGCTGATTATCGCGGAAAGGAAACAGGGTTGGGACAGGCATTATTGGATACTGCCATCAGCTGGTGCAAAGAAAATGACATTACCAGTATTTATCTTGGAACAGTAGATCAGCTAAAAGCAGCGCAGCGATTCTATGAAAAAAATGACTTTCATAAAATCGCTGCAGAAGCATTACCGGATTTCTTTCCAAGAATGCCGGTAGATACCCATTTCTATGTTAAACAACTTGCGTACTCTTAAGAGTAGCCAATACTTCTGGAGTTACGTTACCGAATAAGGATACACCAGCGGCACCTTTTGCAATGGATAGTTCAATCCCCGTTTTCAGTTCTTCCATGGAATCAAAATCGGGAAGGTACAAACCAGCATACAGCGGAAACTTTCCAGCCAGGAAATGCACACCTTCCGTTACTGCATCGCCGATCCATTTCACATCTTCCTGGTAAAACTTATGATAGATCATCGGGAAGACAGCATCCAGGTTCCAGTTGGTCCAGTCCTGGCGAACAATCCTGCGCGCCACTTCAGGTGTAGGAAATACTGCTGCTGTGATCCATTTTTTATGACGATTGGCAACTTCTGCTAATTGGTTAACCACTTTGTTGATGGCATTGTACCGAAACAGCCTCCAGGATAAAACGCCGTCCGGATAGGGCAGATCCAGTGGATCTTTACCGGATATTTTCTTATACTCAGTTCTGCAGGTAGAACAATAGCAGAAATCAAAGGCAGGTAATTCCTGCTGCTGAACCAGGTTGTAATCTTTCCAGAGGTTAAGCGGAAGTATCACATCACAAAACCGGATGTAATCGAGGTGCAGGCCATCAATATAATCTTTCGAAAGAATCTGTTCAGCCTCCTGTTTCAGGTAAGCCTGCACTTCTGGTTTGGAGGGGCATAACCAGCGATAATAACCAACATACGGAGGATGATCAATAACTGATTTACCTTCTCTCGAAACCGCATACCATTCAGGATGTTGCTCCATCAGGGTTTTTACTCCCTTGTTCATGGTCCAGTTCCAGCGATGCGCTTCAAGTTTCATTTTTTTTGCAGCCCTGAAATGTTTTTCGGAATCATCTTCAAACAAAACACCCCGAACACCGGCTGCTGCGTAGGCGGCATACCGTTCCAATAATTCTGCTTCTGAATCTTTTTCATTGGGCCTTGTCCATATCCAGTGTTTCGGCTTTTTCTTTTTAGGCTCCAATTCTGCAGCGCTAAGGGAGGTTCCAATTGATAGCGAAGCTGTAGTCAGCAAACTGTTCTTTATAAAATTTCTTCGGTTACTCATGATTGTGAGTTCATTTTTCTTTGAAAGTAATGTATCCCCAGTGTTCGGGCACGTGCATATCTATTAAACCCTGGGGTGACCAAACCCAGTTGTCTTCCGGGAGCCGTTTCCCATTGGGACCTATTCTTCTTTTGTAGGATTGTCCGTCCATGTCCATGGTCCACTGTACTCTTGAAAAATTAATTCTCCAGGTAGCGCCGTGGTGAGGATGTGAAATACGGCCCGGACGCTCCAGGTCTTTGTACGGTATGGCCATTTCAACAATCCAGCCTTTATCAGTATCACGGTTATCATTAAGCGTACCATTTAATTGTACGGCAGATAATAAGTGATCCGAGTTCCAGCCCATTATCATTGGCCCTCCTTTTTTATAGGGCTTGGTCATGAACAGGTCCATAATCGTACCCAACGCATTAATTTCATATTCGAAATATTGCTCCTGGTCATTATTGGGATCCAGAAAGACCTCAAAATCATGATCATTGAAAATGATAGCATCCCGATCGGTAAGTGTAGCCCAGAGATGAGGCTCTTCCATTTCGGCAAGGATATAAAGATACTCTGCATCCCAGAGCATCTTAACCCGGGTTTTGAATCTTGGTTCCGGTTTTCGACTGCCTTCGATATCCTGGAAATAACTGGTCCAGGCCGCCTTCTTCCAGGCCTTATCTATTTTACCATCTACCTGGATTTTTTTCTGCGTTTTAAATACATCATAGCGCCTGGGCAATGAATCTACCGGTGCTTCCAACTGGCAAATGCTACCAATCAGTAACCCACATACTTTAATAAGTTCCACCATACTTTCAAGTGACTGAAATAGAATTTGTGTAACAATTCTATCTGATAAATCATTAATATGAAACAAAGCTATAAGCCTTCTCTGATTATCACTTCTTATAATTCAACAAATGATGCAATTCAATGAACCATAATGTAGATTCACAAAAAGTTTTACATGTCGCATCCATTGCTTTGTTGGGATATTATTCTTGAAGGAAGAAGTCGCAGGCAAGAATTCAGTACAGACATCTCCTATCTGAACCGCCTTCAACAATCGGGCTACTGGACGTATTCTCCCGGCAGACCACTGGACAATGTACTGGTATGGGAAAATAAAACAATACTGGTGACCAACGCAGACCTGAAGATTCTGTTTGCCAGTAAAAATATTGAACGGATGAACGGTTATCAACCTTGGGAAGTGATAGGAAAATCTCCGAAACTTTTCCAGGGGCCGGCTACTCAACTAAGCAGCCGGAAGATGATACGGACTGCCTTATCTGAAATTAAACCTTTTAATTGTACCATTTTGAATTACAGAAAAGACGGTACACTTTACAATTGCAAGATCGAAGGGTATCCCCTGTTGAATGAATCAGGGAGACTGACCAATTATGTAGCAATCGAAGAGGAAATTGACATCTGATCAATCCTGTTTGAGATCGTCGGGATCATCAGTTTGTTTATGAATTTCTCTATGAGGGAAATCGCGGTTCAGCCGGTTGCTCAGTTTCTTCTTCTCCTTACGATTGATCCTCCAGGTCCATATTATAAAAACCAATACTGCGATTGCAAGCAGTGTATAAATAAACGCATCCATAATCCTTGCTTTCAGGTAATCTACCATCCTAATATTACCTGAATATTACCGCTAATTCCCTGATGTTTATTATCTTTTCGACATGCAAGCGAATTCAACACGTTCACGCAGGGAATTCTTACAAGCCAGTACAGTTTTGCTGGGTGGCCTTCTGTATTTTCCTGCATTTGCGAAAAATGCATATAAACCCAAACTCAGCTTTTCAACGCTTGGGTGCCCCGACTGGAATTTTGATCAGATCACACAATTCGCAGCGGATCATGGATATAAAGGATTGGAAATCCGCGGTATTCAGCGTGAACTTGATTTAGTAAAATCTCCCATATTTAGTTCTGCTACCGCAAGATCCCTTACTTTGGCGCGCATGAAGGAAAAAGGATTGCGGTTTGTCGGACTTGGATCCTCTTCTACCCTTCATTTTAAACAAGCTGTTAAACGAAAGGCTCAGTTGGATGAGGGAAAACGTTTCATTGACCTGTCCGAACAATTAAAATGCCCCTATGTAAGAGTATTCCCCAATAATTTCCCGAAGGAACAAACAAAGGAAGAAACGATGGATCTGATTAAATCTGGACTATTGGAATTATCCGCTCATGCGAAAGGATCTGGCGTGGAGGTACTAATGGAAACACATGGAGACCTGGTCTATTTAGCTGATCTCGAAAGTATCATGAAAGAAGTAAACAGTCCGAAAATCGGGCTGATCTGGGATATTTCAAATATGTGGACGGTAACTGGTGAAGCCCCTACGAAAGTATATCCGGCATTGAAAAAATACATCCGGCATGTGCATGTAAAAGATGCTATAAAAGAAGAAGGAAAACTTCGCTATACCTTTTTAGGAAAGGGACAGGTTCCCATATTTGAAGGAATTGATCTTCTTGCCAGAGATAACTATAAAGGGTATTATAGTTTTGAATGGGAAAAATTATGGCATCCCGAAATTGCCGAACCGGAACTGGCACTGGCCACTTTTCCCAAAGCGATGAAAGCACATTTTTCATAAACTATCCAAGAACAAAGAAATGCCTGGAGATTCAGTTTACCTTAATACAAAAGTCATACGTCAGAATACATACGATGCCATAGTAGTTGGATCCGGTGTGAGTGGAGGCTGGGCTGCCAAAGAATTGTGTGAAAAAGGTTTACGTGTTCTATTACTGGAAAGAGGCGGACCGGTTCAACATCCCAGTTATCCAACTTCGTTGATGCATCCCTGGGAGTTTAAACATCGCAACAGTTTATGTAAAGCCGACCGGGAAAAATATCCCATTCAAACCAGGCATTATTCCATTAATGAAGACAATAAACATTTCTATACCAGGGATCTGGAAAACCCTTATGAAGAAATAAAACGGTATGACTGGATCAGGGCTGATGTGCTGGGAGGTCGTTCTCTTTTATGGGCCAGAGCCTGCTACCGATGGAGTGATCTTGATTTTGAAGCGAATCTCAAAGATGGTTATGGTATAGACTGGCCAATCCGTTATAAAGACCTGGCGCCCTGGTATGATTATGTTGAAACATTTGCAGGCATCAGTGGGAACAGAGATGGTATCCCGCATTTACCTGACGGCATATTTCAACCGCCCTTCGAACTGAATTGTGTAGAAAAGGATTTTACCGAGAAGATTGCTAAAGCTTATTCAACCCGCCAGGTAATCATTGGAAGATCCGCCAATCTAACGGCGCCGCTTAAGGGAAGAGGTGTTTGTCAGTCGCGAAGTCTGTGTCACAGAGGTTGTCCCTTCGGAGCCTATTTCAGCTCCAATTCCAGCACCCTGCCAGCAGCAATGGAAACAGGCAGATTGACGATTCGCACGCATGCATTGGTGAATACTGTATTATTCGACGAGCAGAAAGGAAGGGCAACAGGTGTTGAGATCATCGATACGGAAACAAAGCAAACAGAACAATACTTTGCTAAGCTATTATTCATCAATGCATCCACGATCGGCACAACAGCCATCCTGTTAAATTCTGTATCCAATCGTTTCCCGAATGGTTTGGGAAATGACAGTGGACAATTGGGACTGAACCTGATGGATCATCATAAAGGGCTGGTAATAGCAGCAGATGTTGACGGATTTGAAGATCGTTATTACAAGGGAAGAAGACCTACCAATATGTATATACCAAGATTCCGGAATGCTACTGAGGCAACCGGCGATTTTTTGAGAGGGTATCATTTTGGTGGAGGCGCCTATCGTTCACGCGGACAGGCAGAAGGAATTGGAGGAGAACTAAAAGCGAATATGAGTGAGGCAGGTCCCTGGAAGATCAGCATTTATCATTTTGGTGAATGCCTGCCTTACCAGGAAAATAAAATGAGCCTGCATCCGGATAAAAAAGATCCGTTTGGAAGACCTGTCATTCAATTTGATGCACAGTTCCGGGACAACGAAAAACGCATGTTTGAAGATGCGGCCAAAACCGGAGTGGAGATGTTTGAAGAAGCCGGATATAAAAATATTACGGTGAGTGGCAAGATGTCATTCCCGGGAAATGCCAATCATGAAATGGGTACAGCGCGTATGGGACGAGATCCTAAGACTTCCGTGCTGAATGCATTCAATCAAATTCATGCAGTGAAAAATGTGTTTATAACAGATGGAGCCTGTATGACATCCGGATCCTGCGTGAATCCATCTATTACTTATATGGCATTAACTGCAAGAGCCTGCGACTATGCCGTGCAGGAGATGAAAAAAGGAAATATCTAATCGGTATATAAGCCGGGTATGTCTTTCTCGAAAAGGGTAACCGGTAATTTGTAAAACCGGATAAAATCCTGTTCACTAATTTGGCCCGGAAAGGGCGCATAATAATGTGTTGGACTTGTTTTATCATTCCGCCATACCAGTACATAGGATAAACGCAATCCTGGAGTTGTAATCGTTTTTAATAATACTTCTGTCCACCAGTCCGGTTTTGGAATCGATTCAAGACCTGTTTCCGTCAGTGCTGCGAGCTTACCTGTTTTATTGGCAAAATTTTGAACAATCTGTAATTTCTTTATTGCAGCCGGAAGGTTATATTTTCCATCCCGGCCCAAATCGGCATAATTATCCATTCCTACCATGTCTACATACTCATCACCCGGGTACCGCTCCAGAAATTCTGCTTCGTTCTGAAAGGTACAATCCGGAGAAAAGGCATAAAGCAATTGATGTACATTCATGGAATCACGCAGATAGGTAATTGTGAATCTCCAGAGTGACTTTATTTCATCCGGACTGCAATGATTTTTTCCCCACCAAAACCAGCTACCATCCAGTTCATGGAAGGGCCGGAAGATCATTGGAATGGGCTCACCGCCAGGGCCCTTTACCGTATGCAAAAATTCAGCTATTCTTCTGAGAATGTTTTTGTAGGTATCATGTGCTGTAGCGCCTGGGATCATTTCTCTTACGGAAGCCTTTGAAACGCCCTCTTTCCAATAAAATCCACCACCTGAAAGTGGGTTGTTGAAGTGCCAGGAAACAGTGGTAAGTCCGCCTCGTTTATAGGTCTCCGTTATAATCTTTCGCAGGTGGTTTTCTTCACGCTTTATCAGGCTGTCTGGCCGGCCGGATAAACCACTGAAATCGATACCAATAACAGCGGGATGAGAACCTGTAACGGATTTCACATCGGATCGATTGGACTCTCCGCTCCAGCCATGACCATATTCCGTGGCATGCTGATGTCCGAAAAGAATACCCTTTGCGCTTAATTTATGAAGATTTCGATAGAGTGCCCTGGTTTCCCTGGTAGCATTCGCGTCAACCGGTGTTGGCTCACCTGCAAAAGAAGTAAAGCCAAAGAACAGGAGAAGAAAAAGTATTTTCATTCCAGTAATAAGTATAATCCAATTAAAGCAAGTGTTATGGCTAAAGAAGTCAGGCCATATAAAAAGATGCCATAGAATTCAGGAATGGGGTTGATCAGGCTCAAGACACAACTGATGAATCCGGTAAATGCTCCGATAACCATCAGAAGTATTCCATTGAATTGGCGTTTGGCAAGATTGGCAGGCATAGCAATGGTATTTAGGTGGTTTACTTATTTTCCTGTAACTGTTGTTTCATGACACGTGCAGTTTTGTGTTCGCCAGTATGACTCCAGCCAGGGGGCATGACCAGGTACAACAATTTATTCTTTATACCAGGGGCACGATACATGTCCTTTGCAAGCGCAACTATTTCACCGAAGTATGCATCCAGAAAATTATTGGGTTTAATATCACGTGTGATGCCATATTTGATCTGAACATGTTCCTTCTCTGGCTGATAGGTTTTAAATACACGATCCCAGATATTGAGCAGGTTACAAAAGTTGGTATCCATGTATTCAACATTTTTTGCATGGTGAATACGATGATGGGAGGGGGTCAGAATCCAGCGCCCAATAGCTCCCATATCACCTTTTTTCATTACGGACTCACCCACATGTATAAACGCACCCCAGGTACCATCAATAAACATGATAACAAATAACATGGGCGGAGGTACGCCCAATAAGATGCAGATAGTGGTACGAATCAGATCAGCATAGGGTGCTTCTAGAAAAAAATGTGCATGCGTTACTCCGAGATGCATTGTTTCGGGTGCATGGTGTGTGGAATGCAGGCACCAGAGCAATCGAACTTTATGGCCAAGATAATGGTATACAAAGTGCGCAAGCTCCCAAATAATATAACCGTAAACAAACCAATACCAGGTAAAAGGGAGGGTAAAGAGTGCCTTGTCTTCCAGCCAACCGATCACCAGGAAAGTCATGCCAATGGCGATGAATCTTCCCAGGAAGGCATTCAATACATAGGAAAAGAAGGGAATCTTATAAGAAATGACACTGAACTTTTTGTAGAAAATTCCTCTAACTAATTCCAGGATCAGGATGATAGGAATAACAGGAGAAATAAAAGCAGCAATGCCTTCAAAGGTTCTGAGTTTGCTGTAATCTCCCTCAGCAATCAGTTGAATCAGTGCATCAAAACCAAAAAAGGAACGAAATTGTTCCCAAACAGCAAGCAGGAAGTCCATCATGGAGTAAACAGGTTATTGCCCTAATTTACTCCAAGTTTTTGAACCATCCTAGAGCCGGAATTATTTAAAAAGTCGTGGATCAAAGAGGCAATGCGGGCCAGCGAAATAATTGCCTACAAAAGCTTTACGCTGAAATTCCGGAATGGAAACCGGTTCGTTTTCAACTGCTTCCGTTTCCTGAACAGCAGGTTTAACAGCTGCGGTTGTTTTTTTGGCAGCCGGGTAGGCTACATACATTTTTTTCCAATTGGGCATAGGTAATGACTGGTTCTTCATACACTTCATTTTCGTTACAAAATCAACCAGCGGGCACAAAAAATGCCTGCTGCGTGCAGGCAATCGTATTATTTAATGAATACAAAGATACATATCTAATTGAATCTTGCCAATTAGTACCAGTTATTTAACAATTTAGCAAAATTGAAGTTCTGAGTATGAATGAATTACCTCTAGTTTACAAATTCTTTAAATACCGAGTCGAGCTGAAATATCCTTACACCGGATCTGATCAGTTCAGCTGCCTGAAGTTTCATTTTTTCTTTTGCTTCCGTTGAATTCGGATTCCGATGATTCAGTACGCCGACTACCAGTATTCCCTGCTTTTCTGCCCATTCTACATCCTCTTTGGAGATTTGAGAAGAAAACAGGTAATAATGTGCAGGATTAAAATCCGGCCGTTGTTGATACTCCTCCAGTTGTTTGCGGGTGCAACTCAGTTTAATCTTTCCTCTGAAAAATTCAGTTGATTCATCTGTTCCGATCATCAGAGCTGATTCCCGAAGTCCATTTTGATCTAATAAGGAGAGCACCTTCCTGAAGAGTTTTTCGTCAAAGCCTTCGATTTTATTATCAATCATTACAAAGATCCTATCCTTACAATGCTGTAATACCTCTTCAAACTTCAATACCCGGGTGCCAGCGTTAGAACGAAGTTTTTGTATAGATGACCAATTCATAGAAGTAACGAGACTGTCTATGCCAAAATATCGTTTAAAATTCCGGTCGTGCTGGGTAATCAGGACACTGTCTGCAGTAATACGTAAATCAATTTCAACCATCCAGTAATGTTGTTCAATTGCCTTTTGAAGTGCAGGCAGACTGTTTTCAGGACTTCGCTCATCCACTACACCTCCCCTGTGGGCAATCAGTCGGTTGGATTGCGAATAAAGGGTGCTGCCTGCAAAAAGGCTTATTGCTAATAACCAGAGTTTCATTTGTACTTGCTTTGCCTGAAGATATTACTTTAATCCCCTTTTCCTCCTTTGAAAATATTTCCAATTTCGCGACCGATTTTCTGGATCTTTTCAATGCCTTTATTGAGCGTTTCAGGATTAATGTCTTCGTACTCCTCAAATTTATGGTCGGTATCAAACTGACTTGGATATACCATCAGTTTAGAGTTGGAGCTAAAATATTTATCCAGTTTTAAAAGCAAATTATCAAAAACCGGATCATAGGATATTGATCCTTTTCTCCCTGAGAAGAAAACAATCATATCCTCTGCCTGGATTGATCTGGATAAAACCAGAAAATCTTCCCAATCATTAAACTGGTTAAAATTCACCGTTCCGGCTTTGGATTTTTCCAGGTAGTTGCTGATATCCCGCTGAGACCGGGCATTGGAGTAACACAAAACAGGAATAGATAATTCCTTGGACAGGCGAATAATGGTATCAAGGCAGGTATGGAACCCTTTTTCCATTTCCACCAGCGGGGGACAAAATATCAACACTCTTTTATGTGTAATCAGTACTTTTTGAATATTTGAAATCATGATATTCCTATCCAGTCCGGATAAGATATTCTCTGTAGTCTCGCCAAAGAATTTTTCCAGCAGCGTATTTTTTTCGGGCCAGTTCAGGATTACCACACTAGCCATAATCTCTTTAGAAGTGCGGATGATACCACTGTTTACATTGTGATCAATAGATGCAATCACATTCAGATTCGTATCTGTAGCTGCAGCAATCTGGTAGGATTTTTCCAGTTTTTTGCGTGCAATCGCCAGGTTGTTCTCCGCCTCTTCATTGTTGGGCACAACAGACAAAACGGTAATTGGATGTGGAGACTTTTTATCCTTGAACAGAATTGCCAATTCCAGCATGGATTCAATCTTTTCCGGCTCTTCAATTGGCAGCAGGATATGTTCAGTATCAAGCATGCTGTCCTTATCTATTTCCATTACCGCATCCTCGTCCATTACCAGTTTTTTGGCAGCATTTTCCGTTGCAAAAGATGCAACTAAACAGGTAATAAGAATAAGTATAATAGTACCGTTCAGAATATTTTCGTCGAGAATGCCTTCTCTGAATCCAACGAGAATAATAGCGAGGGTAGCTGCAGCATGTGCAGAACTTAATCCGAAAATAAGCTGCCGCTCTGCAGTTTTGTACTTAAACAAGAGTTGTGAAATATAAGCTGCCAGCCATTTTCCAAACAAGGCGGTAATCGTTAAGACAGCAGCCACAAACAGTGCTGTATACCCGTTAAATACAACCCTCACATCCACCAGCATACCTACACTGATAAGGAAGAAGGGAATAAATATGGCATTGCCGATGAATTCAATCCGGTTCATCAGCGCGGAAGAATGTGGAATCAGTTTGTTGAGGGCCAGTCCGGCTACGAAGGCACCAATAATGGGCTCCACTCCCGCTACTTCAGCAAGGAAGGCGGCAAAGAACACCACTGATAAAACAAAAATATAATGGGATGTCTTTTCACTTTCCAGTTTGCGAAAAAACCAGCGGGCTATCCTTGGAATCAGGAAGAACATGATAGCTGAGAAGATCGCGAGGGAAGTGCCGAGCCGGATCCAGAATTCCTGGTTAAGGCTTCCTTTGTTGGCACCCATAATTACAGCCAGGATAATCAGGACTGCCGTATCCGTTAGGATGGTACCCCCAACAGCAATGGCAACAGCAGATTGTTTGGAAATTCCGAAACGTGTAACAATCGGATAGGCAACCAGTGTATGGGTTGCAAACATACTGGCAGTCAGAAAACTGGCATTGGCATCATATCCTAATACATACAGACAAACAGGGTAACCGATTGAAAGAGGAATAAAAAACGTTAACGCGCCAAAAATAAAACTCCGGTTTTTATGCTTTTTAAATTCATTCAGATCGAGTTCCAGTCCGGCTATGAACATGATATACAATAGCCCGATGGTTGAGAACAGCTCAATTGCAGAATTTTTGGCGAGTATATTTAACCCATACGGACCAATCACTACTCCTGAAATAATCAACCCGATAATACCCGGGATATTTAGTTTACGAAGCAGAATAGGTGAAAGCAGGATGATAAGCAGGATAAGCGAAAAAATCAGCACCGGATTACTCAATGGTCTGTGAAATTCTTCCAGTAATTCTCTCCAGAATGTCTCCTGCATAGATAAGCACAATTATTATCCAAACATACCTAAAAAACGATAGCCAACCCCAGGCTTGCAGCACTGCACCCCATTCGAACAGGTGCTTTGCCGATGGGAAATTCCCCAGTTTCCGTAATAAAATCCGGCCGGGTCAATCGCAATTCATGGTCGATTAACAAATTTTTATCTCCATTTGTGTACAATTTACACAATCTATTGTAAATTTGTTGAAACGTTTCAACAATAAGTACGCTAAACTGTCAGGCAAATGAACAAGTATATATTCCCACTTACACTCGGCGGACTAGGTATAGGTACCACCGAATTCGTAATCATGGGCCTGCTGCCTGAAGTGGCGGCCGCTATGGGTGTTAGCATACCCACTGCAGGTTACCTCATTTCTGCCTATGCATTGGGTGTAGTAGTTGGTGCTCCAATCCTGGTGGGAATGTCTACCAAACACAATCCTAAAAAAACATTGCTGGTCTTAATGGCCCTGTTCACGGTATTCAATGGATTATCCGGACTCGCACCTGACTTCAATTCACTGATCCTGTTGCGTTTTTTATCCGGATTGCCTCACGGGGCTTTTTTTGGTATTGGAGCTGTAGTTGCCTCTCAAATGGCGAAAGAAGGTAAACAGGCCCAGTCCATTGCCATGATGTTTTTAGGATTGACAATTGCCAACCTGGCAATGGTACCGCTGGTTACACTGGTGGGACAAGCACTTAGCTGGAGATTCGCCTTCCTGTTTGTTGCATTAATTGGTGCTGTTACCGTTTTTTTCATCCATAAATGGTTACCCGATCAACAGGCAGATTCCTCCAGTTCTGTAAAATCAGAATTGCAGTTTTTCAAAACCGGCAAAGCCTGGTTGATTCTGCTCATCACCGCCATCGGCTTCGGCGGACTCTTTGCCTGGTTCAGTTACGTTGCTCCTTTGTCAATACATGTATCTCGCTTCTCTCCTTCTTTTGTTCCTTATATCATGTTACTTGCAGGAATTGGAATGGTCATCGGAAATATCCTGGGTGGCATACTCGCAGATAAAATGCGGGCAGATAAAGCTGCCATACTGCTTTTCCTGCTGCAGGTTATCACACTGCTGGCGGTCTTCTTCTTTTCCGATAATCAATACTTTTCTCTGATACTGACCTTTCTCTGCGGATTACTGGCAATGGCTGTTTCCTCTCCCATCAATATGCTCATGATTACCACAGCAAAAGATTCAGCCCGAATGGGTGCTGCGTTTATGCAGGCTGCATTTAATGTAGCCAATTCACTGGGTGCTTATTTTGGCGGACTCCCGCTTGCGTATGGATTAGGATTTAATTATCCTTCACTGGCGGGAGCTATTATGGCTTTAGGCGGATTGGCATTAAGCGTAGTATTCATCCTCAAATACAAAACCGAAGAAAGTTCCCCGGCGGCCTATCTGCCTGCCCATTAAGCAGTTTATTCAGGGCTCCTTGCCGGTTGCTTTACAATGAGCTCTGCCTGCAATTCCAGAAAAGCGGATTTGGTTGCTCCATTTAATTTGGCAAGCAGGCGCTGAATGGCCAACGAGCCCATCTGTTGTATAGGCTGACGTATATACGCATACGGTGCATCAAACAATTCAAAATCATCCAGGCTATCAAACCCTGCCAGGGCAATACGATCCGGCACATTTATTCGTCGGGCATGAATGTATTGCAGACAATAACCCGACATGAGGTTGGAAGCGCAAAAGACGGCATCAATCGGTTTTGGATGCCCGAGTAAGGCATCCATTGCAGCTTTTACCTCAGCATAACTGACAGAAGTTCCCAATTGCTTCACCCTGGACTTATCCAACCGTATGCCAGCTGATCGAAGGGCTTCTTCATACCCCCTGGTTCGTTCCTGAAGTGTATGCAATGGATTACTGAAGGCAAGCATGCCAATTCGGGATTTCTTTTGTGACAGCAATTGCCGTATTGCCAGCTGCGCCGCATCAAAATTATTCAGTCCCACGTAATCACAGGAAACACCCGGGAAATAACGGTCGATTAATATGAATGGAACCTTTGATTTTTTTAAACTGCGGATGGATGACTCACTTCCTGCAGGGGCAGCAATAATCAAACCATCTACCTGGCGGGTAGTCATAAAATCGAGTACCCTTTTGAATTTGGAGGGATCTTCATCCGAACTACCGAATATAACAGCATAACCCTGGCGATCGGCTTCATCTTCAATACAACGTGCCAGCTGTGCAAAAAAAGGATTCGCGATATCCGAAACAATCAACCCGATACTTTGTGTTTTATTGGTCTTCAGACTCCGCGCGACAATATTTTTCTGGTAATTAAGCGATTTGGCTACTTTTCGAATCTTATCCGCAGTTTCTTTTTTAATCCTGTTTTCATGCTGATTATTAAGCACGTAGGATACCAGGGTAACCGAAACCCCGGCCTTTTCAGCAATATCCTTAAGCGAAACAGTTGACATGGTTTAAAACTACTATAAATACGGTAGGGATGCAACGTTATCAGGACAGGTTTTGTCAATCCCATACATAAGAAACAAAATTTATTGTATATGCGAAACCTGTATCTTTCTTTATTAGCATCTACTCTATTTTTTACTGCTTGCCAGAAAATAACCGAACATAAGCAACTGACTGGTGAAACAATCGCAACTGTAAGAGCAATAGACGCCATGTGCAGCTCCGTAATTTTTGAAATCCAGGAAGATTCCCTCAAAAAGTACGGAGAGCAGAATTTTACGTACAAAGGGAAAAAATACGATGGCGTGTTTTCAAGCCAGTTACTTTGTGCTGAATTTGCAAATACGAATCTCTATTCTAACAATGAAGGAGGTGTTGAACCCAGCTCCTTTAAAGTACTGATCTCAAAAAATCCTCCCACACACAATTGTGAAAATGCAACCTGTATGGCGATACTGAACAATATGCCGGAGACATTTTATTTTATTCATCCCATCCGGTGATCACTGCTTCCACCAATGTGTGAAAGCATGTTCTTCACTGTTAAGATTCACCAGTTCACCAATTCTTGGAGTTAAGAGATTGACCTGGTAGGTTTCATTAAGGCGATGCAATTCTATCAGTGGTTCATCCCAACTGTGAAGCGCCAGAGAAAATTTGGAACTATGAACAGGCAGAACCTTTTTAGCATTGAGATCTCTTGCTGCTATCAAAACCTCTTCAGGCAAACAGTGAATGGCCTGCCATGCCTTGTTGTATTGACCATTTTCCAAAATAGCCAGGTCAATTGAACCAAAACGTTTTCCAATTTCGGCAAAATGTGTATCGTATCCACTATCACCACCCAGATAGATTTTTGATGAGTTGGTCTCCAACAGGAAAGAAAGCCAGAGCGTATTATTCCGGGTGAAGGTTCTGCCACTGAAATGGCGGGCTGGTAAGGCATGCAGGATACTGCCATCCGAAAGCCTGATGGAATCTTCCCAATCCAGTTCAATTATATGTTCTGGAGCATATCCCCAGTATTCCAGATGAGATCCTACACCTAATCCGGTAATCAACTTTTTTACTTTAGGTTGTAGTGCTGTTACGGTAGCGTAATCGAGGTGATCATAATGATCGTGACTGATCAATAGGTAATCCAGCTCCGGTACATCCTGCACGCCGTATTCATTGGTACCGGCAAATGCCTTTGTAGTTCCAGGAATCGGCGAGGCATTTCCACTGAAAACAGGATCCACCAATATCTTCAAACCATTTATCTGAAGGTAATAGGAGGAATGACCAAACCAGACCAGGAGATTGCTATCAGAAGGAAGCGTATGCAAATCCGTTTTAACTGACGGAACCAGTACGGATGGAATCTTACCGGGTACTTTTTTAAAGAAAAAATCATACATGACACCAGCCATCGAATAACCCTTCGTAAGATTAGGAGTAAAGCTCCTGTTATTAAATTTACCGTCCCGGAAATTCTTAGATTGCTTCATCCGTTCAAGACGCCTGCCTTCTGGTGCTTTACCAAAAATTGGTTGCTGCATATAAAACAGGACAGCAATCAGCAGGATTGCCAAAATGGAAAAAAATATTAGCATAGTTCGTTTTATTATTCGTAAAAACCGTCTTGTATATTTTTTGGATTGAATATTCATTCCAAATAGAGATTAAATTTTTTATTCTTTAATAGCATCCCAAATCATTCGCCATTGCTGCTTAAGCAGGTTTTCACGGTGCGACTTTGGTTGACCCTGCACCCAACGTACAAACGTAGTAATGGTGCCTGCTAAAAAATGAAGCAGGGAATCCAGTTCTATTTCTTTGATCAGTCCATCTTTCTGCCCCTGTTTCAACAGGTTGATCACTGGTAAAAAATTGGCTTTCCCCTCCTCTTTTGTCACATCTGTTATGATAGGTGAACTGTGAAACTGATCCATAAAAGCGAAGCTGTTCGGGTATTTCAGGTAAAATTCCACAAATGCCGAATAAAAATGAAAGAGTCGGACCTTGAGTGCTTTCGATTCATCCTCTGCGGTTGCCAGAAGATTGAACTCAGAACCCTTTATATGAAGATATATCGCATTAATCAATGCTTCTTTGGTAGGGAAATAATTATAAATGGTTCCCATTCCGGTATTGGCAGCTTTGGCTATGGCCGACATTGGAGTAGCCTGCACTCCATTCTCTGCCAGTAATTTCATGGCTGCCTGGATGATCTGTATTTTCTTATCCACTTTACAAAGATATAAATTGGAATAATCATTCCAATTTAATTTAAAATACTATTTCAATAAACTTTTTTTATACTATTCATTTTAAGTATAAATAAATGTATATGCAGTCTTCTTTTCACCTTTGCTATCGAAAAAATTAAACAATGACAAAAATTACAGTAGCAAAGGGGGATGGCATTGGGCCGGAGATTATGGATGCCACCCTTGAAATCATCTTAGCCGCGGGTGCGCAACTGGAAATCGAAGAAATAGAAGTAGGCGAAAAAGTGTACCTGGCCGGAAATTCAGCAGGTATTGCTCCAGAAGCCTGGGACAGCATCCGGAAAAACAAAATCTTCCTGAAAGCCCCCATCACTACCCCTCAGGGCGGCGGATACAAAAGCCTGAATGTCACGACCCGTAAATTCCTGGGACTTTATGCCAACGTAAGACCCTGCTTCAGTCTTCACCCCTATGTAAAAACCAAACATCCTAAAATGGATATTGTTATCATCCGGGAAAATGAAGAAGATCTCTACGCAGGTATCGAACACCAGCAAACCGATGAAGTGGTTCAATGTCTGAAACTGATCAGCCGGCCCGGTTGCGAAAAAATTGTACGATATGCGTTTGAATACACCAAACAATACGGTCGGAAAAAAGTAACCTGCTTTACCAAGGACAATATCATGAAACAAACCGACGGCTTGTTTCACCAGGTATTTAACGAGATAGCAGCAGAATATCCTGAAATTGAAAATGAACACTGGATCATCGATATAGGTGCCGCCAAAATGGCTGATACACCCGAAGATTTTGATGTAATTGTAATGCCCAATCTCTACGGTGATGTATTATCAGATGTAGCTGCCCAGATCACCGGTTCAGTGGGACTTGCAGGCTCCGCGAATATCGGGGAAAGTTGTGCCATGTTTGAAGCCATTCATGGTTCTGCACCAAGAAGAGCCGGACAAAATGCTGCTAATCCATCCGGACTGCTCCAGGGTGCTATTCTGATGCTGAATCATATTGGGCAATCGGAAATTGCGGAGAGAGTTCAAAATGCCTGGCTCAAGACGATGGAAGATGGCATACACACCTACGACATCTATAAAGAAGGAACCAGCAAACAACTGGTAGGTACAAAGGAGTTTGCTAAAGCAGTTATCGCCAATCTCGGCCAACAGCCGGCAACCTTAAAAGCAGTTGAATTCCCGAAAGGAACAACCATGAAGCTGCCGCCCTACAAGCGCAAGGAGGCTGCAAAAAAGGAACTGGTAGGTGTGGATGTATTTGTAGACTGGCCAGGCACCAATCCCAATGAACTGGCAGAGAAAATTAAAAAAATAGGAGATGATGAGGTAATGCTGAGTATGATCACCAACCGTGGTATCAAAGTATGGCCGGATGGATTTGAAGAAACCTTTTGTACAGACCACTGGAGATGTCGTTTCAAACCGGTAAACGGTCATCCCATCAGGAAACAGCATATTATTCAATTGCTGAGTCGCGCTGAAGAACAGGGCATTGACAGTATTAAAACCGAGAATCTCTACAACTTCAACGGCAAGCAGGGATATTCCCTGGGCCAGGGCCAGTAAACCAGTTAAAACAAAATACCATGAATCCATTACAGCTCATCCAGGGCAGCTTCGAAAAAGAGGAGGCACTGGATCTTATCACCTAACTCGTTCAGGTAAAAATTCGTTACCATGAAAACAAAATCGGTCGCTCTGAAAATGAAGAGGACATCGAAAGAAGAGAAGGAAGGATTCGTCAGCTTCAAATGGATTTGTCCAAACTACGCTCAGCGTTCAATCAGCAAAACAACAGAATAGACATTCAATCAAATATCGAAATTGTATAACCATGTCAGAAACAACGAAGAACATTACTCTTATCAAAGGAAGTTTTACAGCAGAAGAAGCAAAGGATATTTTAATCACGCTGCTTAATAACAAAATAAACTTTCATCAGATGAAAAACTTCGGATTGATGGAAAGATTTGGCAAACCCGAATATGGATCTCAGAGCAGAATAGATGAATTAAAAAAGAACCGGGATGAATTACAGAATCTCTTCAGGGAAGCAGAAGAAAATAATGTAACCTTCAGTATTGATTCTATCATTCAGATCCGGATGAATGAAACGAATTAAACTGAAATATCACTGCCAGGATAATCAGAAAAGCAAGCCGAACAAGGCTTAAAGTTTCCCATAGCTTAGCTCGTTCGGTTAATACCGGATCTACATTTTCTGAATAAGCAGTACCAGTAATTGCCAAAAGTTCAGGAACAAAATAACTGAAGGTAATAATCAGTACCAACACATATCCGGCAATGGTAATCAGCAAACTTTTCCGATAGGTTGATTTCCAGAATAGTAGAAGGGAAAGACCCATGAAAACAAGGGTCACGGGGTGAATCATCATCCAGAAAGGGGCTGGACGAAGACCATATTCACCCTGAAACATAGCAAGAGAGGCAGGTACCGCCCTGCTCCATTGCGGCACCACTGCTATGTGCTCATAGATCGCGGCGCCAATTACTACTGAAAAACCAAGTCTCGCTATCGCAAAAATGATACCTCTGAAATCCATCTTGAAGGGTTTTGTCAGACAATAATAAAACTGCCAAAACCCTTTTGCTATTGCATGCGTTATGAAATGCCGGTAAAACTGTCCGAACTGGGAAAATGCCTGCCTCAACCAGCCTTACTTTAATTCCTGTTTACTGATTGCAACACCAATTTTGGAATCAGCAGTGCCATAATACAGAAACCAACTACCCTTGAAAGGTACCAGTCCCTCCAGAAAAATCACATTATTCACCTGTCCGGTTATTTCAAAAGGTCTGTCTGGCCTGATAAAATTTTCAGCTGACCGATCCAATACGGTTAGCGGATCCTTTGCATCCGCCAGGATTTGTCCACCTGCATAGGTTCCTTTTGCCAAACTGGTATCACCATTTTCCGGATCATTTCTGCTATTATAGATAAACAGAATTCCTTTTTCAGTAAGTATCGCCGGAGGCCCCGGCTCTACGAGGTAGCTGTCGAATTTGCCTTTTCTGGGAGTGAATACAACTTTAAAAGTTTCGTGTTTGCGCAAACTATCATAGGATCGTTTGGCCGGATCCGGTTCCGCTACGGGTGTCCAGTCGATCAGGTTATCAGAAGTAGCGGCATAAATATTTGACTCGCCCCAGTACATCCAGTACTTTCCATTAATGCGGGTAGCAACCAGCTTCTCTCCTACCTGTCTGGTGATGATTGCGCCTGATTTTGACCAGATATTTACATATTTACCGCCCTCCGCCTTACTGAAAACAGACCCGTGTTTGGTCCAGTTGATAAGATCTATCGAACTTGCAACAAAGAGGCGTGCAGTGGTACCATCATAGGCGGTATAGGTTAGAATATAGCGTCCGGATGAATCTTCCACAATCCGGGGATCTTCACAACCACCTTCCCATTCAAAGGACTGAAAAGCATCCTGCTGCGGAAATAGCACCGGTTCCTTCCTTTTGGTAAAATGAACACCATCTTCACTTTCAGCCAGACCGATCCGGGAGGTTCCATTATAACGACCAATGGTATCTTCGGCTCTGTACAACAGATAAATTTTTCCGTCCTTAACAACTGCTGCCGGATTAAAGACATCCTTTTTTTCCCACTGCACCTGTTTTCCCAGTATCGGATCCGGAAAACTATCCGGGCCCGGGGTCAGGCAGGGATTCACACTATCAATCTTTTCAAAACCTGTTAGCATCCAGGAGCTATCGGTTATGCCTACCTTGCTTTCATTCGAACAAGCTACAAGTAAAGAAAGCAGTATGGCCGTGCTAATTGGCAGCAATTTTTTATTCATCCTTAAAATTGCAACTAATTTCCCGGGATTAATAAAAAAAGGCTGCCTCTATTGAGTGCAGCCTTAAGGTTGGTTGCGGGTTTAGATCAGTCTTTCAAGATCCACATCAGTTCATTCACATTGTCATTGCCTCCATACTGCAATTGAATCGCAGCATCCAGGTTTTGCGTATTATAACTCAACTCGTTGGATGGATATAACCAGCGAACGGGAAACTTATCTGAAGGAATATTCAGATTGGTTTGCGGGTTCAGCACAAAATCAGGGTACCCGGTTCTGCGGTGCTCATACCAGGCAGTAAAATTGCTGCCCTGTAAAAAACCTGCCAGGTATTTTTGTAAAATGATTTGTTTCAACTGCTCTTCCAGACTTCCTTCCAGTAAAACACCAGCTGTAGAAGGATAGGCACTGATATAGGCGTCATCCATTTTCATGTTATGATGGTAATCTGCAATATCCGGCGTATAAAAGGCAGTAAACTTCATGGCGTCCATAATTCCGGCAGCATAATATTCCTGTGCGGATCCTGTACTGATCCATCCGCGCAAACGGGCTTCCGCAAGGGTAAACTGCAGTTGTGCAAAACTAAACTGGCTCACCGGTTCCGTATTTACGAGGTTGATATAGCGGTTATTGAAATCGGAATAATCTTTTGAGTTCCGTTTTATCTGCAGAGTAGAAAAAGGATCCGAAGGTTCAGCGCCAACATAGGCATCCCAATCGCTTTGCGTTTTACCTGCAGCCAGTTGAACGGGCGATGGTTTTGCATAATAAAACAAACGCCGGTCGTTCAGCTCTTTTAGTGGTTCCAGCAAAGTGGAGGTCAACATGGTGTAGTTGGAACGCACGTTGGGATTGGATCCGGCAGGTACATCTGACCAGGGGTAATTCTGATTGGCCGTAGCATTATAGGTCAATGCAAAATTATCAGAATAGTTTCGCAGCAGCGGACGATTGGCAGCAATATCCTTAAACCGATTGATGACATTTAATTCAGCATCACCTGTTTTACGATATAACTGCATCAATACATGCAACTGAAAACTATTCGCCAGCCTGCGCCAGTTATCTGTTTTACCACCATAGATCGGGTCGCCGCTAAAATTGCTTCCCTGTGCCAATAAGGCATCTGCTTTATCCAGTTCTTCGAGAATGCCCAGGAAAACCGTTTTCTGTGCATCATAAGCCGGTTGAATAATACTTTCAGACTCTCCTTTTATTGCCTGGCTATATGGAATATCTCCGACCTGCATGGTAGTATAAAAAAACTGCCAGGCGCGGATAAAATGACCCAGTCCCTCGTAGGATTTTTTAAGTCCTTCATCGGGTGCCGCATTTACCATTGGCGTTACATTACGCAACAGGGTAAGCCGGTTAAAATTCGTACGTCCGAAACGATTGAATTGAAAACTCTCCTGTCCTTCGCCCCAGGTTAAGTATTTACCGAGGAGATAGGGCTGCATAAACGCTTTGGTGACACCAATATCTGTTCTTGTTATGTTCAGAATCATATTGGTTGCCAGCATGGCTGAACTTACCTGTGTAGCCTGATTTGGATTTGTATTGATGTCATCAAATTTGGAACAACCCATTACACCTCCGGCCAGTGCCAATCCGATTATATATTTATTAATAGTAGAAATCATTGCTGTAAATTTTAGGGTAATCAGAATCCGAGTTTGAAATTGATACCAATCATTCTTTGTGAAGGTGAGTTCAGGTTTTCGGTATCAACATCCGGATCAGAAAACTTGAAATTGGAAAAGAGGAAAACATTTTGTGCAGTAAGTGCAACAGATGCCGATTTAATACCTGATTTTCCGAGTACACCTGCAGGTATGCGGTACCCGGCAGAAATTTCACGCAACTTAACAAATGATTTTTTCTGAATACCGAAATCTCCACCCCGGAATTGCTGGGCATAGGCCTGGTAGGATACAGGTTTGTCATTGATCGCAAACTTGCGGCTATCACTTACAACATTGCCGAAATTATCATATACTACTTCACCCGAAACCACCTGAACGCCCTGTCCAACATAATTGGTTAAGCCGTTAACAACCTCATCATAACGGTATTGGTTATCCGACTCAGGGTTGGTTCCGGTATCCCACATTTTGTCGTACACATAGTTATACATCAATCCACCGATGCGTCCATCTACATTGATACCAAAGTTAAAATTGCCCCAGCGGATATTGTTTATCCAGCCAATACTGAAAGCCGGATCAGAGAAACCATATTTCTTCACATAATCACTTTCTCTTGGATAGCCGTTATTGTGAATGACATTTCCCTGCGGATCACGAAGCCAGTAGTAATCGAGGTAGGTATCCAGGCGCTCGCCTCTTTTCACCCAGGGATTTTTGGAAGAATAGACAGAATCAAGATCAACATAATAGCGGTGCTGATTAGACCAGTTGACCATTGTATTCCACTCCAGTTTTTTCGACTTGATGATGCTTCCACCAACAGTGATTTCGAGTCCTTTCCGAACATAGGTTTCTTTTGTATTCACCAGTGTACTGGCAAAACCGGATGATCCCGGAATGGAAACATTCACCTGCCGGTTGAAGTAATATTTATTAAAATAGGTTACATCAACCTGCATTCTTTTTCCAAAAAGATAAGCAGCAGTTCCTATTTCCCAGGTTCTGTGAGAACTTGGCAACAGATCCGGACTACCCAGCAGATTGGCCGGATAACTTCCTGAATTCATCGTATTCCAAGCAGCTGTTGTAGTGGAATACAACCTGTTGATGGCATACACATCGGCCGGTGTTTTAAACGTAGCCCACGAAGCCCGCAGTTTCAGCATATTAATCTGTGCAGGCATCTGCATCAACTCAGACAATACTATACTTGAACCGATAGAAGGATAAAAATAATCGCGATTGGATTTTGGTTGAGCTGAGTTCCAGTCGTTCCTTCCGGTAAAATCGAGAAAAACAGCATCTTTCCAGCCAACTGAAACTTTCCCGTATAAACTGTTTACCTGCCTGCGGGTGAAAGCCGGTGTAACAATTGGTGGTTCAACCGATCCATTTAAAGAAAAATAGGTGGGAGAGGTTAATCCGTTACGTGTACTGGCATCCAGACTTTCATCTTCCCAATAATAAATGGTTCCACCAGCCAGCAGATCAAAATTCCATTTGCCTTTCTTTTTGGTGTAACTCAACATCAGGTCGTCATTCGTACTCCATCCCCAATCTTTACTGATACTGTAGCGGCCCCTGGCATTCCATCCACCTCTTGTAGAGTAAATATTTGCTGTCGGGTTCTGCCAGGTTTCCTTATTGCTGTAAACATCATAACCAACTCTGAGAATCAATTTCAGATCATTGGTGATTTTATAGTTGGCAGTCAGACTACCATTGATGGTATTCTGCTGAATACCGTTCAGCTTTTCATAAGCAATCAGGTAAGGGTTATCATACCAGGCCGTATACATCCAGTTCTGTGTCTGGTTGGGAGTTTTCCAGTAATCGCGGTAATCACGGATATCATATTCCGGTCCGGTCCACATCATCAACTGATAGAGATAACCCTGGTTGCCATAACCACTTCCCCAGATCTGTGGCGCGTACCGGCGACTAATACCCATATGACTTTCGAGGGTAAACCGATCACCTGCTTTCACTTCACCACCCAATGTAATATTGAACATATTGGTTTTGGCATTGGGGAACTGGCCTTTATTGTGAATATGGTTAATTGAAGCACGGAAACTTCCATTTTCACCACGTTGAGAAATGCTCAGGTTATTATTGGTGATCAGTCCGAGCTGCATAAAATTTTTCAGGTTGTCTTTACCCAAAGAAAGCAGCGGCCGATCGTCCTCAAACTGTTTGGTTTCCGGATTCCAGTCGCGTGCGGTATTACCGGCATTTAATCTTGGTCCCCATACATAATCATTTCCAATACTTCCATTATCACCCCTTCCATAATTACCCTGCACTTCCGGAATGGCGAGAAATCCGGTCTGCAACATGGTATTACTGTTAAGGTCAACCGATAATCCTTTGGAGGCGGCTCCTTTTTTAGTAGTGATCAACAATACACCACCAGAAGCTCTTGAACCATATAAAGCCGATGCAGTAGGCCCTTTCAAAACATCAAGGCTTTCGATATCATCGGTTGGAATATCGCGGAGTGTCATGTTACCATAAGGCACCCCATCAATAACCAGCAAGGCGCCTTCACCTCTTAATTCGATAGTTGGACGAGCAAAAAATTCAGTAGAGTTTTTGATTACCAATCCGGCAACCTGACCGGTAAGTGAAGTGGCGATATCCACCCCTTTTACTGTTTGTACATTTTCTCCGGATACCCGCTGTACGGCATATCCGAGTGCTTTTTCAGAGCGTTTGATACCAAGTGCAGTAACCACGACTTCACCAATCTGGGTTTCCGCCAGTTTCAGTACAATGGTCAGCTTATCTGCATTGTTCACTTTTATTTCTCTTGTTTCAAAACCGATATAGCTGATCAACAGCACGCCACCACCATTGGGTACTTCCAGGGAAAAGTTCCCCGAAGCATCGGTACTGGTACCCTGTGCAGAACCCTTCAGTTTTACTGAAGCTCCGGCCAGCGGAGCACCATTTTCATCGGTTACCTGACCGGTAATATCAATGGGCAACAATTCCACTTCAGGCAGTACAGGAAGTGGATTTTTAGTACTGGCTGTAATGGTAATCGAATTATTACGGATGGCATAAGTTACCGGCTTCTCATCAAAACAAAGTGCCAGCACTCTTTCGATAGGAGCATCCTTCACACGGATTGAGATATTGCCGAAATTATCCACCAATGCTGACTCATAAAAAAACTGATATCCAGTTTGTTTATGAATCTGTTTTAAAATTTTTTCAAGGGGCGCATTTCGTTCAGAAATGGTGATCTTCTGGGCAAGCCCCCTGGCGCTAACCTGCAGGCAGGCGGCCAATAATAAGATCGTAGTGAATTTCATCAACAGTAGTTTTTTTCTCCATTCGTTGCGGGAGACCATGGTGTTTCGGCCCCTTTTCAACGGGTTAAGCGATTGTTTTGGCAGTGCCCTAAAATGCATACATTTGATTTTTGGGTTAAGAATATCAGTCTGTCGTTGGATTTGATTCACCAGCCCAAAATTTCGCCGCTCTGATTCGCCGTCGGAGCGGTTTCTTTTGGCAGGTAAAAAAGTTATTGCATTACATATATTTTCTTTGGGGTTATCCGGAATCTGATACCAGCCATTTCCATCAGTTTCAGCACCTCAGACAGGTTATTATTTCGGTTAACCATGCCCGAGAATTTTTTTGGTGTCTTCAGTCCCTGGTATTCCACTTCTACATCGTACCATTTTTCCAGTTGCCGCATAATTTCAGGCAATCCCATCCGGTTAAAATAAAACCACCCGTTTTTCCAGGCCATCACTTCTTCCAGATCCACTTCCTCTTTAAGACGGATAGCTGCTTCGGGTGGGATTACTGCCTGTTGCCCCGGACTGATTTTAAGTTTCTCTCCTGCAGACCGCTGCACTTCCACAGATCCCTGCAAAAGAGTAACCTTTATCGCTTTTTCGTCCTCATAACCGTTCACATTGAATTGTGTGCCAAGAACTGCTACCTGCGTTTGACCACGTTGTACAAGGAAGGGTTTGGATGCATCATGAGAGATATCAAAAAAAGCTTCGCCGGTCATCTGAACAGCGCGCGTATTGCCGGTGAAATAGGAAGGATAGGTAATTGAAGAACCCACATTCAGCCATACCGTACTGCCATCCGAGAGCTGCAGCTGGATGGGTCTGCTACCCTTAGGAACACGAAGCGTGTTCATGGTTGGCGGTCCAGATTCCTGATCCAGAGGGGTGTAGGCAATTTTGTCTGCAGACAATTTGCTAACCAGGGCATCTCCCTGTGTAGCGAGTGACCCTGAGCCGGCACTGTCCAGCACAATGATTCGTCCATCTGCTAATTCCAGTACAGCCCGGGTGTCTGTAGGCGGAGCAATATCTGATTTAGGCAGGTTTGTATTTTCCGCCAGTGAAGGCTTTGAAGCACGGTCGGGTTTGAATACAAACCAGATGCCGGCCATTCCCAATAAAAGAACTGCTGCTATGGAAAGGCGGAAAGTAGGCCTTTTATAGTATGGAAGTACCCTGGGGGCTTGTTGAAGCTGTTCCCATGTACGCTTATAAACTGATTCTTTTACAGCGTCAGCGGCTGCTTCAGACTCCCGGTCATCTTCAACAGCATCGTACCATTTATCCACACGGGTGCTATCCAGCGGATCTGGTTTGCCAAACAGGTATTTCCGGAGCAGCCGGATGGTTTTTTTTTCTAACATTCAGGTTTGCTTACCCATATTATACCTGAAGAGAGCGCTTTATACCAGTGCGATAAGAAAATTATAGAAAAAAACAGGCAGTTGAGAAATCCGCCAGTTTTTCGCGAAGGCGTTTTATAGCAGTATGCAGGGTATTCCTGACAGTTTGTTCTGAAAGATTAAGCCGGGCAGCGATTTCAGCAACCTGAACCTGCTCAACACGGTTAAGCCGGTAAATTTGCTGCATTCGTTGGGGCAGGGTGGAGATCACTTTAGAAAGAGCCAGTTGAAGATCGCGGTAGTGCAGCAGATCCTCTTCTGTAACACCTATTGTTTCCAGTTCATGCACAGAAAGTGGAAGTACGATTCCTTTGCGGGCTTCCCGGTAAACTTTTTTAATGATAGCATACTTCAGGGCAGTAAACAGATAAGGAGTCAAATCAGGAGCCGGCTCTATAGACATTCGGTTGCGCCACAGCGTTACAAATAAATCCTGCACCAGGTCTTCTGCATCAGAACTGTTTCCCAGCCGGCTATAGGCTTTGCGATAGAGTAATTCCCAATAGCGGTCAAACAGCACGCGAAAAGAAGCCTCTTCATCAGGGGAAATCAGCAGATCCTTATCCGTCATGAAATGCATCATGTACAAGCAGCAGTTTGGTCTTAAGCGATGAAAGTATAGATTTCAGGGTAAATAAAAAAGAAAGTTTATACTGTCAGTTACGCAAACGTTTGAGTTCGGCTTGTCTTATTTACCCCCCGAATGTGTCGGGCCTACCTCCTGAAAAGAATTTCCCAACTCAGGAATTTTGTATTGATAAAAAACATCAATATGAAAAAGAATGCAATTATTTTCTGGGCAGCCACCGTCTTTATTTTTCTGATAGAAGGTATCATGCCGATCAGCACCCTGCTTTTCGCACCGCAATATACCAACACAGGTACCAGACCTCTTGGTTATCCTGATTATTTTGCTGTAGCACTGATTCTCTGCAAGTTTCTCGGATCACTGGCCATTCTGCTACCTCAGGTTCCCGGCAAACTAAAAGAATGGGCCTATGCCGGACTGAGTTTCAACTTATTCTTTGCTGTATTGAGCCATATTGTGGTTGATAAAAATATAAGCTTCATATTGATGCCAGTAATTGTAGGAATCATACTGGCAGTTTCGTATGTCTACAAGGACAAACGCATGAATTCAGCAACAATCAGAACTGCTATTCCTTCCTGAAAAGCCTTTTAATTTCTCCTTTTCTAAGTTCAATTCTGCCTTTTTGAGTGGACAGGATAATTGCCTGGGTACCAATGGTTGGAGAACGATAGATGGAAACCTGTTCTGTACCTAATTGAAAGCGTCGGATCTCCTGCTTATCCCTGTTGTTTCCCTTTTCAAAAAAAGATATGAGCACTTCATATAGCTGTTCTACCGTATTACCGCGACTGCTA
The DNA here is from genome assembly GCA_016787265.1 of Flavipsychrobacter sp. Classification (GTDB taxonomy): domain Bacteria; phylum Bacteroidota; class Bacteroidia; order Chitinophagales; family Chitinophagaceae; genus Flavihumibacter. The sequence goes on along the minus strand of JAEUVF010000010.1, from coordinate 484,436 downwards.
AACCGAATACTGAAATAATTTTTCAGTTCCGGCCGCTGATCCCAAAGCAATAGTAAAAAAGTAGAATCTGTTTCATGTGGGATAAACTGCAGACTGGCTTTTGCTGGTCCCACATATTTTATCTGGCCATATAATATCCAATCCGGACTTTCAGTCTTTATTTCACTTATCTGTGCAGTAGCTATTGCAGACAGAAAAATCAGTATAACGGTTATGTATATGCTACGCATTGAAACGAATTGTTGTTTCTCCTACCATTTCAACTAATTTGTAAACCATACCCCATACAAACAGGGCTATTAATACGCCAAAACCTATTATCCAGAAAGAATAGGTTGGTCCGGGTACAGCACTCTTCCGGAAATTTATCGGATCCATCCGGATTTCGATCACCTCATTTTTCCGGTACTTCCCCGGATTGGCTACAATTGTATTGCTATGGACTTTACCATCCAATCCGTAATAAGAATAATAAACAAGTTCATAGCCAGATTTAATGGCGCGACGTTTTTCATAAATCCTGGCATTGGTTGGAATTCCGTTTTTCATCAACTTCAGGAAGCGACTACGCTTCCACAATATAGCAAAGAGCGGAAACATTCCGATGAGGCCGGTTGCCAAGAGTACCAAATGGATGCCACTCATAAAAGCTTATCCTTTTATCATTGATTTTAAAAATTGCTGAACCATTGCTGACCGGCCAATTGGTTCCAGCAAAAATATAAAGAGATTCACACCAAGTGCCAACCAGGTGGCAGGGTGGCGTAATTGCTGATATTTCCAGGCGCCCCCCAGCAGCATGGCCATGATTATAAACTGCGTAAAATAAAGAGAAGACATGATATCCAGATTTGGCCACTGTTTGATTTGCATGGCTATATGTACATTTTGCACGCCTCTTCCCAGTGCTGGCATCATGATGATGAATACAGTTGAGATAAGCCACGAGGCATGCCGATCCAGTTTTTTACGTTCTATGATGCTCCGGATTACTGCATATCCAAATGCCACCATCATTACAATTTCAACAGCAGCAACTCCGAAAAAAAACCAGGGTTCAAACGGACCAAAACGTTCCGGATCTTTCGCAATCAATTCTGTGGTTGCAATATCTCTGTGTAACATGCTTAAAGCAGTGAGACAAACAGCACCTGCCATGAACATACCAATTATACCAACTGTTCTGTGCCTCGCCAGCTGACCATGGGTAGCATAATAAGGTTGCAGGATCAGAAACAAATACCAGACGGTCTCCGTCCAGTAATGAATATGTACCGACCAGGCATTGGTGGAAAAGTCGCCCCAGTAATCTTCAAAGATCCCTGCCTGCATGAAAAACATTGGTAGCAGCATCCAAAGGTATAGCGACTTATATTTTGCCATTATACCTGCCAATATATTCTAAAACAGGGGGTCAAAAAATACCCTTATCGGGTGATAACTTTTGTATCCAGCCAGTCTTAGTGCAGGCGTTAGCAGAAAAGCAGAAAACTTCTGAACTCCAATTGGCGGACCATCCACCATGTAGGCATCAAAACCATTTTGCTGAAAGAGCATCATCTGAAAAGCCAGGTCGGCAGTAGGATTTAAATTGGGACGCTTATGTATATCCTGGTATACCTGCACCAGGTTAAAGGCAAATTTTTCCGGAAAAGCAATGGTGCCTTTTATCCGGATTGTATTGCCGGTTTCATTATAGGGTTGATGAGGTGTACCTTTTGGAATCCGCAAAACTTCTCCCGGACGCACTCTCTTGATTTCGCCATCTACCCATACCGTCAATTCACCATTGGCCACCTGGAAAACTTCATCGAAATCAGTATGGATATGTTTGGGCGGGCCAGGTGCGAATGGTTCAATCTCTGTTTTGCAATGAACAAATCCGTTTTCCTGGCGGATTACAATTTGCCTAAGGCAAGCTGAACACTCAACTCACGACGGCCGTTCAACGAAATTTCCTGGCTTGTATATCCTATGAAGGAAAACTCGAGAATGGCATTGGAAGCTACCTGGATGGAAAATTTTCCTGCGGTATTGGTATTGGTTCCCTTACCGGTAGACTTATCAAGAATGGTAACTCCGGTAAGAGGAGAACCATCGGCTGAGCGAACCGTTCCGGTAACCGGAACTTCCTGGGTGAAGCCGCAAAAAGCCAGCAAAAGAAATAAGATGCTAATGGCAGTTCTTTTCATAAATAAGCTGTTTTGGAAGCTGAAATAATTGATGTTTCAAAAATGTAGAATAAAACTAACTGAAAAAATAAATTGAACGTACATTCAATTTATTTAAAATTAAATAATAATAGCTTTACAATAAGATAACGCGGGAAAATCAGACAAACGATTGCGCAGGTTGGTTTCCATTCAGGAAATGAACAGGGAATCCTATATTTGTTCGTAACCACCATCATACTGCAATTACATGGGAAGAAAGAGTTTAAAAGAATCCCGGCAACCGGAGATTGTCAGGGCATTTTACAAGCTGGCAAAAAAAGAAGGATTGGAAAATGCTTCTATTGCCAAGACTGCTGCGTTGATAAATATTAATCCCAGTCTGATCATTCATTATTTTCAGACAAGAGAACAATTGGTATCCGCCCTTATTGAATTTATCCTGGAGCGATACCTGCAAATCTTTAAAACACCCGCTGTATCTGAGGAAGACCCGCAAAAAAGATTACTGGCAGTTATAGACCGGTTATTCTCACAAAAATGGAATATTCTTTTTGATGACAGTGTAGCTTATAGCTGTTACTCGATGGTATTCCGCGACAAAAAAGTGAAGGCCAAGTTTAAAATGGTATTGGATCAGCTACGCCATAATCTGGAAGAAATGATTATTGCCTGTAATAAAGCAGGTTGTTTAGAAGTAGCAGATCCGGCACGTGCGGCTGACATGGTATTTATTATTGTAGATGGCGCGTATTATTATCTCACCCTGGTTGTGAATAAGGAGGAATATAAAACCAAACTGGAATATTACAAAAGGCAGGCACTGCAGCAGCTTAACCTGAGCGTTTCCGAAGCAATACAATTATAGCTCCGGCAGCGATCATTCCCCACACCACATTGACCACAATATTGGACAAGTCGGTATAGTATACAGCGTTTGTTGTCAGTCCGATTGATCCAATAATATTCAGCACATGATAACTAACCTGATCTGATTTTAGTTTATTGGTGGAAAGCAGCAGGTAACCAAGCAGGTAGGCAATGGTACCAATCCATCCGACAATCGGGTAAATGATATGTACTATGGCTAACAGATTCACAATTTGTATTGCCGGGGAAGATACTCATAAATTAAATTAAACCTGCCCTGGTTGCCAGCTTAATCAATGCTGCAGAATTATTTGTTTCGAATTTAGCCAGCAGGTTTTTACGGTGTGTGTCAACCGTATTAAGACTTATAAATAGTTTTTCAGCAATTTGCGGATTGGTCAGACCATCTGCAATCAGCGCCAGAATTTCCTTTTCCCGACGGGTAATCACAGGCTGGTGCTGAAGATTCTTCTTTTCTGTCCGGTTCATGCCAACATCCACACTCAAATATAACTGACCATCCAAAACCATTGGAATTGCCTGCTCAATCTCTTCCCTGGAAGCACTTTTCACCAGGAATCCATCAGCACCACTTTGTATCATCTGGGAAATATAACTTCGGTCATTAAATGTACTCATCCCAATTACCTTCATTGCAGGATAATTTTTCTTGATACGGGCTGTCAGTTCAATACCACTTACTTCGGGTAAATTGATATCCGTAATAATCAGATGGGGCTGAAGGGTTTCTGCCAATTCAAGAGCCTGAAAAGAATTACCAGCAGTTCCGGCCACTTCTACAAATGAAATTTGCTGAAGTATTGCCTTCATGCCCTCAATAACCATGGGGTGATCATCGACTACAAGAATTCTGATTTTCTCCATATTGTTATATTTCGCACTCAATATAAACGGAAGTTCCTTTACCTGACTCAGACTGGATATCTATCTTCCCATTGAGATATTTTACCCTGGAAACAATATTTCGCAAGCCTGCTGAATTAGTGTATTCCTGATTGGTATCAAACCCTGTTCCGTTATCTTCAACAGTCAGGTTCAGCTGTTCCTTATCGTGCCGGATTATCTGAACGAGGATGGAGCTGGCACCGCTGTGTTTAACGGCATTATTTATTAATTCCTGAACAATCCGGTAAAGTACCAATTCGGTAGAATGCTCCATGCGTTCCTCCAATCCCCGAAAATCACATTGAATGGAAAATGGCTGCTGCCTGGACAATCCCTCACAGTAATCCTCAAGCGCCTGAGGGAGGCCGAATTTCAACAATGTTTCCGGCATCATATTGTGCGCCACTCTGCGCATTTCACCAATCGATTCTTCCAGGTTATTCAACACCCGGTTAAAGGTTAGGCCGTCCTGTTCAGATAAAATCAGATTTCCCTTCATAGCTCCTAATTGTAATTTTACGCCACTTAATAAACCTCCCAAACCATCATGCAAATCTTTGGCAATTCGGGATCGTTCTTCTTCCTGTCCTTTCAATAAGGATTGTGTTGCCATAAGCTGCTTCTCAGTTTCAAGCTCTCTTATTTTTTGCTCCTGCATTTTTTTACGAATTCTAAAAAAACGATAACCGACTAAAGACACAAGTGATATTACCCCTATGGCTGAAATAAGCAGGATATTCATGATGTGCTTTTGCCTTAATTGAACATGCTGCAACTGAAGAAGATTATTTTTTTTATCAAGCTCAAATTTCTTTTCCGTATTAATCGTGTTTTTCAGAATCTGTTCATTAAGCAAACTATCCCGGATTCGGCCTGATGAACGCTCATACTCCCTTGCTTTTCTGGGATCCTGCTGTAAATAGGAAAGTGACGCCAATTGATCCAGATTTAGAATGGTTTCATGCTGTAGTTGATTATTGGAAGAAACTAGCAGCGCCTCTTTTGCAAACAGCAGAGATTGTGGAAAGTTACCCGCATACATAGTATAATAGGAAAATCCCCGCAGGGCTCTGCTTTCACTATCTGGCAGTTTGTTCTTTCTTGACAAAACCAATGCAGATTCATAATGCTTTTTACTTTCGGCAAGCCTGTTCTGCCATAAAAAAATATCTGCCAGATTCAGCTCAATAGCTGCCATTAATACCTCATCATTAATTTTTTGAGTTATTTCAAGGGCTTCGGAGTATAATACCAGGGCAGTATCATACTGAGAAATAGTTCCATAAATAACACCAAGATTGGTTAATGAATAGGCCAGCATTTTGGGCTGTTCCAGCTTCCTGAATTCATCAATAGCCGTTTTTCCGTACGCTTTGGCCTTATCGTACTGTTTCAGTGAAGTGTATAATACCTGTAAAATATCACTTGCCTGTGCAGAAAGCGCTTTATTTCCAATACTGTCAAATAACTCAAGACCCTTCTGATAGTTTTCTACTGCGTTTTCATAATCTGAAAGATACTGATAGGAAGTACCTGTATTGAAATAGGCTTTGGCGAGATGTTCAGCACTCCCCAGTTTTTTTGCTTCTTCGATTCCTTTTAAATTCCAATAGAGGGAAGAATCAAATGCTGCTTCCATATTTAGAACAAAGGTATAATTGCTGATAAATTTTATTTCTGTTAAGGAATAACGAATCTTATTTCCCAGGGCTCTCGCCTGCCTGTAATAGTCTTTTGCTAAGTTCAGGTCTGAATTTTCCAGTTCCTGACCAATCTGAAACAACAATAAGACTTTCTGCTCATCATGCTTTTGGGACTTCAATTTATGCAACAGACTGTCTTTACCAGTAGCAGGCTGTGCCAGTACCAGGCCAGTAATACATGTTATACTTATACTTATCAGTAACCGCTTCAAAATGACGATTGTTGGGGAAAACATAAATATCAGACAATTTCCAACGGAATACATCACGCTTTCGGGGGATTTTTAACCGGATGAAATATACCCTTTCTGCAGGATTGATTCCCCAACATTTTCAGACCAACTTTATCCTACAAAACAACCACAATCATGAACAAGTATCTATTGTTACCCGCTACACTCCTGTTCCTCCTGCTGACCTGCTGTACGAAATCGGATGGTCAGGAACAGGAAGAAGAAAACAACGGAACAAAACCGCCTTTTGAAATCTGGATGGGTCAAAAAGCAGGATCAACCGGAAACTGGTCAAACCTGGAATGGAAAATTGTATTACCTGACGGAAGCTATTTTAATCAGTTGCCAAGGGAAGGTTTCCTGAATTTTTCAAAAAATCAGACAGGTGGTAGCTGGGGAATATTTTCGGTAAGCGGCAATTCCGGAACATTTCAAAATCAATATGAAAGCATACAGGTTAAAAAAATAAGCAGTACTGAACTGGAAAAAATCGGTTATTCGAACCGGTTGTATTTACTAAGCACAGTGGATGGGCTCAAATTAAACGGCAGCTACAATACCATTCCGAACTGGTCTACCATATCCAACTATCCCTATGGCCCAGCAGATGCCCAGCCAATGATATCTTTTGATCAGCAGGGCAACTTCCTCGACCAGGGTGCATTTGTCACCAATTTTACCCAGCCTTTCCAGGATGCTCAAAGAGCACCCGGTGCAGGAACCTATGAAATAAAAAAATTCACTCTGATTCTGAATTATACAGATGGTAGAAAAATCACCCGATCCTTTAGCGGAGTTCTGAATAATAAAGTATCGGCTAACAGTGAACTGGTATTAATTGCAGGCAATCCATTCTATAACAAATAGAAGACTGTAACCATGAAAAAGCTAATTATTCCAGTTGTGCTGCTTATGCTGAATCAACCGATTACTGCACAAAACAAGCCCAAAGAAAAACCACCAACCCAGCATGAGATGGAGGACATGATGCGGGAAGCTCAACAACTGGTGGAAGGACTAAGTGCCGAAGACAAAAGGATGATGGATAGTCTGGGTATTAAAATGCCGGATTTTAAGAAATCACCCAAGGCTACCGACAATGCACTGAAAGCAGCATGGGAGGATGAAAATCGTGTCGTCCCAAAAAAAGATATTGTCCGTATTGCTGGTATTCCCAAGTCGGTAACGGAAAGTCGGTTACCCTCCTTTGTCAACGCTATACATACCAGTCTGGAAAAAACCCTGGATGCAGGTTCTGTAAAGATGGCTTCAAAAATTGCAGACTACATCGCATCTCATAGCAAAAGCAACAGCGAAGCTGGAATTATGGCTACCTCCTTCTGGCTTTTAGGAAAACCCCAAATTGCCCTGTTAACACTTGGCGAAATTTGCAGTAAAGATCCTACTCAAACAGACAACTTCAGTAATTATGCTGCCATGTTATCCATGCTGGGAGCAGAGCACCTGGCAATACCAATCCTTGAAACGCTCAACCGGAAATTTCCTCAAAACAGCACCCTGTTAAACAACCTGGGACAGGCCTGGCTGGGTCTGGGAGACTTGCTGAAAGCAGAAAAATACCTCGACAGCGCAATCGCTATTTATCCTCTGCATCCACAAGCCAATATGGCTAAAGCTGCCATAGCAGAAAGTAAGGGAAATACTGAACAGGCAAAACAGGCAATCAAAAAATCACTTCAGCATTCCTATTCAAAAGAAAAGGAAGCAAAACTTGCATCGCTTGGTACAAAATTAACAGCAGGGGATTATAGATTACCCACACCTTTTAAAAAAGATGCCCTGAACCTGGGTGGATTCAAAGCGCCTGATTTCCCAATTAACGTTGAGGGTTGTATAAAAGCAGAAACGGAATGGAATACATTTTATGCTGAAATTGATAACAAGATCGAACAGCTGGAGCTTCTTAAAGAAAACGCCCTTTCTGTGCTTCAAAAAGCAGCATTTACTACGGTACCCATGTATGCAGAACGTGCAACCAAACTGAACCAGTCAGCCCTTGCGTTAACCCAGGTAAAATTTCTATCGTATCAGCAAAAAGTAGCTGCCTTTACTACGGAAGCGCTCGATTTGAAAAATAAATATGATGAAAAAATGAAAAAACTCCGGAAAGAGGACAGTGATCAGACAGGTTCCGGAAGAGCCAACGAGGCATACTGCAAAAAGTACAAAGAGGCATCAGACAATTACCTGGAAGTGATTAATACCAAAATGAAAGACATGTATCTGGATGCCCTGCAATTGAAAAAAGAAATCATCAACGAATCCGCCAATTATGCACTTTATAGCATGTGGCCGGAACAGTTTCAGGTAGCCAAACTGGAATACCAGATAGAATGGTTAAGGACTATGAAGAAAGGTTTGGGAATTCCAACATTTGGCTCGTCTTTCCCATTTATTTCGATCACTGAATTCATATGTGAAGAAGATGAAATAGAGAAAGAAGAAATGAAATTGCAAAATTTCGATGATGTAGCCTGCCAATACAAAAGCAAACTGAAATTTATTTTTGCCGAGATTGAATCCAATTGCAGCCGATTAAAGGCACACCTGGATGTGAAATTTCTGGAATATACCAGGTATGATGATTTTGAAAGAGCCGAAGGAGATACCTATATCAGCAGTACCATCAAAATAAGTGCTGAAATTGGCAAAAGTGCCAATAAAGGCCCACTAAAAGCGGAGGCAAAAGTTGGTGCTGGCGTGGAACTGGAGATGGATCGGCAGGGAGTAAAGGATGTTTCAATAATAGCAGAAGCCAAGGTTGGTGCAGGCACTAACGTAATAGACAAACAATTGGAAGAAGGAGGCAGCATTGCAGGTAAAGATGTTGTTGATACAACTGTCGAAGCTGGTGTGGAAGGACGGATAAGCCTGATTAGTGGTCAGGGAACTGTTTCCGGTACAGGAATTTTAAATGGCATCAGAATTACATCTTTCTAATAGTCACTCATAACCTGCTGGTCATGAAAAAAGAAATCATTTTGTACTCGCTCCTGCTAATCGGGTTTGGAGCATCTGCCCAAAGAACAAAGGATTCCCAATTGGAAGACAGTATCTTTTCCTGGAAGGACATTCCAAAACTAAACCCAAAAGCCTATCCAAGAACCTTCACGCCTGTACAATTAAAACAACCTGAACTATTTGCCAGTTGGTTGCAACAATCTTATGTACCGATAGGTGCGCTGGATTATTCTTATGCACTGGCGGAGCCCAACAAAAAAGATGAAGTTCAACCATTTGCTTCAGGCATCAATGCAGCCATGTGGACTGCCATGTGGGATAACAGTTTTAAAAAAGTAATCAGGCAACCGCATACTGAGAATCCAATCTACCTGCTAACAAACAACATCATTGATGCTGAACCCATACCAATGTTAACGATAGCGGGAAGAGCAGTTTTTATGAGACGGTCGCCTGAGTTGGAAAAAGCATTCATGGGTAGCAGTGAAAAGAAAAATCAATTCGTACGGGAATTAAAATTAGAGCAGCATCCGCAAATCGGAAATTACCTGGTCCAGTATTATGGATGCGACGGGGATGGATGCATGCCTCGTGTTGCCGTTTATCTGGCACCAGAAAACAAACTGCCTATTCGTACCCTTAGCATAGGAGAAGTACTGGACATGTGTGAGCAGGCCATCCCGCGTGAAGCTGAAAAGGCAAGAGAAAAAATAAATAGTGAAAACCGAGCTTATGGCGCAGCAGCCCAACAAAAATGGATTACTCATTTTAATGAAGAAACAATTCCCCGCTGGAAATCCGGTATTCAAAAATTGAGAACCAGGTATGGGAACGCTCTGCAGGAACCAGCTGAACTCAAAACATCCAATGGAATTTCGATGATCAACTTTTACAATGGCGATGACATCTTTGATACAGAAGAGTCGGGGAGAAAAAAATTAAACACCTATGGAATCTACACCTATACAGATGGGGTGCTTGAAAAAAGCAGACAGGACACTCCACTCTGGATTTGTATCAGCTGGAATCCGACTGATCAGAACAATGCTCCGTATGCAAGGGAGATTCACCGTAGTATGATCACTCATTTTAATTTCGACTATGTATTCAATTATTTTTTTAATCCGGAAAAAGTAAAGAATAAGTCCTACCAAATTTTAAATGAGGATATTCAAAAAACACATTTAGCCGCTTACAAAGTCCCAAAAAACAAACAGCCTGCTGTTTCGAAAAACCTTCCGGCAACAGTTTATTTTTATGAAGATTTTTCAGAAAACAGTCCCGGCGAAAAACCAAATGGATGGTTTATGCCTCCTGTTGGAAGCCCCTCCATAATTGCCACACCGGATGGAGAAACCGGGAACTGGGTAAAAATCGGACAACATCGCCTGATGCCAACCAGCAATGGCAAGCAGCTGCCGGAAAATTTTAAGATGGAATTTGACGTGGCAACTGATAAAGATTTTACAACGAATTCGGGTGGCTCCTTTTTACTCAGGATCCACAATAAACTACTTACACCCAATGGAGATTATAAAGATGCTCCCAAACAGGTATTTATTGACCTGGACGCAAGATCAGGAAATGAGAAGTTCACTCAAAACCCAGCCGGCTACACCCGAATCAGGGCAACCTATACAGGTATGCCATCAGCAATCAGGTATGCAGCCAAAGAGCAGTATTCCAATGATTTTAGCAATAAAAAAAACAGGGTTCATTTTACCATTATAAAGATAGGCAGCAAAGTGACTGCGATGATTGATGGCAAACCAATAGAAGCGATCGACAAAAATGGCAAACCGATACCCGGATTCAATGAATTACCCGAAGGAATCCGCTTCAGTTCCTTTTACTTTGAAAATAGTACCAATAGTTCTGTAAAGCAGATTGGAATATATGTATCCAATATTAAAATTACGCAGCTTTGATTCACACCCCAGGCTCGTCAGCAGGAGCTTGATTAAAAATGAAGAACGGACTTTATGCACTGCTTGTCTGGGTGATATTATTACAGTAAAATCAGGTATTGAAAAAACCCGGAATGGAATGCTGGATGCTGAACGGAACCTTATTGAAACAGTGAATCAGTTCAATCAGCTGACTTTTTCTTCCTGATCCCGAATCAATTGACGGTAGCCAGAAAAAGTAAGTCCGGCATTGTTTTTAAAGTATTTACTGAAATGCGCTTCGTCCTCAAAACCAAGGGCACGTGCAATTTCCCTGGCACTGCTGTTTTCAACCAGCGCCAACCGTTTAGCTTCGAGAATTACTCTTTTTTTGATATGTTCACTCACTGGGAAACCGGTTGTTTTTTTGATGGTTTCATTCAAATGGTTAGGGGTTACAACCAGCTTCCTGGCATAATCACTGACTTTTGCATGAGTTCGATAATCCGTTTCCAGCAGGTTCAGGAATCTTCGGGTTAGCCAGGCCGGACGGGAAGCCATTGAACTCGAAGCCTCTGAATGCCCCCAGAACCTTGAACACTGAATCAGGAATAATTGCAGCATACTACGCAGACTTTCAAAATGCATGTATTCCACCTGGTCCATTTCTGTCTGTATCAGCGAAATCAGTTTCTCCAGTACCGCTGCTTGTTCCGAACTAACGGTATGCGGACGAAACTGGCTGCAGTTATAAAACAAACCGGTATGCAAGAGCAATTCCCGCTGACTTTCGTTAGTACAAAAAAAATCTGCGTGAAAGGAAAGCACATACCCATCCGGGTTAGGACCTGTTTGTAGCTGGTGTATTTGTCCGGGTGTAAGAAAAAATATGGAAGGCTGTTCAACTTCAAATTCCTGGAAGTCGATCATGTGCTTTCCTTCCAAAGATTTCATCCAGATGATAACAAAATAGTCGTGTTTGTGAGGATGATCAATCCGGTTATGCCGATGTTTATCTATATAATCCATGGTCTGCAATTCAAATTGCAGCAGCTGATTTTTCGAATCCACCATCTCAATAACCGGAATAGTTTCCTTCATGCCCTAAATTAAGCAATCCTTATTTCTGATTGACAGGTGTTTCAATTAAAAGAAATTGGGCATTAGTCAGACAGTTCAGTTCTACCTTATTGGTATCCCAAACACCGATGGCATCCCGCTCCTGAAGTATAGTATCACCCACCTGAACGGAGCCTTCGATCACAAACACGTAAATACATTTATTTACCGGATTAAACGGATACGGCACCTGGCTTCCTTTATCAAAAGCACCCAATGACAATTTCGCATTTTGATTGATCCAGCAATGCGCCTGCCCCTCTTCGGATGAAATAATGGTTTGTAATTTATTCTTCCTGTTCTCCAGGGGAAAGTGACGCAACTGGTATCTGGGCCGGATATCCTGCAATTTTGGCTGGATCCAGATCTGGAGAAAATTTACTTCCTCATCACCAATATTATACTCTTCATGAAAAAGTCCGGATCCTGCACTCATAATCTGCACACCTCCGGCATTAATTTCCGTACTATATCCCATGCTGTCTTTATGGTTCATTTTACCCTTGAGTAAAATGGAAATGATTTCCATATTAGCGTGCGGGTGGGTACCAAAACCTTTTCCAACTTCCATCAGGTCGTCATTGAAGGCAACCAGCGTACCGAAGGCAGATTTGGTGGGATCTGCATAATCGCTAAAGCTGAAGCAGAACTTTGATTTTAACCAGCCGATATCTTTTGTGCCGCGTTATTCCGCGGGAAATTTATGTTGTTTCATTTAAAATGCTGTTTACAATACTGATTTCATCTTCATTAATGGTATGGCCCATTCCGGGATAAATTTTTTCAATCACTTTAGCGCCCATTTCGGTAAGTATATTGGTTGATGCATAGACCCGTTCTACAGGAACATGCATATCGCGATCGCTGCATCCGATAAATACCGGGGTTTCTATAAAAGCACCGGCATAGTTATCGCGATTGATTTTTTCACCAATCAATCCACCCGTAAAGGCAGTAACAGATCCATAACGGGCTGCATTTCTTGCTGCAAATTCAAGTGTCAGGCAGGCACCCTGGGAAAAACCTAAAAAATGGATACCGGACTCCGGAATTCCAGCGGCTTTACAATCCGCAACCAGTTCGGCGATTAGTTCAATGGCGCTGCTTAACCAGGGTTCATTCTGTTCAACCGGTGCCATGAAGCTATACGGATACCAGGTATGGTTAGTAGCTTCCGGCGCCAGTAAGGCAAAACCTTCAAGATCAAGATATTCCTGTAAACTTAGGATGGAAGCCGCTGAAGCTCCTCTCCCATGCAGGAGAATCATCGCCTTTTTTGCTGATGCAAGTGGTACTCTCTGGAATACGACTTGCTTTTCATGTGATTTGGCCGTCATGCTTAAACGAATTTTTTCCAGTTTAATTCAATAGGTTCAAGACCACTTTCAATACTGCTACGATTTCTTTCTTCCCAGGGTGGTAGTTTCAAACCAGTACCAAGTTGATCCAGTGGTTCATCATAGGTGAAACCGATATCACTGGTAGCCACTTCAAACAATACGCCACCCGGCTCGCGGAAATAGATACTGTGAAAATACTGTCGATCCAATACTGTAGTTACATTCATTCCCTTACGGGCGAGATTTTCCTGAACCTGTTGAATCGTAACATCATTCTCGGTTGCAAATGCCACATGGTGAACAGTTCCGCTGCCACCCAGCCCACGCAGACGTTCAGGTTCACAAACCACATCAATGAGATCCCCCACTTTTCCGCTGGCGCTGTATCGGAACCGGTTACCGGTTTCTGCAATGGCCTGGTGGTTGAGGTAGGTTGTGAGGAAACCAGCTGTTTTTTCATAACCATCTTCACTTAAGCTAACACTATGAAATCCTTTTACGGCGTGTTCAATTGGTATTTGTCCGTAGGTGAATCCGGGCCGGGCATCCCGGTCATTGGCAACCAGTTCAATTCCGAGTCCATCCTTGTCTTCGAAGTAAATAAACCCTTCTTCAAACCGCTCCTGTGGGGTGGTATGAGTAATGTCGAATTTTTTCAGTCGTTCGGTCCAGTAGCCAAGGCTATTGGCCGGGATGGAAAATGAAGTGGTAGTCAATTGTCCTTTTCCATGGCGCCCTCTCTGGATGCCTTTGTATGGGAAAAATGTCAAAATTGTACCTGGCTTACCATCTTCGTCACCGTAATAGAGGTGATATACCTCCGGAGCGTCAAAATTGATGGTCTTTTTTACCAGCCGGAGGCCCAGTATACCGGCGTAAAAATCAAGATTCTTTTGAGGATCATCCGCCATTGCGGTTACGTGGTGTAGTCCCTTTATCAGTGGTTCCATATTTTATTTGTTTAATGAATACAAATTTACTGCCTCTATTGTACCCCCACCATGCAGGAAGGATGGATAAACTTGTACAAATCATGGATTACGGGTTCCGAAACAATTCTCTGGCGATTCATCAGGAATAAACGAATCTATTATCTTTAATTTCAAAAAAACATATACATGGTAGTTAGATATTCATTTCTGATTATATTTTTTGTCAGTGTTCTTGCATGTAAAAAAGAAGGTAAAGACGGTCTTCAGAGTCTTATAAAAATTGAAGAATTGACCGCTACGGCAAGTTGCCCTGCAGGAGGTATTCTGGTAAAATCAGGAATAGATGATAACAGAAACGGAGTATTGGATGTAAACGAAGTAGATAACTCCCAACCAGTATGTAATGGCCAATCTTCGACTCTTGATAAACAGATCATCCTGCCTATAAATTTTTCAGCAAACGTATCCAATTTACAACCTGTAATCGGTGGTGAACTCATAAAGTTCAACAAGCAAAATTATACAGGAGTTGATTCGATAATACTTGTGGGCAATCCTTATGTGGGAAAATCCATCAATACTGCTAAAGTGGAGCTTTATAATCTTACTGATGACATAATAATACCCAGCAGCCTGCTTAGCACAAACAAATTATACAATGAACGTAACTTCATTGAAACGGGAAATCTTTATACCAGTTTACCCAATAAGGAAATTAACCTGGGAATCCGCCTGCAAACTTCATTAGATGGAGAATTTGCCGCTTCAGGAAGCTGTTTTCTAATATTATACAGGAATTAAGGAAAATGAACTCCATCGGATTTTCGGATAAATAAATTTTCCGCCTGATAGATTTTATTATTCTCAACATAGTTGAAACCAGATACATAAATCTGGGAAAACGGAAATCCTGTTACTTCCTTACCGTTTTTATCCAGAAAATAGAATGCTGATTTTATTTCTGCATAACTTTTATTAACGGGAAAGATTAAATATTTTTCTGTCATTAAAGTAGGTACATCCAGGTCAGTATTAGAATAATATCGTTTCTCCCATTTTTTTGAAAAATCGGCAAATTTATAGGCAGCAATACTTACAGAATCGCTAAATGATCTGTAAGTAACATACAAAGAATTATTATCAAAATTGACAGCCATTGGGGAAAACTCAGGAACAGGATGAGCGGTAGGAATTGATAATACGTGTTGACGGAGAATATTTCCGGATGTATTTATTACAAATACATGATAGCGGGAATCCAATACTTTGATAACAATCAGATTATCCTTGTCGAAAAAAGTTGCGGTCCTGTTAAAAAGCAGATCTCCCATATTTACTGTCCACTCCAATCGTCCGTTCTCCGTGCTATAACAAAGTATCTGACTATTGGCGGTTGAAAATACTTTATCCTTATGCACCCAGATTTTATACGCTAAATCATCATTTGCAGGTGTTGTAAAATGAATTGATCCATCTGCATTAAAACAGGTAAGCTGTTTTTTATTATACTGGTCGCGGGTTAAAGTTATCACCCGATTTCCAACAACAACTGGTGTCGAATGAAAATTCAATTCATAATCACCATAGTCAATTCTTTCTTTCCAGTGAATGGCACCCGTTTTTTTATTAATGCAATAGAGATAAGAATGGAACCAATAACTAGTGGGACTAACAACATAAACCACCGAATCTCCAAGGGCAGCTTCTACAGAACTGAAAATTGGTCCGGAGTGTGTATATGGCCAGAAAACCACCCATCTCGGATATGCATTAAATACACTATAGGCGCCGAGCGAATTAGTTGCGCCACTATAAATGGTAGTGGAATCAATAATCATGGGGTTGCTATGGGAACTGAGAATAATTTGATTGGCAACCCAATATTCACTGCTATCTGCAATATTTACTTTGTAATGAATACCTGCGCTATTGAAATAGAGCGTTCCATCCTTAATTCCTGGTTCATCAGCCGGATCCAAATCAACACCTGCTTTTGTGCAGCCACCAAAGAATAATACACTCAAAAGCAAGTATAGAAAACATCTGACGGCAACCATGCTGGAATTATTTAAGAGAAATAAACATAAATAAATAGCTGCATATTTACAATAGGTCTATGATTCACCCAATAAATTAAAAGACTATTTTGTCTTTTATTAAATTTCTATTCCTATATTTGCTCCCAATAACCTCAAATGTTTTCGAAAACTTGTGAATATGCCATACGGGCTATGATCTTTATTGCACAAAAATCCAGGGATGGACGGAAAGTGGGTATAAAAGAAATAGCTGAAGGGATTGATTCACCAGAGCATTTTATCGCCAAGATTTTGCAGGACCTTACCAGGAAGCAATTACTGCAATCTATGAAAGGGCCCCATGGAGGATTTTACCTGGACCAACAAGAACTGAAACGTTCACTGGCAGACATTGTGAAAGAAGTAGATGGTGATAAATTATTTACTGCCTGCGGCCTTGGTTTGAAACATTGTTCTGAAAAATACCCATGTCCTATACATCATGAATTTAAAGAGGTAAGAAAACGTATGTTAACCATACTTGAAAACGCTAAACTCAATGAGTTCAATTTGGAACAAAGCAAATTGCTCACCTTCTTAAAACGCTGATTTTTTTTGCTTTATTAAAAGATATAAAGGTATTTTTCTCTGTTTAATATGAAACGATGATGACCAAAAGAATAATAGTTTTTACTGCGCTGTTAGCGTGTTTTACAACCAGCTATTCTCAAAGCAGCATTCCTTCCAGCCTTTCCCTGGAATCACCTGAAGCCTTAACTGTCATCCTATATCTATTCCTGTTACTAATCCTGATAGGAGTACTGTTATTAAAGAATAAGGTGATGGGATTACGCAATCATTTTAATTCCAGATCAGAAGAGGACCAATTAAACAGGCTGAAAAAGCTGGCAGATAATCTAAGCAGCAGGCAAATAAGCAGGTTGCAGGAGTATAAAAAAAGAAACAGCAATGAACGAATCCACAATGAGTAATCCAGGGATAATCATCACTATTATTCTGTTACTACTTCCCATATTATTGGGAATAGTCATAATGATCCTGAAAGTGATGGGCACCATCCGCCAGGCAAAAGACCACCAACAACTTGAAGACGCAGATAAACTGGCGGAGTATCTGGGAAATCTGTCCAAAGAAGAATTAGAGGAGCAACTCGTAAAAAGAAAAGCGGCATTGGATTTCCAACTATCGCACCAGGAATTATCCGGGAAAATGCCAGCAGAAGACGAGAAGGGACTCCTTCACATCAATCAACCTCCGGGATTACCAATTGTTGCGGCCAAGAAAAAAGCCTTACCACGCCCCAATATTGATCCTAAACTTTCCAAACTTATTATCTGGTATTTTTTGTCAGCAACAGCCTGGTTACTCTTTGGAACAACCATAGGAGAATACCTCGGTATTAAGTTTGTTGCTCCAGACGCTGATCATGTAAGCTGGTTGAGCTTTGGTCGTTTACGTCCAGTACATACCAATGCTGTTTTTTGGGGATGGGCCTCACTAGGAATGTTGGGATTAGGGTATTATATCATTCCCCGGGTCAGTAATACAAAATTGGCCAACCTAAACTACGGTTGGTACACATTAGGACTGATAAATTTTGCTGTACTTATAGGCTCCATATGCCTGATGGCTGGCATTAATAACGGTGGCGGCGAATATCGTGAGTACATATGGCCGGTGATGCTCCTGTTTGCAATTGGTATTGCGCTCACACTTATCAATTTTATAGAAACAATTGCCAGACGCACCACCAAAGAAATCTATATCTCAAACTGGTATATAGTTGCTTCCATAATTTTTGCCATAATTATTACAATTGTAGCATATGTACCAAGCTGGCAGAACGGCCTGGGTGAAACAATAATTCAGGGATACTACATGCACCAGGGAGTTGGCATGTGGTTTATGCTCTTTACACTTGGAATTGTTTATTACATCCTGCCACAGCAGTTGAATAAGCCCATTTATTCTTACAGTCTGGGTATCCTGGCTTTCTGGACACAGATCCTGTTTTACACGCTTATAGGTACGCACCATTTTGTCTTCAGTTCAATACCCTGGTGGCTTCAGACTGTTGCCATTGTAGGCAGCGCCGGTATGGTGATACCAGTAATAGCGGGAACTACTAATTTCATATTAACTTTTAAAGGAGCCTGGTATAAAATCAGCGATAGTTATACGCTTCCCTTCTTTCTTGTTGGAATCCTTTTTTATTTTACCGGTTCTCTCCAGGGAACAGCTGAAGCATTCCGAAGCGCGAACCTTATCTGGCATTTCACTGATTTTACTGTTGCCCATTCACACCTCACCATGTATGGCATCATCTGCTTTTTCCTGTGGGCGGGTATCTATGCAATCCTTCCCAGGCTAACAGGTAAAGAAGCCCCACAAATAACGATAGGTGCTCATTTCTGGTTAGCATTAATCGGACTGCTGTTCTATACCATACCGCTGATGTATGGCAGCACACTGAAAGGTCTATTATGGATGGATAACAAACCTTTTATTGAAGGAGTAGTTCTGATGGCTCCCTATTGGCTATGGCGCGCCATTGGTGGAAGCCTGATGTGGCTTTCTCATTTATTCTTTGCCTACAATGTTTATAAGATGGTCTCCACCAGAAAAGAGGTTGATATTCAGGAAACAGCTATCCGGAAACTCACGGAACCCGTCACTCCTATTCAAACCATCGCATAATTCATATTAGCACAACCATGGAACTTTTTGACAATCATAAAAAGCTTTTTACTACTGCTACCTTATTATTCCTGCTATTAACGCTATTTGTTGCGATCCTACCCGCAATCAATAACCAGCAGCGAAATCGCCCGCTTCCCAATGCAAAAATTCTTACGGAGGCTGAGATGAAAGGAAAAGCAATCTATATATCAAATGGGTGCGTCGCCTGTCATACCCAACAGGTAAGAAATGTAGATATGGATAAAATCTGGGGAAGCAGGCCGAGCATCGCAGCAGATTATGCCGCCATCCATCGAACAGACATATGGCGCAATACAGCAACGTTAATGGGAACAGAAAGAACTGGTCCGGACCTTACAGATATCGGAACAAGGCAACCAGGAAAAGAGTGGAATCTCGTTCACCTCTTTAATCCGCGCATAGTGGTCAAAGAATCAATAATGCCTGCCTATCCCTGGTTATTTACTATAAAATCAGAGCCATCAGATTCAGATGTTGTAGTAAATGTACCAGCAGCTTATCTTAAGAATAAGGAAGGGAAACTGGTTGCAACAAAAGAGGCGCTTTATCTGCTTGCATACCTGCAATCCTTAAAGCAAACCAAACTCCCGGAAGGCAATCCGATCCCGGAATTTCTTTATAAGAAAGCAGTAAAACAGGCCGATAATAATCAGGCCCAGGAACCTGAGCTGGATGGAAAAGCACTCTACACGGCGAGCTGTCAAAGTTGTCACCAGGAGAACGGTGAAGGATTACCCGGTGCCTTTCCAGCTTTAAAAGGAAGTCCCGTTGTAATGAGTGACAACCTCGAATTATATGTAGACATCATAATGAATGGTTATGATGCAAGACCCGAATTTGGCATTATGTCACCTATCGGGACAAACCTGGAATGGACTGAAAAAGAAGTGGCAGCAATTATAAATTATGAACGTACCAGTTGGGGAAACAATGGTAAAAAGGTAAGTCCGGATGAAATTAAAAAAATCATGGACTTATTGAAATTAAAAACAGCAGCACAATGAAAAAGATCCTTCTATTCATGGCAATGCTAATTCAATGCAGTTACTCATTCTCCTGTCCGGTTTGTGAGCGAAATAAACCAAAAATACTACAAGGAATTACCCATGGTCAGGGGCCTACTTCCAACTGGGACTATGTCATTATTATAAGCATGATTGCAATAGCCCTGCTCTCATTTTACTTATCCTTAAAATGGATGGTACGCCCTGGAGAAAAATCAGCACATCATATCAAAAGAACCATTTTAAATATTGAATAAAATGAGTGACAAAAGCACCATTTTCATTTTTATTGACAACGATTCAAAGCCCATTGCGAAGGTATTGTCTCCCGTAAGTTTTGAACTGGATACACGTAAGCTGACCGATGGCGAACATACGCTGCGGATTATAAGCAAGGATCCAACTGGAAAAGAAGGCATTCGAAAGATCCCATTTGTTGTGCGGAATGGTCCGGCAATTGATATAGAAGGTATCAGGGAAAATGCGATTGTAGATGGAGTTCTCCCCATTATGATTAACGCTTACGGAAAGGGAGATCAAAAAGGATTCCTGATATCAGGAAGTGAAACTCCCCAAAGCATACCCTGGTGGGTATGGATCATTATTATCGGATTTTTGGGTTGGGCCATGTATTATATGTTCATGTATTATTCAATTGTTTAATTATCATCAATGAGCTTGAAAGAAGATATCACATCGATAGAAGATATAAAACTACTGGTTAATTCATTTTATGGAAAAATCAGGGAAGATCAATTGCTCGGTACCATATTTAATACTGTCATACAGAACAGATGGCCGCAACATCTGAACAAGATGTATACGTTCTGGCAGACGGTACTTTTAGACGAACATACATATTATGGAAGTCCCTTTCCACCCCATGCCAAATTACCCATTCAACAGGAGCACTTTGACAGATGGCTTTATATCTGGCATAACACCATTGATGAACATTTCTACGGCCAGGTTGCTGATGAAGCAAAATGGCGGGGTGGTAAAATGGCCTCAATGTTTTTAATGAAGCTTGATTATTTAAGGAACAGTGAAAGTCTGAATTCCTAATCCGCTTACTATGATGCTCCTCCAGTTTTTCAAAAACAACATTATTCTGGTCCCCCTATCAGTTAGAATGCCTGACTAATTTCAATTATCTAAATTTTTAATAACATAAAAACATTACATCATGAGCAAGTCAAAATTTTACCACGCTGGATGTCCAGTTTGTGTAAGTGCTGAGCAAGATATTATCGACCTGATAGGTAAGGACAAAGTTGAAGTTATTCACCTGGGACAAACCAAAGAACGAATTTCAGAAGCAGAGCAGGAAGGTGTCAAATCAGTACCAGCACTCGTAACAGAGAATGGCAATGTTTTGCATATAAATTACGGTGCATCAATGGAAGAAGTAAAGGGATAAAGCAAAATCAAAAAGGCCGGTTATGAAAGTTTCGGTATACGATACCTACGTCACAAAAAAAGATGGTTCATTCATGCATTTTGATATCCTGGTTCCGGAGGAATTAAAGGATGAGTTAACGGTTCACCGGTTCGGACAGGAATACCTGAAGAGTAAAGGACAAGAAGGACAGCCTCTTACAAGCCAAGAATGCAGGTTTTGCCATGTAGAAAAGGCTACGGAAAAAATGCACGCAGATATTGCAGGAAAAGGGTATTCAATTATTGAGATGGAAGGGTGTAACCAATAAATGATTGTTGTTCCGGTAAACTGTTATAATGCGTTGCTGATTATACGTAACCCATTCTCTAACTCTTCCGGTGTAAGTGATGCATATCCCAGCCTCATAGATAGATTCAAACTCATACCGTTGTTCGATGGTTCGCTCCAATAAGGAATGATAGGCCTCAATAAATGAATTTTCCTCTGGGGTAGCCACATGCGTGAACTCCTGATTAACACCCTGTTCCTGCAAATATTCCCAGATTACGGTGGCAATAATTTGGCTTCCATTGTCATTGCGAAGCGTAATACCTTCCACTTTATGCTTTGCCAAAATTTGCCCCAACAACCATTTTACCTGATGTTTGCGTATCTGCCACCATAGGAGTTGCCCCAGATTACGGCGACTTTACACATCCAGTACCGTTAACAACAGGGCGTTTCGTCCGGCTCCATGGATGTACAGGTACTTAATGTCCATACATAGTTGCTGCATCGGTGCACTTGCCTGCTGCGTGTAGAACTGAACAAATTTCCGATTGCCGGACTTATAACCAATCTTGCTGCTGTAGAGTAAACCTGCTGCCGTCATGAGTCGATACACTTTCTTTTCATTGATAATAAATCCGTCCGCACGGAGTGTCACTGTCATTTTCTGATAACCGTAATCAACAAACTCAATGCCCAATATGAACTTTATAGCATGTATGCGTGGAAGGCTTTCTGCCTTGCTTACCCACGATGGTCTGGTAATAAAAGCTACTCGTGGCAATGCCCGTCCATTGAAGCATTTTAGTAACACCGATTTTTCCTTCAAAGAGCTGAATGCAGGATTTAATCTCCTGCAGGGTTAATGGCTTTTTTTAAAAGCTCCGTTTTAAAATCCAATTCCAATGCCTGATTGGCAATAATTCGCTTCAGCCGTTCATTTTCCTGTTGCAGTGCTTTTACTGCTGGATCCACTTGCGTAGATTTTGCCTTTATTCCAGCAATCCCCTTCGCATCAAAGCTGTTTTTCCAGCGATTGAAAAGTGATGGCGATAAATTGTACTTGCGAAATGTTTCCGTCGGCTCATATTGGGCAGCTTCTTGTAAGATTTGAAGCTTTTGTTCGATGCTCCAAACACGTCTTGTTTTTTTCATGACACCCTATATTTAATGTACTTAACTGATTTTTAAATTCAGTCAGTTATTTAGGGGGCTAAGACAGGAATAATTCGCCTCGTGCAATCTAATCACTATATTATATTGTATATCAATAACTTACGAAGTATATCCACTTAAACATATTCTCCAAGGGCTTGGAATTTTCATTTTTGTTCAATATATTTGATTGTTCATGACTCATGAACATACTAAATTTTTGAACATGCGAGGGGAAGAAATTATTCAAGAAGCTCTTAGGCAGCTTAAAAGACAAACTGGTGTTTCAGCCAATGTTGTCCCATTGAGAATTCTAACTCAGAATGGCGAGTTTACCATCGATAACAGGGTTCAACTGAATTATTACTCAAAGACAATTGAATTCGCAGTTTTGGTTAAAAATGAAATAAGAAAAGTCCACTTGCCAGGAATACTTGAATTGATAGCAAGGAGAAAGGATGAAAACTGGCTAGTCATTAGCCAATATATACCGAAACCTTTAAAACAGGAATTAAAAAACCAAGGCATCAATTACCTTGAAGCCTCAGGCAATTGTTTTATCAGAAATGAAGATTTGTATTTGTTCGTAAACGACCAGGCTGTTACTCCTGTTAGGTTGCGTGAACAGGGTAAACTCTGGAATCCAACAGGATTAAAATTTCTGATGGTGATTTTGCAGGATCCTGAAATGCTGAACTCCTCCCATCGGACTTTGGCAAAGGCAAGTGGCATCGCCCTAGGCAATATTGGTTCTTTTTTTGATGAACTAAAGAAAGAAGGCTACATAACAACCTATACAAGTGGGGCACTGCGTATTGAAAATAAAACTCAGCTTCAAAATAAATGGGTTGAATTGTTCACTAGCATCTTACGTCCAAAATTGAAGTTGGGGACGTTTAGGTCTTTTGACAACATATATAGTAACTGGAAGTATGCACCTCAAAAAGACTTTCTATGGGGTGGCGAACCAGCAGGCGACTTATTAACTGGCTATTTAAACCCAGAAAAAATAACATTGTATACAAAAAAGTCCAAGATCGAAATCATGAAGGAGTTGAGACTGATACCAGATGTAGATGGGGCTATAGAACTAATGGAAATATTTTGGAATGAGCAGGAATTAAGGCATCAAGGGAAAAATCAACATACTGTACCACCCCTACTCGCATATGCCGAATTGGCGACCAGTTTGGATAGCAGAAATAGAGAAATAGCTGAAAGAATCAAAAAAGAGTATTTAGAAAATGAATGAAGAGCCATTAAATCCTGAAATCGCAAAAATGCTTAAGGAAATGGAGCCCATTTTTAAGCAACACAATGTAGACTTTGCGGGAAACCAAAATTAATAAACCTAGTGTTTTTGTAATAAATATGCCTGGCTTTCAGGAAGCATATAGTGCTGTAACAACAATTGAGGTTAGCGGTACAATTCTTAATGTTTGCTCATTGGAGGGTTTAGTTTTATTGAAGCTAATTGCTCATGATGACAGAACTTCCAGGACAAAAGACATCAGCGATATTGAGCATATTGTAAACGCATATTTTGACCTTACAGATGAAACAATCTATACAGAATATGATCCAGTATTAGAGCTTTATGATACAGAAAATAGGAATTACCTGCAATTAGTTTCAGCTAATGTAATAGGCCGAAAAATAAAAGCTCTTCTTGTAAATTCTGCAAATCTAAAGGCAAGACTCGAAGCTATTTTGAGAAAGAGACCTACAGAGTTATGGGAAGCCATGTTAAGTGGTTTTCTTAAATAATGAATAATCAACTACAACATTGTACCCCTATTCGTATCACTGGAATTCATACACAATTATTTAGTGCTGACCCAGCAGGAAATTGCACTAATTGCTTTCAAAAAACCCTCCGAAGAGGGCAAATTCAAAATTCTTACTTCACACTTCTAACTTCTTAATTCTAACTGGTAGTCCCGACAGGAATCGAACCTGTATCTAGAGTTTAGGAAACTCCTATTCTATCCATTGAACTACGGGACCAGCGGAACATTTTTTATTCCGGGCTGGCAAAAATAATGGTTTTGACCGGTTGAACAACTGATTTATTGGCTAGCTTTCGGGTTGAAACCAGGCAAATGAATCTTACTTCAACCAACCCTAAAAATGGCCGCACCAGCAGGGTGCTAATCGCACTGGCACTAGGCTTTTTTTGTTTGAGCCTTTCAAACCAGGCCCAGGCACAAAAAAAACGCGCGCCATCCAAAACCAAGCCCACTATGCAGATTCGCATCAATCACATCGCCCTCTATGTTACCAACCTGGAAACCAGCACCAATTTTTACAGGGATGTAATCGGCCTCGATACCATTCCCGAACCTTTTCATGATGGTCGCCATACCTGGTTCAGTGTCAGCGAAAACGCCCACCTGCACCTGATCTCCGGCCGCGCTACTCCTCCCGAGGCCGAAAAGAACACTCATCTCTGTTTCTCCACTGGAAAAATGGATGAGCTGCTCGAAAAACTCAAAGCCAAAGGCATCCACTTTGAAGACTGGCCGGGCAAAGCCTTTACGGTTACGAAAAGAGTGGATGGCATCCGGCAGATCTATCTGAAGGATCCTGATGGCTATTGGATTGAAATAAACGACGATTTTTGACCAGCTGACTTACCGGGCGGGAAAACCCGACCGGAGATCAGCCCGGCGAGCCCCTGATTTCCTTAACTTTGCCGTCCATTTCTGAATTATGAAGTTTTACAATACTGTTATTCGCTATAGATTATTGCTGGGTTTGCTTTTCCTGGCCATCGCCATCGTTACCAATATTTACGCAGGTTTCTGGCCGGCCTTTATTGCCTACCTGGTGGGCGTTGTGCTGATTTTCGGGCATTTCTTCTTCGGTCCCATGCGCCTGATCCAGGAATATATGGAAACTGGTGATATGGATGGCGCAGAACGCATCCTTAATCAAATCAAATACCCCAACCTGCTTTATAAGCCCATCCGTTCCGTGTATTATACCCTAAAGGGTAATATCGCGATGATGAAACAGGACTACGACGGGGCTGAAAAAATGATGAAAAAAGGCCTCGATCTCGGTATGCCGATGAAAGAAGCCGAGGGCGCTTCCCTCCTTCAAATGGGCATGATCGCTTTACAGAAAAACGACATGAAAACCGGCGAAAGCTATATCCGTTCCGCCCTGCGCAAAGGCCTGCCAGATAAGGAAAACGAAGCCGCAGCCTACCTGCAGTTATGCTCCATCATGATGACGAAGAGAGAATTCCGCGCTGCCAAAGAGTTCTTCCGCAAGGCAAAAGCGCTGAAACCTACCACGCCGCAGATCGCGGATCAGATCAAGCAGATTGAAAAGTATATTGCGAGAATGCCTGGCTAAAATTCCTTAGCGAAACAACTCCTCTACTTTTTTATACCGGTAATCAAAAATGCCCTGTAGCTGCTTGCGCACGAAGAGCGCATTCGCGATATCTCCCAGGATCCACAGCGGTATTTTGTAATGCACGATATCCGTCATCTCCACCCCACCCGGCACTTCGCGGAAATGGTGCTGGTGATGCCATAAGCTATAGGGACCAAACCGCTGCTCATCGACAAAATATTTCCCCTCCTCCACATGCGTGATCTCTGTCATCCAATACAGGGGAATCCCGAACAAAGGTTTCACCGTGTATTCAATGATTTGTCCGGGGTACATCTTAGCCCCATGATGTTTGGAAATAATATTGAAACCCATGTGCGGGGGCGTGATGGTAGCCAGGTTAGCTGGACTTGAAAAAAAGTCCCAGGCCTTCTCAAGGGTTACGGGGATTACCTGAACGGTTTTTAAAGAGTATACAGCCATGATTTGAAATTGCTGCTTTAACAACCCCATTACAGGAAAATGGTTCAGGATGCCCGCAAATCGGTTAAGTTTGCACCTTCAATGGAAGCGAATTTCACCCGATCACCTAAAAAGATTCCACAAAAAGCCACCGGCAGCCTCCTGCTGTTCCTGGCCCTGCTTTTTCTGATTACCCTTGCAGAAAGCTGTGCGAATATTATTCCACCGCTGGGCGGACCAAAAGACACTATTCCTCCGATTCCCGTTTTGCTTCAGCCCAAGGATTCCACCCTGAATTTCAAAGGGAACCGGATCGTGTTCACCTTCAATGAATATGTGAACCTCGACCAGATCCAGCAAAATCTGCTGGTGAGTCCGACGCCTAAAATCAATCCCACTGTAGAATCGAAACTACGTACAGTCAGCGTACGCCTGCGGGATACCCTGGAGCCCAATACTACTTATACGCTCAATTTTGGGAAAGCGATCCGCGATGTCAATGAAAACAATCCGCTGACCAATTTCACCTATACCTTCTCAACCGGAAATTATATTGATTCCCTGGAGCTTACAGGAAATGTGATCCTGGCGCAAACCGGCAAACACGATTCTACCCTGATTGTGTTGCTGCATCGTAACCTGGATGATTCCGCAGTGGTAAAAGAACGTCCGAGGTATTATACGAAAGTTGACAGTTCCGGCAATTTCCATTTCCATAATCTCGCACCCGGCAGTTACAATCTTTTTGCCTTGAAGAATGAAGGCCTGCCGCAGTACGGTGATCCTACCCAGTTGTTTGCTTTTTACGGACAAACGCTGGTATTGAATGAGCAAAAGCGGGCGCCCATCCAACTCTATGCTTATGCGGAACCTGCACCACCACAGGCTCCTAAGAAACCAGTTGCACCTGCCAACAAAAGAAAAGAAAAAGAAGAAGAGCAGGATCGCCGGTTGCGATTTGGTCTCAACCTGGAAAACAATACCCTCGATGTACTAAAAACCCTGGTGTTGAATTTTCCTGATTCCCTGAAACGATTTGACAGTTCTAAACTGATCCTGACGGATGAGCAGTTTAAACCCCTGGCCTACCGCATGGAAGTGGATACGACAGGAAAACTTTACTCACTGTTCTACAACTGGCCGATTGATCAGGGATTCAAACTGATTGCGCAGGAAGGACTGGCAGAAGACAGCCTCGGCAAATCGATCTTAAAAACCGATACCATTTCTTTCCGCACCATGAAAGACAGCGATTATGGCAGCATTCGTTTTCGATTCCCGAATATTGATACCAGTCTGCACCCGGTATTGCAACTGGTGCAAAACGATAAAGTAGCATTCAGTTATCCCATCCCTGGTAAGGAATTGAGAATCGCCCGATTTCGTCCGGCTGAATTTGAGATCCGCATTCTCTTTGATGAAAACCAGAACGGCAAATGGGATTATGGTAACTTCTTCGGTGAAAAAAGACAGCCGGAAAAAGTGAAAGCCATCGGCAAAAAGATAACCATCAAAGCCAACTGGGACAACGAGATCGATATCAACCTGTAGATGCTTAATTTTGCAGGATGCAATTACCCTCTGCCTTATTGGAACAAGCGGTGAATGAGTTCAGCAAGTTACCCGGAATCGGAAAGAAAACCGCCCTTCGACTGGTATTGCACCTGCTGAAACAGGAACCTGAAAAAGTGGAGGCTTTTGGCGCGGCGCTCTTACGTATGCGAAAGGATACCCATATCTGCCAGCGTTGCTACAATATCTCAGACAGCCTGCTCTGTTCCATCTGCTCCAATCCGATGCGTAAGCAGGAAATCATCTGTGTGGTAGAATCCATCCGGGATGTCATTGCGATTGAAAGTACCCAGCAATACAACGGAACCTATCATGTACTCGGAGGCATCATCTCTCCGCTGGATGGTGTAGGGCCTGATCAGCTTTATATTGAGCCACTCATTAAACGCGTGCAGGAAGACGGGATCCAGGAACTGATATTCGCACTGAACCCAACGATCCAGGGCGATACCACCATTTATTACATTCAAAAAAAGATACAACCCTCCACGGTGAAGGTAACCACCATTGCACGCGGCATCGCCTTTGGCGGTGAACTTGAATACGCCGATGAAATGACTCTCGCCCGCAGCCTGCAGCACAGGATGCCAGTGGAGAATCTGAAATCATAGGAGACGGGAGACAAAGGATACAGAGGAGACTGGAGACGGCTCTGCTCCTTTGCCTCCTCTTCCATGCCTCCTTTGTTTCCTTTGTCTCCTTTGTTTCCCTATCTTTGCTCCGCCAGGGGGATTTGTTTATTGTTCGACCTGGCAACGCCAACAGCGCTTAACTGAACTAATAAACGCCTCCCGAAACTTCCTCTTTCTGTTTCCCCCGCGTTTATAGTGCATGCCAACTGTTGGTTACAACAACTGTTGATAAAGAGATTATGAAAGACATTCGTAAAGCACTGGAGCAACGCATCCTGATCATTGATGGCGCCATGGGTACCATGATCCAACGGCATCGCCTAACCGAAGCAGATTACCGCGGTGAACGTTTCAAGGATTGGCCCTCCGATCTGAAGGGCAACAACGACCTGCTCTGCCTCACACAACCCGCAATCATCGAAGGTATCCACCGTGAATACCTGGATGCCGGCGCTGATATAATTGAAACCAATACCTTCAATTCACAACAGGTAAGTCTGGCAGATTATAACATGCAGGCACTGGCACACGAAATCAATCTTTCAGCTGCCCGCATCGCCAAAAAAGCGGCGGATGACTTTACCGCCAAAGATCCATCCAAACCCCGTTTCGTGGCTGGCGCAATTGGACCCCTTAATAAAACACTCAGTCTCTCACCGGATGTAAATAATCCCGGTTTCCGCGGACTCTTATGGGAGGAGGCAGTGGTGGCTTACTACGAACAAATCGACGGACTGGTTCAGGGAGGAATCGACCTGATTCTGATTGAAACCATCTTTGATACCCTCAATGCCAAAGCAGCCATTTTTGCTGTGAAAAAATATTTCCAGGATCATCCGGATCAACCAGAACTTCCGATAATGATTAGCGGCACCATTACCGATGCTTCTGGTCGCACCTTATCCGGACAAACACTGGAAGCTTTTTATATTTCGGTTATGCATGCGCATCCGCTGAGTATTGGTTTAAACTGTGCATTGGGTGCAGCTGATATGCGCAGTCATATTGAAGAGTTGAGCCAGATCGCAGCCTGTTATACTTCCGCTTATCCCAATGCAGGTTTGCCCAATGCTATGGGTGAATATGATGAGCAACCTGAACAAACTGCGCATTTCCTGGAAGACTGGGCCCGTGAAGGTTTTGTCAACATCGTGGGTGGATGCTGTGGTACCACTCCGGATCACATCCGGCATATAGCAGAGCATGTAAAAAAATTCAAACCTCGTTCCTTACCTGTCATCGCAACTGAAACTGAAGTATGAGCACGATTTATCCTTTTCTACGCCTCGCCGGTCTGGAACCACTGGTCGTTCGTCCGGAAACCAATTTTGTCAATATTGGGGAGCGCACCAATGTAACCGGGTCTA
Source organism: Flavipsychrobacter sp. (assembly GCA_016787265.1). Taxonomy (GTDB): domain Bacteria; phylum Bacteroidota; class Bacteroidia; order Chitinophagales; family Chitinophagaceae; genus Flavihumibacter. Next base: position 454,328 of record JAEUVF010000010.1, on the reverse strand, counting down.
AAAAATTCGCGCGCCTGATACGCGAGAACCAATACGAAGAAGCACTCTCTGTTGCACGTCAGCAGGTAGAAAACGGTGCACAGATCCTTGATGTAAACATGGATGATGCACTTCTGGATGGTGTGCAGGCCATGACTAAATTTCTGAACCTCCTGCAGAGTGAACCGGATATTGCCCGTATTCCGATCATGATCGATTCTTCCAAATTTGAGATCATTGAAGCGGGTTTAAAATGTGTACAAGGTAAATGCATCGTGAATTCCATCTCCATGAAAGAGGGAGTTGAAAAATTCAAACGTGAAGCCAATATCTGCAGACTCTTTGGTGCGGCAGTAGTGGTGATGGCATTTGATGAACAGGGACAGGCAGATACGCTGCAACGGAGGGTGGATATATGTACCCGCGCCTATGAAATATTGGTGAAGGAAGTGGGCTTTGATCCGCAGGATATCATTTTTGATCCTAATATTTTCGCGGTTGCTACCGGGTTGGAAGAGCACAATAACTATGCAGTTGATTTTATTGAAGCAACCCGAATCATCAAACAGAAAATGCCCCTCACCAAAGTGAGTGGAGGAGTAAGTAATCTCTCCTTTTCATTCCGCGGTAATGATCATGTGCGTGAAGCCATGCACAGTGTGTTTTTGTTTCATGCCATCAAAGCGGGCATGGATATGGGAATTGTGAACGCAGGTCAGCTGGTGGTATACGATGAGATCGAACCGGAACTACGTCGGTTGTGCGAAGACGTTATTCTCAATCGGAACAACGATAACAATGAGGCTACAGAAAAACTGATCGCTTTTGCAGAATCGGTAAAAGCAAAGGGTAAGGTAATTGTTAAAGATGAAACCTGGAGAAAAGAGCCGGTGGAAGCACGATTAACACATTCACTCATCAATGGCATTACTGATTATATAGAAACAGATACGGAAGAAGCAAGGCAGAAATATCCCCGGCCACTGGATGTAATTGAAGGCCCTTTGATGGATGGAATGAATGTGGTAGGAGATCTCTTTGGCGCTGGCAAAATGTTCCTTCCACAAGTAGTGAAAAGTGCCCGTGTGATGAAAAAAAGCGTGGCCTGGCTCACTCCCTTTATTGAAGAAGAAAAGAAAAACAACCCCAATGCCCAGCAAGGTTCTGTAGCGAAAGTATTACTCGCAACAGTAAAAGGTGATGTTCACGATATTGGAAAGAATATTGTAGGGGTAGTATTAGGATGCAATGGCTATGATATCATCGACCTGGGTGTGATGGTACCCGCAGATAAAATCCTGGATACTGCCATCAAAGAAAATGTTGACATCATCGGCCTGAGTGGCCTGATCACTCCATCACTCGATGAAATGGTACATGTTGCGCATGAAATGAAACGTCGCAATATGAAGCAGCCACTGTTGATTGGTGGTGCTACTACAAGCCGCATGCATACTGCGGTTAAAATCGCACCGCAATATGATAATGGAGTGATTCATGTACTGGATGCTTCCCGAAGTGTAACCGTAGCAAGTTCCCTCCTAAGCAATGAGCAACGGGATAAATTACTGAACGACACATTAGCAGAATATCAACAACTCAGAGCTGATTTCGAGAAGAAAAAAACCATCAAGACTTACCTGGATTTTGAAAAAGCATCAGCGAATAAAACCGCGATCGACTGGTCGGCTTATGAACCCGTACGACCTCAGTTCACCGGAACCAGGGTGCTCCAACAGGTACCCTTAAACGAATTGGTACCCTATATTGACTGGGCTCCTTTTTTCATTGCCTGGGAAATGGGTGGTCGATTCCCGCAATTACTGGAAGATGAAGTAATCGGTAAAGAAGCAACCAAACTGTATCATGACGCACTTTCATTGCTGCAGAAAATAGTGGATGAAAAATGGTTGAATGCAAGAGCGGTGGCAGGTTTCTGGCCGGCTGTTTCAACTGGTAACAGCATCCGGCTAAATACGGATGAAAGTTATTACAACCTGGAATGTTTGCGTCAGCAGATAAAAAAAGCACCCGGACAACCGAATTTCTCCCTTGCTGATTTTATTGCACCTGAAGCTGCGGGAAAAGAAGATTATATCGGAGCATTCTCTGTAACTATTGAAGGCATTGAACCGCATCTGCAGCATTTCATTGAACAACACGATGATTACAATAAAATCATGCTGCAGGCACTGGCAGACCGACTGGCAGAAGCCCTGGCGGAATGGCTGCATGCTAAAGTAAGAACCGACTGGTGGGGTTATTCAAAGAATGAACAACTCACCAATGAAGAACTGATCAAAGAGAAATATGTGGGTATTCGTCCGGCTCCCGGTTACCCTGCCTGCCCGGATCATACAGAAAAATACAAGCTATTCCATTTATTGGGTGGAGAGCAGACAACCGGTATTACGCTTACGGAATCGCTGGCGATGTATCCTGCTGCTTCTGTTTGCGGCTGGTATTTTGCACACCCGCAAAGTCAGTATTTTGGTGTGGGTAAAATCAAAGAGGATCAGCTCGAAGATTATGCCAAAAGAAAGGGACTTTCGCTGGAAGAAATCACCCGCTGGCTGCGACCGATCCTGGAAGATTAAAAAAAAATACTCCAATCATGAACTGGATCTTACTGATCATTGCCGGATTTTTTGAAGTAGGTTTTGCAACCTGCCTGGGTAAGGCAAAGGAAACAAATGGTGCCACATCCACCTACTGGATGATAGGTTTTTTTGTATGCTTATCCATCAGCATGTTCCTATTGTATAAAGCGACCCAAACACTTCCGATTGGTACAGCCTACGCTGTGTGGACCGGTATTGGTGCTGTTGGAACGGTATTGGTTGGTATCTTTTATTTCAGGGAGCCGGCTGAATTCTGGAGATTGTTTTTTCTGACAACTTTAATCGCCTCGATCATCGGATTAAAATTTGTCTCCTCACAGTAAACCCAGCTCTAATAATTCCATCAGGCAGGTAGTGGCATTAAAACAAAAGTGAATTACCACGCCATACCAGAGTGTATTCATTCGTTGTCTTAGCCAACCAAGGAATAATGCAAAAGGAAGAAGCCATACAAAAGAAATCAGGCTCATATGTATTATGGCAAAGAGTAGCGCAGTCAATACCACGGCCTGTCTGCCATGCATTATTTTCAATAATCCCGCCTGGATAATTCCTCTATAAGCCAGTTCTTCTGAAAATGCCGGGACCAGGGCAATTAGCAGGAACATTGTTGTTTTCGGGTAAGGAAGGAGACGAAAGGATGAATAGTAGTAAAGCTCTCGTTCAAAGATTTTTTCATTAATCCATTTCACGCCGTAGTTAACCACCAATGCAGCACCAACTGCCATAACGACCAGCATTATGAGACGCCACCAGGCAAAATTATTCCATCGTAACAAGGGTTTGATTTCGGGCCATAAGAGATAGCTGAAAAAAAGTCCGCAGCTCAATAAAAAAGCATCAATCAGAACTAATCCCGTAATTGTTTCGCCGGCAGGGGGCCAGAAATTAAACAAAAGACAGACAAAGAGATTGATGCTGAAAAATATTACCACCATCAACCGATACCGTTCGTATGCGCCATCCCATTCTTCCAAAGGAATGGTTGGTTGTCCGCATTGGTGACAGATTACTTCTTCTGGTTGTAAACCGGCACCACAGGAACTGCATTCAAATTCGGGATCGATTGTTTCCATCCGTTTATTTTTTTTCAAATAACCACCATAAGCTCTTACGGGGTTTCTTTTGATAATTAGTACCTATGTACTTGCTGATATGATCCATTGCTTCACCAATATCGTCCGTTAACAATACAAGATCCAGATCTCTTTCACCAATAGTTTTCTGATCTCGCATGAAGTGCAGGTAATCCATCAACGGCTGATAAAATGCTTTGCCCACCAGCACGATTGGAAACTGAATGATTGTTTTGGTTTGAACCAGGGTCAGCGTTTCAAAGAATTCGTCCATGGTTCCAACACCACCGGGCATTATGATGAAGGCATAGGAGTATTTCACCAGCAACACTTTCCGCACAAAAAAATGTTCGAATGTGATGGATTTATTCAGATATGGATTTGCCTTTTGTTCAAAAGGAAGTCGAATATTACAACCCACTGAATAGCCACCCCCTTCAAAAGCGCCCCTGTTGGCAGCTTCCATAATACCCGGGCCACCGCCGGTCATGGTGGTAAAACCCAGGCCCGCGATTCTTCTTCCACATTCTCTTGCCAGTTCATAATAGGGATGATCTTCCGCAAACCGTGCAGAACCAAAGACTGTAATACAAGGCCCCACAAAGTGAAGGGTTCTGAATCCTTTGATAAACTGCCGGAAAACTTTAAACGCGAAGCCCAGTTCGTAACTACGTGGCTTGGGCCCATCGAGGTAAAAAAGTTCTTTTGAAGGAATTATAGGTTGTTGAGGCGCCATTTCAATAAATTTGAGCAATCTGAAACCAATATAATAAATGAAACGATTTATGCGAATTATATCTTACAATGTCAATGGGTTGAGAGCAGCCATGAACAAGGGATTTACTGAATGGCTGAAAACGGATCCCGCTGATATTATCTGCATCCAGGAAACAAAAGCACATAAAGACAATGTCAATCATGCTGCTATCACCGAACTGGGGTTTCATGATTACTGGTATTCTGCTGAAAAGAAAGGGTACAGTGGCGTCGCAATTTTTTCGAAAATCAAACCTGACCTGGTTCAAATGGGAAATGGTTTTATGCAGAGTGATGCGGAAGGCCGTGTGATCAGAGCTGATTATGGAGATATTACCCTGATCAATGCCTATTTTCCTTCCGGTACATCCGGTGATGAAAGACAATTGTACAAATATCAATGGCTTGAAGAATTTTTCGGTTATACAGAACAGTTACGAAAGGAAAGACCAAAGCTGATTGTTTGTGGTGATTGGAATATTGCCCATAAAGAGATAGATATTCATGATCCGAAAGGCAATAAAAAATCATCTGGATTTCTACCGGAAGAACGTTCCTGGATGGATAAATTTTTTGAAGCCGGATGGGTGGACAGTTTTCGTGAATTTCATCCTGAACCGCATCGTTATAGCTGGTGGAGTCAGCGTTTCCCCAGTGTACGTCTGAATAATAAGGGATGGCGGATTGATTATATAAATGTTACAAATGAATTGAAGACGCAATTACTCGATGCTGAAATCTATCCGGATGTAAAACACAGCGATCATTGTCCTGTATATCTCAAACTCAAGTACTAATTATGTATATCTATAATGTTACAATCCAGGTAACCTGGGGCATACATGAAGATTGGCTCCAATGGATGACAACCGAACATATGCCAGAGGTAGTGTCAACCGGCTGTTTTGAGAGCAGTCGTTTATTGAGACTGGTGGAAGTGGATGAAACAGATGGTCCCACCTATGCAGCACAATATATGGCAGCATCAAAGGCCATGTATAACCGATACATCAGTAATCATGCTGAAGCGCTGAGAAAAATCAGCTTCGATCGCTGGGGTGATCAGTTTATTGCATTTCGTTCAGTAATGCAGCAGGTTTTCCCTGACAATTCCTGACTTTTCGCTACAATGCAGCCTAGGTGCGGGTTCCAGCGATCTAAAAGAGGATAAATAAATTTGAAAAAAGAATTGCTGGAAGTAAAAACCGTATATATTTGTTCTGCTTAAAATTCTAAAATTTCACACTATGAACAAAGCTGAATTAATCGCGAAACTCGCTGACGATGCAGAAATTACCAAAACACAGGCGAATGCTGCCCTGGATTCTTTCATCGAGGCAGTTACCAAAACGCTGAAAGGTGGTGGTAAAGTAACCCTGGTAGGTTTCGGTACTTTCTCTGTAAGTAAAAGAGCCGCTCGTAATGGTCGTAACCCGCAGACTGGGGCAGTTATCAAGATTAAGGCTAAAAAAGTTGCCCGCTTCAAGGCTGGTAAAGAACTGTCTTCTAAATTATAATCGGAGGCATCTGCTTCAGATGCCGCTTTCCGGGGAAAGGGAATGGGTTTTACCTGTTCCCTTTCTGTTTTTTATGTACCTTCGCCGTCTAAATTTTTTATTATGGGTAGAGGAGATAAAAAAACCAAGAAAGGTAAAATCTTCAAAGGTTCTTTTGGCAAAAGCCGTCCGGCTCGTCCAGCTCAGGCTAAAAAAGCAGCCGCTGCTGAGAAGAAAGCGTAAAGAGGTTGAATGGTTGGATGGTTATGGCGCCAGGCGTTCTATCTTCCATCCACCATTATCTTCCATCGTATATTGAATCCGGTCGTGCAATCGGCTGGGCCTGCCCTGCCAGAATTCAATAATTAAAGGTTTCACCCGATATCCTCCCCAGTGCAGCGGTCTTGGAATTTCCTTTCCTTCAAATGCTGTTTTCAATTCTTTTTCTTTTTCTTCCAGTTGATTCCGGTTTTCGATCACCTGACTCTGTGGTGATGTCCAGGCGCCGATTCTGCTTCCTTCCGGTCTGCTGTGAAAATATTCATCACTTTCGTCACTGCTTACTTTGTGAATAAGGCCGGTGATACGCACCTGGCGTTCCAATTCCTTCCAGAAAAATACCAGGCAGGCTCTTGGATTCTCTTCCAGTTGCTGGCCCTTGAAGCTGTGATAATTGGTATAGAAAACAAATCCATTTTCATCGTATCCCTTAAGCAAAACAATCCGTGCAGAAGGAAAACCGTCTGCTGATGCTGTTGCCAGCGTCATTGCATTCACTTCATCAATTTCGCTTTTCAGTGCTTCCTGCCACCAGCTGGTGAACTGGGTAACAGGATCTTTCGCAACATCCGCTTCAGTTAAACTATGTTGTTTGTAATCTTTGCGAATGGCAGCTATGGAGTGGTGGGACATACAAAAATTTGGCAGCAAAGTTATTCAACCTGCTGCCAAATTCCATGTTGATTTTAGCTGTTTATCAGATAGCCGGATCTTCCCTGTCGGTGGATCCGGATAATTGCGTTGCTTTGGCCAGCAGCTGTTCGATTTCAGCGATTCGGCGCATCTGGCTGTGAAGTTTGTTGTGCTGCTCCGCAACCTGCTGCAGATCCTGGTTCAATTCTTCGAGATAAGTTGCTTTTTTCTGCAATTGCTGGCGCTGGAAATTGGTTTCGCGCAGTTTGTCATCCAGGTCGGCAACGGAGCGTGTCAGTCGCTGGTTCTCTTCTAACAGGTGCAGGTATTTCAATTTGAATTCATCCAGTTCTTTGGTCACTTTAAAATAGGAATCCTGCAATTCCGCATAACTGGTCCCTTCTTTTTGTGAATGAGAAACATGTGATTCCAGTTTGTGCATTTTTTCCAGCAGGCTATTGTAATCTGCATATACTTTTTCCAGACGTTGCTGCATTTCTTCACCCAGGCGATTTTGCTGACGCAGTCCGCGAATCTCCTGTTCCTTCTCTACCAGGCTAACGCGCATTTCACCTACCTGGCGGTTGAGTGTTTCATTCTGCAGGGTCAGCTCCTGGTGTTTGAGTTCCATCGCCTTGAGCTGATCTATTTGACCGAGTAGCTGTGTAATATGCTGGTTGTATTGCTGCACATGCTGCTGTGTTTCGCGCAGCTGGCCCAGGTAATCCAGTTGATTTTCTTCTTTTGGCGCAACAGCCTTTGAAAGGGCAGCCTGGGTTTCCAGCAATTCTTCCCGCTCTGCACGAAGAGATTCAATTTCCATTGAAAGGAATTCTTCGTTTTCTTTCACCTTATTTAATTCATGCTGATACCTGGCAAGATCCTGTTGCTGCTTTTGGATTCTCTTTTCCAGCTCTTCCGTATCGTTGAAATATTTCAGCTTCCATTCATCCGCCTCCTGTAAAGCAGACCCTGGGCCATTTTCACTGATCTGAAGTTTGGTGTTTCTGCGTGAGGTAATAAATAAATGAATAGCAAATCCAAGCGCAATTGCGCCCAGCTGGAAAATGATGATTTCAGCTATTCCCACGGAAATGTCGGTTACCAATAAATTCAATAACGTCCTCATAATGGTCGGAGTTTTTCGGAGTACATCCTAATTCGTGGGCTTCCAGAGGATCTTGAGACGCGGGATTAAAAAACCACCCTTGCCAGGTGGTTTTTCAGTATGCAAAATAGCATCCTTCATTGAATTATGCAAGCCGGGTGCGGCTTTCGAGTAAAACTACGTATTAACCCTTAACCAGGGTACCTACTCCTTCACCCATAACCACCCGCATCAGGTTGCCAGGTTTGTTCATATCGAACACGATAATTGGCAGGTTATTCTCCATACAGAGGGTAAAGGCCGTCATGTCCATCACTTTAAGGTTTTTACTAATACATTCCCTGAAAGTGATGCTTTCAAATTTGGTGGCGGTAGGATCTTTTTCGGGATCCGCTGTATAGATGCCATCTACCCGGGTACCTTTCAGAATCACATCAGCCTTTATTTCAATGGCTCTCAGGGAGCCGGCCGTATCAGTGGTGAAATAAGGGTTGCCGGTTCCAGCGCCAAAAATCACGATCCGGTGTTTTTCCAGGTGGCGGATGGCGCGTCTGCGGATATAGGGTTCCGCGATCTGCTCCATTTTAATAGCACTCTGTAGACGTGTAAACAGTCCTTCTTTCTCCAATCCGGCCTGAAGTGCCATACCATTGATTACCGTTGCCAGCATGCCCATATAGTCGCCATGCGCACGTTCGATACCGGTTTCGGCTTCATTCATACCACGATAGATATTTCCGCCTCCAATTACGAGGGCAACTTCTACTCCGGCTGCTGCAACCGCTTTAACTTCTTTGGCATACTGGGCGATGATAGCTGAATTCAGGGGCTCGTAGCCGTTGGTGCCGGCCTCCCCCATCAGGGCCTCGCCCGATAGTTTCAACAGGATTCTTTTGTACTTGGGTTGCATGTGCGCTCTTTTTACAGTGTGGTGCAAAGAAAGGAATTTTTATCTTTCCGAAATGACGGAAACAGGTATTGAATCGGTGAACCCTGTGATCAGGATCAGGGGGTTAAGTAAGTCTTATGGCACCAAACAGGTGTTGAACAACATTGATTTAGCCATTTACCCCGGACAGGTGATTGGTTATATTGGTCCGAATGGCGCTGGGAAAAGCACGACGGTTAAAATATTATGCGGACTCATTTCCGATTTTGAAGGGGAAGTGCTGGTGAATGGAGTGAATATTCAGCAGGATCCGGTGGCGGTTAAAAAAATGATCGGATACGTTCCCGAACTCGCGGAACTGTATGAAGTATTAACACCATTGGAATTCCTGGAACTGATGGCTGGCCTCTATCAGCTGGATCCTGCTGTAAGCGGGCCACGAATGGAGAAAATGTTACTGGCATTCGGACTGGGGGCAAATATGCAGCAGCGGATGGACACTTTCAGTAAGGGCATGCGGCAGAAAGTGTTACTCATCGCAGGAATCTTACATGACCCATCCATCATCATACTGGATGAGCCGCTGAGCGGGCTGGATGCCAACAGCGTAATCATCGTGAAAGAGCTGATCAGCCGTCTTGCAAAAGAAGGTAAAACGATCTTTTACTGCAGTCATATGATGGATGTGGTGGAAAAAGTAAGCGACCGGATTGTATTGATCAACCAGGGCAGCATACTGGCGGATGGAAGTTTTGAAATGTTGCAGCAACAACTGGGTGCCGGCAGTTTGGAGCGTATTTTTTCTCAACTAACGGCAACGGATAATCTAAGTGATACCGCGTCAGAGTTGATGGGCGCATTTCGCAGGGAGGAGGGTACACATGAATAAGGTCAGCGCTTTCTTTTTGTGGCTGGCGATGTTGCCCGCGAAACTATATGAGAAGATGGGTGCCAACCAAATACAACTGGCGCTGATCCTTCGCTACAAATTGATCATGGATGACCGGCGGCCCAATACTTTCCAGCAAACTCAGGTCAACCGAAAGAAAGAAGGGATTAGTCGGGCTACTTATGGCACCATGCTGATCGCGTTGTTTATGGGCTTTCTAAACCTGATCGCCTTTGAAATGGGAGCAGATGATATCACGTATTTTACCATTTACTTTTCCTTTTTTTTATTCCTTTTATCAGCTACCCTTATCAGTGATTTTACTTCCGTATTAATTGACTCCCGGGATTCCCAGATATTGCTACCAAAACCCGTAAATGACCGAACGGTCTTACTGGCCAGGATCCTGCACATCATGGTGCATATGTTCAGGGTGATAATGCCGATGCTGCTGCCTGCAATAGTTTACCTGGCAATTGAATACGACTGGACTATAGTTATCCGGTTTGTGATTTCAGCTGCGCTTGCAAGTCTGATGGCCATCTTTCTAATCAATGCACTTTACCTCCTGATAATACGTGTTACTACACCGGAACGCTTTAAATCCATTATTGCCTGGTTCCAGATCGGGTTTATGATCCTGATCTATGGTGCTTACCAGGTGATGCCCCGAGCCACTGCAATGGAAAATCTGCAACTGTTCACAGTATCAGAATATAGTTATGTGCTGCTATTACCACCTTATTGGTTTGCAGCTTCGGTTATACATGCCTGGTGGTGGCTGCTGCTAAGTACAGCTGCAAGTTTACTAAGTATCTGGATCGTGGTCCGGTATCTGGCTCCAACTTTTAACCAGAAACTAGCGATGCTGGGGGGCGGATCTGAAACCAGGATACCAAAGAAAAAACGCGCTGAGGCTAACACTGGAGGATATGCTAAAAAGTTAGCAGGGATTTTAACTGGTGGAATAGTTGAACGCGCAGGCTTTTTGTTCACCTGGAAATGGGCTTTGCGAAACCGGGGTTTCCGGATGCGGGTGTATCCGGCAATCGGTTATATTCTTGTCTGGTTTGTGATCAGTATTTACCGGAATGTATTTCAGCCGGGGGAATCAGGAGTAAACGCTATGAGCGGCAGTACTGCAGGGCTTCTCGGACTGATCTATTTGAGTTGCTTCATTTTCATCAGTGCTATACAACAGATCAGCCAGGCAGATGAATACAAAGCCTCCTGGATCTTTTACAGTGCCCCGGTTACAGCACCTGGCCCTATTCTGCTCGGCATGATAAAAGCCTTGTTGGCACAGTTCTTCTTTCCTGTGGCAATATTGATAACAGCGCTCGGATTTGCCTGGCAGGGCTGGATCGTGCTACCCAATCTGCTATTGGGGTTCTCCAATATTTTGCTGATATCGGGATTGCTATTGTTGATTAATTATAAAAAATTACCTGCCTCGTTGCCTGCGAACAAAGCGGATGGTACCGGAAATTTCTTACGTGGCATGCTTATGCTGGTATTCAACGGAGGATTTGGAGTAGTGCACTATTTCGTTTATGGATTTCCGGTAGTTGTCCTGATTTCAGTACTATTGAGCGGGGCCGCGGTATGGGTAGTTTATCAGCGGATAGCACGAATCTCATGGAAAGAGGTTCCGGTAACGTAAAAAGGGCCGGATGGTTAACACCATCCAGCCCTTTTAAAATTTATACCCCGAATTGAATTATCCTAATGCTACGCGCTTGAATTCGGTAACCGTTACATCACCGGACTTTTTCAGGTAATCACCTACAGTCATGCCGCCGTCTTTAACGAAAGCCTGTGCAGTAAGGGTATTTTCCTTGAAGAAAGCGCCCAGTTTACCTGCAGCGATCTTTTCGATCATCTCTGAAGGCTTACCAGCCATTTTCGGATCAGCAGCTACCTGCTCGGTGATGATTGCTTTCTCCCGTGCTACTACATCAGCAGGAACTGCATCAGCATCAATAGCTACCGGGTTCATGGCTGCAATCTGCATAGCCACATCCTTGCCAGCTTCAGCTGCTTCCTTATTCATACCTACCAGCACACCCATACGGTTTGCACCGTGGATATAAGAGGCAACATAAGCCGCATCAACACGCTCGAATTTGGAAATACCGATTTTCTCACCGATAGAAGCAAGCTTATCGTTCACCAGATCAGCAATTTTCTGACCATTGATCGCTACTTCATTCAGCTCTTCCGCTGATTTCACATTATTCTCAATAGCGGCATCCATAATGCTTTGCGCAAATGCAACGAAATCAGCATTCTTACTTACGAAGTCAGTTTCGCAACTAACGCAAACAGCGATACCGGTTTTGTTATCGGCAGTAGTTTTTGCCAAAACAACACCTTCTTTTGCTTCACGATCGCTACGCAGGGCAGCTACTTTCGCACCTTTCTTACGTAACCAGTCGATCGCAGCTTCAAAATCACCATTGTTTTCAGTCAGTGCCTTACGACAATCCATCATACCTGCACCGGTTGCCTGGCGCAGTTTATTGATATCCGCAGCTGTAATTGTTACAGTAGACATTGTATAAAAGTTTAAAGTATTTCAGTTTTATAAAGTGAATTAGGTGAATGCTGTGAATGAAGTGAATGTGGTGAGAAAGGTGACTGTGAGAATTAAACAATCACTTCATTCACCCTATTCACTTTGTTCACTTTATTCACTTTATTCACTGGTCATCATTATCTCGCTCCGGTCCGCTTAGGACTGTTTGGAACACGACGCTTGGGGGCGTTGGTTCCGCGGGTGCGACCACCACGACCAGCTTCGGCCTGAGCTTCAGCTTCCAGGCGTGCAGCACGCTTTTCGTTTTCGTCATTGCTGTCTTCAACATCAGAATCTTTTGCTTCCTGTCTTTCAGCAAGACCTTCAGCAATTGCAGCTGTGATGTATTCAACGATTATAGCGATTGACTTGGTTGCATCATCGTTGGCAGGGATCGGGAAATCAACTTTATTCGGATCACAGTTGGTATCTACCATACCAAAGGTGTTTACACCGAGGCGTTTTGCTTCAGCCAGTGCGATATGCTCATGACCGATATCGATGATGAACAACGCGGCAGGCACACGACCCAGTTGAGCGATACCACCCAACACTTTTTCCATCTTCTCTTTATCACGGGTCAGAGTCAGACGCTCTTTTTTGGTAATATTATCAAGCGTACCGTCGCCCAGCATTTTTTCAATGCTCTGCATCTTCTTTACGCTCTTACGAACAGTATTGAAGTTGGTAAGCATACCACCCAGCCAACGCTCGGTAACATAAGGCATATTCACACGCTGAGCGCATTGGGTAACGATTTCTTTTGCTTGTTTTTTCGTACCAACGAACATGATCTTCTTACCGCTGCGGGCAATCTGCTTCAGAGCAGCAGCTGCTTCCTGCAAACTTTCAGTAGTCTTGTTCAGGTCGATGATATGGATACCTTTCTTCTCTGCGAAGATGTAAGGCAACATTTTAGGATTCCACTTCTTCTTCAGGTGACCGAAGTGAACACCTGCATCAAGAAGTTGCTGTTGTAAGGATGTATTATTTTCCATCGTAGTCTTATTAAAATTTGTTTGAAGGTTGAAGCAGACAGATTAACGTTTGCTGAACTGGTAGCTTCTACGTGCTTTTTTACGACCTGGTTTTTTACGTTCAACACCACGGGGATCGCGGGTCAGAAAACCACCAGCCTTCAGGGTTGGACGATATTCTGCATTCACTTCCAGCAGTGCACGGGCAATACCCAGTTTTGCAGCTTCCGCCTGACCTTTCACACCACCACCGGTAGCGTTGATTACCACATCAAACTTGTCGAGGGCTTCGATCGCCTTCAACGGAGCTTCTACCTGGTTCTGCAGGTAAACCAGTGGAAAATATACTTTGTAATCTTTGTTGTTGATAGTGATTTTGCCTTCGCCTTTGCTGAGGAATACACGAGTAACGGCTTCCTTACGACGGCCTAATCCGTTTTTTTGCTTTTCCATCTATTTGGAATTTGAGATAATGATTGGTGATTAGAATTTCAGTTCTTTGGGTTGCTGCGCTGCATGCGGATGGGTGTCCCCTGCATATACAAACAGCTTCTTGTACATTTTGCGACCCAGGCGATTCTTCGGCAACATACCTTTTACAGCACGCTCGATGATTACTTCCGGACGACGCTTCAACAGGTCTTTAGCCACTTCTTCCTTACGGCCACCAGGATAGCCACTGAAGTTCTCATACACTTTCTGATCCAGCTTCTGTCCGGTAAACTGAATTTTGTCGGCATTGATCACGATAATGAAATCTCCGCAATCAACATGGGGAGTGAAATACGCTTTGTTCTTACCACGAAGTACGGCCGCGATTTTGGCACACATGCGTCCTACGGTTTGATTGGTACCATCTACAACGTACCAGTTACGCTGTACGGTAGCCTCGTTCGCATGCTTGGTGGTGAAATGTAATTTGCTCATTTAAACTTAATTTAGTCCGTTACCGCCATCCCGGTAACTGGAATGATGAAATAATTCGGAGCGCAAAGGTAGGCTGATACATTGCATTTCACCAATTATTTGGGGTGATATTTTTTAGGTTACATTCGTAACATATTGATAATCAATAAAAATATTTACATCAAATTTTTATAGATGGCAAATTTACAGCTTGGAAGAACCCAATTTGGGGATCCCATTAACGCCGGCAACCTGTTATCAGAAGCGGAGGCGCTTCAATTACTGGAAGATTGGGTGCCCAATGAACGGCTTCGCCTGCACATGAAACAGGTTGCTAAACTGATGAAAACCTGGGCCCTGCAACAGGAAGGTTTATCCGAAACAGCTGCCCATTCCTGGTGGCTGGCTGGTGTACTGCACGATGCCGATTGGGAGAAGTATCCGGATGAACATTGCCGGCGGATTATTGAAGAACTGGAAATGCGGCAAATTGATCCTGCTGTCATCCGCACAATTGCCTGCCACGGCCCGCGACATTTTGGAGTGGAGCCGGAAACCACCATGGAGAAAATGATCTATGTTTTTGATGAATTATCGGGCTTTATTCATGCTGCAGCCCTGATCCGGCCAACCCGCTATGAGGGAATGGATGTGAAATCGGTACTGAAGAAATTAAAAACACCTTCTTTTGCAGCCCAGGTAAACCGGGAAGAAATCCAGGATGCAGTTAGCCGTACTACGCTAACACTGGAGGAAGTGATTACGTTCATATTAAATAATCAGCCGGAAGTCAGCATATCTGCCTGAGTTCCGGCTGATCGGAATATCCGAAAGCTAGTTTTATCTAGAGTCGGGTAACCTTATATCGGTGTGTGGCAAAATTCACATTGATCTTAAAGGTACCTGTGACAGCAGGACCAGGAATGTTAGCGGGCAGATTGTATCCCATTTCACCGCCTTCCCGCAAACCAGTAACTGAATTATCAGCAACTGAATATTTTTTATTCCAGTTACCATTCTCAGGAAGCAGCAGGTATTCTCTGTCTCCGGTGAGATCAATAGTAATTTCATACTCAGCGGAATTTAACCTGGTAAATTGTTGTGATGGCACCGGAACAGGATTGCTCCAATCACCGGCAGTTGCATTTCCAACAATGAAAAGCGCCGTTGGTAATTCATCGTCTTTAAATGGAGTGACACTGAATTTACCTGCCTGGAAATCCAGGACAATCAAGTAGATTCCGTCGGCAGCCGGACCTGGAATATTATCATTCAAACCCAATGCGAAATCACCACCTTCCGCTAATCCCGGAAGATTTTTATTGGCAACGGCGAATTTTTCATCCCATTGTCCATTCACTGCTACTGCGAGGTACTCGTTTCCACCCTTCAGCTTAAAAACACCGGCAAACCTGGTTTCATCCAGTCGTGTAAACTCCTGTGAAGGCGCGGGAACGGGATTATTCCATCCTCCCTCAGTTGCACTTCCCACCAGGAATAGTTTTCCGGATGTAGGTAACGCAACCCGTGGCGGAATTTTGTAGGGTGTCATCTTTATTGGAAGGACATTGGAAATCAGTCTTTCGTTATTATTTGCATAAGAAGAGATTACCCGCACTTCCATATCATAAGCTGTACCAAACGCCAATCCCTTTGCGATCAGGATATTGTTTAATTCCTTGTTCAGATAAGTGGTACTCAGTGAGCCCGTAACTATCCGTTGGGTCGGCTCTGCGAAATTGTTTCCAGCCTGGTCGATCTCTACCACGTATTTATATGTGGCTGAATCAGCTGCATAAACCGGATTGGTCCAGTTGAGCGTCAATCCTGCTGCCAGTGAATCAGCAGGAGCCGGAGCAATGGCAGTGGCAGATGCAGTAATTGCCGGGGCTGAACCATTTTCATAAAATGGAAGATCTTCCGCTTTTTCACAAGCTGTCAGCAAACATGCTGCCAGCAGCGTATTGAATAAAAATTTTGTTAGATGCTTCATCGCAAAATACTTTTAGTTCTGGTTAATTACTGTTTTACCACGGTGAATTTGCCACGCTGAAAATCAACCGTGATTTTGTACGTGCCCGCTGCGGCAGGACCTGGAATATCCTTGCCACCTTCGCGGAAGAAATCTCCACCTTCTGCAATACCTGGAATGGTATTATCATTAACACTGTATTTGGCCCACTGGCCGTTTGTTGGAATCAGCAAATAAGCACCACCGCCCACCATGGCTATTGTGATTTCATACAATGTTTCACTAACCCTGGTAAACTGCTGACTGGGTACCGGTACCGGGTTAGTCCATCCGCCTGGTGTTGCATTTCCAACAATAAACAGGGTACCGGTAGCTGGTGGGTTAACTTTGGGAGGTAATGCATAGGGTGTTGCCCTGATCGGCAGGGTATTGGAATATACTTCTGTAGCAGTATTACCAATTGAAGCCCGTACCCTGACTTCAAGGGCATGTTCTTTACCAGCAGCGAGCAGCATGGTATTCTGAAGAATATCATTTAACTGGGTAACAGTGAAACTCCGGCTCAACTCACGGTTAACACTAACCGAAGCTTTGGAGGGCCTGCTGAAATTAGCCCCTGCTGTATCTATTTCAATGATATAGTTAACATCCTGTGAACTAATACCTGTAGTAAACTTATAGTCAGGGTTAGTCCAGTTAAATCGAATGGCTTCTTTATCACTGTCTTCAAACCTTAAAACCGGTGCAGCATTGTTAACTGTAAGTGTGGGTGCCGTACCGCCTTCAAAATAAACGCGGTTCTCTTCTTTTTCGCAAGACCAGAGACTGGTCAGCAAAACACCAAGTAAGAAATAAATTGACAAGCGTTTCATATCTCAGATAATTTTTTTCAATTAATAACCAGGATTCTGACTAAGATTCGGATTGGCAGTTCGGTTGGTAGCTGGAATCGGAAAAAGATTGAACTTATCATCCACAGCAGTTCCGGAAGCCACTCCACCTTTCCAGGGCCATAAATAAGTTCCGGTGGTCAGCTGGTTGTAGCGAACCAGGTCGGTACGACGATGACCCTCCCAGAATAATTCACGTGCTCTTTCGTCCAGAATGAACTGAAGGTTCAGGTCTGAACTCAGGATTCTTCCCACATCATTCGGACCATAACTCTGACCGTAGGCACGATACCGGATCCGGTTTAATTGTGTCAGTGCTGTTGCAAGGTCGCCTCCGCCGCCACGCAAATGTGCTTCCGCATAAATCAGGATCATTTCAGACAATCGGAAAACAGGAAAATCAACATCAGAAAATTCACGGTTTATATCGCTAACCTGTGCGCCATCAGAACGGATATTCACGTACTTGCGAACCCATACGCCCTGGCTAAAATCACTAATTGTATTAATGGTTGCATTGTTCAGGTTAGAGAACATGGCCCGCTGATCCGTATTACCTGACAGATCAGCAAATTTGTTCGTTAATGCGGATGTTGCACGATATCCATACCATCCGCCATTGGTTCCGTAATCGGCAAAATTATCGCCAGCTGCAGCATGAATAAAAAAAGTAGTATTGCCATAACTCTGCGTCCTCAAACCATCACAGTTGATCACATAAATAAATTCATTAGAAGCCTTATCATTGTCTGCCATAAAAACTTCCCGGTAATCAGGATGCAGCTCATAACCAGCGTCAATCACTTTTTTCGCATAGGTAAGCGCATCTGCATATCGGGCAGTTCCTGTATACACTTCGGCATTCAGATACAAACGGGCAAGTAATGCCCATGCAGCACCCTGGTCTACCCGACCGTATTCAATAGATCTTGCCGGCTGAAGTTCTGTTTCAATGGCTTTGAGTTCTGTTTCGATATAGGCAAACAGTTCTTCACGTGAAATCTCTCGTGGAAGAGCTGTACCAATTTGATCTGCTTCCGTTACAAAAGTTGATTTTCCGAAAAGATCCAGCATCACCCAGTAATTGAAAGCGCGCAGAAAGCGAACCTCTGCCCGGGTGTTCGCAATTTCAGTTGCAGCCGCACCACTGATACCGCGGGACGCAATTTTTTCGTCTGTTGCTTCCCGTAAGTATTCATTGGAGATGGTAATATTATAAACCGGACGTGCATACATCCCCAGTATAAATGGATCACCCGCTGTCCAGCGCAGCGCATGAAAGTCCTGGATGGTCTGGTCGTTCCAGGCCACCACCGCCTCATCCGTAGGCAATTCCTGACTGTTAAAAAATCCACGGATAAAGGAAGCCTGTGAACCTTCATCCAAACCCTGGATATCGGAAGCCCCTGCGGGACCAGCATTACCCGTGGTTGACATACCACCATAAATTTTTGCCAGTACAGCTTTATAGCCTTCTGGAGTAGCATATGCGGTTTGAGGAGTTAAATCATTCGTTGGAAACAGATCGAGCTTTTTGGCACAGGAGCCCAACAATATTGCCCCCAACACCACGATCGCAAATTTTGATATGATCATCTTTTTCATACTGCAAACAATTGTTGATTAAAAATCAAGGTTCATACCCAGTGAATAAATACGCGGACGGGGATAAATAGTATTATCCACACCATCATTCGCCAGCTCCGGATCGAGACCTGAATATTTGGTAATCACGAATACATTCTGAATACTTGCACCAAGGCGCATGGTTGCTTTACCCTGCAATACTTTACCAACCGAATAACCGATATTGATATTATCCAATCTGAAGAAAGATGCATTCTCAATATAGAGATCAGATAAGTACTGGTTATTGAAAAAACCTGTATTGAAATAACTGCTGGTTGTATTCTGAATGAAGTTGATAGGGTTCTGAACATTACGGAATGCTGCTCTTTCAGAGTTTACGTTGTTGTAAATGTGGTTACCGGTGGTTCCATGACCCGCTAACCCAAACATGAAGCGTTTGTAGGTTACCTGGGTATTAATACCAAAGAGGAAATTGGGTGCACCCTGTTGAGACAGATAACGATCCGACTGATTGATTTGACCATCCCGGTTCAGGTCTTCATACAATCCTTCAATTGGTTTATTGGTTTCAGGATCATACACCTGCTTGTATACGAAATAGGTGTAGGGTCTGTATCCTACAACGTGTTTGGCGATGGTATTTCCGGTACCACCCTGAATGCCCAACACATCAATTCCGGTAAATGCAGGGTCCTCCTGTTTCAACAGATTCGTGATCTTGATATCCTGATAGGTCACATTGAAGCCAAAGTCCCAGGTCAGGTTATTTGTCCGAACCGGCACGGTATTCAAAACAAATTCAACGCCCTTGTTATCTATATTACCAACGTTGGTGGTAATCAGGTTTACAAAATTGGAACCTGGAGCAACGGGTACTGTACTCAACAAATCTCTTGTCTTCTTCTGATAAACATCTACACTACCGGAGATTCGATTGTTCAGGAAACCGAAATCCAATCCCAGGTTATAGGTTTCAGTGGTTTCCCATTTAATATTCGGATCGTAGCCGGCAGGACGAAGGAAAGAGAAAAAGCTGTTTCCAAACTGGTATTGCGCAGTCTGGTTACTGGCGGAATAGCGGGGAAGATAAGAATAGAAATCACCGATATCCTGCTGACCGGTAACACCCCAGCTCATACGAAGTTTCAAATCATTGAGGGTATTGCTGTTACGGAAAAACTCTTCATTGATTCTCCATGCCAATGCAACTGCAGGGAAATAACCTACGCGGGTATCTGGTGAGAATTTGGAACTCGCATCACGACGGATGGAAGCTGTAAGCAAATATTTATTAGCCAGGGTATAGTTCAAGCGTCCGAGGTAAGATTCCAGTCTGTACCGGGGCTCATCAAATGGGAAGGCAGGTGTAGATCCAGGTATTTGTTTTCCATCCTGGCCAAAGGCGGCAAAATTGTAATTTTTAATAAGGAAATCCTGGTAGCTATGACCTACCAGTACATCGAGTTTACTGTTGATGGAAGGAAGCTCCTTTGTATAAAAAAGAGAAAGATCAGCTAACTGGTTTCGTTTCATCTGGCGATATTGTGAAACCCGTCCGTTGGTGCGGAAATTAGTGGCTGAACGGCGGTCAAAAATATCACGACCTTCACCTTCATTGTATTCAACACCCAGGTTTACCAACACATGCAGATCGGGGAAGAAATGAAGTTTGTAATCTGCCTGTACGTTTCCTATAAAACGGAACACATTGGACCGGTTATCGCGCAGGTTCAATAATCCAACCGGGTTGCGGGTTGCCAGGTTAATAGGTAATCCATCGTTCTGTAACCATTCGTAATAACCACCCCACTCTTCCTTACCACTGTAAACTGGTTGAGTAGGATCAAAGGTTACAGCTGAACCGATGGCACCTTCATCTGCAAAGCGATTCGCAGTGCTGGCTGTTTTTACTGCAACATTGAGACTTAAATGCTCATCAAAAAATTTGGGATTCAGGTTTAGTGAAGTGGAGAAACGATCAAATTCGTTGGTTTTCAATGTCCCTTCCTGATTCAGATAGCCAACAGATAAACGATACGGCAATTTCTTTCCAAGTGATCCGCTAACATTAAAGTTGTTATCAAATCCTACCGCATCCTGGAAGATCTGATCCTGCCAATCAGTATTGGCTGATCCAAGCAAACGCAGAAAGTTATCATTTCCTTTTTCCTGGATCAGGCTTCTGATTTCACCTGCTGATAAAACATCCACTTTATCAGTTAATTGACCAAGTGACAGTGTAGAATTAAAATTGAATTTGGGTTTGCCACTGCTACCCTTTTTAGTGGTAACAATCAACACACCATTCGATGCACGGGAACCATATAATGCTGTTGCGGCAGCATCTTTCAGCACGTTCATCGATTCAATGTCATTGGGGTTGATCGTATTCAGAATATTCGCAGAACCTGCTACTCCTCCACCATCCAATGGCACTCCATCGATAACAATCAGAGGGTCATTACTCGAATTGAGGGAAGCACCTCCACGAATCCGTATCCGGCTTCCACCACCGGCAGAACCACCACCAGTAGTAATTTGCAAACCAGCTACTTTACCTGTGAGCAACTGCTCCGGAGAGTTAATCACCCCTTTCTGAAATTCTTTTGCAGTAACAGAAGTGACCGCGCCGGTGAGATCTGATTTTTTCCGGGTTCCGTATGCAACCACCACCACTTCTCCAAGTGCGGCATTATCCGGCCCAAGAGCAACTGTAAAAGTTGCAGCAGACGTGGATATTTCTGTACTGGCAAATCCAACTGAAGAGATTACAAGAGTTTTGGCAGCTGTCGGAATAGTAATGGTAAAGGAACCATCCGATGCTGTTTGTACTCCGGTACTGGTACCTTTTACGAGCACCGAAGCTCCCACAATCGGAGAGCCATCCTTTCTGTCTGTAACCTTACCGGTAATGGTTTTTGTTTGTGCATAAACGCCTTGTTGAAGAAGTGTCAGGAACAACAACGGCAAGGCAATCGTAAGCAGACGTTTCAATGACATAATCGTACGTGTTGCGTTTTTTATAATGAAGAAATCGTTAAACTGGCTTTGCGTACTTTTTACACATTTTTAATATGTAAAAAGTACGCAAACATATAATTAATTTTCCTTGTAATTAACTTTTATTAAAGATTTTTTTTGGCTGAACGGCCCATTGCATAAAGCTTTCAACAATCTTAAATAAGACTGTGAGAATCAAGTTATCAGGAAAAAAACAAAAGAAAACCCCAGGTACTCAGGAGATTTTTTTAACTTTTTTGGCAAACTTGGAGGAGTTGAATTTATAAAGTTTGCCAGGGCGATGTGGTACATCTTCTTCCAGTTCGTTAAGATCCACCAGCCAGTCCATCATGAAAAACTTCTTACGGAAATTCCGACGATCCAATTCACAATTGAGCACAGCTTCATATACGCTCTGAAGTTCACGGAGGGAGAATTTTTTGGGAAGCAGATTGAATACCACAGGATGATCCTGAATTTTTTCGCGCAGCCGTTCCAGACAGGTATCGAGAATGTTTTTATGGTCAAAGGCCATTTCGGTAATTTCTTTTACCGGATGCCAGTGCAACTCATTATCGGATAACTTTAATTGGTGATCCTTAATATTTACCAGGGAGAAATAGGTGGTAGTAATAACTCGTCCGGCAGGGTGACGGTTTACTTTTCCGAAAGTATGTACCTGTTCAAGATACACATCATCCAGCCCTGTCCGGTCCTTCAAAATTCTGTATGAAGCTGAATCGAGATCTTCATCCGGCCTTACCAGATCGCCCAACAGCGACCACATGCCCTTATATTCCTTGATATTACATTTAATTACCAGCACTTTTAATTCACCGTCCTCAAAACCAAAAATTACGCAATCCACAGAAAGGGCTATCCGGAAATAATCTTTGTCGCTCAATTCTCCCAGGTGACTGAATCTCGAAATCTGTTTCATGTTGTTGTTGTTACTGTACCAGCAATTTTATGATTTTTCGCTTATCGTTTACTGTTAGCTGTAACAGGTACACCCCTTTTCTTAAACTTCCTACCAGGGTCGGATCCAACCTTGCCTGATGTGCGCCCATCCCCCTGTTACCAACCGGCAGACTTCCAATTGTTCTGCCATTCAGATCCATGAGGGTGAATTGAACCCTACCTGCTTCGGGTAATTCGTAACGGATAACAGAGTTTGATTGAACCGGGTTGGGACTCATCCGCAAGCGGAAAATATCCGTTGTTTCAATATCCCGAACCGGTGTGGGAGTGGTCCCATTCAGATTCCTGTTCAGGAATACTCTATAACCGCCCGCCGGCAAATTTATGCTTTGTGCGCCACTGGTAGCCGCAAATGGCTCTCCTGTGAATAATTCATACCAAATTCCAGCCTGGGGGAAGGAAATTTGTACCGGAGCCTGGCTGGTACCGAAGTTTCCTATCACCACTATTTTAGAACTGTCGCTGGTCAAACGAAGCCATTTGGTGGAATTTGCCAGGTCTTGTTGCACATCCCCTGCAATAAAAAGCTTTTCAAAATACGGATTGTTCCGCAGCTCCAGCATGGTTTTGTAGACATTCCGCAACTGTACGCGGTTCGTATTCTGGTAATAATTCCAGCGAATTGGCTTTGGATCCGTGCGGCAATTATTATTGACGGTTCCATCCTGACAATAATTGATGGACAAATCATACCCCAGCTCTCCAAACTGCCAGATCAGTTTCGGTCCGGGCATAGCAAGCAGAAAACTGGCAGCCAGCTCGTTTCGCTTTAGGGCGATGGCTTCATCACGAATATTGTAACCACTTACACTGGCACCCTCATTTTTGCATTTTACCATGGAACGTTCTTCATCGTGACTTTCCATATAACTGATCAAATGTGGTTTCTGCCAGTTGCGAACGGTATGTAAGGCGCCACTGAAATTGGAATTGGGGATCTGGCCTTTTGCCGCTTCGGTGAAATTGTAATTCATATTTCCCCAAAGCATCATACCATAATTTGACAATTCATTTTCTTCATTATTGACACCCAGGTGTTCAAGGATTACATAGGAACCCGGCGCTTTCTGTTGCAGCGTATCGTAATAAGCTTTCCAGATAGCAACGCGACTTGCATCGTAAGCACTCCATCCGTTTACATCACAGTTTCCACCATTATCGTCACAGGTTTTAGTTTGTGTAAATCCTTTCGATAAATCAAAGCGGAATCCATCCAGCCTGTATTCCTGCAACCAAAAGGCACAAACATTGCTGAAAAACCGTTTGGTTGCCGCCGCCTCATGGTTCATATCATATCCAACATTAAACGCATGTTTCGCAACAGGATTGAACCAGGGATTGTTGGCAGCCGGTCGGTTATTTGCACCATCAAAATACAGTTGTACCATGGGAGACTGACCAAAGGAATGATTCAACACCATATCCATGATAACGGCAATCCCGTTTTTATGACAGGCATCTATAAACGCTTTCAGCGTGTTCCTTGGTCCGTAATATTTATCCGGTGCGAAATAATAGGATGGATTATATCCCCAGCTTATATTCCCTTCAAATTCGTTGAACGGCATCAGGTGAATGGCATTTATGCCCAGTGATTTAAAATAATTGATTGAATCTTTCAGTGTATTCCAGTCATGTTTCTCTACAAAATCGCGTAACAATACTTCATAGATCACCAATTTTTCTTTTGCTGGGCGTTGGAAATTGGTCACCTCCCAATTGTAAACCGGGGCATTGGATTGTAATACACTTACAATTCCAGTTGTTTTTCCCGTTGGATAAGGCTTCAGATTCGGATAGGTTGCAGCGGCAATAAAGGAATCATTCCAGGGATCCAGCACTTTTTCACAATAGGGGTCACCAATTTTAAGGCTGCCATCTACCAGGTATTGATAACCGTATTCAGTGCCAGGAGTGAGCCCGGTTATCCGCAACCAGAAGTAATTTCCATCCGGAGTTTTATTCATCTGGTAAGGTAGAGACTCCTGCCAGTTGTTGAAATCACCAATCAGATTTACCCGGTTTTTA
The DNA here is from genome assembly GCA_016787265.1 of Flavipsychrobacter sp. Lineage (GTDB taxonomy): Bacteria > Bacteroidota > Bacteroidia > Chitinophagales > Chitinophagaceae > Flavihumibacter. Next base: position 429,680 of record JAEUVF010000010.1, on the reverse strand, counting down.
CCGGGTGCGAATAACACCAATGTTGCGGCTGTACCTCCGGTTTCATAATTGATGCCTTCCTTAACGCCGGCAGGCAAGGGTGCTTCCGTTGTGGGAGGTGCAACGTATACACGAAATGTATCTCCGGGTACTGTTGTATTGTCAGGATTACCTACAATAAAAAGATGTTCGCCTGCAGATGAAATCGTGGCCGTATAGTGGATAATGGTATCATTGCTGACGGTTGCAATATTGTTCCCGTTTCGCTGCAATACCAGTTTCTGGTATTGGTTGCTGCGGGCTTCGATTTCAATTGTTGAACCAACACTCAGATTCAACGGTGCGAGAAAAGGTTTGAACCTCGCTTCAAATTCAGGTTTGGTATAACGAATGGCAGCTTTACCGGTCGGGTAAACATCCCAATAAATATTTCCCTGGTCAACAGCCAGATCAGATGCTTTCCCCTCCAGGGCATTTCCGGTTGGATTATACGACCGGAAAACCATGGCAATTTTCAGAATGGTTTCGCCGGCCGGAACATTGTAATAGGTCCGGATGTTCGGAATCGTAAACTGATACGTTGATCCCGAACCTTTGATCATGCGGGCTGCTGCATCATTTGTATTCCAGGTGGTAGTAACATATTTCCAGTCGGTATTGCTGGTACTTTTATCCGTGATAACGCCGGTATGAATATAGACATCCCCGGTATGGTTCAATAATCCCCTATTGCCTTTGGAAGCGTCATAAGTAATAATGACTCCTTTATCGTCGGTTGGAAAAAAAGGATTCACCGAGATCTGGCCCTGGACACGGCAAACCAGGAACAGCAATAAAAAGAAACAGACAGTCTTTCTCATGGCAAAGCAATAATGTGTTAAAAATACACATTAAAAATTTCTAACCAAATTTTGTTGAAACTTTACCGCCATGTACACGGAACAACAAACCATCGATTTACAAAACAAGACTCATGCATTATTGAAACAATTACCTGCCATACAGGAATCGGAGGTTGAGGTGTTGAGAGACGCACTGCGTTTTCATGAATACCGGTATTATGTATTGGATGCACCACTGATTGCCGATTATGAATACGATCAATTGTACAAGGGGCTGGAGGCAATTGAAAAATCGCATCCGGAGTTGATTCGACCCGATTCACCCACGCAGCGGGTAGCAAGCGGACTGAACAGTGCCTTTCCAACTGTATCCCACCTGGTGCCAATGTTATCGTTGGATAATTCTTACAATGCGGAGGATCTGATTGACTGGGACCGGCGGGTTCGGGAAGGTGCGCGAAAGAATACCATTGAATACTGTGTGGAACCAAAATTCGACGGCGCCAGTATATCACTCATTTATGAAAATGATATTCTGGTACGTGGCGCTACCAGGGGTGATGGTGTACAGGGAGATGATATCACCACCAATATTCGTCAGATACGATCCGTACCCTTATCAGCAAAATTTTCGGATTACGGCATTACGCAAATAGAAATACGGGGGGAAGTCCTGCTTACAAAAAAGCATTTCAAGGCTTTCAATGATAAACTGGCGGAGCAGAATTTGCCACCATTGGCCAATCCACGGAATGCTGCTTCCGGTTCCCTGCGCATTAAGGACCCCGAAGAAGTAAGGCGTCGCAACCTGGAAGCGTTTTTATATCATGTAAGTTATCATATCGATCAGAACAATATTACACCAATAGCCCTTCAAAGTCATAGTGGGGCGCTGGACTTGCTGTGGGAGCTGGGATTCCGGAGTCCGGCCAGTGAAAAGAGGGTATTCACCGGCATCGACCAGGTGATACAATACTGCCAGGATTTTGAGTCGGGCAGAGATGATCTGCCTTATGAAATTGATGGTATGGTAATCAAGGTAAACAGTGTGGAGTTGCAGGACCAGTTAGGCATGACTACTCACCACCCCCGTTGGGCCATTGCCTATAAGTTTAAGGCAAGACAGGCAACCAGTAAGTTACGGGGAGTTGAATTCCAGGTAGGCAGAACCGGTGCAATTACGCCGGTTGCAAAAATAGATCCGGTTCCGATTGGAGGCGTTACAGTAGGATCCATTTCCCTGTTTAATGAAGACGTGATCCGGGAAAAGGACCTGATGATTGGTGACACCGTTTTGGTAGAGCGTGCAGGCGATGTTATTCCATACATTGTAAAATCAATGGCGGAATTGCGTAACGGCGAAGAACAACCGATTCAGTTTCCGCGAAATTGTCCACGCTGTGAATCGCCCCTTTCCCGTGAAGAAGGGGAAGCTGTTTGGCGTTGTATAAATATTGATTGTCCGGCCCAGGTAGTAGAACGCATCATACACTTTGTTTCCAGGGATGCCATGGATATCCGGAGTTTCGGCGAGGCAAATGTGCGCAAGTTTTATGAGCTGGGGTGGTTAAAAGATATACCAGGAATTTACCGGCTTCCTTTTGATGAAATAAGAAAGCTGGAAGGCTTTGGTGAGAAATCTATCACCAACCTGCAAACGAATATTGAGAAGTCCAAGTCTCAACCTTTGCATCGGTTGATTTTCGCACTTGGGATCCGCTATGTTGGAGAAACCACGGCCAAGACCCTGTCACAATCGATCACGCATCTGAATGACCTGAGCAGGATGAGCCTGGAAGAGCTTCAGTCATTGGAGGATGTTGGTGTGAAAGTAGCCAATAGTATTTACCAGTTTTTCAAAAACCCCTCGAATGTGGAGCTGATAAAAGAGCTGGAGAGCCTGGGACTTTCGATGCAGAAGGAGAAAAAAACTGTTGCAGAAGGAGGAGCATTTTCCGGACAAACCTTCCTGTTCACGGGTACCCTTAACCGATTGAAGCGATCAGAAGCCGAAGAAATGGTGGAAGCACGTGGAGGAAAACTGTTAAGCGGGGTCAGCAGCAAGCTCAATTACCTCGTAGTTGGTGAAGATGCAGGCTCAAAACTGGAGAAAGCAAAGAAAATCCCCCAGATCCGGATACTTTCGGAAGAAGATTTTTTAAAAATGATGAAGGAAGAATAAACGCATAATGAATTTGGGTCATATCTTTTCGTAACTTTAAAAAAAAGGGTACGATGATCAAATCAATATCTGGCGAAGTATGGAAGCCACTTCAGTTTCCGGGATGGAAACACCTTCGCAAACAGTATTCCTTGTCTTCTAACGGTCGCATTGCCAGTTATTCAGAAAATGTACTGGAAGACGGTAAACTGTTGAATGGTTCCCTGACAACAGGTTACAAAACATTGAACCTGCACCGTCCGGGAAATAATGGCACTTTGTACGTACATCGTGAAATTGCGCGCCTGTTTATCAAGAAACCTTCTCCGAAGCATCGGTATGTGATTCACCTGAATCATAACAAAACCGATAATTCTGTCAAGAACCTGAAATGGGCTACCCTGGAAGAAATGATTGAACACCAGCAAAGCAGTCCGGCTAAAGTGGCTTATAAAAAAGTCCAGGCCAACCGTTCCAACGGATTAAAATTGAATGCCAGCCAGGTTCGTTCTATCAAGAAAACCCTGGAAAGCAAGAACCGCAAACTGACCATCCGCCAATTAGCAGAAAAATACGGGGTCAGCGAAATGACGCTCTATCGTATCAAGAGTGGTGAAAACTGGTCTAAGGTGAAGTAAACAAGATGCCTGCGATTCTGTTTTACCTTTGCAACTTTAATCAATCGCATGGCATACTCTTCGCTGGAAGCAGCACTATTGGATTTGGAGCGAACCGGGCAACTGGTTCGGATTCGGGAAGAAGTGGATCCTTACCTGGAAATGGCCGCTATTCACCTTCGGGTTTATGAGGCAGGCGGACCAGCACTTCTTTTTGAACGCGTCAAGGGCAGCAGGTTTCGGGCTGCATCCAATATATTTGGAACACTGGACCGAAGTCGCTTTCTATTCAGGGAAAGTCTGAACCAGGTACAGCAACTCATCCGGCTTAAGAACGATCCCATGAAAGCCCTCAGGCATCCCTTTCAGTATGCGGGTGCAGGATGGGCGGCATTAAAAGCATTGCCATTAAAAAATCCCCTTAACAAGCCGGTTTTATACCAACAAATACGTATAAGCGAAATACCGCAGATACACCACTGGCCAATGGACGGTGGTGCTTTTGTTACACTCCCACAGGTATATACAGAAGACATTGATCAACCAGGTATTATGAAAGCTAATCTGGGTATGTACCGTATCCAGTTATCTGGTAATGAGTACGTGCAGGATAAAGAAATCGGGCTTCATTATCAATTGCACAGGGGAATTGGCGTACACCAGACCAAGGCTAACAGGAAGGGACAACCGCTGAAAGTATCTGTATTCGCCGGCGGCCCCCCTTCTCATACAGTATCTGCAGTTATGCCCTTGCCGGAAGGTATGAGTGAAATGACATTTGCCGGTTTGCTTGGCAGCAGACGTTTCAGGTATACCTATCGGGATGGGTTTTGTATCAGCACCGACGCAGACTTTGTGATAACCGGAGAAGTGTATCCGGAAGAGAATAAACCGGAAGGACCTTTTGGAGACCACCTGGGTTATTATAGCCTGCGACACGATTTCCCACTGATGCGGGTAAAAGCCGTATATGCCCGCCAACATGCGATCTGGCCATTTACAGTAGTGGGCCGCCCTCCGCAGGAAGATACCAGCTTTGGACAATTGATCCATGAAATCACCGGAGATGCCATTCCCCAGGAAATACCCGGATTAAAGGAAGTACATGCCGTGGATGCAGCTGGTGTACACCCCTTATTACTGGCCGTTGGAAGCGAGCGGTATACGCCTTATCTGCCAACCAAACAACCGGCGGAATTACTCACGATTGCCAATCATGTGCTGGGCACCGGACAGTTAAGCCTTGCCAAGTTTTTGTTCATTACAGCCGACGACCAGAACCGGGTAAGCACACACCATGAACAGGCCTTTTTTGAATATCTTCTGGAACGGATTCATCTCGACCGCGATGTTCATTTCCATACCAACACTACCATTGATACCCTCGATTATTCCGGCACCGGCCTCAATACCGGTAGTAAAGTGGTATTTGCCGTTTACGGTGAGCCGGTGCGAACACTTTGCCAATCCGTGCCGGAGGTGATAAGCCGGTTGCCTTTTCTGAAAGATGCCCGATTGGTAATGCCCGGTGTAGTGGCCTTTCAAACCACTGCCTATTCGGGAGTGGGAGCCGCAAAAGAAATCATCCAGGAAATGGATGTTTACTTACGGTCATCAATAAATGAATTAAACGGGCTGCCACTGATGATCTGGTGTGATGATGCCGCATTTACGGCTGCCAATCTGCGAAACTGGCTCTGGATAAGTTTCACCCGCAGCAATCCCTCACATGATATTTATGGCATAGATGCATTTATGGAAAATAAACACTGGGGGTGTCGCGGACCATTGATCATTGACGCCCGTATTAAACCGCATCATGCTCCGGCAGTGGAAGTTGATCCGGATGTGGAGAGAAAAATAAATCGCCTGTTTGATAAAGGAGGAAGTTTGTATGGCGTATTAAAATAATTCCATGATACAACAAAGCACCTTATCCTTTCTGAAGGGACTGAAAAAAAACAACGATAAATCCTGGTTCGATGTGAACCGATCGGCTTATGAAACGGCGCGCAAAGATGTAGAGCAATTTGTTCAATCTATCATTGATGCACATGCGAAAAAAGATCCGGGAATCGCAGAGCTGGAAGCGAAAAAATGCATGTTCCGTATTAACCGCGATGTTCGCTTCAGTAAAGACAAATCACCTTACAAAACGAATTTCGGAGCCAGCATCAATGAGGGAGGAAAGAAAGCGCTAGCAGGTGGTTACTATATCCACATAGAACCAGGCAATAGTTTTGCTGGTGGAGGAATTTACATGCCGATGCCACCCGAACTTAAAAAAGTGCGGCAGGAAATTGATTACAATGCCGAAGAGTTTGAAAAAATTGTGAAATCAAAAGCCTTTGTTTCAACTTTTGGCAGGTTATCAGACGGTGAAGGCATGAAGTTATCCCGTGTACCACAGGGATTTGACAAAGACTCGCCGGCAGCAGAATACCTGGTGTTTAAAAGTTATGTAGCAATGATACCGCTGGCAGACAAAGAATTAACCGACCCTGCCATCAATAAAAAAATACTGAAGGCTTTTGAAACGCTGCAGCCACTACTTTCATTTATCAAAAGAAGTCTGGAATAATAACAGTAAAGAACAGCCGAACCTGCGCAGAAAGGTTCGGCTGATTTTGATTCAGGACAATAATCCCTTTTGCTGAAGATACTCAGCAATCTGAACGGCGTTAGTGGCTGCACCTTTGCGCAGGTTATCGCTAACAATCCACATGTTCAGGGTATTCGGCTGAGATTCATCTCTACGTAATCGGCCAACAAATACTTCGTCCTTTTCATGTGCATCCTTTGGCATCGGATATTGTGCGTTGGCAGGATCATCCACCAGTACAACACCAGGTGCAGATGAAAGCAAAGAACGTACTTCATTCAGATCGAAGTCCTGTGCAAATTCCACATTCACACTTTCGGAGTGACCGCCCATTACCGGAATACGAACCGTAGTTGCAGTAACCCGGATGGTTTCATCCCGCATGATCTTTTTGGTTTCATTCACCATTTTCATTTCTTCCTTGGTGTAACCATTGTCAAGGAATACATCGATTTGCGGAATGACGTTAAGATCAATTGGGTATTTATAGGCCATTTCACCCTGAATACCCTTGCGCTCATTCATCAGTTGGTCAACCGCTTTTACACCGGTTCCGGTTACACTCTGATAGGTCGATACAACCAGGCGTTTGATTCCGTATTTTTTATGCAAAGGATTAAGAGCAACCACCATTTGAATGGTTGAGCAATTAGGATTGGCAATGATTTTATCGCTGGTAGTCAGAATATCAGCATTAAGCTCAGGAACCACCAGTGGTTTAGTGGGATCCATACGCCATGCGGAGGAATTATCGATAACAGTGATGCCTGCTTCAGCGAATTTGGGAGCCCATGCCAGTGAGGTGCTTCCCCCTGCGGAAAAGAGTGCTACAGCCGGTTTGGCTGCGATGGCATCGGTCATGCTTACCACTTTGTATTTCTTTCCCTGGTATTCCACTTCCTTTCCTACTGATCTTTCTGAAGCTACCGGAATCAATTCGGTAACGGGAAAATTCCGTTCTGCCAGTACCTGTAACATTTTGGTACCAACCAGTCCGGTGGCACCTACAACTGCGACTTTCATTGCGTTTTTGCTTGCATTTTGGTTATAAAAAAAGCCTCCCCATTTTGGGAAGGCCTGTGTTATTTAGTGAACATATACGAGATCACACACCTTCCATTTGTGGGAGCTGTTTCTTGGTCTTCGTTGTATGTTTCATTTTATTCATGGTGCACGAAATTAATGCGAAGGGTTTTTTCACCCAAATAATTATTTCGGCTTGACACAGATAATCAGACTCAGTAGTTTTATAACATGTGTAAAATGATATTGTGTGTGATGCTCTTGCTCTCTTTTGAAACCCTTTGCGGGCAAGGCTTTCCGGTTGTTATTACCGAGATCATGGGGGACCCTTTACCCAGTGTAGGATTGCCAGCCGAAGAGTATGTTGAACTAACCAATGTTAGTAAAGAAGAAATCAGTTTGAGTGGATGGAGTCTTTCCAATGGCAGAACAAGTGGAAGATTTGGAGATAGTGTGCGCATGGCTCCCGGTGGAATCCTGATTCTTTGTCCGGCCAGGGCGGTGGACATTTTTAGTGCGTATGGAACTACAATCGGCCTAAGTCCTTTCCCTGTAATTTCCAATGCAGGTGATACGCTGTATCTACTGAATGAAACGGGGGAACTGATGTTCGCCGCCGTATATCTGCCTTCCTTGTTGAAGGCTGAAAAAACGGATGGGGGTTGGGCATTGGAGATGGTAAGTACACACAAAGCCTGCAGAAAGGTGAATAACTGGAAAGCAAGTATTGATTCATCCGGTGGTAGTCCTGGCAGAACCAATAGTCAATCCGATTCAACTGCCGTATTGCCTGCAGTGGAGCCTGTTTATGCCTGGTGTCCGGATAACCGAACCATACGGATAACCTTTTCCGATAGAATTCAGCAATCGTTCGCGAATAAGCCTGATTTGTATACAGTGCATGACGGGCCCGCGGTGGAAAAAGTAGAATTTCCGGAGCCTTTTCAACAGGAAGCGCTGCTTAATTTACACTCGGTTCTTGAGCAGGGGAAAATATACACACTCAGGCTGGCAGCTATTCCCGGATGTGATGAAGAACCTGAACAGGGCACAGGATTCCGGGAGTTAAAAATCGGGGTGGCAGACAGTACTGAAAAGGGCATTGTTATAAATGAGATTTTATCAGACCCATCTTCCGATGGAAGTGATTTCGTTGAACTATATCACCTTGGAAAATTGCCGGTCCAACTGGACCGGTGGCAACTTGCAACCAGGAACAGCAGCGGAAAATTATCCGGCATCAGGACACTGGTCCCGGGTCCGCGTTTTCTTTATCCGGGAGATTTCCTGGTAGTGAGTTCCGATATTAGCTGGTTAATAAAACAATATTTGGTGAAGCAACCAAACTATTTGGTGGAACTGGCTTCCCTGCCCTCCTACCCGAATGAGAAAGGAACTGTTGTACTATTGAATGCAAATCAGGAAGTGGCAGATGAGGTGCAATACGATGCAAGCTGGCACCATGAGATGATTCGAAACCTGGAGAATGTTTCCCTGGAGCGTAGGGATCCTGCTGGAGCCAGTCAATCCGCCGCCAACTGGACATCTGCAGCTGTGCATGTAGGTTATGGCACTCCCGGATATGAGAATTCACAGGTGGGTTTCCCGGAGGATCCGGATCGGGTATTTTTAGGTGCAACGCTAATGAGTCCGGATGGGGATGGCCAGGAGGACTATTGTGAAATTCACTACGAGTTTGCACAACCCGGATACCAGGTAAGCATCCGGATTTTTGACCGTGTGGGAAATCCGCATCGAATACTGATTAACAATGGAATTTGTGCAATGAAAGGAAGTTTTAGATGGGATGGGCTGAATGATAAAAATCAACTCTTACCAAATGGTTTATACATCATCGTAGTGGATGCCTGGCATCTATCCGGAAAAACAAAACGTTACCGGCTGGCGGTAACGTTAGGAAAAAAATATTGAAAAGACCAGTTGTTTACTCTGCGAGTTTGATCTCGAAGTTCACCAGGTTAACAAATTCCTGAATGCGTTCGTCTATTTGAGACGCACTGATTTCTTTCATGCGCGTGGTACCAAATTTTTCAACACAGAAAGAGGCAAGCGCAGATCCCTTGATAATGGCAGTTTTCATATTGTTGAAAGAGATATCCCGGGTAGCTGCAAGATGACCCATAAATCCGCCTGCGAATGTATCCCCTGCACCTGTTGGGTCAAACACTTCTTCGAGAGGTAATGCCGGTGCAAAAAACACTTCGTTCTCATTGAAAAGCAGGGCGCCATGTTCTCCTTTTTTGATCACAAGGAATTTTGGTCCCATTTTCATGATTTCCTTGGCTGCTTTTACCAGGGAGAACTGTCCGCTTAGCTGCCTTGCCTCACTGTCGTTCACCATCAGTACATCCACTTCTTTCAGCAGGATCTCCAGGTCAGCCATGGCAGTATCCATCCAGAAGTTCATGGTGTCCATCACGATGAGTTTCGGACGGTTTTTCAATTGACGGATAACACTCAGCTGTAAACTGGGCATCAGGTTGCCGAGCATCAGGAATTCAGAACCCTGGTAAGCATCCGGCACTTTTGGTTCAAAGCTGGCCAGCACGTTGAGTTGGGTATCCAGGGTATCGCGGGTATTCATATCAAGATGATACTTTCCGGCCCAAAAAAAGGATTTTTCCTCTTCTTTCACCTGCACACCATCCAACCGAACCCCCCTGCCCTTTAATTCCTCCAGTTCCTCTTTAGGGAAATCATACCCGATTACGGAAATCTGATTCACAGGCTTCACAAAATTGGAGGCGGCATAGGCAACATAGGTAGCGGAACCACCAATGATCTGTCCACTTTTTCCAAAGGGCGTTTCAATGGCATCAAAAGCCATCGTACCAACTACGATTAACGACATATTTGTGTGTTTTTTACTTCACTCACTCCACCTTCGGCAGATGGCACCCGACCGGTGGCACCGGTCGGGTGTGTGTGAACGGGCGCAAAAGTACCCGAAATTTTTGAAGCCGGATGCACTAACGTTTGTTCGTATGTATATTTGGGGTCATATGGCGAAGATCAAGAGCAAAAACAACGGCACTAAAAAGGAAGTGATCGTAGAAGCCGCTACCCGGTTATTCCGTGAAAAAGGCTTTAAAGCTGCCTCCATGCGCGATCTGGCGGAAGCCGTAGGAGTGGAAGCAGCCAGCCTTTACAATCATATACAGTCGAAGGAAGAATTGTTGCAGGAAATCTGTTTCAAGGTGGCCAATAACTTTAACAACCATCTTGATTCCATAGAATCCAGTGAATTGCCAGCCATCCGGAAAGTGGAAGCCATTCTGCGGTTTCATATCCGTCAGATGATTGAGCAGTACGAACTGGTATTGGTGGCGGACCGCGACTGGAAACATCTCTCCGACCCCTACCTTTCCAATTTTCACAACCAGCGCCGCACCTATCGCAAACGCCTTGCCGGCATTATTGAAAAAGGAATCGCGACCGGTGAGATCAAACAGGTTGATGCGCCCACTGTTGTATTGATCATGCTGCATGCTGTGAACGGCATTGAAAGCTGGCATCGCAGCAGGGAGAAAATCTCGGCCAAACAACTCGAAGAAAATATGGTGTTGATCATGATTGAAGGACTGAAAGCATGACCATGCATTTCCACAAGCTGACAATCAGCGATATCCGGCCTGAAACGAATGAATGCGTATCCATCGCATTCGAAATTCCTGATGAACTCAAAGAGCAGTTTCGTTTTCGTGAAGGGCAGAACATTACTCTTCGTACCACCATAAATGGAGAAGAATTAAGGCGTTCTTATTCCGTATGCAGTTCTCCGTTAGAAGGCGAATTACGCATTGCGGTAAAAGCCATCGCTGAGGGAAGATTTTCCACATACGCGAACAGGCAATTGAAAAAAGGCGATCTTATTGAAGTATTGCCTCCATCGGGAAAATTTTATACGCCTATTGACAGCACTTCCTCCAGAGAATACATGGCATTTGCTGCAGGCAGTGGCATTACGCCAATATTATCCATCATCAAAACGGTTCTTGTATCTGAACCCAAAAGTAGGTTTACGCTTGTGTATGGAAACCGCAACCGCGCTTCCATCATTTTTCGGGAACAACTCGAAGCATTGAAAAATAAATACATGGATCGCTTCCGGCTGATACATATTCTGAGCAGGGAAAAAACCGATGCTCCGCTATTGCATGGACGCATCGATGCTGTCAAGTGTGAAGCGCTGGGAGATAAACTACTGGAATGGAAACAGGTGGATCATTATTTCCTGTGCGGACCGGAGCAACTGATCTTTTCGGTACGGAATTTTCTTCAGGAGAAAGGAGTACCTGCGGATCGTATCCATTTTGAATTATTTACGACTCCGGGGCAGGATTCCGCGACAAAAAACAGGCAAACAACAGCATCTGCAGAACCTGGACAATTCGCAAAAGTTACCATCAAAGCAGATGGACGTTCTCTTGAACTGCAGGTTCCTTTTGATGGTCCGGCTATCCTGGATGCAGCCCTCCACGCAGGTGCAGACCTGCCCTATGCCTGCAAGGGCGGGGTTTGTTGTACCTGCAGAGCCAAACTGGTGACGGGGGAAGTATCGATGGATACCAACTATGCCCTGGAACCCGATGAGGTTGAAGCAGGTTTTATCCTTACCTGCCAAAGCCATCCAAGAAGCACTGAGCTGTTGATCGATTTTGATCAGAAATAAGCAATCCCCTAACAGTTGTTAGTTTTAGCGCTTAAAATGCTATTTTTACGCTATGGAAAAGCAGGCAACTATCAACCTGGAGCAGCAGTTCCAGGACCGAGTTGATCAGGATATCCGCATCGAGCCGAAAGACTGGATGCCGGAAAAATATCGTCAAACTCTGATCCGTCAGATTTCCCAGCATGCACACAGCGAGATTGTAGGCATGTTACCGGAAGGTAACTGGATAACCCGAGCCCCATCACTGCGCAGGAAAGCCACATTGATTGCTAAAGTGCAGGACGAAGCGGGTCATGGACTTTATCTCTATAGCGCTGCAGAAACCCTGGGAATCAGTCGCGCTGAAATGATTGATCAGCTACACACCGGAAAAGCAAAATATTCCAGCATCTTCAATTACCCCACACTTACCTGGGCCGATATAGGCGCTATTGGCTGGCTGGTAGATGGAGCTGCCATCATGAACCAGGTTCCACTTTGTCGCACTTCCTATGGACCCTATGCCCGTGCGATGGTTCGGATTTGCAAGGAGGAAAGTTTTCACCAGCGCCAGGGGTTTGAGATTTTGCTGACCCTGAGCAGGGGCACCGAAGCGCAAAAAGCCATGTGCCAGGATGCGATCAACCGTTGGTGGTGGCCCAGTATCATGATGTTCGGTCCTGCTGACGATGCATCACCCCATACAGCACAGAGCATGAAATGGAAGATCAAACGCTTTACCAACGATGAGCTGCGCCAAAAATTTGTAGACATCTGTGCCGAGCAGGTGAAAATCCTGGGCATGGAATTACCGGATCCGGAGTTGAAATGGAATGCCGAAAGAGGTCATTATGATTTTGGAAAAATCAACTGGGAAGAATTCTGGCAGGTAATCAGTGGAAACGGCCCCTGTAACAAGGAACGGATTGCAGCAAGGGTTAAGGCACATGAAGAAGGAGCCTGGGTGCGGGAAGCAGCAATTTCTTTTGCAAACAAACGAGCACAAAAACAACGTCCGGCAGTAGCATGAAAACATTCATTCAGATACAACGATATGGCGATTATGGCGATCGCGAACCGGTAAAAGCGGAAGGGGCAACTCAAAACCAGGCCGACTGGCCATTGTGGGAAGTATTCATCCGTAGCAAGATGGGGTTGGATCACAAACATGTGGGTAGTTTGCATGCAGCAGATGCCCAGATGGCGATTGAAAACGCACGGGATGTGTATACGCGTCGCCAGGAAGGAATCAGTATCTGGGTGGTGGAGAGCAAATACATCCACGCCTCCAATCCGGATGAAGCTGCCAGCTTCTATGATCCTGCCAATGATAAAGTGTACCGGCACCCTACATTTTATGATTTACCGGATGAACTAAAGGCGATGTAAAGACGGTGAAAAGTGAAAGGTGAAAGGTGAAACAGAGGACTCCGAAATTTCACCTTTTACTTTTCACCTCTCACTTCATAATTCATAATTCCTAATTCACACTTCTTACCTCCAATGTTTCATCTTACTCTTCACCTGGCCGATGACGCCTTAATTATAGGACACCGCAATAGCGAATGGACAGGGCATGGGCCGAACCTGGAGCAGGATATCGCCATATCAAATATTGCGCTGGACCAGATCGGGCAGGCAAGAAATTTTTATCAATATGCTGCAGAACTCTGTAATAATAACAGAGAGGCTTACACGAAATTTATCAGCTCTCCTGCTTTTCACCAGGTAAGCGGACCGATCGACGAGGATGATCTGGCCTATCTGCGGGATGCGATGGAATTTCGAAATCATCTGCTGGCAGAATTAAAAAAAGGGGATTGGGCAGTAACAATTACCCGGCAATTTTTCATTAGCCTGTACCAGCAATTGTTGTATACGGATCTGCAATATTCAGCTGATAAAAGGCTGGCTGCTATCGCAGAGAAATCATTGAAAGAAGTGAACTATCATGTTCGCTGGAGTGGTGAGTGGGTGATTCGTCTTGGCGACGGTACGGAGGAAAGTCATCGCCGCATGGAAACCGCCATCGATCAGCTCTGGCCTTATGTGGGAGAATTGTTTGTCCCTGCTGATTTTCAGTTGGAGGCGGCAGCATCGGGTCTGCTAAAAAATCCGGAGTATTATCGCCAGCCCTGGCTGGAAAAAACGGGTGCCGCATTTGAGCAGGCCGGATTAATGCTTCCCGCACCAAATTGGTACCAGAAAGGAGGCAAACAGGGAATCCATACGGAACACCTGGGGCACCTGCTGGCCGAAATGCAATACCTGCAGCGCAGTCACCCTGGCGCGCAATGGTAAACGATCTATCTGTCTCATAACGCAAAGCCATGTCAACTGAATCAACCATATGGAAAGTACTGGAAGAAGTGAAGGATCCGGAAGTACCGGTTTTATCGGTAGTAGATCTGGGCATTATCCGCGACGTAAAGCAAACTGAAAACGGCGCGGAAATTACCATCACTCCCACTTATTCCGGATGCCCGGCAATGGATGTGATAGCGATGCAGATCAGAATGGTACTGGCAGGCCATGGTTATGCACCGGTAACCATCAGAACAGTACTCTCACCGGCATGGACAACCGAATGGATGACCGAAACCGGAAAAGAAAAGTTACTGGCCTATGGTATCGCACCGCCAAATCCCAAACAGCAGGTATGCACCCCGGATTTTTTCCAGCAGGAAGAAGCGGTTCAATGTCCGCATTGCCGGTCCTTTCATACCCGGCGGATCAGTGAGTTTGGCAGCACTGCCTGTAAGGCATTGTACCAGTGCGAGGACTGCAAAGAGCCTTTTGATTATTTCAAATGTCATTAACTGAGCCGCGCTAATTGTTTAGGTTTGTGGCAGAAACTCAATCTATGGCTGAATCCATACTTTTTAGCATTGAAGAAGGGATAGGAAAAATTACCTTAAACCGTCCGGATAAACTGAATTCATTTAACCGGGAAATGGCTCTTCAATTACAGGCAGTATTAAAAGAATGTGAAGCTCCTGAAATCCGTTCCGTATTTCTCACAGGTGCAGGCAAAGCATTCTCTGCGGGCCAGGACCTGGCAGAAGTGGTAGATCCCGAAGGACCTGGCATGGCAAGAATTTTATCGGAGCATTACAATCCCATTGTAATGGGTATACGCGATCTGAAAAAACCTGTTGTAGCTGCAGTAAACGGTGTGGCAGCTGGAGCAGGAGCCAATATTGCGCTGGGTTGCGATATCGTGGTAGCTGCCAAATCAGCCAGCTTTATTCAGGCATTTTCAAAAATTGGATTGATTCCTGACAGCGGAGGAACTTTCTACCTTCCGCGATTAATCGGTCATCAGAAAGCCAGTGCCCTAATGTTATTAGGGGAAAAAGTAAGTGCGGAAGAAGCAGAACGATTGGGTATGATCTATCAATTTTATGAAGATGACCAGTTTATGCAGCAGGCTTTTAGTATTGCAGCGAAACTTGCAACCATGCCAACAGTTGGACTCGCCTATACCAAAAAAGCATTGCAATGGTCGTTCACACATGCACTGATTGAACAGTTGGCAAATGAAGACAAACTGCAGCAACGCGCAGCCAATACCGAAGATTTCAAAGAAGGTGTTCAGGCCTTCCTGGAGAAAAGAACCCCTGTATTTAAAGGAAAATAAGATGGAAAAATCATCCTACGAAAAAGTGGTTGACCACATGCTGCAGCAGGATGCGTTCAGCCAGTGGCTGGGTATCGAATTGCTGGAAATCAGGGAAGGGTATAGCTGCATCAGGATGACCATTCGGAAGGAAATGGTAAACGGGTTTGGCATCGCACATGGAGGTATTGCATTCTCACTGGCGGACAGTGCCTTTGCATTTGCCTGCAACAATCGCAACAATTTATCGGTCGCCCTTGATACCAATATTTCATTTACCAGGGCCGTTCAGATCGGTGATACGTTGACTGCCGAGGCAACGGAAATCCACAATGGCCGTAGTACAGGAGTTTATTCCATCGGCATATTCAACCAGCGAAATGAACAGGTAGCCCTTTTCAAAGGAACCTGTTTTCGGACAGGGAAAACGCATATTTAGCAGTTGAGCGGAATTGTTTTCGTAACTTATACAAAACAACCCGCCATGAAGCAGCTCTCTCTATGGGCCTTCCGTTGGCCCCTAACCGCAAAGATCAATATCGCTTTTCTTCAAACCCTGGTGTTTATTTTAATGGTTTGGCTTGCCGCCATTTTAAAAGACACTGAATTTTTCCTTCCGATCTGGATGTTTTACCTGGCCATCAGCTTTGTTATGGCAGGTTATGCCTTTATCTACTCGGCAAAAATTAAAACAAAACGAAAGCTATTAGGCACCTATTTACGAAGAAAATTATTGGATATCTCTATCATTGCCATGAGCTATCTTGCTGTACTGGTTGCTTTTAACAGGAACATGACGGTGTTTAATGTTCACCAGGGTTTACAGGCAAGCAGCATGGTAGAAGAGAATAAAGCAAACACTGAAAAACTGGCCAGAAAAGCCTGGAGAAAAGAAGTACGTGCACAATACAGAACCTTAAAAAAAGAAATAAAAACGAATCAACAGAAGGGCCAGGGTGGTAAGATTGCCCTGATAATAGTTGGCGGCGTTTTGCTACTTCTTTTACTGGCAGCCTTATCCTGTGCTATTGCTTGTGAAGGCCCAGTAGTATTGGGCGTTTTTTTATTTATCGCCGGAGGATTTGCCATCATTTACGGAATGGTAAGATGGATCCGGAAAATCAAAGCGAAATCCTGATTCTTCACTAGTTTTAAATATGTTTATTTCATTCAAAGGATTTATTCCGGTAGTACATCCAAGTTCCTATGTACACCCACAGGCATGCATAACCGGAAATGTGATCATTGGGAAAGATTGTTATATTGGTCCGGGTGCAGCTTTACGTGCAGACTGGGGTGGCATCATTCTGGAAGACGGCTGTAATGTGCAGGAAAACTGCACCATTCATATGTTTCCAGGTTATACAGTACTACTTAAACAGGGTGCGCATATTGGTCATGGTGCAGTAATTCACGGCGCACAGATCGGGCGTAATTGCCTGGTAGGAATGAACTCGGTGATCATGGATCGCGTGGAACTGGGTGATGAATCCATCGTTGGTGCATTGAGTTTTATTAAAGAAGGAACCATTATTCCTCCCCGAAGCCTGGTAGTGGGCAACCCTGGAAAAATCATTAAGGAAGTAAGTGACGAAATGCTTTCCTGGAAAACTAAAGGCACCGCCTTATACCAGGCACTGCCCAAAGAAATGCAGCAATATAGCCAGGTTTGCGAACCATTAACTGAGCTTCCGGCCGACCGCCCCAACCAGGAGATCCTGTATGAAACATGGCAGTTGTCCAAATGAACTACCTTCGCGCATTAACAGCGTATAACCGTGTCAGAGAAATCAAATTTTGTTGACCAGATCCGCGTCTTTTGCCGAAGCGGTCATGGCGGAGCCGGAAGTAAACATTTCATGCGAACCAAGTTCAACCCGAAAGCCGGTCCCGATGGGGGCGACGGCGGCCGGGGTGCGCATATTATCCTGCGTGGTAACAAAAACCTCTGGACACTCTTACATCTTCGTTATCACAAAAATATTCTTGCCGAAAACGGCGAAAGTGGAAGCGGTAATAACTCTACCGGTCGCAGCGGAAAGGATATTTACATCGATGTGCCACTTGGAACCATCGCCTTTGACGAGGAAACCGGCGAAAAAGAAGCCGAAATCCTGGAAGACGGGCAGGAAATCATTCTGATGAAAGGAGGCCGTGGCGGGCTTGGAAATGCCCGATTTGCCACTCCCACCAATCAGGCTCCGGAACATGCCCAACCCGGAGAACCCGGAGTGGAGGGTTATAAAATACTGGAATTAAAAGTGCTGGCGGATGTAGGACTGGTAGGTTTCCCGAATGCCGGTAAATCTACCCTGCTGAGTGTGATCACGGCTGCCAAACCCAAGATTGCGGATTATGCCTTTACGACGCTGAGTCCTCAACTGGGAATGGTGGAATACCGGGATGGAAAATCATTCTGTATTGCCGACCTGCCCGGAATTATTGAAGGGGCGGCAGAAGGGCGCGGACTGGGGCACCGGTTCCTCCGTCATATTGAACGCAACTCCGCCCTCCTGTTCCTGATACCTGCCGACAGCAAGGATCATCGTAAGGAATTTGAAATCTTACTCAACGAACTGGAAGAATACAACCCGGAGTTACTGGAAAAAGATATTGTAATTGCTATAAGCAAAAGCGATATGCTGGATGATGAGTTAAAAGCAGCCATCAGTAAGGAGCTGCCTGCCGAATATCCGCATCTTTTCATATCTTCTGTAACCCAACAGGGGCTGAAGGAATTAAAAGACCTGCTCTGGCAGATCCTCAACCGACCGGTGGACTAAACCTTTTCATATGCGTACAGGAAGTATTTTCTTATCGATCCGACTCAGAAAATATCCCTTTTTACGATTCCTGTCGAACCTGCTACGGAGTTGCTGGCTGTTTTTCCCATCGCTGGTATTCATCATCCTGGCCATGGTGGTATTTTCTCAACTGAGCCAGGGACAGGATATACTGATTTCATTCACTGAAACTGCAGGCGCTTTTGGTCATGTACTGGCCGCCAAGATGATCTTCCTGGTGGCGATTTTTTTCTGGGTTTATGTCAGTTGGTATTCATCCCGGATGGTTGCTTACATCAAAGGCTGGCAACACCGGGAGGCTGTAAGAATTATAGATCCCGTGTTAAGTGATCAGGCCTATGCATCCTTATACGATATGGAATTGCGGTTCCTGCACAGGTTTCCCCGAATCATCGGTTATGGATGCCTGTTAGTAGTTATGATTGTGCTGAGCCTGCTTCTTTTTCCCGATAGCTGGATTCAGGATCAACCTTTCCTGGTGTTGATTGGATCTGCCTTACTTACCTGGTTGGTTGATCGCACGCTGATCCGGCTGGTGCAACTTCCGGGCAAATCCGTCTTATTAAGAAATATCGCCTGGGTTCTATTCGGGCTGGTACTGCTGCTGCCGGTTTTATATGTAAAATATGATCTCTTCAGTCGCGTGCCCTATATTCTGCTGCTGCTACTGCTCCTGTTTTTTCTCTATATGCTGTACATCAATGTACGCCGGCAACACATGATCAGGGAAGGATCGAAGGCAGGCCGGATAACGGGCATTCATCCCGCCAAACCTTTTGAAAAGCTGGTGGAGCGGTCAATGAAATTTTTACACCTGCCGAACGAAGAGAAAAATTATTTCGCTGTTTTTAACCTGGTGGCAGCAATCGGGTTATGCTTTTATCTCCTTGCGATTAACTCCCTTGCAGCCAGTGTACAAATGGGACCTTTTGCAGTAATCCTGCTTGCCTTCGCAGTTCTCCTGGGCTTTGGCAATATGCTGTCTGCCTTTTCCTGTAAATTCCAGGTCAATTTTCATTTTTTTATTTTCCTGTTTGCTGCATTTCTTCCAACACCGGATCATCATATCGTAAGAACAGGAAGGTTATCAGAGCGGCAACTGGATCCGGCGATCTATGAAAAGCGGCAGCAGTTATCCGAATATTTTTATCACTGGGTGAAATCAAGGCCGGAAATCGATACGGCCAATTCCTATGATATGTACCTGGTATTGGCGAATGGCGGCGCTTCCAGATCAGCCTATTGGGTAGCATCCGTTTTGGGAAAACTGGAAGACGCGTCCCTACAGGATCCCCGCGGCCGGTTTTCCCGTCATCTTTTTTGTTTATCAGGTACTTCCGGAGGCGGGTTGGGTATTGCTAATTATTATACAACCTTACTGCATCAGCAAAATAAAGAACCGGTAAAAGGATTTGAAGTATCCGGCCGGGAGTTTCTCCGGCAGGATTTTTTGAGCTTCACCCTTGCCAGGATGCTGGGACCGGATTTTTTCAACTATATCCCATTGTTTAACCAGGTAGTGCCCAATGAAGACCGCGCGGAAGCGCTGGAACAGGCCATTGAAAGAGGCATTGATGCATCCTATTATCGGGTTGGATTTGACAGTACCTGGTTTGATCAGTGCCTTACCAAAACCGGAGTACCACATTCATTGCCGGTACTGTTTATAAATACAACCCGCGTGAAAGATGGAAACCCTGCTGTGGTATCCAATATTCATATCGCACCGAATATTTTCAACCGCCGGGTAGATGTTGTGGCACTTTTGCCCAAAGATCAAACCATCCGTCTAAACACAGCTACGATATTGGGAGCAAGATTTCCGTATATAAGTCCGGCCGGACGCATCAACCAGGTCAAAACGCCCTCCTCTCCCAACGGTACAGACACAACCAGGGCGCATTATTTCGTAGACGGGGGGTATTTTGATAATTCCGGAGCCGGTGCTGTGCAGGAAATGATCAGGACGCTTCTTAAACTGGCAGCTGCCAGTCCGGATGATGAAATACGAAAACGATCAGCAAAACTGAACATTCGGGTAATCCAGATAACCAACAGTCCACAGGGGAGTGTTCCATTAAAGCCAATCGGTCCATTTGTCAACGATCTGCTCTCGCCGCTGCTCACTATCACCGGTGCATTTGATATGCAGACAACCGTGAATGATCGCCGCTTCATCACCTATATTCAGGACCTGCAGCAACAGGGAACAAAAGGTGTTTTTCGGTCTTTTGAATACATTCCCATCCATTTGTACAATGATCCGGACGTACCTGGTGATACGCTTTCAAAAGGACCCTATGCCATGAACTGGTTTATTTCAGATAGTGTCCGGAATCAAATGGATCGCAGATTAGTGAACCAACCCCGACTGATCGCGTTGTTAAAAGAGTTTGATTTGATAACAGGGAATTAATTTTTTGGTAACTTTAAGAAGGTAGTTTTCAGGCATGAAAAATTGTACTACCATAGGAGCAGGAATCCTTTTTCTAATTGGATTTTTTTTCGCCTGTTTGCTTTCAGTAAACGGGCAAACAGATACTAGTGCAGCATCAATCGAATTTCTAAAGGCAGAAGGTGGTTACCTGTTTTTCAAAGCCCGTTTGAATGCTGCAAAAAAAGAAAAGACTACATTATTTGTGCGTGATCAGGAAGGCGAGTTGGTACATGAAGACAAGATGGTTGGCTCCAGCTTTGAAAAAGTTTATAAAATACCTTCCTCCTGCGCAGATGAGCTGGTTTTTGAATGGGTAAAACCCCAACGGATCCTGTTAAAAAAATTTAAGGTGATCCGGAACGAGATCAGCTATGTAACAGTAACAAGGTTACATTAAACAGCCGGACCATTATCTTTCCATCTCCATAAATGTACGCAGGCATAGGTTCTGTAGGGAACCCATTTCTTTGATATTCTCAGCATTTTTTCTCTGAATAATTTTCGGTCAGCATCATCGAGGCGATAGAGTTTTTTCATTGCCATCTGTATGCCCAGGTCATCAATTGCAAACACATCTTCCCTTGCCATGGCGAACATGAGTAACATTTCTACCGTCCATCTGCCAACACCTTTGATTTGTGTGAGATAGGCGATTACTTCTTCATTGGAAAGCTTGTTGAGTTTTTTGTAATCCATTCCCTCTTCAAGGGCGAAACGCGCCACATTTTGCACATAGTTTACTTTGGCATTTGACAAACCGATTCCGCGTAATGTTTCAAAAGGCGTCTCCAGGATCTGTTGCGGATGAGGCAGATTATCATCATATAGTGATATGAATCGCTGCTTGATTACAGCAGCCACCTTGACGGATAACTGTTGACTCATAATAGAGCTGCACAGATAGAAATCCAGCCGCTTTTGTTTTTTAAGCACGAAGGGTTCTCCGTCGAGGATGGAAGCCATCTTCTTATCTAGTGAGAGGTGATCAAAATAAGACATACCCGAAAGTAGTAATTAACTTCGCAGCATGGAAAGAATCCTGGAGGCAACTGCGGATGGCAGTCATACCATTTCGATACCTGAAATGCAGGTAACCTATCATTCCAAACATGGCGCTGTGCAGGAATCAATGCATGTATTCATTGAAGCGGGATTGAGATTTAAACTGAAGATAACCAATAGCTCGCTGGCGATTCTTGAAATGGGTTTCGGAACCGGACTGAATGCCTTGCTCACGTTACTGGAAGCTGAAGGCAGAGAAATCTGGTATGAAAGCCTGGAAGCATATCCGGTATCGCTGGAAATGGTCATGCAGCTGAATTATGCAGCATTATTAAAACAACCAGGTGCCGTTGACTATTTTAAAGCCATACATCTGGCAGCGTGGAATGAATGGGTGAACATTACTCCGGGATTTCACTTGTGTAAACGGGAAAGTACACTCGAAGCATTTCATCCCAGCGGCAGCTATGACATTGTATATTTTGATGCATTTGCACCAACGGCGCAACCGGCATTGTGGACCGAATCAGTATTCAAAAAACTGTTTGATAACATTAACCCGGGTGGCATACTGGTCACCTACTGCAGTAAAGGCATCGTCAGAAGAGCCATGCAGGCAGCGGGATTCAGCATTGAAAAAATTCCTGGTCCTCCTGGCAAAAGAGAAATGGTTCGAGCCACAAAACCTATAACTTAAAGGAAAAAACCTGCACGAATCGCCAGGCGGCGGTACTTCGTATCAATCTGATCCTGGTTGCGGATGGATTGGGTTGCCTGGTAGCGATACCCAATGCTCAGCAGAAAACCGGCAGACCGATTGAACGGGATTTTTACACCGAGTCCCGCAGCATATAATAACCCACCTTTAAAATCTTCACCGGCCTGTGAATCCTGGGTAATATTTGCACCATATCCTGCGTCAATAAAATAGAATGGAAGCACTGTTCCATTGGCAGCTAAATCTCCGCGGAAACTGGCAAAAAGCGGAACAATGGTTTGAGTGGCATAGAGATCTACACCGGTTCCAAAACCCAGCATGGCGAACTGGTTGAATTTATACCCGTTAACGGTTTGAAAGGAAAAGGCAGCAGTGGTTACACCGTCAACCGTTGTTTTCCCTGCTACAAGCGGACCCAGTTCACTGAAATGCGCAAAGCCTTTTGTTTTATAGGCAAAATTCCGAAAGCGTTTTTCGGATCGGATGGAGTCGAGTTCGGCTTGACTAAAAGACCATATAGAACCATCCTGCGTAAGGATGCGGCTCTGCTGATTTGAAGAACCTACAAGCTGGCCACGGATAACAGATCCGTTTTTCAGATACAATACATCTTCCTTTTTACCCTGGGCCACTGCGCTTCCAAAAAACAAAACAAATAAAATGAGCAATGAAATTCTCATAAACTAGAAATTAACTTTCCGCCCATTCGCGGAATGCCGGCACCCGTTCTCTGCTAACGATCAGTTCATCCAGGTTGGAACCAGCTTTCACATTGAGTTTGAGTCGGCTGTTGATATATGGTTTAATGTGTTGAATAGCGGATGCCTGTACAATGATACTTCTGTTTAGCCTGAAAAACTGTCGTGGATCCAGCACCAGTTCCAGACTTTCCAATGTATAGTCTACAATGTAACGAGTACCGTCATGCGCGTTTAAATATACAATTTTATTGTCGGCAGAGAAATAAGCGATATCGGCGGTATCCATAAAGAAACTGCGACTGCCAATCCTGGCCAGGAAACGTGATTTATAGGTCTTGGGAAGGATCGTATTTTTTCCTGACAACATATCCAGTTTATCGAGGGCCTGTTTAAGTGCTGATTTGGTAACAGGTTTGAGTAAATAATCAACACTCAGCAATTTGAACGCATCCATCGCATAAGAATCAAATGCGGTAGTCAGAATGATGGGACATTGTGATTTGATTGTTCTGAAAATTTCAAAAGATGGACCATCTGAAAGCTGAATATCCATCAGGATCAGGTCTGGTGATGGATTTTCATTCAGCCATTGAATGCTTTCGGAAATACTATCCTTGACAGCCGCTACAACTGCAGACGGGCGCAATTGTTGGAGGAGTACTGTCAGTCGTTCCGCAGCCAATGGCTCATCTTCAACAATAAGCGTTCGCATAAACGAGATTAGGTTATTAATGGTAAATGAACACTGAAAATCCTGTCGTCCTTTTTTATCGTGATCGTCTGGCCGGTGCTTAATTCATATCGCTGTCGGATATTAGTAAGCCCTATTTGCGTTGACGGTTCAACGGGACTTTTGATTTGCAGGTTATTACTAACAACCAAACTGTTATTTCCGTTCACTGAAATATCAATAACAAGCGGGAATTGTTTAGACAATATATTGTGCTTGATTGCATTTTCGATCAGTAGCTGTAATGCACCGGGAACAATTCTTTTATTTTTTTCTTCTTCCTGAACAAAGAGGGTAACTGACAGGCTTTCCGGGAACCTTTTGGTTAGCAGGAAGATATAAGGTTGAATAAATTCAAGCTCGGATCGCAGAGAGACAAGTTCCTTATCCTGATTGCTTAATAAATACCTGTACACAGTAGCGAAAGATTCAACAAATTCATTAGCTTCCGGGTGGTCTTTAACCAATAGTCCGGATAGTACATTCAGATTGTTAAACAGAAAATGTGGGTTGATCTGATTTCGGATAATCTGGAGTTGCGCCTGTGCAGTACTGCGTTTGAGCGCCTCTGCCTCCACTTCTTTTTGCCGAAGATTTCCAATGAATACAAACAACGCATTAATAGTATGCAGGAACAGGTTAATCCTGGTGGCATACATTGTTGTAAGTTTAAAGGGAATGGAGACTGCAGAACTGTTAAGTCCGGCCAGGCCTCTTGCAGTAATTCCAGTTATTAATAAAGCAACAACCACTGAAGCGACAGTTCCGGCGAGGAAGGAAATCCCGATACGTGCAAGTTGAGTTTTAGGAGCCCAGTATTTTTGAATCCGCTTATCCAGAAACCGGTTGGATTCCCACACTCCCAGTGTAACCAGTAATATGGTAAGTAAACTTAAATACCAGGGTGCCTGAATCTGATAGTAGGTATAGACTTCAGCATAAAGCGTATTCAGGTAGGAATAGCTTCCAAGAAAAAGTGCGAGCCAGAGTCTGTATTTATGGGCAAACATGGGTAGAGGTTAAGTAAGAAGATAGTTCCGGCTTTGAAGCCGGAACTATCTAGCCATCCCCGCAGTAACAAAACTACTACAATCTTTCTACAGGATAACGCGATCGATCACATGTATCACACCATTAGTGGTTGTGATATTAAAAGTGGCTCCAGGGGTAGTGGTAACTACATTGCTCGCAGTGCTGGTGCTGCCGGTTACTTTTACACTGGGCGGATTCGTACCGATAGTAAGCGTAGTACCACTGCGTAATGTTGGTGCAGTTGCATTATTGATCAGGTCACTTGCATATACATTGGTACCAATTACATGCTGTGCAACAATTGCAGTTACTTCAGCAACAGAAAGTGCATCAATAGTTGCCTGAGTTACACCAGCAGCCTGGAAGGCAGCGTTTGTAGGTGCAAATACGGTATACTTACCAGGGCTGCTAATCGCGTTTACCAATCCTGCTTTAGTTACAGCAGAAACCAGGATAGAAAAGTCAGAAGATCCGGTTGCAATTCCCGCAATGGTTTGTGTTGGTGGAATCAGCACATTGCTGATTACATGAATCACACCATTACTGGCAGCAACATCAGCCGTTTTTACAGACACTCCATTTACAAATACTCCATTTGCGTTCCGGGAGGCAAAGATTAATTTTTGTCCCAGTGTACGCACGCTGTCACTTGCAGGTACGTTTGCAGAACCAACTTTTGCACCAACTACATGGTAGAGCAGGATATCAGCCAATGCCTGTGGAGTTGCACTGTTGATAAAGGCCTGGTTGATACCGGCAGCAGCGAAGGCTTCATTATCAGGGGCAAACACAGTCAGATTTCCGGGAGCAGCTAACTCATCTGCCAGTCCTGCTTTGGAAACCGCAGCCAGGAGCAGCGAAAAGTTAGGATTGGTAGCAACTACATCTGTAATTGTCGGATCAGCCGGCTGATTGTCATCATCATCATCAGAACAGGCAGAAAATGTAAACACACTGAATAAAGCTACCGCGATCAGAAGTAAGCGGGATGTCATAAATTTTTTCATGATGCTAGATTTTCCTTTTGTAACAGAATCGAAAGGCAAAAGATGAACAGAATGGAGTGAGTTGTTGAATGTATGGAGTGAACTGTAAATTATTTATTGGGACTGCTATTTTAAGGGAGCAATACCTGGTCAATCACATGAACCACTCCATTAGTAGCGAGCAGGTCTGTGATGGTGATATTGGAAGCTGTAGCATTTGAATTGCCCTTTACTATTGCACCTGATCCCAGGCTGATTTCCAACGTGCTGCCCTGGAAAGTGGGCACATCAGCACCATCAACAAGATCAGAACTGAATACCCGGGCACCAACAATTACATGATATGCCAGTACATTTAAGAGGAAGGCCGGATCAGCATTGTTAATAACCTCAACTGAAGTTAATCCGGCAGCGGCAAATGCCTGGTTGGTGGGGGCGAATACGGTAAACGGGCCATCACTGCTGAGGATAGCAGCAACATCAGTACCGGTAGCACCGGCGCGAATTACTGCAGCAACCAGGAAGCTGAGATTTGAATTTCCTGCTGCTAGTGCAACAATATTACCAGGAGCAGGAATCAATACACGATCCACTACATGAATCACTCCATTGGAGCAATCAATATCGGCGATGATTACTTTAACACCATTGATAAATACATTACCGGCGCTTGAACGGGTAACATATAAAGGCTGACCATTCAGACTGGGAACCGGGGTATTGCTGGCCTGAGGGATTTCAGCAGCAAATACTTCATCCCCAACAACATGATACAATAAGATAGCCTTCAGCACATCAACGGGAGCTTTTGCGATGTCAGATACAGTTCTGAAACCAGCCGCTCTGAATGCATCATCTGTAGGTGCAAATACCGTAAGGTTCGCTTTTTTATCATTCAGCGCAGGAACCAGGCCGGTGCGGGCTACTGCAGCTTTAAGCAGACTGAATCGTCCGTCTGATGAAGCAACTTCCCAGATTGTTTTTTTCTTCGCCTGATTTTTCCATGGTGGAGGAACAGGACCCATTTTCTGACAACTGGCGAGAAATAAAACAGCAAGCAATGGCAATGCCCATGTACGGGCAAATTGTAAGATCGTTTTGTTTAGCATAACAAAGAGTTTGAGATATTACAGTTAGCACAATTGTTAAGATTTTAACAGTGGAGTGAATTGTAGATTTTCCGGCGTGAACTGCTTTTCTGTTTCCCCTAGCCGTCGGTTAACCGAGCGGTAGTTACATTTGCATATGTTTGGACTTGTATTTTTCGGAGCACTGATACTGGCGCTGATCTGGTGGAAACAGGCAGATCGCAAAAAACAGGCAGCAGCACCCCTACCGGCTAATATACCCGGGATCCTGGAGCAGGAAGTGTCCTATTTTCGCTCATTGCCAGAGAATGATAAACCGCGATTTATAACTGAAGTGGAAGATTTCCTGCGGGTGATTCGCATTACTCCCGTAGGAACGGAAATAACTGATACCGACAGTGTTTTAGTTGCTGCCAGTGCCGTTATTCCCATATTTGGATTTCCCGAATGGCATTACAGCAATCTTACCGATGTACTCATTTACAATGATAGTTTTGATCAGGAATTTGATACCAAATCACGCGACCGGAATATCCTGGGCATGGTCGGATCCGGTGTCATGAACCATAAAATGATTCTTAGCAAACAGGCCTTAAGAGAAGGTTTCTCCAACAAAACAGATAAACACAATACTGCGATTCATGAATTTGTACATCTGCTGGACAAGGCGGATGGCGCTGTTGACGGAGTTCCTGAGGCACTGCTCTCCAAACAATATAGCCTGCCCTGGCTGAAGCTGATTCACCGGAAAATCCAGGAGATTAAGGAAGATGAGTCAGATATCAATCCTTATGGCGCAACCAGCCAGACAGAGTTTTTTGCCGTTGCCGCTGAATATTTTTTTGAACGTCCGGCATTATTAAAAAGCAAACATCCCAGATTGTACGAAATGCTGGAGAAAATATTTAAACAGGCACCGCCAACCCGGATTTCAGGATCAAAACAGTAAGTGCAACCGGGCCATGTGCGCCAATTACCAGCGATTGTTCGATATCTGCTGTTTTAGAAGGCCCCGCTATAAAAACGCCAAAGCCTTCCTGGTTGATCCGGATATGTTGATACGCGTCATGCATGGTGGGAACCAGTTCCTCTTCCCGCAACACTAAAACAAGCTCCTGTGCGATGAATGGTAAAATTCGGTTACCCATTGACGTTTCAGATACCCAGATCGCACCATTCTCTGCAACGCCCAGGCTTCCCCGGATGTAAACCCGATCGAGCTTCTCCAACTCGGTAAGGTCCGGTGAAATCTCATCCATGCTGGATAATCCATTCAGCCTGTTCAAAATTAATTTGCCTTCCAGTCTTGCATTTTCAATTTCCTGGGCAAGAGCTGCAGACTGATCAACTAACTGAACCCTGCCACCAACAGCTTTAACAAACTGCTCAAAAGAGGATATCAGCTCTTTGATTGGTGTAACCACCGTATAATCCAATACCGGCAATGGTTTAATTGCCGGTTGTGCATTTTTTATGGCTTCCAGTATTTGATTTCGGCTACTCATGAACGTTGCTGTTTTTTATACCATTCCTGAAAACTCTGTTTGGGCGCTTCCGGCATTTCTCTCTGTTTAAACCAGGGGTTCCAGGTTTTATTTTTTACCAGGAAGGGAAGGTTTGCAGTCACCCACCTGGCAGCCTTTCCCGCAAAACGATAAACAGCAGGCCGGGCCAGTACCCAGGCCATCAGTTTCATACCCATTTTTTTGGAGGGGTCTGTCAGACCTTCTGCGCTGATTACCTGTCTCCATTTCCAGAGTTGTTCGTGAATATTGATTTTAACCGGACAAACATTCGAACAGGAGCCGCAAAGCGTCGAGGCAAATGGAAGATCTGCATTTGCTTTCATATCCAGGTTGGGATTCAGGATGGAACCGATCGGTCCGGCAACTGCGGTATGGTAACTATGTCCCCCGCTTCGTCTGTAAACCGGACAGGTATTAAAGCAGGCAGCACAACGGATACACTTTAACGAATTACGAAAATCTTCCCTGCCTAACTGTCTTGATCTGCCATTATCAACGAGCACAATATGCATTTCCTTACCTGGTGCCGGCCGGTGAAAATGACTGGTATAGGTGGTGATGGGTTGTCCGGTTGCACTCCTTGCAAGCAATCGGGTAAATACACCCAGGTGTTCAGCTTTGGGAATGATTTTTTCAAATCCCATGCAGGCAATATGAACCCGGGCCGCATGTGCTCCCATGTCTGCATTGCCTTCATTGGTACAAACTACAATACCGCCTGTTTCTGCAATCGCGAAGTTGACACCGGTGATGGCAATATCCGACTGGATAAATTTCTCCCTGAGATGCAGGCGAGCTGCATGTGTCAGGTACTGCGGATCATTATTTCCTTTTTCTGTACCGAGGTGTTCATGAAAAGTATCACTGACATCTTCCTTCTTAAGATGAATAGCCGGTAACACAATATGGCTGGGCGCTTCTTCCCTGAACTGCACGATTCGTTCACCCAGGTCGGTATCAACAACATCAATTCCTTTTTTCTGCAAATAAGGATTAAGATGACATTCTTCGGTCAGCATGCTCTTGCTCTTGACGATGCGGTCTACACCGGCCTTTTGCAGGATATCGTAAATGATCCGGTTGTGTTCTTCTGCATCCTTTGCCCAATGAACAAACACTCCGTTTGCCAGTGCATTTTTTTCAAACTCTAACAGGTAGGCATGCAGATTTGACAAGGTATGATCCTTTATATCGGATGCCCATTGCCGAAGTTGTTCCCATTCAGGCAATGTATTGGCAGCGCGATCCCTTTTCTGACGAACCCACCAAAGCGTTTGATCATGCCAGTTGGTGCGTGCTTCATCAGCATTGAATTGTTCGGCTAATTGAGCGTGACGACTACTCATATCCGTCGTTTAAAATTTCAGCAATATGCATTACTCTAACCGGACTTTTTTTGCGTTTTAAAATACCTTCCAGGTGCATCAGACAACTCATATCCCCACCGGTGATGATATCCACCTGGTTTTGTTCATGTTCCCTGATACGATCTTTTCCCATTTTTACACTGACAGATTCTTCGAATACACAGAAGGTACCTCCAAAACCGCAACATTCGTCAGATCTTTCTGGTAATAATAATTCAAGTCCACTGATCCGTTTCAGCAGATCGGCCGGCTTTGAAAAAACCGGTGCTACCAATTCAGACATGGAAGAGAGATGAAGGCCACGCTGACCATGACAGGAATTGTGCAAACCAACACGATGTGGAAAGGATCCTTTGAAAGTGGTAAGCTTTAAAACATCCGTAAGGAATTCAGTCAGTTCATAGATGCGCTGTTGAATTAGTGTTGCTTTTTCTGGAAACTGTTCACTGTGGAGATGTTCTTTTATATGAAGGGTACAGCTACCGGAGGGACAAACAATATAATCCAGTTCACCAAAATTCTGAATGAAATTGGCATCGCAACCCTTTGACAGGCTGGCAAAACCACTGTTGGCCATTGGCTGACCGCAGCAGGTCTGGTTTAAGGGAACCACCACTTTACAGCCCAGTTTCTCCAACAGTTGCAGGCTTGAAATGGCTACCTGCGGGTAAAACTGGTCTATATAACAGGGAACGAATAAGCCAACCGTGTACATGGAAAACGTTTTAGCGAAAATCTGAAGATATTGATTCAGATTTTATTTAATTTTTATCCGATGCTAAAGGTAAATTATCTGACTGGAGGAACTATATCAAGTCCCTGGATCTGCTCCTGATAAGCACCAGGTAATAATATTTTTTTGAGCATCCAGTCCATTTTCATAAGCCGGCTGACTTTGTATAATGGAACAACAGGAGTCAGCAATGAAAAATCACTGAACTGTAATAGCTCCTTTACCTGTTGTGGCACTACCAGTTTCTGTGCTTCAATTAATACAAGGAACCGCATATTGCCCAGGTGTTTTCGATATTGCTTAAAAAGATCCTCGGTATAAACCGATTTCTCCAGGTCCTGCTTCAGATGACTCTCCCGCACCGGTAACCATTCCTGATAGTTTACAGGAAGCTCTTTTAATCCCATGCGTGATCCCATCCGGTAAAAAACATCATAGACCTCCTGCTTTTCATCCTCGGTAAGTTTCCGCTCCAATAATTCATATGCTGCAATTGAGTAATAGATCAGCATGAACAATACATCACGATAGGACCAATCAGGAATCTGGCTGCCTCTTTTTTTCTCCAAACCTGCATGAATAGCAGCCATGGTATCTATCGCTTTATGCGCTTGCTGATCTGGTGTAAATACGATCTTTCTGGCATACTCAACAGTGGAAAATAAGCGGCCAATCGGATCTGCCGGAAGTTTACCGGTATAGTATAACCAGTCTACCGCTTTATTGAGTGCAAACTCAGCCGCAGCGCCAGCAAATATGAACAATATGGTATCGCTCTTGCCCCAGATCTTCCTTACAATGGAGTCCTCTGCCACAAAAAAATTCATGGAGAAACTGATTTTTACTAAGGTAAGTTATAACAGGTATTCATCCCCTATCTTAGCAGTTAAAGTCGAATGGCATGAAAATAATCGCTATTGTTGTTTTGCATTTCCTTTCCATCGGTTTATACGCACAAGCCCAACCCGGAAAGCTGACCATTGATAAAATAATGGCAGATCCCAAATGGATCGGAACCTCCCCTTCGAACCTGCAATGGAGCGCAGATGGTTCTCAACTGTATTTCGAATGGAATCCGGAAAATGCTGCATCCGATTCAACATATTTCATTACAAAGGATAACCGAACCCCACAAAAACTGGCGAGTTCACGAAGGAACGATATTCTCTACCATCGTAACCTTGTTTATAACCAATCTCGCAGTCAGGCCCTCTATCAAAAAGACGGTGATATTTTTTTACTGGATACCAAAACAGGAAAAACCAGGCAGATAACGCAAACAGTTGCGTCAGAAATGAATCCGGTTTTTTCTTTCAATGAGAAAAAAATCGTTTTTCAACAGCAGCAGGATCTATATGCCTGGGATCCTGAAACCGGTCAACTTCAACAACTGATCAGTGTTCAGAAAACCGCCCCTTCGGAAAGTAAACAGCGTTCGGGTTCACAGGAGGAATGGCTAAAAAAAGACCAGTTGGAATGGATGGAAGTTATCAGGGATCGTAAAGAAAAGAAAGTAGCCACCGAAGCCTTTACCAAATCTTTGCCAAAACCAAAACAGGTTCGGCAACTGTATACCGGAGATAAAATGATGCGAAATCCGCAGATCAGTTCAGATGGTCGTTATGTCAGTTATACACTTTTCAAACCTGATCAGAACGGTAAGCGAACAATAGTACCCAACTATGTTACTGAAACAGGTTTTACTGAAGATATTCCGGCAAGAACCAAAGTAGGAAGCCCTTCGGGAACCAGTGAATTATTTGTGTACGATCGCGAAAAAGACAGTCTTCATACTGTATCGCTGGATTCAATTCCAGGTATTGAAGATCTTCCTGACTATCTGAATGATTATCCGTCCAGGTTGTCAGCTGCGAAAAAAAACAAACGCCTGCTTTCCATTGGCCGGTTGAGCTGGTCGCCTTCCGGCAGCAATGCTATAGTAGAAATCTATTCACAGGATAACAAGGACAGATGGATCATACAATTGATTCAATCCGAAGGAAAACTGAAACTGATCGACAGGCAGCGGGATGAAGCCTGGATTGGCGGCCCCGGTATTGGGAGTTTTGGTAGTTCAACCGGATGGATCAATGAAAATGAATACTGGTTCCAATCGGAAGCTACCGGATTTTCACATCTTTATCATTACAATATTCAAACCGGTAAAAAAACAGCACTTACACAAGGACGTTATGAAGTTCAGTCGGTACAATTATCGAAAGATAAAAAGTACTTCTATCTCACCACGAATGAAGTACATGCCGGCGAAAAACATTTTTATCGATTACCCATTGCCGGTGGAAAACCGGAACGTATTACCCAGCTTACTGGTGCTAACCAGGTGATTTTGTCTCCTGA
This sequence comes from Flavipsychrobacter sp., assembly GCA_016787265.1. Classification (GTDB taxonomy): domain Bacteria; phylum Bacteroidota; class Bacteroidia; order Chitinophagales; family Chitinophagaceae; genus Flavihumibacter. The sequence goes on along the minus strand of JAEUVF010000010.1, from coordinate 396,683 downwards.
TGAAAAACAGCTGGCTATTTTGTATTCCTATTCAAATAAACCCTGGGAACTCTATCTGCAGGATAACAATTCGAAAGCCAAAGCACAACAGATCACCTATAATGCTCAATCCGAAATATTTGCCTCTTATTCCTGGCGTGATCCCGAACTGGTAGAGGTACCAGCAGCAGATGGCGCAATGGTGCCGGCCAGGTTCTATCGTCCGTCAAATCCTGATCCTTCCAAACCCGCTGTAATTTTTGTTCATGGGGCCGGGTATTTACAAAATGCACATAAATGGTGGAGCAGTTATTTCAGAGAATATATGTTTCATAATATGCTGGCCGACCAGGGATATTATGTGCTGGATATGGATTACAGAGGAAGTGCAGGTTATGGACGAGACTGGCGGACTGCCATTTACAGACACATGGGTGGAAAGGATCTGACAGATCATGTTGACGGGGCTAAATGGCTGGCAAAGGAACACGGAGTTGATGCCAAAAGAATTGGAATTTATGGTGGATCCTATGGTGGATTCATCACGCTGATGGGATTGTTCACATCTCCCGGTACTTTTGCAGCAGGAGCAGCGCTTCGCCCTGTTACCGACTGGGCACATTATAACCATGGATATACTTCCAATATTCTAAATACGCCTGCTGAAGACAGTATTGCATACAGAAGAAGTTCACCGATCTATTTTGCATCCGGGTTACAGGATCACTTGCTTATTTGCCACGGTATGGTGGATGTCAATGTTCATTTTCAGGATGTGGTGCGGCTCAATCAACGACTCATCGAATTGGGTAAAGAAAACTGGCAGGTAGCCATGTATCCAATGGAAGATCATGGATTTGTTGAACCATCCAGTTGGGCGGATGAATACAAACGGATATTTAACCTGTTTGAAACGATCTTAAAGAGAAAAGGCAACTGAGCCTTCTACCAGCACAAGTGCTCCCTGCGCAGCACCCTGGGCATAATCAAAAACCTGAATGGTTTGTGGTATTGCTTTTTTAAGAAAGTAAAGGAACAGCTCATTTTTCGCAAAACCACCTTCCAAATAGAGAAGACGAATATCGTTGGTAACAACCAAACGAATAGATGCTGCCTGCAAGGTAACCAAATCAAACATCAATTGATGATAGGCTGCAGAAGCAGAATTAAAATCATCCAGGGTACGATTGCGGAAGGTGAGTTGTTCAATCATTGGGCCAGGAGCAGGTGTATAGGATGATGGAATTGCATTGAATTTTTCATCAACTGAAACAGTCAGCACCTGTTCAACTGATATATCAAAATGTTCAGCTATTCTCTTTGCCTGGATTTCATGTTCATGACCACCAAAGAGCCGGCTTGCTTTAACAGGCCGCCCTTCGAAATTCAGGTAACAGAGACAATCCATTGCCAATTCTTCACTGGTAAGCGGATCCTCATTGAATGGATTCAATGTAATACACCAGGTGCCGGTAGATAGCAATGCGAATTTTTCATTCGTTTGTAGCAAGTAAGGAACAAGGGCTGCGGAACTGTCATGCATACCTATCCCACACCAGAAAGTTTCGCCCCTATAGCGAACTCTTTCTTTATAGTTTGCAGGAAACAGGGGAGCCAGTTTTTCGGTTAATCCTTCCCGTTTGACCCATTCGTGGTAGTCCATTTTTTCATAATTCCACAAACCGGTATGACAACCGATGCTGGTAGGATCTGTACTGGGGAGTCCGGTCAGCAAATAAGAACAATATTGCGGCAGATGAAGCGCGAAATTTATTCGTTCAAACAATTCCGGTTGTTGCATTTTTAGCCGGTATAACTGTAACCCGGAATTCAGACTTCCGAGATAGGGAGATGCTGTTTCCCGCGACCAGGATTCCTGTCCCCCGTTTTTTTCAAACAACCCCTTTGCGAGTTCTTCAGGATAGGGCTTTAAATAATTGTAGAGTGGTGTTAATGGCTCGCCGTTTTCGTCCAGGTAAACGAGGCTGGCTCCATAGGCAGAAAAGTTGACTGCCTTTAATTTCAGGTTTTGGTTAGCCAAGATTCTATCTAATCCTGTAAAGATAAAACGGCGAATTGCCATCAGATCATCACAGGGGAAACCATCTTCATCTGTTAATTCTCCGATCCGTTCAGCGTACTGATCTACCACCTGCTGTTGTTCATCAAACACCAGGAGTTTTTTATTGGTTTTACCAATATCGAAAATAGCTGTTACGGCTATGGGGCTCATGCAGTCTTATTATAGTCCGGTAGCTACAGATTTCTCACCTCTTTTTTTAATTAATGAAGTCCTTATCGCTTCTGACCGGAATAGTTCAAGCGGTTCCAAAGCCCCGCCATTCCTGATTCGTGCTTCCGCAACGAGTGGTCGAAGATCTGTACGAAAAGCGGCCTGTAAGATTTCCTGGCATCGCACCACATCATTCGCTTCCTGCGCTTCTTTCAGCGCCGGTGTGTCAATCAATAATGCCTGCGCATAGGCAACCAGGATAGCTTCAACAGATTGCATCAGATCTTCCAGCGGATCTTTTACATTGTGTGAGGCATCAATCATCCAACCAAGGTCAGTGACATGATTCATATTTCTTGCATTCATACCCTCCACCAGTTCGTTGAATATCAAAAATAACTGGTACGGATTGATACTTCCCACGGTGAGATCATCATCACCATATTTACTGTCGTTGAAATGAAATCCTGCCAGTTTTCCTTCCATCAGCAGCAGTGCTACGATCTGTTCAATATTCGCATTGGGCAAATGATGTCCAAGATCAACAAGTGTATAGGCTTTCGGTCCCAACTTTGATGCATAGAGTAAAGACTGGCCCCAGTCCCCTACTGTCATGCTGTAAAAATTTGGTTCGAATGCTTTGTATTCAATAAATATTTTCCAATCCGAAGGCAGTGCCTGGTAAATCTCTCCTAAACTTTCCAGTGTGCGTTCAAATGCTCCCCTGAAATTCAATTGGCCCGGGAAACAGGATCCATCGGAAAGCCAAACTGTAATGGCTTTGGAGCCAAGTTCAACACCCTGTTGGATTACCTGAATGTTATGATTAATTGCCTGCTTACGTACGTTTTTATCTACATGCTGCAATGATCCGAACTTATAACTAAGTGTCTGACCAGGCTGGTCCTGAAACGTATTCGAATTAACAGCGTCGAATTTTAATCCATATTCCTGAGCTAATTGCCGGATGGCTGCCGGATCCTGGGGAATATCCCAGGGAATATGCAATGAAATTGCACCACTGGAACGATTGAGCTGATGCAGCAATCCGATATCTTCCATTTTTTCTTCGAGTGAACGGGGTTCTCCACCACCTGAAAAACGACCGAATCTTGTACCTCCCGTTCCTAAGGCCCAACTGGGTATCGCGACCTGGAAAGCTGCTACCTGCTGAATAATTTGTTCTGTTTGCGAAAATTCATCCTTCAAGGAAGCCAGCTTTAATTGATGCCGGCGCATCCGTTGTTCATTGTGTTTTTCTATGATGGAACCATTCAACAGCATATTCAATCGTTTTCTGTAAGTTATCTTTTTTCGAACAATCCTTAGCGAAGAAACGCCATTCCTACGCCACCGTCTACATTGAGCGCATTTCCGGTTGATTTTTTTAATAATCCACCCACGAATGCAAAACAGGCGTTGGCAATATCTTCAGGAACAATAATTTCATTCAGCAGGGTTCTTTTCGCATAATAGGCAGGAAGTTCTTCAATCGAAATACCATAGGCTTTTGCCCTTCCTTCGGCCCATCCGCCTGACCAGATATTGCTGTCTGCAATTACGGCATCCGGATTCACCGAATTCACCCGAATTTTATCTGCACCCAATTCAGCCGCCATTAATCTGGTGAGATGTGCCTGCGCAGCTTTCGCAGATCCATATCCCGGATTATTCGGACCCGCCACTACCGCATTTTTGGAAACAATATTCACAATATCACCACCCATGGCCTGTTTGCGAAGAATGCCAATTCCCGCTTTTGACACCATGAATTGACCCTTTACCAGGATGTCATAAAGACGATCCCATTCCTCCAGACTGTGTTCTGCTATTGATTTGGAAATACTTATGCCGGCATTGTTGACAATAATGTCTACTCCACCGAATTGCAATGCTGCATTTTCATAGGCAGCATGGATGGAAACTTCATCCGTTACATCAAGAACAACCGATCTGACCTGGTCAATACCGAAGAGCTTGACAAATTCCGATTCGGTTTTTTGGAGCCGATCATCATTCAAATCATTTAACACTACACAGGCACCTTCTTCAGCGAATTTTTTTGCGATGGCTTTACCGATGCCCCCCGCACTTCCCGTGACGAGTGCTATTTTACCGGTCAGTACTTTGGGCCTGGGCATTCGCTGTAGTTTGGCTTCTTCCAGTAACCAGTATTCGATGTTAAATGCTTCCTGTCTTGGGAGAGCTGTATATGCACTGATGGCTTCTGCGCCCCGCATGACATTAATCGCGTTGATATAAAATTCCGCTGCTACCCGGGCTGTTTGTTTGTCCTTGGCAAAAGTGAACATCCCGATGCCTGGATACAGAATCACTACCGGGTTGGGATCGCGCATAGACGGACTATCAGCATGCTTACAAGCCTGATAATAATCCGAATACATTTTCCGATAGGTTTCAAAAGCGGGAGCCAACTGCTGGCGAAGCAATTCCGTATTGCTCAAATCTGCATCTGGTGCTATTTCAAGCACAAGCGGACTGATCTTGGTTCTCAGAAAATGATCCGGGCAACTGGTGCCCATTGGTGCCAAACGGTCAAGGTCAACCGAATTGATAAATTGCAGTACGCGATCATCATCCGTAAAGTGGCCTACCATGGAAACCTGGCTGCTGCAAAATCCACGTAAAACAGGTGCCAGTAATGCTGCCTGTTTATGCCGGACTTCTTTTGATGAAGCATTAATTTTAGTACCGCCGAATGGTTGCCCTTTTTCTGCGACCTGCTGTTCAATAAATTTCGCGCATAATTCTACTACTTCAAGGGTATTGACATAACATTCAAAGGACGTATCACCCCAGGTAAATAAACCATGTGAACCCAGCATGATTCCACGTATCCCAGGATTTTCGGTTAGGCATTGACGTAATTTTAATCCAAGATCAAATCCGGGACGTTGCCAGTCCACCCATCCGATTTTTCCATTAAATAACTCCTGGGTTATCTTCTTTCCATCTTTAGTTGCTGCTATCGCGATTGCGGCATCCGGGTGGAGGTGATCGATATGTTTAAACGGCAAAAAAGCATGCAAAGGTGTATCAATAGAAGGCGCTTTGCTGTTCAGATCATAGATGCAATGATTGAATAATTCCACCATCTGATCTTCCATCTCAATCCCTTTGTATACGGATTCCAGTTGATGCAGCCGGTTCACATACAGGGCAGCCAGGCCGGATTTTTTCAAAGTACCTATATCACCTCCCGATCCTTTAACCCACATTACCTCTGTTGCAGAACCTGAAAGCGGATCAGCTTGCAAGAGTTTACAGGAGGTATTACCACCACCATAATTGGTTATCCGAAGATCAGCACCCAGTAAATTGGAGCGGTATAATAACAGGGCAACTTCATCGCCCTCCAGGGAAGCTGCTTTTTCAGCGTCCCATAAATAATTGACATGTTTAAATTGATCTGTCGGGATTGTCATATATAAGTTTCAAATAAATGATCAGGTTCGAGTTGAATTGCCATAACCAACTACCAATACTGAAAGTATAATCAGTAAAATTCCGATGATAACATTTCTGCGTGCTTTAACAGGGGTGCCTTTCCACTCATTAAGAATTAGGCCCCATGCATTCGCCACCAGAATGATAAATGCCATGTGAAGGATCCAGGAACTGGGACCATTGCCCAGTTTACTTTCACCCATTCCATAAAAGAAAAACTGGAGGAACCAGGTGGTTCCGGCCATCGCGCAAAACAGGAGATTCCTGCCTAGGGGAACTGTTTTACTGGTATAATCCCCAAAAGTATTATTGCGATAATTCAGGATCAGACACCATACCAGGTTGGTGGTGAGTCCGCCCCATAAAACAACCACATAGGTCACATTATTCTGATAAAGAAATTCTCCCTGGCCGGCATTGGCAGCTTTCCAGATTTCATTGGCCGTGTTTGCCATGGGTTTCCCTGCTTCCAGCCCGAAATTGAAACAGGCGCTCAGAACACCACTGATAATCGAAACCAGCAATCCGATTCCAAATTTGTATTCGTTGCTGGCAATTTTATCAGTAGTAGCGGACTGAAGAAATTTTTCCTTTTGCATACCAGCTTTACCACACCAGATAATACCGAGTATACAAATCGCCAATCCAGCTAAAATGGTTAATCCCCAATAACTGCCGGTGAGCATGCCAATGGTATCCTTGCCGGAACCCGGATTAAACTGGTAATAAATCGCAGGAATCAGCGCACCAAATACCATACACAACCCGAGGATGATACTGCTTCCTAGAGACACTCCCAGGTAGCGAACACCCAGGCCGTAGGTGAGGCCGCCGATCCCCCAGAGCATCCCGAAAAAATAAGTTAAAGCAAGGGTTGGGAATGTTGTTTCTGCGATGATGCCTGCAAAACCCGGAATCGTAATCCAGGCCGCCAAAGGCGGAACAATCAGCCAGGAAAATAATCCGCCGATCAACCAGTAGGTTTCCCAGGACCAACCCTTAACTTTTTTGTATGGTATATAAAAACTGCCGGAGGCAAAACCCCCTATAAAGTGAAACAGTACTCCTAATATGGCTTGCATATATTAAAAATACAGGACAGTTGTTGTTCAACTGTCCTGCAGTCACCCGACCGGTGTCATCCTCCAAAGGCGTATAAACTCCGGCAGGAATTTAATTAATGGAATACCGGTAGGTCAGCCCATAGGTAGCAGGGGGCGCAATATGAACCGCCCCAAAATCATAGGCATAGGAAATATATTGCTGGTCGGTGATATTCCGGCTCCAGAAATAAAATTCCGAACGGCGCGTATAAATCCCGGCCCTTGCATTCAGCAACTGGTAAGGCGATTGCCGGATACTGTTCGATAAATTGAAGTACTGTTCGCCAAGATAGGTCCATTCTCCCCGCACCCGTATGCCCAAATGTGCTTTGGGAAATACGATCCGCTCATATTGAACGGCGAGCATGGAAGTAACTGCTGGTGTAAAGATCTGGCGTCTGCCACTGAGATTTACTTCATCACCGTTGCTGGAAACCTTGAGTGAACTGTATTTGGCACGGGTAGTTCCAAAATTATAATCAACCTGTAATCCTTTAAATGGCTTTGAAGAAAGTTCGAATTCAAAACCGCGACTCACCAGTTTGCCAGTATTCCGCGTGATGGTTATCGCATCCGGCAACACCAGTGTTGGTACCTGTGCATCCGTAAGCTCGGTATAGAAAACGGTAATGCCTAACCGTAGTTTGCGATTCCACAATTCCTGACGGAAACCCAATTCTATGTTCGAGCTGTATTCAGGTTTATATGAAAACAACAGTGGTTGCGAAGGATCCGATCCAAGGCTGGTTAATCCTCCGGTTCTGAAACCTCGTGTGAAATTGGCAAAAAGTCTTCCTTGTTCATTTACTTCATAACTAATGCCCAGTTTTGGAGAAAGCGCGGAAAAGCCGGCCTTCGCGGAGGTATCCGGACGGGTAACTATCGGGTCAGCACCTTCCGGCTGGAACTCTCCCAGTACATTCAGTTTCTTGGATTCATAATCATAACGCAATCCTGCCAGCACATTCCACTTTTCTGATATCGCATATTCCAGCTGACCAAAGAATGCCAATCCGCGGTTGCTTGCTTTGGACGTAGTTATGGAAGAGAAATTGGTCATAGGCGACCCAATCAGCCCGGCATCTTCTCCAAAATAGGTTGCCTGTTTTACCGGCGCCTGCTGCGAAAACAGGTAAGCCCCAGCCGTCCAATTCAAACGTGAACCCGCTGGTATATTACTTAAACGGAACTCCTGGGTCCACACACTAACCTTGTTATACGCTTTTCCATAATCATTGATAATGGAAACCGCATCCAATGGAGAAAAATCACCATCCAATGGAGAATTGTAATAACGATAGTTTTTCTGAAAGGCTGTTTGCGAACTGAATAAAAGCTTATCAGAACGGTGTTGCACAGCCAGGCTGGCATTCTGGGTATTATCAATCATTTTACCTACTGCATTCTGACTGAGTTTATACGGCTCTTCCAAAGCAGTTTCCACTCCGTTCACCAGGGGGAAAGCACCCCAGTTCCGGTTATTCTGGTGTTTATAGTTAGCAGTAACAGACCAATGCTGATTCAGGCGATATTTGAGAAAATAATTCCCGCTGATGGTTTGTTGTTCATCAAAACTTTTATTGTTGAACTCATTGGTGTAATAGCCATCACGACCCTGGATCAAAGCGGTTGCTCCAAAATACAAACGATCTTTCACAAGGGGTGTCTGAACACCTGCCGTATACCTGAACTGATCATAATTGCCATTGGTCAGTTCAACGAAGGCCCTTGTTTTATTGGAAGGTTGTTTTGTAATGATATTGATAACACCACCCATCGCATTGCGGCCATATAAAGTTCCCTGTGGTCCACGCAACACTTCTATGCGCTCCACATCATTTAGCTGCGGGATATAAGTATCCAGGCTGAACTGATTAACGCCATCCACATACACCGCCACTGCGGGATCATAGGATGTTGTAGTAATGCCACGAATACCAACTACATTTCTGTCATCACCCGAATGCCCGGCAAAATAATTGGGTATTATGCCAGTCAGCTCGCGGGTATTCCATAATCGGTAGTCATTCACCTGGCGGCCTGATAGTATACTGATACTATAAGGCAGAGACATAAGCCGCTGCTCCTTTTTATCAGCACTCACGACTACCTCGTCGAGCTGACTAACGGCCTCCTGCAAACGAACAACAAAGTCGGTGCGGGAGGCAGTCAGTTCCACCTGCAGGATAGTGGATGCAAATCCGCCTGCAGAAAATTCCAGTTCATATTTCCCCGAGGACAATCCATCGAAAGCAAACTGTCCCTCCTTGTCTGAAAACTGTGTTTGGGTACTGTTTAAAATTCTTATTTCCACATTGGGAAGGGGGCGGCTATCACTCTTTAAAATTCTACCACCAAGTTTCAGGTTCTCTTGTGCAAGTACGGGCAGAAAAGCGAACATAATCAACGCCACCATTCCCATTATCTCAAACTTTCTCATATTGTATCGGATCGATTCTGATTTTATTTACTAAGGAAAATAATGTTTTCAATTGCTACTAATGAATAAGTGCCTTCGCCATCCGGATAGGTAACCACGTAAACCGTATGCAATTTACCGTCTGTTACCGGCTCAAATTTGGCTGTAAGTGTGCCTTTACCATTAACGCCCTTCTTCAGCGGAGGCTGATTTGTACTAAGACGTGCAGTACCAAGCAGTTTACCATCCGGTGCATCGAGGCGAAGTTCGAACACAACTTCCTGAGTCGGAACCTTCATCCAGTCGAGCTTAAGTTGGAAGTTTTTAACGTCGATGAGATCAACATTCGGAACACCGAACCAGGCTTTTTTGTCCGGAATATCAAAATAGTAGTTGCCGCCGTCTCTCGACAAACTGTAATCATTAAAAATGTTAGCATCCTGCAGATACAGCGTGGGATAGCGCAGCGTAGCGCTCGCAGCACCGGAAAGCGGTTTCGCTCCTTTAGCACCCTTATCAGTATAGGTTGCAGAAATCACCATGGCCGTGTTAAACTTCAATTCTTTGCCCAGTCCGGGTTGCAGCGTTCCATTAACAGGCAGCGATTTAGCCTTATCCGCTGCATTGAGCGACTGGATATAGGACACGATTTTCCGTGCATCCTCCTTACTGAGATCTGGGTGTGCAGGCATGGCCACTTCACCCCAAACACCAGCACCACCTTTCATGATTTTTTCAATCAGATAGTTACCAGCATCACCACGTCCTGCATATTTCTTAGCCACATCGGCATAAGCCGGACCAATGGATTTCTCATTGTCTTTGTGACAGGATTTACAATCCAGGCCCTGAATCAGACCCTTTCCGATCACCATTTCAGACACAACCTGGTGACCCAGATTTGCACCGGCTTTATCATAGCCTTCCACAAAATCGGCAGAAACATAAATATCCGCCGGATCAGATCCCGCGTTGGGATCATCCTTATCCGTTACAGACACTTCATACTTTATGGGAGTTCCCGGAAAATAGAATTGCTGGTTACCCTGCACGCGAATTTGTACTTCAGGAGCTTCGTTACCGGCATGAACCGTCATAGGAACAGCTTTCACGAGAGCGTTTTTGGCATCTTTCACTTCCACTGATATCTCATAGTCGCCAACCTTATCATATGTATGCGAAATAGTCGGTTCTTTGGTTTCTTTAGTTACGCCACCACCCAGATTCCAGGTGTAAGTCATTTTATCATTTTCGGGATCTCTTGCCTCTATTGTAGCAGTCACCGTCAGCGGCAGCTTGCCCGAAGTTTTGTCGAGTTGCAGCGATCCAATTTTCGGTGCACGGTTGCCACCGTTGTAATCGATTCTTCCCAAACCGGCATCGGGGTTCTTGGTGAACCACCCATCACCGTATTCGATGAAATAGAGTTTTCCATCCGGTCCCACTTCCATATCAATCATACTGTTGAAACGGATATGATCCAGGAAGGGTTCCATCTTGTCGAAATCGCCATTGGGCAGCATGGTAACAGCTTTAACCCAACCGCGGATCCAGTCCCAAATGATCAGTTTACCATTATAATAATCTGGCAGACGGGTAGCTGCAGGATACATGTCTGTGTAGTACACCGGACCCGCCATCGCATTACGTCCACCGGTTTTCACCTGCGGGAAATCAGGTGAAGCCGCGTAGGGATACCAGATAAAGGCTGGTTGAGCCGGTGGTAATTCTCTAATACCTGTGTTGTTGCGAGAATTATTTACCGGTTTATTAGTATCAAAAAGTTGAATTTTCTTTCCGGTTGCATAATCATATTCCCAATAGGGTTTGTTGTTCGCCACAAAATAGGGCCATCCGAAATGCCCGGCCTTACGAGCCTGGTTCACTTCGTCATAACCACGCGGTCCGCGAACATCAAAACTGTCAGAACCCGCATCCGGCCCCACTTCACCCCAATAGAGGAAACCGGTTTTCTTATCTACTGAAATACGGTAGGGGTTCCTGTTACCCTGAACATAAATTTCAGGACGGGTACCCTCGGTTCCAACCGGATAAAGGTTGCCATCGGGAATTTCATAGCTGCCATCTTCCTTCACGCGGATTCGCAGAATCTTACCACGCAGGTCATTCGCGTTACCGGAGGTACGGCGGGCATCATATGGCTGGTGGCCGGGACGATCATCCAAAGGCGCATAACCATTGTTCACATAAGGCTGCTTCGGCTCATCAAACGGAGTTGAATTATCACCTGTCGAAACATACAGCAATCCTTCACTATCAAAGGTGATTGAACCACCTGTATGACAACAGATCTCACGATCTGAAAACAGTTCCAGCACCACTTTTTCTTTGATCAGCGTATCGTTCTCAAAAGTGAAACGTGACAAACGGTTTACTGATTTCTCAGCGGGACTATAGAATACAAAAACATGTTTGTTGTTAGCAAAATTGGGATCGGCCTGAAGACCCAGCACACCTTCCTCCACGTTTGCACCGGAATTCGCTTTATAGTAAGCATCCAGGAAGAGCACTTGCTTCAGCGAGCTGTCTCTCTGCTTATACATCATGATTTCACCACGACGTTGTGCGATCAGGATATCCAGGTTGGGCAGCACCGTCATTTCAGTCGGCTCGAAGAACTGACCATTCACCAGCATGGTTTTGGTGAAGCGGTCTTCATCGGGAAGTTCCAGCGTTTTTGCCTTTGAGTAGTTCAGTTTTTTATTTCCACCGATGGCATACTGAATACCACCCAGCAGGTGTTTAAGAAAATTTTCTTCCTGGAAAGATTCCTTCGTATGACCGAGGGCGGTATAGAAAGCGCGACCTCCGTCATAATCATGATACCATGCAATGGGAGACTCCTCGGGATAACGGCCATTGCTGTACGATTTTCCATCGATAGTCAGCAATACCTTAACCTTTTCATTTTTTTTCTTAAAGCGATAGAATTCATCCACTTTTTTCCATTCCGCGGGAATGTTGGCAGTTGCCGGATGGTTGGCATCCTTTGCTAACAAAATTCCCTCCTGTACGTTGGGGAAAGTGTCGGACATGCCGGGATGCTCATCAAAATAGCCGCCCACCATACGACCATACCAACCCCAGTCATATTCGGCATCGGCGGCACCATGAATACCCACAAATCCGCCACCAGCCTGAATATAGCGCTCAAATGCAACCTCCTGACGATGATCCAGCACATCACCTGTTGTACTCAGAAATACAACGGCTGAATACTTGTCCAGGCTGTCTGTATTAAAATAGGAAGCATCCACTGTGGTATCAACTTCGATACCATTTTCAGCTCCGAGCTTATGAATGGCTGTCATTCCTTCCGGAATTGAATTGTGATAGAAACCGGATGCTTTGCTAAAGACCAGAATTTTGGGTTTACCGGAACGGGAATTACAGGAAAAAATCAAACCTGAAAGTGCCATAACCAGAGTCCAGCCAAGGAATCGTTGCATGCTTAAGTATTAAATTTGAATAAAACTACCAAAATTGAAAGAGTTTTTATCTATACAATCCTGCTGAAAAGAACAATTATTCTGACCGGGTGGCATATACGAAAACCTCTTAAAAAGCGGGAATACTCTTATACTAGTACGTGCTAATATACAAATTTTGTATACATATTCTAAACCTCTTGTTTACTAATTGTATACCTATCCAATTCGCTTTCTCACCCCTATTGTCTATTTTTACAGTCTTATGGATTCTGATAACATATACCGCTATATCAAAATCGATGATCGTTCAGTAACTCCAAAATACCAGCAACTCATCAGTTCACTCCTAAAAGCTGTTGAATCAGGTGGAATCACAACGGACTATCCTCTACCTTCCATCAATGAACTCAGCTACGAACTTGATATATCCCGTGATACTGCTGAAAAAGCCTACCGGCACCTTAAGCAGATGGGGATCATCGGCTCTGTACCTGGGAAAGGTTATTTCATCATCAAAACGGATTTTACTCAAACTATCCGCGTATTTCTCTTATTCAACAAACTCAGCTCACACAAAAAAATCATATATGATACACTGGTATCAATGCTTGGAGAAAAAGCAGCAATCGATTTTTATATTTATAATAATGATTACAGTCTTTTCAAACAGCTACTAAAAAATCTCAAAAACGATTACACACATTGTGTGATCATCCCACATTTTCTCGAAGGCGGCGAACTGGCTTACCAGGAAATCAATGCGATTGACAACCCTCATCTCATACTGCTCGACAAAAAGATCGCAGGCATTAACCGACCTTTCGGTGCCGTATATGAAAATTTTGAACGCGATTTATTTTCCGCCCTGGTTGAGGCATTACCCGCACTTCAACGGTATGATACCATTAAAATCATTTTCCCATTCTATACTTATTTCCCCGATGAAATACTGAAAGGCTTCCTTCATTTCTGCCGTGAATACGCCTTCCAGTACAAGGTTGTTTCCAACATCAAGGAAGAACCTATTTCCAAAGGAGAAGTTTATATCAACCTGATGGAAGAGGACCTCGTGGTTTTATTGGATAAGGTTCAACAGATGCAATGGCAACCAGGAAAGGATGTGGGTATCATTTCTTATAATGAAACGCCACTCAAACGATTTATTCTGAATGGCATAACCACTATCTCTACTGATTTTAAAGCAATGGCTGAAGCCACTGCCCGAATGATTCTCGACAATCAGCTTAGTGAAATTGAAGTACCCTTTAAACTCACCCTGCGACCCTCACTCTGATTATTTTTTCTTCAACGCTTCCGCTATTCCTTTTTCTACCAAAGGCTCCATGATTTTATATCCTGCTTCTGTTGGATGAATACCATCGTTTGCCAGGTGAGCCGGCAATCCCTTGCGTTCATCTGCCATTGCAGCAAAAAAATCCACATACACCAGTCCCTGCTTTTTGGCATACTCTTTTAACAGTGCATTCAGTGCAATTACTTTTCCCGCAGGCTCCTTGCCAGGGCTCCATGGAAAATCATAGGCTGGCAACACTGAACAAAGAACCACTTTTATATTATTGGCTTTCGCTATCTCTGCCATGGAAACAATGTTATCAAAGGTCTGCTCAATAGTCATAGGCCCGGTATTACCCGCGATATCATTTATACCTGCCAGAATCACTACTGCTTTTGCTTTAAGGTTAACAACATCCGGTTTGAAACGCAACAGCATCTGGGGTGTGGTTTGCCCGCTAATACCACGGTTAATGTAAGCACGACCTGTGAAAAAATCAGGGCGACTATTCTTCCATCCTTCCGTAATTGAGTTGCCCATGAATACTACTCTTTGTTCACTGGCTTTGGGTGCACCCAGCGTTTCATTATCTTTTGAATACCTGCGGAAATTTGCCCAATCATTTTTATTTAAAAGCTCCTGCTCCATGCTGTTCTTTTTCCATCCTTTATAGTCGGTATTCGCTTTCCATCCGGTTGGATTTACAGGCCATAGCCAGCCATGTTCTGCCATCCAGTCGGCCACCCTTTCCATCCAGGTATCGGTATGCAGGTTCTGCTTACGCATTCCGAATCCATGTCCGCCAGTTTCAAACATATGTAACTCTACCGGTTGTTTGGCAGCCAGCCATTTGTTGTAAATATCAACGCTGTGCGGAGCCAATCCCAGGTTATCGTTCGATGCAGCAATTACAAAAGCCGGCATAGGAACAGCTGGCACCGTAGTTTTTCCGGGTAGTCTTCCTGTATACGCATAAACCGGTACGATAAAATCCGGACGGTTTTTTTCTTCTGCGTTATAGGCAACAGACATTGTTACATTTCCTCCCGCGGAGAAACCCATAAACCCAATCCGGTTCTTTGCTATTTTAAATTCATCCGCATGCTCACGTACATACTCAACCGCTTTCAATCCGTCTGCCATGGTCATTGGCAGCACTGTTGCATAATCGTATTTCTCTGCACCATTTCCGGAAATAGCCTTGCCCATTTCAATGGTAGGTTCATCTGTAAGACTTTTAACCAATCTATACTTCAACACAAAAGCAGTAACTCCTTTTGTATTTAACCATTTGGCAACATCAATACCCTCACTGTTAATCGAGAGTGCGTGAAAACCTCCGCCAGGAGCTATAATCACCGCCGTGTTGGTGTTATTGCCTGCAGGTGCGGGATATACAGTGATGCTGGGTTCTGTAACATTATAAACTACCGGAGTCTGCCAGGAACTTTTTTCCAGGTATTTCTCCTCCCAGTTCCAGCTTTCGGAACCGGGGGCTTTCCCATTGTATAATTTAATTACCTGTTGCGCATATCCTATACAGTTAGTACATCCAAGGATCAGCAGTAAAATAATGAATCGTTGCATAGATCTCCGGTATTTTGGCACCTAAATATAATTCAAGTTTGACGGTGAACCTGAATTCAGTTTCTGCATTCAAACTGATACCTGCCGGAACCTATCCGCACCGGTATCATTCCCTTGACAGTGCCCAATGGCTCCAGATCTGTCCGGCCCAATAAGGGCTTTCCCGATTCCGTAATATTTGCTGCAGTGGTGGTTGGACAGTACACTGTTGCAGTGGTATTGGGAGGTACTGTTATATCCATAATCAGCCGATCATTTTCCATTTTCCAACCTGCTGCCAATCCCCCATAAGCTGTCTGCAAACTGGCTTTTGCATGGGTCAGCTTGCCGCCCGGATGAGGCATAACAATAAAATGTTTAAAACCCGGATTCGAAGGATCTGCCTGTATTCCGGTAATATACTCATACATCCATTCCCCAATCGCGCCATAGGCATAGTGATTAAAGGAGTTCATACCCACATTCTGAAAACTGCTGTCTGGTTTTTGCCCGTCCCAACGCTCCCAAATGGTAGTAGCACCCATCTTTACCGGGTATAACCAGGAGGGATAGGTTTCCTGCAGCAATAAGGTATAAGCCAGCTCTTCATGTCCATAACGGGACAATACCTTACACAGGTAGGGTGCTCCCAGGAAACCGGTAGTAAGGTGATTATCATACGATTTCACATTTTCTGCGAGACGGTTGGCTGCCTGCTGCCGCAAGGATTCAGGCAGCATATCAAACTGGAGAGCCAGCACATATGCAGTTTGTGAAGATGAAACCAGCCGCCCATTTGGTGTTACATATTCCTGCTGAAATGCTTTTTTTATATCGTTCAGAAGTGACCTGTAATTCGCTGCATCTTCCGTTTTTCCCAATACTTCCGCCGCCTGTATCGTTAGCTGTACGCTATATGCATAGAAACATTGTGCAATCAGGTATTTATCTGTAATGGCTGAACGGCCATCCGTATCATCATCCGGACGATAAAACAGCCAGTCGCCAAAATGAAAACCGGTATTCCACAAATTCTTATTGCTTTTACTACGCATGAACTTCAACCATGCCTGCATACTTGGATATTGTTCAGTTAGCGTTCGCAGATCGCCATAAACCACCCATTGCTGCCAGGGAATGATGGTTGCCGCATCAGCCCATCCCGCAGAACCTACTGCACCTTCGCCCAGTACATTAGGAACCACAAAGGGAACCGCACCGTTAGGAAGCTGATCCAGCGAAAGGTCTTTCAGCCATTTGGAGAAAAAGGCACGTACATCAAAATTGAAAGTGGCAGTGCGATAAAAGGCCTGTGCATCGCCCGTCCAGCCAAGTCGCTCATCCCGCTGGGGGCAATCAGTAGGCACATCCAGAAAATTCCCCCGCTGACCCCACTGAATATTTTTCTGCAACTGATTGATTAATGGATTCGAGGTTTCGAATTCTCCGGCTTTTTCCATATCAGAATACAGTACATATGCTGTATAATCCGCGGGATCAGGATCTTTTGACAAGCCTTCAATTTTTATATAACGGAAACCCTGAAACGTAAACCGGGGTTCAAATTCTTCCAAACCGGTACCGGATAATATAAACTGATTTAATTGTTTCGCAGAACGCAGATTCTCGGTGTAAAAATTTCCTTTTTTATCCAATACTTCTGCGTGATAAATGGAAATCGTATCACCTTTGTTACCCCGAACTTTCACCTTTACCCAGCCAACCATGTTCTGACCGAAGTCGAGTACTTTTTCACCTTTGGGGGTAGTGATGAATTTCACTGGCTGTAATACTTCTCTTTTTCTGATCGGTTCGTTCTGGGTAGCAACCAGTGCTTTTGAATAGGCCGGCATTAATTTTACCGGTGTCCAGTTATTGTCATTAAATCCAGGAGCAGCCCATCCCTTCAGCAACCGGTTATTATCAATTGTTTCACCATGATAAATTTCGGATGCCCGAACTTCCGCCGTGTTGCTTTTCCATTTTTCATCTGAAAGGATCCAATCAGAACTACCATCGCTATACGTGATCTTTAACTGGCAGAGCAAAGCCAGCTCCCTGCCATAAAAATCGTTCTGCCCGGCAAAACCGATATAACTTCTGTACCAGCCACTACCCAAACTAACACCTGTAACATTTTCGCCTGGTTGCAATAAGTTACTTACCTCGTATACCTGGTATTGAAGGCGCTTGTCGTAGCTGGTCCAGCCGGGAGATAAATAAGCATCCCCAACTCTTTTGCCATTTAATTGCGCTTCATACATTCCCAGGGAAGTAATGTATAAATGAGCCGTTTCGATCTTTTTCTTTCCTGTAACAAATGAACGACGCAGAACAGGACTTGGTCTTCCGGCTTCCTCAGTTGCTACACCAATCCATTTTGCTTTCCAGAATTCCGGTTCAAAAGCACCTGTATGCCAGTATGCCCAGTCACTCCAGGCGGTGGCTTTGTTCTGCTGGTCCCATACTTTGACCCTCCAGTAATAGGATTCTCCGGAAACAAGAGGAGCTCCTTTATACGACACCAATACCGAGCTGTCAGATAATTGTTTTCCCGATTGCCAAACAGATTTTCCTTTGCTGGTTCCTTTCCGAACCTCTACCTGGTAAGCAGTTTGACTTATTCCCCTTTGGGTACCCGTTAATTGCCAGCTAAATCGGGGTTGCGGATGATCCACCCCTAAAGGATTGATAAGACTTTCCGTTTTAAGATTCCTGATGGAAACCTGGGCTAAAACGGAGGAGCAAAACAGGAGCAGCAGGATACTTCCGGATATTCTGGCAATCATATTCAATCGTTGACTGTTTAGACTACGTAAATAACAGGGAAAGTTGCGATTGACCATCCTGACCTGTGCTGACTTCTCTTACTTTTCGGTCCAATAATCAACTACCAATACCTTCTCGAGATGAGGTTTTAATACGGAACCAAATGCTTTATGTGCCGGATGGGGTAAATAAATTTCACGGCCCTTTTCAGAATCGAATGTGAGAAAGAAACAATGCGTAAAGCCCTGGTTTAACCCTTCTGGACTATTATTCAGGCCCCATTCAAACCCCTTGATTTCAGGAATTTTAGAAGGAAGGGCGCGAAAGGCATCCTCCACCTTTTTGATATCAGCGGCACTACTGCCCGGCTTAAAAGAGAACAGCACCACATGGCGTAGTTGCCTGTGGTGCTGTTGATTCGTTTGTGCCTGTATGTTAGTTTGCATTAAAACACTGAATAAAAACAGCGTGATTAATTTATTCATATCTGGTTAATTAGGCATAGCTGATGCTGACTCCACCGTCCTTCTCATCTTTCAGTAAGATACCTAATTCCTGCAACTGGTTGCGGATTTTATCTGAAGTAGCAAAATCCTTCTTGGATTTTGCCTCTTTTCTGATATCGATCAGCAATTGTAACACTCCATCCAGTTTGCCATCCTGTCCGGCTGCTGCCTGTTCATCCTGCAAACCGAAAATATCTTCCAGGTATATTTTAAATGCCTTTTGCATTTTTTCGATGGTGGCTTTTGAGAGCGCGTCTGCAGCAATATGTTTGTCTTTCATTCCATTGATGACGGGAACCAGTTCAAACATATTAGCCAATACCTTGGCGGTATTGATATCATCGTTCATGAACTCATCGAATTCATCTACCAGTTTATTGGCTTTCGCTTCCAGTTCTGCATCAGCACCAGAAGCGCCACCAACCTGCCGGAATCCGCTCAACACCTGGTAGGCATCCCAGAGACGGCGCATGCCTTTCTGTGCAGCCTGCAGGGCTTCATTTCCAAAATCAAGGGTACTTCTGTAATGGGTCTGCAGGATAAAGAAACGTACCGTCATCGGATGATACGCCTGTTCCAGCAGAGGATGTGTACCACTGAAAAGCTCGGTCAGTTTGATAACGTTGTTATAGCTCTTACCCATTTTCCGGCCATTAATGGTGATCATGTTATTATGCATCCAGTAACGGGCGGGAACATGTTTATTGCAGATAGTACTCTGTGCGATTTCGCTCTCATGGTGTGGGAACTGAAGGTCCATACCACCACCATGTATATCAAACTCTTTGCCCAGGTATTTGGTAGCCATGGCAGAGCACTCAATATGCCAGCCTGGGAAGCCTTCCCCCCAGGGACTTGCCCATCGCATGATATGTTCAGGTGGAGCCGCCTTCCAAAGAGCGAAATCCTGTTTGTTTTGTTTTTCATCCTGACCTTCCAGTTCACGGGTGGTTTCCAGCAGATCTTCCATTACCCGCCCGCTCAGTTTCCCGTAAGGATATTGCTCTGCGTATTTTTTAACATCAAAATAGACAGATCCATTACGCTCATATGCGAAGCCTTCATCCATGATCTTTTTAATCATTTCAATCTGCTCAACGATATGACCGGTGGCCGTTGGCTCAATGGAGGGGTCCAGCGTATTGAACTGTTTCATCGCCCAATGGAAAAGGTTGGTGTACTTGGTTACCAGCTCCATCGGTTCCAGTTTTTCAATCTGGGCCTTGGTGGAAATCTTGTCCTCAGCTTCCCGGCCTTCTTCCTCAAAATGGCCGGCATCTGTAATATTGCGCACATAGCGTACTTTATAGCCAAGGTGAACCAGGTAGCGGTTCAATACATCAAAGGTGATATAAGGGCGTGCATGTCCCAGATGGCTTTCCCCACTTACGGTTGGTCCGCAGACATACATTCCAACATAACCCGGCACGATGGGTTCAAAAACTTCTTTCTGTCTTGTGTACGAGTTATAAACTTTCAATTCAGCCATGATCTTATGGATTGCTTGCAAAAATAAAGGGATAACGCACGTAGGGGGTAAAAGATTATATATTGGGAATTATTTCACTTTGACAGGAGGGTGGAATCCGGAAGACGAAAATCAGTTATCAGGGGGAAATGATCCGATAACTGGGGATGCGGATTGCGGCATTGGACAATTTCAAATGCCGGATCAAGCAGGGTATAATCAATCCGGAGCGTTGGAGAAATGGAAGAATAGGTTCTTCCTACGCCAAACCCTTTTTTTGTAAACGCATCCTGAAAATTACCTTTTACCCGGCGATATACATAAGAATGCGGAAGGTCGTTAAAGTCTCCGGTAAGAATAGCCGGATAGGGGCTTTTATCCAGTTCCTGCCGTACTTTATTTGCCTGATCCTGCCTGAAACCATAAGCCTGCCTGAATTTCCGGAAAATACCGGCGGATTTAACCAATGTACTGTCATCGCCTTTTTTGATGTCTTCCAGGCTCTGAAATTCCGTTCCGGTAAAAAGCAGGGACTGCAGGTGGGTCGTCATGACCCGGATCATCTGACCATTAATATTAAGGTCCGCATAGATATAACTTTCATTGGCTTTCTTCTCTTTCGGGCCATCAAATTTTCCACGGAAGGTTTTTTTGATGGGGAATTTGGAGAAGATGGCAACACCATGTTCGTAGGCTGTATCAGGCCTGCGATGATCCATGGCATAATAGAAATACCGGAATCCCAGACTGTCGCGGAAAAAGGGAATATTCTCACTAAACCGCTGTGGGTCATTTGACTCAAAAAACTCCTGCATACAGAGAATATCAGGATCCTGTATCCGGATATAGGCAAAAATCTGCTTCCGGAGGGTTCGGTTTTTTTTGGTGCCGGGCTTCATTTGCCCAAATCGTTCCACATTCCATTGCATAATCCGAATGGTGCCTTCCTGTTTAGTTATTACAGATGGCGCCATCAGGTGAAACGCGAAAAATGCATTGATGGATTTCCAGCTTAACAGGAGAACAATCAACGGCAACAGCCCCCATTTACTCCGAATCACTATCCAGAAAATCAACAGACCCAGTACGGCAAAGAGCAGGAACGCATATCCTACACCAAGTAAAGCGATATACCAGTATTTTGAAGGGGGCAAAAAGGAAGAGACACAGGCCAGTCCATAGAGCAGGCATATAATAAAAGAGAGCCCCACCAATAACTTTTTCGAGATTCTGCGCAATGGGAAAGGCATTTCCGAAATTACAACTCCTCTTCGTTTGCTGCCCTTTTCAGAATATCTTTTTCTTCATCCGTTAACATATGGTAGCCTTCTGTATTGATTTTATCCAGTATCTGATCAATTCGCTGCTGTGTTATATGTGGATATTTTTTAAAGGGCGCCTGACCACTAACTTTATAAAAGAAGTTATCCTTCTTCTTTTTAGATTTAATCGCTGGTTTATCCGGGTTAAATAGATTCATGAACCAATCGAAAAACCGGTTGATCCAAATACTCCAGTCCCTTCCTCTCCGCATCTGATAAATAAACATGAACCCGGTTACACCTCCCGAAATCTGTGCCAGGTACATCTCCGGACTCGAAACAGGCATGCCCGCAAAATTTACAATGATATATACTGCAGTGATTATCCAGAGCGGAATGCCTCCATTGATCATAGGGAAGATACGGTAATCCGGAGCCACAGATGTAGTAGCAACTGCAACTGCCAGAATAGAGGCATTGGCACCTACAAGTGCAATACCAGCCACCTGGCCATCCGGATGTGGAACCAGGTAATGGGAAATGACAAAAACCAGTCCTCCTATCCAGCCACCCAGCAGATAAACAGGCACCAGTTTTCGATTGCCCGTCATATCCTGAAGGATATAACCAAACATCCAAAGCCAAAGCATATTGGCCAGGACATGAAAAATCTCCACATGGGTGAACATAAAGGTTACCAGTGTCCAGGGACGGGTAGCCAGTTTTTCAATGGAAGCGGGCAACGTGAACCAATCCAGAACGGTTGGTCCAAAGGAATTCACGTTCATTCCGCTTAACTGATAAATGATATAGATAAATTTAAGCAGCACAAAAAGCACTGCATTCACGACTACCAGGTTCACCAGTGCGTTTCCATCCGCTCCGAGCAGAATACTCCTGCTGCTTCTTTGTTGCTGCAAATTCATAGGTTACCCCCTTAATAAAACGTATTACGATTTGTTTTGTTCCAGATCAGCACCAGTATAAATCCGGCAAGCGCTCCTCCCAGGTGGGCCCAGTGTGCTACATTATCGCCGTCCACCCGTG
Organism: Flavipsychrobacter sp.; assembly: GCA_016787265.1. Classification (GTDB taxonomy): domain Bacteria; phylum Bacteroidota; class Bacteroidia; order Chitinophagales; family Chitinophagaceae; genus Flavihumibacter. The sequence goes on along the minus strand of JAEUVF010000010.1, from coordinate 374,117 downwards.
CAAAAGCACCAAAGAGATCCAATGCCATAAAACCGGGAATCAGGTATTTGGCCTTGATTGGAACCGGTATAAACATAAGCATCAGTTCTGTATTTGGAAAGAGATAAGCAAATGCAGCCATAATCCCCATGATTGCCCCGGATGCTCCAACCGCCAAATCAAAATTCGGATCAATAAAAAGCTGTGCTACACCAGCTGCAATTCCACAAATGATATAAAAATTAAAAAATCGTTTTGGTCCCCAGAGGTTTTCCAGGATCGGTCCGAAAATAAACAGCGAAAACATGTTGAAAAAGATATGCATCAATCCACCATGCAGAAACATATAGGTTACCAGCTGCCAGATTTTGAAAAAGGGAGAATCCAATGGAAAGAGAGCGCCGTACCGCTCAATTAAAAATCCCTTATCCTGAAAGAGGTACTGGGCAAAAAAGACCAGCACATTGGCTATGATGATATTCTTGACGATAGGTGATAATTGCCTCATACTAGTTTCTCCTTTTTAACTGAACTACATTTTCAATATGGTGTGTATGCGGAAACATATCCACCGGTTGCACTTTTGTAACGATATATCCCTCATCAAGCAAACTCAGATCGCGGGCCTGGGTGGCAGGATTACAACTGACATACACAACTGTAGGCGCAGCCATATCCAGTATTTTCCGAACAAGTTTCTCATGCATTCCCGCTCTTGGAGGATCCGTAATGATTACATCCGGCTGGCCATGTGCCTCAAAAAAAGCATCGTTGCAAATATCCACTACATCGCCTGCAAAAAAAGCAGCATGGTGGATTTGATTTAGCGCAGCATTTTCTTTGGCATCCGCGATTGCATCCTCAATTACTTCAACGCCAATCACTTTTGCAGCCTTCCGGCTTACAAAAATGCCGATGCTGCCGGTACCGCAATACAGGTCATAAACAGTTTCTTTCCCGGATAGTTCGGCGAAATCCCGGGTGATCTGGTAGAGGCGTTCTCCCTGCCGGGTATTGGTCTGGAAAAAGGACTTCGGACTGATTTTGAACTGAAAATCTTCCAGTTGTTCCATCGCGTATCCCTTACCATAGTAAACAATCGGCTCCTGGTCATGCAAACTGTCGTTGAATTTGGTGTTAATCGTGTACAACAGTGTGGTAATCCCGGGAACCTGTTTCAACAAGTGGTTTAGCAGTGCTTCCCGCTTCTTTTTCTCCTCCCGTCCGAATACCAGGTTTACCATCACTTCTCCGGTGGTTAACACCCGGATCAGCAGGGTCCGCAGAAACCCTTTATGTTCCCGTATATCATAATAATCAAGCTGGTTGGCAGCGGCATACTCCCGGATGGTATTCTTGATGGCATTCGTCGGTTCCGCCATCAGATGACAGGTATTGATATCGATCACCTTATCAAAAAGCCTGGGAACATGAAAGCCCAGGGCATTTTCGGGCAGGATTTCTTCCTTTGTCCGGATTTCCTCCGCACTCAGGTAACGCCGGTTACTGGCCGTAAATTCCAGTTTGTTCCGGTAATACCGTGTCTCCTCACAGCCCAGAATCGGTGAAATCTCCGGAATGGCAACTTTTCCTATCCTTCTTAGCTGCTGTTCTACTTCCTGTTGTTTATATAACAATTGCTTTTCATATGGCAACATCTGCCATTTACATCCACCACAAATCCCGAAATGTTCACAGAACGGTTCCACCCGGTCGGCAGAAAAGCTGTGAAAGTGTTCAACACGACCCTCGGCCCAGTCTTTTTTATTTTTACTCAGGCGTACATCCACCACATCACCGGGCACAGCCCCCTCTATAAATACCACTTTCCCATCCACCCGGCTCAATGATTTCCCCCCGGCTGCATAGTCATCAACTGTTAATTTTTCCAGTCGCAGGTTCTTTTTACGCATGCGGCAAAAGTAAACACAATATTATTGTGGCCAATTCGTGAAATTAGCAGTCAATGAAACCAATGAAAAACTGGATCCTGTTTATCTGCCTGGTGGGAATTTGCGGACAAGCCCCTGCTCAGTCGGGCGAAGCGAATGGCTATGAAATAAAAGTAAGCCTGAATGCTTACCAGAATCAATACCTCTACCTTGCCTACCATTATGGCAAAACAAAGGCCCTGGCTGACTCAGCCCAGGTTCAGCCGAATGGTACCGCTACATTTAAAGGCAGTAAACCACTGCCCGGAGGAATTTATATCATGGTTTCTCCAAAAAAAGAATTTCTGTTTGAATTGCTGGTAGATAAAGAGCAGCGATTTTCCATACAGGCTGACACGGCCCGGTTACATGAAGTTAAGTTCACGGGGAGTACCGACAATAATGAGTTTCTGGCCTATACCGGATTTATCCAATCTCGGGGCAAGGAAATCTTCGCCTTACAGAAACAGCTGGCGGCAGCTCCGAACAGGAAGGATTCACTTGCGCTTCAGCAGCAGATCGGTCAATTGAATACCGCTATTCAGGAATATCGGTCGAATTATATCAGTAAGTCGCCGGAGAGTTTTTTAAGCGCCCTGTTTGCGGCACTGCAGGAACCGGTTATCCCTCCCGCCGCCCGGCACCCGAAAGGAGTTTATGATACGGCCTGGGCCTACCAGTATTTTAAGGACCATTACTGGGACAATATCAGTTTCAGCGATGAGCGCCTGGTTCGAACACCTTTTTTTGAAAGCCGTTTGGAGCGCTATTTCCGCAACCTGGTATCACCGGAGCCGGATTCCATTAAAAAAGAGATTGATTATATGCTGCTGTATGCAAGAAGCAGTAAAAACATGTATCGTTTTCTGCTCACTCATTTCGTTCAGAAATATATTCAGCCTGAATTCATGGGCCAGGATGCGGTATATGTTCATCTGTTTGAAAAATACATCAATGAAAAACCGGAGGTGGACTGGTTTACCGAGAAATACCGGAAACATATGACCGACAGGGCCTATTCACTAATGGCCAACCTGATCGGCAATCCGGCCTGGGACCTTCCGCTGGTGGATAGCATGGGTAAACTCAGACCACTTTATGAAGTAAAAGCAAGTTATACGGTAATTTGTTTCTGGGATCCTACCTGTGGGCATTGTAAGGAGCTGGTTCCCAAACTCGATTCCATGTACCAGGCTAAATGGAAAAGCAAGGGTATCAAAATCTATGGAGTAATGACGGAAGGAGGCAAAGAAAACTGGACAAAGTTCATTAAAGAGCACAAACTGAACGACTGGATCCATGTGTACCAGACACCTGAGCAACGAAAAGAAGAACAGGATGCAGGCAAGCCCAATTACCGTCAATTGTACGATGTATATCAGACCCCGGTTTTATACCTGCTGGATGACCAGAAACGAATCATCGCTAAAAAGCTCACCTACCAGCAATTGGATGAGGTAATTTCGATGAAACAACAAAAGCAGGCATCCAAATGAATGGGAAAAAATCTTTTTTGCTGCTTCTAACTGTTTTGCTGCTGTTGCCAGCTATCATGCACGCACAAACGCTGTTCAGCTATGGAGGCAATGCCGTTTCCAGGCAGGAATTTCTCGAAGCTTTCCAAAAAAATAATCCGGATAAAAAAGCGGATCGCCAGGAACTTGAAGAATACCTGGAACTCTATATCCGGTACCGGTTGAAAATTCAATGGGCCTACCAGGCACAGTTGGATACATTGCCATCCCTGGAAATGGAATGGGAACGATTTCGTAACCAGGTAGCAGGTCAGTATGTTACCGACGACAGCACGGTACAGGCATTGATTGAAGAAGCCCTGATACGATCCACCACGGAACGCCTGATCTCACATATATATGTTGCAGCTGGTGATGATTCAACTGCAGCGGCTGCAAAAATCAACGAAGCGAAAACTGCTTTAAACAGAGGAGTACCCTTTGAAAAAGTGGCGCTTCAATTCAGTGAAGACCCTGCCGTACAACAAAACAAAGGATTGATTGGCTGGATCAGTGTATTTACACTTCCCTATGAATTGGAAAACCTGGCATATTCCACTCCTGTAAACGGGGTAAGCCCGGTTTATCGGTCCGCTGCGGCTTTTCACATTTTTAACATACGGGATAGCCGGTCCTCAACGGGGAAAACCAGTATTGCACAATTATTCCTGGAAGTACCTGAAGGTGGAGAAGAAAGTATCCGTAAAAAAGCGGATTCACTCTACCAGGTGCTACAATCAGGTGGTGATTTTGAAAAACTGGTGTATCAGTTCAGTAATGATAATGCAAGTTATCAGAATGGTGGAGAACTGTTACCATTCCAGGCGGGAACCTATGATCCTGCCTTCGAAGCAGTGGTATCAAAACTGGACAAACCAGGATCAATCAGTGCCCCTTACCGAAGCAACCAGGGGTATCATATCATAAAACTTCTGTCCCGGCAGCTTGCCCCGGAAAGTTTGAAGGAGGAATTCAAAGAGGAAATCAGAAATCGGGTATTGGCATCAGACCGGTATCAAAAAGCGAATAAAGCTGCCTACCTGAAAGCAGTTAAGCTAACAGGATTAAAAATACTACCGGTAAAGGGTACACGAAACGCTTCTACTCCAATTGCATCAATGGGCAGAAGAATACTAACGGAAGGTGAGTTTCAATTATACCTGCAGGAGCAATCGGAAATACGCGAACCAGGTGAAAAACAGCCTTCTGAAGGAATGGAAAGGGAGAATTTTATTCGCCAGCAGGTAATGCAGGAATACCTGCATAACCTCGAAATGTATCGACCCGAATTTGCCGCACAATTAAAAGACTTCCGGGAAGGCACACTCATTTTTGAAGCGATGCAGCAGCAAATCTGGGACAAAGCAGCAACGGATGAAAAAGGCATGCGGGAATATTTTAACCAACATGCGGATCGTTACAAATGGAAGGAGAGTTTCCGTGGTATGCTGTTTACCTGTTCCGATCAGGCAACCGCAACCAATGTATTTAACCAGCTGAAATCGCAACCGCAGAACTGGAATACTATTATCAACCGCTTTAGAAATACCGTGTTGGCGGATAGTGGCCGTTATGAGTATGATCAGTTGCCTTTCAGACTGGATGCTGCAAAACTTGCAGCAGGAGGGGTTACCGATCCGCAACAAATAGAAGAATCGGAACAGTTCGGGTTTGTTTATTGCATCGAAAAATTACCAGCCAATCTGCCCCGCGATTTTGAAAATGCCCTGGGTTATGTCCTCAACGATTACCAATTAAAATTGGAAGAAGACTGGATTCAGGAATTAAAAAAGACTTATCCGGTTAAAATCAACAAATCGGTTTTGAATAGTTTTAACAGGTAATGGCATGGTTTCTGCGTTTGTGCGTTATCGTTAACTTTGACACCCATAAATCAATCACTAACATGAAGAAAATGATTCTGGTGATGGCAGTTGGAGCCATCACAACCGCAGTGAAAGCGCAGGACAACAAACTCTATCTGAAAGGCGGTTATAATCACGCCAACGTATCTGTTACCAGTGATGGCGCTGTAGACGATTCACGCGCATTACCCAGTTTCCATGCCGGTATCATGGCAGACCTTCCTATTGGACCAGGATTGTTGTCTTTACAACCAGGAATTTTTTATACAGGAAAGGGTACCAAATTAGAATATGGAAGTAGCTCCCAGGCGTATCAATTTACCGTTACGGCAAATCCCAAGTACATTGAGATCCCGGTTAACCTGGTTGTAAATCTGCCTTTAGCAGATAAGGAATCAAAATTTTTCGTGGGAGCGGGTCCATATGCCGCTATTGGTATTGCTGGTAAAAGTAAAATGGATGGCAGGATATTTGGTGCATCGATGAAATCGGAAGACAAAATCGAATTTACAAGCGATGGTAAAAACGAACCTGATCCGGAATTGAATGAAGTTATTGGTATGAACTATATGAAACGCTTTGATTATGGCATCAATGGAACAGCCGGATTTGCCTTCAAAAACGTTTTACTTTCTATCAACTATGGTCATGGTCTGGCTAAAGTAAGAGAGGTCGTAAATGAGCAGGACGATGATCGTATGAAAAACCGGGTCTGGAGTTTGTCATTAGGAATAAGCCTGTAAGGAAGTGAGAATTATGAATTATGAAGTAAGAATTGGTTTGTTCTAATTCATACTTCATAATTCATAATTCATAATTTCACACAATTTCCTTCACCACATTCCAGATTACTCTGGGTTTTCCGAGGGTATAATAATGCAGGACGGGGACGCCTGCTTTTTTTAATTCACGGCTTTGGTTGAGCAGCCACTCGGTACCTACCAGTTCAACATCCGAATCAGCCTTACACTTCATGATTTCGGAAGAAAGTTCATCCGGTAGATCCACATGAAAGGTTCGGGGCAGAATCGACATTTGTTTTTTATTGGTTATCGGCTTCAATCCCGGAATAATGGGCACATTGATACCGGCAGCACGACAACTCTGCACAAAATCAAAATATTTCTGGTTATCAAAAAACATCTGGGTAACCACATATTCAGCACCTGCATCCACTTTGGCTTTCAGGTATGCAATATCTGTAGCCTTATTGGGGGCTTCAAAATGTTTTTCCGGATAACCTGCTACTCCCACACAGAAAGTGCCCTTTCCCGGATCTTTTACTTCTTCTTCCAGGTAAATTCCATGGTTCAGATCAATTACCTGCTTCAGCAGATCAATCGCATAGCGGTTACCACCTGGCTCAGGCTCGAAAAAAGTTTCATTCTTCGCAGCATCTCCTCTTAATACCAGCACATTGTCGATTCCCAGGAAGGCCAGATCAATCAACGCATTCTCCGTTTCTTCCCGGCTAAATCCACCACAAATAAGGTGCGGCACCGGATCCACATTATAGTGCTGCATGATCGCGGCACAAATACCAACGGTACCAGGACGTTTTCTGACTTCAATTTTATTGAAACTGCCATCCGCCTGCTTCTTAAACATGGTTTCGCTGCGGTGGTAAGTCACATTTATAAATGCCGGCTTGAATTCCATCAGTGGATCAAGGTGGTTGTAAATCGCATTGATTCCCTTACCCTTTAAAGGCGGGAGAACCTCAAAGGATATCAATGTATCTTTCGCCTGATTTATATGTTCGATTACCTTCATGATTATGCTTGCCTGTTAATAAACTATCTGCAAACTTAGGATGCCATTAGGATATAACAAGGTATTTTTGCCAAAAGCAGGATCCCTTGAGTTTAGAAATTACTACCAATGAACTGGTTAAGCGATATGCAAGCCGGACTGTTGTAAACCATGTGTCCGTTTCTGTTAAACAGGGCGAAATCGTTGGTCTGCTCGGGCCAAATGGTGCCGGAAAAACCACTACTTTTTACATGGTAGTGGGACTAATCAAACCCGATGAAGGTCGTGTTTTCCTGGATCAGAAGGATATAACAGAGCTGCCCATGTACAAAAGGGCGCAATTAGGAATTGGCTATTTACCACAGGAGGCTTCCGTATTCCGATCCCTGACGGTGGAGGACAATATCCGTTCCGTATTGGAAATGACTAAACTCAGCCGCCAGCAGCAAAAGCAAAAACTTGAAGAATTACTGGATGAATTCAGGTTGCATCATGTCCGTAAAAACAATGGGGACAGCCTGAGCGGAGGTGAACGAAGAAGAACAGAGATTGCCCGGGCATTAGCAGTGGATCCGAAATTCATTCTGCTGGATGAGCCCTTTGCAGGGGTTGATCCTATTGCGGTAGAAGATATACAGACGGTGGTAGCCCGCTTAAAATATAAAAATATCGGTATCCTGATTACCGATCACAACGTAAATGAGACACTTTCCATCTGTGACCGTGCTTACCTGCTGATTGACGGAAAGATTTTCAAGCATGGTACGGCAGAAGAACTGGCGGAAGACGAACAGGTACGTCGTTTATACCTGGGACGCAATTTCGAACTCAAGCGAAAAGACTACCTGCACGAAGAAGTAATGAAGGGGATCAGCGATTTACCCCAGTTTGAAGACTAATTTTCGTATTTTGCCGCCAGCAGTATGAAACTGATCTCGCCAGCCATATCGAGACTTGCCCGGCTAAGACTCTGGCAAATTGAGCAGTGGGTTGCCAATCCGGTAGCCGCTCAGCGCGAGGTATTGCAGGAACTGGTGACTTCCGCCCAGTATACAGAAATCGGTCGCCAGTATGGGTTCAGCCGGCTTTTTACTGTGAGGGACTTCAAACGCACCGTGCCGGTACACGAATACGAAGATCTTAAGCCTTACATCGACCGTATGCTCCAGGGAGAAGAAAATCTGCTCTGGAATACTCCCGTAAAGTGGTTTGCCAAGAGTAGCGGAACAACGAATGATAAAAGCAAATTCATTCCTGTAAGTGAGGAAAGCCTGGAAGAAAATCATTATCAGGGAGCCAAAGACGTACTTACGCTTTATTACGGTTTCAATCCGGATTCGGAATTACTCAGCGGCAAAGGATTAGTGATCGGTGGATCTCACCAGGTGAGCCAGGCAACGGATGAAATCAGTTATGGCGACCTGAGCGCGGTACTACTTCAGAATTCTCCCTTCTGGGGTCATTGGTTGCGAACTCCCGATTTATCCATTGCACTGATGGACGAGTGGGAACATAAGATCGAACAACTGGCGCTCAATACCATTCCTGAAAATGTTACTTCGATTTCAGGGGTTCCAACCTGGACACTTGTGCTGATGAAACGCATACTCGAGATGACAGGCAAATCCTGCATATCGGAAGTATGGCCCAATCTCGAATTATATATGCATGGCGGAGTTTCGTTTGTACCATACCGCGAGCAATTCAGACAATTGATCAGCAAAGACATTCAATACCTGGAAATGTACAATGCCAGTGAAGGATTCTTCGCAGCGCAGGATAGTCCGGATGCTGATGGCATGTTATTATTTACGCGCCATGGGATTTTTTATGAATTCATGCCAATTGAAGAATATGGCAAAAAATTTCCCAATACAATTGGATTGAATAAAGTTGAACTTGGCAAACAATATGCGCCCGTCATAAGTACCACAGGCGGACTATGGCGGTATATCATTGGAGATACAATCCAGTTTAGTTCGCTTGCCCCTTACCGTATTAAGGTAAGTGGCAGACTCAAACATTTTATTAACGCATTTGGCGAAGAAGTTATCGTGGATAACACGGATAAAGCCATAACAACTGCCTGCGAAAAAACAGGTGCAGCCGTGAATGATTACACTGCTGCCCCAATCTATTTCAGCCAGCATGGCAACGGAGCCCATGAATGGCTGGTTGAATTTGAAAAGGAACCGGATGATCTTGCGCTCTTTGCTTATGAACTGGATTCTGCTCTAAAAAATCTGAACAGTGATTATGAAGCAAAAAGGCAAAAAGACATCGCATTACGCATGCCTGTAGTAAGAGCTGTAAAAAAAGGCCTCTTTAACGAATGGCTTCGTTCACGAGGAAAACTGGGAGGTCAGCATAAAGTTCCCCGCCTCAGTAATGACCGTACTATTCTTGAATCAATCCTTAGTTTTTTGTAGAGCCGAATTTAATATAGAGGTTTCGCAAAATATAATAGGGCAACGTGAAATAATTACTCGATACTTTTTTTACACCCCCGAAATCAAGCTTGAATTGCAGCAAGCTTTCGATTACTTCGGTACTGTTAACAGGAGTATATCCTCCAAAATCATAGGTTTCAATACCCTCGTCTTTAAACGCCACCATATCTCTGTAGTGAAGGTATTTGTTTGCCCGGCCTATTTTATTGCGATCAAAATTTTCATCAAACCTTTTCGAAGCAGAATGCATCTGCCTTACAATTTTTTGTTCCGGATCGAATACATAGGTATGGGCAGCCAGAATTTGTCCGTTCAACTCTGCATAACTGATCCGTAGGGAATCACCAAAGGATTCAATACGTTCATTTGTCTCAGGAGATAATCCTTTACTGACAGCAAATTCATTAAAGAATGCTACAAACTTGGGGATGTTATTATCAAAATAGCAGATCACACCGTCTTCTTCCGATTTACGAACCTGGGCTTTAACCGTCCGTGCAAAATCCTCCAGGATTTTTTCTTTCGATTTGGTAAGATCAAGTTCAACTGTATAATTAGGTTCACGAATCAGGAGCGGATGCCATTTTTCCTCCCTTACATGATTAAAAGAATGAACAAGAAACTTGTTTAATATTCCTGGTCGAACTGCAAACCAATTATCGTTTACGTTTAAACCATAAAATTTTCTTGAGTACCAGACCATTACTTCAATTTGGGGGTTTAAGGTTAAATCGATTTAAAACTAATCATTTTAATAAATCTGCCTAAATTCACAGCTAATTTTTAGACGAATGAAACTTCTGGAGAATAAGATAGCAATTGTTACCGGGGCGGCCCGGGGAATTGGGGAGGCCATCGCCCTGAAACTGGGGGAACAGGGTGCACATATCGCCTTCACTTATGTTAGTGAAGGCAGTGCGGAAAAAGCCGCAGCACTGGAGCAGAAACTGGCTGGATTGGGAGTTAAAGCAAAAGCCTATCGTAGCAATGCCGGCAGATTTGAAGATTGCGAAGCGCTGGTTAACGATGTTATTGCACAGTTTGGCGGAGTTGATATCTGTGTCAACAATGCCGGCATTTCCAAAGACAATCTCCTACTCAGAATGACTCCGGATCAATGGGATGAGGTAATCAATACCAACCTGAAATCGGTTTACAATATGACTAAACAGGTGATTCGCCCGATGATGAAGGCAAAATCCGGGAGTATCATCAACATGAGTTCCATTATCGGAATGAAAGGAAATGCCGGACAGGCAAGTTATGCAGCCTCCAAAGCCGGAATAATCGGATTTACTAAATCAATAGCGCAGGAACTGGGAAGCCGGAATATTCGTTGTAATGCCATTGCGCCCGGTTTTGTAGAAACCGATATGACAAATTATCTGAAAGACGGCAGTGGAGCGGAGGAATACAAGAAACAAATTCCGCTCGGTCGCTTTGGTTCCGCGGAAGAAATCGCCAATGTTACCCTCTTCCTGGCCAGCCCCATGAGTTCTTATGTTACCGGCCAGGTGATCAGTGCCTGTGGCGGACTCTATCAATAAACTTATATAGTTCACCGGTCGGGCGGCATCCCACCCGACCGGTGAGCTATATATCACTCCAACAAACGGGGGACTGTTTCCAATTGGTACCCTTTTCCCTGCAACCAGTTAATAAATTCTTCAAGGCGATTCCAGAAAGGATCAGGTCTGCCCGGACCGGTGCCAATATGCAAAAGCAGCAGGTACCCATTTAAACCGGTTTTGGCTTCGCGATCTTTTATAGAGTTAATAATAGCTTCGGTGGATCTGTAATTCTTATCCTGTTTTCGGGTATAATCTGCCTGGCTCAGGGTGCCTGAAGTATTATTAACCAGGTGACGCCCTAACTGGTTTGTCCACCAAACGATACTATCATTGTACCATTCATAGGAAGGCATAAAGTAAACTGATTCAGCGGGATTAACGCCTGCGGCCCGCATGGCTTCCTCATTGTTTCGAATATCATGCTGGTAAACCTCTTTTGATATCAAAAGACTGTCGCGGTTGGACCAGTCGCAGCACAACAGGTGCTTATCTCCATGTCCACCCAAATAATGTCCGTCTGCTTTTAATTCCCGGATCAGTTTCCGGTGTTTTGGGTTCCGGTAAAAATCGCCCGTCAGAAAAAAGGAGGCTTTCACTCCTTTCTTCTTTAATACCCCCCGTATGGTTGGTCCACCTTCCCCAAATTCATGCCCGGTAAACACAAGCGACAACGCCTTTCGGGTACTATCACCCCTGGTAATTGCGCTTACCGGTCGGGTGGCACCCGACCGATGCCACCCGACCGGTGGCAACTGCTGTGACTGATTGGCATTCGCCACAGCGGATTGAAGAAGGATTTCACCGATTTCACGGAAGAACGGATAGCCGATGGAATCGTATTCGTAGCGATTGTCGTTCAGGATACCATCACTGTTCACATAGATCACCCCGCTTAACATAAACTCGCGGTTGCGGGACTTGTCCAGGATATAGGCCACATCAATCAGGTAACCGTAGGACCAGCCGGTTTTATTGAAGATCCTGATATGATCCGGCACTTTCCTTTTCCCATCGCGATATAAAAAGAACTTGGAATAACTGTCGAAGAATTCAGTGGTATCAAAAACAGGAAACCTGGATTCAGATGGCAACTCACTGATCGCATCCAGCATTAATTTCCGCGTTGCATCGGATAACCGAAAGCGCTGGCGTTCCGGAACGCTGAAAGGAAAGAGAAAGGATTGCAAAACCTTTTGCATATCCCGCAAAGGCATACGATTATGAGTAGTAAAATCAAAGGGTTCCTGCAGCAGAGAATCCGACCAGTTGTAATGCGCATTACCCACCAGGATCCGGCGACTGAAATCAAACGGAAATGCACTTTTTTTTGCAGGCAGTTCCAGCAGCAAGCGACCATCAGTAGTTAATAATTGCACCGCATCAGTTAAACGATGCTGATCCGGTGTCAATGGAATAAATCGACGTGTGATCCGGCTACCGGTATAACCCATTTCCTGCAGCCGCACATTGATCGCCTCCTGGCCCAAAAACTGAAACAATTTATTATATGCCACATTATCACTCACGATCATTGCCTTCCGAACCAACTCCAGTAAGGATTCCGGTGGATTGCTATCCGTCTTTAATAAAGTCAGGGGATTGACTCCATGAGATCGCAGTGAATCCATCTTTTCCATCGCCATCAATGCCACTGGAAATTTAACCATAGAGGCCGGATTGAAATACAAAGAATCACTGACATTCAGGTACTCATGCCTGAAAACAGGCAGATTCGAGCTACTCCTGGTGATCTCAGTATAAATCAGTTGATATTGGTAGATCTCCGGATGATCCAATACGTTCTTCAAAGCCGGACTGGCAGCAGTCCGGATGCGTTGCTCCAGAGCCATATCGTGCAATCTTTGCTGAGCTTTTATTTTAACACCCACCAAACTCAAAAACACGATCATTCCAATCCGTAATTTGAACAGATTCATGGTAATTCAGGACTTGATTAGACAGGAAGATAATTATTCCTGTTATTTTTGACACTTTCTACGCTTGCTAAAACAGTACACATGAAATTGGTTTCCTATTTAGTGGAAGGGCACGATCAGTTGGGTATTTATGTTGATGGATACATTTATGCCATGGAAACCCTCCACCCCGATCTGCCTGGCTCGATGAGCATGTTCCTGCAATATTGGGAAGATTCCTATCCCCTGGCTTTGAAAGGTGAAGAGATGGTAAAGATGGGACGAATCCCCAAAGAAAGAGGCATTCCCTTTGATGCAGCTTATCTCCTGGCACCCATACCCTTCCCCACCAGCTGCCGCGATGGCTATGCTTTTCGTCAGCATGTGGCTTCCGCGCGCCGGAACCGCAACGCACCCATGGTTCCTGAATTCGATCAATACCCGATTTTTTATTTCACCAATCATACCAGTATCCAGGGACCGGGTGATATTGTATGTATGCCCGATCATTTTGAACAACTGGATTTCGAACTGGAAGCTGCCATCGTTATTTGCAAAGCGGGAAGAAACATCAAAGCGGAAGAAGCTGACCAATACATAGGCGGACTAATGATCATGAATGATATGAGTGCGCGTCGCCTGCAAATGGAGGAAATGCTGCTTAACCTGGGGCCTGCCAAGGGAAAAGATTTTTCTACGGTGATCGGCCCCTGGCTGGTAACACCAGACGAACTGGAGCCTTTTGAAATTGCGCCAAAACCCGGTCATACCGGCAAGAACTGGAACCTGCGTATGCAATGTCACGTGAATGGCATACAGGTGAGCGATGGCAACCTGGGTGATATGGACTGGACCTTCGCTGAAATCATAGAACGCTGTTCCTATGGTGTAACCTTACATCCCGGTGATGTGATCGGCAGCGGCACCGTTGGAACCGGTTGTTTCCTGGAGTTAAACGGAACCGGAAAACTGAACGATCCTAATTACCAGGCACAATGGTTAAAGGACGGAGATAAAGTGGAGTTGACGATCGAACAGCTTGGTGTATTAAGCAATACGATCGTAGCAGAACCTACAGATCATTCTATTCTGGCAAGAAAAAAAACAAGCCATGCAGATTGATTTCAACACACTCACAGCTCCCCAAAAACAACAGTGGCTCCAACACGCAATCGGACCCAGGCCCATCTGTTTTGCCTCTACCATTAGTGCCAATGGAGAAGTAAACCTGAGCCCGTTTTCTTTTTTTAATATGTTCTCATCCAACCCGCCAATCCTGGTGTTTTCTCCATCAAGGCGGGTACGTGATAATATTACCAAGCATACACTGCAAAATGTTTTGGAGGTCCCGGAAGTCGTGATCAATATTGTGGACTACGACATGGTACAACAGATGTCGCTCGCAAGTTGTGAATACCCGAAAGGAACCAACGAATTCATCAAGGCAGGCTTTACACCAGAAGCCTCCAGCCTGGTGAAACCTCCACGAGTGAAGGAGAGTAAGGTGCAACTGGAATGCAGAGTGCTTGAAACAAAAGAGCTGGGAACAGAAGGAGGAGCAGGTTGCCTGGTCATTTGTGAAGTACTTCGTATGCATGTGGCCGATAGTATCCTCAATGAGGCCGGCACCATGATCGATCAGCTTAAACTGGAACTGACTGCACGCCTGGGAGGCAACTGGTATTGCAAGGTGGATGCTTCCAATTTATTTGAAGTGGAGAAACCCAATACGGAACTTGGAATCGGGGTGGATGCACTGCCGGCTCCAATCCGCAACAGCAGCATATTAACGGGCAATAATCTTGGGCAACTGGCCAACGTGAGGACCATTCCGGATGTGGATCCCTCCTTCCACGATGAGCGCCTGAAAAATATCTTTCAATATTACTCGGTTACTCCTGATGAAATGGAACTGGAACTGCATCGCTATGCCAAAGAATTACTGGATCAGCAAAAAGTTGCCGAAGCCTGGCAGGTACTGCTGGCACTGAATTAGCCGATCATCAAATCCGGGTATAGTAATTCCAATGAAACTCCATTTGATGGATAATTGTCCATCAGGTAACCGAGAATTTCCGGGATATTATTACTGTATTGCAGTTCAACTCTCTGTTCTGTACCAATCCATTTCAAAAATCGGGAGCTGAAAGCGTTATCAATTTTATTCAGTACTGGAATTCCAAATGTTTCAAGTGCAGCCGCATTACAAAACTGCTCATATTGCCCTTGTATGGGAATCACCATCAGTTTCTTACCCAGGTGTAATACTTCGGCAGGTGTTTCAAATCCGGCACCTGTAATTACTCCAAAAGAGTTGATCATGCTTTCATTAAAGAGCCGCTGATTCACCGGCAGTAGCTTTACGTTTTTATGTTCTTCCGGGCGACTCACCTGCCTGGAGAAGACTTCAAATTTAAAAGCGCTCAGTTGCTGAAAAACAGGGATCAGAGATTGATCGCTGTAGGCAGAAAGATACACCGTGATATGTCCCATATTCCGGGGACTTGCCTGTAAAATATCCTTTTTAATTACGGGTTCAAAAATAAAGTCGTCGTACTTTTTGAAGTGCAGTCCTATATGCTGCGAGGCTCCTGCATAATTTTTTAAAACCCACTCTCCGAAGAAATCCTGCTTTGCTGGTCGCGGTACCAGATCTGACTGAAAAGCCGCCTGGTGTCCAAGATTTACAGAGGGAACTTTTTTATACCGGCATGCCATCGCTGTAATAGATTCAAAATCGTTGATCACCACATCGTAGTTTTCAACCGGTAAGTCTCTAACTTCTTTCCATAACCGAAGTGGATTCAATTGGGAAGCAATGCGATTGTATTGTAAGCCCCCGTTTGTATTGTAAAAAAGACTCAGTCCCTTGCTCCTGTACCGAACCGGTAACTCATTCTGAAGTTGGGCATTGGCTCCGCTCAGGAATACATCCACCTTTCCATAGCGTTGCAGATATGGCAACAATTGCACAGCCCGGCTGATATGTCCGTTTCCTGTAGCCTGTACTGCATAAAAAATCTTCATACCTGTTTTTTTAGGGTTTATATCGCCAGCGATTGCACATAAAAATTCACTACATCGGTCACGACAGTGAGGTCCGTTTTTTCAATTTCCAGTTTACTGTTGGCAAATTGTTTTTCATCGTAGGTGTAGATATGCCAGTCGTTCTGATAAAACTCAAGTGATGTCATATGTTCCACCCAATCACCGCTGTTCAGATACATTACTTTACCTTCTTCCGTTTCAACCATCCGCTTTTGCGGCTGGTGAATATGTCCGCATATCACGTAATCATATTTTTTTTCGATGGCGATTTCGGCCGCTGTCATTTCAAAATCATTGATACGGATCACAGCTTTATTCACCCCCGCCATAATGGACTTGGATAAACTCACCCGTTCACGGCCCAACACTTTCATTATTGAATTAATTCCACGGTTCAGCAACATCAGAAAACCATATCCATTGCTACCCAGTTTAGCCCAGAATTTCGCGGAGCCGCGAGTGGTATTGTCAAAAACATCACCATGAAAGATCCAGGTCATTTTGGAATTGATTTCAATCACCAGTTTATCGGTTAATTGAAAATTACCCAGTTCAACCCCGGAATACCTTCGCATAATCTCATCGTGGTTGCCGGTGATATAGATAACCCTGGTTCCTTTTGCGAGCATACAGAGAATTTCTTTCACAACAGCCATATGACTCGCCGGGAAATAGTGTTTGCTGAACTGCCAGGCATCGATGATATCCCCATTGAGGATCAGCATTTGAGGTGCGATGCTCCTGAGGTAATTCAGCACCTCTTTTGCTTTTGCTCCATAAGTACCCAGGTGGAGATCGGATAAGATGGCTACATCAAGGGGACGTCTTTCCATAATGGGATGTTTTTCGAAATTCCCCATTGGATATTACCCCCATGTGAACCATGTATTAAAGAATTGTAATGTCTGCCTTTGCAGCGGATGCGTTATTTTTGCGCTTCAAATTTTGGCAGCATGCATTTATCTGAACAAGAACTGATCCGTAGAGAGAAACTGAACCAACTGCAGGAACTGGGAATTGACCCCTATCCTGCGCCCCTTTACCCTGTCAATACAAACGCCGCATATATTAAAAGTCATTATAAAGGCGAAGAGAATAAAGCCGATTTCGCCGAAGTATGCCTGGCCGGCCGCATCATGAGTGTGCGGGATATGGGAAAAGCCAGTTTCGCGGTACTGCAGGACAGCACCGGCCGGATCCAGATTTATGTAAGACGTGATGATATTTGTCCGGGCGAGGACAAATCCCTCTACGATAAAGTCTGGAAACACCTGACCGACCTGGGAGATATATTCGGGGTGAAAGGATTTGTTTTCACTACCAAAACCGGTGAAACATCTGTACATGTGACGGAACTCACCATGCTGACCAAATCGCTGAAACCATTGCCGGTTGTGAAAGAAGCAGATGGCCAAACATTTGATGAAGTGACCGATCCGGAGTTCAAATATCGCCAGCGCTATGCCGACCTGGTGATCAATCCGCAGGTACGTGATACGTTTGTGAAGCGCAGCAAGATGATCAATACCATCCGTGATTTTCTGAATGATCGCGGAGCATTGGAAGTGGATACGCCGGTATTGCAGGCGATTCCAGGTGGTGCAGCAGCTCGCCCCTTTATCACACATCACAATGCATTGGATGTTCCATTTTACCTGCGTATTGCCAACGAATTATACCTGAAGCGTTGCATCGTTGGCGGGTTCGACTGGGTGTATGAGTTCAGCCGGAACTTCCGAAACGAGGGAATGGATCGCACCCATAACCCTGAGTTTACGATCCTGGAATGGTATACTGCTTATAAGGATTACAACTGGATGATGGAAACTACCGAGCAGTTGCTTGAGCAGGTAGCTATTGCCTTACATGGTACCACGGAAATTCCGGTGGGCGAAAAAACCATCAGTTTCAAAGCTCCTTTCAAACGCATTTCCATCTTTGATGCAATCAAGGAGAATACAGGAGTCGATATCAGTGAAAAAGATGAAGCTGGATTACGGGAAGTTTGTAAACAACTGAAGATTGATGTAGCTCCAACTATCGGAAAAGGCAAACTGATTGATGAGATTTTTGGCGATACCAGTGAGCACACGTATATACAACCCACCTTTATAATTGATTACCCGGTGGAGATGAGTCCGCTGACAAAGAAACATCGTAGCAAACCCGGACTGGTAGAGCGTTTCGAGCTAATGATCAACGGAAAAGAAATCGCGAATGCCTATTCTGAACTGAATGATCCGATCGATCAGCGGGAACGTTTTGAAGAGCAGTCCAAATTGATGGAACGGGGTGATGATGAGGCGATGTTTATTGATCAGGATTTTCTCCGCGCACTCGAATATGGAATGCCGCCAACTGCGGGAATTGGAATAGGTATTGATCGTCTTTGTATGTTGCTGACCAACCAGCCATCGATTCAGGATGTGCTGTTGTTCCCTCAGATGAGACCGGAAGGAATAGGTGAAAAGTGAAAGGTGAAAAGTGAAAGGGTGGGTTCTTTCACTTTTCACCTTTCACTTTTCACTTCTTCATACAAACAAATCATTCATCAGCTTCTGGTTCGGATTCACTGCATATTTGGTGAAATCAGTTATGCCTTCCGCAGAAAGGACATCTTCATCGATGAAGAAATTTCCGGTGCATTCGAAGGATGGGCGTTGAAGGATAAAATAAGCCGCATCGGCTACAATTTCAGGAGTGCGGCTCCTTTGCATCAGAAAATCACCTCCCAACAGGTTTTCAACCGCGGCTGTTGCGATGGTTGTTTTAGGCCAAAGGGCATTGGCGGCAATACGATGGGGCTTTAATTCTTCAGCTAATCCGAATACAACCATGCTCATCCCGTATTTACTCATTGTATAGGCCAGGTGGGGCGCAAACCAGCGGGGATCCATATTCAGCGGTGGAGATAAATTCAGAATATGCGGATTGTGCGATTTCTTAAGATGCGGGATGCAGGCTTTTGACATCAGGAAGGTTCCCCGAACATTGATCCCATGCATCAGGTCCCAGCGCTTGGCTTCAGTTTGCTCGGTGGGGGTCAGGCTGATTGCACTGGCATTATTTATAAGTATATCAATTCCGCCAAACTCGCTTACGGTAGCCTGAACGGCCTGTTCAATGCTCTCTTCAAAACGAATATCAGTCTGCAGGGGAAGTACTTTTCCCGCACCGGCTGCCTTTATATCTTCAGCAGCCGTAAAAATGGTGCCTTCCAGTTTGGGATGGGGCTCTGCAGTTTTTGCTGCGATCGCAATATTGGCTCCATCTGCGGCTAATCGCATCGCGATGGACTTTCCGATACCCCTCGAACCGCCTGTAATCAGGATGTTTTTATTGTTGAATGACATGACAAATCGTTTATTTTCAATATACTAACGAAAGTTAGGTGAGTTCTACCAGATTTCCTCTCGTAATTCTACGAAATCTCCAGTAAATCATGAAGTGAGCAAATTCAGCAATAGCCCTCTTGTGCAGGTTGCCGGTGGTTTATACTTTTGTTATGTCAGTGATCGATATCAAATCACCCAAATCCTAAAGAAAAACCAGACCGATGTAAATCGGACTTCCAAAATCCAAAAAAAACCAAGTATCCAAGATCCTAAAGGCGAAAGCCGAAAAACCAAGAGCATCACAATATCCAAAAAAGACCAAGTATCCAATTATCCGGTAGAAAGACCAAGAAAAAACCAATGTTCCGAAGAAAGACCAAGTGATTCGATCTCGTTGACCTGACAAAGTAGTAAGTTTTTAGAATCCATTATCAGATCCAATTCCTAAAGAATGACCACGTCCTGAAAAAAATTTGTACCTATCGATGGCCGAGACCCGTTGGTTCTGAACGTACAAAGAATTTAAAACCCGATGCAGTCCATTGCATCGGGTTTTTTCTTTGCCACCCGACCGGTGGCACTCCGCCGAGGCGGATGGCACCCGACCGATGGAGAATGTTTTAGGCGAGGTTGAAGAAGGGTTTATTTCCCATGATTTCGTCGATCCTTGCCAGAACTTGCGGCGTCAGAAACGGTAATACATCCAGCGCTTTCAGGTTGTCGGCAAGCTGCTCTTTGCGGGTGGCTCCCAGTATGGCGGTAGTGGTATTCGGGTTGGCCAGCGTCCAGGCGATCGACAGGTTACCAAGGGAAACCCCCAACTCCACAGCCAGCTCATTTAGTTTTTTCAGTTTAGCGATTTTTTCATCCTGCAACCATCGATCCCTGAGCCATTCAAATCCTTCAAGCCCCAGCCGGCTTCCTTCCGGCATGCCCTGAAGGTACTTTCCGGTCAGGAAACCCGCCGCCAGCGGACTCCAGATGGTGGTTCCCATTCCCACGTTCTGGAATACAGGCAGGTAATCCTGTTCCATCTTCATACGTTCAAATAGATTGTATTGTGGTTGTTCCACCACAGGACCAATCAGGCGGTATTGTTGTGCAACACGATGGGCTTCCATGATTTCAGCACCACTCCACATGCTGGTACCCCAATAGAGTATCTTACCCTGGGTAATCAGGTTGTGCATGGTCCAAACCACTTCTTCAATCGGAACAGCGGGGTCGGGACGGTGACAGAAATAAAGATCCAGGTACTCCGTTTGAAGGCGATCCAGTGCTTCGTGACAGGCTTCCACAATATGTTTTCGGCTCAAACCCGTTTGATTGGGTTTATTCTCCTTGCGCCAGCCGAAAAATACTTTACTGGACAACACATAGGAACTGCGATCCCAATCCTTGGTTTTAAGTACGCGGCCCATCATTTTTTCACTCTCACCAAGTGCATATCCCTCCGCGTTATCAAAGAAATTGATTCCCTGTTCATAAGCGATACTCATCAGCTCATCTGCTGTGGCATCCCCAATTTGCCTGTGAAAACTTACCCAGCTTCCAAAGCTCAAGGCGCTTAATTGAAGGCCGGTTCGGCCCATGCGACGATATATCATTGCTGTTTGATTTGCAAACTGTCTCTTCGGGCAGGCGGAACAGGAGCAGCGGGTGCCGGCCTGGACGCTGGCAGAGCTCTGTCTGTGGTTGAATCAACGGCAGTAGAACCTGTAGAGTCAACTGAGGTTGCCGGACCAAAACCTCCTTTTGGAACCATCACCTGGCCCGTGATCTGTTTGATCAGGTACCAGTTAAACGATTGGTCCGCTTCCAATCCTTTACCATAAATAATTTTATCCGGCTGGTGGATCTCAACATCTTTATCGGTGTAAAACATTTCCTTGTTCTGATCCCACCATAATTCCTCGCATTTCAACGTGTCTTTCCGATTATTGAAAACCAATACACTGTCGCGCAGAAAAACCTTCTGCTCCGTTTCCCGATAACGGCCATATTTCGAAAACAGCTCGCTCTGCACCTGAAGACTATCATTATAAAAATCAACGTGCAGGCTCCTGGGGAATTCGATATAGGGGGAGTCTGCCTGGTAACGGTTCATAACCGGCGCTGTTAATTTGGCTTTCATCTTGCCCCCCTGGCTGAGATAGCTTTCAATGGATTTGGCTTCTTCCACAGCAATCCTAGTTTTGGAAAGCGCCGCCAGTTCTTCCTGGCTGTTTTCGCAGGCAGGCAGCAGCAGGCCAAAAAAAAGACAGCACCCTAACAGTGCTGTTAATTTGGACTTGCCTGTATCGTGAAAGATCTTATTCATATTTTCTCTTCACGAACCAGAGATCACTCAGGGTAGCACCCAGTGAAATCCTGAACATATTTTCCTGGAGTCGAGTATCGGGAGTTCCTCTCCGGCCAAATTCAAGGCCCAGGTTCAGGTTGGTATACTGGTTACTGAAACGATTGGGTCGAACCGGGAAACCAAAGCCCATGGTCACATTATACTGTTTCAATTCTTCACCTCCATACCGGATATAATCTGTTCCATAGTTAAACCCTGCACGATACGTTACCCTTCCCCAATAATTGGAGCCATAGGCACTTGGAATAAATTGCCCGCCAATACGCATCATATAGGTTGATCCAACAGAGTCTTTCGCATCATAAATCCGAAAATCGTCCCAGGAGGTAGTACTGTACTCCGCTCCAAGCATCCATTTATCCTGCCTTTCAATGGTGAAACCACCTGAATAGGTGGTAGGAAATACCAGTTTCCCCTGAACACCTTCTTCCTTGTAAACAGAGTCGCGAATAAAGGTGCCTCCCGAATTATCATATTCAAAAGTTTCGCGGATAATATCCTTATTGGCGTTGTACTCACTTGAAAAAGTAGCAGTTGCTCCAAGTACCAACCGGATATCTTTGCTAAGCTTGGCACGGTATTGCACTCCGGTATTTACCGCTAAACCACCGAAATTAATCTTGGTCTGGTAATTTCCTTTGTAATAAACCACACTGTCGTTGATAAAGGATTTACGGGTTCCGAAGTCCTTGGTACCGAAATAGTATCCAAGATTAGCCCCGATGCTGAAATTTCCAAAACCCTTACCCAATCCCATGTACACCTGGTAGGATCCTCCTTTTCCCTGGTAGAGGGTCAGGGTAGAGTCAATACTGTTTCCTGTTTCGGGATTGATTTCACGTCCAAAAGACTGGATCTGATAGTTGATTCTGCTAATTGGCCGCAAGCCCAATACCATCGAGAAATTCCGTTTGCGACTGATTGGTATCCCCAACTGGAGATATGATATATTGGCAAACGTTGCTTTGTATTTCTCGATAACATTCCGCTCCTGCAACACCTGGTTTTCAACTTCAAACCCCAGGTCGAAGGAAGTAGTCCTTAACCTGGCATAGGAAGCGGGGTTCATAAAGTTGATGGATTGGGGTTTCAGATAACGGGGAACTCCCTGTTTTACATCGTAACGCTCATCAAAATCAACATAACCGGTAGTAAGACCGCCCATTCCACGGGTAACGATCGGGGTAGATGGAACCAGGTTACCCCAGCCATAACGGGAGTACGGCGAGTTTTCCTGGGCATTGGTCACCATCCCACAAAACAGCAGTACGGTTAAAAGCAGAAGGTTTATTGGTTGTTTAATTACACTCACTGATCGCATACAGTCCTTTAAAGATTAAATTCTGGTCGGCAAATATCTTGTTTTTTAAGTGGGGGACAAAATAGCCCGAATTACCCCCGGTTAACAGCACGTTAAAGTTCCCATACCGTTCTTTATAAGCATCGATGAACCCATCTATTTCTTTCGCCATGCCGAGAATCACGCCGCTGGTGATATTTGTAACTGTATCATATCCTACGAGGGGAAAGTTCCAGTCTTCTTTCACCAGTGGCAGCAGGGCCGTATAATCCTTCAGGCTACGGAACCGCATTTCCATCCCGGGTGAAATACCCCCACCCAGGAACTCATGGTTCCGGTTGACAAAATTGTAGGTAATTGCTGTACCCAGGGCTATAGCCAGGTTATTTTTCCCAGGGAATAGATTTACGGATGCCGCCACCAATGCGAGGCGGTCAGCGCCGATTGTCTCAGGCTTTCCGACCGGCGTTGTAAAGGGGAGCCGGGTTAAATGTGAAAGTTTATGGAAATGGGCCTTTTCTGCCAGTAGATTTTCCAGCTCAGGCGGATGATTCATTACTGAGGAAAGGATGATTTTCTCTGCAGGAAATTCCTCCAGCAGGAGAGCAATCGCCGCAGGCTCAAGGCTTTCCAGTAAACGAACACCTGAAAATTCACCATCTGTGAAAATGGCCATTTTCTGGCGGGTATTTCCAAAATCAAAACAAAGCGTAATGCGCGCCATAAGGGATTTCGCTGGATTTACAACTCAAAATCGAGCGAAGATAGGTTTTTAAAATGGCCGTTGAGTTTAACTTTTTCCTTGAGTTGTTCCATCTCGGCCAGTACTGGCAATACTTTGGCCAGATGACGCTTTAAATATTCCTGTCGCTGCAACTCATGCAGAAGCCCAAGTATTTCATACTCCTCCTGGATCGATAGTCCGGCATGATGTGCCACATCATAACTTACCAGGAGGTCATCCGGTTTATTGAATTTCTTATCCAGTTTCAGCAACTCGTGCAGTTCACGGATATTGCTGACTAGTTTTCGCATCAGTTCGCGATTCCCCAAACCTTCCACATTTTTGGGGTAATGCACGATGGCACCACTGTATAATTTATCGGGAATGGATTTCACCACCTCCAGCACTTTAAAAACCGTCAGACCTTCAGTTTCAATATCCATTTCTCCGTTGTCGTAGATTTTGCTCACCTGTTTTACCCTTACCAGGGTACCCCATTCACCCAGTTTGTTATCCAGAACAGTTGGAATGCCAAACATTTTATTATCGGCCACACATTCCTGTATCAGTTGTTTGTAGCGGAGTTCGAAAATATGAAGGTTCAATTGTTCGCCAGGAAACACCACGATACCAAGGGGAAATATCGGAACAAAATTTGTCATAAGAAATATCCAAACAATATTAAGAACAATTAGGTAAATCCGGCAACAGGTATCGTTTTTGGGTTATTAATTGTTCTACAGGAATGTCTAACTTCATCGCATGTGGGATCAACTTTTATCAAAGATTTTACACGGCGATATAAAAAGCATTGCACGCTGCATTTCCCTGATCGAAAATGAAGTTCCTGGTTATGAAGAATTGTTAAAGGCATTACCGCAACACACCACACCGATCATTGGAATTACCGGCCCGCCGGGAGCCGGAAAATCTACCCTGGTGGATGCCCTGATCGGAGCCCTTGTTCAGGAGGAAAAATCGGTAGCGGTTTTATGTGTAGATCCATCCTCTCCATTCCATCTCGGTGCTGTACTTGGTGACCGGATCCGGATGAGCAACTGGTATAATCATCCTTTGGTTTTTATCCGTTCACTGGCAACCCGCGGTTCATTAGGAGGACTTCATCCGCATATAATTGAGATTACAGAACTACTGAAAATTACTCCGTTTGATTACCTGCTGGTAGAGACAGTGGGTGTGGGACAAAGTGAAATCGAAATAGTCGGATTGGCAGATTGTACCACTGTGGTATTAGTGCCGGAAGCCGGAGATGAGATCCAGACCATGAAAGCCGGTCTTATGGAAATTGCTGATATTTTTATTGTAAATAAAGCAGACAGGCCGGATGCGGATCTGTTCCTGCGCAATCTTCGCAGCATGCTTGCACCCAGTTTCAGCAACCACTCTGCAACAGTTCCGATTATTAAAACAATTGCCTCTCAAAAGCAGGGTATTTCAGAATGGCTGGAGGCTATTGAAGTACATCTTGCCAAACATGAAGTATCCGATAAAAGAGCCTGGCTGCTTGCAGAACGCGCTTATCATCTTATTGAACGCAACCGCATGAAAGATGTAAATAAACAACGCCTAAAGGAAGCCATTGAAGATTTACAAAGTCGACATGCATTTAATTTGTATCAGTTTGTGCAGCAATTTTAAAAGGTGAAAGGTGAAAAGTGAAAGGAGAAAGGTGAAAGGGTGCCGTCTTTCACCTTTCACCTTTCACCTTTCACTTCTTCATTCACATCCTATCGGTGCCCCTGGAGGTATTACCGCATGCTGTGTAGGTTTGGCCTTATCCGGGGCTTTCATTCGATCCAGTGCATAATTGTAGTGGGCTTTCAATGAAAGATCGGTTGTGTTTTTTAACGCCGCTTCGAGCCATTCTTTTAACTCTTTTACTATTGCAGCACCCCGGGCACGCGCCGGCATGGACAGTGATTCGTTTACAGACCAGCTCAACAGGTAGGTGAGTAAGATCTGTTCAGTCTGCTGCTGGATCATTGCTTCCATTCCTGATTTTCGGTTAGCCTTAAATGTTAGCTCTATAAGTTTCGATGCCATTTCCCCGGCAGAAAGTCCACCTTGTTGCCCCTGGATTTCCATTCGGTTAATGCGATCAGGATGGAAAAGAAAAGAAAATGGCAGATCAGCCGCTGTTTCCGCAGGTGCGAGCGGATCAAAATTCAAACCGCTGCGCTTGGTAAATAATTCGCGTGATCCGCTATAACCCGCCGGTCTTGGTGGAATCAATTGTAATATCCTGTCAGGTATAGCCAGGGCAGCAGGTTCCAGGGTTTTTGCAATGGCATCAAGCGCTTTAAGTTGTTCCACTTTTGGCACCATTTTCATGGCAGGAGAACCATCCCCTTTCAGAGAATAGCTATAATAAACACCTCCCAATAACTTTGCAGTGGCCTCCACCTGGTAACGGTGATAGAAATATACCGGCACCAATACATCTTCCAGCATTGCCATGGGAGTACCGTTTCGAATAGAATTGGCACCGAATGCATCCAGGGCTTTCGCTCTGACTTTCATGACTTCATTTAATTCCGTTACCGCATCGGCTCCATTATCCCATAAATGAGCCTGTGGATGTGATCCACCGGGTGCACGTGCATCGCGATCGGCAATAAATAACAATCCTTTTGCCGCACCATCCCTCAAAATTTTATCAAGCACCGGGGTTTCATTTGAATTCTCCGGGAGCTGCGTATATCCATAAGCGATAGCCAGCTTATCCCAATCGCCGATTTTGGTATCATACACTTCACTCAAATCTATCTCTCCCCTGGTATTTAACTTTATAAGCGGATGTGGGTAATCCATCACACTTGCTCTGTTATTGACACTGGAAGCGTAATTGTGCATAATGCCCAGCGTATGTCCAACTTCATGCGCTGCCAGTTGTCTTAATCTCGCCAATGCCATAGACAACATTTTATCATCCACAGGTACGCCTTTTTCAAAAGGAGCCAGCAGCCCCTGCGCAATAAGATAATCCTGCCTCACCCGCAATGAACCAAGGGTTACATTTCCTTTTATTATTTCTCCCGTACGGGGATCCGTAACCGAAGCGCCATAACTCCAGCCCCTGGTAGATCGATGCACCCAGTTAATCATGTTATAACGGATATCCATAGGGTCTGCACCTTCCGGAAGCAGTTCCACCCGGAAAGCGTTTTTGAAGCCAGCAGCCTCAAAAGCCTGATTCCACCAGCGGGCACCATCCAGTAAAGCGGAGCGTATCGGTTCAGGTGTACCGTTATCCAGGTAATATATTATTGGTTTAACAGGTTCACTAACTGCTGCTTTCGGGTTCCTCTTCTGCAGACGGTGGCGCCTGATAAAATATTTTTCAATCGGTTGCGAAACAGGAGAACTGTAATCAAAATAGGAAATCGGGAAATAACCTGCCCGGGGATCAAATGCCCTGGGTTTGTATCCGGCATCTGGTAATTCAACAAAAGAATGATGCATCCGCAATGTGATGGCATCCGGGTTGGCTGCAACCGAACGCACCTGCGGACCAATTTCGCCATCATTGTTCACCAGGGTAACAGAAGCTTCCAGTTCTGTATTTTTCGGGAAGTTTTTTACGGATTCAAAATAAATCCCACTCCTGGTTTTATCTGGAACAAAGCTGCCCTGCTTTGCAGTCCTGATTCGTGCTCCTGCTTTCATGGCATCCCGGAGCAAAAAATCTGTAGCATCCACCAGGTATTTATTACCGGTAGCCGCTTCTATTGTGAATCCCCAGACAATTGAGGAAGCGAAGGATTCTTCCACCGCTTTACGTTCCAGGGGATCCTTACTATTGGCCCGGTAATCATAATTGGGCTGATGCAGTAATATTTTTTTCCCATTCCGTTTAAAACGAATCAGATGCTGTGAACCAAGCAGTCCGCGATCAAGCCCGATGTCATTGGACCCCAATCCGGCGGGTAATGAAATACAATAAAGGATTTCCTGGTCGCGCTCAGTTATTTCCAACCAGATTTTTCCGTTGTCCTTATCAATATAAAATGGAATAAAACCTTCCGCCTTTTCAAGGCCTTTGGTTTTTTCTTCGATGGATGGCAGGGCTTGTCCCAATGAAAAAAGGGGAATTAGCAGCAGCAATAAAATGCGCATGATGGTGTGTTTTGTTAAAAATAAGGAAACGGGGAGACAAAGGAGGCAAGGAAGAAGGGAGGAAGGAAGAGGGAGGAAGGGAAGACGGAAACGCGGGAGTAGCAGACAGAGGGAACCGGAGACAATGGAGGAAGGAGGAAGGGAAGATGGAGGAAGGGGTGGTACGGAATAATTAGAACATGTCGCGGTTGGATTTCCACCACCGGTAACCAATAAAGCCCATCAGTGCAAGCGGGGTAGCTGCCAGATAAATAATACCGGAATTAAGTGCTTTTGCTGGTTTTTCGCCCATTTGCTGGGCAGTTTTTGTACAGATTGAACATTGTGCATCAGCATTATTGGAAAGCACTACAAATATCAGGATCAACATTGTCCATCTCACCAGGCGCATAACACAAATTTTGCCAAATTTAAGAAAGCTTTTTCAATGCTGTATTATTTGATTACGGCAGGAGAGTTAAATACCGCATTCATTTTCATAAAATTGGTCTTTTCATTCATCAGAGTGGAGCTTACCTGGTAGGTGCCGTTTTCATTCACACAATATTGAAGAAGTAGGTCAGTAGAAGGAAATTGACGGGGATCAATCACATGCAAAAACTTTACCTGTGAACTGGAAACCAGTTCAACCGGCTTTTCGAGTGCCTGCTCCAGCGTCTCCTGAACCAGCTGGATCATACATACTCCGGGTACAACCGGCTGCCCGGGAAAGTGACCCTGAAAAATGGGATGCGCTGCATTCCACAACAATCCGGCTTTAACCATCCCATCCCCTTTTTCAAGAGTATGAACGGTGAAAAATTCGCCTGTGAGTATCATCGCTCGAGTTTTTTGAGTGCTATAGTGAATGAAAAATTCAGGTGTCTGATCTGTATTGAGTCCGGTTTGCCACTACCCTGGTAGAAATAATTCAATCGCACTAAGGGTTTTCTTTTAGAAGAAAGTTCAGCACCTACCAAATTCTGGCAACTTTTATCCGTCAAATACCAGGCCTGTTTTTTGCCTTTTGAATAACCATGATAAAGATACTCACCGTTACCTAGGATTCTTTCGGGTATTTTTCCCCTCTCCTGCATCAGTAACATTTCAAAATCCTGTCTTAGTGCCGATATCACAGGTTTTCTATTTAACTTTTTTAAGATGTCAATTACTTTAAATTCCCCACTTTCCCTGAACTCAAAATCAAAGAACTTCACTCCCAGTTCTGTTGAGAATACAATTCTTGTGGAGGAATCTGGCATCTTTTTAATAAGTAGCAACCCACCAAAAGATCTACCGCTAATATCTACCTGTGCCTTGTATAACTCATTCTGAAAATGCGGCCCCAGTTCCATCAAACAATCCTGCCTAACCGAAACAGGCTGATAGGTATTGTATATGGAACGACAGCTACCCATCACCGTTACTATCAACAATAACTGCACTATTTTATTTCTGCTGAAAAACCGCATCGGGTATCACCTGGTTGATTTCCTTGTTATAAAAGCTGATAAGGGTGTTGTCGCCTCCTTTTTCTATCATATTAATGCTGGCAACCGAATAATCTTTCCGATCGATCGTAACGAGGATGGTTGAAAAAAACTCCTGCATATCCCTGGCCACCGGTAGCATCTCCACCAGGAATTGTGTCTTATTTTCAAATGCTTTCACATTAAAATCCGGATTGTTAAAAACAGTACCCTGCACACAATCAATTGTCAACTGGTTGATTTTCTGAAAAAGTTTATTGGAACGGGCAGATACTTTATTTTCCTTCTGTCCGTCTTTTATATAAATGTTCTTTCCATTTATAATCATCAGGTATTGAAATGGATGCTGATACTCCATACGTACCAGGGTCTCCTTACGAAACCAGAATTTTCCCTTTGAAACAATTTTTTCAGCCAGCAGACTCAGGTTTTTTTCCTGGGTAAATTCAGCCCGGATCGAATTTACCTGTGTCGACTTAGCTGTAAAACCTGATTTAAAGGAGGCCAGATCAGGGACCTGTGTATATCCTTTATACTGCGCATGGACCGTGAATGTTGTGATAATCAGTATGAATACAATAAGTTTACGCATACGCATCTTCGTTAATCAGTTGGTCAATCGGTATTATTTCAAATCCCCTTTCCTTTACACCCTGTAGGAATTCGGGAAGAATTGCTGCCGTTACCTCCATAGTATCGTGAAACAAAACGATGGCTCCAGGTTTTATTTCCTTCCACAACTTGTCAAGCAATTTCGTCCTGTCCTTCGCAACCGTATCCAAAGACCGGATATTCCAGCCAATGGTTGTCATGCCTGTTTTTTTTACCGCTTTTGCCAGGTTGGGGTTTGTGACCCCATAAGGGGGACGAAAATATAGCGGCTTTTTTCCTGTAGCCAGATGAATCAGTTTATTGGTTTGTTCCAGCTCCGCTTTCATACGGCCTGCCGAATACAGATCAAATAAGGCATGATGACTATAACTGTGATTCCCGATAATATGACCCTGGCCAACAATCCTGCGTGCCAGCTCCGGATATTGTTCAACTCTTTTTCCTATGCAAAAAAAACAGGCCGGCACTTTGGCATCAGCCAGACTATTCAGAATGGACACTGTGTATTCAGGCAGCGGGCCATCATCAAAACTGATGGCAATTTGCCGGGCAGCTGTTTTGCCGCCGAAAATTGACCGCATATAGAATTGTGAAGACACCCGGATACTTCCCCAAATCAGCAGACCCAGGTAAATTATTGCCAATAGTAATCCCACCCATAACGACAGCCGGAATAACCAAACTGCAAATATGGCAATTAACAGCAGGACCGAACTTGTTTTAAAATTCAGCATGCGGCCAATAAAATAAATGAATGATACCCGGATGGATCAGCCTGGTAAATCAGTATTCGCCTGGGATTGGGTAGTTGTATCCCATCCACTTCCACCTTTCCTGCTTTCAGCCACCAGGCAGCCAGCCAGCTGGCAAATGCAGTGGCGGTAGGATAGGTACCACAATATTTTTTATATCGGATTACCGGCATTTCCGAACTTAATAGTGTTGACAGTTCCGCATATTGATATGCGTTATAATCTGTCTCTTCTTCACCGGAAAGCAACAAATCAACAGGACCGGATGCCCCCCCAAGCAATGCAGTAGTAAGATCATGAAGCTCTTCCAAGCCTGGTTCAAACAGCGTTGATACCTGCTCTATCCTGGCCCAGCTTTTCTCAGAGGGATTATCTGTAACCAGAAAATAAGCAGCGCCTTCTCCTCCTGACTGGTGTCGAAACAGTCCAAATCGTTCCAGCAACGCATAACTGAAATCGGTCAGTTCATCGGCAGCTCCAACCAGAACAGCAGCTCCCGGATTTTCGGTTATCCATAACCGTGCATCCTGAAGTGATCGTTCAAATGATTGTGCTCTTTGAACATAGGTATTATTATACGAATGGCATTTCAACAACAATGCCACCTGGGCACCTACCGTATTGTGGGTTGACTGGATAAATGCTGTGGGAGTCAACATCTCCTCACCATTTTCAACCAGTCGTTTTAAAAAAATACCAGTGTCTTCCAGGCAGCCATAGGCAGTGCCGGTGATAATAGCATCCGGATTGGAAACACCTGCCTGGCGAAGGGCGTCCATCGCGGTAGCCACTCCCATTCTGATTACACGGCTCATTCGTCTGCTCAGCCTGGGATCAATCAGGTTATTATAGGCAGGTTCGGAAGCTGTCAATCGTTTCCCTTCACCGGGAATAAAATCAATACCGGATGACAGGGCATCAAAAACAGGAAGGGGTGATATGGCGGAAGCTCCGTTTATGTACATGACTATGCCAGTGAGAATAATAAAGATGAACAATTACCGCCGAATCCAAAAGAATTGGACAACACATGCTGCAAACCGTTTACGGAGCGGAGTTCGGTTACTACCACACCCGGTAGTTCTATTACGGGTTGCTGTAAACGCAAACAGGGAAATAATACCTGCTGCTCCAATGAAAAAGAGGAATAAATAGCTTCCAATCCACCACAGGCCGCAAGCGTGTGCCCGGTATATCCTTTTGTAGTGCTCATGGCAGGATAGCGGTTACCGAATACCCTTTCTATTGCACTACTTTCAGAGGAATCATTGTTCTGTGTACCGGTTCCATGCAGATTGATGTAACCAACCTGCTCCGGTGTGATTCCTGCCATTCCCAACGCTCCTTTCATTGCAAGCCAGGAGCCGGTACCATCCGGTGATGAGGCTGTCTGGTGGTGTGCGTCGTTGGCATTGGCATATCCAGTTACTTTAACTCGATAATTACCACCCAGTAATTCCGCTGTTTTTTCACTTACCAGCACCAGAAATCCAGCACCCTCACCCAGGTTCAGTCCCCGACGGTTCTGATCAAAGGGCTGGCAAAGCTGCTGATCCAGGATCATCAGTGTATTAAATCCATTCAGTGTGAACTTGCTCAGGGCATCGGTTCCTCCAGCAATCACCACATCCAGTTCTCCCGCTTTCAGTAAACGCGCTCCCAGCATGATGGCATTTGCAGAAGAAGAACAGGCGGTACTGATTGTATTGACATAATCCCTAATGCCCAGCCCCTGTGCGATTCGCTCGGTGGTTGCACCTCCTTCATGCTGACGAACCATACGAAGTTTACCTGCCTTCCTGTTTTCAAGGAAGCCAGGAAAAAAATTCTCCGTAAGATCCATTCCGGCAACAGTAGTGGAAGATATCAGCCCTATTCTCAGCCGCTTTCCACTAACAGTATGCTGTAACCGATTCTCCTCCCACAATCCTGCTTCCTCAAGCGCTTCACGGGCTGCAATAAACCCAAGCAGTGAACTTCTGCTGTTAGTGCCTGACCAGCCGGCAATTTCCCGGAGCTCTTCATTATCAGCTTTCACTTCACCTGCCGGAAACAGACTGGCATGCGCTGTGGTAAGATATCGGATGGAACCAATTCCGGTTTCACCCTTTCGCAATGCCTCCAGGTTTTCTTCCCGGGTTTTACCGATAGCCGAAATCGCACCTCTGCCTGCTATGTAAACAGCCTGCTGCATATTAGCCTGCCTGCGGAGTTTGATTGGCGAGAATGAAGTCGGCCATCGTATCTACCGACTGAAATATTTTAGGCCCATCTTCCGCATTGGCAAGTTTGATACGGTATTTCTGTTGCATCAACACTATCAGCTCCAATGCATCGATAGAGTCCAGTCCCAGCCCTTCATTAAACAACGGATCACTGGCTACGATATCAGCCGGTTGCACCTGTAAATTCAATTGCTCAATGATCTGCTGCTTTAATTCTTCAACTAACTGCTCCCTGTTCATGATCAAAATATTGATATACGTTTTTACTTGTAAATGGTATTGAATGTACTGAATCCTCCTGAACACCGGATACACTGTAGAGTGTTGCATTGAACTGCTCACCCAGGATATCTACCCAGCCAAATAAACAGGAATGGGTGTTGCCCTCCTCAAACAATATCCGGACATAATTCACCAGGAATTCAACCGGACAAAGATCGTCAATAAAAAATGCCTGCTCCCCTTTAAACTTATGCCGGATGCTAATTTCCCCGGTTACAATATTGGGAAGAGTGTAAACAAATACGGCGGGACTTGGAATTTCCTTCAGTTGTTCAACAAATTTCCGATCTGTATCCAGGCTTGAGTGCCGGTTGGCTAATACGATTGCTGCGCTATAGGGATCATCCAGTTTTGCGCCCGACGCGCCCAGCGCCAGCTCAGCAGCCAGCATACCCAGCTTTGACAAACGATCCATCTTAAACCATTTGGGATATTCCATACCGATCTCCCGGTACAGCGCAACCAGAAATTCATCCGCGGAAAGTTCCGGTTTATCCAGCAGGATTTCCTGATTCCGAAAAGCGCGATTGGAACCGATTTTCGCGGCAGCGTTTATCCAATAGTTTCCTGGTGAATCCTTACTCATTTCTACCTTCTTCCAGCATTTGTTTCAATGTTAACGTTCTGGCCAGTTTTTTAACCTGGCGGTCGTGTTCTCTTACAAACGGATTTTCCTTATCCCAAACATAACCGGCCAGTACGGAACAGATCATGTTCTTGATTTCCGGCTGCTGATTTTTGGAAAAGAAGATCGTATCCAGGGTTCCATCATACCAGCTGTTCACATAGGTTCGGAAAGTGTTCACTCCCTGCATCATATGATCCATGTATTCTTTATCCCAATCCACTTCTTCTCCTTTCAGTTTACGAATTACCAGGTGAGCAGCCGTTTGGCTGGATACCGTTGCAAGCGTAACCCCTGAAGAAAAGATAGGATCCAGGAATTCCGTAACATTTCCGGTTAATACAAATCCATCGCCATAAAATTTATCACAGGTTGCAGACCAGGATTCAAGCACTCTTACTTCGAATTGCTTTTCAGCACCACGAAACCGTTCAGCAAGGTAGGGCTCATCTTCCAGAAGAGCGTTGTACACTTCTTCATTTGTACCGCTATAGTTCTCAAAAAAAGAAGGATCACCCACATAACCTACCGAGGTTATACCCGAGGCGAAAGGAATCACCCAGATCCAGACACCCGGTTTGTGCGTTACGATCGTGATCCGGTTAGGCTCATGTACAGTCTGTCTTTTTTCATCCTTCATGTGACAGAAAAGCGCCTTTCTGCCCGGCAGGGAAGATGGCCTGTCCAATCCAAACAATTTCGGGATAACCCGTCCGTATCCGCTGCCATCAACAATAAATCTTGCTCCAATAGTTGACGCTTCTCCATTTTTATCCACTACTGTTGTAATGGAGTCTGAACCATTAAAGCGTATGTCCGTAACCGTTGTTTCATAGTTCAGTGGGATATCCATTGCTTCGCAGCAATCGGCAAGGGTTTTATCAAATTCGGCTCTTGGTACCTGCCAGGTCCAGCTCCATCCTTTGGTGAACTGATCGGCAAAGGAATAGTCACAAATCATACCATTCTTTACGAATTTCGCACCGTTTTTTTGCTGAAAGGATTTAGCTTTCACTGCTTCCAGGAAACCTGCCTCTTCCAATGCTTCCATACATCGGGGTAAAAGGCTCTCCCCGATTACAAAACGGGGGAATTTCATTTTTTCAACCATGATTACGTTGTACCCGGCCTGCTTGATGATGGAAGCAGCAACGGAACCGGAGGGACCGGCACCAATTACGAGCACATCTGTTTGTACATGTTTCACGTCGATTGTTTTAGGATTGAAATACTTGGCTGTTGTTGGGTTATGCTTTGCGGCAAATCAGCAGGGTATGCCCGCCTTCACCGATATGATCGATCTGTTCTTCGATACGAAGT
This sequence comes from Flavipsychrobacter sp., assembly GCA_016787265.1. Lineage (GTDB taxonomy): Bacteria > Bacteroidota > Bacteroidia > Chitinophagales > Chitinophagaceae > Flavihumibacter. The sequence goes on along the minus strand of JAEUVF010000010.1, from coordinate 338,948 downwards.
CCTGCATCATGAATACATTTCTTGAATACTTTGGAATCGTACATCTGGCTGTTTCCATTGGCCAATGCAGTGAAATACAGGCTGGTCATCTGCAGACTGAAAGCTGCTCCTTCAAAACGCTGGCAATCCCAGAAATTCTCAAGAATAAACACATATCCATTTTCATCGATAGCCTCGTGGCAGCGTTTAAGGATCGACGTTATTTCTTCATCAGAAAAGCAATCCAGGAACTGGCTCATCCAGATTCCATCATGCCCTTTCGGGAATTGCTGATGTTCGTCCAGGATATTTACCGGATGAAACTTGATACGCTCTTCCAAACCGAGCGCTTTTATTCTTTCCTGCGCCATGGATACCTGCCCCGGCAAATCCATGATGGTAACATAAATATCCGGTGCATATTGTGCGCAGGAGATGGACCATTTTCCGGTATTTCCACCAATGTCAATTATCTTTTTCACTCCCGTAGCAAATACCATCGGCAGTACCAGCGGGAAAGATCCATCCGAATAATAATGATCAAATTCAAACCAGCTTTTTTGAACCTGTGCAGGTAATTTGGAAAGTGCTTCATAAATCGTATTCCACTCACCAAAAACTTTCAGCCCTTCCGGCTTTCCGTTTGTTATACTTTCTTCCAGGGATGCCAGCCCATCGTAACATACGTCATCAATAAAATTCATGTTCACATTGGTCAACGGATCAGACAGCAGGAAAAAACCCATTTTGGTTATGGTATATTTATCCTCATTCAGCAAAAACGCTCCCATACCAAGACCTGCCTCCATTAACACTCTTGCTCCATAATGTGATAACCCTGACCGCGAAGCCGCGTCCTCTATGGTGATACCTGCTTTTCCCGCATCACGAATTACCTGCAATAATCCATTCTTACGCATGGCCTGTGCAGCCTGGAACATAACGGGACCAAAAGCGACCCGCTGCGCAGCTTCTTTTGCTTCAACTGCTGTCAATCTGTCTTTAGAAAAATGATTCATGTTGGATACTACTATTGTGTTGTTATTTTCGAAAAGACAAGGGCGGCATTACATCCTCCAAATCCCGAGCCTGTTTTTAAAAAATGCTGAAGAGGCAGATCCTTCGTTAAGCTTGTCGATATGGTAACCGGGGCAGTTACACCATGACTCAGGTATCCTGCTGACGGCAGGATCCAGCCACGCTGAAGTGCTTCAATTGAAATTGCTGATTCCAGTAAACCTGCGGCCCCCAGTGTATGACCAAAACTGGCTTTCAGACTAAAAGCGGGTACTTTTTCCAATTCCGCCTGCTGAAACGCTTTAGACTCCATTTCATCATTGAAGGGTGTGGCAGTACCATGAGCTGAAATAAAACCGATTTCCCCTGGTCTAACCCCGGCCTGTTTCATCGCCTGCTGAATTGCATAAGCCATTTCAGCTCCCGTACGGGACGGGCCGGAAATATGATTGGCATCATTGGTAGAAGCTCCACCAGTTACTGCCAATGAATCCCTGCCCGGTTCTGAACTTAGCAATATGGTGGCTGCCCCTTCTCCCAGGTTTAGCCCAGAACGATCTTTGTCAAACGGTTTACATACATGCGGACTAAGGGCCTGAAACGATTTGAACCCTGCAATAATAAATGGACTGATACAATCCCCGCCTGCAACTACAGCACGCCGGTATTGACCGGATTGCAATAACCGTTTGGCTACCAACAGGGCTGTCATTCCGGATATGCAGGCATTGGAAATGATCAGTGGGCGACTATGATAGTTGAGTAATAAGCCCAGCTTTTTGGCCGATTCATGAAGTCCGGCACGCGCTGCAGCACCTTCCGATCCATCCTGCAATTCACCGATATTTCCCTTGGTGGATGCCAGGATCAAAACAGTTCCAGGGTCGTCCAGATAAAAATCGGTATCTGTAAGCGCTGCCTGAATGCTCTGCATCAACATTGCTTCGAAATTGGTAAGGTCCTCTTTAAACGAAGACCTGATAGATTCCCAGTCTGTCTCAGTGAATAATGCACCACAGATACCCTGACCCTGAAAAACCTGGTTCCGGGTGTCTATAACAGCTGTCTGTCCGGAAGCAATGATATCAAGGTTCGTTGATGTACCACTACCCAATGGCGTTAGTACATGATGGGCTAAGATATATGCGGGACGCGTTTTCATTTCTCGCTGGTACCTATATGTTTTTGCTTCCACGCTTCGAAAAAAGGCGGATTTATCAGTTGCAGATTATTGCCCGGATGATCCAGAAAAACCTGTGTAGTGGAACCTTTCGCTACCAGCTCACGGGTAGCGGCATTGTATAACCGATAAACAAACTGCAGCTTGGCAGCAAGACAGGGAACAAATTCCGTTTCAATAATTAATCGATCACCATACTTGAGAGACTTCTTGTAATCCAGATCAATTTTTACTACCGGAACAGAAAACCCCTGCTTGTAAATATCCAGATAACTCAATCCGAAGGCCTGGCCAAAAGCTTCACGTCCATCTTCAAAATAACGAACATAATGACCGTGCCAAACAATGCCAAGCGGATCAGCTTCATTAAAGCGTACGGCAATTTCTCTGGTAAACGAAAGGGCTCCTTTATTCATAGGTTATAGCTCAGGACCCGAAGCTGGAGCGCCAGGACTTGAGTTTTGATTTTTTAATGGTTTGCATGGCTTTATAAATCGTGCTGGCATAATAGTTCCGGAAGCCAAAGCCACCGGCTTTTTCTACCATACGCTCTGTATACAATACTTTTTTGGTAGACATGTCGATGAATGTAATATACATGGATGCTGACTCGGAAGATTTGCTGAGCGATTCCATGATTACCACAAGGCCTACACCCTTTTTGCCTGAAAGATCATATTTGTTCACCATTCCCTGGATGTCCGACTCTTTCAGATGTGTTTCATCAGCGGTAGAAGTGCTGCTGATATCCTTCTCATCAGCTTTTTCATTGATGGCTGTTACTGCAGCAATATCATTTGTTATGTTTCCACGATCCAGGTATTTGGGCCAGTCGAATTTTTTGGGTTCCGCAATAATTACCTGGTTGATTCCTGCAAAATGACGGTTTTTGATATCAGATGCAGTAGCTGAAAAGTCATTGATCACTTTGGTTTTGGAAAAATCCACACCCAGGTAGGTCATGGGTGTTGCCTCATTGAGGATATCCGATTTTTTCTGTGCAAACAATGAATTGGCTGAAACAAGAAAGATTCCGCATAAAAGGAATAAGAGATTTTTTTTCATGGTTGTAGTATTAATGGTTATGATTTAGGTTCCTGAAGAAAAATTTTCATCTCACAGGAGGCCAGCAGTTGATCATCCAGATACACTGTTCCTTCAACAATCGAAACATTAAAAACCGCATTGACCTGCCTGGTAATAGTTTTCAATCGGGTTCCCACAGGAGGTAAAGCATGAATCTCCAGGTTTTTGATGGCTCCAATAAAACCAACTAAAACCGGTCCATTTCCCTGCAGGGCTTTGTATCCGGCACCTGCAGCTGCTGTTTGGGCGATATTTTCAACCAATAATGCAGCAGTTGCTTTCCCGTTATGGATCAGGATATTGGAGGGAAGGATTTCAAAACTTGTTTCGGTAGCGTCAGGATTATCGGAAACCAGTGCATCTATCATCACAAATGGAGGTCGTTGTGGTAATATTGCGTCCAGTTGATCTTTGTATAATAGTGTCATGCTTTCCAGAAATCATAAAAATTAAACCATTGGGTTGGAAAGAGACTGATTTTTTGTTCTGTCTCCTTAACAAAATCCTGCAGCGCTCTTAACATTCTTTCCTGCTTAGCGCCCTCTTTATACAAGACAGGCGAAGTGGCAAAAAAATGATAGTGCCTGTTAGATTCCTTAAAAGCGTACACAAAACTAACCGGAACCTGCAGGCTGGCCGCCAGTAAAAAAGGACCAGCCGGGAAATTAGTGGTTTTCCCCAGGAATTGGGTGGATATTGTTTTATTTCCCTCCAGAAAACGATCCGCATGCATACAAACCAGTTCATTTCCCTGGAGTGCTTCATTGATGGCAAAAATATGCCCCAGGTCTTCGCGGATAATAATCAGCTTCATGTTCCTCCCACCGGTTACTTTATCCAGATAGGCTTTGATCTGCTCCTGTTCTCCATCGTACATTACCACATTGATAGGTGCTTTCAGCCGTTTCAACAAATGCCCGGCAATCTCCCAGTTGCCCATGTGTGCACTTAGTAGCAATCCTCCATTACCTTCTTTTACCATCTGGTGTAACCATTCCTCTCCATCAAAATCATAGGTAAAGGGAGTATTCAACCCCGCCATTACCGCTACCTTATCTATCAGGGTCTGACCAAAATGATAATAGGTCTGATATATCGCCCTGGTAGCTTTTCTTCGGGAATAAGCGAGTCGCTCCCGGAAATAGCTATTCAGTGCACGGGTGGATTTTCTGGAAAACAGAAAATACCATGCTGCAACAAAACGGAGAAGACCATAGGCGGGACCTAGTCCCATTCGCTTTAATACCACTACAAAAATCCGGTACCCCAGCGGAAGGGCCTGGGATCTCCCCTGCCAGCTTGCCATTAGACCAGTTCTTTAGTATGGATCCGTCGGGCGGTATAATCGTAAAAGTCCTGTATGGTTTCAATGGAAGTAAAATCCTCTGGTTTCACTTTGAATCCAAAATGATGTTCCAGCACCACCACCATATCGATAAAGTCAAGGCTGTCCAGTTCAAGGGTTGCTTTGAGGTTCGCTTCAGGGATAATCTTTTCCGCATCCACTTCAAATTCCTCCACCAGGAGGTAATTAATCTTCTCAATAAGTTGCTCCATTGTCATAGCGGCTAAATTAAGTCGGTTAAGGTTTGTATTAGAATGAAAAAGGATAAAACGTCGATTATCGGTGATTAATTGTCGTATTTCTTTACTATCAGCGATGAGTTGGTACCACCGAAACCAAAGGAATTGGAAAGGAAACAGTTAAACTCCATTTCCAGCGTTTTGGTTACCAGGTTGATACGGGCCGAATCTTCATCGGGCTCTTCAAAATTAATATTGGGTGCTATGAAATTATGTTGCATCATCAGCATGGAATACACAATCTCGCTGGCACCGGCCATCCAGCACTCATGCCCGGTCATCGATTTGGTGGAACTCACATACGGACGGGTGGCACCAAATACTTCATGGATGGCCCGGGCCTCACTGCTATCACCCGCAGGGGTGGAGGTTGCATGGGCGTTAATGTAGAAGATATCCCTTGATTCCAGCCCGGCATCCTTCAACGCCATAGTCAGCGCCCTAACCGGACCGTCTACAGTTGGGTTGGATATATGTTCCCCATTGGAAGAGAATCCATAGCCCACTACTTCAGCCAGGATATTGGCACCCCTGGCCAATGCTGAATCCAGGCTTTCCAGAATAACAGTTGCCGCTCCGCCAGATGGAATCAGTCCGTCACGGTTTTTATCAAATGGTCGGGAAGCCTTTGTTGGATCATTCTCGCGTATGGAAAAAGCAGACAATGCATCAAAACTGCCCATGGAATAAATATTGATCTCCTGGGCACCTCCACAGATCACCGCTTCCTGCAACCCGGATTTAATAAAATGATAACCCAAACCGATGGCATGACTGCCGCTTGCACAGGCTGCACTTACGGTAAAATTCACGCCTTTAAGCCGGAAAATAGTTGCCAGGTTCATCGTAACGGTGGAATTCATCACCTGGAAAACGGAGCCAGAACCCACCAGGGTGGTATCCTTTTTCTCCCGCATCAGATCTGTTCCGGTTACTACTGGTTCAGCAGAACTGTCGTTACCATATAAAACACCAATGATCATGCGATCCAGCATTTCATCGGTTATGCCTGCCTGTTGCAGTGCTTCCAATGTAGCCATATACGCATACTCACCCTGCTGTGGCAGCATGATACGCGCCCGCCTGTCGAGCAATCCTTTCAGGTTAGGTCGCTCAACAAAACCGGTTAACCCGGAACGATAGCCAAATGCTTTCCGTTCAGGGTCCAGGATAATTCCAGATTTCCCTTCAAAGAGGGATTGCTTCACCTCTTCCTGATTCTTTCCAATACAGGAATAAATCCCCATGCCAGTAATCACTACTCTCTTCATGCCAGTTACGTATATAATCCTCCGTTGATCGATAAAACGACACCTGTAATATAACCAGATTCCGGCGAAGCTAAAAATGCAACGGCATGTGCCACTTCTTCGGGTTTTCCAAAGCGTTGCACGGGAATCATCGCTTTTAATTCCTGCTCATTGAGCGTTTCCGTCATATCAGTTTGAATAAACCCCGGAGCTACCGCGTTTACAGTTACTCCCCGTTTGCCAACTTCCTGGGCCAGTGCCTTGGTTGCACCAATCACACCTGCTTTCGCGGCAGAATAATTGGCTTGTCCCGGCATACCCTTCAGGCCTGATAATGACACTACATTTATGATTCTTCCCATCCTCCGCATCAGCATCCCGCTTAATACTTCACGGGTTACATAGAAAAATGCATCCAGGCTGGTGGCCCGCACCGATTCCCACTGCTCATCTTTCATCCACATCATCAGGGTATCATCTTTAATGCCGGCATTGTTGACCAGCACTTCAATCGGGTTATCTTTGTTGGCTTCGATCCATCCGCCCAATACTGACTTCACCTGTTCTTTATCAGCCACATCAAAAGGCAACAACTCACCAGATCCACCTGCAGCCAATATCCGTTCAAGGGTTTCCTCTGCTGCTACTTTGTTCCCTTTGTAATTGACCAGGACGTAATAACCCAGTCCGGCCATTTTCAGACAAATAGCGCGACCAATACCACGGGATCCCCCGGTAACCAATACAGATTTCATACGCGTATTATTGTTGTTGACGGATGGCCTTACTTACAACCGGCTCTGATTTCTCAAAATAAGTCCTCACTTTAGCGATGGCTTTATACCTGGGCGCATCGTCCGCAAAACTGGGGAATATGGCATTCATTTCCTGGTACAATCCCCTGGTTGCAGTAGCCATTCGACCCTGACATTTCAGGTAGTCGACTGCATGTAGCAAAGTGATCATCTGGATCACCAATACTTCAAAAGAATTATTGATTACCCGGCGGGTCAGCAGAGCTGCATTGGAGCCCATGCTTACAATATCCTGATTATCATTGTTGTTAGGAATACTATGGATATACATCGGGTTGCTGAAGGTTTGGTTTTCTGCAACTGTAGAGGTAGCCGTGAACTGCATACCCTGGATGCCGAAATTGAGTCCAAGTGTACCCAGGTTCATGAATGGCGGGAATTTTTCATTCAGCCTTGCATTCAGCAAATAATTCAGCTGCCGTTCGCTTAGCATGCTCAGCTTGGTGATGGCGATCTTCAGCTTATCCATTTCAAGCGATACATAATCGCCATGGAAATTGCCTCCATGGAAAATATTCGCATTCTCATGATCAATGATCGGGTTATCATTTACGGAATTGAATTCCGCCACAATAACTTTTTCAGCATGTTCAATAGTGTCCAGAATCGGTCCGAGCACCTGTGTAATACAACGGAGAGAATAATATTCCTGCACCTTGTCTTCAAATACATCCTGATCCATTTTATCTCCTTCGTACAGATGCTTTTTACGGCTGCGGATCATATGACTGTCGCCCAGCAGGGAACGCATCATTTTGGCAATAGCCTGCTGACCGGGATGGTGTTTTACGTGGTTTAGCTCATGCGAGAAATGATCATCATAGGCTTCTACTACTTCATTGGTCATGGCTGATAAAAACACTGACCATTCGAGGAGTTTCTTCGCCTGAAGCAGGTTGACCAGCGCAATACCAGTCATGGCGGAAGTTCCATTAATCAGCGCCAATCCCTCGCGCACATGGATCTTCAGCGGTTTGATCGAAAGTTCTGCAAAAACTTCTTCCGTCGGCCTGATAACGCCCTGGTACCACACATCCCCTTCTCCAATCAGGGTAAGTGCCAGGTGAGCCAGTTGAACCAGGTCGCCGCTTGCTCCTACACCACCGTGTTCATAGATCACCGGATAAACCTTTTTATTCAGCAATTCAACCAGCAGCTCTATTAATTGCGGATGTACCCCGGAATAACCCTGCAGAAAATTATTAAGACGCGCCAGTAACAATCCGCGCACCAGGGTGGGATCAATTGGCTGACCGCTACCGGTACTGTGGCTGCGAATCAGGTTGTATTGCAGGGCATTCAGGTTTTGCTCACTGATACGGTACTGGGCCATCGGGCCAAAACCGGTATTGATACCATAAATGATTTTATTGGAGGCGAAACCTTTTAGAAAATCATGGTTCTTCGCAACATTTTCCAATATGGACGGGTGTACGGAAACCGGCTTTTCTTCCAGCACGATTTCCTGAAAATCGGATAGGGTCAACTGTTTGTCGATCGTAAAATTTGTCACGTTCTTGTGGTATTGAAAGGGCTCAAAAATAGGGATAATGCATAAAATTGCCGCAATTAGCGGTGATCGATCAATTTCTGCGGTTTTCTGCCTCCTTCCGGGAATTGCAGCGCCTGCAATTCAGCAGTGGAAGCCAATATGATTTCAGGAATTACTCTCAACTGTGATCTTAGTTTTTCCCGGATCGTGCTTAACAGACTTTCGGAGGGCTCGGGTATATCAAGGTGCAAGCGAACCTCATCCAGGTCATATTCACTACTTCTCAGTTCCACCACATATTCCCGGATAGCCCTGATCTCGCTGAGGAGGTCGTAGATCGCGGGTGGATAAAGGGTAGTGCCTTTGAACTTGATCATCTGCTGTCTTCTGCCGATAACGCCACTCAGGCGGGTTGTATTCCGGCCACAGGAACAGGGCGCCGCATATTGAATACAGACATCCCCGGTTTTATACCGAACCAATGGCATGCCTTCAACACCCAGGGTGGTAACTGTTACTTCTCCGGGTTCGCCTGGTTGTACCGGCTGATTGTACTCATCCAGTAACTCCACAATTATCAATTCCGGATTGAGATGGCCTCCAATACCCGCCTGACACTCGGTAAAAGCCGTTTGCATTTCAGTAGATGCATAGGTACCAAAGAGTTGGATATTCCAGGAAGCTGTAATACGATTGGCCAGGCGGTTAGGCATGCCATCCGGCTGCCGAATGGTTTCTCCAATACAAATCGCTTTCCGAACCGAACTGGTATTCAGGTCGATGCCATTGGCTTCGGCATATTCAATTAGTTTTACCAGGAAAGATGGCACACCAACTATTACGGTTGGATGTAACCGCTGAATCGTTGTCCACTGCAGAAAGGGGGCACCCGGCCCAACCCTAACCAGGGATGCCCCAAGTTTTCGGATCCCCATATAATAAGCAATCCCGGCCATGAACTGGCGGTCGAGGGTTAACATGAGCTGGTAGGTATCCGCTGCCGAACCACCTGCCATCTTAAAGGAACAAAGTTCGTTGTAAGCGAGCCGCTCCAGGTCTTTTTCTGTTAACGCAATAGTTACCGGTGCACCAAGGGTACCGGAGCTTGACATGTACTCCGCAATTTCAGTTCGCGGCACACAGCAAAAATCCCAGTTCCTTATTTGTAATTCTTCTTTGGTGGTTACCGGTATCAGCCGGAGGTCATCCAGGTTTTGAATGGTTGCCGGATTTATTCCACAAGCGGCAAAACGCTCTTTATAAAACGGAGAATGTTCTGCAACATAGTGAATCAGGTCCTGCAGCTTCTTTTCCTGCATTCCGCATATTTGCGCAGCCTGTTCAAATGAAATGTCGGATGAATTCATACGTTGATTGAAACCTTAGTCTTCCAGCAGCACCACTGCGGTGGCCATGGATTTTTGGTGCGACAAAGATACATGGATACGGCGGATGCTCCGGCCTGCAACTGTTTGAGCGGTTTGGCCCAGCAGGTTGATCTGCGGCTGTCCCTGTTCGTTATGTATGATTTCTATTTCATGAAAAGCGGTTCCGTTTATCCATCCGGTACCCAGGGCTTTCAGAAAAGCTTCCTTGGCAGCAAACCTTGCGGCATAATGCTGGTACGGGTTGGCCTGCCTATCGCAATAGGCAATTTCCCCGGCTGAAAAAACCAGTTGGCGGAAACCTTCCTTACCCTGCAGGCTTCGCTGAATCCGATCCGTTTCCACCAGGTCGATGCCGGTTCCCAGTATCATACACACAGTTTTTATAGAACTCAAAACTAATGGATTTGACCATTTTCAGGTCGGCCACTAAATTATGCCCTAATTTTAGAGCTTCTTAAACAACCGATATGATGCGTTTCCTTCTTGCGGCGTGCCTGCTGTTATTGAACTTTGTTGCTTTTAACCAGAAAAAAACTGGCACAACCCTCGTTCCTGTAGAACTCGAATGGACCCTGCTTACCAACAATTTCAACCAGGAATTCAAAGCGCTCAACCAGCTGAAGTTGACGAACATCGGCAAAAAAGATTTCCCTGCAAGAGGCTGGACGATATATTTTTCCTGTAGCCGGGAAGCTGTACCTACCAGTTCAAACGGATTGCGGATTGAGCATGTAAATGGAGATTTATATCGGATTTTTCCGGTAGAAGGAGCTTCATCCCTTAAAAGAGGCAGTTCGATTAATTTTCAGTACCCTACAATCGGTTATTCTTTAAATCATGCTGCCGCTCCCAATGGCATCTACCTTGTTTGGGACAAGGAACCCATGAAGGGATACAATCTTGCCGGTATTAAGCATGGTCGTTTCAGTGATACAACCATCAGCTATATAACTCATGAAGATCTCTATGCGAAATATGCATCGGCAACCCTTCAATCAATTAATACGCCTGCTATAATTCCAAGTCCGGTTAGCCTGATAGCTGGCAATGGCAGTTTCAACTTTGATGCCCAGACTACCATCTTTACAGATCCAGCCTTTGGCTCTGAAGCAAATTATTTATCGCAGCAGGGAATTCGTTTGTTCGGAAAAGCGCTGCCGGTTAGTTCGGCTAGCCCAGACCGAAAGGGATCTATTCTACTAAAGAAAAATAACCTGACCGGTGAAGCCTATGAGCTGTCCGTTCAGCCGGATGGTGTTACCATCAGCGCCGGAACAGGTACGGGAATATTCTATGGAATCCAGAGTTTGCAGGCAATGATACCCGCAGTTCAATGGAAGAATAAAGCCGGTAGCATTCAGGTTCAGTCTGTGGAAGTAAAAGATGCACCCCGATTTGGATTCCGAAGCCTGATGATTGATATAGCGCGGAATTTTCAGCCTAAGCAGGAACTGCTTCGCATGCTCGACCTGATGTCGATTTATAAGTTGAATGCCCTTCACCTGCATTTTAATGACGATGAAGGATGGCGGATTGAAATGCCTTCTTTTCCTGAGCTGACAGCGATTGGATCACAGAGAGGTCATCCGCTGGACGGCAAAAACAACCTGCCTCCCTCCTATGGGGCCGGACCAGAAACCGGTAAATTATCTGCAAGCGGATTTTATTCACGGGCAGATTTTATCGAAATCCTGCGCTATGCCAAAGCTCGCCATATTCAGATCATACCTGAAATTGAAACACCCGGTCATGCAAGAGCGGCTATCAAATCAATGGATGCGCGTTACCGGAAATTTATGGCAGAAGGAAACAGCACAGAGGCGCTGAAATATTTGCTGAGAGACACAATGGATCAGTCGAAATACAGTACTGCGCAAGCCTGGACAGATAACGTGATGTGTGTGGCACTGCCATCTGTTTATACATTCATTGAGCAGGTAGTAGATGATATTAGAGGTATCTATAAAGAAGCCGATGCTCCATTAACCACTATTCATATGGGTGGGGATGAAGTACCGGCCGGTGTATGGGAAGGTTCACCGGAATGTAAAGCCCTTATTGAAAAAGACCCAACGCTGGAAAATGTGGATGATCTCTGGTATTATTATTTCACCAAAGTGCAGAAAATTCTTGAGAAGCGCGGACTGGAATTATCAGGTTGGGAAGAAGTAGGCATGCGGAAGACTAAACTGCATGGGCAGTCGAAGCTGATTGTAAATCCGCGACTGGCAAATGAAGGTTACCGGTTACATGTTTGGAATAATATGGTAGGCTGGGGAAATGAAGACCTGCCTTACCGATTGGCAAATGCAGGATATAAAGTGATTCTATCTCCCGTAAGTAATTATTACTTCGACATGTCATACATGCGATCACCTGAAGAGCCAGGTTATTATTGGGGAGGATTCACGGATGCAGACAAGCCATTCTATTTTATTCCGTACGATTATTTCCGCAATACAAAGGAAGATGCAGCAGGTAATCCGGTTAAAGCAGATGCATTTGTTGGTAAGGACCGACTAACCGATTTTGGTAAATCGAATATTGTTGGCTTGCAGGGGTTGATCTGGTCAGAAACGCTGCGTAGTGAAGCCAACCTCGAATACATGATCCTGCCGAAATTATTGGGCTTATCAGAACGTGCCTGGTCAAAAGATCCGGAATGGGCAAGCACCGCTGATGCAGCTAAAGCCGCGGAATGGTATGCAGCAGACTGGAATCGTTTTGCTAACCAGGTTGGTCAGCAGGAATTACCAAAACTCGATTATTATGCAGGTGGATTTGCTTATCGTGTGCCAACTCCTGGAATGAAAATCGAGAATGGAAAGCTGTTGCTGAATGTTCAGTTTCCGGGAATGAAAATCCGATATACAACAGATGGTTCAGAGCCTACAGAAAAATCAATGGAGTATACCGGACCGATCGAGATTCAGAAAGGTGTTAAAGCAAAAGTATTTACCAGTTCAGGTCGCAGTTCAAGAACAAGCAGCTGGTAAGAATTATTAATTGTTTGAATTAATCATACAGTTTTTTAGAAAAACCTCCTTCAGCATCCAGTCGTATTCCAATTGTAAATACAGATGGTTCTCTTGAGCCAGGTGCAGCTGTTCCATTCGCTATTCTGGCTTCCGAGTAAAATTTTAACAGCCTGAAGGGTTGATACGCTGCCCCGGCAATAATGTATCTTCTTTTAAAGGTTGCATCTATGGGTCGTTCGCCTCTGGATGTAAATATATCGGTATCGGGTTGGTAATAATTTCCGCCCAGAAGTACTGATACTTTCTTCCAGTGATAATTGAAGTACAGCTCTCCACCCACAGCTTCAAAAACAACCACCGGATTGCTGATTCCATTCACCGGATCAATAATCCTTCCATTAACCGCATCCCCATTTTGTTGCCTTGAAAAAAGTCCGGCTATTTCCCAATTGCCAGCCCTGTAGTTTACTCCTGCCGCATAATACCGGGGGTTTCCTTTCAATCCAATAAACTCTCCTGAATTGATCAGGGAAGGATTTAAAAAAGACTGGTTAACTACAAGCCCAAATTTTAACTGCTCAATAAGCTGAACCTGAAAATTAAATGCTAATCCATCCAGCCAACGGTTATTATTGCTGTTGAGAAACTGGAATTGTGCTCCGTAAGAAAACCTGCCGGTACTGTTTCGGTAAGTTAATGCCTGATCTGCTCTGCCCGTTCCGGTATAACCCCCATCCGTACCCGCAGTATAAGTTGCACTTGCACCACCTCCGAATACATTGAACCGATCGGTATACCCGGTGATATCATAATAAATACTGCGCTGCTTTCCCAAAACAACAGTACCCCATTTGCCCAGGTCAACTCCCAGGTATCCCAGTCTGCTGGACAATAGCTGTCGGTCCTGGTTACGATCGGCCTGCAGGTATCCACCCGTTGTGCTTGCACTTAAGTTAAAGGATGTTGCCGACCGGAACATGTTTACCTGCATTTCGAGTCCGGCAAAATAACGGATCCCCTTCCGTATTGCGCTGATTTCAAAACCCAGGCGGGAAGCATTCTCCTGGATTTCAATCTCTTTATTGTATGCCGCAAAATGCCCCCGGAAACTGCCATAGAACTTAAGTTGCAATTCCGTACTGTCTTTACTTTCATCAATCGACTGCGCAATTAATTGAGAGGCTGGCAACAGTAAGAAACAAAGCAGTAATCTTCCGGACTTCCCAATCATATATTGTTTCTAATATACACTCAATATATAGCAATTTTTCATATCTAATTTTATGCCCAGGATTATCTTACAACAATCTCATCCGTATACAACCAGGCAGGCTGTCCTTTTCTGATATGCCAGGAGGGTAACTGCAACATACTCTCCGCATGCACTTTTATATATCGTGCTTTGGTACGGTTAAAGGTTGCATGGAACCTGTGAAAAGGTACTTTGATGATAGCTGGATTCTCAAACGGGTTTGGATTATGAGGGTTCTCAATTTTTTGTGCTCCACCATAGGTTTGGCCATCCACTGATGTAGCGTAGCTAACAAAGGAGGGTAAAACTAGCAGATTCCAATCTGCCTGGGCTTGTACGTTCAGAAAATCCATAAATACTGAATTGATGGTCATCAATTTTCCCAAATCAAGTACAAAATCCATATGCTGTCCCTTATAAGATACCCAATGTATATCCGGATTGCTCCATGATTCATAAGAACCCAGTACCCCATCCGTCAAAGCTGAAATAGCTGCCTGGCTCTTTTCAGGAAAACTAATGGGAATGACACGTTTACCAATAGAAATAACCTTATCCATTTCTTCCATCCCTTTAAAAATCCTGTTATAGGATTGAAGAAAATCATCAGGCGGTGTACTTCTTTCCTGAAGCCTGGTAACTCCATCTTCTTTGCACAGTTGAATAAATTCGCTCACCAAATATTTCATTTCAGGCTTTACAATTATCTTTTTGTCGGATATGCGTTTAAACATGCTTCGTGCTGTGTCCAGTTCATTTCTTCCAATCTGTATCTCTGCATACATGATGGGTAACCTCGCAATCCTTACTCTTTTATGTAACTCTTCATTATTTTTAACAGCTGCCTCTGCCTGATCAAAAATTCGGTTGTACTGTTCCATCATTTCCATCGACAACCAGGATTCTTTTGCATCAGCTGGTCCGCCGAAAATATTGAGTTGTGCTCCACTTTTCAAAAGCGATTCCCGCATACTATCAATATATTGCCGTATATATTTACCTGCTGGCCCATAGTAACCATCCAGATATTCATTAATGATGGAATTGTCATCTGCGTCCGGGTTGTACATCAGCTTACTGATAAGATAGGCACGCAGGCCAGCCAGTTCGCCCCCAGCCTCAGCATTGGCTTGCATAAACAGGGCGTTAACATGATTCTCCTTATAAAATTGAATATTGGGTTTTATGGTATGCAGATTTGGAAACGGACTCACTAAATTGGTAAACTGAATATTATAATCCCAGATCAGGATATTACCTGTTAATTTACCCCAATCGGTCAGGTCCTTCGAGAATGATGGATCCGTTGTAAAAACAGGTAAGTGCCGCCTGCTTTCAATATTACAAAGCATAATATTAACATTCGGTTCAATTGCAATATTGGCAGGTGCGTTTCTCGAATACCAATAGGCGAGCGTTGAAATAATTTTTCCTGGAAATTGCTTCGCTACCTGGTTCACAAAATAAATGATCGAGCCGCTGGGAACACCCCCATATTGATTATTAAGCCTGGTACATTCTGTACATTGGCAATGCTGATCGTTGTCATTCTGGCTTACCGACCAGTAAATTGCTGCAGGCTTTTCATTTATTTTTTTCTGCAACCTGTTTACTACTGTTTCCAGCACCTGTGGATTCGATAAGCAAATTTGTGTGCCTGGCAACCGGTTGCCATTAATCAATGAAAAATATTCCGGATGCGTTGTTCCGAATTCATCCGGTGGAACCAACTCGTTAAACGTGTGTACAAATAATCCCCATTCTTCTCTGGATGAAAGCTTATGCCAGTTGCTATAGGAAGAATCACGTGTGTCTTTATAGTTGGTTGTACGGTATTTTATAAAGGGAACATGTACTATTTCTTTTTCCGGAAACTGAATGCTGGCTGCCTTCGGAACAAACCCTGCCGTTGAGGTAAATTTTCTAAAACCAATCAATTCAAGGAAATGATAAACCGCATACAGTACCCCCTGCTCACCACCTCCTGCAAGTATGAGATTCCTGCCTTCAGGTTTGATTAAAATACTGTCCTGCTCAAGCTTTCGGGCAACAATTTCAGTTTTGGCCTGGCGGGTGTTTCCTATAAAAAAAGCAGGTTCGGATTTATACTCACTCTCCTTAACTATTGGAAGACTGAATTCAGATAGTTGAAGCAACTGCTGACGCAATTGTTCTGCAGCTTCCATTTCAGTCTTATTTGCATTATCTGGAACTACCAGCTGATAATTTATCCAATAGTTTTTTTCTTCTCCAAAAACAGCATGCATTGGAAAAAGGAAAATACCACCCGTCAGCAAACCAGCTTCCTTTAAAAAACCCTGCCTTGATATTTTTTTGATAGAATTGTATCCCATCCTGTGAATATAGGCCATTGAATGAATAAGAAAGAGTCAATAATTACCCATAACTTGAACTAATTTGATGTCTTATTCTAATCAGTATGAAATCCGTTCAAGTTGCTTCGTTTTACCTGATTGCTGCCGTAATCTACTCCTGCTCGCCTGGAGTTAAGGAAAATCTGTATACCCCGGCCAGCACAGTGGCTATTAACGAAACTGATACGCCTGATTCTATCCTTCTCAAGGCAGCACATGTAGTGCCTACCGATAACCAATACGATGCGTTGAAAAATGAGTTCATCGCCTTTATCCACTTTGGTCCAAATACCTTCACCCGTATGGAATGGGGCAATGGTATGGAAGACCCCAAAATCTTCAACCTTCAACAACTCGATACCGATCAGTGGTGTGCTGCCATGAAGGCCGCCGGTATGAAAATGGTGATTCTTACCGCGAAACACCACGATGGATTTGTTCTCTGGCAAAGCCGGTATACCACACATGGTATCATGTCCTCACCTTTTCAAAATGGCAAGGGCGATATCATGAAAGACCTCAGCGCCTCCTGTAAAAAATACGGACTCAAGCTGGGCGTCTATCTGTCACCAGCTGATCTTTTCCAGATCGAAAGCAAAACCGGTTTATATGGCAATCTATCACCCATCAGTAAACGAACCATTCCCCGCCCTGTGGAGGGAAGGCCTTTCGCTAATACCACCACTTTCGAATTTGAAGTGGATGACTATAACGAATATTTCCTGAACCAGTTGTTTGAATTGCTTACGGAGTACGGTCCCATTGATGAAGTGTGGTTTGATGGAGCGCATCCCAAAACCAAAGGCGGCCAACAATACAATTACCTGGCATGGAAGAAGCTTATTCATACCCTGGCGCCAAAGGCAGTGATTTTTGGCAAACAGGATATTCGCTGGTGTGGCAATGAATCCGGTAATACGCGTAGTACTGAATGGAATGTAATGCCCTATGACACCGATCCTGCCCTGATGAATAATTTCGCAGATCTTACAGATGATTCTTTGGGCCATCCCGAACAACTATACAAAGCAAAATTCCTGCACTATCAGCAGGCTGAAACCAACACCTCCATTCGGGAAGGCTGGTTTTACAGAGACGATACCGAACAGAAAGTCCGTAGCGCCGATGATGTATTTGATATGTATGAACGATCTGTTGGTGGAAACTCTACCTTTCTCTTAAACATCCCTCCTAACCGGGAAGGAAAATTTTCAGCCGAAGATGTAGGAGTACTGGAAGAAGTTGGCAAAAGAATCACAGCTACCTATTCCAATAACCTGCTGCAAAACGCAGATGCCCCAGCCGGATTGCTGGATAGTCAGGATAATACTTATTTTTTTGTAAAAGATACTTCCGCGGCTATTGAAATTAAAACACCCAAACCTGTAACCATCAATCGGTTTGTGATTCAGGAAGCAGTTAAAACACATGGTGAACGGGTGACCAGCCATTCACTCGAAGCATTCATCAATAATGAATGGAAAGAGATCGCCGCAGCTACCAATATCGGTTATAAGCGCATCCTGCGTTTTCCGGAAGTTACGACCGATCGTTTTCGGTTACACATTACTGGTATAAGATACCAGCCCGCCATAACAGAGGTTGCTGCGCATTATTATAAAACACGTCCTCCTCAACTGAGTTTCAGTCGCACCAAAGAAGGTTTGCTCTCCATCCTGCCAGTTCAAAAAATATTCAACTGGAAGCCACATGGCGAAAATTATGGAGGCAATATCAATTCCGGTATAAAAATCTATTACACTACCGACGGCTCTGCACCTTCAGATAAGGCTGCACTTTATACAACGCCTTTTGAATTCAAAGGCGGACAAATAAAAGCAGTTGCCTATGCCAACAATGAGATGGGTGCGGTGTCCTCCGATCAGATAGGGATCCCCCCCATAAACTGGAAAACAATCAACGCTACAACTGAACAAATTCAGATAGATCTCGGAGATTCCTATACATTATCCGGATTTGCATACCAGCCGCCCAATCATACCAAAAACGGGTTATTGCAAAAGGGTGAAATTTTCACCAGCCAGGATGGCAATAAATGGGAATCTGCAGGGGTTTTTGAGTTTGGCAACATTATTAATGACCCGAGTAAACGAAGTTTCAAATTTGCCTCCCCTAAACAAGGCCGTTATATCAAACTTTCGGTGAAACAAACCAGTGGTAATCCGAGACCATTACAATCGGATAATTTTCACTTCCTGCAATAAATTATTTTTGATATATGATTTAATCAATAAATTTAGTATTGGTTATAGGCCTGTAGTAGTTATTTAATCATCTTAAAATGCTACAGGAATGAGAAAACTATGTATACTGCTCCTGTTCCTGCTGTCAGGAAGCCTGATCAGTTTTTCACAAACTATTGTAAAGGAACATTACACCATTAGTGGCGGACTACTGGGTGCAATGGATTTTAATAAATTCAGGGTCACCGGGTCTGTTTCCGACAAGTACGATACACGTCCGGGCTGGACAGCCGGTGCCTGGGTGAACTTTCCCATCAGCAAACGGTTTTCGATTGAACCGCAACTAAATTATTCGCGCCTTCAATATGAATCTCAGGATGTAGGAACCCTGCTGCGGGATGGCAAAGTCGGATATTTCTCCCTCCCCCTTCAATTGAAAATACACTTTGGAGATGTTTTTGCTATTGTAGCCGGGCCACAGGTAAACTTCACCGCTTCGGTGAAAGATGAAAACGGAATTGCTGAAAAAGGAGATTTCAAATCCACCAGCCTGAACGTTTTCGGCGGTGTGGAAATTAATCCGAATGGCCGGCTGGTTTTGTTTGGAAGGTATTTTCACGGATTGAGCAATATGGATAACTCCAATTCAAACAGGGATGCCAAATATTATAATCAAAACATCCAGGCCGGATTAAAATTCAAACTATTTGGGAAACTGATTCCTGCTGATTCAGATGGTGATGGCATTCCTGATCCTAAAGACAAATGTCCTAACCAGGCAGGGTTAGCCCGTTATGAAGGTTGTCCTATTCCTGACCGGGATGCTGATGGTATAAACGACGAAGTGGATAAATGCCCTGACCAGCCGGGAATTGAAAAATACGGCGGCTGTCCTATTCCGGATACTGATAAAGATGGCGTGAATGATGAAAATGATAAATGTCCCAATGAAAAAGGGTTACCGAAATACAACGGATGCCCCATTCCGGATGCTGACGGCGATGGCATTAACGATGAAGAAGATAAATGCCCCAATGAAAAGGGACTGGCCAAATACAATGGATGCCCCATTCCGGATTCTGATAGTGATGGTATCAATGATGAGGAAGATCGCTGTCCTACCGTTGCCGGAGTAGCCGCCATGATGGGTTGCCCTGCAGTAGAAAACTTCCAGGCAAACGAAGTAACCTTCGCATCGGGTAAATCCATTTTAACAGCCTCCGGTAAAAAAGAACTGGATCTGCTGGTGGATTACATGCAGAAGTACAATACGGTTTCCGCTAAGCTTAGTGGTTATACAGACAATACCGGATCAGATAAAATCAACAATCCGCTTTCCGTAAAACGCGCCGAGGCAGCAAAAGCTTACCTGGTCAGCAAAGGAATTGATGAAAGCCGGATTACAACAGAAGGACTGGGATCATCCAATCCGGTTGCAGATAATAAAACCCCGAAAGGCAGAGCATTAAACAGAAGGGTAGAAATGACTGTTCAATAAATCATCCTGGAGCAGCCTTAGCGCTGCTCCAGTTTTTTCAGTTTGGTCTCAATCGATTTTTTCTCCGGTACCGTTGCAATTTCTTTGGTCAAAGCCTGACGGTAATAGCGAATCGCTTCCGCTGGTTTTTTTAATTTTACCGCCATATCACCTGCCAGTACATATGCATGATAATAGGACGGATTGCTGGCTATGATGCTATCTGGCGCAACTATTCCACCATCCAGTATTCGCTGTTTAAATGCACGAAACTGGAGAAATCGCTTAAAGTCCCCGGTTTGCATCAGGGTATCCGCGGGTACCAGGTAACTGCTGTCTACAACTTCACGCCCCTCTTTTAATCCACGCATGGATAACACTTTTTTCAGATCATAGCATACAAACTGCCCCTCCTGCCAGGGTGCGGTTGATACCCATACCAATCGTTTATTTGGTTCAAAAACGATGGAATGATGTGCAATTAACTGATTGATGGCTTTCTCATTTCCCAAACCAATATCTGCGCCTTGCTGTCCGCGGGTATCACGCAATATATTAATGGTCTGTTCAACTGTATTTTCTTTTGCTTCTCCCAATAATTCCTGCACCCGTTTGTACCGGTATGCAGATGCACTTTCCGCGATCTGTTCCTGGTTGGATGGAAGTTTATTTAACTCCGGACTCTGAAAATGATTCGCACAAATAATGTAATTCTGATTGGGATCATATACGTCCAATGCTTCCGGTGTCTTTTCAATCACCACTGCTTTCTGATCAGCAGCCGATCCCACCAGGAAGGATTCCGAAACAAACATTTTTCTTGAACCCGCAATAGATATGGCTTCCTTTATATTGCCTGCATATTGCAATATTTCCCTCGCTACCAATGAAACAGGAGTTGCAGAACCCGGAGGCAGATCCGTTTTTGCAGCATTGATGGTTACTGTTAGTCCCGCTTCATTCATGCCAGATACGGCTCCCGTAAATCCACCCCAGGTTACTGTCATAAACCCATACCCGCTATCCGGTTTTATAAATGCAAGGAGCTTATCATCCGCAAATCGATCTCCAACATAAAAATCAAAATTCCGACCAATAATAAAGGCGCTGTCTTTGGAATGAGCACCCCAGGTTCCGAAAGATGTACATCCCACCAGAGCCATGGTTTGCAAAGCGTGACCGATATCATGTGCCGCATGATAATTCAGAATGCGTTGATACGGTGTTCCTATGTAACCGTACTTTTCTGAAGCGGCCTGTGATACACCATAAATTTCTGCTTTATATTCTTCCTTCACCTGGTTGGGCAGATCACGATTAAAAAATCCAATAAAGTATTTCAGAAAATGCCGGTGAAAAGTGGAAGGAACCATTTTTTCTATCTGGGCGCTAAAATGATCTTCCTGTCGCTGTACCAATTCCTTAGTCAGCTTTCCATTGATTACACCTCTTTCATAGGGCTTGCCTTCCACATACAATTCATATAAACCAGACCGTGACAGGTGCAGCCAGTTATTGTTGAGATAATAAAAACTGTCTGACACTTCCGTTCTTTGTAACTGATCGGCTGAACGGTCTGCTATTGCAGGCGGGTCAATTTTAGAAACCCCTGACAGGTAGATAAACAATATCAAAAGGAGCAACAGCAAAATACCCAGTATGATTAACAGGACTTTTCCAATTCTCCACCCTATGTTCTTTTTTGTTTTACTCATTTTGCGCTCCTGATTTTTTTCAACAACTCCTCAACCGGTACGAATTCTGCACAAGTGGTCAATGCAGTAATCGTTACTCCCAAAATTCCGTGTAATAACACATTCTGTCCTGTTAAAAATAAATTCGGAACCTTGGTGCGGGTTGGGAGATAAGTAGCCATTGGGTTGCGGTAATCTTTCGCAATCCCATATAAACTTCCATCATCCGTACCGATATAATCCCTGAAAGAAAGTGGCGTTGCACAAGAGTAGGACCTGATAGCCTCCCTGAGGCCCGGGAAGCGTTTCTCCACCAGGCCCAGCAATAATTCGGCTTTTTCTGTTTTAAGGCGATGATAGTCATCCCCTCGTTCCCCCTTCTGGCTATCGGTATTAAAACTTTCTTTCCAGGGCTCCCATTCTTTTGCCGATATATACGTCAGTATGCTTACTGATTCCGCGTATCCTGGATGATTTGCATCCTCAGTAAAAAACACTCCTGCAGATAAGGGCCAGTCATTGGGATGAGCTTCCACAGCCTTCCAAACTGCAGCTGGTTGATGCAGGTAGTAGTTATGATTCAGATAAGGCACAACTCCCGGCTTTAATACTGCGTTCAAACTAAAGCTTGATACTGTGTCTGCAAGTCGTATAATTCTGTTTCGATAAGCTGCTTTAAGAAGCGGCGACGCTGTAATCTCAAGTGTTCGTTTCGGATGCAGATTGGAGATAAAATATTTAGCCATGAACTGGTTGCCTTCTTTGGTAACGGCCCTGGTTAATCGCTCATCATCTCCTTCCAGTTTTACCACTTCTGTGTGGTTGAACAAATCCCCACCCGTAGAGCGGATCAGCTTTACGAGGTGTTTGGTTATCTGTGATCCACCGTCCAGTATCTTCCAGGCACTTTCAATATAACTGTTGACAACCAGCGCATGTACATACAAAGGTGTTTTATCTGGCTCCCCTGCATACAAAAAATTATTTCCTGCCAATACTTCCTGCAGTCGCTGGTTCGTAGTGATGGATTGTAAAAAGGCATGGGTATCAATTCCCATTACACCTTCTTTCTCTTTCATCCCATCTCCTGTTCTCAGGTTGTACATGGGAAACTTAGAACAGATCTCGCGTATGGTTGAGCAATACTGATCAATGGCGGAGCCTTCCTCAGGAAAAGCCTGTTTCAGTTTAGATGTAAACTGATCATATCCCTGCGCCATCGCATACTCAGTTCCATCTTCAAGAAAAACAATGCGATCAAATCCATCCCGGTCCAGTTGATGGAGTTTCAATGATTCTGTTAGTCCCAGGTAACTGAATACCTGGTAAAGTGTTTGTCCGGGTGCTAAACCGCCAATATAATGCACCCCACTATCAAAGAGCGTTTTATCTCTCGAGAAGGTCTGCAAACTGCCACCATATTGCCTGTTTTTTTCAAGCACACAAACTTTATACCCCTCCTTGCCAAGAATGGCTCCGCAAAGTAGTCCACCCAATCCCGACCCAACTATGACAATATCGTACTCAGGCAACATAGGCGATAGCGGGTTTTTGCAGTACGAAGACAGTATTGCTGGTACGCTGTGAAGCTTCTATTTCTGCACAGTTAAATCCTTTCTCAGCTGCTAAGGCATGAATGGTAGCGCCGGATAAAAAGGACAAGCCATTGGATGATGTTTTATTGAATCCGAACACCCGGGTGGAAAAAAACTCTGATAATTCAGTTCCTCTGTGCCGGTCGCGGATTTCAGCATTGCCTTCCCGTATTATCAATTTTCCATCAGGATTCAAATGATCCAGTGCTCTACAAATCAACGCATGCTGATCAGGTGGTGGCAGGTAATGCAATACATCACAAATCAGGATCGCATCATATTGAGCCATGGGAAATTCCAATGCATTGCCTGCATGAAACTGAAGGCCAGGGCCCCGTCCATAGCAGTGCTGGGCAGTACTGGTTTTTTCTTCATCATAATCCAGCGCCGTGATAACCCTTTCCGTTGATCTGAAATGAAGCATCATCGACATGAAACCGTACCCACAGCCAATATCCAGTATCTGTCCGCCAGATGGAACCAGCTCATCAAATAATGCATAATTCTTTTCCAGCCGGGTTTTGATTCTCATATACCATTCCAGCACAGGTCCTTTATAGATGTAGTTGTATATCAATTTTTCGCGATACCAGTCTACCGATTCATATAGCTCCTTACGCTCACCATACCATTCCTTAAACTGCCTGCTAAGTTTTTTTGCTTTATCCGCATAACCCTCACCGTAAGTTAGATTGTCCTCTGCCTTAATCCTGGGTAATATATCTATGGTAATAGTTCCGTCTTTTAAAATAAAATCCCCCTTACTCATGGTATAACCGGTACCATGCAGTACTACAGGCAGGATATCGATTCCCAATTCTTCCGCCAGGAAAAATGCTCCTTTGTGAAATCTTTTCATGGTTCCATCATAGGACCGGGTACCTTCCGGAAATACTGCCACCGAATAACCATTTCTCACCCGCTCCCGGATGCCATCAATATTACTTTCCACGCCCTTACTCACCGGGAAGTAGTCTGCCATCTTAACCACAAAACCAAATACCGGAGAATTCCATACCCAGTCGTTGGTGAGCAGAATGATTTTCGGGTGCAGCATCACAATGGAAAGAATATCCAGGAAAGATTGATGGTTACTGATGATCACAGCCGGTTTGGAAAAATTTTCTCCTCCCGGATTATGTATTCGTTTGGTCACGTTTCGCATGATGTACATCAGGCTCCCTGTGTATTTACAAAGTATCCGGTGAAATAGAAATTTCGCCTTTTCACCTGCAAATGGATTGAACTTCACCAGCACTAATCCAAATACTGTAAGTATTAATGATCCGAGTACAAAATAAATAAATGCGAATACGGATTTCGAGAGGCTCCAGAAAGTAAACGGTTGTAATCCCTTTTTTACCCGATTCGTGATTAGCAGGTGGAATAAAAATGGAATCATCACCTGGGAAATCAGTACCACACAAACTATCCCAAGTATTGCAATGAGTGCAATGCTCTGCAGAGATGGATGTTCTGCAAAGATCAATACTCCCAACCCGGTTACCGTAGTGATGGCAGAAAGAAATATCGACGACCTGAAAGAAGAGAGATTTTTCTTACCGTTCTTGTATTCCTGCAGCAATCCATCGAGTGTAAATAAACTATAATCGTCACCCAAACCAAAGATCAACGCCGAAATAATAATGTTTACAATATTGAACTTTATTCCAAACAATCCCATGATTCCCAGTATCCAGATCCAGGTGATCAGCATGGGTATGAAAGCAATCAGGGTTAATTCAATTCTGCCAAAGGAAATCAGCAAAACAATAAACACGATTGCAGCTACCATCCAACTGATGCTGTTGAAATCCGTTCGTACCATTTCTACCAGCCGCCCGGTTACATACTGCATATCCAATACGGTTATGCCTTCCCGTGAGTCAAACTCGGTATAGATGAATGACTTGTCTTCAGGGGCTGTTTTTACCAGTGTAAGTACCCGGGTTTGTGAATCAGTTGGCAGGATATAGGATTCCAGCAGTTCGGGCGACAAACTAATGGCTGCTGAATCAGTCAGTGGCTCATAGCTTGTACTGAGCATACTCTCTACGGATTGGATTAACTGATTACTAAATCCAATGGCAGTTGCTTCCTGTTTCGTTAACTGCAGCACTGCCTGTTTGCGTTCCGGCGTCCAGAAATTATTCCAGCGTTGCAGGCGTTCGCGTTGCATGGAATCTGATATCAGAATGGCTGAAAGCCCGGAATATTTCTTCACCACTCCTGTACCACCCATTTCATTCAATCGCTTCACCACTGATTCATTTCGCTCCAATGCCTGCTGCAGGTCTTTTCCATTGGAAACAATATACACCGATTGTAACGCGAAGGCATTCAGCCGGTTCACCTCCTGCTCAGCTTTGCGAAGTTTCTCCGACATGAAATTCATTTTATTCATATCGGGTTCAAATCCCACTTTGCGAATAAAAAAAGCAAAAAACAAGGTGAGCAACAGAATAGCTACTACTAATTTTTTATTCGATTCAATCCGATAGGAGGCCAGGCGATCGATCCAGCCGGCAGATCGCTTTTCTGCAGCTGGCTGTTTTCTGCTGATTAACTGCGGTAAAAAAATCAGGGAGGAAAGAGAAGCTCCCAGTAAACTAATGGCTGCAAACAAACCGAGGTCACGCAGCATATCAGACTGAACCCATTGCAGGCAAAGAAATCCACCAATGGTGGTAATGCTTCCAATAGTCATAGGGTGCGCCAGGTCGCGCAACACCCTTTCCATATCCGGCTGATGCCGGTAATGATTGAAAACATGCAGCGAATAGTTGACTGCTATCCCTAAAATAATAGAGCCTGTTGCTAATGCAATTACTGAAATAGAGCCTTTGGTTAGTGCAATCACCGAGAGCGCGAGCAGGGAGCCAAGGATGGCAGGTACCAATATTAATACCGGTGCAAAAATTCGTCTGAAATACAAAGCCAGGAAAATGACCAGCACGGCCAGCATGACGCCCTGTGTGAGCAGGGTATCTTTTCTCAGTTGAACTGCATTTCCAACCGCTACTGCCGTGCCACCAAAATACGTAATGGAATAGGCAGGATACTGTTGTTGAAATCTTTCCAGCAGTTGGTCCAGCTTTTCAAGGAATACCGCATTCTCTGCTGTATTGTTTTTGGGATATGCAGGTGTAAGAAAAAGAATCAATTGCTTTCCATCCCGTGTGAGAATATGGTCATCATACAACTCAAATTGCTGATCGTATTGCAGGAGTTGTAATTTTCTGAGTGCAGGAGTCGCAATTCCTGCAGGGTCCCTGGCAATGAATTGTTTGAATGCCAGTCCGGCTGGTGAGCGCAGGGTTGCATAATTCCGTTCCAGTGTCTCCTTCACTTTACTCCTTTGCGTAAGTGAATCAAGGCTCGCATAATCACGCTCTTCCAGGAAGATCGGCAGGTGCTGGTGCACCGCATCAAACAATTGTAGCGTGGTTTCCTCCTTTACCTCCCGGTGTAATTCCTTTACATATTGGGTGAGCTCCGATGCTATGGAATCTGCCAGTTCATCTGCCACCAAAACCAGTGAATCCGGGTCAGGTGCTTCAGCACGCCTGGTTCCAACAGTCAGGATCATACGATCCAGTAATTTGGATTGCTGAAAGATTTCGTTTAATGCATTGGTTTTTTCATCACGCGGAATAATGCTGGTAATATCTTCTTCCAGTTTGATGCGGGATGCAAGCAGCGCAGTAACCCCGACAAATGCCAGGAATACAATCCAGAAAACAAGGCGCTGTTTTCTGAAGAAGCGATCCATTTGAACAAAAGGATTCTGCATACGGGCACTATAAAACCGGTCGGGTTTTTTTATTCACCAATTTCATAAATATGTAGGAGATGATTCCGAACAGGAACCCCGCTATAACCGCCAGCGTAATACTTCCACTGATATATTGTTGCAGGTTTACCTTAATCGAATCGAGGCTGAGTTCACTGGGCAGAGGAACCGCACTTGCCTGCTCACCCATCCATGGAGCACCAGCCAGGAAACTCCCATACAAAATAAAGGGAATCATGGGAGGTATACTGATATTAGCGGCAGTTATTACAAGCGCCTTATTCAGCTTAAGCAGCACCGATAAAAAGATGGCAACAATCAATTGGAAACCCCAGATCGGCACAATTCCCATGAATACTCCAAACCCAATGGATGCCGCCTTACGCTCATGACTATGACCCGACTCCAGCATTTCATTCAACAGGACGGCTCTTTTTTCGCGACTGAAAAGCGACCGAAAAAAATCCCTTGGCTTGATATAAAGGAAGGCAATAAAAAACAAAACGGTATTCAACACGCTGATGCGCGAGAAATCCTGAAAGGGGCGAAAATGAGAAACTCTTTCTTCTGCCGGGGGATAATACACACTGATAGGCGCAAACTCAACATTCAATCCATTCCATACCGAACGCACCAGCACTTCCACTTCAAACTCATATTTGCGCGTATAAAACCGGATTTTCTTCATTGCCCGGATGGGATACAACCGGTACCCACTTTGCGTGTCCGGTGCTTTTTTGCCGGTATACAACCAGAACCAGAAATTGGAAAACCGGTTTCCAAAACTGCTCTTGCCCGGTACATTTTCCTGGTTCATGTTGCGGGCACCTACCACAATGGTATTGGGATATTGCTCAATGCAGTTGAGCATGGTTGGCAGGTCTTTTGCAAAATGCTGTCCGTCTGCATCCAGGGTGATGGCAAAATCATAGCCAAGTTCCAGCGCTTTCGCGAAGCCCTTCCGAAGGGCAAATCCCTTTCCTTTGTTATTGGCATAGCTCACCTGTTGTACCTGGGGAAACTGTTCCAGCACTTTTAACGTTCCATCCGTAGAACCGTCATTTACTACCAGCACCCTGTTGGTATAAGTCAGCACATCGCGCAGAACATCCGCCAGACTTCCCGCATTATTATAAGTTGGGATGAGTACGGTTGCCTTTCGCTGCTCAAATTTATCCTGGTATAAGGGTTGTTCACTCATGTACGGTCTGCCTTCCATTTCAAACCGCAAGTAACGAAAAAATCAGTCCACTTTGAGGCTTCTGACCGGGTTTTGCAGTGCCGCTTTAATAGATTGGAAACTAACGGTTAATAGTGCAATCCCCAGCACCAGCATTGCCCCGAGAGCAAATAAACTCCATCCCAGCTGGATCCGGTAAGGATAATTCTCCAGCCAGCGGTTGGCTGTCAGCCAGGCAAGCGGCAGGGAAATAAGCAGGGATATCGCCACCAGCAACAGGAAATCCTTTGATAAAATAGTAGCTACCTGCTGCACCGAAGCACCCAATACTTTGCGGATTCCAATTTCGCGGGTTCTTTTCTCGGTTGACAGCACCGCCAGACCAAATAAACCAATGCAGGATATAAAGATTGTGATCAATGCGCTGAACAACATGATCTTTTTCCAGCGTTCTTCCGATTCATATTGCTGAAGGTTCACCTCATCCATGAACTGATAGGAATAAGGATTAAGCGGGAAAACTGATTTGAAGGCTTTCTCAATATGGCTGAGTGAAGCGGTAGCCTGCCCAGGCCTGAGTTTGATCAGGACAAGTCCATATTGATTGGAGGGTAACATAGTAAACAACTGCGGACCAATTTTCTGGTGTAATCCCTCATAATGGTAATCTTTCACAATACCAATTACAGTATGCTTCTGATCCCTGTACCAAAAATCAACTTCTTTCCCAATAGGATCTGTCCAGCCTGCCTCTTTAGCAAAGGTTTCATTCACCAGTACCGATTGGGTGGAATCCGTTGGCAAATCTGCAGAAAAATTCCGCCCCTGCTTCAATTGAATATCTAACATCGGGAGATAATTAGCCCCAACTGTTTCATAGGCAAACTGAATTTCCTGGGTTCCATTCACTCTTGCCCGGGTTCCCCAGGAACCGCCATTTTTGAAACTGACATCCTGAATACCGGGATGTTCTTTCAACTTATTCCTGAAGAGATCCGCCGCACTGTGCTGCATCCGCCAGTTGTTCACCAGTACCATATTGGAGTCATCATAGCCCTTTTCAAAATTCGTCAGGTATTCAAACTGGGAATAGATGGTAAGTGTTCCAACAATCAGAAAGGAAGCAAGAGCAAACTGCACCACTACGAGAGATTTCTGCAAATAGTTTTTACCTGCCAGTGAAAACCGGTTGTATAATGTTTTCACCGGATCATAGCCGGATAACACCAGAGCAGGATAGAACCCTGCCAGGAACGCAGTTACCAAAAACAAGGCGATGAAGCCGGCGATCAGTTTCAGATCCAGCAGATACGCTAGTGATAATGCTTTATTGGAGAGCTGATTAAAAAATCCCAGCAAACTTTGAGAAATGACAAGCGCCATCAAAAATGAAATCAGGCAGATAACAAGTGATTCGCCCAGAAACTGAAAGATCAATTGAGATCGATTACTTCCTACTACTTTGCGAATTCCAATTTCTTTCGCACGTTTGATTGATCGGGCAACTGTTAGGTTCACAAAATTGATACACGCAATGATCAGAATAAATAATGCAATCCCTGTAAGTATATAAGAATACATAGGATTGCTGGCGCCGGTTAATCCGTTGGATGCACCCATGTCCTTACTTAGATGAATATCCGTAAAGGGCTGCAATCCATATTTCATCGTTAGCTTCACATTGAATTTCGCCGACAACTCTTTCATGATATCGGCAGACTCCTTTTCAAATACTGCCTGGATCTTTTTCTCCACCTGTGCTTTGTCTGCTGTTGGATGCAATAGCAAGAAGGTATTCATGGAGAAATTAAACCAGTTTTCATCATTGGCTTCCTCCTGGGGTGAAACTACCATGGGTAGCAGCAGGTTGAATTTGATGCTGCTGTTTTCCGGACAATTCTTTGCAACGGCACTTACTGTATAGGGTTCAAATGCACCATCTTCCTGTTTGATCAACATCGTCTTACCTACCACATCTGTATTGCCGAAATAGGAAATGGCCATTTTTTCAGATACAACCGCTGAACGCCTGTCCTTTAATGCACTGGAAGCATTACCCTGAAGCAGGGGAAAACTGAATATATTAAAGAAGGCAGAATCTGCATAGAATATATCCTGCGAGGTGATTTCTGTACCTTTTTTTATATCAACTGAATTGTTTTGAAAACGTGTATACCCTTTGATTTCCGGAACGGATGCGGTGAAACGGGGTCCCTGGAAATATCCGCTGATAGCAGATTTCCGGACCTCCCTGGTTTCATCGTTGACACTTGTATTGTAAACCCGATAGATCTGTGGCAGCTGGCTGTGAAATCGATCATAACTTACTTCATCCTTCACATATAACAGGATGAGTATAGCGGCAGCGAGACCCAAACTGAGCCCCAGCATATTGATCAGGGAATAGATCTTATTCCGGCGCAGGTTGCGAATGGCTGTAAGCAGGTAATTTCGAAACATACATTTTCTGGTTCAACCCGCGTGCCAGTCTTTAAAAAATTGATTTTCTGAGTTTTAGTAAAATTATCAAGCAGTTCAGTGTTCGTTTTCGAACAGTTGATGTACGGTTTTATTTATTTCACTGAGGGCTCCCAATAATAGACTCTTTTAATGGTGCCGGCAGATTTTAGCTTCGCCAGTCCCGCCTCAGTGATCCGCGTCCCTACTAAATTAATGGCTTCCAACCGTTGAAGAGGTTCCAGCTTAGGCAGGATCTCATCGCCCAGAGGGTTATTATGCAGCCTTAATTTTTCCAGGTTGGTGAACTGAGGCAACACCTGCAGCTCATTTTCAGTCAGGTTATTGCCACCCAGATTGAGCCAGATGGTATGTTTGGATAAGCTACCCAGAGACGGCTCAAGTGCTTTCCAATCTACTTTAGTGCCTTCCGGTAAGGTGATATCCAATAATTCCGGTTCCCGAAGCAGCAACCGAACCATGAATCCGGCTGCTTTCAATTGCTGGATAGCCGTGCTGTCTGCTTTTTCAACCAGTCCGGCTGGAATATTCAGTTGCTCCATCGTTTCCTTTGTTGCTGCTATACCATTACTGGCTTCCATGCCCAATTGCTTTGCAATAATAGATCGGATTTCAGGTGCAACTTCCAGGCTGGCCAGCGATTTACCTTCAGCCGCACCAGCTTCTTTTACCCACCAGGTCAGCAGAGTGGTTTCCTCTGCTGTCAGGGGTGTTTTACCATCCGTTGGCATGAATTTTTCATCGGATGGGTCCAGTTTAATGCGATGGATAAGTTCACTTTTTTCGGGATCACCAGGCACCAAAGCCGGACCGGTTTTTCCTCCTTTCAGCAGCTTTGCCAGATTGGTAACCGATAACTGTCCTTTTTTCTTACCCTCATTGTGACATTGCCCGCATCGTCGGATCAATAAGGGCTGGATGACATCTTCATACAACAGCGCCGCTTCAATTGAATCAGGTTTCGGACGTTGCTGCTCTCTCAGCACTTCCAGGCTTAAATAGTCTTCACCATGCGTTAAACTTCCACCCTGGTGACCGGCATAAGTGGTAAGCAACGCAATCACGACCCATAGCGAGGTTTGAACAAACACAGGCAACCTGCGTTTTTGCTGCAACCAGTCCGATTGCAGCAAGGCCATGCCAAGTGCCAGTATACATAAAATAATTCCTGCCCACTGGTGTTGACTTACTAACGGTCCCGGATAATCGCCATCCAACGATAAGATATAACCGAAAATGCCTGCGAAGAGAGTGCTCGCAAAAAGCAGCCAGCTGAGTAATGGGATGCCTTCTCTCAAATAGCTATACCTGCTTTTATATCCCAGCAGCTCGAACAGTAAAATAACAAAAAGTATCCCGATGGGTAGATGAACGATCAATGGATGCAATCGCCCCAGGAACTGGCTGATTTCAAGTAGTATCATCTCAGCTTAAAATTCCTTTTATTACTTTACCATGCACATCCGTCAGCCTGAATCTTCTGCCCTGGAATTTATAGGTGAAGCGCTCGTGATCAATTCCCATCAGGTGCAGGAGAGTAGCCTGGAAATCGTGTACATGCACCGGATCCTTTACAATATTGTAACTGAAATCATCTGTTTCACCATAGCTGAATCCGGCCTTGACTCCTGCGCCCGCCATCCACATGGCAAAATTGCGCGGGTGATGATCCCGCCCATAATTATCCGGGAATAATTTGCCTTGTGAATACACGGTGCGACCAAATTCACCTCCCCAGATCACGAGTGTATCTTCCAGCAATCCTCTTCGTTTCAAATCTTTGATGAGTGCAGCGGTTGCCTGATCGGTATCCTTACATTGCTTGGCCATACCCGCCGGCAGGCTCCCATGATGATCCCATCCCTGGTGGTAGAGTTGTACAAACTTCACATCTTTCTCCAGCAGTTTACGCGCAAGTATGCAATTGGCGGCATAGGTGCCGGGATCCCGGCTATCCGGACCATACAACTCAAACACTTCATCGGGCTCATCTTTCACACTCATTACCTCAGGTATGGAGGTCTGCATGCGATAGGCCATTTCATATTGGGCAATCCTTGCTTCTACTTCCGGATCCTTGTTCCCTTCATTCTGATACGTATTTAGCTCCTTTAATGATTGCAACATTTCTTCCCTGTCTTCGCCATCGTACCCTTCCGGATTATCCAGGAATAAAACAGGATCCTTACCCGCACGGAACTGCACGCCCTGGTGTTCACTCGCCAAAAATCCATTGCCCCACAAACGTGCATACAAGGGCTGATCTTTCACTGCATTTTTGGATACCAGCACGATAAAGGAAGGCAGATTCTGATTATCTGTTCCAAGTCCATAACTGATCCAGGAACCAATAGAAGGCCTGCCCGGCAATTGGTTACCTGTTTGAAAAAAAGTGATGGCCGGATCATGATTGATCGCTTCCGAATACATACTCTTGATGATGCAAAGTTCATCCACTACCTGCGCTGTATGCGGCAATAATTCACTCACCCAGGTATTCGATTTTCCATATTGATTAAACTTATAAATAGATGGCACCACGGGCAGGATCGCCTGTCCCGCACTCATACCTGTTAAGCGTTGTCCCTGGCGTACAGAATCCGGCAGGGGCTGCCCGAACATATCCAGCAGCTTCGGTTTGTAATCAAATGTTTCAAATTGTGATGGCCCTCCGCTCATGAACAGATAAACGACTCTTTTTGCTTTGGGTACCAGATGCGGAATGGCCTGCAAAATTTCCTGCTCCAGACTCAGCGATGCATCTTCTGTTGCGATTTTACTGATGGATTTTCCAAGCAGTGTATTACCCATCAAAGATCCCAGTGCAATGGAACCCAGTCCCATAGCGGTTCGCGTGAGGAAACGGCGACGGTCCAGTTGCTTTTGCAACTGATCCAGGTCAGGCGACCAGCCGGATGGTTTTTGAGATGTATGAGAATCACACATATTTTAACGTTTAGTGATGGTAGCATCAGCATTTAAAATCAGACTGGCAACTACCGCATTGGCAGCTATCTCCTCTTTGGAGAGGGATGCATCCACTTTATATTGGCCTGCCTCGAGCCATCCTTTCAGTTTCCCGGGCTCCTTTTTAAAGAGTGCCAGTTGTTTGGCTTTTGCTTTCAATAAAATCTCCTTTTCCTTTTGATCAGGTGTTCGCCCGGTTAACCGGAGAAAGATGGTTTCAATAGCTTTATTGGTATCACCCATTTTAACCATCTGCTCTCCCATCACTTTACAGCTCTCTACAAAAACCGGATCGTTGAGTGTTACCAGTGCCTGCAGTGGCGTGTTGGTTGCCTGCCGTTGAACTACACAGTAACTGCGATCTCCCGCATCAAAAGTGGCTAAAGTAGGATTGGGTACAGATCGTTTGATCAGTACATATAAACTTCTTCGGTAAACCGCCTTACCGGTATCTGCCTGGTAACTGGTGTTATTGATTTCCCATAAACCTGCGGGCTGATACGGTTTGATACTTTTCCCTCCAATCTGTCGCTCCAGCAAACCACTTGCCGCCAGGGCATTGTCGCGCATCATCTCTGCGCTTAACCGAATGGGTGAAGCATGGCTCAGATAAAGATTCTCCGGATCAAGCTGCCTGCTTTTTTCGAATGCTATTGAACTCTGTGCATAGGTGGCCGATAAAACCAGTTGGCGGACAAGTTTCCTCAGATCCCAACCGGATTCCACAAAATTCACGGCTAACCAGTCTAACAGTTCAGGATGGGATGGAAGACTTCCCTGGTTACCAAAATCCTCAGTTGTTTTTACCAACCCCTTTCCAAAGAACATTTGCCAATACCGGTTTACCGCCACTCTTGCTGTTAGCGGATGTTTTGGATCCGTTAACCAGTTGGCCAATCCCAACCGGTTCTTAGGCAATTTGGAATCATACGGAAAGATGGCTTCCGGGGTATTGGGAAATACTTCGGTTGTCCTGGCATCGTATTGCCCGCGATCCAGGATATACGATTTTTTCGGCTGCTTACTCTCCTGCATGATCATGAGTTCGGGTATACGGTTAAGCGTATCCGTTAGCTCCTGTCTTGCAGCTTTCAATAGTGCCGCTTCCTGTTTCAGTGCCGGAACCTGTGTAGCCAGGTAATAATCCTGGAGCAGGGTTCTTTCGTTGGCAGTTAAGGTGGATGCAGGTTTGCTGATCAGCGACTTCCATTCTGCTGCATTACTCAATTGCAGTAACTCCAGCGCACTCAAAGCACGATCGTATACCAGTACTGCCTCCACCTTCCCGTTTTTGAAACCGAGTCCGCGATCCCAGGCACCCACCTGTAAACCCAGCTTTGCATTCCAGGGTGGCAGTATATCTTTTGTCAGTTGATCCATGATGATTTCCATCTGCATCGGCTTCCCATTCAGGTACAAGTGCATGCCTGCTGCTGTAGCAGATCCATCATAGGTCATGGTCAGCTGAATCCATTCTTCTTTTGGTATGGATTGTTTCGAAACCTTTGTCAGTGCATTGGAAGGTGCCGCATGGGAGATACCCATTTCCAGCTGGTCATTTTTAAAATAGAGATGATAGCCCCGGTAATTGAATAAACGCTCCGCGATGGTCTTATGAAAAATCACCCCTTCCTTGAAATCTGTTGGTATCCAGCAGTTGATACTGATCGTAAACGGATCATTTCTTTTGAAAGCGCCAACAGGTGTCAGGTCCAGCCATTCATCACCATTCAGTAGCAGGGCTTTTCCACCGGGAGATGTAACAAATCTGGGAGGATCTCCGGCTGAATAACTCAAATCCCGCTTCATGGCAGCAGTGATATTGGAAGTACCGCCATCCGAACGAAGATTACCGCCATCAAAATTAAGAGATGCCTGCAAGCCGCTAACAGGTAGGCGTACCTGCTGCATGGATTTATATTTTTCCTGGTCTATCCACTGTTGCGCCAGTTTCGTATATGCATCCTGGTTTGTAAGAAGTTTTTTCTCCTGTTCTTTTATTTTCTGATTCAGCAAAGCCAGTACATTATCCTTTTCATCATCCGTGAGTAACATGGAGGGTGATGGCATGGTGAGGTCAAAGGATATTTGTCCCGCTTCCTGCACCGTATTAAAGAAACTGTAGAGCTCATAAAAATTCTTCTGTGATACCGGATCGTATTTATGATCGTGACAACGGGCACAACTGATGGTAAGACCAAGAAAAGCGGTTCCCACTGTATTGACCCGATCCACCACATATTCTGTCTGAAACTCTTCTTCAATTACGCCGCCCTCCAGGTTTTGCGGATGCATCCTGTTGAACGCGGTGGCAATTTTCATCTCTTTGGATGGGTTCGGTAACAGGTCCCCTGCCAGTTGCCATTCTATGAACTGATCATAGGGCATATTGTTGTTAAAGGAAGCAATCACCCAATCCCGGTAAGCTGAAACATCTCTTAATCCATCTACTGTATAACCATGCGAGTCGGCAAATCTTGCCAGGTCCAACCAGTCGACTGCCATCTTTTCACCAAACTGGGGCGATTGCATCAACCGATCCACCTGTTTTTCTACAGCCTGCGGTGAATTGTCTATTAAAAACGCCCTGATCTCTTCTTCCGTTGGTGGAAGGCCGGTTAGGTCTAGCGAAAGCCTTCTAAGCAAAAGCTCCTTTGATGTTTTTTCTGCAGGTGCCAGTTTTTTTTCTTCCAGTTTTTTCAGGATGAAGGCATCAACCGGCGTTTGTACCCAATCTTTTTGCTTAACTGTTGGAATGGCTGGTTTTGTTGGTGTAACAAAAGACCAGTGCGGCTGATATTCCGCACCTTGTTTGATCCATTTGATCAGGATGGCTTTTTCTTCCGTACTTAATTGCAGGTTGGATTCCGGTGTTGGCATCCGGTAATCATGATCCTCTGACAAGATGCGATGAAACAGTTCACTGTTAGTCAGGCTGCCTGGATCAATCGCCACCTTACCAGGTGTTTCTGGCAATTCGGCATAGGCAGCGGTTGAAAGATCAAGTCGCAATCCCGCTTCTCTTTTTGCCTGGTCGGGACCATGGCAGGCAAAACATTTGTCCGACAGAATGGGTTTGACATGCAGGTTATAATCCACCTTATCGGGCAGTTGTTTATACACCAGGTCTATCTCTTCAGGTAAATCAGGCGCACAGCCAGTCAGCAGGAGGGAAACCAGACAACACAGGCCTGTCAGCCTGGCAAGCACATACAAAAGCCGCCTTTGAAACATGGTTTTCCAATTTACCCCATATCCCAAAGACGGCCTTATGTGAAAATGCTTTTTTCTGAAACTATTTTAGCTATCCCTGCTTAAAAAATATATTTCAGATTCAGTCCTCCAAAGAAATTTGCTTCCCGGGGAGCCGGCAGATAGGCATCCGGTAACTGGTTCAGAAATACCATTACATAATTCTGTTGCCCCGTCAGATTGTTACAACCCAAATAAGCATCCACAGCAAAATGCTTCAGCAACTGGCGTGAGTAACCGATTTTAGTATTCAGTAACTGGTAAGCTGCTGTCTGATTCCTGTTGTCAGAAGTGAAATACATCGGATCCCGGTAATTATAGGTCAGGTTCCAATACAGTCCCGGGCGGATTGTCAGATCAAACCCGGTATTGAAAACCACCGGCGGTACCCCAACTACCGTTTTATCGGTAAAATCCATCACTACTGTACTGGTCTTATCACTGCTCAGTTGCTCGTACCTAAAATCACCATACCGGAAATGCGACAAGGTCAGATTCGCAAAGGGATGAATAGCCCTGATAAATCCTGCCGACTCAAAAGCTGTTCCTTTCAGTGAGATTTCCAATCCCAGGTTCTTCTGCTCTCCCGCGTTTGCTACATACACATAGGAA
This sequence comes from Flavipsychrobacter sp., assembly GCA_016787265.1. GTDB lineage: Bacteria > Bacteroidota > Bacteroidia > Chitinophagales > Chitinophagaceae > Flavihumibacter. Next base: position 301,300 of record JAEUVF010000010.1, on the reverse strand, counting down.
GTGGCAGTATTAGCAGGATTGGGGACCGCGATGGTTGTCATCTTATCCTTGTAAACGGTATAAAAGGCTGCTACCTCATACTGGAACCGGTTCTGGAAGAGCGATCCTTTACTTCCAATTTCCCACTGATTCGCTTTTTCAGGTTTTAATCCGCTAATAACTTCTCCTGTTACCGGTATGAAAAAATATGAGCTAACAGGTGCCTTGAATCCCTGGCTGAAAGAAGCGTAGAGGGAAACTTTCTCCGAAAACACTTTATTCACTGCCAGATGGGGCGCAAACATGTTCTGATAACCTGCACTATACCGGATTGGGATAGTAGTAGCAGGTGCATACAACCGATTCTTCAACACAATATCCATTCGGTTATGTCCAATGCCTGCTGTTATTGAAAAGGAAGCAGGTAATGCCAGGGTCCATTCTGTAAACAATAACAGAGATCCCGTGGTGGTTACCTGGTTGCTGCGTAATACTCCTGGAATCCGATAACCTGCCAAATTCGAACTGTCCGCCACCATCGGATAACCCAGGATCTGCGCCTGCTGTTGCTGCAGTTCAAGTCCGGTTATACCACTGAACGATATTCCGCTTGCCAGTTCAAACCGGGTATCCAACGTAGAACGCAAACCATAATTCACGGCCGACTTATCTGTCCAGCCACCTGCAGAACTTACATCACTGATCAAACCGGTTCCAAACAGCGTGGTGTTATGCGAGATATTACCATTAAACCGATATGCATGCCCTAAACCTGCACGAAAGGTTTTGACATTCGAGTGTGCATTGTTTTTAATATAGGCCTGGTTTCCTGAATAATCCAGGTTCTCATATTGGGCAATAGTCAACTCCCCATTGCGCTCTTCATAACTGTTACTATAGCCGAAATAACTGGTAATGGTCTGTTTTGCATTCGGATTGAATGCACCCACCAGGTTTACAAAATCCTTATCTGATTTGGTATGGGGCATAAAGCCATCAAAGTGCTGACGTCCATAATTTACCAGCAAGGCTGATTTTTCTGTACTGAGCTGTAAACTGGTCGTATAACGTTGCAGTCCATAATTGCCAAGCAATACATCCTGGCTTAAAACAGACCGGCCCGGTTCGGGTTTTTTTGTTTGCAGATGTACAACCCCGGCTATTGCTTGTCCGTATAAGGTACCAGCCGGACCTTTAATGATCTCCACCTGTCCAACCGAACCAAAATCAATATCATCCATCAATGTAATGCCTTCCGCATCGGTTATAGGAATTCCATTCAGGTACACCTTGTAACCCTGTCCATCGAAATTGCTATTGATCCCATTGGTTCCACGGGTTCCATTTCCATATCCGCGAATGTTAAACTGTTGCCCTGCTGAGAAGGTGCGGCGTTGCATAAACACCCCGGCAACATTGGTGTTAATTGCATCATCCAGCAATAAACCAGTACCCCGGTTAATCTCTGTTGTTCCAATCTTTGCAACAGCAGCCGGCTGGTATAACATGGATTTATTGGGATTGGAACTTGCTGAAATATCCACCGCATCCAGTGTTTGGGAATTCTCTATTAACTGAATATTCAGTTCCTGTCCACATGCAAATTTTCCACGATAGGGTTCAAATCCAATATGGGTTACCGTTAGCTGTACAGAGTCTATGCAAGGCAGTTTGAATTTTCCATTTTTATCGGTTGTGATCGTTTTATATCCAGCTACACGGATAGAAGCATAAGGTAGCGCTGCTCCATTTTCAAAACTTGTTACGCTGCCTGTTGTTTGAGGGGTTTGGGCCAGTAAGGGCGCGACAAACCCTACGCTTAAAAGCGACAGATATATTTTTTTCATTTTCTAATTCAGATGATAGATGAATACGGTTTTATTTTCCTGGCAGGCAGGCGCATGCTGCTACCGGGACAATTCCGTTAGATTTTGAGACACTAAAAATTACTATGGAGCTCAGGCTTTGGGTGGTGGTGCCGGAATGGAAAGAATGGGAGAATTGTATTGGTTGGAATAACAGCCTTGTAAAGGAACAACTGATACTACTGCAGGTTCAGTTCCAGGTATATCCCGGCTGAGAACAACTGGAGCCAGCTTCAGGAGCTTCTTTGCCATTTTCCCTTTTGACTGCTGCTTTTCGGAATACTGCTTTATAAGGGCATCCAGGTTCGCAAAAAGCGCTTCCTCCTGGGTATCATTGATGCAATAATAAAGGGTAGCGCCCGCAGTTCTGGTTTCTATACGAACTACATCATAGAAAGTTCCTTCATAAATAAACTCTTTCTCATTCTGCCAGTCGAGCTGTTCTTCCTGTCCCTGTTTAACAGTTATAAGGTGAAGTTCATTTTCCGGAACACCCTTCTTGATCTGGCGTTTTATCTCTCTGCGAATCTGCAGTTGCTGTAATTTAAATACAAACAGCAGCCCTGTGATATTGCTGGTAAAAACAACTAATAAAAATATGCCTGTAATGCTACGCACCAGCACGAATATAATAAAAAGGGGCGGTCCCAAAAGAGACCGCCCGTATAAACACACAATTGAAAACTCAGCTTGCAAGAATTGATTTAGCTGAAAATAGTTAAACCTTATAAGTTAATCACCCTGCCCAAATTCCGGAGCGTTTTTATCAAACCATACCCTCTCTTTCGACAGCGATAATGCATCCTGCACATTCTGGGTAAACCCCTGTGCAGCGTAGGCAGCTGCCCAGTTGGTACGGTTTACTTCACCCGGATCAGCAATCCACCACCTGCGGGGAATAGGCTCATTGAATACTTCTCTTGGGTAGTAAGCAGAAGCTGTTTTGGGATAACCGGTGCGGCGGCAGAATACATAGGCTTCATTCGGTTCGCGAACCAGGTTCAAATGTTGTTGAATGTAAATACGTTCCAGATCATTTGTCCCATCCAGCACTACTTTGGGTTGAGCCAGGTATGCTGCAATTTCAGTATCTCCATCACCGTTGTAGGCACGGGTGGACCCTGCAGTTGTTGCAATGGCATTCATGGTGCGGATAGAAGCCTCTATGCCTCTATTATACCAGGCTTTAAAATCTCCGCTTATGTATCCCTTCTTCATGAATTCAGCCATCAGCAAACAAGTTTCTCCTGCTCCTGCGAGCAATTCAGTATAGGTTCCCTGTGTAGATCCGTCATAGCGTGGTGCAAAAAAACGACGGTTGATGGTAGAAATAAGATTATACCTGTTCTGCTGGGAAACCTGGAAAGCATTTTTGAAGTAATTTTTCTGAGGCACATCAATCGTCCAGTCAACCGGTCCGCCCTGAAATTGAATCAACGGATCATTGATATCAATAAATGATGGCAGGTCAACATTGTACTTGTCCAGTGTATCCCGGAAGCTGCCAACCAGGTCATTGGTGTTAAAGTATACGCCTATACGTGGATCGTTCACCTGCTTCATAAAATTAACTATCGCAATACCACCATATTTCACGTCCCGATAATTAATAGCTCCACCAATTGGTTCAAAATTTGGATTGCTATATACGAGGTTATCAGCAACAGCTGTAATTGGACCAACAGTGTTACTCACCACTTCCTGTGCAATGGCAGCAGTTTTGTTTGCATCCTGGTTTTCGTATCTGGCTGCAATCCTTAGCTTCAACGTATTTGCAAGTTTTATCCATTTGGTCCAGTCTCCTTTGTACAAGACATCAGAATTACCGTAGGATTTTTCAGATGCCGTAGGAGCGGCAGATAGGGTTGCAATAGCATCATTCAATTCAGTAAGCCAGGTGGCAAACAATTGTTCCTGGGAATCAAATACAGGATTATACTTTCCTTCATAGCGACCTTTCATAGCTTCTGAATAGGGCATGGAGCCATTCATATCAGTTACTTTTAATCCATGCAGCGTACTCATAATATAGGTAACTGCCTTCATTTTACTGTAGTCATTCTTATCCGGCTTCAAATCAATTTGCCGACGGATTTCAAAGAGGTTGGGTAAAATATTGCCATAATAAGCACCATACCTCGAATTCACATTGGTAGTTAATTCATAAGGACTGGAACTATAGTGCTGAGTAAAACGCAACAACTGTTCCATACTTTCCCAAACCCATTCAGTACCATTATATCCTACCAGCTGGTCTTCAGCATAGGTTAGTAAAAATTTAATATCCGGATTTACTACTGTGGCAGGATTGGTATTAAGATCTCCAAAGTCTTTCTTACAGCCTGCAAAGAGCAGCGTAGTTCCTAGCGTCGCTCCAAAGACTATTTTTTTGAAATCATGAATCATATAAAAAAGTTTAAAAGGTCAATGATTAGAAGCTTGCCCGCAGAGAGAAAATAATACTTCTGGTCATGGGCAGGAATCCATTTACTCCTGAAAATGCGGTATTGTTAGAGTTATTGGATGCCGGGTTAAAATTGTATGGAAGGCTATTGTACAGGTAGAGCAGATCACGACCTGAAACGGACAAGCTCAATCCATTTAATTTTAATTTACTGTACAACTCCCGGTTAAACGCATAACTAAGCGCTACCTGGCGCAGTGATACCCATGAACTTTCAACAATCCAATAATCAGAAACCCCGGTGGAAGAAGAACCATAACGATACATAAACTGTGGCAGGTGAGTAGGTTCAACAAAGCCTTTGTCATATGCTTCCTGGTAGGTCATTCCTCCTACATTTGCCTGGGAACCATCAGGCAGCGTAACCGTTTGGCCTGGTGCAAAAACACCCTCTGGAATAATTCCGTCATCATATGTTTGGTTATCATACTTACTTGTCCATGTAATTCCACCATGTTCCGCATCTCTGCCTTTCAATGTATTGGGGAATACACCGGTATGGGTTCCGAAACGATAGCTGGCTAACACAAAATCACCCCCAACTTTTGCATCAACTAATACATTTAGCGATAGATTTTTGTAACGGAAGGTGTTATCCCATCCGGCACGAAACTTTGGATTTATATCACCCACATCCTGCCAGTAATTACTGCGTTTGGGGAAAGCTGCACGCGCATCTCCTCTCCAGTTCAGGATAGGAAGGCCATTTCTTGGATCATCGATTTTATTTCCGTTAGCATCAACCGCCTGGAATGGTTCAGATTGTATGGTTGTTCTCAGTGTACCATAGGACTTGCCAACAACTGCCCAGGAACTTATCTCGGCAATATCAGCACCCAGATTATACTCTGTTCTTCCTTCATACAGTGAAACAATTTTATTTCTGTTGCGGCTAAAGTTCACTGCGGTATTCCAGGAAAAGTTCTTTCCGCTTATAGGAGTTCCATCAATAGCAATTTCAACTCCCTTATTCTGAATTTCACCCGCATTGATCAGAATGGATCTTACACCTGATTCAAGTGGCGCTGTAATTGGAAGGATCTGGTTTTTTGTATTATCCTGGTAAAAACTAACAGCAAAACCTAACCGATTATTCAGGAAACGCATATCCATACCGATTTCTTTGGAAATCTTGCGAAGTGGTTTGATGTTCGGTTGCAATACCTGGCTTGATGAATACGTGGATGAAGGAACAGTTACGCCATTCGTATTGCTGAATCCATTAAGATTGAAACCAGGATTTAGAATAAATGGATCTGTATCTCCTCCAAGAGCGGCAATATTTGCACGTAGTTTACCAAAGCTGATCCAGTTGGGCAGCCTGAAGCTCTCGGTGAAAATCCAGGAAGCACTGACTGCAGGATAATTATAAAAATTATTACCTGTACCATTTGTATAGGTCAGAGCTGAAGACCAGTCTCCCCTCCAGGTAGCCTGAAGGTAAAGCATGTTTTTGTAAGAAAGGTCAGCGCTCGCATATAAAGAATTGAATCTTTTTCTGTTTAAAATTCCACCATTGGTATACGGTTGTTCTACAGAATTTGAAATAAAATAGTTCCCGGGATAGTTCAACCCACCCCTGGTTTCACTGGTGGAATAAGTAGTTTTGTAGTTCTGCATTTCTCCACCAACATAACCTGAGATACTAAAGTCCTCATTAAGGTCTTTATTCATCATTAGCATCCACTTCATGAACTGGCTCTCCTTGGTATTGAAACCAAGACTATAGAAACCACCAGCATAGTTTCTCAACAAGCCTAATTCTTTTGACTCTGATTTGCGATAGATATTGTTGATATTACCTTCGAGTATCAGCTTGGCCCAGCTGTTCAGCTGGAAATCCAATGCAACACGTGTGCGAAGCAGTTGCTCATTCTGGGTATAATTGAAATTATAGAGAGAATACCAGAATCTTGTTTCAGGTGCTTTATTAGGCTCATCCGGACTGTTTGGATCAGGGGCGCCGCCCAAAATACTGGTATAGTTTTCTTTTCTCATCCAATACTTGGTGTCATAGTTCCTCGGTAATACCCAGCTGAACATATGACCGAGGTTAAAGGATCCAAATGCGTCATAACCTCCAAGACGGGGTGGATTTTTTCCTTTGAAATTGGTGTAAGAGGAACTCACATCAATATTGATTCGTTTCGTGATCTTATGAGTAACCCTTAAGTCAAATGCATCTTTAGACATATTGTTGTTCAGGTAGATACCCCGACCTTCATTATGATTATAGGAAAGACGGAAGGTTGATTTCTCTGTTCCTGCTTCCAAAGCCACATTCGTGTTGGAGCCAAATCCTGTCTGATAAGCATCCAGGTAATTGTTGGGTTGGGGCGAATATTTGGTCATGGTGCCGTCATAATTCTGCACGTCCTGTCCAAGCATACGGGGTCCCCAGTTTTCCAGTTCCCTGTTGATCTGGCGATCAATATATGGGTTACCAGTAATTGGATCAATCGGGAATACTTTGGTATACCAGTTTTCATTTGGTTTATAATTGGGTTCTCTTGCATCCGTAAAGAAAGCACCAACAGTACCTCCACCAAATTTATTCTGGAATTCAGGTCCTGCATATGGATCAAAAACGTTTACTGACTGGTTGAGTGAAACGCCAACGCCTTTCCGCTGTGCTCCTTTTTTGGTTGTGATCAGAATTACACCATTAATGGCACGGGTACCATATAATGCCGCAGCCGCTGATCCTTTTAAAACTGAAACAGATTCGAAATCTTCCATGTTCAGGTTTTTCAGATCATTACCAAAATCGCGCCCTGTACCATTGAAAACATCATTATCCATAATAACCCCATCCACTACAAAAATGGGTTGGTTATTACTACCCAGCGTTGAGTTACCTCGTATTACTATTTTGGTATTTCCGAACAAACCACCCGCACCCTGATCAATATTAACCCCTGCAACTTTTCCCTGCAATGCATTAATTGGGTTTACTTCATTTGTTTTCGCCAGGTCACCTCCCTTAACTTCTGTTACAGAATAACCAAGTTGCCTCTTCTGTTTACCGATACCTAGTGCGGTAACCACAACTTCATTGAGAGCTCCATCCATCGGTTGCATTATTACCGATAGTAAACTGCTGGATCCAACTTTAATTTCCTGGGGTTTAAAGTTGACGGAACTGATTTCCAAAATGGAATTATTTCCACTTATCTCCAAACTGAAGCTACCCTGATCATCTGTAGAAGTAGCGTTAGTTGTGCCTTTTTCTGTTACGGTAGCACCTGGCACAGGTACTCCGTTTGCATCTCTGACGTTGCCGGTCACCTTCCTTTGTTGGGCGAACGACCATGTTGTACAGGCACAAAGCAATACAACAAGCAGCAGTCGAATTGTTGATTTGATCATATTGGTTGTTTTAGGTAAAAACAGTTTATAATTAAGCATGAATGGGAGTTGGCTTAATCAGTTTTATCGGGTATTGATCAAAGCTGGTAGAATCAATTTTTTCCATTACAAGCGCTGCAGCTCCAATTATTTCAGCATTGTAGTTCATTTGTGATACTTCCATTCTTACATCTTCTGCAATGGCAGGTATACAAAGCCTGTTTATTGCATACTGAATAGATGTTATCCAGAACTTACCAATGGCTGACCCTTTACCGCTTAATATTATCAATTCAGGATTCAGTAAATGAATAAGTATTGCAACTCCCCGCCCTATCTGATAACCAGCTTCTGCAATCAGTTCAATTACAAACTGGTCTCCATGAAGTGCAGCATGTACTATAAGCTCAAATGCCCTTTCCGGATCAGACGGATCAAAGTCATTACTCAAAATGGAGTTTCGTCCGGATTGAATTCCTTCCCGTATTTTTTCCATTAAAATCAATACAGAAGCTTCTGTATCCAGACATCCTGTCTTTCCACAAGTACATAATTTGTTATTATCAAAAAGAGGAAGATGGCTGAACTCGCCAGCGTAACCTTTATGACCACGGAATATTTCTCCATTCATGATCATGCCTAGTCCAATATCCCAGCTTAGGTTTAACACCATTGTATTATGATGCCCGGCTACTTTACCGAATTTGAATTCGGCAAGCGCAACTAAACTTGAAATGGAATCGATAAAGACTGGAAGCTGTAGTTGTCTGCTTAAAAATTGAGAGCCCCCTCTTTCAAACTTCCCCTGAAATAAAAAACTCAAGGCATTAGTAGAATCAAAAGCACCTGATACAGCAATTCCGACACCCAGTATGATGGATTTATCAATTTCTGAATCCGAGATCAATTCCTCAACTCTTTGGGAAAATAAGACAAGCGTCTCTTCACCATTGCCGGTTGTCCATTCGAATTGGGCTTCTGCAACTTTTTTATTTTGATTGGAAACAAGATATATCCTGGTATTAAACTGGTCAGTTACCACCGATACTACAAAAAAAGAATTTTCCTGCAAAGCATAGGTCTTTGGTTTACGCCCCAAACCAGTTGAGCCCGGTCCAACCTCCAGCACCAGTTTCTCATTTTTTAATTCATCAAGAATGCGGGTGGTTAAGGGGATGCTTCTGTTAATCCGTTGGCTTATCTCTGCACAGGATATCCCGGCATTAAAATAAAGCTGTTTTAATACGGCTTTTTTGTAAATAAGCTTTTTATTACCCCCCAACATTATTAGCAATTCTTAACAAGGAATTAACTGAATCTATAATAAAATTTTAATTTTATCTTAATCTTTATTAAATTTTTATTAAGTTGTTCTTAATTAACCTCGAATTGCTGTAGATTATCCTGAATTCCTAAAAAACTGAGTTTTGTTTAATAAAAAAAAGCCGTTGCTTCAACGCAACGGCTTAACCATTTCTTACTGTATATTAACATCAAACCTCTTCGGCCTTCATTGATTTCGCCTGGCGGATCCGCTCGTTTTCATCCAAATGGATCTTACGCATGCGAATAAAGTTCGGCGTCACCTCAATACACTCATCGTGCTGGATATATTCCATACACTCCTCCAGGCTCAACAGCGTTTTCGGTGCAATGCGGGTTGCATCATCACTTCCACTGGCACGGTGGTTGGTTAGTTTTTTACCTTCCGTTACATTCACCACCAGGTCTCCTGGCTTAATGTTCTCCGCCACAATCTGGCCGGCATAAACATCTTCTCCCGGATCCACAAAGAAGGTTCCGCGATCCTGTAATTTATCAATTGAATAACCGGTTGTCTTCTCGGTATTCTTGGAAATCAATACACCATTGTTACGTCCGGGGATGGGGCCTTTCCAGGGTTTGTATTCCAGGAATCGGTGCGCCATTACAGCTTCTCCGGTTGTAGCAGTCAGCATCTGCGTACGCAGACCAATTAATCCACGAGAAGGAATTTCAAATTCCAGGTGCTGCATATCACCCTTGGTTTCCATCACATGCATTTCCCCTTTTCTACGGGTAACCAGGTCGATTACTTTAGATGCAAATTCCTGCGGCACATCTACTACCAGCACCTCATAGGGCTCACAACGCTTGCCGTCAATATTTTTAACAATAACCTGTGGCTGACCTACAGTCAGTTCATATCCTTCCCGGCGCATGGTTTCAATCAATACACCCAGGTGCAGAATACCACGACCATAAACCTGGAAACTATCACCACTATCTGTATCGTACACACGAAGTGCGAGATTCTTTTCGGTTTCCTTCATCAAACGGTCGCGCAGGTGACGTGAAGTAACAAACTTGCCGTCCTTACCAAAGAAAGGAGAGTTGTTGATACTGAACAGCATGTTCATCGTAGGCTCATCCACACTGATCACCGGCAATGCTTCCATTACTTCCTGGTCAGAAATGGTGTCTCCAATATTGAAATCTTCCAATCCAACTACTGCACACAGGTCGCCGGCTAACACTTCTGTTACCTTACGCTTACCCATGCCTTCGAACACATAGAGTTCTTTTACCCGCTGCTTTTTAATTGTACCATCCGCCTGCATCAATGCGATCGGCTGGTTTTCCCTGATTGCACCACGCTGCACTTTACCAATTGCAATACGTCCAAGGAAGGATGAGTAATCCAATGATGTGATCTGCATTTGCAACGGGCCTTCTTCCACTCTGGGTTCGGGTACATATTGTAATATGCCATCCATCAACGGGGTGATATCTTCACAGGGTGTGTTGGAACTGTTGAACCAGCCATTTTTACCCGAACCATAGAAGGTGGGGAAATCGAGTTGTTCTTCAGTGGCATCGAGGTTGAAAAAAAGTTCGAATACAGCGTCATGCACTTCATCAGGGCGACAGTTCGGCTTATCAACCTTATTAATTACCACGATGGGTTTCAGGTTCAGCTGAAGGGCTTTCTGCAACACAAAACGGGTTTGTGGCATGGGACCTTCAAAAGCATCGACCAGCAGGATTACCCCATCGGCCATCTTTAGTACGCGTTCCACTTCACCACCGAAGTCGGCGTGACCCGGAGTGTCAATTACATTGATTTTGGTATCTTTAAAAGTAACAGCTGCGTTCTTACTAAAGATGGTGATCCCCCGTTCACGTTCCAGATCATTGTTGTCCATGATCAGTTCACCTGTATCCTGGTTCTCGCGAAATACTTTGGTGGTGTGAAGAATCCGGTCAACCAGGGTTGTTTTACCGTGGTCAACGTGTGCAATAATGGCTATATTCCTAATATTCATAACTCGATTTCTGTCCCCCAGCAAAATTTGCCTTTTGGCGCGCAAAGGTACAGCTATTTAGCCGCCCCGCAAGTTAAATTCCCATAAAGATTATGTTATATATCATAACTCTCTGTTATTCAACACCTCTCCCCTTCCTCCCATGCCCATCTTCAATGCCTCCCGCCTCCTTTGTCCCCTTTGTCCCCTTTGTCCCCCGATTTTAACCAAATCCTCATCTCCCCCTCCACCCTCCCTTCGTACCTTTCAGCTCAATTTTTGAACGATAAAACAGATTGGTTATGACGACGAATTTTAAGGAATTCCCCTATGACGATAAGACCACCCATATTCTGTTACCCGAACGTTTTGAAACCATCGACAAGCCGGTTACCGCAATCGTGATTGGTGCCGGTCGCCGGGGTTATGTATATGGACAATTTGCCTCTCAGTATGAACAACAATTTGATATCATCGGGGTAGCAGAACCCAACCCGATCCGAAACCAACGCTATGCTACTACACATAAAATCCCGGCTGAAAACTGCTTTCTGAACTGGGAAGAAGTTTTTACAAGACCCCGCTTCGCAGATGCAGTTATCATTGCTTCCCCAGACCGCCTGCATGTGGGTCCCTGCCTCGCCGCACTGAAAGCTGGTTATCATGTGTTATTGGAAAAACCGATCGCGCCTTCAGAAGAGGAATGTCGCCAGATCCTGGAAGCATCCCGTGCCTCTGGAAAAATTGTAGCAGTTTGCCATGTATTGCGATATGCCCCCTATTTCCGCAAACTCCGCAGCCTGATCAGAAGCGGTGCCATCGGTGAACTGATCAGTATCCAGCACCTGGAACCCATCGAGCATGTGCATATGACTCATTCCTATGTCAGAGGCAACTGGAAAAACAGTACCACCACTACACCAATTATTCTGGCGAAGGCCAGCCATGATCTTGACATTCTGCGCTGGCTGGTGGGCAAACCCTGTACCTCCGTTCATGCTTTTGGAGGATTGAGATGGTTCCGCCAGGAAAATGCACCGGAAGGCAGCACCCACCGATGTACAGATGGTTGCAAAGTGGAAGAAGAATGTCCCTATTCCGCCATCAAAATTTATCACAAACTGCGGGAGCGTACCTATGTATTTGATCTGCCCGAAGACAAGGATGCACAGGGAGATTATATAATGGAACAGTTACGCACAACCGATTATGGCAGATGTGTATACCAGATGGACAATGACCAGCCGGATCATTATGTTGCCAATCTGCAATTTGAAGGCGGCGTTACTGCGAGTTTCTCTTTGCAGGCTTTCACTTCCTATGAAGGCCGGCGTACCCGCGTGATGGGCAGTCACGGTGATATTGTAGGCGATATGACCGAAATGGTTATTACCAGCTTTCAAAATGGTAAAAAAGAACAATGGGCTGAAACAACCGACCTGCATGGTGGAGGTGATTTCAGACTCATGGCTGATTTTGTGATGGCAGTACATGCCAATGATCCGAATATGCTGACCTCCACCCTGGAAGCTTCCATCGAAAGCCACCTGATGGGATTTGCTGCTGAGAAAAGCCGGAAAGAAGGAATCGTAGTTCCCGTGCATTGTTAATAACCGGATTCATAAAAGGAATGTTTATTTTGCTAACAAAGCATTTCTTTTATGGCCAGCAAAAAATGGTTGTTTGGTATCCCGGTTGTATTGGCAGTAGCCTATATGGCAGGGCCCAATCCTTCCACCCCGGACTATTCTACTCAAATGCCCGCAGTACCTTCAGCTCCTGAAGTGGAGACCTATGTACGCAACAAAGAAGCCTCCTTTAAACTGAAGCCGGATAATGAAGCCCGCATTATCTGGAACAATGATTCCCTGCGCCAGCCTACCGAATATTCAATTGTTTACCTGCATGGTTTCAGTGCCTCCCAATTTGAAGGAGCGCCTACACATCAGCATGCAGCCAAGGCTATGGGCGCCAATCTCTACCTGGCACGCTTAGCCGAACATGGGATCGAAACAAGCGATGCATTGTTGCATCTTACTCCCGAAAACTATTGGGAGTCTGCAAAAGAAGCCCTGGCCATTGGTAAACAATTAGGAAAAAAGGTAATCCTGATGGGCACTTCAACCGGTGGAACCAACGCTTTGCAATTGGCTGCTACCTATCCGAACGACGTATATGCATTGGTGTTATTATCACCCAATATTGCAATCAATGATCCTAATGCCTGGCTGCTGAACAATCCATGGGGCTTAGAGATTGCACAACTGGTGCTGGGTGGTAAATACCGGACTGCTTCGGATGACCGCCCCACCTACAAACAATACTGGAACACACCCTATCGACTGGAAGCCACCGTTGCACTGGAGGAATTGCTGGAAACTACGATGACGCCGGAAACATTTGCCAAAGTCAAACAACCCCTGTTATTGCTTTACTATTATAAAAACGAGCAGGAACAGGATCCCGTGGTGAAAGTCTCCGCCATGCGCAAAATGTTCCAACAGGTAGGCACACCCGATGCCTTGAAGAAAGAAATCGCCATGCCGAATACCGGTGATCATGTGATCGCCTCTCCTTTTAAATCAAAAGACGCTGGTGGTGTTGAAAAAGAAATTACCGACTGGCTGGTGCAATTAAAGACCAACCATCCTTGATGATTCGTACATCTGCTGGAGGTTGTATTCCGTTGCAATTTTTTTATGATTTACCACGTCAATAATGGTTCCTATCAGGCATAAGCCCCCGGTGAAGAGGTAAAGTATGCCCATACCTACCTGTCCAACTACAAAACGCTGGATACCCGCCACTACTACAAAACCCAAACAGGTCAGCAGTAAGATCTCTCCTGGCTTTTTGCGTTTTCCGCTATAGATCATGAGAAATTGATTTCTTTGAGATTCAGACATTTTGCTGGTCAGGTCTTTGATTCCCGCAACCTCTTCAGGTTGCAAATCAGGTAAACTCATCAGGTAGGTATCCATCATATCCGGGTTGGTTTTTAATTTGGGTTCGTATTAAAGTTACAATTCTGCTACATATAATCAACAGGGCAGGAATACCTATCCAGTGATGCTTCCAGGATAGTTTAAATTCACCATGCAGTGCTGCCGCGATACTTCTTCCCAGGCCGCAACCAGGGCATCCTTCCAAACCAGTAAGGGCTTCTATTCCCATGATCCGAAAGGGACAAAATCCTGCTGCCGTTGCACGATAGTCCACGCCAAAAGCCAGCCACAAAATAGCCCCCACCCATAACAGTGCTTCCAGGTTTTGTCTGATCCACTTAAAACGCATCTTTCTAATCTACGAAATTTCAATCCGTCACGGCGGGTGGCATCCGCCGAGGCGGAGTGGAGTGCCTATATTTGCAACATAATTGTTTGCCATGCTACGATCAAAGATTGCGGGAATAGGAATGTATGTTCCAAAGAATGTTGTGACCAACCAGGACCTGACCCAGTATATGGAAACCAGTGATGAATGGATCCGCGAACGAACAGGAATCACCCAACGCAGGTATGCCGACCGACAGGGTGAAACCACTACTACCATGGGTGTGGAAGCAGCTAAAATCGCAATCGAAAGAGCAGGCATCACCCCACAGGATATCGATTTCATTGTTTTTGCTACCCTCTCCCCTGATTATTATTTCCCTGGCTGCGGTGTACTGGTTCAACGAGCCCTGAAAATGAAAGAGATTGGTGCCCTTGATATCCGCAATCAATGCAGTGGCTTCGTTTATGCATTATCGGTAGCTGACCAGTTTATAAAAACAGGGATGTACAAAAACATCCTGGTGATTGGAAGTGAAAAACATTCCTTCGGACTGGACTTCAGTACCCGGGGTCGAAATGTATCTGTAATTTTTGGTGATGGCGCTGGTGCAGTTGTGCTTCAACCTACCGGGAATGCCAACCAGGGCATCTTAAGCACACATCTTCATAGTGATGGCGAAAGCGCCGAATTGCTCGCCATGTACAACCCGGGCACCCATGCCAATCACTGGGGTCACTATGCTGATTTTAAAGAAGGAGCTACTATTGGAGAACAGTTCATGAGCCATGAAATGATTGACAAGGCACAGAATTTCCCTAATATGGATGGGCCTGCTGTTTTCAAAAAAGCCGTTGTTAAGTTTCCTGAAGTTATCATGGAAGCTCTGCAGGCAAACGGACTCAAAGCATCTGATATCAACATGCTGATCCCGCACCAGGCCAATTTGCGCATTGCACAATTTGTGCAACAACAATTGCAACTGGGCGACCATCAGGTATACAATAATATCCAGCAATATGGTAACACCACAGCAGCATCTGTACCCATCGCACTTTGTGAAGCCTGGGAAAAAGGAAAAATAACAGATGGCGACCTGGTTTGTCTTGCCGCATTCGGAAGTGGATTCACCTGGGCCAGTGCATTGCTCAGATGGTAAAAACCGACAGTACAGTATGGCATTTAACGATTTAGTTTGTAAATTTCCGGGTATCAAACTAATCAAGCTTGTCATGCAAAACCAACGTAGACGTTTTCTTGCTCAATCCGCAACACTTGCATTGGGCGTAACCGCAATGCCCACTTTAGCGAATGCTTTTTCTGGTCGGCTTAGTGCCGCAGACCAGATCAATGTTGGATTAATAGGATGTTATGGTATGGGCTGGCATAATCTCCAGTCAATTCTTAAACAGCCAAATGTTCGCTGTATCGCACTTTGTGATGTAGATGAAAACGTACTGACAAAAAGAGCCGGAGAACTTGCGGCGATCAATATGCCGGTTAAAACCTATAAGGATCACCGTGATTTACTTGCCAATAAAGATGTTGATCTTGTAATTATTGCCACTCCTGACCACTGGCATTGTATCCAGATGGTAGATGCCTGCGCCGCCGGCAAACATGTTTATGTTGAAAAACCCTGTGGCAACACTGTAGAAGAATGCCGCGTGATGGAAGCTGCCCAGCAGCGCTATGGCTCCATCGTACAGGTTGGCCAGTGGCAAAGAAGCGCACCTCACTTCCAGGACGCCATCAATTTTGTTCACAGTGGCAAACTCGGAAATATCCGTACAGTGAAATCCTGGGCTTATATGGGCTGGATGAAACCGGTTCCTATCCGGCCGGATGCTCCAGCTCCTAACGGTGTAGATTACACGAGATGGCTGGGCCCCGCCCCTAAACGCCCTTTCAATCAGAATCGCTTTCACTTTGAATTCAGATGGTTCTGGGATTATGCAGGCGGACTCATGACAGACTGGGGTGTACACATGATGGACTATGCTTTATTAGGCATGAAAGCCCAGTTCCCGAACCAGGTAATGGCTTCCGGTGGCAAAATGGCTTACCCCGATGATGCAGCTGAAACGCCGGATACCCTGGCAGCTGTGTTTGAATATGATAAGTTTAACATCGTATGGGAACATGCAACCGGCATCGATCTCGGTCCATACGGACTCACGCACGGTACTGCCTTTATCGGCAACAACGGTACCCTGGTATTAAACCGGGAAGGCTGGTATGTGAAAGAGGAAAAAGGGAAAATGGAACCTGTACCTTTTCAGAAGGACCAGGGTGATTCTGTAGAACGTCATATGGCCAACCTGCTGGACGCTATCAAATCCAACAACCCATCGAAATTAAATACTCCTATCCAACAGGCATCCTTAACCGCACAGGTTTGCCAGCTTGGTAATATTGCATTCCGTACAAAGGAACTGCTTAAATGGGATTCCGTAAAGGGTCAATTCAATAGTAAAGCAGCAAATGCCCTGCTGAAAGCCAATTACCAAAATGGATATAAAGTTCCAAAAATATAAACTCTTACTGGCAGTAGTCTTCGGATTACTGCCAGTATTTTCTTTCGCCCAGTCAAGTTCCACCGATAGCGTACTTATTTTTTCCTATTTCAAAGGAAATGGAGAGGATGGTCTGCACCTTGCATTCAGTTATGATGGTGTACAGTGGGCCTCGCTTAAAGGAGACTCTTCTTTTCTTACCCCTACCGTAGCCAATGATAAACTGATGCGAGACCCCTGCATTACCCGCGGAGGTGATGGGCGTTTTCATATGGTCTGGACCGTTAGCTGGAATGATCGGGGTATCGGTTATGCACACTCGAAGGATCTGATTCACTGGTCTGAGCAGGTATTCATTCCTGTTATGGAACACGAGCCAACCACCCTGAATACCTGGGCACCGGAATTATTTTATGATAAGCAGTCAAAACAATTTTTAATCTTTTGGTCGTCTACCATTCCCGGTCGCTTCCCCCAAACAGAAGAAAATGGCGATGATAAATACAATCATCGCATCTACTACACACTAACCCGGGATTTTAAAACATTCACACCAACCAGCTTACTTTACGACCAGGGTTTTAATGTAATTGATGCCAGCATCTATAAAACCGGCAACACTTACAGCATGTTGCTGAAAGATGAAACACTGAAACCTTCACCTGAAAAGAATATACGGATCGCGATCAGTAAACAACTGACTGGTCCCTATTCCAAACCATCTGAACCCATTTCCGGTAAAACCTGGGCAGAAGGTCCCACCATGATTTATCACCAGGGCTACTGGTGGATGTATTATGATCAGTATACCTCAAAACGATATGCCTGCCTGCGATCCAAAGACCTGAAAAAATGGGAAGATGTAAGCCAGGAACTGAAATTTCCTGCCGGCGCCCGACATGGAACCGTTATTAAAGTTTCCGCGGCAGAATTTAAGAAGCTGAAACAGCCCTGAAGCCTTAGCTTTGCCTTAACCAAAGGGCAATGCATGCTAGTGGATCCCTCCCAGAAAAAACTGATATTCCTGATCAACCCGATTTCAGGAACCCGGCCTAAAGCCGATTTGGCTGAATTAATCAATCAAACAGCTTCCAGGCTCCATTCGCAGGCTATTGTGTTACCCACCGTTGCCAGTGGTGATTATTCCTTTGTACGCCAGCGAATAGAAGAAGAAGGATATACAGATATAATTATATGTGGGGGAGATGGTACCGTAAACAATGTATTGAGTGATTTGCGGGATCTGGATATTCATTTCGGAATTGTACCCTGTGGATCCGGAAACGGTCTCGCTTATTGCGCTGGCATTCCCAAAAACCCGCAAAAAGCTATTGAACTCGCTTTCACAGGAAAAGCCCGCTATATTGATGCCTTCCTGGTAAATGAACAGTTTGCCTGTATGTTATGCGGACTCGGATTTGACGCCAAAGTAGCCCATGATTTCGCACAACAGCCAGGTAGAGGACTGCTTACCTACACCCAGCAAACCATCAAGAATTATTTCACTGCTACCACCTATCATTTCGAAATGGTAGTGGAAGAGCATGTGATCCAGACCGATGCGTATTTTATAAGTGTTGCCAACAGCAATCAATTTGGAAATCAGTTTACCATAGCACCAAAGGCAAGCCTGAATGATGGATTACTGGATATCGTTGTAGTGCCCAAAATGAATAAAGCGATACTTCCTTTTGCCCTCATGCAGCAGGTAAGAACCGGACAACTAACAAGTGCACTTGAAGACCAAACCGGAACCATCCAATATTTTCAAACAGCTAAAATCCAGATCCGCAACAAGGATCTGGCGCCTTTACATATTGATGGAGAACCAAAAGAGAGTGAGGAAACGCTCAATATTCGTGTACTCCCCAGAAGTATACAGCTCATTCAGACCATTTGATATAAATCAAATCCTTCTTTTGTATTCACTCTTGATTGATTTACTAAGAGTATGCTATTAGATTTTTTTGTAAGGAAATTCTAATAGCAAAGGGACAATACAATTACGGTTTTACAATTCCGTTCGTCTATGTCAAACCGTAATTGGAAGCAATGAAAAAAATTTTACCCCTAATCCTATCTTTAATTTTATTAGTATCCTTACAACCGGCATTTTCTCAAACAACTTATAACTTTAACTCAGGCGCGACGCTCTCTGCTCCGATCTGGTCGTTCTGGAAAACCCGCGCTGTTATTACCATTGATGGTGTACGATACCAGATGGACTGTGGAGGCAATGGTTCTTTCGCCAATTCTGCGACTGAGGGTGTTAGCAATAGTGCTTCCTTAAAGAAAGATGGCTCTGGAGGAGATCAATTCACTTTACAAAGAGAAGATGGTCAACCCTTTCAATTTTATGGGTTCTGGGTTAAACACCAGAGCATGAATAGCTATACCCAGTTTATGGCACTCCCACCCTGGTATACGATTACCTATAATCTGGCAGGCGGTGGTACTCAAACGGATCGAGATATGACTGCCAAGCAGGGAAACAATACCGCACTCACTACCAGTGCGATTACTTACACCAAAGATCTTGCAGTTACATCCGTATCCATTCAATTCAATGCGATCATGTATTTCTGGATTGATGATATCAAAGTGGGACCGGTTGCTGCAGTTGCTGCACCGACTATTTCATCCCATCCAGTCAACAGGGTACTTTGTGTAGGTAACAATACTACATTTTCTGTTACTGCTGAAAATGCCAGTTCCTATCAATGGCAGATAAATACAGGTTCCGGTTTCACCAATATCTCAAACAATACCTACTACTCCGGGGCCACTACCAGTACACTTACACTGACCAATGCTATCACCGTAATGAATGGTTATCAATATCGTTGCGTTGTAGGCGGATCGTCCTCTGTTACTTCTAATGCTGCATCCCTAAGTGTAAGTGGTGTTAATGTAGCAACATCCCAAACCAATATTGCCTGTAATGGTACAGCTACAGGAGCTTTATCAGTTACTGCCAGCTCGGGAACGGCACCCTATACTTATTTGTGGTCTACGGGTGCAACTACTTCTACTATTACCGGTCTTCCAGTAGGCCCCTATTCCGTTACCGTAACAGATGCCCTTGGTTGTTCTACTACCCGAAATTTCACTATTATTCAGCCTACGGCCATCAATGCTACTACTTCACAAACTAATATTACCTGCAATGGCGGAAGCAATGGCTCAGCAGGTGTTAGTGTTACTGGTGGAGTAGGTCCATATACCTATAGCTGGGCTCCCATGGGAGGAACAGCTGCAACGGCAACTGGTTTGGCTGCAGGTACCTATACCGTAACGATCACTGACCAATACGGCTGTCAGACAACCCGCAATTTTACGATCACACAACCAGCAGCAATGCAGGTTGGCACTTCTCAAACCAATGTATCCTGTAATGGTGCCAGCAATGGAAGCGCCAGTGTTACAGTTTCCGGTGGCACTGCTCCCTATACCTATCTATGGTCAAATGGAGCAACTACCTCTACAGCAGCCGGATTAACAGCCGGCACTTACTCCGTTACCATCACAGATGTAAATGGATGTCAGTCTAACAGAAACTTTACACTAACACAACCCGCTGCTGTTACTGCAACCGTTAATAAAACAACAGAAACTATCTGTTCGGGTTCCTCTACGTCGATTGAACTTATCGGCTCCAATGGTACCAGCTTCAATTGGACAGTTGCCGCTGTATCTGGTGATGTTGCTGGCTATAGCAATGGTTCCGGTGAAACAATCTTCCAAACGCTCACGGGTAATGGAAAAATTAATTATACAATTACTCCATCCAATGGAATTTGTACCGGTACTACTATCCAGGTAGCAGTTACTGTAAATGCCCTGACAGCTATCTCATCACAACCAATATCAAAAGCAATAGAAGAAGGTGAATCCACCTCTTTCGAAATTACTGCTGCAAATGCAACCAGTTATCAATGGCAGGTAAATACAGGAAATGGATTTGTAAACCTTTCCAACAATGCAGTTTACAGTGGCGTAACCAGTTCAAGACTGATAATCACTCATGCTTCCGGAGAATTGGATGGTTCCAACTACCGTTGTATCGCAACTGGTCTTTGTGCTACTGCCGCCATCTCCAATGAAGTAAGCCTTGCTGTGAATGTGAAAGCGACTCAATCCATCAGCTTTGAAACCATTCCTGCGCAGACCTATGGCGATCAATTTAGTTTGCTGGCCAGCAGCAGCTCAGGATTGTCGGTATCGTTCAGCTCCAGTGATCCTTCCATCGCAGAAATCAGCAACGGTATCCTGTATGCGAAAAAAGCCGGACAGGTAACTATTACTGCCAACCAGGCTGGTAACCAGGATTATAAACCTGCACCTGCTCTAGGTCAGTTGGTTACAATTCAAAAAAGAATACTAACTATTGAACGCAACACTACTGTAGCACTTGAAAAAACCTATGATGGAAATCATTTGCTGACGCTGCCTCAAAATGCATTAACCATTCAAAACACTGTGAATGGGGATGTACTCGAAGCTACTGCCGCTGCTCATTTTATATCAGAAACAGCAGGAATAAACAAAGCAGTTACAATTGATAATTTCCAACTCACTGGAGATAATCTTGAAAACTATGTACTTTCTACAAGTTCGATCTCCACTACTGGCGAAATCAACAAGAAAACCATTATCGCACAAATCAAAAACAATGCGCAACTGGTGAAAACCTATGATGGTTCCTCCAACCTGGAACTGGAAAGCAATCCTGTTGAATTAACCGGACTGGTAGGATCAGACGAAGTATTTGTACAAACTGCCGCAGCCTTCGACAACAAGAATGCAGGCACCAATAAAACCGTAACCTTAAGTCTTCAGGCACTTGTAGGAAACGATAAAGACAACTATGAACTTTCCTCCAGTACCTTAACCACACCAGGAACGATTCAGCCTAAAATGGTAAACGTTACCCAAACCACCCAGCGTGGTTTGTACAAAACCTATGATGGTACCACTACTATGAACCCGAACGATCTTTCCCTGGAAATTTCGGGTACGGTAGCAGGTGATGAACTGAGTGTACTGGCTGCTGCTGATTTTGAATCTAAAAATGTTGGTACCAATATTCCGGTTGATATTCACTCACTCCAACTGGATGGTAAAGACAAAGACAATTACCAGTTAACAAGTCAGCATACAACCGCAGTTGGAACAATCGAGCCTTATGTATTGACGCTGACGTTTAGCCAGGATCATACAATTTCCAAAATCTACGATGGTACCACAAAAGCTGCTATCAGTAAAGAACACCTCGTGCTTCCAACGCTTTTCGGAGAAGATGAGGTAAGCCTGGAAGTACCAGCGTCTGCTTCTTACGACAACAAAAATGCCGGTACCGGCAAACAGATCACAGTAGAGGGTATCACCCTTTCCGGAAAAGATGCAGGTAATTACACATTGGAAGCTGCATCCGTAAATGGTTCAGTTGGAACGATCTTACCAAAAGCAGCTACTGTTAAAGCTACAGCAGCAACGAAAGTATATGGCAGTCCGGATCCTGCTTTCAGCTTCACTACCGAAGGAGTACTGGAGGGTGAAACCCTGGAAGGAAAACTTTCAAGAATGGAAGGAAAGAATGCGGGTGTATATGATATCACCATTGGATCCCTCTCTGGCGGTACCAATTATACCATTGAAAGCTTTGAAAAAGCGAGTCTGACGATCACCAAAGCAGACCTGCTCATTAAAGTGGATTCAAAATTAAGAAAACAAGGCCAGCCGAATCCGGCATTTACCTTCCAGTATATCGGACTTGCAGGTGGTGATCAGCCCGCCGACCTTAGTACTGCACCAACCGCTACTACAACAGCAGTTACTAATTCACCCATCGGTATTTTTGAAGTTAACGTTACTGGTGCAGCATCACCTAATTATAACATCAGTTATCAAAATGGGCAACTTACCATCGTGCCCGCTTCTAATCAAAACTCCGTTCAGGCATGGAGCAGTGGTTCGGGTCAACTCCAGGTTCGTATTTATGCAGACCGTGCACAAAAAGCATCGATTGTATTGTACACAGTAAACGGACAAACATTGATCCTGGAAGCCAGGCAACTGAATCAGGGTATCAATACATTTACCCTGCGTACAGGCCATCTGACAACAGGCACTTATATCCTTGGGGTATACGGCCAGTACTTTAAAGAAGCCGATAAGCTGAACATTAAATAAGTGGCAGGCATCATAAACACGAAGCTGTCTCAATTGAGGCAGCTTCTTTTATTTCGCCCAACTGATTTCAAAAAAGTGATAAACGGATCGGCGCCCCTTCCAGTTGCAACAACTTCTCTTTCCTCCACAAGCCGCCTCCATAGCCGGTTAAGCTTCCATCCGAACCTATCACCCGATGACAGGGCACGATAATACTTATCTTGTTCAGTCCATTTGCATTGGCTACAGCTCGTATCGCAAGGGGTTTGCCCAGGGCATCCGCCTGCTCTTTATACGAACGCGTTTTACCATAAGGAATCGTCAATAACTGATTCCAGACTTCCAATTGAAACGGACTTCCAATCAGATCAATAGGTGTGGTAAATGTTTTTAACTTCCCTTCAAAATAGGCCGTAAGTTCTTTTTCCAATAATTCAAAATGCGGATTAGGTCCCTGTACAATAGTCGCGTTCAAACGTTTTGATAAATACACCAATTCTGTCTCCAGCATGCGACGATCTGAAAACTCCAACAGACAAATCCCTTTGCTGGTAGCACAGGCCAGCATGGTACCTAAAGGTGTTTCAATTCGCTTGCAGTCTATCATACCGGCATTTTTTGATTTGGAAGGTGTTACCCCAAAGATCGAACGAAATCCTTCTACAAAGCCACTGTTGGATTCATACCCCGCGTCGAAGGCAGCACCTGTTACCGATTCTCCCTGTTGAATTTTTTTGAATGCACTGTTGATTCGAAGCATCCGCTGGAAAGCATGAAAACTCATACCATGGTGTTTGAGAAACCATCTACGAAGCGTTGCAGGTTCAAAGCCTTTCTGCCTCAAATCAGAATCTTTTAACCGGATGGATGGATCATTTTCCAATTCCCTGATCAGAGCCCGGATAGCCTCCGGTGTTGCTGCCGGTTGCTCCATGGGCCGGCAAACTTTACATGGCCGATACCCCGCAGCAATGGCATCCCGTACACCTGGAAAAAACTCCACATTCTCGCGCTTGGGTTTGCGCGCCGTACAGGTAGGGCGACAAAATATACCGGTCGTTTTCACGCCAGTGATAAAAATTCCTTCAAACTCCGGGTCCTTCTCTACCAGGGCCTGGTACCTACGATCATCGGTGAGTGCGTGGGCCATGCATTAAATTTAAGCATACAAAAGAACACCAACGAATGCATCCACACCACCGAAAAATGAACAGGTATTTTTTATTGAAGCCCTGCAGTTACTGCTTTCAATGCTGCCGCCAGCTCCTTCACTTTGTCGGGATATCGCTCAGCAAGATTAACCCGCTCCCCCGGGTCAACAGATAAATCATACAACTGCGGTTGTTCCGAATGTCCCGATTCAATATTGGTTAACTGGTAAACAGCCGGCCCTTTGGATGGCGCAATATATTTCCAGTTATCCTGTACCAATGCATAACTAGCTCCCTGCAATACCAGTGATACTCTTCCTTTTGCAGACCGTCCATTCAAAACCGCCCACTGATTTTGAGAATCCTGCGCATCCCCTGGAGGCAATGGTACCCCCAGGAAATTCGCAAAAGAGGACAACAGATCTACCTGGCTCACCAGGGCATCGCTGATTCCCGGCTTCACCAGTTTTGGATGATATACAATGAAGGGAACCCTTGTTCCCGCTTCCAATATGCTATATTTTCCGCCTCTGAGTACACCTGCCGGACGGTGCCCATTCAATTGAGTTACTGCGCCATCCTCATATCCATCATCCAGAACCGGGCCATTGTCACTGGAAAAAATGATCAGCGTATTAGCCGCCTTTCCTGAATTTTCCAATGCTTTCAGGATTTCTCCTACTGCCCAGTCTATTTGAAGAATCGCGTCTCCCCTGAAGCCTAATCCACTTTTGCCTTTAAACATGGTAGATGGCATCCGCGGTACATGAGGCTCCGTTAAGGAATAAAACAGAAAGAAGGGCTCACTTGTGGCTGCACTTATAAACTCCTCCGCTTTCGATAGAAAAGTCAGGGGCATTTCCTCGTCTGTCCACCTGGCTGTCTTCCCTCCTTTCATATACCCAATTCTTCCAATCCCGTTCACAATCGTTTGATCATGCCCGTGATTCGGAGAAGCTTTCATCTTTAATAACTGCGGATGTTCCTTACCGGTAGGCTCATCTCCGATCTTTTCTTTATAATTCACTTCAATAGGATCTGCAGGGTCCAGCGCCACCACCTGATGGTTTTCAACAAACACGGTAGGCACTCTGTCTGCAGTTGCCGGAAAAATAAAAGAATAATCAAAACCGACTTCATTTGGTCCGGGTTTGATTTCTCCATTCCAGTTCTTTGCTACTGCGGTTCCCAATCCCAGATGCCATTTCCCCACCATCCCGGTTCTGTACCCCGCTTGCCTGAATACTTTTGGCAAACTGGTTTTATCAGTCGGTACGATGAGTGCAGCATCCCCGGGTAATACTCCTGTACCTGATTTTCTCCACGGATATTGCCCCGTCATCAAGGCATATCTGGATGGCGTACAGGTAGCTGATGTTGTATATGCCCTGGTAAAGCGTAATCCCCGGCCTGCCAGTCGATCAATATTGGGCGTCTGAAGTTTTGTTGCTCCATAACAACTTAAATCTCCATAACCCAGATCATCCGTATAAATAAGGATAACATTCGGCTTTGCTTTTTTCTGTTGGGCCAGTATGTCACTACTGCCAAATATCAGCGCAACTAACGGAATTGTACATACGAATAACAACTTCATCAGAGCACAATCTGTTGAATGGTTGTTTTACCTACCTGCTTGCCATTTTTAAAACTCGCGGCTTTCACTGTTACCGTACGGCGTACATCAAAAGGCTTTTTATAGAGGGTAGATTTGGTAGTGGGTTCAGATCCATCCAGCGTGAAATGAATCTCCGGCTGGAAACTATCCGTACTAAAGCTGACAGTTGCTTTTCCCTGGTCGCTGTCAATTACTACCGACTGTTTCACATTGTATGCACTCTGTGCTGCCTGGTAATTCCAGAACCGATAACGATCATATTGGGCTTCCATTCGCTTCGCAAAATCATTCCAATCCTTCGGCTGGGTGGTCCAGGCAATATCAGCTATCGCGGCCATCCTGGGCAGGGTCATATACTCTACCTTATCTGCAGTGGCAATATACTCTGTCCAAACATTGGCCTGCACACCTTTGATATGTTTCGCTTCCTCTGCTGTTAAAGCGGCAGGAATAGGTTCATAGGAATACACTTTCTGTAAGGTGAGGTATCCCCCGATAGCCATAGGTTCCAATGCCGGTTTACCCTGGAAATAATCAAAATATACATAACTGTTGGGTGTCATGATCACATCATGGCGCTGTTTTGCAGCTTCTATTCCACCTGCCTCCCCACGCCAGCTCATCACTACCGCATTGGGCGCGAGCCCGCCTTCCAGGATCTCATCCCAACCGATCAATACACGTCCTTTTGAATTGATGAATTTTTCAATACGCTGTACAAAATAGGACTGCAGTTCATGTTCGTCTTTCAATTTCAGATCTCTGATGCGTTGCTGACAACGCGGACATTTTTTCCAGTTGTCTTTGGGGCATTCATCACCGCCGATATGGATATATTCAGAGGGAAAGAGGTTAATTACTTCCGTGAGAATATCCTGCATCATGTTGAATACGGTATCATTTCCCGCACAATAGACATCTGTATGCACTCCCCAGGTTTCCTGCACCTGTTTACCTCCTTTTTGTTTTGTCAGCTCGGATGGATATTTATTAATGAAAGTTGGTTGATCCGGGAAACAACTCAGGAAGGGAAATGCAGCAATCGCTGCAGATGCATGTCCCGGCATTTCAATCTCCGGTACAATCGTGATATGTCGCTTCTCTGCATACTGAATGATATCCTTCACTTCCGCCTGTGTATAAAAGCCACCATATCGTTGATTGGTATTTCCCTGTCCCGGATAATTGCCAATAACCGTTCCATTCCTCCAGGCACCTACCGCCGTTAGCTGAGGATACTTCTTGATTTCAATTCTCCAGCCATGGTCATCAGTCAGATGCCAGTGCAGGCGATTCATTTTATGAAGTGCCAGTAAGTCAATGTATTTCTTGATGAAATCAGCAGGGAAGAAATGGCGACTCACATCCAGCATCATACCCCGGTACTGAAAGCGGGGCGCATCCTGCACCTGAACCGGCGCGATGGTTAACAAGGCAGCCGTATCGGTTGGCAACAACTGGATCAGGGTCTGAATACCATAAAACACACCGGGTGCATCTGTTCCGGTGATGGTTATTTCTTTATTGGATACAGCCAGCTGATAGGCACCGGAAACCGATGAAGCAGTATTACCCAGTCGCAGTTGAATGGTATTGAGCTGTTTTCCCTTTTTAATTTTAGTCTGTTTCAAACCATACCGGTTCAGCAGGTAGCTGTTCAGAAAATCTGCACTGGATTGCAGACTTTTATCCGCCACTACAACAGCTGTTTGTGGAGAGATCAGAAAGGGATCTCCTGAGCTGCCCATCACTATTTTTTCAGGCTTTGGGAGGATGGAAGGTTGCGCCTGCACAAACTGGCCGGCAACAAGAAAAAGCATCAAACAAACAATACGAATTACTGACTTCATGGTAAACAAGCATTTTTATGAAGTCCTGAAAATACCGAATAACCATGAAAGCCGCCGATGGAAACGTTTGCATAAAATCAGCGATGTCCATCCCACTCGGCATAGAACTGCTCCACATAGGTTTCCATAAAAGCATGTCGCTGTTCCGCCATTGCCTTACCTGTAGCTGTATTCAGCCGGTCTTTCAGCAGAAATAACTTTTCGTAAAAATGATTGATGGTAGGATCATTATTGAATTTGTACTGCTCCACGGTCTTCTGCAGATTCGGTGGTTGAGCCGGATCATATAGGGGCCGGTTTTTGAATCCGCCATAATTGAAAGCACGGGCAATACCGATAGCCCCTATTGCATCCAGGCGATCCGCGTCCTGCACAATCGATAATTCGAGTGATTGATAATTGCCCATATTATGACCACCTTTAAAAGAGATATGCGAAATGATCAATTGTACTTCCTGGATGATTGCGGGATCAACACCCTGGGATGCCAGGAATTCTCCTGCGATCCTGGGGCCCACAGTATCATCCCCTCCATGAAATTTGGAATCCGCAACATCGTGCAGCAGCGCTGAAAGTTCTACCAGCAGCAGATTGGCGCCGGTTTCTTTTTCGGCAATTGTCCGGGCAGTTTTCCATACGCGATGAATATGCCACCAGTCGTGGCCGCCCTCTGCATTGGCCAATTGTTCTTTTACAAAATCAACCGTATGATTTATTAGCAGTTCAGTATTCATCGGGCTCAACTTATTGGAAAAAAGAAATGTAGAGGCGGTAATAAATTCGTTTAGGTTGACCATCCAGTGTAGCGCCTGATTTAAACCGGATTTTTTTCATGATCCGCATGGCCTCCTTATCCAGCAAAACATTCACTCCATTTTCGACAGTTATATTGGAAACACCTCCTTCTTCATCAATCTGCAAGCCAATTAATACACGCCCATATTGTTTATTCACCATTGAATAGTAGGGAAAGACCAGGTTGTTCTGCATGAATTCCGACAGATCACCATCGCCGGTTGCAAGTACAGGCGCTACATATTTTTTCTCTGGTACATCAACCAGGAAATTGGATATTTCAGCAAGATTTGGCATAAATAACTCTCTTTCCGTTGAATCCGGTGCAGCGGATCCATAAACCAAATCAAAATCATAATTTAACAGGCGACCGCCATTGGCAAGATGATAGTACCACATTCCCACCGGCTCTTCTTTTTTCAGGAAAGCATCCAGCACAATCTGGTCCAGGTTAATATGGCGGATCTCAACATGCGTTATGCTATCTGCTCCAACCGTTATCGTTTCTACAAAATCAGCTCCTTTCTGAGGGGATTTTACCCGGTCGAAAAAGCTCTTAAAATAGAATTTCTTCACTTCTGGCATCGCCCCAGGCTGCTGTGCAAAAGACAACACAGACAACACCATCAGTAAACTCAGGAATACTACACGCATGGCTGAAAGTTAAGTATTTTTAGATACTATGCGATTCCTACTGTTTATTGCCGCACTACTCATTAACAGTCAATTCCTGTTTGCGCAAAAGAGCAAAGCTCCCACACTCATTTTATACAATGGAAAAATCTGGACAGGCAAGGATGCAGAATTTGTCGAAGCAATTGCTATAACCGGTAACACTATCACTCGCATCGGTTCAAATACTGACATCAAAAAACTGGCACAAAAATCCACTCAACTAGTTGACCTCAAAGGCCAGCTTGCTACGGCAGGGATCAATGATGCCCATACCCATTTTCTTTCCGGATCCATGGGACTCACAGGCGTTGATCTTTACCAGGCAAAAACACTGGAGGAAGCACTTAAAGCCATTTCAACTTTTGTAAAAGCACATCCCAACAAAAAATGGATTACCGGTATGGGCTGGCAATACAATCTTTTTGAAGGAGGAATGCCCGACCGCGACGCACTCATCGCTTTGGATAAAATCAGTCCCGACCGCCCGATTGTATTAGATGCCTATGATGGTCACAGTATCTGGGTGAACAGCAAAGCAATGGAACTGGCAGGTATTTCCAGCACTACTCAATTTGATGGATTTGGTTCGATCATTAAAGATCCGGAGGGAAATCCAACCGGTGCTTTAACAGAAGCAGCCGGCAGCCTGGTGGAGAAAATAGTACCTCCCCCCACTACAGAAGAAAAACTGGATGCACTCCGCATAGGTATGAAATACGCAGCGCGACTCGGCATTACCAGTATTCAAAATGCCAGTGGTTCTGTTGCCGAGTTCGCATTGTATGAAACCCTGCTTAAACAAGGTGAACTCACCCTTCGATCTTCCACTTCCTTCAGTGCCGGCAAACAGACAAAAGAAGAAGACATCCTGCAATTTATTCAATTAAAAAACCGCACCAAAGGTCATCCCCTACTCAAAGCCGTTAGTATTAAATTCATGCTGGATGGCGTGATTGAATCGCACACTTCTCCCATGCTCGAACCTTATAGTGATGCCCTACCCGATGGCACGCATGCCAATAGTGATTTTGCTTTGCCGCTGGAAAAATATCAATCGCTTTTAAACAGGTTTGATAAAGAAGGATTCCAGATTTATACCCATGCCATTGGAGATCGCACCGTAAGAGAAGCATTGAATGCCTACGAAAAAGCACAGCAAACAAATGGCACCAAAGCCAGACGCCATCGCATTGAACACATCGAACAATGCAACCCGCAGGATGTTCCCCGGTTTGCGAAGCTGGGCGTGATGGCTTCCATGCAACCCATTCATGCAGATCCGGGCAATATCGAAGTATGGGCCAAAGCTGTCGGAGAAAAAAGAATTCCGCATGCCTTTATGTGGCAGTCCATGTTGAAGAACAAGGTGCATCTGGTTTTCAGTAGTGATTGGCCGGCCTGCACCACCCCCGATCCGATTCGTGGATTGCATATTGCAGTGAACCGGCAAACGCCGGAGGGACAGCCACCTGGCGGATGGGTGCCGGAACAAAGAATCACCATCCAGGACGCATTAAAAGCCTATACGCAGGGAGGCGCGTACTCCTCTTTCGAGGAAAAGATCAAAGGCAAATTACAGCCGGGTTACCTTGCAGATATCATCGTGTTTAACCAGGATATGTTTTCTATCCCTGCTATGGATATTGCCAAAACAAAAGTAGTTTTAACGCTGTTTGATGGTAAAATAATCTTCAATGAGAACTGAAAAAGCAATATTGGCCGGTGGTTGTTTCTGGGGTGTGGAAGAACTGATCCGGCAACTGCCCGGCGTAAAACACACCGTTGTTGGGTACACAGGTGGAGATGTTCCCAATGCCACTTACCGCAATCATGGTACCCATGCTGAAGGCATCGCCATCAGCTTTGATGCAGATACCCTCTCCTACCGGAAGCTGCTCGAATATTTTTTCATGATCCACAACCCTACCACCAAGAACCGGCAGGGAAATGATATCGGGCTTTCTTACCGATCCGCCATTTTTTACCTGGATGAAGAACAAAAACAAACAGCTCTTCAACTGATCAAAGAGATGGAAGCCTCGGGAAAATGGCCGGGTAAAATTGTTACCGAAGTTGTTCCAGCCACGGATTTCTGGGAAGCGGAAGAAGAGCACCAGGATTACCTGCAAAAAAATCCATTCGGGTATACCTGCCATTTCGAACGACCCGAATGGAAACTGTAAATCAACAACCCTAAAACCTTAACCAATATGAATCATCCACCCAGCCAGCAGGATTGGTACCGTTTTGTCCGGATCCTGCTGCTGACCCTGGGTATTGGGTTTACAATAGCCGGAATCATTTTCTTCTTTGCGTACAATTGGGAAGCCCTTCCAAAATTTGCAAAGCTTTCATTAACAGGCGGACTCCTCATTGCAACCACACTACTTTCCCTGAGACCGCAGTTTGATCCTATGATCCGAAACATCCTGTTAACAGCTGCTGCAGCATTGGTGGGGGTCTTGTTTGCTGTGTATGGGCAGATCTATCAAACCGGTGCCAATGCCTATGATTTTTTTCTGGCCTGGACAGTTTTCATTTCGATCTGGGTACTGGTGGCAAACTTTCCTCCCTTATGGGTGCTGTATCTCTTACTGATCAACACAACGATTTTACTCTATGCCAATCAGGTTGCCAATCACTGGTCTGATACCCTGGTTTTCACCCTTCTCTTTCTCGT
Source organism: Flavipsychrobacter sp. (assembly GCA_016787265.1). Taxonomy (GTDB): domain Bacteria; phylum Bacteroidota; class Bacteroidia; order Chitinophagales; family Chitinophagaceae; genus Flavihumibacter. The sequence goes on along the minus strand of JAEUVF010000010.1, from coordinate 269,631 downwards.
AAACCTGGTAGCACTGATCGTAAGCAAATTCCTGATGAAAGCAGGGAAGTCGATTCCCACCTGGTTCACCAACCTGGTAGCCCTGGCTGCCATCAGTTTTTCCACCATAGGAATTACAACCGGAATGTTCCGTAACCAGGATCCAAGTTTCTGGTTACTTCTACTGCTGGCAGTTCTGGCTTATGCAGCAGGAATCTGGTATGGCCTGCATCAACATTCCATCTTTTACCTTTCGATTATTCCCGTAAGTCTGATAATTATTGGTTCTGCCTGGTTTCTGAAGATCTCAAATGATGCAGGCAGCTTCCTTTTTATCAGCCTCTTTATCATCGGAAGCGCTTCCCTGACCATCAAATTTTTGCTGGACCTTCAAAAGAAATGGGCACATGAACAATCCTGATAACCATTCATCCGCGCAACCTTCTCTTCCAATCAAAATAATTTCAATTATTGGTGGGATCCTGGCAAGCTGTGCTTTTGTAGGGTTTTTATTCATTGCCGGATTATATGAATCAGCGCTTGCTCAACTCATTTTCGGCATCGTATTTATAGCTGGTGCGATCTGGCTGGATAAACAGTACAACAATATATTGCTGGATACCTTCAGTATTTCACTATTCCTGATTGGAGGCATCCTGATTGGGATCGGACTCAACGAATTTGGCGTATCAGAAACGCTTACCTATCTGATTTTTATAGCGATAGCCGCCCTCAGTTTATACATGACGCAAAACCAGGTGCTGGCATTAGTGGCCATGTTATCCATCCATGCCAGCATTATTGCCATACTTTTTTCCAATAATCAGTACGAGTTCCTGCTGGTGTATACTCCGCTATTGGCGGCCACCTGTTATTTTGTATATACCCATAGCTCCTGGTTTGGACAACAGGAGGGGAAGCCTGCACAATTGTATCCCGCCATCCGAACAGCCAGCACCCTTTCCTTTTTAAGTGCGCTTTATCTGTTGGGAATACGTATGACCACGCCGATTTCACCACATCTATTCTGGATTGCTTCTGTTGGAATAATTGGAACGATCCTGTACCAGGTAAACGAGTTATCTAAAGAATTTAATGCAGAAGAAACCGGACCGCAAATGAAACTCCTTCTCTTGGTAACCTTGTTGCTATTGCCGACGCTTTTCGCGCCCGCCATTTCAGGAGCGATCTTACTAGTCCTGCTGGGCTTTCAATTTGGGTACAAAACAGGATTCGTACTCGGTATTCTGAGTGGCATTTATTTTATTTCTCAATATTATTATGATTTGAGTTTTACCTTATTAACCAAATCCATCCTGCTGCTGATTTCCGGTGCACTCTTTCTGGTGTTATATTTTTTTCTACATAAAAAACTGAGTCCGAATGAAAATTAGTAAATGGATCATTCTGCTCAACCTCTTCCTGGTATTGGGTTATTTTTTCTATTCCATACTGGGAAAAGAAAAACTCTTAAAAGAAGGCACACTGGTTTTACTGGAACTGGCACCAGTGGATCCCCGATCCCTTATGCAGGGCGATTACATGCAATTGAGTTATAAAATCGCACGTGAATTCAATCATGATTCCATTCCCAAGCGCGGGTATTTTGTAATTAAACAGGATACTAACAGTGTGGCTCAACCGATCCGTATTCAGCCTGGCAGAGAACCCCTTGCTTCCGGCGAATTACTCATAGAATATACTGCGCCAAGGATCTGGGATATGAATATCGGCGCAGAATCTTATTTCTTCCAGGAAGGCAATGCCGCCCAGTATGATTCTGCGAGGTATGGTGGTGTTAGGATAGATGCAAATGGAAACAGTTTGTTGGTAGGACTATATGACACGAACAGAAATCTTATAAAGTGAAGAACTTATCCATGTTTCAATGGCTGAAAGCAGGCTGTGTTGCGGTTTTCTTATTAGCTGTTTGCCTTCCGGAATCTGCTGCTCAAATACGATCGCATGGTTATCCCCAAGGTGCAGGTCCTGGTAATCTTTCAGACACAGTGCTCAATACAAAAGCCATCCTACAGGCAGCAGGAGTCAAAAAAATTACCGCTATAAAAGACCCACCAGGCGCAGCGAAAACAAGCTATGTAGATATAATTTCAGTAGACAGCACTGGTGCTATTCGAAGTTTAATTTCCTGTCTGCAGAAAACACCGACAATGGAATCCGATTTATGCATAACAGCTCTTTTCGAGTATCACCCTACTGGCCAGGTGGCAAAAGCAACCTATTTTGATACCAAAGGCAATAAGTATCCCGAACATAAATCGGTTTGGAAAGAGGGTAAACTGCATTCCATATCGATGGTAGATACAGCAAATTATATACTCACTACCGAATCCTTCGATGAACAGGGAAGAGTTATCTCACATGAGAGAATAGATCAAACGGGACATGTTTTAGAAAACAGTCGCTATTACTACCATGCAGATGGCCTGTTAGATAGTATTGTGAATGTCCACTATGGCAGCTTTCGATATATTCGAAAAAAACAGGGGAAAGGAAAGTTAATAACAATGAAAAATAGCAATTTTGACAATAGCTGGCAGTACAATGTTGCCGGACAATGCACCAGGTATGAATCCAATTATTATAAAACAAAGCTTTCCGTTCCTGTCAGCAACAGGACAGAATATTTTTATAACTCAGATGGAACCCTTTCCCATATTGTAAACAATTCATCCGAAAGAGAAACTTTTGTTACCCGCTATACTTACGAATATTATTGATTGAGCAGTCTCTATTTCTTTTCCAGCCAAACTACCTTCTGCTCGGATTGATGCTCTTTCCCTATCAGGTCTTTGTACAACTCTGGCCGTCTTGCTTTCAGATACCGATGCCCTCCTGCCAGGGTTAACTTCTCTGGAGTCAGGGTTGCGATCACATAACTGTCCTCAAAACTTCTGCACTCCGCAATAATATCTCCATAAGGATCAAGTATCATGGAGCAACCATTCTTCAGTTGGTCATCATCCATGCCAATAGGGTTGGAAAAGATGGCATAAATAGCATTGTCATACGCCCTTGCTGGCAACCATTTCATTAACCAGGCTCTTCCCTTCATACCATCAAATTCCAGTCGCAGCGAGGTTGGATCCGCCTCCCTGTTTTCCCATAAGGCAGGATCAACAAATCCGGCACCCGGACGAGTAGACGGCGTACACATAGTTACATGTGGCATGAAAATAATATCAGCCCCCAGCAATTTGGTAGCCCTTACATTTTCGATGATATTGTTGTCGTAACAGATCAGAATGCCACACTTCCACCCAAACAAATCAAATACACAATATTCAGTACCAGGCAGAATATGAGGATTGATAAAGGGATGCAGCTTTCTGAATTTGGCTATCAGGCCATTTCGATCCACACACACATAGGCTTTGTAAATTTTATCATCCCGATCCTTTTCAAACAATCCGGCCAGCACCACAATATTATGGCGAGCGCTTATTTGCCTGAGTTGCGAAATGCTTTCCCCTTCCGGAATTAATTCTGCCTGAGCCAGCAATTCCTCCCTCGATAATTTGCGGGCAAAACTATATCCCGTTACCGAGCATTCATGGAAAGCAATTACCTGTGCACCATCAGCTGCAGCCTTCGCCGCCAGTGAATCCATCACCGATAAGTTATACAACTTATCACCTGACCGGTTTTCAAATTGAGCTGTTGCTACTTTGAGATTTTGCATTGATTTTTCTTTTTGTCATTATTGCAGTTTCTAAATCTAATAAATATCTTGGCTCCGATGAAAAACTCAATACTTATCTGTATTTCCATTTTTATACTTGCAGTAATCAGTTCATGTAGTACTCCTGATTATGCAAAACTGATTATTGGAAAATGGGAGTTTTATCAGTTTTATTCTAAAGAGGACCTTTCAGCAGTACGAAAAGAAGATTTGAAGACGTTTAACAAGTCAAATAAGGGATTGACCATCCGGTTTTCCCCCAATGGTCAATATGAATCTGATCAACCCGGAGGAGTTGAAGAAAATAATTCAATAACTGACTACAAAGTGATTGACAATTTACTTATCCTCGAAACGGATACTATCCTGATTTTAGAGGCAGATGACCGCTTTCTTCGCTTACACAAAGACGATAACAGTCCGGATGTGATGTTCAAACGGATCAATTTCACCGGAACCGAACCAGGTAGACAATAATTGTATTGCCTCTATTCTTGTTTACCTTTTCCTGCCGGCGGTTATATAGTAGTATAACCTGATATACCATGCCTTTTAACCTACGCTCAATACCGGTAGCTGTGCTTATGCTAGCCGCCAGCGCCTGCAACAACGATATCAATCCGGATACCGATCAAATTGCTACATCCGTGGAAAATTCCAGCCCGGCAGCATCTGAAAATTCCGGCAACCAACAAAGCTCTCCCCAGTTTACTGAGGGAAAGGATTACTACCTGTTCAACCGTGTCAAAATCATGGACCTCCAGGCATTCTCCCAACCGGCAGAAGCCTATAGTATTCTTTTGCCAAAAGACTGGCAATCAGAAGGTGGGGTAATCTGGACGGCACCCGGACAAACATGCGCCGGTACCACCATGAGTTTTTCTGCACAATCGCCTACTGGTGAATTCAGCTTCAAAATCCTGCCTGCCCTAACCTGGGCATATAGTACGAATCAGCAATTGAATCAATTGCAACAAACTTCCCAATACTGTGGTAAAGGGGAGCCCATCGATGCCCGGCAGTATATAGATCAGGTATGGCTTCCGGAGCTCGGCAACGCAACCCTGATTGAAGCCAAAAATAATCCCGAAGTTGTTACTGCCCATAGCGAAATGGATAATCAGGCAAGAGCTGAAATGATGCGATACGGTGCAGCACAGGTTAATTACCGGCACACAGCATTGACAGCCAAAGCAACTCTTACGAATAATCAGGCAGCCATTCTGATTTGCGGAGTAACGAATGCAGAAGTGTATGTACCTAATGTATACAATGGTTCAATGGCGATCAATTATACCAGCTCAGCCAGCCGTATGATATTTACCTACCCAGCAGATAAAATGGAAGAAGCTGAACAGATTGTCAGCATGATTATAGGCAGTATCCGAACCAATCCGGATTGGAAAGAAGCCACCAACAATTACTGGAGATCCGTGCGGGAACAAAAGCAAATTGAACACCTGGGAAAAATCCGATTAATGGATGAACGTACCCGTCAAATTGGTGAACAAACTATTGCAGCAGGTAATCGCCGTTTAGCCGAAATGGATAATCAGATGAGAAGCTGGGAAGCAAAACAAAGCTCCCAGGACCGGATGCATACCAATTTCATTAAAACCATCCGCGAAGTGGAACACTACCGTGATGAAAATGGGACCGTCGAACTAAGCTCCGGATATAACCATGCCTGGAGCCGCAGCGATGGCTCCTCTTTTCTGCTTTCCAACAGCCCGAATTTCGACCCATCCTCTGTCTTCCAGGATCAACGCTGGAAAGAAATGCGGAAGATTGAGTAATGGAACTATTCTACCATCAACCTCCCATTTCCTGCAATCGCTTTTCAACAAACCGACGATCAGCATCTGTATGCACTAACTGATGCGCTTTCCTGAAACATTCCAGTGCATACGGTTTGTCCAATTCACTGTGCAGCTCACCAACCAGCATATAGTAATACGGATTATCAGTTAACGCCAGCCGGTCAGCGAGATTAATTGCCTCTTTCGCGCCCCTTAATTTATACACGGCAAATATCCTGTTCAAGGCGACCACAGGCGAGGGTTTTAAAACGATTAACTGCTCGTATAGCCCTACTATAGCTTCCCATTTCTCCGGGCTATCCTCCGGCCGTGAATACCAATACGCGATCGCAGCCTCCAAATGATAAAAACTTAACTCCTCACCCACACTTGCCTTGTGCAACCACTCCACTCCTTTTGCAATTAGTTGCTGGTCCCACAAGGAAGCATCCTGTTGATCATACAGTAACCATTCCCCATTCTTATTCCTGCGCGCAGCAAACCGCGATGCCTGAAAACAAAACAAGGCCAGTAATGCCCGCACTTTCGGACTATTAGTTTGCGGCAACTCTGTTAAGAGATAAGCCAGTCGCATAGCTTCAAAACACAAATCCTCCCTAATCAGCTCCTCCTTCGTTTCTGAATAATAACCCTCCGTAAACATGAGATAAATAGTTAACAATACCATTTCCAGGCGTTCCTGCAATGCAGCACCTGTTGGCATTTCCAACACAATCCCTCGCTCCTTCAGTGTCTCCCTTCCCCGATACAATCTTTTCTGAATGGTCTCCTTCCCAATCAATAAGGCGGATGAAATTTCATCCAAACCAAATCCTGCCATTATCCGAAGCGCCATGGTCACCTGCGTTTCCTGCGATAACGCAGGATGACAAATCGCAAACAACATGCGCAACTGATCCCCTTCCTCTTCCGCATAGGATATATCCTCCCCATCCGCTGCCGGTAATTGTGCTTCTATTTTTCTGCGTGATGCTTTTTGCTCCAGCCGGTTCATCGCTTTGTTCTTGGCCACCCGGTACAACCAGGCAGCCGGATTGGGAGGTATTCCTTTATAAGGCCAGGTTTCCAGGGCAGCTAGGAAACTCTCACTCGCAATATCCTCCGCTTCTCCCAGGTACTCCAGCCCATACTGGCAACATAAATAAGTAGTTATTTTCCGGAATTCCGTCCGGAATAAATGTGGCACCAATTGCGCGGTATCCTGCTTAATGGATGCCATCCCCACTTGCTATTTTGCGCACCTCCACACTGTTGCCAACTCCCTGCAAAACCGGACTTCCTTTTGCAAATTCAACCGCTTCTTCCACCGAATCCGCTTTCACAATGACAAATCCTCCCAGGGTTTCCTTGATATCCCCAAACGGACCATTGGTTACGATCAATCCCTTGTCGGTTGCCTTCACCACTTTTGCCTCCTCAAAAGGCAGGCCTGTTCCACTCACAAACTTGTTCTTCGCGGCAATAGTGCCAATCCAGTCCATGGTCTGCTTCATCCATTCCTGCATTTGCTCAGGTGAAGCAACTTCTTTCCCATCTTCATGACGGAAGATCAATACATACTCTTGCATACTGATTTGTTTTATAGATAACAGGTGAAGCCTTAAAAACCGGACAGGGATTCCTTAAATCGTTTAAATGCCAAAGCATTGAGCTGATTATCCAATGCATGCCGGATATCCACTTTCTCGCGTTGCGTTAAATGAAAATTCAGCGCTGCCTTGGTTTCTTCTTTCTCCGGCAGATAATGAAAACTGATCCGGTTGAATTGTCCGGGTAACAAATCACTCACCATGCCCAACTGATCCTGGTGATTGTACTGCTGCATTTTATACCAGTTCAACTGCAACAGCAACAAGGGCTTGGTTACAATTTCAGATACCGCTTTTGATTCAAAAGGATGCTCCCATCCACCACCCTGGCGATCCTTGATCTGCAGGAGCGTTACTCCGCTGGTATTTTCTTTGATCCAGTTCCTGAATACATGAATAAACCGAACCGCAGTTTCAATTCCATAATTATCCCGCAATCCCGCATCCATCACATCAATCACCGGATCAGTCGGCAACCATACATTCGGTAACACATAGGGGAATGTGGCATTCATGCGAAGCGCCGTGAGTAACCGAAGATTCATCGGATCCTGCCTCGATAACAAAGCTGCAAAATCAACTGCATCCGGATCGGTAGGATGTTGTAAACGCGGATCTCCCGATGGTTTCATCAAAAAGCTGAGCGGATGTGTACTGATCAGCATTTTCCTTCCATCCCTGGTAATTACTGAATTAAAGATCATGGTAGGCATCAATGCCTCCTGTTCTTCTTTCGCCAGTGCACTGAATTCCTTATCCAGTAAATAACGCGTATTGATGTTTAACTGCTGCTCAAATGAATACGCGCGGTCTTTTACATACTTGTATTTCCCCACACTGAACTTCTGCGCAGGTGCGGCAAGGTCCCGCGCCACAAAAGAAGAAAATGTAGGATTCAGCAAATCTTTCGAGATATCATCCACATATGCAGGATCCTGCAAACGAACCGGCTTGCCCAGGTCACGCTCCCTGGATAATGCCCTGAAATAAGCTGCTCCCAGCATACCACCCGAAGCACCTGTGATCATAAAGGTCTTCCGCATCAACTGACCGCCGCAGATGCTGTCCAGCTTTTGCATCACACCCATGGTGAAGGTTGCGCTTCGGGTTCCTCCTCCACTTACATTTACGATGTAAAGATGTGGCTTCTCCACTCCCTGCCTTCTTTTCCAGTTCTCCAGTACCTGCACCATTCTCAGGGAATCAGTACTCACCCGTTCAGCAGTACTCAAGGCAGCAAGATTGGAAGGCGTATAAGAAGCTTTCTGAATCTCTTTTCCATAATTCAGGCCATAGGCTTTATTGGTTGGATCGATCACCCCATAGCGATACAAAAGATTCAGCACAATAACCAATACTACCGCAAAAGGAACACTCCAGCTTTGTAAGAAATAGGAAAACGCTCCGGCCACAGATACCAGGATCGCAAAAAAGATCGTAATGCTGGCTGCTGCCGGTAATTTGAACATTTCATAATCAAGCAGAAATCCTACCATCATTAAAAAAACGAAGGCAATAAAGATGGATAAAACCGCTGCAAAATGATGGCGACTGAAGATATTCTCCAGGAATTCTTTGCTGTAGTGGGTAACATCACGCACAGCTTTTACATTGAGCCGACCGCTCAGGTAGGTTGTCACCTTGATTAACCTGCTGCCACCACTGTTTAATACGATATGTGGCTTCACGCCCCGGTGCATCGCCATTGGCGAAGGATCCAGGCTGATCATGTTCCTCGCAATAGTGATATCCGCACCAAAAAAATAACCCAGAGAAAGAAAAACAATCAATACCAGTCCAATCAAAAACCCACCAACCAGGGTCATCACTTCACTCACTGATAACAGTTCCTTGTGCAGGTCAAAGTCAACCGCATTTATAAAATAAAAGACCAGGAAAAGAAGGGGAATGACAGCATTATTGATGCAATACTTCAGGAATGGTCTTGTGGTGGTAGCAAGAAATCGAAAATGCCGGCTGAAGAGGATAAACGTAGTGATGTTCCAGCTCATGATGAAGATGCCTACAGACATGCCAACAATCCCCGCTGATATCGCATTTACACTGCCCAGGTATTCCGGTGATAAATACAGGGAATCCACCCCAAAGCTGGCCATGAAGTTGCCACTTACCGCACCAAACAGCGCAAACCAAAAGATCAGCAGTATCTGGAATTTTTTGAAATGCAGCAGTATTAACTGCACGGCAAAGGAATAGAATATGGCTTTCAGTCGCTGCTTCATCGAGGTTCCAAGATACACTCTTAGAACGTTTAGACAAGGCTCAAATTATGCGCGCTGCCTGCGCTCGCCGAAAAGATACAGGATGCCCACCAGTGATAAAACCAGGAACATCGCCACCAATTGGTGCAATTGAGCCATCCATTCAAAATTACCCCACTGATTCGGCACAATACTTTTACTGGTTAAAACTGATAATATTCCCAGCAAAACCTGCACCACCACCAGCAACAACGGCCAGCGCAAGTACTTGCGTGCGGCCGGAGATACCGGTTCCAGGCTTGCTTTCCTGTATAGGAGGATCACCAGAATAGTAATCAGATAGGCTAAATTTCTATGTACAAAATGAACTGTAATAGTATTATCAATCAGGTTGATCAGCCAGGGACTATGACTCCCCATTCCCGCCGGTACCCAGGCCCCGTTGATGGTTGGCCAGGTGGAGGCTATTGCCGCAGCTTTATGCCCGGCCATCAATGCCCCATACACCAGCTGCAGAGTCAAGATTCCTAAAATGATCCAGGTAAACTTTTTTATTGCCGGAGCATACCGCCGCTCCCGGTCAGGAACCAGCAATTGGAGGGCAAACCAGAAGGTATAGGATAATAATCCAAGCGCCAGTACAAAATGCATAGCCAGCCGGGTAGGCTTCACATAAACCGCATCACCGGTTAAGCCACTTGCCACCATGATCCAGCCTACTGATCCCTGCAGTGCTCCCAACACAAAGAGAATCAGCAGGGGATTCACCATTTCGCGTTTCAGGTAACGCTTTGAAATGAGGTAAACAAATCCCACTACGAATACAACTCCAATGAGCCTGGCCCAAAAGCGGTGAAACCATTCCCAGAAGAATATAAATTTGAAATCATCCAGGTTGAAATCGGTATTCAGCAGGCGGTACTGGGGAGTTTGCTGGTACTCCTGAAATTTCTGCAGCCATCCGGCCTCATTTAAAGGTGGCAGGGTACCGGTTACAACTTCCCATTCTGTAATGGAGAGTCCAGATCCTGTTAAGCGGGTAATTCCCCCTAATAAGATTTGTACAATGATCATTCCTACCCCGATGAGCAGCCAGTTTGCTACGGCTCGCTGTCCCTTTTGCTGACGAATGGTTTCCATGGCCCGCAAAGTTATCCCATTGGGATGGTTATGCCAACCACTGTTGAAACTCAGGACTTTTTGGTAGTCGGAATTGCCAACAACGGAATATTAATGCCATCGGCTACCTTGGATGTTATGCTATAATTGAAGAGTTTATCAAATACGCTACGCTCATGCACAAACATCAGCAATACCGCTTTTTTGCGTCCGGCAGTATAGTTCACCAGGTTCTTCCACATGGGCAGGTCATCTTTCTTTGGCACCAGGTGTGCTGTTATTTCGGGATAGGCCTGCACGGCAGCCTCCAGTTCATCCTGGTCGGCTTCGGGTACCGATGTCAGTGAGATAACTTCTGCTTTCACATTGAACCAGTTGGTCCATTCCGACAACTTCGGCAGGCATACCTTTGCTTCCTTAAGAGAGATGGCAGCCAGCAATTCTTCCAGCTTTACCGGATGCCAGTCGCGGGGTACGGCCAGGATGGGGAATAAGCTATGATTGATCATGGTACTGGTATTGCTTCCCCAGAATCGTTCTACAGCATTGGAAGCACCATGGGTACCCATCACAATTAATTCTGCCTTGTTTTCCAGCATATGATTGATGATCCCGCCATTGATCATAACACTTTCGCGAACCGAGGTGGTTACAGCAGGTCCGGATGCACCACAGCAGGCTGCACTGCGTTCAGCAACGATCTCTGCCAGTTTTGCTTCAATCGCTCCCATATCTACATGGTGCGGGTCAATATGCCACTCCTCCGGATAATCATGTGCAGCTTTAAAATTCAGGATATGCAATACTTCAATTGTAAACCCTTTCTCTTTTGCAATGTATAGGGCCTGGTCCAATGCGCTGATGGCATTGGCAGAAAAATCAAAAGGAACTAAAATATTCGCCATGTGCTTCGTTTATTCAATGCTTTAAACTTCTTCTTCCATTAACAAATGCCAGCGCTTTTGCGCAAATGCTGATATATTCAGTTTTTTCGCTACGCGACGGTACCGGATGATCCCACTGATCAGAATTCCTACTGCCACCAGCCAGAAAGCAAGTTCCAGCAACCACCCTAGTTTCAGTTGAAAAAAACTATTCAGTGTGAGTCCGGCGATGGAAAAATACAAACTTGATCGGATATAGGCCAATAAAGTACGTTCATTGGCCAGGCGGGTCCTTTCTACCGCCAGTTCATCCGTCAACGAAAGCTTGGTGCGTGTAGAAGTCGGTTTGTCTGCAGTCATGCCAGCACTTTGACCCAATTTACGTAAGAAATGCTTAGGCTGTTCCCTTGAGAATTTTATTCCAGTACATCCAGGGCAATACATATTTCTTCAGTGCCCACATGCTCCAGCGGGGTTTTGCCTGATCAAAGGGGAAGGTCTCCATCGGTTTGTTATCATAATCAAACTCCGCAAGGATTAATTGACCATACCCTACTACCAGTGGACAACTTCCATAACCGGTATAATTTCCCTGCATGGGCTGACCATCAATGACAGCTAATAAATTCTTCACCAATACAGGCGCCTGTTTGCGAACTGCTGCACCGGTTTTGGCATTCGGTGTACTGGTAGCATCTCCAAGGCCAAATATGTTGGGGAACCGATTGTGTTGTAAGGTGAACTTATGGACATCCACCCATCCGGCTTCATTGGCCAGCGGACTGTTTTTAATAAAATCCGGTGCGCTTTGAGGTGGTACCACATGGATCATGTCAAAATGTTTGGTTATATAACTGGACACGCCTTGTGAATCGGTTACTTTAAAGGTGGCGGTTTTACCCGGACCATCAATCTCTACCAGGTCGTGTTTGAAATGCAGCTCAATACCATACTCATTCACTTTTTTCATGAGCTGATCCGCATATTTTTTGATGCCGAAAATAACGCCGCCTGCAGTAACAAATTCCACCTTGGTTTTACCCTGTAATCCGTGTTTACGCAGGTAATCGGCTGTGAGGTACATGATTTTTTGAGGCGCTCCGCCACATTTTACCGGGGTACCCGGACTTGTAAACAAAGCTGTATCTCCTTCCTTCATGCCTTGTAATAGTTCGAATGTATAGGGTGCGAGGTCAAAAGAATAATTGGAAGTAACACCATTTCTGCCCAGAGTTTCGGGCAGGCCTTTCACCAGGTGCCAGTTCAGTTGAATACCTGGTGCAACGATCAGGTAATCATACGTGTATTCATTACCGTTAGCACTGATCACCTTGTTGGATTCCGGTTCAAATTTGGCCGCAGCCTCTTTGATCCACTTTACACCGGATGGCATCACAGAAGCCTCGGATCGAACAGTATCATGTATATTAAATGTGCCACCACCTACTAATGTCCAGGCCGGTTGGTAATAATGTTTTTCAGATGGCTCCATAATCGCGATTTGCAGCGATTTTCTTTTACGAAGCAATTGAGCGGCAGCCGAAATACCGGCATTACCACCTCCAATTATCAGAATTTGGTGATGTTGTTGCATAGTGGTTGCATTGAACACTAAAGGTAAACAGAGGGGTACCGGGTAATTGTGACTGTGGTCACGCCCAAAAATGATTTTGGTTTGCCCGTATTTTAACCGCCTATCCACATATTTTCACTATTGCGGGATAATTTCATGGAATACCGTAAATTACTGTAATTCATACACTTAATATCCTGAACATGAAGGTTCTGCAATTCACCATACCGGTTCCGGGAGAGAAAAACATCATTGTCCAGCGCGACAAGCTCCCGTTTATGTATCAGCACTTACATCGGCATGATGAAATCCAACTGACCTGGATTATTAAGGGTGAAGGAACCCTGGTGGTTGAAAACAATATGTACCCATTCAGGGCGAATGAGATCTTCTGCATTGGTGCCAACCAGCCGCATGTATTCAAAAATGATCCCATTTATTACGGTGGAAATCTTGAAGTGGAAGCCTTAACCATTTTCTTTAATCCTTTCGGCAAACTGCAGTTCCTGTTTGATCTGACTGAGACCAAACTGATTCGTCTGTTCCTGCAGAAACATCGCTCAGGGTTTATTCTGCCGGAGGAAATGACGCTGGAAATCAGCAGCCTCATGTTGAAAATGGAGCAGCAATCCAACCTTGATCAGATCATCAGTTTCCTGGAACTGCTGCGGGCCTGTTGTGCCTCCTCTCAGCTGAAAGAACTGGGAAGCGTGTCAGAAATGGCACAGTTCAGTGAAAATGAAGGGCTGCGTCTCGGCAGGATTTACAATTTTATTTTGAGCAATTATGCCGAACAGATCACGCTGGATGATGTGGCCAAACAGGCACATATGACCCCACAGGCTTTCTGTCGCTTTTTCAAAAAAAGAACCCGCCACACGTTTGTTTCTTTTCTCAATGAAGTGAGGATCAATGAGGCCTGTAAAAAACTTACGGAGGGCGGGTTCGACAGTATTTCAACGATAGCTTATAGCTGCGGATTCAACAGTATTACCAATTTCAATCGCGTTTTCAAAGCAGTATTAGGCAAATCGCCCAGCGAGTATGTGGAATCCTATGCGATGCACACCTATGAGGTTGCCAGCTAAATCAGTTCACAATCCATTCATGAATACCGGCAGAATGTTTCTCCGGTAATTTAACCTCCAGCCGAAGTGCCTTAGTCTGCACCGGTTTGAACCGGATGCTGTTATAGGCATCTTTTGATATGGGATCCTGCTGTTCCACTTCCACCGGCAGCCAGTTGCCATCCTTTTCATAGAGCAGCTGGTAACCAGCCGGAATCCTGCAGCCTCCAAACGGAGCATCATCAAACCAGTAGAATTTACTCAAACGCATGGTTTGAAGCTGATCGAAATCATATTGAACCCATTCGGTTGTATTTTCCTTTGGCCACCAATGCAGGTAAATGGAATTGCGATCCTGTGAACTCGATGGCTCATACTGATCGTTCATCCCTTTCAACATACGGGGATTTTTCTGTGATGAACTGACTTTACTTTTGGATGCAATGGTTGGCGTCGGCATTGGTAAGGCTGCAGATTCTGCGTAGGGAATCCAAACCTGCATTTCTCCTGCACCACGGTTATTCCAGGAATAGTATGGGATGGCCTTTACTGTTTGCTCAGAACGCAGGAGAGCAGTTGTATTCACCTGTCTTTTGGTGCTGCTCCCTTTTGCAGTCAGCACCATTACACCATTCAATAATTCCGGCTCATAGTTGGCCTGAATTCCTGCCGAACGATCCACCACAATATTATTCACCGCATTGTCTTTATTGTCTGGTCCCTCTATGCAATATACAATTGGTCCGCGCTGCAGGGCGAAACGATTGATATTATCTTTCACCTGCTGGTTTGCGATTACTTTTTCAATTTCAAGAGGCAAATCCAGTTCCAGCTTATCTCCTTTTTTCCAGCTGCGATTGATTACCGCGTAGCCTTTCTCCATCTTATAGTCAACCGCCTTGCCATTCAGGAGGATTCGAATGGGCTTTCTTTGTGTATCCAGGAATGCATATAAACTTCCTGGAACCGCTTCCTGCCTGGCCCAACCTGGAATACGTAATCTTACCGTATAAGCTTTTGAAGGAGCTTCTTTCATAATGATATCCACCCGTCCCTTCCAGGGATATTCTGTTACCTGCTCCAGTTGCAGTTTCCCGGCAGGCAACTGGATATCCGAAGAACTGGCTACATATAAATTCACATAGAGATCATTCGCCTTTTTCGCATATACATATCCGGGAACCGATGGCATGAACCTTGTCATATTGCTGATACAACAGGCACAACCAAACCAGGCGCTTCGCTGATGCTGTCCCATGGATGCCAGGGGATTCGGATAGAAAAACCGGTCGCCGCTCAAGGATACACCTGATAACAAGCCATTGTATAAGATGCGCTCCAGCACATCCACATACTGTGCATCACCATTCATTAAAAACATGCGACTGTTCCAGTACACATTGGCAATGGATGCACAGGTTTCTGCATAGGCCGACATATTTGGTAATTGATACGCAGCACCAAATGCTTCACCGTGACCGGTTGCACCAATTCCGCCGGTGAGGTATAACTTATGCTCCATAACATCTTTCCAGATATCCTGGATGGCGTTGATATAATCTTTGTTTCCGGTGAGTGCAGCAACATCCGCCATACCGGTGTACATGTAGGCTGCGCGTACTGCATGCCCAACTGCTTCATGCTGATCAGTCACCATCTTGTGCGACTGACTATACTCAGCTCCCTTGATATTACCATTGCCTCTGATATCCAGGAAAAACTTGGCCAGGTCCAGGTACTCCTTTTTGCCAGTGACGCGATACAGGCGGGCCAATCCCATTTCCACCACCTGGTGACCAGGAAAATAGGCTGCTTTGCCCGGACCGAAATCGCGTAGCAGGAGATCCGCATTTTTTAATGCGATGTCCAGGAAATTACGTTTGCCTGTTGCCAGGTAATGCGCTACTGCTGCTTCGTACAGGTGCCCGCTATTGTACAGTTCATGGCTCAGGTCAGGATCTTTTTCCCAGCGCTTCGGACTGATCCAGGGATGCAGGGTATCCGGTTTCATCGTGCGGAAGGTATAGAGATAACCATCCGGCTCCTGCGCGTCAGCAATGATACTGATGAGGGTATCCAGTGTTTTCTCTAACTCCGGGTCAGGCCTGGTTTGCAGAGAATAAGAAGCTCCTTCAATCAGCTTATAAACATCCGTATCGTCAAAAGGATATTCCGTGATCTTTCCTACCGGCATTTTACCGGCTGCTTTCAGGAAATTATCAATGCGGCCGGTTTCCCTGCATTTTTGAAGCGTATAGGGAATACTGACTTTTGCATTCACTTCAATCTTAGGTGCCCAGAAAGCATCATGAAAATGCACATGCGTAAAAGGAACCGGTTGTATCGGATAATCATATTGCACATCCTGTGCTGCCACAAATTGTGAAACAAGGGAGCCGGCTATTGCAATTGAAAGACGAAAATTCGTCATACTGTTTTCAGTTAAGAATATAAAGGTAATTATCTGTAATCGGGGTTTTGTACCAGATTGGGATTCTTATTCAGTTCTGCTTCCGGAATCGGGAACAGGGTTCTCAACTTGCCATCATTCTTCGGCCGGTGATTGAACCATATCTTGCGAGAGAATATGCCAAAGCGGATCATATCCTGGCGGCGGTGCGCTTCTGCAGCAAACTCCCATCCCAACTCATCATAGAACCGACCAAAGGGAATATCTGCACCACCCTGTACTTCAGTTACAGCCCCATCTTTCCAGTAACCATAATTGTAAACACTTCCTTTTGTAAGATCATTTGCAGTTACAATTGCTTTTACCGGATTGGTAGTTGCAAATGCGCGCTGACGTACCTGGGTTACCAGGGTTGCTGCATCCCCGGCATTACCTGTTCTGAGTAGTGACTCCGCTTTCATCATAAGAATATCCGCATAACGGAACACGGCAAAATCAGTACTTAATCCACCCCGTGCACCAACTTTGATTTCATATTTACCAATGCGATAACCCTGGAAATAATCCGCCAGCGCAATGCCATCCACATGGCGCGTATAATTCAGAATCTCTTCACCGGTTGTTACACTGTACTGAGGTCCCATGATCCAGGTATCTTTCATACGTGTATCATCCGGATCATAGGTATCAATGAACTGAGGAACCGCACAGTTTCCTCCATATTCAACACATTCCGATGGGCGGTTGCAAGTGTTTTCATATGAATTGAATTCTGCGTCGCAAAAACCTCATCATAAGGAACTGCCAATATCAGTTCTTTTGAGTTCTCATTTGCCGTCACAAAATTGTTCTTGTAATTCGATTCCAGGATGTAAATATTCGCATTGATGATATCGTTGCACTGCTCAATACATTTCTGCCATTGCGCAGTACCGGTATATACTTCTGCATTCAGGTAAAGACGTGCCAATATCGTTTTTGCGACCCATTTATTAATACGTCCATACATCGACTTATCCGCAACCGCACTCAGATTGTTCATGTTTTCAAGCAACTCCTTCTCTACAAATTCATATACCTGCTGCCGGGTTGCCTGTTGCGGTAAAGTTGCATCCGAGAAATCCGTTACCAATGGTACATTACCATGTGTATCCACCAACAGGGAATAATAAAATGCTCTCAACGCTTTCAACTCAGATACCAGCGCATCTTTTCCATTGGCAATCGGAATAGAGCCAGACTCAATCTGGAACAGAATCCGGTTTACAGTATTGATCCCATTGTAACAGTTATTCCATAAGTTCTGCGGCTGCCATTGCACCTGGTTCCATTCGTGGTTGTGCATCCGCTGGTAAGTACCACCATCATACCATCCATTCGGTCGCGCCGGTGTTACAATTACATCAGCCGGTTCTTCCTGCAGATCAAAATTTCCCTGCCAGCCCGCATACATGGGACGCATGATGGTATAAGCCGGACCAATAATCGCCGGTATATCTTTTTCAGACGGACGAAAGGAAGTTTCCAATACCTGGTCATATACTTCTTCATCCAGTTTGGTACATCCTGTATTCAGCAGAAATGCACCTGCCATCAATACTGAGATACTTAGAATTTTATGTTGTTTCATGATTACTCTTTTTTACATTAAAAACCAATGTTTACTCCCATGGTGAATGTTCTTGTTGTTGGGTACTTGTCCCTGGAATCCACGCCCGGATCAAGGCCCAGCCTGTTAACCTCCGGATCAATTCCTTTATAACCGGTCAACACCAGCAGGTTGAGTGCAGAAGCGTATACCCGCGCTGTACGGAAATACCTGCTGTTCTTAACATCAAAGTTGTATCCAAGGGTTACGTTATCAACTTTCCAGTGATCACCATCTTCAATGTAATAGGATACATACGCCAGGTCATTATCCAGCATTCTTTTTCCATATACCGGGTCCAGTGCGGATTTCAGCATATTGTATTGTTTGATCTTGGGATTTTCATAATACATGCGCTGGAAATTCAGAATCTGGTAACCAAATGCACCACGCATGTTTACAGCGATATCTGCTCTCTTGTACCGGAAATAGAGATTGAGTCCCGCTACATGTTTTGGAATACCATTACCCAGCACTTTTTTATCAGAAGGGGTAGACTGGCCAATTGGCTTCGGTTTACCATCCTCCCCTTCAATGATCCATTTTCCATCAGCATCTACATCAATGGTTTTGTAGCCCCAGAAATTTCCAATGGATTCACCCACTTTCACGCGATGTGTTGATTCCTGGATAGGTTCACCGGTATACCCTGCGAAAAAGAAATCATTGGTTGTCTGATACAAATCATTTGAAATGGAAATCAGTTTATTCTTATTGGCAGAATAGGTAAGGTTGGCTCTGAAATCGATATCCTTCTTGCGGATAAAATCATAATTCACCAGGATTTCCACACCACGGTTTAACATGCTGCCGGCATTCGCCAGCGTGGTCCCAAACAGATTCGGTGGAACAGGCACCGGGAAGTTGTACAACATATCCTTGGTGTTGCGCTGGTAGAAATCGATACTACCACTCAAACGCCCGCGGAACATGGCATAATCCAATCCGATATTATATTCCTCCTTTTTCTCCCAACGCAAATCAGGGTTAGGGTTTCTGGTCGGTGAAATCGGCTGTATCCACTGACCATTGTACAGGTAACGGTTATTGCTATACGCCAGTGAAATGAGTGATTGATACGGGTCTGTTGGAACTGTACCGGTGATACCAAATCCTGCCCGCAGTTTCAGGTCATCCAGGAATTTAGCATTAGTCAGGAATGATTCCCTGTTTAGCCTCCATCCAACTGAAACCGCCGGGAATGTTCCCCACTTGTAGTTGGCTCCAAATTTGGAAGAGCCTTCATAGCGCATACTTGCCATGAGCAGGTATTTCTCACTGAGCGAATAATTCACCCTTCCGAAAAACCCGATCAGTTTATGATTGGTTTTAAAGGAGCCTAATCCAAATGCACTGTTATTTTGCAAGAGCAGGGCATCACCTGCTGCAAGGTTATTGTAGGTATACAGATCTGTTGGGAAATTGGAATTGGCCGCATTAAATCCTTCACTTGTCACATCCTGCCAGCTATAGCCACCCAGCACGGTTACCCGATGCTGACCAAATGATTTGGTATAATCTGTAGTCAACTCCAACAGGTTATCCTGAAAGAGGCTGGTGGTTCGGGATGCATACCCGGTCCGGTTATTCACAACAGAGGCCCGGTGATTAAAACTTTCAGAATATCCCGACAGTGAATTGATCTTCACATTTGAAACAAGTAACTTAATATTCAGGTCCTTTATGGGAGAGAAAATCACACTACCGTTTAAACGAAGTTCTGATGTTCGGAACTCACCGGATGTTTCTTCAATGCTGCGGACCGGGTTATCATAGTTATATGCATTGGGATCTTCTTTCCATCTCCCCAGGTAATCATATACACTGTCAGTGGGATTGCGAATGATTGCCTGCCGGTAGATATAATCATAGTTGGGACCGGCGAAATACTTCCGGTTTCTGCCAAGCAAACTCACGTTAAAGCGCAACCGATTATCCAGCATGGAATGATTCAGATCAATACGACCGGTGAATTGTTTGTTGTCGGAACGATTGAACAGACCTTCCCAGTTGCGCAAATTAAGTGTAGCGATATAATTTGACTGTGCTGTTCCGCCCTGAAGTGAAACATTATGTACATGACTCACAGGATTCCGGCTGATCTCTTTCAGCCAGTCTGTACTGGTTCCTTTATCGTAGGCGTCAGGGTAAAATCCATCATTCACCAGTTTACGTACATCCGCCGCCTCCAGGAACTCCATGCGCCTGGCAATGTTCTGAACACTGACATAACTATCGTAACTAAGTGTAGCAGGCATCTTTCCGCTTCTTTTACGGGTGGTAATTAGAATTACTCCATTAGTACCCCTGGTTCCATAGATCGCAGCAGCAGATCCGTCTTTCAATACATCTATGGATTCAATGTCTTCCGGTGCAACCGTGTTCAATGAGCCGGGGATACCATCAATTAATATGAGTGGCTCAGTTGTAGACAATATCGTACTATTTCCTCTTAATGATATCTGCGTGGTGGCATTGGGGTTACCACTGGGAGTAACAATTGCGAGTCCGGCTACCTTACCCTGAATCAGTTGCCCTGCATCCCGCGCAAACCCCTGGGTGAAATCTTCTCTTTTTACATTTGCAACAGCACCTGTTACTTCTCCCTTTTTCTGTTTACCATATCCAACTACTACCACATCATCCAGGCTTGACTCAGCCGCACTCAATTGTATGGAAAATGTAGAGCGCCCGGCCGGATCAATATCCTGGCTCGCAAACCCTACCGAACTAATCCGGATTTTTGAATTGGTTCGCGTCAGTGTTAAAACAAATTCGCCCTTTTCATCTGTTGTGGTTCCATTCTGTGTTCCAATTTCCGTGACCGAAACACCCGGTAACGGAAGGCCCTCTTCATTGGTAATTTTTCCATTTATGCGGTTTGGTGATCTTTCCTGGGCCCGCAATTCGAAACAGGCACCAGCAAGAATTACAGTCATAAATAGAAAAACCAGCAAGGCACTGATCCTCCTGTAAGAAATTCTCATAGCTTGACAATTTTTGGTTGTGACAGAAAGCAATCGGTTAATTGTATATTTTACACTTAAATTTAGAATCAGAAAACAGCTATGGATTCACACATTTTATTTAATTGTTACCAGATATTAGCCCCTTTTGATTTCGGTGAGTTTTACCTGATTTAGCGGAAGCACCCCAGATTTTAACCCGGATGGCTGTCGGGAAAATGAATTCCCTAATTTCCCTTTACCTAAACAAACTGTATGCAGGATTCGAACTTTAAGCCTACCCTAAGATTACTGGATGCCACTATGATTGTTGCCGGCTCAATGATTGGTTCCGGAATCTTCATTGTGAGTGCGGATATCACCCGTAATGTGGGCAGTGCCGGCTGGCTGATCGCCATCTGGTTGATCACCGGCTTTATGACCATTACTGCAGCGCTCAGTTATGGAGAACTGAGTTCCATGTTTCCGAAAGCAGGTGGTCAGTATGTATACCTGAAAGAAGCCTACAATCCACTCATAGGATTTTTATATGGCTGGAGTTTTTTCTCCGTCATTCAAACAGCTACCATCGCAGCAGTGGCTGTCGCCTTTGCAAAATTTACTGCTTATATTTTTCCGGCTGTTGGAGAAGATGCCATTCTGTTATCCATTGGAAGTTTTAATATTTCAGCAGCCCAGCTGCTATCTATTGTTATTATTATTTTGCTGACTTTTATCAATACCCGGGGTATTCAAAATGGGAAATTGATTCAGACCACCTTTACTCTTACCAAGATTCTCAGTCTGCTCGGTTTGATCCTCTTTGGTTTATTTGCTTTTCAGCCAGAGATATGGAAACAGAACTGGGAATTGCCCTGGTTACTTGGCAAATTCACTCCGGGTGAAGGCACCGAACTTTATACAGGAATCGCAGTGCTGGGTGCCATAGCTGCAGCCATGGTTGGCTCTATTTTCAGCAGCGATTCCTGGAACAATGTAACGTTTATTGCAGGCGAAATCAAAAACCCGCAACGCAATATTGGTCTTAGTTTGTTTCTCGGAACCTTATTGGTTACCATCATATATGTATGCACCAACATGGTTTACCTGGCAGTGCTTCCACTGGATGGTATCGCTGGTGCTGATAAAGACAGGGTCGGGGTTGCTGCTGCACAGGTAATTTTTGGTCCTGCAGGTACCATTATTATTGCAGTCATGATCATGATCAGCACGTTTGGATGCAATAACGGACTGATCCTTGCAGGGGCAAGAGTCTATCATACCATGGCCAAAGACCGACTCTTTTTCAAGAAAGCAGGAACACTTAATGGCAATAACGTTCCTGGTTATGCGCTTTGGTTTCAATGTCTTTTTGCCTGTGCCTGGAGCGTAAGCGGGCAATATGGCCAGTTGCTGGACATGATCTCTTTCGTAGTAGTTGGTTTTTACATGCTCACCATCGCCGGTATATTTATCCTGCGTAAAAAAAGACCGGATCACCCGAGGCCTTACAAAGCATTCGGATACCCGGTATTACCAATTCTTTATATCTTGATGGGATTGAGCTTCTGTGTGTTGCTGATCTTTTTCAAACCGAATTATACCTGGCCCGGACTAATCATTACCCTGCTTGGCATTCCTATTTACTTTGCGATTAGGAAAAACGATTCGGGTCAAAAGCCTTAATATCCACTGATGTGCTTTGGGATTGTGCCAATTCTGCGATCAGTTTTCCCGTAGCCGGACCTAAACTGAGTCCCATCATCGCATGCCCGCCTGCCACCAACAGGTTCCTGCAATTTTTTGCATACCCAATATAGGGCAGACCATCGGGTGAACAGGGTCTGAATCCATACCATACTTCCTGCTCCTGGGGCATTTCAAGCTTCATTGCAGGAAAATACCTGGGTACGGATTCTACTATTCCTCTCACCCGGTTCATGTTCACCTTATGCTGGAAGCCTGACAATTCCATGGTTCCGCCAAATCGCAATCCGCCTGCCATGGGAGTAATCGCTACTCTTGCTTCACATAAAATAGCAGGAATGTTTAATGCCGGACCCCTTTCATTTCCTGTAAATGAATATCCTTTACCTGGCATCAGGGGAATGGTTATGCCTGCCTGCTTCATCGTTTCAGGTAACCAGGAACCACTGGCCATCACAAACAGGTCAGCTTTTATGGTTTCTCCACCTGCAATGATTTCGCTGATTTGATCCTGATTGCGTACAATCTTTTGAAGCGGCATTTCGGGTGATAACCTGACACCCTTTTGCTTCAGTACATTAATCATTTCACGCATCAAAGAATTGGGATGCAAATGCGCATCACAACGATAATGCACTGCCCCCAATACATCCGGTTGTTGCTCCGGTTCGAGATGAAGCACTTCCTGCTTGTTCAGGTAAACGACATCAAGCCCCATCGCTCTCGCCTTTTCAGCAAGATGATGTTCCTCTTCCGCAACCGCCTCCGTTTTGAAATACATCAGGATGCCCTTTTTCCCGAGGCCAAGATTCATTTTTGTTGCAAGCTCTTCATATAAGGATTTGCTGAACAGGTTGAGTTCCAGCAAAGGCCTTGCTGCTGCGTTTGCCTGCTTTGCATTCGCACTGCGAAGAAATTTTAAGCCCCAGTTGATCAGCTTTGGATCTAAAGCGGGCCTTATATAAAATGGACTACTGGAATTAAACATCCAGCGAATTCCCTGTGCTACAATTCCAGGCGCTGCCAATGGCACAAAATGGCTGGGAACAATCATACCAAGATTGCCATAAGAACAATTATCGGTAAAATCAGCTGCTTCGATTACCTCCACTTCCCAACCTGCCTCCGACAAATAAAAGGCACTGCTCAGGCCAATGATTCCTCCTCCTATAATTACCGCTTTCATTTCTTTAACTGGTTATGGGATCCCGGGTATACTGACCATTGATCTTGCGCATGATCCCTAATGGATTGTTGTTTTGTAAGGCCTCAGGAAGAAAATCAGCCGGACAATTCTGCCAGCATACGGGCCGCAAAAAACGCTCTATGGAAGAAGCTCCTACCGAAGTAGCTCCTGCATCGGTTGTAGCCGGGAAAGGGCCTCCATGTACCATCGCATGGCAAACTTCCACACCGGTTGGTACCTGGTTAAAGATCAATCTGCCCACCCGGCTTTGCAGTAGCGTGATGGAATCTCTGAAATCATCCAGCTCCGGAACTTGTCCAAAGACAGAACCGGTTAATTGTCCCTGCATATGCTGAATGGCTTTCAACATATCTTCTTTTGTCTTACATCTTACTATCAGTGATGCCGGACCGAAAACTTCCTCCTGCAATTCCGCATGCTTCAAAAAATCAGCAGCACTCACTTCATATAAAGCAGCGCTTCCTTTGCAATCGACCGCTTCGTCTTCTCCTTCCAGCAACGCTTTTACGCCGCTTATCTCTTTCAGATGAGTACGGTTACTATAATAACTTCGGCAGATTGAACTGTTCAGCATCACACCTGCTGTTGCTTTTTTCAACGCTTCTGTTAACGCCTTTATCAGATTGTCTGTATGCTCATCTTCGAGCATGAATAATAAACCCGGATTGGTACAAAACTGTCCTACACCCAACGTGATAGAAGTTGCCAGTTGTGTTGCAAGTGCCTCCGGATCAGCTTTTACGAGCGCTGGTAACAACAGTACCGGATTGATGCTGCTCATCTCTGCATAAACAGGGATGGGTTCTTTTCGCTCTTTGGTTGCTGTATGAAACAAGGCCATGCCTGCTTTAAAAGATCCGGTAAACCCGATTGCCTTGATGCGCTCATCCTTGGCCAGTTGCTGACCCAATGCAGCGCCTTCTCCTATGAGTGATGAGAATACTCCTTCCGGCATACCACATTTAATGGAAGCTTTTTGAATAGCGGATGCAACCAGTTCATTGGTACCAAGATGCGATCCATGCGCTTTTACAATTACCGGACAGCCTGCAGCCAGCGCAGCAGCAGTATCGCCTCCGGCTGTTGAAAATGCAAAGGGAAAATTGCTTGCCGCGAAAACAACCACCGGCCCAATCGCCACATTCATCTTTCGGAGATCCGTTCGAGGCAGGGGTTTGCGATCCGGCAAAGCCGTATCAATAACAGCATTCACCCAGCTACCTTCGCGCAATACAGCAGCAAATAATTTTAACTGATTAACGGTACGATCTCTTTCTCCACTTAGTCTTGCCTCCGGCAATCCGGTTTCAAGATGAGCCCGCTCCAGCAAAGCCGGTCCGATAGCCAGTATCTCCTCCCCAATAGCATCCAGAAATACCGCCCTTTGCGCTGCGTTTAATCCACTGAATTCAGGAGCAGCCTTCGAAGCCAGTTCCAATGTCCGGTTAATTTCATCCGGGCTGGCAATATAAAATTCTTCCGGTAAGGATTGTCCGGTAATTGGACTTCTGGCACGCAATTGATGAGCAGTTACAGCTCCACGGCCACGACCAATAATACTAAGCCCACTGAGCATTGGATACTGTTTGCAGGTTGAGATAATCTGGTAATTCGGGGCGACAGGCCAATGCATCATCAATTATTTTCTGCACTCTTTTTAACTCCTCACCTTCCAGCACCAACCTGGGAGCCCGAACATACTCCGACCCGATTCCCGTTGCTTTTGCCGCCAGTTTGATATATTGTACCAGCTTCGGAAGAATATCCAGTTCACATAGTGGAAGGAACCACCTGTGAATGGCTACCGCTTCCTCGTAACGACCAGCCTTTACCAGGCGGTAAATTGCAACCGTTTCCCTTGGGAAAGCATCCACCAGTCCGGCTACCCAACCATGTGCGCCTAACATCAGGCTTTCCACTGCAATCGGATCAACTCCCGTTAATATCTTATACCGCTCTCCAAATCGGTTAAGCATCCTCGTTACATTCATGGTATTGCGGGTGGATTCTTTTACTGCCTGAATGTTTTCACATTCCAGCAACTGTTCAAACATATCCAGTGTGATCTCAATTTTATAATCTACAGGATTGTTATACAATAGAATCGGTAAGGATGTATTGCGGGCAACTGCTTTAAAGAACTCTACTGTCTCACGGTCATCGGCCTTATACCGCATAGGTGGCAACAGCATTAAACCATCGGCCCCATTTTTCTCTGCCTCCCGGGCCAGGGCTACAGCCACTTTTGTACTTTGCTCTGCAATATTCACCAGTACCGGAATATGCGCTGGAACTGATTCCTTGGAAACGATTAGCAGTTCATTTTTTTCCTCACTTAATAACGTACTTGTTTCACCAAGTGATCCACCGATGATTATGCCGTCAACACCAGCTTCAATCTGTGCATCCAGATTGATTTTATACAGATCAAAATCAATTTCTTCCTGTTGGTTGAAGGGAGTAAGTAAGGCCGGGTAAACCCCGTTCCAGTTTATACTTGCCATAGTATGAAATTTTGCTAGTTATGTTGGTTCGAAATTAGAACAAGTGATTACAGCGAGCTATCCGGCATTTAATTAAAAATTTACAGATTTTAACTGGCATTTCTTTATTTGATTGTCGGATAAAAACGCCATTCTGTTTTAAACTCTTTTTTAGGTGCTGTATTGGTGAGAATATGCCTTATCATTTCTACCGGCATCTGGTGTTCCTGTAAAATCCGGTCATGAAATTCCATATAACTCATCTTTCCACCATCCACCAGTTCTTTCTTCAACTGGTAAAACTGTAATCCACCAATCATATACGCCAGTTGATAAAGTGGTCCGTAATTGCCCTGAAAAGATCGACGCACTTCCCCTTCTGCATTAGCGCGTTCATGTCCTACCCTGTCCACCAGGAAATCAATACATTGCTGTGGTGTCCATTTACCCAAATGATAGTTCAAAGAAAAAATAATGCGCGCACAACGATGCATTCGCCAGAACAACATCCCTATTTTATCTTCCGGTCCGCGTGGGAATTTCATATCCCATAAAATCATCTCCCAATAAAGGGCCCATCCTTCGATCCAGAAAGGTGTATAAAAATTA
Source organism: Flavipsychrobacter sp. (assembly GCA_016787265.1). Classification (GTDB taxonomy): domain Bacteria; phylum Bacteroidota; class Bacteroidia; order Chitinophagales; family Chitinophagaceae; genus Flavihumibacter. Next base: position 242,666 of record JAEUVF010000010.1, on the reverse strand, counting down.
CGATAGGTTTTATAGCGCTGATTCTGGTACATCTGTAAATGATGCCCGGCAATCAGTTCATGGTGTACGGTTGCTCTTGAAAAATGCGGATTATTACCCCGCATGCTCATCAGTTTATCCTCCTGTTCCATGGTATGTGTCGGATAAGAAATGATAATGCTTTCACCACCGAGGAAAAACGGATTGACCAACTGCCTTTCCGGAGACATCATATTCATTCGCCAGGTCTCTTCTGCAACAGGAGGTATCGTTACCAGTTTATGCTTTTTGATAAATTCTACACTCTGGTTAAACAGATCCAGGATCATCTCAGGCTGTCTGCCTTCCGGTACATAACTGTTCTTTACCTTCTCCATGGCCGCTTTCCAGTCGGTTCCAAAACCCATCTCTTTGGTAGCCTTCAATAATTCCTTATCACACCAGGCAAATTCTTCCTCCGCTATCTTTATTAATTCTTCAGCTGTATAAGGAATGAATTCCAGTTCCAGCTGTCTTTTCAGTTCCCCAGCTCCTATAGGCCGGCCCAGGATCCCGCTACCATCATCTGCCGTTGCGGAGTTTTTTCTTGCCTTTGCCATTACAGCATTGCTGTACCGTTTGATCAGGCTGTCGGTTCCTTTATAGGGTTGTTCAATCCACCAGCTGAATTGGGGATCATACCCATAATAAAATTCATATACAGATTTGGCTGCTGCCTGAATATCCTCCAGCCTTTTCTGAACCGCATAAGCCATCGATAGTGTTAACTGCTGATCTTTTTCTATTGCAGTAATGCGCTCTTCCAACTGTTTTTTCCAACCCTGCCATTCTCCGGCCAACCTTGCTGCAGGTAATACCGCACCTCTCCTTCTTTTTCTTTCATAGCCAAACAATTCATCTGAAAAAGGAACATATGCTTTCGCGATAGGGAGTTCTGCTTCGCCGGTCTCCAACAGGTTCCATTCATTCTGCAGATTCCGGCTGAATAATACATAGTCAACCTTGCCATCCATACTAAGCTGGTTGTAGGTAAAGCGATCCAGCAATTTTCGATATTGCTGCGTCAATTCTTTCATCCGCCCAATACGTTCCGGTGAAGTTTCAAGGAAATAAAACCGGCTCAAACTGCCTTTGTCTGCTTTATACTGCTGTATGGTATGGGTCAGCTCTGATGCCTGACTGGAAATTTCTTTTTTGGTATCTACCTGGGCAGCTACACTGCCTCCTGTTAACACCCCAGGCAGTATTCCACTGCAAAGGATCATCCGGAATAAATTAGTACTCATATATAACGCTGCCTGTTTGGATCAAACATAGTGGAAATCGAAGGGAAGAGATAAACCTGGTTTAGCCTGTCATTCTCAGAATTTAACCAATAAAGGGATTGGCTAAAATCTGTAAAGTTTTCACTAAATACAGGTGATTGCACTAGCTTAACTACCCGTAATTTCGGATATTCAGGATTCTATATGAAGAAAACTTTTTTCTGTATCGATGCACATACCTGTGGAAATCCGGTGCGACTGGTAGCTGGTGGCGGACCAACACTGGAAGGCCAAACCATGAGTGAGAAGAGACAGCATTTTCTGAACAACTTTGACTGGATCCGGAAAGGCCTGATGTTCGAGCCTCGTGGGCATGATATGATGAGCGGCTCCATTTTATATGCGCCACATGATGCTGCCAATGATGTAGCAGTACTTTTTATAGAAACCAGTGGCTGTTTGCCCATGTGTGGACATGGCACGATTGGTACCATTACCATTGCAATTGAAGAAGGATTGATTACACCCAAAATTCCCGGACGTATCAGAATGGAAGCACCAGCCGGATTGGTGGAAATTTCCTACAGGCAGGAAGGCTATAAAGTAAAATCTGTAAAGCTCACCAATGTTCCGGCGTATCTCGCGGCAACTGAATTAACCGTGGACTGCCCGGAACTCGGAGAACTGGTGATCGATGTTTCTTATGGAGGTAATTTTTATGCGATCGTGGATGTGCAGAAGAATTTTGCCGGACTGGAACAGTATCCTGCGGATAAATTAATTGCCTGGGCAAGGGAGTTGAGAAAACGAATCAACCAGCAATATGAATTCGTCCATCCGGATGATCCAACCATCCGGGGTTGTTCACATATTCTCTGGACGGGTGCAGTACTGAATCCCTCATCAACGGCGCGAAATGCGGTGTTCTATGGAGATAAAGCCATTGATCGCAGTCCTTGTGGAACCGGAACTTCTGCACGAATGGCGCAATGGTATACCAAAGGCTTATTGAAAAAAGGAGATCAATTTATTCATGAAAGTATAATCGGCTCCACTTTTATTGGAACGATTGAAGAAGAAACAATGATAGCCGGTAAACCGGCTATCCGTCCAGGTATTGAAGGATGGGCCAAAGTGTATGGATACAATACCATCACTATTGACCCCGAAGATGACCCTTATGCCTACGGCTTCCAGGTCCTCTAATTTTTTCACCTTTCACGATTTTTCACTTCTCACCTTTCACCTTTCACTTCCTAGTGCGGTAACTTCTCTCTGAACTTTCCATACACCCAGGTTCCCGCAATAGCGCTCAGCAAGGTAACAACCACAGCTGTTGCGCCGGTTCCGATTTGTGCAAACAGCGGACCAGGACAGGCACCTGTGATCGCCCAACCTAAACCAAAGAGCAGTCCACCATAGATCTGTCCTTTGTTGAATTTCTTATCGTGGAATTCAATTTTCTCGCCATGAATGGTTTTAATATTGAATTTCTTAATCAGGAAGATAGAAAGCATACCAACTGCTATGGCAGATCCGATTACGCCGTACATATGAAAACTTTGCAGGCGGAACATTTCCTGGATCCGGAACCAGCTGATGATTTCAGCTTTTACAAAAACGATCCCGAATAACACACCTATCAGCAGGTATTTCAGATTGCCATACCAGGGCTCTTTAAATTCGGTATCGCTGACACACATGGTGTCGAGCGAACGGACTTCAAAATCCGTATCATGAACTTTTGGTTCCTGGTTTTGAACAAATGTATTGGTTGTTGACATTTTCAATAAATCTTAAAGTGATAAAATGAAGGGAAGGATCAGGTTGGCCATGATAAAACCACCCACCATAAAACAACAGGTAGCAATCACTGAAGGCATCTGAAGGTTACTTATACCCATAATGGCATGACCGGAAGTACAACCTCCTGCATAACGGGTACCAAATCCAACCAGGAAACCACCGGCAACCATCATAATAAACCCTCGCGGAGTAAGAAGTGCAGGCCAGTTAAAAATTTCTGTTGGTACCAACCCACTGTAGTCAGTAATTCCATACCCGGCCATCTCAGCCTGGAGATTTGGATGTACTACCATGGGGTCAGGATTTGACAACAACCAGGCTGCCAGCACACCGCCAAAAAATATCCCGAGCACGAAAAACAGGTTCCATACTTCCTTTTTCCAGTTGTACTGAAAGAATGGAATTTTTGCAGGCAGACATGCTGCACAAACGTGCCGGAGGGATGATGAAATCCCAAAACTTTTGTTTCCTAAAATTAACAGTGTAGGCACTGTCAGCCCAATCAGCGGACCAGCTATATACCAGGGCCAGGGCTGCGATAACCATTCAAGCATATGGATCGATTAATGTTTACGATTTTGAATTTATTTTATACCGAGTTTAATACATGTTCTATCTGACGTGCCTGTACAACTCCGCTTTGGCGCCATTTGACCTCACCTTTCTGAAAAACTATCAGTGTGGGCACCCCCTGAATATTAAACTGGCGGGCTGCATCCGGATTTTTATCTACGTCCACTTTTACAATCGTAACTGCATCACCCAGTTTGTTTTTCACATCTTTGAGTATGGGTGCCATCATTTTACAAGGACCGCACCACTCTGCAAAAAAGTCAACCAGTACGGGTTTGTCAGAATTGATCAGTTCCTGAAATTTATTCATGGTACTTAGTTATCTGATTTTATTTCTTCAAATTGGATGGAAGTTCCGGTTGTGTTATTCCGGGAATTTCTCCTGGGCGAGGGTGCACAATATCCGCCAGCACAACATCCGAATCCAAACACAGCCATTGCCGTCAGAAAAATTCCCGCAATGCCAAGTATCAGTTCCTGTTGCTGCACCGCAGCCACCAGTGCATACACCCCAATACCTAATCTCAACCAACGCATGAAATTCCATCCCCTTAATACTCTATCCATTTTTACTATTTTTTATCCTCCATCTTCCTTTCCTCCCTCTTCCTTTCCTCCATCTTCCTTTCCTCCATCTTCCATGCTCACAACTTCCGCTGCAGGCTGTTCCATGCCCCTCCATTATACGCTTCAATACCAGCCGCTTTTAACTGAGACACCGCCATTGCACTTCTGTTTCCAGACCGGCAAACAGCAATGATTGCTTTACCTTCTTTCTTCAGACTATTCAACTGCTTATTGAGGATGTCCAGGGGAATGTTTACAGATCCCTTTACATGTCCGGATTGAAATTCAGCCGGAGTTCTCACATCCAGCACAATTGCACCTGCTTCTTTGAGGGCTTTAAAATCTTCAGCCGGACCAAACATCGATTTGAATATATTCATCATAATTTTTCTTTTTTAGCTTTCACTTTTCACTTTTCACTTTTTTTCACCTTTCACCTTTCACCTTTCACCTTCTCACAGTAACGTACTCGGACATACATAATCCGTCACCTTCAACTTTTCACTCTCTTTGATTGCTTTAAATCCACCTTTTACATCAATCAGATTATCATATCCTCTAGCACGCAGAATGGAATTAAAGATCATGGAGCGGTAACCTCCTGCGCAATGCACATAATAGGTTTTGTTTTTATCTACTTTGAGCATGCTCTCATTTACATAATCCAGTGGTGCATTCTCCGCATTCTCAACATGCTCACTGAGGTACTCACTGTTTTTGCGCACATCCAGGATATGCACTTCCTCTTTTGCGGCAATCGCAGCCAGCTCTTCCGCAGTAATGGACTTAATACGATCCACTTCCTTACCTTCTTTCTCCCAGGCTTCAAATCCACCTTCCAGGTAACCAATTGTATAATCATATCCCACACGGGCCAGTCGCGTTACCACTTCTTCTACGCGATTGGGTTCTGCAACCAGGAGAATCGCCTGTTTCACATCCGGAATCAGGGCACCAACCCAGGGAGCAAAGTTTCCGTCAATCCCGATATTGATTGAGTTCGGTACAAATCCTTTTGCAAACACCTGCGGATCACGTGTATCCAATATCAACGCACCGGTTTCATTCGCAGCAACTTCAAACGCTGCAGGTGATAAGGCATGTTGTCCGCGCTCCAGCACTTCATCAATGCTGTCATAACCCTCTTTATTCATCATCACGTTTAGTGGGAAATATGCCGGAGGAGGCATCAGGCCGGTTGTTACTTCCTTAACAAATTCTTCCTTCGTCATATCCGCCCTCAACGCATAATTGGTTTTCTTCTGATTACCCAATGTATCCGTTGTTTCCTTACTCATATTCTTTCCACAGGCACTGCCTGCACCATGAGCCGGATACACGATAATATCATCTGCAAGTGGCATGATCTTGTTTCTCAGGGAATCAAAAAGTGTTTCGGCTAATTGTTCCTGTGTCATGTCTGCTGCTTTCTGCGCCAGATCAGGTCTGCCCACATCACCAATAAATAGCGTATCACCTGAAAACAATCCGATATGTTTTCCATGAGCATCTTTTAAAAGATAGCAGGTACTCTCCATAGTGTGACCAGGTGTATGGATGACTTTAATAGTCAGTTTACCCACTTTGAACTCTTCCCCGTCTTTTGCGATGTACGCATCAAAACTGGGATTTGCATTCGGTCCGTATACAATGGTGGCTCCGCTTTTCTTGGCCAGATCGATATGACCACTTACAAAATCAGCATGGAAATGAGTTTCAAAAACGTATTTGATGCTGGCACTATCTGCTTTGGCACGTTCCAGGTAGGGTTCCACTTCGCGAAGCGGATCTATTACCATTGCTTCTCCTGCACTTTCAATATAATAGGCACCCTGTGCCAGACATCCCGTATATATTTGTTCGATTTTCATATTGCTATCATTTCTCTGTTACGAACACAAATTTGATACTAAATAAAGCCCTGGTCTATGACTTTTGTCACATTGTTCCACTAGCTCAGGTGGATCACTTCTATTGAGTTTCGTTGCAGCTTAACCTTGCCCAATTGTTCCATTTTCTTTAACAACCGGGAGATCACTTCACGGGATGAATTAAGCTCGTCCGCAATCTCCTGGTGACTAATTGGAATGATATTGGAGCCCAGGGTCTGGACATGTTTTTTCAGGTAGAATTCCAGCCGTTCGTCCATCGCCCTGAACGCGATATGATCAATTGTAACTAGTAATTCTTCAAAACGTGCACGATAGGTCTCCAGCACAAAATGGTACCAGGATTTGTACTTGCCCATCCATTCGTCCATATACGCCAACGGAATACTGATCACCTCGGTATCTTTTACCGCCTTAGCCATAATCTGGCTGGTTTCCTGCTTCACAGCACATACCATACTCAGCGCACAGGCCTGTCCGGGCTGCAGGTAATACATGAAAAACTCATTCCCCTGGTCATCCTCCCGGTATACTTTTACAAGCCCCTCCACAATAAGCATGGTGCTTTTAAAATATTGCCCTGTGCGCATCAATTGTTCCCCTGCGGTAAAAGAGCGGATTTCACTTTTTGCTTCTATATCGTCGATCAATTCCTTTTCAAAAGTTGGAAAATGCTCCCTGATTTCAGTTACTGACATATTTCTGAGTTTTTGTAAACCAATGAAAATACGACAAAAGATTCTTTCTATTTTTGAGCCTGTACAATGCTTAAAACCTCCTACCAAACAGAATTACTGGAAGCCGGAATTGATGAAGCCGGCCGAGGTTGTTATGCCGGACCCGTATTCGCTGCAGCTGTAATCCTCCCTGCTGATTTCTACCATCCGCTACTCAACGATTCCAAACAGGTGAAAGAAAAAGACAGGTACGAATTACGCGCCTTCATCCAGGAAAACGCAATAGCCTGGGCGGTTGCATCCGTGGAAGAAGCAGAGATCGATCGCATCAATATTCTGCAGGCTACCTGGAAAGCCATGCACAGCTCGATTCAAAGCCTGCATACAAAGCCGGAATTATTACTCATTGACGGGAATCGTTTTCGTTCTTTTTCGGGTATCCCTCACCGTTGTATCATCAAAGGAGATGCTCTTTATGCTTCCATTGCTGCTGCCAGTATTCTTGCCAAAACCTGTCGCGATGATCATATGAAGCTACTGCATCAGTCTTATCCGCAGTACGGATGGCACCAAAATAAAGGTTACGGTACAAAAGTTCACCGGGACGCGATCCTGCAACACGGATTATGTGAATTTCACAGGAAGAGTTTTCAGATCAATGCTGCCAGCCCATCCCTTTTCTGATTAATCTGTTTCGGACCACTCTCCGGCACCCTGGCGTACCAGTTCCGGCGGATCCTGTGTACAATCAATTATCGTGGAGGGAGTCCAACCACCAATGCCCCCATCAACTACCAGGCTTACCAGTTTTCCAAAGTTGGCCTGCATCATTTCCGGATCGGTATATTCCTCTACCATTTCCCCTGGAAGAGAAGCACTCAAAATGGGATGCCCCAACTCCCGAACGATCGTGCGGGCTATGTTATTACCAGGTACCCGCAGTCCAATGGTATCTTTCCGGCTTTTTAATATTTTGGGGACCTCTTTACTTGCCGGAAGGATAAATGTATATGGACCAGGCAAATGGCTTTTCAGCAAACGATACAATGGAGTAGAGATAGATTTGGTATACTGGCTCAGGTCACTCAGGTCATAACAAATAAAGGATAGTTGTGCCTTGGCAGGATCCACCTGTTTGATCCGGCAGATTTGTTCAATCGCTTTGGGTTGGAAAATATCACATCCAATACCATAAATCGTATCTGTTGGATAAATGATAATCCCACCCTCACGTAGAGTTTCAACAATCGTCCGGATCGCCCGCGGTTGCGGATTTTCCGGATGTACATGAATTAGCATATTCTAAGTTAAGAAGAAAGGCCAGACTCTTCATGCCGGTGGGTTTTTGGCATCCTGTAGAATACCAGGAAATTGGAATCACGATGAGCCTCCGGCCTTGGCAACAGTCCCTGGAAGGTAAACGCCGGGAATCGCTTCGGCATGAGAAATATTGATACATGGATGAAAAAACAGTGCCTGACTGGTGGTAGGAATACAAAAAGAAAAAAATAGCGGAATTTTTAGACTAATTTTTGTGTTGTATTGCTTCAGGCTTTAATTTTAACCAGTTTTTTAGACATTTTAACATTTATCCAATTCCTGCGATTCCAATCCCTACCTTTTCCTTTTAGCAGTACGAAGCTTGCCTTATCCTGACAAAGCCATCTGATCAATTACCCCTTTTTATTTACTGTATGCAAACCGGTTTGCATATCAACTGAGATTATTGAAAACCCATATATAACCTCTTTCTTTTTGTGGTTTCAGAGGTAAGCACAGGCCGGCGATTTCCATCGCTGGCTTATTTTTTATACTATGTAAAGCGCTGACTATTGTATGGTCCAGACTTCGGAGCCACGCAGCAGACGGTCGAGATCACCGTTACCCTTAAGCGAAATTGCTTCTTCAATCTGCATTGCCATGATATCTTCATAACAAGCCCGGTCCGTTTCATAAAAAACACCGAAGGGCCTTGGCATATGCCCTTCTAAACGCGGATCATCAAAGAGACGTACGAGAATTTGAGCTTTGTAAAAATCCCTTTCGTCATGAATCCAGCAGTCATCTGCACTAAAACCATCGTTCAGATCCACCAGTACAGGTCTTAATCCATCCAGCCGTATTCCCTTGTCTTTATTAGCTCCATATAAAAGCGGTTTTCCCTGTTCCAGGAAGAGCGCTTGCTCCGGTTTGGATGATTTCTCCGTAAAGATTTCAAATGCACCGTCGTTGAAAATATTACAGTTCTGGTAAATCTCCAGGAAGGATGCACCTTTATGGCCATGACTACGGACCAGCATTTCCTGTAAATGCTTCGGGTCCCGATCCATACTCCTGGCAATAAAACTCGCATCAGCACCCATGGCCAGGGCCAATGGATTAAAGGGATGATCGATTGATCCAAATGGTGTACTCTTGGTGACTTTATGCTCCTCTGAAGTGGGTGAATATTGCCCCTTGGTTAAACCATAAATCTGGTTATTGAAGAGCAGGATATTGACGTCAAAATTGCGGCGAAGCAAATGAATGGTATGATTACCCCCGATACTCAGTCCATCACCATCTCCCGTAACAATCCAGATACTTAATTCCGGACGGGTGGCTTTCAGCCCGCTTGCGATGGCTGTCGCCCTTCCATGAATGGAATGCATTCCATACGTATTCATATAATACGGGAAACGGCTGCTGCATCCAATACCGGAAATTATAACGATATTTTCTCTTGGTACACCGATACCAGGCATCACTTTCTGCACCTGGGCCAGGATGGAATAATCCCCGCATCCGGGGCACCAGCGTACTTCCTGATCCGTTGCAAAATCCTTGGGTGTTAATCCCGGTGCTGCTGCCGGGGCCGCTTCAATTGTACTCATATCCTCAAATAATCCGCAAAGTTAGGTTTTTTACCGGTCGGGTGCTATTATGGTAGTTTCCGCAACAGGAAGAGATAGGGACTGTGCAAATGGTGCACAAACATGTCTGTTTTACTATCCTGCCAGCGCAACCGGTACTCCTCATCCGGATGTAACACTATTGTGGACCCGGTACGCACATAATGATTGGAATTATAATACCCGGGAGCCTGGAAACCATTCAATTTTTTACCCACGATTTTGGAAGTATGTTTTCCCAGGTATCTCTGGTAATTCCGCTGCGCCCGGATGCTGGGTTTACTCAGACGGTTGTATACATACTTCAAGACCAGTTTATCCGGAAACTTCTGCCTCCGGATCAGTGATTTTGCATTGGTGAATGGATTGGTACTGTTGAAATCCTGGATCGTTTGTATAGAAAGTGGAACCTCCGGAACCCAGTCAGCAGCATTCACCACATTAAATGCCCACCCACCATAGGTCAGGGCCTCATAATCATAGGCGAAATAAAGATTACCTGGCTTTGGTCCGGCACTGCAATAGGTCTTGAAACGAATATCCGCCGGTAATTTCCCCGATCGCTGCAAACTGTATAAATGGGCCGTCAGCAGATAGGCAATCCCTCCCCCCTGGCTATGCCCCATGATCAGGATATTTTTAGTACCCGACAGGTAGGTTGAATCCAGTTTAGGCAATATGTCCCGAACCAGGTAGCCGGTTGCCAGCAACCAGCCCACATGCACCGCCGCCTGTGGATGTGTGGCCAGCTGGTAATCAAAATTATATCCTTCCTCTAATTTTAGAGTCCCCCTGGCCGGAACCATGGCTGCATAAATATTGGCCAGCCAGCTATCCATATTGGTAGTCGTACCCCTGAGGCTGATCACTGCCTGTCCGTTTCTGTCTGTCCACAAATCCCACAGATTTTCAAGTCCCATTACGGGCGACTCGTACACCATCTGAAATCGCTGAGGTTCCGGAAATGTATCTGCATACGCCTTTGCCTTTGCTGTTCGAACCGATACTTTAATCAACTCTTCATATTCTGCCTTATCAAAACCTGGTTGAAGCAATTGGGCGGAAGCCGAATCGGTCAAAAAGAGCCAGCCAGCCAGTGAAACAAGAAGTTTTCTCATATTATTTTTTACCGGTTACCGCTTGAAAAATAGCTATACTTGATCCATTCAACATCAGATGCAATTCATTGTTTACAATCTTCCATTGATTTACTTCAGAAAGAGATTTCAGGAAAATAGCTTCCTGTTCCATATCCGGACAAGCCATTTTAGTACTCGCAATTGCTCCAAATTTCAAACCATTGGTTCCATTGAGTTCAAAAGACCCTGAAATACGATTACATCCACCCTTACCAGATACATGACCCGGTTGACCAGGCATTAATAGCAACGCAAACTGAGGCCTTTTCGCTTCATCAATTGATTCGCCCTTTAACTCCTTCAATTCCCACTTATACTTATAAAGCCCTTCACTACCCTGCTCTACCTGAATAGGTGCAGTTGAAGCAGCAGGACTGGAAGCCATCAGGAGTGCTTCACAGCTCACCTCTTTTAACCTGATTCCCTGACCAAATGAAAGTTCAGCCCTGTTGACAAACCGAAGCTTTCCTTCAATTTCCTCACTGGCACCATACCCTTCCACCAGTAAACTATCCTGTTTAAGAAATACAACCTGGCGGGATGATAAGCTTCCCTCCGACTGATACATATAGTCAAGCAACAATGTATCACCGAACCATTCTCCATGAACAGAACCTTCGTTTCTGTCTTTACCGCGGATGGCATAAAGCAATTCACCCGACACATCCGTACCAACCAGGTCAATATGGAGGCTGACAGAATCAGTTCCAGCCGCATTTTCATAACAGTAATGATTAGTGGAAGACTGAATACTGTCAACCAGTGAAACGCTACTGTTCATTGATTTATCGGAAGCATTGTTACAAGCTACCAATACAATAAATAGAAAAAAGACCCGGAGAAGCTTTCTCATATATTATTAGATTAAACTCAGTTTAAAAATTGCTGTTGGAAATATCAGGAGTAAGTAGAAGCAGCCAGGTTGAAATACTTTCATTTTGGTAAAGAAGTTTACTGCTGCTAAAAGGAGCGAAAAACCAAGAACAATATTACAATTTTAACTGCCTTTTGTTTAGTTGATTTATGGTTATTTTTAGGGTTCGAACCCACTGCTAAACATGAGTAAGGTACCTACGATCAAAGAAATTGCCAAACAGTTGAAAATTTCTGTTTCAACCGTTTCCCGCGCCTTACACGACCACCCCAGTATTGGCTTGCGTACTAAAACCAGGGTGCAGGAGTTAGCCAGGGAATTGGGCTATGAACCCAATCAGACCGCAATTTTTTTCAAACAACGAAAGACCTTTACTATTGGTGTAATACTTCCTTACCTGATTGAAGATTTTTTTGCCGGTGCTATCAGCGGAATAGAAGAAGTTGCCATGCAGCACAAATACAATGTGCTGATTGGGCAATCCCAGGATAATGTGGAGCGGGAAATCGAGATTCTTACCGCGATGAAAAACCAGCGTGTAGACGGTATTATTATCTCCCTTTCCAAGCATACCAAAAACCTGGATCATTTTGCCATTTTGGAAAAATATGGTATCCCGGTAGTATTTTTTGATCGTGTCCCCGCTTCCAATGAGTATAATAAAGTAGCTTTTAATATGCCCCATGGCACTCACCAGGCGATTTCTTATCTGATGGAACAAGGGCACCGCAGAATCGGTATCATCAATGGTCCGAAAGAAATGAAGTCTTCCAAGGAACGCACAGATACCTACATGGAAGTAATGCAGAAAAAGCGGCTTAAAATCGATCTTACGCTGGTTGCCTATTGCGATCTTACCAGAGAAGGAACAGCAACGGCCATGGAGAGTCTGCTCAGTCTGAAACAACCGCCCACAGCAGTTTTAGCCATCAACGATTATGTAGCGCTCGATGCCATTCAATACTGTAAATCCAAAAAAATCAAGAACAACAAGGATATCTTTTTTGTCAGTTATGCCAACCTCCCGATTTCCGGATATCTTGAAAGTCCGCCTATGGCATCCATTGAACAATATCCCGGCAAACAAGGCAGAAAAGCTGCTGAAATTCTAATGCAATTGATGGATGCACCGGAAGATCAGCAACCCGCACCCCAAAACATTCTCATAGAGGGTGAACTGGTGGAACATAAGAGGTGAGCCGGAAGAGGGAATACAAGTTCCGTTATTTTACTACGCAACTTACCCTCCGGTGTTTCATCCTGTGGCAGGACCAGCCAGGGAGTAAGTCCTGCTATCAATCGTCCAAATGCCTCCATTTATGCCACGCCCTTTTCACGACCATCCCAGGCCGGACTGTATTCGATCTTCATAACAGCCTTTAACTGTCCCCTGCTCATTGGACCGAGTATGGGTAAAGCTATTTTACCTAGCAACTCATACCAGAAAACCCTGGTATCTGAATGGACAGGCTCATCTGTTTCCAAATTGGACACAATCTTCTCCGGAAAAATCCATCCCAGGCCCAGCAAAGATGCAGTTTGCAGAAACTTTCTTCTTGCAGTCATTGCTTAACGCAGTTCTATCTCTATAACTTCATCTGCACCATCAAATGAAATTCCTTCGGTTTGTAGTATCAACCCTTCCGCCTGCTGTTTGAACTTTACCGGCTGGCGATTGATAAATACCTGCACCTGCTTCACTTTCTCCTTAAACCCTGGTAACAGCATCATGTTTCCATAGGGCTGTTTGAATACATGCAGGTAAATTTTCTTCCCTTTTTGAGTGCTCACTCCCCAGGGCTGTGGTGCTATCGGCCCACCACGTGTTCCATAAATTGTTTCGCCATATTTCTCCAGCCATTTTCCGGCTGCAGCCAGGGTATCTGTAAACTCCGGTTGTATCAAACCACTGGGCATTGGTCCTACATTCAATAAAAGGTTGGCATTTCTGCCTGCAGCTCCCACCAGTAATTGAATCACCTGGTTTACTGTTTTATACCTGCGATCCTTAATATCATAACCCCAGGCTCCATTGATGGTTTCACAGGTTTCCAACGGTACTTCCTGTGAAGCTTCCTGGAAACTCAACCCTGATTTATTCTCACCGGGCAAATCTCTTTCAAACATCTGGAAATCTTCTCCGGGCAATGGAGTCAGGTGATGATTGTTGCCAATCAGGCATTGCGGCTGAAGAGAATGAATCAATCCGTATATTTCTTCATAACGCCAATCTATACGCGAACTCCTGTCATGTGCTCCCTCCGGATTTGTCTGGTCCCAATGTCCGTCAAACCAGATCGACATGATCTCACCATAATTCGTCAGCAATTCAGTGAGCTGGTTCTTCATGAACTGGAGGTAGGAGGCATAGTTTCCTTTTCCGGTGCGACCGGTCCCTTGTCCGGTTCGGCCGGTTTCATGAGGATAATCATCACGATACCAGTCGAGCGTGGAATAATATAAACCCAACTTAATACCTTCTTTTTTACAGGCAGCCGCCAGTTCTTTCAACACATCCCGCTTAAAGGGAGTATTGGTGATTTTCCATTCAGATTGTTTGGTATCCCAGTTGGAAAATCCATCGTGGTGTCGTGTAATGAATACGATGTATTTCATCCCGGCATTTTTGGCTGTCTGCACCCACTTATCCGCATCAAACTGTGCCGGATAAAATGCCGGCATCAATCGTTTGTAATCTTCTACCTTGATATTCCGGTTATTCATCACCCACTCTCCATCGCCCAGCATACTGGATAGTCCCCAGTGAATAAATAAACCATATTTATTATCCTGGAAAACCTTCCTTGCTTCCAGGTTGACTGGAGCAGGTGTATAGGTCTGAGCCTGGAGTGAGAAACATAAAGCAAGTCCTCCCACCAGCGTGGAAAATTTTGAAATCATAGTATTTAGCATCAGAATATCGTTTATTGCCCTGAAATTAAGGGTAATTTCAACGGTATTCGGGTTGCGATCTTATTGGTTTTTACCTGATCCTTCTGAAGCTTTCACCAACTCTTCCCAATATTCAGCTGCTCTGCGGGTATGCGGAATTACAATCGTACCCCCAACTATATTCGCTACCGCAAATACTTCATATACCTGCTCCGTTGTTACCCCCAACTCAAAACTTTTCCCCAGGTGATATTTGATGCAATCATCACAACGTAACACCATACTTGCTACCAGTCCCAGCATTTCCTTGGTTTTCCTGTCCAGTGCACCCTCCTCATAGGTATTGGTGTCCAGATTCCACAATCTTTTCATTACCAGGTTATTCTTACTGAGGATGACCTCGTTCATTCTTGCCCGATAGTCATTAAATTCCTGAATTAACGTACTCATATAGGTTCTTTAATCAGGCAAATGTAGGAAGGCAAAAAAAAATTAAGGATATTGAGCCTTCTTGAAGTTTACCGATTATGAAGCTACTGAACTACAGATTTCTGGCCGTACTGGCGCTGGTAATTTCCTGCTCGCTTGGAGCCCACGCCCAATTGATAGATTCCGTGCTCATTAAACTGGATAATGAATACCCCCAGGAAAAAATCTATGTGCAGTACGATAAAGCTGCCTACACCCCCGGGGAAACCATCTGGTTGAAAGCATACATTATGGTGGGCTCCACCATCACCACCATTAGTAATAACCTTTATACGGAATTGATTGACGCTGAAGGAAAAATCCTCGACCGGCGAATCAGTCCAATCGCTATCGGTGGGGCCGCCGCCGCTTTCGATCTTCCCGAGAATATGAAAGATTCGATTGTGTACATCCGGGCCTATACACGCTGGATGCTGAATTTCGATTCAGCCTTCCTTTATTCCAAAGCGATTCCGGTTTTACAACCCGCATCCGCTGCTGTGGCCAACACAAAACCTGCCGCCAGCAACAACCCACAGTTTTTCCTGGATTTCTTTCCGGAAGGTGGCGACCTGGTACAGGGTGTCACCTCACGGGTTGCTTTCAAAGCCAATGATCGCAGAGGACTACCCATAACAATTAGCGGTGATATCCTTAACTCAAAAGGAGCTAAAGTTGCCAGTTTCAATACCACTCACAATGGCATGGGATTTTTTGAACTGACCCCGCAAGCCGGCGAGTCCTATAAAGCCAGCTGGAAAGATCCTGCCGGCAAAACCCAGCAAAAAAACCTCCCCACCGGCAAATCACAGGGAGTGGTTCTTATGGTTGATTATAACCAGGCAGGTATTCAGTACAGTGTAAAAAGAAAAGAAGGTGAGAACCCTACCCTGGAAGCGGTACAGGTGGTGGCACAAACCCAACAGCAAATGATTTATCGGGCCAAGGTAAATCTCAAAAAATCAGCGGAAGTTAAGGCGATCATCCCTACTGAAAATGTACCAGCCGGGATTGTTCAGGTAACCCTGTTCACAGATGACAATAAACCCCTGGCCGAAAGGATCGTATTTGTAAACCGCCAGGACTATTATTTCATTACAGATGTAAATGTACCCCTGAAAGGCATGACTAAACGGGATCGGAATGTAATCCAGGTGGATGTGCCAGATGATATTCAGTGTAACCTGTCTATGTCTATAACCGATGCTGATATTAACCCGGTTCAAAAAGGTGAAGAAGATATCTATTCCGGATTATTGCTTAGTCCGGATTTAAAAGGCTATATCCATCAACCGGGCTATTATTTCTCCAGTGAAGCGGATTCTGTAGCAAAACATCTTGATCTGGTAATGATGACCAATGGATGGCGCAGATTCAAATGGGAAGATGTGCTGGCTGGAAAATTTCCTGAAATTAAACACCGTCCCGAAGATTATATTACCGCTAATGGGAAAGTCAGTGGCCTTACGAAAAGCGAACTCACCAACCAGGAACTAACAGGGATCCTCACCCTAAAAGGCGGAGGACAGCAATTTCTTTCCATACCGGTTGCCAGCGATGGAAATTTCAGGTTGGGTGGTATGGTCTTTTATGATACTGCAAAACTTTATTACCAGTTCAACAACGATAAAAACAAATTGCTGACCACCAAAGCACTGATTGATGTGAAGCCCGCTTTTTTACCAGCAGCAATTCCATTTTCCACTGCCAGTAAACCTTTGCCTGTTTTTCCCAGGCTAGATCCGAGAGCAATTCAAAAATCACTGCTGATGGGAGAAAAAAATCTCGCAGCGGCAGAAGCCTCCCGTAAGGTTCAAACCCTGGAAGGAGTTACAGTAACTGCAAAAGTTAAATCCAAACAGGAAAAAATGGAAGAAGAGTATACTTCCGGATTATTCCGTGGTCAGAATGATTATACGTTTATAGTTGAAGATGATATGGCTGCACGAGGGGCCATGACCGTTCTGCAGTATCTCCAGGGAAGAGTTGCCGGATTACAGATTTCAGGAATGGGCAATAACATGTCCATGAACTGGAGAGGTGGGGTGCCTTCCCTGTTTCTGAATGAAATGATTAGTGATGTTTCCATGGTCCAAAACATTCCGATGACCGATGTGGCCATGGTGAAAGTATTCCGCCCCCCCTTTCTGGGTGCACCAGGTGGTGGTAGTGGAGGAGCTATTGCGGTTTATACCAAAAAAGGGGCCGCAGCCAACGAGAATATAAAAGGATTGAATTTTGCCACTATTCCGGGATATGTACCCCAGAAAGAATTTTATTCTCCTGATTATATGCGTTATGAACAGCGGCATGATCAGGAAGACAATCGCACGACCTTATTCTGGAATCCATTCATTATAACAGAAAAGGATAACCGAAGAATTCTGTTTACCGTTTACAATAACGATAGTACAAAACGCTGGAGAATAATTGTAGAAGGAATTAACGTAGAGGGAAAACTGACACGAATGGAACGCATCGTGGAATAGAAAGAGAAAGAATAACCGGTCAGGTTAACCTGACCGGTTAAATCAGTTTACCAGCGGCTTCCGCTGTTGTTGTTGCTGAAAGAACGACGGTTACCACCACCACCGTTGTTGCTGCGCTCTTCACGAGGCTTGGCAACAGTTACGCGGATAGCACGACCTTCAACCATGCCACCATCCAGTTCAGCGATTGCTTTCTGGGCAGCTGCATCATCAGACATTTCAACAAAACCGAAACCACGGCTCTTGTTGGTGAATTTGTCCATGATAACACGGGCAGATGTTACTTCGCCATACTCAGCGAAAAATTCTCTCAGGTCTTCGTCTTCAACATTGAAGCTCAGGTTTGAAACGTAAATGTTCATGTAAATAAAAAAAAGATAAATAAAAAATGAGCGATACGATACGGGCGGGAGAAATCAGATAGCAGAATTTGCGTAGCAGAATAACTCGATCCTAACCGGGATCAACAACTCAATAACGGCGCAAACTTAGGCTTAAATCCTGGTACTGCCAAATAGTATTCTCTGTTTATGCTTTTTTGGCCAGTAATCCGCTGATTAATACCAATACTGCGGCGGCCAGGAACGGAGCACCCGGGAAATAATAGGATGTGCCGCTTTTCGTAAAAAAGGCAAACAGATTGGTCATCAGAAGCGGTCCAACAATGGATGTAGCACTCATCAAACCAGTTAATCCTCCCTGCAACTCACCCTGTTCACTGGCAGGAACCACCGTGGATATATAACCTTGTATAGAGGGCATCGTTATACCACCCAAACAATACACTACTGAAAAAACAAACATCATCCAGGTTTCCGTAGCAAATGCGAATAGCAAAAAACCAAGGCTATACAGAAACAAGCCGGTATAAATGCTTCGCTGATACCCGAGCCTGGGCATCACCAGCCTGATTAATCCTCCCTGCACCAGCGCCACCATCAAGCCCACCAAACCCAGGGAATACCCGATCATTTGCTCTGACCAGCCAAATTTCTCAATGTTATAATAGGTCCATGTTGTTTGCACCGCATGCGCAGCTACATAAATCAATACCAGGGAAATCACCAGCCCGGATACCTCCGGATACTTACGCAGGTGTTTGAAAGCTCCCAACGGGTTGGCCCGCTTCCATTCAAATTTTCGCCTGTTGACCAACGGTAAGGATTCGGGTAAAACAAAATAACCATATAATGCATTCAGCAGGCTCAATCCGGCTGCTGCAAAAAAAGGTACCCGCGCACCATATTCACCCAAAATACCCCCAATAACCGGTCCGATAATAAATCCCAATCCGAAAGCGGCTCCGATCATCCCGAAATTCTGCGCCCTGTTCTCAGGTGTACTGATATCTGCTATATAAGCTGAAGCAGTTGTAATACTCGCACCAAATAATCCTGCGATGATCCTTCCAACAAAAAGCCACCCGATTGTAGGGGCAAAGGCCATTAATATATAATCCATCCCGAATCCCAGCAACGAAAACAATAACACGGGCCTCCGGCCAAACCGATCACTCAGATTACCTAACACCGGCGCACAAACGAATTGAGTGATTGCATAAGCAAATCCCAGCCATCCTCCATAACCTGCGGCCTCACTTACATTCCCATCAATCAATTCACTGATCAGTTTGGGTATAACCGGAATAATAATTGCCAATCCTGTTACATCAATTATGAGAGTAATGAAAATGAAGCTCAGCGCGGCTTTCCGGTTCTTCAACATACTTAAATTAAAAGCTGCAAATTACACACGGAAACGATTGCGTACGATTTATTCTGCTGAACATTGTATTTTAAAGTCCTGAATTAAGTAGCATGAATCAAACACAAGCACCTAAAAGTCAGGCCTATGCGCTGGCTATCATCGCCGTTTTGTTTTTCATTTTTGGCTTTATTACCTGGTTGAACAGTACCCTGATACCTTTCCTGAAATTGGCCTGTGAACTGGAATCAGACATGCAGGCTTTCTTTGTAACTACCGCCTTTTATATGGCCTATTTTTTTCTCGCCATTCCCTCCGCATGGATTCTTAAAAGATCCGGCTATAAAAATGGTATGGCATTTGGCCTCGCTGTTATGGCATTGGGTTCCCTCATTTTTATTCCGGCTGCCAATGATCGAAGTTTCCCGCTTTTCCTGGTTGGCCTGTTTGTGCAGGGAGCCGGACTCGCACTGCTACAAACCGCCTCCAACCCTTATGCCAGTATACTCGGACCAATAGAAAGCGCAGCCAAACGAATCAGCATACTTGGTGTCTGTAATAAGATTGCCGGCATCCTCAGTCCACTTATCCTGGGTGCAATCGTGCTGAAAAATGCGCAGGCCATTGAAGAAAAAGTGCTGGCTACCACCGATCCCGTGCTCAAATCCGAACTGCTGACTGAACTCACAGCCAGGATCATCCCTCCCTATATCGTGATCGCTATTTGCCTCTTTATCCTTGCTTTCCTTACCTATCGCTCCGGTTTACCTGAAATTGATGAACCAACGGAAGACTCAAATGGCATAAATAGTACCCGCAGCTCCGTATTTTCCTACCCTCACCTGTTGCTTGGAGTACTCTGTCTGTTTCTTTACGTGGGTGTTGAAGTGCTTGCTGGTGACGCTATCGGAACTTATGGTAAATCAATGGGGATGAGTCTGGATGAAACCAAATATTTTACTTCCTATACCCTCTTCGCTATGTTATTGGGTTACATTATCGGCATTTTCACGATTCCAAAATACCTTTCCCAACAGAGTGCCCTGCGCTATTCTGCCATTCTCGGGATCCTGATTTCCATTGGTATTTATTTTTCATCCGGATATACCGCTATCTTTCTGATTGCAGCACTGGGACTCGCGAATGCCCTCATGTGGCCCGCCATCTTCCCGCTGGCAATTGACGGGATTGGTAAATACACTCAAATCGGATCCGCTTTCCTGATCATGGGTATTGCAGGTGGTGCAGTTATTCCACCCCTATATGGCTGGCTGAAAGATACACAGGGCCTATCCAACCAGCTTTCCTTCTTCCTTTGCTCAGCTCCGGCTTACCTCTATATCCTGTATTATGCAGCAAAAGGGTATAAAGCCGGTAAAACGTTTGCATAGGTTTCATAAGCATCTGGCAGAATGCTGACCAATGGTTCAGCATTGCTGCTTACCTTTGCGGCCTATCCAACCAACTGCAATGGACAACCAAACCTTTGATTTCGGCATGGTAGGGCTCGGTGTAATGGGCCGAAACCTCCTGCTGAATGTTGCCGATCACGGCTTTAAAGCTATCGGTTTTGATAAAGACCCTCAGAAAACCCGGGACTTTGAAGCTTCGGCTACACCTGGCACCATCGTGAAAGGTGTAAATACCCTGGAGGAAATGGTGGCACAACTTTCCCTGCCCCGCCGTATAATGATACTCGTTCCAGCCGGTAAACCGGTAGACGATGTTATTGAAAGCCTCCTGCCTCTGATTAACCAGGGCGATATTATCATCGATGGTGGCAATACCTACTATACCGATACCCTTCGCCGGTATGAATACCTGCAACCCAAAGGCATTCATTTTATCGGGATCGGAGTTTCCGGTGGCGAAGAAGGCGCCCGCACTGGTCCTTCCATGATGCCCGGTGGAGACGAAACTGCCTGGCAACAACTAAAACCGGTCCTGTCCTCCATCGCTGCCAAAGTAAATAATGAACCCTGCGTGGATTATATGGGCAAAGGCGCTGCCGGACATTTCGTGAAAATGGTGCATAACGGTATCGAATATGCGATTATGCAACTCATCTGTGAAACCTATGACCTGCTCAGGCGGGGTGGAAACTTCACCAATGAAGAACTTCATCAGCTTTTCAGCAACTGGAACGAAGGTGAACTGAAATCCTACCTGATTGAAATTACCGCCTCCATCTTCCAGCAGATGGATCCGGAAACCGGTACGCACCTGGTTGATCAGATACTGGATAAAGCCGGCTCCAAAGGCACTGGTAAATGGACCTCCCAAATTGCGATGGACCTGGGCGTTGCCATTCCCACAATTGATATGGCTGTTACTATGCGGGCAATGTCTGCTTTAAAAACAGATCGCATTAGCGCTGAAAAACTTCACAGTGAATTAGTCAGTCGGCATACCCATTCATCTGTAACCGAATCACTTTCCATCGATAAAACTGCACTCGCTGAAGATTGTCGCAAAGCCCTTTTTGCCGCAGTCATTCTCTCCTATGTTCAGGGTATGGCCATGTTGCATACCGCCTCCAAAGAATTGTCGATGGATATTCCCCTGCACAATGCAGTGAAAGTGTGGCGCGGTGGTTGTATTATCCGTTCCACCCTGCTGGAAACATTTTACGAAGCCTATCTTCGTAACCCTGCTATCAGCAATTTACTGCTTGATGAAAAGATCGCAACCGTGATATCCGGCCAGATAAGTTCCCTGAGAAAAATCCTCAGCCTTGCAGCATTAAATGGTTTCACCGCAGGAGGACACATGACGGCCCTCAGTTATTACGATGCTTTCACCACCGGAAGATTACCGCTGAACCTGCTGCAGGCACAGCGCGATTATTTTGGTGCGCATACCTATGAAAGAGTGGATCGCGAAGGGAAATTTCATACCCAATGGACCTGAGAACTGAAAATTCAACAAAGCAAAAAACCATGTCTGCTACACATAAAAGACCTGCCTCCTCTCTGATATTTATCTTCGGTGGAAGCGGTGACCTCAATCATCGCAAACTTTCTCCGGCTCTCTATAATCTTTTTATTGACGAATGGATGCCCGAAAAATTTGATATCGTTGGTATCGGGCGTCGCCCATATGATAATGACTCCTATCGAAAACATCTCTTTAATGGCATTCAGCAATTCAGTCGCCGTAAAGATGACCAGGGTGGCAAATGGCAGGTGTTCGCCAATCATGTTGCCTATCTCCAGATGGATGCCGAAAATGAAGCCGAATTTGAAAAAATAGCCGAGATCGTAAAAGTAAAAGAAGCCGAATACGGTGAACATCCCAATGTAATCTTTTACCTGGCTGTAGCACCTCAACTGGTGCCGGGCATCGTTAGTAAACTTGGCCCTCTGAATATCTGTTCAGACACCAAATGTACCCGTGTGGTGGTAGAGAAACCATTTGGACATGATCTGGCATCAGCACTGGAGCTTAATAAACTGCTGGCAGGCATGTTTGATGAAAAACAGATTTACCGGATCGATCACTACCTGGGTAAGGAAACGGTTCAGAATAT
Source organism: Flavipsychrobacter sp. (assembly GCA_016787265.1). GTDB lineage: Bacteria > Bacteroidota > Bacteroidia > Chitinophagales > Chitinophagaceae > Flavihumibacter. The sequence continues at coordinate 219,924 of JAEUVF010000010.1, read as the reverse complement.
CCTGGCACTTCGTTTTGCCAATGCGCTGTTTGAACCTATCTGGAACCGGAATTATATCGATCATATACAGATTACCGCTTCCGAAACCGTTGGAGTGGAAGGCCGGGGTGATTTCTATGAAAGCTCGGGAGCCCTTCGGGATATGGTACAAAACCATATCCTGCAGCTACTTTGTATGGTAGCTATGGAAGCCCCAGTAAGCTTTGATGCCGATGAGATCCGGAATAAAAAAGTGGACGTCCTCCATGCCATCCGGAAAATTTCAAAAGAAGAAGTTCACAAAATGGCAGTACGCGGACAATATAGCGCGGGATGGATGAAAGGCAAGGAAGTGGAAGGATATCGCCAGGAGAAAAATGTGATCACCGACTCTCCCGTAGAAACTTTTGCAGCAGTTAAGTTTTATATTGATAACTGGCGGTGGCAGGATGTACCCTTTTATGTGCGCACCGGTAAACGGATGGCTGATAAGGAAACCATTATTACTGTTCAGTTCAAAGCGGCACCGAATTATGCCTTCCCTCCGGAATCAGCTGAAACCTGGAGAGCGAATCGCCTGACCATAAGTATTGCTCCGGAAATGGATATCCGCCTGCGTTTCCAGGCTAAACGACCTGGACAGGATCTCACCCTCAATCCGGTTGATATGATCTTCAGTTACCAGGATGCATACGAAGAGCATGAACCCGAAGCATATGAAACCCTGCTTCTGGATGTGATGGAAGGAAATGCCACCCTTTTCATGCGGGAAGACCAGGTAGCTGCTGCCTGGAAAGTGATTATGCCTATACTCGAAGCCTGGCAACAACGTCCGCCGGTCGACTTCCCGAATTATTCCCCCGGGTCCTGGGGACCCGAGGACTCTGAAGCCCTGATCGCCCGGGATGGCCGGAATTGGGCCTCTCTACCCGAACCCCATAAAGAACGCTGATTACTCATACTTATATGCAACTCCACATCTTCCCCAACGCTGAAGCGGTTGCTTCAGAGGCAGCACATTTCATCGTTCACCGCATAAGAGAAGTGCTGAACCGGCAGGATCGATTTACCATCTGTCTGTCTGGCGGCTCCACCCCCAAACGCCTGCATCAGTTACTCGCTGAAGATCCACTAAAAAGCCAGGTTGATTGGAGTAAAATCCATGTGTTCTGGGGTGATGAACGATATGTACCTCTGGAAGATGAACGTAATAATGCCCGTATGGCTTATGATACCCTGCTTAACAGGGTAAACATCCCGGAAGAGCAAATCCATATCATGCGAACCGATTTCGACAGTCCCGCTGATTCCGCCGCCGCCTATGAAAAAATCTTACACCAGTATTTTGATAATCAACCACATAGCTTTGATCTTCTGATACTTGGAATGGGCGATGATGCGCATACGCTCTCCTTATTTCCCCATACAGAAGTGATCCATGAAAACACCCGCTGGTGCAGCTCCTTTTTCCTGCCCCAACAGGATATGTTCCGGGTAACCATTACCCGACCCATCGCAAATCTTTCAAGCTGCATCTTATTTCTTACTACCGGCCAGGGTAAAGCAAAAGCACTGGCAAATGTGCTGGAGGGCCCAAGAGATATCGAAGAATACCCTTCTCAATCAGTTCAATCGATAGCAGGAGCCACCGTTTGGATGGTTGATGAAGCCGCAGCTGCTGCACTTGAACGCCGCTGAGTACCCTCCTCAATCCCTGCAGAAAATACGGTTAGACCCGAAGAACTACGGTTTTTTTCGGGTAAAAATGCTATTCGTCGAAGGAATTCGCCCAGTAATCGAATATAGGTGCTTACCCTTAGTAGATTTCAACTAAGTGTTTACCTTTGTCTTGTCATCGGTAGAAACCTTATACCGATCTAAAGATAAAACCTTATCTACCCTATACCAGAATCGATCCTCGTCCTACCAAAAGCCGATTAAACAATTAATCGTACCAGAAATGAAAACTATCTTTTACAAGAGCATGCTCATGCTCTGCCTGACCATCTTATGCGCTGTTACCAGCGAAGCGCAGTTCAACAACGGGGCAATTCCTGCAAACAGATCAAATGCATTACTGGCTCAACGTATCGAGGATATAAATCCCAGTAGAAATAATGCAGTAGTAAACTATGGTACCCCTAACTTATCCAATAGCTCAGAGCGTCAAAACTATACTTTTCAAAATCAACCGGAAATTCGTTTTTCAATAAGCTACAACCCTCAGAACAACGAATTCACAAATCAAACCGCTGCATATTCAGGTACAACAAGACGTGCAAACCAAAGTGGAAGAATTCAGAACATCCGTGATTTTGTTGGTAATTCAAGGAGAGCAGACCTTCAGAATATGAACTATATACAAATGAATCTGTCTCTGGGTAATAACAATGGTCATAGAGGTACAATGACTATCGATCAACTGGAATTAAACGGACAGGCCATACATGAGTCGTATTCACTGAGTGGTAATACATCTGAAACCGTTTACCTTTTAGATGCCAGTCTTGCAGGTGGATTCACGTTAACAGGAAGAATTCGAATGAACGGTGGCTTTCACCCTAACAGTCAAAACAATTTTGTTCAGTTTACTACCGGTTATTATTTTGACTTTGGTACCCTTCCTCTTGAATTCACCAGCATCAAAGGTTTTGCTGAAAACGGCCAGAACCGCATCAACTTTACTACAGCAGACAACCACGAAGCTAAAACCTTTTATATTGAACGTTCAGCAGATGGAATGAAATATGAAAACATCGGACAGGTGGCAACGGTTAACGGTCGCACCGGTCAATACACCTTCATTGATAAAACACCTTTACAGAATGGTTTCTATCGTATTCGTGGTGTAAACATCCTGGATCGTATGGTATATTCAGATGTTATCCGGATCAATCAAAGCTTCAGCACCATGCGTGTTATTAACCAGGTAGGTCGTACCGAACTGATTTTCTCTGAGACCAAGACAAGAAATATCAAATTGTATTCGTTCTCAGGCCAACTTGTAAAACAAATCAACTTCAATAGCAACCGTCACGCTTTTGATCACCAGGGACTGCAAAAGGGCATGTATGTAATGCAGGTGAATGGTGAGGCAATCAAAATCATGGTGCTTTAAAAATACTGCACGGTTCGATTAATTTGGAAGGTGCAGAGGATCACTTCTGGTAGAGTTCCTGGACTGTCCGTTTTCTAACAAGCGCAGCCAGGAATCTTTTTTTATCCTGCCTGAACACTATCATAAACCACCACTTTCTCCCAAAGCATACTGCATTCCTCAATAAATTTGAGATGTATGGGATCACTTTGGTAAACTTCCTGGTCTGCATCATTTTTAAATACCAGCAACCAGGACACCTGGTAACTGCGTTCAATCACCTCCCTGCTGGTATTAGCCGGAACACCAATATGAGCCGACTCAATTGTTTTGGCTTTGGTAAGTTTTTGCAAACCCGCTATCAGCTTTTGTTTGTCTTCCTGGTTTTCAGGATTTTTCAACCAAAAGAATACGTGGTGAATAAACCTGTTTTTGAGTTGGGCTGATTCACTATCCACAGAAGCTGCGCCCAGTCCTAATCCACTCATAATAGTTGCTTTTCCGGTTGATGAAATGAATTCACGTCGCGATTGTGTATCCATATTTGCTTGCTTTAAAGTGTTGAAACTACGATTTTTTTTGCCTTAGTACCCAGCCCGTCAATCCAGCTAAAACAACCCCTCCCGCAATGATAAGGTAAATCCAATTCGTTTTTTTTGCAGGCTTTGGTACTTCCCGGATCAATAAAAACTGGTTGGGTTGCACATTCGTGAGCACCTGCCTATTACCACCTGTCCACTCGACTATTACAGAATCAATTTTCTGATTAGACCCTATCCCGAAATGCGCCCGGAGGGTATTCTGAGAAACATGACTTGATCCGCCTCCATCAATTTCCCTGATCATGGCTGTTTTTCCAACCACAATCCTGATCCGGGATCCTATTCCCTCAGGTTCCGCCTCCACACCCTGCAAGGCAACGGACAACCAGTTGCCTGTTTTTGAATCGTTACGGTATAAACGCGTTACAGAACTGGCCGGGTAATCCGGACAGATAGCCTCCTGGTTCACCACCAGTACATCCAGGTCTCCGTCTTTATCATAGTCAAATACGACAGAACCTCTCCCTATTCCATAATCCTGCAATCCAACCGCTTTGGCTGTTTCCTGAAATTTTCCTCCGATATTTTCAAAAAAATAATCTCCGATCGGATTACAATTTGGATTCAAATCACCATTGGCAACATACAAATCCAAATCGCCATCCTGGTCGAAGTCGGCAAAATTTGCACCCCAACTGATAGCAACATAATTGCACCCTAACTCTTTTACCCGATTGACGAAAAATTTTCCCTTCCCCTCATTTACCATAAACCAGTTAAACCGGATATTGGTCATATAGTAATCCATCCAGCCATCATTGTTGTAATCGCCAACAGCTGCACTCATTGAATTGATGCGCAGGTCCATCTGCGTTTGTTTTCCAACTTCCTGAAAATACACCGACGGATATTTATTTTCATACAACAGGTTGGCCGTACGCTTATACCCAAAATCATGGTTGATGTATAGATCCTGATCCCGGTCATTATCATAATCTGTAAATACTCCTCCAAATCCAAATCCGGCAGTGTTTAAACCATAACCGGCCCCAACTTCACGATAGCGTTTCCCGTTTTCATTCAGAAACAAATATCCTTTTGCAATCTGATTCGCGCCAACTACCGTTTCATCTGTTATATTTCCGAGGTTACCGGTAAATTCAGTGAAATAATTCCCGATGTAAAGATCAGGCCATCCATCCGCGTTGATATCACCAAAACTGGCGCCTGTACTGAAAGAATACAATTGATCCAGCCCAAATTCTCTGGTTAGATTCTGAAAGCTGCCATTTCCCTTATTGAGAAATAATAAATTGATGGCTCTTGGAATAGGAGGTGGATTATTTAGGGTAGTCATGGTCGTTATGACCAGGTCCGGCCATCCATCCCTGTTAATATCCGCACTGGAAACTCCATTGGTTACATACTTCCTGGTATCTGTTAATCCTGCTGAAACGAGCATTTCTGTGAAGGTTCCATCGCCATTGTTTTTATACAACTGATCTGAGTTTTTGCCCCCGGTTATATATATATCTTCCCAGCCATCCGTATTGAAATCAAATACGCAGGCACCACCGCCAAATAGTCCTTCATGGACCTTATAAACATGTTGAATCCGCGCCGCTGAACTGATATCTGTAAATTTGAGCTGTGCCGTTATTGGTGATAAGGCAAACAATATAAGATTGATCAACAGAACAATTACCTTTTCCATTTGAGGCGATTTATATTGGTTCCTATTTCTTTACCCTTTTCCAGCCCCTTCTCATTATCAATTGGTATATGAATGCCTCCATAAAAACGAGAATTGGCTGTTTCTTCCGCAGCAGCCCAAAACGAATCAAAGCTCCTTGCTTTAAATCCAACTTTACGGATAGGATCTTCCGGTTTTCCCACATGAGAACTATCTGCAAACGGGAACTTATCACCATACAAATCGGTTAATACAGTTGCTGCCGCTGCCGCCTGCATTGCATGTCCGGATGGAAATGCCGGAAATGGCGGGTCAGGCCAGAAGGACTCCCAGGTTGAATCAATATGTTCGGGAATGAAGGTATTTGCCCGCTCTGTGAAATACTGAAACTTCCATTTCCAGCAGTTGCGAAATGCATCTGCAACGGCGATGCCCAGCCGGGCATATGTCTCTGCGCAAGTAATTAGATCCGGTTTCCGCTGGCGGATAGCAATGGTTCCCATTGAATAGGAATGACCAGGTGGCGTAAAGCTCAGATCCGGATCATCTCCCCACCAGATAGCAGCTTCCTTTTCCAGAAGTGTTAATTCCTTACTCTTCTCATAGACCTGTCTGAATTGCTCATAATATGCTGACCCCGGAGTAGTATCATACGTTAATGGCACAGGGGCTTCTGTTGCAGCATTCGCCTCCAGGAAGCAACGGTTCTTACCCCAATGCGGATGAAGCGGATAATGACTGAACGATTGTGCATACAACGGCGGTTTCCAGGAACCGGGGAAGGAACGGACTGGCAACGTTTTGTCAAAATTTTTTAAATATGCCCGATGCCCTCCATCTGATTTTGACCACTCAAAAATTTCCCTTGCGATCGTTTTACCATAATGAATGGATCGTACAAACTGCTCCCTATCAATTCCCTCATTTTTCCATCGCTGCTCAAATGCGGCTTCCAGTGAATCGACTCTTTTTTTATTGGCTCCACTTGTTTGAACATAAACAGATCTTAGTATCTCTGCCTGTCCGGCATTTAAGGCAAGCGGCCAATGATAGACCTTATCATTTTCGGGCTTCTCCAATACTCCCAACCCGTTTAACTGTGGTGCAACGGATTGATGACCGGAATAACCCTGCACAACTGATTCATACATGGTCAGCCCGATATATCCAAAAGCTCTGGATGCAAACGTGGGGGAATTTGAAGGAGTGTGCTGAGTCAGATAAGTAGCCATATCAGCCCAGGCTGTTACAAGTTCAACATCCGATGGAGGAGGCAAAACAGTTTGCCTGCAGGCAGAAGCTGCAATTACTGAGGATATTACAACCCAGTGCAGGATTCTATTTTTACCAGCAGAAAACACCTCTTTTATTTTCGGATACTATATGCTTTCACAGGTTCTCCAACAACACCAAACAGCAGCCTATCATTTAACTGTAAAATGGATCGTAAATCACCCCGGATAACCAGTCCGGATTCGTGGCTGGAAAGCCATTTGAAACCTCCTTTGCCATCTCCTTTTAACACTCCACCATAGGAAGCATCCATCTTACCCAGCCTGATTTTTGCAGAACGGGTATTACCTCCCAATACAAAATCAAGCTGACCATCTCCATCTACATCCATTGGCAGGATGGCATATACCGGCGAGTATTGGATCTCATATGGCAATGCCGATTTCACCAGCTTACCGCCAGCGGTACTGAGAAACAAGGTGGTTTCAACCTGGGTCGCCTTTAAATAGCCGGCCTTCTTTAATTCAGATTCAGGAAACAGCTCTTCCATAGTAACATCTGCATAGCTTTTGAAACTTGCAAATCGTTTACGCATTACCGGTAGTTGTCCGATTAATTCGTCCCTCGTCAGATAGGGATATCGTTTCCCCTGCAGGTACATACTGAAAATCGGATCAACTGAACCATTCCCGTCAAAATCACCATAATATAATTCAGCAGGTTCTTCCTTGCTAATGCGGATCTGGGTATTCAAGCCAAGATTCCCTGCCAGCAGATCCGGTTTTCCATCCCTGTTTACATCTGCTACTACTACCGTATTCCAGAAGCCCGGTTCAGCATCCGGTAGAAAATTCCCGGTCCGGTTTTGAAGCTTTCCTGCTTCTTTAGCAAACACCATCACGGGCATCCATTCACCTACTACAATTAATTCATTTTTCTTATCTCCATCCAGGTCCGCCCACTCGGCTTTTGTTATCATTCCCGCTTTTTCCAGTTCTGGTGCCAGTTCAGCAATTGCATTTCTGAAATTTCCTTTTCCATCATTCAACAATATAGCGGATCGGGGAGTTTCCGGATACCTGCCGGGAATCACTCTTCCTCCTGCAAACAAATCCAATGCGCCATCTCCATTGATATCTTCCACAGCTATCGTAGAACTACTGGAACGCAATTCCGGCAACCCATTTGATTTTAAAAACTCCAGGTTGCCTTTGTGGAGGTACAATCGATCCTGCAGTTTTTCATCATTCGGTTGAAATTCATGATAACCTCCCCCGGCCACATAAATATCCAGGTACCCATCACCGTTAGCATCAAATACGGTTATTGCACCATCATGGTATTGCTTATCCTGCTCAAATATTTCAATTTTTTTACGGTTAAATCTGCCTCCTGTGGTTTGAATGTACAAGGCTGTTGGCTCTCCCGAGCTTCCTCCGATTAAAATATCCTCCAGTCCGTCCTTGTTTACATCCGCTTTCACCATACAGGTACCTTCATGTGAAAACTGGTGCAGTAACAGCAGTTGCCGGTTAAAGTCATTGACAGGATTATCAGGAATGGTATGTTTAACGGGACTTTCAACTTCCAGGAATAAAGGAGTCGCTTTGATTGGGATTCGGAATGCTTCCGTTGCATCTTTCTCCTGCAATGTGATTACCTGGTTGGTGCTAACCTGTTTCAACAACTGCACTTTCCCGCTGTTCCATGTTACAACAAGTGAATCCACTATCGAATCCTTCCCGGTTCCAAAATGTAACTGATAACTAACAGTTGATAAATAACCGCGCGCAGGATATTGCTCCAGTACCTGCATCCCGCTCTTGCTGTAACAGGTAAGTTTAGCCCCCAGGCCCTGGCTATTGGGTGCCAGGCCAATTAATTTTACGCCGAGATAATGACGCACCGGCTGCTTTTCCGAACTATTCCTGTATACAAAAGCAGGCTGATTGATATTATTCACCACCAGGTCAAGATCACCATCCTTATCCAGATCCGCATATATCGCCCCATTACTATTCGATACCCGATCCAGTCCCCAATTTGCTGTCCTGTTTGTAAAGGAGGCTGATCCTGAATTCCTGAAAATATAATTTTTTACATTGGACGATGGCATTTGCTGAATGATTTCCATCACATCTTCCCTTTGCAATCTTCCCTTTTGTTCGATATAGGAATTCATATAGTGAATGAAATCAAGATTGGTAAAATCTTTCAGGTACCCATTTGTAATGTGGAGGTCCTTCCAGCCATCATTATCAAAATCCGCCAGCAAGGCAGACCAGCTCCAATCCGTATTTGATACACCGGCCTGTTGACCAATTTCACTAAAGGTTCCATTACCATTGTTCAGGTGCAACATGTTGCGCATGTATTGGTAATAGAATCCGTTGTTGAGGTTAACCGAAAACTTCTCGTAATTATCAGGAGCCATTAATAATTTTTGCCGGCGATTGTCTTCAGGCAACATATCCAGCGTAAAAATATCCGTTAAACCGTCATTGTTTATATCGGCAACATCGTTGCCCATGGAAAACTGGCTGATATGCCCCATTGCAGTTTCCAGCTGATTGGTAAACCCTCCTCTCTTGTTGTTGATATAGAGGTAATCCGGTACTGCATAATCATTGGATAGATAAAAATCCGGCCAGCCATCGTTGTTGAAATCACCAATTCCAATTCCAAGGCCATAACAAAGTTCAGATCCATTAATGCCGGATCCCATTGTAACATCTTCAAATTTTCCTCCCTGTTGCCTGAATAGTCTGACTCCCTTCTCCTGATTGTCCTGCTGATTTAGCTGCTTTGTTTGTACATCATTCAGAATCGGCAGGTTCTTGGGATTATGGTTCATCAGCAACATATCAAGGTCGCCATCCCGGTCATAATCCAGAAAATAAGACTGGTTGCTGAATCCTGCATGCGCAAGGCCGTACGCTTCGGCTTGCTCTTCAAAAATTGGAATTCCGGAAGGAGAATTTCCGGTATTAATAAACAACTGGTTCTTTCTTTTTTCTGCCGGCAGGGCTCCGGAATAACAGAGATAAATATCGAGTCTGCCATCTCCGTTAATGTCAACTGCATTCACACCCGATTTCCACGGCCCGGGCCTTCCACCAGCCAGTGATTGCAGCGTGATATCCTCAAATTTGAAATCACCTTTGTTGAGATAAAATTTATTCTCTCCCATGTTGGAGGTGAAATACAGATCTTCCAGACCATCCGCATTAAAATCTCCCGTTGCTATACCTGCTCCGTTATAAAAATATTCATACATCAGGATATTGGTATTCAATCCTTCTGTCAGTTTATTCTCAAAGCTGATTCCGGTATACTCAGAGGGTAATAATTCAAAAAGTGCAGACTCCGCCTGAGCGGGATCCTGCTCATTTCGGTTATTGCAGGCCGTTATAAAAAATACCGCTGAAAGTAATAGGTGTAAATATAATTTCATGAAACAGGACTATATAAAAAGAATCTATCCCAATTTAGGAATAGATTCTTTTTTATTCTTCTGATCTTTTTTATTAGTATCCTGGATTCTGAATCAGCTTGTCATTCCGATTCATTTCATCCCTCAGAATAGGACGGTAATACATTTTATCATCCCATTTCCTCCGTTCATTTTCGTTATTGTCCACTACAGTGTAGGTATAGTTATACCGCAACGGATCACGCCTATACGGAATATGCGGAGTGGCACCACTTTTCAGTGTCCCATTTACGATGATACTCTTGATACCTCTGCCTACTGTTTCAGCAGCAATCATCCACCTGCGGGCGTCATGATACCTGTGCTCTTCGAATGCAAGTTCTACTCGTCTTTCGTTCCGATAGCGGTTTACCAGGTTCTGACCGGCATCTGCAACAGCAGGCATACCTGCACGGAAACGAATCCTATTAAGCCATAAGCGCGCGTCTGCTTCCTCACCCAGTGCTATACAGGCTTCAATATAATTCAGCACAACTTCTGTATACCGGACGAAGGGCCAGGGTACCAGTTGGAAATTGGATTGGTTATCCGGTAATGCAGGGTTTGGATCTATAAATTTCCGGTTATAATAATGCGTCCGAGTTCCGTTCCAGTTCTCAACAGATGAAGAACGGGTATCAATTCCATTGATTACACCGGAACCATTATTGTAATAACCTGTCTGTATCTGGCTAACCGGATCAAGCCCGATCACGTCAGCAGGTCTTGGTTTCCAGGATGCCCCATCATACAGAACAGTTGCATAAAAGCGCGGATCACGACCAGAATATGGATCCGCTTTATGATCCGGATCATTCCAGTCAAATTTGCTGCCATCCATCATTTCATAATCATCTACCAGTTGCTGAATGGGCGTGTTTCCTCCCCAGTTATGATAACCATTCGGACCATTGTTGATTCCAAAATGCAAACCACCCAGTGGCCAGTTGCTTTCCTGCGTATACAAGCCGGATAATGTACGATAGAAAATCAGGTCGGCAGCAGCAGCTGCATCCGCTTCCGCTGCCTTACTGCCGCCACCCATTGACAATGAAACATAGTTGTTTTTACCTTCCTCGGCCGATACCGGAGCAGTAAGCTCAAGCTTATAACCGTTGCCTGCATCTAACACTGCTTTAGCTGCATTTTTTGCCGCTTGCCAGCGTGCAGTTCTGTCGCCACCGTTGTACGCTACCAATTCAATATTGGGGAATGAACTAAGCGTAGCAGATTTAGCTTTCGCAGTATTCGCATCGTGCAAATCACTTGCAGCATACAGCAACACTCTTGACTTTAATGCCATTGCCGCTAATTTGGAGGCACGACCGGGCGTTACCGGTTTACCATCCAGCAACAGGGCTGCACTATCAAGATCGGATACAATAGAAGCAACAGTTGCTTCAAAACTGCTCCTCTCAATGCTGTAATCTTCATTAAGTCCATATGGACGTTTTACCAGCGGAACACCTCCATAGAAACGCATCAGCTGCTGATAAAAATAGCCTCTCATGAAATAGGCTTCACCCAATAACCGGTCTTTTAATGGCTGATCATCAAAGGATGCACCTGGCAATCTATTGATCGCAATGTTCGCATCACGTATCGCCTCATACATATTGTTCCAGCTATAAGTGCCACTGAACCACGCAGGGTTCGATGGGGTTTCTGCTGCTTCCGTAAAAGTGTTGATGTTTCTTCCCGCATGGGTAAACATCGCTTCATCCGTATAAGCCGCCAGCATCTGCTCCTCAAACCCACCATATCCCAGGTAGGAGTACACATTAAACACGAATGCCTGCGCAAGCGGACCATCTGTCCAGGTCGACTCACTCGAAAACTCATTCTGCGGTTCCGTGTTCAGGAAGTCTTTTTTACATGCACCGGCTGTTACTAAAACTGCCAATGCAATGGAGGTAATTATTTTTCCTTTTTTCATCTGTACTAGTTTAAAAAGTTACACTAAAGCCCAGGTTGATTACTCTCGCCTGTGGATAATAAACACCACTCTCAACGGTTGCTTCCGGATCGTACACTTTCATTTTATCAATGGTGAATACATTCAATCCGTTCGCAAACACACGGAGATTGCTGATCTTAATGCGCTGTAACAGTTCGGGCGACAAACTATAGCCAATCTCGATATTCTTGAGGCGCATATAGTTTTTATTGAACATATAGTAGGTGTTGTTACCATAGTTACCACCGGTGAAGTAAGTATCTCCTCTGCTCGCCAATCTTGGATGTACACTGCTCGGATTATCAATAGACCATCTGTTCTTATAGAAATAATCCAGGTAATTACCAATATCTCCTGATTCGGTCTGTATTCTGATCAATGCTCCCGTTGCTCCCTGGAACAACATACTCAAATCAAAGCCTTTGTAGCGAAGATCAAAAGTTGCACCATAGTTAAAGGTGGGCGTATTGTTTTTATCTAGTCTTACCGCATCATCCGCATTGATCTTATTGTCTCCGTTCACATCCCTGATTTTCATGTCTCCCGGTAATAATTGACCAGTTACCCCACTATAGTCAATCGTGTTTTTATTGATATCTTCCACATCCCTGAATACACCATCGTACTGAAAGGCCATGAATGCTCCGATCTGTTTTCCTTCCATTCTCTGATAGTCAGGAATACCAGGTGTTTCAGACATGAACACTACTTTATTTTTCGCATATCCACCATTGATACCGGCACGGATCACCAGGTCTTTTCCTGCTCTTGCATTATAGTTTAATGCAAATTCAAAACCTCTGTTGTCTACTTCACCCAGGTTCTGAGGTGGCAGACGATCTGCAATTCCGGATGATCCCGGTGTTACACCCGTATTGGGTATCAGGATTTTTGTCCGGTTATTATAGAAGTATTCCAAAGTAAGATCAAAGCGATTGTCGAGGAAACTCGCATCCATTCCAATGTTATAGTTCTGCGCACGTTCCCAGGTAAAGAAGGGGTTTGGCAGTAACCTTTCAAACAGGGTATTTTGTACCTGGCCATTGATTGGATATTGTCCGCTTCCATATATAGAGAGATACGCAAATTCCTGCAATACTCCATTATAGAGTATCTGATCATTACCCATCTGGCCGTAAGAAGCCCGCAGTTTCAGGTTATTAACGGCCTTAACATTCCACCAGTTTTCATTGGAAACATTCCATCCCAATAACACACCCGGGAAGAAACCAAAACGGGAATCTTCAGGAAACATATAGGATCCGTCATACCGCCAGATAAATTCTGCCAGGTATTTTTCCTTGTAGTTGTACTGAGCACGGCCGTAATAACCCAATCTTGCACGTTCATAGGCTGTACCATCTGTACGCTGGTTAGCAGTTCCACCTGCTGCAATCTGTGCAACGGCAGTTGAAAGAAAATCTCTTCTATACGCGAGAAATCCTTCTCCTGAAAAAGTTTCCCTTGTTACGCCCACCAATAATCCAATGGAATGATCATCGCCAATACGGGTATCATAATTCAGCATACCCGTCAGGTTGGTGTTCAAAACGGAAGAAAAAGACTGAGTCAATCTCGGATCCGTAAAATTGGAACGAACAGCACCTACCAGTAATGGAGTTACACCATCCGCTTCATACGAAATCTTATCCCAGGTATAAAGCTTCCAGGGAGTCTGCCAGGTTTTATTGGTGGATGTGGTTTTATCAACAGCACCAGATAAGGTGAGTTTTAACCCTTTGACCCAGGGGTTGGTAATTTCAACAGAACCATTGCCTTGTACAAAATCAGTGGGGTTCTTCTGATAGCCGGTTGCATTTGTAGTAATCACATAAGGGTTCTGGCCATTCTCAATATCCGGACCAGGTAATCCATTGGGCCATACTTCCGGCTCGGTAGGACGACCTCTCATCAGCATCCTGAAAATCGATCCCGCACTTTCAGTAGGGAAGTTCCGGTCTTCCCGTCTTGCCAGGATCCCAACATTCACGTTGATATACGGATTCACCCTGGCAGTAAGGTTCGTACGGAAATTGTACTGCTTGTAATAGGTTGCAGAGTTCTTATAATACGCATCCTGGTGAACATAGCCCAGGGAAGTAAAATACCGTACATTTTCATTCCCTCCTGTCAGCTGTAAATTATGCCTTGATTGGGGCGACCTGGTTTTAAATGCATCTCCAAACCAATCGGTATTTGGATGCCCCCAGGGATCGCTTCCATCCTTGAATTTCTGAACAGACTCTGGTGAATATTGCACACTCGGAACACCGGGATAAGTACCTGTGGACTGAATGGATTCCCAGGCTGCAGCCCAGTTCCCAGGTGCCACATTCCGGTAAATCGGTAATTCATTCATAATGGTTGCATACTGATAGGCATTTGCCATCTTGGGAATCCTTGCCGGCTGGCTCCAACCCTGGTTGAAATCGTAGGTAATCTTGGGCTTGCCTGATGCACCACGCTTGGTTGTAACCAGGATTGCTCCATTTGCCGCACGCGCTCCATAGATCGCCGCAGATGCATCCTTCAGAACAGAGATGGACTCGATGTCTTTTGGATTTAACCGACCCAGACCGCCGTCACGATCCGGAATACCATCAATTACAATAAGCGGACTGCTATTACCCAGGGTATTACTACCCCTGATCCGCATGGTGGCACCGTCATATCCTGGTTCGCCACTGGTTTGAATTACTACCAGTCCGGGTAAGCGACCCGCCAGGGAGTTGGATAAATCAACAGCCGGAGATTTTACCAGTGCATCTCCCTTTACGGCAGCCACGGCACCCGTTACTGTCACTTTGCGCTGGGTTCCATATCCTACCACTACCACATCCGACAGCTGTTCGTTCGCAGCAGACAGGGTGATCGCAACAGAATTGGAAGCAGTCAGTTCATATTCCAGCGATTTGAATCCTACAAAACTGAAAACCAACGTCTTATCGCCTTCGCTAAGCGTTAATTTAAACAGACCATCATCATTGGTTGTGGTACCGGAAGAACGTCCTTTAACGGTTACACTTGCATTGGCAATCGGATTTCCTTTTTCATCCGTAACCCGACCGCTGATTTCACGGCTCTGCTGAAAGGGTGCTTCTGCATGGCCTTCCGGAGCTGCCAATACGGGGAATGGTGATAATACCCCCACTCCAAGCACCGCTGCCACCATCATAGCAGCCAGGCTCTTCCTATTTAGCTGCTTTAGTTTAAATGATGCATTCATTTAAGTAAATTAAAATTGATTGAATTGGATTAGAGTTAATTGTGGTATCCCTATGTACCTTCTTTCCTGGCTAGAAACCCGGGCCCTAAAACATTAACTTTCAAGAGAATAACTGGGAAATTTGATTATTGACGGGAATAGATCGCCCCGTACATGACGGAGCCAAAGCAGCAATCGTGACATATAAATGGTTTTAGCTTGGTTACAATGTTGAATATATGTTAAACTTTATAACCGTCAATAAAACACTTAATATTTTTCCTGGAATTGTTAAAAAAAGCTAAACATATGTTCAAAATATTGCAGGAATAAAAAAAGGAGCACCAGGCTCCTTACATGTAAACAATAAATAAAATAGGAATTATCAGAGTGGATAACGATTGTCAGCTATGATTTTCGCCGATATCCTTCTCCTTGCTTCCTTGCTGTTAAAAGCGGTCGCTTTGGTAAAGCGTTTCAATCCCAGCAGCATCATTCTTTGTTCATCTCCTTCTGCAAATGCATTGATCGCGTCTTTTCCATATTTGTTGATCTTATCAGCCACATCATACAGATATGTTCTGGTGATGTCGGCTTCCAGCTGGCATTGGGCATCACCGCGCAGGTCAGTCAGTTTCATCAGTCGCAGTAAAGCGGATTCCGCATTATAAGTCAGAATTGCCATATCCGCAATATTCATCAGGATCTCCTGCTCTGACTCAATTTTCATCTGCAATTTCTGAACAGCAGCCCCTGCTGTCATCAGGATAGCTTTTTTGAAATTCGCGATGAGTTTCTTTTCAGCATCAAAAGGCTGCTCATCACCAGAACCAAAATCCGGAATGCTCATCAGTTCTTTCATCACCGCCATAGCAGGGTTCAAAAGATCCAGTTTACCCTTCATCGCGCGCTTTAAAACCATATCCACTGTAAGTAAGCGGTTGATTTCATTGGTTCCTTCGTAGATCCGGTTAATCCGGCTGTCGCGATATGCTTTTGAAATTACATATTCATCACTGTAGCCGTTTCCTCCATGTATCTGTACCCCTTCATCCACCACAAAGTCCAAAACCTCACTTCCAAACACTTTCAGTATGGCACATTCAATAGCATATTCTTCCGCTGCACCAAGTAATGCTTCATTAAATGGTTTGCCACTTGCAAGAAGTTCCACCTCTTTATTATCTATCCACTTGCTGGACCTGTAAAGTGCCGTCTCACATACCCAGATCTGGATAGCCATTTCCGCGATCTTGTTTTTGATGGCGCCAAAATTGCTGATGGGCTGCTTGAACTGTTCGCGGGTATTCGCATACTCAATGGATGTATTGAATGCGCGTTTAGCTCCTCCAAGTGCAGCCGCACATAATTTGAGGCGACCAATATTGAGAATATTAAAGGCAATGATATGCCCCTTACCGATTTCTCCCAGCACATTTTCAACCGGCACTTTGCAATCCTGAAAATACAATTGAACAGTGGAGGATCCTTTGATACCCATTTTGTGTTCTTCCTGCCCCTGCGTAAATCCTTCCATTCCGCGTTCAATAATAAATCCGGTGAACTTATCACCATCCACTTTGGCGAATACGGTATAGACATCTGCAAAGCCCCCGTTGGTAATCCAGCATTTTTGGCCATTCAGAATATAATGCTTCCCATCTTCGGATAACTTTGCAGTGGTTTTGGCACCTAACGCATCAGAACCGGAATTCGGCTCGGTTAATCCATACGCTCCTTTCCATTCTCCGGTTGCCAGCCTGGGAATGTACTTCGCTTTCTGCTCCGGTGTTCCGAAATATAAAATGGGCAACGTTCCAATCCCTGTATGTGCCGCTACCGCCACCGAAAAAGAAAACCCTCCGCCCAAACCTTCGTTGACAAGGGTGGCAGTGATGAAATCTTTACCTAATCCGCCAAATTCCTCCGGAATAGAAGTTCCAAGCAAACCCTGCTCACCCGCTTTCTCCACCAGGGAAGGCATAAGGCCCTGCTCCAATTTATCGATCCGGTCCACAATGGGTATTACTTCCGTATCCAGGAAACTGGCACACATGTCTTTTACCATTTGCTGTTCTTCATTAAAATCCTCCGGAATAAACGTTTCTAACGGAGAACTTTCTTTGATCAGCCACTCACCGCCTTTAAGAACGGTTGCTTGTTGTTGGGATGCACTGGACATAGTTATATGATTAAATATTTAAAGGATCAGTTTCTTCACACATCTGACGTCTCACCTCTCACATCTGACGTCTCACTTAAGGTTATCATAGACAATCTGCAACACCGCCTTGCATATCTCCACCTGGTCAGCCGGCACTCCAATCAGGGCTTCATTTAATGTCTCCTCCGCCAGCTCCATGGAAGCCTCCTGCATCTTACGTGCTTCCGGTGTCAGGTAAATCATATTCATCCGCCGATCTTCTTTCGATGCAACCCGCTTTACCAGTTTCAACTTTTCCAGGTTATCCACCAACCTCGTGATACTTGGCTTGTCCCTGAAGGTGGCATTACACAATTCCTGCTGACTGATGCCATCCTCCTTCCATAAATGATACAATACACTCCATTGCTCTATGGTCAGATTCAGCTGGGCCGAATTGAATTTTTTCTGTAACCGCCTCGCTATTGCTGTCGATGCCTTTCCTGTAATAAAACTGTATAATTCCCCTTTCTTAAATTGGTTGTTTGGCATATAGTTAGTTAAACAACTATTCGAATGTACTAAATTTTCTTGATTCCTGCAATCTTTTCCTGCTAATTTCGGACGGAAAAATATACGCTTCCAAAATGAAGATTTCCTTCCGGAATCAATGCCTTCACTATCAGCTGATCGGAAACGGTCCACGCTGGGTTATCGCTTTTCATGGGTATGGCGAAAGCGGATCCGCCTTTCACTCCCTGGCCACTGAAATGAGCATGGATTGTACCTTCATTTGTCCCGATCTGCCGCTTCACGGCAAATCCATTTGGGAGCTTGCCACACCCTTTACACCATCAGAGCTGGAGGAAATAATACGATTGCTGATGCAGGAGCACGGATTTAATTCCCTTGTGCTGGCCGGATATTCCATGGGAGGCCGACTGGTCAGCAGTCTGCTGACCAAGAGCAAGTTGCCAATAGAAGAAGTATGGCTGTTCGCCCCGGATGGTTTTCATCGTAACCCCTGGTACTGGCTCGCCACTCAAACAGCTTGGGGGAATCGACTTTTTAAGTTTACCATGCAACAACCCAACTGGTTGCTGAAAGCCATGAAAATTGCCAAGACACTCAACCTCTTACATCCGGGTATTTACAAATTCTCCATTCAATTCCTGATGCAGGAAAAAGCCAGGAAAGATTTGTATGAACGCTGGACCTTTTATAAAAACTTTAAAGTAAACCAGGAGGAATTAAACGATCAACTGATAGCAAATCGAATGCACCTGCGACTTTTTTTCGGAAAATTCGATAGGATCATTCCTCCTTCCCATGGCCGGTGGATACAGGAACATAATGCCGCATTTACCACTACCGTCCTGTTACAAACGGGGCACCGTTTGCTTGATCCGGCCATTACACCTAATATTGCCGCAGCAATCCGGCTGCCTCTTCACGAAACTGGCTCCTGATGCAACCACCTGATGACTATACTGGCAATCATAACAATTTTACTGCTGGTTGTATATGCCGCACTCATTGCTTTCTATTTTCATAACTGGAATGCAATTACCGGGCTGGATGAGATACCTGAAAATTTCAAACCGTCCATACCTGTCAGTGTGCTGATTCCAGCCAGGAATGAAGCAGCCAATATCCGGGCATGCCTTGAATCTTATCTGCAACAGAATTATCCTGTTGGCCTGAGGGAATGTATTGTAATCGATGATCATTCAGAGGACAACACTGCTCTTATCGTGGAGGAATATGCGAACAAAGGGATTAAACTGATCCGGCTGTCAGACAAACTACCCAAACAGACAATTAATTCATATAAAAAAAAAGCGATTGAAACCGGTATTGCCGAAGCATCCGGAAAGCTGATACTGACTACTGATGCAGATTGTTTACTGCCTCCCGAATGGATACAGCAACATGTCTTTTACCAGCAGAAAACCGGAGCCTGCTTTATATCCGGACCTGTGAAAATTAGTCGCGGAACTTCCTGGTTAACCAATTTCCAGGCCCTTGACTTTATAAGCCTTCAGGGAATAACCGGCGCTTCCATCTCAAGGGGATTTCATGCGATGAGTAATGGCGCCAACCTTTCTTACCTTAAATCCGCTTTTTTGGAGGTCAATGGATTTGAAGGAATTGATCAGCTTGCTTCCGGCGATGATATGCTGCTGCATCAAAAAATTGCAGCCCGCTTTCCCGGCAAATCTGCCTATCTGAAAAGTAAAAAAGCTATTGTTGAAACAGCTGCCATGCCCGATATTAAAAGCCTTCTTCAGCAACGCGTACGCTGGGCGAGCAAAGCCCGATTCTATCAGGAATCACGGCTCAAATGGATTCTTTTGATAGTTTACCTGCTTAATTTGCTCTTGCTTATTCTTTTGATCGGTGGTTTCTTTCTGCCAGAGATCTGGTGGATCGCATTCCCTGCGTTCATTATAAAAATAATGGTTGAATGGCCCTTTATGATAGGGGTTGGAGATTTTTTCGGTTACTCCCGCCTGGTGACCAGCTTTCCATTTTATCAACCCCTTCATATTATTTATACTGTTGCAGCCGGAACCTTTGGTCAATTCGGAAGCTATCAATGGAAGGGACGTAACGTACGCTAATTGTTTATTTTTATCTTATGTCTACTGAATTGCCTTCTGTGTGGTTGAAATTAACACGACAACCTTCTTCCATTATTGGAGGCATTATTGCCATTTTTGCCTTATTGCTGGCAATTTCCGGCTATTGGATCAGCGCCGATAGCAGTCCGGATGCAAACCGCATGATTGTTGAAATTGCAAATCGCCCTTCAGGCTTCCGACAACGATTCCTGCTGCTTCCGAAATCACCTCAACCTCCAAAGATTTCCTGGTGGCAACGAACGCTGAATGGTCAACCCGATCGCTTTTCTTATATCCCGATCGGTACATATGAATGGACGCGTGATTCTGTTATTGTAGAACAATTCATTGACGAAGAATTATATGAAACCAAAGCTTTTCCTCTTACTCTATTTTATACGGATCAGGTTGGCACCAGCCAAGGTTTTAACTCAGCACAACCATCCGCCAATGCGTTTAATCCTAACCGTTACATAACGGAACAACGTTTTCTTTTGGGAACAGATAAATTCGGTCGTGATCTGCTAAGCCGGCTCATCATTGGTACCCGGATCAGTTTACTGGTAGGAGGTATCGCAATGGCCTTGTCACTTACAATCGGGCTTTTTCTCGGAAGCATTGCAGGGTATTATGGTGGAAAATGGGACCAGGCGATTATGTGGCTGATCAATGTGATCTGGAGCATTCCCACTCTCCTGCTGGTATTTGCAATAACCCTGTTATTGGGAAAGGGGTTTTGGCAGGTTTTTATTGCAGTCGGACTAACCATGTGGGTGAATGTAGCAAGGCTGGTACGCGGTCAATTGATTGCCACCCGCAATCTGGAATATGTGGAGGCCGCCAGGGCACTGGGCTACCGGGATCTCAGAATCCTGTTAAAGCATATCCTTCCTAATATATTGGGACCTGTATTAGTGGTGGCTGCAGCTAATTTTGCATCCGCAATTGTGGTGGAAGCGGGACTCAGTTTTTTAGGTGTGGGTGTTCAACCACCTCAACCCAGTTGGGGCGCCATGATAAAGGAGAACTATAATTTCATAATAACAAATAACCCGATGCTTGCACTGGCACCGGGTTTTGCAATTATGTTACTGGTTCTGGCCTTTAATCTCATTGGAAACGGCATCCGTGACGCACTAGATGTTCGCACCTGAAATCTTCCCACGTCTCACTTCCGTGAATACAGATAAAAACCCGTCTTGTTATTACCTGGTTTTGATACAGATGTTACGGTAACCGTTACCCTGGAAACCGTTAATTGCGGTGTATTGGTGATCGTGAAATTGGTAGTAGCATTGGAGGTAGTCTGA
Source organism: Flavipsychrobacter sp. (assembly GCA_016787265.1). Lineage (GTDB taxonomy): Bacteria > Bacteroidota > Bacteroidia > Chitinophagales > Chitinophagaceae > Flavihumibacter. The sequence goes on along the minus strand of JAEUVF010000010.1, from coordinate 198,669 downwards.
TTAGCTGTAAAGAAAGGGGTAGTTCCGCTTCCATCAGGCCTTGCAGAAACTTCAATACGAACTCCCTGGGGAGGCATTTTGGAACTTACCGTTACTGTTAACGGGAAATTGGGTCCGGGCGCTACGGCTTCCTGCTGTCCATTTAAAACAGGAGTGGTTGTAATTACAAGGTTTTCTTCTGCTGGTTCCGGATCATCGCCACCCCCACTACAGGAAGGTAATAATATGGCACAAGTCAAAGAAGCAAGCAGTAATCTGGTAACAACGGATTTCATGTAATGTGTGAATTATACGTTTAGTTTAAAGATAGGGCATCTGCCCAAGAACCGCAAGAAATGTGAGACGTGAAACGTGAGACGTCAGATCCTTACTTCCACATTCCTGTTCAAACTCTCATCCAGGGAGATAAACGTCTCTGTACGCTCAATACCCTTGATTTTCTGCAACTGATCGTGCAATACATTTCTTAAATGATTGATATCCTTACAGATAATCTCAGCCAGAATACTATAGTTGCCTGTTGTATAATTCATCCGTACGATCTCAGGAATCTTACTGAGTTCCTTTGCAACATTATCATACAGGGAGCTTTTTTCGAGATATATTCCAATAAATGCGATTACATCATAACCTAGTAATTTCAAGTCTACATTCAGGCGACTCCCTTTTACGATGCCCATTTCCTGTAGTTTCTTGATACGAACATGTATGGTTCCACCAGAAACGAATAACTTCTTGCCCAAATCAGCATAAGATGTTTCTGCATTCTCCATCATTTCCTGGATAATCTGATAATCCAGTTTGTCTAAATTCAATTTACCAGCCATTTTGGAAACTATTTTTTGACAATATCTACTGCAATATAGTATTTTTTGAATTATTTCAATATATTTTAAATTTTATTTGAATTATTTGCAATGAATTCGGCTTTTACTGTATGTTTGCAATATCAAAGTTCTTAGAACATACTGTGGGATGATGAAATTTTCGGCAGACATGCCCCCTTGTCTCGGGGGTGGGGATTACAGGATAAAGAAGTGAAAACTTGCTAACTGCCCCGTGGAGGTTCGACTCCTCCTCCTACAGCCAACTTTTATTAGTTGCTCTTTACACTGTGGGGTGATGAAATTTTTGGCAGACATGCCCTCTCGTCTCGAGGGTGGGGATTACAGGATAAACGTAGCATAGAGCCGACTGGTATTGCTGTTCAGTGCAAACTGGACCGTAATAAAGCCGACCAGGGTTGACCACTAAGCATTGTACTACGGCTAACTGCCCCGTGGAGGTTCGACTCCTCCCCCTACAGCATTTTAAAATCCCGGCCCAATTGCGGGATTTTTTTGTACCGCCGCATCGGTTTCGATTGCATGCCATTGGTACACACTGTTTTTTCTCATGTGTGTGTTTACAGCTGTTAGGTAGCCCCTCCGTTCACTGAGGGGCTTTTTCTTTTCACCTTTCACCTTTCACCTTTCACCTTTCACCTTTCACTTCTTCGTTGGCATAGTTTTTTTCCAAGTGCTGGAAAACAACAGACATGAAAAAAATCATCCGCATTACCCTTGCTGCTCTAAGCATCAGTGGCAGCACGATGGCACAGGACAATCTTTCTTTCGGAGGAACTGCAGGTTTCGGACACAGCTGGCTCACCAACGCTTCTAACAGTAAATACCAGCCCGCTGGTAACCTGGGACTCAGCCTCACCTATAGTACAGAAACCAACTGGGGATTTGGAGCAGATCTGAAATGGTCCATCGAAGGGGGAAAAACTTCCACATCAAATTTCACCAATACTACCCGACTCGATTATGTACGTGTACCAGTTAAAGTGATGTACTTTTTTGGAGAACGCGGTAACGCATTCCGGCCTAAACTCACAATTGGCCCCTCCGTTGGTTTTTTAATCGGAGGAAAAAATGAAGCTACCACCATTACAGGTGATACCAAAACCACTGTGGAAACCGCTGCAAAAGAATATGTAAAGGCTGTGGACCTTGGTGTAAATGCCAGCGCAGGTTTTAACTACAGACTCGTGGATCGTACCTGGCTCAATGTGGACCTGAATTATTATCATGGACTCACAGACATCATTGAAGCCGCAGCCATCGATCAGAAAAACCGCAACGTCGGTATAAATGTAGGTGTCAGCTTTGGAATTGGAAAAGTTAAGTAATCGCATATTCATAAACGTTATACATAGCATATGATCTACAGCATTGGAAAAAAAATAAGACAGGCTGCCTGGGCAGCCACGGCCTTCACCCTGGTCAGCGCAACTACCATTGGATGTAAATCCATGAATAAAACACAGAAGGGTGTTGCCATCGGAGCAGCCGGAGGTGCTGTTCTTGGTGCAGGAGTTGGAAAAGCTGCCGGTAATACAGCCGTAGGTGCTATTATCGGAGCAGCAGTAGGCGGTGTTACAGGTGGTGTGATCGGCCGCAAAATGGACAAACAGGCAGAAGAAATAGAAAAAATTCCCGGCGCAGAGGTGAAGCGGGTAGGTGAAGGCATTAATGTCACCTTCGACTCCGGTGTATTATTCGGATTTGATCAGTCCAGTCTTACTGATGTTGCTTCGGAAAGAATTGCAGATCTTTCTGCTATTCTGAAAAAATACCCCGACACGTATATTCTTATCGAAGGCCATACGGATGATAAAGGAAGCCATTCCTATAACGAACGGCTCTCCAAACAAAGAGCACAATCAGTAGCCTCCTATCTTCAGCAAAAGGATATCAGAAGCAACCGGATACGTACCGCATGGTATGGTGAAGACCAGCCAAAATTCAATAATAGCAATGAGGAAAACAGGGCTAAAAACAGAAGGGTCGAATTTGCCATTTATGCAAATGAAAAGATGGTGGAAGATGCCAAAAAAGAAGCCTCAAAATAAAATAGTCATGTCAGTTTCTAAAAAACACAGTGTACTCTCAGCGATTAAAAAATGCAGGCTGGGTACATTGAAAGAAGCTGTTGCCAACTACCCTGATCTGGTACTGCGAACCATTATTAAGGACTTTAAACTGGAGCATTCCAACATACTACAGGCTGAAGTGCAGGACGATCAGTTCATATATAAAAATGAGCAGAGACCACTTGAGGTCTTTGCTCATTTTCTCACACCGGATTCAGGAACGCTGGTTGTAATAAACGGGCTATCTACCGTTCATTCAAGAAACAACCATACAGCCCTTATTAATATTAAAATTCAGTCAGTCAATAGCTTACAACGCTGATCATTTCTCCCATATTTCTTTCACTGCAGGTGCAATAGGATGCGTGGCAGTATAGGTCAGCCCCAGGAACTTAGCCACAGTTTGCGCTACCTGTTGCTGGTATAATTGTCCGGGTTGTTTTACCTCCCCTTTTACAGGAATGCCTGGCGCCAATACCGCTATCCATATTTCATCAGCCCCTTCTATTTTGCTGCCATGATGTTTCCACTCTTCTTTAACCTTGTCACCTCTGCCGTGATCTGTAGTAATGATGATGGCAGTTTTATTTTTATAATGCGGATCTGATTGCACATAGTTCCAGATGTCCCCAATCCATTTGTCTACCATGTGCGCTGCATTGAGATAATTCTTATACATACCCGCATGGGCCCACTCATCTGTTTCGCCATAGGAGATTTGCATCACTTTTGGTTTGCGAACTTTCAGATTTTCCATCGCTGCAAAATGCGTAAATACATCCAGGCATTCATTCAGATCCCAGGGCTTAAACACATCTTTTTGCATTTGATTGATCAGCTGTTCAGTTGGCGTTGGCTTGTTTCCACCAACCGGATCAAACGCACTGAAAACAGGAATACCTGACCGCTGTTCATTTACAATGCGATCAAATGCATTCCAGGCTCCAAACACAGCAATTTTATTTTTATACGCCGCCTGTTTATGCAAAAACTCCAGAACGGTTACATGCGGATTCGGAGGAAAATCATTTGAATTGATTTTTTCATCTCCATAACCGGTTAGTATCTCACTGTAACCAGGATACGAAAACCAATGCGGATTTGCATTGTTCACCTTATTGCCATATGCACGGTTTCCATAAAGCTGTCCACTTGTTGATATGGTAGACCAGAAAAAAGGCATCAGCTTACTCCTTCTTTCAACCGCATCCGCAGCCCAGAACGCATTGTAAATATCAGCACTGTCGCCCTGGTTAAAGGCACGGTCATTGGCCAGCACAGGATCCATTCCCTGGAAGACTTCCTGCCACCTCAGACCATCAGTAGTAATAAGGATAACATTTTCAATCTTGGATTGAGCCTGTATGTTAACAAGCAATACTAGTAACAGGTATACCAATAATCCAGCCTTTTTCATTTGCTCCGGGTTTAGTGTTACCAAATGTACTGAATGCAATCCTTTACCACTTCGCAAATTGCGCCCGGCACACCTCATTTCACGAAAACTTAATCCCTCCTCCCTCTTCCATTCCTCCCGTATCCTTTGTCTCCTTTGTCCCCCTTCCATTCCTATCTTTGCCGCCATGGGACAAAAAAAACTCATCCGCTTCGAAGCCATCAAGGGTTTCTCCAACGTTTTCCAATACCCGGAAGGTATGGCCGGCAGGTGGTCAGCGCATTTCGGGAATAGCAATCCCCTGATTCTGGAACTTGCCTGCGGAAAAGGAGAATATACGGTTGGATTATCTGCCTTGCACCCGAATCAGAATTTCATTGGTATTGATGTAAAAGGCAACCGCATTTATATAGGAGCAAAAAAATGTCTGGAAAACAACCAGACCAACGCCGCCTTCCTGAGAACCAAGATCGATCAGATAAACAACTATTTTGCCCCTGCTGAAGTATCGGAAATCTGGATCACCTTTCCAGACCCCCAATTACGACGATCACGTCATACCAAACGGCTCACGCATCCAAAATTTCTCCGTAAATACCAGCAACTGCTGAAGCCTGATGGACTCATACATCTGAAAACTGACTCACCTGTTCTCTTCCAATTTACTTTATGGGTGATTGAACTCTATGGGCTGGAGCTTGTTAACAAAACGGACGATCTTTATGCCCTCCCAGAAATAAGCCCGGAATTGAAAATTAAAACACATTACGAGGGACTGGATATCGCACAAAGCAACCGTATACATTACCTGGCTTTTCGTCTGCCGGACACCCTGTTGCCGGATTATGATGAAAGGCTGCACGAACTGGTTTTTGAACATGAAAAAGCAACTGATTGAAGGCGAAGATTATTATTATAACGAATCCGGTTTTGTCGTATTAACTGCCAAATACCACCTCGAAAAAGGCTTCTGCTGTGGCAACGGCTGTTTGCATTGCCCTTTTGACTATATTAATGTTCCGGAACCAAGAAGATCACAACTCTTCAATAACAGGGATAGCAGCCATGGCCAGTCCAAAAAAGAAAATCAATAAGAAAACTACCAAATCCGGGAGCGAAACCAAACTCAAACAACTGGATCCCTCGGGAAAAACTTCTGCCTCCTTTTTTGAACAGGTGTACGACCTTGTTGAACAGATTCCGAAAGGCAGAGTTACAACCTATGGCGCAATAGCCCGAAGTCTTGGCTCCGGCCTTTCTGCCAGAATGGTTGGTTGGGCGCTCAATGGCTCCTTTCTTTCAGACCGGAAAATACCAGCCCAGCGCGTGGTAAACAGAAATGGTCAATTATCCGGAAAAGCGCATTTTCCAACTCCTACCCGCATGCAGGAGTTGCTGGAAAAAGAAGGTATCAAAATCCTGGATGATGTTGTCCAAAATTTCGAGCAGGTCTTTTGGGATCCGGCAGAGGAACTTTAAACATTACAATCCGGCAACATCCTGTTCACTGAGGCGCAGCTGAATCATCACCTTATGTTTAAATGGATTCAGGCCTCCGAATATAACCAACAATGTAAATGACAGGGCAAGAAAAGCCCAGTTGCCGGTAAGCAGATAACAGAGTGTACTGAATATCGCTGCAGATTCCATCAGGCCCCACTGAAGAATGGAAGCTGATTTGAAATGGTTTAATTTTTCCCTGGGAGAACTATTACTTGTTTTTATCTGCTCCAGTTTTCTGCGAAACAATTGCAAACCAACAAACACAGCAGCAAAGCAATATAAAACAGCAACTACCTGCAACATACGATCTGCAGAAATATCCACTACAGGATTGATAATATTAAACTGAATCAGCAGAAAAGCAGCCAGCATCGATAATACCAGCACATACAAAAGTATCTTGTATAAATGTTGAAGGTCCCGAAAAATGGAGGGTGCAGTAGCTTTGCTCATGGCACAATTTACAGGTTTTCACTCAGCTGTAATAGGGACTGATCATCAGGTACACAAGCACCCCTGATACCGCCACATAAAACCAGATTGGCCAGGTGATTCTGGCAATTTTTTTATGCGCAGGCCATTCCGCCGTCATTGCACGATAAGCTGTAAATAAAATAAATGGCAGAATGATGGCAGCCAGAAATATATGAGTAATGAGAATTATAAAGTATACAGTCCGCATCCATCCGGTTCCTCCATACTGGGTTTGGGCTGATAAGAGGTGATGCGCAATATAGGAAATAAGGAATACCGCAGAAAGCCCTATAGCAACGAACATGAGACGCTTGTGCCACACATATTTCTGCTGCTTTACAGCCACCAGTGCCGCTACCAGTAATATCGTAACCGCACTGTTCAGCAGGGCATTAATACGCGCAAACACATGCACATCAAAACCTAGCTGAACATCCAGTTTGACCCTCGATAAAATTACCACTGCAACAAAAACAACGAAAGATACCAATCCGATCAGCCACCGGGCAGTCGTATCGTTCTTTTTGATGATCGCTGATAACATAGCTTTTATTTTCTAAAGAGATTTCGTTTCTTCTTTTTATCTTTCTCTATAAAGATCTTAATAATATCACCCGCCAGGTCAGCCATCGCCATGCTGTCAAGCCCATTGTAATAACCCCTCACCACGCGATCCCGATCCATCAATACAAATTTCTCTGTATGAATGAAATTGGAATCCACACCTTCTCCATCAATTGCAGACAGTTTCACTTCATTCAAGGCGAAATCGTATATTTTTTTCTTTTCTCCGGTCAGCATCCACCAAACATCATGATTAACGCCATAACGGTCTGCAAACTTCTTTAACTGCACCGCTGAATCCCGCTCCGGATCCACACTGAAAGATAAAAACTGAACAAAGGTGGTATCAATTTTACGGGTAACATCCTGCAGTTTTAATGCATTCTGTAACCTCTTCATATTAACCGTTAATGTCGGGCAAATAGAAGGGCAACGGGTAAAGAAGAAATTGGCTACGATTACCTTGCCCTGCACATCATCGAGACTCACTTCTTCTCCTAACTGATTGGTAAGTTGAATATTAGCCACTTTATGCCAAACGGTATCGGTTATCTCTTTACCTCCTTCAATTTTAGTCAGCACCGTATCTACATAATACCGGCGAGGCATGTCCACAGCATCGGCACTGTAATGATCCACAATAAAATAACAGATCACTGGTATCACTACCGCTAAAAAAATTCCCGCTATTGCTCTTCTATTCAAATCCGAAAGTATTAATACTAAAAACCATCCGCCATGGCGGATGGTTCAGTTATAGTAGAAAGTTATAACAATTGGTCAGTATCTAATCCGCCTCAACTTTTAGTGCCCAACTTTGGTATCAGTTTCCTTACTACCATGTTCAGCCTTTTCAACCTTTTTCTGACTTTGTTCCTTGTGGTAAGGATCGTAGGTGTTTTTTAGATTTTTGTAGGAATTTCCATCCGCCAGGAAAGCGATGATAAACCATACAAATAACAGCAGAGGTACCACAATTGTCATAATCATGTTTCTTAACTCATGCTTCAGGTGCATAAAGTAAGCAACGATATAAAATGCTTTTGCCAACATGAGAATTAAGATCACTCCTTTAACCAGGGTGACCATGAAGGAACTCATTCCCGGTGATTTATACAACCAGAAACCAAGTGCCAGTTCGATCAGCGTAATCACTGAAAGGATCACTGTAATTTTTACAACCTCTTTTCTGCTGGCCTCCCGGTCATATTCATGGTGGAAGGTGATTTCGGTATTATTATCTTGATGCATAACTTGTTCTTTAAGGATTATACGAGGTAGAATACGGTGAATACAAATACCCATACCAGGTCTACAAAGTGCCAGTATAAACCGGCTTTTTCAATCATCAGGTAATGGCCCTTCCGTTCAAATACATTATTCAGCGTCATGATCAGCATGATGATGTTGATCACCACCCCACTAAATACGTGAAATCCATGAAATCCTGTAATGGTAAAGAAGAAGTTGGAAAAGTTCGTTGTAGCCTTTGTTCCATCCGCATTCAGAAAAGGATTACTTCCCCACCAGGCGCCTTCATGATAAAGATGTGACCATTCCCAGGCCTGGCAGCTTAAAAACGCAATACCGCCAATAATGGTTAGTACCAGATTCCGGACTACACTTTTTTTATCCATCGCATGACCAGCCTGAACCGCTAATACCATGGTTACAGAACTGATGATGAGGATAAAAGTCATTAAACTCACAAACAGAAGAGGCAGTCCGCTTCCTAAACCGGGAAAAGACTGGAATACTTCGTTGGGGTCGGGCCATGAGTTGGAGGCGAAACGGATGGTGCCATAAGAGATCAGAAACGCACCAAAGGTGAACGCATCGCTCATCAGGAAATACCACATCATCAGTTTACCATACTCCACGTTGAAGGGGCTTTTACCACCACTCCACCATTTTTGTTCTGCAGGTACTGCTTGTGCCATGTTCAGTGTTTAAGATTGGTTCGCAAATTTAATTGGATATACGGAATATACTATTGCAATAACATAAAAAATACCATCAGGTAAAGCCACAACAGATCTACAAAATGCCAGTACGTACTCATCACTTCAACAGGTACCGGATTATAATTCCGGAATCGCGTACTGAATGCCTTGAAAAAAAGTACAACCAGCGCAATTACTCCCCCCAGCACATGCAACCCGTGAAGACCAGCTATGATATACAAAAATTGTCCGCCCCCTGCTCCGGCAAAACTGATGCCCGAAGCCCAGATCTCCTTAAAACCCAGGTACTGCAACACCACAAAAGCCACCCCAAGTACTGCTGTAGCTGTTATAAGTTGCCTGTATTTCGACCGTTCGCGTTCACGAAAAGCCTTCAGGGCAAGAAAAATTGTAACACTACTCGCCAGCATCACCGCTGTGGAATACCAGAAAATCACCGGCATTTCAAAGCTTGTCCAACTAGGCTGACTTCTTTTCACAATATAGGCACTGGTCAGTCCTGCAAACATCATGGTGATACTTGCAATCGCCACCCACATTGTGAATTTATTTGGATGTATTCTCTTTCTCTGCTCCATAACATCTACCCTCATACATTAAATTTTATCTTCCTTTCCTCCATCTTCCATTCCCCCTTGTCTCCTCTGTCTCCCATCTCCTTTGTCTCCTCTTCCATACTACACCTTATCCGCTACCAATGCAAAAAAAACAATCATCAGATACAAATAACTCCCAAACATAACACCCCGCGCAGCAGCTTTTTCCATCTTCAAATACAACCTGACACTCAACCCGATCATTAACAGGTTGCAGACCAGGATGATAAGCAGACTTACCCAACCCGTGATTCCGGTGAAATAAGGAGTTAATCCTACCGGTATCAGAAAGACCGAATAAATAATCGACTGTATTGCCGAATATTTAGTAGGCCCTTTTTCGGATGGCAGCAGCCGAAACCCTGCCGCTTCATAGTCTTTGTGCGCCAACCAGGCAATCGCCCAAAAATGGGGAAACTGCCAGAAAAACTGGATCGCAAACAAAGCCCATCCACCCAGATCACGCCATTCATGCTCCCCATAAAAAATGGTATCATTTCCGGCAGCAAACCCAATCAAACAGGGCAGCCCTCCTGGTAATGCTCCCACCAATACGGAGATGGAATTCACTTTTTTTAGCGGAGTATAAATGAACGCGTACAGAAAAAGGCTGAAAGCTGCCAGACCAGCGGATAATCCGTTAAAGTAGTACCAGAGAAGAAATACCCCCAGCAACCCACTAATCACAGCAAATGCCCAACCCTCCGTCACTGACATCCGGCCCGATGCTATGGGCCTGTTGGCAGTACGTTTCATCAGGGCGTCTGTGTCTTTTTCCACTACCTGGTTAATGGTATTGGCACTTCCTGTTACCAGCATTCCTGCTAAAAACAGAAACAAGATCATGGCCCAGTCATACTCCACAATTTTTGGTGCCAGCAGGTAACTGATTACCGCTGAAAACACCACCATTGTTGTCAAAGAGAACTTTATCAGCAACAGGTAATCACGCAACCGCGCCATTACACCATATTCTTTCCCAGGTTGAACTGATTCCCTCTGCTGCATTCATCATTATTAAACAAAAATCGTACACTCTAAAAAAACGCCCCGACTGCTCATCAGGGCATTTTTAATTCGATTCAGTATTCACAAACTATCAGCCCCGAATCAATGCTTACTCTCCGGACTTTCATTCGCTGATATCGGTTCGGTTTGTGGTATGAAATCACGACCATCCTTACCGTAATCATAGGCCCAACGATGCACTTCCGGTATCTCACCTTCCCAGTTACCATGACCAGGATTGATCGGAGTAGTCCATTCCAGTGATGTTGCACCCCAGGGATTTTGAGTGGTTACTCTGCGTCCTTTGAAGATGCTATAGAAAAAGTTGAATACAAATAATAGCTGTACAGCAAATACCATGATGGTTACGATGGAAATAAAGCGGTTCAGTCCGTCAAACTGGTTAAATGATTCCCATCCGCTAAAGTCCAGGTAACGACGCGGAACACCTGCCAGACCCTGGTAATGCATCGGCCAGAAAATCAGGTAAGCACCCACCAGCGTAATCCAGAAATGGATATAAGCCAGTGTATTATTCATATAACGACCATACATCTTGGGGAACCAGTGATACAAGCCGGCAAACATGCCAAAGAACGCTGATACACCCATTACAATATGGAAATGCGCAATAACGAAATAGGTATCATGCAGGTGAATATCCAGGGTAGAGTTACCCAGGAAGATACCAGTCAGTCCTCCTGAAATAAACAGACTTACGAATCCAATCGAAAACAGCATCCCTGGCGTAAAGCGGAGATTACCTCTCCAAAGTGTAGTAAGCCAGTTGAATACTTTGATCGCAGAAGGCACCGCAATCAACAAGGTCAGCAATACAAAGAACGCTCCAAGGAAGGGGTTCAGTCCGGTTACGAACATGTGGTGCGCCCAAACCAGGAAGGCCAGTACAGCAATTGCAAACATGGAACCAACCATCGCCATGTAACCGAAGATTGGTTTACGGGCATTGGCAGACATTACATCCGATACCAGACCCATGGTTGGAAGGATGATAATATAAACTTCCGGGTGACCCAGGAACCAGAACAGGTGTTGGTAAAGGATCGCACTTCCGCCCTCATTAGGCAGCGCCTTCTGGGTAGAAGCGAGGAATATATCAGACAGGTAGAAACTGGTTCCGGCATGACGGTCAAATAATAACAGGATAAAACCAGACAGAAGTACCGGGAAGGACAATACACCCAGAACAGCCGTAAAGAACAGCGCCCAGATAGTCAGGGGCATACGCGTCATGCTCATGCCCTTTGTCCGCATGTTAAGAATCGTAGAAATATAGTTCAGACTTCCCAGTAGTGAGTTAACTACAAAGAGAGCCATTGCAATAAGCCATAAATCCATCCCGATTTTGGAACCTTCCGATGCATCACCCAATGCACTTAATGGAGGATAAACGGTCCATCCGCCACTAGCAGGTCCGGTTTGCACAAAAAGTGAGCTGATCATAATGATACTGGCTACGAAAAAGAACCAGTAACTCAACATATTCATGAAGGGAGACGCCATATCCCGGGCACCAACCTGTAGAGGAATCAGGAAATTGGAAAAGGTTCCACTCAAACCTGCTGTCAATACAAAGAATACCAAAACGGTACCGTGCATCGTGGTCAGCGCATAATAGAATTCAGGCTGGATCTTTCCACCTGCTGCCCACTTACCCAGGATGTTTTCAAGGAAGGGGAAGGTTTCATTGGGAAAACCCAGTTGCAGACGGAACATTACCGAAAAAAGACCGCCGATAATTGCCCATATAATACCCGTGATCAGGAACTGCTTGGCAATCATCTTGTGATCCTGACTGAACACATACTTCGTAATGAAGGTTTCCTTGTGGTGATGACCATGATGCTCATCATGATGAACCTCATGTGTGGTCATCGCTCCCACCTGATCGTTCAAATTCACTTCTTGGCTCATAAAAATCTATTTGTTTTTCGGTACGACCTTAATTTGAATTGGATCCTGTAATGTTTGCAGCAGCTGTTACTGTACTGTCCGCTGGTGCAGCAACCGGTACTGCTGGCCTGGACTCCAGTTCAGGATTTGACATTACATAATTTGATTTCTGTTTGGCCAGCCATAACAGGTATTCTGCCGGCTCCACCACTTTCACAATACCCTTCATGGAGTAATGCCCTTTGCCACACATCTGATCACAGGAAATCTCATATTCAAAATCAGGATTACCAGTTTTTTCTTTCATCTGGGCAGTGGTGTACTTAGGTGTAAACCACATTGTGGTTGGCGTTCCGGGAACAGCATCCATTTTCATCCGAAAATGTGCCAGACCAACATCATGTACTACATCACGACTGTTGATAATCAGTTTTACCGGCTTGCCAACTACCAGGTACATGGCTTCATTTGTTACCACATCGTCATGAGAAGCTTTATCGTCCCAGATCAGGCCGAGCTGGTTCAATTTACCTTCGTCAATGTTCTTATAGTATTTCTTACCAAATACTTTATCCTTACCGGGATAGCGGTAAATCCATCCAAATTGTTTTCCGGTAATTTCTACCACATTAGCTTCTTTGGGAGCATCACCGGTGATTTTGAACCAGTAATACAGACCAAATCCAACCAATACAGTCAGCGCGATGGCAGGTATAACCGTCCAGATAACCTCAAGTTTGTTGTTGTGTGGATAGTAAAATGCTTTTCTGCCTTCCTTATACTGGTACTTGAAAGAGAACCAAAACAATAAGATCTGGGTAATCACAAACACAATCCCGGTAATGGCTATTGTGATGTACAACATCGTGTCAATCTTTTCACCATGGTCTGATGCTGCTTCACCGAGAATTTTACCCTTGAATAATTCATTGCACCAGTATACTCCGATCAGCCCGAGGATCATGAAAGCAAGGAGCAGGAAACCATTAATCTTGTTATTCTGCTCAAAGGTTTTCTTTTCACCTTTCAACACAGATACATATTCGCTGGCTTTTGCGATCTGAAAGACCACTATAAAACCCAACAACAGGATCGCAATGATTAATAATGTTGACATGTCTTATTCCGTGTTTATACAAAGTTTTGAATGAAAGCTTATATGCTATGCTTTTGTTTAATCTTGCTCTATCAGGTATGGTGAATAATACTTTCCTTCAGGAAAGGATGATTCCGGTTGATCAGAGAATGTTTGCTTAAGGCATTACCAGTTGCCCACATTATCAGACCGATAAATCCTGCCGCCACTCCAAAATCAAATAGTCCAAGTTCTACATGCTCCTTGGATACAGAGGCAATCACCATTTGGTAAAAATCTATCCAGTGACCAAAGATGATCAACACTGACATAAATACGAGCAATGTATAGTTACGTTTTGAACTTCTTCTCATCAGAATCAGCAAGGGAGCAATAAAGTTAATGATCAGGTTCAGGAAGAAAATTCCACGATAAGGCCCCTGAACACGGTGTTTGAAATAAACGGTTTCTTCCGGAATATTCGCATACCAGATCAGCATGTACTGACTAAACCACAGGTATGTCCAGAATACGGAGAATGCAAACATGAACTTGCCCAGATCATGCAGATGCTCCTGGTTCACCAATTCCAGGTAACCCTGGTTCTTCAGGTAAATTACATATATCGTAATGAGGGAAATCCCTGCAACAAATGAAGAAGCAAAAGTATACCAGCTATACATGGTACTGTACCAGTGCGCATCAATACTCATGAACCACAACCAGGGAACCGTAGATGCCACTGTAAGACCAAACCATACAAGATATAGTGACCCCCAGATGGTGTTCTTGAAAATGTATTTTTTTCCTTCTTCCTCACTCAGTGGTCCTCCATTATCAATCTCCCGACTAACGGAACGCATTTTTGCACCCAGAACAATCCATCCAATCAACGTTAGACTCGTCCAGACGATAAAGAAAGTGGGATTCAAAAATCCAATTTTCCCCATCAGGATATGGTCGTTCGGATCCGGAGTAATCCAATGGTAAATATGGTGCTGGTGACCAACAACCAGCGCAACTAATATTACACCGGTAATAATTCCAATTGGAATTACCGCAGTTGATATTGCTTCTGCAACTCTCCTGAAACTCATTTGCCATCCGCCCATCGCAAGGGTAGTAGCACAGATAAAGAACATGGCAGCATTTACAATCAGAAGAAAGTAAACGCTATTATACAATAATACAGCCCAGAAACGCGCATTCGCATGCTCATCGCCCGTGCCATAGATAAAATATCCTACTAGGATGGAAACCAATCCCACCGCCATCAGAATCATCGACCACATCTTGTACTTGGCAGGTATTTCAAATTGCTCTCTGAAAGACATTCTCAAAAATTTATCGTTTGGTCAAATTGGTTTTTAGTTCATCGCAGTTGCAGTACTGTCAGCCTTAACTGCAGTTGTGCTATCGGTAGCTGCTGCACCCGGGGTTTCGCCATTTTGTTTCATTCGGATATACTGTACCATCATCCAGCGCTGCTTTGGTGTCAGATGAGAGGCATAGGATCCCATCAGGTTCTTTCCATAAGTGATGGAATGAAAGATGGTGCCATCCGCCATTTTTTTGATTTCATCTGAAACAAGATTCTTAGGGGCCAGCGGATAAGGTCCTTTTCCATCATTGTATAATGGTCCGTTACCATCCAGTTTGGAACCATGACATATACCACAGTTGATCAGGTAAAGTCTTTCGGTTTCAGTATAATCGGCTTCAGTCAAACGGGTAGTCAGTGGGTTCTTAAGAGCTGCTGAAGTAACATAGGTACCAGTTGTATCTTTTAACATCCGGTAAATTACCTCTTCACCACGGGCAACAGTTCCTGCTACCGGTTCTGCATTGTAATTTATTCCTTCTGCCTGCAACTCACGGTTGTCATTGTAGGTCTCAACAGCGCGACTATATGCCATGTCTGGCATATATACTTTACCCGGAGTGCGCTTTACATCGCTACAGCTGCTGAACGCTACTGCACCGAAAACTACCGCTATGATGGATATCTTATTCATGCTTCTTGACTTCTTCTAGGGTTATGCTAAACTATTTTCTGATGGCGTGCTATACAACTTCTGGTCCTTAGCATACCTGCCGAGCCACCAGCCATCTTCAGCTTCCTGCACATTAATCTCTTTTGCACCTACACTGTCCAGAAACGCTTTGGCATCCGCTTCATTTGTCCTGGATGTGCACTCGAGCACCATTACAAACAGATCATCTGTAGCACGTGCATGAAAATGATGCTTTTTTACAAATGGAGCCAGCTGACAGAGATAACAAAATGTCAGTACCATCCCTACTGCTGAGAATAATACAGTTAATTCGAACGTGATAGGTATAAAGGCAGGTAGTGGAAAATGTGGCTTACCGCCGATATTCAGAGGCCAGTCCTTATTGAACACCCAGCTCATAAAAGACAGGGCAGTAGCGGTACCAGTGATACCATAGATAAAACCTGCAGTATGCAAACTGGTATCCCGCAATCCCATCGCCTGGTCAAGTCCGTGAATGGGAAACGGCGTATATACATCGTGAATTTTATAGCCTGCCTTGCGAACCTTCTTCACTGCTGGAAACAGGACTTTTTCGTCATCAAAGCATCCAACTACGAATTTCTTTTTTGCCATTTTTATTCGAATTCTTTGTTGTTAATTTTTTTTCGTCTCACCTTTCACCTTTCACCTTTCACCTTTCACCTTTCACTTCTTAATGGTGCGCATGCTCATGTGTAAAATGCTCCACTGTAGCTTTCTCTTCTTCGCCCATATTATCCTTATAGCTCTCACCATTTTTCTTCAGGATATGTTTGATCTCTGCGATCGCGATAACCGGGAAATATTTGGCAAATGCAAAGAAGCAGGTAAAGAACAATCCAAACGTACCGAGGTAAAATCCAACTTCCCAAATAGACGGTGTATAATAGGTACTCCAGCTACTTGGCAGGTAGTCGCGATAAATGGACGTTACGATAATTACAAATCGTTCAAACCACATACCCACGTTCACGATTATACTCATAAAGAAAGTGAAGAGGATGTTTCTTCTCAGTTTGCGGAACCAGAAAAACTGAGGTGCAATAACGTTACAACTCATCATCAGCCAGTAGCTCCACGCATAAGGGGTACTCAGATCATAACGGTTCTTGAAAGCCGCCATTTCATATGGGTTCTGGCCATACCAGGAAATAAACAGCTCTGTGATATAGGCAATTCCCACAATGGAACCAGTCAGTACAATTACCTTGTTCATCACCTCAATGTGTTCCATTGTAATATAATCGTTCAGGTTTAACACCTTCCGGGTAATGATAAGTAGGGTTTGTACCATCGCAAATCCGGAGAAGATCGCACCCGCAACGAAATAGGGAGGGAAGATCGTGGTATGCCACCCGGGAATTACTGAAGTTGCGAAGTCAAAGGATACGATGGTATGTACAGAAAGTACAAGCGGAGTACTCAAACCAGCCAGTACAAGAGAAAGAGCTTCATGACGCTGCCAGTGCTTGGTAGAACCGGTCCAGCCAAATGAAAGAACCCCATACAGATTTTTTCTCCACTTTACCTTAGCACGATCCCGCACAGTTGCCAGGTCAGGTAACAATCCAGCATACCAGAAAAGCAGTGATACAGTAAAGTACGTTGAGATCGCAAATACGTCCCACAAAAGCGGAGAGTTAAAGTTTACCCACAGAGGACCGCGACTGTTTGGATAAGGAAGTACGAAGAAAGCCATCCATACACGACCCATGTGGAAGATGGGGAACTGGCCCGCACACATTACCGCAAAGATTGTCATCGCTTCTGCTGCGCGGTTTACACCGGTACGCCATCCCTGGCGAAACAACAGAAGGATCGCGGAGATCAGGGTACCCGCGTGACCGATACCTACCCACCAAACGAAGTTGGTAATATCCCAACCCCAGCCGATGGTCTTATTCAGGTTCCATTCCCCGATACCATAAACTACTTCACGATACACCGAATAAACCCCAAATAACAACAGTATTACGGAGATGGTAAAACCGATCTTCCATAACCTGGAAGGAGCCGCTTCAATTGGACGGACAATGTCTTCCGTTACATCGTGATAAGTCTTAGCACCTGTTACCAGTGGCTCTCTAACTTGTGATTCGTATCTTAGTAATGCCATATCGTATAAGCATTTAGCGTCGGCTCTAACCCCTTCGCCTGTTGGTTTTTATAAGTTCAGTTTCTTCTTTCTTTGACTTTCTTCCTACTTCACACTTCTAACTTCTCAATTCTTACTTCTCACTTCCTAATGGTGTCCTCCTTCCGCTGCATGTCCACCCTCATTCATAAAATGAGGCTTTCCATACTGCTCATGCGCACTGATTTCACCGGTATTCCGAACCTTGGCCAGGTAGCTCACATTCGGTAATACGTGAATCTGCTCCTGCACATAAAACAGGCGATTCTTATTCTCATTACGGTGTTTGGAAACAGCACTTTCAGCATTGTTCACATTACCGAATACAATCGCATCGGCAGCACAAGCCTGCTGACAGGCAGTTTTAACATCCCGATCTTCAAGCGGGCGTCCGGCTTTTTTCGCAGCCAGTTTGCCTTCCTGCAGACGCTGAACGCAGAAAGAACATTTTTCAATCACACCACGACTACGAACGGTAACATCCGGGTTCAACACCATCCGGGTCAGGTCATCGTTCATCATCAGAATCACATCGTTCTCACCTTTTCCACCTACCATATTGTCTCCGAAACTGTCGGATCCGGTATAGTCAGCCCAGTTGAAACGACGTACTTTATACGGACAGTTATTCGCGCAATATCTTGTACCGATACAACGGTTGTAGGTCATTTGGTTCAAGCCTTCAGAACTGTGGTTGGTTGCCGCAACCGGACAAACGTTCTCGCAGGGAGCATTGTCACAGTGCTGACACATCATTGGCTGAAACACTGTCTGGATGCTGTTCGGATCATTGGGATCACCTGCGAAATAACGGTCGATACGCAACCAGTGCATATCATGTGCACGCAATACTTCAGGCTTACCAACTACAGATACGTTGTTTTCTGCGGTACAGGCAACCACACAGGCACCACAACCATAACAGCTGTTCAGATCGATGCTCATACCCCATTTAATACCAGGCTTGTCAAATACCGGGTAGATGGTTCCATCTTTTTCGTAATTCTCCAAACCTCCCCAGGGCTCTAACTCTTTTGCACGTGCATCAATGATCTTGGTTGGATTCTTGGTATAATCTGCAAGTGTTATTTCTTTGATCACTTCATAACGACCCTCATAAGAGCTGTGCGTTTGGGTAGTGGCAATTTTATATTCTCCGGCAGTTTTTTCAACAGTAACCGCAGCTGTATTCAGTACAGTTGTACCATTGAAAACGCCAAACTTGTAAGCATTCTTACCAACTCCAGCAGCTGCCCGGCCAATTGCCTCTGTTCTTCCATATCCAACTGCCACTGCAACCGTATCCGCCTGCATACCAGGAATGATCAATACCGGCAATTCTTCTTCTTTGTTGCCCAGCTTCACTTTTACAACCGGCTTCTTCGGGAAAGCTTCATACTCATCTGCCTGTGTAGCATTGGTAATATCAATACCAAACATACTCTTACCAAGTGCAGGTGAAACCATCAGGTAGTTGTCCCAGGTAGCCCGGGTTATTGGATCCGGAGTCTCCTGCAACCAGGGGTTGTTCGACTGCCGGCCATCCGTAAACGTAGCTTTCTGGTAAATTACCAGTTCAGTTCCACTGGATTTTTTAGCCGACCCTACCGCCGCAACCGCAGCAGCTACTGATCCGCCATTAAAGCTGGGGAAGCCCATTACCATGGCAGGTGATTCCACAACACCATCCTGAAGTGCTTTCAGATAGGTATTGTCTCCACCTAAACGGGTAGTCCAGAAATTTTTGAAGTATTCTGCATACGTAACTGCACTACCACTCCACTTCAGCAGATTATCCTGCCACTGCCTTGTCTTGAACAAAGGCGCGATAGTTGGCTGCAGCATGCTGATATAACCAACTTTTTGTTCTGCATCTCCCCAGCTCTCCAGGTAATGATTTGCTGGTAAAACATATTTACAGTGTTCGGTTGTTTCATCCATCTTTTCGTTGAAGGATACCGATACACGAACTTTTTTCAGTCCTGCGATGAATTTTTCAGCATCGAAATAATCGTACGCCGGATTCACATCGTATAATAATACCGCACCCACAGATCCGGCATTCATTTCTTCTACCAGTTTGGCAAACTCTGCATCAATACCCGCCTTGTTCTGCAGTTTGCTTACCAGGTCAATGGTTGTTCCATAAGATCCAACCGCATCATTGATCGCATTCACAATCAACTGAACATTCACATCATTGCTATTGGCCACAACCAGCGCCTGACCTTTGTTGCTTGTCAGGTCTTTCGCAGCCTGTTCAATACCTTTTTTCAGGGCAGCATCACTGATTCCAGCAGCACCCTGACCATTGATGGCAGACAGTAAGGCGGCAGCTACTACACCTGTTTCTGAAGGGCGATGTGTATACCGCTCGTCCGCATTCGCACCAGTCATACTCAGCATCGATTCGAACTGGTAATGCTTGCTCATGGATGGATTTTTCGGATCCACCTTACGACCGCGGGTGTAACCATGCTGGAACTCAACCGGGTTCAGCCAGGTTCCCAGAAAATCAGCGCCCAAACTTACTATCACCTTCGCTTTATCAAATGCATAGGAAGGGATCATCCGGCTACCAAAACTTGCTTCATTCGCGAGTAACATACCACTGTAAGAAACACCGTCATATTGTACATGACGTGCTCCGGGATATTTCGCCAGGAATTCTGCAATTACTGCCTTGGAGGAGGGAGAGTTAACAGTGCTGGTTAACAGTACAACGGGTGCACCATTTAAGCCGGCCAGCGCCTCACCTACCATTTTATCAAAAGCATCAAATGTGCTTACTTCTTTTTTATCTGCCATGGGGAAACGCAGACGAGCTGTATCATACAGATCTAATACAGATGCCTGCACCTGAGCAGTGGTAGCACCTTTAGACCAGCTGGACAATTCGTTTCCTTCAATTTTAATCGGACGACCATCCCGCACTTTGGCCACAACAGGGATGGCAGTACCTCCGGCTAAAAATGTTGTAGCATAGTAATTTGCTACACCAGGAATAGCATCAACCGGACGATTAACAAAGGGGATAGCCTTTTTTACAGGCATTTCACAACTCGCCGCTACTGCAGCAGCCGCTGTGCTGAAACCTACGTATTTAAGGAAGTCACGGCGAGGTGTGGCAGCAGAACCCAGTCCTTTGTCATCCAATCCTTCAAACGGAAGATCTTCTTTAAACTCGTCCTGCGCGTTTTGCTGATGTGCTGCTGAGTTATTCAACTCTCCGAAACTTTGCCAGTACTTTTTTTGCTCCATATACCAAACCCCGGAAGGGGTGCTGATTTTGGTGATAAAAAATGGTTTATTGAGATGCTATTCTATTAATAGTGACATTTCTGACACTCGGTACCACCGATGCTTTCAACGGTTACACTATCCATCTTTCCACTCTTCAGATCGTTGTGGAATTTTTCGTAAATGCTATAGAACTTATTGTCTTCAAACTGCACTTTGGTTTCCCTGTGACAGTTTACACACCAGCCCATGCTAAGGTCTGAGTACTGAAATACTTCACCCATGTTCTGAATATCACCATGGCAGGTCTGACAGGCAACCTTACCCGCTTTTACGTGCTGGGCATGGTTGAAATAAACATGGTCTGGCAGGTTGTGAATCTTCACCCACTCAATTGGCTTGGGTTCGTTCACATATTTCTTCTGATCCGGATCCCATCCAGTATAAGAGTACAATTTCTTGATTTCCTCGGTTCCGTTAACCTCGGTTCCATCTTCGCGATACAGGGCTTCACCAGCATATTCACTGATCGCCATATGACAATTCATACAGGTATTAAGAGAAGGGATATTGGCATGCTTACCTTCCTGGGCACCACTATGACAATACAGACAGTTGATCTGATTGGTACCCGCATGTACTTTATGGGAATAATAGATGGGTTGTTCAGGCTGATAGTCCTTTGAGCGACCCAGTCCTACAGCACCCTGAATGGTATAATATCCACCAACGATAAAGAGTACCACAGCAAACAGTGCGATATAGGCTTTATTACGGTAGAAGGGTACCGGCTCATAAGAAGGAACACCTTCTTTTTCATCACTCAGGCGCTTCAGATTAGAGTTTACCTGCATTAATACCAGCACAATAATCGCCAGAATCAGTGTTAACACGCCGAATATCAGGGAGTTATCACTTTCAGCTGCTTGTTGTACCGGACCACCTGCATCTGCTTTAGCAGCAGCAGGATCCGGAACTGAATTAATATACGTGATCATTGCTGCGATCTCCTCATCCGACAGATTCGGAAACAGGTTCATCGCTGTTTTGTTCCAGGTAACATACAGGTCATTGAAGTATTTGTTACCGGATTGCAATACTGCCTGACTGTTACGAATCCAGTCATACAGTAACTTTTTATCGGGAACACGCTCCTCGATTCCAGCCAGGGCCGGACCAGTAAGATTTTTATGAACCGCATGACAGGAGGCACAGTTTTGCTGAAACAAAGCCTTTCCATCCTGTGCAAATACGCTCTGATCGAAACAAAGCACGGTCAAAACTGAAAGAATGAGTGCTACTCTCTGCAAGATCGATCTATAGTGAATCATAAGCTGGAAATATCGTTGGTAATGTTAAAATGCCTCAATTCGGGGGCAAAAATATGACACGTTATTGACAATCTATCAACATCTTCAATTTTTTTTTAGCCGTGCGGAGCTTGCTTTTCAACGAATTGTGCAATTTTTCAAATGGTAATTACTTGCCATTCGTAAACGCTTTTGTTCAAGTTATTCCAGTTTCTTTGCAACATGTTTGAAAAACTCCGGAAGAAGTGGAAGGTCAATCAATGGCAGTTGCTTGCCATCCTGTGCACCTTTGCCATCGGAGGTAGCCTTACTGGTGTTGTCGGCCGCAAAATCCTGCAACAACTGCCGGAAGTGCACCCGGTTGGCTGGACTTTCTTATATATTCTTACGATGACCCTTATATGGCCCCTGATGGTAGTGCTGGTCAGCATTCCCTTTGGCCAGTTCCCCTTTTTCAAGAATTATTTATCCCGAATCTTCCAAAAGATGACAAACACCCCCTCCTCCTCCATTCCACCGTCTTCCAATCCTCCATCTTCCATTCCCCCGTCTCCTTCGTCCCCTTCGTCTCCTTTGTCTCCTTCGTCTCCTTCGTCTCCTTCGTCCCCTTCGTCCCCTTTCTCCCTTGCCATCTTCGCCTCCGGCACAGGATCCAACGCCCAGAAAATCATTGAACACTTTCAAAACCATCCCAACATACGGGTAGCCCTGGTTGTTAGTAATAAGCCTGCTGCCGGTGTATTGGACAAAGCTGCAGCAGTGGCTATTCCTACCCTCCTTATTGAAAAGGAACGCTTTTTCCGGGGCGATAGCTTTCTTCCGGAACTGTCCTCACATGGAATCGACTTCATCGTACTGGCTGGCTTCCTCTGGAAAGTTCCTCCCGCTTTAATCAAAGCCTATCCCTCCCGCATTATAAATATCCATCCCGCCCTGCTGCCCAAATACGGTGGCAAAGGCATGTACGGGAATTTTGTTCATGAAGCCGTCATCGCTGCCGGCGAAAAAGAATCAGGGATTACGATCCATTATGTAGATGAACAATACGATCACGGCGGTACTATCTTCCAGGTTTCCTGCCCGGTTTTAACGGATGATACCCCCGAAACCCTCGCCAACCGGATTCACGCACTCGAACATCAGCACTTCCCAGCTGTTATTGAATCGGTTGTTCTTAGTAAACTCGTTAAAAATCAACCATCCTGATATAATTTTCAGGTTTTGGTTGTACCCTTGTAACCCTGGATGAATTGGTACGGTTCTATACTAGTATTGCTTTGCCTGCTCCTGGCAAATGTGCTGCAGGCCCAGGTGCGTGTAAGCGGCACTGTTTATGAAATGAACAAGCTTTTTCCAATGGGGTCAGTTAGCGTGCTGACCAGTAATGGGAAAGGAACCGTAACAGATTCTTCCGGCCGCTATAGTATCATTGTCAGCGAAAAAGACTCCATCTATTTCTCTTACCTGGGAAAAGCCACCCCGAAATATGCTGTCAGCAATATTCAGTCGCTCTCCCAATTTGATATCTCGCTTCATGTCAATGTCACTACCCTTCGTGAAATCAGGGTGATGCCCAAAGATTACCGCATCGATAGTATGCAGAACCGGCAGGATTATGCAAAAGTGTTTGACTTCAAAAAGCCCGGCCTTGCCCTCTCATCCGCTAACCCCGCCTCCGGCAACTTTGGTGTTGGTCTTGATATCAATGAACTCATCAACATGTTCCGTTTCCGGCGAAACCGGAGTATGGCTGCTTTCCAGGATCGTCTGCTGACTGAAGAACAGGACAAGTATGTAGCCTACCGTTTTTCACGTGCTAAAATTATCAAGATAACCGGCCTCACAGGCCCCGACCTGGACACTTTCTACCGCTACTATGCCCCGCCTTATGAAGCTGTAGTATCAGCCTCCGAATATGAATTACTCGACTACATGAAGAAAGCCGGAGAACAATACAAACGGATTCGTGCTATGGGTGGAAAAATTTCTGGCAGAAAAGAAGATAACTGGTGGGAATAATACGTCTATTTTTAGGTTGAAAATAAATTCCCATGCGCCGATTCGTTTTTGCGTTTCTTGCATCCTGTCTGCTGCCGTTCAGCCATTCGGTTGCACAATCTTCTTCCCGCAGTTTCCTGAAAGACAGCCTCGACACCTATGTTCAGAAAGCCATGAAAGCCTGGCAGATACCAGGTGTATCTATTGCTGTGGTTAAAAATGGTGAGTGGCTGGTAGTAAAAGGATATGGAGTGAAAGCAACAGGAAGCAATGCTACCGTTGATGAACACACGCTTTTTGGAATTGGCAGCAATACAAAGGCTTTTACCGGAACAGCCCTCGCTATGCTGGAATCGCAGGGCAAACTTTCACTCGACGATAAAGTAAAAAAATGGATTCCCGATTTCCAGGTCTATGATACCTGGGTTACCAAAGAACTAACCATTCGTGATCTTGTGAGTCACCGTATGGGTTATGAAACCTTCCAGGGTGATTTCATGTATTTTGATTCCGATCTCAGCTATGAAGAAGTGAAGCAGAAATTTGGCCTGGTTAAACCTATGTACGGTTTTCGATCCCGCTGGGGTTATACCAATGCAGGATTTGCCATCGCAGGGGAAATTATCCAAAAAGCAAGTGGCCAGACATTTGCAGAATTTGTGAACAGCCAGTTTTTCCAACCCATCGGGATGAAAAACTCTATCGCTAACTCCAACCAGTATACGAAAGCGATGAATATCGCAGCTGCACATACTGTTTCGGAAGGAGTCCTGAAAAAAGTTGCTTATGGAAATCTTGATAATATGGCACCTGCCGGAGCTATTGCTTCCAGTGCCTATGATATGGGGCTCTGGGCACAAACACTTTTAAACCTGGGTGAACTCAACGGCAAACGAATTCTTTCCGCTTCCGCAGTACAGACTCCAATGGAACCTCATTCCATTCTGGGTAGTGGCGGACATCCCTTTAACCGGGCACATTTTTATTTGTATGGATTGGGATGGCTCCTGCAATCCTATGAAGGCAGAAAACTGGTGGAACACACCGGCGGTGTAAATGGTTTTGTTACCAGCTTTACACTGATTCCGGAAGAAAAAATCGGGATCGTGGTTTTAACCAATACCGATGCCAACGGTTTTTTTGAAGCGATGAAATGGGAGCTGGTGGATGCCTGCCTGGGTCTCCCCTTCCGGGATTACAATGCAATGGCTTTACAGCAACAGGAAGAACACGAAAAGAGAGCAGCAACTTTGTTGAAGGAAAAACGGGATTCAATCGCATTAAAGCTTACACCTCAGCTACCACTCTCAGCGTTTGCCGGAACCTATCAGCATGATATTTACGGGAAAATGAACCTGCAGCTCGAAAAAGGGCAGCTGGTTGCCCGCTTTGAACATCACCCGGGCCGTTTTGCAACACTGGGATCACTTGGCGGTAACCGATTCTTTGCTAGCTTCAACGATCCCCTCTTTGGGAATAAAGTATGGCCATTTACGATCAGTGAAGGCAAAGTAAAATCAGTTACCATAACGGTTTCTGACTTCGTTGAATTTACCTCCTACGAATTCTTTAAACAATAGATACAAATGGAACAACTTGTACTGGGAATAGGAACCCGACTGCAACATACACAATTCGGCCCGGGAGTGATCGTAGGCCTGAGATATGCCACCTACCTCATCTCCTTTATTCACCATGGGATAAAAGAAATTGATAAAACGGATGACCGGCTGGAAGAAATTATTCCGGAAAATGTTTCCGAAGAAATAGAAACACATTCCGAAATTGAAAAATCGCTTTTGAAAATTCTTCGCTTATGGAACGGCGTTAGTGAGGTTGTTCCTCTTGGTGACCGCTGGAAAAATGGTACGATGATCCTCCAGCCAGGTGACACAACCCTCAAGGCCAAGGAAGTACCCATCGAAGTGTTCTTCCATAAAATAGTCATGTTGCGCGATCGGCTAAGGGTAATGGAACAACAGATCAACGCCCATAAAGTGCTGACCGATGAAGAGAAAATCAACCTGCAGCAATATGTGACCCGGATCTATGGCACCCTGACTACTTTCAATGTTCTTTTCAGAAACAAAGAAGACTGGTTCATTGGCGACAAAAGCTCCGAATAAAAATCAGGCCTTCTTGGTATGACAGGTATTTAATCCAAGCAGGGTATACAGTGGGCAAAATCCTACCAGGCTGGTAAGGATAAATACACCTCCTACAATTGCAAGGATCAACCCCAGTGTACCGGTTACCGTACCGGAAAAATAAAGATAACCCAAAACGATAGCTACCATTACGCGGATAAGACGGTCAGTTCCGCTCATGTTCTTTTTCATATACTATGTTTGAAGTGTGAAATTAACCTTGTAAACTTTCAGTTTTACTGACTCAGGTCAGGTTACCTAATGAGTTTTATCCATGCTTTAAACCGTTCCATCCCGCGGAATTGGTATATTAAAGGTATAATTGCCATATGCAGCCTTTATATATCAGCTTCTTACGCTTTTTATTTACCTGTGCAGTCCTGATCACCTGTTCATTTCCGCTGAGTGCGCAAAAAAACCTGCATGAGAAAAGTATCGTGATAGATACTCATAATGATGTACTCTCCAGTGCAACCCTGAAAGGTTTAAATATTGAAGAGGACCTGAGCGGTAAAACCCACAGTGATCTTGAACGTTTTCGAAGAGGAGGCATTGATATACAAATCTTTTCGATTTTCTGCGACGAGCGATTTGGTAAAGGCGCGGCCTTTGCACACGCCCTAAGGGAAATTGATTCACTGGATGCAATTGTAGCCCGCAACCCAGGTAAGATGATGCTGGTCAATTCTCCCACAGACCTCCGAATGGCAGTCAGGAAGAAAAAACTGGGTGCGATGAAAGGGGTGGAAGGGGGTCATATGATAGAAGACAAATTGGAATATCTCGACAGCCTTTATAAAAGGGGAGCCAGGTACCTTACACTTACCTGGAATAACTCCACTTCCTGGGCAAGTTCCGCCTGGGATGAAACATATTACGACCGGCAACAACCAACAAACATTGAAAAAAAAGGACTCAATGATTTCGGAAGACAGGTGGTTCGCAGAATGAACGAACTGGGCATGATGATAGACCTAAGTCATGTAGGTGAACAAACCTTCAACGATGCAATCGCCACCTCCACCAGGCCAGTGATCGTTTCTCACAGTTGCGTATATGCGCTTTGCCCTGTTCCCCGCAATCTCAGGGACGATCAAATTCGTGCTATTGGAAAAAATGGTGGTGTCATCTTCCTGAATTTTTACGCTGGATTTCTGGATAGCAGCTATAACCGCAACAAAGCCGGCTTTCTAAGTAAACACCAATTCATTGTTGATTCCCTGCTTCAACAAAAACTGGCTGCCGATGAAATTGACAGCTACCTTAGTAAGCGGTTTCCCGAAGAAGCGGAAGCACTCCGGCCTTCTATGAATGTACTACTGGATCACCTGGATTATGTGGTTCGAATGATTGGAGTAGAGCATGTCGGAATTGGCTCTGATTTTGATGGCATTGAACTCGCTCCCCAGGATCTGGATGGTGTGGAAGATATGCCGAATATCACCTCTGCATTGCTGGTGCGTGGCTACAGCAGGCAGGATATCAAAAAGATACTGGGCGGCAATTTTATACGTGTCTTCAAAGCCGTAAGTAAATGACATGAGAATTTTATGGAAGTATCTCCAACCCTACCGGGGTTGGGTCTTTTTAGCACTCGGGCTGGCAGCACTGGCACAGGTACTCGCCCTCTACGATCCGGTTATCTTTGGAAAAGTCATAGACACCTATGCACTTAACCCGGAGAATCTCTCTGAAAAGGAAAGAACCAACGGGGTAATCTGGTTACTCCTGCTGGCCATCGGGGTTGCCCTTTTAGCCCGTATTGCTTCAACCTTTAAAGACTTTGTGGTGCGCCTGGTAGTGCAGAAGTTCGGCATGCAAATCTTTAATGATGGCCTTCGCCAAACCCTTCGCCTTCCCTACGAAGGATTTGAAGACCAAAGCAGTGGAGAAACCCTTTCCAAGCTGCAGAAAGTACGCACTGACACAGAACGGTTTATCAACTCCTTCATCAATATCCTGTTTTCAACCCTTGTTGGAATGGGATTTCTTATCTGGTATGCCATCACCAAACACTGGGCGCTGATACCGGTATTCTTAATCGGGGTGCTGTTGCTGGGCGGACTAACTTCTCTGCTTAGCCGAAAAATTAAAATGATCCAGCGCCAGGTGGTTCGCCAGACCAATATCATGAGTGGCAGTATCACTGAATCCATCCGTAATATTGAACTGGTTAAAAGCCTTGGGCTAACCTACTCAGAGATCAGACGCCTGCGCGATAAAACACAAAAGATCTTTGACCTCGAAATGATGAAGAACAGGAAAGTGCGTACCCTCTCCTTTTTCCAGGGAACCACGCTGAACCTGCTCAAACAATCCATTCTGTTCATCCTGCTCTGGCTCATCTTCCGGAATGTATTAACTACCGGAGAACTGATTTCGATGCAGTTTATTTCCACCGCCATCATCGGGCCTTTGCAGGACCTGGGCAATATTATCCTTCAATACCGGGAAGCAGAAGCCTCCCTTCAGGTATTCAACCAACTCATGATGAAAGAGCCTGAATACCGCCCCGAAGAACCAATCGATATTCAGGCTATTGAAGAACTTGAGTTTGACCGCGTCAGCTTCCGACACAGGAATGCAACTCAAAAAGCGGTGGATGATATCAGTTTTAAAGTAGGGCTTGGTCAAACAATTGCTTTTGTGGGACCATCTGGTTCCGGTAAATCCACCCTGGTAAAACTATTGGTTGGCCTCCACTCCCCCGTTGAAGGAGATATCCGGATTGATGGAATTTCGGTCAGGCAACTCCGTTACAACCGGGTTCGCCGTCAACTGGGTTTTGTGACACAGGAAACCCAGATGTTTTCAGGTACTATCCGGGATAATATGCTCTTTGTAAAACCGGATGCCACTGATCAGCAAATCTATGACGCAATGCAAAAAGCTTCCTGCCTCAACCTGGTTACCAATTCGCCTAAAGGCCTTGATACTGTCCTCGGGGAAGGTGGTAAACGCGTTTCAGGGGGAGAAAAACAAAGACTAGCCATCGCCCGGGCCCTATTACGTGAACCACGATTACTGATCTTTGATGAAGCTACTTCAGCCCTTGATTCCATCACCGAAGAAGAAATAACAGACACCATCCGGGAGATTTCTGCCACCAATAAACAGATGACCATCCTGATTGCTCACCGGCTTTCTACGATCATGCATGCCGATACCATCTTCGTGCTGGAAAAAGGAAAGATTACCGAAAAAGGCAAACACCAGGAATTACTGGAACAAAAAGGACTCTATTACGCCATGTGGAGACAACAAATCGGTGAACGCGATCCAATTGTTCCTGTTTTGGAACCTGCCCCGGACCAACCCGATGAGGATGCCATCAATACAGCAACAGACGATCCACTGTTATAGCCAGCCTCGATTTCGCCAGGAAGTTTTTCTCCAGTTCCAGGTTAAATGGAACAGGCGTATCTAATGATGCACAACGCAATACAGGTGCATCCA
Organism: Flavipsychrobacter sp.; assembly: GCA_016787265.1. GTDB lineage: Bacteria > Bacteroidota > Bacteroidia > Chitinophagales > Chitinophagaceae > Flavihumibacter. The sequence continues at coordinate 168,937 of JAEUVF010000010.1, read as the reverse complement.
GCAGTTCAAAACAATGTTCCCCGATCCAGGCACTAATCTCCCCTCCGATGCCCCCGGTCAGTGTATCTTCATGCAGCACAATCACCTTACCGGTACGCGTAACCGAAGCCCTGATTGCATCATAATCAAGCGGTAATAAACTTCTCAGATCTACTATATCTATACTTAATTCCGGATGCTGATCTGCATATTCTTTAGCCCAGTGCACCGCAGCTCCATAAGTGATGATACTCAGATCGCTACCCTCCTGCACGATCCTGGCCTTACCAATCGGAATGGTGTAATAAGCTTCAGGAACTTCTCCACTTATACTTCTATACAAGGCCTTGTGTTCAAAAAACAAAACAGGATTCGGATCCGCCAGGGAAGCTAATAACAACCCCTTCGCATCTTCCGGAGTGGAAGGATACACAATTTTTAAACCGGGTGTATGTACAAACCAGGCTTCATTACTTTGGCTGTGAAAGGGACCTGCTCCCACACCTGCACCTGTTGGAAGTCTTACCACCACATCGGCAGCTTGCCCCCAACGGTAATGAATTTTAGCCAGGTTATTCACGATCTGGTTCAATCCCACACTCACAAAATCAGCAAACTGCATTTCAACCATCGATTTGAACCCTTCCAGTGATAATCCCAATGCTGCACCCAGAATTGCACTCTCACAAAGTGGTGTATTCCGAACTCTTTCTTTACCAAATAAATCCACAAATCCTTCTGTAATCTTAAAGGCCCCGCCATAATCAGCGATATCCTGCCCCATCAGTACCAGGTTGGAATGCTCTTCCATGCCGGATTTCAAGCCTTCTTTTATGGCATCAATAAAGCGTATCGTCCGGGAAGTTGAAAATTGCCGGACCGTTTCCAGATCTTTATCCGTTCCAACTTCAGGAACCGGCGCATACACATCTTCCAATTCTTCCTTTGTTACCGGAACAATTGGACCTCCCAGTTCAGCCCTTACCAATTCAGATTCTATTTCCGCTTTCATGGATGCTTTCACCTGCTCCATATGTGAGTATGTCAGGACTCCTTCAAGTAATAACCATTCCTCAAATTTTTTCACCGGATCCTTCTCCGCCCATTGCACAAATAACTCGGGTGGTACATATTTCGTACCGCTCGCTTCTTCATGACCCCGCATCCGGAACGTCATACATTCAATAAGGTAAGGTTTCTGCTCCCGTATACAATATTCACGTACGCCTTTTATAGTATCATACACCGTCAGGAGATTATTCCCGTCGATACATACTCCTTCCATGCCATAACCCTTAGCCCTTTGTACAAGGCTCTCGCATCGATATTGTTCAGAAACCGGAGTACTGAGTCCATATCCATTATTCTCAATAATAAAAATCACAGGCAGATCCCATACAGCAGCAACATTCAGCGCCTCGTGGAAATCACCTTCACTGGTACCACCATCACCTGTAAAACTCAGACTTACCTTATCCTCACGGCGAAGTTTATGCGCCAATGCAACTCCATCCGCAATGGCCAATTGTGGTCCGAGATGTGAGATCATACCGCAAATATGATGCTCTCCTGATCCAAAATGAAAACTCCTTTCGCGTCCCTTGCTATAACCTTCTTTTTGTCCCTGCCACTGCTGGAATAATTTATGGAGCGGCATGCCACGTGTTGTAAAAATACCGAGGTTACGATGCAGGGGCATAACCCATTCGTGGGGTTGCAGCGCCAGTGCTGCTCCTACAGAAATTGCTTCCTGCCCGATTCCACTGAACCATTTGCTGATCCTGCCCTGGCGTAACAATACCAGCATTTTCTCTTCGATCATACGTGGCCGTAAGATCGCCAGGTAAAATCTTAACAGCTCTTCATCGGACAAACCCATTCGATCAAATTGCATACACTAGGATTTACGTTCATCAGAACCCTGCAACAGGGAGCTCGTAACAGATAACAGTATACTGAATAACAATGCCCACCAGAATCCGTCAACTTTGAAACCATCCACAAGTTTGGCAGCCAGCAATATAATAACTGCATTAATTACCAGCAGGAATAAACCAAGAGTAATGATTGTAATCGGAAATGTAAGAATTACAAGAATTGGCTTTACCAATGTGTTTAATAGCGCCAGCACAAGAGCCAGAATCAAGGCGGCAATAAAGGAATCCATATGCACCCCCGGAAGCAAATAGGACAATCCAAATGCCACCAGCGCAGTGATCAGCAATCGGGTCAGGAAATTCATACCAGTTGTTTTGTTGAAGTTAATCAAAAAAACAAGCTCCATTTAATCCTCGCAAAGAAAGGAGTACCGGGAGTATAATGAATCTCCGAAACAGGAGCTGCCTCATTGCGTAACCGCGATTCGGTTTCAAACTGGGCTTCTCTCCAATAGGTATCAAACAGGTTTTCAACCTGTAAACCCAGGGCCCATTTGGTACGGGTATAGTTAATCAGGAGGTCGTTTACAAAATACCCCTGGGCCTGAATGGAATTGTCTTCATTCGCCGGACGATCTTTCATATACCGGTAACGCCAGTTGAGGTCAAGCCGTTTAACCGGCCTTACTGATATCCCACCGGTACTGGTAAGGGATGGCGCCAGGGGGATAAAATCATTCCCTTTGGTTTCTTCAATCGCTCTTGCTTTTGCATAATTAATATCAGCATCCAGATAAAGCCAGCTGAAAGGCTGGTAACGGATCCCCAATTCCGCACCCAGCCGGCGGGTTTTGCCGGATGGTTCAACAATCGCCGCATCTCCCACATATACAAACTCCTGTTCCATATACAGATACCAGATCGCAGGCTGCACTAATAATTTTGGATGGAGCTTTACGATAGCACCCAGGTCTGCACCATAGGTTGCAGGTAATATTTCCCTGCCCTGCTGTGCTACTACCACCCGCGTATCATTGGAGTGGAATCCTTTGCCCATCTTCAGGTATCCCTGCCAGTTAGCATGTGGAGTGTACACCAGGTTCAACTTGGGACTAAGAATGGTTTTTTGTGCCGCCTGTGTACTATACACCGGCTGCAGTTTATCTACATAGTTGAAAATAAAATGATCGAGCCGGATACCGGGAATTACCTTCCAGTGACCCTTTCTCCACTCTGCTGATCCGTATAAAGAGGCATTCGTCTGATCAATATCGCCCAGTGCAAAATACTCCAGCACCTCTTTTCGCTGCAGTGTGTGACTTAATTGAATATCTCTCACCGCATCATGTCGTAACCCCATACCGGCTGTTAACACCCAGTCAGCCTTGTCACCAAAAAGCTGTTTGGTATAACGGTGATCCATACCGTAAATCTTCCTTTTTTCAGATTGATGAATCTGGTCGCCGTTTACAGGATCTTCCAGGAAAAAAGTAAAGTTGGAGAACAGGCTGAAATCGTACTGACTAAAATAAAAATTCGATTGCCAGTCTTCCGTATCACTGATTTTAGAGCGGTACTTTGCAGCAATATTCGACCTTGAAGTATTACCACCCTCTGTTGCATCAATTGCACCCCAACGCGTAATGAGCCCATTTCTTACTGCCCTGTCAGGGATTTGCCCCGATGCATCCCATTTGGAATTGAAGGTAGAAGCAAGCACCTGAAGACTTGATTTCTGATTGATTTGTGTATTGTATTTCGCAAGGAAATTCAGCCGGTTGAAATTTTGCGGGGCCTCAAAGGGTCCATTCGAGAAAAGGTACTCCCCGGCGATATAGGCATTGCTGTTTTTTTCACCGGTCTTTTCAAAAAGATTGAACATACCGACCGTTCTCAGGGTATTGAATTGTCCGGCTTCCAGTTTCAGCAGGTTGCGATCCAGCCGGTTGTGTGTGGTGAAATTTACATATCCGGCTGTGGCAAAATCTCCTTCTTCGGCATAATAGGACCCTTTCCCAAACTGAATATCTTTGATAGTTTCCGGAATAATGTAATGTAAATCTGCATATCCCTGACCATGCGCATGACTGACCATGTTCACTGGCATGCCATCCGTAGTGATCCGGATATCGGTACCATGATCAATATCAAAACCGCGCAGGAATAGCTGTTCCGCTTTTCCTCCACCTGCATGCTGGCCAATAAACAATCCGGGAACTTTTCTCAGAATATCCTGAGCCGAATTAACAGGATTGGTTTTCAGATCGATCTGCATAACCTGCTGTAAAGCTCTCCGGCTGTCCTGCACAACCACCTGACTCAATTGAACAGGAGCTGGCAACAGGTAGATCGTTGGTTCTTTCACCAACTGCTGATTCCATACGATTGTTTTTGGATCATATCCGATATGGGTGATGTACAGGGTATCAGTCGGCTTTGTCAGCGTAATGGTAAAACGTCCATCCAAACCGGAATGCGTATGTACAGGCTGACCCTTGATTTGAATGGTAGCTTCCTCCAGTGGCAAATCTGTATCACGGGCTATTATCCTTCCTGAAACAATCTGCTGGGAATAAGAAGCGGTTGATGCCAACAGACTTAAAAAAGCAATTTGAATTAAACGACCCCACATATCCTGCTGTTTAGGGCCGCAAACTTACGGCTTTGGGCAGCCGTTTTCAACTGCTATTTTGGCTGTGGCAGCCGGCTTATATTTCCGGTATAAGATATCGGCTGACGATTTACTGAAGTGATTCGCAAATCTGCATTACCATTTTCAAATATGATCAGATTTATGGTGGCAATGTCCTGCTGATCGTTAAGATGAATACTGATTTCTCTTCGATTGCTTTTTCCTGTTATACTGGAATAGGTAAAATCCTTTGAAGTGAATTTCATTCCGACATCACTAGTGCCAATCGGAGCCTGATATGCCCTTCCGATATATGGAAGATCAGCATCCAGCTGATCCTTGTTTACCCGAAAGGTATAAGACCCGGTGATCAGGCGCTGCCGCCCACCCATCGGCTGCACATACTCCATATTGAATTGGTAGGTTCGGTCATCTACCAGTTGCAAAACTTCCTGTGAAGTCAGCGGAGAGGGCTGCAGCTTAGGACTACAAGCTGCAACAAACCCAAGTAGTACCAAGGTTTTAAGGAGCTTAGACATTTTTATTTTAAATATACGTAAGTCGGCTCACCTAACACAGCGAAAGCCCACATGACTCATGCCACTTTCAGGGGAGCTCGCCTGCCGGGCACTTGGCCGGTATCGCTGGCAATAGGAATCATGGCACAAATAGGATCCGCCTTTCTGAACTCTTAAGGGCATATTGGGTTGTGCGGGATCACGACTTGCAGGCGGACCATTTGGATTATCTCTTACCTCCCCCGGCCCGCAGGATTGATACAGGTATTTATCATACCAGTCCTGGCACCATTCCCATACATTCCCTGCCATGTCATAAAGACCATATCCATTAGGCGCATACTGCCCAACCGGGGCTGTGCCTACATGTCCATCGCGCTTTAAATTTTCAGCTGGAAATTTTCCCTGCCAGGTATTGGCGAAGGTTTTTTCATCAGTCGGCGCTTCATCCCCCCAGACAAAATTTTTGCCTTCCAATCCACCCCGGGCAGCAAATTCCCATTCCGCTTCAGTAGGTAAACGCTTGCCCGCCCACTTGCAATAGGCCATGGCATCGTTCCAGCTGATATGAATCACCGGATGCTGTTCCCGCCCTTTCAGATCAGAGCCCGGACCCTCGGGGTGTTTCCAACTGGCACCATGCACCCATTTCCACCAGTTGCTGATATCGTTAAGTGGTACGTCACTTGTTGGCGGACTGAAAACCATTGATCCTGCAACCAGGTCTTTTGGGTCAGGAGGAGGGGTTCCGGGAGGTAATTGAGCCATTACTTCTTCCAAAACCGGGGCTTTTTCAGCATCGGTTACATATCCGGTTGCACTTACAAATTCGGAAAACCGGGCATTGGTAACCTCCTGTTTATCCATCCAGAAGCCCTTGACTTTAACATGATGGGCAGGTCCTTCTTCCTCCCAGGCCATTCGGTCATTGGAGCCCATCAGGAACTGGCCACCCGGAATCCAGACCATGCCTTCCGGTGCTTCACCTGGGGCCGGGGCGCTTGCAACCTGGTAAGTTTTTTCAAAATTTTCCGGTTCAGTACTGGCTTTTTTTTGCAAAAACCACCAAACCAGCAAAGCTGCAATAAAGGCCAGAACTGCAATTCCGCCCAACTTTACAATCGTCCGCTTCATATTCCGAATGTACCAAAAATCAAAGGAGACAGCATCAGATTACTACCAGTTCATAGAAGTCCTCCGGTTGCAGATATTTCCTGGCCAAACGTTGTAATTCCTCGGGCTGGATGGTTTTAATGGTTCGGATACTCTGATAGAAGTAATCTTCCGAAAGTTTGTTCAAGACGATGTTTTTCCATCTTCCTATGATATGAAAAGGTCCGTCAAGATCCCCCAATGTACTACCCATCAGGTAATTTCTTACCAGTAACAACTCTTCTTCATCCACCAGCTCATCCCTGAGTAAGGCCATCTCTTTATAGACTTCCTGAATCGTGGCTTCGGAAACCTCCTTGCCTGCTTCCGTGCTGATCATCCAGGCGGATCGCTGTATGTGATTCTGCAGGTAGGAATAAATGCCATAGGTATACCCTTTGTCTTCCCTGATATTATTCATCAGGCGGGATCCAAAAAAACCTCCAAACAGCGCATTGAGTACCTGGGCTCCGAAAAAGTCAGGGTGATGGCGATTAGGGAAATCCCGGGCAATCCGGATAGCTCCCTGCACCCCATTCGGATCATTGCTTACCCTATATTTTTTCTCTCCGGCAGGCTCAATCGGATGCTCGGGGTACTCCACATCGCCGCCATGCAAAGGAAGATCCCCGATAGCAGTATCCAATAACTCCATAATATTCGGCGGAAGTTTTCCCGCAACAAACAGGATGCATTTACCACGGCGGTAATACTGGTCATAAAATGAAACCAGGTCTTCCCGCTTTAATGCTGCCAGGTCTTCAAACCGGCTATAACTGCCATAGGGATGTTCAAATCCAAAGAGATATTCATCAATCAACCGATTGGCGACAAAATCATTTTTCTTAAGATTTACTTCCAGTCGCTGACGATTGTTCTGCTGAAATAACGATATCTCTTCTTCGGGGAATATCGCATCCGTCAATAATTCACGGATCAGCGGTAAGAGTTTGGGAAGATGTTTGGTCAGGCTGTGTAAGGTAATGGAAGCTGTTTCATTATAACAGGTCCGGGCCAGACTGGCTCCATAATAATCCACCAGTTCATTAATGGCAAATGCAGATTTCTGACTGGTTCCGTTTTTCAGCAGGAAATTTGTGGCCGAAGCAACCATATGCTTCTTCTCGTAACTATTACCTGCAAAAAAGACCCATTCCACCTGGATTACTTCCTCTGCTCCGGCGTTCACTGCATATAATTCCACTCCATTCCTCAATACATATTTATCGTACGGTTTCAGCTTGAGGTCAAACTCTACCGCATCTTTTATGGGAGGTGCTATTTTTCTGTTCATGATGTATTATGGTGAAAGGTGAAAAGTGAAAGGTGAAAGTGAGGTAACCCCACTTCTTAATTCATACTTCTCACTTCTTACTTCTATAGTATAATGTATGACTATTCTTCTCTTCAAAAATCTTCCGGCTCAATTCCACGAGTTGATCCGCGGTTACAGCATTGTATCGTTCGAGTTCGGTATTCATCAGGTTGGCATCTCCTAACAATTCATAGTAGGCAAGGCTGGCCGCCCGGTTCATCACACTCATGTCTTCAAATGCCATGGTGCTTTCGGTTTTATTCTTCACCTTTTCCAGCTCCATAACGGATACCCCTTCCCGGATCAATAAATCCAGTTGCGCCTGAACCGCCAGTTCCGCATCTTCCAGTCGCACTCCTTTTACCAGTTTACCATCCACACAAATCAACCCCGCGTCCGTAGAACCAAAATGATAACAGTCGATATTGGTAAAGAGCTGTTTTTCTTTCACCAGCGACTGGTACAACCTTGAAGAAGCCCCACTGCCCAGGATATCCGTTATCAAATCCGCTACATAATAATCGGGGTCCAGCCGGGAAGGCATATGCCAGGTTTTCAGGAACGCGTCTACTGGGACGTCCGCAGTAATATCCAGTCGACGAGCTTCCTGCTGTTCAACTTCCTGGGGCAGGTTTCTGTTGTATTTTTCGCCTCCAGGGATATCTCCAAACCATTTGATAGCCAGCTCATAAACCTGTTCGGTTACCACATTTCCGGCTACCACCAGGATCGCATTGGCGGGATTGTAGTGTTTTCTGAAAAACTTCTTGACATCATCCAGGCTGGCTTCTTCCACATGCTTCAGTTCTTTACCTATAGTCATCCACCGATACGGATGCTGCTCATAAGCCATCTCCCTCATCTTGAACCAGATATCTCCATAGGGGCGATTGATATAATGTTCCTTGAATTCCTCGCATACCACTTTGCGCTGCACATCCAGGCTTTTTTTACTAAATGCCAGACTTAACATCCGGTCACTTTCCAACCAGAAGGCCGTTTCAATATTGGCGGATGGCAGTTGACAGTAATAATTGGTGAGATCATTGGTGGTATAGGCATTGTTTTCGCCACCGGCTTTCTGAAGTTCATCGTCGTATTCAGGAATATTAATGCTTCCGCCAAACATCAGGTGTTCAAACAGATGAGCAAATCCGGTCCGGTTTGGATCCTCATCCCTGGCTCCCACATCGTATAACACATTCACAACCGCCATGGGTGTACTGTTGTCCTCATGCACCAACACCCTCAACCCATTGGGCAGGACAAATCTTGAAAATTGAATCATACTGCAAACTTAAATCAAAAGACCTCATTTCCTCTTTTTGAGAATACTTCCCACTTTCATGTATAACTCTTCCAGGTCGCCATCTGCTTTTCTTACAACAAGAAATTTCAGTTTTGCCCCCGTTTGCTGCACCATGCTACGGTATGCCTGGATATTCCGGCTCATATTATTTTCAACCGCTATAATTACATCCCCCTCTTTGAACCCGGCTTTTTCTGCAGGTGAGCCAGGCATGATATCCGTTACAGTTACCTGGCCATCAATAAAATAAAAACCCAGACCAGTATAGGCATAATCAAATGGTTCGCGGAAATGTTTATTGGGATTAAGATAAATTTCCCTGCGTTCATAATTGAATATCACGTTAAACCGGCGTAACAGGTCATTACCGATTAATCCACCCAGGTAAGGATAGGAAGTTACGTTGAACTCGTCCTCAAAAATAAATGTCGGAACCCTTCTGAACCTGTAGGGTCCTACCCGAAACTCTTTGGTAGTGGTAATTTTCATGAATGCCTTGCCGCCCAAACCTTCTGCCTGGGTGGTCCAGAATTTCTTTTTTTTGCTGTACAAACTGCTGTCGCCAATAAAATCCTCCGTCAGCAACAGGGATAATCCCGCCCCGATATCAAAGAAAAACCGGGTATTAATCTTTCGTTCATCCCTGATGCGATTGGTAGTTACCGGAATAGTAGCAAGGTTCGGACGAAGCATAAAACCTCCTTTCGGATATCGGATCGTACCCGGTGAATACACAGAAATCCGGTTGGTGTCGTAGTCCAGTTTTACAATATAACGCGACAAAAAACTATACCCAATTATACCATCAATATGCTCCCCATATACGCTGGTCAGAATTTCATAATCATTAATATGAAAATTCAGGCTGTCAACCGAAAGTCCGGGGAAATGAAGGGTATTATTATTCGCAAACCTGACTTTTTTAACTCCCGCAATACCACGGATGGTTCGGTCAGTTGCTACGGAAGGAATTTTTAGCCGGACAACGGTACTTGAATCCAGGGAAATTCCTCCGCTACCAGTGTCCAGTATAAAATTCAAGGAATCCGGGAAATCGTTCAGTTTTGCTTTCAATGTTACCACTCCTCCGCTATACATTCTGAAACCAAAACTGGTAATAAGTTGCGCCGGGGGCCGGGAAAAATATTCCTGGGCAGTAACTGTCAGAAAACAGGTACACCAGCAGGCAATCATAAGCAGTTTAATCAGGTAGCGCACTGAATGAATTTACAATCAATTTGAAACCGAATCGAACCGTCGGTCATAAATTATTTGAACCCATCCAACATTCCCAACCTAATTTTGTTGGACTTAACGGATTAAAATCGCATCATGCAACTAGCAGAACTGTACCGCAAAGCCCTGAATTTTGAATTTTTATCTGAAGAAGAAGGGGTCTTCCTGTTTCACCAGGCTCCCCTGGCTGAATTGATGCAGGTAGCCGATACCCTCCGGAAAATCCAGGTGCCACATGGAAAGGTAACCTGGATCATTGACCGGAATATGAACACTACCAATGTTTGTATTGCCAATTGTAAATTCTGTAATTTCTACCGGATACCGGGTCATGCTGAGGCATATATCACTGACCTGGATACGTACAAAGCCAAAATAGCCGAAACCTTTCAGTACGGGGGAGAACAATTGCTGCTGCAGGGTGGTCATCATCCTGAACTCGGACTAGCCTACTATGTGGACCTGTTCAAACAACTCAAGCAACTCTTCCCGAATCTTAAGCTGCACGCTTTAGGACCTCCCGAAGTGGCCCATATCTGCAAACTGGAAAAGAAATCCCACCATGAAGTACTCAAGGCACTCAAGGAGGCAGGCATGGATTCTCTTCCTGGTCCGGGTGCAGAAATACTGGTGGACAGGGTACGTCGTCTTATCAGTAAGGGTAAGTGTGGCTCTCAGGAATGGCTGGATATTATGCATGAAGCACATAAACTAAACCTGACCACTTCCGCAACCATGATGTTTGGCCATGTTGAAACCATAGAAGAACGGATGGAGCACCTGGTTAAACTGCGGGATGTCCAGGCACGTAAACCGGATGGAGCAAAAGGATTTATTGCTTTTATTCCTTGGACCTTCCAGGATGTGGATACCTTATTGGCGCGTATCCGCGGTGTACACAACCTGACGACAACTGAAGAATATATCCGGATGATCGCCCTGAGCCGAATCATGCTGCCCAATGTGAAAAATATCCAGGCCAGCTGGCTGACAGTTGGAAAGGAAGTAGCGCAACTTTGCCTCCATGCAGGTGCGAATGATTTTGGCAGTATCATGATTGAAGAGAATGTAGTAAGCGCTGCAGGTGCACCACATCGGTTTACCTACAAGAGCATTCAGGCTGCCATCCGCGAAGCAGGTTTTGAACCCCAGCTCCGCAATCAGCAATATGAATTCCGCGAAATGCCGGAGCAGATACAGGAGCAGGTTATAACGTATTAATGGAGGAATGGAAGAGGGAACAAAGGAGAATGGAGACAAAGGAGACGGGAGGCGGGAGATGGGAAAAGAAAAAGGTGAAAGGGGCGTACCTCTTTCACCTTTTCACGTCTCTCATTTCACATCTCACGTCTCACTTTCCCTTCCTTTCGGGTACTTTTCTCCATCCATTCGGCTGCTTTCATCTACCCACTCAGTCAATTACAACCACTCCAGCACCATTGCTTCACTACTCTTGAACCGCCAGTGAAGCACCAGTGAACCATTCTGCAACCACTCCAGTATACTCCACAGGCATGAACCGTTCCAGATTAGATTAAGCTATACTCAAATTAATTTATAGCCTATCAATAAAATCTGGTGGTCAGATTCCCTGGTGTGGTTTCAACTGCATTTTTATTGTTGCATATAGCCATCATTAACCCTATGTAATGTCACCTATAGGTAACCATAAAATTCATCAGAAATCAGTACCCCCTAATTCTTCCATTCCTCCATCTTCCAATGCTCATCCTCCATGCCTCCTTCTTCCCGCCTCCTTTGTCTCCCGTCTCCCTCGTCTCCCGTTTCCTTTGCCTCCCGTCTCCCTCGTCTCCCGCCTCCTTTGTCTCCCGTTTCCCTTCTCACGTAATTCCCTTCCCTACCCTTTCCACTTCAAATGGAATGATACAATATTCGAGTGCAGGGAATTACTTCTGGTATAATGTCCATATCGAAGTTCAAGACTGTTCAGGTGCTGGATCCCCAGTATGCCCCTGGGTGGTGAAAAGCGAATACCTCCTCCAAAGAAATGACTGCTGAACTGAGATAAATCAAAATTACTGCTGTAAAATTCTTTACCCGGGGCATGGGTCATGTAGGGAGCAAAATAATCAATGGCCGTTTGGTGATAATACCTGTAAAAAGGGGAAAAGGAATAAAACGGGCTGAGCTTTATGGACGTTTCCAGACTGGCAGTATGGGCTGATAATCCCCAGGAATCTTTGTAGTACCGGTAATACGTTCTGAAAATAAACCGGTCCCCAGCAAAATAATTGGCCCTGAAACCAATAGGGACTTTAATTCTGCTGTCCGGTAATCGCTCTACATGCACAGTGCCATCTGTAAAATATACCCTGTTAAAAGGGAGCGACAGATACCCTTGTTGCTGAATGAGATCAAGCAAAAAACTAACCTGCAGCCGCTGGTTAACAATCTGGGACCAGGACAAAGCCAGGCTGTAGGAATTTCTGCTGCCCCCTCCTCGCTTTAAAGGATCAGGCGAATTGCCATCTCTTAGTTCGATGGGGTAAATCAAACTGATGCGATCCATGTAAACCTGTCCCTTCGCCGTGAATTCTCCCATTTTATTGGCTGTCTTTTTGGACCCGTGTAGATTCGCCCCGATTGAGGTGTAATCATATTCACCACTGTAGGATAATCCACCTCCCCACTCTGTTCCTTTCTTTTCATTCTCCCGGCTGAAGGAGACGGAAGGATAAATTCTGGTATCCGCATAGGAGGCGGATGTTACAGTCTTGGGATCAATTTTATCTGAAGAAGCAGAGGTATAATGATCCAACCCAATATCTACTGACCAGGTTTGCTTTCGTTGCTGACGGTCGAGTCGAATCAGCTTTACTTCCAGCGAATTGGAGAGATCCGTTAACTTCTGGGAACCGATGCCACCGGTCACAGCAGCATGTTCACCATTCTGGTGATAATAACTCGATACCAGGTTGATCTCCTCTATTTTCAAGCGGCGTTTTTGATAGGAACTATCCTGAACAGTTTGAGAAAAAGCGGCTAATAAACCAATATAGAGGCCAATTACGGTAAGACAGATTTTTTTCATGTACTTGTTTTCTTCAGTTTCTAATTGCAACCACAACCACCACCGGATTTACCGGCATTCGCACCAGAAGCTCCTTCCCTGTAAGATTGAAAGCTGAGTTCTGTTTTCTCCACCTTGCGGTTTCCTAACACCATCTCCGCATCATTCAGGCGATTCTTCTGAAACTCTTTCACCACCTGGCAGCTGTTGAGTCCCGTAAGTAATAAAATGCCCACCATCGTTTTCTTTATCATATCAATTGAATATTTCGGGTTGTCTTTAATCGGTTAGAATCGTCAATAATGAGCGCAGCAACCTGTTTCATCTGGTTCAGCATATCAAGTCCGATTTCTGCTCCCATGATCATAACGGGAGTAGCAAGTGCATCAGAGAGTTCTGCAAAAGGACTAATAATTGTTACACTTTTTATTCCACTAACAGGCATGCCTGTACGGGGATCAATGGTGTGTGAATAGCGCTTACCATTGATCTCAACAAACTTTTCATAATTACCGGAGGTTGCAACAGACATATCGGTAATGTTGATATAGGAGAACAAATGATTAGCCGCATTGGGATCAGCTATACCGATCGTCCAGGGTTCCCCATTCTCCTGTTTACCCCAGGCAGTAAGATCACCTGAAGCGTTTACAATTCCACTGGTTACCCCTTCTTTAATAAGTACTTCTTTAGCGCGATCTGCAGCATATCCTTTTCCGATTCCACCAAAACCGATTCGCATTCCTTTTTCTTTCAGAAAAACAGTCCGGTTCAGGGGATCCACTTCAATATTTCGAAAGTTAATCAGGCGTACCGCCTTCCGGGCAACCGCGGCATCAGGAAGCGTCTTCATGGTTTGGTCAAAGTTCCAGAAACGTTTATCTATGGAACCATAGGACAAATCAAAGGCTCCTTGTGTAAGCGCTGAGATCCGTTGGGCACGCTGGATCAGTCCTATCATTTCTGCTGACACTTCAACCGGAGAAATACCAGCCATTTCATTTATGCGGTTGGTTTCGCTGTCTGGAAGAAAGGTGGAAAAAACTGCTTCTATTCGACGTATTTCAGTGATTGCAAGTTCAATCAACCAATCTGCTTTGCCAGCATCCGGTTCCATAACCGTTAATTCAAAGCGGTTTCCCATCAATCGGAGAGATTGCTTTTTCAAATTGCCAGCTGTCTGGAATAGTTCAAGATCTTTACTCATTTGTCAGGGTACGTAGTTCGTTTAAAAATCCGGTTGCTTTGTTTTCCGGGTATCCTTCCCAAGTTTTTATCACCACTCCATTGGCATCCAACAGAAGGGTTAAGGGAAAACTGCCTTTACTATTATAGCGTTCTGCCAGTGCATCGTTTTTTTTCTGTTGTTCGGGAGATAACTGATTTTTCCTGGATCTGGGAAAATCTGCTCTGACCAGGATTAACTCTTTAGCGGCGAGTGCTTCAAATTCCGGAGACTGGAAAACATCTTTTGTGAGACGAATGCAGGGGCCACACCAGTCAGAGCCGGAAAAGTTCAGTAAAATCTGTTTTTGCTCCTGCTTTGCCTGCTGCTGCGCATCTGAAAAATCCAACAGCCATACAGGGTTAATGACCTGAGAAACCAGCACCAGAACGGATATAAGAAAAGCCATTTTAATCTACTTTTAATGTGAATCTAATCTCATTCTAATCTCGGCCATGTGATTTTTCTCACATATCACCCTGATTTTTAAAATAGGAATACAACTTTTGAAGTTTTTACCACGTCTTTCTGAGTATGCAGCATGTTTATTCCAAGACCCCTTCCCTGTTGGTCTGCGTGGCGCTGGACCTGGTTGGTTACTTTACCTATGCTATACCTGTATTGGGTGAATTTGGCGACCTGATTTGGGCGCCGGTTTCCGGACTGATTTTTTTCAGGTTATTTGGGGGATGGAAAGGTGCGTTGGGGGGATTTTTCGCCTTTGCAGAAGAGCTTCTGCCTTTTACTGATTTTGTTCCCAGTTTTACCCTTGGCTGGCTGGCGCAACGATTCCTGTTTCGTAAACAGGAAAATACCCTTTCCATTAAAGCGCGATAGCCTGTTGATCAGGCGGCAAAAGGATAATTTTCAGGATTCGTACGATTGTTTCTGATTTGTTTACCAAGTTGTTCAGCAACCAATGCCGCAGCTCCATAAAGCTCTGCAAACTTATTTAGCTCAGATATCCTCAATTGCGTATGTGCTGTAAGTCGGGGTATACAATACCTGTTTAACGCCTGCTGAATAGGAGGAAGCAATAACCTGCCAGCAGCTGCCCCTCTGCCGCTGATTACAATTTCTTCCGGATTCATGATATGTACCAGGATGGCAACTCCCTTTCCTATAATATGAACGATTTCAGAAATGATCTCTACTGCCAGCTGATCACCCCGGAGCGCTGCCTGAATAATCATCTGAAAGGCCGCATCGATGTCATCCGGTAAACTTTTTATGGTGGTAACCCGGCCGGCTTCTATACCATTCCTTACCCTTTGGACAAGTACTTTCATGGATGCCTCGGTTTCCAGGCAACCCATCTTTCCACAATCACAGAGTTTATTGTTGTTAAAGAGGGGAATATGGCTAAATTCTCCTGCAAAACCATTGTATCCCCGGAAAAGTGAACCATTTACAATCATACCCAGGCCAATGCCCCAGGAAAGATTGATTACCATTACATTGTTCTTTCCTTTGGAACCACCCAGTTTTAATTCAGCCAGCGCAATCAAACTGGAATCATTATCCATGTAAACAGGCAGTCCCAATTCATTTTGCATCCTGTCTGGAATACTTTTGCCATTGTTATCAAGAAAAGAATAATTGACTCCGGTTGTCAGGTCAATAAACCCAGGCATACCAATTCCAACGCCGAGGATTTTATTTTTGGGTACCGTCAATTCATTCAGATAAGTACTGATGATACTGATTAATTCTTTTAAGGCATCCGGATTGTTCTTTAACGAGAGACTGATTCTCTTTTCATTGAGTCTTTCAAAATTCTCAAGGTCCACCAGGGCGATTTTGGTAATTAATTGGTCCATTGCAATGGCAACAGCATACATACGTTCCGGTGCAAGTGCATATACCTGTGGTCTCCTTCCACCGGTAGAAGGTGCGAATCCTTTCTCGAAAATCATACCCTCCTTCACCAAGTCATCCAGGACCCGCATGGTAACAGGCAGGCTTCTCTGAATACGAAGGCTTAATTCCGAAGCAGACATACGTTTCCCAAAACACAATTCCTTCAGGATCTTTCCCTTGTAGACTTCAATTTTTGGTGACATATATATCCTTAAAATACCAAATATTTTACTCACGAAAAATTTTAGCTCCGGTACTCCCGGTAAAAAAAGAGGCTGCCTCATTTGAGACAGCCTCTGCTACTAAATGTTTACCCTACTGGGTGGAACAGTATATTTTAAGGTTTCTTAGCCCACCAGAGTGGAGTAAGGACACCATCTACACCTCCAAGAAGTGCTACCGCCTGCTCATATCCCTTCGGATTACTGTTGGCAAATGAAGAAGGGTAACGTACTCGTTGAGGGAAAAACTTCACACTGCTTGTCATATAATTGGAAGCAGTCAGATCCGGCATATTAACCAGCGGATTCTCAACCGCCGGATTCTCAAAAAATGGCAAGCCTAATCTTCTGTGATCACTCCAGGTTTCAAGTGGCAACCAGGGGTTTTGAGCGATGAATTTTTGAGTAATGATCTTGGTTAGAAGATCATTCTTTACTGTACCATTTTTATACAGGGTGTTTTCCGGATATTTAATCTGGGCAACACCATTGGCATTGGTATAACCATCCACATAATTCATCGCATACGTTGCCGGAGGCTCAGCTGTATGGCCCCAGGCCACTGAAGTTCCGGCCCTGTTATAGGAATTCGAAGTAAGGTAGTTATTGGCAAATGCACCAACTCCCCAATATTCAAAGCTGGATTTAATGCCTTCTTCATAGGCCTGTTGACCTCCCATTGGAACCGTCCAGTTCCGGACAGCAGCTTCGGCAACGAGGAAATAGGATTCCCAGGCTGCAAAGAAAATCCGCTTGTTAGCACTGTTCCTGAAGTTATGGGCAAGTCTGGGCATGGTTCCGGGATACGCACGCACCTGGTTCCGGGAACCTTTTACACCCCAATCACCGTTGGAAGAAGCATTCCAGCTTAAGGTGGCATCAACTGCTTTCCAGGCAGAACCATCCTCTCCCAACAAGTTGCGGGAAGTAGTTCTTGCATCATTCGTCCAGGAAGGGTAATAGTTAAAATTGGAATTCGAAAAATCACCCGGAATAGCAAAGGTTTTATAAGCACGGGGATCAATCACATTCGGCAATCCATCCAGCCAGAAACCTGCAGAGGGGTCATTGGTTTTGGTTGCGAAATGATTCTCCAGGCGGATCCCCATATAATCAGCCGGTTTGATTTTGGCAGCATAGGAAGCAGCCAATTGGTCTTCAGATTTTACTCCACCCAGGTTCAGGTACAGGTTATTTAATGTTGCTGAAATGAAGAAAGCATTCCATTCACGGGTCATCACACCTGTAAGGGCATCCCAACCTGGTTTTTCTGCCACCTGGAAAGTTTCACCAAGGGTAGTGATAAACGGTCCGGCAGCTGCAGCCTCAAACTCAGCTTTTGCCTTGGCACCATCCACTTCGGAAAGACGCATCGCGAAACGCATCCGCAGAGAATTGGAAAATTTCTGCCAATTCGCCCAGTTATATCCATAAACCGGATCAAATTTGGCGATAGCAGCAGGGCTAACAGCAAGGTCAAGTTTTGAGCTTGCATCTTTCAATTCATCCAGCATAAAATAATAAACATCCTTTTCACTGGAATAGGTGGGGGTGGAACCCTGAAAACCATCCAATGGAATAGGTCCAAAGGTATCTGCCAGCTCACTCATCAGGTAAGCACGCCAGATACGGGCTACCTGGAGCAGGTTATTGGTATAGGGCTTGATATTGCCGGACGCAATCTGTTCGTTGGCAACAGTGATACCTGAGTTCACGCCGGCCAGCCATCCTGCAGCATAACCACGGCTCCAGTAGTCAGATGACCAGCCGTCGTTATAACCACCACTTGAAATGCCACCACCCTGTTGCTGGTGGCCTGCGGTTTTCCAATACAGTACAAAAATTCGTTCAGCAATATGCGGGTCCTGTTGTGCTCCAACGATGGAGCCGTTGATAAAATATTCTACCTGAACCTGCTGTGAACCGGCTCCGTATGGATTCTCATTTATCTCGTCAAATTTGTTGCACGAAGAAAAGAGTCCTACACCGGCGACTGCTGATAAGGCAATTGTTTTCAAATTATTTTTCATACAATGTTTTTTTGAGATTAGAAGCCTAATTGAACACCAAAAAGGAATGAACGCATGGTTGGAGGTGCTCCGTTTTCGAATCCAACTGCATTGGAACCGGTAGCAAACGTAGATTCAGGATCAATACCCTTCATCTTACTGGAAATCATCCAAACATTATTACAGCTAACGGTAATCCTTGCGCGAAGAATGGGTGAGTTGCCCAAAACTGATTTAGGAAGATTATAACCCAGCTGAACATTGCGCAGGCGGATATTACTTGCATCAAACAGATAGGCCTCGTGAATACCCAGGTTATTGGCAGTGGAAACAGCCTGGTAGTAAAGTTGCGGACTAACAGCAACCGTACTTTTTGCAAAACCACCAGCTCCATCGCTGATCACTCCATCTACCACAAAATTTTCTCTGGCGCCATTCTTAACGGTAGCAGCAGCGTTTCCAAAGCGTTCCAAAGCTACATGGGTAGCAGAGAACATCTTACCTCCGAAACGGCCATCAACCATAAAGGAGAAATTGAATCCTTTGTAGTTAAAGCTGTTGGTGATACCGAGCATGGATCTTGCCTGCTGATCACCCAGCAATTTTTGAACTGGGTCACGCTGAGGCACACCTGCTCCGCTTAACAACAGCTGACCAAAGAAGGGACTGTTCTCATCGGATACTCTGAGAAATCCATGTCCATAAATTTCTCCATATAAACCTCCGGCAACTGCACGGATAGCCAGATCATCAAAGCCACCCAGAGAGTATTGTGTAACACCCAGAGATTTTTCTATGTCAATCACTTCGTTCAGGTTCCGGCTGAAGTTTGCCTGAACATTCCAGTTCAATCCGCCTGGATTATCCAATACACGGGCATCAAATACGATTTCTACCCCTTTGTTCTGGATATTACCTGCATTGATTTTGCGGGCTGCGTAACCACTCATGGGATCCAGCGGAAGATCAATCAGCTGATTGGTAGCATTTGATTTATACCAGCTGAAGTCGAGACCGAAACGATTCCGGAAAAAACGCAATTCAGCACCAAATTCCAGGTTTTTAATAAGCTCGTTAACCACATTTTCATCAAAGTAAACTCCACCCGGACCAGCAGTGGTATTGCCATTCGGATCTTTACCAACAGAGTACAGGTTGTACAACTGATAGGGACCCATATCATTACCAACTTCAGCATAAGAAGCCCTGAGTTTGGCATAACTTAACCAGGATGGCAAATTGCTACCCATCTTTTCAATCATATCCGTTACAACATAAGACAAGCTCACAGAGGGATAGAAATAGGAGCGATTGGTTTTACTCAATACTGAGCTCCAGTCGTTCCGGAAAGTCGCGTCCAGGTATAGCCAGCCATCATAATTCAAGCCAACAGAACCAAAAACGGAATTAATTTTCTTCTCACTGAATCCTTCAGAAACAGAGGGATTGTTTACACCATTGTTCAAGGAAAACAGGTTAGGGATTTCCAGTAATCCAACTCCGGCTCCAATAGAACTGCTACGCTGGGTCATCAGGTTTCCACCTGCTGTAATAGTTCCACCCAATTTACCAAAGACATCGTCTTTTTTCGCCGTGATGAGGGCCTGGTAATTGGTTTCAATAAAGGTTTGTTTGGAGGTACTGTAACTGCCGGTTGCAGCTGCCGGGCTACCAGCATAGAGCTTACGTGAAGCGTTATTGGTAAACATATCTGCACCACCCTTGATTTCTGCATCCAACCAGTCAGTAAACTGATATTTAGCTGATCCTGTCAGAATAAAACGATCTCTCGAATCCCGGCGATCGTCGTATTTCGCCTGCCAATAAGGGTTGATAGCATTGAAGCCACCATACCAGATCATATTTCCAAACTCATCCCTGCCAGCGGAAAAATCCCGGATATCCAAAGAGCGGGGATGTGTCAGGAGGGTATAGATCCGGCTGTTGTCCCGACCGTTTGAAGGGCGGTTAAAACCAGCAGTATTGTTATACTGAATTTTAGTATCTGTTGTCCAGCGGTTGTTTTTTCCAAAGCGGCTGGTTGCACGGGCAGTCATATTGGTCCGGGTCAGCTTGTTTCCGGGCAGAATACTCCGATCCTCCAGTCTGTTCAGGGAAGTATAAATACTGGTATTGCCAAATTGCTGCTGGAAGGAAATATTGTAATTCTGATTGGTTCCATTTCTTACAAAATTGCCAACGTTATCGAAGATTTCAAGTGGTGCCTGGGTACCATCCCATTTTTCTACCATCTGGCCTTCCGCTTTAGGGCCCCAGCTCTGCGCTTCTCTTTCATTGAATACTCCATCCAAACCCTGTCCGAAAGTGTTCTGAAGCTCCGGTTGCAGGAAGATACTTTCCACTCCAATATTGGTACCCACATTTAATCCAATACCGTTTTGCTTGCGACCCGATTTGGTAGTGATCAGAATGACACCATTACCAGCGCGGGATCCGTAAAGAGCGGCTGCAGAGGGGCCTTTCAGAACAGACATACTTTCAATATCATCGGCACTGATATCTCCCAATCCATTTCCCATATCATAACCTGCTCCCCAGTATCCGTTTTCAGTGGTACCGGTGAAGTTGTTGATGGGAATTCCATCAACCACAATCAGTGGCTGGTTATCACCCGTCAGCGAGGTGAATCCGCGCAATACGATTTTGGCTGAACCACCTGCACCATTACTGGATCGCACTACCTGTAATCCGGCTACTTTACCGGTTAAGGCATTGGTCATGTTGGTTTCCCGGGCATCTGCCAGAACTGTTCCTTTAACTTCCTGTACCGCATAACCAAGTGACTTCTTCTGACGCTTGATACCCAGGGCGGTTACTACCACCTCATCCAGGTTGCCGGTACCGGCTTCCAGGGTTAAAGCAAAATTAGACTCCTGGCCAACGGTAATTTCCTGGTTTCCGAAATTGATGGCAGAAATAACAATTACCGAGCCGGGACCAGCTACGGTAATATTGAACACACCGGCATCATCTGTTGTGACACCATTGGTGGTTCCTTTTTCAATAACTGTGGCGCCGGCGATTGGGGCACCTTGCTTGTCCTTGACGGTTCCCGACACCTGCCTGGACTGGGCCATAGCTGCTGTTGCAAAGCAGCTTACCAGCAGGAAGAGCAGAAACTCCTGGATCCTTTTTTTCATTGCAGTTGTTTTTGTTTGGTTATTAACGAACAGCACGTCTTTGCTACTAGGCTACAAAGGGACGTACTGGTATTGCCGTTTTAATTTTTGGTTGTTTGTCTATATTTTCTACTACCAGGCAGGCCGCTCCCATCAATTGGGCATCTTTCCCCAGTCTTGAAACTTCCATATGTGTATAAGCTGCCAGCCTTGGAATACAATAACTGTTTAAGGCCTGTTGTATAGGAGGCAACCAGAGATTGCCTGCCGCTGCACCCCGACCGCTTAAAATGATGAGCTCCGGATTCATGATATGAATCAGGATGGCAATCCCCTTACCAATCTGCAAGGCAGCCTCCGAAACTAATTCCACAGCAAACTGATCACCCCTGGTGGCCGACCTCAATACATCCTGGCAGGCTTCTTCAATTTCATCCGGAAGCTGTTTCATGCTGGTGACGCGACCTTCCGCAATGCCCATTCTTGCCTTCTCTACCACCACCTTCAAAGATGCTTCCGTTTCCAGGCACCCGTTTTTGCCACACTCACACAGTTTATTGTTATTGAAAATCGGAATATGACTGAACTCTCCTGAAAAGCCATTAAACCCCCTGAAAAGCTCACCGTTCACAATCATTCCTAAACCAATACCCCAGGAAATATTGATCACCATAGCATTCACACGGTTTTTTGCACCTCCAAGTTTAAATTCAGCAAGTGCAATGACACTTGAGTCATTATCAATATAGACCGGGATACCAATTTCTTCTTCCATCCGGTGCGTCAGGCTTTTCCCCCTGTTATCCAGGTAGGAATAATTAATGCCTTTATTCACATCGATAAAGCCCGGCATTCCAATCCCAATACCCAGTATTTTATCGGTTTCTATTTTTAATCCCTGGATGAATTCCTGGAGGTGGGTAATTAATTGATTGAGCGACTCGTCATTGTCTTTGAGCTTCAGATTCAGCTTGGCGGATTCCAGAATGGTAAAACTTTGCAGATCTACCAGTGCTATGGTTGTAATCAACTGGTCCATCGCAACCGCAATTCCATACATTTTTCCTGAAGCCAACGCATACATAAGGGGGCGACGGCCCCCGGTTGATGCTGCATACCCCCTCTCCTCTACTTTCCCTTCCTGAACCAGTTCATTCAAGATCCGTAAAGTCAATGGCAAACTTCTTTCAATTCGCAGACTGATATCTGATCCCGAAAGCAGATTACCCAAACACAGCTCTTTTAATATTTTGCTCTTATATATATCTGACTTTCCAGCCATTGTTGTTAAATCTTTACTGATGTTTGGGAAACTTTTTAACAATTTTATTTAGATTGTTAAAATAGGGTAAATCCTTAATAAATAAGGGTAATATATTAGCAAAAAGGGTTAATAAACAATTAATGGTTAACTTTTAAAAAAGTTGTTAAAAAGGAAGGAATTGATTTTGAATGAGTTTGACATAATGGATAAAAACCCTTTAAAAAGCAGAATTGCTAAAAAAAAATTTAGACAAAAGGGCTGATTGAGATAAAAATCAGGAAGGGTTGGACAATTAAAGTATAACTATAGGAGCTTTGGGAGGAAATAACGTGCACACAATGACGCCTTTTCAGTCAGCAGATAAACATGCATAGATTTTAGGCATGGTTTTGGCGGAAGTTTAACGATCCATTTTCAGAGATACTACCCAAATAGAGAAAGATGTTTATTCAGGTCCGGGCATAAAAAAAGGGGTCAGAATAGACATTCAACCCCGTTTTTAAAATCCAATATCCTATGAAAAACCGTTACAATAATACTAGTTTCCTCTTATATATGCAAGTTTTTTAGAAAATCACGTAAAAATACGTGACCTTTTCCTAGTTTTTAATTAGCTTTTCAGTTATTTTCCGACCACTTTCCACTTGTGTTAATGTAATGATATACAATCCTTTATCCAGGGATGAAACATCAACTGTCTGTAAGCCGGCCTGAAGTTTCAGATTCATCCGGACTTTTCCATTCCCATCCGATAAAATCAGGTCAAGCGGTTGCTCTGAACGCACAATTAATACATTATCTACCGGATTGGGATAAAATTTACAGGTCATATCACCCGCCAGATTTGCCTGCACCGTATTCGAAACATGCCTGGTCCCATCTTCCAACACCCAATTCAACCGATAAAAATTTTTGCCCTTCATCGGTAATTCGTCTGTAAACTGGCTCACTACAGAATCCTGGCGGATCACAGCAATTACTTCAAAGGGACCCTCCTGAAAAGAAGCTCGTTCCAGGTTTACATATCCACCTCTTCTTACAGAAGCGAGTTCCCATTTCAACACAATTCTGGACGGTACTTGAATAACAGGGTCGGCCAACCGAATTGACAAAAGATTCCTCACTCCCATGGTGGGCATTATTGGAGCACCTGAATTAGGCTGAGCAGCAACAGGAAATAAACGGCAAATGATCACTACCGTTAGAAAGGGGGTCAGTAAGTACATGGTCTTGGTCCTTGGGTTGTGGATAACTTGTTAACAATTACTATGCCGAAGACTAGCAAAGCCCATGCTTTAACAGGAATATAGCGCAAACAATTCTCCATGGTCACCCATCGAAGTTTTCAACCCAGAAAACGTATTGCAATGGTCGCGCACGATAAAAAGAAAAAAGAAATGGTGGACTGGGCAGAGAAAAACAAAGTAATACTCGCCCGCCATGAGTTGCTGGCAACCGGCACCACCGGCAGATTACTGGAAGATCAGCTGGACAGGCCGGTAAAAAAATTATTAAGTGGTCCGCTCGGTGGAGATCAGCAGATCGGGGCCATGATTGCAGATGGTGGCATTGATATTCTCATCTTTTTCTGGGACCCAATGGAAGCCCAGCCGCACGACAGCGATGTAAAAGCCTTACTCAGAGTAGCCATTGCCTGGAATTGTGTGGTTGCCAACGACCCCGCAACAGCCGATTTTATTATCAGCTCTCCATTGATGGCAGGAGCTTATGATGCAGTAATACCCGACTATTCCGGATACCTGAAACGAAAAATTGAAGATTAAACGATTACTCTTCAAGCACAGATTTTCCTTTGCGCAAAAACCAACGGTCAAATAAAAAAGGGCCGAATGGAAGCAATGATGCGAGGAAAGCCAGAAAAATGCGGCCGAATTTCCATTTCAATGCCTGTCCGGCTTCAATTACCATATAACAATACCATACAAACAGGATTCCATGAATCCAGCCAACATAGGTTACCGCTTTCGGCATATCCATCATATACTTCAGGGGCATCGCCACGCCCAGTAACAACAGAAATGAAATCCCTTCAGCCGTTCCAATTGCCCGAAATTTTTTAATTGCCGTTGCCTCCTGCATGAGTTCTTGTATTTGGGAACGAAGGTAAGGCATGGAAGAGGAAACAAAGGATAAGGGAGACAAAGGAGGCGGGGAAGAGGAGACAAAGGATCCGAGAACTACGGACCTCACTGTCCACTTTGTCTCCTTTGCCTCCTTTGTTTCCTCTTTCCTGCTTCCTGTATCCTGCCTCCTTTGTCCCCTCTTCCATTCCCCTTCTTCCGTTGTCTCCTCTTCCATACCTTTGCTCCATGCCTTTCCTTCTCAAATCTTCCTATCAACCTGCAGGAGATCAGCCCTCTGCCATTGCACAATTAACTGAAGGGTTGAACGCTGGAGAAAAACACCAGACCTTACTTGGGGTTACAGGCAGTGGTAAAACCTTCACCATCGCCAATGTGATCCAGCAGGTACAAAAACCTACCCTGGTACTCACCCACAATAAAACCCTGGTGGCCCAACTCTATGGAGAATTCAAACAATTCTTCCCGGATAATGCAGTCGGCTATTTTGTTTCCTATTACGACTATTACCAGCCGGAAGCCTATATCCCGGTTTCGGACACCTATATCGAAAAAGACCTGGCCATCAATGAAGAACTGGATAAACTCCGCCTCCAGGCAACTTCCCAACTGTTAAGCGGGCGAAGAGATATCATTGTGGTTGCTTCCGTGAGCTGTATCTATGGTATGGGAAACCCAACCGAATTTGAAAATGGCATCGTACGCATTCATGAAGGCCAGCTGATTTCCCGACAGGGATTTCTGCACGCCCTGGTGAATTCTCTCTATACCCGTACACAAACCGATTTCACAAGAGGAACCTTCCGCGTTAAAGGAGACACTGTCGATATCAACCTCCCCTACCTCGATATCGGTTACCGCATCATTTTTTTTGGCGATGAAATCGAAACCATTGAAAGCTTCGAAATAACCACCGGAAAACGTATTGGCAAACTGGAAAATGCTGCCATCTTTCCAGCCAATCTCTACCTCGCGCCCAAGGACATGATGCAACAGGTGCTCAATGAAATCCAGGATGAAATGGTCGCCCAGGTGGAATATTTCAAAACGCAGGGGCGATTTATTGAAGCCCAGCGGATCAGCGAACGTGTCAACTATGACCTGGAAATGATCCGCGAACTGGGTTATTGTAACGGCGTGGAAAACTATTCGCGCTTTTTTGATCGCCGCCAACCAGGCACCCGCCCCTTCTGCTTATTGGATTATTTCCCCAAAGACTTTCTCTGCGTAATCGATGAAAGCCATCAGACCATTCCGCAGGTAAGCGGCATGTATGGGGGCGATCGAAGCAGAAAACTGAACCTGGTGGATTTTGGTTTCCGCCTGCCCTCTGCACTGGACAACCGTCCGCTTAATTTCCATGAATTTGAGAGCCTGCTCAACCAGGTCATTTATGTTTCTGCTACTCCAGGTGAATATGAGCTTGAACAAACCGGTGGGGTGGTAGTTGAACAGGTAGTTCGTCCGACTGGCCTGCTCGATCCTCCCATTGAAGTTCGTCCCAGTATCAACCAGATTGATGACCTGCTCCATGAAATCGACCTCCGCGTTAAAAAAGGGGATCGCGTACTGGTTACCACCCTTACCAAACGCATGGCCGAGGAAATGGATAAATATCTCCAACGCATCAATATCAAATCCAAATACATTCACTCAGAAGTGGATACACTCGACCGGGTGGAGATACTCCGGCAACTGCGCCTGGGAGACATCGATGTATTGGTTGGCGTTAACCTGCTCAGAGAGGGATTGGATTTGCCAGAAGTTTCACTGGTTGCAATCCTCGATGCGGATAAAGAAGGTTTTCTCCGAAATGAGCGATCCCTCACCCAAACAGCGGGCAGGGCTGCCCGTAATGTAGACGGACTCGTAATATTCTATGGCGATAAGATCACAGAAAGCATGCAGCGTACCATAGATGAAACCACCCGACGCAGGGAAAAGCAAATCCTTTATAACCAGGAACACGGAATCACACCCAGAACGGTGAAGAAATCCATTGAACAGGTGATGGCACAGACTTCTGTGCTCGACATAAAGGGTTATGATATCAGGAACCCTTATGCGATGGCGCCGGATGGAGAACTGGTGGAAGTGGCAGCAGAGGACCAGGAACAGTATAA
Source organism: Flavipsychrobacter sp. (assembly GCA_016787265.1). Classification (GTDB taxonomy): domain Bacteria; phylum Bacteroidota; class Bacteroidia; order Chitinophagales; family Chitinophagaceae; genus Flavihumibacter. Next base: position 141,944 of record JAEUVF010000010.1, on the reverse strand, counting down.
GACTATCCCGCAAGTCGAAAAAGCAATTGCCCAGACCAAAAAATCCATGGAAAAAGCCGCGAGGGATCTCGATTTCATGGAAGCCGCCCGGCTTCGCGATGAAATGTTCCGGATGCAAAAGGAATTGGAAAGCATGAAGAAATAGGGTATTTTTCCAATATGATTTCCATCGCACTCTACCATTTAAAAGGTGGCGTTGGTAAGACAGCCACCTGTGTGAATCTTTCTTACCTGGCAGCGCAGGACGGTTATAAGGTCCTCTTATGGGACCTTGACCCACAGGGCTCAACTTCCTTTTACTACAATGTGCAACCGAAAATCAAAAGCGGTACACAAAAGTTGTTTAATGAGCAACTGGACCTGGATGAACTGGTAATGGCTACCGGTTATGAAAACATTGATATTATTCCCGCTGATCTGACTGCGAGAAATCTGGAAATCATCCTCGAAGAATTACGCAGCTCCAAACGACGTTTTAAATCCATTCTGAGTCAGCTCGAAAAAGAATATGATTTTGTATTCATTGATTGTCCGCCTGGCTTTTCGGTGCTTTCCGAAAATATCTTTTACGCGGCAGATATCATCCTGATGCCTACCATTCCAACTACTCTCTCAGTTCGGAGTTACGAACTGGTGAAGGACTATTTTGAAGAAAAAAACCTGGATGAGTCCAAGTTGATGTGCTGCTTCACGATGGTTGACCTCAGGAAAAATATGCACAATGAAATCATGCAGGAATTAATCCGGGATAATAAATTCTTTCATAACTATATTCCCTATCTCTCTGATGTCGAAAAAATGGGCGTCTATCAGGCACCCTTACACGCTTTTGCGCCCTCTTCGTATGCAGCACAATGTTATAGTGATCTGTGGGAAGAGATAAAAGAAGGGGTCATGGAATAGGAGACGGGAAACTGGAGACGGGAAGAAAGGGGTTAGCGGCGCATGCGTTTAGGTCCGTACCAGAGCCAGAAACCGGTGATCGTAAAAATCAATAAGGCTAAACCGGATATAGAGGAAACAAGCACTTTAAAGAAGTTTCCGTTTTTCATCAGTTTCATATCTAAAATGGAACCATCGTGAATTTTCTCAATAATATCTGAACGCCTTCGTTCAATTTTCAGCAAGGAACCGGTAGCACCATCCACCTGGATGGCCCAGAAATGATCAGCAAATAAAAACTTCGCCACTCCTTTATCTGCACGAACATCTATTTTATCCAGTTTGACAGACAAGCCCGCATCAACAGAATCCTTAAGATAACCAACTGCTTTTCTATACAAACTGTCGACTGGTAACCAGTCGGCCAAATTTGCAGAACTCCCGGTTGCGGTTTTTGTCTGAATCCATTCACTGTTCTTTTTCCATCCCAGGAGTAAACCTGTAATGGAAATCACCAGAAACAGTACAAACAAAGATGCTCCCATAGTGCGGTGAATTTTTCGCACCATCCGCAATACCCTTGCCTGCTCAGATCTTTTCGCATTTATATTCATACCAACTGGTAAGTTGCACCAAAATGATCAGATAACAATAACACTGATTTATATTACCAATTAAGTTTATCTATCTTAGTTCCCATGCAACTCAATTTTATACATCATGCTGCCCGCTGGCTGTTGGGAACCTTTTTACTATTGGCGGGGATTGGCCACCTGACCTGGGCAAGAGCAGAATTTCAGGCACAGGTACCCCGCTGGCTCCCCCTGGAAACCGACCTGGTTGTGGTGCTTTCCGGATTTGTGGAAATTGGAATGGGACTGGCTTTATTATTATTAAAATCTCGGAGACAACAAGTAGGCTGGGCAGTCGCAGTTTTTTTTCTGCTCATCTTTCCAGGAAATATATCCCAATACATCAACAAAGTGGATGCATTCGGACTGAATTCTGACACCACCAGGCTCATCCGGTTGTTCTTTCAGCCGGTATTGATTGTATGGGCTTTATGGTGTACAGGTGCACTGACCCGCCGTAAATAATAGTAGTATTATTCTTTGCGGCTGTTAATTAAATCTCTTGTATTTTTTTGAACAGTGATTGCTCCAAATAAACCCAGTAAAAAAGCGAATGCATAAAAACCTTTTTCGCTGGGTAATAAACTCTTAATGTTTTCTGAAGATTATAAACTGCGCCTGAAAAACAGTACTTTAGAGAAACATCTTTACTCTTGCAGAGGCTACTAAACAGCTTACTGTTTCTCCTTTTCACCTGTATTTTTTCTACAGGCTGGTCGCAATTGTATTTGAACGGAAGGTTGATAACCACAGCCAATGGTTTAAGTGACAATCGCATTTCCGCCATCTATAAAGACGCAACTGGTTATGTTTGGATTGGCACTAAAAACGGTTTAAATAAATACAATGGGCAAGGTTTCACAATCTTCAAACCAGCAGCTAAAAATGCCATTTCCAATGAAATAATAAACTGCATCACTGGTGATAAAAACGGCACTATTTGGGTAGGCACCATGAATGGGCTGAACCGTTTTGATCCGGTTACCAATACCTGGACCAACTGGCTTCCGGACAGGTTTGGTAACACTAATAACAACCTTCACAATTTTCTTATCTGGGATCTGAAGTGGGATGATAACGGATTGCTCTGGATCGCCTGTGATGTGAAAGAATTTACCTCATACAATCCAGCAACCGGGCAATTTGACTTTTATGATTGGCCTGCATTTGTTCAAACGATTAGCGGTACGAAAACAAAACCAGGCTATCATGCTATCCAATCCTTTGCGCAGAAAAACAAAGAAGAATTCTGGCTGGCAACCAATAAAGGGCTGGTCCATCTGAATACAAAAAATCGAAAATTCACCTATTTAGGGGGTGATTATTATGCGGATGTCATCGATATCCAATATGATTCCGGCAATGGACAAGTTTGGATTTCCCTGGAAGGTGGACAGGTTTTCCGATATACAGAATCCACTGCCAGGTATGAACAGATGGTACCAGAAAAAGAACCCTACCCATCCACCTATCTCCCCAACAAACAGGAAAAAGAAACCTGGATTGCATCGGAACTGGGACTACTTAAAGCAGATGGCCCAAAAAACATACTCAAACTTCATCATAATATTCCATCACTTAGTTTTTCATTGCCGCCCGGCGGGGTCACAACTACTTACGTGGACTCAACCGGAATAGGCTGGATTGGAACGCCGAATGGTCTGTTTATGAAGGATCTGAAGTTCACCTCTTCGGCATTTCTCCCATTAATAGAAACTCCGGACAGAGAAGGCAGTAACCGGATGGGTGGAGTGTATTTTGATGAGGATTCAGATACGTATTATGTTTGCAGTTATGACCCGGCAAGTCTGTTTGTTTTATCGAAAACAACTGGTACGATCAGATCAATTCGGAAAGACAAAAAGGGAAATCAGCTCCCACCCGCTTATGCAGTAAAAAAGATCAAAGATCAGCTATGGTTGATTACCCGGGACAGGTTATATCAAATCAATAGCAAGGACCATTCCCTCCAACATTTTCCAACTCCGCAGGATGAAGAAGATCCCATATTCCGTGATCTTGAACTGGACAATGAAGGAATCTTATGGATAACGTCTTTTAACCAGGGCGTACTCTTATTTGATACCCGAAGATCCCAATTTTCCAGATTAAACACAGGTGATGCAGAACGGCTTAAAACATCCGGTACTACTCTCGCGTATGATTCAACCCGGGGTAAAATGTGGATAGGAACCTATGGGAATTATCTGATTGAGTATTCTTATAAGAATAATAAGCTTCAACCCTATTATGATAGAAAAGGGTTGGTAAAATATGCCAATCTCAACCTGGTACATGATCTTGAAATAGATGCAAAGGGGCGTCTCTGGGTAGGAACTAATGCAGGAGGTATGTACAGCAACAATCCGGACAGCAGCTTTGAGTTTGCGTTTAGTTCATTTGACATGCGGAATGGTTTAAAACACAATCAGTTTATCTCCATTGCAAAAGGAAGAGATTCCATTCTTTGGCTGCTATCTGAAACAGGTCTCTCCTACATCAATATTAATGAACCTGATTTCGAGCATGTTGTTCAAAACATTCATTCGATTTCTTCCTATGGATCTGATCCCCGATATCCGCATGAGATCTTTTATAATTACAAGTACAATGAAGTTGGGGTTGCTGTGGCAGGAGGGTTATTGCTTTACCATCCACAACCAAGAGAGATCAAAGATGCTTTTCCATTGATCGTGAGAAAAGAAGAAGGCGATAATAATAGCTTTGGTTTCGATGCCCTGTACTATGGAATGCATCCCCTTCAATATGAATATCAACTAATCGGCTTATCCGATGCATGGACAGCAACCGGAGGCAGTAAATTAATCAGCTTTCAAAATCTTTCCCACGGCTTCTATAGTTTCAGCATCAGGGCTAAAGATACAGATGGGAATATTGTTACAACCAGTGCACCATTTGATTTCACTATAGCTGCTCCGTTCTGGAAACAGCCCCTGTTTCTGGTCTCCCTTGTAGTGGCGGGTATCTGGCTTGTTTTTTTAATTATTGAGCCCCTTCGGCAGAAAGTAAAAGATGAAAAAATTCTGAACCAGTTTGCGACGTCCTTGTATGGTAAAACCAGTATCGATGATATCTTTTGGGATATTGCCATAAACTGTATCCGATTACTGGATTTTGAAGATTGTGTTATTTATCAATTCGATCCTGACAGAAAAGTAATGGTTCAAAGAGCGGCGGCAGGACCCAAAAGCCCACATGTTTCAAGGGAAATAATCAACCACCTTGAAATTCCTGTTGGAAAAGGCATTGTGGGAACAGTTGCTCAAACCGGTAAAGCCGAACGAATTGGAAATACCACCCGGGATTCAAGATATGTAGTGGATGATCAGCGACGGAATGCAGAAATCACTATCCCGATTTGGGTGGATGGTCAGCTATTTGGAATCATTGACTCGGAGCATTCTCAAAAAAATTTCTTTAAAGCCAGGCACACCCGGCTCCTAAAAAACATTGCTCAGGTTTGCGGAGAAAGAATTTCCAAGTACATCACGGAAGAACGCCTTAGAAGTAAAATTTCCAGGGATCTGCACGACGAAATGGGATCCACTCTTACCAGCATAAATATCCTGAGTAAGGTCGCGATGTCAAGAGATGAAGAACCATCCGAAGTAATGAACTACCTGCAGAAAATAAAAGACTATTCAGGAAATATGATGGAAAGCATGAGTGATATTATCTGGGCAATCAATCCGGTAAATGACAGCCTGGAAAAGGTATTAATCAAAATGAAAGAGTTCGCTGCAGAAATGCTTGAACCGGCAGGCATGAATTATTATTTTGATACCCTGGATTTTTCCAAACAGGCAGCACTTAACCTGGAAGAACGAAAGGATCTTTACCTTGTATTTAAAGAAGCCATTAACAATATTGTAAAATACAGCAAGGCTTCAGAAGTGAACATCGTGCTGAGGTTTGATAAAGAAGAACTGAGTTTAACCATAACTGATAACGGAATCGGTTTTGATACCGGGCATATAAGTTCGGGAAATGGAATTACGAACATGAAAAGCCGGGCGCAGGCCATGGGCGCAGCATTCCGGATAGAATCCATACCAGAAACAGGAACAAGTATATTTCTGAAAAAAACAATCACCTGATCAGGGTATTTTAGGCTGGTTGGAAAAACTTAGTTTGCAGGCATCCATGTTATGAAAAAATCCATTCAGATACTTATTTACGAGGATAATGTTCTTCTGAGAGAGAGCCTTACCAACCTGCTGGCACTAACAGGGGAATATGAAGTACTGGCAAGTTTTCCGGATTGTGCTGATGTGTTGAACCAGGTTAAGCTACTTGACCCTGATGTCATTCTGATGGATATTGATTTACCCGGCATTAATGGTATAGAATCAGTAAAACTTATCCGTAGATTCAACCAGCAGGTTCAAATTATCATGCTTACTGTATTCGATGATAATTCCCATGTGTTTGATGCCATGTATGCCGGAGCGAATGGATACCTGTTGAAAAAATATATTTCCGATAAACTGCTTCACGCTATTCAGGAGGTCCTGCAGGGGGGTGCACCTATGAGCCCTTCCATCGCCAGAATGATCATTTCTAGTTTGCAGCAACCTGTGGTTGCCGCAAAGGATTATTCTCTGACAAACAGGGAAAAAGAAATTCTGCAGTTATTGTCATCCGGAAATAGTTTTAAAATGATCGCAGCCGAATTGTCTATAAGTCTGGATACTGTCCGTACTCATATCAAGCACATCTATGATAAATTGCATGTTCGCTCGCAAATCGAAGCGGTCAGTAAAGCGATCCAGGAAAAATTGGTAAAATAATCAGGCTGCTATTGGGATCCAGCTCTTCAATCTCTGTATTTTTCTATATCCAGATCAATGTAATAGAGATTCTCCAACATACGGTCTGCCAGTTTTTGCTGCCTTGAAAAATAAAGCCTTTTTTCTTTTTTATGATAAAAAGGACAAAATTCAGCAAATGCAGAGTTAATTGGCTCACCAAGATTTTTACCTTTTGTCCAGTTACCATTTTTCCGAAAGCTGATATATAGATCCACTTCACCGAAACCAGTGGAGTCGGTAGAAAAATAAAGGAGAAAATCCTCATCCGGAGCAATAAAAGGGTTGGACTCTCTTTCCGTAGTATTCACCGGCAGGCCCAGGTTAAGCGGCACCTGGTACATTCCATTTCTGAATTCAGCTACATAAATATCTGATGTACCAATCTTATCCTCGTTTTCCTTCATAAAATAGATATTCCCGTTAGTAGCCATAGAGGCATAGGATTCAGAGGCATCTGTATTGATGGTATTCCCTAAATGATAGGGCTGACCCCAACCCTTTTTATCGCGTTTGACGGCCCATATATCAAATCCTTCCCGTTGCGGTTTACCTGGAACCGGGCGCGTTGACTGGAATAAAACCAGCTTACCATCCGGACTAAACATAGGGTCGATGTCCTTCCATTTTGCGCTTGCTGTTGAAAAAGAGGCTGGTGCCGGAGTTGACCATTTTCCATTTCGACGGATTGATTCCATTATAATGAGCGTATCTCTACGACCATTGGACTGCACCCAGAGCGCCGTTTTTGAATCAGGTGAAATAGTTAGTCCAAATACACCTCCCCTGCTTATAAGCTCCGGTTCAAATAAGGAAGGCTGAGCCAATGCAGAACAAAATGAAGCCAGGATGAGTCCTATAATTAAATAAAACCGGGACATAGACACTAATTAAGAATATAAGGTATTTAAATAATCAATGGACTTACTACCGTTTATCCCAAAAAGATTTCGGATTGGTACCTACAAAAGGGGTTTTCGTACCAGTTTCGGGCGAGTTAGTGTAGAAAATTTTTTGCGGGTCAGACACCTGAGTATATTGCCTTGCAGTTTGGTTTAATGAATTTTTGTCGGTTGTTACAGATTCCATGTCCTATATAACGAATGTTGACAGGATTCTCACACATGATGTTATAGATGAAAACCATGGGGCAGGTCTTTCGATGGGGTGAAGGCCTGCCTTCATTTTGGGCCGGTCCTAATTATCCAACCTTTCCTAATTGCTGTATGGTTTTCCTTGTTTCCACACCTCGCTTTTTAAATTCTGATGGTCGCATTCCTGTTACTTGTTTAAACTGATTGGATAAATGGGAGACCTGTTTATAGTCCAGCTGTTCTGCAATTTCTTTTAAAGTCTTGTTTTCAATAGCAAGCAACTCCTTTACTTTTTCAATTTTTAAAGCAATCGTATACTGTTCTATTGTTGTTCCGGTTAGGCCAGAAAAATAATTGGCCAGTTGTGCGTATTCCATCCCTAACTCTTCCGACAGGTAAACGGAAAGATTTTGTTTGATATTTTTCTTGTTCAGGGTATATTCAGCTATATAACCTTTTATCTTATCAATCAGAACCTGTTCTGCGGAATCAACCAGATCCAAACCACCGCGCTCTATCGCGTGCGCAAAGCTTTCTTTTTTTTCATCTGATATCAACCCCCTGATTTCTACTTCGCCCAGATTGATTCGTTTATATTGAATGCCCAGTTTCTCAAGTTCCTGTTGAACCAAAATCATGCAACTTTCGCAGGCCATATTTCGGATATACAAAATCATACATTGCTTTTATACCCTTATTTGCAAGTTAAGTACCAGTATTGGCCACAAAAAAAATTGTAACATTTCAATAAATAGTTGTGTAATTTTTTCAACAATTTTCCTCAACCCTTGCTACTGAGTCATCTGGCAAAACCAAAATCTGTTTAACCTTTTCGGATCACTTTATAAAAATGAATTAAACGTACATTTGACCCTGATCTATCCTTCATGCTTCATCCTCATTTACGTTCCAATACAGACACAGCGCACCAGCAACTTGAAAAACAATTTGTTTCAATGCTTCAACTGGTGAAAAGTCCGGAAGATTATGAGCGATTCCTGAAACTGATCGCATCCTTTCTCGTACCAATGGAACTTATGCTTCATCAATTCCCTTTGGAAACGCTGGTTCCTGATATTGAAAAACGTAAAAAATCTCAGGATCTGCTGGCGGATATCAAACACTTTGATACAAACTGGCAATTGACAAATATTGCATCCCTTCCCCATCTAACTACTATATATGAAGCGTTGGGCGCCCTTTATGTATTGGAAGGATCTACGCTGGGAGGTCCGATTATCGCCAGAATGATCCGAAATCAAACCGGCTTAACTTCTTCTCTCCAGTATTTCGAAAACTATAAAGATAGCCGTAAAACTATGTGGGACAGTTTTCGAACGGCACTTGACGAACCTGTTTTACAACCTCATACAGAAATCATTACCTCCTCCGCGATTCGTTGTTTTACAGCCTATCAAAAGTGGCTGGAATTAAACAGTACATCTTTCTATGCAAAAAATTCCAACTAATCCATGCGATCGTGAGCCTATTCAGTTTCCAGGTAAAATTCAGCCCCATGGGGCTGCACTTGTGATAGATAAAAACACCCTGATAATAAAGCAGGCAAGTCCTACTATCAACCGGTTTTTACCACTACCGGCTAGCCAGTTAATTGATAAATCCGTTCAGGACCTCCAGCAATATATATCATTTAATACATCGTTTGAGCATGGGAGTTATCAGCAGATTCAAAGCCTTGTAGGAGATTGTTATCTGATTTCGCATCTGACCCCTGATTATATTTTATTAGAATTTGAACCCCTTCTGAACTATGCATATTCCTCTGAAATGATCATGGCGGATATGCTTGATTCGATGAGTAACTCTGACACCATAATACACGCACTGGAAGCTGCTGCTCAAAAGGTAAAAATGATCAGCGGTTTTAATCGTGTCATGGTTTATATGTTTCATGAAGATGGCCATGGGGAGGTGGTTGCGGAAGTTGCAGACAAAGGATTGGACCCCTACCTGGGTCTTCATTATCCTGCATCAGACATTCCAAAGCAGGCCCGCGAATTATATAAGAAAAATCTGGTTCGGCTGATTGCAGATGTGGATGCAACCGATAGCCCTCTTGAACATTTGGGGAATGCTGATTCTGTAGCTCCTATCGACCTGTCAGATTCCGTGCTTCGTTCTGTATCACCCACCCATATTCAATACCTTAAAAATATGGGTGTGGCTGCCAGCTTCAGTATCTCCATTGTGTCACAGGGTGAGTTATGGGGACTAATTGCCTGCCACCATTATACTCCCAGGCATATAGATTATCGTCAACGCCTGCATGCAAAAATGGTCGGACAAATGTTATCATCCATTGTGCGCTATCAGGTAGAAGAAGAAAAACAACAGTTGTACAATTACTGGAGGGAGAATACGGCAGGATTGGTAAGACAAATGCGTCAATTCGAATCTATTGCAGAAGGCGTTTCCAATGGCAGCCTGGATCTCTTATCCATCAATGGAGCAAAAGGTGCAGCCCTGATTTATGATGGCCAGATAACACTGGTGGGTCAAACACCTAACACGGGCTTTATAAAAGAGTTGTCTGAATTTCTGCAGACATCTCCAACCAATCAGGTATTTCAAACAGATCATCTCTCTTCCATATTTCCACGCGCGCAGTCTGTTACAATTACAGCAAGCGGGATGCTTTGTGCACCCTTATCCCTGGATCTGAAGGACTGTATACTATGGTTCAAGCCGGAAATAGAACAGGAAATCAAATGGGCAGGAAATCCTGAGAAAGCAGTGATTTTAAACCAGGATGGAGAAACACGGATAGAACCACGGACTTCCTTTGCAATATTTATCCAGTCGCTTAAAGGAAGATCGGAAAAATGGACAACGGCTGAATTATCCAATGCATACAAGCTGCGTGAAGAGATGCTTTTATTGATTCAGGAAAAAAGCAATCAGTTGAGAAGACTGAATGAAGAACTAAAAAAAGCCTATGAGGAACTGGACAGTTTTAGTTATACCATATCACATGACCTGAAAACCCCTCTTGCCACCATCTATAACTTTGCTGAATTGTTACTGGAGGAGGACCCCAGCCTGGATAACAGATTACTAACTGAAAAAATCAAACGCAATGCCGGGCGAATGCAGATGATGATAAAAGAGGTTTTCCATTATACCAAACTCGGTCGGGAGCAGATCAGTCTGCAGCCTATTGATATGAAAACTTTATTGAATCAGATCAGGGAAGAACTGCTTGATGCATACCAGGACTTCAACCCGGAATTTCAGATTGGAGATACTCCGGAAATTTATGGAGATATCACGATGATCGGGCAGGTATTCAGCAACCTGCTGGGAAATGCATTAAAATATTCTTCCAAAACTGGTAAACCGCTGGTTCAGGTAACCGGGTCTTCAGAAAAGGATGCAATCCTATATACCGTTGTAGATAATGGCATCGGGATGGACCCACGACATACCGGAAACCTGTTCAATCTGTTTTACAGGCTTCCAGGCGCCAGTAATTTTGAGGGAACAGGTCTCGGACTCGCCATTGTTAAACGCATAATTGATAAACACCAGGGACAATTATGGTTTGAAACGGAACAGAACAAGGGTACCCGATTTTACATACGCCTTAAAAAAATTGAACAGTCGGAGTCGGTTTAGGAGAGAACTTCAAGTTTATATCCCTTGCCATGTACATTTATCAAATGAACCATAGGATCCATTTCCAGTTTCTTACGGAGTTTTGAAATGTACATGTCAAGACTGCGTCCTACGATTACGCCTTCATCTTCCCACACTTCTTTTTGCAGCCGCTTGCGATCGATGAGTTCATTAATAGAGGTTCCGAAAATCTGGAGCAGTCTTGTCTCCTTTCCTGTTAGGGAAAGTATGGTTTCGCCAAATTGAAGCTCTTGTTGCTCTGCAAAAAATTTATATTGACCAATGGAAATACCTGTTTTAAGCTCTTCCTCATTAGTTGACGGGCTTAGCTCTTTTGAAGAATGCTCCCTGGACCTTTTCCAATAAAGTCCGGCTGCTATTGATAGTATTAGTATTCCGCCAGCCATCCAGAATGCCGTTCCTGCTTTTGTTTCAGGTTCCCATCTTATCAGTACAGCGTATTTCGCTTTTGGTTGTTCTCTTCCCAGACAGGGTATGATATTCTCCTGCTCTGAGCCAGCCATGGCATATCCAAACACAATATTGTTGCCGGGCTGCTCCAATACATTCACAACGTATCGGGTAGATAACCCATGGTCCTGGATGATCTGGTTTATCGTTTTCACCAGTGAGTCAGGATGAAAGGAAATTGCTGTTTCCAACGGAAGTAAAAATTCAGTAGCAGAAAGCTGTTTAATCCCGGGTACCCGTGAACTACTGTCGCCGGCGGCAAGTAATAATTTATGAGAAACCTTGCGCAAAATGATCTGTTCTCGTGCATTCTGATAAGCTGTATAAGAGGAATCCCTGCCCATAAATGCTGCCAATACAAGTATGGGTAATATTAGCAAAACCAGCCAATACAGTTTCCATTTCATAAATCAAATATAGGTTTTACAGGTTGCTGTTTGGTAGCTGAGAGCTCTTTTTACAAGGCATTTACAATCAATTTACAGTCTATTTACCCCGTTTGACAAAAACTCAGCTTAGATTGGAATGACAATCAATTCTTTCAAAAAAACAATTTTCTATGACTTCTATTTTAATTTCAATTATCTGGTTATTGCTGACCGATAGCCAGCCAACTATTAAGAAACCTGTTCAACTGGAGCATGGCTCGATCGGCGTGTGGACAGGACCTAAAATTTTACTCAACAAACAAAACAGGGGAACTGAAGAATTTCAAATTAGCCAATCCGTACAAAATATCCTGCAGGACAAAAGCGGTACCTTCTGGATTGGAACCGGAAAAGATGGTGTTTGTTTGTTTGACGGCACTAATTATAGTTACTTCACCACCAAAGAGGGCCTTACAGGCAATTCTGTCAGAACTATCCTTCAAGACCGGAATGGGGATGTATGGATAGCAACCAATGGTGGAATAACGCGTCGAAATAAGCAGGGCTTGTATGCTTATACTACCGCAAATGGGTTGCCTGATAATGAAGTACTTACCCTTCATATGGATAAAAAGGGTCAAATCTGGGCAGGTACGCGGAAAGGACTGGCCATGTTTGAGAAAGATGAATTCATGACACTGCCCATGTATCGTGCGCCCAGGAATGAGAAAGACCTGCCGGTTCAGACCCCTGTTCATATGATTTATGAAGACAATTCAGGTCAACTCTGGTTCGGAACAGACGGTTTTGGTCTATTTAAATTCAATGGCAAAACGCTGGAGAATGTAATTAAGCCCGGTTGCTGACATTCATAAACGGCGAATGATTTCTAGACGCCGTTTACTTTATCCACCAGATTACGTTGAATAAACTCAATACAACAGGATGTTTATTTTTAATCAACTCTTTCGCCTGTTTTCAAGTTCATCGCAAATGCGCTGTATTTTCTTTTCTGAAAGCGGGTAAAACAGTATACATACAAAAGAGAAGATGGATCCAATAGCGGGAAGCCAGCTTAGCATTAGACGTATTCCGATTTGAGTCGATTCTGACTGTTCCATATTTGCCCTGAAACCAAAAGCAGCAAGCAACCATCCAGTTAAAGCTCCTCCAATTGTCCAGCCGATTTTTTGTGACATGGACGAAGACGAAAATATTAATCCGGTAGCTCTCCTTCCTGTTTTCAATTCTGAATAATCAGCAATATCTGCATACATAGACCATAATAAAGGGAAAATTATTCCGGCACAGATACTGATCAGAAACTGTAAAGCAAAAATCGGAAGCAATGCATCTCTTCCTATCCAGTAAAATAAAATACTCAAAAGGGAAGCCAGCAACATCGCTCCAAAATAGGTTTGTTTTTTCCCGATTTTATTAGCAACAGGAGAAGCAATAATTACACCTAACATATTAGCAGCCTGACCAATTACGAGATAAAGAGTGGAATAGGTGAGGCTGGTTCCCATCAGGTTGACCATATCCTTTTCGTTAATAAAATAACGGAAATAATAAATGGTTGCTCCATCGCGTATGGAATTAAAAATTAATGCTCCCACCCCCGATAATAACAATATCCACCAGGGACGGTTTTTAAGCAGGTCCCTGATATCTTTCTTTAACGATACCCGAACATCAAGAATTGGCCTTACCCGCTCTTTAACCCAGGCAAAACAAAGCAGGAAAAGCACCACACACAAAACGGCTATAACTGTAACTGCAAATTGCCAGGCGTCCGCATTATTCGGACTTGAACCCTGGGTACTTCCACCCCTGAAAGTAATAAGGGGCTCCATTATTGCCAAGGCAATCAGACTGCCGGCGAATGCAAAACTCATCCGAAATGAGGCCAGCGTATTTCGCTGTCGGGCATCCGGAGATATAACACCTAACAGTGATGCATAGGGCACGTTGATAAGGGAATAGATCATCATCATAGCCGAATAGGTAATATAGGCATATAACAATTTCCCATGAGTATCTGAATCCGGAACGGTAAAAGTAACTATGCCAATCAAACCAAATGGGATTGCCATATACAGAAGATAGGGCCTGAACTTTCCCAAACGGGTTGAGGTTCGATCGGTGATTACGCCTACTACCGGATCAAATAGCGTATCCCATATTCTGGTGATCAGAAACATAGTACCTACTGCTGCAGCGCTCAAACCCATAACATCGGTATAGAAAAAAAGAAGGTACATAGCAAAGAGCTTCCAAAACATGGAGGACGCCATATCGCCGAAACCATACCCGATTTTTTCCTTAAGGCTGATTGCTTCCATTGTTATTTTCCGGTGCGAGTTTTTTCTACAGTAAGGTTGGACGTAAATCCTAAGATAGGATTCTTTTCAACCAACTCAAGCACCAGGCTGTAAGAAGCTGCAAAAGGGTATCCGTACATTATGCAGGAAAATTATTCCGACCGTAAACTTTTAACCGGGTTCAAAACAGCTGCCCTAATGGTTTGTATACTTATAACAATCAATGCAAGAAGGCTTAAACCCAATACCGGCCAAATGAACACGGTAAAATCCAGGCTGGTTCGATAACTGAAGTCTTCCAGCCATTTATTGGTTGCAAACCATCCGATCGGGGCAGCGATAATCGATGCCACCAATACCATGCGAAGGAAATAAGTTGCCAGCATCCAGACTATGCCCTGAACGGAAGCCCCGAGCACCTTTCTGACTCCGATTTCCTTTGTGCGTTGCTGCACAGAAAAAGCAGATAATCCCAATAATCCAACACAGGCCAGCAGGATGGCAACACCTGTAAATATGCCAATCACTTGGGCTGTCTGTTGTTCTGCTTTATACATCGAATTATATGCTTCATCCATGAAACTATAACTGAATGGACGATGCTGAATAATTCCTTTCCATGTTTTTTCCATGAATGCTACAGTTTCAGGCAACTGTTCGCCTGATACTTTTACTAAAATGGTATTCCCGAAACTGGAAGGAAAAAGCACCAGGCTTTGAATAGGTGAATGAAGCGAACTAAAGTGAAAATCCCTAACCACTCCTTTAACAATTCCAGGCCTTGATTCATCCAGATACATACGTTGGCCGATTGCCTGCTGCGGGTTCCATCCCAGTTCCTTAGCCGCAGATTCATTCAGAATAAAATGAAAGAAGTTCTTTTCCGATTCCTCATGGGAGGCATCCAGGACATCCTGACCACTGATGTCTGATCCTGCTATTAGTTGAATTTCATTCGTTTTAAGGAATTCCTCATCTATTGGATTCGCATAAACATTAAGTGAAACAGTGGATGGCATGCTTGCACTGCGCATACCATAACCGCCCATAATAGATATGGGTGGATTGTAGGTTAAACTGGCATTTTTTACCTGTGCATTGGCCTTCCATTGATTTCTCAGCAGATCCATTTTTTCTCCCACTTTATAATCACCTTTTATTATGATTACATGATCACGGTTAAAACCAAGTGATTTTTTCTGGATGTATTTTACCTGTCTGAACATGACGAAACTTCCTATCAGAAGAAATGCTGAAATCGTAAACTGAAATACGGTAAGGGATTGTCTGACCCAATGACCACTTCCACTGTTTCTGAAATTCCCCTTCAATACTTTGATGGGTTGGAATCCAGATAATACCAGGGCAGGATAGGAACCGGCCAGTAAGGCAATAAACAACACCATACAAAAAGCGGAAAACAACAGCAGCGGATGAGTAAGCTCTGTAAGACTCAGTTCACGGTCTACCAGTGTATTAAAGAGGGGCAATAGCAGGCCGGTTACAGCGAAACTGATTAACAGTGCGACTATTGATATCACAAGTGATTCACCGATAAACTGGCTGAATACCTGCTGTCGGGATGCTCCGGCAACTTTGCGTATGCCAACCTCACGTGCCCTTTCAAGTGATCGTGCGGTACTCATGTTTATATAGGTAAAGCAGGCAATCAGCAAAATCAATATTGCCATCCCGCTTGCTATATATATATACCTGATATCTGTATTGGCAACATAAGCAGTATAAGGAGAATGCAGGTGAACATCAAAGTAAGGCTCGAGAAAATAGGTTAGCCAGACATTGGGATCATTCATTTCCTTTTCCATGAAGGGACGGATTTTTGCCTGCAAATCCGGAAGCGAAGTGTTCTCCTTTAACAACAAGTAAGTTTGGTAGTTTGCATTCCAGTACGTTTCTTCCTGCGCAGCTCCCAGGGAAGAAAAAGAACCCAGCATCGAAAACCGTATCTGCGAATTAGTCGGGCAATCATCTGCAATTCCTGTTACGATATAAGGCGTTTGTTGTGAACCAACCAAAATGGTTTGTCCCACTGCATTCTGATGGGGGAAATATTTTTTTGCCGCAGATGCTGTAAGAACCAACTGGTTGGGTGCGCCAAGAACGTTTTCGGGAGAACCCGCCTGGAGCGTGAAGGAGGAAAATACCTGAAAGAAGGTGGAGTCGGCAAAAAGAAACTCAGGATCTTCAAACAATTGATCTCCGATTTTTAGAATTCCGCTTCCTGATGTCATTCGAACCCCTTCCTCAACTTCAGGAAAATTTCGCCTGAAGGAAGGCATCACTTTAGTACTGGTAAAGTTGCCGGCAACTTTATCCGAATTCCCGAAACCATATTCCATGATTACCCGAACAATCCGGTTTCCCTTTTCCTGGAAACGGTCGAAACTAAGTTCATGGCGGATATACATGAACATGAGTAAACAGCAGGTGAACGCAACCGTTAGTCCGGTCAGGTTGATAAATGAAAAACCTTTATGCTTTAAAAGATTTCTTAGGGCAATCCGCCAGTAATTTCTTAGCATAGAGATGAATTGTACTATTTTTTGTACCAAGGCCTATGCCAATCCAATATTAAATTGATTATCAATATATTATAGTCTTACTCTTTCGTCCTATTGTCCGTTTTCGAACACCTGCTGTCCGATTTCGCCTGCCCGTTTGTATGTAGAACCATTGCAGAAAAGTTGCAGTGAAATTTTCTAGAGCATACCACTTAAAGCAAATTTTCACTAACGATCATAGGAATAGTGCAATAGGCTGCTCTTAACATTTCAATAATTAAATGCGTGATTATGTTGCGCCCCGAAACAACCTTACCATGAACAAAATTTTCCTTTTTGCAAGTAGTCTGCTGCTTGTATTTTTTTTCAGTTGTAACAAAGAAAAAAACGGTCCAATTCCTTATAAGGGTCCTGAGCCGGTTAGCCGTCCGGCGGGTGACCCAACCGGTGCCCTTCAAAGTTTTCAAATAGGTGCTGAAGGTGGTGAATTCACTACAGCGGATGGGAAATTAAAAGTTACTATTCCGGCTGGCGCGGTTGCTGAAACAACTAATTTTCAGGTCCAGCCGATTGCAAACACAGCAGATGCCGGGGTCGGTGGTGGATACAGATTATTCCCTCATGATCTGAATTTTGCAAAGCCGGTCATCCTTCAATTTAATTACGAAGATTTGATTGACTCATTAGCCTCAGAAGATGTGTTGTCAATCGCCTATCAGTCGGATGACGGTATCTGGCATATGGTCAGACCACACTACCTCAACAAAGCAAATAAAACTATTCAAACACCTTCAACCCATTTCAGCGATTGGGTGCTGGTAACCTGGCTCAAGCTGATTCCCCCTGCAGCTGAATTGAATACAGCGGAAGAATTACCACTGACCGTTTTGAATTTTCATCCCTATTCGGATGATCTGCTCGCGCCGCTGGTGAGTTCAGATAACTCCACCCTTCCGCTGGGGGAAGGAAAACCAGTACCTTCTAACCTGATAAAAAAATGGCAGTTAACTGGTCCGGGCAAACTATCCGGATCCGGCAATAAAGCAACCTACACGGCACCGGCAACTGCAACATCTGAATTAAATGCAACCGTAGTGGCGGAACTTAAATCGGAGGCCCATCAACTCCTGCTATTATCAAATATCAAAATATTCGGGGAAGGTATAAGGTATCGCTATGGAAATGGTGAATGGCGCACTATTCCTGGACATGTTGGTGTTACAATGGGTAATCAATCCGGGCTCGGTGGTGAAGACGAAGCTGATGTATTAACCATCATCTGGAACGGTACTACCGGAACCCATAGCTGGAACTATGAAGGCGGTAGTGTTGCTATGACCATCACCAATCAAATCCTTTCCAAATATTATGTTGCATTTATAGAAAACACTGAAGGTGACGTAACCAACAGTGGTGGAAATATCACCATCGACAATTGGGGACCTGTTGGCACCCTGGTAACCGGACGTTTTACAGTAAGCCCTTCAGGATTGCGTTCTGGTTTAACCGGACGGCAAATAGGTACCGAAGCCATTGAAGGTAGCTTCCGGGTCAAAAGAGTAAAATAAACTAATCCCTATCAGCCACGCTGCCCTACCCGCCAAGGCGGGTAGGGATTATTCTGCAATTGTGTAACCAGAAGGAAATTCAAAATCAGTTGCACTTAAAGCCATCGGCTTTACTTCGGTTGCAGTAGCTATCCACATAAATTTGTTTTTATGATCCGTTAATTCAAATTTGAGTGTGATGCCACCGTCAGCAGCTTTCAGATACTTATTCCAGTTTCCAAATTGGTGATTAGCAAAATTCTCCGGATTCGTCCTGATCTCCTTACTGTAATAATAAATGGTGGTCTGGTCATCCGTTTCCACTTTCATTACATCACATATATAACCTGCTACTTTTTCTTTCCTGTCTAAATACGTTACTTCAAATTTGGAAGAGGAAGTTGCACCCGCATCATATTTTGATGCTTTCTTTTCTTTCGTAAAAGAATAATAAACATTACTTTCTCCATTATAGAGTTGAACCCAATTGCCGGCCTCATTCACCGATTTATAGTTTTTGTCATCAATAGAATATTCCCATTCTTTACCGAGGTAGGGAGCCAGGCGGGAAGTAATATCCTTTCCTTCAAGATCTTTGTACTTATGTTTTATTTTAATTACGCCTACAAAATCTCCTGTTACAGACTGAAAAGAAGTCGCTATAATTAACAACAAAACAAGTATTCCAGTTTTTTTCATAAGTAAGTTTTTTCAAGACGAAAACTAATATTAGGTCTGCAATTAAACAATATAGATTTTATCTATCTTATCATTTAATAAATAAATAAAATTGTTGAAGAAATCATTGATAATTTCGCTGTAAACCGAACGTCTAACTAATTAAGCTAAAACATATGGATACCCTCCAAAAAGTCAATGAAGAAGGTGGTGAAGTGAAGCCATCACAAGACATTTCCAAATGTCCCTTCCACAACGGTGAAATGAAAGGAAAAGCGGGTGGCGGTACAAAAAATATCGACTGGTGGCCGAATCAGCTGCGGTTGAATATTCTCCGCCAGAACTCCAACCTCTCCAACCCAATGGGAGAATCCTTCAATTATGCGGAAGAGTTTAAATCACTCGACCTCAACCAGGTAAAGCAGGATATCTATCAATTGATGACCGATTCGCAGGACTGGTGGCCGGCTGACTATGGTCATTATGGACCACTTTTTGTCCGCATGGCCTGGCACAGCGCTGGTACTTACCGGATATTTGATGGTCGCGGTGGAGCAAGTTCAGGATCACAGCGTTTCACACCTCTTAACAGCTGGCCTGATAACGCCAACCTGGATAAAGCCCGTCTGCTTTTATGGCCCATCAAGCAGAAATATGGCAAGAAATTATCCTGGGCCGATCTGATGGTCCTTGCCGGAAACTGTGCACTGGAATCCATGGGA
Source organism: Flavipsychrobacter sp. (assembly GCA_016787265.1). GTDB lineage: Bacteria > Bacteroidota > Bacteroidia > Chitinophagales > Chitinophagaceae > Flavihumibacter. Next base: position 122,239 of record JAEUVF010000010.1, on the reverse strand, counting down.
TTCAAACCCTTTGGTTTTGCAGGTGGACGTGAAGATGTGTGGGAGCCGGAAGAAGACGTAAACTGGGGCTCTGAAAAAGAATGGGTAGCCCACCACAGGAATCCTGAAGCATTGGAAACCCCGTTAGGAGCTACTGAAATGGGACTGATCTACGTAAACCCCGAAGGTCCGGATCGCAAACCAGATCCAATCCTTGCAGCCAGGGCTATCCGGGAAACATTCGGCAGAATGGCCATGAATGACGAGGAAACAGTTGCCCTCATTGCCGGCGGTCATACATTTGGTAAAACACACGGCGCTGCTGATCCTGCCAAATATGTTGGGAAAGAACCTGCTGCAGCTACGATTGAAGAAATGGGCCTGGGCTGGAAGAATAGTTATGGTACCGGTGTAGGCGCAGATACCATTACCAGTGGTATTGAAGGTGCCTGGACTACCACTCCTGCCAAATGGAGTCATGATTTCTTCAGACACCTCTTTGAATACGAGTGGGAACTCATCAAAGGGCCAGGCGGTGCTTACCAGTGGGAAGCTAAAAATGTTGGAGAAACCATCCCTGATGCGCATATCGCTGGAAAATTCCATAAGCCATTTATGCTTACAACCGATTTGTCCATGCGTTTAGATCCGGCATATGAAAAAGTATCCCGCCGCTTTTATGAAAACCCGGATCAGTTTGCAGACGCTTTCGCCCGCGCCTGGTTTAAATTGACCCATCGTGATATGGGACCTGTTTCCCGCTACCTGGGACCAGAAGTTCCTTCTGAAGAGTTGATCTGGCAGGATCCTATCCCTGCTGTAAATCATCCTTTGGTAGATGATAATGATATCGCCTTCCTGAAATCAGAGATACTGGCATCCGGACTTAGCATTGCTGAACTGGTTTCAACCGCCTGGGCATCTGCATCCACTTTCCGTGGTTCAGATAAAAGAGGTGGGGCCAATGGAGCACGCATCCGCCTGGCTCCTCAGAAAGACTGGGAAGTAAACAACCCGGCCAGACTGGCTAAAGTGCTGGAGGCCCTGGAAACAATTCGTGCGCGTTTCAATGGTGCTCAATCCAACGGCAAGCAGATTTCCATTGCAGATATGATTGTATTGGGTGGTTCAGCCGCTATTGAAAAAGCAGCACAATCCGGAGGTGTACAAATTACTGTTCCTTTCATTCCTGGAAGAGGAGATGCTTCACAGGAACAGACTGATGTTGAATCCTTCGCGGTACTGGAACCAGCAGCTGACGGTTTCCGCAATTTCCTGTCGCCGTATCACTCAACTGGCGTTGCAGAAGAAATGCTCGTAGATAAAGCACAACTATTAACTCTTACCGCACCTGAAATGACAGCTCTGGTTGGAGGTATGCGTGTACTGAATACCAATGCGGATCAAAGCAAAAGAGGTGTATTCACCAACACTCCTGAAGTGCTGACCAATGATTTCTTTATAAATCTGCTGGACTTTGGTACTACCTGGAAAGCAGTAAACAACTCGAGTGAATTGTTTGAAGGACGTGATCGCAAAACAGGTGAGGTGAAATGGACTGCTACCCGTGCAGATCTGATCTTTGGATCCAACTCGGAATTACGCGCACTGGCTGAGGTTTACGCCTGCTCCGACAGCAAGGAAAAGTTTGTACATGATTTTGTAGCTGCCTGGACTAAAGTGATGAATCTCGACCGCTTCGATTTAGGTTAATAAAGGCTCGGATATACACATGCAAAGTGGCCCGAAATCGGGCCACTTTTTTATTTCACCGCATTATAAATCAATTTTGACAGCTCAGCCAATACAGCTGTGGCTTCGGCATGTTTTTCAAAACCGCGGGATAACAATACTACCACGTATTTCCGGCCATCCGGCAAATACACAATACCGGAATCATGTGCAATTTTGGCGATGGATCCACTCTTGGTAGCAGTCTTTACATCAGCCGGCAACTTAGCCGGTATAGCATCTCTGTAATACTGATCCTGCAGAACACGGATCATATCAGCACAGGCCATCTTACTAACAAAACTTCCATTTCCCAACTGTTCAAAAATCAACATCAGATCAAAGGCAGTAGTTGTATTATTCCTTCCGGCATCAAACGCTTTCTGATCTTCAACCCCTCTAAGTACCTGGATATCTTGCGCACCTAATTCTTTCATGGTGGCCATCACGTTCTTAGCACCAACCAGGTCAATCATAATATTGGTTGCCAGGTTACTGCTTTTAGTAATCATACGGTGAAGGATATCCGAAATTGGTAGTTCTTTACCAATCAGCTGATACAATTCAAATTCACTGTCATCCGCCGGACTCACGCTAAACACAGACCCATCCACAATACTCTTAAAACTATTACTCACTTTTATTTTATCATGCAGTGAAAATTTACCTGCTGCAGCCTGCTTGTAGGCTTCCATCAGTACAGGCGTTTTCATGGTACTGGCTGCATGATAATTTTCCTTCTCATTAATAAAAAATGTTTGTCCTGTGCCCAGGTCTTTAAATGCAATACCAAAAGAAGCCTGGGGATATCTGGCCATTTCCGCACGCATTGACTTATCCAGTTTAACAATATCCATTTTTTTCTCTTTAATCGGTTTCAATTCCATCTCTTCAAAATCAAGCCGTGAAGCCGGATCCCTGACCTCAATTCGCACCCGGTCAATACTACCATCCGCCTTCAATCCATAAGAAACATAGGCTTCCGTTGGAACTCCCATATTTCTGAAGCTGGCTATAAAATTATTGTATTGGAAATAGCGCAGATCCGCTACATAGTGTTCCATGTTATCAAACCGCAATACCAATGAATCCCTTTCTAATTGAATGGTTGCACGACCCAATAAGGGTTCCAAAAAACTGCCGGCATATGCTTTTAACGGCAGGGATGGTTTATCCCCCTGCACTTGGGTAATACTAAGATCTCTCTTTCTTGCAAGCGCACGAGCAACTGCAGAATCCTGAATACGTTTATACCCACCCAGCCAGTCAAATGCTGGATTGCCCATATAATAATCCAACACATGATAGATGATTGACCAGTAAGCTGCTGTAGAAGCCTGGTTGGTTAAAACCACAACTCCAAGTTTCAAGTCGGGCACCATGGCAATCTGGGAAACAAATCCGGATAAAGCCCCACCATGTCCGATTACTTTATATTTTCCATAATTGTAAGAACGAAATCCGGAAGCATAACCCCAGAAATCAGATTGAGAAGGTGCAATCAGTGAATCCACTTTACTAATAGGCATGGGCCGGATGATCTTCCAGAGATCTGTAGTGGCTGCAGGTGTCAGCACACGCTCCTTAAGCGGCGTTCTGCCTGAATCCAGCTGTGTTATCAGCCAGTTCGCCATATCGCCTGCATTGGATACGATTCCACCAGCGGCATTACCTGCATCGCCGATATTTGTTTCCATAAAGGTTTCAACTACTCTTATATCATTATAGGAACGGGCATGCCCAAACGAAAAATTAGTTTTCTTTTTCAGGTCTGTATACCGTGCAATACTTTCCTTCATACCCACCTTTTTGAAAATGCGTTCCTGTACAAATTCTTCCCAGGGCATCCCGGCTACGGTGGATACCAGTTCACCGGCTGCAACATACAGGATGTTATCATAGGCATAGGTAGTTCTGAAATCATAGCGAAGTGGAAGTTGTGGAAGTTTTTGAAGGATCTCTTTCCTGCTGTAGGTGGCAGGCGGGAACAACATGATATCCCCCGCATAGGCCTGCAATCCGCTGTGATGCACCAGTAAATCACGTACAGTCAGATTTTGTGTTACATACGGATCACTCATTTTAAACCAGGGAAGATGCTGGATCACCTTATCATCCCAACGAATTTTTCCATCCTCCACCAGTAATCCCAATGAAGTAGCCGTAAAGGCTTTACTGTTGGAGGCAATTAAAAAAAGGGTCTGATCATCTACCTTGTCACTGGTACCCATCCGTTTTACACCATAGCCTTTTGAAAGCACAACTTTTCCATCCTTTACAATAGCAACACCCACTCCCGGCACGTTCAGGGAACTGATGACCTTGTTTATATACGCATCGATTCCGGGGGGTAAGGCTGGTTGTTTTTTCTGGCTATATGAAAACAGAGAGGCATAAAAGATACCTGCCAGTAGTAGGAGCATTTGCCGGCCATTATTCATAAAATGAGTTTTCAGTTGAACCTTATTTTTTCAATAGTTGTCGCGATAGAAATTCAGCCACCGCATTGTTCACTATGAGTTGATTATGATAGCGCATCCAGTGGTGGGTTTCATCCGGAATTACCAGGCTTTCATATGATTTACCTGTCTGCTCAAAGCGCCGAACCAGGTCCGCAGTTTCAAAAAAAGGAACATTTCCATCATCATCACCATGAATAAACAAAACAGGTGAAGTCCATTGTTTAACCCAGGAAACAGGTGAAGACTGCCAGATGAGTTTTTTCGCATAAGCAGCATCGGGAGCCTGTTCTCCATCAAGTGAAGGATAGTCCTCCCGGTTGGTATGAACACCATGAATATCAACACCTGCTTTAAAAAGTCTGGAATCTCTGCCCAATGCCAAAGCAACCAGGTAACCTCCATAAGATCCACCATAGGTGCCGATGCGCGCCGGATCCACAAAGGATTGCTTTGCCAGCCAGTCGCCAGCGGCTTTCACATCCAGGTATTCCGACGCTCCATAACTCCCCCAGTTAGGTGGATACTGAAACTCATATCCATACCCGATGCCTAACCGGTAATTTACAGATAGCACTACAAAACCCTGGCTTGCCAGGTATTGATTCAATGCATAGGTATTCGAGTAATAATCTCCATAATGCCAACCCAATAACATTTGCCGCTGCGGACCTCCATGTATAAAAACAACTGCTGGTTTTCTTGCCTCCTTATTTCCAGGAGGTTCGAATAATTGTCCATATACCAGTACGCCATCGGAAGCCCTGAAACTCACCGATTTTGGTTCTACCAATTTGGAAACAGGAAATCCGGATGGTATTTTGGAAGCACCGACAAGATTTGCTTTTCCACCAGTAAACGGCATAACTGCAACTACCCCTGGCCGTTGGGCTGTTGCACTGATAAAAGCGATATGTTGCTGATCTCCGGTGATTACCGGTAAAGCTTCAATTCCTTTACCCGGAGTTAAAACTTCAACAGCAGGTTGATCTACCGGAATCTTAACCAGGTGCCTGCGATGCAGGTCATCTTTTTCCGGTCCTGTGTTGGCAGCCCCCACCAACCATTTGCGATCGGGGCTCAGGCGAATATGCTCCAGCATATAATTCCCCTTCGTAAGCAGCAGGGGCTCTCCTCCCTTAGCAGGAATTGAATACAGATGTGGCCATCCATCCATAAAGGATACAAAAACAATTCGATCCTGATCGGCCCAATGCAGGTTGGGCCCACCCTGTGTACCGGGATATGAGCCTCTCAAAGTTCGGGGTGCCGCCCATATTTTCTGAGCTTTCCCTGTTGCCAGATCTGCCACCATAAGAGACCAGGCCTGGTGCCGCCGAACCGTTATGGAATCAGGACGCCCACCGCCAGCAGTACGCCTGATAAATACAATTCGTTTGCCATCGGGTGACCACCTTGGCGATACATCCCTGGCAACTGCCGGTGCAATCCATTGAATGGGCTGTATGGAATCGGTATAAATGCCGATAAAAGAATGCGTTCGGCGATTTGCTACAAACAAAATACGTTTACCACCAGGCTCATAACTGTATTGGCTAACCGAACCTTTGGTAAAGAATTTTCGAACAGGTCTGGAACTCCCGTCGATGGGACTTTCCCACAGCGCTCCATTTTTCTCATACAATACAAACTGACCTGAAGGATCAATTACCGGCTCAGTTCCTTCATCCAGTATAGTTGGTTGTCCACCTTCAAAAGGAAGGCTCATCACCTGCACTTTTGGGGTTGCAGGTGATGAGGAAGGATTCCTTGGTATCGTTTCGTCGAAGGCTCCATAATCACCTCCGCGAACAAAAACAATCCATTTGCCATCTGCAGAGAGGCGGATGGAACTCAGCTCCAGCCCCTCATCCAGATCAAAGGCTGTTCGTTTCTTCAATTCAAATTCCGGCCCTTCGGCTACATAGATATTCCTTTTCCCCATTTCATTCAGTGCTACAGCCATCCTGGAACCAGTGGACGCTGAAGTCAGTTCTGAAGGAAACGGATAGGAGGTGACCGATTCCATGGTTAAGTCCTGTGTAAATCCAGCCAGCGACCCAACCAGGAACCCGATTATCATCAGGCCTTTTATGCTCATCCTGCTCAATTATGGTTTATCAAATCCCAGGCGTTCATCCAATCCGCTTATATCCGGAACATTTGCTCCATTTCTGCTGAACTCCACATTTGGGTAAGCGAGTCGGCGAATAAATGTATTGAGCACCGCACCTTCCGGCAATTCAAAATCCTTATAATTATAATCAAAGCGCCGGCCATCCACCCAGGATTCCGGATGCAGGAACATTGCCACATACTTTTCTTTGGCGATGAGTTCCAGGGTTAAATTCGCTTCACCAACACTCACTGAGGGTTCACTGATATAAGCATCTCTATCTGCTGCCGATACGCCTATTTTATTCATGTGGGCAGCAATGCCAGCCAGGTAGGCTGCATAAGCCCTGGGTTTGTTATCCGCCCTGAATGCAGCTTCCGCTTCAATGAACTTCATTTCTGCATATGTTACCAGGGCAAGCGGCGCATTTCCTCTCGAATAATAGCCATTTACAGAAAGATAGGATTCCTCATCATCAGTACCCGTACCAATCCGTCCGGCGCCATTTGCTGTGCCACGATAATCCCCGAATTGTGTTAAGGTCGCAATCAATGGCAAACGCGGATCCTCCACACCAAAAGTAGTTCCATCCAATGCGTCCACAAACTGCTCACTTAACCAGCCATCCAACAGCAATACGGTATTGTTGTAAGCAACCTGGTTCCAGGGACTGCGACCACGGAATACCGTCATCATAGCATCATCCGAATTGGATGCATAAGCACTGTTCAATTCAGTAAGTACATTCCCTGCATTATAGGACGCTTTCCTGGTTAGCTGGTTCATGAACCTTGCCTTTAATGCATGGGCTGTTTTAATCCAGGCCTCTACATTCCCACCATGGATTACATCACCGGCCGCATCCAGGTTCAGACTGGCACCTGTTTTCTGCAATTCTGCAATGCCTTCATCCAGCAGGGTCATAGAGGTAGCATGCAGCGTAGCCTGGTCATCGAATTTGGGAACCAATAATTCCCCACCTTTCAATGCTTCACTGTAAGGAACATCACCAAATGCATTGATTAGCATATTGAGATTATAGGCCATCATGATTTTGCCAACACCAACATGATGATAGGCATTGTCCTGCACAGCCTTGTTCAGCATTTGCTGAAGGTTCATCATAGTGGAATAGATGGCTGTCCAGGAAGTAGAATAATCTACTTCGTTATAAATATCCGTATCACTTCCTTTGGTACTGGAAGCCTGGTACTGCATAAAGTAGGACGCCGTATAACCCATCCGATATACATTGTAACCGGTATTATAGGTATTCTGTGCCAGCAAGCCATTCAATGGAGGATCTGTAACCAGGTTGGGGTTGTCCAGTTTATCCAGGTATTTACTACACCCGGTTAATCCAATAAAAAGAAGGCCTGTATATAATAATTGATGGATTCGTTTCATGGTTACCTGTTTTAGAAATTAAGATTGAGTGAAACAAGATAACTCCGGGTAGCAGGGTAGGTAAATCCGGAGAAACCATCCGCAACACTTCCGGAACTTGTTGAACTGGCTTCCGGATCAAATCCGCTCCACTTCGTGTTAATCCAAAGATTGTTTCCGGTAAAGGTTACCGTTGCACCTGTCAGGAAGCCTGATTTAGTTACAATGTTGGACGGAATAGTATACCCCAGACTCAGGTTACGAAGTCTTACCCAGGAGGCATCTTCCACAAATGTTTCAGAAGCACCACGGTAAATATTTCTGTAAAAACCATTGCCATAATTCACACCATCCGGACCCATTCCCTGTCCCAGCCAAACTGGTTTGGTATTCGGGCTACCATCTGCAAGTACTCCATCAAACACTTTTATATCGTTCCGGTTTTCAGATCCTTTATGAGTAAGGAAGGCGGCAAGGAAATTAGCCAGCTGGTTGTACCGGTACACTCCCTGTTGTGTATCAAACAGGAAGGATAAACTAAGTCCTTTATACCGGAAGGTACTTCCAAAACTTCCGATCCAACGGGGCTGCGAGTTCGCAATATATTGTTGCTTGGAAGCAGGATTCAATACCGGGAATCCATTTGCTCCTATCACGATTGGTAAATCTTTCTCCAGAATGTCCGGGTTTTCTGTTTTGTCGCCATAATAACGCTGATAGGTTCTGCCAAACATTGCCCCTACGGGATATCCGGGAATATACTTCTGCGTTACAGTTGAACTCAGGTAGCCAAACTGACTGGCAATGGCAATCTCTGTGAGTCCCGGATAAATTGACAATACCGTATTCTTGTTTGAGGTGAAATTCACACGGGCATCCCAGGAGAAATTTCTTGTCTGAACTGGTGTTCCGGACAAACTGATTTCAACACCCTTGTTACGGATACTGCCACTGTTCAGAATAATCTGATCATATCCACTGGTTACCGGCACTTTTACCGGAATAATCAAATCCTTACTGGTGTTATTATAATAGGTGAAATCAATACCCAGCCTATTTTGCAGAAACTTCAATTCCAGTCCTCCTTCATAGGAAGTAGTAAACTCAGGACGAAGATTGGGATCGCCTGTCTGAGTAGAAAGGAAAAATGGAATAACATTGTTATTAAGTGGTGATCCTAAGTCATATCCGGTCACTGTTGAATAAGGTCTTGCATCCTTACCAATTTTGGCAACCGATACTCTCGCCTTGCCAAAGCTGACCCAATCCGGCAGATTAAATGTCTCAGAGAAAATATAGCTCACACTTGCAGACGGATAACTGAAGGAACGATTATCCTTTGACAAAGTTGAAGTGAAGTCATTCCTGTATGTCAGTGTCATATACAGGTAATTCTTCCAGCTGAGTGTCCAGTCGGCAAACAAACCAATAATACGGTATTCCCTCAGATAGTTGGATCCGGTTACCCGTTTGGCATTATTGAGGTTGTAAAAGTTGGGAACAACCAGAGTGTCACCATTGGCATATACAGTTGACCTTTTGGTTGCAAACAGATCGTGTCCAACTTTCAGGGAAGACTGTAAATGCTTTCCGATTTTATTCTTGAAATTCAACATTAAGGTTGAGTTCAGAATGGTATTTCTTGCTGTGTATTCGGAAATATTTCCAAAGCCGAAATCACTGGCGGGATAAATTTCATCCGGTAAGCCCATTGGGCCAGGAGCTTTTGAAGTCCTTGAATCACTGTAGATATCTGCACCAAAACGATAATTGATATCCAGCCATTTTACCGGAGAATATGTGAAATGCGAGTTGCTGATAATACGATCCACATTGTCTCTGTAGTCTATCCCTCTCAATACATAAACGGGGTTATCATTACCGGAACCTACAATGGTATTTTGAGTGCCATTCTCATTGATATAATCCCAGATATCCCAGCGGGGAGAAAAATAGGTCAGGTTTTCATTGTAACGATCCGCATTTCCCCTGCGACCACCGGATTTAACATAGTTCACACTGCTTCCGAATTTTACTTTTTCGGAAAGCTTGAATTCACCACCCACTTTAGCGGATATATTCTTATAATCCGTGAAGGGCATAATCCCTTCCTGGTTGAACTGTGAAAATGTGCCTGTGAAAACGGCCCGCTCAGATCCTCCGGAAATATTCAAAGAATTGCGGAAAGAGTTTCCGGTTTTATATCCATGTTTAAAGTTGTTAAAGATCTTGTCCGGATGGGTTGGATCAATCGCTTTAGCTTCTTCAATTGTCGGCCCCGTAGTTGGCCAGAAACTGCTGGGATCATAAACGCCCATCCAACCCTGTGTATATTTGGTTTGCGTTTCAGGATACATATTGATCTCATCCACTCCATAAGTGGAGGTAACACTTCCTCTCAACTTACCTGCTTTTCCGGATTTGGTGGTAATGATGATGGCGCCGGTTGAAGCCCGCAAACCATACAATGCGGTTGCAGCGCCTCCTTTCAGGATATTGATGCTTTCAATATCATCCGGGTTGATATCCGCCGCACGGTTGCTGATACCGTATAAAGAACTTCCATCAGATACATCGGTAGTGTTGTCTACCGGAATGCCATCAATGATAAACAAGGGCTGAAAATCACGGCTTGGATCCAGTGAGTTCAAACCACGAAGAATGATCTTGGATCCTTGTCCAGGTGCACCACCTCCGGAGTTGATCTGCAATCCTGCCGCCTGCCCTTGTAAGGCGTTTACAATATTCGGCTGGCGACTGGCGGAAATTGCATCACCTTTTACTTCCTGTGCAGAATAACCAAGCTCTCTTTTCTCTCTTCGGATACCCAGGGCCGTTACTGTGACTTCTGCCATGTCAGCATTGTCTTCTGAAAGTTCGAAAGTAATGGTAGCAATATTATTATCTGTTACTGTGACCGTTCTTTCCTGTTTCCCATAACCCACTGCTGTTACAACGATGGTATAGCTCCCGGCTTTTAATCCGGATAAAGTAAATCGGCCTTCCTGGTCCGCTGCTGTACCCTGGTTCACCCCGGTTACCAGGATGGATGCATTGGGCACCGGTTCTCCCTTTGTATTTACAACCCTGCCACGGATTCCGCCTTCAAAAGCGATTTCTGTTCGAACAGGTTCGGCAGCCTCCGGAACAGCTACCTTACGAATGATGATGTTGGAGTTCATCACCTCATATTTTAACCCTGTATTTTCAAATAAGGCATCCAACAGTTTATCAACCGGGATATTTTCTGCTGCATAACTGACATTGCGAACTGTTGACAGGTCTGCAGTCCGGAAAGAAAATGACAGGTCCGTAGAACCTTCTATCTTCTTAAGCGCCGCTTTCATTGGTACATTCTTCAGGTCAATGGAAATCCGGATTTTACTCAGATCCTGCCCCGAAGATGTTTCAGCCATCAATACACCATTGATAGTCAGTAAGATTGCCAGGGTCAATGCTCTCATAACTAGTCCTTGAATTTTCCTGCTGTTGAATACTTGATGCAGGAACGGCAGTAGGTTTAGGCCAAACGACCTCCACCTATGCGTTTTTGATTTAAAACTCATAGTTTTGATTGGTTTAAATTTTCTCAAACAGTTTTAAGCCAGACCGTTACAGCTTGCCCCTGTAGCGGTCGTTTTGTTTTAGCTACTACTCATGCGGTTGTATTTATTTTTTCATTATATAAATGCCCTTGTCAATTGCTATTTCGGTTCCGGTAAGACGCCCCAGTATCCCCAATGCATTTTCAACTCCGTATTGCCTTTTCAGATTCGTGGTAACCCGAATGGTTTTCAACTCGGCTGTACTTACCTGAATCTTTACGTTATATACTCTTTCCAGGTCAGCCAGGATATCCCCAATTGAATAATCATCATAAACCAGGTTACCTTCCTGCCAACCGGCTGACTGTTCTTCCTTTACAGGCTTTTGCTTAATCTGCTGGCTCTGCTGCGCGATCACCACCTCCTTTCCTTTCGTTAATACAGCAACTTCGCGATCTGCATAGTTTACCTTCACTTTGCCTCTTTTCACAGATACCGTTATTTTCTCCATATCCGGATAAGCTTTGATATTAAAGGCCGTTCCCAATACTTCAGTACTCACTTTTCCGGTATGAATGATAAAGGGTATTTTATCAGCATGCCGTACATCAAAATAAGCTTCACCAGTTAAGTAAACCACGCGTTTTTTTCTGTCAAATAGCTCCGGAAAATCCAGTTTACTGTCGGCATTTAACCAAACCTGTGTACTGTCGGGTAACAAAATATATTTGTATTCCGATTTTTCTGTTGACTTCGAAAGAACTGTTCCTGACTGTTCAATACCATTCATAACCAACCCTTTTGCGGGGTTGCTGCTTTGAGTCTGCCACCAGATAACTGCTGCAACTACAACCAAAATAGAAGCAGCAACTGAAACAACCGGCAACAGCCATTTCCTTCGCACAGACCTTTCCGTTTTCTGCTCCTGTGTCAGGGATTTCAATACGGCTTCCATGGAATCATGGTTTCCCTCTTGTTCCATATAGGCGAAAAGCTCGTTGAATTCCTCCCTGCTACAACTGTTATCCAGGTATTTCCTGAACAGGTGTTTAAACCTTTGATTCATTGGGATGATGTTAATGCCATCTGATAAGATGACGAACTGGAGTTAAGATGTTCCTATTCGAGGGACAACTTTTTTTGAAGAAAACGTAAAGCAAGTGATAATTGGTTCTTTACTGTATGCTTTGAGACGGACAATTCCTCAGCGATTTCATTGTAATTTAATCCCTGTTCCCGACTCATTAAATACACCAGTTTGCGCTGAGGTGGTAGCTCATTTATGATCTGCTGTAAGATGGTGGCTGATTCTTTTGCATCCAGTTCTGCTTCTGTAGTAGGTTGCTCATCCTGAACCCGTTTCCAGAGCTTATCCTGTAACCGCTGATCCGCAGCTACTTTTCTCAAAACATCAATCAGGCGGTTACGCGTTACTCTGTGTAACCAGGCTTCCATATTGCGGATTTCTTCCCACTGATCACGGATTTCCCAAAGTTTTACAAACACATCCTGCATAATATCGCATGCCTGAGGCCCCGACTTTATGACCTTTAAAGCCAATTGGTAAACAGACTGGTTGTGTTCATTGAAAATTCTTTCGAATCTCAATTCCAGTTCTCTACCAGGATTCGTATACAATGTTGTTGTAGCGGCAGTCACAATTCAATTGCAGTCTAGATTACAATGAAAATACTAAAAAAGCCCTAATGGATTTTCAGCAACACCTGATTTTTTTGTGATGCCCTATCTGCAAAGGTGTTGTAAAAAAATAATTTCAATGGTATAACAGTGAGTCTGCATAACAAACCTCCTTCAACAAATGAATAGTTGTATATTAATAGAGTCATACTTTTTATTATATGTCAAAATCAATTCTCCTTCCTGGATTCGCACTCCTGTTGTTTACGATTTCCTGTACCAATACACCAACAAAAACAGATTCTCCTTTCAGTTTCAAACTGATAGAAACCGACACCTTTCATTTCAACAATTTTGTGGACTGCAATATGGCAGAAGCCTGGATCGGTGATACCTTCCGGATCTTCCCCGGCAAATATGGCGAAGATCCTGTGTGGGGTGCTGCACATGATCTCAAGTTCTCAAGCGGCAGGAATGCAGATGAAGCCTTTAGCAAACCTGCCAGCGCTTACATAGCACCCACACTGCCAGTCAATGCACCTGTTGGTCAACCCGGACTACATGGTGCTGTCTGGTTTGAAACCGTTTACCAGGATACCAATGATCCATCCGGAAAAACACTCTATGCTATTTACCATAACGAAAACTATCCCGAAACACTTCCTTATGATTCGGTTACAGGTGAGGGTTATATTGATCAGAAATGGCCGCTTGGATTAACTGAACGTATTACGCCTGCAGCCGTTTGCCGAATTGGAATTATGAAATCAACAGACGGTGGCTGGAACTGGGAAAACCGCGGACTTTTTATAGAAGACAAACAAGCCCGCATGATCCTCAAACCACACAATACCTCCAAAACCTTTGCCGGTGGGGTGGGTGATCCTTCTGCTGTTGCAGTAGGTAATTCGATCTATTTATTTTATGGTGAATATGGTTACCCTGAGCGTTACGACTCTGCCAGTTACGATCCAACCAAAGAATGGGGCGGACAATGTATCAGTGTGGCAAGGATTGCCATTTCCGATTTGGATCAACCACAGGGCAAAGCGCAACGATGGGGTGGTAATGGGTTTACTGCAGCCTGGGATGGAACCGGAAAACCAGTGGCGGCTTTGCAGATTCCTCAAAACGCAGGTGGCGGACCCGCTTCTTCTCCAATCGGTGGTTTTCATTGGGGGCCCTCCGTCTCCTGGAATGAATACCTGAACTGCTGGGTTATGATGATGGGAAAAGTAGAAGGGCAATCCTGGATTGGTGATGAATTGTATATCTCCTTCAACAAAAACAAAGACCTTGGCAAGGGTGATAATTCCCAACAATGGTCCGCCCCTCAAAAACTATTGGAGAAGCCCGGACATGTACTCTGGTATCCTTCTCTCCAACCCATGAACTCAGAAGAAGATATAAAAAACAAACGCACCAGTTTGCGCCTCGGAAAAAAAGCTCGTTTGTTTTTTAAATATTCTGATCTGGGGAAATATTTTTCAACCTATATCATTGAGTTTGAAAAAAAATAAGCATGAGATAGAAAGCGGGTGCCTGATTAATTTTTTCGCATCCTGAACGCTTTCATCATTTTGTCAAAAATTGCTGTATTCGAATAAATCCCTGAAAAAGCTGAGGAACCGGGACCAAAAGCAAAAACCGGAATCATTACTCCGGTATGATGTCCGGTGGTGAATTTTGCTTCCACCTTACCGGAAGCCATATCGCCCCCAACCAAAGACATGCCACCTGTTTCATGGTCAGCGGTAATGATCACGAGCGTATTACCATCTTTAGCAGCGAAATCCAACACCGCCCCGATTGTTTTGTCAAAGTCAACCATTTCTTCTGCTACATAGTTTCCATCATTTGCATGGCTGCCCCAATCAATTTGAGAACCTTCTACCATCAGAAAGAAACCATTGCGATTTTGTTTAAGAATTTCCAAAGCTGTCTGAGTGGACTGGAGTAGCTGATCACCTCTTCCCTTTGACACCCTGGGCGGCTCTTCGTCTGCAATAAAACCAGCCAGTTTTCCGGATTTTACCTGAATAATTTCCTGCAGGCTATTCTTAACCTGATACCCTCTTTGGTTCAAACTGTCCAGCAGATTACGACCATCTTTACGGTCAGCAAAATATTTGCGGCCACCACCGATAAAAACATCAATATCTGTATTCAGATATTCCGCTGCAATTTCTTCTACGCTGGAACGAGACTTCTGATGTGCAATAAAGGAAGCGGGTGTTGCATGAGTAACAGAACAGCTAACCACCATGCCGGTAGCTAGCCGTTTATTCTCTGCCATTTCCAGTATCGTGGGTAGTTTAGTTCCGGTGGCATCCACACCGATTCCCCCGTTAAAAGTTTTCTGGCCAATTGAAAACGCGGTAGCACCAGCACCAGAGTCGGTTACATAGGCATCTGCCGACTGATTGGTATGGAATCCTACAGAAGTGCATCGTTGCAGATTCAGTTTTCCCTGATTGGCAGTGTAACCTGCAAATATTTGGGTAGTTCCCATCCCATCACCAATCATCAAAATAATATTTTTGGCACGCTGTTGTGCGGAAGCCATTGAAGCAATCATTACCCAACCAAGCAGTTGTACCCCCACTGAAACTAATTTTATCATCTTACAATTTTTAAAAAGCTATCTGCTAATCTTGCATTAGAAGTTCAATTTGACAGAAATATACAAATAATACCGGAGGCACAACAAGTCCTATATGGTTCAGGTTTGAGTAGAGTGTTCTAACAGTGCCTCATACAATACTTCTACCGGATGTTTTGCCTTGCGACCTGTGCCATCTTTGATCTGGTGCCTACAGGAAGTGCCGGGCGCAGCTATGATGGTTTCTTCTGAAGCTGCACGTACGGATGGCAACAAAACCAGTTCACCCACCTTCATTGAAATATCATAATGCTCTTTCTCATATCCAAAGGAGCCCGCCATTCCACAACAACCCGAAGGAATGGTTTCCACTGTATAATTTTCAGGAAGGGATAATAATTGAACGGATGGACCAACTGATGAAATTGCTTTCTGCTGACAATGACCATGCAGCTTTATACTCTTCTTTTCTTTAGTAAACACTTCAGCTGATATTCTCGCAAGACTGATTTCCTTAGCCAAAAATTCATCTATCATATAAACATGCTGTGCCAATGCCTTTGCATCCTCCAGTAATTCATCCTCCGCGAGATCAATATACTCATCACGGAATGTCAGGATGGCACTTGGTTCAATTCCAATCAGAGGAGTTTCATCGCTGATCATTGGCCGTAGCCTGGCAATATTCCGGTTTGCAATACCCTTCGCATGGCGGATTAATCCCTTCGACATCCAGCTTCTTCCACTTTCCTCATGTTCCGGAATGATAACTTCATATCCAAGTCGCTCTAATAAAAGAATTGACTTCTTGCCGATCTCCACATCATTGTAATTGGTGAACTCATCACAAAACAGGTAAACTCGTTTTTGTTGAGTGCCTGTCTCAGGAGCATAAGATTTTTTGTGTGTCTTAAACCAGCTTTTAAGTGTAGTGGAGGCAAGCGTTGGCATAGATCGCTCAAGTGCGAAACCTGCAAAATTCTTTATCCACTTACTCACTACCTTGTTGGTCATGGCAAAATTATACAGTCCGGGTGCAATGGATCCCAGCTTTGCCGACAACGTAAAATTCGCGATCAGCCTGCTTCTCAATGGCACTCCGTTGCTGTCATAATATTGTTGCAGGAATTCCGCCTTCAGTTTTGCCATATCCACATTCGAGGGACATTCGCTTTTACAGGCCTTACAACTCAGACAGAGATCCATCACTTCCTTGATCTCTTCATGATCAAACCGATTGGCTTTATCTGAATGGGTCAGAAACTCACGAAGGATATTTGCCCTCGCCCTTGTTGTATCTTTTTCATTTCGGGTAGCCATATACGATGGACACATCGTTCCTCCACTCAAATGTGTCTTACGACAATCTCCGGATCCATTACATTGCTCTGCGTGCTGTAATACATCCTGGTTATGATACCTGAAAACAGTTTTAAAAGCAGGTGTTTTTTGTCCGGGTGTATACCGCAACATGGTATCCATCGGTGGTGTGTCCACAATTTTATTCGGATTGAAAATATTCTCCGGATCCCAAACTTTTTTGATTTCTTTCAGCAGCTGGTAATTCTTCTCTCCTACCATCTGTTTGATAAACTCTCCTCTCAATCGTCCATCACCATGTTCCCCACTTAAGGATCCCTTGTATTTTTTTACCAGGGTTGCAATCTCTTCTGCAATCACCCGGAACATCCGGTTGCCATCTGCAGTCTTGAGATTTAGAATAGGTCTTAAATGCAACTCTCCTGAGCCTGCATGCGCATAATGCACGGAATACAATCCGTGCTTTGTAAGAATCTCATTGAAGTCTCTGATGAACGCCGGCAGATCTTCTACATCCACTGCCGTATCCTCAATCACAGGCACCGCTTTTTCATCACCCGGCAGGTTGGAAAGCAATCCCAGCCCTGCTTTGCGAAGCGTCCAGATCTTTTTTGTATCTGCACCAAACAATAAGGGAAAATGATAACCTAATCCTGCAGCACGCATTTCAGCTTCACAGGCGGCTGCATCGGTTTCGATTTCTTCTTTTGAATTTCTGGCAAACTCCACCACCAGGATCGCACCCGGATCACCCTGCACAAAGAAGCGATTCTGCATTTGTTCGCGGTTCTGCTTGGTACATTCCAGGATATAATGATCAATCAGTTCACTTGCACTCGGACGATACTTCAATGCAATCAGGTTGGCTCGCAGGGATTCATCAATCGTATTGAAATGAACACAGAGCAAGCCGATTTCCTTTGGAGGTAGTGGTACAACGTTCAGTTTTATTTCTGTAAGAAAGGCCAGGGTTCCTTCTGAACCGGCAATCAGTGAACAGAAATTAAAATCTGGTTCTCCGGCGGTAAAGGGGGCGGTATCCAGTAACAGATCTACCGCATAGCCTGTATTTCTTCGTTCTACCGTCTTTTTAGGAAACTCTCTGCGGATTTCTTCCTGGTTGTTATAATCACTCAATAAACTGCGAACTCTTTTGTAAATCTGGTTCTCCAAAAGATCGCCTTCGCATTTGGCATGAAAATCATCCAGGTTGAGCGCTTTAAACTCAGCTTCTGATCCATCACTCAGGATGGCTTTTACTTCCAGTAAATGCTCCCTGGTACTGCGATAAACTACAGAATTGGAACCACAGGAGTTGTTGCCTACCATACCTCCGATCATCGCCCGGTTGGCAGTACTGGTTTCCGGACCAAAAAAAAGTCCATGCGGTTTAAGGAACAGGTTTAATTCATCCCTGATTACACCTGGTTGAACCCGAACCCATCCTTCTTCCTTGTTTAATTCCAGGATCTTTGTAAACGTACGGGATACATCCACCACGATACCTGATCCAACCACTTGTCCTGCAAGTGAGGTTCCTGCTGTCCTTGGAATCAGAGATGTTTTATGTTTTCGCGCAAATGCGATCAATGTTTTGATATCCTGCTCATGTTTGGGGATAGCCACCGCCAGTGGCATTTCACGGTAAGCAGACGCATCCGTCGCATACAGGGTACGCATCGCAGCATCAAAATACAACTCACCTTCTAATTGTGGGCCCAGTTGCTGCAGTTCTTGGATCATGTCGATTGGTTTGCTTGCGGCGCTAATTTACGACATTCTCCATCGAGCTGGTACTTATCTGACAAGGTAACGCCTGCCTTTGATAGTTTTAAATTCCACGATCCGATCCTGGTTTTGTGAAGAGGCCACGGTTGTTCCGGATTCACTGGTGATTCGTTTTCCTTTCGGCAGCCAGATTTTACAGGTTCCTCCGATTTTGGAAAGGACTTCCGCACTTAACAGGCGGCCTTTCTCCCAGGAGATGTCTACCTCAAATCCATTCCGGGCACTTAGTCCTTTCATCGTACCGGTTTCCCAGTCGGGATGGGTAGGAAGCGCGGGTAAAAGCCGGATGGCAGTTTCCTTTCCATGACTTTGCAGCAGCATTTCAGCCATTCCTGCTGTACCCCCAAAATTTCCGTCTATCTGAAAGGGCGGATGGGCGCAAAACAGATTGGCATATACGCCACCACCACTAGCCATATTGGTACCCAGGCTGGTAGCAGGATTTAGTAATCCCCTTACCAGTTGATTGGCATGATCACCATCTCCGAGTCGCGCCCAAAAAGCAATTTTCCAGGCCTTACTCCAGCCGGTACCATCATCGCTCCGCTGTTCCAGTGTTTTACGGGAAGCAGCAGCCAGTTCCGGCGTTGACCAGGGGGTGATTTCATCAAAAGGATGGAGACCATAAAGATGTGAAACATGACGATGCTTCGGTTCCCCGTCTTTCCAGTCATCCAGCCATTCATTAAGGTCACCGGCTGCTCCAATTTTATTGGGTGCCAGTCGGGGTATTAGCCCCTCCAGTTCTTTTTTGAATCCTTCATCGGTATTTAATATCGTTGCCGATTGAACACAGGCATTGAATAATTCACGGGTAATCTGCATATCCATGGTAGGGCCCATTACAGTATAACCAGTGAATCCATTTGGCATAACATAAGCATGTTCCGGTGAATTGGATGGAGCGGTTACCAGGTACCCGTGTCTGGGTGATTCAATTAAAATAGACTGGAGGAATTGTGCCGCTCCTTTCAACACGGGATAATATTCACGTAAAAAGGAGGTATCCCTCGTAAATCGAAAATGTTCCCAGATATGTTCACAAAGCCAGGCTCCTCCAGTTAGAGTAGATCCCCATGAAGCTCCTTCTCCTGGTGAAGTATATAACCAGGGATTTGATATTACATGTGCTGTCCAGCCATTGGCATTGTAATAAGCTTTTGCTGTTTTCTGACCGTTCGGAACCAATGCTTTTGTGAAACGAAACAGTGGATCTGCCAGATCCGAAAGGTTGGTAGTCTCAGCCAGCCAGTAATTCATCTGGATATTGATATTGAGATGGTAATCTCCATTCCACGGTGTTTGGTATTCTTCTGCCCATAAACCCTGCAAATTCGCAGGAAGTGATCCGGGCCTGGACGAAGAGATTAACAGATAACGTCCAAAATTATAATAAAGAACTGGCAGGGTTGGATCTACCTGCTGAAGCCGGACACCCTGTTTGGGCTCATGCGAGCCAGCAGCATACCGTTCAAGTCGTTGTTGTGTACTTAAATGTAATACTTCAGGGTTTTCCCGCATGGACCATTGGTTGCGCTGATAATAGCCGGAGTACACAACTCTGTTTTTTTCAAGTGCAGAATTGTAGTTGAGATTTGTTTTCAGATAAGACAGGGCTGTTGGTAATGGGTCCGTTCCTGTAATTCCAAACTTCGCATAGTCATAATCGGTAGCTGCCGATATTTTAATAATCAGTTCATCTGCATTTTCAATGCTCAATACCGGATGATTTCCCATAGTTGTCTGCTGTATGGTACCACCAATTATTTCAGGTTGTACAACCGTTGCAAATCGCAAACCCTTATCTTTTCCACTTGGTAATTGCCCTTCCATTATCAGCATACTTCCCGATACCCTGGATATAGCATTCTCCTTTCGGGATAAATCCAATGAAAGGTTTAATGCACCAGGTTTTGAACTATGAATTCTTACCCATAGAATATCATTGGTAAAATCAGCCCAGCATACTTCATTAATGGTTGTACTATCACGGGTATAACGGGTACGTGCAACTGCAGTTCTCAGATCCAGTTCACGATTATAAGCGGTAACGGCTTGAGTAGTATCTTTCCATGTCAGCAGAAGATCACCCAATATCTGGTACGCTCCGTATTTTTGATTGGCACCATTGCCATGACCGGAGCCTGGTCCCTTTGCAACAAATTCTTTCATCAGTAATGCCTGGGCCTCTTTATTCCTACCTGCCTTTAAGTGCTCCTGAATGGTTTTGAGGTATTGGTTTGCGTTTTCCCGATCTGCATCCTGCGGGCCACCAGACCACATGGATATTTCATTCAGTACCAATCGCTCCCTGTTTGGGTTTCCAAATTGCATGAGTCCCAACCGACCATTCCCTACAGGAGAACTTTCTGTAAAATTTTTTGCAGCCTGGTTAAAACGAATGGTATGGGCTGTTGTATTGCTGTTCGTATTTGAAACGCCCGTTTGGGTTATAGCAGAAAATGGAGAAGCCAGCAGGCAGGTAAAGACTAAAGCGGGAAAGAATTTATTCATATGGAAACAATTGGCCTTAAAGATATTTGCCCCCTTTCTATTTGAGTTGGAATTTTTCGCCGCTTTCCACCTGAATCTTCACCGAAATTCAAAAAGCTGTTTGTCTTCTTAACAATTCAATAGGGATTACTGTCAATTTACAGCCCTATATTCGCAATGAATGATTTACTACTTCTCAACGTTCAAGGACTTTAATACAAATACCCCGATTGGCGACTGCTAGTCGGGGATTTATCCTTTGACAGGATCTTTTCTGATCCGTTTTCTTTCCTTTAAAAACAAATAGAATGCAAGTGGAATACCTGGCCTTTGCCGTTTTGGCAATTGGCCTGGTGCTGCTATTGATTAGGGCTATCTGGAAATTTCGCATCAAAAAACATCAGCAAACCGCGCAATTCCAGGCCTTATGCCGCAGCACCGGACTTAAAATGGACTTATTTGAATTTTTCAGCAATCGGGTTATTGGAATTGATTACCAACAAGCGGCTGTTCTTTACATGCAGTTTATTGGTGATCATTACAAACATCAGATTATCCTGATAGAGGAACTTGATCAGTGTTCCCTCGAAAAACAATTCAATGAAAACAACATCATTGAGGGCATTTATTTATTGTGCCGGTTAAAAGATAAATCATTGTGTAGAATCGGGTTTTATTCTGCCAAAACGGATCACCATCTCGACGCTACCCAACTGGTTCGCAAGGCTGCATACTGGAAAAGGAAAATCAATATGCTTAAGCAGTTTGAAGAACTCAGTCTCGAACAATACCAATAATTTAAATCGATACATATGACACAACATTTTGTTAAGCCGTCAAGCAACGGCAAGGTCCCTTTATTGCATCCTCTTCCTATAATTCTATTAAAGGATGATGTAGTCTTGATTGAGTACCTAATGTCACATCATCCGGAATGGCCGGAAATTGAAACTCTCAAGAATAAAATTCAGGCTGCCACCATTTTAGATAGCATGAATTTTCCCAATGGTGTTGCGCGAATTCAGTCGACCATCCTGCTGCGTGACCAGGTAGCAAAGCAGAATATGAGCTATCGCCTGAACCTGCCGGAAACGGGTGCAACTGCTATTCATAGTGATAATGTATTTCGTCCAATGGGAGCTGCATTGTGGGGTATGCAATCCGGAGACGAACTCATCTGGCCAACTCCAAAAGGGAATCGTTACTATTTTATTCTATCCGTGGTGAATCCGATCGACTCTTTTTAATTTTTTATAGGATCGTTTGGATATAACGGTTGCAATAGAGAAAGATGTTTCAAGGCTATAGGAAGATGTATAGCCCAACATGGCAGGGGAAGGGCCTTTCCAACGGCTCTTCCCCTGCTATCCTAATCTGGGATTTATCAGGATGGATAGTAAGTGTAGTATAAAGCCCTGATTCATATGGACAGGTGCTGGCTATCCAGGGATATTAGAGTGCAGAAAAGAATACAGCCGTTGCGCTCCATCATGCATGATATCCTGGTGTAAATCAGCAATCAGGCCAATACTTGTTGTAGTTCCCAGGCTTTTTACAGCAGCCATTGCAGCTTTTGGTATGGAAAGAGCAGAACCAGCCAGCATACTTTACTCAAGTAAGCTTCTGCGGGAATATATCTTTGCCATTTTAACTTGTTTATTGCAATTCCAATAATCGCATTTTACTTACTCCGATAAGGGATTGTGCAGATTGTTTTTCCAGCTTCGCTATTTCAATTTTGTCAAGCAACTGTTTCAGCTGAATAAGTTTTTCCTGCTGGTTGGATGTTGACCATTCCTCCTTTAGTATCCTGATTTTTTCAAAATCCTGGATGCCTTCAACCAGTTTTTCAAATCGGATACTGCTTGAAGGACCCGGATAAATCTGGTAAGTATCACCAGCGGGCCAGGCGGTATATCGACTGTCGAGGAAAGGATCTCTGGTCCAGCTATTATAAGCCCATCGTAAATATCCAGTGAAGCCCTTAGCCTGTGCAAACCATCCCAGGAATACATGTTCGGCAGGGGGCGAGAAAGTAAATCCATTCGGAAATGCTTCTGTACAACAGGTATAAAAAGTAGATGGACGTTTTTCATCTTTTCTGCGATGCAAAATTGTACTGTCCAGGCTCCATCTTGAAGCAACACAATAATCGAAAATTTCCCTTTCTATTTCCGGATGATAATCCCCAGCCAACGCAATTTTCCATGAAGCATCAATCGATTTTAAAAGAGCAATGGCAGTTTTCATAGCAGGCATAGGGCGCTCATCCATTGCAATGGAAGTAATGTCAAACCAGTTTTTTTGTTTGAGATGATTGGTAAAAGCTTCCAGCATAGGTTTCCAGGTTGCAACGTAAGCTGGTGTGTTTATTTCGGTTGCAATACTGGTGTCCCGCTGCGTTGACTCATCATAATAACGAACCATCATTTTCCAGGGAATCATGGAATAACAATTAATCCGTTTGTTTATACCGCAGCTCATTACAAATTCTACATATTCATCAAATCTGGAAAAATCATAAGACCAGCCCCCGTCGGTTTTTTTTATCCATCTGATCAATGAAGGAAAATCATCAAAAGTCTGATGCCCCCATGGCTCGTGTACAATGGAGGTTGTGATATTTTTTTGTCCGGCTGCCGCCAGTTGTTCATAATAAGGCCGCATCTTTTCATAGTGCGCTGAAGACCACAAAGGAACATTGTGAACACGGGCAATGGCAGCCGGATGTTGCCAAAGATCCAGATCAAAGGTCCAGTCAGATGGTGGTGGTAAGGTCCTAGTATTGATAGTCAATTCAAGATCCAGTTTTACATTATTGCTGGTATTTACAGCAGCCTGGTAAATACCAGGTTGTGCATCTTGGGGTACTTGAATGCTAATCCAGAAATAGGCAAGACTGTCTGCTGATAGAACAGGTTCAGCAAGCGGAATAAGTGGATCTGTTACAGTAGAGGTATAAAAGGCTGAAGAGTCCGGACGATAGCCGCATCCGCTACGATATTCATCTGTTAAAACATACTTTATCTGTCGAACTGATATACTAGATGCAGTAATCTCATCGCCAGTTTCATTCACTAATGGAGAAACCTCCAATGAAAATCTATTCTTTTCCTTTCCAGCCTTGGTTTTCATTACTACCTGTACATGTACACGTTCCCCTTTCCATGCATTTAACCGATATATTGGTGTCAGCAGTTTTTCTGAAAACAAAGCCGAAGCAGAAATAACCTGACCATCCTTCAGAATTGGGTTGTTTGTGGAATCCCAGGGACCTGGAACTGACTCTACCAGCCGGATATCAGAAGAAAAAAATCCAGCCTCACCGCGTGGTGAGCAGGCTGCCAGAAACAGTAAGAAAAAAATGCTGATGGTTAGCGATCTGAAGGAGATTAAAAGGTTCATAAAAATTCCCATTAATTGAGAAAAGAAAGATACCCTCATTAATTGTAAAACCACCCTTTTCCAGGCTAATTGACGCAAACGTTTGATATAAAAAACCGGCTCGCCATAGCGAAACCGGTTATACTCAAGGTAGCACATCCGTACTCAATGAGCACGAATTTGGCTTATTGATTCAGCTTGATTTCGCCGACATCAACAGTAGCACCTTCCGCAACTTCAACACCTTCCTTAGCCGTGTTCTTATAAGGGGCAACAGCCTCAATTATAATCTGATAAGTACCTGCTTTGAGGTTTTTAAGCTCAAAAGTTCCGTTTGCAACAGGTGCTTTTACTGTGTCGGATGTGGATAAAGCCCAAGCCTGGGTAGCGCCTTCGGCAGGACTTACGGTACCTTTCACAGTTGCTGTATTTACATCCTTAAAAGAAAACAGGCTTACTGTTGCGATTCCCAGTGCCATTGCGGTCATTTGTAACTTTTTCATACTACTGATTTTTAAATTGGATAAATGAATTGTTTGATAACAGATAAGTAAATCCAATCATTGTGCCAGAATTTTCCCATGAAAATGTTAATGCCCACTATCAGTTTCCCAAATCCTTTACAGATGTGCATTACAGATGCGTGGAATGATTATTGATAAACAGAATTTAAGAATTGAAATTACTATTTCAACAGATTATTTATTACGAAGAAAAAATTGTTTCGATTGGGTTCTGCTTTAATTTTTTTCGGCAGTTTTTGATGCTGTCAAAACGATCTGATTCGGATCTTAAATGGAAGGTTTTTTTTTCTAAATCACGGTTTATCATTAGCCCTAAATAGGAATTAAAAAGGAAATTATTACAGAATTTAATTTGAGTTATAATAATATAATATATTAAATTTACTCAATTAAATTTCTCCTAAACCGTGGTTAAGGCAACTTTAAACCTGGCAGTTAGCCGGATTTTCAGACAAAATCAAATTTTAGTCCTGCATGGACCCGTTTTAGTTGGTAAAAGAGTTTTGGCGGAGCAAATCGCAAAACAGTTGCGTAAGAAGATTGTGATCCTGGATTTATCAAAATCAATGGATCGGCGCAGAATCATTCATCCGGATTTATTTTTTTCTGCTCACAGCAAAGAATTGATTTTTATTGAAGCCATTGATAGTATGCCGTCAATTTTGGTGGATATCAAACTTTTTACATCCAAATTCAAAAACCAACCAAAATTCATTTTATCAACAGATTTTAGATTTCAGACAGTTTTCAAATTTTTCCAGGTTCCAAAAAAATTTATTCTCCAGGAGGTTTTTCCTGGCTCACTACTTTCGCTTAAGTTCAACAAATCAGAAGTTGTTTGGCAACATTGGCTGAAAGGTGGTTTTCCAGGTTTTTTGTCTGCCCCTTCTAATCGGGTGATGGGAAATCGTGCAGAACGGATTCTTGACCAAATTGTTTCCGCTGATTCGGTTCCTTTAGTCGGACATCAGCTTGATAGAAACAAAATAAGAAGATGTCTTGAACTGATTGCTCAACTGAACGGAAGTATTTTAAATTTTCAGGTGCTTGCCAGAGCAATGGGTATATCAGGTCCAACGGTGCTGAGGTATATACAATTTCTGGAGGCCTCCTTTCTTATTCGGTTGCTTCCGGCCTTACCAGGAGAAAACAAAAAGCGTTTGGCAAAAGCACCTAAGATTTATATCCGGGATGCAGGAATCCTGCACCATTTATTGGGAATCCAATCATTACGTGCACTGAGTAAGTCCACCTGCCAGGCCGGCTCCTGGGAAGGATATGTTATTGAGGAAATTGCCAAAATCCTTCCAAATAAATACCATATGTATTACTACCGCACCCAACATGCCACTGAAATTCAACTTGTTATAACTAAAAAAGAAAAGTTTTCCGCTGGCAGCGAAAAGCCAGCTATCGCTGTTTTGATTCAAACGGGCAGTATTCCTTTTATTAACAGGGCACTAAAAAATTGTCTGTCGGATCTGCCCACCAGAAAAAACTACATAGTACAGGTAAATCACCAGGAAGAGCGTGGGGGGCGATCTACAGATTTACCTTCTGATAGTCTTTCCACCATTAATTGTTCCCTGATATCCCTGGCCGATCTCCTGCAAAAACTTTCCCTCTTACGCTGAGTGGCAATGTTTTCCCTTGCAGCGCTGCTCTTTTTCATAACCCTATCTTTGTTATATGGACAAAAGACTTTTTCTGCTCGATGCGATGGCCCTTATTTTCAGAGCCTATTATGCACTCATCCGCAGTCCGCGTATCACCAGCCAGGGTAAAAACACCAATGCTCAATTCGGTTTTACCAATGCTTTACTGGAACTTATAAATAACCGGCACCCCACTCATATGGCGGTATGTTTTGATACCCAGGCTCCTACTGAACGTCATACTGATTTCACCGACTATAAGGCCAATCGCCAGGAAGCTCCTGAGGACCTGCTTCTTGCCATTCCTGATATCAAGCGAATTATTCGTGGTTTTAATATCCCCGTTGTAGAGCTTGATGGTTTTGAAGCAGATGATGTGGTAGGCACACTATCCAAACAGGCGGCGGCGGCTGGCTATGAAGTATTCATGGTAACACCCGATAAAGATTATGGTCAGTTGGTTTCTGATAAAATCAAAATATATAAGCCTGGCTACCAGGGTGGAGATATTGAGATTTTAGGTCCGGAAGAAGTATGTTCAAAATGGAATATACGGTCGGTTGATCAGGTAATTGACATGCTTGGATTGATGGGTGACGCAGTTGATAATATACCAGGTATCGCAGGTGTTGGTGAAAAAACCGCCTCAAAGCTTTTAAATGAATATGGTACACTTGAAAACATTCTGGCCAACGCAGATTCAATAAAAGGGGCTTTGGGTGAAAAAGTGCGGAACGGAAAAGAATCCGCCATCCTTTCCAAAAAACTGGCAACCATCATCACGAATGTCCCGGTTGAATTTCATGAAGAAGACTTCCGGTTGAAAGACTGGAACCGGGAAGCGTTGAAAGAAATCTTCACTGAATTGGAATTTAAAACAGTTGCCAAACGCATTCTTGGTGAAGATATACAGGTTGTTACACAGGCAAACCAATCTGTTCAAACTGATTTATTTGGCAATGTAGTTGGTACGCCAAATAATGGCGCAGGTAAGATAAATTCTGAAAATTCTGATGATTCCGACAGCAATTCCAGCCATTTTGTTGATAAAAACATCCAAAATACCCCGCATCAGTATGAGTTGGTGGAAGGCTCCGATGCTATTGAGGCCTTGATTAAAATATTATCCGCAGAACCAGAAATCTGCTTTGATACCGAAACTACCAGCCTGGACGCGAACGATGCTGAACTGGTAGGCCTCTCTTTTTCAGTCAAGCCTCATACTGGTTATTACGTTCCCTGTCCGTCTGACCAGGTCAAAACAAAAAGTATTCTGAACCAGTTCAATCCTCTTTTCAGGGATCCGGCCAAAACATGGGTGGGCCAAAACATCAAATACGATTTACTTATCCTGAAATGGTATGGTTACGAACTCAGCGGTAAGCTATTTGACACCATGCTGGCGCATTATGTCATTGAACCTGAAGGAAAGCGTGGTATGGACCTGCTAAGTGCCAAATACCTGGGTTATGAAACGGTACCTATTGAAGAGCTGATCGGCAAAAAGGGCAAGAACCAGGGAAATATGAGGGATGTTGAGTTGGAGAAAATCAAGGAGTACGCAGCCGAGGATGCAGATATCACCCTACAGTTAAAACAGAAATTTGTTCCGCTGCTGGAATCCCTGGAAGTGAAATCGGTTTTCGAAAAAGTGGAAAACCCCCTCGTTAAGGTTTTGACGGATATGGAATATGAAGGGATTAAAGTAGATACAGCCTTTTTAAATGACTACTCAAAGGAATTGGAAAGAGAAGCAAAAGCAGCTGAAGAAAGGGTTTACGCAGCGGCAGGTGTCCGCTTTAACCTGGCTTCCCCCAAACAATTAGGGGAAGTGCTGTTTGAAAAACTGAAACTGGACCCCAAAGCCAAAAAAACCAAAACCGGACAATATGCTACCGGCGAAGACGTGCTGGCCAAACTCGCGCTGCAAAACCCCATTGTGGATGATATCCTGGCTTTCCGGGAGTTAACCAAGCTTAAATCAACCTATGTAGATGCCCTTCCACTGATGATCAACCATAAAACAGGCAGGGTTCACACTTCCTATGCACAGGCTGTAGCTGTTACTGGACGATTGTCCAGCAACAATCCAAACTTGCAGAATATTCCCATCCGCACAGAAAGAGGTAAGGAAATCAGAAAGGCATTCATACCCAGAGATAGTGAGCATATTCTGCTTTCAGCTGATTATTCCCAAATCGAATTACGTATTGTTGCAGCCATCAGCGGTGACCCGAATATGTGTGAAGCCTTCCGCCAGGGAAAAGATATTCATACTGCAACAGCTGCCAAGGTATACGGTATCGATGAGGCGGATGTTACAAAAGACATGCGCCGTAAAGCGAAGAGTGTCAACTTCGGTATAATTTATGGACAAGGCGCATTTGGCCTGGCTGATAATCTTGGAATCTCCAGAACAGAAGCCAAAGAAATAATAGATAACTATAAAAAGGAATTCAGCGGTATTACCCGATACATGGACGAAACAGTCAATTTCGCCAAAGAACATGGCTATGTTCAAACCCTGATGGGACGAAAACGCTGGTTGCGCGATATCAATTCCTCCAATTTTACCGTCCGCGGATTTGCGGAACGCAACGCCATCAACTCCCCCATCCAGGGCTCTGCAGCTGATATGATTAAACTTGCTATGACATCCCTGCATGCTGCCATAAAAAAAGCCGGACTCAAAAGCAAAATGATCCTGCAGGTGCACGATGAATTGGTTTTTGATGCCCGAAAGGAGGAGGTGGATCAGCTAAAACCCCTGATTCTTGAATGTATGCAATCAGCCCTGCCGCTGCCGAATGAGGTTCCGGTAATCGCTGAAGTTGGTCAGGGAACCAACTGGCTGGAAGCACATTAATTGCTTAGACTGGGCCACACAGTCTCACGTTGGATGGCACCAACAGGATGCCTGGAATCAGGGAATTTGCGTAAATTAGGATATGCCGCAGCTGGACTCCCGCATCGACGATTACATAGCAAAAGCTCAACCTTTTGCCCAGCCTATCCTGCTGCACTTACGGGAGCGGATCCACAGGACCTGCCCGGAGGTTAAAGAAACCGTTAAATGGGGCATGCCCTATTTTGAATACGAAAATGACATGCTTTGCAGTTTCGCAGGATTCAAGAACCATTGCGCATTCACATTCTGTAAGGCCGCGCTGATGAAGGATCCCGCTTTGCTGCAAAATGCCCGGGAAGAAAGGTCTATGGGACATCTCGGACTTATCAAGTCCATCGACGATCTTCCTGCTCACTTCAACTCACTGCTTCAGGAGGCAATGTTACTCAATGAACAGGGTAGTAAACTTCCCCGCAAAACGACCTCCTCCCATAAGGAATGTATGCTTCCTCCTGAATTCGAACAGGCACTCCGGAAACACCACCGCGCCTGGGAGGTTTTTGACAAATTCAGCTACAGTCACCGGAAAGAATACATTGAATGGATCACGGAAGCAAAAACCGATGCCACCAGACAGAAACGAATCAACCAGGCAGTAGAATGGATCGCAGATGGTAAAAACCGCAACTGGAAATACAAATAATTTATAAACTACTTGAGTAATTTCAGCTCATAGAGATCATGGCGACGGTCCTTCAGGGTAGTCACACTTCCATATTCATGCAATTCTGATAACAAGGTCAGGTCTACATCCGACACGATGATCATCTCCGTATTGGGAGTTGCTTCCGCTTTAATTCCATTCACCGGAAATGCAAAATCAGAAGGGGTCAATACCGCTGATTGGGCAAACTGCAAATCCATATTATGCACTTTAGGCAGATTACCCACTGTTCCGGCAATGGCCACAAAACATTCATTTTCGATTGCCCGCGCCGCTGCACAATAACGTACCCGGTTATACGCATTTTGTGTATCCGTTAAAAAAGGAACAAATAAAATCTGCATACCCTGATCAGCTAACAGTCTTGATAACTCCGGAAACTCTACATCATAACAGATCAACACACCAACCTTGCCAGCATCCGTCTCAATTACCTGAATCTTATCTCCGCCTTTTATGGCCCATTCATATTCTTCTGAAGGTGTTGGATGGATTTTATCATAAAAGTCAATGCGGCCATTCCGATGCAGGAAATAAGATGTATTGTATAATTCTCCATCCCGGATGGAAGGCATGGAGCCACCAATGATATTCACATTATAAGAGATGGCCAGTTTGGAAAGCGCATCAACGATATCAGGGGTTAATGCAGCCAATTCGCGAATCGCCGCATGCCCCGGAAGATGGTTAAATTGTTCCATCAGAGGTGCATTGAACAATTCGGGTAACAGACAGAAATCAGAATTGTAATCACTCACGGCATCCACAAAATATTCAACCTGATCCATCATATCTTTTAGTGTCCCATATTGCCGCATTTGCCATTGCACCAATCCAATACGAACAAAATCCTTCCTCAGGTTCAGCGCATTTCGGTTTGGTTCATAATATACATTGTACCATACTAACAGGGTTGCATATCCGCGGGATTCCCTGTCCTCGGGCAGGTAATGCTGCATCACTTTTTTAATCTGGAAATCATTTGCTAACTGAAAACTTAGCGTGCTATCGTGCAATTCCCGGCGCTTGACTTTTTCCAAGTATTCGCGAGGTGTCATTTCTTCCGCAACCTTGCCATATCCCGGAATTCTGCCACCCGCAACAATAGCCCGCAGGTTCAGGTTTTCACACAATACTTTACGGGCTTCATATAAACGCCGGGCCAGTCGCAAGCCACGAAACTCAGGATGGATAAACATCTCGATTCCATAAAGAACATCCCCTTGCGGATCATGTGTGTCAAACGTATAATTACCCGTAACCTGGCGGTAGGAATGTGTGTCCCCAAACCGGTTGAAATTAACAATCAGGGTTAGAGCACATCCCACCACACGACCATCCAGTGTTACACAGATCTGGCCCTCCGGAAATTTCTTAATCAGCTTGGCCAGGGATTCCTCACCCCAGTATTGTCCGCCCATGCTGGCATAGGCTTCAATCATGGATTCTTTCAATTCCTGGTAATCCGCCATTGTTAAATTCCTTACTTCGATTGTTGCATTTTCCATAAAATCGGCTTTAATGTAAGTTAAACAATAACCCAGCTACAATCGGTTCGGTTGTTAAGATCTCATTAATAGTCGGTGAAAGTCCCGCTGAAAGCAGGTAATTTGCAGCATGACCCCTGTACTTTATTATTGCTATGATGCTTATTGCGGCTGGTGCTACGGTTTTAGTCCGGTTATCAAAAAAATTCATGAACTCTATTCCGACCGGATTGGATTCGAAGTATTGTCCGGTGGTATGATCCTTCCCGATCAGCCCAGGCATATTGGTGTTATGGCCGGATATATTGCTGACGCCTACAAGTCAGTGGAAGAATTAACCGGCATCCGGTTCGGACAGGACTATCTCTGGCATATTTTTAACCCAGACTTGAGTGATTGGTATCCGAATTCGGAAAAGCCGGCCATTGCGCTGTGCATTTTCAAGGAACTCTATCCGGATCAACAGGTTGAATTCGCTTCTGATTTACAGTATGCATTGCATTTTGAAGGAAGGGATCTTTGTGATAACGAAGCCTACCGCCATCTTTTGGAGAAGTATAACATGGACGAGGATGATTTCTACCAAAAGCTGGGTTCCGAAGAATATAAAGAGAAAGCCTATTATGAGTTTCAGCTTTGTAAACAGTTACAGGTTACCGGGTACCCCTGTGTATTGATGCAGGTCAGCGAAAGCAAATTCTTTATGCTGGCCCGTGGGTATACCGATGAAGCAAGTTTTATTCAACGAATCGAAGCCGTATTGGCTGACCTGAATAAAAATTAAGTGCCATGATCCTTACTGTAACACCCAATCCGGCTGTTGACAAAAGCACGCGAACAACCCAGTTGATTCCTGAAAAAAAACTCAGGTGCAGTGATATGGTGGTGGAAGCAGGGGGCGGAGGGATCAATGTAAGCAAAGGCCTCCAGCGATTAGGAGCGCCTAATATGGCATTGATTACCAGTGGTGGTTTCAATGGAAAGCAGCTCGAAGCCTGCCTTCAGGAAGAAAGGATTTCTTACCATACCATACAGATACCAGGAGAAACCCGGGAGAATATCGTGGTACTTGAAGAGCAAAGCAATAACCAGTTTCGATTTGTATTACCCGGACCAACACTTCAGGCGGAAATCGAAGAAGACATTCTTTGTGCAATAAAAAACCTGCCGGTTGCACCGGAAATTATTGTAGGGAGCGGCAGTCTGCCCCCCGGATTTAATGATAATTTCTACGCGCGACTGGTAACACTTGCCAATCAGCTGGGTGCCAAACCTATAATCGATTGTTCTGGGAAACCACTGGAACTGGCTGTGGCCGCTGGTGTTTACCTTGTAAAGCCCAATCTGAATGAATTGAGTCAATTGTCGGGAGTTCCGGTATTGGAAACCGATCAGGTGGTGGAAGCAGCCCAAAGCCTGCTGAAAAGCGGATCCTGCAGGATGGTAACAGTTTCATTGGGTGCGCAGGGTGCCATATTGGTGAACAAAGACCAGGTGATTCGTGTACCGGCTCCCACAGTAAAAAAGCAGAGTACAGTTGGCGCCGGTGATTCCATGGTTGCCGGAATGTGTTACCAGGTCTGGAAAAATGCTGTAGCTGCTGATATCATTCGTTATGGAGTGGCTTGCGGAACAGCTGCCACCATGAATCCGGGAACACAATTGTTTCAACCTGCAGAGGTGGAACGATTGTTTGACTGGCTTTGTAAACAATAGATTCCAGTTCTCACTACTTCACCCTTTTAAAGTAAAAATCAACGCGGTCAGATGCCTTATCAACTCCTGCATCAATCCATGCATGAAACGTGTCCAATCCTTTAAAACTATAGACAATTCTTCGTGGATAGTCATGTTTGGGACATCCGTCCGACCATGGAAAACGAATCCCGGATTTTCCACTCTTCGAATTCCGGCACCGATGTGCCGGTTTTTTGCCAACAGCCTTCCAGTTGTTTTAAGTGATAAAAAGGATCGGCATCCAGTTTGAAAAAGAGAGTAAGTAGCAGTATAAAATACAAATTCATACAAGTATATCTGTCTATCAATTAAGAATTCAGCATGTCCTGAAGATTGATGTCCCCGTTCCTTAAATCAATGCCGCCTTCAAAAAGGCTTTTCAAATTGGTAAGGTAAAAGGTCCAGCCAGTCTTACATCCAACATGATATTGAAATTGCGAATGTTCATCTGTTGGTATTTCTGCCTGCTCGATTTCAACAATCTGCTCATCTCCCGCCATTAAAATGCGAACCGTACAGATGCCTGCTTTCCCAAAGCGGAAAACGATCCGGTCCTGGCCATTGGCTTCCATGATTTCACCTTTTTCAAACACCGCGTCAGTATATCCATGCCAAAAAAAGGTATAGGTACATCCCGCACGGATGGTTTCCTCCTCATCCAGGATATATCCTTTGGCATCTACAAACTCACAATTGCGAAGAAACCAGTATTCCATGCCTGCTTTGGTTGTCCAGGCATCATACAAATCACTTCGGCGTGCCCGCACATTTATACGAACAGTGAATTTGCTCCAGTCAATGTTAGACATTGTAAAAAAATTTATCCAACCGGAACCGAATGAAAGGCCACCCGATTGCCTTCGGTGTCATGAATAACAGCCATAAAGCCAATATCCGGACTTATTTCGGTTTTCGGGACAATGATTTTTCCGCCTGCAGCTTCCACCCTGTCCAGTACAAGCTGTACATCCGGATTGGCATTCAGATAAACCAGGGTGCCATTGGCTTGTGGCTCATAAAAATCCGGGGCATAGGTGAGTGCTCCGCTTATAAAACTATGATCCGGAACCGGGAACATCCGCATCTTGATACCCGGCATATCCATCGGTATCAGTTCTACTCCGAGTATGGTTTCATAAAATTGTTGAGCACGGGCGAGATCTCTTGTAGGGATTTCGAACCAGCTGATTGAATGTGTCATATGTTTGGGTTTTATCGCCAGAGGCCAATTATGGCTCCCATAAGAGTAAGGGAAACAATGGAATATCCACCATTGATCAGAATATATCGCCAGGATTTCAATTCGAATAAACTATGAATTGCAATCGCACAGAAGGTCCAGATGCCGGCTAAAAATCCAGCTGTAACACCCCATGTAAGATCTGTTTTTATTTCAGAACTGTCAACGAGGAACATTCCCAGATTCGCAGCCATAATCAGGGAAAACAAGGCAGTGAAGCCAAAGATTTTTCCTTTGTTCCCTACGCGGATCTGTTCTTCGGTTAAGGCAGATTCTTTCATCCAGGCATTTCCAAATAATCCGGGAGAATACCATATTCCGCCTATTACAAAGGCAGAGAGACCGGCTACCAGAACGGCCAGCCAATTGATGCTGCTCATGTCCATATTAGCTGTTTTGATTCCTAAACTATTGTCTAATTTCACAATGACCAAGACAACCAGTATGAACCCGGAAGCAAGGGCGACCAATGCCGATTTTTTTCCGACAAAGCTTCCTGAAAAAGAAAGCAGGATCAACGATGTGGGATTCCGGGTGATCCTGATACCATTTTGCGGTATAGTGATTCCCCTGGTTACATCACTGGTGCCGCATCACCAATTCAGCCTCCTGCAGATCAAGTTAAGTTATCTCTACACTATTGGAATTGCATTTATCATCTGGGAAGGCAACAGGTTTCTGCTTTTCACATTACGGTCATATTTCAACTGGTTCAACCAGCCGGTAAAGAAAATCATTGCTCTTTTATTGGTGATTCCTTTTTTTACAATACCCGTTACCGTATTGCTGCTGGTTGGCTGGTATCAACTTTTTCTTCAGGGAGAAATCATCTGGAATATTATCTGGAACAACAGCCTCATCATTCTGATATCAGTAATTTTTATCGTTCATGTATATGAAACCGTATTCCTGGTTAAGGAGTCTGAATCAGAAATACTAAGAAATGCCGCACTGGAAAGAGCCCGGGCAGAAGCTGAACTGCAGGCCCTCAAGAATCAGATCGATCCGCATTTCATGTTTAATTCACTCAATACATTGAGTCACCTCATTAGCTCAGATCCCCGAAAAGCCCAGATTTTTAACGATACCCTGGCGGATGTTTATCGATATATCTTACAAAACAAGTCGCGTGACCTTGTTTTATTACAGGAAGAACTGGAATTTATGGATAACTATATCGCATTGTTGAAAATCCGGTTCGGCGATAGTATTCTGGTTAACAAAAAAATATCGGAATCAAGTACTGATCATTTTGTTTTACCGCCTATTTCACTTCAGATCCTTATTGAGAATGCTATCAAGCACAATGAGTTTTCCAAGTCAGATCCGCTGCAGATTGAAGTTCAGGAATCAGGTGGTGAATTACTTATTACCAATGAAGTACGCGAAAAAAAAGTTCGGCAATCCAATGGTATTGGATTGAATAACCTGATTGAACGGTTCAGGCTGATTACCTCCAAACCGGTTTCAATTGATAAAAACAATACTCATTTTTCTGTCCGTTTACCCCTGCTAATCCTTCGCTGATATGAAAATTGTACTGATAGAAGATGAAACTCCTGCGGCGGAACGACTGATCGAAGCACTGGCAGAAATTGGATCGGACCTTAAGCCAATCGCCTTACTGGCAACCGTAAAGGAGTCCATTCAATGGCTGAAAACGCATGAACAACCGGACCTTATTTTTATGGACATCGAGTTGACAGACGGACAATCCTTCCAGATTTTTGATGAAATCCGGCTTGATTGCCCGGTAATTTTCTGTACCGCTTACGACGAATATTGGCAGAAAGCATTTGAGCATAACAGTATCGATTACCTGCTGAAACCTGTTTCAAAGGAAAAACTGACTGCTTCCATTCAGAAATACGAGCAACTAAAATTGCATTTTTCCCAGTCGCTCGAGCAACTACGGCGCTATCATACAAACCCTGAGGGTTATAAAAAAAGGTGGTTGATTAAACGAGGTGCCGATTATATCACACTAAAAACTGAAGAAATCGCATTTTTCTATGCTGCTCATAAAATGATTTGCCTGGTAGATACAGGCGGCCAGCGTTTCTTGCTGGACAAATCCCTGTCTGATATTGAGAAAGAATTGAATCCCGCCCAGTTTTTCCGCCTGAATAGGCAATATCTTGCCCATATAAATGCCATAAAAAAGCTGAAAACAGTGGGTAAAGGAAAGTTACAGGTTGAATTGTTTCCTCAGGCACCGGAGGAAATCATCATCAGTGCCGACCAAACAGCCGCTTTTAAGGATTGGCTGGACGCCTGAGCCTTCCCCGGTCGGGTGGTAAAATTGTTTTATCTTGCACCTCCCTTACAATTTTGTAGATATGGAATACAACAGAATCATTGCCGTAACCGGTTTACCCGGATTGTTTGAGTTAGTGGCCAGTAAAACGGACGGAGCGATTGTACGTTCCCTGGAGGATCAATCCACCAAGTTCGTGTCTTCCCGCAAACATAACTTCTCTCACCTCGAGAGTATTGAGATATATACTAAACGTGATAATGTCAACCTGGTTGAAATATTCAAATCCATGAAATCCAGCGGAACTAAACTTCCTGATGTAAAGGATGGCAATGGATTGAAAGCTTATTTTGAAGCGACTTTTCCTGAGATGGATTTCGAAAGGGTATATGCCAGTGACATGAAGAAAATGGTAAAATGGTTTGAAATCATCGATAAAAACAATATTGAATTCAAACTTTCAGAATCTCCCGAAGCAGTCGAAGAAGTGGAAGAAGAGGTACCTGCAAAAGCAAAAAAAGCTTCCGGTAAAGAAGCTGCTGTAACTGAAGAGGAAACACCAGCTGAAAAACCAAAGGCTAAGAAAAAAGCAGCGCCTAAAAAAGCAGCCGAAGAGGCAGCTGATACCGAAGCAACCGGGGAAAAGCCCAAGAAAACTGCCCGCAAGAAAAAATCTGAAGAATAATTTATTGATTATGTCGATCGCCAATATTCAGAAAACTCCCAGGCATTTCCTGCCGGCAGACTTTACCGTTACGAGCTGGGAAACACTGGAGCCTTATTTTAAAGACCTGCTGGACCGACCCTTACATTCTCTGGATGAACTGGAAAAATGGCTGGCAGACAGTAGTGAGCTGGAAGCCGCAGTTAGTGAAGATGCCTGCTGGAGGCAAATCCGGATGACCTGTGATACAGAAAATAAGGCGCTGGAAGAGGCTTTCACTTTTTTTGTGATGGAGATCCAGCCAAAAATCCAGCCCTTTGCTGATCAGCTGAATCGTAAGCTGGTCAATAATGAATACACCAAAGCGCTTGATCAAAAGGAATATTTCACTTACCTGCGTTCTGTTAAGAAATCAATTGATCTATACCGGGAAGAAAACATCCCGCTACAAGCTGATTTATCGGTAATGGCTCAACAATATGGAGTCATTTCTGGCAAAATGAGCGTTACTATTGACGGAAAAGAATATACCCTGCAGCAGGCATCCAAATTTCTGGAGCATCCCGACCGAAGCAAGCGCGAAGTGGTTTACAGGAGCATTCAGGAACGACGTTATCAGGATCGTGACCAGCTAAATGACCTGTTCACCGGACTGGTTCAGAAACGTCACCAGGTTGCACTGAATGCCGGTTTTGCCAATTATCGGGATTACAAATTCGTGGAAATGGGTCGCTTTGATTATACCAAGGAGGACTGTTTCGCTTTTCACGATGCCGTAAAGCAACATGTTGTACCACTGGTTGCGCAGATCTATAAAAAGAAAAAGGAAAAACTGGGATTGGATACTCTCCGTCCCTGGGATACGGAGGCTGAACCTGCAGGTATTGAACCGCTTCACCCTTTCAGTACAGGAGAAGAGTTACTGGAAAAAACCATCAGCTGTTTTAAACTACTTCGACCCTTGTTTGCAGATTGCCTGCTGACCATGAAAAAGATGGGGCATTTGGACCTCGAAAGCAGAAAAGGAAAAGCACCGGGTGGGTATAATTGTCCCCTTGCAGAAAGTGGAGCACCTTTTATTTTCATGAATGCAGCCGGACAAATGCATGATGTTACCACCATGGTACATGAAGGGGGACATGCAATTCATAGTTTTCTTGCCCACCCATTGCGGCTTTCAGCGTTTAAGGAATACCCAATGGAAATTGCTGAAGTGGCTAGTATGAGCATGGAGCTATTCAGTATGGATTATTGGCACAGTTTTTTTAACAAGGAAGAAGAACTGAAACGAGCCAAAGAGCATCAATTGGAAAGAGTGATTACGATTTTCCCATGGATTGCCATTATCGATAAATTCCAGCACTGGGTTTATGAAAATCCGCAGCATACGGTAGAGGAACGGTCGGCAAAGTGGATGGAAATCAATGAAGAATTTTCTACCGGCGTTCTGGACCTGAGCGGATTGGAGGAATTCCGGAAATATGGCTGGCAACGTCAGCTTCATTTATTCGAGGTTCCCTTTTATTATATAGAATATGGAATCGCTCAGTTGGGAGCGATCGGAATGTGGATGCAGTTTAAAGAGAATAAGGAGCAGGCGCTTGATAATTATTCCAACGCGCTGGCACTTGGAGGAACCCGCACACTGCCTGAATTGTACCAGGCCGCGGGTATAGCGTTTGACCTGGGTCCTAACCGTGTTAAAACATTGATGGATTTTGTGGCTGCAGAGATGCTAAAACTTTAAACAGCCCCAAAAAATACCCACATTAGGGTATGGCTAAAATTTGAAAGGAATGATTTATAACAATATATTTGTACAAGAAAACACTTAGAAAGATAAAACGAATCTCAACAGATTTTTAAATAGCTACTAATCAGAGCCTTAACCAAAAGTCCCGGTGTGTCTACATCGGGGCTTTATTTTTTATCAATCCCGATTACAGTCTTTACATCTTCCATTCACTATCACCTGAATCTGGCTGAACTTATATCCTTTTGGTAAGCGTATAGCCGGTACCGTTACATCTTCAAGGCACAATGTGTTACCACATTTGTCACAAACAAAGTGAACGTGATTATCGTGATGATGTCCTTCCCCACAATCGTCCTTGCACAATGCATATAACACACTATTGTCAGAAGTAGGAATAGAATGAATAATCCCTTTATTCAGAAATACCTGAAGTGTTCTGTAAACAGTAACACGATCAAACTTCTCACCGGTTCTGCGTTCGATATCTCCATGTGCCAGAGCACCCTGTTGTTCAAGAAACAATTCTAGAATCCTAACACGACTACCGGTGATGCTTAACTGATTTTTTTTCAGTATGTTCTGTACGGCTTCCTGCATAGTGTACGAAATTAGAAAGTTGTCTTTGGTAAGCGGGATGCATCTGTTTGAGACTCCTGCAGTAATACAGGTATGTCCTTAATCATCTGATCTACCTCCTCCTTTTTCAAGCCATCATAAATCCGGCGAACTCTTCCAGCCCGATCAACTAATGCGAAAAACTGGGTATGGATAAACTGGTCCTCTATATATTCATTATTGTTTTTTGGATCATCGAGTAAATAACTAACCCTTGCTGCGAGGTATAAACTGTCTTTCGGTCCGGTCAGGAAAAACCAGTTGGCATTGTTTACTTTCATGGAATCTGCATACACCCGCATCCTTGCAACGGAATCTGTGGCAGGATCCACGGAATGTGACAGGATCATGAAATCAGGATTGTTCTTATACGTTTCGAACACTTTTTTCATGTTATTATTCATCTTCGGACAAATACCCGGACAGGTTGTGAAAAAGTATTCCGCTACATACACTTTGCCCTGCACCTTCTCCTGGTTAAAGGAATTTCCATACTGATCATTAAAGCGGAAGGGTTGAACATAACTCAGTACCGGCATTTTAACTTCCCCGAATCCTGGCAGTAATTTGCTCATAGCTAACACAAACCCTACAAATAGCACAGCAAAAAACAGCAGGAAAAAGATCGTCTTCTTACTCATAGTCACAAATTTACGATTTTCTTCACCCGACCGGTGTCATCCACCAGAGGCGGATAAACTCCAACCGATAGCATAGGTTGAGATCCTGGTGAGTGGAGCAAGGTAAAAAAATTATTTTGCAACAAAGTTGCATCTGTGTACTTTTGTTGTCCGATGTCATTTAAGATAAACTGGGACGCCCTGGGTATAGCAACCTCCATAGCATGTGCCATTCACTGTGCAGTATTACCATTAATTCTGACAAGCCTTCCCATTTTTGGAACCAATATCATTGATAATGAGGCTTTTGAATATTTAATGATCTTTATTGCATTTATTATCGGAGCAAATGCGCTCTGGCATGGCTACAAAAGACATCACCATAAAACAAGTCCATACATTGTTTTTGGGATCGGAATCCTGCTCCTCCTGGCAAAACAATTCTGGCATGAATGGCAGCTCTGGTTCCTGGTTCCGGCAGTTATCGCAATCGTATATGCCCACTTCCGGAATTATCAGCTCTGTCGCCAGGCAAACCATTGCCATACCAGCGATTGTAATCACTAGTACGGATCCCTTCCTCAAGAAGTTTTCCTAAATTCACAAACATAGCCGGCTGGCATTTGTTATTTTTGCAGTTAAACGTGTTGAATTATGATCAAGACTGGAAATCCTGTTATCAGCATTTATACAGAAATGACTCCGAACCCGGAAACAATGAAGTTTGTTGCCAACAAACTGCTCTTTCCCGGGCGCAGCATTGATTTGCCGGATATGGAGAGCGCAAAAGCGTCTCCTCTTGCCATGGAACTTTTTGGCTTTCCTTTTATAAAGAGCGTTTTCATCGCCAGCAATTTTGTAACCCTCACCAAAACGCCGGAAACTGAATGGAGTGATGTAATTCCTTCCATTCGCCAGTTCCTGAAAGATTACCTGGAAGAAGGCAAGGTGGTGGTGAATGAAGAAGAAATTGCCGCTTTAAAACCCCAGGGAAGTAACGAAGTAAGTGCTGATGACGATGATGTGGTAAAGCGTATCAAAGAATTGCTTGAAAATTATGTGAAACCAGCAGTGGAAATGGATGGTGGTGCTATCCAGTTTAAAAGTTACCAGGATGGGGTTGTGAACCTGATGATGCAGGGCTCCTGCAGCGGCTGCCCAAGCAGCATGATCACCCTGAAAGCTGGTATTGAGGGTATGATGAAACGTATGATTCCTGAAGTAAAAGAAGTAGTGGCAGAAGCAGAATAAAACAGGCGCTTTGGCACAGGAGGATTCCTTCCATATTTATCCGATTGCTGAGTCAGCCATTACCATTGAATATGGAAAGGGGGTTTCTATTCAAGCCCATCAGAAACTGCTTCAATTGCAGCAGATCTTCCACCTGGACCAATTCCATGGATTTCTGGACACTACCATTACATATAACAGCCTCACGGTTTTTTTTAACCCGGCTCAACTTTTTTCTGAAGGCCAGCATTCCCCGCTGGCCTTTGTTCATGAAGAGATTCTAAGCAGACTCCCTCTGACTTCCGGACATAACAAAATACCCCTGGCGGAAGCTGGCAACCACCTCATACCTGTCTGTTATGAGGGACAAATGGCACCCGATCTCGAGGTCGTTGCAGGTTTCCATCATACCGAACCAGCATCCATCATCGAAGCACATTGCTCACAGGATTGGTATGTTTTTATGATTGGATTCAACCCTGGCTTTGCCTATATGGGCCTGCTTCCAGATTCGCTGGCTACGCCCCGCAAAGCCTCTCCAGCTTTGAAAGTACCTGCTGGTTCCGTAGGTATCGCGGGCC
Organism: Flavipsychrobacter sp.; assembly: GCA_016787265.1. GTDB lineage: Bacteria > Bacteroidota > Bacteroidia > Chitinophagales > Chitinophagaceae > Flavihumibacter. The sequence continues at coordinate 79,860 of JAEUVF010000010.1, read as the reverse complement.
AACAAACCGGAATTTATCCCAATTCCTCTCCCGGGGGATGGCAAATCATCGGTCGAACTCCGCTTTCTGTTTTTAATCGCTCCGATCAAAATCCCTGCCTGTTTAAACCTGGTGACCGCGTACGATTTACTCCTATTGATTCCCCTACCTTTCTATACCTGAACCAACATGAAAATCCTTAAAACCGGTATCTCCACCATTCAGGACCTTGGGCGGTTTGGACACCGAAATCAGGGAATTCCAACAAGTGGCTGCATGGACACGCTTGCATATGGTTTAGGCAACCTGCTGGTAGGAAATGATGAAGGTGCAGCCAGCCTGGAATTAAGCAGTGGCGCCTTTTCAGCAAGTTTTAATCACACCAGCCTGGTGGCACTCACCGGAAAAGGATATGAAGGATTTATTAGTGGCAGACCCGTTTCCTTCTGGCAACCTTTCCTGGTAAAGGAGGGCGAATTTCTTCAGCTCTTTCCAAAAGAAGTGGGTTTCAGTTATTTAGCTATTCATGGAGGCATTCGAACCAACCCGCAATTTAATAGCAGGGCTACCCATCTCCCATCAAGGATTGGTGGACTGAATGGCAATGCGCTTCAGCCAGGTGATCATCTTCCTGTATCCCGTTTTCCGGACGAAAAAGGCCAACACATAATGAATTATTTGTCGCAGGTCAGTGGCCAGGTTAGGTTAAGTCCGGCCATTACCCCCGATTACTCCAACCAGGTAATTCGCTATTTTCCCGGACCTGAATATGACTGGTTCACAGAACAGTCCAGGCTTTTACTGGAAAGCACAGATTTTCATTTAAGCACCACCTCCAATCGGATGGGGTTTCGGCTTCAGGGGCCTCAACTGCAACGCGAACGTTCCGTTGAACTGCTTTCGCAACCTGTTCTGCCCGGAACAATGCAGGTTAGTCCGGACGGACAAATATTACTCCTGATGGCGGATGCACAAACTACCGGAGGTTACCCTCGAATTGGACAGGTTGTCGTTGTGGATATTCCGCTCGCAGCCCAGAAAACACCAGGCAGTTCCATCGTTTTCAAAAAAATTTCCCTTAGAGAAGCGGAAGCCCTATTGATCAAAAGGGAAAAGCAATTGCTTCAGCTCAAACGCGACTACTATCTTTATTTCTCCTAAACAACAGCCGCATGGAATTAAACTGCGATCTCGGGGAAGGCACAGGAAATGAAGCATTAATACTTCCATTTATTCATACCGCGAATATATCCTGCGGACTGCATGCTGGTACCCCATCTGAAATTTCGAAAACCATTGAGCTGGCTAAAAAACAGCATGTTCAGATTGGCGCACACCCGTCCTGGGATGATCGCTCATCCTTTGGAAGAACAGAACAGCAGTTGCCAGCAAGCGAAATAATTTCATTGATACTCTATCAATTGGGGGCTTTTGATGCACTGTGCCGGCAACACAATTACCCCATGAAACATATAAAACCCCATGGAGCGCTGTATAATCAGGCGGCAAAAGACCCCATCATAGCAACTGCCATTATAACGGCAATAAAAACTTTCAATCCCACCCTTCAATTATACGCACTCAGCAACAGTGTGCTGGCAAAACTGGGAAAGGAAGCAGGTCTGATGGTAAAAGAAGAAGCGTTTGCAGACCGGCGTTATACCTCATCGGGAGACCTGGCATCGCGGCAATTGCCGAACGCCGTCCTTAAAGAAAAGAAAGAAGTGCTGCAACAAGTGAAAGAGCTGCTCTTTAATAAACGGGTAAGAACAACCGAAGAAACCTGGATTCCACTGAAAGCAGATACGCTTTGTATCCATGGAGATGGCCCAACCGCGGTGGAACTAGCGAAAAGCATTCATGAATTCCTGCAACAGTCCCATTGTCCATGAAAAATAAGAAAGCTTCCGGCTTCTGGGCAGCAGCCTTCCTGATGGCAACATCGGCAATTGGTCCGGGTTTCCTAACTCAAACCACGGTTTTCACTCAGGATCTGCTGGCATCCTTCAGTTGTATCATTCTACTTTCGATTCTGTTGGATATCGGCGTACAACTTAATGTATGGCAGATTTTATTTGCCCGCCAGCAAACAGCCAACCAGGTGGCAGATGACCTTTTGCCAGGATTGGGTAAAGTTCTGACGCTGCTGATTTTAACGGGAGGCTTTGCTTTTAATATCGGCAATATTGCCGGAGCAGGATTGGGACTGGAAACAATAACAGGGATACCTAACCGAATTAGTGCTGCTATAACAGTGGTACTCATCCTGCTACTTTTAACAAACAGGAACCGGGCTCTTCCGCTGATGGATAAAGCAGTCAGATGGATGGGAATCAGCATGATCCTGTTGACAGCATACATTGCAGTGTCCTCCTCTCCACCATTGGGCGAACTCGCAAGACAAACCATATTACCAGTCCGTTTTGACTATAAAGCACTGCTTACAATTGTGGGAGGAACAGTAGGGGGGTATATCTGTTTTGCCGGGGCACACCGGATACTGGAGGCCTCCAAATCAGAAAACATCCCAATGAAAGCTGTGCGAAGAGCAGCTGTCACTGGGGTGCTGACCGCTTCCATAATGCGCTATCTGTTATTCCTTGCTGCCCTCGGCGTAGTTAGTAAAGGTGTACTTCTTGAACCAGGAAATCCTGCCGCAGACGTATTCAGACGGGCTGCAGGTGATACCGGATTTCGATTATTCGGAGTGGTTATGTGGTGTGCAGCAGTTACTTCTGTACTTGGTTCCGCTTATACCTCGATCTCTTTCGCAAGGTCCTATCTTCCCTGGCTGGATCGAAACCCGGAAAAAGGCACCCAGCTTTTTATTATCAGTTCATCAGTTTTCTTTTTGTTTTGGGGGAAGCCTGTGCAGTTGTTACTGGCAGCGGGACTAATAAACGGCATCATCCTGCCTGTATCAATGGTAATCCTGTTGCTGGCTGTTTGGAAAAATAAAAGCGGCTACCAACACCCAAAAGGATTAAGCATCTTGGGATGGCTGATAGCCGCATTATTGATCTGGACAACTATCCAAGTGTTGCTTCAGAACTGATGGAGGTATTCAATAATTTACTAATCGGGCAATTTTGCTCTGCATCTTTAACACAGGTCTGGAATTGTTCAGCACTGATCCCGGGAACAACTCCTTTTACAGTCAAGTGAGATTTGGTAACAGCACCGTTCTCAAAAGTGATGGCACAGGTGGTTTCCAATGAAGTGGGAGTAAACCCTGCTTCACCCAGCACAAAACTCAGTTTCATGGTGAAACAGCCTGAATGCGCTGCGGCAACCAGTTCTTCCGGGTTAGTGCCAATTCCGCTCTCAAAGCGGGATCCAAATGAATATTGTGTTTCACTCAATACACCACTCTGGGTAGAGAGATGTCCTTTTCCTTCTTTTCCGGAGCCGTTCCATACGGCAGTTGCTTTACGAATCATAGTTATAGTTTTAGTGGTTGATAATGGCTTTCCAATTTACACCCCTATTGGTTAGGTATCGCAGAATAAATTCAAAACAAGCCTGGTGGCGTCCAACCCATTCTGGCGGAAATACTCCCTTTTCAGAGAACTGACCAGTTGCCACAAGTTCCGTAACAGCAGTACAGGTATAACCTGTTGTACGAGACATGGAGGAGGTTTTTGTTACGGGATCATAGTGGTCAAGCAGATTGTATTCCACCCGCATCGGCCGGTTTTCCTTTTCTCCTTCCACAATCACCCGCATCACCGTAAACTCTGCTTCTTCCTCTCCCAATTTCCATTGCCTGAACAGGAGTGCTGAACTGAAATCTATCGGACGTATTTGTTGTCCGCCAATCTCTATCTTCTCTTCATTAAAAAATCCTGCCAGTTGTAAAGCCTGTATTAAATCAATATGACCGGGGTAGCGAAGCGTCTGTTCTTTTAAATCCGGAATATGTGCCATCGTATAGAGCAAGGATCGCAATCCATCCGTATTAAAGGCTTCCAGGGTTCCAATCCCGTCAAAATCCATCAGGCTTCGATCCGATAGGGCAGGCCTGGTCACAATCCGGCCATTTTCCATAAGTCTGGCAGGCCTTGTATATTCTTCAATTACATCCACCGGTGAAAAGGGCGCCTTGTATTCAAATGGCTTTTTGCGGATTTGTGGCAATCCGCCTACATAACACTCAAAGCGGTTCACCTTCATCTCTTCATTATACCGACCGAGGATAAGATTTCCCATGCCAGGAGCAACTCCGCAATCCGTAATTACAGTAACACCCTTTGATTTGGCAAGCGCATCTAGCTGAAGCGCATCTTCCGGGAAAAATGAAATATCAACAACCGGCTTTCCACAGTTAATAACGGCTTCGAGTACCCGAAAACCTAAAAATCCCGGTACAGCAGTAACCACCAGCTCCACCGCTTCCAGCATGGAAGCATACCCGCTGAAATTTGTGAGATCCTCAACCCGTATATGTACGGCAGGTGCCTTTCGATGGAGCAATTGAAGAGCGGCCTCATCTCTGTCAAAAGAATAAACATCGTGGCGATCCGAAAGATCTATAGCGATCGTTCTGCCTACCATACCAGCCCCTAAAACAGCTATTTTCATGCAAACAATTTCCGGCAATCTAAAAATTCTGACGCATTTTTAACGGATGGAAAGTATATGGGAGCAATTCCTGACCGGACTGCTGCAAACCTCCGCATTGGAATTCATTGCGGTCATCACTGGTATTGCAAGTGTGGTATACAGCCGGAAAGAAAATATTCTGCTCTACCCGGTGGGTCTGGTCAGTACCACCATTTTCATCTATTTGAGCGTTAAAGGTCATCTATATGGTGAGGCAAGCGTTAACCTGTATTATACCATCATGAGTATATATGGCTGGTGGTTATGGGCGAAAAAAACACCTGATCACCGGCCGGAACTCAGTATCACACAGTCCAATCGCCGTGAATGGCTGAACCAGATCCTGTTTTTTCTGTTCTTTTATGTTGTTCTGTACCTGTGTCTCACCTGGCTGAAAAAAGAATTCGCTCCGGAAGCTATTCCCTGGGCAGATGCATTCGCAAGCGCAAGTGCCTACACGGGTATGTGGCTGATGGCACGGAAAAAAGTAGAAAGCTGGTACTGGTGGATCCTGACTGATATCGCCTCCGTACCGCTCTATTTTTCCAAAGGATATGTATTTACGGGATTCCAGTTTCTAATCCTGACCCTGTTGGCTATATCCGGACTCCAATCTTGGAAACATAAAAGTCTAAGCAGTAAATTGCCGACCGAATGATGAAGAAAATTGTGATAGTGGGCCCAGAGTCGACAGGAAAAAGCACCCTCTCGCAGGAACTCTCACAGCATTATGCCAATCATTATCCAACCGCCTGGGTACCGGAATATGCTAGAGAATTCCTGGATGAGCTGGATCGACCCTATACTTATGAAGATCTGCTAACCATCGCAAAGGGGCAGCTGGCGCTGGAAGAACAAACAGGTTTGGCACTGAAAGAAGCCGCAGGAAATCAACCTTCTCTTCTCTTCGTGGATACCGATATGATGGTAATGCAGGTTTGGTCTGAATTTGTTTTTGATAAATGCGATCCCTTTATTCTGAATGAAGTGGTAAGACGCAATTATGATCATTATCTGTTGATGCAGACAGATTTGCCCTGGACCTATGATAAACTTCGCGAATATCCCGATCAGGAACGCAGAAACCGATTGTTCCAGCACTATTATGATATCCTGCAAAGACAGTCAACCGGATGGTCTATAATATCCGGACTTGGAAAAGAACGTACAAATTATGCTATCCGCATAATAGATAACTTGATCGCCGGCTAAGCTCCCGTATTTTTGCAGTTGAAAGCGAGCAGCATGAACGTATTGACTTCTTCCATCCGCAGTCGGCCGGCTGCCTGGTTTTATATCGGCTGGTTGATCATCAACCTGGTTCAGTCCTATGGTACGGAGCTGTTGCATGATGAAGCCTATTATTGGGTATATAGCCGGTATCCCGCCTGGGGTTATTTCGATCATCCGCCAATGATCGCGGTGCTGATAAAAACGGGCTACCTGATTTTTCCAAATGAATTAGGCGTTCGGTTGATGATGGCACTCATGAATACTGCCACACTCTGGCTGGTGCACCAGTTGCTGATTAAAAAAGATGACATTTTATTTTACGCACTCACCGCCTCCATGGGCGTTTTACAGATTGGAGGCATTCTTGCTGTACCGGATATTCCACTTACTTTTTTTACCGCGCTGTTTTTCTGGCAATACAAACGTTTCCTGGAACAGGACAACTGGATACAGGGCTTGTTACTTGGCATCGTGATGGCTGGCATGCTTTATAGCAAATACCATGGTCTGTTAATCATATTATTTACCATCTTTAGTAACTGGAAACTAATACTGAACCCACGGGCATGGATTGCTGTAGTTACAGGTGTGCTACTTTTTTTCCCGCATTTATACTGGCAATACCAGTATGATTTCCCCTCAGTTTCCTATCACCTCAAAGAAAGAAATGCACCGGCTTATCAATTTGCCTTCACACTGGAATATGTGGCCGGCCAGATTCTGCTGGCAGGACCATTAATCGGATTCCTGTTGTTAAGAGCAGCCAACAGGTATAAAACCACTGACCTGCTGGCACGTGCTCTTCAGTGGAGTATGTGGGGATTTTATGGCTTCTTTTTGATCAGTACACTTAAAGGCAGAGTAGAAGCCAACTGGACAGTTCCGGCACTGATTCCCGTTATTATACTTTCACATGCATGGCTAAGCGAAAACTTTTCGCAACGAAAATGGATATTCAGGCTGCTGACACCATCGCTGGTATTAGTGATATTGGTGCGGGTATACATGCTGACCAATATTTCAGGTCTTACCCGCATATTCAAGGATGAAATGCATGGTAACCGGGAATGGGTTAAAGCCATCAAAGAGAAATCAAATGGCCTGCCTGTTGTATTCCTGAACAGTTATCAGCGTCCTTCCAAATACTGGTTTTATTCAGGAGATACCAGTTTTGCTATCAATACCACCTATTACCGCAGGAACAATTACAATTTCTGGCCTATTGAAAAAGAATGGCAGAACAGAAAAGTACTGGTTGTAGACAAAGACCTGGGAACAATTGATAAATCATTTGAAATTCCAACACCAAGAGGAATAACACCTGCGCTTGTCAATGACAAGCTCCAATCCTTTTCCCATATCAGATTAAGCCTGTCGGACAAATCTGATGGTTTTAAAAAAGGGCAACCAGTACAACTATCTGTTCAAGTAGATAAACACTCCATAAATGAGCTGAAGCAATTGCTGAAGGATTCAGGCCAACCCAATCAATTGGTAGCTGACCTGTTTGTAGGTAAATCTTTGGTACAGCGTTTATCACTCACAGCCTCTCCACTTCAGGAAAATACGCTGACATTGACCAGCACAGAAAATATTTCACTGCAGCCGGGCGAGTATATCATGAAGTTGGGGATCGCAACTTCCGTGCCCAATTTGTATTCACAGAATAGTCCGGCTATAGTAATAAAGGTCAACTGATTAATTTTTGGAATTGGTGCCGATAATTGCTTTGATTTCTTCATCGCTTGCCAGATTACTCATCTGGCGCTGGATGATCCAGCCTCTGCCTGCTACATATTTACTGGCGGGCTGTACTTTGTATTTCTTGGGATTGGGCAAACAGGCTGCTATTCGCGCTGCTTCCGATTTATTCAGTTTGGAAGCGGGTTTTTTGAAATAAGCCTGTGAGGCAGCTTCAATACCAAAAATGCCAGGCCCCATTTCACTCACATTCAGATACATTTCCAGGATTCGTTTTTTACCCCAGATCAATTCAATCATAAAAGTAAAATAGGTTTCCAGGCCTTTCCTGATCCAGGATCTGCCCTGCCACAGAAATACATTTTTAGCAACCTGCTGACTAATGGTACTGGCACCACGAACCCGGTTGGGTTTTTTCTCATTGTACTTCATTGCCTTTTCAATGCTTTTCCAATCAAAACCCGAATGATCAGCAAACAACTGGTCTTCTGAAGATATAACCGCCAGTTTTGCATTATAAGAGATTTCTTCAAAATCAACATAATCCCTTTTCAGTCCATAACCACTCACCCAGTTGGAAAGTTGGGTAATGGTAAGCGGAGGGTTTACCCATTTCAACAGGAGGATATACAAAAATTGCCCGATCACCAGGATGAGCAGTAGTTTTTTCAAAAATCGGCCAATGCGAGGGATTAATCCTTTTGTCTTCACGAAAGATCCAAAAATTGTTGCGGCTGCAATATAGGGAAAATGAGATGGCTGCTCAGTTTGTCATCTTTACATAATTGATCTTGTATTTTTTGCCGTTTTTTTCGCGGTACCGATGCAGGCGATTCAATAAAAAACCGCCACCCGCCACTCCGCCGGCAATAGCCAGGGATCTAAGGTTTTCAGCATCACCAATTGGTTCTTTCCGGTACCAGCCATTCAGCACATTCAGGACGATATAACCAACTCCGCCAATCATAAAAATGGTCCCATTCTTGACAAAACCCCAGCTTTGCTTTTTATCATGGAAGATCCGGAAGATCTCCAGGTAATGAAATCCATAAACCATGGAGCCGAGTGTATCAACCTTTGAAGTACCCAGTTGAGTGATATAACTTACAATATGCCACTGCCTTACAAAGACTGAATCATTTCTGACAGCTTCAATCGGACCATTGATAATCTGGCCATTGACATGCTGTAATTCAATCCTGCTTCCTTTAAAATAACTGGCAACATGGCGGTTATTGTTTCTTTTGAGCGAGATAAAGTCGCTCATTTGGCTGAAGCCTGGATAAGAAACAGCCAATGCTACCAACAGGATAAATATACCTCGCATGTATTCTATTTAAATTCAGCCATTTTCAAGGTGAAAAGAAATGCCCCATAACAGCGCTACTCCAAACCCCACCAATATTACACCTGAAATTTTATTTACGAGGGAAAGGTTGTGAAGGGTCAGCTTTTTACGGAGTTTCCCTGCCAGTAAAACTTTCAACGCATCTGCCAGCATATTGAAAACCATGCACACAGTAAAGATCAACACACGATCCCGGAAGGAATGCGTCAGCGCAAAGGTGGTAGCATTGATTAACCAAAAAAGCAGTACACTTGGATTAAGGCTGTTAATAAGGAATCCGGAAGTGAAAATCTTGGCCATATCCTTTTTACTAAAACGTTGTTCCTCCCCGTTTACCTGTTGAGTCAGCTGTACTTTTTTGAGAAACAGATAAAACAGGCCCATTCCAATCAGAAATATACTGCCGATATAACCTATTGCCTGCTTATACTGCAGCAAGGCTTTGACCCACTCTGAAAAAGCATTACTGATAACAATCAACAGGATATCACTCATCCAAACACCCGCCACAAAGCTGAACCCGCCCTCCCTGCCATTATTCAAACTTTGTTTGATAATGGTAAATATGACAGGTCCGACGGACAATGCCAGAATGCTTCCCAATGCCAGTCCTTTAATCAGTGCGTCGATCATTTCGAATTCAAAAACGTAAAAATACTTGATCCTGTTACATTGTATTGAAAGTTTATCAGATTACTATGACTTTTCAAAAAAATGTATTTGCTTTGTAGATCGGGTTGACTTTACCCAGAAACCTCAGATTCGAAAAGATTCCTTGAGACAGTCGCTATCCGTTGAATGCCCACCCTTCCAATAGCCTTGACAGCTATTTAATCAAACACTTTAAATTTTGAATGTATGCGACTATTTCCTGCTTTCATGCGCAGCACTATTGCCCTATTCGCGGTAACTGCTTCTTTACTCTTTATTAGTTCCTGTCAGAAATCCGCCGAGCCGGATAATGGAACAGATAGAGCAAATTCTTTTGCAAGTATGGAAGGTGTGGTTGGAACTGCTTCCAATTCGGCCAGTGCAATTACCTTCTGTAAAACCCGGGATTTTTGTCTGTGGGCCGGACAAACCATCAATACCGGAAAAGTGGTTATCGGAAATGATGACAACAATCTGTATGTAATTATCAACTCTCTGGAAGGATTTCAGGATGTTTCTGAAAACGTGAAAATCTGGGTTGGTGACAACCTGGTTGATCTTCCTCAAACCAATAAAGGAACTCCGATCCCTGGCCAGTTTCCTTATAAGTTGAAAGTTGATCCATCCTATACATGGTATACCGTAACCATTCCTTTCTCCTCTATCAAAACTTCCGGCAAACTGGATTGCAGTGGTAAGGGACTGTATGTTTACGTACATGTTGATGCCATTGCAAAAAAGAAAGGAGAAACCGCCTGGGGTGGAAACTGCCTGGCAGACGGACCGATCAGAACCCAGGGCCGCTGGTACTATAATATGACTTATAGCACCGGTTGTTGCGATGAATGTACCTGTAAAGACCTAAACTGATAAATCAGTATATATTGTATTTTTAAAGCGGCTCGCATGGCGAGTCGCTTTTTTTATTCACTGAACCTGTTGTTTCATGATACGCAAGACCATTGAAACCGCTATTACCAAGCCTACAAAAAAATACCTGCGGTATCTGGGTATCAAAAATTTATTTGGGACAGACCGAACCAAACAGATTCTAAAAATCAATCCCACTGTTTTACCCTATCGGGAAGAGGCCCGGGAGGTTAGAACCTATGTTTACGATTACAACGATCAGTTTTTGGAAGAGCATGATTTCAACAGTGTTGAACCCTGTTTCCAATTTCTAAAAAGCAACCGCATCAGCTGGATCAATGTGGACGGAATTAGAAAAAAAGATGTAGAAGCGATTTGCCAGCATTTTGATATTCACACCCTTTTGGTAGAAGATATTCTTAGCATCCATCAACGGCCAAAGATGGATGAAGTGGACAATGTTCTTTTCTGCCTGCTGAACATGCTTTATTTCAATGAAATAAAGGGCACAGTGGAACAGGAGCAAATCAGTATCGTCCTGGGCAAGGATTTTGTAATCAGTTTCCAGGAAGATGCATCCCGGGATGTATTTAATCCCTTACGCGATAAATTACGCATGAGTAATTCCAAGATCCGGCAGCGTTCGGCCGACTACCTCTGTTACTCCATGCTGGATATGATCGTAGACAATTACTTCATCGTAATGGAAAAGCTGGGTGAGCGCATTGAAGACCTGGAAGAGCAGGTTATTGCCAGCACGAATAACCGGGCGCTGGCAAGGATCAGCTCGCTCAGAAAAGAGCTGATTGTACTGAAACGGAATATCGCGCCGGTGCGTGACCTGGTAAATGGTATTATCCGGAGCGAAAGTGATCTGCTGGATGATCGAACCACCAAATACTTCAAAGATGTATACGATCATATCATGCAGGCAAATGACCTCTGTGAAAACTATCGCGATGTGATGGTGAACATGCAGGATCTCTATATCAACAATGTAAACCTGAAAATGAACGAGGTAATGAAAGTGATGGCGATTGTAACCTGTTTACTCGCGCCTGCTACCGTTATTGGAGGCATTTTCGGCATGAACTTCGACCGCATCCCTTACCTGCACCATGAAAATGGTTTTTACATCGCGGTAGTATTGATGCTAATCGTCCCAATTTATATGTTATGGCTGTTCCGAAAACGCGGCTGGTTTTAACATCTCACGTCTCACGTCTGACATCTCACGTTTCACTTATAAACAGTTGCCAGTCCTGCAGCATCTGCCCCTTCAATACGCGGGGAAATTTATGTTGACCACCAACCTTTCCTTTTGATTTCATGAAAGCAAGAAAACGATCTTCAGGTAAAACATTAAGAAACACTTCTTTGAGTGCGCTTTTTCTTTCAACCGCATAATCATCATTGAGCTCCATCAGGTACTGATCAATTTTGACCCGCAGCTGTTCTGCATCAACATGATCATCGGAAGCAACATACCAGTGATGCGCAAAAAAAGTTCCGTACGGAATTCCCGCCACTGTAAATTCCGGAATAGAAACATTCAGATCCTCGGCCGCCATTTTTAATGCGCGGTTCATGTTATCCACACTGAGGTGTTCTCCCACCAGACTAAGGAAATGTTTGGTCCGGCCGGTAATTACTATCTCACAACGATCCACATCAGCAAACCTAATGGTATCACCAATCAGGTATCGCCAGGCGCCGGCAGCGGTACTCAGCAGGATCGCATAATCTTTTCCGGCTTCTACCTCATGGATCATAAAGGCTTTGTGGTTAGGCATCATGTTGCCTTCTGAATCGAAGTTTTCATCATCAAAAGGAACAAACTCAAAAAAGATATGATCGTTGATGCTAAGTTTCATGCCCTTTGCAAACTGCCGGTCCTGGTACGCAATAAACCCTTCTGATGCCAGGTAGGTTTCAATATAGGTCAGCGGTTTGGCCAGCAGTTTTTCAAATCCCTTTTTATAGGGTTCAAATGAAACACCTCCATGAACAAAAAAGGACAGATTTGGCCAGATATCATGAATCGTCTTCAGTTTATAACGTTCCACGATTTTTTCCATACACATCTGAATCCAGGCAGGTACACCCACTACAAAACTGATATCCCAATTGGGCGCAGTTTCCACGATTTCTTCAATCTTGTCGTTCCAGTCGGTCATTTTCGCAATCTTTTTACCTGGTTTGTAAAAAGGCGTAAACCAGAAGGGAACTTTTTTGGCCGTGATGCCACTAAGATCACCAGCATAATAACCCTGGCCTTTCTGCAACTGGGTACTGCCACCCAGCATCAGCCAGCCTTTGCGAAGGTTCCCAAAGGGAATATTGTTATAATGTCTCAGGGAAAAGAGCTGTTTGATCATCACAATCCGGTTGCCCGTCAGCAGGTCCTCCGTAATGGGAATGTATTTACTGGCCGACTCAGAAGTGCCGGATGAGAGAGCATAATATTTGATCTTGCCGGGCCAGCAGATATCCTGTTTGCCCTCCAGGGTCTTATGCCACCATTCTTTATAAATGGAATTATAATCGTGGCTTGGCACGATCTGCTGGAATTTTTTGCCCGGATGTTTACTGAGCAGGATCTCATCAAAGCGATAATGCTGGCCGAATTCCGTAAAACGGGCTTTCTTCAGCAGCTTCATCAGCACTTTAAGTTGCTGCCTGCGCGGTGAACTTTCCGGCAGGCGGAGCGCCTTGGCAATCGTTTTAGGTAAGGTAATTTCAATAAGGGCCATTCGGGTGTGTCTGCAATTAGGATGAAGAACAAAAGTAGTTATTCCCGTATAATTTCTCCTTTTTCATCCGGATCGTCACTTCCTATCCAAACGGCAGTGTTTTTCCATTTGAATCGAATGGTTGTGCGGGGAGGTTGCCGCCTCAATGCTTTAAAAAGTTCCTCCAGCCTAATATGATCTCCCAGCACAAAAAGACAGGGCTGATCTGGACTATAGGCAGAAAGTTCCCTGCATATCTTATAGGATGACCGGTCCCGGACTTCATTTCCCGGGCGATAGGACTTTTTGCTGCTGATTTTATCGCGCAAGGTTCGGACTGCAATGGCTGCTTCTGCCAGGGCCCGGCTGAGGAACGAAACCCGGTTCCCATATTTTTCACGGAAAAGTAGCATGGCTTCATAAAAATGCCGTGCATTGGCAGCGGTTCTTAGAGTGCTTTCTCCTTTAAAGTGAATGATTCCCGGCTCGGGAAGGTAATAATTGCGGTAACCTGCTTTCGCGATAGAATAACTCAGGTCGATGTCTTCCGCATACATGAAATAGCGTTCATCAAATCCACCTACTTCCAGGTAAATATCCCTAGGGATAAACATAAATGCTCCAGCCAATACATCAACTTGCTGAACATAGTCCGCCGAAAGATGGCCGAGGTAATAACTGGAAATCACCCGATTCCTGGGAAATAAATGAATTAATCCACTTAATTTAAAAAACGCGGTAGTCAACGTGGGAAACCCCCTTTTCGATTCCGGCAGGAAACGAAAACGGCCATCATACATGCGCATGCCCAGGGCACCCGCATCCGGGTGGCCGGCAAAAAAATCAAGAGCGGTAGTCAGGCATGTTTCTGATACCAGTGTATCCGGATTCAGGATCAGCACATATTTCCCTTTGGCTGCTTTTACTCCCAGATTATTCGCTTTTGAAAAACCCAGATTGGTATCGTTCAAGATAAACTGAACGGAAGGAAACCGCGAAGGCAGGTACTGACGGCTCTCATCGCTGGAAGCATTATCCACCACTATGATCTCTCCATCCAGACTGGCCATTGCTAATTGCAGGGTATGAAGACAGAGCTCCAGAAAATAACACACATTATAATTAACGATGACAACCGATACCTGCATCCCACGAATTTATTGGTAATTTTTTTATCGGCTCAGTGGCTTAGCTTTGTCCGATGTTATTGGAAACCCTTATCAAGGCCACCCGGGCCGGAGCTGCAGAGCTCGAACGTTTTTTCAATCAGAAAGACCTGGCGATCTCCAACAAGGAAGGTGTTAACAACCTGGTAACCGAAGCGGATCATGCAGCTGAAAAAGCCATCATCGCAGTGATTCAGGCACAATACCCGGATCATTATATCCTGAGTGAAGAATCTGGTGAGATGGCAAGTCCCTCACCCTATAAATGGATCATTGACCCCATTGACGGTACCATCAATTTTGCAAATGGAATTCCAATTTGTTGTGTGAGTGTGGGACTGGAAGTGGATGGCATCATGACTATGGGAGCGGTGTACAATCCCATCCTGAATGAGTTTTTCCTGGCTGAAAAAGGTAAGGGTGCTACGCTCAATGGCAAACCCATTCATGTTTCAGATAAAACCGACGTGGCAAGCAGTTGCCTGGTAACCGGTTTCCCCTATACCTTCCTGGATATGCCAAACGGTCCGTTGGAATGTTTTGAACGATTCATCCGCCGGGGTGTACCGGTAAGACGATTGGGCTCGGCAGCAATTGATCTCTGCTGGGTGGCGGCCGGCCGGTTTGATGGATTCTTCGAACATAAGCTGAATGCCTGGGACAGTGCAGCAGGTTTCCTGATAGTGGAAGAAGCAGGCGGAAAAGTGACGGATTTTGCAGGAACCTATTACTCCCCCTACCAGCCCTTCATTGTTGCATCAAATGGGAAACTGCATGAAGACCTCTTACGCTGGGTCAATGGCGACATAAACTAATTGAAAATGGAAACAAGAACAGAAATCTCCAGTCTGGGTGAATTCGGCCTGATCGATCACCTGACAAAAAATATAGAATTTACGAACGCTTCCTCTATTTTGGGTGTAGGTGACGATGCTGCAGTAATTGATCATTTTGGTAAACAAACCGTGATCACAACTGACCTGCTGATGGAAGGCGTACATTTTGATCTCATGTACACCCCACTGAAACACCTGGGTTATAAATCGGTGGTAGTGAACCTCAGTGATATTTATGCGATGAACGCCACCCCAACACAAATTACCCTGAGCATTGCCGTGAGTAACCGGTTCAGTGTGGAAGCGTTGGAGGAATTTTATGAAGGGGTATATGCAGCCTGCGAACGTTACCAGGTAGATCTCATCGGTGGTGATACTTCAACCTCGCGAAGTGGTTTTGTCATCAGTGTTACCGCTCTCGGGGAAGTGAATCCGGATCAGTTTGTCCAACGTTCAACTGCTCAGAAAGGAGACCTGATTTGTGTGAGCGGTGACCTGGGCGGAGCCTTTTTAGGGTTGACCTTACTGGAGCGCGAGCGTCAGATCTACCTGGAGAATCCAAAAATTCAGCCTGATCTTGAAAATGAACAATACATCGTTGGTCGCTTGCTGAAACCGGAAGCCAGGAAAGATATCATTGCGTTTCTTGCAGAGAATGAGATTCGTCCTACAGCGATGATGGATATCAGCGACGGACTCAGTTCCGATATACTCCATATTTGTAAGCAGAGTTCTTTGGGTTGTGTGTTGTATGAGGAAAAAATTCCGATTCATGAAGACAGCCGCATGGCCGCTTTTAAATTCGGGTTGGACCCAACCGCCTGTGCATTAAGTGGTGGCGAAGATTATGAACTCCTGTTTACCATTTCGCATTCCGAATACGATAAACTGGTATTGAATGAACAGATCAGCGTGGTTGGTTATATGACAGATGCCGAAGCAGGCTCACATATTCATACCAAAGGCGGAAATAAATTCCGCATCACGGCACAGGGCTGGAATGCGTTTAAAGAACAATAAACGGAAGCAGTACCGGTTTGCATGCGTAGTTTTTTCCTTAGTAGGTTTATGTTGTTCGGGTACGTAGTGGCCCTGCTGCAGAGTTGTGCGGTATCAGGTACAAAATGGTCTCCTTCAGATCCCTATGCGCCAGAGCAATTGAAAAAGGATTACAAGCTCTTCAGGTCTGTTCTGGAGGAATCTCATCCCAGTTTGTATTGGTACACCCCCAAAGATAGCATGGATTATTATTTCGACTGGGGTTATCGGCAATTGACAGATTCCATGACCGAACCGCAGTTCAGATCGGTAATAAGTTTTGTGATAGCGAAAGTAAAATGCGGCCATACCAGTACCCGTTATTCCAGGAAATTTCTCCGGTATCTGGATACAGCAAGGTTACCCCAGTTTCCCATTTCAATCAAGGCGCTGGAAAATGATACTATTGTCATCAATAACAATTTGCAGAAAGGCAACCTGCTGGTTAAAAGAGGTACCATACTTACCAGTTTAAATAAGGTGCCGATTAAGAAAATTGTAGATAGCCTGGCCCGGCACATACCAGCTGATGGAAATAATGAGCAGTACCTGATGCAGACACTTAGCAATCGCGGTGCCTTTGGGGGTTGGTTACGATTGGTGGCAGGATATTCCAACACCTATGAACTTGGCTACCTGGATAGTACCGGCAAAGAGGAAACCATATCGTTTCGTTTAATTGAGCCGCCGAAAAAAGATTCGGTCAAAAAGCCGATTGTACCGGAAGTTGTGAAAACCTGGAAACGCAGGGAGCAAAGAGCCAGGTCATTGGACCGCGCTCGTTCATTACAAATAGATACCGGACTTTCTACCGGGTATCTTACCATCAATACGTTTAACAACGGATACCAGTTGCGTTCCTTTTTAGCTGCTGCATTTAGTACACTAAAGAAAGAGAACATCCAACATCTGGTAATTGATATCCGTAGCAATGGTGGGGGAAATGTGGCACATTCCACCTTCCTGACCAGAAAGATTGTACGCGAACCATTCAAAATTGCGGATTCTCTTTATGCGGTGACAAGAAAAAGCAAATTTGGAAGCCTGGTTCGTTACAATGGATTAATTGGGGGACTAATGCATTTTATAACCCGGAAAAAATCGGATGGGCATTATCATTTTGGGTATTTCGAGCGGAAAACATTTAAACCTTCAAAAAGACATCACTACAACGGTAATGTATATGTGCTAACCAGTCCCAATTCTTTCTCAGCTGCCGCACTGTTTGCAGCCAAAGTTAAAGGGCAAAAAAATGTTACCCTGATTGGAGAAGAAACCGGTGGTGCTGCTTATGGAAACTCTGCCTGGCTGATTCCTGATGTTCGCTTACCTGAAACCGGTATTCGGTTTCGTCTTCCAAAATTCAGGTTGGTGATTGATTCAGCTGCTGTTAAGGATGGGCGGGGGGTACTTCCGGATATAGAAATAAAACCAACCCGCCAATCCATTATTGAGAACAGAGATTTAAAAGTTGAGACGGTAAGGACCCTAATTATTCAAAAACGCTGAGTACATCCAAACCAGCTTTTCCTGTGCCCTGATATAATCGCTCATAAGTGCGTTAGTGCCTTCATCATTTGCGTCTTCCGAAATTTTTAGCAGCTCACGTTGCAAACCGATAATTGTTTGAAAAGAGCCCAGGATATTTTCCACCGCCTTCATTCCATCAGCTACTTCCCTGCTTTCTTTTATCGTAGCCATCGTGTGGTAATCGGAATAATTATGTGCCGGTGAAAATCCAAGCGTGAGTATACGCTCAGCGATCTCATCAATTTTTAAGAGCAGATCATTATATAATTCTTCAAATTTTACATGCAGTTCAAAGAATTTTTCGCCTCTGATATTCCAGTGATAACCCCGCGTATTCTGATAAAATATGGAATAGTTGGCGAGTAAGGTATTCAGTCTTCCGGCCAGATCAGCCGCTTTGGCTTCATCCAGACCGATTGCATTTAACTTTGCCATAGCTGTATTGTTTTAAAGTGATGGTATCCAAAACCATTCCGGCCTGTATCCTACTGCCAGTTTGCCCCACTCTTTCTCAATACCCAATACCCTGGCAGGATACAGGGAAGCCATTCGTAATGCTTCTTCTATTGAAATTCCGACTTTTTTAACACAAAACTGCACGGCTGTCAGCATGGTCAATGCAGATCCGGAAAGTGTTCCATCCGGTAATGTGTAATGATCTCCACGCAACTGGTGCAAATAATTCCCGGTGCTACTCTCCGTAACTGCATCTGTTATGATGAACAATCTCTCACCCATTAACTGTTTGGCCATTTTGATAACCACTGCATCCACATGGTACCCATCCGGTACAATGCTGGAGGCGATGGTTGGATGTGCAAAGATGGCACCAACCAACCCAGGGGCGCGGTGTTGCAGGGGAGACATCGCATTAAATAAATGAGTGCAGGTGGTAATCCCCAGGTCAAATCCTTTATTGGCTTCCTCAAAACTTGCGTTGCTATGGCCGGCGGATAATATAATACCGGCGTCTTTCAGGTATTGGATCTGATCCGGTTGAAAGAGTTCCGGTGCGATGGTCATCATCTTAATGATACCGCGGCCCGGTTCAACCAATGCGCGCAATTTATCCATGGAGGGCGATTGAATTTTCTCCAAAACATGAGCACCCCGCTTAACAGGATTCAGAAAGGGTCCTTCCAGGTGAAGTCCATATACACCCTTACCGCCCTGGTTCAGGTAGTCCCGCACTGCTTCGATGGCAGCCAGCGCTACTGAATTGTCATTGGTCGCTACGGTAGGCAGGATCAGGTGGGCTCCGCCTCTTCGCGAATATTCCACTGTGGCGCGGATAGCTTCCACTGAAGGATAAACACCAAAAAGCTGGCCATCCCCTCCATACAATTGCACATCGATAAAGGCCGGTACGAGCAGCCCCCCCTGCAAATCCTTCCACCGGTCGGGTGGCATCCCGCCGTGGGGATTGGCACTCCGCTGGGGCGGATGAGCGGATATTTCCACAATCCTGTCTTGCTCAACTGTTATAACTGCTTCACTCAACCAATCGTCGCCGGTAAAAATGCGGCCATTTGTAAAATGGAAAGTTTGTATTTCAGACATCTGGATGATCGTTTAATATGGTGAAAGCATCTGCATCGCGGAGAAAGGGAAGTTGCTGGCGGATCTTATCGAGATTGGATTTGTCCAGGGTGACCGTATGAATATCTTCCTCATGTTCTTTCTGGTAAAGAGGTGTTCCCAGTGGGTCCAGGATCGTTGTGTCTCCACTGTGATAAATCCCCTTTCCGTCTTCCCCAACCCGGTTTACACCCACCACATAACATTGGTTTTCAATGGCTCTTGCGGCGAGCAGGGTTTTCCAGGCATGATTGCGCCGCTCCGGCCAGTTCGCTACAGTGATCAGCAAATCATATTCAGCCTGCTCACCGGTCGGGTGGAGTTGCTGGCGGCTCCAGACAGGAAAACGCAGGTCGTAGCAGACTTGCAGAAAGATGCGCCAGCCTTTGACGGAAGCGATAAACCTCCGGTTACCTGCACTGAAATGCTGGTCTTCCCCGGAATATGCAAAAAGATGTCTCTTATCATAATGACCTACCTGTCCGTTTGGCAAAACCCAGAGTAACCGATTGTAGTAATGATTGTCTTCCTGTATAAATACAGAGCCTGTTAGTATGATTCTTTTCCGCACAGCAAGGGATTTCATCCAGGCCAGTGTGGGGCCATCCATGGTCTCGGCCAGCTTTTCGGGATGCAGGGAAAAACCGGTGGTAAACGCTTCCGGTAATACTACCAGCTCCATTTTTTCTGAGACCGAATCAATTTTTTCTTCGAACATCCGGAGGTTCGCTTCCGGATCCTCCCAAAAAAGTGATGTTTGAATGGTGGTTATGGTAAGGGTAGACATACCCGAAATTACTTCATTCGTCGGTTGCTTGCCCTGATTGCAAGACTTTCAGAACATCTTTTATCAAATCCCATTCATACCCTTTATACAGCAGATGATCCTGGGTTTTTCGAAGTCGGGATAATTTATCCTCCTCTTTCAAACTTTCCCAACGGTTTCTCGCCAGTTTATCCAGGGTTTCAAGGTAGGCTGGCTCCGGAATCTCCTTCATTGCCTTTTTGATACAGTATTCACTTACCTGCCTTTGCTGCAATTCATTTTTGATCCGGCCCCTACCCCAACCCTTCATCCTGAATTTACCACCGGCAAACTGGATGGCAAAACGTTCTTCATTCAGATAATCCTCTTCAATAAGAGTTGAAAGCAGGTTATCCACTTCCTGGCGGTTAAGGCCATAGCTGAATAACTTATTCTTTACCTCCTGGTGACAACGTTCCTGGTAGCCACAAAAATGACGCGCCTTTTGTAGCGCCTGATCCGGTGTTAGTCTTTTTCCCTGCAACATTGATTAAAGTTCCGCATTAGGAGAATGAGGAAAAAACCCAATTTGAAAGAATCCCCGAAAATAACCTGCCACCCTCCTCAATCTTCCTTATATCCCAATCTTAGAATGGCCGGAATTCCTTAGTTTCGTCCCTTATAAATCGCAACCGTTTTATGAAGTTCATCGTTAGCTCATCGGCTTTATTGAAACAACTCCAACAGATCAGTGGTGTTATCAATGCAAATACAGTTTTACCCATCCTGGAAGATTTCCTGTTTGAAATTGATAAGAACAAATTGAATGTGGTAGCCACCGACCTGGAAACGGTTATGCGGGTACAGATGGATATCGAAGCAAAAGAAAATGGACGGGTTTGTATTCCTGCCAAGATCCTGATCGATTCCCTCAAGAACATTCCTGACCAACCCCTTACTTTCAATATCGATAAGAACTTCGGTATCGAAATGACCAGCGATAATGGTAAGTATAAGGTGATGGGTGAAAATCCCGACAATTTCCCGAAAGAACCATCTGCTGACGATACCACTTCTTTTGAAATGACCAGCAGTTCGCTGGTTACCGGTATCAATAAAACATTGTTCGCCGTGAGCAATGATGATCTGCGTCCGGCTATGACGGGTGTGTATTTTGAGCTGGATAAAAACTTTGTTCAGTTCGTGGCTACCGACGCGCACCGCCTGGTTCGCTACAAGCGCACAGATGTAAAATGTCCCAAAGGTGATTCCTTCATCGTTCCGAAAAAGCCGCTGAACATACTGAAATCAGCACTTCCGGATAACGATGATGTGATCACAGTTAGTTATAACAGCAACCACCTGTTTGTTACACATGGTAATACACAGATGAGCTGTCGCCTTATTGATGCCCGCTTCCCAGATTATAAAGTGGTGATCCCGGCTGACAACCCTTACAAAATGATTGTTAGCAAATCAGATTTCCAGGGTGCCCTTCGCCGGGTAAGCGTATTCTCCAATAAAAGCACCAACCAGGTGGTATTGAATATCTCCGGCAGTGAATTGCAACTGGCCGCGCAGGATATTGATTTCAGCTTCGAGGGGAACGAACGGATGAAGTGTCAATATGATGGAGAGGATCTTTCTATCGCTTTCAACGCGCGTTTCCTGATTGAAATGCTGAATGCAGCCGAGAGCGATGAGGTTCGGATGGAATTATCCACCCCCACAAAAGCCGGTATCATTCGCCCTATGGAGGCAGATGAATACGAAGAGCTCCTGATGCTGGTAATGCCACTGATGCTGAATGCCTGATCCTGATTTTACTTCATGCATTTTGTACAGATCCGGTCATACGACAATTATATCCAGGCAAATATTCAGCTGAACCTGCTCAAAGAGCATGGGATCAATTGTCATCTGAAGGATGAAAATACTGTTACCATAGATCCATTTTTGAGTCCGGCTATTGGCGGGATGAAACTCATGGTACTGAATGAAGACCTCTCCAAAGCAATCTCCCTGCTGGATGCAGCCACAGATGCGTATTTGCAAACTTTGCCCTGCCCCTCCTGCGGCGCGAAAACACTCGAACGCCAGATCCATGTAACATCCCTGAACTGGTGGAATCGCTGGATTGCCCGCCTGAGAGGCAATGCAGAAAGCGTTTTTACTTCGGAAGTAATCTGCCGGTCCTGCGGTAACCGGGTTACTGATTTGGGTTTCAACTGAAACAGCAAGCCTCTAAAATGATTTGAGTCAAGATTCTTCTACACCTGTTCCAATCCTGTTTCCACTTTGGTAAATTGTAGGAACAATTGCCTGCACATGGACGCTTTTTTTACCTATTGGGAAACCATCCCTTCTACGCATCGAATTCTGTTCCTGATGGGCGGAATGATTTTTTTCTGGCTGCTGGAAGGATATTATCCACTTTTCAAATTTCAGTTTAACCGTACCCGGCATGCGGGTGTGAACCTGGTGTTCCTGGGCACCACCCTGGTCCTAAATCTGATTTTTGGCCTGGTTACGATCTGGTTCTGCACACTGGCAGTTTCAAATGAGTTCGGGTTGCTGCAATGGATTCCAATGCCTGGCTGGATGCAAATTTTTGTCGGGTTGCTTTTTATGGATTTATTTGGCCAGTACATTCCGCATTGGCTGATGCACAAGGTTAAATTCATGTGGAAATTTCATATGGTGCATCACAGTGATACCAAAGTGGATGTTACCACCGGAACCCGCCACCACCCTGGCGAATGGTTGTTCCGCGAAACCAGCACTATCCTTGGTATCCTGGTAATTGGAACACCGGTTTGGTTGTATTTTTTATACCGTGGATGTGCAGCGCTTTTCACCCATTTCAATCATGCCAATATTCGCGTGCCGCGATGGCTGGACTATCCGATCAGCCTGGTTTTTGTTTCACCCAATATGCATAAGGCGCATCATCATTTTGAGCGACCCTTAACGGATACCAACTATGGGAATATTTTTTCCATATGGGACCGGCTCTTTGGAACTTTCCGGTATGTAGATCCTGCCGGACTAAAATATGGTTTGGATGTGTTGGATGACCGCACCGATGAAGATTTGTCTTACCAGTTCAGGATTCCGTTTGATAAGAAGATCAAGACAGATTATTGATGCATCTTTGCGAACAAATTAGCAACAGATGGGGAAAACCATTGCCATGATTCCGGCACGCTATGATGCCACCAGATTTCCGGGAAAACTGATGAAGCCACTGGGTGATTCGACTGTTATCAGGAAAGTGTATGAAAATACCCTGGCTACCGGATTGTTTGATGAAGTGAGTGTGGTAACTGACAGTGATGTAATTGATGCGGAGATAGCAGCTATTGGAGGAAAAGTCTATCGCAGCCAGCGTTCTCATGAAAGCGGGAGCGACCGGATTGCTGAAATCGTAGAGAATATAGAGGTGGATATTATTCTGAATGTGCAGGGAGATATGCCCTTTGTAAAAAGAGAACCGCTGGAAAAATTACTGGCCTGTTTCAACGAACCGGCTGTTCAGGTGGGGTCACTGATGCAGGAAATGCACGATGCGGAAGCTGTGAAGAATCCAAATGTGGTAAAAGTGGTGGTGGACAAGTTCAGTAATTCTTTGTTGTTCAGTCGCAGTCCGATTCCTTATCCCCGCAGTACGGAGCAGCCAATAACCTGGTTTGAACATGTAGGTGTCTATGCCTATCGCAAAGAAGCACTGATGAATTTCACATCATGGGCGATGACCCCCCTGGAAGCAGCAGAAAAAATTGAATGCCTGCGTTACCTTGAAAATGGCATTCCACTCAAAATGGTGATAACAGATTACCTCGGGGTTAATATCGATACACCGGAAGACCTGGAGAAAGCGGCTGCATTCTTAAAGATGCAGACTGGCGCTTAACGTTTTTTGAAAACCGGAACCGTTGAACAGGGTTCACCGTACATAATAGATTTGGCATGTGGTAACAGAATCCGTGTGATTTCAAAGTATGCATATTCTTCGATGGGTTGATCACCACAACCTTTAACCACAATGCGTTTATCATCAAACACGGTGGCATCAATGGCCAACAGCCGGTTCAGGAAAAGTTGCTTACGAAATTCAGCAGCTGATCCCTGGTAAACAGCTGAAGCTACCGGATGGAGATAGGTAACGACCAGCATATAGGCCCACATGGGGATTATGGCATCGGCAGAGCAGGTAACTGCTACCATTTTCCCACGGTATTGCTCCCAATCCAATTGTTTCATTGCTTCCCGGAATTCCTTTTCTTTCAGAATCAGTCCCATAAAAAGGTGATTCGCAAGGTCGAATTCTACTATTATTTCCTTTGGAAGGTAGACTTCCAGGTCGAGTGTAATCAATCCACTTTCAGCCACTTTATTTACAATCTGATCAGCCATCTCAAATGCTTTAGATACTTAACACATTCCGGTTAACAAAGTTAGTAAAATAAAAAAGGGGATACCCGAAAGCATCCCCTTATATCCATTTGAACAAAGCACTTAAAGCACTTTGGAGCGCTCGTCTTTTACATTGGCAGCTTTGCGAAGAGCATCTACGGCACGGAAACCGGCCGACTGGCGCATTTGCTGCATCATCATTTTACGTTGCTCATCAGCATTCAGACCAGCATCCGGTACTGCAGATATCGCTTCCGTTTTTAATACAAATACACCTCCATTGCCAGCAATGGGTGCAGATACAGCAGACTGATACGCCTTATTGAAGGCAGCACCAATCACTTTTGGCTCCTGCCCTACATTTGGAATAAACGGTGATGAGAAGCGTACGCTGTCAGCATTCAACACAGATTGCTGGGTGGCTGTAGCTACTGCATCCAGTGAATTAGCAGTACCGATTTTCTTTTTAATAGCTTCCGCTTTTTTCTGATTGCGAACCTGGAATTCAACCAGAGCGCGTGCTTTCGCAGGCGACATCAATCCTTCCTTGTTAATTTCCGTAAGTACCGCCACAATATATTTATCCTCGATATTAAATGGTTCGGAAACTTCTCCAACAGAAGCATCATTTACCCAACGAACCAATTGCCGGCTTGAACCTAGTCCGGGTACCATAATATCATTTGCTTTGATTTCCTGGGCAATCAGCTTGGTAAGATTTTGTTTGGTGGCATTGGCATCGAAGGATTTCGCATCCCTGCTTTCACCGGCAAACTGGTTAGCAGCACCAGAAGCGGTGTTTTCGGTTTGCTGACTGGCCATGATCGGACGGCTCAGGTAAGCAACCTTGTACGCCTGTTCAAATCCTTTCTGATTTAAGATCTCTATATAATGATAACCAAAATCGGTTTTCACGATCTTTTTTTCACCGGTAGAACCATAGAAAATGAAGTCGGCAAATTCTTTCGCAAGATTACCCATCTGCTGGCTGCCAAAATCATATTCTCCTCCAGTTTCTTTACTTCCCGGATCTTCACTGAATTGGGTGGCCATGGACGCAAAACTCGCACCTCCGCGGATTGCTCCAACAATTGAATCAATACGGGCTTTCGCAACACTATCAGTGTTGGTTTGAGTGCTGATCAGGATGTGACGACATTTTACACTATCCGGAAGACTGCGTTTACCCAGCATTTTTGCCACCACAAAATTTCCTCCATCCAGGTAGGGACCGTAAACGGCACCATCCGGAAGTTCACGAATGGTATCAGCATTAGGAACCTGTAATCTTGACTTCAGAACATATCCATCAAAATAGGGAACATCACTATTATTTCTGGTAAGAAACTGTGCTGCATCGGGTGCATTTCTGAATTCTTCGCGCAGGTTTTCAAGATTTGTTCGAACTATTGCTGTGTCTTCATTGGTAGGTGCAGCGCTGAAACTTACATAGCTGATACTACGGGAAGCTTCCTGCTTGAATTCTTCTTTTCTTTTAGAAATGTAGGCAGTGATATCCTGATCGGTCACTTTAATTTCAGGCAGACTATCACTGATCGTATTATATGGTACCGCTACAAATTTAATAGCAGCAATCTGATTATTTTCTGCCGCTGTTTTTTCCGCCATCCATTTTGGAATATAATAGGTATTGGCCAGTAAGGCAGTGTACTTTTCGCGTAAACGGAAATTGGCCAGTGCAGGCAGGTATTGCTCATTGAAGTTTTTAGCCATTGGATCATTCTTCTGCTTTTTCAGGGCATCAACTGCCTGTTTGGCTTTATTCACATCATACTGTCCATTTTCATTGGTGAACTGCTGCCTGAAATCTGCAGGAGGATTATCTCCAAAAAGGATATCATTTACTTCCTGACCACTAACTGCCAATCCAAGTTTTTTATATTCGGTTTCCAGAACATTTTCCTCTATGAACTGATTCCAAACCTGTTCCTGGATATTTTGCCGCATCATTTCGTTGATAGGATATCCCTGCTGCTGGAACTGATTTTCCTGCATTTGCAGTCTTTTCTGAAACTCCACATAATCAATCTCCTGTCCGTTTACAGATCCTAATGAAGTTTGATTGCCACCAAAGATGCCACGACCCCGGGCCCCGGAAACAGAATCCATTAATAAAAAGCCAAGCAAACTCAAAGCAATGATGATGAACACAAGCCAGGCTGCCTTATCCCTGATGTTTTGAATGATCGACATGGTGCGATTTAATTATACTATTATATTATACTCAAAAAATGAGGAGCGAAAATAAGGAATTCCAACTTATGAACAAATTGTGGAAAAAGCCGGAAATACGCTTCAATTCTACCTTTCAGACCCGGTTTGAAGAAAAGACAGGACAGAATTAAGCTAATTACATTAAAATATTTATTTATATTATTTTTTAAAATTGTTTCACAGGTTTAGAAGCTGATTTATCAAATAAAATCCAGTTCCATGCAGGTTTTAGCTCGAAAATTTCTTTTCGTGAAACTAAAATTCACACCTGATTGTGAATCTCCTCATAAACTGGTGGAAAAGCCGGGTTTGTGGGAATTTAAAACGGGGAAAGAATTGGAATAACTCAGCAAGCGGGTTGTTTTGATTCGGATGAAGTAGAACAAGTACCTATTTATTCAATTCGAACTAACAGGAAGGTAGTAGATTTGTTATACAGTAAAATCGAAATCCACGGTTGTGAATAAGCAGGCAAAACTACTATCATTAAACGAAAGCAGTAGGTTTGTAAGATGTGGAAAACTGTGGATAAGCTGGTAATTTTCAGAATTCCAACTTATTTAAAAGATCTTATCCCCATATTCACAGCCCTAATAGTAATAGGTTATTTTTTTAAAAATATTATATATTATATACTATGGCAGTTATTAACATGGAAGAAGCGAAAAAAAATGTAACCCGTGTTGGATTCCTGGATATTGAAATTGATCCAACCCTGGATTTGTTCCATGAGATTGAACGCCTCAAAAAAGAAAAGAATGCAATACTGCTGGCGCACTATTACCAGGAGCCGGATATTCAGGATGTAGCGGATTATATTGGGGATAGCTTAGGATTGGCTCAGCAGGCGGAAAAGACTACTGCAGATATTATAGTTTTTGCCGGGGTTCATTTTATGGCCGAGACTGCCAAAATATTAAATCCAACAAAGAAGGTTCTGTTACCGGATCTGAATGCAGGTTGTTCACTGGCTGATTCTGCACCAGCCGACCGGTTTCGTGCATTTAAGGAGCAACATCCCAATCATATCGTAATCTCCTACATCAATTGCACTGCAGAGATTAAAGCGCTAAGTGATATCATTTGCACCAGCAGCAATGCGGAAAAGATCATAGAGAGTTTACCGGTTGATCAGCCTATCATTTTTGCTCCTGATAAAAATTTAGGTGCTTATCTGAATAAGAAGTCTGGGAGAAATATGGTTTTGTGGGATGGTGCCTGTATGGTACATGAGATTTTCAGTCTGGAAAAAATAACCAAACTGAAAGTGCGTCATCCGGAAGCTAAGCTAATTGCGCACCCGGAATGTGAAGAACCATTGCTTCGGATTGCTGATTTCATTGGAAGTACAACTCAGTTGTTAAAATATACGCAGCAGGATAGTTCTTCTTCCTACATCGTTGCAACTGAAACCGGGATTCTGCACCAAATGCAAAAAGCAAGTCCGGCTAAAACATTCATTCCTGCACCTCCTGATAATAGTTGCGCTTGCAATGATTGTCCGTATATGAAGTTGAATACACTGGAAAAACTGTATTTGTGTATGGAATATGAGACGCCTGAAATTCTGATGGATGAGCAATTACGCCTGGCTGCAAAAAAACCAATTGAACGGATGTTGGAAATCAGTAAAGCTGCGGGATTAGGTGGCTGATTTTAAATTTAACAGCTTAATCCGCTGTTAATTGATACCTTTGCATTTCTTATTCTCGTTGCCGCTATTGCGAATTCTTCTCCTACTCGTGCTGGTTGTATCGTTTCTAAGACGCCACTGGCTTGAGTTAGCCTATTTTATTTATTAAAAATTTTATCGTGAGTTTTTCGCAATTAGCTATTTCAGGCTCTATACAAAGAGCGCTGAATGATTTGGGTTATACTAATCCCACCCCTATTCAAAGTAAAGCCATACCTATTGTTCGTCAGCGTAAAGACCTCTTGGGTTGTGCCCAGACCGGTACAGGTAAAACAGCAGGGTTTGCCATTCCGGTTCTGGAATTAATGGAAGAAGACAAGAAAAGTCAAGCAAGGCCAAAAGGCATTCAGGTTTTGGTTTTAACGCCTACCCGTGAATTGGCTATCCAGGTGTTGGAAAGTTTCAGGGATTATGGGAAATATCTTCCTTTCAGAAGTGTTGCCTTATTTGGTGGAGTATCACAGGTTCCTCAGGTTCAGGAATTGAATCGTGGTGTAGATATCCTGGTTGCCACGCCAGGGCGATTATTAGACCTGATACAGCAGGGTTTACTATCATTGGATACTATCCGCTACTTTGTACTGGATGAAGCCGACAGGATGCTGGATATGGGCTTTGTACATGATGTGAAGCGGATCGTTCGGATGTTGCCGGTTAAAAGACAAACTTTATTTTTCTCGGCAACCATGCCCATTGAAATAAAAAAGTTAGCAGATAGTATGCTGGTTGAGCCTGAAACAGTTGCTGTTCACCCGGTGTCATCAACAACGGAACTGGTTCGCCAGGAAATATTGTTCCTGGATAAGGATGCTAAGAAAGATGTTTTGATCCCCATTCTTAAAGAAAAGGATACGGAGCGGGTATTGATATTTACCCGCACAAAATACGGAGCTGATAAGTTAGCCAAATTCCTGCACAAGTCCGGAATCACATCTGCTGCCATTCATGGTGATAAAACCCAGGGTGCGAGGCAACGGGCATTGTCTGAATTTAAGGAAGGAAAAATTACTGCATTGGTAGCAACGGATATCGCTGCCCGCGGAATTGATATTGATGAATTGAGTTTTGTTGTCAATTTTGAAATACCCAATATACCTGAAACTTATGTTCACCGGATTGGCCGGACGGGCAGAGCCGGACGAAATGGTTTTGCATTATCACTTTGTGATTCTACCGAGCGAGCCTATTTGAAGGATATTGAGAAATTGATAGGAAAGAAAATTCCTGTCAGGAGAGCTGAATTGGTATAAGTAGATTATACAATTTAAGGCCTAAATAATATTAAAATTTATAATAATATTATTTAGGGCCTTTTCTTTTATCTGCCCATATAGACCATAAGGATTTGTACATCACTTGGATTGATACCACTGATTCTGCTGGCCTGGCCAAGTGTTCTGGGTTTGATTCTTTTTAGTTTTTCGCGGGCTTCATTACTTATAGCTGCAACTTTAGAATAATCAAAGCTATCCGGAATTTCGAGGTTTTCCATCTGGTTCATTCTCCCTACCAGTTCTTTTTCCTTTTCTATATACACATCATATTTTAACTGGATTTCCGCTTGTTCGATGGCATCGTTTCTGAAGTTATTCAGAATAGATTCAAATCTTGGTATTGCTTTGACTAATTCGATCAAACTTATATTTGGGCGTAGCAGGATTTGGGCGGCTTTTTGTTTTTGCTGAATGGGCGCTGATTGAATGGATTCCAGATAAGGGTTTAGTTCAGCAGGTTCAAAAGAGATATCCTGTAATGTTTTTTTAACCTGTTCGGTTTGTTCTTTTTTCAAACGTACGGCATCCATTCTTTCCTGGCTGGCTAATCCCATTCTGTAACTGGCCTCGGTAAGGCGCAGGTCGGCATTATCCTGGCGTAACAAGGTTCGGAATTCCGCCCTGCTGGTAAACATGCGGTATGGTTCCTCTGTACCTTTTGAAATCAGGTCATCAATCAGGACACCAATATAGGCATCACTTCTTTTTAGAATAAAAGGTTCTGCATTATTGATTTTAAGATGTGCATTGATACCTGCCATCAATCCCTGGCAGGCAGCTTCTTCATATCCGGTAGTTCCGTTGATTTGTCCGGCGAAAAACAGGTTCTGAATTCTTTTGGTTTCAAGGCTATAGGTTAGCTGGGTTGGTGGAAAATAATCGTATTCGATGGCATAACCCGGACGGAACATTTTCGCCTTTTCAAAACCCGGAATGGAGGTCAGTGCTTTATATTGGACATCTTCCGGCAGCGAGGTGGAAAATCCATTCACATAAATCTCTACTGTATTCCATCCTTCAGGTTCCACAAAGATCTGGTGTCTTTCCCTGTCGGCGAATCGGTTGATTTTATCTTCAATACTGGGACAGTATCGGGGTCCAACACCTTCAATTCTTCCTGTGAACATGGGGCTTCTGTCAAACCCTGTTTTCAATAATTCATGGGTTTGATTATTGGTATAGGTAATAAAGCAACTTCTTTGAGCGGCTGCTTTTACCAGGGGTTGAGGGAGATAGCTAAAACCAACAATGCTCTCATCCCCTTTCTGTTCTTCCATTTTGGAGTAATCCAGGCTTCTTCCATCAATCCTGGGAGGTGTTCCAGTTTTCAGACGATCCGCTTCAAAGCCGAGTTCAACGAGTTGTTCGGTAATTCCAGTAGCTGCTTTTTCAGCAACTCTCCCACCCCCAAAGGTTTTTTCCCCGATATGGATGATTCCATTTAGGAATGTTCCACTGGTAACTACTACAGCCTTGGCCGGGATGGAATGCCCTAAACCGGTTATTACACCGGCTGCTCTGCCATCTTTAATAATCAGGCCCTTAACCATATCCTGGTAGAAATCCACTTGCTGTGTCTGTTCCAATAGTTCTCTCCAGGTAGCTGCAAATAACATACGGTCATTTTGAGCCCTTGGACTCCACATGGCAGGCCCCTTAGAACGATTCAACATTCTAAACTGAATGGTGGACCGATCTGTAACGATACCGGAGTACCCACCCAGCGCATCTATTTCACGAACAATCTGTCCCTTTGCTATACCACCCATGGCAGGATTGCAACTCATTTGGGCAATGGTTTGCATATTCATCGTAACCAGTAATACAGAACTACCCATATTTGCAGCAGCAGCAGCAGCTTCACAACCCGCATGTCCGGCTCCAACAACAATAACATCGTACTCAGGAAACATTCAAAAGATTTAAGGTGCAAAAATACACACTTCGTAGTAGCCATAAGTATTAATCTAATTGTTCCACGTGGAACGATATGTATTTACTAAACCCAACAGCTCTATTCCAGGAGCGCCAAATATTGTCGTATTATGGTTAAACTGAAATTTAAACAGCATCTCAACAATTCAAACAGGAATGAATCTTGCCCTACCTTCACTAGGTTCAATTTTAGTTTTGGATAAAAAACCATCTTTACGACTCATATATATTTATATATCTAAGCCTCCGATCCGAATCAGACCTCGCTTCCCCCTCCTCCAAAAGAGATGAACCTTTATTCTTTATCCTGAGAAATCAAGGAGTGATCACTTATCTCACCATAAAAGTCAGTAAATGTTCGGTTATTCTTCCTTCTGTGATGTAGATAGTAATGCCGCACATTATGACCTGCGGCATTAGAAAAACGGGTAAAATTGTTTCTGGGAACTTTATACGATGTCATCCCTTTCTATCTAACAGTATTTCAAGGTAAACGCTTCATTCTTTATTTAAACAATTTAAAGAGAAATACCTAAGTTGATAACCCTCAGGTTTAATTTATATGTTCAGCATGTTCCACGTGGAACAGGTTAGTTGTTGAAGTATAATTTGAGGTACTCGTTTTCCTTGTCACGCATCAAAGTAGCTTCTTTTATCGACTTGTCCCGATAACCACAGAGGTGTAAGGCTCCATGAAAGATTACACGGTGTAACTCCCGCTGAAAGGATTCTCCTATTTCCCGGGCATTTTCCTTTACCCGATCAATGCTAATATAAATTTCTCCTTGGGAAGCTTGCTTTTTATCGGCTAGTTCGAAGCTGATTATGTCAGTGTAATAATCGTGCTGGAGAAAACTCCGGTTGATTTCCAAAAGGTACTCATCGGTACAGAATATATAATTAAGTTGTTCCAGTGATTTTTTTTCTCTTTTAAAGAGCTGCAGCAGGAAGGTTTTTAACGCTGTTCTGTTTGGGAACTTAAATCCAGACACCTGGTAGTGAAAGGAGATATTATCGGTAGCTTTGTGCATCATTTCCATAATTCGTAAAACAAATTTAATGGCCGTTCGTAGTTTTGGAGAAGGAAATATGAAACGATTATCAGAAATAGGAATCGGCCGTACGGTCGTGATAAAGAGTTTTGAGAACAATGAAATATTTCTCAAACTAATGGAAATGGGATGTGTGCCTGGAGAAAAGATTCGTGTGGAACAGATTGCTCCGTTGGGTGACCCGATAGCAATTACTGTGTCAGGCTATAATCTAAGCCTCCGCCTGGACGAGGCGCGTAATATTTTTGTAGAAGAACTTTAATACAGCACATGAAAATCGGTTTGTATTTCGGTTCCTTCAACCCCATTCATACAGGCCACTGTATCGTAGCCCATCAAATGGCCTATCAGACTGATCTTCAACAGGTTTGGTTGGTAATATCACCTCAGAATCCGTTCAAACCTTCCAATGGTCTTTTAAATGAGTATCACCGCCTGCATCTGGCAAAGCTCGCTATCCAGGGAGTTGACCGATTGCGGACTACGGATATTGAGTTTCATTTGCCCCGCCCCTCTTACACCATTGATACCCTGATATACCTGGAAGAGAAATTTCCTCAGCACGAATTCAGCATCGTGATGGGAAGTGATGGATTGCAGAACCTGCATAAATGGAAGAATGCTGAAACATTGGTTCAACGAGCCGCTTTTTATGTTTACCCAAGACCAGGTTTCCCGGTAAATACATCCCTGCATGCGAATATTACAGAAGTAAAAGCACCCCTCTTGGATATATCCGCCACTTTCATCCGTGATCAAATAAAGGCAGGTAATGATATACATTTTCTCGTACCCGAACCGGTTAGGGAGGAAATTGAGAAAATTGGCTATTATCGGTAATGTCAGAAAATATAAACCTTTACTATGGTTAATAGATTTTGCTTTGCTATTCTAATTATTTGTATTTCAATCAACTCTGTAGCACAAAAAACTGACAGGAAGCTGGAGTACAAACTCCGCCAACTTACGGCGGATTTTAAGGGAGATGTTGGTATTTATGTAAAACACCTTAAAACAGGCAAAACAGTATCCATTCAGGCAGATACTATTTTCCCAACCGCCAGCATGGTGAAGATTCCCATTCTGATTGGAATTATGGACAAGCTTAAAAAGAAAGAACTATCCTATCACCAACCCCTGATCTACAAAGATTCCCTCCTGTATGAAGGAGAAGATATACTAGGCTCTTTCAGGGATGGTGAAACCATACAGCTGGCGAAAGTAATGATGCTAATGATGACCACCAGTGATAATACCGCCAGTTTATGGCTGCAATCGCTGGCCGGTACAGGTACCCGTATTAATGAGCTAATGGCGGAACTCGGGTTAGAATACACCCGGGTAAACTCCAGAACACCCGGAAGAAAAGAAAATCAGCAGATGTATGGATGGGGACAAACAACACCCCGTGAAATAGGGACGCTGATGGAAAGGATGTATCGCGGACAATTGATTGATAAAGCGGCTTCCGATCAGATGCTACGTATTATGGGAAGAAATTTCTGGGACGAAGAAGCTATTTCCGTTCACCCACCCACTGTTTTTATTGCCTCTAAAAATGGTGCTGTGAATGCTTCCAGGAGCGAAACTTTGCTGGTAATGGCTCCCAAAGGCCCTTATATCTTCTCCATCATTACCAAAAACCAGCAGGATCAAAGCTGGGAACCCGAAAACGAAGGCTGGGTACTGGCCAGGAAAGTGGCTGCACTGCTTTGGGAAAGCTATGGAAAATGAGACATGAGACGTGAGATGTCAGATATGAGACGTCAGAAGAGGAATCAGGTGTGGCGGGGTAAACTGATGCCGTGCAGGTTTTTGTACAATTCCATCGCATAGGAATCGGTCATGCCTGCAATAAAATCTACCACATTTAATGCCTTTACATAATCGCCCGCTCCTTCTTCCCGATATTGATCCGGTAATAACTGCAATACTTTCTTCTCCCTGTGACTGGGTCGCTGGTTCAATACTGCCGGAATAAAATGACTCAGGAGGGAATGCATCACTTCATATCCTGCCAGTTCAATTTTTACCACCGTTTCATGATTGTAAATGCGCTTCACCGTTATACTGTTGATTTCTTTCAAAGCCGCTCCCATAGGGGGTTCCACATCATCCAGTAAAGATCGGTTATACATTCCCGTTAGTAATTCTGATTCATTTTTCATAAAATTCTTCACCGCAGTTTCCACCAGAAGGTTAATCGACATAGCACGAAGAAAAGCCAATTGTTCGCGGGGATCACCTTTCAACATTTCAAGTGTGGTGTGTATTCGCTCCATTTTATCCTTTCTTCCTGTTTCCAGCAGGTTCACCAGGGCTTCCACAGCAGTTTTGCTATCGAGTATGCCTATACGATGTGCATCTTCCCAATCGATCACCCGGTAACAGATATCATCCGCAGCCTCCACCAGGTATACAAAGGGATGGCGACGAAATACCAGTGGATCTTCCTGTTCAGCCAGCATACCAAGGGTTTCCGCCACTTTTCTGAAACTTTCCTGCTCGGATTGAAAAAACCCGTATTTCTTCCGGTGTACTGCTGAGCCATCTGCTGCAAGGGATGCACAGGGATATTTGGCAATCGCCGCCAGTGTACTGTAGGTCAACTGATAACCACCCTGCTGGCGATTTGCATAGTGATGGGTGAGTATGCGGAAAGAATTGGCATTTCCTTCAAAATGTGTCAGATCCTGCCATTCAGCTTTATTGAAATGTTCACGAAGGGTAATTCCATTTAATTCATCCGCAGCCGCATCTGTAAAATAAGCGGATATAGCTGACTCACCGGAATGCCCAAAGGCAGGATTACCGATATCATGTGCAAGGCAGGCAGCAGCTATCACACTCGCTAAATCAACCTGATAAAATTCCCTAGCAGCTGGATCCAGCAGTTCAGCCAGTTCATTGCCCACCAGTTTTCCAAGCGATCGCCCCACACTCGCTACTTCCAGTGAATGGGTTAGGCGATTGTGTACAAGTACCGGTCCGGGTAATGGAAATACCTGCGTTTTATCCTGTAACCGACGGAATGCAGCAGAAAAGATAAGGCGATCAAAATCACGCTCATAGGCAGTTCTGGCCTGGGCCGACCGATATTCCTGACCAAATCTTGCATTCGTAAAGCAGGTATTCCAGTTCATCATGCTGCAAATGTAGGTTCCCTTTTAGCAATTATTGATAAGTTTGGGCAGCTTAACTTTCCTTCATGTTAAACAGCGCCCCGCTTCATATTTACAGAGCTTCTGCAGGATCAGGAAAAACATTTTTACTCGCCTCTGAATATCTCTGCCTCTTATTTGAAAATCCGTACAAATACCGGGAAATCCTGGCTGTTACGTTTACTAATAAGGCGACTGAAGAGATGAAAGAAAGGATCCTGGGAGAGTTAAAAAAAATCGCCACCGGTGCAACAACTCCTTATAGCCGCATTATACAAGACAGGTTTCCGGAATTAAATGATACTCTTGCTTTACAAACAGCAGCCGACCGCATTTACAGAACTATCCTGCACGACTACGCGAAGTTCTCTGTATCTACTATTGATAGCTTTGTTCAGCAGGTTATCCGGTCCTTTGCTTTTGAAATTGGCCTGGATGCAGGTTTTGAATTGCAGTTAAACCAGGATATTGTAAAAGAAGAATTAGCAGACCGCCTTTTTGAATTGTTGGAATCCAGCCAGGAATTATTAGACTGGATCCGGTCTATCGCTATCGACAGAATTGATGCCGGACAAAACTGGGATTTCAGATCAGAGTTGCATGCACTGGCCAGTGAAATATTTCAGGAACGCTTCTACCGTTTTGAAGAGAATATGCGCAACCTGGAAAACCCCACTGCTGCATTCGAGTCGCTGAAAAAATCCATGCAGGAGCTTGTCAGGAAGGTAGAGGAAACGATGCGGAATTTCGGCCAGCAGGGAAACGACATCCTTCAAAAGGCAGGCATTGATGCAACGTTCTTTTCCGGAGGCAATAAAAGTTTCATTACCTATTTCACTAAAATTCAAAAAAAGAATTTTGAGTCCAAAGTTACCGTACTGAATGCTCGTGATAACCTCGCCAAATGGACCACGGCTAAAGCAACTCCGGAAGTTAAAGAAGCAGTTGCCAACATCTACCCTGCCCTCAACACCTGCCTGGCTCAGGCACTTGATTATTACGCAGAACATGCATTCTCTTATCAAACTGCCCGGGCCATCCTTCGTAAACTGAATAACCTCAGCTTATTGCGCATACTCGCGGATCAGTTGGGTGATTATCGTCGCGATAATAATGTACTACTCATATCCGATACCCAGCAATTATTAAGAGAGCTGGTGAAAGACAATGAGGTTCCCTTCATTTATGAAAAAATCGGAAACCGGTATCAGCATTTTCTGCTTGATGAATTCCAGGATACCAGCCGCTTTCAATGGGATAATTTCAAACCCCTACTGGAACAGTCTGTTGCTGTTGGTGCATATAACCTGGTGGTGGGTGATGTAAAACAATCTATTTACCGGTGGAGAAATGGCGACTGGCGATTGCTTCAGGCACAGGTAAAACAGGATATCGGTGCACAGATGGTGCAGGAAGCCAGTCTGCAGGAAAATTACAGGAGTTGCGCTTCTATAATTGATTTTAATAATACTTTATTCAGCACCATTCCCGCCTTACTGCAGCAGGACTTCTCGAATGAAATGAGCCAGGTGCAGGATCTGTCCATTCAGGACCGACTGCATAAGAATTCTTATTTTACTATAATAGAAGATGCTTATAAAGATGTGATTCAGCAAAAGCCGGTAACCTGTAAACCTGGAGGCAAGGTGGAAATAAGATTCTATGAAAAAGAAGAATCCCGCGCACCTAATTCCTGGAAACCGGCAGCGGAAGCCCGCCTTTGTGAACTGATTGATGAATTGTTGCTTGTTCACCAACTGAAACCGGAACAACTGGCCATACTTACCCGCAACAATGCAGATGCCAGAAGAATCATCAGCATCTTACTGGAGCACAAACAAAAATCAGGCACAGTTCATGATTACAAACTGGTTTCTTCTGATGCCCTCCTGATCAGCGCTTCACCCGCTATTCAATTGCTATTGGCTGCTTTCCGATATCTCCTTAATGAAAAAGATGATATCGCCAGGGTAGAGTTGGTGCAGGCAAATGCAATCCGGGAAGAAGTATCCATATCCGAAAAAATCTTATACCGCAGAGATATAAATCACCAGCTCTCCTTATTGCCAGCCGCATTTGTAGAGGAAAGGAAACGCATCTCACAGTCATCTCTATACGAAGCAACGGAACTACTTATCTCAATATTCAAATTGGATGCCTGGCAAATTGAACAGCCGTATATCCTTGCCTTCCGCGACCTGGTAAACTCCTTTAGTACCAAGGGTAAACCATCCATACGTGATTTTATTACCTGGTGGAAAGAGGATGGAACAAATAGAGCACTGCCGCTTTCATCCGCATCCAATGCTATACAGATACTGACGATTCATAAATCCAAAGGTTTGGCATTTGACGTAGTCCTGTTGCCTTATACAGATTGGAAGTTAAAATCGGATAAAGGTTTATTATGGTGCGACTGGCAGGACGATTCCTCTCAACTTGATGTGTTACCTGTAGACATTCAGACCTCTCTGGCGGAAACAGCGTTTGCATATGAATACTTTGAAGAAATGCTGATGAGCAGGATGGATGCACTTAATCTGTTGTATGTGGCATTGACACGCGCCAGGCAGGGAATTTTTATGATGGCTCCTCTTCCGGTTTCAAAAGATGAAGCAGCCATGAACAATATCGCTGACCTGATTTTTGAGGGGATCAATAAATCAAATCCTTTTCTTGTTGATGGAAAACTGGAACGGGATACCAGTACACCTGGCAGAGAAAACGACCTGGTTCTCCCAACGTCGCCAACAAGCCTGCGGCAGATTGCTTTATTGAGAGAACCCGCTATGGAGGAACAATTGTTAAGACTTCATCCAACTGAGCAACAGAAACTTGGACAACTGGCTCACCTCGTTTTATCCAGAATTTCAGAAGCAAAAGAGTTAGATGCCTGTCTTCAGCGGATGCAGCTGGAAGGCAGTATCAATTCAGCACAGCTGGAACAGGTAAAAACCTATGTACAGGAAGTATTTGAGCAGGATCAGCTGGGCAAATGGTTAAGTGGAGCCTATAAAGTACTGAATGAAAAATCCATTTTGCTGCCAGGTGGAGCTGTGAGAAGGCCTGATAAGATACTGGCAGGCAAACAGGAAACCATTCTGCTCGATTTTAAATTCACTCAGGACACCAAAACTTCACATGCCAGGCAATTAAAGGAATACAAGGAATTACTGGAACTGATGGGGTTTCCTTCGGTACAAGCCTATGTTTATTATGGTTACAATAAATCATTGGTACCACTTCATGCCCTGCCTCATCAACAGGGAAAATTATTCGGTTAATGGTTAATCAATCAGTATGAGTTTTCTTAAAACAGTTGCGTCTCATTTATATAAAAAATTTGGAAATGACATTGCAGATTGTGCAATCATCTTTCCGAATAAACGTCCGGCTATTTATTTCCGGCAACACCTGGGAGAGTTAGTAGACCGACCGATCTGGAGTCCGGATTTATTTACTATCCATGAATTTATCCAGGAGTCAACAAATCGCTTACCGGCAGACCGATTGCTATGCTCCTTCCTTTTGTATGAAGCCTATAGCAAAGTTTGGCAGGAGCAGGATTTACTACCGGTCAGCTTTGAACGCTTTTATCCATTGGGTGAAATCTTACTGAATGATTTTACTGAACTCGAATCAAACGCTGTATCAATAAAAGATATTTACAGCAACCTGGCAGAGTTGGCAGCCATTGACCAGGGTCTGGATTATTTAACGGAAGAGCAACTTGATTATTTACAACGTTTCTGGAAAAACTTTTCGGTTGAACGTCTAAGCAAACAGAAAGAGCGTTTTTTACAATTGTGGAAACACCTTCCCGCTATATTTGACTTATTCCGAAACGAACTGGAGCAAAGAGGATTGACTACAACCGGTATGATTTACCGGAGCCTTGTTGCCGAAGCAAACGACCGTACTGATTTTCCATCCCGATGGAAACACCTGGTATTTGTTGGCTTTAATGCCCTGAACAGATCCGAGTTGCAGGTATTTAAAAAATGGGAAGCGCAGGGGATCGCCTTGTTTTATTTTGATACCGATACACATTATATCCATGATGAACTCCAGGAAGCTGGCCGGTTTTTAAGAAGGAATCTTTCCTTATTTCAAAACCAGTTACCAACAAGTAATAACATACGTAGAAAGGATCGTTCCATTCAATTGATTGCCGCAGAAGGAAATGCTGCACAAGTAAGGATGCTTCCTGTATTGCTGGAGAATATTCCGGGTATAAAAGAAGAACCCGAACAAACGGCGATTTTACTGGCAGATGAAAACCAGTTATTACCGGTATTACACGCGCTGCCAGATTGGACAGATAAGGTGAATATAACCATGGGGTATGGCCTGGTGCAATCGCCTCTGTATTCACTAATGCAAACCATCATCCGGATACAGGAATCACTCTGGCAAAACAAGGGCCGGTCTGTTTATTATCAACCGCTTCTGTTGTTGGTACAACATCCTTATCTGTATCAGCTTCCGGAAGCAGCAGAAATTGCTGGTGCCATTTTGCAGAAATCCTTGGTAAGCATTCCGGTTATTACCTGGGAAAAACTGGAGGAGCCCCGCTTGAAAAAAAGCCTTACTCCCATTCAGCAACCCATTGAAATAATTGCTTTGATTCGGGAAATCCTGGAAAACCACCTGGCAACATTTGCAGAGGGAGATGCCACCGAACTGGATGCGCAATTGATTCACGCGGCTCATGCTCAGCTAAACAGGCTCGAAGATTTACTACTCGAAAGAAATGAAGAATTAAGCCTTTCCTTTATTTCCGAACTGATACTACAGGTAATGCGATCACAGTCAGTACCGCTGGAAG
This sequence comes from Flavipsychrobacter sp., assembly GCA_016787265.1. Taxonomy (GTDB): domain Bacteria; phylum Bacteroidota; class Bacteroidia; order Chitinophagales; family Chitinophagaceae; genus Flavihumibacter. The sequence goes on along the minus strand of JAEUVF010000010.1, from coordinate 39,257 downwards.
GTGAACCACTCCGCGGTTTGCAGATCATGGGATTGCTGGAGAGTCGTGCGCTGGATTTTAAACACATCATACTGCTGAATGTAAATGAAGGTATCATGCCAAAAAAGGCAGTAGCCCCTACCCTGATTCCGGACAGTATCCGCAGGGCCTATGGATTAAGTGTGCTTGAAAACCAGGATGCGATTTTTGCCTATGTATTTTATCGCCTCCTGCAAAGAAGCCAATCTGTTTCATGCCTGTATAATACTGCGGTGGATGAAAAAGGCATGGCAGAGCAGAGTCGTTTTCTGACACAGGTTGAATATGAAACCGGTATTCCAATTATCCGGAAATCGGTAAGGATGAAAATTAATCCCAAAGCGAAGGACCCCATTGTAATTGAAAAGGATGATGCTGTAATGCGCACGCTGAATAAGTATACGGGAGAAGAAGTTATTTTGAGTCCCTCTGCACTGAATACCTATATCGATTGCCGCCTGCGCTTTTATTTTCAAAACCTGCAGGGGATTCGTGAGCCGGAGGAAAGAGAAGATGAAATTTCGCCGCGGGTATTAGGTAATTTTCTGCATCGTGCAATGGAGTTTCTCTACCAGGGGCTTGAAGCAAAAAAAGGAAGTAAATGGGTGGATCCGGGAGATTTTGAATGGCTCAATAGCCAGGTTGACAGATATCTAAAAGAAGCACTGGGACAGGAATTGGCAAAGGACCGCACTCATATTGTAGATTACTCCGGCACGCTTCGCGTTGTTGAAGAAGTGGTGAAAATTTATATTGAAGAAGTATTAAAGCAGGATAAACGCTGGGCTCCTTTTGAGATGGTAGACCAGGAGTGGAAAATTGCGCATCCCGTTCAGTTGGAGGTGGAAGGAAGAAAGCTTACCATTCGGTTGGGTGGTTTTATTGACCGGCTCGACAGAAAGGATGGGGTTTACAGGATCATTGATTATAAAACAGGGGGTGATAAAAAAGACCTGCGTTCCGTACAGGATTTATTTAGCAGGGACCGGACGGATCGAAATAAAGCTGCTTTGCAGACGCTGTTATACGCGGAATTACTGGGAAAACAACTGGAACAGGCTGGAAAATCGGGGACTGCCCCAGCCTGGCTACAGGCACATGTTGGAGCTGCCAGGGTACAGGCAGGTTTGTATACTGTTCGCCAGATGCGAAGCGAAGGGGCTGAGTTTGACTGGCGATTTTCAGAAAATTCAACCAAAAGGAAAATGGATGATAACCGGATTAAGGAGATTGGACCTGAACTCATGGATTCCATCCAGGCAGTTTTAGTTGAAATATTTAACAAGGATCAACCATTTGACCAAACAGAGCGTCGGGAAAAATGCGAATATTGTCCTTATCAAACAATTTGTGGCAGGTAAAACTTTTTAACTGAATGGCATTGGTTAGGCATATTCCCTTTCTGAAAGCGGTATTACTGCATAGCCTCACGGCTTTTGGCGGGCCGCAGGGGCATTTCGGAATGATGCTGAAAACCTTTGTGCATGACCGTAAGGACATCTCACATGAAGAGTTGCTGGACTACAATGCCTTTTGTCAGATGTTACCAGGAGCTTCTTCCACGCAGGTATTGACATTGGTTGGATATAAAAGGGGTGGCATTTCACTGGCCATCCTCACTTTACTGGTCTGGATTCTTCCTGCAAGTTTATTAATGGGTTCACTCTCTTTCCTGTTGCGCTATTTCAACAATAAGGAACTCCAGCACGATGTATTCAAGTATGTGGCTCCCATGACAATCGGATTTCTCGCTTATGCATCTACGGTAGCTTTCAGACTGGCCATACACAATACCATTACAAGAGTAATTGTACTGGCCAGTGCCACCCTGAGTTTTGTATTTTTCAAAATACCCTGGATGATACCTCTTCTGATTGTGGTAGGTGGCTTTGTCACCAATCTCAGCGATCGTCGTTACCCACAGGCAGAGGATAACCGGAAAAAAATCAATTGGGCCAATATCTGGTTGTTTGCACTGATTTTCCTACTGGCGGGATTGCTTTCGGAAACGGCACGTAAGAACGACTGGCAGAATCGTCGGCCCATCAACCTGTTTGAAAATACCTATCGTTTTGGAAGCATTGTATTTGGAGGCGGACAGGTATTGGTGGCTATGATGTATGAACAGTTTGTAGTTCGCCCTGAGTCGGAAAAAGTGATGCAACGAAACCCTAATGTGGTACGCATCAGCCGGGATGATTTTTATACCGGAGCAGGTATCGTTCGTGCCATGCCAGGACCCGTATTCAGTGTGTCCAGTTATATGGGGGGAATTGCCATGAGTGACCGTGGTACTGCCTGGCAGGTGTTAGGATGTATTATAGGAACGGTCGCCATCTTCTTACCCAGTTTATTACTGGTGCTGTTTTTCTTTCCCATCTGGAACAACCTGAAGAAATATGCGATTGTTTTCCGGGCACTGGAAGGAATCAATGCTTCGGTTGTTGGATTCCTGGTAGCGTCTACACTATATATGTTGAAAGATATTCCCATGCCGGAATGGGCTGATCATGGCTGGATGAACCTTGGGGTGATTGTAGGTACCTGGCTGGCATTGCATTATTCAAGGATCCCCTCTCCCGTATTGGTAGTTGCCTGTCTGCTGCTAGGCATATTGATATAAAAAAATGCCCCTCTTTGAAAAGAGGGGCCACACCCAAAAAACCAACCTTGCGGTTTGAGAAAAACAGTTTTTTTATTCAGTTTTTGTCTGACCTTTTCCTTCCTCAATCCATTTTTTAAGAATGTCTGCGAATTTCTGCGCATCGCTGTTATCTGGTTGTACTTCCAGAATTTTCTCGAACCAGCCAAGGGCCGCAGGATAATCCTTGGAAACATTTGCTTCATAAGCTCCCAGGTAACCATAGGCCTGAATGAGCAGACTCTTGTTCTTTTCCTTATCAGTGACTGCGATTTCCGCTACTTTTTTATAATCGTTCACCGCTAAGCCAAGCTCCATGGTGCTATCAATTTGTGCAAGACTTTTTGCTTTCCAGTAATAACCATATACCTGGTCGGGATATTTCTCTGTGTATTTGCCAAACACGGTATCAGCCTGGCTGAATTCTGAAGCGGCGTAGTGCGCCAATCCCCAGTTATAGAGATCCAGGTTGTTGGGATCTTTCTTGGTTTCGAAAATTCTGCCCAGCCATTTTGCTTCTTTGCTGCGATCGTTGTTTTCTTTAAACATCTGGGCCATTTGCTGCATGTATTCCAGTTTGTAATTTTCAACGGTGTCCAGGGCAATTGCTTTTTCCCAGGCTATTGCAGCGAGCGAATCCTGGTCCATTTTCTTAAAGAGTTTAGCCTGCAGATCAAAATCTTTCGCTACCAGGTTGCTGTCAACTTCACGGGCGAAATAAGTATTCAGCAGTTCAAATGCTTTACTGGAATCACCTTTGGCATCGTAGCTGTAAGCCAGTAATTTATACAGACGAGGTTTGGCCTGCTCACCTTCTTTTTCCAGGATGGCATTGGCTCCTGAAATAGCCTCATCATATTTAGCAGAAGCATACATGAGATCCATTTTCATGTATTGATGCTCCATACTGGGATCTGTATTCGCAATGTAGAGATCCAGGTATTCCTTTGCTTTGTTTACATCACGGAAATAATAGTAATAGTACAGCTCATAATAAGCAGCCGCAAATTTGGGATCCGCTTCAATTGCCTGGTTGAAATATTTCAGGAACATATCGCTGTTCTGCTGGGTCATGTAAATTTTTCCAAGATTGTAGGCAGCCTGTGCATATTTTTCATCTTTCAACAGCGCTTCCATATAAGCTTTGGCAGCTTCACTACCCTGGTTGAGTTTGCGATAAGCATCGCCACGTAAAGTGATGGCTTCTGCATCCAGGCTCTTTTCCTTGATTTCGCTGATCAGGTTAAGAGCTATGTTGGCATCACCTGATTTATTCTCCACCTGGGCGCGGGCAATCGCTTTGATTACATCCACCTCCGTTTTGCGATTGGCGTCTTTTAAGGCCTGGTCAAACTGTGCTTTAGCTTCTGCAGGTTTATTTTCTGCAAGCAGCACGCTACCATAGGCAACTTTATTCAGTGGATGCGCACTTAAAATATCCGAGCTTGAATTCAGCAGGGATTTTGCTTTTTCAACTTTATTATCTTCCAGGTACACTTCAGTGAGCCAGTAATAGGCTTCTTTTTCCTGTGTCAATACCTGTTGTAAAACCTGTTCTGCACTTTGCAGCCGGTCATGATACAGATGTTGTTTTGCCTCTTCAATTGACTGACCCATGGCAGTGCAGGTCATAACCGTCAATCCAGCGATCAAAATAGTTCTCATTGTTACTTTGTTTTGTATTTTATACAGCCATCACCGGAATCCGGGAGGCTGAGAATAAAAAGCGTGAAAAAATATTGTTTAAAAATCCTGGCAACTCAACTTCCTTTCCAGGTTGTACAACAATCAGATCCGCATTCACTTTTTCTGCGTATTGCAAGGTGGTGTCAGCAATATTTTCACCCATCACAGGATGACATTCAATGGCCAGATCTGTGTTATCTCTCAGCAGCTGATACGCTTTATAGAGATAGGAATTATCCTTTTCTGCTTCCCCTTCAGCATCTTCTTTTAAAGCAACCAGGTGAATCCGCGCGTCATGATATTGTGCCAGGTAGCTCGCGAACATTATTTTCCGAAGCGGCAGTACATTGGTTACGGGTAATACAATATTCCTGATATGATGAATATGCGCTGATTCAGGAATGTTTAAAACCGGGCACTGAATTTTACGGGTCAGCCGGTTGATATTAATCCTGCTTAAAAACTTACTCCAGGCGAATCGACGACGATGCGTAATAATTACCAGATCAATTTCATGCCGCATCGTGAAATTCCGGATGCTGCGTTCAATACTGCCTTCCATCACATGGCTATAGATAAAACGACCTTTCTCCATCTGTGGAATATATTCTCCCTGCATAGCCATCATTCGACTTGTAGCAAGGGCAGTATGATCCGCTTTAACAGCAATGATCTGGCTGGAGTTAATGGTAAATGGTAAAACAGATGGCGGTACAATATACAGCAGGTGAATATCACATTTCAGTTCATTCGCCATGGGCAGGATGCTATCCAACACCTGGCGACTTTTTTCTGAAAAATCAACCACCACCAGAATCTGTTTTAATAATTTTTCCATAGTTTACTCAGTTGGCATATTGCAGCACTTTTGAGAACGCCGGTTCAGTGATTTCTCCATCCGCAACAAAGCGAAGGAGCTCATTCGTGGTGCAGAAAGCGATACCTACACCCGCCTGCTCAATAATACAGAGATCATTTTCTCCATCTGCCACTACAATTGAATTTTCCAATGGAATCTCATATCTACTGGAAAGATGTCTCAGCGCATTGGTTTTGCAAATAGGATGCGTGCAACTGCTTTCTTCGTTATGATAGAAATAAGAAGGCAGGCGTACCTCTCCGGTAGCTTTCCCTTCAAAATATTCCAACTGATTGGCGAGGTGAAAATCTGCACCAATCTTGTTTTTTACATATTCAGTTATCAGGTGATAGCTTTCACTTACAATTCCTACGAGATATCCTCTTTGCTTCAGCATGGCTACTACCGACTGAATATCCTCAATCATGGGAATCTCGGTGGCTGTCTGAAGCAGATCATCCATACTGATGCCTTTCAACAGCAGGGATACCCGCTTGGTAAATGCGGACGCATCTTTTTCATGCTGACGGATCTGATCATATTCCTTACGAAATCCATATTTATCTGCACAGGTTTCAATAAAGCTTCCCTTGAAAATGGTATTATCCATATCAAAGACTACCATTTTTTTCATCTGGTTCACCTGGTCTTCCATTACAGATTTCATTTCGGATGAAATCAGGTTAACAAGCTCAAGTTCGTTGAGATTGACCAGTTCGTTCTTCTGCCGCATGGCTTTCATGATAATAGCCCTTGTTACCTCTCGGCTCATTTTACCCAAAGCATGCCAGGGTTTGCTTTTGTTTTCAATATGCCCGATGGCAACCTCACTGATCCTGGCCCGCATCAGAAACATGTCAATCAGAATTCCGATATCGACCCCATAATCCTGGAAGAATTCAATTCTCGAAAAGAATTGTTTACGACCAGCAATCATTCCGCTGAGTGGTTGACTGAAATGCGCCAGTCCGGGATAAAAGATGCTAAGCAGTGGTTTTGCAACCAACTCGGTAACCCTGCCTGCATTTCTTGAAAAAGTAGCTTTTACAAAGTCAGCTTCATTTTCCAGTAAGGGTTTGGCAAGCAATTCAATAGTGTCTTCCGGGTACTCAATATCACCATCCAGAAAAATAAGGTGTTCATTTCGGGAAGCCTGTATACCTTCTTTCATTGAGATACCTTTTCCGCGCGTTGCACTGATGATGATTTCGGCACCAGCCTTTCTGGCTATAGCAACGGTATCATCCACCGACTGATCGTCCACAACGATCACCTGGGAAACAACCGGCTGGGAGAGACAAAAGGCAACTACCTGGCCGATTGTTTGCGCTTCATTTAAAGCAGGGATAATTACTGTTACCATATTCACACAATTCTAGTCTTCAAATATGGTAATGGGGTATTAAGACCCGATTAAACACAGATTAAAAGAAAATTAAAAGGATGTTTCTCAGCGGAACATCGAAGCTGCGGGCAGGGTAACACGGAAAACGGTACCGGCAGTTTCACTGCTCATTACTTCCAGTTGCCCCTTATGTAAACTGATGATACGTTTAGCGAGGGCAAGTCCAAGCCCGAATCCTTTCTGGTGGGCATTATGGGGAGAGCGATAAAATGGAAGAAATATATGTTCAATTTCTTCCTGTGCAATAATATCACCCTTGTTGGATATCTCGGTGATCAGTTCTTTTTCAGTAAATCTGAGTTGAACCAGACTGGTGTGGTCCGGGGAGTATTTACATCCGTTTTCCACAATATTTTTCAAGGCACTGAATAACAGATCGGCGTTTCCGAAGACCATACATTTACTTTCATCATCCGGAAACTCTTCAAAGTTTAACTGTACCTGGTAGCTTGATGAAAGTTTTTGAACGGCACCTGTCACTTTTAATACTACTTCATCAAGACGTATTTCATCTAATTCGATACTTCCTTTATGACCAGTTTTAGCAATCTCCAGCAGGCTTTTGGTAAGATGACGCATCTGCTGAACATCTTCCTGGATAGATAACATTACTGACCGGTATTCCTCATCGGACCGTGGCTTTTGAAGGGCTACTTCCAGCTGGGAAGAAATGGAAGTTAATGGAGTTGATAATTCATGGGATGCATTCGAAATAAATCTCCGCTGAATCGTAAAGGATTCCTGCATGCGATCCAGTAATTCATTGAACGTTCGTGCGAGTTGGAATAACTCGTCCTGCCCGCTTCCAGCATCAATTCGTTGAGACAGATTATGTGTAGAAATATTATCTACTTCTTCTATTATATTGGAGATGGGTTTGACCAGTTGCCTGGAAAAAATAGTTCCAATAAGTATACTCAGCAGTATACTTGCGATCATGGTTAGAGCCAGAATTTTTTTCAAATCCGATAACCACTTATGACCATCCGCATCATAGGCAGTAACAATGATTACAATTGGTTGCCGTACGGATTTTACATATTGTCCGAATGCATCGCGATCACCAATTTTAAAAGAGAGTTCATTCTTTGCGAGGATCGAATTTATGATATCGTTGCCGACAGTAAATTCATCCTCGGGATTTGTATTAAAAACATAGAGCGGTTCTTTATCAACTGAAAAGATCCGGATGGATTTGCGGGAAAAAAACCTCGCATTGCTTGCATCAATTTTTTTCAGCAGTGCCTGGCTGGTATCACCTAAAATGGAAAAGAGTTGAGAGGCATTATGTGCTCTTCCGGATAGTCGCTGTTTAAATACGGAGGAACGTTCGAGGGCTGAAAAATAATAAACAGAAAAAGAAGTCGCCAATAACAATACTGTTACCAGGATTGAAAACAGCAGGGTTATTTTGGTGCGAATGGTCAAATCAGGAATTTTCTTTTAGCACATAGCCCATCCCCACCTGCGTGTGAATAAGTTTCTGTTCGTAATCGCGGTCAATCTTTTTACGGAGGAAATTTACATAAACATCTATAACATTGGTGCCGGTATCAAAATCTATATCCCATACATTGAGTGCGATATCTGCCCTGGATACAACCCGGTTCTTATTACGGATCATGTATTCCAGCAACTGGAACTCTTTGGCGGTAAGCTGGATGGGTTTGCCGGCGCGCGAAACTTCTTTGCTGTCGAGATTGATTACCAGGTCGTTCACCCGCAGACTTTTGCCAACAGGAGCTGCCTGCTGCGCCCGCTTGATCAGTGCCCGGGTGCGGACCACCAGCTCAGCAAAATCAAAGGGCTTTATGAGATAATCATCCGCGCCGGTATTAAATCCTTCAATTTTATCCTCGGTACTGCTTAATGCAGTTAACATCAGAACCGGTACCTGCTGATTGACACCCCGTATATGTTGCAGCAATTCATATCCATTCATACCCGGAAGATTGATATCCAGGATGATCAGGTCATAATTTTTATTATCGAACATAAGCCGGCCGGTTTCCCCATCGGGAGCTATTTCAACCTGGTATTGTTGCTCTTCCAGCCCTTTTTTCAGGGTCTCGGCAATTTTCTTTTCGTCTTCAACCAACAGAATACTGATGTCATGCATAAGCCATACGGGACTTTTTCACCTGTAAAAATACACAGATTCAATTGGGGGGCTTTGAGAACCTAATTATAAATTGATTAAAAAGGAGGCGCTCAGGGCAAATCGGGTTCAGCAATCAGCTTGAACTTATTGGTTTTCAACCTTGCCTCTACCCATGTTCGTAGTTGATTTGCTTCATTCGCAGTGAGTCGGCGCGAAAATTCCAGGTATACGAGTTGCAGGGTGTCTGATTTGTTGTCGGCTCTTTCAAAGATGGTGTTTTCAAGCGCCAGGCTTGTTATTTTAGGTTGGATCGCCCGGGCTTCCAAAAACATATTCCTGCGGTCCAATTCGGTTTCCTGGTAATGTTTGACCTGGTTTTCCAGTTCCTGGATCCGCTCCGCATTGGCTTTGGTGAGTTCAGTACCCTGTTCTTCTTTGGTTAAACTGGCTTTTAGCTGTGCAATCCGGCCGCTGTCTGTAATTCCAATCTGACGGATGCGGATTTCTGTACCTGCCAGTTCATATTTTGGAAGCTCCAGTTTGCGCACTTCAATCAAACTATCCGGAACCATGATGCCCACATACACCAATTCGAGTGTTCGTTGGTTGGGATCAATTTTCTGACGAAGCAGGGTTGCCTCATTGAACTGCATTTCCGTGTCAATAAAACGTTGTGCATTTTTCTGGTAGATATTTTTCTGAACCTGGCGATAGGCAAAATAAATGCTGGGCAGCAGGGTCAGCAGGGTCACAATCCAGATATAATTCCGGACACGGATTCTTTCTTTGTCATTGATATAGCTAACCCTTGGAAAATTCAGAAAACGGACAATCAGGATAACCGACAGACTGATAAAAACACTGTTGATGATAAACAGGTAAAAGGCCCCCAGAAAATACCCCCACTGTCCGGATGCAATTCCATAACCTGCAGTACAAAGTGGCGGCATCAGGGCGGTGGCGATGGCAACCCCTGGAATAACATTACTCTTTTCCTTGCGCGTACCTGCTACAACTCCGGCCAGTCCGCCAAAGAAAGCAATCAGTACATCATAGAGGTTGGGTGAGGTTCTGGCCAGTAATTCAGATTGGGCATCGCTAAGCGGACTAAGCCAGAAATAAAAGGTTGAAGTGCAGATACTGATAAAAACCGCCACTGCTAAATTGCGCAGTGCTCTTTTCACCAGTTGAAAGTCGTTAATGCTGATACCCAACCCAAAACCCATAATAGGCCCCATCAGTGGCGATATCAACATGGCGCCAATAATAACAGCAGTAGAATTTACATTCAGTCCGATTGAAGCAATGAAAATTGCGAAGATGAGAATCCAGAGATTGGTCCCCTTGAAATCTACATTTCGTTTAAAAGATTCAATGCTTTCAACCGGACTCGCAGCATCTCCATGAAGATTAAACCGATCCCACAGAAACCATTTTACAAACCTTGTCGCCTTATTCATGTTGCCAGAGTTTTATTTGAGTCTTCGACTTTCAGGGTTCCTTTTTTCACCTTTCACCTTTCACCTTTCACCTTTCACGTATATAGATCCGCCTGATTCGCCAACGCCTCCCTGTACTTCTCGAATATGAGGGCTTTAGACAGGAAGCCCAGGAACTCTTTTTCATTGTTCACCACAGGAAGATACCAGCTTTGGGTAATATCCATTTTTTCCATTACTTTTTTCATTGGTTCTTCCGGTGTGATTACTGCCGGAGCTTTCTTTACATAGGTCTGGATTTTTGCCTGTGCCAATCCACTTGGATCAAATAACCGGCCTTTTAAATCATTCAATTCTACAATTCCAACAAATCGGTTCTCCTTATCCGTTACAGCATACAGGTTTTTACTGACACTGTTAATCAGGCTGACAAAATCGGCCAGGCTTTGATCATTGCGTATGGTAGCATATTGTTCCAGTCTGAAATCTGAAACCCGTAACTGGCTCAGAATATTATCTTCTTTGCGGTGTGTAAAAATGGATCCTTCCATGGCAAGTTGTTTGGTTTCCATGGAATAGGGTTCAAAATGTTTGACAATGAAAAAGGAGATGGCGGAAACCAGCATCAGCGGAATAAAAAGTTCATAACCGTTGGTGATTTCTGCGATCAGGAAGATTGCCGTAAGCGGGCAATACATCACGCCACTCAGCACACCTGCCATACCAACCAAACTAAAATTTGCTTCGGGAAGGCTAAGCCATTTGGTATTGTTCGCCAATCGGGAAACAAAGAAACCAAGATAAGCGCCTACAAATAACGAAGGCGCAAAGTTTCCCCCATTTCCTCCCCCTCCAATAGTGATACCTGCTGCAACTGGTTTTAATAAAAATATGGCACCGGCAAACAGCAGCAGTCCCCATTCATTGATATACTCGCGACCGATAAACTTTTCCACCACTCCCTGCGGGTTTCCATTGGCCAGTAAGCTGATAGTGTTATACCCTTCACCAAAAAGCGGAGGAAAAACTGCCATCAGCAAAACAAGAAAAATACCTGCAACAATGGCTCGTTGGTAAGGGCGCCGGGTGATACCAACTATTTTTTTCTCCGTGCTTTTAAAAACCCGGGCATAATAAAGAGAAATAAATCCGGATGCGAAACCCAACAGTATGTAGAAGGGAACATTATAATAATCGAAAGCTTCCCGAAGGCGAAAATTAAAAAGAATCGACTCCTGTAAAATGATGCGGGAACAAAGTGCTCCGGTAACAGCAGCAATCATCAGTGGTATAAAATAACTGACAATGGTTTCTGTCAACAGAATTTCAATAGCAAATATTACACCTGCAATAGGAGCATTAAAAACCGCTGCAATACCTGCGGCCGCCCCACAGGCTATGAGGAGAGTTCTTTCCCTGTATTCCATCCCATGGATGCGGCCTGTATTGGAACCAATGGCTGCACCGGTTGAAACAATAGGAGCTTCCAATCCGGCTGAACCACCAAGACCAACTGTAAACGCACTGGTGACCATATGTTTGTAAGTATCAGAAAGCGGAATAAAGGAACTTTTACCAGCAATACTCCGGAGTACCATTGCCACACCTTTTTCAATGTAGCCATAGAAGAAACGATTCTTGAGAAACACAACAATCAATAAACCGACAATGGGGAATAACAGGTATATATAATCGTTTTTAACCGGTCGGTTGATCCACTCCTGCAAAAAATGAACAAAGGTTTTGAGTAATACAGCTGCAAGTCCGGCAATCAATCCAGTAATCACAGCTACAAACATCATGTACTGTAAACGATTGAGCCGCTGTCGCAAATAGCTCAACAGGTATTTATATAGTTGTACAATTTTTTTCACTTCTCACATCTGACTTTTCACGTCTGACGTTTCACACTCTACCCAGCCTTTCCACCGCCGCTTCCAGCGTTTCTTTCTTCTTCGCAAAGCAAAAGCGGATGTATGGACTCGGCTGTCCATCCTGGTAGAAAGCAGATACCGGTATTGTGGCTACGCCATGCTCGCGGGTGAGATGCAGCGCGAAATCAAGATCCGGCAACTCACTGATACGTTCATAGCCTGCGCAGCAAAAATAGCTACCTTTTGAAGGGAGCAGATTAAATCTGGTTGATTTCATCAATTCAGTGAAATAATCTCTTTTCTCCTGCAGGAAGGATGCCAGCTCCAGGTAAGAAGAACGATCTTTTAAAAACTCCGAAATACCAACCTGTGCCGGAGTATGTACACTGAAACAATTATACTGGTGAATTTTTCTGAACCCCTGCATAAGTTCTTTTGGTGCAACACAGTAACCGATTTTCCAACCGGTGCAATGAAAGGTCTTTCCAAAAGAGAAGCAGGCAAAACTGCGTTGAGCCAATTCAGGATACCTCAGCACCGACTGATGGGTTGCACCATCGTAAACCAGGTGTTCGTATACTTCATCACTGATAACATAGAGCCCATTGCTGATTACCAGTTCCTGCAGTTGCTGCATGTCAGCTGCCGACCAGATAGTTCCGGTTGGATTATGGGGTGTATTGATGATGATAGCCCGCGTCTTAGAATTTACTGCAGCCTTTATCTTTTCCCAGGGTATTGAAAAATCAGGTTGGTTCAACGATATCAGCACTGGCTTTGCATGGTTGGCCAGGATATTGGGAACATAACTGTCATAAGCTGGTTCCAGCACCAGTACTTCATCGCCCGGACTTACTATAGAAGTAAGTGCAGTATAAATAGCATAGGTTCCGCCTGGAGTAATTGTAATTTCTGTATCCGGATCAACCGACTGTTCATAAAGGAAGTCAATTTTTTCTGCGAGTACTTCGCGTAAGGGTAACCATCCCGCCATCGGCGCATATTGATTGTATCCCTTTTGCATCGCGTTGTAAACTGCTTCGGTTAATACCGGACTCATAGGAAAATCCGGAAAGCCCTGACCAAGATTAATAGCCTTGTATTCCTGAGCCAACGCACTCATGGTAGTGAAAATGGTAGTACCCTGCATGTCTCAAAGATAGGGGACAAAAAAAATAGAGTCCCGTTAAGGACTCTATAAGGACCACCCTAAAACCTGCATGAAGAAGAGGTTTTACAATCTGCTGCTAACAGACTGCGTATTGAAGATAACATGCCTTCTTATTCAGCAGAGGGTAGTAGTATAACTTTATGCGGTAGTTTTTATTCATTTGGCAATTTGGCCCTTTCGCGGTAATCAGAGGGACTGATACCCACCTGGTGACGGAAAAACTTGGCAAAATTGGAATTGTCTTTAAAATGAAGGTAATAGGCCACTTCGGCAACTGTCATATCCGTGTTTTTCAACAGGGATTGTGCTTCCAGTATCAGACGTTCCCGAACCAGCTGGGCTGCGGTTTTACCTGTCTGTTGTTTCAGCAGGTTGCTCAGATAGGTGGGGTGCAGGTGAAGTTCATTCGCCACGTATTTAAGCGTAAGTGGTTTGTCCATTTTTCCCTTGTTCAACTCAATAAAATAGGTATTGAGCGCCTGCAGGAAATTATTAATGGTAGTATCTTTTGGTCCACTTCGGGGAACAGCCATCTCAGACATGGTATCCTTACACTCATATAAAAATATATTGAGGTAGTGGAAGAGCATCTTGAGCTTTTCCGGATGATCGCTGCGAAGCAGGTAGTACATGGCCTCCATCTGGTCATGTAATTTGGCAAGCTGTTCCGGTGAAGGAGAAAACATCATTCCGTTTTCGGTGTGGAAATAGCGGAACTCTCTGAATATGTATTCACCCTGTGGATATTGAAAAATAAAATCAGGCGTGAAGAACATCAGAAATCCATTCCAGTTTTCAATGTTCAGGTATTGCCTGATATGCCAGGGTGAAGTGAAATAGAGCTGATTTCCCTTTACCTCATATACTTCATTGGAAATGCTCAGCTTGAAATCTCCATTGGTTACCAGCCCAACAACAAAGGCATTCAACCGGAAAGGGCTGCCTGAGCTATCCTGCAGCCGAAGCGGTATTTCTTCAAATCGTAATATATCAAAGTAAGGTGAATTCGGTTCCAGCGCACTGGTATCCCGAAAAGATTCAACCAGGTTTTCGTAATAGGCAACCTGTTTTTGCATTTCTCTTTAAGGTTTATTGGTTCTAATTGGCAGCAATGATCGCAGTAGCTTCAATTTCGATCAGGTATTCAGGAGCGATTAAAGAGCTAACTTCTACCATGGTAGTACAAGGTTTGATGGCTCCGAAATATTCTCCATGTGCCCGACCGTATTCCTCCCATCGGCTGATATCCGTCACAAACAAACGGGTGCGCACAACATCCTTGAGACTGGCACCGGCCTGCTCCAGAATACGTGCAATCTTTTGTATGATAAAACTGGTTTGCGCATAAGCATCATCTGCCCCTACCAGTTCATTATGCTCATTGATGGCAACCGTTCCGGTAACCTCAATGGTATTGCCAACCTTTACGGCCCTGCTATATCCGACAATATCTTCCCAGGGAGCTCCTGAAGCGTAATTATATCTTGTCATTGGATGCGGTTTATAAATGGTCCAAATGCAATGTTACTTGTAAAACAAAAATGCCAGGACTTTCGGAGTCATGGCATTTTGTTAATTTTTATGAATGGTAAAAATCGATTACAGATATTTTTCTCCCTTTTTCCGCTTTACTTCATTTACATACTCCTTGATATCCTGCTCTTTATCTTTTCTGCAAATCAGTAATACGTCTTTGGTATCTACAACGATATGGTCATCCAGTCCCTGTAGCAAAACCAGTTTGTCATCCGGTACATGCACCATACATTTGGTGGCATCGATCACGATAACATTATTCCCTGCTACAGCGTTTTCCAGGTAATCCTTTTCGAAATTATCATAGGCACTGTTCCAGGTACCCAGGTCGCTCCAGCCGAAGGATGAAGGTATAACATACACGTTGTCAGCCTTTTCCATAATTCCAAAATCAATTGAAATATTGGTACACTGCGGGTAAATAGCTTCCAGTGCTTCTGCTTCTTCCGGGGTATTGAACTTGTCTTTTTCTGCCACAAACACTTCATACATTTCCGGCAGGTATTTTTCAAAGGCGGGCAGGATATTCTTTACCTGCCAGATGAAAATTCCGGCATTCCAGAGGAATTCCCCACTGGCCACAAATGTTTTAGCCAGTTCCAGGTTGGGCTTTTCTGTAAAAGTTTTGACCTTAAAAACATTATCCGTTATCGCATGCTGCTCAAACTGGATATAACCATATCCGGTGTTCGGGTGCGTAGGCTTGATTCCTAACGTGATGAATGCGTTGTGTTTATTTACAAAACTGAGTGCTTCCAGGCAAACCTTACGGAAAGCGATGGTATCCAGGATCAGGTGATCAGAGGGAGCCACAATCAGGCTGGCCTGGGGGTCCATCTGCTCAAGCTTGAAAGAAATATAAGCAATGCAGGGAGCTGTATTCTTCCGGCTGGGTTCTCCCAGGATATTGGTAACGGGCAGATCAGGCAACTGTGTGGCTACGATATCAGCATATTCAGCTGAGGTAACAACAAATATGTTTTCTTTCGGAATGAATTCTGCAAATCGATCATAAGTCCATTGGATCAGGGTTTTACCCGTATTCAGGATATCCAGGAACTGTTTCGGGTAATTCGTACGGCTCATAGGCCAGAAGCGGCTACCGATTCCTCCGGCCATAATGGCTACGTAGTGATGTTTGTTCATTATAAAAGGCCTTCTTTTATTAGGTCGTGTAAATGTAAAACGCCAAGATAGTGCTGATTTGTGTCAACTACTACTAATTGTGTGATATCGTGTTTCCGGAGAAGATCCAGGGCCTCGATTGCCATGGCATCCGGACCGATCTGTTTGGGGTTGCGTGTCATGATTTTTTCCGCCCGCACACTGGTGAGCTCAGCTTCCTTTTCCAGCATGCGCCGAAGGTCTCCATCAGTGATTACGCCAAGCACTTTCTGGCTGAAATCCGTTACAACGGTTACCCCCAGCCGGCTGCCGGAGATGGAGATAATGATTTCCTTCAGCGCTGCTTCCGGCGAAATTTGCGGGCGCTGGTTCTGGACATACAGGTCTTTTACCCTTAAATAAAGCCGCTTACCCAGATTTCCTCCCGGATGGAATTTGGCAAAGTCCTGTCCGTTAAAACCCTTCATTTCCATCAGGCAAACAGCCAAAGCATCGCCCATCACCATTTGTGCCGTGGTACTGCTGGTGGGTGCCAGGTTATTGGGACAGGCCTCTTTCGAAACCGTGGTATTTAGCACAAAATCAGCCTGTTGCGCCAGGAAGGACTGTGTTTGTCCGACCATTCCAATCAGTTGATTGCCAAAATTTTTGATCAGTGGAACCAGCACTTTGATTTCCGGACTTTCACCACTCTTGCTGATAATCAATACGATATCAGCTTCCTGAACCATGCCCAGGTCTCCATGGATGGCATCTGCAGCATGAAGAAAGAGTGCCGGGGTGCCGGTGGAATTGAGGGTAGCAACAATCTTTTGGGCTACAATCGCGCTTTTGCCAATACCGCTGACAACCATCCTTCCTTTACAGTGGAAGATTGCCTGAACCGCCTGTGCGAAATCCTCGTTCAGATAGGCTTGTAACCCTTCCACAGAGCGGGTTTCCAATTCAACAGTTCGGCGGCCGACGGCCAGAATTTGTTCCGTATTCATATCAGGCGGCACAAAAATAGGAGATTTGGCTAAGGAGCGTTCGGTATTAACAATTTCGGGTGTTTTTCACCCCTTATTTTCAGTAATTTCGCATCCCCTTCGAAAAAGGACCAAATCCACTGCCAGTTTTTCGTTAACTTATGAGAGTTCTGCTTCAAGTGAGATTGAAAATATAAGGACATGTCAACATCATCAAAATCCCGGAAAACCACCACTGCCAAGTCAGTTGCTGCAAAACCGGCCAAAGCCGCCACCAAAAAAAAGGCCGCCGCTCCTCATAACGGGAGTCTATCTCTTTCCGACTCCTTACAGGAATATTTCGGATTCAAAGGTTTCAAAGGACAACAGGAAGCCATCATCGAAAACCTGATGGCGGGTCGCGATACGTTTGTGATCATGCCCACGGGCGGAGGTAAAAGTCTTTGTTACCAGCTTCCGGCCATGATGATGCCAGGTGTGGCGATCATCGTATCTCCCCTCATTGCCCTGATGAAAAACCAGGTAGACCTGGTGAGAGGGTATAGCAGTAAGGATGATGTGGCGCATTTTCTGAACTCCACGCTCACCAAAAAAGAAATTCGTGAAGTTCATGACGACCTTCAGCAGGGCCATACCAAAATGTTATACGTGGCTCCCGAAACCCTGACCAAGGCTGAGAACCTGGAACTGTTCCGCGACCTGGAGATCAGTTTTTTCGCGGTGGATGAGGCACACTGTATTTCGGAATGGGGCCATGATTTCAGACCTGAATACCGCCGCCTGCGTGAAATGATGGACGAGATCAATGATAAGATACCGGTCATCGCCCTGACAGCAACTGCTACCCCAAAAGTGCAGAGTGATATTGTGAAGAACCTAGGACTGCGGAATCCGGAGATCTTTATTTCTTCCTTCAACCGGAATAATCTTTACTACGAGATCCAGCCCAAGATCAAGAAGGATCAGACGATCCGGAACATGGTTAAATACATTGTTCAGAATAAAGGTAAAAGTGGCATCATTTATACTCTTAACCGCAAGACCACAGAAGAACTGGCCGATGTGCTGGTGGCGAATGGCATCAAGGCAGTTGCTTATCATGCCGGCCTGGATTCCAAACTGCGGGCCGAACGCCAGGATAAATTCCTTAATGAGGATACCCAGGTGATTGTGGCAACCATCGCTTTTGGAATGGGTATCGACAAGCCGGATGTGCGCTTTGTGATTCATTATAATATTCCCAAGAGTATTGAAAACTATTACCAGGAAACCGGTCGTGCTGGTCGGGATGGACTGGAAGGACATTGTATTCTTTATTATTCGCATAAGGATGTGGCTAAACTGGAACACCTGATGCGGGATAAACCCCTGAGTGAACGGGAAGTAGGTGCGCAGTTGATCAATGAAACCGTGGCTTATGCAGAGAGCGGTGTTTGTCGTCGTAAGATCCTGCTGAGTTATTTCGGAGAAGAGTGGACACAGGAAAATTGTGGCGGTTGTGATAACTGTAAACATCCCAAAGAGCAGGTGGAAGCGAAGGACAATGCCGTAAAAGTGCTTAAGCTGGTGAAGAAACTCAATGAAAGTTTTGCAACCGACTATACCGTGAGTGTGATGATTGGCCGGATGACTCCCCAGATCCAGATGTACCGCCACAATGGCCTGGATGAATTTGGAGCAGGGAAGGATCAGCCCGATCATTACTGGAGTACACTGATCCGGCAGTTATTACTGGGAGGATATTTGACGAAGGATATTGAAGAATATGGTGTGTTGAAACTCTCCAAAGCTGGTGAGGCATTTATCAAAAAGCCGAAGAGTTTCAAGATTGTGTTGAATAACCTCTATGAAGAGGCCAACGAAGATGATGAGGAAGGAGTAGAAACCGGTGGCGCAGTGTCTGCAGTGGATGAAAAGCTGTTTGAGATGCTGAAGGAATTACGTCAAAAGGAAGCCAAGAAAAAAGGCCTGCCACCTTTTGTGATCTTCCTGGAAACATCGCTGCAGGATATGGCAACCCTCTACCCTACTGAGGTATCGGAGCTGGATAAATGCCAGGGCGTGAGTAAGGGGAAAGCGATTCGTTATGGCAAACCCTTTGTGGAGCTGATTGCGAAATATGTGGAGGATAATAATATCGAGAAGCCGGATGAGTTTGTGATGAAAAGTGTGGTGAACAAGAGCGGCCTGAAAGTTTATATCATTCAACAAACGGATAAACGTATTCCGCTGGAGACTATCGCGAAGAACAAAGAGCTTCGGCTCGATGCCTTGCTGGAAGAGATGGAAACCATCGCGGCCAGCGGTACCAAGCTGAACCTGGATTATGCCATAGATGAAATGCTGGATGAATACGATCAGGAAGAGATACTCGACTATTTCAAAAGCTGCGAGACTTCATCATTGCAGGTGGCGCAGGAAGAAATGTCTGACAGTAATTACTCCTGGGAGCAGCTGAAGATCATGCGGATTAAGTTCCTTGCTCAATACGGTATGTAATTCATCCTCCTTTGGTGGAGTGCCACCGGTCGGGTGAGTGATGTATATTAGGGGAATGAAGAAATCCCTTCGGGCTCTTAGCCTGATTGCATTCCTGGCAGGAGCCTGTTCACAGCAGTCCTCCAACCTCAACTGGCCGGTGTATGGCGGGTCGAAGGAGAATAACCGCTATTCGGCAGCCGCCCAGATTGATACTTCCAATGTGCAGTTATTACAACAGGCCTGGGAATACCGCACCGGAGATGCAGATTCTTCCACCCAGATCCAGGTCAACCCCCTTGTGGTGAAGGACGTGCTTTATGGTATATCGCCTAAACTCAAACTCTTTGCGCTGGATGCAGCTACCGGCCAACAACGCTGGGTATATGATCCGGTTATGGATAGTGTAGGGGAAGAAATAAAAGGGGAAGGCTATTTTTCTTTCAACATTGCACGCGGACTGGCCATGTATACCAACGGCGATGAACAACTGCTGTTCTATTCCGCCAATTCCAAATTGTATTGTATTGATGCCCTCACGGGAAAGCCTGTACGCAGTTTTGGCCGCGCTGGTAAAATTGATTTGCGCGAAGGCCTGGACCGCGATGCGGCCGATTTGTATGTGGCAGGAACGAGTCCGGGTATCATTTACAAAGACCTGATCATTGTAGGCATGCGGGTGGCGGAGGAATCAAAAGCGGCACCCGGACATATACGCGCTTATGATGTTCACACAGGTGAGCGGCGCTGGATCTTTCACACCATCCCACAGCCGGGTGAACCGGGATTTGAAACCTGGGAAGACAACCTGGCCTACAACTATGTTGGGGGCGCCAATGCCTGGGCCGGTTTCAGTATGGATGAAAAAAGAGGCATTGTGTATGTTCCAACCGGATCTGCTGTGTATGATTTCTATGGAGGAAAACGATTAGGCAACAACCTCTATGCCAACAGTATAATCGCCCTGGATGCAGCAACCGGAAAGCGCCTCTGGCATTTTCAGACCGTGCATCATGATGTATGGGACCGGGATCTGCCTACAGCGCCGGTATTGCTGACCATTGAAAAAGAAGGAAGAAAAATTGATGCGCTGGCACAAGTGACTAAAACCGGTTATACCTTCCTGTTAGATCGCGTAACAGGTGAGCCGATTTATCCAATTGAAGAAGCAGCTGTTCCGGTGGACTCCGATTTGAAAGGGGAAGTCCTCTCTCCTACCCAGCCCAGGCCGCTCTTCCAGGAGCCCTTCGTACGGCAAGGAATAACCGAAAAGGATCTGAATAATATAGTACCGCCTGCCTCACAGGATAGTATCAAAAAACGATTTCTTTCCACCCGTCATGATCATATGTATGCTCCACCCTCCAAACAGGGAACGATTATTTTTCCTGGCTTTGATGGGGGTGCTGAATGGGGCGGACCTGCCTATGATCCAGCATCTGGTTTGCTCTATGTGAATGCCAATGAAATGCCCTGGATCCTGACACTCATAGATAAAAAGCCGGAGCCGGTGAAAAAGGAAACGCTTTGGGAAGCGGGCAACCGGATTTTTAATGGACCCTGTATTGCCTGTCATGGTGCGGATCGAAAAGGAGGAGGAAATAATCCCTCTTTAATTGGTATTGAAAAAAAATACAAAGAAGCTGATTTGATAGCGCTCCTGCATTCCGGCCGGCGTATGATGCCATCCTTTGCTTATTTAACAGAGTCGGAGAAAAAAGCATTAGCTGTTTTTTTGTTGGGAGATAAGCAAGCGGGCAGAGCTGCATTTGAAGTGTTTTCCGCACCTGGCGACGACTATTTTAAATTGCCTTATGTTGGTACCGGTTATCATAAGTTTCTGACGCCGGAAGGTTATCCCGCGGTTTCACCACCCTGGGGAACTTTGAATGCTATTGATCTCAACAGCGGAAAAATTGCCTGGAAGAAACCATTGGGTGTATATCCTGAGTTAAAGGAAAAGGGACTAGAGACAGGCACAGAGAATTATGGAGGTCCGGTTGTAACAGCAGGCGGACTCGTATTCATTGCCGCCAGCAGCGATAGTAAGATTCGTGCCTACAATAAAAGAACCGGTGTTGTACTATGGGAGGCTGATTTGCCGGCACCTGGTTTCGCCACTCCATCTGTTTACATGGTTGCAGGAAAACAATATCTGGTCATCGCCTGTGGTGGTGGCAAACTCGGCAAGAAAGGGAATGATGGGTATGTTGCCTTTGCACTTCCCTAATCTCACCCGACCGGTGGCACCCGACCGGTGCCACCGGTCGGGTGAGGATAAGACAGATACTACCGATAAGTAGTATTGCAGGATTGTTGAATGCTTTGTTTCTTGGGAGATCAAACCTAATTCTATTCAGTATGATCCGAAGGCCAATTAGTTTGCCAAATGGCCGATATCAGATTCGGATATGTTTAGCCTTGCTTATTGGATTTTTTTATTTTGATAGTAGAACTTTTTGCCAGCTTCCCTCAAGAGAAATTATTTTCCAATCAGGATTAACTGAAAGAACTGAATTCAGCAGAACCAATGGTGAAAAAAGCGTTACCAGTCAACCTCAACTCCACATTCTGGCAGGTTATGGATACAGAAAACCAATTGATAAAAACTGGTCCTGGCAAACCGGAATTCAAATTGGATATACGAGAGCTGCTGTTTCAACCAGCGTTGATCTTTATGCGCTTAATCCGGCTTATGGTGAAAGAGTTGAGAAATTAAAGAATAATCAAACCATTCTTAGTTTGGAAATTCCGCTATCCCTAACGGTGGAAACAGATCGAGTTAAAGAAGCAGGAGCCTATTTCCAGATGGGCGCTTCCCTCTCTTTTAATTTGGCAGCTAAAGCCCCAATAGAGAGCCACTTTTACGATAAAGAAAATGGAGAGCTGATTAAAGTTTTTGAAACAGATCCTGATAAACAAAAAGGAGTATGGCCATCAACAAGAGTTGCTGCAGGTTTCAGAAAATACGGGAATCAATCCTGGCGCCTCGGCGCCTATGCAACGCTCCCGCTTAGTAAAGTCGTAGTTGGAAATTATGCAACCGAACTTCCCGCAACAGGTATATCAACAGGGGTGTTTTCCAATCGCTTAATTGGATTCGGTATTGAAGCAATATATTCACTTAAGAGAAATTCCGAGGCCCGAATAAGAAACAACCAAGGCTCAGTAATAGAAATGGAATCAGGCAACAAAGAAATAAAAAACACCAAGGCCATTCTCCTGACAGCAGGCAGCGTATATTCCTTTGCAGCAAAAACCACGGTAACGGCTGGCAGAAAGGAATGGGACGCGAATGCATGTTTCGGCTTTGGCGTTCAGGCAAAACTGAATCTGCCTCTCACACAATCTGTTTCCATATTGACAGGGATCGGTGCTGTATTAACCGGTAGAAATTTTTCCCTTGAGAAAAGCAAGACTGAATTTTCACCACCCCTGCAGCAAGCGATTTCCCTTAAGAGGAGAGCAACACAGGTAAATGATCTGGTGTTGGTATTACCACTGGCACTTGAAAAAAGATTCAGCAACAGACCAGCTTCCTATTATTCTGTCAGTTCGGGATTGCAATTGAATTACAGTACAGCCCCGGACCTGGAGTTTCATGCTATTCTGGAACCGGATGTTGAGGGAAACAATAGAAAGGTTGCGGAACAAATACTCTATCCTAACAATGATGCACAACCGTGGATTTCAGTCAACATAGATTTTGGGCGTACCTGGAAACTGAAGAACAACCGGCTGATGCGGTTTTTCATTCAATACAATGCCTCTTTCAGTGAAGTAATAGATGGTGAATACACTGTCTTCAACCAGGCAGGAATTAGCAGCAGTGGAACCTACGCTCATAATGGATCCTACCTTTTTGCAGGCTTGAGTTACTATTTCACCCGACCGGTGGCACCCGACCGGTGAAGCTAAGACACCTTCATTCTCCGCCGGATGCGGCTGAGTGATTCTGGCGTAACTCCCAGGTAGCTGGCGATATGATACAGCGGCACCAGTTGAAACAATTCAGGTTTGGTTTCAATCAGTTTTTCATATCGCTCTTCCGGACTTGAATCCAGGTAATGATGCAATGATTTTTTAAAACGGGAATAATGCTTTTCCGTTTCCATCCGGCATAAGGACTCCAACCGGGGGAAACGACGATACATTTCCTTTTCCACTTCATGCGTAAATACCGAAACAATACATTCTGAAGCTGTTTCCCAACTCACGGAACTGGGCTCCTGGTTCAGTTTATCGCCTCCATCGTACAAACTATCGCCCGCGGTGTAAAAGCCGATGGTTTTTTCTTCCCCATCCTTCACATAAAATTCGCGTACGCAACCTTTGAAAAGATGATAGGAACAGAAGAGACGCTGTCCCTGGTGTATCAGGAATTCACCTTTTGGAACACGCCGGATTTCAATCTTTTCGGCAAAAAAATCTTTCTCTTCCTGTATGTTGTAGGGTGATTGCAGCAAGGATTGCTGAATCGCCAATACTTCTTCATCTACCTGGTTAGCGGACGCTGATTTGGATGGAATATTTACAGGTTGCATGGGTCATAACTGATCCTGTAAAATTAATCAATGCGAATAATAACATTGCCTTTCTTCTGACCGCTCATCACATAATTAAAGGCTTCTGAAATATCTTCCAACAGATAGTTTCGGTCAATCAATGGCGTAAATGCCCTCTTTTCAATTAGTTCGTTGATGAATTCCATGCTTTTGTTGATGGAAAAAGGCAATGGAAACCGTACTTTTTTCCCAGGCATCAGAGGAGCTGCCAGCGCTAAAAAAGGATTTTGCCAATAAGGCCCCAATTCTGAGGAAACGTACACACCAATAGGTTTGAGCAGCCTTTTGCATTTACCGAAACTGCTTTTGCCTACCGCATCAAATACTGCATCAAATTGTTCATCGAACTGGGTGAAGTCTTCCCTGGTATAATCAATAACATAATCTGCTCCCTGCTTGTAGAGATAATCAACAAAGGATGCTTCACAGGTAACAACCACCCGTACCTGTTTGTATTTCAGAAACTGCAGCGCAGCATTACCAATGGCTCCTGTTCCACCATTTATGAGTACGGAATCACCACAATAAAGAGGAAGCTTATCGAGAAAATAATATGCATAATGAGCTCCTTCCAGGCTGGCGGCCGCCTGCTCAAACGTAATATGGGCCGGTTTTTTAAGGATGGCTTTTGATACCGGCACCGCAACATATTCAGCATGTGTACCGAGGCCTACGTCAAAAAAACCATAGACCAGATCACCAATCTGAAATTGTTCCACCTGCTCACCCCGGGCCACTATAATTCCTGAAAAATCAGTACCTGTGATAGGTTTGATGGGTTTGAACAATCCGGAAAAAAGGCGAATCGCATAGGGCTTTCCGGTGAGCACACCACAATCAGAACGGTTCACTGTGGTGGCTTTCACTTTTACGAGCACTTCATCGGCACGTATAGCAGGAATCGATACTTCACGCAGCTTCAGTCTATCCGGCGAGCAATAATGATATCGTACAGCAGCTTTCATTATTTAGAATTCATCAAGTTAAAAAT
Source organism: Flavipsychrobacter sp. (assembly GCA_016787265.1). Taxonomy (GTDB): domain Bacteria; phylum Bacteroidota; class Bacteroidia; order Chitinophagales; family Chitinophagaceae; genus Flavihumibacter. Next base: position 14,400 of record JAEUVF010000010.1, on the reverse strand, counting down.
AAATACGATAGAGCAGATTAGGAAAGGCGGATGACTGGCGCATATATCCAACAGAACCGGGCTCCGATGGATCATAAAACTCAGTTAAACGCGCCCTGTTATTGGTGATATTATCAATATTGAGAAAGATTTCGTGCGTAGTTCGGCGGATGTCAATTTTATAACTGAACGAAATGGTCATGTGATACAAATCATCCAGTCCGTTTTTATAAGCCCTGGAATAATCAAAAAATTTATTGTTAGCTGGATCCACAGCAAGATTACCAGTTGCGTTGCGAAGCAGTGGAATATGTTTCTTACCTCCACCGAAGAATAACCGGCTGTTGATAGCGAAGGTTTTGTTCTGCTTTTTGCCCAGTTTCGGGAATTCCTTTCCGAACAATGCATTGACGAGGTAATTTCCATTGAAACGCGTATTACGCTTTATGCCATCCAGTGCTTTATAGGTTGAATTATAAACAGAAGCATTGATCAGGTAATAGTAATTGCGGTTAAAAAATCGTTCCAGTGTAAGTTCAATACCGTAGTTGCTTCCTTTTCCTTTGTTGATGAGATCAACGTATTGAAAATCGAGTCCTTCATTGATGGTGCTGAAAATATTGGTATCGGAATTGGCAACCGGCAGGTTATACAACTGCTGATAATAGGCTTCCATTTTGATCAGCAGATTTTTACCTAGTTTTCTTTCGTAGCCCACTACAAAATGATTGGCCTTCAGCAGGTCAAGGTCTTTATTGGGTTCTGATACCTGGCCGCTTTGCTTTTCAATCCGGGTGAAATAGTGATGAATGCTTTCCATCGCACTGTGATTGCCATAACCCAGGCTCCAGGTGGAACTACGATTGGGTTTATAGTTCATAGCAAAACGCGGTTCAATCGTTGATTTTTTATTCAGCAATACATTCATATTATGAATACCAGCAACGGTGCTGAATGCCTCATTGATTCTGAACCTCCAGTTGATAAAATTTCGGATCGTGGATAGATTATCCTTAAAGTCAACGAGCGTGGTACGGATGGAACTACTGTCTTTTAACATCGACTGGTTGAAATCATACTGCTGCAATCCGTATTTGGTACCCAGTTGAATTTTGTGACGGGCATTGAATTTGTGGTTATAGGTCATCTCCGCCCGGTAGGTTGATTTTTTTATTCCTCCGTCAAAATTCAGCTGGTTGTTTCGTATGGAATCTTTGACATAGTTTCCATTATCATCATACACCTTAAACAGAAAGCTTTCATAAACGGCATCATCAATTCCTTCGCTTGAATACGTGAGGGCAGTGAACAAATGGCTGTTTCGGTTAAGGGTCAGCGTGTGATTGATTCCAACATTGAGCAGATGCGATTTCTTTTTAAAATCTTCTCCTGTTTTATTCCGGATAAACCGGTTACCGGGAGTTTGCCAGAGTGCCGGAGTCACATCATTAAACCGAAAATTACTGATACCGCCCAGCCCATAAATAGAAAAGGTACCGAGTTTATTGGTGGGCAGCACCACTTTGAAAGCAGCATCCTGAAAATTCAACACCCCATCAATATCATTAAAAAGTCCCAGGTTGTCCAGCAGTGAAACAGTAGAGTAGCGATAGTTCACCAGGAAGGATCCTTTGTAGCCTTTTTTAAACGGTCCTTCGAATGTCAGATCGGTTCCGATAATACCAATACTGGCGATGGATTCAAATTTCTCATTGTTTCCGGCCCGCAGTTTTACATCGTACACACCAGAGAGCGCATCTCCAAATTCAGCAGAGAAGGCGCCGGTATAAAAATCGGAAGTAGCGAGCAGGTTATTATTGAGGGTACTGATGGAACCACCAACAGCACTCTGATCAGCAAAATGGTTAGGGTTGGTGATTTGTACACCCTCCAGTCGCCATTGCAGGTATTTGGGAGAATTTCCCCGTACAATAATATCATTACTACCGTCCTGCGTATTGGCAACACCAGCGAAATTGGAAAGGATCTTGGAAGGATCATTAAAGCCACCTGCATACCGGTTGGTTTGTTCGGGTGAAACAGACCGGCTGCTGACCAGCGACATATCATTGAATGCCTGTCCCTTGTTTTTGTCGTTGGTAATGAATACTTCTTTTAAAGCCGTTGCGGCTTCCTGCAGGCTGAGTGAAAGCACCATTTCTTTACCTGCTGTAAGCACCAGGTTGGGAAGCACGAGTCTATCGTATCCAATAGAACTGGCGGATAAGGTATAACGGCCAATGGTCAGTGCTTCAAAACGGAAATTACCCTGGGTATCTGTAATGGTGCTTATACTGTTGCTGTTCTGTTCAATTTTTATGGTAACTCCCTGCAGGGGTAATTTGCTATCTGTATCAAGGATGGTTCCGCGGATTGTTTGTTGGGTGTTTTGAGCGATGCCTGTTCCTGCCACCAGAAAAAACAGCAGCAGTGCTAAAATGTTTTTCATTAAAAAAAGGTTTAAAAAATTGTGGCACAAATCAATTTCTTAAACCGCAGAAATTTCTTGACTTAGGATAAGTTCGAAGCTTTGTCGTAAACTACCTTCCAAATGGCAGTTTTACCCCTCCTGAAAGATATAAGCGACCTGTAAGTTTGTAATCAAACCTTTTATCCATGATCGAATTACAACCAACTACTGCACCAAAAGCTACCCGAAAAGACTGGCTTGGATTGCTGGTGATTGCGCTTCCCTGTATAGTCTACTCGATGGACCTGACAGTACTGAATTTAGCGATACCGGAACTGAGTGCAGACTTGCATCCAAGCAGTGAGCAACTGCTCTGGATCATGGATATCTATGGTTTCCTGGTAGCGGGCTTTCTGATTACCATGGGCAACCTGGGTGACCGTATCGGGAGAAGAAAACTCCTGTTGATCGGCGCTGCATTTTTTGGCGCTGCATCCTTGCTGGCTGCCTTTGCCAACAGTGCCGAAACCCTGATTGCCGCCCGTGCTGTTTTGGGGATTGCAGGCGCTACTATCGCACCCTCTACCCTATCGCTGATCAGCAATATGTTCCAGGTACCGGAAGAAAGAACCAAGGCGATTGGCCTCTGGGCACTGGGGTATGCAGCCGGAGGTGCACTCGGTCCGCTTGCCGGAGGGTTGCTCTTACAATATTTCTGGTGGGGATCTGTTTTCCTTATTGCGATTCCGGTAATGCTTTTACTCTTGCTTACCGGTCCCAGCCTGCTACCTGAATTCAAAGATCCACAAGCGCGCAAACTTGATTTACTCAGCGCCTTTTTATCCCTGGCGGCGGTACTGCTGATCATTTTCGGCTTGAAGGAAATTGCAACCTATGGCATCGGTTGGGTTGCCATCGCATCCATATTGGCGGGTGCAGGTATTGGCCTTCTCTTTATCAAACGCCAGGCAAAACTTGCTGATCCGCTGATTGATATCGCACTCTTTCGTATTCCCAGTTTCAGCAGTTCACTTACGTTGTATGGTGTTGGATGTTTTGTGATGTTTGGTTCCTTTTTTTACACGTATCAATATATGCAACTGGTACTGGGACTCACGCCCCTGGTTGCAGGCTTATGGGCGCTGCCTTCTTTTGCAGGATTCATGCTGGGCGCCACGCAGGGACCGAATCTGTTGAAGCGCTTATCACATGCGCAACTGATGGCGCTTTGTTTGTTGCTGGCTACGATTGGATTTATCATCATCGCGCGACTTGATGCAGAGAGCTCCGTATTATGGACAGTTGTAGCCATGTTCTTCACTTCCGTTGGCTTTGCTCCAGTTGTTACCATGGCGACCGATCTCGTAATAGGATCCGCACCACCTGAGCGCGCCGGTGCTGCCAGCGCGATATCAGAAACCAGTGCAGAATTCGGTGGTGCAACCGGCATGGCTGTACTCGGCAGTTTGGGAACCGCGGTGTACCGTCAACTAATGTTCAGTAAATCTTTTGATGGACTACCAGCAGAGTCAGTGCAGGAGGCCAGACAAACATTGGGTGCTGCGGTAAATGAAGCAGGCAAGTTGGGAGCAGATGGAGCCATCTTACTAACTGCCGCACAGGATGCTTTCATCAAAGCCATGCATGTAAGTGCCTGGGTTAGTATTGGAATTTTATTTCTCCTGATTGGACTGGCGCTGAAAACCTTACCGGGCAGGACTGCTCAGGTGAATCATACATAAGTCCGACCCTTCTCATCCGGATAAAAAGTAAAAGCAGGATCGGATTGAAACACTTGTTTGGAATGTACTTCCACAGCAGATAAAGGTCCTCTGAAACCCGCACCGGTATCCACATTCCAGAGGTTTGCTCTATTCACCGGAGTACTGATATTATAATTGGTAGTGGGAGTATGACCGATATAAATTTCACTGAACAGCTTCAATCGTTTGGGATAAAAGATAGAGTTTTTGGGAAGCTGCGGATCCAGTGCCAGCGATAACTCCCACAAGGTGCGATCCCAGGAATAATTACTGGAATAGGTTTCTTTTATTGGTCCGTGCATGGAGGCAAAACCTGCATGAATGAAGAGGCGGTTATCTTCATCAATCCAGTACATGATGGTGCTGTTGTAAAAAGATTGATGTTTTACTAGTCTGTCTTTGGATATGTTCCTGTAACTGTGAACAGTAGCCGCACCTTCACCATCTATCCAGTCCTGCTTAGAAAGATTTCCATTCAGCCATTCACTGCACCAGGTATCATGATTGCCGCGAATAAAAATGCAGTTGATGGTAGATTTAAGTTGAAGGAGATAATCCACCACTTCCGCAGATTCCGACCAGCCATCGACATAATCGCCAAGAAAAATCAGTGTGTCTTTTTCGGTTGGTTGTATGCGTTGAATGAGTTGAACCAATGCTTTGTAAGCTCCATGAATATCACCGATAACAAATGTTCTGTTGATACGAGTCATAAAATTTTTTTTAAAAAATATTTACTGCGTTATTGGAAATATCAAAAAAACTGTACCATCTTTGCATCGCAAATAAAATTACATGCAATCACGGAAACAACATATTGAAATACTAAACGGGTTTACTCCAAGTGAGTATCGTACCGTTTCCGGGGCATGTATTGCTGTACACTTACAATAAGTTTATAAAAATACTGAAAGATAAGCCCCGCCTGGATTGCGGGGCTTTTTTTATTGAAAAAAATGATAGGAAATAAACAACATAGAAATTTTAACAGCGAGCAGCGCTGGCAAGAGGTGATTAGTGATTGGAGGAACTGTTGTATGAAGTAGAAAACATTCATACAGGAGTAGAGAACCCGGTCGCGTTACACGACCGGGTTTTTTATTATGATTTAAACCAAAGCGAAATGGAACAGTTATGGAGAAAATTAGATGGAACACACATCCGCCAGCCGATTGAGGACGAGATCAGATTGATGATCCTTCGGGAACAGGCAGCGGGACATGAATTGAAATTGTGCATCGGCACCGATAGCCAGGTAAAAGGCAAGCACACCCAGTTTGCTACTGTTATCGTTGTGATCCGAAAAGGCAAAGGTGGCTTCATGTACATACTGCCCGAAATCACGGAATGGAAGATGAGTATCAAACAAAGAATGTTACTGGAAGTATCCAAAAGCATTGATGCGGCCTACAGGTTATGTGGTATCTGTACGATGTACAATGTGGATCTGGAATTGCATGCGGATATCAATACCAATCCGGGTTTTAAAAGTAACGATGCATTAAAAGAAGCGATGGGTTATATCATGGGGATGGGATTTGCATTTCGTGCAAAGCCCCATGCGTTCGCTAGTTCAAGTTGTGCCAACAAAGTGGTTCAATAAATAGGGTTCCCAAAGGGAAGAGGGGATCAGCTATTACAGACAAACCAGGTGAGGGTGTACAAGCGCCCCGCAGTGCAGCAGTAGTAACTCGCTGTATGCTGTTGCTGTGATGGTAATCATTCCCTTTTCGCTAAGTGTCGAAGGTTCGATTCCTTCCTCTCAAACAGTAGCTCAGTGGTAGAGCATTAGCCCTTTGAAGCGCAGGTTCGAATCCTGCTCACGAATCAGATCGTGATAGTTCAGTGGTAGAACACAACACTTCGGATGTTGGAAAAAGAAGTACATCCCTTCTCTAAAAAGGATGACCATTCAAAAATCAGGACAACAGCCGGTGGTTGGTAATCAACTATCCGGTGAAGGCCAGCAGTTGTGGGTACTCCTTTCAGCAGTAGTTCACTTCCCTTGTTACGAAGCATCCGACCTGCCGGGTGATAGCAGCAAGCGAACTGTTCTTACTTAAGAAAGAAACTACCAAACTCCGCTAAGCCGGATGGCTGTTCCCTGGTTTTTATCAACCAAAACAAAAAACCAAAACAATGAAACAAGTAAAAGTAAATGCCTACGAAGTAGGATTGGTATTCCGGAAAGGAGCTTTGCAAAAAGTATTGGAGCAAGGTACCTACTGGTTCTGGAATGGAGAACAGGTATATGTATACGATACCACAAAGGAATTCGTTGCGCCTGTTGAATTAAATATTCTGTTGGCCAATGAACAATTGGCAGCGATGCTGGAACTGGTGGAAGTAAAAGACACCGAGCTGGTATTGCAATATGTCAACGGTATGTTGAAAACGGTTTTAAAACCCGGAAGATATACGTATTGGAAAGGTCCTGTAAACTATGCATTCGTGAAAGTGGATATCAGCAAAGTTGCTATCGATCCTGGTTTCGACCGGATGGTTTTAAACAATGCGTTGCTGGCGCCTTATGTGCGGACCTACACCATCGAGAACTATGAAAAAGGAGTCCTGTTCATGGATGGAAAGTTCGAAGGCTTGTTGGAAAGCGGGATCTATTATTGGTGGAAGAACCCTGTGGTGATCCAGGTGGCGAAAGTGGATACCAGGCAACTGCAGTTGGAGATCAACGGACAGGAAATTCTGACAAAGGATAAAGCTGCGTTGCGATTAAATGCCTGGGCGCAATACAGGGTGCTGGATATCGAAAAGGCCTTGTTGCAGAACAAGGAATACGAACGGCAATTGTACATCAGCATCCAGTTGGTATTGCGGGAATATGTGGCAGGCTTCGGCTTCGATGAGTTACTGGAGAAAAAAGAAGCCATCGCACCCTATATGCTGGAACGGATCAAAGACAAGGCCGACGCACTGGGTGTGGAAGTAGTTGGATTCGGGATCCGGGATATCATCTTACCTGGCGATGTGAAAGAAATCATGAACCAGGTATTGGTGGCCGAAAAAAGGGCGCAGGCCAATACCATCATGAGACGGGAAGAAACCGCGAGCACCCGATCCTTGCTGAACACTGCGAAGCTGATGGAAGAAAACGCGATGTTATGGAAACTGAAGGAGATGGAATACGTGGAGAAGATCGCGGAAAAAATCAGCACCATCACCGTGAACGGCAATGGCAAGCTGGTGGAACAGTTGAAAGAATTGTTCACGCCTAAATAAACAAAACCGGGACTGGCAGGATCAGTTCCGGTTTTTTAATAACTGGTGATAATCGAGCGGGCTTCCTGCACATACTGTCCTCCGAACAGCACCGCATGAACCAGAATAGGATAGAGCTGGGTTAGTGGCAATCGCTTTCGCCAGTGGTTCTCAAGCGGATAATAATGCTGATACGCTTCTATAAAACTGGAATCAAAGCCCCCGAATAACTGGGTCATACCAATATCCATTTCGCGATGACCGGCATACACAGCCGGATCAAAGATCGTCGGGTATCCATCACCGGTACAGGAGATATTCCCGGACCAGAGATCTCCATGAAGCAGTGCAGGTGGCTCAGTTGGAAATTCTTGTTGAATGACGGTGCGAAGTTTTTCCAGCCGGTCGGGCAGTCCCGTTGAAAACTGCTTTCTATCAACCAGTAGTTGTACTAGTGGCCGGATACGTTCCTGCAGGTAGAAATCAGTCCAGTTAGCATACGTTCGATTGGATTGTGGCAGCCGGCCAATATAATTATCTTCTGTCCAGCCGAAAGCAGTTTGCTTCTGCAGATGCTGATGCGCCAATGCTGCTCCGAACCGCTGCCAGAAATCAGGTTGCTTAGGAGCGGGTGCAAGCCATTCAAGCACCAGGTATTGAATCCCCTCCCATTCCCCAAATGCGTCAACATTTGGGATCTTAAACAGGCTCTCTTTTTGTAAAGCTTCCAGCCCGCGGGCTTCTTTCTCCATCATTCCCGGGAAGGCAGCAGCTTCATTGATTTTGATGAAATAGGGTTGCGCTCCTTTGTACACCTTGAAGACCTGGTTGATATCACCACCAGGAACCGGGCTAACCCGGCCCGACTGAAATCCAAGTTGCTGAAGAAGGGATGAAAGCATGGGAAGGGAAGGCTGATCTGGCAACAAAGGAACTGATTTTAAGGCTATCGGGTATGATTCAATTGATTCAATTCAATGGGGTCGTATTCGGTTGATAATCTATGCATTAGTGATTCTTATACGAAGGATGTACGTAGGCATACTGTAGGATGTATGTAGGGAGGGCTAAAATTTAGTGTATTGACGCATGTTTTAATCCAGAGCTTCCCGGAGTAAAGAGACATTATATTATTCATTATCAATAAATTAAGTTTAAAAAATGCCTTTCTTCACAACAAAATTAAACTGCCGCGGATAAGAAAAAATCAGCTCAAATCCTCTAAAAATCGGCTCATCAGATCAAATAATCGGCTCAGAACAGTTGAGAATCAACTCAGAAATCCGGACTTGGGGATTGAAAAGGCCAATATATCCTACTAGATAAGTTGTTAAGCCACCTTGACGTAAGGATGAGGTTTCCATGAGGTCTCCATAAGGTAAGGAAGAATTCAGGCGTTTAATCACCGCATTATCTGCGGGGAAAAGCACACATGCGGTGAATGGTTGGCTTAGCTCACTAAAACCGCACCTGAGGTTATTTTACACCTGAAAATTTTTGACCAAACTCAATTTTATCTAACTCTTGAAACGTTCTTCATTATGATATTTCAAAAACTCTACATCAGGTAAAAACCTAGATGGAAGATGAATTTTTTGATTATCATATTTTCCAAATAAGTCAATAGAGTGTTGACTCTTTTGTTTTAAAATTTGAGGAGATATTTTGATTACATATTCAGGCGTTATGGTAATAAAGCCAACTTCAAATGCCTTATCATGAAGAGCGTTTATCGCGATTCCGTTTCTAGGATTCAACCTGTTCTTTTCATCAATTCCCCATGGACGAATGTGCCCCGCAATTAAAAATTCTGTTTGATTTATTCCAGTAATGCAACAAGTGTAATTGTATGCTGCTAAAATTGTACTTCGGAAAAAGGATTGATTAACTCTTACTTTTACCATCTGCTCTCGAACTTTTCCTTCTTTAGGAAGTTCTTCCTCTGAGATTTGATTTAACTGTTCAACTGTTGTGTGTTCAAATTGAGCTAATAACTTTTCACTTTCATAAGGTAAAATATCCCAATGATTATAAAACTCTCTCCAAATTTCAGCATCTAATTTACTTGCATTCGAAGCTCCTTTTATACCTCGTTCTTTAAGACTTGGGTCGAGACTTGCAAAATTTACCAACTTTAATGCTACCGAACTAGGAGTGCGATTTATTAGTTTGGAAAGATTGATTACTTCAGGATTTAAACGATGCAAACGACCAAAAGGCAACTTGCAATAAAGATTAATTGCTAATATTAATTCATCCCGTGTCCATAATCGTTGTCCTTGTTTCATAATTAAATAACCGTCATCCGGCTGCACGTAACAAGTTATGTCAATCTGATGGAATTTATAAATGATAACAATATATCATGGAGAAAAACACACAATCCCTCTTTTGATTTAATACCTGATAGAGACTAGTAGCGCTACTCCTGAAATTGAAACAAGTAAATAGTCAGCCGAAATGAACACTGGCACTACATTTCAGAGTAGGATTTGTTATTTTTAACTGAATAATAATTTATTGAAATAATAAATATGATTGGAATGGAAGCCGCAGTTGGTTCTTTGTTAAAGAGCATTGTACCAAAAATGATATTATCAGGAGTTGGGAAACTGACAGCTAACGCTGCAAATGCATACCAATTAGAGCTTCATAAAATAATATTTGAATCAATACACCAATATGAAGAAAAGTTCCCAATTGAAGAAACAGATCAAATCCCCTTCTACAAATCAGAGACCCTGTTCACATCCCTAATTGAGTTTCGGCTGACAAGTGAATTTGACATAGACGCAATATCATTGAAATTATCGACTGATGCGCGAGTAATTCAGCCAACAGAAGAGCAACTCCTGCTATTTTTTGAGATTTTTGATGGTTTGATACATGGAAATGAAAAACTGGCAGGATTGAACATCGAAAACAACTACAAGGAAGAAATATTTAAGCTAAACCCCTTACTAAAAAAAGGCCTGCAGGAAATAAAAGATGAAATAACATCATTAAAAAATGATTTACAATCGTTTGGCACAGATGGAGCATTACAGGTTGATTGGGAGAGGCAACTCAATGAAGTCGCCGACGACCTTACATTATTTAAGGCATTTTCTGCAAAACGTAGGCTAGAAAGCCTTAAGGCAGCCATTCAGCTTTCTGGAGCGAATAATAAGCCTATTTTGGCAAAATTGATTACTTTGGAGACAACTACTTTGCAATTATTAATTCGACCTCATCATCAAGAAGATGGAGATGAAAGAGCAAAATTGCAGATACAGGCGTTCAACTTAGTCCCTGGGAATCTCGACTATAAGAACAATGCATCTTTGGCATATCTAGCGCTTGGTGAACTGGAAATTGCCCAAAAATTAAATAATGAGGCTGTTGAAGAAGATGGATTTAATATTACAAGCAGACTGGTTCAATGCTTCTTGGCAAAGGAAAGCTACCAAACTATACTAGATAAGATACCACAGAGTGTAAAAAACAAAGAACAGTTTAGGCTTAATCTTTATTCATGGATATCCTCAAGAAATCCGACGGGTGGTCTCGACGAAATTGAAAACATTGGCCTTAGTCCGGTAATTAATGTCACGAATAAAATTGAAATCAATTACACAAACTTTCGCTACTGGTTAAATTTCCATGTCTATATTCTGAATAAGTGTTTGGGAAAAGAAAATACGATAAGTGCACAAATTAATTTAGACCATCTAAAAGAAAACGATCATTTTAGATTTGCATTCGTAATCCTTTCCGCAATCATGCAGAAACTAAAAGGATCAGAGGTAGAGCACCTATTTATTACTTATGCATTTTATTATCACTACATAAAGTTTGCTCTGTTTCAACAGGAAAGTGATATTCTAGATATGGAAAAGTATTTCCTGCAATTGGAAAACAAATCCGATGAGTATGTGGTAAAAATGATTCAGGGATACAACTCAATTGGGGAAGAAAAATATTTCAAAAAATCAATTGAAATCGGAAAATCCTATATCGAAAAGAATATAAAAGACAGGGATATGTATTTGATTCTGTCAGTAACGAGCTTGTTAAATAAGGAAATAACAGCGCATGTTCGTTATTTATTCGACTATCTCAACCTGGCTCCAACTATTTCAAATGGAGTATTTCAAAATTCTGCAAAATTTCTTACTGAACCATCCTTTGTAATCAGCGGAGATACAAGGCAAGAGTGGTTGGAACTAATAATGGGTAAAGTCCCGGAAGCCCTTCACTATCAACAGATATTGAGATTAATATTGTTCCTTACACATGGAATTGGTGAGTTTACACACGACCAGATTAAAGCATTTTTAAGAGATACTAGAGACATTACGCCAATTCAAGAAAAAAATTCTTGTTACATAATTGCTTGTGCATTAGCACAGATGGAAATGCTGGATGAGGCAAAAGAGTATATTGAAAAAGTTGATGATTTAAAGTTGCCATCAAATTTTTACATTCTGTATTGCAAAATATTGTACAACCTTAATGTTGAGAAAGCAGGGCTTTTAGGATTGCTGCGCAAGTTTCGAGAATCGACCAATCCCGATCATGAATTGCTAAGGATGGAAATCAATCTAATGAAATTGCAACAGAAAAAGCAAGAAACGGAATACCTAGCAAAAATCGGATTCAATACTTTTCCGGCATCCCAATATTTTCTATATGAATATCTGGAAGCATTAAATTCCACTGGCGATAGTTCAAAGATTGAGGAATTATTGCCTATTACCAATACATTTTCTTTCACTGACGAGTCCATCATCGTACGCCTAGCTGCCATTTTTATCAACAATGGGTTCTTTGAATTTTCTTTAGATTACCTATTTCAATATGCGCAAGACAAATCAAATGCACAGGTTCGCCAAGCCTATATTTTTCTATCCCATCATTATCCCGAAGGATTAATGAAAGATTTTGATGAAATTATGGTTGGTAGATTTGCAAAACTAAATGCAAAAGGCACAATAACGATTCAGGAATTCACTGAAGAATCCAGCATAAAACATCCGACTAACTTGTTTATTAATAAACACAGAGGTGAGACTGTGTTTATTGATAGGACAATAAGTCGTCAAATTGATGCCGTTCTCATTGTTCGCGTAATGGACAAATATTTAGCACTGTTTGAAGAGATTTATGAAGAAAGTAAAAGTCCCCTTTCAGGAATGACTCTACAAGGATTTGAATATCCTAATAGTGGACCAGAAGAAATGATACAACACCTTATCGAAAACTTCGGAGTACAGGGATCAGAAAGACAGGAACAGATTAACGAAGATCTAGAAGCTTTCCATCAAGCGCATTTAAGCTTTAGTGAAGTGACGCGGCGGGTATTCAACAGTAATCCAGTTGATTGCTATTTCTTTTTAACATCACAAAAGGGGAAGCCCTTTAGGGCGTTATCTCCAGCCATTGGCCATACTTCTTTTTCTGGCGCATCTTTCGTATTAGATGCAACCAGTCTTTGTCTATTTTATATGTTGCACAAAGAAAAAGGCATGCACTTTGAGCACAAATTCTTTATATCTCCATACCTAAGAAAATTCATTGAGGATGAGTTAACTGAAACTAGTAACAATGACTATACCTTATCATTTACCATAACCAAGGATAGAGTCATGCCCCACTTTTACGACGATCAATTTAAAAATAGAAGAATAAATACCTTTCAATCCTTATTAGAATGGATACGCTTAAACTGCATTGAAGCAGATATTCCTGAACGACTGCATTGGGTAGTTAATATTGAACCTAAAATTCAGCATGACACACTTTTCAACATCCTATTGGACAATAGGTTAATGCTTGACCGTCCTTCCAACATCTTGCTGACAAATGATTCAATATATCTAAAATCTTTTGGAGCCAACAAGAACACAGTAATTAGCCCTATTTGCTATCTATCTTCATATTTTCCTCAACACCAATCTGTTTATCTTCAGCATATGTTAGAATATAATTATCTTGGTATTCCAGTGATGGTCTCTACCCTACAGGATGAATTCTTCAAAATGTTGAGCGGTCAGGAAAATCATTTCCTTATGGCGGTAGAGAACCTTGATTTTGGTTGGAATCCAGAAATTCAAAACCTTTCGACAGCCATTGCATTTGTAAAATCAATATACATTAATCCCATACTTCCCAATGATGTAAAATTTCTTTACATGGAAATGGTTTTCAAACGAATTGCAAGAGGCATGAATGAGCACATAAAAGTTGCCTTTATGCGTAAGCTTGAAAAGTCTTTTCTGATGCTCGGCACTTATAAAGACACTGTGGTTGAAACTTTTAAGAGAACGGCTCATTTTTAAAAATTAAATTCGGCATTTAATTCAAACAATTTCAATATAATGTATGTCATTTACAATTAACAAGAGGGATAGAATAAACGCATAAATTAATATGTTATGGATGTATCAAAACATATAAAACGAAAGTTCACTAATGAAATGTCAGTTCCTAATGAAATCGCAAATACAAAATTGAATAGAAATGAATTTAATGAATATACAACATCCGAATTGACAGAGGAGGTTATTAAAGGTGATCGTTATTCCTTAATTATATTTGACAACGGAGTGGCAGCCCTATGTTTTCCCTATTTTTTTGAAGAAAATGCTTTTTTAATTCCCGAGCCGGACCCCGTACTAATATATTTTAACTCAGCTTATTCTTCTTATAAATCGTTACTTGAAGTAAAAGAGGTTTTAATACAGGACCTTATTAATAAGGATTATGATGAAGGAATTAGAGATAAATTATATGAGTTTTATGGACATGCGTCAAGCTTTGTTGTGATGTTGTTTTTAGCTCTTGAAGCCCATTTAAACAGGTGTATACCACCGACCAGCAGATATAAATATAAAGGGAAAGAACTTGATAATGTAGATTCAGATTCATGGTATCCCCCCTTTCAGATTTAAGGTATCCCCCTATTCAGATTCATGGTATCCCCCCCTGTTTTATGCTAAAAGGTATCTGGTAATTTGATATTTTTTTCGGTTTGGGCACCCTGTTAGGAAT